>NZ_CP039255.1:1682500-2130000 GCF_004795795.1 Stenotrophomonas sp. PAMC25021 | reverse complement strand
CGCGCCACGGTGTGCTGGCCGGCCAGGCGGATCATGTCGGCCGCGCCCATCTTGCCGAACCACTCCGAGTTGAAGCGGACTTCGGTACGGCTGCGGTCGAGCACCTTGAACACCTGTTCCTCGTAGGTACGGGCGTTGGCCAGCACGTCATCGCGGCTGAGCGGCTTGCGGGTCAGGCTCTTGCCGGACGGGTCGCCGATCATGCCGGTGAAGTCGCCGATCAGGAAAATGACCTGGTGGCCCAGGTCCTGGAACTGGCGCATCTTGTTCAGCAGCACCGTATGGCCCAGGTGCAGGTCGGGCGCGGTGGGGTCGAAGCCGGCCTTGATCCGCAGCGGACGGCCTTCCTGCAGGCGCGCACGCAGATCCTCGAGCTTGAGGATCTCGTCGGCACCACGGCCGATCAGGGCAAGGGCTTCTTCAATCGAGGACACGTGACTACTCCCGGCAACGCCGATTCTTGTGTGGGGTGTTAAAGCGAAGTTAACCCGATTGGCTTCACAAAAGCCAATGGGCACAAGGGTTTGACGCGGTTTTCTGAGGTGTCTATGGTAACCGGCGATCAGGCCCGCACTCCCAGGCCGCCAGGAAAAAACCGCCGATGCACAATTCCGAACAAGGGCGCGCACGCAAGCAGCGCTTCCAGGAACGCCTCCACGTCCTGCACGACAACACCCTGCATCGGAAGCTCAGGCAACATCTTCCCGCCGCCTTCAATGAGCGCTGGACCCGCCGCCATTGGATGCATGCCAGCCTGTTTGCGACCATCGGCGCCCTGGTGGCGACGATCGTCCCCGGTTTCTCGCACACCATCGATGCGCCTTACGCCGACAGCCACACCAGCCTGGCGCTGCCGTTGCCGCCGCTGACCATGGCCCGCCAGCAGCAGGTGCCGGGTGACAGCTGGCAGGTGCTGCGCGTGCAGCGTGGCCAGACCCTGAGCGACCTGTTCGACAAGGCTGGCATTCCGGCCACCACCCTGCACCGGGTGCTGGACCACCCCGGCGCGCGTGAGGCGTTGACCAAGCTGCGCCCGGGTGCCGAGATCGCCTTCGACATGCCGCTGTCCGGCGACCTGCGCAGCATCCGTTTCGACCGCGATGCCGACAACCGCGTGGAACTGAGCCTGGCCGGCGATGACATCAAGGAGAAAGTGACCAAGCGCGAGTCCTCCACGCGCACCGTGGTCACCAGCGGCGAGATCACCAGTTCGCTGTATGCCGCGGCCCGACGGGCCGGGCTGTCGCCGTCGGCGATCGCGACGATGACCGACGACATCTTCAAGTACGACATCGACTTCTCCAAGGACCTGCAGCCGGGCGACCGCTTCAGCGTGGTGATGGATGAAACCTGGCGCGAAGGCGAGAAGGTGGACACCAGCAAGATCCTGGCGGCGACCTTCACCACCGGTGGCAAGACCTATTCCGGCTTCCGCTTCGACCGCAACGGCAAGTCCGAGTACTACGACATCAACGGCCGTTCGCTGAAGAAGAGCTTCATCCGCATGCCGATCCCGTTCGCGCGGCTGAGTTCGACCTTCGGCGCACGCAAGCACCCGGTGCTGGGCAAGATGCGCATGCACAAGGGCGTGGACTACGCCGCGCGCACCGGCACTCCGATCATGGCCGCCGGCGATGCCCGCGTGCAGTTCGCCGGCGTGCAGCGCGGCTACGGCAACGTGGTGATCCTCGACCATGGCCGCGGCCACACCACCCTGTACGGCCACATGTCGCGCTTTGCGAACATCAAGACCGGCCAGCGCGTGGCCCAGGGCACGGTGATCGGCTACGTCGGTTCGACCGGCCTGGCGACCGGGCCGCACCTGCACTACGAATTCCGCGTCAACGGCGAGCACCGCAACCCGCTGACCGTGACCATGCCGCCGCCGGAACCGCTGAAGGGCGCCGAGCTGGTCGCCTTCCGCGCGCAGACCGCGCCGGCGATGGCGCGCATCCAGGGCATGGAGAAGCTGATCTACGCCGACGCCAGCCCGGCACCGACCAGCCGCGACGAGGCTGCGCCCGAGGTGGCCAGCGCCAAGGACAAGCAGGCGACCGGCCGCAAGCGCGGCTGAGCGTCTTGCGTTGACGAAGAAGGACGCGGCAGCCCAAGCTTGCCGCGTCCTTTTTTTATGCCTGCCATGAACACGACTGCCGACGCTGACGCCCCCCTGTACCTTGGCCTGATGTCGGGCACCAGCGCCGATGGCATCGATGCCGCGCTGGTGCAGTTCCCCGCCGGCGGTGGCTGCCGCTTCGTGCACGGCCTGACCGCCCGCTGGGAGCCGGTGCTGCGCGCGCGGCTGGTGGCGCTGGGCGAAGGTGGCCCGCTGGAGTCGCTGGAGGAACTGGGCGAACTGGACGCGCGGATCGCGATCAACTTCGCCGGGGCCGCCAATCAACTGCTGGCCGAGGCCGGCGTGGACCGCAGCCAAGTGCGCGCGATCGGCTCGCACGGCCAGACCGTGCGCCACCGCCCGCTGGCCGACCCGGCGTTCACCGTGCAGCTGGGCGACGGCAACCGCATTGCCGAACTGACCGGGATCACGACGGTATCCGACTTCCGCCGCCGCGACGTGGCGGCCGGGGGCCACGGTGCGCCGCTGATGCCGGCCTTCCACCTGGGCATGCTGGGCACCGCCGACGAAGACCGCGCGGTGCTCAACCTGGGCGGCATCGCCAACCTGACCCTGATCCCGCGCGAAGGCGCGGTGCGTGGCTTCGATACCGGCCCGGCCAATGCGCTGATGGACGCCTGGTGCCAGCGCCATACCGGCCGCACCTTCGATGCCGATGGCGCTTACGCTGCCAGTGGCACGTTGGACGAGGGCCTGCTGGCCGGCTGGTGCTCGGACCCGTGGTTCGCGCTGCCGCCGCCGAAGAGCACCGGGCGCGAACAGTTTCACCTGTCCTGGGCCGAAGCCCACATGGGGGAAGGCGAGTACGCCGCTGCCGATGTGCAGGCCACCCTGCTGGAGCTGACCGTGGCGACCGTGGCCGATGCGTTGCTGGCGCAGCAGCCGCAGACCCGGCGCCTGCTGGTCTGTGGCGGCGGCGTGCGCAACCGGCAGCTGATGAAGCGGCTGGCGGCGCGGCTGCCGGAGGTGCAGGTTGAGTCCAGCGCGGTGCATGGGCTGGACCCGGAGTACGTGGAGGCGATGGGTTTCGCCTGGCTGGCGCAGCGGACGATGGACGGGCTGGCGGGCAACCTGCCGAGCGTGACCGGGGCAACGGGCCCGCGGATCCTGGGGGCGATCCACCTGGCGTGAGGTGGGCCGTCCGCGCAGGTGAGGCGCCGTTGTAGAGCCGAGCCCTGCTCGGCTTAGCGCGGGCCGGGCCAAGAGCAGCCGAGCATGGCTCGGCTCTACAAAGGCGCTAATCGAAGCCCTGCCCTGCCGGCAGGGCCTGCAGGGCGGCAATCGCGGCGGAGAGGGCGTCCACTTCGGGATCGCCGAAGCCGGAGCGGACCTCCAGTTCACTGCTGAACAGCCCCTGCTCCAGCAAGGCGGCGCAGGTCTGTTCGTGGGTCCAGCCGCGGGCGACCGCGACCCGTCGGATGCGTTCCAGCAGCAGCGGGTCCAGGTCCCGCAGCACAACGTCGGCCATGCTCACTTCCCCGTTCGCAAGGCACCGCCCCCTCGGCGCGTCGGGGGCGATGATCCCGCAGTCCGGGCGGGCAGGCAATCAGGCGACCGGCGGCGGCCCGCGATCGGCGATCCGCGGCCACAGCCACGCCAGCAGCAGCAGGGTTGGCACCACGGTGATCGAGCTGAGGATGAAGAACGTGCTGTAGGACGTGGCTTCGACGATGTAGCCGGAGACGCCACCGACGAACTTGCCCGGCAGGTTGGCCAGCGAGACCAGCAATGCGTACTGGGTGGCGGTGAAGTTGCGGTCGGTCAGCGACGACATGAAGGCCACCAGCACGGTGCCGGCAAAGCCCTGGAACAGGTTGTCGGCACTGAGCGCGGCGTAGAACGCCCACAGCTTGCCCGGATTGTGCGCCATCAGCAGGAAGGCCAGGTTGGACAGCGCCACGCCAAGCGCGGCCACCAGCAGCATGCGGCGGAAGCCGAACGCAGCCACCGCGATGCCGCCAAGGAACGCGCCGCCGATGCCCATCCACACACCGAACAGCTTGGAGACGGTGGCGATGTCGGCCTTGTCGAACCCCGAGTCGAGATAGAACGGCCCGGCCATCACTCCGATCACCTGGTCGGGAAACTTGAACAGGCCGACGAACGCCAGCAGCACCAGCGCCAGTGCCACGCCATTGCGGCTGAAGAAGCTGGAGATGGGCTGGACGAACGCTTCGGCAATATCGATGCGGCGCTGCACGGCGGTGGCCGGGCGCTGCGGTTCGGCGCACAGCAGGGTGGTGACGATCGGCAGCAGCATCAGCGCGGCCATCGCCAGGTAGGCGACGATCCAGCCTTCGAACTGGGCCAGGTACAGCGCGCCGGCACCGGCCAGGATCAGGCCGATCCGGTAGCCCAGCGTATAGGTGGCGGCCAGCGCCGCCTGGGCGGTCTGCGGCGCGATCTCGATGCGGTAGGCATCGACGGCCGAATCCTGGGTGGCGCCGGCGAACGACGCCACCAGCACCCACATCACCAACGGCCACACGCCCTGTTCGGGCCGCACGAAGGCCAGCGCGACCAGCCCGACCAGCACCAGCACCTGCGACACCAGCAGCCAGGAGCGGCGGCGGCCGAGCCGCCCCAGCAGCGGGAAGGCGTAGCGGTCCAGCAGCGGTGCCCACAGAAACTTGAGCAGGTAGAAGAAGCTGGCCAGGCTGATCAGGCCGATGCTGCCCAGGTCCAGCCCGACGTCGCGCAGGCGCGTGGACAGGGTCTGCGAGGCGATCAGCAGGAACGGCAGGCCACTGCCGAAGCCGAGCATGGCCATGGTCAGCGCCGACGGGGTACCGAAGGCGCGCTTGATGCCGGCCCAGCCCTTGTAGCTGACCGGCGTGGCGGCCTCGGTCACAGGTCGTAGTCCACGGTGAACGGGGCGTGGTCGGAGAAGCGCTCGTCGCGGTAGATCGAGCAGCTGCGCAGTCGGTCACGCAGGCCCGGGGTGATGAACTGGTAGTCGATGCGCCAACCGACATTGTTGGCACGGGCGGCGCCGCGGTTGCTCCACCAGGTGTAGTCCTCTCCGGTGGGGTTGAGCAGGCGGTAGGCATCGGCCCACCCACGGCCGCCGGCGACATCGGTGGCCTGGCCGTGGTCGGCGCACAGCGCGTTGAGCCAGTCGCGCTCCTCCGGCAGGCAGCCGGAGTTCTTCTGGTTGGACTTCCAGTTCTTGATGTCCAGCGCCGAACGCACGATGTTCCAGTCACCGCACAGCACGTAGTCGCGGCCGCTGCGCGCCCACGCTTCGAGGATCGGCCGCAGCCATTCCATCACTTCGAACTTGAAGCCCTGGCGCAGGTCGCCCGAGCTGCCCGATGGGATATAGAAGGAAACCACGCTGAGATTGCCGTAGCGCGCCTCGATGTAGCGGCCTTCGTCGTCGAACGGCGCCCAACCCAGCGAGGTGATGACCTGATCTGGTTCGCGCTTGCTGTAGATCGCCACGCCGCTGTAGCCCTTCTTGGTGATGGCATCGCGATAGAAGCAGTGGTGGCCGTCCGGACGGAACATCGGGTCGGTCAGCTGGTCTTCCTGGGCCTTGGTTTCCTGGATGCACAGGACGTCGGCGTCCTGGGCACGGAACCAGTCGAGGAAGCCCTTGGTCGCGGCGGAACGGATGCCATTGGCGTTGAAACTGATGATGCGCATGCGGGGGACCTGCGGCGGGAAACCGGGCAAGCATACCGGTTGCCTGCAGGGCTGCGCAGTCCGCCAGGCCGGGCCTGGACGGCTTTCACATGGCGCTGGACGAGCGCAAAACGCCCAGCTGGATTAGGATTTGTGCTCCAAATGAAGATGAATCGAGTTTTGATGAGCGACCACCGCCACCGTTTCCTGCAGCTGGCCCTGACTGCCGACGCCCTGCGCTTCGGCCAGTTCACCCTCAAGTCCGGCCGGCTGAGCCCCTATTTCTTCAACGCCGGTCGTTTCGACTCCGGTTCGCTGCTGTCGCAGCTCGGCGCCTGCTACGCCGATGCCATCGATGCCACCGGGATCAAGTACGACGTGGTGTTCGGCCCGGCCTACAAGGGCATTCCGCTGGCCACCGCGATGGCCTGCGAGCTGGCCCAGCGTGGCCGCGACCTGCCGCTGTCGTTCAACCGCAAGGAAGCCAAGGACCATGGTGAAGGCGGCCAGCTGATCGGCGCCGACCTGAATGGCAAGCGCGTGCTGATCGTCGATGACGTGATCACCGCCGGTACCGCGATCCGCGAAGCGCTGGGCATCATCCGCGCTGCCGGCGGCACCCCGGCCGGCATCGTGGTGGCACTGGACCGCCAGGAGATCGCCTCGGAAGCCGACCGTCGCTCGGCGGCACAGTCGGTGGCCGAAGAAGCCGGCATTCCGGTGATCGCCGTGGCGTCGCTGGCCGATCTGCTTGATTTCGCCTCCGGCAACCCGGAACTTGTCGGTTACCGGCAGCCGCTGGAAGCCTACCGGGCCCAGTACGGCGTCCGTTCGATCCGCTGACCGACCAGGGGAAAGGTCATGTCCCGAGTTCCTGCTGTTCTCTTTGCCGGCCTGCTGCTGGCCGTGCCGTTCACCGTGCCGGCGCAGTCGCGCGACGGCGGCAAGGTGGAAAAGAAGCTGTACTGCTGGAACGAGGGCAAGGAGCGGATCTGCAGTGATTCGCTGCCGGCCGATGCGGTCAATCACGCCCGCGAGGAGTTCAACGCGAAGAGCGGCCTGCGCAATGCGCAGGTCCAGCGCGCGTTGACCGACGAGGAGCGCGCCGCAGCCAGCACCGTGGCACAGCAGCAGCAGCTGGACCTGATGGCCGAGCAGACCCGCCAGCGCACCGAGCAGGCGATGCTGTCCACCTATGGCAGCGAGGACGACCTGCGCCGGGTGTTCGCCGAACGCCAGGAAGTGCTGGACAACAACCTGAAGACCGCCGAGTACAACGTCACCAGCCTGCGCGAATCGCTGGTGGCGCTGCTGTCGGCCGCCGGTGACCGCGAACTGGCCGGTGGCAAGGTGGCCGACAAGCAGGCCGAGGCGATCCGCCAGCGGCATATACAACTGCAGTCGCAGCAACGCCTGCAGGCCGGGTTCCTGCAGCAGCAGCAGGCGCTGAAGGCCGAGATCGACAGCACGCTGCAGCGCTATCGCGAGCTGAAGGGCGTGGCGCAGGCGAGCCAGGCGCCGTGATTCGCCTGTAGCGCCGGGCCACGCTCGGCTCCGCGTGACCTTGGGAAAGGGCAGCCGAGCATGGGCTCGGCTCTACAGCAGGCGGCGCCTGGTTACGGGTTGGCCCACGGAATTTATGCACTCTTTACGCGTCGGCCCGGTCCGGCGCGTAGTGCGTTTATGGGCGGCAGGACGACGATGACGGCCTGAGGTGGAGGGGTTCCACCAGGTCGCTATTGAAATGTCCCCCTGGCTGTCTTTGTTGTGTGGCGTGCTGGTGCTGGTCGCCGCCGCCTATCTTCTCTATGTCGTGCTGCGGCCCGAATCGTTCTAACGGAGCCGGCCATGACTGAGATGCTTGCCATTCTTGCCGCCAGCCTGCTGCTGGCGTGGCCGCTGGGCCTGTACCTGGCCCGCGTGATGCGCGGCACGCCGATGAAGGTCGACGTGCTGTTCAACTGGATCGAAAAGCCGTTTTACAAGGTGTTCGGCGTCGATCCCTCGCGCGCGATGTCCTGGCGCGGCTACGTGCTGGCCTTCGTGCTGAGCAACGTGGTGGTCGCTGTGTTGACCCAGGCGGTGTTCATGACCCAGGCCTGGTTGCCACTGAACCCGGACCAGATCCCGAACATGCGCTGGGACACCGCGCTGCACACGATGATCTCGTTCCTGACCAACACCAACCAGCAGCACTATTCGGGCCAGGCGCAGCTGTCCTACCTCTCGCAGATGACCGGCATCACCGGCCTGCAGGTGGTGACGCCGATGATGGGCCTGGCGCTGGCGGTGGCGACGCTGCGCGCGTTGTTCTCGCGTGCGCCGCAGGCTGCGGCGGCCACCGGTGCCGGCGATGACCGCCAGGTGGCGGTAGGCAACTACTACGTGGACGTGGTGCGCCTGTGCGTGCGTTTCCTGTTGCCGCTGTGCCTGGTGTGGACCCTGCTGCTGACCAGCCAGGGTGTGCCGTCGACGATGGCCGGTGGCCCGCAGGCCACGCCGATCGATGCCAGCGCCGGCATGACCGGACAGAAGCTGCCGCTGGGCCCGGTGGCGGCGATGGTCGCGGCCAAGCAGCTTGGCGCCAACGGTGGCGGCTGGTACGGCCCGAACAGCAGCTTCCCGCTGGAGAACCCGACCCCGCTGTCGAACGCGCTGGAAATCGTCGGCATCCTGCTGGTGCCGATGGCGGTGATCTTCATGATCGGCGCGTTCACCGGCCGGCGTCGCTTCGGCGCCCTGGTGTTCAGCTGCATGCTGGGCATGTCGCTGCTTTCCACCGGCGCGATGATGTGGAGCGAAGGGCATAGCGCCAGCGCCGCCACCCCGCTGCTGATGGAAGGCAAGGAGGTGCGCTTCGGCGCCGAAGGCACGGCGCTGTGGGCGGCGGTGACTACCCAGGTCTCCAATGGCTCGGTGAACGGCATGCACGATTCGCTGGCGCCGCTGAGCGGCGGCATCGCGATGGTCAACATGCTGGTCAGCGCGATCTGGGGCGGCATCGGCTGTGGCCTGCAGCAGTTCATCGTCTATCTGCTGCTGGGTGTGTTCCTGGCCGGGTTGATGACCGGGCGCACGCCGGAACTGTTCGGCCGCAAGCTGGAGACGCCCCAGGTGCGCCTGCTGGCCCTGCTGGTGCTGCTGCAGCCGATCACCCTGCTGGTGTTCACTGCGATCACCCTGGCCGTGCCCGGCCTGGCCGGCACCTCCAACCCCGGCTTCCATGGCATCAGCCAGGTGTTCTACGAGTATGTCTCGGCCTACGCCAACAACGGTTCGGGCTTCGAAGGACTGGGTGACGCCACGCTGTGGTGGAACCTGAGCTGCTCGCTGGTACTGCTGCTGGGCCGCTTCCCGCTGCTGATCATTCCGCTGGTGGTGGCCGCACAGCTGGCCGCCAAGCGCCAGGCGCCGGAGTCTGCCGGCAGCCTGCAGATCGAAACCCCGACCTTCGCCCTGACCCTGGTCTCGGTGATCGTCATCCTGACCGTGCTGCAGTTCATGCCGGCGCTGGTACTCGGCCCGATCGCCGATCACCTGAGCCTGGGGCTGCGCTGAGGACACCCTGATGAGTACCCAAGCAAGTTCAACCCGTAGTACCCATGCACCGCGCCCTGCCCTGCTTGATGGCGCCGGCCTGCGCCGTGCGCTGGTCGAAGCGGTGCGCAAGCTGGCGCCGATGCATCTGGTGCGCAGCCCGGTGATGGCGGTGGTGATGGCCGGCACGATCGTCGCCGCGATCGTCACCCTGACCGGCAATGCACCGCTGGGCTTCGGCCTGGCAGTGACCGCCATCCTGCTGGTGACCGTGCTGTTCGGCAATTTCGCCGAGGCAGTGGCCGAAGCGCGTGGCCGTGGCCAGGCCGCCTCGCTGCGCCGTGCCCGCCAGGACCTGGTGGCGCGCCGGCTGGCGGCGCCGCAGCCGGGCGCAGCCGAAGCCCAGGTGCCTGCCGCCGAGCTGCGCCCGGGCGACCATGTGATCGTCAGTGCCGGTGAGCTGGTGCCGGCCGATGGCGAGATCGTGCAGGGCCTGGCCACCATCAACGAAGCGGCAGTAACCGGCGAATCGGCACCGGTGCTGCGCGAGGCCGGTACCGACCGTTCCGGTGTGATCGGTGGCACCAAGGTGCTGTCCGACCAGATCATCGTGCGGGTGACCGCCGAGCCGGGCCACAGCTTCCTGGACCGCATGATCGCGCTGGTGGAAGGTGCCAATCGCCAGAAGACCCCCAACGAGATCGCGCTGACCCTGCTGCTGGCGGCGATGACGCTGACCTTCTTGGTGGTGGTGGCCACGTTGCCGGCGATCGGCGCGGCCGTGGGCGTGCAGGTCGATCCACTGCTGCTGATCGCACTGCTGGTGTGCCTGATCCCGACCACCATCGGCGGCCTGCTGCCGGCCATCGGCATCGCCGGCATGAACCGTGCGCTGGCCGCCAACGTGCTGGCCAAGTCGGGCAAGGCAGTGGAAGTGGCCGGCGACGTCGACGTGCTGCTGCTGGACAAGACCGGCACCATCACCTACGGCGACCGCCAGGCCAGCCACTTCCATCCGCTGGCCGGCATCGACGCCAGCCAGCTGCGCGAGGCGGCACTGCTGTCCTCGCTGGCCGACCCGACCCCGGAAGGCAAGTCGATCGTGCGCCTGGCGCGCGAACAGGGCTGCGCCACCGCCGAGCCGGACCGTGCCGACTACCTGGCCTTCAGTGCCCAGACCCGGATGTCCGGCGTCGATCTGGAACATGGGCGGCAGATCCGCAAGGGCGCTGCCGATGCGATCCGCACCCACGTGCAGGCGCTCGGCGGCAGCGTGCCGGCTGAACTGGCCGGCCGCGTCGAGCAGGTCGCGCGCAATGGCGCCACCCCGCTGGTGGTGGCCGAGGGCCGCCACGTGCTGGGCGTGATCGAGCTGTCGGACGTGGTCAAGCACGGCATGCGCGAGAAGTTCGCACAGCTGCGGGCGATGGGTATCCGCACGGTGATGATCACCGGCGACAACCCGCTGACCGCCGCCGCCATCGCTGCCGAAGCGGGCGTTGATGACTACATCGCCGAGGCCCGTCCGGAAGACAAGCTGGCACGCATCCGCCAGGAACAGGCCGGTGGCCGCCTGGTGGCGATGGTGGGCGATGGCACCAACGATGCTCCCGCGCTGGCCCAGGCCGACATCGGCCTGGCGATGAACTCCGGCACGCAGGCGGCGAAGGAGGCCGGCAACATGGTCGACCTCGATTCAGACCCGGCCAAGCTGCTGGCGGTCGTGGAAGTGGGCAAGCAGCAGCTGATCACCCGCGGTGCGCTGACCACCTTCTCGCTGGCCAACGACGTGTCCAAGTACTTCGCGATCCTGCCGGCGCTGTTTGCCGCTGCGGTTCCGGCCATGGCCGCACTGAACGTGATGCAGCTGTCGAGCCCACGCAACGCGGTGCTGGCGGCGCTGATCTTCAACGCGCTGGTGATTCCCGCGCTGATCCCGCTCGCCCTGCGTGGCGTGCGCTTCCGTCCGGCCACGGCCACCGCGCTGCTGCGCCGGAACATGCTGGTGTACGGCCTCGGCGGCGTGCTGTTGCCGTTCGCGGCGATCAAGCTGATCGACCTCTTCCTTGTCCTGGTATTCGGCGCATGAACCGTTCTGCTTCCACCTCCACCTCCCTGCCCCGCGAACCGAAGGCCGAAGCCCGCGTGGCCAGCCTGCAGGACGGCGCCGGCTGGCGCCCGGCGATCGGCCTGGGCCTGGCCACCCTGCTGCTGGCCGGCGCGGTCTACGCCGGCATCGCCACCGGTTTCGCCGGCCTGGCCTACCCCACCCAGGCCGAGGGCAGCCTGCTGCGCGATGGCAGCGGCCAGGTGCGCGGCTCGGCATGGTTGTCGCAGCCGTTCACCGGCGATGGCTACTTCCAGGCACGGCCGTCGGCGGCCAACTACGACCCGATGGCCGCGGCCGGTTCCAACCTGGCGCGCAGCAACCCGGCGCTGGCCGAGCGTGTTGCCGCCAGCACGGCGGCGGTGGCCGCGCGCGAAGGTGTCGCCCCGGCGCAGGTGCCGGCCGACCTGGTCACCCAGTCCGGCGGCGGGCTGGATCCGCAGCTGTCGCCGGCGGCGGCGCAGCTGCAGGTGGCACGCGTGGCACGTGCCCGCGGCCTGCCGGTCGAGCGCGTGCAGGCCTTGGTGCAGGCACATACTGAAGGGCGCCAGTGGGGCGTGTTCGGCCAGCCGCGGGTGAACGTGGTGACGCTGAACTTCGCGCTGGACCATGCGGCCAAGGCGCCGTGATGCCGGCCTGCATCGGCTGCGCGCACAATGGCGGCCATGACAGCGGCCCCCATGACTGATGCGCGTACCCGCCAGGCCGATGCCCTGGTGGAAGGCCTGCAACGCGAAGCCGGTGGCAAGCTGACCGTGTTCCTCGGCGCTGCGCCGGGTGTGGGCAAGACCTACACCATGCTGACCCGTGCCCAGGAGCAGCTGCGCCGCGGCGTGGACCTGGTGGTCGGGCTGGTGGAAACCCATGGCCGCGCCGAAACCCAGGCCCTGCTGGAAGGCCTGCCGCAGCTGCCGTTGAAGGACGTGGCCTATCACGGCCACGCCCTGCAGGAGATGGACCTGGATGCCGTGCTGGCACGGCATCCAGCGCTGGTGCTGGTGGACGAACTGGCCCATCGCAATGCGCCCGGCAGCCGCCATGAGCGGCGCTGGCAGGATGTGATGGAGCTGCTCGACGCCGGCATCGACGTCTGGACCACGGTCAACATCCAGCATCTGGAAAGCCTCAACGACGTGGTGATGCGCATCACCGGCGTGCGGGTCAGCGAGACCGTGCCCGATGGCGTGCTCGATCGCCTGCACGACATCGTGCTGGTCGATCTGCCGCCGCGCGAACTGATCGCGCGCCTGCAGCAGGGCAAGGTCTATGTGCCCGAACAGGCCGCGCAGGCGCTGCAGGCGTTCTTCTCGTCGGCCAACCTGACCGCCCTGCGTGAGCTGGCGATGCAGGAAGCCGCCGACCGCGTCGACAGCAGCCTGCGTGAAACCCGCGCCGCACGGGGCGAAGGCAACCTGCCGCTGCGGCGCGGCGTGCTGGTGGCCATCGATGGCGGCGGCCAGAGCGAGTACCTGGTGCGGGTGGCGCGCCGCATCGCCGAGCGCCGCGACGCACCGTGGACGGTGGTGACCGTGCAGGGCCGGCGCCAGGACGAGGCCACGCGGCGCGAGATCGATGCGGCCTTCGCCCTGGCACGGCGCCTGGGCGGCGACGCCGAACTGCTGCACGGATCGAGCATCGCCGATGCCCTGCTCGACCATGCAGCGCACAACGGCGTATCGACCCTGGTGCTGGGGCGCACCCGTGAGCGCCCGCTGGCGCGGATGTTCAACCGAACCCTGACCCAGCAGCTGATCCAGCGCGGCGCGCACTACGAGATCACCATCATCAGCACGCCGCAGGCCCGGGCGCGCTCGCGCCGCGAAGGTCTGCTGCCACCGATGCGCGGCATCAGCTACGAGCCGGTACAGGCACTGATCGCCACCGCGCTGGCCTGTGCGGTGGCTTGGCTGGCCGAACGCTGGGTCGGCATGGCCGACCTGTCGATGGTGTTCATCGTGGCAGTGGTGCTGGTGGCGGCGCGCACGCGTGCCAGCGTGGCGGTGATGGCGGCGATCCTGTGCTTCCTGGCCTACAACTTCCTGTTCATCGCGCCCCGCTTCACCTTCGCCATCGGTGCGCGCCAGGGCGTGATCACTGTGTTCCTGTTCCTGGCCGCCGCCTTGGTGGCCGGACGGCTGGCCTCGCGCCTGCGCATGCAGGTCATTGCGCTGCGTGCGGCCAATCGCCATGCACGTGCACGCCAGCAGCTGGGCCGTCAGCTGGCCAGCGCCGCTGGCAACGGCGAGGTGGCACAGGCAGGTCGGCATGCCTTGGAGCAGGCGATGGATGTGCCGGCGTGGCTGCGGATCGGCGCGGACACTGCCGCCGGTGGCCGCAGCCAACCCGGCGATACCGACCTGGCTGCCGCCGACTGGGCGCTGCGCCACGGCCAGCCCAGCGGCCGCTTCACCGACACCCTGGCCGGTGCGCAGTGGTGGTTCCTGCCATTGCTGGATGGCGAAGATCGCGCGATCGGCGTGGCCGGCCTGTACCTGCCCGGCGCACAGGCACGCCTGCTGCCCGAACAGCGGCAGCTTGCCGAAGCGATGGTCGATGACATCGCGCAGGCCGCACTGCGTACCCGGCTGGTGGCCGAACTGGAACAGGCGCATGTCAGCAACGAGACCGAGCGGTTGCGCTCGGCCCTGCTCTCTTCGGTGTCGCACGACCTGCGCTCTCCACTGGCGGCGATGATCGGTTCGGCCGACAGCCTGGCCAGTTACGGCGCGGCGATGGACACGGCCGATCGCCGTGCCCTGCTGGACACCATCCTGGTCGAAGGCGAGCGGCTGGACCGCTACATCCAGAACCTGCTGGACATGACCCGCCTTGGCCACGAAGGTCTGAAGATCAACCGTGACTGGATCGGCGTGGACGAACTGATCGGCTCGGCCGCACGGCGCCTGCAGCGCTACCAGCCCAAGGTGCGGCTGGAGCTGGACATTCCGTCCACGCTGGCGCCGATCTGGGTACACCCGGCGCTGGTCGAACAGGCCGTGTTCAACGTGATGGAGAACGCGGCCAAGTTCTCGCCGCCCGACGCCGCCGTGCAGGTGCAGGCGCGCGAACTGGACGGCCAGCTGCGCATCGACGTGATCGATGCCGGCCCCGGCATTCCCGACGACGAGCGCGCGCGCATCTTCGACATGTTCTACAGCGTCGAGCGCGGCGACCGCGGCCGCCACGGCACCGGCCTGGGCCTGACCATCTGCCAGGGCATGATCGGCGCACATGGCGGCAGCGTGCAGGCGCTGCCCGGACGCGACGGTCGCGGTACCCTGATCCGCATCACCCTGCCCCTGCTCAAGCCAGCCTCCCACGATGAGCCCGACCCCGATTGACGCCAGCGTGCCGGCCGCGCGCGTGCTGGTGATCGATGATGAAACCCAGATCCGCCGGTTCCTGGACATCAGCCTGCGCGCGCAGGGCTACCAGGTGCGACAGGCCGCCACCGGCCAGGAAGGCCTGCAGCTGGCCGCCAGCGAGGACATGGACCTGGTGATCCTGGATATCGGCCTGCCGGACATGGAAGGCCACGAGGTACTTGAACAGCTGCGGCAGTGGAGCCAGGTGCCGGTGATCATGCTGACCGTGCGCGCCGGCGAAGCCGAGAAGGTGCGCGCACTGGATACCGGCGCCAACGACTACGTGACCAAGCCGTTCGGCACGCAGGAACTGATGGCGCGGGTGCGGGCGCTGCTGCGCACGCGCAGCGTACCCAGTGATGGCACGCCGCCGGTGTTCGACGACGGCCACCTGCGCGTGGACCTGGTGCGCCGCGAAGTCGCCCTGCAGGGTGAACCGGTGGCGTTGACCCGCAAGGAGTACGCGTTGCTGTCGCTGCTGCTGCGCAATGCCGGGCGGGTGGTGACACAGCCGCAGATCCTGCAGGAGATCTGGGGGCCGACCCACCAGCACGATACCCATTACCTGCGCATCCTGGTCGGCAAGCTGCGGCACAAGCTGGGCGATTCGGCGCTGGATTCACGCTACCTGTTCACCGAACCGGGCGTGGGCTTGCGATTCAAGGGGTGAGGGTGTGCCGAACAACGGTCGGCACCCACCAAAGCAAATTCGGAAGAGCATCCACGCATGGCGTGGATCTCTGCTGTGTCGACCAAGGTCGACACCTACCAGGAGCAGTTCATGCGGTTCGGACAGATCGCGGAAATCTGTCGAAGGCGGGGTGGGTCCGGTTGCGGGGGCGTGAGCCGCATGGATGCGGCGACCGAGCTTACATGGGTGAGGGCGCTTTGCTTGCGAAGCACTGCTTCGCAAGCGCCCGAACGCCCAGCCGCCAGCGGCTGGGCCGGGCCCCGGAGGGGGACTTGCAGCGTCCCCCGTAACCGGACCCACCCCGCATCCTACGGATAGCCGGCCTTTGACGTTGACGTTGATTCGGCGGGTGCCGGGCGCCGCCCGGCCCCACCTCAGAACCCCAGCGGGGTGTCGCCCAGCACCGGCTGCAGCTGGCTGCGGAACAAGGCCTTGATGCGCTCCAGTGCGGCCTCGTCGTTGCCTTCGAAGCGCAGCACCAGCACCGGCGTGGTGTTGGAGGCGCGCACCAGGCCCCAGCCATCGGCGAAGTCCACGCGCAGGCCATCGATGGTCGACAGGCGGCCCCCCACATACGGGTTGTCCGGCGACTGCGCCGCCGCCACCAGCATCGCCACCAGCGCATGCGGCGTCCCGTCGGCCACCGCTACCTTCAGCTCCGGCGTGGCGACCATTTCCGGCAGTTCGCCCAGCACTTCGTCCGGGGTCTCCTCGCGCTGGGCCAGGATCTCCAGCAGGCGCGCAGCGGCGTACAGGCCGTCGTCGAAACCGAACCAGCGTTCCTTGAAGAAGAAGTGGCCGCTCATCTCACCGGCCAGCTCGGCATCGGTCTCGCGCATCTTCGCCTTCATCAGCGAATGCCCGGTCTTCCACATCAGCGGGCTGCCACCGTTGCGCAGCACATGGTCGGACAGCTTGCCGGTGCACTTGACGTCGTAGATCACCATCGCGCCCGGATTGCGCATCAGCACGTCGGCAGCGAACAGCATCAGCAGGCGGTCGGCATAGATGATCCTGCCTTCGCCGGTGACCACGCCCAACCGGTCGCCGTCGCCATCGAAGGCTACGCCGAGGTCGGCGCCGAAGCGCTTGACCGTCTGCACCAGGTCTTCCAGGTTGGTCGGCTCGCTCGGGTCGGGATGATGGTTGGGGAAGGTGCCGTCGACATCGCAGTACAGCGGAATGACGTCGGCGCCGATTGCTTCCAGCAGCTGCGGGGCCAGTGCGCCGGCCACGCCATTGCCGGCATCGGCCACGACCTTCAGCGGACGGTCCAGCTGCACGTCATCGGCGATGCGCTGGATGTAGTCGGCACTGACATCGCGCTGCTGGTAGTCACCCGGCTCGGCGGACTGCACCAGGCGGCCCTCGACGATGCGCTGGTAGAGATCGGTGATCGCGTCGCCGGACAGCGTCTCGCCGCCGATCACCACCTTGAAGCCGTTGTACTCGGGCGGGTTGTGGCTGCCGGTGACCGCCACGCAGGTGCCGGTACGCAGATGGAAGGCGGCGTAGTACACGAGCGGGGTCGGCGCCAGGCCGATGTCGATCACCGCGCAGCCGGCACGGCGCAGGCCCTCGGCCAGCCCGGCCGTCAGCTCGGGTCCGGACAGGCGGCCATCGCGCCCGATCACCACCTCGCGCAGGCCCTGCTCCAGTGCCACGGTGCCGATGGCCTGGCCGATCAGCGCCGCGGTCTTCGGTGTCAGTTCGCTGCCCACCATGCCGCGGATGTCATAGGCGCGGAAGATGCCGGCGGCCAGCTCTTCGGCAGGCACCGGCGGTGGCGGCGGTGGCGTGGCATCGCCACTGCCGGTCACGGCGGCCACCGGTGGCGGCGCCTGCTGCAGGCTCTCGCTCAGGGTCGGGCCATGGTCGGCCTCGGACGCGGCGGCGCGGCGCGGCAACGGCAGCGACTTCGGCAGCCGGTCGCGCCCCACCACCAGCAACACGGCAATGAACGCCAGCAGCAACGCCACAATGGCGCTGGCCAGCGCGCCCAGGCCGAGCGGACCGGCCTCGACATTCGGCACCGACGCGACCAGCCGCAACGGCGTGCCTGCAACCGGGCGCGCCAGCGCTTCCGCACTTTCGGCCAGGCTCGGGTCGCCCTGGGTGACCAGATCGAATGCTCCCTGGCGCAGGCCGAGGAAGCCGGCGGACGGCGCGCTGACCTGGTCGAGCGGCGACGTCAGCCGCAGCAGCGGTTGGCGGACATAGATGACGGCCGGCCCCAGGCTGCCCAGCTGCACCGGCGCGGCCAGGCCCAGGCGGTTGCCGCCGCCGTCGCGGACCACGCGCAGGCTTGGCCTGGCCTCGGCCAGCGCCGCTTCCAGCAGCGCCAGGCGGGAATACCCGAAGGTGGCCGGATCGGCATAGGCGTTGGCCAGATCGGCCGCCAGCACCTCGACCTGCTCGACTCCGGTCCAGCTCTCGCGAACGGCCAGCGCCGCCGCAGCGGCGTCGCCGGCCTGCAGCGCCTGCTGCACGCGATCGTTCTTCAACTGCTGCTGCAGCTGCTGCAACTGGCCCGCAGCAGCCTGCTGCAGGCCCTGCACGGCCTGGTCACGCGCCTCTTCCAGCGCCTGCCCGTTGGCCTCCTGCCGCCATTGCTGCACCGCGCTCCATCCGAACCAGCCGGCCAACAGGATCAACAGCACCCCCAGTAGAGGTGCACTGCGACCCAACGACCGTCCCCGCTGTCCTTCCCCGATGCCGCTCATCGATGTCCCCTGTCAACGCACCCCGGTATGGCCGAATCCACCCGCGCCCCGCACGCTGTCGGTGAAAGTATCCACTACCTGCAGGCTGACGCGGGCGATCGGAACCACCACCAGCTGCGCGATGCGATCGCCCGGCTCGATGGTGAAGGCCTCGCGGCCACGGTTCCAGACGCTGATCAGCAGCGGCCCCTGGTAGTCGGCATCGATCAGGCCGGTGCCGTTGCCCAGCACGATGCCATGCCGATGGCCCAGCCCGGAACGCGGCAGGATCACCGCGCACAGGTTCGGGTCGGCAATATGGATGGCCAGGCCGCTGGGCACCAGCGCGGTGTCGCCCGGCTGCAGGGTCAGCGCGGTATCCAGCGCCGCGCGCAGGTCCATGCCGGCACTGGCCTCGGTGGCATAGGCCGGCAGCGGCCAGCTGTCGCCGAAGCGCGGATCGAGCAGCTTGACCTGCAGCGGGTGGGAAGTGGATGCCTGGGTCATGCCTGGAGTCTCCGCGCGATCAGCGCCAGCAGTTGTTCGGCCAGCTCGCGCTTGGAAGTGGCCGGGAATACCTGTTCGCCGTCCTGCCAGAAGGCCGTGGCGGCATTGTTGTCGCTCTCGAAACCGCCGCCACTGATGCCGACCTGGTTGGCGATCACCAGGTCCAGGCGCTTGTCGACCAGTTTGCCGCGCGCGTATTTCTCCACGTCGTGGGTCTCGGCGGCGAAGCCGACCACCAGCTTCAGCGACTGCGTCTGTGCAGCGACTTCGGCGAGGATGTCCGGCGTGCGCACCAGTTCGATCACCAGCGACTGGCTGTCGGCGGTCTTCTTCAGCTTCTGCGCGGCGACCTGGCGCGGCGTGTAGTCGGACACCGCGGCGGCACCGATATAGATGTCGGCGGGCAGCGACTTCAGTACGGCATCGCGCATCTGCGCGGCCGAGCGCACGTCGATACGCTGCACGCCCGGCGGCGTCGGCAGCTGTACCGGACCGCTGACCAGCACCACCTGCGCGCCCAGCGCGGCAGCAGCGGCGGCCAGGGCAAAGCCCATCTTGCCGCTGCTGCGGTTGCCGACGTAACGCACCGGATCGATGTCTTCGTAGGTCGGGCCGGCACTGATCAGCAGGCGCAGCCCCTGCAGGGCACGGGTTTCCGGCGCGGCAACCGTCGCAGCGGCGCCGCCATTGGCGGCCAGCGCGGCCACGATGTCGCCGGGTTCGGCCAGCCGGCCGGGACCGGATTCACCTTCGGCCAGCGGGCCATCGACCGGGCCGATCACCTGCGCACCACGCTGGCGCAGCAGGGCGATGTTGGCTTGGGTGGCCGGATGCAGCCACATGCGATGGTTCATCGCCGGGCAGATCGTCAGCGGTGCGGTGCTGGCCAGGCACAGGGTGCTGACCAGGTCATCGGCATGGCCCTGGGCCAGCCGGGCCAGCAGATCGGCGGTTCCCGGCGCGACCACGATGCGGTCCGCCCAGCGGGCCAGCTCGATGTGGCCCATGGCCTGTTCGGCGGCGCTGTCCCACAGCGTGGTGCGGGTCGGCTGCCCGGACAGGGCCTGGAAACTGAGGGGGGTGACGAACTGCTGGGCGCCGGCGGTCATCGCCACCTGCACCTGGGCGCCCGCATCACGCAGGCGTCGCACCAGTTCCAGGGCCTTGTAGGCCGCGATCCCGCCTCCGACGCACAACAGCAGTTTCTGGCCTTCCAGCGCGCGGCCGGGCGCGGGGGAAGCGTTGGGGGAGTCAGCCACCTGGAATTCCTGTGCAAACGAGGGCATTAGCTTACCCGATGGTCGGTAATGTCCCGGTGCACAGCGCACATAGCGGGCAGCTATCAGCAGATGGGACTTGCACCACAGCGCTTCCGGGGTTCAAGACACTGCGATTCGGAACTTTCCTATACCTGTAGGCCGGCCACGTTTGCAGAATCGTCAGTGGCCGCCGCAGGTGTGCCGCTTCGCTTTTCGAGGATTCCGCGTGCACCCGCGCATCATCATCGCCGACGACCATCCCGTCGTCCTGCACGGCATCCGCATCGTGCTGCAGACCCACCTGATGGAGGTCGTCGGCAGCGCGCGTGACGGCGCCGAGCTGCTGCAGCTGGTCGAGCACCACGGCTGCGACGCGGTGCTGACCGACCTCTCCATGCCGGGCACCGGCCCGGATGGCCCGGAACTGATCGCTGAACTGCGCGCACGCCACCCGCGCATGCCCGTGGTGGTGCTTACCGGCGCCCGCCACCCCGGCCTGCTCGATGGCCTGCTGCGTGAGGGTGTCAGCGGCCTGGTCGACAAGTGCGCCGATTTCGGCGAGTTGCCGCAGGCCCTGAACGCGGCCATGGCAGGGCAGGTGTTCGTCTCGCAGCAGCTGCGCCACCACCTGCAGGCGCGCGACCTGATGTTCGCGCGCGAACCGGCGGCGCTGTCCGCCCGCGAACAGGAAGTGCTGGACCTGTTGGCCGCCGGGCTGAAAGTGAACGCCATCGCCGTCCACTGCGGCCGCAGCCCCAAGACGATCAGCCGGCAGAAGGCCGAGGCCAAGCGCAAGCTGGGGCTGCAGAACAACCAGGAGCTGTTCGCCTACCTGCAGTCGCGACGCGACTGAGGCAACGGCCGACCCGGGCATGCGTCCTGCCCTGATGGGCCGCATCGCCCCCACTGGCGATGATGCAGGCATGCCCATCCACGACTGGCCCGAACAGGAACGTCCCCGCGAGAAGCTGATCGCACGCGGCCCCGCCACGCTGTCCGACGCAGAACTGCTGGCACTGTTCCTCGGCTCCGGCTTCGGTGGACGCGATGCGGTGCAGACCGCGCGCGACCTGCTGCAGGCGCACGGTCCCCTGCGTGTGCTGCTGGACCGCCCGGCCCGCGAGCTGGCCCGGTTGCCGGGGCTGGGCCCTGCTCGAAGCTGTGCACTGGCCGCCGGGCTGGAACTGGCCCACCGCTATCTGGCGGCCGAACTTCAGCAGGGCGAGGCCGTCGGCAACAACCCGGCTGCGGTCGGCCGCTATCTGCAGCACCGCCTGCGCGGCCAGGCCCGCGAGATCTTCATGGCGCTGTTCCTGGACAACCGCCACCGCCTGATCGCCTGCGAAGAACTGTTCCAGGGCACCATCAATGCCGCCCCGGTCTATCCCCGCGAGGTGGTGCGTCGAGCCCTGCTGCACAATGCGGCAGCGGTGATCCTCAGCCACAATCATCCTTCCGGCGACCCCGAGCCCTCCGGCGCCGACACCCGCATCACCGATGAACTGCAGCAGGCGCTGGCACTGGTGGACGTGCGCCTGCTCGACCACTTCGTGGTCGGCGAGGGCCGCCCCGTTTCATTTGCTGAACGGGGCCTGCTGTCCCCGCCCCAGCCGCGCCTGTTCGGCTGAACGGCCCTGGTCAGGGCCGGGCGGGCGCCCCGCAGGCATGTCCTGGTCAGCGTGGGCGCGGGCATCTGCGCTAAAATGGGCGATTCCGCCGCTCATTCTCACAGCAGGCCTCGTGAAAAATCTCCTCCGCGCCCTGATCAGCCAAGGCATCGAAGCCTTGCGCGCCAATGGCACCCTGCCCGCCGACTCCCTGCCGCCGGACTTCGTGGTCGAGCGCCCGAAGACCCGTGACCACGGCGACTTCGCCACCAACGCCGCGATGCTGCTGGCCAAGGCCGCGCGCAGCAATCCGCGCGCACTGGCACAGGCGCTGGTCGAGGCGCTGCCGCGCAGCGAGGACGTCAGCAAGGTCGAGATCGCCGGCCCCGGCTTCATCAACTTCCATCTGGCCCCGGCCGCGTACCAGCGCGAAACCGCCTCGGTCATCAAGGAAGCCCACGACTACGGCCGCAACCTGTCCGGCAATGGCCGCACGGTGGGCGTGGAGTATGTGTCGGCCAACCCGACCGGCCCGCTGCATGTCGGCCATGGCCGCGCAGCGGCGATCGGCGACTGCGTGGCCCGCGTGCTCGATGCCAACGGCTGGAACGCCAAGCGCGAGTTCTACTACAACGACGCTGGCGTGCAGATCGAGAACCTGGCGCTGTCCACCCAGGCGCGGATCAAGGGCATCGCACCCGATCAGGACGGCTGGCCGGAAGGCGGCTACCGCGGTGAGTACATCGCCGATGTCGCCCGCGCCTACATGGCCGGTGCCAGCGTCGACCTGGAAGGCAGCACCGTGGTCGGCGCCAAGGACCCGGACGACATGCAGGCAATCCGCCGCTTCGCCGTGGCCTACCTGCGCAACGAGCAGAACCTGGACCTGGCCGCGTTCGGTGTCGACTTCGACATCTACTTCCTGGAAAGCTCGCTGTACGCCGACGGCAAGGTTGCCGAAGCGGTGGCCAAGCTGCAGGCGTCCGGCCACACCTATGAGGAAGGCGGCGCGCTGTGGCTGCGCAGCACCGACTTCGGTGACGACAAGGACCGCGTGATGCGCAAGTCCGACGGCACCTTCACCTACTTCGTGCCGGACGTGGCCTACCACCTGTCCAAGTGGCAGCGCGGCTACGAGCGCGCGATCACCGAACTGGGCGCCGACCATCACGGCTCGCTGGCGCGCGTGCGCGCCGGCCTGCAGGCGATGGAAGTGGGCATCCCGCAGGGCTGGCCGGAATACGTGCTGCACCAGATGGTCACGGTCATGCGCGGCGGCGAGGAAGTGAAGCTGTCCAAGCGTGCCGGCAGCTACTTCACCCTGCGCGACCTGATCGAGGAAGCCGGCCGCGATGCGACCCGCTGGTTCCTGATCGCGCGCAAGCCCGATTCGCAGCTGACCTTCGACATCGACCTGGCGCGCCAGCAGAGCAACGACAATCCGGTGTTCTACGTGCAGTACGCGCACGCCCGTGTCTGCAGCCTGCTGCGCCAGGCGCAGGAAAAGGGCCTGGTGTACGAGCAGGGCAATGGCCTGGCCAACCTTGGCCACCTGGCCGACGATGCCTCGCTGCTGTTGATGAACGAGATCTCGCGCTATCCGGAAGTGGTGGAAGCGGCCGGCGTGGCGCTGGAGCCGCACCTGGTGGCGCAGTACCTGCGTGAATTGGCGCATGCCTTCCACACGTGGTATCACGGGACGCCGGTGCTGGTGGAAGACGCCGCCGATCGCAACGCCAAGCTGACCCTGGCCTGCGCGGCGCGCCAGGTGCTGGCCAACGGCCTTGAACTCCTGGGCGTGAGCGCCCCGGAAAAAATGTAAGCATCAGGAGACGCAGTACACATGGCAGCACGACGCGGCAAAACCCAGGCACGACGCAACAGCAGCAGCCAGGGCACACCCGGATGGGTGTGGCTGGTGGCCGGTGTGGCGATCGCCGCCGTGGTGTTCCTGGCGGCGCCGAACCTGTTCAAGGGCGAAGGCGACGGCTTCCTGCGCGCCGGTCCGCAGCCGAACCCGAACGCGCAGCCGGCCCCGGTTGCTGATGCAGACAGCGATGTCGGCAGCCAGCCAGCCGCGCAGCCGGCCACGCCGAAGCCGGCCGAACCGGAGAAGCCCGCGGCGACGCAGTACGACTTCTACACCCTGCTGCCGGGCAAGGAAGTGGAAATGTCCGACGCCGAACTGGCCGCCAGCGCGCGTGCCGAGGACCAGCGCCGGGCCAAGGCCGAAGCGTCGCGCGCGCAGGCCGCGCTGGAGGGCAAGCCGGTGCCGCCGGCGAGCACGGCCACGCCGGCACCGACCGCAACGGCCAGCGTCGCCAGCACCGCACCGGTGACCGCGAGCAACCGTCCGCTGCCGGCACCGCTGAGCGAGCGCCCGGCCGCGGCAACCCCGCCGGCCAGCACCGCACCGGCGTCGACCAGCACGGCCGCCACCCCCGCGCCGCGCGCGGAAGCCGCGCCCACCGCGCCGGCGACCACTGCCGCACCGGCGCCCGCCGACAACGCCCGCTACATCCTGCAGGCAGGTGCCTTCGGTGCGTCCGGCGACGCCGAAGCCACCAAGGCCAAGCTGGCCATGATGGGCCTGGCGGCACGCGTGGAGTCGGCGCAGATCAACGGCAAGACCGTGTATCGCGTGCGCATGGGGCCGTACGGCAGCGCCGGCGAACTGTCTGAAGCGAAGCAGAAGCTGGATGGCACCGGCCTGCAGGCGATGGCCATCAAGGCGCAGTGACGTTCTGCGGGACTGCATGAAGAAAGCCGGGCATTGCCCGGCTTTTTTTGTTTCTGCCGAGTCGAGCATGGCTCGACTCCACACACGGCGTCAGCCCTCGCGGGCGACCTGGAACCCGGCGAAGGACTGGCTGACCGGCATCAGCTCCAGGCGATTGATGTTCAGGTGCGGTGGCAGCGTGGCCACCCAGAAGATCTGTTCGGCGATGTCTTCGGCGGTCATCGGATTGGCACCGCTGTACAGCTTGTCCGATGCATTCTGGTCGCCATGGGTGCGGACCACGGTGAACTCGGTCTCGGCCATGCCCGGCTCGATCGTGGTCACGCGCACGCCGGTGCCGTGCAGGTCCGAACGCAGGCCCAGCGAGAACTGGCTGACGAAGGCCTTGGTGCCACCGTAGGCGTTGCCACCCGGGTACGGGTAGACGCCGGCCACCGACGAGATGTTGATGATCGCACCCTTGCGCTCCACCAGCTGCGGCAACAGGCGGTGGGTCAGGGTCACCAGCGCGGTGATGTTGGTGTCGATCATCGTGGTCCAGTCCGACAGCCTGGCGCTCTGTGCCGGTGCGGTGCCCTGCGCCAGACCGGCGTTATTGACCAGCAGGTCGATCTCGCCGAAGGCCGGCGGCAGCGCCAGCAGGGCCGCCTCCATCGCCACCGGATCGCGGATGTCGAAGGCGGCGGCGTGCACCACGTCCTTGCCATAGCGCTCGACCAGCGGTTGCAGGCGTTCGCCGCGGCGGCCGGTGGCGATCACTTTCCAGCCGGCCTGGGCGAAGCGGTGGACGGCGGCGGCGCCGAAGCCGGACGTGGCGCCGGTAATCAGGACAGTGCGGGTCATCAGGCAACTCCAGGGGGAAAACCAGATCCCCATTCTGGCACC
Organism: Stenotrophomonas sp. PAMC25021; assembly: GCF_004795795.1. Classification (NCBI taxonomy): domain Bacteria; kingdom Pseudomonadati; phylum Pseudomonadota; class Gammaproteobacteria; order Lysobacterales; family Lysobacteraceae; genus Stenotrophomonas; species Stenotrophomonas sp. PAMC25021. The sequence continues at coordinate 2,104,836 of NZ_CP039255.1, read as the reverse complement.
GTCCGGCAGCACCCGTGTTGCCGGATCGGCCAGATCCGGGGCGGCGACCCCACGTGTCGGGGTGACCGGTACAATTGCGCCATGATCAACAATGATGTCCTGCGCAGCGTGCGCTACTCCCTGGACCTGGGTGACCAGCACGTGGTCACCCTGTGCCAGATGGCCGACCCGGCCTTCGCCGTGGATACCGAGCAGGTGAAGGCCTGGCTGCGCCGCGAGGACGAAGCCGGTTTCGAGGCGATGAACGACAGCGCACTGGCGCACTTCCTCGATGGCCTGATCGTGCACCTGCGCGGTCGCGACGAGAGCCAGCCGCAGCGTGCGGTGGAAACCCGCATCGACAACAACCTGGTGCTGAAGAAGCTGCGCGTGGCCTTCCAGCTGCGCGACGTGGACCTGATGGAGATCTTCGCCAGCGCCGGCTTCAACGTGTCCAAGTCGGAAGTCGGTGCGTTGTTCCGCCAGCCCGGGCACACCAACTACCGGCGCTGCCTGGACCAGATGCTGCGCAACTTCCTCAAGGGCCTGAGCCTGCGCCTGCGCGGCTGAGCACGGCCTCGACGAAGGCGCGCGCGGCCGGCGTCGGCAGCCGCTGCCAGACCAGGTGTACGCGCCGGGTCGGGGTCGGCTGCAGTGGAATCTGAACCACGCCCTGGAAACCTTCGGCGATCAACGCCGGCACGATGCCCACCGCCAATCCGTGGCGGACGAAGCGCTCGACCAGTTCCATCAGGTTGACCTCGAAACGCACCGTGTGCGGCAGGCCAGCGGCGGCGAAGGCATCGTCGGTCTGCCGGCGCGCACCGGTACCGCGCGGGAAGTCGACCAGCGCTTCATCCTGCAGTGCGGTCAATGGCAGCCGCGTGCGCCCGGCGAGCCGGTGCGACGGCGCCAGTACCGCTACCAGATCCTCCTCCTGCAGCACCTGGTGGCAGACGCCATCCAGCGCTGCCGACGGCGCCAGGCCGACCAGTGCCACATCCAGCGCGCGCGACTGCACCTGTGCGATCAGGTCTTCGCTCTTGTCCACGCGCAGCTGGAACTCCACCTGTGGGTGCACCCGCTGGAAGGCCGCCAGCATCGCCACGACGTCGATGTCGGTCAGCGAAGAAATCTGCCCGATGGCCAGCAGGCCACGCACTTCGCCACTGACGGCGGCCACGTCGGCGCGCAGGTGGCGCAGGCTGGCCAGCACCTGGCGTGCGTGCACCAGCAACGTCTCGCCGGCGGCGGTAGCCCGCACCTGGCGTGGCAGGCGCTCGAACAGCGTGGCACCCAGTTCCTGTTCCAGGTGGGCGATCTGGTGGCTGAGCGCGGACTGCACCACGTGGCAGCGCTCGGCGGCACGGGTGAAGTTGCCCTCCTCGGCCAGGGCGACGGCAAACTCGAGCTGCTTGAGGTTCATCCAGCTATCTTGTTTTCAGATGACAAGGATGATGATGATTCATTTCCATCATGACCGCAGCAGGCGGACACTGTGCACCCCGCTTCCTGGAACACCGCGTGAGCCCCTCCCTTCCCCCTCTGCACCGCTGGCAGGTGCTGCTGATGTCGGTCGCCACCGGCGTGGCCGTGGCCAGCAACTACTATGCGCAACCGCTGCTGCACACCATCGCAGATGCCTTCGGCGTGCCGTTCGGCCAGGTCGGCATGGTGGTTACCGCAGCACAGCTGAGCTATGCCGCCGGACTGATCCTGCTGGTGCCACTGGGTGACCTGTTCGAGCGCCGCCGCTTGATCGTGGTGATGAGCCTGCTGTCGGCCGGTGGCCTGGTGATCAGTGCCTGCGCGCCGTCGCTGGCCTGGCTGCTGGTCGGGACCGCAATCACCGGACTGTTTTCGGTGGTGGCACAGGTGCTGGTGCCGTTCGCGGCCACGCTGGCCGCGCCGGAACATCGTGGCCGCGTGGTCGGCACGCTGATGAGTGGCCTGCTGCTGGGCATCCTGCTGGCGCGTACCGTGGCCGGCCTGCTTTCCAGCCTGGGTGACTGGCGCCTGGTGTATGCCATCGCTGCCGGCACCCTGGTGCTGACCGCACTGGCATTGCAGCGCGGCCTGCCGCGATTCCACCACAGCGCCGGCCTGGGCTATTTCGCCTTGCTGCGCTCGATCGGCGTGCTGTTCGTGCAGGAGCCGGTGCTGCGCCAGCGCACCCTGCTGGGCGCCTGCAGCTTTGCCATGTTCGCGATTTTCTGGACCCCGCTCGCGTTCCTGCTGGCGCAGCCACCGTACGCCTACAGCGATGCCACCATCGGCCTGTTCGGGCTGGTCGGTGCAGCCGGTACGCTGGCGGCCGGCCTGGCCGGGCGCATGTCCGATCGCGGCCAGACCGGACGCGCCACTGCCATCGCGCTGGTGCTGTTGCTGCTGTCGTGGCTGCCACTGGGGCTGTCGGCCCACTCGCTGCTGGCGCTGCTGATCGGCGTGGTGGTGCTGGACCTGGCCGCACAGCTGCTGCACGTCAGCAACCAGAATCTGATCTATGCGCTGCAGCCCGCGGCGCGCAACCGCCTCAATGCCGGCTACATGACCGGCTACTTCATCGGCGGCTCGCTGGGTTCGCTGCTGTCGGCGCAGGTCTACCAGCGCTACGGTTGGACCGGCGTCTGCGTGGCCGGTGCCGCCGTGGCCGTGCTGGCCCTGCTGCTGTGGCTGCCCGGCGCGCTGCGCGCGCGCCAGGCGGCATCGTCGAACTAGAAGCTGCCCTGCAGCGCCAGCTCCCAGCGTCCACCGGCATTGCCCGGGAACAGTCGCTTGGCCGCGCTGTCGGTGTCATGCACGGTGGCGCGCAGCTCCCATGCCGGAGTCAGCGTGGCAATGGCACTGAGCTGGCCATGCAGGTAATCCGGGCCCTGCGCGGTGGCCAGCCAGTACTGGCCCACCGCTGCTTCCAGGCGGACGCGTTCGTGCAGCGGCACACGCACGCCCAGCTGGGCATAGGTTCCGCGATGGCCACCGGCCAACGCATCGTTGGAATGCGCGACCTGCAGCCAGGCGCGCTGCTTCCAGGTCACGGTGGTGTTGAGTTCGGTCCAGTCCAGCGCACGACCGGTACCCGGATACACATAGCGGGTCAGGTTCGCATCCAGCGTCCAGTCCGGTGCCAGCGCGCCGGACCAGCCCGCCACCAGGTCGAACTCGCTGCGCGCGCCATTGTCCGGCTTGAACGAGACGTTGGACCCCCACACGCTGGCGTACCAGCCCGATGGGATCGAGATCTTCGCGCCGGCTTGCACCGCCGGGTCACCATCGCTCTGCGAGCTGCCGCGCCACACGTAGTCACTGGTCAAGGCCGCACTGCCACTGACCTGCACCTGTGCCTGCGCGCTGCCCATGCCAAGCAGCCCTGCCAGGGCGGCCACCACCGCCGCCATCATCCCCTTGCTGTTCACTGCACTGTGTTCCTCGTCGAAGGCGGTCATGCCGCCGGGACGGCAGTGTCCAGCGCGTGGCCGTAACGGATCGAGGGTGCGGCCCGGGCCGCGGCGCAAATTCGGCGTAAATCCCGTGGATCGGGGCCATGCGCCAGCGGCGCGGTATCATGGCGCCCTGTTTCCAGGAACCAACCGCGTGGACGCCATCCTGACCCCGGTATCGATCGGCGAGCTGATCGACAAGATCACCATTCTCCAGATCAAGGCCGAGCGCATCGACGATGCCGCCAAGCTGGCCAACGTGCGCACCGAGCTGGACGGCCTGCTGCCCCTGTTGCAGCAGCAGCTGCAGGCACAGCCGGCCCTGGCCGCGCTGCAGCAGCAGTTGAAGGCGATCAACGAGCGTATGTGGGACATCCAGGACCAGCTGCGCGACAAGGAAGCGGCCCAGGTGTTCGATGATGCATTCATCCAGCTGGCACGCGGTGTCTATGGCACCAATGGCGAGCGCGTGCAGGTGAAGAACGAGATCAACCGCTTGGCCGGTTCTGCACTGGTGGAAGAGAAGCAGTACCAGGGCGAGTAACGCCGCTCATCCGCATTCCAGCAGGTGGCGGAAGCGGAACAGGTCACCGTCCCCGCGGATGCCGAGCTTGCGGTAGGCCGAGGTTTTCTGCGAGCTGATCGTGCTGGCTGAACGCCCCGATCGCAGGGCCATTTCGCTGGTGCTGACCCCTTTCAGCACCAGCCCGAGCACTTCCCGTTCGCGCTGGCTCAACGGCACCAGTGCCGGGGCCGGCATTCTGCGTGCACGCGTGCCCGGCAGGTTCAGTTCCGCGCGCAGCTCTGGTGGCACGAAGCGCCCTCCCCGGGCGACCACATCAATGGCACGCAGCAGCACGTCCGGTGGCGTCGACTTGGACAGGAAGCCGCGCGCACCGGCACGCATCGCGGTGGCCACCGTGCTGGCATTGCAGTGTGCCGAGAGCACCAGCACCGGCAGTGCCGGCCAGCGCTGCGACAGCACGTGCAACAGGGCCAACCCATCGCCCAGGTCGCCCATGGGCAACGCATCGATCAGCAGCAGGTCGACACACGTCGGGCTGCGCTCCAGCAGGTGCAGCAGGTGCGCCTCGCTGGACAGGCTCACCCGTACCTGCACACCCGCGTGCTGGCGCAGCAGCACTTCCACGCCCAACCGCAGTACCGGGTGCGGGTCCAGCAGCGCCAGGCGTCGTGGCCGATCAGGCAGCAGAGGCGGGAGGGTCAGCGGCATTGCGGCATGTCCAGGCAACATGGGACATCCAACGTAGGTCGGTGCCCGCAGCGGCGGAATCCAATTCCTTGCAATGGCTGGCCCGCGCATTCCGCCAGTCAGACAGCATTCCGGTTTGCCACGGCGCAAACGCAACAGGCCCGGCAAATGCCGGGCCTGTTGGGGCGTCTCCAGCGCGCAATCGCGCCGAGGCAGCAATTACCAGCTGAAGCGCGGGCCGACGGTGTATTCCTTGTCGCCGTGGCGGTTCATCTTCAGCTCGCCGTTCAGGCCCCAGTTCTGGTTCAGCTTGACCTGACCACCCAGGCGGCCGTACCACTGGCCATCCGGATTGACGCCGTGCTTCTTGGCGTAGTCTTCGTAACCGACCATGCCGTAGACCTCGGCGTGGGCGCCGAAGGCAGTGCGGATACCGGCTTCAGCGCTGTAGCCGTTGAAGTCCAGACCGTGCTTGCGGTCGAACTTCTGGTAGGCAACGCGGGCAACGAAGTCGGTGCTCGGAGCGATTTCAACGTTGTAGCCGGCACCGACCTTCCACTGGTCAACCTTCAGGTTGGTGTGGTCGATTTCCTGGCGGCTGTATTCGCCGAAGGCGTGGAAGTTCGGCAGGAAGCCGTAGGAACCCTTCACGCCCCAGCCGTCGGCCTTGATGCCTTCAACGTCGGTCTTGGCGTAGTCGGCTTCGGCGTAGTTGTAGGACAGGTTCTCAGCAGCCGAAGCGGTGAACGGCAGGGCAGCGGCCAGGGCCAGAGCAATCAGCGAATTCTTCATGGGGGTACACCTTTACTTTCTTATGGTGTGCAGCAGCGCCAGGGCGCCATCGCATCGGGAATGTAAATTCTCCGTTATTCGCCACAACGCTCCCTGAAAACAGCGGTCTTCGCATTGCTGAATTTTTTGGCTTGATTCAGGCTGCGTCTGGCATACGCGCGCGGCGCGCGTGCATTTTTCAGGTTTCTTCACCGTCCACCGTTGTCGATCCCCGATCCCCTGGTTCGTCGTGTACCTGAAGGCCGTGCATGTGGCACGGTCCATCCGGAGGCAGGCAATGAGCTACATCGACGGTTTCGTCCTGGCGGTGCCCACCGCCAACAAGGAGAAGTTCCTCGCCCATGCACGCACAGGGGATCCCGTTTTCATCGAGTACGGCGCGCTGCGCGTGGTCGAGTGCTGGGGCGATGACGTGCCGCACGGCAAGACCACCGACTTCTTCGGCGCGGTGAAAGCCACGCCGGATGAGACGGTGGTGTTTTCCTGGATCGAATGGCCGGACAAGCCGACCCGCGACGCCGGCATGAAGAAGATTATGGAGGACCCGCGGTTTGATCCAACGAAGAATCCGATGCCGTTCGACGGCGCGCGGATGATCTACGGCGGCTTCGTGCCGCTCTACGAGCTGACGCGCTGAACCCGGCGGACGTGCTCAGCGCGCGTCCGTTTCATCGCTGGCAGCAGCATGGCCGGCGCCCAGTGCGGCGCCGGCACCGAGGCCCATGCCGCCCATGCCGGCGCCCATTCCACCACCACCGCCACCGCCTGCACGGCCGCCCTTGGCATCGCCGTCGTTACGGCCCTTGCCGCCACCACTGGCAACGGGCCGGGTCGGCCCCTGCGGTGGAATCTGCAGATCGGCCGGAATCGGGGCCAGATCCAGCGCTTCGCGCACGAAGTCGCGCAGCGAGACCACCAGTTCGTGGGTATGCACCGGCCGCCCCTGTGCCAGTTCGTTGGCGGCACGCGTGGCCAGCCGCACCTGTTCGTCGGTGCCCAGCAGCAGGATGTCCGACAGCGCGGCCTCGACCGCATCGCGGATGCGCCGCGCACGGTCCGAGCGCGGCTCGGCGATGCCGTCGGCATCTTCGCGCTGGCGCAGGTCGCGACGATGGCTGGGATCCACGCCCAGCTCGCCGGTGAACGAACCGCCCAGGGTCTTGTAGGCGGCCATCAGCGTGCGCAGCCGTTCGTTGATCTGCCGGTTCTCGCGCTCGCGGCGCTGCTGCAGGGTCTGCATCACCAGCAGGCGGATGCCGACGCCGAGCAGGGTGATCAGGACCAGGCCGGCCAACGTGGACAGCACGCCCTGCCAGGAACTGAAGTCGATACCGCGCATGATCGGGGCTCCGGCGGGAAGAACCTGCATCTTGCCCCAGGTAGCGCCCCAGAAACGCGAAAGGCCCTACCACCCGGTGGGTGGCAGGGCCTTCGGTCACGGCGCGATTACTTGCGCTTGGCGACCTTGCGCACGGCCTTCTTGGCCGGAGCCTTCTTGGCGGCGACCTTCTTCAGCGGCGCAGCCTTCCTGGCGACCGTCTTGCGGGTGGCGGCAACCTTCCTGCCCACCGCCTTCTTGGCGACGGCGGTCTTCTTGCCGACAGCCTTCTTGGCGACGGCGGCCTTCTTGCCAACAGCCTTCTTGGCGACGGCAGCCTTCTTGCCGACAACCTTCTTGGCGGCCGCGGTCTTCTTGGTGGCGACCTTCTTGGTGACGGCAACCTTCTTGCCGACAACCTTCTTCGCAGCCACGGCCTTCTTGCCGGCGACCTTCTTGGCGGCGACGGTCTTCTTGGCCACAGCCTTCTTGGCGGTGGCGACCTTCTTGCCGACCACCTTCTTGGCGGCCGCGGTCTTCTTGGCAACGGTCTTCTTCGCGACGGCGGCCTTCTTGGTGGCGGCCTTCTTCACGGTGGCGACCTTCTTGCCGGCAGCCTTGGTGGCCTTCTTGGCGGCAGCGGCCTTCTTGGTCACAGCCTTGCCTGCAGCGGCCTTCTTCTTGGCCACTTCCTTCTTCAGGGCAGCGGCTTCGGCCTTGGCGTTCTTCTTGGCCGCTTCCAGCTTCTTCTTGGCATTGGCAACGGTCTTGCCGACCGACTTGGCGGCCTTGTCGGCCTTCTTGGCAACGGTCTTCTCGACCTTGGCCACGGCCTTCTTGGCCTTGGCAACGCGGGTACCGGCCGCCTTGGTGGCGCGCTTGACGGTCTTCTTGACCGACTTCACGGCGTCTTCGGCGGCGTGGGCGATGGTCTCGCCAACGTTGGTGGCGGCTTCTTTGACGTTCTCGACGGCGTCGGTCACGACCGACACACCATTACCGTTGCTCATGTTGCCCTCCTGGGGGCCTTAAGTATCAAAACGGGGCGATGCTATACCGACATTGACGATCGTGGAACGGGGCACGCGCCCGCAATCGCATCTGATGCGACGGCCATGGTGTAGCCCACCACTGCCGCAGAAGCGGCGGGTTCACAGGAAACCCCTTTTTTTAAGGGCTACGCCACAGCAAGCGCGTGGTCGAAGATGGCCGTTGCGTGCCGTTGCACGGACGCGGCATCCGATGCGTGCTGTGGCGCATTGCGGCACCCGGTTGCGCGGAACTGCGCAGGTATCGGTCTGTGTCGGCGCCCCCGGCGATCGTCTTCGGTGGTGCAGGCGTCGCCTGTGCGGTGTCGCCACAGCCATGCTGTCAGCCTCCTCACTCGCCTTTCGCGGCCTGCGGTTTTCATGGCGCATTTATCCAGATCGCGACACACTCATTCAGCTTGTTTTACCGTAGGGCCGAATCGCCCCCACCCACGCCAGCGAACCGACAACCATGCGACCGCTTCCCACCCTGCTTACGCTCGCAATCGCCGCCGCCTTCGGTGGCTTCGTTGCCACCGGCATCAATGCCCACCTGGACAACCGTGCCGATGCAGCACCGCTGCCAGCGGTGCTGCCGACCACCGCCGCGTTGCCGGCCGCGGTGGCCGGACAGGCGGTGCCTTCGCTGGCGCCGATGCTGGAAAAGGCGATGCCGGCCGTGGTCAGCGTCAACACCAAGCAGGTGGTGCGCGTGCGCAACCCGTTCTTCAACGACCCGTTCTTCCGCCGCCTGTTCCCGGATATCCCGCAGGAGCGCATCAACGAATCGCTGGGCTCGGGCGTGATCATCGACGCCAAGGAAGGCCTGGTGCTGACCAACCACCATGTCATCGACAACGCCGATGACGTGCAGGTGACACTGGCCGACGGGCGCACGGTGAAGGCCGAGTTCCTCGGTTCGGACCGCGATACCGACATCGCGCTGATCCGCATCCCGGCGCAGAACCTGACCGACATCAAGCTCGGCAACAGCGACCAGCTGCGGGTCGGTGACTTCGTGGTGGCCATCGGCAACCCGTTCGGCTTCAGCCAGACGGTCACCTCGGGCATCGTCTCGGCGGTGGGCCGCAGCGGCATCCGTGGCCTGGGCTACCAGAACTTCATCCAGACCGATGCGTCAATCAACCCCGGCAATTCCGGTGGCGCCCTGGTCGACCTGCAGGGCCAGCTGGTCGGCATCAATACCGCCAGCTTCAACCCGCAGGGCAGCATGGCCGGCAACATCGGCCTGGGCCTGGCGATTCCGTCCAACCTGGCGCGCAGCGTGGTCGACCAGCTGGTCAAGCACGGCGTGGTGGTACGCGGCACGCTGGGCGTGGAGAGCCAGAACCTGACCGCGCAGATCGCGCAGGGGCTGGGCCTGGGCGAAACGCGCGGTGCGCTGATCACCCGCGTGCTGGCCGGTTCGGCGGCCGCCGCGGCCGGGTTGAAGCCGGGCGACGTGGTGGTCTCGGCCAACGGTCAACGCGTGGACAGCGCCGAAGCCCTGCACAACGTGGAAGGCCTGGCTGCGGTCGGCAGCCCGATGACGCTGGATGTACGCCGCGAAGGCAAGCCCGTGCAGATCAAGGCCACGCTGAAGGAACAGGCGCGTGCGGTCACCGGCGAGAGCCTGGACCCGCGGTTGACCGGTGCCACCTTCGTCGACCTGCCCGAGTCGCTGCGACAGTCGGGTGTCGGCGGCGTGCTGGTCAGCGAGGTCAAGCGTGGCAGCCGCGCGGCCAGCAACGGCCTGCAGCAGGGCGACATCATCACCGACGCCACCGTGGGTGAATTCGCCGACCTGGCCAGCTGGCGCGCCAACTTCCAGCAGCGCCCGCCGACCCTGGTGGTGCGCGTGCTGCGCAACAATGGCCAGCAGCAGGGCCAGCTCGTGATGCGCTGATCGCCCTGCCGTAACACCCCCTATACCCCGGCAATGCTATTGCTGTCAGTCCAGGTCGGCACCGCCGACACCCGTTCCCCCATCGCAACAGGAGTGATTCGATGAGCCCCACCAATACCGAGAACCTGAAGGAACACCTGGGTGAAGCCGGTTCCCACCTGAAGCAGGCCGCCACGGCCGCCGGCGGTGCGATCAAGGGCGCAACCGGTGCCGCGACCGACGAGCTGCGCATCGGCAAGGCCAACGTCAAGGCCGAACTGTCCGACAGCGCACTGTCTGGCCTGGCCGCCGCCGAATTCGGTGGTGCCGCTGCCAAGGAACAGGTTGACGCGTTGATGGACAAGGGCAAGGACCTGATCGACAGCGCCGCCGAGTTGATCCGTGAGCGTCCGCTGGCTTCGTTCGGCGTCGCCTTCGCTGCCGGCTGGATCATCGCCAAGCTGGCCCGCGGCAGCAGCGACAAGTAAGCCGCGGCGTGAGCGAAGACAACGCGCAAGCCCCTGATCCGGCGGCCACCCCGCCGCTGGATGAGAGCATCCGCCAGGTCGGCGCGGCCGGTCGTGCAGCCGCCGATTCGGCCAAGCACACCGTGCGCTCGCTGCGCCGGCTGGCCTCGGCCGACTTCGCCCTGGCCCGCAGCGCCTTCGGCCGTGCGCTGGCCTGGGCCGGCGTGGCGATCGTATTTGGTGCCTCGGCCTGGCTGCTGATGGCGGCCACCCTCATCGCCCTGCTGCAGAGCTGGGGCCTTAGCTGGCTGCAGGCGCTGCTGATCACCTCGCTGCTGAGCCTGGCCGTCACCGGCTACGCGATCTGGCGGGTGTCCTACTTCTTCCACCACACCGGCATGCATGCCACCCGGCGCCAGCTGTCACGCCTGGGCCTGTTCGACGAGCCCAGCGAAGACGACCCCGATGCCGGCGTGCAGCTGCCCGAGGGCAAGCCATGAAGTTCGGCGCGCTGCAGCGGCGGGTGAAACGCTGCGAACAGGTGGTGACCGTGCGCTTGGGCGAGACCCAGGACCACTGGTCCACGCTCAGCGACGTCTGGCGAAAGGGCTGGTCGCCGTTGCGCATCGTGGTGGTCGGCCTGGCCGGTGGCTTCATCGCCGGCAAGCTGGAAGTGCCCGGCAAGGTCAACGGTGCGCGCTGGCTGCAGATGGTCGGTTCGGTCTCGAACCTGTTCGCCAGTGCCCAGGCGGCGTTTGCCACGGCGATGGCGGCACAGGCTGCAGCGACCGCCGACGACGCGGCCGAAGAAGCCGACGATGCCAGCGAACAGGCACAGGCGGCGGCCTCCGCCGCCAACGCACGGCCGGCACCTGCCCCCCGCCCGGAACCCGAACCGGAACCGCGCGAACCGCGCCCGGCCGAAGCCGCCACCGAGCTGTCCGAACGTTGATCCATGCACTCCGCCGCGCCGATCGCGGCCGGCGGATAATGCGCTCCCCTTCCCGGTTGGTGCGTCGATGAGCGAGTCCCTCCTGTCCCCGTCACCAGCCGATCCGCAGGATGCGGAGGCACCGCTGCCGCCCCCGTCGCGTCCACGCGGGCCGATGTCGCTGGTGGTCCTGGCCACCCTGGCGGTGGGCTACACGCTGTGGGCCGCGCAGGACATCATCCTGCCGGTGCTGCTGGCGGTGTTCTTCGCACTGGTCGGCAACCCGATCCTGCGCCTGCTGCAGAAGCTGTGGATTCCGCGCGCGCTGGGCGCACTGCTGATCCTCGGCGCCGGGCTGGGCGTGACCGGGTCGCTGGCGGTGCAGTTGATCGGTCCGGCGATGGAATGGGCGCAGGAAGCACCGCAGCAGCTGCGCAAGGTGGCCCGGCAGGTGCAGGACCTGACCAAGCCGGTGCAGCAGGCCAACCAGGCGGCGGAAAACTTCGCCCGCGTGGCCGGCGGTGACAGCAACCACAAGGTGCAGGTGATCCGCACCCAGCTGGACGATCCATACCGCATGCTGACCCGTGCACCGCGCCTGGCCGCGTCGGTGCTGGCGGTGGTGCTGCTGACCCTGTTCTTCATGATCTACGGGCAGAGCCTGCAGCGCGCAGCGATCGCCCTGTTCCCGAACCGCCAGCAGCAGCGGTTCACCACCGACATCCTGCGTTCGATCGAACGGGAGGTCTCGCGTTACGTGCTGACCATCAGCGTCATCAACACCCTGGTCGGGCTGGTGTTCGCCGGCGTGCTGATGCTGCTCGGCATCGGCCTGCAGGAAGCACTGCTGTGGGGCACGGTGGCTGCACTACTGAACTTCGCCCCGTACGTGGGTCCGCTGATCGGCGTGGCGCTGATGCTGTTGATGGGCTTCGTCGAGTTCCGCGACCCGCTGCAGGCCCTGCTGCCGGCCGCCGCCTACCTGGGCCTGCACACCCTGGAAGGGCAGATGGTGACCCCGATCGTGCTGGGCCGTCGGATGAAGCTGTCGCCGCTGGTGCTGATCCTGGCGCTGATGGTGTTCGGCTGGGCCTGGGGCATGATCGGGCTGCTGCTGGCAGTGCCGCTGCTGGTGTGCATCAAGCTGGTGCTGGCACGCCTGGATGGCATGCAGGGCTGGGCACGCCTGCTGGAGTGACGGCATCAACAACGGATGGACGCAGGTGGCGGAACCAGAAACAGGGACGAAGTGGCAGACTATGGCGCCCTACCCGGATGGATCCGCTCGTATGAACTCTCTCGCCACGCGTTGCCTTGCCTTGGCCTGCATTGCCGCTCCCGCGTTCGCCGCGACGCCGCCGACTGCCGATCAGGCGCGCACCCAGCTTGCTGAGGCGGTTACCTGCAAGCGGCACCTCACGCCCATGCAGTTCGACGCCATGGCCCGGATGCTGGCACCGGCCCCGGCAAGGGCGCAGGACGGCGAATCCAGCGGCGAGTTCCGGCTGACCACGCCCTTGATGGTGCTGGGCCAGCCCGTGAACCGGCTGCAGTCCTATGACGGCGACAGCGGCGAGGATGGCATCGACAGTTTCACCGCGTACTTCAGCTCGGCCAGTGTGGAACAGGTCGCGGCACTGGCGAAGATGTCCGACCCGGTGGCAGGCACCTACACGAAGGAAGTTGGGCGGCACAACCTGGACGTGCAGCAGTTCGACGGCCAGACCACCATCGCCTGCTCGTACAACCTGCGCTGACCCGGCCCAGCCACAGTGCCCACCCGCCCGCCGCGCCGCATGAAAGCCCGCGCGGGCAGGGGTAGAATGGCGAGGTGAATTTCCCCGTCCAAGCCATCACCCTCGACCTTGACGACACGCTGTGGCCGTTCGCTCCGATCGGCGCCCGCATCGAACAGGTCCTGCACGCCTGGATGTGCGAACACAGCCCCGCTACCGCCGCGATGTATCCGGTGGAGGCGATGCGCGAACTGCGCGAGCGGCTGTACCACGCCCATCCGCACCTCCACCACGACCTGAGTGCGCTGCGCCGGCTGACCCTGCACGAAGCACTGCACACCAGCGGTGCCAGCCTCGATCTGCTGGAGCCTGCGTATGAAGTGTTCTACGCCGCGCGCAACCAGGTGGAGTGCTATCCCGATGCGATCGACGCGCTGGCGCGCATTGCCGCACGGGTACCGGTGGCGGCGCTGAGCAACGGCAACGCCGACCTGGAGCGGATCGGCCTGGCCCATCATTTCGCCTTCCAGCTGGGTTCGCGCGAACACGGCGCGGCCAAGCCCGAAGCCAGCATCTTCCATGCCGCGTGCACCCGCCTGGGTGTGGCACCGGCACAGGTGCTGCACGTCGGCGACCATGCCGACATGGACGTGGCCGGGGCGATTGCCGCCGGCCTGCGCGGCTGCTGGATCAACCGCGACGCAGCCACCTGGACCCATCCGCAGCTGCAGCCGGACCTGCAGTTCGACACCCTTACCGGCCTGGCCGACTGGTTGGATGCCAACCTCGACGCCGCCGCACCCCGGAGTACCTGACGCATGAGCGAGATCACTGGTTTCACCGCCGACACCGCTGCGGCGCTGCCGTTGTACGTGCTGGACCGCGAGCAGTTCGCCGCCTGGAAGGACAGCCAGCCGGCTGCCACGCAGGCGTGGCTGGCATCGCAGGGCTTCAACGCCGGCGCCCACAGCGTGGCACTGCTGCCGGGCGCCGATGGCCTGGCCGGTGCCGTGATGGGCGTGGGTGATCGTGCCGATGCCTACAGCTATGCGCATGCGCCGCACGCGCTGCCGGAAGGCAGCGTCTGGCAGCTGGCCAATGAACTGCCGGCCGCCGAACTGGCGCTGCTGCAGCTGGGCTGGGGCCTGGGCAGCTACCGCTTTGACCGCTATCGCAAGCGCAACCGCGCACCGGCGCAGCTGGCGGCCTCGCCGACCGGCGAAGTGGCCGACCTGATCGCCGCCAGCCTGCGCGTGCGCGACTGGGTCAACACCCCGACCGAAGACATGGGCCCGCAGCAGCTGGAAGACGCCGCGCGCGCGCTGGCCGATGCACATGGTGCGCACATCGAGGCGATTACCGGCGACGAACTGCTGAAGCAGAATTTCCCGGCCATCCACGCCGTGGGCCGCGCTTCGCATCGTGCGCCGCGTCTGGTCGTGCTGCGCTGGGGCAGGGAAACCGACCCGGCGCTGGTGCTGGTGGGCAAGGGCGTGTGCTTCGATACCGGCGGGCTGGACATCAAGCCGGCCGACGGCATGCGCAACATGAAGAAGGACATGGGCGGCGCCGCGCACGCACTGGCCCTGGCCGGCCTGGTGATGGCACGTGGGCTGCCGGTGCGGCTGACCCTGCTGGTGCCGGCGGTGGAAAACGCGATCGGTCCGGATGCCTTCCGCCCGGGCGAAGTCATCGCCACCCGCAAGGGCCTGAGCGTGGAGATCGACAACACCGATGCCGAAGGCCGCGTGATCCTGTGCGATGCGCTGACCTTCGCCGGTGAGCAGAAGCCGGACCTGGTGCTGGACTTCGCCACCCTCACCGGTGCCGCGCGCATCGCACTGGGCCCGGACCTGCCGGCACTGTTCAGCAACGACGACACGGTGGCCCAGCAGTGGCTGCAGGCCGGTGACGCGACCCGCGACCCGGTCTGGCGCATGCCGCTGTGGCGCCCCTACCTGCGCTACCTGAGCAGCGGCATCGCCGACCTGGCCAACGCCGGTTCGCGCATGGCCGGCTCGGTGACCGCCGCGCTGTACCTGGAACGCTTCCTGGAAGACGGCCAGCGCTGGGCGCACCTGGATGTGTATGCCTGGAACGACGGCGAGCGCCCGGGCCGTCCGGCCGGTGGCGAAGCGCTGGCGCTGCGCTCGGCGTGGGCGATGCTGAAGCAGCGCTACAGCTGATCGGGTGGGTGCCGACCGTTGGTCGGCACCCCGTCCCCGGAAAATCTGACGAAAAATTGAATTTCGGCCCCGGCCGGGTTCTGCGAGGATGTGTGGGTCGACCACCCACACGCTCCGTGAAGGCAGGACTCCGACCATGTCGCTCTTCCGCTACACCCGCGCTGGCCAGACGCCGGGCGCGCCACGCAAGCATTCACCCCTGCTCTGGATCGCACTGATCGCACTCATTCTGGGTGCGGTCGCGCTGGCCTTCGCCTGGCTGGCCGGCTGGATTGGAAACCGCCTGACCGCGCAGCGCTTCACCGACACCATCGAGGCCACCGGCCCGGCCCACCCGGGCTTCCGCCGCGCGCACAGCAAGGGCATCTGCGTGAGCGGCTGGTTCGAACCCAGCGCGCAGGCCCCCACCCTGTCCAGCGCACGGGTGTTCTCGCAACGCCGCGTGCCGGTGATGGGCCGCCTGTCGATCGGCGGCGGCGACCCCTACGGCGCCGACAACACCGCACGCGTGCGCAGCCTCGCGGTGCAGATGGTCAGCGATGATGGCCAGGAATGGCGCATGGCGATGAACAGCTTCCCGTTCTTCGCCGTGCCCAGCGCAGAGGCGTTCTACGAGCAGACCCGCGCCTCCATTCCCGACCCGGCCACCGGCAAGCCCGATCCGCAGAAGATGGCCGCGGTGCTGGCCAAATACCCCAGTGCGCAGGCTTTCCAGCAGTGGGCCAAGACCGCGCCGTGGACCAGCAGCTGGGCCGACACCACCTTCAACAGCGTCAACAGCTTCTGGTTCACCAATGCGCAGGGCCAGAAGCGCGCGGTGCGCTGGCGCTGGCAGCCGCAGGCGCCGGTGGTGGAGATGGATGCGGAAACCCGCAAGCAGGCCAGCGTCGATTTCCTCAGCCAGGAACTGCAGCAGCGCCTGGCCAGCGGCCCGGTGCGCTGGAACCTGGTCGTGACCACCGCCGAGCCGGGCGATGCCATCGATGATCCGTCGGTACCGTGGCCCGAATCGCGTGATCAGGTAGTGGCCGGCGTACTCAGCCTGGACCGCATGCAGTCGCAGGAACAGGGCGCCTGCGGGCAGATCAATTTCGATCCGCTGATCCTGCCCAGCGGCGTGCGTGGCAGTGACGATCCGATCCTGGCGGCCCGCTCGGCCGTGTATTCGCAGTCCTTCAACCGCCGCGAACGCGAGCGCGCCACCGGCAACGTCGAGCAACGGAAGGAGGCCGCACGATGAGCACCGGCAACGGCCACTTCAACCTGCTGGCGCGGGTGCTGCACTGGTCCATGGCGCTGATGATCGTCGCCATGCTGTTCATTGGCGTGACCATGGTCGCCTCGCTGCACCTGCGGCCGATGCTGATCGACCTGCACCGCCCATTGGGCATCACTATCGGCGTACTGGTGTTGCTGCGCCTGTACAACCGGCTGCGTCATCGCCCACCGCCGCTGCCGGCGGATCTTCCTGTGTGGCAGGTGATGGCGGCCAAGGCCTCGCACTGGATGCTGTACGCGCTGATGCTGGCGATGCCGCTGATCGGCTGGGCGATGCTGTCGGCCGGCGGTTACCCGATCGTGCTGTGGGGTGGCCTGCACCTGCCGCCGATCGTGCCGCATACCCCGGCGCTGTATGCCGCGTTGCGCAATGCGCACAGCCTGCTGGCCTATGTGTTGTTTGCCACGGTGCTGATGCATGTGGGTGCGGCGCTGTTCCACCTGTGGGTGCGGCGTGACGGGGTGTTCCAGGCGATGGCGCGCGGGAAGAATTGAAAGGATTCGCCGGGCGTTCCCGGCGGATTGTTTCCGCGACCGCGGGGGGTGTCACTTTTCTTTTCGCGCGAAAAGAAAAGTAACCAAAAGAAACGCGCCGCCAGAGCGCGAGCCGGTGCTGCGCACCGGTGCCCTGTGCTTCTCGGTGAATCAGGGGACGGCGCCGAACTCGCTACGCTCAAACACCGGCGCCTCTTCGCCCCTGATTCCCCTGCGATGCTCGGCTCGCTCAAGGCGGACCCAACATCAAGAGCGACAGCTGCACCCAGTAGATCCACGCCATGCGTGGATGCTGTTGCCGTTGATCTTGACCTTCCAGTCCGCCTTGAGCGAGCCGAGCACCGCAGGTCCGGCGAGGGCGAAGAGGTGCGGGTGTCTGAGCGCAGCGAGTTCCCGCGCCGTCCCTCGACGGACCGAGGAGCGCAGGGCACCGGCGTGCGAAGCACGCCGGCTCGCGGCCGGCGGAGCGCTTCTTTGGTTACTTTCTTTGCGCGCAAAGAAAGTGACATCCCTCCGTGGTCGCGGAAACGAAATCACCGGGAACAGCAGGACGCCCCTACAACCACCCCTTCTGCCGCGCCAGCCGGTACGCCTCGATCCGGTTGGCCACGCCCAGCTTGCCGATGCACTCGGACAGGTAATTGCGCACCGTACCGTGCGACAACCCCAGCTGCTCGGCGATCTCGCTGGCGGTGCGGCCCTCGCCCGCCAGCCGCAGTACGCGGCGCTCGCGGTCGGTCAGCGGATCGGCCTGCGACCACGCATCCAGTGCCAGCTGCGGGTCGATCGCGCGGATGCCCTGTTTCACCTTGCGCAGGGCATCGGCCAGGTTCTCGGCCGGTGCATCCTTCAGCAGGTAGCCCAGCACGCCGGCTTCCAGCGCGCGGCGCAGGAAACCGGCGCGGGCGAAGGTGGTCACGATCACCACCTTGATCGGCAGCTCGTGGCGCGCGATGCGCTGGGCAAGCTCGAGCCCGGACAGGCCGGGCATCTCGATGTCGGTGACCAGGATGTCCGGTTGCAGCTGCTGCAGCATCCGCCACGCGGTTTCGCCATCGGCGGCGCTGCCCAGCACCTCGATATCCGGCTCCAGGCCCAGCAACGCCGACAGTGCACCGCGCACCATCGCCTGATCCTCGGCCAGCAGGATGCGGATCATGCGGCACCGTCCTGTGCCAGCGACGGCGGCGCTCCCGGCGGCAACGGTGTGGTCGCGGCAGCCAGTGGCACGCGCACGGTCAGTCGCGTGCCCTCGCCCTTTGCGGACTGTACCTGCAGGCTGCCCCCCAGGGCGGCCACGCGTTCGCGCATGCCGCTCAGCCCGTTGCCCTCGGCCTGCACGCCGCCACGGCCATCGTCGCGGATCTGCATCGCCAGCATGCGTCCCTCCAGCATGAACTCCACCCGTGCCTGTGTCGCCTGTGCATGGCGCACGATATTGGTTGCGGCCTCGCGCAGCACCAGCGCCAGCCCGCGTTCGACATCCACCGGCATCGCCGGTGGTGGTGCGTATTGAAGGTGGACCTGCTGGCATTCCAGCAGCAGCCGCGCCGATGCCAGCTCACCGGCCAGGTCGCTGGCGCGGATGCCGGTAACCGCGCTGCGCACCTGTGCCAGCGCTTCGCGGGCGATGGCCTCGGCCTCGCCGATCTCCAGCCGCGCGCGCACGTCGCCGCGGTCGTGCAGCTTGCGCGCCAGCTCCAGCTTCAATGTGATCAGCGACAGGGTGTGGCCGAGCAGGTCATGCAGGTCGCGGCCGATGCGTTCGCGCTCGGCAGTGGCCGCCAGCCGCCGCACCTCGTCCTGCGACAGCTGCAGTGCCGCATCCTTCTGCTGGTTGAGCGCTTCCACGTTCACGACCAGCCCCACGATGTAGGCCACGGCCGGGATCCAGACCAGGCTCTGCCACGGGTACTGGAACAGCAGCGCGAGGCTGCAGAACAGAAGGTTCAGGCCAGTGAGCTGCAGCAGATACTGCCACCAGCCACCGCGTCCGCTCACCCGCAGCAGCACGCAGCCGAACACGAAGTAGGTCAGCCCGGACGGATACCAGGGCAGCAGCACCAGCGACATCGCGATCAGGCCCAGCGCATAGCGCGGAGCGTGATGGCGCGGCGCCACCATCACCTTGGCGTACAGCAGCAGGAACACCGGATAGCTGGCCAGCGTCAGCAGCAGCCAGCGCAGGGTGAAGCCGTGGCCAAGCAAGGGTGTCAGGAAGATCCACACCGACCACAGCAGGTGGACTGCCTCGCTCCAGGGCGATTTTCCCCGGCGCAGCGTATCGGCCACCGCCGAGTCCGGCGCGGGGCGCAGCAGCGAGGCAAGCCATGTCGACGGCACGGGCGGTTCCAGGCGGGGACGATCGCCGCCGATCATGCCAGTTCAGCCGCCTGCGCGCAGGCGCCACCACCGGCCGGGCGGCACCGGCGCAACCGAGCGCGGATCACGGTACGCTTGGCGGCGCGGCTGTGGCGGGCCAGCGACGGGGTGATCGGATCCATGGGCGGTACCGGTAGCGGGGACGTTGCCATCCTGTGCCGCCGTGGTCACGTTTCGCAGTTGCCGCCGTCAGTGTCATCGGGTGACAGCTGTCACTGCCGTCATCGCTGTGCCTGCCTGCATGCTGTGCCGCACGCTCCACCGCCGGAACCGCCGCCGTCCGCCCTTCCGGCCACACCCGCCCAAACGCCTGTGATGGAACGAATGAACGCTTCTGCCGAGCTGTTGAAGGAACTCCGTATCGACCGCAAATCGCCGCCGCCCGCCTCCGGCGGCAGTGGCGGTGGCCGCCGCTGGCTGTGGATCGCGATCATCGTGGTCGTGTTGTTGCTGGCCGCTGTCGGCTTCGCCCTGTTCGGGCGTACGCCGGCAGTGGACGTGGAAACCGCCCCCGCCGTGGCCATCCAGCAGGGCAGCGCCAGCAGTTCGGTGCTCGATGCCAGTGGCTACGTGGTCGCCCGGCGCATGGCCACGGTATCGGCCAAGATCACCGGCAAGGTGCGCGAGGTGATGATCGAGGAAGGCATGCGCGTGGAACAGGGCCAGATCATGGCCACCCTGGACCCGATCGATGCCGACGCGCAGCGCAGCCTGTATGCCTCGCAGCTGCAGGCCGCACGCAGCCAGGTGGCCGGGCTGGAAGCGCAGCAGAGGCAGGCGGCCGCTGAAGCCAGCCGCCTGCAGGCACTGGTCGGCCAGCAGCTGGTGTCGCGCTCGCAGTACGACCAGACGGTGGCCCAGCGTGACAGCCTGCGTGCACAGCTGGACACCGCACAGCGCAACGTCAAGGTGGCCAACGACCAGCTGGCCATCGCCGATCTGGGCGTGGACAACAACATCGTGCGCGCGCCGTTCTCCGGCGTGGTCACTGCCAAGGCCGCGCAGCCCGGCGAAATCGTCTCGCCGCTGTCGGCGGGCGGTGGGTTCACCCGTACCGGCATCGGCACCATCGTCGACATGGACTCGCTGGAGATCGAAGTCGAGGTCGGCGAGGCCTTCATCGGCCGCGTGCAGCCGAAGATGCCGGTCGAAGCCACGCTCAACGCCTATCCGGAGTGGAAGATTCCGGGCGAGGTGATCGCCATCATCCCCACCGCCGACCGCGGCAAGGCCACGGTGAAGGTGCGCGTGGCGCTGAAGGTGAAGGACCCGCGCATCGTGCCGGAGATGGGCGTGCGCGTCAGCTTCCTGGAGCAGGCGCAGCCGCAGGCGGCCGCCAAACCGCAGGGCGTGCGCGTGCCGGCGGGCGCCGTGGTCCAGCGCGAGGGCGCCTCGGTTGCCTTCGTGCTGGGTGACGAAAGCCGCGTGCAGCAGCGCACGGTCGAGGCCGGCCAGGCGATGGGCAAGGACCGCCAGATCCTCAAGGGCGTGAGCGCAGGTGAATCGGTGGTACTGAACCCGCCGGACACCCTGCGCGATGGCGCCAAGGTGCAACAGAAACAAGCGCAGTAGCGGCCTGGCGCCCACGGGCGCCGCCGGCAGCACCGCTCGACGCACGCCTGCGGCCCCTGCCGTGGCGCTTCCCCGTTTCCCGCCTTCCGTGGAGAACCACCCATGTCGACCCTGGTTTCACTGCGCAACATCACCAAGACCTACCAGCGTGGCCCCGAGAAAGTGCAGGTGCTGCACGGCATCGACCTGGACATCGCCAGCGGCGACTTCGTCGCGCTGATGGGCCCGTCCGGCTCGGGCAAGACCACCCTGCTCAACCTGATCGGCGGCCTGGACAACCCCAGCGGCGGCGAGATCAGCATCGAGGGCGAGCGCATCGACCAGATGAGCGGCGGCCAGCTGTCGACCTGGCGCAGCCACCACGTCGGCTTCGTGTTCCAGTTCTACAACCTGATGCCGATGCTGACCGCGCAGAAGAACGTGGAACTGCCGCTGCTGCTGACCCACCTCAATGCGGCGCAGCGCCGCCGCAACGCCGAGATCGCGCTGACCCTGGTCGGCCTGGCCGACCGCCGCAGCCACCGCCCGAATGAACTGTCCGGCGGCCAGCAGCAGCGCGTGGCAATCGCCCGGGCGATCGTCTCCGACCCGACCTTCCTGATCTGCGACGAACCGACCGGCGACCTCGACCGCCAGTCCGCCGAGGAGATCCTCGGCCTGCTGCAGCAGCTCAACCGGGAGCATGGCAAGACCATCATCATGGTCACCCATGACCCGAAGGCCGCCGAGTACGCCACGCACACGGTGCACCTGGACAAGGGCGAGCTGGCCGACGCGCCGCTGGCCCACTGACGGAGGCCACGGCGATGAAATACTTCTCGTTGGTGTGGGCGCAGCTGTTCCGCAGCCGTACCCGCACGTTGCTGACCCTGCTCTCCGTGGTGGCCGCGTTCCTGCTGTTCGGCATGCTCGATTCGGTGCGCGTGGCATTCACCTCCGGCGGCAGCGTGGAAGGCGCCAACCGCCTGGTGGTCGCATCGCGGCTGTCGATCACCCAGTCGCTGCCGATCCGCCTGGAGGCCCAGGTGCGGCAGGTGGCCGGCGTGCGCGACGTGGCCTATGGCATGTGGTTCGGCGGCATCTACCAGGACCCGAAGAACTTCTTCCCGAACTTCTCGGTGTCCCCCAACTACTTCGATGTCTACCGCGAGCTGCAGATCGACCCGGCACAGCTGGAAGACTGGAAGCAGACCCGTACCGGCGCCATCGTCGGCGAAACCCTGGCCAAGCAGTTCGGCTGGAAGATCGGCGACACCATCCCGCTGCAGGCCACGATCTTCCCGCGTGGCGGCAGCAACGACTGGCCGCTGGTGCTCAAGGGCATCTACCGTTCCAAGGACCGTGCGCTGGCCGCCAACGAAGAACGCCAGTTGATGATGAACTGGAAGTACTTCGATGAATCCAACGACTACATCAAGAACCAGGTGAGCTGGTACACGGTAACGCTGGACAACCCGGACCACTCTTCGCGGGTGGCGCAGGCGATCGACGCGATCTCGGCCAACTCCGACCACGAGACCAAGACCCAGACCGAATCGGCGTTCCAGCAGGCCTTCGTCAAGCAGTTCGCGGATATCGGCATGATCGTCACCTCGATCATGGGCGCGGTGTTCTTCACCCTGCTGCTGTTGACCGGCAACACCATGGCGCAGGCCGTGCGCGAGCGCGTGCCGGAGCTGGCCACGCTGAAAACGCTGGGCTTCAAGGACAGCACCGTGCTGACCCTGGTGATGGTGGAATCGGTGCTGCTGATCGGCCTGGGCGGCCTGATCGGCATGGGCCTGGCCGCGCTGATCCTGCCGGCCATCGGCCCGAAGAGCATGGGCATGCTGCCGCCGCACGTGCCGACGCCAACCTGGCTGATGGGGCTGGGCCTGATCGTGGTGATCGGCATCATCGTCGGCCTGTTGCCGGCGCTGCGTGCCAAGCGCCTGAAGATCGTCGACGCACTGGCCGGTCGCTGAGGAGAACACAGACATGTTCAAGAGCAAACTCAAGAAGTGGCTGGGCAACGGCGTGACGGTGCTGCTGCTGGCGGTCGGCCTGGTGCTGTGGATCAGCCTGCCGTGGACCGGCGTGCTGGCCGTGACCGTGGTGGTGGCCCTGTGGCTGCTGCTGACCCGCGGGGGGCGACTGGCGCTGGCCGCCACCCGTATCGGCGTGGCCAGCCTGCCGCAGCGCTGGGGCGCGTCCTCGGTGATCGTGGTCGGCATCGCCGGCGTGGTCGGCGTGCTGGTGGCAATGCTGGCGATGGGCGAAGGCTTCCAGGCCACGCTCAACAACACCGGCGATGACACCACTGCCATCGTGCTGCGCGGTGGCTCGCAGGCCGAGACCAACTCAGTGATCACCCGCGAGCAGGTACCGATGCTGTCCACCCTGCCCGGCATCAGCCGCGATGCGCAGGGCCGGCCGCTGCTGTCGCCGGAGCTGTCGCAGGTGGTCAACCTGGTGTCGAAGTCCGATGGCACCGACGTCAACGCGCAGTTCCGCGGCGTGGGCCCGCAGGCATGGGCGGTGCATGACAAGGTCAGGATCGTCGAGGGGCGCAAGTTCGCCACTGGCCTGCGCGAGATCGTGGTCGGCCAGGGCGCCAAGGGCCAGTTCCGCGACATGGAGGTGGGCAGGACACTGACCCTGGGCAACCAGACCTGGACCGTAGTGGGTGTGTTCGCCACCGGCGATGCGCATGATTCGGAACTGTGGACCGACGCCGATACGCTGGCCACCACCTACCAGCGCAGCGCCTGGCAGTCGATCAGCGTGCGCACCGAGGGCAAGGCAGGCTTCGATCAGTTCAAGGCCGCCGTCGCCGCCGACCCGCGCCTGAAACTGGACGTGGAAACCACCCGCGTGTACTACAGCAAGCAGGGCGGCGGGCTGACCAAGTTGATCGACATCCTTGGCAAGGTGATCGGCACGATCATGGCGGTCGGTGCGGTGTTTGGCGCGCTCAACACCATGTATGCGGCCGTCGCCACGCGCGCCCGCGAAATCGCCACCATGCGTGCGATCGGCTTCCGCGGCCTGCCGGTGGTGACGGCAGTGATGCTGGAGACGATGCTGCTGGCGCTGCTCGGTGGCCTGCTCGGCTGTGCGGTGGCGTGGCTGCTGTTCAACGGCTACAGCGTGTCCACCATCGGCAGCAACTTCAGCGCAGTGGTGTTCAAGTTCCATGTGTCGCCGGAACTGCTGTGGACCGGCCTGAAATGGGCACTGGGCATCGGCCTGGTCGGCGGCCTGTTCCCGGCACTGCGCGCGGCACGTCTGCCGATCACCACGGCGCTGCGCGAAACCTGAGCATCGCGCAGCGGTGGACTGCGCATCACGCAAGGGGACGGAGCGAAGGCTCCGTCCCTTTCACGTTGCCGAACTCAGAAATCCGCCGCCGCAGCATCAGACGGCGGGGCCGCGCGCGGCCAGATGCTGGCGAAGGACCTCCTCGGGCGGATACGCCGTGCCCAGCGCGTGCTGCTCGCCTGTGTGCCGGTCGACGAAGATCGGCCCATTGCCGGCCAATGCATCCGAGATTTCGCCGGATTGCAGGTAGCGCAGCGACTGGAAGCAGAACAGCCAGCCTTCGACCACTTCGTGCTCATGCGTGATGGCAACCGGCTCATCGTCGCTGGCAAGTGCAGCCTCCACGCGACGGCGTGCTTCTTCAAGCTGGATCATTCCTTCGTCTCCTGCCTTCGATGACAAGGCGAAGAGCATTTCATGCGGGCAGGTGCATCACAACGCCTGCGCGCCTGCATACAAGCGCGTACTGCGACGCGTTGTCGCAACCACTCAAGCGTGCCAGCTTCGTGCCGCTATCGATGCCTCTGCCCATCGCAAACGCAGCGCGCGTGACGCTGCGCACAGCGCATCTGTGGATTGTTGGTTGCGATTCATTTTCGCGCACTTCCAGCAGCGCCGAGACAAACAGTTACGAATGGAAACATTCTAGAATCGCGCCCCCCACGTTGGTTTGCAGCACCCCACGCGCCCATAGAACGGGCGCTTGTTTTTACCGAAACACGAGATTTCACGGATGTCCCTGAAAACCAATCCGCTGCGCAACGCGATCGTCATCGCGCTGGCCGCCAGCTGCACCACCCCCGCCTTCGCACAGAGCACCAGCGATACCCCGACCAACCTCGACCGCATCGAAATCACCGGCTCGCGCATCCGCCAGGCCAGTGTCGAAACCGCACAGCCGGTGGTCGCGCTCAACCGCGCCGAGATCGAGAAGAAGGGCTACGTCAACGTCGCTGACATCCTGCAGGACATTCCTGCCGCCGGTGCGCCGAGCATGAGCCGCGCCTCGTCGCTGACCTCCTCGCGCGACTTCGGCGGCATGTACGTCAGCCTGCGCAACCTGGGCCCGGAACGCAGCCTGGTGCTGATCGACGGCCGCCGCATGGGCGTCAGCGCCGGCGGTTACTCCGACCTGGCCTCGATCCCGTCGTCCATCGTCGAGCGCGTGGAAGTGCTGACCGACGGCGCCTCCGCGCTGTACGGCTCCGATGCCATCGCCGGCGTGGTCAACATCATCACCCGCAAGAATTTCGATGGTAGCGAAGCCAGCGTCTATGTCGGCCAGTACGGCCAGGGTGACGGCCAGAAGCGCGCCTACAGCGCGACCTTCGGCAAGACCTTCGAGCGCGGCTGGTTCAGCGTGGGCGCCGAGCGCACCAAGGAAGATGAGGTGCTGGGCAAGGACCGCGAGTTCAGCCGTTACACCAACGGCCCGCGCCACCCCAACGATGGCCTCAATGGCAACACCCCGTGGGGCTACGTCACCGTCGGTGGCAAGAACCTGACGGTAGGCCCGGGCGGCGACCCGGGCAAGGCCGGCAACTTCCATGCGCCGGACCCGGCTGATGGTGCCAACACCAAGTCGAACATGAGCCTGCTGACAGGCCTGGAACGCACCTCGGTGTTCGCCAACGGTGGCTTCTCGATCACCGACAACCTGCGCATCGTCGCCGACGCGTTGTACAGCAAGCGCGAGTCGACCAAGCACCTGGCCGGTTACCCGTACTCGGTCAGCGCCGCACAGGCCCGCAATGGCAGCCGTGCCGCCCTGTCCAAGGACAGCGCGTTCAACCTGTGGGGCCAGGATGCGCTGTTCGCGCACCGTACCGAGGAACTGCCGCGCGGCACCGAGAACAACCTGGAAACCAAGCGCGCCAGCATTGGTCTGGAAGGCAGCTTCGAAACCGGTTCGCGGTACTGGGACTGGAACGTCAACTACATGTACAACCGCAACGAAGGCGAGCGCATCGGTACCGGCAGCATGTACCAGCCGCACGTCAACCTGGCCGTCGGCCCGTCCTTCATGGACGGCAACGTGGCCCGCTGCGGTGCGCCGGGCGCGGTGATCGCCGGCTGCGTGCCGTGGAACCCGGCCGCCCCGATGGGTTACACCGGACCCGGCTCGCTGAGCAACCAGGACGTGCAGGACTACCTGTTCACCCGCTTCGTCGACAAGATGCAGAGCACCACCAAGGTCGCCAGCGGCAACATCTCCGGCTCGCTGTTCACCCTGCCGGCCGGCGACATCCTGGCCGCGATGGGCTTCGAGCACCGCAGCGAAGAAGCCAGCTACACTCCGGACACGATGGTGCAGAAGGGCGAGATCGCCGGCACCAGCGGCCAGCCGACCCGCGGCAACTACTCGCTCAACGAGGTCTACCTGGAGCTGCAGGTGCCGCTGCTGGCCGACCTGCCGTTCGCCCGCGAACTGTCGCTGGACATGGCCGGCCGCTACTCGGACTACAACAACTTCGGTTCGACCACCAACAGCAAGTTCGGCCTGAAGTGGAAGCCGATCGACAGCCTGCTGGTGCGCGCCACCTACGGCACCGGCTTCCGTGCGCCGACCGTGGATGACCTGTACGGCGGCACCGTCAGCAGCCGCGACTCGTTCACCGATCCGTGCGATACCTCCTTCGGTACCGCCGCCACCAGCCCGACCGTCGCTGCCCGCTGCCAGGCGCTGAAGGTGCCGGCCAACTTCCGCCAGCTCAACAGCGATGGCAGCGTGGCCACCAAGCCCGGCCAGCAGGCCACCACCGATTTCAGCTCGGGTTCCAACCCGGGCCTGAAGCCGGAAACCGCCAAGACCTGGACCGTCGGCCTGGTCTACAGCCCGGACTTCGTGCAGGGCCTGGACGTCAGCCTGGACTGGTGGAAGATCCGCATCGACAACGCCATCGTCGGTGAGTCGGCCACCAACATCCTGGAACAGTGCTACGTGCAGGGTTCGGATGCCGCCTGCGGCCGCTTCACCCGTGGCAGCAACGGCCAGGTCAACTCGCTGGACCGCTCGCTGGTCAACGCGGGCTACCGCGAAACCGCCGGCTATGACATCAACGTGCGCTACCGCCTGCCGGAAACCGCGTTCGGCAAGTTCGCCGTCAACTGGAACACCACGTACACCGACTACCTGGAGCAGCGCAACGACAGCGCCGCGACCACCCCGGTGGAACAGCGTACCGGTTGGGCCGGCGACTTCCGCGTGCGCTCCACCTTCAACCTGGATTGGCAGTACGGCGACCTCGGCATCGGCTGGACCGCGCGCTACTACTCCAGCATGAAGGAGAAGTGCTCGTACATGGATGAGTGCAACATGCCGGGCTTCAACTCGTCGTACACCAGCGCGTCGCCGACCAACAAGGTGGGCTCCAACACCTTCCACGACCTGCAGCTGCGTTACAGCCTGCCGTGGGATGGCACCGTGTCGCTGGGCGTGAACAACGTGTTCAACCACCAGGGTCCGATCATGTACAGCCAGCCGAACAGCAGCTTCACCTACTACGGTGGCTTCGACATCGGCCGCTTCATGTACATGAAGTACCAGCAGCGCTTCTAAGCCTGCAACCGCGTTCCCGCCACGGCCATCCCTCTCTCCTGGCCGTGGACGGAAGCAGAACGGCGCCCCTCGGGGCGCCGTTCTTTTTTGGGTGGAAGCGGGTCGGATCCCTTCGCCCTGCGAAGGGCTCTGACCCCCCGCGACGGATAGAACAGGGTCAGAGCCCTCCGCGTTGCGGAGGGATCCGACCCCGCAGCCCCGCCGGCGCTAGCGCTTGGCGCGCATCGTGCGGATGTTGTCGCCGACGAACAGGATCAGGCCGGCCCAGATCGCGGCAAAACCGATCGCCTTGGCGGTATCGAACGCTTCGTGGAAGAAGAACACGCCCAGCAGCAGCTGCAGGCTCGGTGCGATGTACTGCAGGATGCCGACCAGCGACAGTGGAATGCGCTTCACGCCGTAGGCAAAGCCGATAAGCGGTACGGCGGTGACTGCGCCACCGAAGATCAGCAGCAGGTCGTTGCGCCAGCCCCAGCCATGGAAGAACGCACCGCCATGGCCGTTTTCCGCCCAGATCGCGAAGGCCAGCGCCGGCAGGAACAGGTACATGCTTTCCACGCCCAGGCCGGCCACCGGGTCGACCGAGACCAGCTTGCGCAACAGCCCATACAGGCCGAACGAACAAGCCAGGCCGAGCGCGATCCACGGCGGTGTGCCGGCGTCGATGGTCAGCCAGGCCACGCCCACCGCCGCCATCGCCACCGCCACCCATTGCAGGCGGCGCAGGCGTTCCTTCAGCACCAGCACGCCCAGCAGCACGTTCACCAGCGGGTTGATGAAGTAGCCCAGGCTGGTCTCGATGACATGGCCGGCGTTGACCGCCCAGATGTACAGGCCCCAGTTGAAGGCGATGGTCAGGCTCGACACCAGCAGGATCGGCAGCGCGCGCGGCTGCGCGGCGATCTTCTGCCACCAGCCCAGGCGCGAGCTGATCAGCAGCCAGCCCAGCACCAGCACGGTGCTCCAGATGATGCGGTGGGCGATGATCTGGAACGAAGGCACCTCGTTGAGCAGGTGCCAGTACACCGGCACCAGGCCCCAGATCACGAAGGTGGACGCGGTGACCAGCAGGCCCCGGCGTTGTTCTTTCTCGTCCATGCTCATCTCTTTCGCGTCCTTGCCATCGTCAGTACCACCACACCCAGGAGAATCACCGCCATCGCCAGCAGGTCGCGCCAGCCGAAGCGTTCACCGTTGAGCAGCGCGCCGAGCAGCACCGCGATCACCGGGTTGACGTACGCATAGCTGCCGGCCAGCGCCGGACGCACGTTCTGCAGCAGCCACACGTAGGCAGTGAACGCGACGATGGAGCCGAACACGCACAGGTACGCCATCGCCAGCAGGCCACCGGTATCGGGCAGCGTGCTCGGGCGCTCGCCGACCGCCAGGCCGATCAGCACCAGCAGCACGCCACCGCAGATCATCTGCCCGGCCGCGGTCATGAACGGGCCCGGCAGGTCCAGCCCGCGTGCCCACACCGAACCGAAGGCCCAGCCGATCGGCGCGATCAGCAGCAGCACCAGCCCGGTCGGCGAGGCGGTCAGGCTGCTGCCGGCATTGAGCCAGACCACACCGAGGAAGCCGATGGCGATGCCCAGCCACTCACCGCGGCTGGCATGCTGCCCGCGCAGCGCCGAGAACAGCGCCATCCACAGTGGCACCGAGGCCACCGCGGTGGCGGCCAGGCCCGAGGACACCTCACGCTCGGCCAGCACCACCATGCCGTTGCCCAGCACCAGCATGGTCACGCCCATGATGACCAGGTTGCGCCATTGCCGCAGGGTCGGGTTCGGCAGCTTCCAGAACAGGCGCAGCGCCAGGAACATCAGGCCGCCGGCAATGATGAAGCGGCTGCCGGAGACCATCGTCAGCGGCAGTGCGCCGCCGTGCAGGGCCTTGGCGATGCCCAGGTAGGTCGAGCCCCAGACCACGTAGACCAGCAGCAGTGCCAGCGCGACAAGGCCACCCCGGGGGGCAGCCGCAGACGAAGAGGGGGGAACCGACATGACACACCAGGGAGCCGGGGGAAGGCGGATTCTAGGACGTTTTGAGTATGGTCCGGGACCCCATACGGTGGCACGCTGTCATCCATCCATGCACCCTGCTCTGGTCTGCTACCCCGTGTTGACGGTCGATGCAGTACCAAGAGGGCTGCCCGGCCGCGCCGCCCCAAGGCCGGGCGCCGTTTTCCCTGCGCACGGACGCGCCGCATCGAGGATTCCCACCCAGATGAGCACCACGCCCCAACCTGCTGTCCCCGCGAACGACCGCGCCGCCCTGCGGCGGTCGATCTCCAACACCCTCAAAGGCTCCGCCGGCAACCTGGTGGAGTGGTACGACGTCTACGTGTACTCGGTGTTCGCCGTGTACTTCGAATCGCAGTTCTTCTCGCCCGACGACAAGAACTCCACGATGTACGTGTGGGCGATCTTCGCCGCGACCTTCCTGATGCGCCCGATCGGCGCCTGGTTCTTCGGCCGCTTCGCCGACCGCCATGGCCGCCGCCTGGCGCTGACCGTCTCGGTCACGCTGATGGCGCTGTGCTCGTTCCTGATCGCCATCACCCCCACCGCCGCCAGCATCGGCATCTGGGCCGCGGTCATCCTGCTGTTCGCACGGCTGCTGCAGGGCTTCGCCACCGGTGGCGAGTACGGCGCCAGCGCCACCTACATGTCCGAAGCCGCCATTCCCGGCCGCCGCGGCTTCCTGTCGTCCTTCCACTACGTCACCCTGGTTGGCGGCCACGTGCTGGCCCAGCTGACCCTGCTGCTGATGCTGACCTTCTGGGGCAAGCCGGAAATCTCCGAGTGGGGCTGGCGCATCGCCTTCGGCATCGGCGGCATCGCCGCGGTGGTGGTGTTCTGGCTGCGCCGTGGCATGGACGAGTCGCTGTCGGAGTCGTCCATCGAGGCCGCGCGCGAGGGCAAGGCGCAGAAGTCCGGCTCGATGTACGAGCTGTTCGTGCACCAGTGGCGACCGCTGCTGCTGTGCTTCCTGATCACCGCCGGCGGCACCGTGGCCTTCTACACCTACTCGGTGAACGGCCCGAAGATGATCCAGAGCGCCTTCGCCGGCAACGATCCGATGACCGGCACCCTGATCAACCTGGGCGTGCTGGCCTTCCTGATGGTGCTGCAGCCGGTCGGTGGCTGGCTGTCGGACATCATCGGCCGCAAGACCCTGCTGGTGTTCTTCGGCGTCGGCGGCGTGCTGTACAGCTGGTACCTGATCACCCAGCTGCCGCACCAGCATGACGCCACCCTTGCCTTCCTGACCCTGGCGCTGGCGTTCGTCATCCTCACCGGCTACACCTCCATCAACGCGGTGGTGAAGGCCGAACTGTTCCCCACCCACGTGCGTGCACTGGGCGTGGGCCTGGGCTATGCGCTGGCCAACTCGCTGTTCGGCGGCACCGCCCCGCTGCTGTACCAGGGCGCGCTGAAGACCGGCCACGTCGATTGGTTCGCCCTCTACGTGACTGCCACGATCGCGGTATCGTTGGTGGTCTATGTGTTCTTCCTCACCAACAAGGGCCCGAACTGGCTCGACGGCACCCGCAAGTAAGCGCGTTGCCCTGATCGCGGCCACCGGTGCAATGCCGGTGGCCGCTGCGTCTCCCGCTCCTCCACTGATGTGGATCGCGGTGACGCTGGCCGCAGCCACGGCACTGGCCTGGCTGCTGCGCCGCCCCAGCGCACAGGCCGCATGGCCACGCATCGGTTTCGGGATCGCCCTGCTGCTGTTCTGCGCCGCACTGGCGCTGCAGCTGGCAGTGGACCTGGGCAGCGGCCACAGCTCGCTGCAACTGCGCCTGCATCGCGGCGTCAACGGCGGATCGCTGGTCGGCCTGCGCACGATGGTGGCGTGCTATCTGGCAGCGCTCGCCGCCAGCGGCTGGGGCGCGTGGAAGCTGCTGCGCCGGCGCTGACGAACACCCGGTCGTGCCGCCCGCTGGCCGACACCTCCACATTCTTTCGGTCGTGCCGGCCGCTGGCCGGCAACTCAACATTCCTTTGGTAGTGCCGGCCGCTGGCCGGCAACCTCATGAACCTCCGGGAAGAGCAGGGACTTGCCGGCCAGCGGCCGGCACCACCTCAGCGGCGGGCCGCTTCGCTCTTGTCGCGCGCGCCGCGGAACTCCGATTCCTTTTCCCACGTCGGCCAGCGGCGGCTGTTGGCCAGCTCCGCGCCCAGATCGTAGACCAGCAGGGTATCGGCAGCGTGGCCGCTCGGGTCCCAGCGCGGCGTCCAGGCATCGCAGGCCTGGTGGTAGCAATCGGCGAAGTACTTCTCGCGCAGCGCGCGGCCGGCTTCAACCCCACCGTCCAGCTTGTCCAGGCCCGGGCCGATGGTGATTGCCGGCACGCCCAGGCGGGCGAAGGCGAAGTGGTCAGCGCGGTAGAAGAAGCCCGCTTCCAGGTTCGGGTCCGGGCTGTAGCTGCGGCCACGGGCCTTGGCCACGCGTTCCAAGTCGCCTTCCAGCGAGACCCGGCCCTTGCCCCACGACGCGATGTCGCGGGTCGGGCCATCCGGGCTGAACATCTCGATGTTCAGCACCGCGGCGGTCTTGTCCAGCGGCGCCAGCGGGTGCGCGGCGTAGTAGCTGGCGCCCAGCAGGCCCTTCTCTTCGGCGGTCAGCGCCACGAAGTACAGCGTGCGCTGCGGCTGCGGGCCGGCGGCGAACACCCGGCCCAGTTCCAGCACCGTGGCCACGCCGGTGGCGTTGTCGATCGCACCGCGGCGGATGCGGTCGCCCTTGGCGTCGGGCTGGCCGATACCGAAGGCATCCCAGTGCGCAGAGAAGATCACCGCCTCGTCGCCATGCTCGCCACCGGGCAGCTTGGCCACCACGTTGCGGGTCACCACCTGCTCGCGCTTCAGCGCGAAGTCCACGCTCAGCTTGGCGTTGTCCAGTGCCACAGGACGGAAGTCGGCGCGCATCGCCTTGCGCTTCTCGGCATCGAAGTCGAGGCCGGCGTCGGCGAAAATCGCCTCGGCCAGCTCGCGCTGCATCCAGCCACGCAGCGGCGTGTGCTGCGCCATCGCCTCGTCCTGGCCGCGCTCGATGTCGAACAGCGGCGATGTGCCCGAGCTCTTCACCGTGGCCCAGCCGTAGGCGGCCGGCGCGGTCTCGTGCACGATCAGCACGCCTTCGGCACCACGGCGTGCGGCTTCCTCGAACTTGTAGGTCCAGCGGCCGTAGTAGGTCACCGCCTTGCCGTCGAATGCGCCCGGTGCATCGGCTTCGAAATCGGCATCGTTGATCAGTACCACGGCGATCTTGCCGTGCAGGTCCACGTCCTTGTAGTCGTTCCACTGGCGTTCCGGCGCATCGATGCCATAGCCGACGAACACCAGCGGCGCATTCCTGATCTGCACGCGCTTGCGCGGCTGCAGGCTCTGCAGGGTCACGTCCACGCCATTGGCCAGCGCACGCTTGCCCTGCTTCAGCGACAGGCTGGCCTTGGCCGGGCCGTCCAGCTGCGCGCGCGCACCAACGGGACCGGCTGCACCCAGCTGCCATCCACGCCGCCGGGCTGCAGGCCGTAGCTGCGGAACTGCTCGATCAGGTACTGCACCGTGCGCTCTTCACCCTCGGTGGCCGGCGCGCGGCCTTCGAATTCATCCGACGCCAGAACGCGCACATGGCGCGACAGCGCCTGCGGATCGATGCCGCCACCCGGCAGGTCGTTGGCCGCATGGGCAAGGCCACCGACGAACAGGCAGGACGACAGCAGCAACACGCGCATCGGATTCACGGCAGTACCACGGCTAGCTTGGAAGTCACCAGAGTGTAACGTGGTCGTGACATCACGGCGCGGCTTGGGCCTGCGTCATCCACGCAGGGCGTGGATCTACCTGCTGATGCGATCCAGCCAGCAGGCCAGGCCCTGTGCGTTGAGCTCGATATCCATCGCCAGCACGGTGGTCACTGCCGCATCGTCCAGCGCACAGCCATGCAGCTGTGCACGTTCCAGATACAGCGCCTGCAACGCGGCCAACAGGCAACGATGGCGGTCCGGTCGACCGTCGCACTGGCGGCCAATGGCGGCCATCGCATCGATCTGCTCGAACAGGTCGCCGGCCAGTTTCTCCACCTGTTCCACACGACCGTAGTGGGTCAGGTACATCGCCTGCGGGCCGTAGCCCAGCATGCGCTGGATCGAGGCCTTCATCGCCTCCGGGTCGAACTGCACCGGCGAGGAGGTCGGGAAGATGAAAGCGCCCTGCGCGCTGTCCAGCTCGCGGTAGGAGATACCGAAGGTATCGCCGGTGAACCAGCTGCGGCTGCGCGCATCCCATACGCAATAGTGGTGCAGCGCGTGACCCGGCGTGTGCAGCAGCACCAGCTCGCGGCCGGCCAGATCGATGCGGTGGCCGTCTTCGGCCACCACCACGCGCGACTCCGGAATCGCCTCGATGCGGCCATAGCTGCGCGCGATCTCGTCGGCGCCATACACCGCCGTGGCACCGGCGATCAGCCGGGTCGGGTCGATCATGTGCGGCGCACCGCGCGGGTGCAGCACCGCCTTTGCGTTGGGCAGCTGCTGCATCAGCAGGCCGGCGCCGCCGGCGTGGTCCAGGTGCACGTGCGTGAGCAGCAACCAGTCCACCGCTTCCACGCCCAGGCCGGCATCCGCCAGCGCCTGCAGCATCGCCGGCACCGACAGGCCGGTGCCGCAGTCGACAAACGCGGCGCGGCCGTTTTCAACGATCAGGTAAGCCGCGTCGAAGTCCGGGCGCTGGAAGCCGGTATCGATGGTGTGGATGCTGGGGTCGGCGGTCATCGGCACGCACCTGGCAGGATCGGGAACAGACGCCCATGGTAGGCGCGCAGGCGGCCCGGGTTCGATGCGGCTTTGGTCGGAGTCCAGATTCCGTAGAGCCGAGCCCATGCTCGGCTGCCTTTCTGCCAGACATCAGCCGAGCATGGGCTCGGCTCTACAGAGGGCGCGTGCAGTCGAGCATGGCTCGACTCTGCAAAGGCGGGGTTACCGGTCCAGCCAGCGCGGTCGCAGCAGCAACGCCAGCACCAGCACCGCCAGGAACGCGCCGTAGGCGTACAGCACCGCCAGCACCTGCGGCCAGATCGGGCCGGCGCCGGGTTGCACCACGCCGATGCGGTAGCCCCACAGCATCGACACAATGCTCAGCGCGAACGCCAATACCAGGGTGGTGCCATCGAACAGGCGCCGCCGCGCGGTACGCGGCTGGCGCGGGAACAGCCAGTACAGGCTGCCCAGCAGCAGGAACCAGGGCAGGAACAGCAGCAGCGACAACCAGGCCATCGCAGACTCCATGTCATCGCGCCGGCGGCGCGCGGACATCATGCCATGGGTGCTGTGCCACGGTCGTGCCGGCGGGGGGCTTCCCTGTAGAGCCGAGCCCATGCTCGGCTGCGTTGCTACCCAGCCGAGCACGGGCTCGGCTCCACAGGGGCGGAGCAAAGTCGAGCATGGCTCGACTCTACAAAGGGCAGGCAGGCCCGGCGATCAGGCCGCTTCGCGCAGCACGGCCAGTGCGGCCAGCACGGCGTCCACCTCGGCGTCCAGCTTGAACAGCTCGCTCTGCAGCTGGTCGCCCTGCTCGGCCTGCTTGATCACGGCAATCAGCTGGCCGGCATCACGCGGCGAATCGAAGCCTTCGCTCTGGATCAGCAGCGTGCCGTCGCCGGCGGTCAGCTTGAAGTAGAACCGGCCGTCCTTCTCGCGGTACTGCTTGAACTGCGGCGGCGCCACGCGGGCCACGCCGGCATCTTCGCTGGCGATGTTGCCCGCCGTGGACAGGTCGCGCAGGCCCACGGCGTGGCGCAGTTCTTCCAGCAGCGGTGCCGCCAACTGCTCGCGCAGCTGCTGCCCACGGCGCTTGAGCAGCGCTTCGATCTTCTCCGGCTCGGCCATCAGCGCGTTGTAGCGCTCGCGCAGCGGCGACAGTTCACTGTCGATGCGCTCGAACAGCTGCTGCTTGGCGTCGCCCCAGCTGATGCCGGCAGCGAACGCCTTGGCGAACTCTGCGGTCTGTTCCGGCGTGGCGAACGCCTGGTACATCTGGAACAGCGCCGAGCCTTCGGTGTCCTTCGGCTCACCCGGTGCGCGCGAGTCGGTCAGGATAGAGAACACCAGCTTCTTCAGCTCCTCGCGCGGCACGAACAGCGGAATGGTGTTGTGGTAGCTCTTGCTCATCTTGCGGCCATCCAGGCCGGCCAGCGTCGCCACCTGCTCATCGATCACCACGTCCGGCAGCGGGAAGTACTCCTTGCCGTACACGTGGTTGAAGCGCTGGGCGAAATCGCGCGCCATCTCGATGTGCTGGATCTGGTCACGGCCCACCGGCACCTGGTTGGCCTTGAAGATCAGGATGTCGGCGGCCATCAGCACCGGGTACATGAACAGGCCGGCGCTGACGCCTGCGTCCTCGTCCACGCCTTCCTCGCGGTTCTTGTCCACTGCCGCCTTGTAGGCGTGCGCCCGGTTGAGGATGCCCTTGCTGGCGATGGCGGTCAGGAACCACATCAGCTCGGTGGTCTCGCGGATGTCGCTCTGGCGGTAGAACCACACGTGTTCCGGGTCCAGGCCGCAGGCCAGCCAGCTGGCCGCGATCTCCAGGGTCGCGCGCTGGGTGCGCTGCGGGTCCTGCGACTTGATCAGGCTGTGCAGGTCGGCCAGGAAGAAGAAGCTCTCGATCCCCGGCGCGCGGCTGGCGGCGATGGCCGGACGGATGGCGCCAACGTAGTTGCCCAGGTGGGGCGTGCCGGAGGGGGTGATGCCGGTAAGGACTCGGGTCGTCATGACTGCGTGGGGTAACCTTCGATGAACGGGGCCAGTTTACCTTGCACGCCACCAACCCCGTCAGGGCCTGCGGCGCGTTCATTCACCCAACCCCGCTGGAGACGCCCGATGAAACGCCTGCTGCCCCTGCTGCTGATCCTGCCCCTGGCCGGCTTCCGCCCGGCGCCACCTCCGCCACCGGCCTACGAAGGCGGCCCGGTGCGCATGACCCTGGTCGACCGCGACCGTGGCACCGAACTGCGCAGCTACCCCGCCGACGGCCAGCGCTGGGTGGCCGGCGAGCGCGGCCACCGCTACGCCGTGCGCCTGTACAACGACAGCCCGCGCCGGGTGCTGGTGGTGCTGTCGGTGGACGGCGTCAACGCCATCTCCGGCGAGGATGCCGATCCCTCGCAGACCGGCTACGTGCTCAACCCCGGCCAGCGCGCCGACATCACCGGCTGGCGCAAGAGCCAGGACGAAGTGGCGCAGTTCGTGTTCAGCAGCCCCAGCGGCAGCTATGCCAGCCGCACCGGCCGCCCGGACAACATCGGCGTTGTGGGCGTGGCGGTGTTCGAAGAGGCACGTCGCTGGCGCCCTGAGCCGATCCTGCGCCGTGGCCTGCCGCTGCCGGCCCCGGCGGCCGAAGCGGCGGCCGATGCCAGTGCCAGTGCCAGTGCCAGCCGCATCGAAGGCTACGCCAGCAAGTCGCAGGCCCCAGCGCTGGGTACCGCCCATGGTGCGCGCGAGCAGTCCTCGGTGCGCGATACCGACTTCGAGCGCGCCAGCCGCAGCCCCGCACAGGTATTGCAGCTGCGCTACGACAGCGCCCGCAACCTGCGTGCGCGCGGCATTCTGGTGGATTCGCCCTCGCGCCTGCCGCGCGAACCGCAGGCGTTCCCCAACCGCTACGTGCCGGACCCGCCGGCGCGCTGATCGTCCCGCGCAGACAACACGACGCCCGCAACCTCACGGTGCGGGCGTCGTGTTGTGGGGGAAACCGAAGCGCTTACTTGTAGTCCGGGTAGTCCTTGCTCACCGCGTCCTGGAACTCGCGCACTTCCTTCTCCGCGCGGTCCTTGGCCCAGCCATAACGTTCCTGCAGGCGGCCGGCCAGATACTCGGCATTGCCTTCGGCCACATCGAAGTCGTCGTTGGTCAGATCGCCCCACTTGGCCTGGGCCTTGCCCTTCAGCTGCGACCACTTGCCGGAAATGATGTCTTTGTTCATTGCTGGGAGTCCTTGGTTGCAACGGCGTTCTTACCGTGGCTACAGCTTCGCGCAGCGGCTGTTGAGTACCGGTCAACCGGCAATGAAATACATGCTCACCTGCTTGAATGGTTCACTCCGCTTCGACGGCCATGCGGCAAAGAGCGCGCACAAAAAAGGCCGGGAAGATTCCCGGCCTTTTCGCTTCCAATCCGCGGCGGGCTCACTTGCCCTTGGCGGCGTCCTCAACTTTTTCACCGGCCTTCTGCACGTCCTTGCCGGCACCGGCAACGGTATTGCAACCGGCCAGCAGGGCCACCGAGAACATCGACAACAGCATCAGGGCAACTACGCGCTTCATGGGCTTCTCCTTGGGTTCGCCGCTACACCGCTTCATTCGCGGATGGGGTTCTGTCGCTCGGCGGGAGGGCACACTGCCACCGCCGCCGCGTGAAGTGCAATCTGGCGGCAGCGGCGTGGAGCGGGTGTGAACGGATCGGCGATCCGTTCAGGCCAGGCCCTCAGTCGCGCATCAGGGTAGACTTGCCGAACAGGCTTTCGACCAGGTCCACGGCCAGTTCGGCGGTGGCATTCTGCTTGTCCAGCAAGGGGTTGAGCTCGACGATGTCCAGCGATCCCATGCGCCCGGTGTCGGCGATCATCTCCATCACCAGCTGCGCCTCGCGGTAGTTCACCCCACCCGGCACCGTGGTGCCCACGCCCGGCGCGATGCTCGGGTCGAGGAAGTCCACGTCGAAGCTGACATGCAGGTGGGTGTTCTCATCGATGCCGGCCAGCGCCGCCTCCACCGCGCGCTTCATGCCGTTCTCATCGATGTAGCGCATGTCGTACACATCCACCTTGTGGGTCTTGATCAGGCGCTTCTCCTCCGGGTCCACCGAGCGGATGCCGATCTGGTGCATCTGCGCCGGGGTGATCGCCGGTGCGCTGCCGCCCAGGTGGGTCAGCGCCTCCGGGCCGAGGCCGCACAGGCAGGCCACCGGCATGCCGTGGATGTTGCCCGACGGGGTGACATCGCTGGTGTTGAAATCCGAGTGCGCATCCAGCCACAGCACGCGCAGGGTCTTGCCCTGCTCGCGGCACCAGCGCGCGACGGCGGTGATCGAACCGATCCCCAGGCAGTGGTCGCCGCCGAGCATGATGGGCATGCGGCCGGCCTGCAGCTCGGCGTAGCTGGCTTCCATCAGTGCATGGTTCCACGCCACCACTTCATCCAGATGGCGGTAGCCTTCCACCGGCGCGGTCCACGGGTTGCGCGGGCCATCCAGATTGCCCACGTCACGGACGTCCACACCACGTGCTTCCAGCGCCTCCGGCAGGCCCGCCACGCGCAGCGCCTCCGGCCCCAGCCGTGCACCGCGATGGCCCGCACCGACGTCGGTGGGAACGCCAATCAGGGATACGGAGATGGTATGGGCCATGGGTGCCTCCTGCGGTGGGAAAAAAGAAGCACAGTCTAGCCAGAGCTGTGTGACACCACTCGCGGCGGTGCAGCAGGGCAATACCCGGATCGCCGCGAGCACAAAGGCGCCCCGGTCAGGCATTCCAGTGCTGAGCGGTCAGAAATCCGCCCTTCCTTGATCCACTTCACACCCGAGTCGGCATCGCCTCTTACCCACGGCGGTCCTTGTGTCCAACCTGCGTCGGCACCCGGACGGTGCGACTTCATTTCCCCAACCCTGGAGAACGACGCACATGAAACATGCACTCAATGGATTTGCGGTACTGGCAATTGCCCTGGGCGGACTGTTTCCGGCAGCTGCCAATGCCTCCTCGCAACGCATCACGCATACGGTGACCACCGACGCGTATCCCATGCAGACGGCGAGCGCACGCCAGGTGCTCGACTGGGTGGCGCAGCGGGTAAAGCCGTCGTTCGCCCCGCAGGGCTACGGCAACGTACAGGTGGAACGGCGTGCATTCTCGGTGGGGCGCGCGTCTGCACGCGCGGATGAATCGATTCCGGGAAAGCTGCCGGAGCAGGGCATTCCCGGTGAGATCTACCGGGTGGAAAACCTGCTTCCCGACGGCTCCCTGCAGACGTGGGAATTCACCTGGGTGGAACCCTCGTCCGGCCATGGCGGCGGCTGGGATGTCACCGGGTACACCTACAAGAAGGGAAATGACCCGGTAAACCAGCAGTAGCGGGACGCTGCCCTGCCCCGCCCCTGGCACGACGCCGCGGAATCTCGGCAAATCGGCGTCAGGCGCGCGGCAAGCAGGCCCCCGAACAATCGCGAGGACCTGCTGCAGCCTGTGGCTTGACGACCGATCAGGAACGAATCGGTACCGATAGCGGCATTCGGGAGGGGTAGAATCCGTCCATGATCTTCATACTCCGACTAGCACGACTGGCCGCCGTTTCGCCCCTCCTTGTCGCCTGCTCTGCGCCCGTCACTACTGCAGATGCTGCGGCTCCGGTTGATGCGACAACGAAGCAGATCCTCATCGAGGAATATGGCGACTCCACGACCGTAGGCTACACCGCCACGCCTTCCGGAACGATCATCGCCGCGATGAATCAGCCCAACACACTGCAGCGTTTGCTGCGGACAGAGTACGGTGATCGTGTCGTTGTGAAGAACGAAGGGATTGGCGGAATTCAATCCTCAGATGCGCTGAACGGGACCGACGGAATTCACCAGTCGTGGGAGTCTGTCATGGCGAAATCCCATGCCCAGATCGTGACTCTGAACTTTGGGCTTGGCGATGCCTATCTGTTCTCCCGTCCAGAGTCTGGGAAGATCTCCGCATCACCACAGGAATACAAGCGCGTGATGGGCGAGCTGGTTCGTATTGCAAGAGAACATGGCAAAACCGTGGTGATCTACGAGCCCAATCCATCGTGCCACCCCGCCCGAGAAACAGGGATGCCGTACTACGTGATGCATCTCGATCAGTTGGGCCACGAGATGAACATACCAATAGCTTCCCAATTCTGGGCATTGCTTGCCACGCCCAATTGGCGAGAGCTGCTGTCTGACTGTACACACCCTACTCCCGAGCTCTACCAGCTGAAAGGTGAGAACGCGTACAAGGTGCTTCGACCAATCGTGAAGCAGATCATCGACGCCAGCTGACATCCTATGCAATCGGAGAATGCTGTAAGTCCCAGGTTTCAACCGAACCTGAGCGCAACCTCCGTCAAGTCCACAATGAAGATAGCGGTGGTTCGCGGCCCCATCGTTACGCCGCCGACCGGGAACGTGTTGGGGGTTACGACGACGTACAGGTGGAACGGCGCGCGTTCTCCGTAGGGCGCGCGTCTGCACGCGCGGATGAATCGATTTCGGGAAAGCTGCCGGAGCAGGGCATTACCGGTGAAATCTACCGGGTGGAAAACCTGCTTCCCGACGGCTCCCTGCAGACGTGGGAATTCACCTGGGTGGAACCCTCGTCCGGCCATGGCGGCGGCTGGGATGTCACCGGGTACACCTACAAGAAGGGAAATGACCCGGTAAACCCGCGCTGACCTCCGTCCTGGCGTGCCGCAGCGGTGCAGCAGTGAAACGGCATGGCATGATGCCGCACTGACCTGCCGCCTTTCATGGAAGATTGTGATGTCGCCCTTTATCAACACCGCCTGGCCACGCTTCTTCATCGTCGCGCTGCCCATCGCTTTTTTTGCGGTTCTGTTGAACAGCTTGATCGATGCGTCGCCGAACGGCTGGCTGATGCAGGCGGCGCTGCTGCTGACGCCATTCTCGCTTCTGCTGTTCTTGGCGTTCGGTTGGCAGCGTCTGCGCAAGGCGCACGCTGAGTATCCGATTCTGACAAGCGAACTGGACCGCATGTTGGCGGCGTTGATCGGCAACGTTAAGGTGGCCGCGGCGTGGTTCGGCCTGACCGTCATTGGTGTGTTCACCCTGATACTGGCATGGGTGCTACTGCGAACACCAGGCGGCTGACGGAGGCCCCCGCCCACGGCGAACTCAACCGCCGCGGCGACGAACCGGCGTCAGGCTCTGCACCTGGCCGTTGTTGCGCATCATGCACAAGAAGCGGCCATCGGGGTAATCGATGATCAGTTCCTGGTAGTCGCTACCCACCGGCATCCGGGTCACCAGCGTGCCCTGCGCGCCCTTGCGCAAATTGCAGGAGCCCAGCGCGGTATCACCCGCCGGCGCGCTGTACGCCACCTTGGACACATTGCGGAACACCGCCCGGCACCCGCCGTTCACCCATACCGAGTGCCGCGACAGGCCCCAGTTCTGCCCTTGTTCGCAGCGGGTGTGGCTCAGCTGGCGCACCACCTCCACGTTGCCGCGCGTATCCATCTCGCACGACACCTGCTGTTGGTCGGTGGATTCGCAGGTCACCTCGCGCGGCAGCGCCGCATCGCTGTCGTCATCGTGGCGACGGCGATCGCGATGCTCTTCCCGCGCCGGCGTTCCGCTGGCACTGACCTGGCAGATGCCATTGGCGCCGCCACGGCCGGTGTAGCTGATCTGCGGCGTGCCATCCTCGCTGCTGCTGATCGACAACGTGATGCCGCTATTGGCATCGCGTGCTTCGACGTAGCGGTCGTTGAAGCGCTTGAGCGCCGCCTCGCGGCCCTGCACGTAGACGGGGCCGCCTTCGTCGGCGTGCACATCGACACCGCCCGGGCAGCTGGCGTTGAAGAACGGCACCGCGGCCATGGCCGGGGCCACGAAAGCGGTGGACACCAGTGCGACGGTGAGCGACAGGGCATGGCGACGCATGTGCGGATCCCGAAGGGGCCCAGGTGGGCGTGTAGCCGCAGTATGCGGTGGGCGCTGCGGGCGGTCCGTGAGGAATATCAAGATCCGGGTAGCGCGCGTGGGGATTCACGCCTGGTATCGTTGCCTTGGTGCCTTACCGAGGCTGTTAAGCCAGCTTTACGTCGCACAGTGGCGCGGCCCGGATGGCCGATGATGACGGCACTGCGCGATATGTCGCTTCTGGCATTGCAATGCTCGAAACAGGCCAAACGCGATAATTCATTTTTCCTTTCAGATCACCCGATGCCATCAAAACAAACGACTGGCAGGCGGGGATTTCGCGTGCGCATGATGAATCGCCACCTGCAAAAGGTGGTCGGGACTTCCAAGCCCGTGTTGTCAACGATGTATACGCTTGCCAGCCGGCGTCGTCCTTTCAGGGGCGGCGCCGGCTGGCAATCCGTTAGCCGATCGACGGCGGGCGGTGCGTGGGGGCCTCGTGCCAGCCGATTCGTTGACCCGGTCTTGGAAGCCACGCATCGCCCGCCACCCTCTTCGGGTGGCACCTCTGTTGCCGACGAGGACGCCCGCATGCCCAAGACCCATCACCCGTACCTGAGCGCCACCCTTGGCGAGGCCGCGCTGCGCCTGCCACCCGAACTGGCGCAGCCGTTGGAAGCCGCTTTCGCCGCTGCGAACGAAGCCCCCGCACCGATCAATCTGCCCGGCTGCCTGCAGCGCATCCAGGCCGGTGACGCCGCCGATGGACAGCCGTGGCCGGGCCCGCCAGCACACCCGGCCAAGCCGTGGCCGCCGCTCGCCGGGACCGCGCTGCGGTGGGTCTGGTGTCGTTGTTGGAGCTATATCACGCCGCCGAACGCGTGCGCGTGGACGGGGAAGAGAAAGACGATATCGGCGACGGTGTGCGCGAGGGGCTGATGCTGGCCTGCCGGGGGCTGGCGGAGTATGTGGCGCTGCAGGTGGGTGGGGCTCAGTAATGCAGAACATTGAGATCCCCAATGCACAGGTTCACAACGTCACTGCCCAGGCTAGCGAATCAGGCAGACCCGCTGCTGGAATGAGCACACCCTATCCAAACCTGAAGCCTGTTCTCGTTGAGCTGCGGCTGGACGAAGTGGATTCGCGCGGCGGCGCTGTTGCCGAGATGATCGCCTCCACCGCGCGCCCCATGGCGCTTTCGATAAGCCCTGAACTTATGTGGTACGGCTTCGTCTTGAATGACTGCGGCATCACCCGGATCACGCCGGGAACGCTGGCACACTGCACGATCTCATTCATCAACCACGACGGTGCGAAAGAGGTATTCCCCTGTGGCACGGTGGCCGCCTTCGGAGACGGATCGTCGACAAGAGGGTTGATCCGCATCATTCGGTTTGATTTAGGCTGATCGCACCAGACTTCTTGAGGCGGCGGAAGTGGAGCGCAGTGCCTTGATGCCTCACACGGCACTGGCATGCAGGCGCACACCCAAAGCGCGGGTCACCTTCAGGATGGTGGCGAAATCAGGGCTGCGCTCGCCGGACAGTGCGCGGTAAAGACTCTCGCGCGACAGGCCCGCCGCGCGCGCAGCCTTGCTCATACCCTGAGCGCGCGCGATGTCGCCGAGCGCCTTGGCGATGAACGCGGAATCGCCGTCGCTTTCCTCGATGCAGGCGTCGAGATAGGCTGCCATTTCTTCGGGTGTCCGAAGGTGTTCGGCCACATCAAATGCTTTGAGTTCGACTTTTTTCTTAGTGGCCATGATGGAATAGCTCCAGTACTTCGGTATTGACTCGTTTCGACTACAGCCGGTTCGACGCTCACAGGGCACGTGCAATCACCACTTGGCATGCCACAAGACGGTCTCAATGTCCGCTTCCGGCCAAGAGCAGACTCTCC
This sequence comes from Stenotrophomonas sp. PAMC25021, assembly GCF_004795795.1. Classification (NCBI taxonomy): domain Bacteria; kingdom Pseudomonadati; phylum Pseudomonadota; class Gammaproteobacteria; order Lysobacterales; family Lysobacteraceae; genus Stenotrophomonas; species Stenotrophomonas sp. PAMC25021. The sequence continues at coordinate 2,060,699 of NZ_CP039255.1, read as the reverse complement.
CAGCTATCGGATGAGCTCTCGCATCAGGTCACAAAAGGGCTATTCCATCGCCAGGGCCGGAGACCGGACCAGCAAATATCGGACCGGTTCGGCGGCTGAGGCGAGCCTGCCCAATCTGCTTGCATTGCAAGGATCCGGGCAAGAAGCCAATATGCAGAAGTCATCCGAGCAAGGAGCTGAGGACGTGCTGAAGATCCCCAAGAAGGTAATGGAAAGGTGGCCTGCGGCGGTGAAGTCTCTGGTAACAGTAGCGGTATCCCACAAGACGAGAGATGTTTCCGAAGCTGACACGGTAACTCTAGTCAAGGACATGCTCGCCGAGATCTTCGGCTATGACAAATACAACGAGCTGACTGGAGAGCAACAGATAAGGGGTACGTTCTGCGATCTTGCCGTAAAGATCGACGGCAAGATCCGCGTGCTGATCGAGGTGAAAGCTGCGGCGATCGCTCTAAACGAGACTCATCTACGCCAAGCAGTAAATTACGGCGCCCATGAGGGCATCGAGTGGATTGTGCTCACCAATGCACTTGAGTGGCGACTCTACAGGATCAAGTTTGGCCAGCCCATTGACTACGAGCTGGTTTCATCTCTGTGCATTGCCGACGTAAACCTAAAGAACGAAGAAGACCAACGCCGACTCTTCCTTCTTTGCAGAGAAGGCATCACATCAGATGCAATGGGCTTGTACCATCAGCACATCTCTGTGCTCAACAAATTCACCGTCGCCCAAGTTGTGCTCGGCGAGCCCGTTGTCTCCGTCATTCGCCGGGAGCTTCGTCGCCTTTTCCCAGAACTTAAGATTGAATCGGAGGCGATTGTTGAACTTCTCAACAATGAAATCCTGAAGCGTGAAGTGCTGGATGGAGAGAAGGTTAAGGACGCCCAACAGCGAATTCGACGAGCGGCGTCTAAGAACGCCAAGGCCCAGGCGAAGAAAGATGCTTCGTCAAGTGCCGCCCCGGCCTCAGTCGAGACATAGGACCGACCGTAGAGCCTTGCTAAGCTCCATTCAGTAGGGTGCGATCGGCTCAGCCAGGCCGATCGCGCGAGATGGAGCTCCCAGCGTTCCCCCAGCCCATAGGCCTCACCGGATTCCAATTGCTCCCATTAGGCCGACAAGCTGGGGAACATAGCTAGAAAGCACGCCACCAGCTGCTCCCTCCAGAACCGCTCGTAGCGATTTCAGAGACTCCTCCACGACTCCCCGCTTGGGAGACTCGGACTGGAGTTGAATCAGAAGCGTGTCAATGTCCACGGCTACTTGAGCCGGGACACCGTCGAATGTGGCGTGATCTTTGATCTGCTCCAAGAGGGATACAAGCTCGTCGCGCCTCTCCATCATCTGGTACGACTGCTGCCCTGCAGACAGCTGCTGAAGCTGCGAGTTGTGCATCGTGCCAATGTTGTTGGTGATGTTTGTAACATGCTGGGCAGCCCTTACATCGGTAGGGCTGAAGCTCATACCGTCACCAACTACTCCTGCGGACTCAAGATCGAGCGCCCACTGGAGAACGCGGTTTCGGACGGTGTCCAAGACACCGTGGAAAACACTTTTAGAGATAAAGAGCGAAGGCTGCATTTGCACTTCCATATGCTTCAGGAAGTAAGCCGTGACCTTTGGTGGAAAGCTGAAGCGAAGCTCGTCCTCCGCTCCTCTGAGAAGCGCCTCCACCTCTGCCACGCTGAATCCCATGGGTAGCCTACAGAACTTCTGCTCCATCTCCGCTGGCATGTTAAAAGGCAAGTAGCCATGATAGTGATTGTGTACCTGAGGGAGCCCACGCAGATCTCTATAGGCAGGCAGCTCAGCATCATCGGTGTAGCCTGAAAGCTCGGCCTTGATCCAAGCGGTGTCCTCACTGATCTTGAGCTTGGTTGACACCACCAACGCCTTTCGAAGCAGGTCACTGACGCCGGTCTTAGGGTCTAGCGCGTCGCGCTGGATTTCCTGCACCAAACTGGACATACATCTCCCAAAATTTGTCTAGTGGGCTCGTTTGCTAGCAGCCACGTCTACGATCAAACCAACACATGCAAAAAAAGGCTGAAAGCCTCCTGTACCGTAGCCATCCTCTACCCTGCACACATCTTCAGCACCACTGCGAACAATGCGCCGGCTATTACGACTGGCCAGCACCCGGCGTTGGATGAGACAGGCCTGGGAGGAGCGCCCCCGGGGACGGGTGGTCGATGTGGTGGCCTCGGGGGGGGAGTCGTTGACTGCCGCTGCATTCCCCCTACGATCGCTTGATTCCGACTCTGAGATGGCGACGGATTCGGGCTTGGCTGAGGGAGCGGTCCAGGGCTTGGCACCGCTCCGCCCATCCCCTTGATGATGTTGGCATTTGGGCTGTTTGCTTGCGTCGTGACACCGCCCAAGGCAGCTCTAACAGGCTTCCCTGCTACCAGAAGCCGGAACCTTGCATCCTTCTCGACAAGTGTTTGTATCTGACCAGGAGAAGTAATCGTAATCGACAGGTGGGTATAGCTAATCGACCGAGAACTGTTCTTGACGCGAACACTGTTGCTGTAAGGCGGATCAACTAGGCCCATTACCGAAACCCAGCGCCCAACCCAGGATGCATCGGGCATGCCGGTCTTGATGGCGTCTATCCCGTCGGACCAGATCGACAGCTTCACCGCCAGCCCTCGCCAGTCAGCGAAGTTCACGAAGATGTATGGCTTGCCGTTCCTGGCACGGCCACGCCTTACCTCCTGGACGCGCCCGACGAGCTCCACTCGATTGCCGACCTGCAGCAGTACCTGTCCGTAGTTGGCGGCGTCAGCGACCACATAGGGGCCCTGATAGGTTAGTACTCTGGGCGCCGCGCTGATCGAAATCGGCCCCGCCGGTATACCATTCCCCTTAAGGAACTCGGCTAGCGAAGGAACATTCGAAAAGGGAGCTGCAGCAACTTTGGCTAAATTTTCCACATGAACGCGAGCGCCAGGAATGGCCACAGCACTCTGGAAGGACGTGGATTGGGTCGGGTCCAGAAAATCGTTGCGGCGGAATACGACAGCGCTTGGCTCAGATTTAGTAGACGCCCACATCGTCGGAGCCGCAATTAGAACCTGCAGCGCCACATCCAGCGTCAAGAAGGAGAAACGATCCAACGTGGGACCGAAATCGTTCGCCGAACGCTGCGGGTGCTGGAAGTTGAGCTGGCCCAGCTCGGTCGCCTTTGCTCCCGTAAGTGATTCCACATACAGGCCGTCGTAGTCAATCAGCTGAACAGTGCCGCCATCAGCACTGACCATCAGGTTCTCTGGCTGGATGTCTCCATGAGCAACATTATTCTGCTCTAGGTAAGCAGCCAATGACATCAAAGCAGCCCGCAGCCTAGTCAGCGCCGCCTTGTCAGCGTGCTTCGCCTCAAGAAACTCAGCCAACGTGCTCCCGCTGGCCCACGCCATCTTGACGGTAGGGTAGGTGCCCCCCTGAATCCGGATGCCCGCAGGATTGAACTCAAAATTTAGGAAGTACGGACTATTAAGCTGCTTCAGTCTTGACGAGATCGCCTGATAGCGATGCTCCAGCTCACGAGATTCTTTGTGGAAACAACGCAAAGCATATTTTTTGGAGCCTACCGTCACCTCGTACGTCAGCGCGAACCCGCCGCACAGCGCCAAGGGCAGACCGAGACCAGTGGTTCTCAGCGCACCGCGCTTGAGCTCAGGATCCAGTAGCACCAGCTGAGGGGACTGCAGTGCCTCGTTGTACTGCTCTAAGGACGGGTAGGCCATGGTCAGATCCTCCTCATGACCTGGTAACCGAAGCGATGATCAGTGTTGAGTCATCGCGACGCATTCGGCCCGCGGCACGCTCCTTCTCTACGAGCTCAACAAGCTCATGCGATTCTCGGATACTGCACAAGGATTCCAGTGCTGACGCATCTCCTCTCTCTTGATGGGACAGAAGCCAGGCACCAAGCGCATCGGTCATGCACAGGAGGAACCTGTGCCCTTGCTCCTCATACTCCCATTCGTGCACAGAACAGTGCAGACCGTCCGGCTCGTTCAGATCGATCCTTGTAGACAGCAACGTCGGCCTGTCCAGAAACTGCTCCGAGCTGCCATATGGGACTGATGCCAGCATCTTGTCCCCATCGAGCCATACGGCAAGGCTATCTCCGACGGCGGAGATCCTAACCAAGTTTGATTCAGGGAGGTCCTGAACGACTAGCAGCGTGGCAAAGCTTCCCCGCTGGTATGCGGCTGCCTTTGACCAGGTGAGCTGCTCCGGGTCATGCATAGCCTCGTAGGCCTGCGCACAGGCCCCGACCGCAGCCACCGATAGATCTTCATCAGCCATGCGGTCAACAAGGAGCTGCGCCCAATTGCGGGCGTCAAAAGACTCTGACGCCCCATCGGCCAGAACGATCCTACCCACGTCGGGGGCTAGGCGGTAGGCATCCTCATTGTCGCTCGGTGACTCTTCGTGCTTAGCCACCGTCCCCTCAAACAGAACCGACAGGGCCATGATCAGCGCAGCTGCGCGGCCCTCGTACCGATGTCGAAGAAGTCGACGATCTCTGCGATTTCACCATTGAACACGAAGCCCTTCGATTCCATAGTTGCCTTGATACCCTTTTCCTCGGCAACCTTTTGGAGATGCGGAGGCAGAGCACTGGACATCCGGTACAGCAACTTCGCGTAAGAGTCACTCAAGCCAGCGTCGGAACTTGGGAACTTGACCGGATCTCCACCGCTCGTGCTCACATGCAGATTGAACAGCAGCACGCTTCCATCGTTAGTGCTGATCTGCTGCAATTGATGCGCAAGCGACTCGGGATCGCCATCTGTCGACTCACCATCAGTAACGTGAAGTACCGTCGGAGGGTAGCTGTCTGGGTGCGCATCACACCAAGCAGCCAGCTCACCAGCCGCGGCGGTGATTGCGGTGCACATCGGAGTGCCGCCGGAGGCACTGGCCTCAAACCAGACCGGGAACTTGATCGACTGATCGACGAGTCCGCCAGCACCGTCGTCAATGCGCTTGGTTCGGTTCTCCACACGGAGCGGATTGGCTTCAATCTCGGAAATGGGATGGAGAACTGTCGACGCGAGCCCACCGCTCAGGCCATTGCTGGCAGAGGATCCTGAATAGCCCAGGACACCGACCTCGAAGTAGTCCCGGGTGCCTTCGGACTTAGTGCATCGAGTGATCAACGTAGCGAGCGTGCGATTGAGCACGTCCGCAACGAATTGTGCCTTGGATTTGCCGTTCTCCATGTTGTCCTGCATGGAACCGGACTGGTCGACAAGGAAAAGGAAAGCCGTTGGGCTGGTCCTACTAATCTCAGCGGTGTAAGTCATCAATATCCCCTGGAGTCTGAAAGGTGTGAGGCAGTGACGATCTCGACAAAATTAGACCAGATCGCCCCCTCTCCTTATCATGCCGCGCCCGCGCAGAAACCTCCACCAGCGACCTCACGCAGGCGGGTGGGATTTTTCTGACAACCTAGGCAAGGGTCAACTGAGCAACTCTGCCCAAAGCAGTGGGGTCTCCGGCCAGAGACCAAATGCTTGAGCGGGCCAGCGTCGCCGAACTGCCGGGACTGCGTCTAAGGCTCTCTCGCTGGAACACTGAACCCCGGTACGCAGCGCGCAGTCGTGACGATGATCCGGTAGAGCTTTCGCAGGAACATCCGCTTAACTTTTTAATTGACGATGGTGTTCCAGAACTCCATCTCCTCGCCAGCAATTAACTTAGGCAGCTCACATAACACGTGATAGCGAACACCAGACTGTGCGCGGCTCCTGACATGGCGCGGCGACGCTCGACATACCCCATGCCGAAGGTGGTGTAGTCCAGCGCCAGCTGCGAGAACGCCTCGCGGCTCAGCAGCCGGTGCGGTCGGAACGTGCGCACCAGCATGTTGCGTTTGAATGTCAGGCCGCTGTGCAGATACGGGTTGGAGCGCGTGGTGCGCGACAGCCCTTGCAGATCCGTGGACCAAGGATCTGCGCGCGGGCCGTGAAGTGTCTACAGAGCTACCGAGACGAACGAATGCAGGCCCATGGGCGGCCGGTACCGATCAAACCTGAGCAACGACGCCTTCTGGTTTCAGAGTCCGGCACCCCTCTCACGAAATCAGCCCTCGACAGCACCTGGCAACGCCTGATCCGCCGCGCGGTTGCGGAGGACGTGATCGAGAAGGAGCAGCGGTTCGCGCTCCATGGCCTGAAGCATCGGGGAATCACCGACAACGAGGACAAGGCCGCTGGCGGCCACGTGACCGAGGCCATGCGTCAGCTGTACGACCATTCCGTACTGGTGGTAAGAGCGGCCGTGAAACCAAAAAGAGTCGCTAATTTTCCCAGTAGACGAACAAAGGCCAGCGCACCGCACTGGCCTTTTCCGTTGAAACCCCTGTTTTTAAGGGGTCTCGGCGCTTCCCGAGTGGTGCCGCTTATCCGAATCGAACGGATGACCTACTGTTTACAAGACAGTTGCTCTACCAACTGAGCTAAAGCGGCATGGGTGGTGCACCGGCGGCAGCGCCGCGGTCCGGGGATTCTAGCGCAACCGCGTGCATTCCAGCGACCGGCTCTGTGCCGCCCCGCTGCGCTGCTGGGCCTGGGCCGGCTGCGTGCCCGCCGCCAGTTGTCCTTCCAGCCACCATTGGCCGGCGTCGCCGCTGGCCACCAGGCGCGGCTGGAAGCCGGCGGCCTGCACCGCTGCCATGCGGCGCTCGGCGCCTTCGCGATTGCGGTACTGGCCCAGCGCCACGGCGTTGGCCTCCTCCCCCTGGCTGATGATGTAGTAGTCGCTCAGGCCGGCGGCGACGATACGTTTCACGGTGGCCTGCGCTTCATCACGATTGGCGGCGGCCGGCAGCATCACCCGGTAACGGGCGCTGCCGCTGGCAGCGGGCTGTTCGCGCAGGCGCACCTGGCTGAGCAGCGTGCCGGCCTTGCCTTGCGCACCGGTCGCGGCAGCGCGGTCGGCGAACGGGCCCAGCGCGACGCAGCGCGGCGGCTCGGCGGCCGCGGGCGGGGTTACGGGCTTTTCCGGTGCCGGAACGGGTGCAGGCGGTGTTGCCGGCTTGGCGGCGGCAGCAACCGGCGTAGCGTCAGCCGTCTGCGGCTTGGGAATTTCCGGCTTGGCCAGCACGGCCGGCGCGGGTGCGGGCGTCGCAGCCACTGCGGTCTTCGCGGCCGGTTCGCGCTCCATCAGCGGTGCGGTCGGGGCGGCGGCGGTGGCCTCGGCTGCGGCATTGGCATCCGCGCCACCGGGCACCCAGCGCAGCTCGGCCACACCAGCGGGTTGCGGCGGCGGCGCAGGCTTCTGCGGTGCATCGCGCAGCAGCCACCAGCAGGCGACGCCAAGATTGAGAACGGCCAGTACGACGATCAGGGCACGGGTCAGCATGCGCGGATACTAGCCTGCGGGCTGGTGCACCGCCCAGCGGGCGAGGCCATCCAGCACCAGCGAGGGGTGGTAGTCGGCGCCCGGCAGCAGCGGCATCAGCGCCGGTGCGCCGCCGCCGTGCACCAGCAGCGACGGCGCTACGCCCAGCAGCGCGTGCGCCTGCTGCGCACTGCGTTCAATCAGCGCCACCGCAGCGCCATCGCAACCGGAGGCCAGCGCATCGGCGGTGTCGTTGGCGAACTCGCTGTAGTCGCCGCCGGTAGCCGGCAGCTGCACGGCGCGGGCGTGCAGCGCTTCGCGCATGGTCGTGGGCGACGCGGAAATGCGGCCACCGTGGTGCTGGCCGTCGGCGTCGAGCAGGTCAATCGTCAGCGCGGTGCCCACGCCGACCACCAGCACCGGGCGCTGTGCCTTTGCGGCAGCCAGCAGGGCCAGGAAGCGGTCGACGCCGAACTTTTCCGGCTTGGCGTAGGCAATGCGCACACCGGCGCATTCGGCGCTGGTGCGCACCACGTGCACGTTTTCGAAGCGGCGTTGCAGCTGGTCCAGCATGGCGCTGGTCAGCGAGGGTGCGGCCACGCTGGCCACGAACGCGGTGGTACCGCTGGGCAGGCTGTGCGGCGGCTGCCCGGCCATGCCTTCGGCGCCATGCGCCCAGGCCTGCACGTCACCGGCACGATCTCCCTGCAACGGCGCGAACTTGAAGCGCGAGTTGCCGAGGTCGAACAACCAATCGCTCATGCTGCCCTCACGCTGACTTCGCCGGCGTGCAGCAGGCGCTCCTGGCCATCGATGCGCACGCGCAATGCGCCGTCATCGGCCAGGCCAAGCGCGGTACCGTGCTGCCACTGCCCGTCCAGTTCCACGCGTACTTCGCGGCCGGCCAGCATGTCGAAGGCGGCGTAGCGCGGCAGGAACGGAGCGAGGCCTTCGCGATCGAATTCCTCCAGCGCCGGCAGCAGACGGGCCAGCACGGCGGCAACGACCACGTTGCGGTCCACCGGCTTCCCGGCCAGGGTGTCCAGGTCCACCCACGGCTGGCTGATCTGCTCGGCGAACGACGGCGGCATGTGCGTGTTGATGCCGATGCCGATCACCGCGCGCGCCGGGCCGGCGTATTCGCCACCGCCTTCTGCGAGCAGGCCGACCAGCTTGCGCTTGCCATCGACGATCAGGTCGTTCGGCCACTTCAGCTGTGCCTGGGCATAGCCCAGGTCGTGCAGCGCTTCAGCCACGGCGATGCCGGCCACCAGGCTCAGCCCGGCCAGGCGGCCGAGGCCACCGGAGTACAGGCGCAGCACCGACAGGTAGATATGCGCGGCCAGCGGCGAGGCCCAGGTGCGGCCACGACGGCCACGGCCACCGGTCTGGCGTTCGGCCAGCAGCACGCTGACCCCGCGCTGGGGCGCGCTGCACCGCAGCAATTCAGCGTTGGTGGAGTCCACCGTCCAGGCCACCTGCAGGTCGTGCAGCAGCGGCAGAACCCCGGCCGGCAGGCCAGCACGGATCGCCGCCGGGTCCAGCAGGTCAACCGGGCGGGTCAGGCCATAGCCCTCGCCGGCACGGCCCTCGACATCCACACCGGCGGCCCTAAGTCCTTGAATACGCTTCCAAATAGCCGCCCGGGTCTGGCCCAGCTCACGAGCCAGGGCGTCGCCGGACAGGCGACCGGCAGCGAGTTTGGCCAGCAATTGGCGATCGTCCACGGCAGCTTCCACGAAGTCAGGCAGGAATTATGCGGGAAAGCCGCCAGCGACGCCCGCCACGCTGGGTTCCGCGGGGGCTTCCAACGGGGCGACGGGTTCGGGCTAGAATCGGGAACTCACCCTCCCTTAACGTGGATGTCGTCAATGCGCCGTTATGCCCATTGCCTGATCCTGCTGATGATGCCCTTCGCGGCGTCTGCGACGGCAGCGCTGGACGACAGCCGCGGCGCCTGCGTGTCCTCCAACGGTGATGCCGCCTCGCAGCGCGCGCCGACCGCGACTGCCTCGGCTGCGACCACCAAGCCGGCACCGGTACGCCCTGCGGCCAGCAGTGCCACCAGCACCGGGGGCGGCGGCAGCGACGATGACGTGCTGCAGCGCATCCGTGCGCCGAAGTGGCACAGCTACCTGCCGGGAATGTTCCGCTGATCAAGTCGTTGCTGCAGTGGCTGCGGCCTACGCCGCGGCCGATCAACGATGCACTGTGGGAACACGCCTGCCGCCGCGCGGCCTGGCTGGACGGACTGGACGACGAACGCCGCGCGCGCCTGCGCGTACTGGCCACGCGCTTCCTGCACGAGAAGACCATCACCCCGATCGGTGAGCTGCAGCTGCAGGCCGGTGACGGCGTGCTGCTGGCCGCGCTGTGCTGCCTGCCGCTGCTGGCGTTCGGTGAGGTGGGGCTGGAGGGCTGGTCGCAGCTGATCGTCTACCCCGATGCCTTCCGCGTGCACCGCAGCCACATGGATGCGGCTGGCGTGCTGCACGAGTGGGATGACGAGCTGATCGGCGAGTCGTGGGACAGCGGTCCGTTGATCCTGTCCTGGGCCGATGTGCAGGCCGACCTGGCGGCGCCGCACGAGGGCTACTGCGTGGCGGTGCACGAGATGGTGCACAAGCTGGATGCGCTCGATGGTGCGATGGACGGTACGCCGCCGCTGCCGCGCGAATGGCAGCGCGAGTGGGCGGGCACGTTCCAGCGCGCCTACGACGCGTTCTGTGCGCAGGTGGACGCAGGCGAAGAGACGCTGATCGATCCGTATGCGGCCGAGGCGCCGGAAGAGTTCTTCGCGGTGGCCAGCGAGTACCACTTCTCGGCACCGGATCTGCTGCAGCAGGCGTTGCCGGAGGTGGCGGCGCAGCTGCGACGGTTCTACGGCGAGCCGCCCAGGATCGCAATGCGGTAGTGCCGGCCGCTGGCCGGCAACCCCATGATCTTCGATGGCATTGCTTGGTTGCCGGCCAGCGGCCAGCACTACCGATCAACGAGGCTTACGGCCCTGGCGGCAGGCGCACTTCGAAGCGGGCGCCGCCCAGTTCGGCCGAACGGCCCACGGTCAGTTCGCCGCGGTAATCCTTGATCAGGTCCTGCACGATCGACAGGCCGATGCCGTGGCCCTGCACGCGCTCGTCGCCACGCACGCCACGCTGCAGCACCTTGCCGATGTCGTCCGGGGCAATGCCCGGGCCGTCGTCATCCACCGCCAGCAGCAGGCCGGCGCGGCGCGCGTTCGGGGCCGGCAGCGGCTGCGCGGTCAGCAGCACGCGGCGGTTGGCCCACTTGAAGGCGTTCTCCAGCAGGTTGCCGAGCAGTTCCTGCAGGTCGCCCGGTTCGCCGTGGAAGCGTGCGGCCGGATCGATATCGAATTCGCACAGCACGCCCTTGGAAGCGTAGACCTTTTCCAGGCCACGCACGATTTCCTCGGCATTGGACTCGATCGGCAGCGGCGCGGAGAACAGCTTGTGGCCCGACGAGGCCGCGCGTGCCAGCTGGTACGAAACCAGGTTGTTCATGCGCTGCAGCTGCACGTCCAGTTCCTCACGCAGCGCGCCGTCGCCGGCACCACTGTCCATCTGCGTGCGCAACACGGCAATCGGCGTTTTCAGGCTGTGCGCCAGGTCGGCCAGGGTGTTGCGCTGGCGCTCGAGGTTCTCGCGCTCGCTTTCGATGAAGGCGTTGATGCTGTCGGTCAGCGGTTCCAGCTCGCGCGGGTGGCGCTCGCTCATGCGCTCGGTCTCGCCGCGCTGCACCTTGGTCAACTCGGTGATCACCCGGCGCAACGGGCGCAGGCTCCACTGCAGGATGACGGTCTGCAGCAGCAGCAGGATCAGGCCGATGCCGCCCAGGTAGAACCAGACGCGGCCACGGAACACGCGCAGCTGGGCACCCAGCGCGCGCGAGTCTTCCATCACATAGATGGTGTACGGGAATTCGGTGGCAGGATCGGCGTCGGCGCCCCAGACCAGGCCGAGGCCGTAGCGGTACACCGAGCCTTGGCTGCCGTCGATCTGGATCATCGGCAGCGGGCCTTCGAACACCTCCTGACGCGGTGCCAGCAGGCCGCCGCCGACGGTGGGCAGCATCGGGCCTTCAGCGGACATCGAATTGCCCTTGCCGTGCGGCATCACTACCTGCAGGTACAGGCCACTGCCGGGCACGTCGAAGCGGGAATCCGGCGGCTGCTCGCGGATGTACAGCGAGCGGTCGCGGGTGAAGTCGATGCCGGCCGCGTAGGAGGTGGCGTAGTTCTTCAGGCGCTCACGCAGGTTCGCCTTCGCCGTGTCGGCGAAGGCGGCGTCGAGCGCGTAACCGGCCAGGGCCAGGAACGCCACCAGGCCCACGGACGCGGCGAGCATCTGGCGCGCCTGCAGTGAGCGCGGCCGCCAGCGTCGGAAGAACCACAGACGGCCGGACATCGTGTTATCGCCAGGGTGAGCCGGCTCAGCCCTCGTTGCGCGGGATCGCGAAACGGTAGCCGCGACCGCGTACGGTCTCGATCGGCTTCAGTTCGCCATCCGGGTCCAGCTTCTTGCGCAGGCGACCGATGAACACCTCCAGCACGTTCGAGTCGCGGTCGAAGTCCTGCTGGTAGATGTGCTCGGTGAGGTCGGCCTTGGAGACCAGTTCACCGGCATGCATCATCAGGTACTCCAGCACCTTGTACTCGTAGCTGGTCAGGTCGACATTGCTGCCGGCCACGCTGACGGTCTGGGCGGCGAGGTCCAATGCGACCGGGCCGCATTCCAGGGTCGGCTTGCTCCAGCCAGCGGCGCGGCGCAGCAACGCGTTGACGCGGGCCAGCAGCTCTTCGACGTGGAACGGCTTGACCAGGTAATCGTCGGCACCCTGCTTCAGGCCCTCGACCTTGTCCTGCCAGCTCGAACGCGCGGTCAGGATCAGCACCGGGAACTTCTTGCCTTCATCACGCAGGGCCTTGATCAGCTCCATGCCCGACATCTTGGGCAGGCCGAGGTCGATGATGCCGACATCGAACGGAACTTCGCGCCCCATGTAGAGGCCTTCCTCGCCGTCCTGCGCAGCATCGACGGCAAAGCCTTCGCGCTTGAGCCGGGCTGCCAGGGTCTCACGCAGCGGGGCTTCGTCTTCGACCAGAAGGATACGCATGAACTCTCCCTAGTGTCCTGGGTGTGGCCCGGAGGCCTGTGGGGTACGGGTTGATAGCGACAACTATCCCTGTTCAGGGGTTATCGCCGCGTAGTGATGACATATCCGACCGCGGCGTGCGCGGCTGTGAACGCGACGGGGCGGGGTCGTCCATGTAGCGGACCCGGCCCCGGTCGTCCATGTACTTCACCCGGTTGATATCACGACCATCGAACGGCACGCGCTCGGCACCGAGGATGTGACCACCCGTGGTGCGCTGCACGCGGCGCACGGCATCGGACAGCGAACGCTCGTCGCCACGGTTGCCGCGCTCGCCCCGCTCCATCATCTCCGCACGCCCCTGCTCACCCCGCGGCGGCTGCTGTGCCAGCGCCGACGACAGCGGCACGGCCGACAGGACCACGCAGGTGGCCAGGGCAATGCGGCGATGGAAGGGAGCGGAAGACATCGATGCGATCCTAGCCGAGCACGGCGATTCGTTCAAAAGTCGTAAATCCGGATGCCGGGTTCGGGGCCCGGCGCTTTACAAATCCTTTGCAAATTCTTGGTTTGGGGCAGTGAATCCGGTCTGAACTTTTCCGGCCGCGACCCCGCGATGTTCAGCTAGGTGAACATTCGGAACGAATCGCCGCGCCTTGTCAAGTCAGGAATGTGACAGCGGTCACGCTGCGGCGCGATCAGCGTCGCGTTCGGTCGCGGCAAGCGCCTGCTCGACCAGGCTCCAATCGGCGCCCGGGCGGTGTGCGCCCTCGCTCAGCACCTGGCGGAATGCGCGGCCACCGGGCTGGCCATGGAACAGGCCGAGCAGGTGGCGGGTGATGTGCTTCAGCGCCAGGCCTTCGCCCAAGCGCGCTTCCACGTAGGGGCGCAGCGCGCGCAGCAGGTCGCCGCGGGCCTGCAGCGGGGCGCCGGTCTGCAGCGCCTCCAGCTGATGCAGCAGGTAGGGATCGTGGTAGGCCGCGCGGCCCAGCATCACGCCATCGACGTGCGCGGCCTGCGCCTGCACCACCTCGACGCTGGCCAGGCCGCCGTTGAGCACCACCGGCAGCGCCGGGCGCTCCTGCTTCAGGCGGTAGGCCCAGTCGTACTTCAGCGGCGGAACCTCGCGGTTCTCCTTCGGCGACAGGCCCTTCAGCCACGCGTTGCGCGCGTGCACCACCACCATCGCGGCACCTGCGGCGACCTGGCGGTCGACGAAGGCGGCGAACACGTCGTAGTCGTTGTCCTCGTCCACGCCCAGGCGGCACTTCACCGTCACCGGGATCTCGACGGCATCGACCATCGCCGCCACGCACTCGGCCACGAGCATCGGCTCGCGCATCAGGCAGGCGCCGAAGCGCCCGGCCTGCACGCGGTCGGACGGGCAGCCGCAGTTGAGGTTGACCTCGTCGTAGCCCCAGTCGGCAGCGATGCGCGCAGCCTGCGCCAGCAGCGCGGGATCGCTGCCCCCCAGCTGCAGCGCCAGCGGCTGTTCGCTGCGGTCGAAGCCGAGCAGGCGCTCGCGATCGCCGTGGATGACCGCGTTGGCGTGCACCATTTCCGTGTACAGGCGCACACCCGGTGCCAGCACGCGATGGAACACGCGGCAATGGCGATCGGTCCAGTCCATCATGGGGGCAACGGACAGGCGCAGGGAATCGGCGTAACGGGCGGTGGCGGACGGCATCGGGGTGTTGATCGCGAAGACTGGCATTGCCAGTGAGATCAATAGTTTACACCGGACGGCTGAATGGCGGCGGGTGGCTCCGGGGCTGGCCGCTCGACCGGCCCCGGGGATACCGCGTGGCTTACAACCCGCGGTTGCGCACCTGTTCCTGCTGCTGTTCCTGCGCACGCTGGTTGAACTGACTGTCCAGCGCTTCGCTCTGCCGGCTGCTGGCCTCGACCGAGTGCGACACCGCCTGCTGGCGGTCGACGAAGGTCCGCTGCGCTGCCGGGTCACCCAGCTCGCCCTGCACCGCGAACAGGCCGGTGCCGTCCGGGCGGGCCACGACATGGTCGATCTGGCGCATGCCGGACACCTTGCTTTCGTAGGCCAGCTGGCCAGCCGCTCGTTCGGCTTCCTGCGGGTTGGCGAACAGCGGCTTCAGGCCGGCCTGGGCGCGCTGCTGTTCGAGCGCCTGCAGCTTCTCCAAAGCCTGGCCGAAACGCGCGTTGTCGGCATGCCCGGCGTCGCGCATGCTGGCCGGCGCTGCAGGTTCGGCCTGGGCCGGTGCCGCCGGCGCGATACCGGCCTTCACCGCGTTGGGCGCATCCACCTGCGCCAGGGTCCTGCGGCCGGCCTTGCCATCGTCGTCCAGGCCATTGTTGGCCTGGAACTGCTTGACCGCTGCAAAGGTGTCCTTGCCATACACGCCATCGGCGTGCAGCGGCTTGCCGTCGGCCCCGGCGTAGCCCAGCGCCGCCAGCTTGCCCTGCAGGGCCTTGACCTCATCGCCGCGCTCGCCCTGCTTCAGCACGCCATCGGCCATCGGCGCCTGCTGTGCACTGCGTGCGGCCTGCGCGGCCTCGGGGCCCTGCGCGTGGACCTTGCCGCCCAGGGTGATGCGGTCGTTGAGCATGTCACCTAGGAACCTGCGGTACTGATCGGGCTCGAGCTCGATATGAGCGTGCACGGCACCCGGGGTACCGGCATCGGACTGGCGGATCAACGGCGCACCGTACTCGACGAAATCACCGGTCTTGTAAGGGGTGGTTCCACGCGCACCGTGCAGCACCTGCCCGACCAGTTCGCGCTGCGGATGCCCGGCCCGATGGCTCCAGATGCTGATCGAATTCCACTTGTCATTGTTGACCTGGACATACCCGGCGACCGGATTGGGAATCATCACCTCCCGATCGCCGCGCGCATTGCTCAGGATCAGATCCTTGTGCACCAGCGGGATGCCGTTGCGATCACCGCGGGTCCGTACCGTTTCCAGTTCGCCCTCGACCATGGCCGACGGGCGGTCAGCCTTGGCGGCATTGCCGGTGCGCACGGCCTCGGCATTGGTGTTGGGGTGATGGATCTTCAGTTCGCGATAGGCATCCTCGCCACTGGTGCCATGGCGCAGTGTGCGGTTGCTGCTGCCGTTGCCAAAGGGTTCGACCACGACGATGCGCTGGCCACCGGGCGCGGCGGCGGCATCGGCTTCCCGCGCAGTCGCGGGTGCGGGTGCCGCAGCAGGAGTGACCGGTGCAGGCGTGGCCGGTGCCACAGGCTGCGCCGGCGTGTGCTCGCGTACCGCCGTATCCAGGGCCTGCAGGGTCTGCCGGCCGGCCTTGCCATCGACGGTCAGCCCATGCGCCTGCTGGAACTCGCGCACTGCATGCTCGGTATTGGCACCGTAGTGGCTATCGGCTGTCAGCGGTTGCCCGTTGCGACCGCTATGGCCGGCCTGGATCAGCTTGGCCTGCAGGGTCTGGACCTCGGTACCACGCTCGCCGGGTGCCAGCACGCCGTCGGCCATCGCCGATGCCGCCGCACGCTGGCCGCGCTGGCCGGGCTCAGGTTCACCGAACACCTGCTGGTAATCCTTGCCCCGGTAAGCCTCGGGGTTGTGGTTGACCTGGTCGTAGCGCGCCAGCCCGACCAGTGCGGTCTTCTCGGTGAGCGCACGATCACGCAGCGAATCCCACAGGGTGGGCGAGCTCTGGAAGTGCACCTGCACATTGGCGTGCTTGTAGTCCTGCACCGCGCGGACGATCTGCTCGTCACTCAGCTCAGTCAGCTTGAAGTCTTCGCCATAGGCCTGCTGCAGGCCCTTCTGGAACACCGACCGGGTCATGCCGCGGTACTGCACCGAGGTGCTCCACAGCGCATCCTGCACGGCCGCACCACGGCCGGAGAGATCGATGCCCACATCCTTCAGGCGGCCCATCTGCACGTCGTAGTACTTGTGCTGGATGAAGTCGTGCTGGTCCCTGGCAAACCCTGCCGGATCGGCGGCCGCCACTTCCTTCCAGCGTTCGGTGAAGGCCGGGGTTCCTGCCTGCAGGCCGTTGAAGCGGTTGCCATAGCGCGAGGCGGCGACGTACTCATCCACGCCGCCAACGTTGGTGGCGTACTGGTAACTGCCATACGACACGCCGCCATGGTCGCCCCTGCCGGTGGAAACGTGGCCGGGGCCGCGACCTCCGGTTTCGAAATGCGCCGACGTCTGGCCGCGATGCCAGTTGTCCATTGCCTGCTTTGCCTGGGTCACAACATCCATTTTCCTGCACTCCTTTGCGGGGGAATTACTTCGAGGTCAGTGCCTGCAGCACGTCGGCACGGTTGGCGGTGCGATTGATCCGGCAGGACTGCGCGTCCAGCATCTGCCCCTGCCCGTCTTCGGCAGGGTTCCAGCTGCAGTAGCGATTGGTATCGGACATGTAGGCGGCCTGCTCGTCCATCAGCCTATCCTTGTCCTTGCCATCGGGACCGTCGACGATCTTCATGAAGGCCTGCTCGAGTCGCTGCTCCTGCCAGGCAAGCTCCTCATCGCCACACGCCTGCAGTGCGGGGGTCTCGCCGCCGCTGGAGTTCACGCACGTGGCGTACTGCGGCCGCAGCGTGGCTTTGTTGTAGGAATCATCCG
Organism: Stenotrophomonas sp. PAMC25021; assembly: GCF_004795795.1. Classification (NCBI taxonomy): domain Bacteria; kingdom Pseudomonadati; phylum Pseudomonadota; class Gammaproteobacteria; order Lysobacterales; family Lysobacteraceae; genus Stenotrophomonas; species Stenotrophomonas sp. PAMC25021. The sequence continues at coordinate 2,043,647 of NZ_CP039255.1, read as the reverse complement.
GGCGCTGCGGCGGCATGTCCTGATCATCGGCATCGGCCGCTGTCGTGGCAGGTGCGGCGCGTGCAGGCTCTGCAGTGGCGGGCGGCGATGCGGTGGCGGGCGCGGCGGCGGCGGGGGCAACTGCCGTATCCGCCTCCGGGCTCTTGGCCTGGCATGCTGCCAGGCTGAGGCCCAGGGCCAGCGCAAGCGCGGTGGCCCCGGCCCTGCCGAACGTTTCGCGGGGGGCCGCTGGAAGGTGGTTTGTTCCCTGCATTGCTTGCATCTCCTTGGCATCCAGGCACGTGGCCCGTCAACGCGGGGCCGTCCATCGGCCCCATCACGCGGGCAATGCTACGACAGCGACGGTTTCAGGTGCCTGACCGGCTTCAGAATGCGTGCGCGTCGTCTCAGACGCGAACGCGGAAGCGTCAGTGCCCGCCGCCGCCCCCGCCCACCTGTTCGATCAACTCGAGCAGGCCGATCTCGGCCAGCATGGCCGACACTAGTAGCCGGTTACATCAAGCACCGCGAGGGCTGCATTGTTCCCGGTATAGGTGAACCGGGTGGGTAGAGGTAGTCCGTAGTAGGGGCCGTAGGTACGCCGCGCCGTCTGCGTCATCCCGAACGTGATGGTTCCACCGTTGACCGCCCCTCCGGAAACACTTACGTCCTCGTGTTGCAGGTATTCCTGCGGATCGCCCCATCGCTGGAACGTGTTCGCCGAATCGTACGCGTGAACCAGGGGCATCACTGCCCAGGCACGTCCAGGATCAAACTGGGCGCTCCCCTGCCAGCCAGGCCGTGTCGACGCAGAACGAAGGCCAGCCACCCGCGCGGCTTTCCGGCCTGCGTCGAACATCAGGCGGCCGGCACCGTCACGGATGATCAGTCCAAAATTGCTTGGTGGCTCCTGCGGTGGCGCGTACACATACCACTGCACCACTGCGCCGGGCGGACCAAACAGATACAGCCCAGCCGAATAGCCGTCGATCTGATTGTAGTACTGGCTTCCAACCACCGAGGTCGAACGCACGGCAACCATGCCGGCATGGTTGCCGATGTACCTGCTTCCTTCGCCATCCAGCGTGGTAGTGCCTTGAGCCAGCATGGCGAGTGTCGGGAAGGCATCGTCGATCAGTACGGTGCCCCAGTCATTGATGATCTTGATTCCTGCAGTCATATCAGCGGGCCCATATTTCGACGATGCCGGGATAGCGGTCCTTGGCGGGAACATTGACGTGACGCCAGCTGACGATGCCGGAGGCCACGTCGATGGAGAAGTCCGGGGCATACCTGCCGCGAGCAACCGCCGTCAGATCGGTATCTTCCGGTTGCCGGGAGAAGGCTGCGCTGCCGTCGACCGTGCTGTACTGGATGCTTGCAAGCACGCGGAACAACCTGCCTTGCGGGTCATAGCCCAGACTGCCATCCGCATTGAAAACCTGGATTCCGACTGGCATTACCACACCCCCATCTGCACGCGCAGCGTTCCTGCTGCATCAAATACCTGGATCACGTTGTTGACGATGGTCAGATAGCCACCATTGTCGGGGCCGGTCATCGTCATCGCGCCGCTCTTGTCCAACCGCCAGCGTGGCTGCCCTCTCGCACCCACCGCGTTGGACTGGATGAAATCACCGATCATCGCGTTCTGGATCCTGCCGTTCCCGATCAATGCCTGACTGATGAAGGTCTGGCCGTTCTCGACCACGAAGGGCGTGGTGATCTGTCCATTTCTCTCGTTGATCAGCGCGAAGCGATCGGCCTGCATCAGGATCTGGCTCTGGTAGCTGCCATCTGGCTGCTGCTCCACGCCCAGACCCATGCCGGCCATGTAGATCTGCCCGGCGCTGGTGATCTGCGCCTTGACCGTATAGGTCGCGCTGACCTTGCCATCCAGGTTGACCACGGCCTGCGAGACCTGCTGGACCGCGGCGCTGACGCCCTCGATTTTGCCTGGAACACCTTCGATGGACGCTTCGACCGTGTCCACGCGCTTGGCCAGTGCCGCGTCCTTCTCGGCCATCACGCTGTAGACGGTGATGGCGCCGGCGCTGACATCGTTCTCGCCGACGTTGTAGTCCTCCTCGCCGGCACTGTGGTCGCTGACCTGGGCGAACAGGCCATCGACCTTCTGCCCCTGCGCAGCCACCTTGCCATCGACGTCGGTCACGTCCATTTCCAGCTGGTCGACACGGCCGACGATGGCGCCCGCCTCGGCGATCGCGTCGCCGATGCTCTTCCAGTGGCTGCCCGGCGGCGTCTCGTTGCCTGCAGCGGCGCCCTGCCAGCTCCAGATCCGGCCGTCGTGGATGACGGTCTGGCCCGGGGTGTAGATTGCCGAGGCATCCCAGACCAGCGGCAGCACTTCGGTGACGCGCTCGATCTTGCCCTTCAGCTGTTGACCCAGCGCGCTTTCGTTGATGCGGCCGGCGAAGTAGGCGTCGTAGTCATCCGGGTTGCTGCTGGACTCACCCATCACCCCGGCTTGCGCCGGATACCACGGGCCGATGTTGCCACTTCGATCCACCAGCCGTCCCCAGAACCAGAAGCGCGCGCCAGCGGCCAGGCCGTTCATCTGGTGCTGGGCCTGCGGGTAGGCGAAGTCGCCCAGCTTGATCGCGCTCTCGCGATTGGGGCCAGTGCTGTACCAGAGTTCGGTCCGTTCGGTATCGGTTGCACCTGCGGGGAAGCCCCAGGACAGTGCGATGCCGAAGGGGCGGGCAGTGCTGGTCAACGATGCCAGCGAGGGGGGCGGCGTCGTCTTGCCTTCAATGGTGGTGAGCGCGCTGAGCGTCGGCTGCGACACCGCGCCCAGCGCATTGACCGCGCGTACGCGGGCCAGATACTCGCCTGCGTAGACGCCCCGCACTTCCAGGCTTTGCGTCCCGACGCGACCAGCGCGGACCCAGTTGAGATCGCCACGGCGCCATTCCACGTCATAACCGATCGCCTTGTCCGCAGCATCCCACTCGATCGTGAGCACGGAGGTAGCGATGCCCTGGTCGACCACCACATGCGAGGCCATCCGCACGTTGGCCGGTGCCGGCTGCACGCTGGGCGGGATGATGCTGATCGGCGGCTGATCCAGGCGCGTGCCGTCGTCGATGGCGGCGTACTTGCCCGGCACGTGCTTGAGCGCGGTGATCTGATAGGTCAGGTCCTCGCCTTCGCTGATCGACAGCACGCGATAGTGCTGCAGGGCCAGCTCCGGCGATTCCAATGCCCAGACCGACTGCGCCACCGGCACCGCCGACCACGGCGCGCTGACGGTCACCGTCTCGCCGTCCACCGACTGCACCGTGCGTGCTTCGGTCTGCCCGCTGGGCAGGGTGGCACGCAGGGTGTCACCGGCCGCGATCTGTTCCGGCATCCGGTCCAGCACCAGGCTGCGCGTGCCCGCACTACGGATGCGGCCCGCATTGCGGCGGCCGGCGCGGTTCGGGTCGGCCACCTGGATCACATCACCGGGCATGCAGCCCAGCGCATCCAGGCCCACCGAGAAGCTGATCGTCTCGGTTTCCAGCATCTCGGTATGCAGGATGTGGTTGCCCACGCGCTGCGCCTGCGAACGCGAGTGGCAGCCCACCGCCGTCACTTCGGTCTGGTTGATGCCGTAGCGGGCCACGCCAGGCAGGTGCTGCACCACTTCGACCTTCTGCCGGCCGAAGTCGTCCGGATCGATCCACGACACCAGGGCCACCGTGTGCCGCGCCGTTCGGCTGCTGCCGGCATAGTGGAAGCGCCCTTCGATGACGTTGGCCTGGCTGTAGGTCAGCACCGGGTCCTTGGGCATGTCGGCCGAGGCCATCACCTGCCCCGCCGCATAGAAGCTGATGCCGCGGAACATGGTGGCGATGTCCTGCAGCACGCGGTAGGCCTCGGCGCGGGTCTGCAGATACAGGCTGCAGGTGAAGCGCGGCTCCTTGCCGCCCTGGCCATCGCTGACCAGTTCATCGCAGTAGCGCGCGATCTGGTACAGCCGCCACTTGTCCACCCAGTCCAGCGGAACACGATGGCCCAGGCCGAAGCGATCGTTGGTGACGATGTCGAAGAACACCCAGGCCGGATTGTTGGTCCAGCCACTCTTGAAGGTACCGTCCCACACACCGCTGTAGAGACGGCTGAGCGGATCGTAGTTGGAGGGGATGCGTACGATGCGGCCCCACAGCTGGTAGGACCGGGTGGGAATGTTCTGGAACTGGCTGGCATCAACCTGCACCGCCGCCAGCGCACAGTTCGGATAGCGCAGCTTGGCATCGATGATCTCGGTCATCGACAGCACGTTGATGGTATCGGCGATGGTGCTGCTGTTGGCGTTGGCGGTCAGCCGGCGGATGCGCACCTGCCACTGGCTGCCGGCAGGCAGATCGATGCGGCGGCTGCGCTCGTACTGGCTGGTGGTCTTGCCGCTGAAGGCATCGGTCAGCACCGTGCTGAACGGGCCGCCGTCGGTGGACAGATCCACCGCGTACATGATCCGGTAGCCTTCAGTGTCGCCGTTCTCGGTGTTGGTCTTCTGCAACGCCGGCACCGCAAAGCGGATACGGACGGCTGACAGATCGGCACCCGATACGGTGCGCACCACCGGCGCATCGCTGCGCAGCTCGACGTTGACCCCGACTTCGTTCTCGATGGAGGGGAAGCCGCTGATGTGCTCCTGGTCCTGGGTGCCGGAGCGCGTCTGCACGTCCACGCCGGAGAAGTTCAGCGTGCCGTCCGGATTCTCGATCGGCACCTGGTCCAGGTAGATCGACTGCTTGCCGGCAACCAGGCCACGGATCTCGCCCTCGCTGGCGAGGTCGATGATGCGGGCCACCGCCATCGAGTGCAGGCTGTCGGCGGTTTCGACCGGGGTTCGGGCGTTACTCGCGCCCTTCTTGGCACCCGCCAGCACTGGCGTGGCTGCGCCGCGCGTGCGCGGCGTGGGATGAGTGGTCTGATTCAAAACTGGTCCTCCGCCAGGATGCCGCCGCTGATCACGGCCGAGCCGATGAACATGCCCTTGGTGTCATGGCCGCCATAGGCGACCGGCACGGGGTTGCCTTGCGCCTGCGTGTTGACGGTGCCGTTCATGCTGTAGCTGGGCGCGTTTTCGGGTGTGTCTTTGGCACCCAGGCCTTTTGGCTGGGGGGAGAGCATCTGCACAACGCCACCGGCAATCATGCTGGCACCGGCAACGATGACGTTGGGGCCATAAGCCGCAGCCGGCGTGTAAAGCATGATGATGCCCACGACAACCATGACAACGCCCGCAATCGTCTGCAACACGCCCCCACGCTTGCTACCCACCATCACCGGCGCAATACGGATGTCATCCTGTCCCGGCGGGTCGTGCAGCTGATCCCGCGACAGGTTCTGCCGCCCGTTGAACACGGCAAACTCCATGCCCTTGGCCTTTGCGCCCATCAGGTACTGCTGGAATCCCGGCAACATCGTGCACAGCGCATGCACCGCCTCGGCCGGGCTGTTCACCGCCAGCCGGAACCTGCGCCCAAAGCGCGCACCCAGCTTGCCGTACAGGCGGATCGTACGAAGACGGTCAGTCATGGCGCACCTCGCGATGGCGGACGATGCAACGGGTGCGCTCGGCCCACATGCCGCCGTACGGTACGGTCTCGGACAGGCGGCCATGCAGGTGATGCAGCATCTGCCCGTCGCCGAGGTAGATGCCCGCGTGGTTGGTGACCGGCGAACGGATCTGCATCAGGATCATGTCGCCCCGCTGCGGCTCGCCCTCGATCAGGTCGAAGCCCTCGGCGTGCAGCCGTTCAAGGCTGTACAGGTCCTGGCCGTGGCTCCACCAGTCGTCCTGGCGTTCGTACTCGGACAGCGGGATGCCCAGTTCGCGTGCGTGGAAATCGCGGACCAGGCTGTAGCAGTCCAGCACACCGTGGGCGAACTGGCGACCGACCAACGGTGCCATGTAGCCCATGGGATGCAGGGTCTGCAGATCACCGCACAGCGGTGCCTCGCCTGTTACCTGGCCGACGCTGACGATGTGCCAGGTCAGCCCGCTGCGCTCGCACATGACCCGATCGGCGTCGGACGGCGTTGCGGCGGCATCGGGATGGCTGTGCACAAGGGCCAGCACCTCGCCCTTGTCCTCGGCCACGGCATAGTCCTCAGCGGGCAGGCGGAAATGCTCGCTGGGCGTGGCGGCCACGTTGCGGCAGGGAAGATAGCGTTCGTGGCCTTCAATGGCCACGATCAGCCCGCAGCATTCGCGCGGGTACTCGGCCACGGCGTGCGCCTGGATGGCCTGCAGGGTTGTCGGTTGCATGTTTCACCCATGAAAAAGGCCCGCGCGGGCGGGCCTGGAAAGTGGAATCGGGAGGGGATCGATCAGGAGCGCAACAGGCCCGCGGCGGGGAAGCCGCCATAGGGCAGCGGCTTGTCCTGGCCGAAGCGCAGCTTGCAGCTGCGTACCCGACCGCCGCACTGGTCACGCGCCGGATCATCGGTGGCGACGTCGTCGCTGTCGGCCACCGCTGGACCGTTGTAGCCGCAGTACGCGCCGCGATAGCCGCCACGCACCAGCCAGCCACACATGCCGGCGATGATCTGCCTGCCCGGCAGCTGCTGCCCATTGAGATCGATCGCGGTGGTCAACTCGAATTCGACCATCTGCTTGTCCTCACCTATCTTGCGCTCGATGAACCAGACTTCATCAGGGAAGTGCTCGCCAGGATCCGCGCTGGGATTGCCTTCCTCGAAGTTGGCGGCATCCAGGTACTTGGCCAGCGTCTGCCGGCGGATGATGCGTGCACCGACCAGGTCATCGAACAACAGGCACATGGCGGTGATGCGGCCATCGATGTTGCTCACGCGCAGGCGCGGGTTCGGCGGCTGGTCGCTGGTGCGCTCGAAGCCGCTGGCCTCGATCGGCCAGGGGCCATATTCCTGGCCCTGCCACCAGATGAGGCCACTCTGCAGGTGCGCGTGGAAGAAGAGCTTGTCGGCGCCGAAACTGCTGGCGTCAAGTTCATAGACGGTGATGCGGCCACCCGGCTCAAGCTGCTGGGCATCGGCGGTGATCATGGGGTGTTCTCCTGTGCGGCATTGGGAAGAGGGGGTGGCACGGGGTACCGTTCCTGGCCGCACGGTACGATGACGTGGTGGCCTGGGCGCAGCGAAGCAGTGGTGGTGAAGCAGGCGTGCTTTGGCGCCTGCGGAGCGGGGGTTGTCATGGCTCAGAGCTCCGCATCGGCCTGGACCAGCACCTGCGAGGTGGTCGACCACACCACCACCGCGCCCCAGAGCTGCATGTTGTTCGGCATCGAGGCGATGACTGCCGCGTCAACCGTGGACTGCCAGCTGGGCGCTCCGCCGTCGAAGTTGACCAGGTTGCCGGCATTGCCGAAGCCCACCAGGTTCAGCGCGGTGGACGGCGAGGAGATTCTGGGTGCTGAGCGTTTGCGCACCTTGAACGGGATGCACGCTCGCGTGTCGCCGTTGGCGGTGTAGGTGATGCCGATGATCCGGTTTACATCCACCGTCTCGTAGTAGCGCTGGCACAACAGCAGCTCCAGTGCTTCGGACCGGCGGTCGAAGTCGGTGGCGGTATCGCCTTCTTCGATCTGCACTTCGGCCACTTGCACGCTGCCGCTCTTCTGCCCGGCGGCGAACGCGCGGCCGCCGAAATCGGCACCTGCGTCCAGCCAGAAGCTCAGTTGCAGGTAGCTGTCCGGGCCCAGCGTCTTGCCGGCAAGACCGGGAACTTCCACGGTGACCTGGTGCCATCGCCACAGCGTATCGAGCACGACCGAGGCGCCGATGCTGTCGCGCGCGGTAGACCCACCCGTTCCGTAGGACTGCTGCAACTCCACGCCGATGCGGAAGTCGTCCACCGAGGCGCGCGCCTTGAAACTGATCGTGACGGTGCGCCCGGCCAGTGTCCGGACATCCTCGATGCGCTGTTGGACCAGCGCCATGTTGCCGGCACCGGCAACGCTCTGCACCTCCAGCCGAAGCAGGTGGCGCGACCCAGCCAGCAGGCGCCCTCCCTGGCCGCCGCCTGGAGGCACATCCTCGCGTGAGGCAGCCACCCTGGTGCCGATGGCATTGACCGCCCAGCGGTCAGCGATGTGGCGAGAGCCCGTGGATGCAGGGAACGCTGCACCGCGCTGCCAGAACCGGAAGTCGCCGTTGATGAGCGGGTTCCTTCCGGCCATGCGGCCTTCCAGATGCATGAGCGCCGATTGCGCGTCGTCCAGACCAGCGTAGATCTCGGCGAAGTTGTCGTTGATCTTGGTGAATGCCGGCCGCTGGGTCTCACCCCGCTTGCCGTTGGGCTGGACGGTGTCCAGTTCGATGATTCTTCGTGTCATGTGCAGTCCTCGCTGCGTGCGCCGGTGTTGACGGCCAGGGGGTCAGATCTCGGCGTCAGCCGCCCAGTTGCCGCCCACCAGATAGGCATAGAACGGCGTCAGGCCAGAACCGAAATCAAGCTGAAGCGTGAATCCATCGGGACGAAGGAACAGCGGGACAGCCATTCCGCGTGACCACCCGTTGCCGTTGAACAACGACCAGTAGCCGAGGGCCGGCGCCACTTCACTGTTGGAGTAGAGCGTGAGCGCAGGCACAGTGCGTTTGGCGACCTTGAAGGAGATCTGCTCACTGCGCGCCAGGCCTGCCTGGAACGCGGCGGCGACGCCCTGCGGTGACGGCATGCCAAGCTGCGGTGCCTGTTCCAGCGGGAAGCTCTTCTCGTAGTACCGCTGGCACAGCATCAACTCGGTTGCGTCATCACGCATGTCGTAGTCGGTAGGTGTCGCCCCCTTCTCCAACTGCATGCAGGTCAGCGAGAAGGACCCAGACTGGCCGACAAGCTGTCCGCCATAACCACCGGGCGTCGCAAAGTCGACGATGACGTGCAGCTTGCTGTTGGCTCCCACGGTCTTGCCAGCAATGGATGGCAACTCGACGGTGAAGTACCTGAGCGCGGCCGCGGTGCCGATCTCCTGGACGCCTGCCCGGACCGTCACATCCGGAGACCCATTGGTACCAAACGTCTGGATGAAGCGAACGCCGATGCGGCAGCCCGGCGTCGCGGCCCATGCCTGCATGCTCAGCGTCACGGTACTTCCCGCGAGCGTCTGCACGCCTTCCACCGGCTGGGTGACGAACGCCTCGGTCGCGGCCGTCGATCCGGTGAGATCGCAGTTCATGAATCCCGTGACCCCGAATGCCGGGGCATCGAAGCTGCGGCGTGACACCGCGACCTGCCCCGCCCCAGTGCATACCACCTGGAAGCGATCGGGAACATACACCGCCAGAGGCGACACCACAGTGCGGCTGCTGCCCCGTTGCCAGAACCTGAAGTCACCGTTGATCAGCCGGTTCCGGCCGTTCTGCCTGCGCCGGAGATCCTGCACCGTGGTTTCGAGTTCATCCAGATCCGTGTAGAGATCGGCGAAGTTCTCATTGACCTTGGTGAAGGCCGGCCGTTGCGTCTCACCCCGCTTTCCGTTCGGCTGCACGGTATCAAGGTCGATTGTGCGTCGTGCCATGCGTCGTCCTCCTCAGCCGCCGATGATTTCCGGCGCCTGCTCGGCAGGCCAGCCGAATGCATCCGGCTGCGGCAGTTGCGCCTGGACCTGCCGCCAGTCCGGCGCGGTCTCCTCGGCGGTGGACTCGATAGTCTCCAGTGCGAGGTTGACCCCGTCGCGCCAGGCAATCATGGCGATGGCGTCCTGCGCATAGCGCGGCACCGCACTGCCCGCGTAGCTGCAGCAACTCTCGATGCTGTCATAGCCGCGATCGCGGGCGCACTGGGCCATCCACTCCCACGCCTTTCCGCGGATGAAGCGATGGAACTGCGCCGAGCCGGGTACGAACAGCGGCGGTACCGGCTCCGGCTCATTGCCTGCCGTACACCAGGCTTCATAGTCATTCCACAGACGGTGGCCACGTGGAATGAACGCGCCGGTCTGCAGGCACTTGATGGTGTCGATCTCTTCGGTCAGTTGATACATGTCATAGCTCCGCGTCGGCGGTCCAATGGAAGGAGGAGCCCCAGTTGCCTGCGGCGGATTGGTAATTGACCTGTGCGCCGGACTGGCCGGCATATACGATGGACGTCACCGTGCCGATGCCGCCGCTTGCGCCGGATATGCGCCCTGCCTGCCCGTTCACATCGCTGTAGACCGTGTAGGCTGGGATGGCCCGCTTGGGGACGCGACACCGGATATGCGAGGTGCTGCCGACGCCGACGCTGCGGTCGTAGAACTGGTTGTCGCGTCCGATGCCATCGGCCGTGCCAGGCGGCACATCCAGGTTGTAGCTCTTCTCGTAGTAGCGCTGGCACAGCTGCAGCTCGTGGGCCAGCGGGCGCAGGTCGAATGCCGTTGCCCTGTCGCCGCGCTCCAGCTGCATCATCGCAAGGCCGAACTCTCCGCTCTGACCGGAGATGACACCGCCATAGGCATCGGCGCACAGATCCACCACCAGCCACAGGAAATCGCTGTCGGCATTGCTGCCCAGCGTCTTCCCCTTCACCGATGGCAATCGCGCACTGAGCTGGAAATAGGTCCAGGACGCGGCGGTGACCGCTACGGTTCCCAGCTCTACGCTGACCGCGGCGGACGGCGAACCACCGGTGCCAAAGTGCTGGATGAGACGAACACCGATGCGTTTTCCTGGCGGGCCATAGGCGAAGCCGGAAACCACCACTTCGCCGTCGGACAGCGTGGCGACCCCTTCGACCTTCTGTGCGACATAGGCGCTGCTGCCTGCACTGACCTTGGAGACAACGCTGTTGAGGAAACGGCGCGATTCCGGCGCGGCTCCGCCGGCAGGAAGATTGGCCCCGCGATTTGCGGTATGCGTGCAGCTCAGCGCTGCCACGGTCCAACGATCGGCCACATAGATCTCGCCGCCTTGGGTGGTGCCAGTGCTGGCCCGCTGCCAGAAATCGAAGTTGCCGTTGATCAGGCGGTTCCTGCCTGGAGCCGCGCTATGCAAAGCGCTTTCCAGCGAATCCAGCGCGCCATACACTTCGGCGAAGTTGTCGTTGATCTTGGTAAACGCCGGGCGCTGTGTTTCACCCCGCTTACCGTTCGCCTGAACGGTATCGAGGTCGATGATTTTTCTCGTCATTGCTGTCTTCCTGTTCCCTGCGGGCGCCCCATCAAAGCTCGGCGTCGGCCCACCAATGCCACCAGCCGCCCCAGCGGCCTGGATTGTTGGTCCAGCTGACTTCGTACCCGGAAGGCGAGGCGTAGTTGACCAGGCAGGGCACGCGGGAGATGTTGTCTTCCGCGATGTGTCCATCCTGCTGGATGTTGTCGGCCGAGATGATCATCACGTAGGGATGAGCGCGCTTTGCCGTCTGGAATCGCACGCTCTGGTAATGCGCCATTCCCGGTGAGTTGATCGAGAATGCCTCGCGCCCTTCGTTGTGCGCCGTGTTGGGTACGATGTCGAGGTTGTAGCTCTTCTCGTAGTAGCGCTGGCACAACGCCAGTTCCACACCTGGCGGCCGCCAGTCGAATCGTGTCGCTGCGCGGCCCGATTCGACCTGGAACTGGGTGAAGCCGAACGAGCCGTTCTGTGCCACCAGCTCGCCCTTCTGACCAGCACCGCACAGGTCGAACACTACGTAGAGATGGTCGTTGCCGTTGCTGCCGAGCACCTTTCCCCGCGTACTTGGCAACGTCACCGTGACGCTGTGACGTTTGGCGGTGGTGCCCAGTGTGAGTACACCGGCTTCCAGCACCACCTGCGGCGAGGGTGAGCCGCCGGTTCCGAAATCCTGGATGACACGCACGCCCACACTGCGACCGGGCGCATCAGAGTTCGCCCATACCGAGATCGTGATGTCTCCACTTGCACTGCCGACACCCTCGATCTTCTGCCCCATCCAGGCGCCACTTCTGGCGATGGCCTCGGATACGGTGCAGACCAGAATCGACCGTGTATCTTCCGGAAATCCGGCCTGCCCGTCGTACGCCACGCGCTGCACGTCGTGGTTGCAGACCAGCGCCGAGTTCGTGAAACGGTCGGCGAAGAACACTTCCGCGCCCAGCGTCCCCGACCCACTGCCAACACGACCAGATGTACGGCGCTGCCAGAACTGCAGGGCACCATTGATGAGCAGATTCCTGCCTGGAACGCGGTCGGTGATGGCATTCGCCACGGTTTCCGGGATCTTCGCGACCTCGGTCAACGCGTCGTAGACCTCGGCGAAATTCTCGTTGATCTTGGTAAACGCCGGGCGCTGTGTTTCACCCCGCTTTCCGTTCGGTTGAACGGAATCGAGGTCGATGATCTTTCGTGGCATTTGTGCTGTTTCCTTGATGGTTTCGGTTGCGAAGGAACGCTCTCCAGCCCTCCCGCGGACCTCAGATTTCGGCATCCATGGTCAATCCAGTGCCCTCCGCTGCCGAATCTCCGCTCTGCAGGATGCCGGCCTGACCCGCTGCGGCAGTGTTCAGCGCACCGATGATGGTCATGCGGGTCGACGTAACTTCCGCCGCACTGAGCGCTGTCAGGCTGGTTGCACCGTCTCCCGTGAGCAGCCGCCATTGCGATGGGTTCGAGAAGGCGACCGCGGGTACCGACCGCATTCGCTGATTGAATCGGTAGGTGAGGTACACCGCGTTGTCGCCCCGAATCAGGCCCACGCCAGCGTTGAAGCGCGATCCACCGTCGAACGGCACGCCAGTGGCATCCACCTGGTAGTAGCGTTGGCACAGCCGCAGCTCTTCCCCCTTCGGCCTCCACTCGAACGGCGTCGCGAGCGGGCCCGCCTCCCACTGGAACTCTCCGAAGTACAGCTGGCCCTGTTGCGCGCCCAGTCCTGCGGTGCGGCTGGCGAACTGCGTGCCCGCCGTTACCCATATGCAGACCACGGCCGCACCGTCACCGGACAGTGCCTTCCCTGAGATGGAAGGCAGGGTCACCGTCCTGCGGATCCGGTTCAGGCCGGAGGCCAGCTCGACCACCTCCGGCGCGATTCCCAGCACAGGCGTGCTTCCCCCCGCGCCAAAGGTCTGGGCGAATTCAAGGGCGATCTTCCGCCCGGCGGCGCCGGCGTTGAACACCAGGAACGAAACGGTGCTCTCCACGCCCGCGAAGTTGCGGACGTCTTCCACGCGCTGCTCGAAGACAAAGAAGTGGTTTGTGCCATCCGTATTGCCACTCGAACTGACCGACAACGTGAAGGTGCTGAACGGGAAGTTGTTGTCGCCTGCCGCTGCGGGATTGCGCTTGAACACGGCGTCTTCGACGTTGCCCATCTGCAGGAACCATCGGTCGGCTGTGTAGTTCCCGGAGATGCCGAAGCTGCTGCCGCGCTGCCAGATGTCGAAATTGCCATTGATCAGGCGATTGCGCCGTGCCGGCGCGCGCATCATGGTATCGGCGAGCTGCCCGGGCAGGCCGTCGACTGCCTGACCAACCTGCTGGAAGTTCTGGTTGATCTTGGTGAAGGCCGGCCGCTGGGTCTCCCCACGCTTTCCGTTGGGCTGGATGGTATCCAGGTCGATCCGTTGAAGATCCATGCTCATGCCTACGCGTGGAAGGTCTGCTCGAAGGTGGCGGTGATGGTCGATACCTGGCCGCCGAGATGGCTGTCGGTGTAGGAATCACACATGTACAGCCCCTGCCCCAGTGGCCCTTTCCACAGGAAGCTGCGGCCGGCATGACCATCCAGGAAGGTCACGATCTCGTTGATCGTTTTGCGGTTGCCGACGAACTGCAGCTGGTAACTGCGTGAAGTGGCGTTCAGGCCATCGGCAGCGGCCTGCGCATAGCCATCTCCGAACTTCGCGCGCTTCACTGCGGCGGTGGTGGTTCCAGTACTCTGGCTGGTTGCCGGCCAGGTGAAGGTGTCGGTCATTGCATGGCACTCCTGCTGAGCACACCACCTGCCTTCAGGTCACGACTCTGCAGCTCGCGGTACTTGCGTTCCACGAACTGGCCGATCTCGTTGCCGAACTGCTGCAGCATGCTTTCGTTGGTGGTGACTTCCTTGCCACCGTTGTTGTCGATGCGGATGCTGACTCCCACTCCGCCGCCACCGCCGCCACCGTACGCGGCCACACCCAGGCGGCCGTCCGGCCCGCGCCGCAGCGGCATGATCGCTTCCGGTCCCGCTTCGCCGAACACGCCGGCGCCCTTGGCGAAGGCGAACAGCTGCGGAGTGTTGTAGACACCGCCGGAATAGGCCGACAGGCTCGGCGACTGGTAGACGCCACCGTTGGCGTTGGCCTCCACCCCCGTGCCATATCCGAACAGGCCCGCGATCTTTTTGACGCCCCAGACGATTGCCTGTTGGATGGCGATCATCTTTAGATCGGCGATGATCGACTTGGCCAGATCCTTGTAGTTGGACTTGCCCGTCTTCACGAAGCTCTGCAGTGCCGCCTCTGCGCCGGTGAACGCCTTGGAAAAGGCATCCTGGGTGGACTTGGCGGAGTTCTCGGTCTTTTCCATGTACTCGCCGAGCGCGCTGCCGAAGCCCTTGCGGAACCCCGAAAGTCCTGTGGTGCCCTTGGTGTCCTTGGCGTCCTTGGTTTCGCCCGCCTTGGCATCACCGGCCTTGGCGTCCTTGGCAGTCGCCACGCCTGCAGCCACCGCCGCCGCGTCCGTCGCTGCATCCTTGGGCGTCAGGTCGACCCCCATCAAGCCGGCGATCTTCCTCGCCCCCCAGACCAGTGCCTGCTGTGCGGCGATCATCTTGAGGTCGGACAGGATGGACTGGGCCAGTTCCTTGTACTTGGACTTGCCGGTGGTCACGAAGCTCCTCAACGCTTCGTCGGCGCCAGTGAATGCTTTTTCGAAGGCTTTCTTGGCAGCCGTGGCGGTGTTTTCGGTCTTGCCGATATAGTCGCCGAGCGCGCCGCCCAGGCCCTTGCGGATGCCTGCCAGGCCCTTGTCGTCCTGTTGGGCCTTCTCTTCCTTCTTTGCAGCCTTGCCGGCGTCCGCGCCCGCTGCGGTTGTTCCTGCCTTCGCCGCCGCCTGCAGCTGCGTGTTCAGGGCGGTCAGTTGCGTGGACAGTGCGGTGACCAATGATGCGCTGGTGGTCAGCACGGCATTGAAGGCCTGCTGCACCGTGTTGATCTTCTCCAGCTGCCGCTGGAACTCCTGTGTGGTGCCGGTCATCTCGGTCATGCCGCGCCTTGCTGCCTGCATGGCCGTTTCCAATGCGTTGCTGGCCTCCACGGTGGTCCGTGTGCTGCCAGGCGATGTAGTGCTCATTGAGTGTTCCTCGGGAGAGTCGGCTCCGCTTCGGCGGAGCCGGGATCGGCCATCGGCATTGCCGCGATGGCCGGCTCATTCCTGTTGCATCTGCTCCAAGGCAGCGCGTTCGATGATGCGGATGGCCGCCATCACCTCGTCATGCTGGTCGCCGTCGAGCGCTTCGCGCTCCAGCTCCCGGTAGACCACGTTGTAATCCAGCCCGATCGGGCCACCTGCGCCGACGCGCCACTGGGTGGCAACCCGCGAAAAAAGTTCGATGGGAAGCACGCACTCCGGCCACAGCTCGACCTGCGGTGGTGGAAAGTGCTTTGCCTTCAATCCAAGCTTCATCAGCTCGGACTCGGTGGGGGCCCGCCAGTACAGGGCCCCCACCGCCTCGATCAGTTTCCCTTGCGTGCGACCTGCAGGGCCTGGGTGTAGCCACCGATGATGGCGCCATCCAGGCCGGCCTGCTGCTGCAGCGCCAGCTCGACGCCGGCGGTGTCCAGCGCCACATCGGCATCCCAGTCCACCACGATGTCCAGGATGGCCTGGGCCACGCTCAACGTGTCATCGCCCAGACGCTCCAGCAGGCTGGCGTAGTCGGCTACCGACAGGTGCCGGTAGGTCAGGTTGAGCTTCTGCTCGCGGCCGTGACCGACGATGGTCAGGGTGCTCTTGAAGCTCTCCGGCGCCTTGACCTGGAACATCAGGCGCCCTCGACCAGGATGGAGTCTGCCAGCGCGGTGAAGGTCGCGGTGGTGCCCATCGGGGTGTTGGCGGCCATGGTCGGGTCGCCGTTGTAGCTCAGGTAGCCGTACCAGTACAGCACGTCGCCGCCGACCAGCTTGGCCCGCAGGATCACCGGCTCGCCCTTGGCGTCAGCGTTCTTCAGTGCCGAATACCACGGCTTCTTCGGATCGTAGAACAGCGGCAGGGTGATGGTCTTGGCGTTCTTGAAGGTCGGCATCTGAACCTGGCGACCGGTCGGGTCTTCGAGCAGCGTGCCGCTCCAGTACTGCTGCTCGCCACCGGCGGTGGTCGGGTCACCCTGCTGGTCCAGGTCGACGAAGGCGCCCGCCTTGCGCAGTACACCGGCACCGCTGGTACCGGGGAACAGCACGGTATCGGTGGTGTCGATGCCCAGTAGTTCAACGCTGCCGGTGGCTTCAGCACCGGCGCGGGTGGCGCGGTTGTTCAGGGCCGGCCAGCCCGGCAGTTCAATGACCACCACATCGCCGGTGTCGACGCTGTTGGCGGCAACGCTGGCCAGCGCCGGCGCAGCCTTGGAGATCGCGCTGGTGGCGATCGCGGTGGAGACGACCGGTGCGAAGCCGAACTGGGTGCCCTTGGGAAGCTTGAGTGCCATGGTGTATTTCCTCGTTGGATAAAAAAATGCCCGGCGAATGCCGGGCTGGGGTGTTGCACGGGTGATGCGGTTTACGGGTCGACGTACCACAGGCCGAAATCGAGCCGCGCGCCGTACTTGTGCAGCATCGGCTCATGCACGGCGATTGCAGCGCCGAACGATTCGGCGGTCGGCAATCCTGCGCATACCTGATCCTCGATGTTGCGGATCAGGGCGTTGGCCTGGGCGCGGCTGTCTGCCCAGACGGTCAGCTGCACGCGAGCGTGCTTCTGTTCGGGAATGGAACCTTCGTTGAACCACACGGACTGTCCACCCATCTGCTGGTAGACGGCACACGGATAGATGACCGGTTCCGGCGGAAGGTCGGGATACAGCCGGCCCTGTAGCAGCGGGGCCAGCAGCGCGTGCAGCTGTGCTTCGTAACTCATCGCGGTGTCCTGGTTGGCGTCGCTCAGGCGATGCCTGAAGACTGTTCGGTGAACAGCACCGTGGTCTGGCGCCGGCTGAAGTCGGGCGCAACGCCGGTGATGTTGAAAACACGACCGTCATGCACGATGCGCATGCCGGCCTGGATGCCTGCCTGTCGTGCGGCTGCCAATCGGACATGGAAGCGCTGGCGCCGGATCGTTGCCGGCAGGCGGCTTGCCAGCGTCAGCCGCTGCACGCTGTCTGCGCGGTCGGCGATGATGGCGGCCCACAGTTCTGCCGCCGGCTGCCAGGCGTCCAGCGGCTGCCCCCACGCATCGAGCTGGCCGTCCTGGCGCTCGATGCGGATGCGGCGATTGAAGTGGCCGGCGTTCATGGCGTTGCTGCCGATCGGTACGGATCAAGCAGCGCGGCCACGCCGAACGGCAGCTCCAGTGCGATGGCCGTGGCGCCTGCCGGTGCATCGAACGTCTGCGCAGAGACGACCACGGCTTCGCGATGGGCGTACAGGTGGCCCAGCAACAGGCGCACCGCTGCACGGATGCTGTCGTTGACCGGCATGCCCTGCAGCAGGCGCGTACTGCGCGCGGTCGCCACGGCCAAGCGGCGATCGGCCACATCACGCATGGCCTTGGCCTTGGCCGCGTTGGTCTCGGCATTGGCGGCGGCAACCGCGGCTTCATGCCCGGTCACCGCCGCCGCCATGTCCTGCGGCAGCTGGTCCAGCGCCTGGTCCAGCGCGGCCTGGTCGGCGTACAGCTCGCGGCCCAGGTAGGCCGCGGCTGCGTCGCTGGCTGCGGCCAGCAGGTCACCCAGGATGGCGTCGTCAAAATCGCCGTCGATACGGCAGTGCGCGCGGCACTGCTCAAGGGTCAGCAGGGGCATCGAATCCTCCTTCGTTGATGGATGTGGAGTGCCCCGATCCTGCGCGCACGGCGGCGCCCCACACGATCACCAGGACGGCGCGGGAAAGGCAGGATCGGGGCGGAAAACAGAACGGCTGCGACGGGGACGTCAGGGCCGGTGGCGGTGACCTCGCAGCGCGCGACGGCGCAAACGAAAGAAGCCCCCGGGGTCACCGGAGGCTTCTATGTCATCGTGGTACAAACGATACGCTTCGGGTGTGCACCCGTCAATCCGCAAACGGTTACCAGTCTGGTGACTTTTCCTGGCGCTGTGCGGGCGTGGTCATGGCGACGTGCCGCAGGCTGGATAGAATGGCAACGCGCTGCTTCCGCAGCCCATTTCCCGCTGGATTCCCGCATGCCTGCCACCCCCGAACGCTTCTTCGATGCGCGTACCGAACAAGGCGTGCTGCGCCTGTCCATCGCAGGCTCATTGCTGCTGGCTGCCGCTGCGGTGGTATTTGGTCTTCTGGCCAATTCCTCGCTGATCATCTTCGATGGCATCTACGGCCTGATCGATGTGGTGATGACGTGGCTGTCACTGCTGGTCGCGCGTCTGATCGCACTGTCCACCAGCACCGACGCGCTGCAGTCGCGGCTCAACCAGCGCTTCACCATGGGCTTCTGGCACCTGGAGCCCATCGTGCTGGGGGTGAGCGGCACGCTGATGATCGGCGCGGCACTGTATGCGCTGGTCAATGCGGTGGATGCGCTGATGTCCGGCGGCCGCCACATCGCACTCGGCCCAGCCATCGCCTTCGCCGGGTTGTCGATCATCGGCGAAGGTGCGCTGGCCTGGTTCGTGCTGCGCGCCAACCGCCGCATCGGTTCGGAGTTCATCGCGCTGGACGCGAAGAACTGGGTGATCGCCGCCAGCATGTCGGCCTGCTACCTGCTGGCCTTCCTTGGCGGCGTACTGGTGCGCGGCACCTCGCTGGCCTGGGTCGGGCCGTACATCGACCCGGCCATCCTTGCCTTCGTCTGCGTGCTGGTGATGATCGCCCCGCTCGGGACGGTGCGCCGGGCGCTGGCCGGCATCCTGCTGGTCACCCCGCCGGAACTGCAGGCGCACGTGGACGCGGTGGCACGCGCGATCGTGGCCAAGCATGGCTTCGTCGAGCATCGCAGCTACGTCGCCCAGGTGGGGCGTGGCGAGCAGATCGAGTTGTTCTTCGTGGTACGCGAGGACGACCCGCCGCGGCCCCTGCTGGAATGGGACCAGCTGCGCGACGAGATCGGCGATGCGCTGGGCGAGGCCTCGCCGGACCGCTGGCTGACCATCATGTTCACCACCGACCGCGAGTGGACGATCTAGGCCAACAGGACGATCAATCAAGTTTTTCGTACGGACTGCAACCCAACGTACGCAGAAACCGGGCAAAGTAGGCTCCATAGCAGTACCCACCCACTGACCAGGAGCATCCCGATGTCCATCGAAAAGGTTCTGTATACCGCCCAGGCCACCTCCACCGGCGGCCGTGAAGGCCGTTCCGTCTCGTCCGACAACGTGCTGGACATCCAGCTGTCGACCCCGCGCGAGCTGGGTGGTGCCGGCGGCCCGGGCACCAACCCGGAACAGCTGTTCGCCGCTGGCTACTCGGCCTGCTTCCTGGGCGCGCTGAAGTTCGTGGCCGGCCAGGCCAAGGTCGCGCTGCCGGCCGACACCACCGTCACCGGCAAGGTCGGCATCGGCCAGATCCCGACCGGCTTCGGCATCGAGGCAGAGCTGACCATCAACGTGCCGGGCGTGCCGCGCGAGCAGGTGGAAGAACTGGTGCAGAAGGCGCACATCGTGTGCCCGTACTCCAACGCCACCCGCGGCAACATTGATGTAACGCTGATCGTTGCCTGATGCGGCGCCGGGGTCGGATCCCTTTGCCACCGGCAAAGGGCTCTGACCCCATCCCAGGCCCGCACGGCTATATGGGGTCAGAGCCCTTTCGCGTTGCGAAAGGGATCCGACCCCCAAAAAAATGGGCGGATGCCGGTGGAAACCGAACATCCGCCCATCCCACCTCCGTTGTCCCGCACGGGGGCATGAGGTTGCCGGCCAGCGGCCGGCACTACCAGGTCACTTCTCGCTCGTGATGAGCTGCACGACGCTGGAGAAATCCAGCTTGCCGCGGCCGGCCTGGTGGTTCATCGAGTAGAGATTGCGGGCCACTTCGCCCAGCGGAATCGAAGCGCCGACACTCATCGCCGCTTCCACCGCCAGGCCCATGTCCTTCAGCATCAGATCACTGCCGAAACCGCCGCTGTAGCCACGCGAGGCCGGCGCATTCTCCAGCACGCCCGGCCACGGGTTGCACACTTCGGTGGCCCAGCTGCGGCCGGTGCTGACCGCCATCATCTGCGACAGCACCTTGGGGTCCAGCCCGTGCGCCACGCCCAGTGCGATGGCTTCACCGGTCACCGCCATGATCACGCCCAGCGCCATGTTGTTGCACAGCTTGGCGACCTGGCCAGCGCCGCTGGCGCCGACGTGGAAGATGTTCTTGCCCATCGCCTGCAGCACCGGGCGTGCGCGTTCCAGCGCGTCTTCCTCGCCGCCGACGATGAAGGTCAGGGTGCCGGCCTGGGCGCCGGCGGTACCGCCGGACACCGGTGCGTCGATCATCTGCAGGCCACGCGCGGCGGCCGCTTCCGAGACCTTGCGGGCGCTGGCCGGGGCGATCGTGCTGCAGTCGATGACCAGTGCACCGGCCGGGATCGCGGCAAGAATGCCGTCGTCGCCCAGGTACACGCCTTCGACATGACGGCTGGCCGGCAGCATCGAGATCACCACTTCGGCATCGGCCAGGGTGTCGCGCGCCGACGATGCAGCGCTGGCGCCGGCGTCGACAGCGGCCTGCACCGCGGCCGGAACCAGATCGAACACGCGCACGCTGTGGCCGTTCTTGACCAGATTGGCGGCCATCGGGCCACCCATGTTGCCCAACCCGATGAATGCAATGCGGCTCATGCAAGGCTCCTTTCAACAAGGGGAGTGCCCAGGTCGGCCAGCGGATGCGCGGCGTCGGCCCAGGGGGAAGCGAAGAAGGTGTCTGCCCACGCGCCGGTGGCCTCGGCCAGGGTGGCCGGGTTCCACTGCGGGTTGCGGTCCTTGTCGATCAGCAGCGCGCGGATGCCTTCGGCGAAATCACCATGGGCGGCGCAATGCAGGGCGACGATGTACTCCAGGCGATAGATCGCGGCCAGGTCCTGGCCGGCACTGCGGCGCTGCAGTTCGTACGCCAACCGTGCCGAACCCGGTGCACCGGCAGCAAGGGTCTTCTGAGCCGCCTGCAACCAGGCGTCGTCGGTCTGCAGGCCGGCAATGCGCGCCACGATGGCTTCAAGGTCATCGCCTCCGCACAACGCATCGACCTGCGCCGCGTGGGCCAGCAGTGGACCGGTGGCGGCATCGCTGGCATGCGACTGCAGCAGATGGGTCAGGCGTTCGTGGTTGTGTGCGGTGTCATTGGACCAGGCCACCTGCAGCAGCGCATCGAACACCGCGCTGCGGCGCTCTTCGGCCACGTGCACGTCGGCCAGGCCGGCGTAGATGGCATCGCCCGGGTTGAGCAGTGCGCCGGTCAGGGCCAGGAACAGGCCGCCGTTGCCCGGCACGCGCGGCAGCAGCCAACTGCCACCGACATCAGGGAACAGGCCGACGGTGATTTCCGGGAAGGCCAGCTTGGAGCGTTCGCTGACCACACGGTGGCTGGCGCCGGACATCAGGCCGATGCCGCCGCCCATCACGATGCCGTGGCCCCAGCACAGGATCGGCTTGGTGTAGGTGTGGATGAGGTAATCGACGCGGTATTCGACGTCGAAGAACTCGGCGGCATAGGCGTTCTGGCGGATGTCGCTGTGGCCGGCCTCACGGAAGGCGACCATGGCCTTGTACAGGCTGTGCAGGTCGCCACCAGCACAGAACGCCTTTTCGCCGGCGCCCTGCAGCACCACCATGGCGATGCCATCGTCGTCGGCCCAGGCGTTGAGCTGCTTCAGCAGCAGGTGCGCCATCGGCAGCGAGAAACCGTTGAGCGTACGCGGCGCATTGAGCGTGGCGATGCCGATGCGCGTGCCGTTGCCAGCCACGCGCTCTTCGAACAGCACCGGTGCGTCGTCGGCAGCGGTATCCGTGCTCATGCGTTCTTCCACTGCGCGGCGCGCTTTTCCAGGAAGGCAGTCACGCCCTCGACCTGGTCGGCGGTGTCGAACAGGTCGACGAAGGCTTCGCGCTCGGCCACCAGCGCCGAGGCGTGGGTGCCGGTGCGGGTGGACTGCACCAGGGTCTTGCAGGCGGCGATGCTGGTCGGGCTCTGCTTGCCGGCCTTCTTCGCCCATTCCAGCGCCAGCGCCTTGGCTTCGCCCTTGCCGACCTTTTCTTCGGCCAGGCCAATGCGCAGCGCGGTCTCGGCGTTGATGCGCTCACCCAGCAGGATCATGCGCTTGGCCCAGCCCTCGCCGACCAGGCGCGGCAGGTTCTGGGTACCGCCGGCACACGGCAGCAGGCCGACGGTGGCCTCCGGCAGCGCGACCTGGGCATGGTCTTCAACGATGCGCAGGTCGCAGGCCAGCGCGCACTCCAGGCCACCGCCCATGGCGTAGCCGTTGATCGCGGCGATCGACACGCCACGGAAACCGGACAGCGCTTCGAAGGCTTCACCGAAGCGGCGCGCGGCCTCACGTGCAGCGGCCTTGTCGCCGGAGGCGAACTGGTTGAGGTCGGCACCGGCGGAGAAGAATTTCTCGCCGTCACCGGTGATCACCAGCGCGTAAATGTCGCGGTCTGCGTTGAGCGCGCCGACCAGGTCGCGCAGCGCCGACAGGCTGTGCACGGTCCAGGTATGCGCCGGCGGGTTGTTCAGGGTGACCACGGCGGTGTGGCCATCCACCTCCACCTTCAGGCCCACGTGCTCCTGGGTACGCCAATCCTTCATCGCAGTTCCTCTTCGGTGTTGAGCAGGTGACGGGCAACGATCACCCGCATGATCTCGTTGGTGCCTTCCAGGATCTGGTGCACGCGGCAGTCACGCAGCAGGCGCTCGATCGGGTATTCGCGGATGTAGCCGTAGCCCCCGTGGATCTGCAGCGCTTCATTGCAGACGTTGAAACCGGCATCGGTGGCGAAGCGCTTGGCCATCGCGCACCACACGTTGGCATCGCTGGCACCGGCATCGAGCTTGCGTGCCGCGGTGTGCACCATCTGCCGTGCAGCCACCAGCTGGGTGACCATGTCGGCCAGCTTGAACTGCAGCGCCTGGAACTCGGCCAGCGCCTTGCCGAACTGGCGGCGCTCGCCCATGTAGCGGCGCGCAGCATCCAGTGCACCCTGTGCGGCACCCAGCGAGCAGGCGGCGATGTTGATGCGGCCGCCGTCCAGCCCCTTCATCGCCAGCTTGAAGCCGCCGCCTTCCTCTCCCAGAAGGTGGCTGACCGGCACGCGGACGTTCTCGAAGGTGATGCCACGGGTGGGCTGGCTGTTCCAGCCCATCTTCTCTTCCTTGCGGCCGAAGCTGATGCCCGGCAGGTCCGCCGGCACCGCAATGGCGCTGACACCGCCGGCACCGGCACCGCCGGTACGCGCCATCACCACCAGCAGCTCGGTGGCACCGGCGCCGGAAATGAAGGCCTTCGAGCCGTTCAGCACGTAGAAGTCGCCATCGCGCACGGCGGTGGTCTTCAGCGACGCCGCATCGGAACCGGCGCCCGGTTCGGTCAGGCAGTACGAGGCCAGCTTGCTGCCCGATGACAGGTCGGTGCCCCACGCATCGCGCAGGGCCGGCTGGCCCCACCTGGACACCATCCACGAGGCCATGTTGTGGATGCTGATGTACGCCGCGGTCGACGGATCGACGTTGGCGAGCTCCTCGATGACGACGGCGGCGTCCAGTCGGCTCAGGCCGCTGCCGCCCACTTCCGGGTCCATGTACAGACCGCAGAAGCCCAGTTCACCGGCCTTGGCGATCGCCTCGCGCGGAAAGATGCCCTCCGCATCCCATCGCGCGGCGTGCGGCGCCAGTTCGGCCTGTGCGAAGTCGCGCGCCGCCTCGCGGTACGCCTGCTGCGCTTCTTCCAGTTCCGTCGTCATCGAGTGGCTCATGGCTGCTCCTGCCGTTACTTCAGGCTGATCGTGGTGTTGACGCCGTGGCTCAGCGTCTCGTCATCGAACCAGCGCGCGGTGACCGTCTTGGTCTGGGTGTAGAACAGCACCACCTGCTTGCCATACGGGCCCAGGTCACCCAGCTTGGAGGCGCGCGAACCGGTGAACGAGAACAGCGGCACCGGCACCGGGATCGGCACGTTGATGCCGACCTGGCCGACGTCGATGTCTTCCTGGAACTTGCGCGCGGCAGCGCCGGACTGGGTGAACAGTGCGGTGCCGTTGCCGTTCGGGTTGCTGTTGACCATCGCGATGGCCTCTTCCAGCGTTTCCGCTTCGAGGATGACCAGCACCGGCCCGAAGATTTCTTCCTGGTAGATGCGCATGTCGGTGGTGACACCGGCAAAGATGGTCGGGCCAACGAAGTTGCCCTTCTCGAAGCCATCGACCTGCGGCTTGCGGCCATCGAGCACCAGCTTGGCGCCCTGCTCCACGCCCGAGGCGATCAGGCCTTCCACGCGCTCGCGGGCGCTGCAGGAGATGACCGGGCCGACGTCGGTACCGGACACGGTGCCGGCGCTGACCTTCAGGGTCTGGGCCTTGGCCACCAGGTCCTGCACCCAGTTGCGCGCTTCACCGACCAGCACCAGCGTGGAAGCCGCCATGCAGCGCTGGCCAGCGGCACCGAAGGCGGCACCGACCATTGCGTTGAGGGTCTGTTCCTTGTTGGCGTCCGGCAGCACCACGGCGTGGTTCTTGGCGCCCATCATGCATTGCACGCGCTTGCCGGCCAGCGAGGCGCGGTTGTAGACGTGGGTGCCGACGCGGGTGGACCCGACGAACGACACGGCCTTGATGTCCGGGTGGTCGCAGATCGCGTTGACCACTTCTTCGCCGCCGTGGACGACGTTCAGCACGCCCTTGGGAATGCCGGCTTCCAGCGCCAGCTCGACCAGGCGCATGGTGACCATCGGGTCCTGCTCGGACGGCTTGAGGATGAAGGTGTTGCCCGTTGCAATCGCCATCGGGAACATCCACAGCGGAATCATCGCCGGGAAGTTGAACGGGGTGATGCCAGCGCACACGCCCAGCGGCTGCATGATCGTGTAGGTGTCCACGCCATTGGCCACGTTGTTGGCCAGCTCGCCCAGCTGCAGGTTGCCGATGGCGGCGGCGTGCTCGACCACTTCCAGGCCGCGGAACACATCACCTTCGGCGTCCGGCAGGGTCTTGCCCTGTTCGGCGGTGAGGATGTGGGCCAGCTCACTCATGTTTTCGCGGATCAGCTGCTGGTACTTCAGGAAGATGCGCGCGCGGGTGCCGATCGGGGTCTTGCGCCAGGTCTTGAAGGCTTCCTTGGCGGCGGCGACGGCGGCGTCCACTTCGCCGGTGGTGGCGAACGGCACCTGGGCCAGCACGTCCTGGGTGGCCGGATTGATCACGTCCTGCCAGTGGGAAGTGGCCGATTCAACGAACTGGCCATCGATCAGCATGCGGATACGGGGCGCTGCAACAGTCATGACGACAATCCCACAGGGTGCGAAAGATGCTTGGCATTATTCACAGCACCCGGCTCGATTTCCGGGCTGAATCCGCTTAATCTGGCCAATGCGCCCCACGATTCCTGTTAATTCTGTGAATTATTCAGCTCCCCAGCGGCAACTCGGCCTGCGCCTGCTGCGGCTGCGCGAGCAGCGCGGCTACAGCCAAGCCGATCTGGCGCGTGCGCTGGGGCTGTCGGCCAGCTACCTGAACCAGATCGAGCGCAACAAGCGCCCACTGACACCGGCGGTGCAGAAGAAGCTGGGAGAGGTGCTGGGCGACGTTTCCTCGCTGTTCGATGACGATGAGCCCGCCGCCCTGCAGGAGGCGCTGGGCGAAACCCTGCGCGACCTGGGCCTGGCCGAGGTCAGCGCGACCGAACTGCGCGCCCTGGCCGGCAACCTGCCGCAGGTCAGCCGCGCGCTGTTGGACCTGCACCGTCGTCACCTGGCGCTGCGCGAGCACGCGGCCGCACTGGAGTTCCAGCTGGGCGAGCCCGGCGCCGGCAGCACCCTGCCCGCCGGTGACCAGGTGCGCGAGTTCTTCAACCGCATGCACAACCACATTCCCGAGCTGGACGAGCTGGCCGAGCAGCTGTTCGCCGAATGGGGGCTGTCGCCCGGGCATGTTGCACCGCGGCTGCGCCAGCTGCTGGCCGACCGCCATGGCGTGCTGGTGGAAGTGGCCGCACTGCAGGCCGGGCGCGAAAAGCGGCACTACGATGCCGGTGCGCGGCGGCTGTGGCTGCCCGATTACCTGGAGCCCGGACAGCAGGCGTTCCAGATGGCGGCCGAGCTGGCCCTGCACGGCTACCTGCCGCAGATCGATGCGGTGGTGGCGCGCGCCGGGTTCACCGATGAGGCACGCATCGCGCAGGCGCGGATCGGTCTCTCCAACTATTTCGCCGGTGCGCTGGTGATGCCGTACATGCGCTTCCTGCGTGCAGCCGAAACCAGCAGCTACGACATCGAACTGCTGGCGCACCAGTTCGGCGTCGGCTTCGAAGCGGTCTGCCACCGTCTGAGCACGCTGGCACGGCGCAGCGCGCCCGGCCTGCCGTTCTTCTTCATCCGCGTGGATCGGGCGGGCAACGTCTCAAAGCGCCATTCGGCCACCGATTTCCACTTCTCGCAGGTGGGTGGATCGTGCCCGCTGTGGATCGTCTACGAGGCGTTCAACCAACCCGGGCGCATCCTCACCCAGACCGCGCGCATGCCCGATGGCCGCCGTCATTTCTGGCTGGCGCGGCAGGTCAGCAGTGGCCCGGTCGGCCATGGCCAACCGCGCAAGACCTTCGCGGTGGCGCTGGGCTGCGACCTGCAGCATGCCGAACGCCTGGTGTATTCACTGGGGCTGGATGTGCAGAGCCCGGGCAATTCGGTATCGATCGGCCCGGGGTGCCGGGTGTGCCCGCGCGAGGACTGCATGCAGCGCGCGTTCGCGCAGTTGCCGGGGCGATAGGGCGGGTTTGGCAGGGCCGCGCCCTGCACCCGTGGTAGCGCCGGCCGCTGGCCGGCAAGAGCAGCAACCACTGCGGGGTCAGATCCGTTTTCCTGCGGAAACGGATCTGACCCCGATTCGACCGCAGGATCGGGTCAGTAGATCGGGGTCACCTTCATCTGCGGCAGCGGACGCGGTGCGCCGTCGGTAAGGTCCGGGCCGAGGTCCTCCCAGGTGCGGCCCTGCTCGACCATCAAGCCCCACAACTGCTGCGAGGCCAGCCGTTTGTCTTCCGAGCCCAGCTTGTACGACGGTGGCGTCGGCTGACCGCTGGCGACCATCGCGTACGCCGCGCGGTAGGCCAGCACCTGCTGCGCCGGATCATCGGTGCGCGCCACTTCCAGCGTGTAGCGCTGGTAGGCCGAGGCCAGGTTGCGCCAGCGGATCCAGTAGTGGTTCTCGAACGAAAACGAACAGAAGCGCGCACCGGCCAGGCTGCCCTTGTCGGCGATGCGGGAGAGTACCTCCTGCGGCATGTCCAGGTTCATGCCGCCTTCGTCGCCCTGCAGGCTGACGTGCACGATGCGGTCACGGTAGCCCGGCGCACGCGCCTGCAGCAGGTCGCGCCAGTTCTGCATGGTCGCCACGACGGCGAAGAGGAAGCGCCCCAGTTCGGCTGCGGCCAGCGGCGTGGCAATGGACTGGTAATGCCGTTGCCAGCCGTGGCGGTTTTCGGTGGGCAGGAACACCGCATGTTCCAGCGCCTGGCGGCCACCGCTGCCCTGGCTCACCGCTTCGGCGTGCTGTGGATAGACCAGGTTGATGGCGAAGGTCGGCCAGCGCGGCAGCGCGGCGTCGAACAGATGGATCGGGAAGTTGCTGCTGATGCCGCCATCGGAGAACCAGCAGATGCGGAAGGCGGTGATCACCGGGCCGCAGGTCTGCCCGGCACTGGTCAGCCCTTCCATGCTGTCGGCAACGTTGTGCTCCTGGTCGGCTGCGGGGGCGGTCGGTTCGCAGCGTCGTTCGCGGCGTGAGGGTTCATGCAGCGGCACCGCGCTGATCAGCAGCGGGAAGCTCAGGCTCATGCGCGTGGCCACCAGCACCGGCAGCTTCGGGCCCTGTGGCAGGTGGTAGTACTGCCGCCCTTCCACCTCCAGCGGCGGGCCGGCCTGGCTCACCAGCCACTGCACCACGCTGGCGGGGAACAGCTGCTCGAACTCCTCGCGCAGGAACCAGAACTGCGCACCGCCCAGCGGCAGCGTGCGCGGCTCATTGTGTGAGATGCAGGTGGTGATCATCTGCAGGCTGATCGCATGCGGGCTGTCCGGCTCACCGGCGTAGCGCGGCGCATCGTGCAGGTCGGCGAAGGTCAACGGTGCATCCAGCGGCTTGCCCGACAGCTGCTGCAGGCATTCATGCAACCACTCGGTCAGCGCCGGCCTGCGTGGATCGCGGCTGAGGCCGCTGCACAGGCCCAGCAGGTTGCGACGCGCCACCCGCGCGACCCGCAGCGCGGCACCGGCCACACCCGCACCGTAGGCGCACAGCAGTGATGGCAGCAGCGTGGCGGCCACGCCGCTCCAGCCACCGCCCCACCAACCCAGGCCGAGCAGCAGCGCCAGCGACACCAGCACTTCCAGCGGCGCGATCTCGAATACCGCAACGGCCAGGCACAGCAGTTTGTGCGGCAGGCGGGCATTGCCGGTCAGCACCACCAGCAGCCGATAGGCCGCGCGCGCGCCGCGCGCCGGCTGGAACAGGCTGTAGATGAAGCCGCGCCGGGACAGCTGTGCCGACACCGCCGACAGCCCGCCATAGCCTGCATCGCCGGGCAGCTGCTCGCCGGCCTGCTGGCGGCGATCGCCGCAGGCCGCTGCAGCCGCCACCGCTGCCGCAATGGCGCCGGCTGAAGTGCCGCCGATGCTCTTGAAGCGATACTCGCGGGCCAGCGCCAGTACCGCATTGGGGTACACGATGCCGCTGGTGATGCCGCCTTTCATGACCAGATCGCAGTACTTGTCCGCCACTGTCTTGCCCCCGAGCATGCCGTCCGCCGCGTGGGTTGCAGTATGGCGCAGGGGCTTCTCAGGGCCTGAGAACAACGGCGCAGTCCGCGCACGCAATGCGCCGTTCAGCAGAAAGCACGGCTGCAGGCTTGACCCGCCCCGCCATCGGCGTAGCATCTGCAGCAAGCCAAGGGACAGACCCGCGGCTGCCACAACGACATGAGGGATTCTCATGGAATTCGACTATCTCGTCTTCATCGGGCGATTCGAGCCCTTCCACAACGGCCACGCCGCCGTTGCCCGCCTGGCCCTGAGCCGGGCCCGCAAGCTGATCTTCCTGGTCGGCTCTGCCGATACCCCCCGCAGCCTGCGCAATCCCTGGACCGTGGCCGAACGCGCCGTGATGATCCAGGCGGCCCTCGACGGCCACACCGACCGTCTGCTGATCCGCCCGCTGCGTGACCACCTGTACAATGAAGCACAGTGGATCGCCAACGTGCAGCGCCAGGTGGCTGACGCCCTGCGCAACGACGGTGCCGCCGCCGATGCCAGGGTGGGCCTGATCGGCATGGACAAGGATGCATCCAGCTACTACCTGCGCGAGTTCCCGCAGTGGCCGCTGGTGGACGTGCAGCACACCGCCACCCTGTCGGCCACCGAGCTGCGGCGCTACCTGTTCGAGGCCGGCGACGTCGACTTCCACGGCGCGCTGCTGATGCTGCGTGGCAATGTGCCGGCGCCGGTGTACGACATGCTCGAAGCGTTCCGCAAAAGCGCGCCTGCGTATGGCCAGCTGGTGGCCGAGTACCGCTTCATCGAACAGTACAAGGCCGCCTGGAAGGATGCGCCCTACGCGCCCACCTTCGTCACCACCGATGCGGTGGTGGTGCATTCGGGCCACGTGCTGTTGGTGCGTCGCCGCTCGGAACCCGGCAAGGGGCTGTGGGCATTGCCCGGCGGCTTCGTCGGCCAGGAACAGAGCCTGCTCGACAGCTGCCTGCGCGAACTGCGCGAGGAAACCCGGCTGAAGATTCCGTTGCCGGTGTTGAAGGGGTCGCTGAAGGGCCAGCAGGTGTTCGACCACCCGGACCGCAGCCAGCGTGGCCGCACCATCACCCACGGTTTCCACTTCGAGTTTCCGGCCGGCGAGCTGCCGCCGGTGCGCGGTGGCGACGATGCCGACAAGGCACGCTGGATACCGGTGAGTGAAGCACTGGACATGGGCCCGCAGCTGTTCGAAGACCACCTGCACATCCTGGAGTACTTCCTCGGCCGCGGCTGACCGGCCCGGCTTTCCCACTGGCGGATAGACCGCCGGTGCCACCCGACGCGAAGGAGCTTCCGTCATGCACTACCTCGATAATCTTCTCCTCAACACCGACAGCTACAAGGCCAGCCATTGGCTGCAGTACCCGCCGGGTACCGATGCCACGTTCTTCTACGTCGAATCACGTGGCGGCCTGCACGATCGCACGGTGTTCTTCGGCCTGCAGGCGATCCTCAAGGACGCGCTGGCACGGCCGGTCACCCACGCCGACATCGACGACGCTGCTGCGGTGTTCGCCGCGCATGGCGAACCGTTCAACGAGGCCGGCTGGCGCGATATCGTCGACCGGCTTGGCGGCCACCTGCCGGTGCGCATCCGCGCCGTGCCCGAGGGCAGCGTGGTGCCCACCCACCAGGCGCTGATGACCATCGAATCGACCGATCCGGCCGCGTTCTGGGTGCCGTCGTACCTGGAAACGCTGCTGCTGCGCGTGTGGTACCCGGTCACCGTGGCCACCATCAGCTGGCACGCACGGCAGACCATTGCCGCGTTCCTGCAGCAGACCAGCGACGACCCGCAGGGGCAGCTGCCGTTCAAGCTGCATGACTTCGGCGCGCGCGGTGTCTCGAGCCTGGAATCGGCCGCGCTGGGCGGTGCCGCGCACCTGGTCAACTTCCTCGGCACCGATACGGTCTCGGCCCTGTGCCTGGCGCGCGCGCACTACCACGCGCCGATGGCCGGCTATTCGATTCCCGCCGCCGAGCACAGCACCATCACCAGCTGGGGCCGCGAGCGCGAGGTGGACGCCTACCGCAACATGCTGCGCCAGTTCGGCACGCCCGGTGCGATCGTGGCGGTGGTATCGGACAGCTATGACATCTACCGCGCCATCAGCGAGCACTGGGGTACCACCCTGCGCGATGAAGTGATCGCCTCGGGCGCCACCCTGGTCATCCGCCCGGACTCGGGGGACCCGGTGGAGGTGGTGGCCGAAAGCCTGCACCGGCTGGATGAAGCGTTCGGCCATAGCCTCAACAGCAAGGGCTACCGCGTGCTCAACCACGTGCGGGTGATCCAGGGCGATGGCATCAATCCGGACACCATCCGCGCGATCCTGCAGCGCATCACCGACGACGGCTACGCCGCCGACAACGTGGCCTTCGGCATGGGCGGTGCGCTGCTGCAGCGGCTGGACCGCGATACGCAGAAGTTCGCGCTGAAGTGCTCGGCGGCGCGGGTCGAGGGTGAGTGGATCGACGTCTACAAGGATCCGGTCACCGACGCCGGCAAGGCCAGCAAGCGTGGCCGCATGCGCCTGCTGCGCCGCCTGGACGATGGCAGCCTGCACACGGTGCCGCTGCCGGCCAACGGCGACGACACCCTGCCGGACGGCTTCGAGGACGCAATGGTGACCGTGTGGGAGAACGGCCGCCTGCTGCACGACCAGCGGCTGGACGACATCCGCACGCGGGCGGCCGCGGGGCATTGAAGGTGCATCCCGACCGGGGTCAGAGCCCGCTGCGTGGCAGCGGGATCCGACCCCTTCCTTCCGCTGGGGTCGGATCCCGTTGCAGCGTAGCGGGTTCTGACCCCTGCGCTCTTGACCGGCGCCACCAACAGGTCCACCTTGCACACGCCGAAGGTATCCCTCCCATCGCTGCGGCGCGGGGAGGGATTTAAACGGGAATCCGGTGAAGCCGCCTCGCGCGTCCATTCCGGAGCTGCCCCGCAGCGGTGAATGGAAACGAATCCTGCCAACAGCACTGGGCTCGCGCCTGGGAAGCGGCGGGTAGTAGGTGGGCTGCGGCCCGTGTCCATCAGCCCGAATACCGGCCCCGGCCGGGGGACACGACCGTCCCCTGACTCGACCTGGAATCTCCGCGGGGAGGTTGCCGGGGCCGTCGTCGTCCTGCGCGTGCAGGCGGTGTGGCCGCGCGCGTCCTGTTCACGGTATCCGGCCAGACCCGTTCACCCACGCACTGATGCATGGGCCACCGCCGTTGCCGGCGGTCCATGCGGTACCTGACGATGACCGAGCTCCAACGCCCCACCCTGACCCTGCCCGCCGACGGCAAGCGCCTGCTGCTGCATTCGTGCTGCGCGCCCTGTTCCGGCGAAGTGATGGAGGCGATCACCGCCTCCGGGATCGACTACGCGATCTTCTTCTACAACCCCAACATCCACCCGGTGAAGGAATACGAGCTGCGCAAGCAGGAGAACATCCGCTTCGCCGAGCAGCACGGCATTCCTTTCATCGACTGCGACTACGACACCGACAACTGGTTCAGCCGTGCACGCGGCATGGAAAACGAACCCGAACGCGGTATCCGCTGCACGATGTGCTTCGACATGCGCTTCGAGCGCACTGCGCTGTACGCGCACGAGCACGGTTACGACACCATCAGTTCTTCGCTGGGCATCTCGCGCTGGAAGAACATGGCGCAGATCAACGACTGCGGGATCCGTGCGGCGTCGCGCTATGAAGGCCTGCAGTACTGGGACTACAACTGGCGCAAGGGCGGCGGCGCCAGCCGCATGATCGAGATCAGCAAGCGCGAGCAGTTCTACCAGCAGGAATACTGCGGCTGCGTGTACTCGCTTCGCGATGCGAACCGCCATCGCCGCGAGAATGGCCGCGAGCGGATCAGGATCGGCCTGCTGTACTACGGGCAGGACGCTGGGACGCCACAGGGCGATTGACGTGCAGGCATGGGGCGGCCACGCTGGTCGCCCCTTCTGTTGTAGCGGAACTGCCATGACCGCCCTGCCCGCCGATGTCGCCCTGCTGGTGATCGACCTGCAGCCGGACTTCATGCCCGGTGGCGCCTTGGCCTGCGACCAGGGCGATGCGCTGGTGGCACCGATCGCCGATCTGTTGGCGCAGCGCCGCTACCGCACCGTGGTGGCGACCCAGGACTGGCACCCGGCCGACCATGCCTCGTTCGCCAGCCAGCACCCCGGCCAACGCCCCTTCGAGACCATCCTGCTGCACGCGCAGCCGCAGACGCTGTGGCCGGACCACTGCGTGCAGGGCAGCGCCGGTGCCGCGCTGCACCCGGGCGTGGACTGGACCGTGGCCGACCTGATCCTGCGCAAGGGCACGCGCCAACAGGTGGATTCGTACAGCGCCTTCCGCGAGAACCATGGCCCCGATGGCGAACGCCCGGCCACCGGCCTGGCCGGCTGGCTGCACGAACGCCGCATCCGCGAAGTGCACGTGTGCGGCCTGGCCCGCGACTACTGCGTGCTGTGGAGCGCGCAGGATGCGGTGAAGTCCGGCTTCCGGGTGAAGTTCCTGTGGGACCTGACCCGGCCGGTGACCGAAGCCAACGACGCGATGGTGCGCGATGCGCTGGGCAAGGCGGGGATCGCGACCGCCTGACCCACAACGGTAGTGCCGGCCGCTGGCCGGCAACGCCTGGATCCCTGCAGTTGCCGGCCAGCGGCCGGCACTACCGGATCACACCCGTGGGTAGCGCCGGGCCATGCCCGGCGGACGCGGGATGGGCGATTACCGGAACACCACCGTGCGATGCCCGTTGAGCAGGATGCGGTGCTCCACATGGCGGCGCACGGCGCGTGCCAGCACCAGCGATTCGGTATCGCTGCCCAGCCGCACCAGCTCGCGCGGCGCCATGGCGTGATCCACGCGGGCCACGTCCTGTTCGATGATCGGTCCTTCGTCCAGATCCTCGGTGACGTAGTGCGCGGTGGCGCCGATGATCTTGACCCCGCGCGCGTGTGCCTGGTGGTACGGCTGCGCGCCCTTGAAGCTGGGCAGGAAGCTGTGGTGGATGTTGATCGCACGGCCGGCCAGCGCGCGGCACAGCGTGGGTGACAGGATCTGCATGTAGCGCGCCAGCACCACCAGGTCGATGCGCTCGCGCTCGACCAGGTCGATGATCTGCTGCTCCTGCACCGCACGCGTATCGGCGGTTACCGGCAGGTGGTGGAACGGTACCTGGTAGGACGCGGCCAATGGCGCGAAGTCGGCGTGGTTGGAGGCCACCGCGGCAATGTCGACCTTCAGCTGGCCGCTGTGGGCGCGGAACAGCAGGTCGTTGAGGCAGTGCCCCTGCTTGCTGACCAGCACCAGCAGGCGTGCACGGCGGCGGCCATCATGCAGCTGCCAGTCCATGCCGAAGCCTTCGGCAAGCGTGGCCATCGCGGCGTGCACGGTCTCCAGCGGCAGGCCGGCGTCACGGTCGAAATGCACGCGCAGGAAGAAGCGGCCGCTTTCCTCATCGCCGAACTGCTGGGCGTCGAGGATGTTGCAGCCGTGGTCGAACAGCAGGCCGGACACGCGGTAGACGATGCCGGTACGGTCGGGGCAGGACAGGGTGAGGATGGAATCGGGGCGCATCGCCACAGTGTAGGGCAGCTTCCTGTCCAGCAGCCGGATGATCACCGATGCAACCGAACCGCTTGGTTCAGTCCCAAGCGATACTTGGCCATCACCGTGGCAAGCTGGTCGGTCATGAACCTGTTGCAACTGATCCGCAGCTTCACCCGCACCGCAGAGACCGGCAGCATTGCCGCCGCGGCCCGCATCCTTGGCATCAGCGCCACCGCAGTCGGCCAGAACATCAACCGGCTGGAAGCGCATCTGGGCGTACGGCTGCTGAACCGGAGTACGCGCCAGCTGGCGCTCAGCGAGGCCGGCGCGCTGTACCTGGCGCAGGTCCGCCACATCGAGGCCGACCTGGCGCGCGCGCAGGCGATGGTCACCTCCGGTGATATCGAACCGGCCGGGCCGCTGCGCATCGCCAGCAGCAGCGCGTTCGGCCGCCACGTGCTGGCCCCGTTGCTGCCGTCACTGCAGCAACGCTACCCGCAGCTGCAGCTGGAACTGCGGCTGACCGACCGCGCCGTGCAGCATGGTCCAGAGGCGGTGGATGCCAGCATCCGCATCGGCGCGCAGCTGGAAGACGGCGTGGTCGCACGGCAGCTGGCACGCGTACCGTTCGTGTTCTGCGCCTCGCCGGCCTACCTGAAGGCCCATGGCACCCCGCAGGAACCATCGGATCTGGGCAGCCATCGCGGGCTGCTGCACCGCTTCCCCACCGATGGCCGGCCGTTGCGCTGGGGCCTGCTGAAGGACGGCCAGCGTGTGGACGCCGTGCTACCGCCGAGCATGGTCTGCGATGACATCGATGCGCTGGCGTCGCTGGCGGCGGCCGGTGCCGGCATCACGCGATTGGCTGCGTTCGTGGCCGAGCCCTACCTGCGCGATGGACGCCTGCAGGCCGTGTTCGGCGCCGACAGCACGTGGCGTCCGGAGCCGATGGAGGTCTATTTCTGCGTCAGCGATCGCCGCGACTTCACCGCCAAGATCCGCGCGCTGTTCGAGCACCTGCGGGCCGGCATGGCGCCGGCCTGGCGGGTGTGAGCCTCAGCGCGCCTTGAACACGCCGCGCGCATCGCGCGGCTCGCAGCGCAGGTACTGCGGCGCCGGTTCCACGCTGTCGCGCAATGCGGCGGCGGCATGCCACGGCCAGCGCGGGTCGTAGAGGATGCCGCGCGCCAGGGCCACGGCATCGGCGTGGCGATGGCGCAGGATCGATTCGGCCTGCTCCGGTTCGGTGATCATGCCCACGGCGATCACCGGCATGCGCACCTTGGCCTTGATCGCCGCCGCGAACGGCACCTGGTAACCGGGGCCGACGGTGATCTTCTGGCGCTCGTCCAGGCCGCCACTGGAGACATGCAGGAAATTGCAGCCGCGCGCGTCCAGCACCTGGGCCAGTGCTTCGCTCTGCACCAGGTCCCAGCCACCCTCGACCCAGTCGCTGGCGGAAATGCGCACGCCCACGGCGACCTTGTCGGACACCGCCGCGCGTACCGCGTCGAACACTTCCACCAGCAGGCGCAGGCGGTTCGGCAGCGACCCACCGTAACCATCGGTGCGGCGGTTGCTCAGCGGCGACAGGAACTGGTGCAGCAGGTAACCGTGCGCGGCATGCAGCTCGATCAGCTCGAAGCCCAGGCGCTCGGCGCGCACCGCACTGGCAGCGAAGGCGGCGATGACCTCGGCGATGCCGGCTTCGTCCAGTTCCTGCGGTGCCGGATCGGCGGCATGGAACGGCAGCGGCGACGGCGCCACGGTGGCCCAGCCACGCGCATCGCCGGCCGGCAACTGGCCACCCCCGTCCCACGGGCGGGCGGTGGATGCCTTGCGGCCGGCATGGCCCAGTTGGATGCCCAGCGGCATCGGCGACCAGCGGCGGACGCTGGCCAGCACCTGTGCCAGCGCGGCCTCGGTGCCGTCATCCCACAGGCCCAGGTCGGCCCAGCTGATGCGGCCGCGCGGCTCGACCGCGGTGGCTTCCAGGATCAACAGGCCGGCGCCGGACTGCGCCAGGTTGCCCAGGTGCATGGCGTGCCAGTCGCTGGCGCGGCCGTCTTCGGCGGAGTACTGGCACATCGGCGCGATGACGATGCGGTTGGACAGGGTCAGGGGGCCGAACGAGATCGGCGAAAACAGCTGGCTCAAGGGGGTGATGAACGACGTAGGGGGTGTGTATTGCACCGCTGCGCGGCTTCTGGATCAACCGTCTGGATGGATCGCTGTTTCGCAGCCGATCATGCCGCCGAGCGCCGAACAGCCCCTTGTAGAGCCGAGCCGACGCTCGGCTCAGCCCGCCACCCAACCGGACAAGGCTTCAGCGCAGTCCCGCTCATCCTTGAACAACAGCAGGTCGTCGGCACGGGTGCGGCCGCGGTTCAGCGCCGCCACCGGCAATCCTGCCTTCGCCGCCGCCTGCACGAAGCGGAAGCCGGAATAGACCATCAGTGACGAGCCCACCACCAGCACCGCATCGGCCTGCTGCAGATGATCGTGCACCGCCGCCACCCGCTCGCGCGGCACGTTCTCGCCGAAGAACACCACGTCCGGCTTCAGCAGGCCGCCGCAGTGCGGGCAATCGGGCACCACGAATGTGGAGAAATCGGTCTCCAGGTCGGCATCACCGTCGGGGGCGATGCCGGCCTCCAGCGCGTCCCAGCCGGGATTGGCGTCCAGCAGCCGCTGCTGGAAATCCTCGCGGCCACTGCGGCGCTCGCAGCCCATGCAGCGCACCAGATCCAGGCGGCCATGCAGGTCGATCACGTTGCGGCTGCCGGCGCGCTGGTGCAGGCCGTCCACGTTCTGGGTCAGCAGCACCTGCAGCTTGCCGCGGCTTTCCAGGGCGGCCAGGGCCTGGTGGGTGCCGTTGGGCCGGGCCAGGCCGAAGCGCGGCCAGCCCAGCAGGCTGCGCGCCCAGTAACGCTGGCGGGTGGTCGCCTCGCCCATGAAGGCCTGGTAGGTCACCGGCGGCGTGCGTTTCCACTGGCCGTCGGCGTCCCGGTAATCGGGTATGCCCGAGGCGGTGCTGCAACCCGCGCCGGTCAGCACGAACAGGCGCTCGGCGCGGTCGATGAAGTCGGTCAGTGGCAGGGTCATGGCTGCCAGATGGGGGCGTCGCAGCGCCCCCGCAAGCACCGGTTCAGCCGCTGGTCTCAGGCGGCCGGCAGCGGCGGCACCGCGATCGGGTGGCCTTCCTCGTCCAGCGCGATCATCACGAAGTGGCCGCGGGTGCACAGCTTGCGCTCGCCGCTGTGCAGGTCCTCGGCGACCAGTTCCACCTCCACCTTCATCGAGCTGCGGCCGACTTCGACGATGCGGCCGATGGTTTCCACCATCTGGCCGATGCGGATCGGCAGCTTGAAGTCGACCTGGTCGCTGCGCGCGGTCACCACGGTGCGGCGCGAATAGCGGGCGGCGGCCAGGAACGCGGCCTTGTCCATCCATGCCAATGCCTGGCCACCGAACAGGGTGCCCAGGTGGTTGGTGTGGTTGGGGAAGACGATTTCAGCCATGCGCACTTCGGTGGGCGGCACGGTCTCGGGGATCGGGGTCATGGGGGTGCTTCGGTGTGGGGTGCTGCGGATTCTAAGCGACCGGCGTGATGGCCATCGGCATGCACGTGCAACGGTCACCCGGCAGCGGTGCCTGCGCAGGCCGCGCCTGCGGCAGGCGTTACACTGCGCCACGCCCACTGCCAGGACTGCCCATGCCCGCCACTTCCGACCTGCTGGCCTTTGCGCTGGTTTCGCTGGCCATGGTGCTCACGCCCGGGCCGAACATGATCTACGTCATCTCGCGCTCGATCTGCCAGGGGCCGATGGCTGGCCTGATCTCGCTGGGCGGGGTGGCGCTGGGCTTTGTGTTCTACATGCTGTGTGCGGCACTGGGCATCACCGCCCTGCTGATGACCGTGCCGTTCGCCTACGACGCGCTGCGCATCGGCGGCGCGCTGTACCTGCTGTACCTGGCCTGGCAGGCGCTCAGGCCCGGCGGCCGTTCGCCGTTCGCGGTGCGCGACCTGCCGCAGGACAGCCCGCGCAAGCTGTTCACGATGGGCTTCCTGACCAATCTGCTGAACCCGAAGGTGGCGGTGATGTACCTGTCGCTGCTGCCGCAGTTCCTGCACCCGGACGGCGAAGGCAGCGTGCTGATGCAGTCGATCGTGCTGGGCTCCACCCAGATCCTGGTCAGCGTCAGCGTGAACGGCATGATCGCGCTGACCGCCGGCAGCATCGCCGGCTTCCTGGCCGCGCGCCCCACCTGGCAGATGGTGCAGCGCTGGCTGATGGGCACGGTGCTGGCCGGGCTGGCGGTGCGCATGGCGGTGGAAGGGCGGCGCTGATTGTAGAGTCGAGCCATGCTCGACTTTCTTGCGAGCAGCAGTCGAGCGTGGCTCGACGCTACGGAAACAAAAAACCCCGGCATTGGCCGGGGTTCTTCGTTGCGGCAGGCCTGGCCGGTTCGATCAGAAGTTCATGTCGAAGGCGACTTCGCCCTGAACGCCGACCTGGTAGGCCGAGACGCGGCGTTCGAAGAAGTTGGTCAGCTCCTGCACGTCCTGCAGTTCCATGAACGGCAGCGGGTTGCGCACGTTGTACTTCTTTTCCATGCCCAGCTTGGCGAAGTGCTGGTCGGCGCAGTGCTGCAGGTACTGGCGCATGTCGCGGGTCGAGATGCCGGCCACGCCACCGGACAGCACGTCCTCGGCGAACTGCACTTCGCATTCGATGGCTTCGGCCAGCATGTCGTAGACCTGCTGCTTCATCTCGTCGTCGAACAGGTCCGGCTCTTCCTCACGCACCACGCGCACCGACTCGAACGCAAACTCCATGTGCGCGCTCTCGTCGCGGAACACCCAGTTGGTGCCCGAGGCCAGGCCCGGCAGCAGGCCGCGCGAACGGAAGTAGTACACGTAGGCGAACGCAGCGAAGAAGAACAGGCCTTCGATGCAGGCGGCAAAGCAGATCTGGTTGAGCAGGAACTGGCGGCGCTGTTCGCGGGTCTCGATGCGGGTCAGGTCTTGGATCGAGTCGATCCACTTGAAGCAGAAATCGGCCTTCTTCTTGATCGAGTCGATGTTCTCCACCGCCGAGAACGCCTTGGCGCGCTCTTCCGGATCCGGCAGGTAGTTGTCCAGCAGGGTCAGGTAGAACTGCACGTGCAGTGCTTCCTCATACAGCTGGCGCGACAGGTACATGCGCGCTTCGGGCGCATTCAAGTGCTGGTACAGGTTCAGCACCAGGTTGTTGGACACGATCGAATCGCCGGTGGCGAAGAACGCGACCAGGCGGTGGATCAGGTGGCGCTCACCCGGCGACATCTTGCTGTGCAGGTCGGTGATGTCGATCTGGAAGTTGATCTCTTCCACCGTCCAGGTGTTCTTGATCGCATTCCGGTACATGTCATAGAACTGCGGGTAGCGCATCGGGCGCAGGGTCAGTTCAAAACCGGGATCGAGCAGCATCTGCTTGGGCTTGTCGGCCATGGGTGTCTATTTCCTTACTTTAGGAGACTGGGCCGCCGCAACGGCGGCCCAATCACTTCTTACCGATCTTTGTTGGACTGAGAAACGAGGCTCGCAGCCAACATACGAGTAGCATCTGCGTACTTGTCGCTTGCAAGAACGCGACCAGCAAGCTCTTCCATCTGCGCTCCAGTCTGACTACCAGTCCGATGCTGCGCCAATGCCGATGCAGCAAGCTGCTTTGCAATCTGCGACGAATTGTTGTTCAGCAGAGTGTGAGATGCGAGCGAAGCGACAGAACGAGAGGTGCTTTTAGTATTTTTACTCACAGCGATATCCTCTGAATCATTAAGGATGCCTGAGTTCGAACCTTGATCTGCGCCTCACCAATTCCAGGAACAGAATTAGTACAATGAGTGCACTTCCTAGCCGAAGTAGCAGATCAAGAACACCCTCCTCAAGCGGTGGATGTTTTGTGAAGCATCAGAAGGGCCCCGAGTTACCCCTCGGGGCCCTTCTTTTTTACTGACAGGCCTCGCAGGCTTCCGGGTTTTCCAGCGAGCAGGCGATGGCTTCGTCCGGGCTGAACACCTTGGCCGGGGCGGCAGCGCTGACCGTGGTCTTGGCGATCTTGGTGGCCGGGCGCGAACGCAGGTAGTAGGTGGTCTTGATGCCCTGCTTCCAGGCGTACATGTACATGGAGGACATCGCGCCGATGTTCGGGCTTTCCATGAACAGGTTGAGCGAGGCCGACTGGTCGATGAAGGCGCCACGCTCGGCGGCCATGTCGATCAGCGAACGCATCGGCAGTTCCCACGCGGTGCGGTAGACCTCGCGCAGCGTTTCCGGAATCTGCGCCACGCCGGCGATGGAGCCTTCGGCCAGCTTGATGGCATCGCGCATGTCGGCGGTCCACAGGCCCAGCTTCTTCAGCTCGTTGACCAGGTAGCGGTTGACCTGCAGGAAGTCACCGGACAGGGTCTCGCGCTTGAACAGGTTGGACACCTGCGGCTCGACGCACTCGTAGCAGCCGGCGATCGAGGCGATGGTCGCGGTCGGGGCGATCGCGATCATCAGCGAGTTGCGCAGGCCGTGTTCCTTGATGCGGGCGCGCAGGGCATCCCAGCGCGCGGTGTCTTCCGGCACCACGTTCCAGGCGTCGAACTGCAGTTCGCCACCGGCGGCACGGGTGTCGTTGAACGACGGGTGCTTGCCACGTTCCTGGGCCAGCTCGCAGGAGGTTTCCAGCGCGTGGAAGTAGATCGCTTCGGCAATCTTCTTCGACAGGGCGCGGGCTTCGGCGCTGTCGAACGGCAGGCGCTTGCGGAAGAACACGTCCTGCAGGCCCATGCAGCCCAGGCCGACCGGACGCCAGCGCAGGTTGGCGCGGCGGGCGGTTTCGATCGGGTAGAAGTTCAGGTCGATGACGCGGTCGAGCTGGCGCACGGCCAGGCGAACGGTCTCGGCCAGCTTGTCGAAGTCGAACTCGTTGTGCTCGTCGAAGTGGTTGCCCAGGTTGATCGAACCCAGGTTGCACACGGCGGTTTCATCGTTGGAAGTGACTTCCAGGATTTCGGTGCACAGGTTGGACAGGTGGATCACGTTGCCCGGGCGCAGGGTCTGGTTGCTGGCGCGGTTGCACTTGTCCTTGAAGGTCATCCAGCCGTTGCCGGTCTCGGCCAGGGTACGCATCATGCGGGCATACAGCTTGCGCGCGGAGATGGTGCGGTTGGCCTTGCCCTGGGCTTCGGCCTGCAGGTAGGCCTGCTCGAAGGCTTCGCCGAACAGGTCGGTGAACTCCGGCACGACGCGCGGATCGAACAGCGACCATTCCTGGTCGGCTTCGACGCGCTTCATGAACAGGTCCGGCACCCAGTTGGCCAGGTTCAGGTTGTGCGCACGACGGGCCTCGTCACCGGTGTTGTCGCGCAGCTCGAGGAAGTCCTCGATGTCGGCGTGCCAGGTTTCCAGGTACACGCAGGCCGCGCCCTTGCGCTTGCCGCCCTGGTTCACTGCGGCCACCGACGAATCCATGGTCTTCAGCCACGGCACGATGCCGTTGGAATGGCCGTTGGTCGACTTGATCAGCGAACCACGCGAACGCACGCGGGTGTAGCTGACGCCGATGCCGCCGGAGAACTTCGACAGCTGGGCGATGTCGCCGTACTTGGAATAGATCGATTCCAGCGAGTCCTGCGGCGAGTCCAGCAGGAAGCACGAGGACAGCTGCTCGTGGGTGGTGCCGGAATTGAACAGGGTCGGGCTGGACGGCAGGTAGTCCAGGTTGCCCATGCGCTTGTACAGCGCCAGGGTCTCGGACACGTCCTCGCTCAGCGCGCTGGCGATGCGCAGGAAGAACTGCTGCGGGGTCTCGATCACCTTGCGGGTGTGCGGGTGGCGCAGCAGGTAACGGTCGTACAGGGTACGCAGGCCGAAGTAATCGAAGTTCAGGTCCAGCGAGATGTCGATGGCATCGTTGAGCTTGCGTGCGTTGGTCTGCACGAAGTTCAGCAGGCGGTCGTTGATCAGGCCGACTTCATGGCCACGGCTGACCGACTGCGAGAAGGCGTAGATTTCCTGGCCCGAGACTTCCTTGGCGATGTAGTTGGCCAGCAGGCGCGCGGCGAGACGGCCGTACTCGGGCTCTTCACCGATCAGCAGGGCGGCGGTGCGGATGGACAGTTCGTCCAGCTCGCGGGTGGTGGCACCGTTGTACAGGCCGGAAATGGTGCGGGTGGCCACGCGCATCGGGTCGACGGCGTGCAGGCCTTCG
This sequence comes from Stenotrophomonas sp. PAMC25021, assembly GCF_004795795.1. Lineage (NCBI taxonomy): Bacteria > Pseudomonadati > Pseudomonadota > Gammaproteobacteria > Lysobacterales > Lysobacteraceae > Stenotrophomonas > Stenotrophomonas sp. PAMC25021. Next base: position 2,000,851 of record NZ_CP039255.1, on the reverse strand, counting down.
GAGGAACGCTGCACCGCACGCACGATCTTGTTCAGGTCCACCAGTTCGGTGGTCCCATTGCGCTTGGTCACACTCATCGCGTTGGCCGTCGGCGGCGACGTCAACAGGAATTCGCTTTCCTTCTCGATGGTGGCGCTGGATTCGGTGCTCACGGCGTGTGTCCTCTTGGCGTGATTTGGGGGTGCTCGATGCATCGGGTGACGCGGCCCGGGACATGACAGCCCAGGATGGCAGGACGGCGTCGCAGGGGATGAGACCCTGCGCCTGCCACTGCCGTTGACGATCGCGGATGGGTACCCCGGGGCAACCCCTGGAATGGGGGTTGCTGCGACCGACGGCCACAAGATAGTGGGGGTCATGGGGTCCGTCAACGCCAAATGTAGTGAAATTCGGCAATCCCTTGCGCCGCAAGGATCGTGCCATCGGCGCCCGGATCAGACGCTTCAGACCTGCCGGAACGGGCTGCGCAGTCAAGCCCGAAAGGCGTCATTGCGGTGGCACAACGCACCGCGAAAACGGAACAATGACAGCTTCACATGACAGTGATGAAACTGGCTAGGGACAACCCTGTGGATAGGTGGTGGGCAGCCGGTGGGAAAGCCGGTATGGCCGGACGAATCGCCACGCGCAGTGACTTTCGGCGGGTGACGGCGCCTGCCGAACGCGGGATGCTGGGGTCCTGCAATGACCGGAAAGGATTCCACCATGCGCCTGTCAGCACCCGCCTTGGCCCTGCTGGCTGCTGTGGTCACCGTACCTGCAATTGCCGCTGACACCCCGAAGCTGCGCGCGGACCAGTGCGGTATCCACACCGACTATGACGTGCTGGTGGACAGCGGTGGCATCTGGCTGCGGCATGGCCCGCAGGCACCGCACGAGGTGGTGTTCCACGATGGCGTGCTGAGCCTGGACGACACGGTCGTGCCGGTCAGCGAGGCCGACGCGGCCCGCCTTCGGCAGATGGAGGCCGGGGCACGGCAGCTGATGCCGGCCGCCACGGCGCTGGCCCATGAAGTGAGCGGACTGAGCTTCGACGTGCTCGACGGGGTCTATGAAAGCCTCACCGGTACCGCCAACAGCCGCAAGGTCCGGCGCCTGCGCCGGCAGGCCGATGACTGGATCGGCGGCACGCTGGGCAAGGGCTACTGGGAACAGGCTGTGTTCGGGCCAGGCTTCGAGGCCAAGGTGCAGGACATGGCCGAGTCGCTGTCCGCCTCCATCGCCCGCAGCATGCTGTGGCAGATCTTCACCGGACGCAGCGATGCGATGGAGGCACGCGCCGACCGTCTGGACGCGCAGATGGAACAGCAGCTGGAAGGCCGCGCCGAACGCATCGAGGCCCAAGCACAGTCGCTGTGCCCGCTGGTGCAGTCGCTGGCCGACACCCATGACGCGCTGGAAGTGCGCTACCAAGGCCAACCGCTGCGGCTGCTGGAGCGCAGCGAGAGCGTTCGGGTGGAGCACGGCGATGGCTCGGGCCTGCAGGTGTCGGCCGGGCCGGATGAGCGGCCGCGTGGGAATGCGGTGGCGCCTTCCCGATAGCTGCGCGGCGCTGCTGTAGAGCCGAGCCCATGCTCGGCTCCCTTTCGGCACATCATCCAGAGGCAGCCGAGCGTGGGCTCGGCTCTACAGTAAACCGCCCTCACGCCCGGTGCGGGGTACCCAGGTACTCGGCGCTCTGCATCTCGATCAGGCGCGAGGCGGTGCGTTCGAACGCGCCCTGCAGGCGCTGGCCGGTGTACAGCTCGATCGGCGAGGTGCTGGCGGTGCAGACCAGGTTGACGTGGCGGTCGTACAGCTCGTCGATCAGGTTGACGAAGCGGCGCGCGGCATCCTCATTCAAGCGGTCGAAGGCGGGAATGCCGCCCAGCAGCACCGTGTTGAACTCGTGCGCGATCTCGATGTAATCCGAGGGCCCGCGCGGGCCTTCGCACAGCGCGGCGAAATCGAACCAGGCAATGCTCTTGCCGCGGCCACGCACCGGGATCTTGCGGCCCTCGATCTCGATGTTGCCGGGCTTGGCCGGCTGGCCGCCGCTCAGCTCGTTCCAGCGCGTGGCCAGCCAGTCGTCGCTGTTGGCCGCCAGCGGTGCGCGGTATACCGGCGAGCGGGTCAGCGCGCGCATCCGGTAATCCTCGGTACCTTCGGCGTACAGCTCGACGCAGAAGCGCTGCAGCAGGCCGATGGCCGGCAGGAAGCTCTCGCGCTGCAGGCCGTTGAGGTACAGGTTCTCCACTGCGGTGTTGGAGGTGGTGACCAGGGTCACGCCCTCGGCGAACAGGCGCTCGAGCAGCCGCGCCAGCAGCATCGCATCGCCGATGTCGGTGACGAAGAACTCGTCCAGCACCAGCACGCGCAGGTTGCTGCGCCATTCCTGGGCGATCTTCGCCAGCGGGTCGCTCTGGCCCTGGTGCTCGCGCAGGCGCTCATGGACGCTGCGCATGAAGCGGTGGAAATGGGTGCGGTACTTCTGCTTGATCGGCAGCCCGTCGTAGAACAGGTCGACCAGGAAGGTCTTGCCACGACCGACGCCGCCCCAGAAGTACAGGCCCTTGATCGGCTCGGGCTTCTTCCAGAACGAAGACAGGCGGTCCAGCCAGCCATCCTCGGCACTGTCCAGCAGGCCCAGGTGGATGCGGTCCAGCTCGGCCAGCGCCGCATGCTGGGCCGGATCGTTCTGCCAGTCGCCACGGGCAACCCCTTCCGCATACCGCTGCGACGGGGTCAGCTCGGGTGCACTCATGCCGCCGCGCCCAGCCAGTGCTTGACGCCGTGGGTCAGCGCGCCGCGCAGGTCGATCAGCTTGCGGTGGAAGAAGTGGCTGGTCTCGGGCATGCGTACCAGCTCATGCGGGGCGTCCAGCGTGTCCAGCCACTGGTAGACGGCCTGCGGGTCGACGATCTCGTCCTGCTCGCCCTGGATCACCAGCCAGCGCGCCGGCGGCGCGATGCCGTCGAAATCCCAGCGACCGGCCGGCGGCGCGATCGAGATCAGCGCTTCCGGCTGCAGCGTGGCGGCGGCCTTCAGCGACACGAACGCACCGAAGCTGAAACCGGCCAGCCACAGGCGGTCGTCCGGGCGCTGGCTGCGCACCCAGGCCGCGACGGCCTTCAGGTCATCCTGCTCGCCCACGCCGCCATCGAAGGTGCCAGCCGAACCACCCACGCTGCGGAAGTTGAAGCGCACCGTGGCGATGCCCAGCTCGCGCAGGGTGGAGGCGGTCATGGTGACCACCTTGTTGTGCAGGGTGCCACCTTCGGTGGACAGCGGATGGCAGACGATGGCCACGATCGGCTGCACCGGCACATCGGCCTTGGGCAGGTCGACGACCACTTCCAGCGGGCCGGCCGGGCCGTCCAGTTCGAGGCAGGCGGTTTCGCCGGGGGCGACGGGGAACAAGGGCTTGTGCATGGCACCATGATACCGTCCCCCGCCCCTGCCCTGTGCCCGCCCCATGCTCTATCTGTCACTGGCCGTGATCTGCAGTGTGCTGGTTTCGGTGTTGTTGAAGGTGGCCGCACGCCGCCAGCTGGATGTTGCGCAGATGGTCACCTGGAACTATCTGGTGGCGGCAACGCTCACCGCCGTGGTGCTGCAGCCACCGCTGGATGCGCTGCGCGCGCCGCGTGCGCCGTGGCCGTCACTGCTGGCGCTGGCGGTGGTGCTGCCCTCGATCTTCCTGGTACTGGGCCGCGCGGTGGCGGTGGCCGGCATCGTCCGCAGCGACGTGGCGCAGCGGCTGTCGTTGCTGCTTTCCCTGGCCGCCGCCTTCCTGTGCTTCGGCCAGACCGCAACGCCCTGGAAACTGGCCGGCCTGGGCCTGGGCCTGCTGGCGATGGTGGCCATCAGCCTGCGCCCGCGCGGCCCGGCGGTGGCGTCCTCACCCGGCGGCTGGGGCTGGCTGCTGGGCGTATGGGCCGGATTCGCAGTGGTGGACGTGCTGCTCAAGCAGGTGGCGCTGTCCGGCACGCCGTCGATGGCGGCGGTGCTGGCCAGTTTCAGCGTCGCCTTCGTGCTGATGCTGGCAATGCAGCTGTGGCGGCATGTCAGTGGCCGCAGCCGACTGGCCTGGCGCAACCTCGGCGCGGGTGCACTGCTGGGCCTGCTCAATGGCGGCAACATCCTGTTCTATGTGCATGCGCACCAGGCGATGCCAGAGAGCCCGGCCACCGTGTTCGCCGGCATGAACATCGGCGTGGTGGTGCTGGGCGCGCTGGTAGGCATGTTCGTCTTCGGCGAGGCCACCACGAAGTGGAACCGCGCCGGCCTGGCACTGGCGGTGCTGGCGATCGGGATGATCGCCTGGGGGTGAGCGATACCCGGGGTCGGATCCCATTCCCACGGAATGGGCTCTGACCCCTACGCCTCAGACCCCGCGATGCCTTGGGTCAGAGCCCATTCCGTGGGAATGGGATCCGACCCCGGCCTGGCGCGTTACTTGTCGAAGCCCAGCAGCAGCGGGTCGTGGTCGGAGCTGCGCCACGGGCCCTGCACGTTGCGGCCCTGGTAGCCGCTGGCGTCCTGCTCGTCGGCGTTGCTGTGCCATTCGGCGGCACCGCGCAGGCGCCTGGCCATGCCCGGGTTCAGCAGGGCGTGGTCGAGGCGGCCGGTGTAGCCGTTGTAGACGTAGCTGTAGGGATGCTCGACCTTGGCAACCTTGAACGCGTCCTGCCAGCCCAGATCATGCAGGGCGCGGATCGGGTCTTCCATCGCGTAGGCATTGAAGTCACCCAGCAGCACCGCGTCCCTGGCGCCGGTACCGGTCGGATCGGTCTGCAGCCAGGCGTGCAGCTGCTGCGCCGACGTCACACGGGTGGCGTTCCAGCAGCCCTGATTGTCGTTGCGATCGGCGTCGGCACCGGCCGCGTCACGGCAACCCTTCGATTTGAAATGGTTGGCAACCACCACGAACGGCGCGCCCTGCTTGCCCTGGAAGGCCTGCGCCAACGGTACGCGGCTGTGCTCGACGAACGGGCCGCCGGTCAGCGTGGCCGGCTTGCCGACCGGCTGCAGGCGCGTGCTTCGGTAGATGATCCCGACCCGGATCGGGTTGTCGCCGGGGCCGTTGCCGGCGTCGACGAAGCGCCAGTCGCCCTGCGCGCCGCGGTCGCGGTTGAGCGCATCGACCAGTTCGGCGATGGCCGACTGCGGGCCGTAGCCGTCGTTCTCCAGTTCCATCAGCGCAGCGACATCGGCGCCCAACGCATTGACCGTGGTGACCAGCTTGGCGAGCTGCGCCTTGTGCTCGTCCAGCGTGCGCGCGCCGCGCAGCGTCGGGAAGCCACCGCCCTGGCCGTCACCATTGAAGAAATTCTCCAGGTTGAAGGCGGCCACGTGCAGGCTTCCCGGCACCGTGGGTACTGCCGGGCGCTTCAGTTCCGGCAGCTTCAGCGCGCCTTCGACCTGCAGGCGCGGATGGCCCTGCGCGTCCACGCGCACGATGCCCTCCACATTGCGCAGTTGCATGCCGGTGCGCAGCACCGGGTTGCCCGGCAGGTAGGGCACGCTGGCGGGGTCGCGGGCATCGCTGCCATCCTCCAGCACCAGGCGGCGGCGCTGGTTGTCGGCCATCACCTGCTCATAGCCGGCAGTGCCCGGCGCGGCCACTTCGGTCGGCTGCCAGAGGCGGCCATCGAACGCCACCGTGAGCTGGCCGAAGTGCTGCAGGCCATCGGTACCGGCCAGGGTAAGCGGCGCGGCGATGCGCACGCGCTGCCCATCCAGCGCGCGCCAGTCGGCCGGCGCAGCGGTCAGCACCACAGTGGCGCTGCCGCGCGCGACGGAGGGCGGCGCGACCGGCGTGGCCTGCGGCTGGGCCTGGGCAAAGGCGCCGGCCGGCAGCAGCAGGGACAGGGCAAGGGCGAGGGAACGGCGGCGCATCAACGGGCGACTCCATGGAAGAGGCGCACAGACTAACCCTGAAATGCGAAACCCCGCCTGCGCAGCGGGGGCATATGAGCGATCAGGCCTCGGTGGGCAAAGCCGGGGGATCGTAGAGCCGAGCCCATGCTCGGCTGCACCTGGCCACACCGCGCGGAGAGCAGCCGAGCGCGGGCTCGGCTCTACAGGAAGCGGCGCGTTGCGGCGGTTACTTCAGGTTGCCCAGCATCCAGTCCACGGTGGCGTGGATCTGTTCTTCGGTCAGCGCCGGGTTGCCGCCCTTGGGCGGCATGATCCCGCCGTCGGGGCCGGTATAGCCCTCGATGGCGTGCTTGTAGAGGGTGTCCTTGCCCTGCGCGATGCGCTTGTCCCAATGCGAATGGTCCAGCGTCGGTGCCATGCCCACACCGTTGGTGTGGCAGGCGGTGCACAGGTTGTCGAAGATCACCTTGCCATCCTTGGTGCCGCCGTAGGCCACCTGCGACGCCGCCTTGGCCAGCGCGGCGGCCTTGGCCGCGGCCTGCGCGGCGGCGCCGGTGCTGCCGGCATAGACCGCGCCGGTGGGCGAAATGCGCTGTTCGGTGCGCTTGGCCGCAGTGGGCGACACCTCGGGCGGAATCCGGGTGTGGATGTAGGCGGCAAGGAGGATGAGGCCGAGGGTGATGGTCGCCAGCAGCGCGATCACCATGGAGAAGCGTTTCAGGAACTCCAGATCGTAATTCCGCACTCTTCGTTACCCCTGGCTGATAGTCGTTGGACCACGGCTGAGCGACTGCGTGATGGACCGAGTATAGAACGCGCCTTGCGTGCGACAACAGGCGTCACTGCTGGTGCGGCGCAACATGCCGGGGGCTGGGGTCGGGGATGGGGTCAGATCCCTTTTGCGCCGCAAAAGGGATCTGACCCCAGCAACAGAAGCCGGCCAGCGGCCGGCGCTACCGGATTACCGGGGCACCGATCGCGCGCAGGCAGAAGCTGCAGATCGCATCCACCAGCGCGTCTTCGTCGCGGTGCGCTTCGCGGCTGGGCGCGGTCGGACCGACCATCGCTTCGGTGAAGGCGCCGACCAGGCACGCGGCGGCCACATGCGCGTCCTGCGCCGGCAGCTCACCGGCGGCCACGCCTTCCTCCACCAGCCGCAGGAACACGTCGCCGAACGCGCGACGTCCGCGCATGCGCTCGGCCTCCACGTCCGGATCGACCGGTTCGACGATGAAGGCGTGCGCCAGCCCCGGCCCGGCCAGGGCGCGGCGGACGAAGGCGGTGATTGCCAGCCGCAGGCGCTCGCTGGCCACCTCCGGACCGCTGGCGATGCGCTCCATGATCGCGACCTCGTGGGCCACCGCGGCGTTGAGCACCTCCACGAACAGCTCGGCCTTGGACGGGAAGTGGCGATAGATCAGGCCGGTGGACACCCCCGCCTGGGTCGCCACGGCGGTCACCGGGGCGTTGCGCCAGCCGCCGGTGGCGACCAGCTCGCGGGTGGCCAGCAGGATCCGTTCACGGGCGCCCGCCAGGCGTTCTTCCATCAATGCAGAGCGTTTATAGGCCATGTTCTGATTCTAGTTTCAATTTTTGAATTCGTATTCACTTCTTATCCGAACCCCGCTACGCTGGGGCCATCGCCCGTGCGGGTGGCGGTCCTGCCGACCGCCGCCCGCTCCCCCGCCGGGTGCGTCCATTCCCTGCCATCCCGCCGTGGAGCCACCACAATGCACGTGCCATCCCTGAACTTCGATCTTGGCGAAGACATCGACCTGCTGCGCCAGAGCGTGGCCCATTTTGCCGCCGCCGAGGTCGCACCGCTGGCCGCCGAGGCTGATGCCAGCAACCAGTTCCCGCTGGCCCTGTGGCCGAAGCTGGGCGAACAGGGCCTGCTCGGCCTCACCGTGGAAGAAGAATACGGTGGTACCGGCATGGGCTACCTGGCCCACGTGGTGGCGATGGAAGAAATCTCGCGCGCCTCCGGCGGCATCGGCCTGTCCTATGGCGCGCACTCCAACCTGTGCGTGAACCAGCTGCGCAAGAACGGCAACGAAGAACAGAAGCAGCGCTTCCTGCCCGGCCTGTGCAACGGCAGCCTGGTCGGCGCGCTGGCGATGAGCGAACCGGGTGCCGGTTCGGATGTGGTGTCGATGAAGCTGCGCGCCGACAAGCGCGGCGACCGCTACGTGCTCAACGGCAACAAGATGTGGATCACCAACGGCCCGGATGCCGACGTGCTGGTGGTCTACGCCAAGACCGACATGGAGGCCGGTGCCAAGGGCATCACCGCGTTCCTGGTCGAGAAGGGCATGAAGGGCTTCTCCACCGCGCAGAAGCTGGACAAGCTCGGCATGCGCTCCTCGCCCACCTGCGAGCTGGTGTTCCAGGACTGCGAGATTCCCGAAGAGAACGTGCTGGGCCAGGTCGGCGGTGGCGTGCGCGTACTGATGTCCGGCCTGGACTACGAGCGCGTGGTGCTGTCCGGTGGCCCGCTGGGCCTGATGGCCGCGGCCATGGACGTGGTCATGCCCTATGTGCACGAGCGCCACCAGTTCGGCGAACCGATCGGCAGCTTCCAGCTGATCCAGGCCAAGATCGCCGACATGTACGTGGGCCTGGGTGCCTGCCGCGCGTATGTCTATGCCGTGGCGCGCGCCTGCGACCAGGGCCGCACCACCCGCCAGGACGCCGCCGGTGCGATCCTGTACGCCGCCGAGAAGGCCACCTGGCTGACCGGCCAGGCGATCCAGATCCTCGGCGGCAATGGCTACATCAACGAATACCCGACCGGCCGCTTGTGGCGCGACGCCAAGCTGTATGAAATCGGCGCCGGCACCTCGGAGATCCGCCGCATGCTGATCGGCCGCGAACTGTTCCAGCGCACCCTGTAAGGCCACCGCGATGACCGTCCTGAACAGCCAGCTGCAACCGGGCAGCGAAACGTTTGAAAGCAACCGCGCGGCCATGCAGGCCGTAGTCGACGACCTGCATGCCACCCTCGCGCGCACCGCGCTGGGTGGCAGTGAGGCGGCACGCGCCAAGCACACCGCGCGCGGCAAGCTGCTGGTGCGCGACCGCATCGACGCCCTGCTCGACCCCGGCAGCGCCTTCCTGGAAATCGCGCCGTTGGCCGCGCACGGCATGTATGAAGACGCCGTGCCCGCCGCGGGCGTGGTGGCCGGCATCGGCCGGGTGAGCGGCGTGGAATGCGTGATCGTGGCCAACGACGCCACGGTCAAGGGCGGCACCTATTACCCGATGACGGTGAAGAAGCACCTGCGCGCGCAGGAGATCGCCGAGCAGAACCACCTGCCGTGCATCTACCTGGTCGATTCCGGTGGCGCGTTCCTGCCGCTGCAGGACGAAGTCTTCCCCGACCGCGACCATTTCGGCCGCATCTTCTACAACCAGGCCAACCTGTCGGCGCAGGGCATTCCGCAGATCGCCTGCGTGATGGGCAGCTGCACCGCCGGTGGCGCCTATGTGCCGGCGATGAGCGACGAGACCGTGATCGTGCGCGAGCAGGGCACGATCTTCCTCGGCGGCCCGCCGCTGGTGAAGGCGGCCACCGGTGAAGTGGTCACGGCCGAGGAACTGGGTGGCGCCGACGTGCACACCCGCATCTCCGGCGTGGCCGACCACATGGCCGACAACGATCTGCAGGCACTGGCACGGGTGCGCGCGATCATCGCCCAGCTCAACTGGCGCAAGCCGGAACCGGCGATGGCGGTGCGGCCCCCTGAAGCGCCATTGCTGCCGGCCCATGAGCTGTATGGCGTGATCCCGGCCGATACGCGCAAGCCCTACGACGTTCGCGAAGTGATCGCGCGGCTGGTGGATGGCTCGCGCTTCGACGAGTTCAAGCCGCGCTACGGCGCAACGCTGGTGACCGGTTTCGCCCATCTGAACGGCTACCCGATCGGCATCATCGCCAACAACGGGATCCTGTTCTCCGAGTCGGCCCTGAAGGGCGCGCACTTCATCGAGCTGTGCACCCAGCGCAACATCCCGCTGGTGTTCCTGCAGAACATCACCGGCTTCATGGTCGGCCGCAAGTACGAACAGGGCGGCATCGCCAAGGACGGCGCCAAGCTGGTGATGGCGGTGGCCTGTGCCAGGGTGCCCAAGTTCACCGTGGTGATCGGCGGCTCGTTCGGTGCCGGCAACTACGGCATGTGCGGCCGTGCGTACTCGCCGAACTTCCTGTGGATGTGGCCGAACGCGCGCATCGGCGTGATGGGCGGCGAGCAGGCCGCCAGTGTGCTGGCCACGGTCAAGCGCGATGGCATTGAAGCCAAGGGCGGCCAGTGGCCGGCGGCGGAAGAGGATGCCTTCAAGGCACCGATCCGCGACCAGTTCGAACAGCAGGGCCACCCGTACTACGCCAGCGCGCGCCTGTGGGACGACGGCGTGATCGATCCGGCCGACACCCGCCAGGTGCTGGCGCTGGCGCTGTCGGCCAGCCTCAACGCCGCCCCGCAGCAGACGCGCTTCGGCGTGTTCCGCATGTGACCCGTGCCATGACCGAGCACGCTCCTATGAAGCACGTTGCCATGTTCAGCAAAGTCCTGATCGCCAACCGCGGCGAAATCGCCTGCCGCGTCATCGCCACCTGCCGCCGCCTCGGCATCGCCACCGTGGCGGTGTATTCCGATGCCGACCGCAACGCACGCCACGTGCGCCTGGCCGATGAAGCCGTCCACATCGGCCCGGCCGCCGCACGCGAGAGCTACCTGCGCAGCGATGCCCTGCTTGATGCCGCGCGCGCTACCGGCGCACAGGCCATCCACCCCGGTTACGGCTTCCTGTCCGAGAATGCCGACTTCGCCGATGCCTGTGCCGCCGCCGGCATCACCTTCATCGGGCCACCGCCCAGCGCCATCCGCGCGATGGGTGACAAGAGCGCGGCCAAGGCGCTGATGGCCAAGGCCGGTGTGCCGCTGACGCCGGGTTACCACGGTGACCAGCAGGCGCCGGACTTCCTGCGCGCGCAGGCCGATGGCATCGGCTACCCGGTGCTGATCAAGGCCAGCGCCGGTGGCGGTGGCAAGGGCATGCGCAAGGTCGAACGCAGCGAGGACTTCGTCGATGCGCTGGCCAGCTGCCAGCGCGAGGCGGCCTCGGCGTTCGGCAACGACCACGTGCTGGTCGAGAAGTACGTCGAGCGCCCGCGCCATATCGAGATCCAGGTGTTCGGCGACAGCCACGGTGAGGCGGTCTACCTGTTCGAGCGCGACTGCTCGGTGCAGCGCCGCCACCAGAAGGTGCTGGAAGAAGCACCCGCGCCGGGCATGAGCCCCGAACGTCGTGCTGCAATGGGCAAGGCCGCGGTCGATGCCGCACGCGCAGTGGGCTATGAGGGGGCGGGCACGGTGGAATTCATCGCCGGCCCGGACGGCGATTTCTACTTCATGGAAATGAACACCCGCCTGCAGGTCGAGCACCCGGTCACCGAATACATCACCGGCACCGACCTGGTGGAGTGGCAGCTGCGCGTGGCTTCGGGCCAACCGCTGCCGCTGCGCCAGGACCAGCTGGCCATCCATGGCCACGCGATCGAAGCGCGGCTGTACGCCGAGGATGCCGACCGTGGCTTCCTGCCCTCCACCGGCACCCTGCGCCGCCTGCGCCTGCCGGCAGCGTCGGCCAACGTGCGCGTCGATACCGGCGTGGAGGAAGGTGACAGCATCACCCCGTACTACGATCCGATGATCGCCAAGCTGATCGTCTGGGACGTGGACCGCGACGCCGCGCTGCGCCGCATGAGCCAGGCCCTGGCCGACTGCCAGGTGGTGGGCGTGACCACCAACGCCGGCTTCCTGCGCCGCCTGGTGAATACCGATTCGTTCGCGCACGCCAGGCTGGATACGGCGCTGATCGAACGCGAACAGGCGGCATTGAGTGCCGTGGGCGACGCGGGTGCGGACCTGTGGCTGCTGGCCGCCGTGGCCGCGGTGGCAAGCACGGCGCCCGCCAGCACCGACGTGCGCGATCCGCATTCGCCGTGGCGGTCACAGGATGGCTGGCGCCTCGGTGCGTCCGCGCCGCGCGTAGTGCCGCTGCAGCAGGGCGAACGCAAGCACACGCTGAAGGTGTGGGCGCAGGCCGATGGCTGGCGCGTGCAGTGCGATGACGCTGCACCGGTGCGGGTGATCGGCACGGCCGATGTGCACGGACTGACGGTGCAGCTGGGCGAGCGCCGCGGGTCGCTGCAGCTGCTGCGCGACGGTAACCAGCTGTACCTGTTCGGCGCCGACGGCCAGCACCGCTTCACCCTGCATGATCCAGTGGGTGAATCGGACCACGCCGTGGCCGACGCCGGCAGCCTGCTGGCACCCATGCCGGGCAGGATCGTGGCCACGCTGGTCGCGGCCGGTACCGAGGTCAAGCGCGGCACGCCGCTGGTGGTGCTGGAAGCGATGAAGATGGAGCACACCCTGCAGGCACCGGCCGATGGCACGGTGAAGGGTTACCGTGCCAAGGCCGGCGACCAGGTCGGCGACGGCGCGGTGCTGGTGGACTTCGAGGCGACCTGATCGCCGGGGCGGCGGCCGCTCAGCGGTCGTCGCCCGTCGCCACCCGCCCGGCCGGATCGAATTCGGCCGTGTCCAGCGTGGCACTGCGCCAGCCCAGGCCACAGATGGCCATCGCGCTCTGGCCGATGCCATCGAACCCAAAAGCACGATCGACATCGGCATCGTTGATCGCCGCTGTCACGAATGCTGCCAGCCCGCGCTCGGTGGCGCACAGGTACAGCAACTGCGAAATGTGGCCCACGTCCAGCGTCACCGCACGGTGCGCCTTGGCATGGTTGCGATACTTCCAGAAGCAGCGGTCATAACGCGGTGCCAGTACCAGCAGCGCTGGCGCATCGGCGAACCACGCCTGCCCGGACAGCATCCGCCGCGCCATCGCAGGCAACGCCTGCGGCGGTGGCGAGGGCAGCGGCAGCACGGCGTGCTGCACCGGATGATAGTGGTACAAGCCCGGTGCCAGTCCTTCCACGTTCTGCACCAGCAGGAAGCCCTCGGTGGGGTGCAGGCCGCCACCGGAAGGCACGTTCTTCTTCAGGAACTCGGTATCGCGCTCGACCTTCTGCACCGCGTGCGCCATCAACGTCCGCTGCAGCACCTGGGCCAGCAGTGGCAGCGGCAACGCGCGCTGCGGGTCGAAATTGCGGCAGGTGGTGCGACGCGCCAGCAGTGCATCGAACGCGGCCTCTTCGCTGCGCGGCAGCGGCTGGTAGTCGCCCTGCATCGGCTGCACCACCGGCGGTGGCGGCCCCAGGCGCTGGCGCAGGCCGGCCGCGGTGTCCAACCCCTGCCGGCGCATGTCCTCCACGCTGTCCACGGCCTGCCAGCGCGCATGGCGATGGGCCAGCGCAGCCAATGGCCACCACTGGCTGCGCCGCAGCGCCTCGTCGCGCATCTGGTGCCCCACCTCGCTCGGTGGGTCGGTCAACAGCAGGCCCTGTTCGACCAGGCGGGCCAGCATGGCCGGGCAGGCATCGGCGGGCGGTTCGCTCCAGCGGTGCGCGCTGAGCCCGCCCAGCAGCTGGCGCTCCTCGGCGTCCACCGGCAGTGGCTGGTCCAGGTGGGCGGCCAGCGCCACCCAGCTGATCTGGCTGTCCATCTCGGCGTGGCCGGCCAGCATCGCGCGCAGGTCCAGGGTGACCGCCTCGCGAGGCTCGAACATCAGGCTGGCGCAGCGGCGCAGGCGCATCGGTTTCCTTCCTTGTGCCGCACAGCCGGCATAGCAGCAACGACCGCAGCGCGGCCAACTTTAGCGACGTGCACAGCGCGGCCCTCAATGGCGGGCTGTCGCGGCCGATACGAGTAGCTCCACCTACGGACAATCCCCATGAGCCATCCCCGTCTTTCCGCCGCCGACGCCAGCACCCTGCTGGACCACCTGATCGGCAGCGAAGCGTTCCGCAGCCACTTCACCGCTTCGCCGGCCAAGGCCCTGGCCTCGATCGGGCTGGACGGTGCCGTTGGCGAAAACGACTGCATGAAGATCGGCACCCTGGCCTCGGTCGAGGAGCTGAGCCGCACCCGTGATTCGCTGCATGCGTACCTGAGTACCTCGACCGCCTCGATGACCGTGGTGTTCTGCTTCGAAGCCGACCGCATCGACGAGCGCGTCAACGCCTGAGTCCGCATCAGCGCGACACTCGCACCGACGTCGCCTCGGTGGCGATGTCGTGCACATTCAGGGGTTGCCAGACCTGCATGGACGCCACCTCGGCAATGGCCTGGCCGTGGTGCCGGGCCAGCCAGGCCTGCTCGCGACGCACGCCGGCAGTGTCCTGCTCGGCACGCAGTGCCTGCAGCAGCACAACGTGGGCCTGCACAGGTTCGCTGCCATCAAAGGTGGGCTCGAGCAGATGGCGTGCCGCCCGCGGACGCTGTTGCGCCAGTTCGGCCATCGCCAACACAACCCGACGCCACTTGCCCACCACAGGGCTGCGCTGCCGCTCCAGCAGTTCGCCATGGTCGCGCAGCCACTCTGCGGCCAGCGCATGCTGGCCCTGGCGCTGGGCCAGATAAGTCAGGGCCAGCAGCTGCAGGCTGCGGCTGCCCACGGCGGAGTCGTCGTTGTTCCGCAGCAGCGGCCGCAGCACGGCGGCAATGGATTCAAGCTCCTTCGCATCGCCGGCCGTGCACAGCGTGGTCACGGTGGCGTGCTGCAGGCGTTGATGGATCTGGTAGTCGATCAGATCCGGTGCTGGACCGTCCGCAGCAATCGCGGCATGCAAACTGCTGCAATCACGCTGCTCCGCAGCCACCAGCAGGTGGGCCCGCAGGCGCATGCGCTGTTGCAGGTCGTCCCCCCGCGGCAACCGCATCAACAGCTGCTGCGCCTGTGCATCCAGGCCCTGCGCAACCAGCACGTCCACATCCAGGTCGTCGGCCTCGTCATTGCCGCGCAGCATCCGTGCCTGGCGCAAGGTGCGCATTGCCTGCTGCGGCTGGCCGAGGCCCAGCTGTGCCCGCGCCAGATGGATGGTCGGATACAGCCGCAACGGGTCCTGAGGCACCGTCGCGGCGCGCGCATAGGGCTCGGCCTCGGTGAAGCGATTGTCCTGCAGCAACCCCCAGGAGGTATTGGACAGCCCAGCAAACGAATCCGGATAGATCTTGGCCAGTGCACGCCACTGTTCCAGCGGCCAGCCACCGGGTTCCAGTTCGGCCTGCCAGCCCTTCAGGTACAGGCGCTCACGCGCGGGCAGGCGCTGCTGCTGGGCCAGCGCGTGCTCCAGCGCGTCACGCGCGTCCGCGACCTGCGCGGTGCGCGCATGCAGCTTGGCCACGCCCATGTAGGCCAGGGCAAAACCGGGATCGATGTCGATCGCGGCCTGGTAGAGGTTGCGGGCTTCTTCGAAGCGACGCTGACCCAGTGCGCTCTCGGCCAGCGCGAACGCGCGCAGTGCGCGCAGGTCCTGGGTCGAGGCGCGCGGCAGCGGCAGGGATTGCTCCAGGCTGGCCACCGACTCGCCCAGTCCGCGACGCAGGCGACCGACCACGTCGTCCACGGCGAACACCATCTGGTCGGATCGATCGGCGGTGGCGGTGAAGGTCTGGATCACCTGGCCACTGCCCGGTGCGGCAACATCGATGGCCAGCTCGTAGCCACCGATCTTCTGCCGCACGGTCGGCAGCAGCACCGCGCGCGCGCCCTCCCGCACCGCCACATCGACCGCGGTATCGCGGTTGAGCCGGGTATCGCCCGAGAGCCGCGCCATTTCCAGGCTTTCGCGGATCTTGCCTTCCGACAGCACGTTCACGTAGCGCGACTGTTCCAGCGCGATCCGGATCGCGTGCCGCATCGAGTCATCGAAGATCGGATCGCCGGTGAGGTTGTCGACATCGCCAAGCACCACCCAGTCACGTTCGGCGAAGGCAATGGCCGGCTCCGACCGCAGCAGCAGCCAGCCGCCCAGCACGGCCGCGGCAAGGATCAGGCCTTCGGCGGCCAGCACCAGCGGTTGCCGCCACAGCGGCAGGTCGCGGCGCGCCTTGGCGTTGGCGCGCGGCATGCGCAGCGGCGCCGAACCGATCTCGCCCACTTCGATCACTTCCTGCACCACCGGCACGCCCTTGAAGCGCCAGCGCCCGTGCGATTTCCACAGCAGGCGCGTGCCACGCTCGCCCAGTGCATCGGTGGCACGGCGGGTCAGCGATTCGGCCACCGCCGACAGCAGGATCTGGCCGGGGCGGGCCAGCATCATCAGGCGCGCCGCCATCGGCTTGGCCAGGCCTTCCACCTCCATCGACTTGGCACCGGCACGGACCGCCTCGGCACTGTTCTCCCAGGTCAGCACGTCGCCCACGTGCAGGCCGGCGCGCGCGCGCAGTTCAATCGCGCGCTGCTGGCCCAGCGCGTGCAGTTCGCGCTGGTAGTCCAGGGCGAAGCCCAGTGCGTCGACGACGCGCTCGAACAGCATGAACAAGCCATCGGAGCGATCGATCAGCTGGCCGTTCCAGCGCTGCTGCAGCACCAGTACCAGGCGATCGTGTTCCTGGAACAGGCTTGCCGCCGCCACATCGCCGATCCGCTCGACCAGCTGCAGCGAATCACACAGATCGGTGAACAGCAGGGCGCGCAGCTGTGGGCTATGCGGGGCTGACGTTCCGTTGTCGCCATTCATCGCCTGCCTCTCCCTATTGGCCGTCCGGATCATCCGCCCAGCGCAGGCAGTTGCCGCCATCGCGCTTGGCCTGGTACAGCGCACGATCCGCGCAGGCATACCACTCGCTCCAGCCTGCCTCCGGCGCCAGCAGGCAGGCGCCGATGCTGACCAGGCTCACATGCGGCGTGCCATGGCTGCGCTCGAGCAGGCCATGCACCGCACTGATGATGAACTCGGCCGCGTGCTGCACGATCTCGTGATTGCCACGGCGCAGGATCAGGCAGAACTCATCGCCACCAAGCCGGCAGGCCAGGTCCTGCTCGCCGGCCATCGAGCGCAGGATGTTGCCCATGCTCTGCAGCACGCGGTCGCCGGCCTGGTGGCCGTGGCGGTCGTTGATCTGCTTGAAGCGGTCGCAATCGATCAGCAGCAGCGCCTGCGGCGGCCCCTCGGCCCGCTCGCGGCACTCCTGCAGGTACAGGGTGAGGCCTCGCCGGTTGTGCAGCCCGGTCAGTTCATCGGTACGCACCAGCTCACGGGTGTGGGTCAACTGATGGGTAGTGATGTACAGATTGTCCAGCGCGGTTTCCAGATCGTGGTTGCGCCGGCGCAGCTGTGCGATCAGTGCCTGTTCGTTGGCCAGCACGCGCATGATCGTGCGGCGCAGGAAATAGGCCACCAGGCCGGGATCGGATTCGACCAGCCGATGGAAATCGGCCGGGCCCAGCTCCAGCACATCGCAGTCGACCAGCGCGCGCGCACTGGCGCTGCGCAGGTGGTCGCCGACCAACAGGCCCAGTTCTCCGAAGAACTCGTGCTGCCCGAGCGTCTTGATCACCAGGTCCTCGCCGAAGTCCAGTTCGATCTGGCCTTCGAGGATCACATACATGCGCTCGCCGCGGTGGCCACGCTGGAACAGCCACTGTCCGGCACGGAGCTTGCATGCGCGGGCGAATCTGGCGAACAATGCCACCTCGGCATCGGACAACAGAGCGTGCACGATCTCGGCCATCGCCACCCGGGCGATACCTGTCGTCACATCACTGTTCTCGGCCGCACCCCTGCCGGTCATTCCCTGCACCCGCCGCCAGCGTCCCCTGGTGAGCCGCGGAGCATAGCACCGCTTTAAAGTGTGCGCCCTATCTCATTTTGACCCTTCTGCCGATCTTGATTGATGTGAAGATCGGTGATGGCCCGTTCTGGTCACGGGTGTCCGGGCAAAACTCCTGCTGGATCAATCCGATGCCGGGTTTCACAGGGTTTCGGCCAAGTTGCCGGCACCGGGGTGCGCCTGATTGACGCTCCGCGCGTGCTGCGCCCTTGCATCGATACAACAACGCCGGCAGGTCCCCCGACCGGCCGGCGTTGTCTGGCCCTTCCCTGGCCACCCTGATCACCCGGAGCCCGGTAGTGCCGGCCGCTGGCCGGCAACTGCATGGGCTTCGGAAACATCGATGGGTTGCCGGCCAGCGGCCGGCACCACCGGATCACGCGGCGCGCCGCATCACGCCGCGCGTTCGCTGCGCCCGCCATGGAACTGTTCTTCCTCGGTCGAGCCGGTCAGCGCGGTGGTCGACGACTGGCCCTGCTGGATCGCCTGGGTCACCGCATCGAAGTAGCCGGTACCGACCTCGCGCTGGTGCTTGACCGCAGTGAAGCCGCGCTCGGCCGCTTCGAACTCGGCTTCCTGCAACTCGACGAACGCGCTCATCTGGCGGCGTGCGTAGCCGTGGGCCAGGTTGAACATGCCGTAGTTCAACGCATGGAACCCGGCCAGGGTGATGAACTGGAACTTGTAGCCGTAGCTGCCCAGTTCGCGCTGGAACTTCGCAATGGTGGCGTCGTCCAGGTTCTTCTTCCAGTTGAAGCTGGGCGAGCAGTTGTAGGCCAGCAGCTTGCCCGGGAACTTCGCATGGATCGCCTCGGCGAACTTGCGTGCGAATTCCAGGTCCGGCTTGCCGGTCTCGCACCACACCAGGTCGGCGTAGGGCGCGTAGGCCAGGCCACGGCTGATCGCCTGGTCCAGGCCGTTGCGGGTCTTGTAGAAGCCTTCGACGGTGCGCTCGCCGGTGGTGAACGGCTTGTCGTTGCCGTCGATGTCGCTGGTCAGCAGATCAGCCGCTTCGGCATCGGTGCGCGCCACCAGCAGGGTCGGCACGCCCAGCACATCGGCGGCCAGCCGCGCGGCATTGAGCTTCTCGATCGCCTCGCGGGTCGGCACCAGCACCTTGCCGCCCATGTGCCCGCACTTCTTCACCGACGCCAACTGGTCTTCGAAATGCACGCCGGCGGCACCGGCCTCGATCATCGCCTTCATCAGCTCGAACGCATTGAGCACGCCGCCGAAACCGGCCTCCGCATCGGCGACGATCGGCTGCAGGAAGTCGATGTCGTCCTTGCCTTCGGCGTGGTGCAGCTGGTCGGCGCGCAGCAGCGTGTTGTTGATGCGCTTGACCACTGCCGGCACCGAATCGGCCGGGTACAGCGACTGGTCCGGATACATCTGCCCGGCCAGGTTGGCGTCGGCCGCCACCTGCCAACCGGACAGGTAGATCGCCTTCAGGCCCGCCTTGACCTGCTGCATGGCCTGGTTGCCGGTCAATGCACCCAGCGCGTTGACGAACTCGCGCTCATGCAGCGACGCCCACAGCTTCTCCGCACCCAGGCGGGCCAGCGAATGCTCGATGTGGACGGTGCCGCGCAGGCGCACCACTTCGGCGGCACTGTAGTTGCGCTGGATGCCTTCCCAGCGCGGGTTGGTATCCCAGTCGTGCTGGATCTGTTCGGCAGTGGGCAGCTTGCTCATGTCTTTCTCCAGTTCGGTTCGTGCGTGCAGCGGGGAGGGAAACGGCGGGAAACGCGGGCGGCGATCAGTCGATGCGCGCGTAGGCCGGCAGGGTCAGGAAATCGGTCAGTTCGTCGCTGCGGCTCAGTTCGCCGAGCAGGGCGATGGCCTCGCCGATGCGTGCGCCACCGGGCAGCGTGGCGGTGTCACCCAGCCGTGCCGGCAGCTGAGCCAGCGTGGCATCCAGCAGTGCCAGGTCGATGGCGGTGCCATCGTCCAGCTGCTGGCCCGGCGTATGCAGCCACTGCCACAACTGGCTGCGGCTGATCTCGGCGGTGGCCGCGTCCTCCATCAGGTGGTGGATCGGCACGCAGCCGTTGCCATCCAGCCATGCCGCCAGGTAGCGCACGCAGACTTCCACGTTGCCTTCGAAGCCGGCGCGGGTGATGGTGCCGGGCGGCCGTGCGATCAGTTCGTCGCGGCCGACGCACACATCCTGGCGCAGCACGCTGTGCTGGTTCGCACCGGGCATGTGTTCGTCGAAGATCGCCATCGCCACCGGAATCAGCGCCGGATGCGCGACCCAGGTGCCGTCGTGGCCGGCGGTCACTTCGCGCAGCTTGTCAGCGCGCACGCGGGCCATCGCCTGTTCGTTGGCGGCGGCATCGTTGTTGATCGGAATCTGCGCGGCCATGCCACCCATCGCATGTGCACCACGGCGATGGCAGGTCTGGATCAGCAGTTCCGAATAGGCCTTCAGGAACGGCTGGGTCATGGTCACCTGGCCGCGCTCGGGCAGCACGCGGTCGGCGTGGCGCCGGAAGGTCTTCAGGTACGAGAAGATGTAGTCCCAGCGCCCACAGTTCAGGCCGACGATGCGGTCACGCAGCGCGTGCAGGATCTCATCCATCTCGAACACCGCCGGCAGCGTTTCGATCAGCACGGTCACCTTGATCTGGCCGTGCGGCAGGCCGAGCATGCCTTCGATGTGCGACAGCGCGGTTTCCCACAGCGCCGCCTCTTCCATGCTCTGCAGCTTGGGCAGGTAGAAGTACGGGCCGCGGTCCTTCGCCTGCAGGGTGCGGGCGTTGTGGAAGGCGAACACCGCCGCGTCGAACAGGCCGCCGGCGATGAACTGGCCATCGATGCGCACGTGCTTTTCGTCCAGGTGCCAGCCACGCGGGCGCACGATCAGCACCGCCTGCTCGTCATACGGGCGCAGCGTGTAGTGCTTGCCATTGGGGGCGGTGTAGTCGAGATCGCCACGCACCGCGGCGGCCAGCGACTGCTGCCCGGCCAGCAGGTTGCGCCAGGTCGGCGAGGTCGAATCCTCGAAGTCGGCCATGAACACCTTGGCGCCGGAGTTCAGCGCGTTGATGGCCATCTTCGGATCGGTCGGGCCGGTGATCTCGACGCGGCGGTCCTGCAGCGCGGCCGGCAGCGGCGCAACGCGCCAGTCGCCGCTACGGATCGCAGCGGTGTCCTCGCGGAAGTCCGGCAGGCCGCCCTGGTCGAAGAACGCCTGGCGCTCGCGGCGCGCCTGCAGCCGTGCCTGCCGGCCCGGTTCCACCGCACGGTGCAGCGACACCAGCAGGGCCAGCAGCGGCGCCGGCAGCACGGTGTCCTGGCCGGCCACGCGGGTCGCCAGGGCGATGCCGGGGGTAGCCTTGCTGGCAGGGGTGGGAACAGCGGAAGCGACGGCGGACATGGGGCGACTCCAGCGGTGGGGGAACGTCTCCACGGTGCCGCTGGGCCGGAGTATTTGGCAAAACAGTTTTTGCAATGTTCGACATAAGTTGTGCTAATACTCGTGACACGATGAGCACACGCACCCCGCCAAGTCCGCGTTTTTCCTACAAATCCGACCGGCTGAAGCCATTGCGTGCGTTCTGCCAGACGGTGCGCCTGGGCTCGGTCTCACGGGCGGCTGAGGCACTTTTCGTCAGCCAGCCGGCCATCAGCCTGCAGTTGCAGGCCCTGGAACGGGAACTGGGGGTGCCGTTGTTCGAGCGCAGTGGGCGCCGCCTGGTACCCAGCCGCGAGGGCCAGCTGCTGTACGAGATGGCGCAGCCGCTGGTGGAGAACCTGGACGGGCTGGAGGCGCGCTTCCGCGACAAGGTGCGCGGCCTGGATGCGGGCGAGCTGAACATCGCCGCCAACAGCTCGACGATCCTGTACCTGCTGCCGAAGATCGTCGAGCGCTTCCGCCTGCACCACCCGGACGTGCGCCTGACCCTGCACAACGCGATCAGCGCCGATGGCACCGACCTGCTGCGCGAGGACGCCGCCGACCTGGCGATCGGTTCGATGACCGATGTACCGGCCGACCTGACCTACGCCCCGGCCTACCGCTTCGAGCAGGTACTGATCGCGCCGCACGACCATCCGCTGGCCAGTGGCGGCGAGCTGGAGCTGGCCGACATCGCGCGCTACCCGCTGGTGCTGCCGCCGAAGCGGCAGATCACCTACCGGCTGGTTGACCAGGTATTCCAGCGCCACCGCATCGCCTACACCGTGGCACTGGAAGTGGGCGGCTGGGAGGTGATCAAGCAGTACGTGGCGATGGGCATGGGCATTTCCATCGTGCCGGCGCTGTGCCTGAACGAGGCCGACCGCGAGCGGTTGGCGGCGCGGTCGATGAAGCGCTGGTTCCCCGAGCGCAGTTACGGGGTGATCGTGCGCCGGGGCAAGGCGCTGTCGGCGCAGGCGCGCGCGTTCATCGAGCTGATCCAGCCGGAGTTGTTCAGTCCGCGCGATTACGACCAGAGCGGGCATTCGGAGCGGTGAGGGTGTTCGGCAGGGCTGCGCCCTGCACCTGCTGAAGCCAAAGCAACAGCAAAAGCCTGCTATCCGTAGATGGCGGGGCGGTGTGGGTGGGCAGGACACGCCGTGAACCCATCCCTGGGGGCTCGATGGCGCCATCCATGGCGCCAACGGTCCTGCCCACCCACACCGCCCCGCCTCTGACAGATTCCTGCTGCTGTTGGTATCTGCTGCTGTGGGTAGGTGTCGACCTTGGTCGACACGGTAGATCCACGCCATGCGTGGATGACGGGTGACCGGGGTCAGATCCGTTTTCCGCAGGAAAACGGATCTGACCCCATTTCCGGCTGGCGATGCATAGACTGGGCGCATGTCCATCGAACTCCGCCACCTGCGTTACTTCCTCGCCGTTGCCGATACGCTGCACTTCGGCCAGGCGGCGGAGCGGCTGGGCATGTCGCAGCCGCCGCTCAGCCAGCAGATCCGCCAGCTGGAAGACCTGATCGGGGCGCGCCTGTTCGTGCGCAGCCATCGTCGTGTGCAGCTGACGCCTGCGGGTGAGCTGCTGCAGGAGCGCGCGCGCGCCATCGTGCAGCAGGTGGAAACCGCGGTGGACGAGGTACAGCGCGCGCAGCGCGGCGAGCAGGGCGAACTGCGTATCGGCCTGACCCGGGCCACGCCGCTGTCGCCGCAGATTCCGCGTTCGATCCTGCGCTACCGCCAGCAGTACCCACAGGTGCGGCTGCAGCTGAGCGAGATGAACACGCTGCAGCAGATCGATGCGCTGCTCGACGGTTCACTGGACGTGGGCATCATCCGCAAGCGCGCATTGCCGCCGGAGCTGGTGGCGCACAGCCTGTTCGTCGATCCGCTGGCGTTGATCGTGCATGCCGACCACCCTGCCCTGCGCAGGCTGTCGAAGCAGGGCACGTTGTCGCTACGCGACTTCGCGCAGGAGCCGTTCGTGGCATTTCGCCGCAGCGCGGGCGCGGGCATCCATGACCACATGATCGCGCTGTGCGCGGCCGCCGGGTTCACGCCGCGCATCGTGCAGGAAGCCGGTGAGGCATCGACATTGATCAGTCTTGCGGCTGCAGGCCTGGGTGCGGCGATCCTGCCCTCGTCCTGCGATCACATCCGCGTGGAAGGCGCGCGCTTCGTGGCGCTGGCCGACGCCGGTGCGCATTCGGAGGTGCAGCTGGCGTGGCATCGCGAGGGCGTCACGCCGCTGATCCGCAACTTCGCCGGGCTGCTGCGCGGGGCGTTCGCCGAAGGATGAAGTGCCACCCACCTAGGTTTGGTAGACGCCAACCTTGGTTGGCTGCCGTGCCAGAGCGCCGACCAAGGTCGGCATCTACCAGAGCAACGCCGCGCCCGTGCGGAACGCGAGGCTGGCGTCAGGCCGTGACCGGCTGCGGCGCGCGCTGCTGCAGCGCCCAGACGATGCCGCCCCCGATCAGGGTCAGCACGGCAGCGAACGCGCACACGCCCAGCCAGTCCCAGGCCGCGTAGGCCAGGCCACCCACCCCGCCCAGCACGCTGGAGCCCAGGTAGTAGGCGAACAGGTACAGCGCCGACGCTTCCGCGCGCATCGTACCGGCACGGCTGCCGACCCAGCTGCTGGCCACCGAGTGGCCACCGAAGAAGCCGAAGGTCACCAGCGCGATGCCCAGTGCCATCGTGCTCAGCCACGGCATCGCCAGCAGCGCGATGCCGGCGCCGATCAGCGCGAACGAGATCGACAGGATGCGGCCGCGCCCGTACCGCGTAGCCTGCTGGCCCATCCACGCCGAACTGAAGGTGCCCACCAGGTACACGCTGAAGATCAGCCCGACCACGGTCTGGCTGAGGTGGTACGGCGGCGCCAGCAAGTGATAGCCCAGGTAGTTGTAGAGGGTGACGAACACGCCCATCAGCACGAACGAGGTGGCGAACAGCCACGGCAGGCCCCGGTCGGCGAACAGCGTGCGCCAGCGCGACGGCAACTCGCGCAGGCCATCGCGTCGCGCGCTGAAATGGCGCGACGGCGGCAGCTGCAGCCACAGCAGCACGGTACTGGCGATGGCGATGATCGAGACCACGCCGATGCCCCAGCGCCAGCCCCAGTGATCGGCGATGATGCCGGCCAGCAGGCGCCCGCTCATGCCACCGATGGCGTTGCCGCCGATGTACAGGCCCATCGCCAGGCCCAGCGCGCGGCTGTCCATCTCCTCGACCAGGTAGGTCATCGCCACTGCCGGCACGCCGCTCAGCGCCAGGCCAAGCAGGGTGCGCAGCACCAGCAGCGTGGTCCAGTCGTCCACCAGCGCCGTGCTCAGCGACAGCATGGCCGAGGCCAGCAGCGCGGCAATCATCAACGGGCGACGGCCGACCGCATCGGACAGCAGGCCGGCCAACAGCATCGCCACCGCCAGCGTGCCGGTGGTCAGCGACAACGACATCGCGCTGCCTGCGGCGGACACGCCGAAGTGGCGGCTGAACTCGGGCAGCAGCGGCTGCACGGTGTACAGCAGGCCGAAGGTGGAGAAGCCGGCCAGGAACAGTGCCAGCGCGGTGCGGCGGAAGGCCGGCGTGCCCTGCTGGATGCGGGTCTCGGCGATGGGATCGACAGTGGGGGGGCGGCGCTCGACGGCCGCCGCGGTTTCGCCAGTCATGGGATCGAAGGGCCGGTGGGGCGGCCGGGCATGGGAGGGAACGGGCCTCAGACTAGGCCTGTCGATCCAGTCGATCCATAACCTGATAAGTCAGGATTGATACCCAAGAAGTATCAATTCAGCTTACAGGCGCTGCCACTCGAAACCGTCGCCGCGGCGGTAGTACACCGCCACCGCACGGCCGTAGACCTTGTCGGCGTCGACGAAGCCGAAGAAGCGGCCGTCGAAGCTGTTGCCGCGGTGGTCACCCAGCACCAGCACCTTGCCGGCCGGCACCACCAGATCGGCGATGTCCGGACCGCCGCCCATGTCCAGGTCGAGGCGGGCACGGCGCTCGCCGAAGGCTTCCACGTCCTGCAGATCGGCGATCTGCAGCGGCTGGCCGTTGATGCTCAGATGGCCCTCGCGCATCTGCACGTGGTCACCGGCCACCGCCGCCACGCGCTTGATCAGGCGGGTGCCGTCGGCCGGTGAATCGAACACCGCCACTTCACCGCGCTGCGGGACGCCGGTGGCCATCAGTTCCTTGCCGGTGAACGGCAGGCGCAGGCCGTAGGCGCGCATGTCCACCACCACCCGGTCGCCCGGCTGCAGGGTCGGCTGCATCGAGCCACTCGGCACCACGTAGTGGTTGGCGAGGGTATCGCGGGCGGCGGCGAGCAGGCCGAGCATCACCAGCAGCGGCAATGCTTCCTTCTTCAGCCAGACCAGCGCGCGTTCGGACAAGGGAGGACGGGCAGCAGCATCCATGACAGGCTCCGGGTAGGTGGTAGCTGCATCAGACCACATCCAGGCGGGAGAGGTTCCCGCGACGCGATCCGGTAGAGCCGAGCCCACGCTCGGCTTGTTCCTTGCAGCGTCGCGGTTGCCCGACTGGGGCGCAGAGCGGCCGAGCGCAGGCTCGGCTCTACAGGAAGGGTTACGCAGGTTTTACGCGCGGGACCGGCCGCGGGCATCGCACCTTTACGGGCGGCACGCGCATCGTGTGCCCACCGCGCCGCAGGGCGCATTCCGCAAGGTGTTGTATGACCCTCCTGGTGATCCGCCACGCCTCTTCGTCGGCACCGCGTCCCCAACTGCCGACGCAGCTGGCCGGCCATCGCGTGCTGTGCAGCGACTGCGCCAGCCTGTCCGAGGTACGCCAGTGCCTGTGCCAGCCGCAGGCGCGCTCGGCCGACTGGGTACTGCTGGATGTCGGTACCGCTGACGAGGCGCAATGGCAGGCCGAAGGTGGCGCGCTGCAGGCGGCGCTGGAACGGCTGCCGGCGCAGTACATCGAACTGCAGGCCCCCAGCGAGCCAGGGCTGGATGCGCGCCTGCGCCTGCAGCACGGTCCCGCCGCCGTGGTGGTCGACCAGCGCAGCCAGCAGGCCGGCTACCCGTTGTCGCTGGCCATTGTCGGCCGCCGCCTGGCACAGGAGGGCTGAGCCATGTCGATCTTCATCATCCGTGGCCCGGAAGCGGCCGGCGCCCTGATCCGCACCGCGATGCCGCTGCCGGCACCGGTCCTGAAGTCACTGGTGCATCGTGCGATCGACGCCGGCACCAGCGTGGCGATCCGTGCCTGTGGTTCGGAACAGGAACTGCTGGACGCCCTGCGCGTGGCCGACCACAGCCGCGGCGAGGTGACCCTGCTCGACCCGGGCGCGTGTGCCAACAGCTTGCGCCTGCAGCGCCTGCTGCCGTACCTGCACAACGCCTATGTGGAAGTGCATGACGACGGCGCAGTGGCCGAGCCGTGCCTGCCGGCTGGTGTCGGCCAGCGCCTGGGCATCGCCGCCGGCTACGGCGCGCAGAGCTACGTGCTGGCGCTGGATATCGCGCTGGATCACCTGGGCCTGGCCGAGCAGGCCAACCGGGTGCACGTGGGAACGTAACGCTGTTTGTAGAGCCGAGCCCATGCTCGGCTGCCTTTCCAGGAACTATCAGCCGAGCGTGGGCTCGGCTCTACAGAAGAACGTCGAGCATGGCTCGACGCTACAGAAAGAAAAACGGCGGGGTTGCCCCCGCCGTTTTCGCTTTCTTACTTCAACCCGCGGAACTTCAGCAGCGGTTCCACCGACGGGTCCTTGCCACGGAAATCGCGGTACAGGGTCGACAGTTCCACGCTGTTGCCGCGCGAGAGGATCTTGTCGCGGAACTCCTGGCCATTGGCCGCGGTCAGGCCACCGTGCTCGGTGAACCACTGGTAGGCATCGTGGTCGAGCACTTCGGCCCAGAAGTAGGCGTAGTAACCGGCCGAGTAGCCACCACCCCAGATGTGGTCGAAGTAGGTGGTGCGGTAACGCGGCGGCACCTGCGGCAGGTCGACCTTGAACTTCTTCAGCGCGCTGGCTTCAAAGGCGCCGACATCCTGCAGCGGCGCGTCGGCCTTCTGCGTGTGCCAGGCCAGGTCCAGCAGCGCCGCCGACAGGTACTCGGTCGTCGCGTAGCCCTGGTTGAAGCTGCGTGCCTTGAGGATCTTGTCGACCAGCTCCTGCGGCATCGCCTCGCCGGTCTTGTAGTGCTTGGCGTAGTTGGCGAACACCTTCGGGTCCAGCGCCCAGTGCTCGTTGAACTGCGACGGGAACTCGACGAAGTCGCGCGAGGTCGCGGTGCCGGCGATCGACGGGTACTTCACGTTCGAGAACATGCCGTGCAGCGCATGGCCGAACTCATGGAACATGGTGGTGACGTCGTCGAAGCTGATCAGCGCAGGCTGGCCGGCGGCCGGCTTGGTGAAGTTGCAGACGTTGTAGACCACCGGCTTGGCACCGGTCAGGCCGTCCTGTTCGACGAACACGTCCATCCAGGCGCCACCGGACTTGCTGTCACGCTTGAAGTAGTCGGTGTAGAACAGCGCCAGCGAGGTGCCGTCCTTGTCGAACACTTCGTACACCTTCATGTCCGGGTTGTAGGTCGGAATGTCGGTGCGCGGCTTGAAGGTGATGCCGTACAGCTGGGTGGCGGCGTAGAAGACGCCGTTCTGCAGCACGTTGTCCAGTTCGAAGTACGGCTTGATCTGCGACTCGTCCAGATCGTACTTGGCCTTGCGCACCTGCTCGGCGTAGAAGTCCCAGTCCGAAGCGGCGACCTGGAACCCACCCTTCTGCGCGTCGATGACCTTCTGGATCTCGCCGGCTTCGGCACGCGCCTTGGCAGTGGCGGCCGGCACGGTATCGGTCAGCAGCTTGAGCGCGGCGGCCGGGGTCTTGGCCATCTGGTCGCCCAGCTGGTAGTCGGCGAAGGTGTCGAAGCCGAGCAGCTTGGCCTTCTGCGCACGCAGCTGGGCCAGGCGCTGCACGGTCTGCCGGGTGTCGTTGGCATCGCCGCGCTCGGCGCGGGTTTCCGAGGCCTTCAGCACGGCGGCGCGCTGGTCGCGGTCGCTCAGCGAGCCGAGCACCGGCTGCTGGGTGGTGTTCTGCAGCGGCAGCAGGAACTTGCCATCCAGCTTGCGGTCCTTGGCGGCGGCGGCAGCGTTGTTGATAGCGCCCTCGTCCAGGCCGGCCAGCTTGGCCTTGTCGTCAACGACAACGGCCGCAGCAGCGGTGGCGGCCACCAGGCGGGTGTGGAACTGGGTGGAGAGCGTGGTCTCTTCCACGTTGAGCTTGCGCAGGCTCGCCTTGTCGGCGTCGGACAGCTGCGCACCGGCGCGCACCAGGCCATCGTAGTAGTGCTCGACCAGGCGCTTCTGCACCGGGTCCAGCTCCAGCGTGTCACGCTGGTCGTACAGCGACTTCACGCGCGCGAACAGCTTCGGATCGAGGTTGATCTCGTCCTGGTGCGCGGCCAGCTTCGGCGCCACTTCTTCCTGGATCTTCTGGCGTGCGTCGTTGGTATCGGCCTGGACCAGGCCGAAGAAGATGCGCGACACGCGGGTCAGGGTCTCGCCGCTGCGCTCCATCGCCACGATGGTGTTGTCGAAGGTGGCCGGCTCGCTGCTGTCGGCGATCCTGCGCACGTCGGCCAGGTGCTGGCGCATGCCTTCTTCGAACGCCGGCAGGTAGTCGCTGTCCTTGATCTTGTCGAACGGCGGTGCCTGGAACGGCAGCGTGCTCGCGCTCAGCAGCGGATTGGTGGAGGCTTCGGCCGGCTGCTGGGCCGGGGTCTTCTGGGCATCGGACACGGGGGTGGACTCCTTGCCGGAACAGGCCGCCAGCGCCAGGCTGATGGCGGCGGCCAGGACTACGGTACGCGACATGTAAAACGCTCCTTGGGCAGACGGTATGGATACCAGCCCTCCACCCTACTCCTGTCGCGCTCGCCCGGCATGTGCCGGACGTGGCGTCTATGCGGCGGCCTGCAACCGGCTCAGACCGTGCCGCGGGTCTTGCCGATCCAGGGCCGGTAGAACTCGCGGATGGCAGCCATGTCGGCCACATCGTCGCCGCTCGGGGTGAACAGCGGACCGATGCCGATGGTCTTTTCCGGATAGTGGAAATACGCGGTCAGGATCGGTACGTCAGCCATCCGGGCAATCTTCAGGAAGCCGGCCTTCCAGTCCTTCACGGCCTTGCGGGTGCCCTCGGGCGTGATGGCGAACCACATCTTCTCGTTGTTGCGCAGCAGGTCCACGGCCTGGCCGACGGTGCCCTGCGGCGAGCTGCGATCGAGCGGGATCACGCCCAGCTTGTGCAGCAGCGGGCCCAGCGGCCACCAGAACAGCGAGGCCTTGCCCAGCACCTTCACCTTCATGCCCAGCGCGATCTTCGCCGCCATGCCCCACAGGCCGTCCCAGTTGGACGAATGCGGGGCGATGATGAAGACCAGCCTGGGGATGTCCGGCAGGGTGCCGGTCACCTTCCAGCCGCCCATGCGCAGGGTGCAGCGCGCCAGCCAGCGCAGGAAGGCGTTGGGTTTGACCTGCGGCATCTGCGGCGGCACGGCCGGCAGCAACGAAGTCGGGTTGTTCAAGCAATCACTCCCAGTCACGTGATGAGCGCCCGCGCTTGATCTGCGCGCGCCCGCGTTTGGCGTCCAGACGACGCAGTTTCGACCCGAGGGTCGGCTTGGTGGCCTTGCGCGGTTTGGGCACGCTCAGCCCGGCCTGGATGAAGGCCGCCAGCCGCTCGCGCGCATCCTCGCGATTGCGATCCTGGGTGCGGAATCGTTGCGCGTCGATGACCAGCACGCCTTCGCCGGTCATGCGCCGGTCACGCCGCGCCAGCAGGCGCGCGCGCAACGGTTCGGGCAACGAGGGCGAGTTGGCCACGTCGAAACGCAGTTCCACCGCGGTGGACACCTTGTTGACGTTCTGGCCGCCGGCGCCACTGGCGCGCACGAACCGCTCGACGATCTCGCCGTCGGGGATTTCAAGCTGCGCGCTGATGGTGACCGGTCCACTGCCCATCCGCGCATTGTAGCGGCAGGCACGTGGTGAAGTACGCCATCGCGCCCCGTATGCCGCCGATCAGGCACCGAACACGCCGCCTTCGCCTGGGCTGCGGGTATGCTGGCAGTCCCATGTACCGCAGGAAGCCCCGCATGACCCGCTCCACACCCGCCCTGCCGTCCCTGCTGCGCCGCGCCGCCCTGCTGCTGGCGCTGGCCGTGGCCAGCGTTCCGGCCCTGGCCGCCCCGCCGACCGACGGCGACATCAACCGCCTGCTGTCGGCCTCGCGCGCGCAGAGCATGATCGACACCATGGTGCCGCAGATCGAAGCCATGCAGCAGCAGCAGTTCCAGCAGGTGGCCGCGCAGCGCCAGCTCACCGCCCAGCAGCAGGAACAGCTGAAGCGGATCCAGGCCCGGACCAGCCAGACCCTGCGCCAGGCGATGTCGTGGCAACAGCTGCGGCCCATGTACGTGGACCTGTACAAGAAGACCTTCAGCAAGGAAGACGTGCTGGCAATGGCCGAGTTCTACGAGAGCGCGGCCGGCCAGAGCCTGCTGGACAAGACCCCGGCGCTGATGCAGAACGTGATGGTGGCGATCCAGGCGCGCATGCAGCCGCTGTTCGCGGATCTGCAGAAGGACCTGGAAGCGATCGTCAACGAGCCGGAAAAGAAATAACGGGATGCGCCGGGCCACGCCCGGCCGCTGGCTGTAGAGCCGAGCCCACGCTCGGCTTACCGCAGCAGCATCAGGCGTCGTCCACCTGCCAGCCGAACAGGTCCAGCGCCTTCTGGAACTCGCGATCCAGCGGCGCACTGACATCCACGCTGCCACCGTCCGGGTGCGGGAAGCGCAGGCGCTCGGCGTGCAGCAGCATGCGGTGCACGCCCTGCATGCGGAAGATGCGGTTGTGGCGGCCATCGCCGTGGCTGGTGTCGCCGATCATGTGGTGCGACAGGTGCTTGAGGTGCCGGCGGATCTGCCGGAAGCGCCCGGTCTGCGGCTGGCAGCGCAGCAGCGCGTAGCGCGAACTGCTGAACTCACCCACCGGCACCGACAGCTCGCCGGTGGCCAGGCGCTGGAAGTCGGTGACCGCCGGCTTCTTCACCGGCTTGCCCGGGCCGCCGTCCAGGTCATGGTCCACCCGCCAGGACAGCTCGGCCGGCCAGCCCCGGCAGACCGTCAGGTAGTCCTTGGCCACTTCACCCCCCATCAACGCCTTGCCCAGCGCACTGGCGGTCTCGCGGTCGAAGGCCAGCAGCAGGCAGCCGCTGGTGGCCCGGTCCAGGCGGTGCACGAGGAAGATCGGGCGGCCCAGCTGCTCGCGCAGGCGGTCGGCCAGGAAATCATCTTCGCCACGGGCCAGCTTGCTGTCGTGGACCATCAGCCCGGCGGGCTTGTTGACCACGGCCAGGCGCTCGTCCAGGTGCAGCAGCTGCAGGGGCGCGGTTTCGGTCTCGACCGCGGCGAGGGTGTCAGGTTCGGTGCTCACCGCAGGATTATACGGGCGCCCTGATCGGGGTCAGATCCCTTTTCCTGCGGAAAAGGGATCTGACCCCGGGTTGGTGGCGCGGCGGTCAAGCGTTGCGCACGGCCAGAAGCTCGCCGTTGCCCACCGGCACCAGGCTGGTGCCGAAGTCCTGATCGGCATCCAGCAACGCGCGCAACGGTTCCATCTGCGCGGCGTGCGAGGTGGCGTTGTCCACCACCAGCAGGCCCCCCCGCCGCAGCACACGGCGCAGCTGCGGCCACCAGCCGGCGTACTGTTCGCGGTCCGAATCGAGGAACAGCAGGTCAATGCTGGCATCGGCGGCCTGTGCCAGCCACTGCCCGGCATCGCCGTGGACCAGCGTGATGCGATCGGCAAGGCCACTGCGCGCGAAGGCGTCACGCGCCATCGCCACCTTGTCCGCGGCGTATTCCAGCGTCGTCACGTGTCCGTCGATGGCGGCTGCGGCTTCGGCAATCCACAGCGTGGAATAACCGTTGGAGGTGCCGATCTCCAGCACCCGGCGCGCATTGCCGAAACGCACCAGCACCGACAGGAATTCACCGGTGTCCGGCGTGATGTTGAGCATGCGCCGGGCGCGCTCGGTTTCATGCGCGTCGTTTTCAGCACCGAAGCGTGCCAGTTCGTTCTTCAATTCCGAAAGCTGCATCGTCATTGCTTCTTTCATTTGCCACAGCAAGGGTGAGCATTGTGGCCTGTCCGGCCACATTTCGTACTTCTCTTAAGCCTGTACTCCGATGAGGTTGCGATAGTTCCCGCCTTCTTCACGCGGGATGGTCCACCGGCCCGCGGCCCTCATTGGTTTCCGCAAGGACACGGCCATGGTTCTCGACATTCTGGCAATCGGCGCCCACCCCGACGACATCGAACTCGGTTGCGGCGGCAGCCTGGCCAAGCTGGCCCGCGACGGTGCACGCATCCATGCGCTGGTGCTCAGCCGTGGTGGCCGTGGCTGCCATGCCGGCATCGACCGCAGCGACGAATCCCACCGCGCGTTGCGCCGCCTGGGTGTGACCGAGGTGATCCAGCAGGATTTCCCGGATACGCGCTTTCCTGCCTGCCGCAACGACATCGTCGCGGTGATCGAGCAGGCCTGCGCGCAGATCGCACCGCATCGCGTCTACACGATGTGCGGCGAAGACCACCACCAGGACCATCGCACCGTCCATGAAGCGTCAATCATCGCCTGCCGCAGCATCCCGCAGATCCTCTGCTACGAGAGCCCCAGCACCCTGCCGCAGTTCGCACCGCAGGTGTTCGAGGACATCAGCGCACAACTGGACCTGAAGATCCACGCATTGCGCGAGCATGCCAGCCAGGGCGATCGCCACTACATGCAGGAGGACCACCTGCGCTGCCACGCGCAGTTCCGCGGCCAGCAGATCGGCATCGGCCCCAGTGAGGGCTTCGTGCCCTACCGGCTGGTGCTGTGATGAAAACGCTGCTGTTCCTGGCCATGTGTGCCTTCATCCTGGTGCGTGTGTGCGTGCAGGCCTCGCGTCGCCCCAGCACGCGCCTGTACAGCATCGATGCGATCGTGCCGGCCTACAACGAAGCGCCGTGCCTGGAGCGCTCGTTGACCGGCCTGCTGCAGAACCCCTACGTGGCACGGGTGATCTGCGTGAACGACGGTTCGACCGACAACACCGCCCAGGTACTTGATGCGCTGCAGGCGCGCTGGCCCGGGCGCCTCGTGGCCGTGCACCAGGCCAACACCGGCAAGGGCGGCGCGCTGATGCATGGCCTGCGGCACGCCACCGCCGAGCAGGTGTTCCTGACCGACGCCGACACCCACATCGATCCGCGCGGCCATGGCCTGGGCCACCTGCTGGACGAGATCGAGCGCGGTGCCGATGCGGTCGGTGGCGTACCCTCGTCCAGCCTGCAGGGTGCCGGCTTCCTGCCGCATGTGCGCGCCAGCCTGAAGCTGCCGATGATCGTCATCAAGCGCAGCTTCCAGCAGTGGCTGGGCGGCGCACCGTTCATCGTCTCCGGCTCGTGTGGCCTGTTCCGCACCTCGGTGCTGCGCAAGGTCGGTTTCTCCGACCGCACCCGCGTCGAAGACCTGGATATGTCCTGGTCGCTGGTCGCGCAGGGCTACCGTGTCCGCCAGAGCGTGCGCTGCGTGGTCTACCCGCAGGAATGCAACACGCTGGTGGAGGAATGGCGGCGCTGGCGACGCTGGATCGTCGGCTATGCGGTATGCATGCGCCTGCATCGCGGCCTGCTGCTGACCCGCTTCGGCGTGTTCAGCATCCTGCCGATGATGCTGCTTGCCCTTGCCGGCATCGTGCTGACGCTGCAGGTCTGGTTCGGTGCGGCCCAGCTGCATGGGCCGGGTGGCCTCGCCCTGTCGGTGATGCCGTTGTTCTGGATCGGCATCGTCATGTTGCTGGCGGTGATCAGTGCGATCCACCACCGCCGCGCGTCGCTGGTCCCTGCCGCCGCGTTCTCGATGCTGTACGTGCTGCTCGCCTATGCGATCTGGCTGATGCATGGCGTGGCCGGGCTGTTTACCGGCCGCGAGCCGGCACGCGACAAGCCGACCAGGTATCCGCATGTGGTGGAATGACCTCGCCGCCATGGCCGACGCGCTATCGACGCTGCCACCCCACGTCGATTCCAGCGCCCAGGTTTCGCCGCGTGCGATCGTGCGGGGCGAGGTACGGATCGGCGCTGGCAGCCGCATCTGCGACGGCGCCCAGCTGCACGGGCCGGTATCGATCGGCCGCGACTGCCTGATCGGCAACAACGCACTGCTGCGCGGTCCGCTGCACATCGGTGACGGTGTGCGCATCGGCTTTGCCAGTGAACTGAAGAACGCACTGATCGGCGACGGCGCCTGCATCGGCCCGCAGTGCTTCATCGCCGACAGCCGCGTCGACGCCCGTGCCTACCTGGGCGCGCTGGTGCGTACCAGCAACCATCGCCTGGACGGCGCAACGGTCACCGTCCACATCGGCGACACCGTCATCGACAGCCAGCGCGACAAGCTCGGCGCCTGGATCGGCGAAGGTGCCGCGCTGGGCGTCGGCGTGATCATCCTGCCCGGTCGCATCGTCGCCCCGGGCAGCCAGTTCGGCCCGCGCATCACCGTGGAACGAAACCTGCCGCCCGGTCGCTACCGGCTGCTGCAGTCGCTGCATTCCCAACCCCTGGAGTAACCCCATGCGATTGATCATCCGTGGCGCACTACCGTGCGCCCTGCTGCTGGCTGTGTCCAGCGCCCATGCCGGCATCGACCGGGTCTCGGTGCAGCTGGATCATGCCGACTACACCGATGGCTTTGGCAAGCGCGACGTACAGACCGTGGATGTGGCCGGTCGCAGCGGTGACAGCCGCTGGCATCTGGGCCTGGCCCATGGTGAACGCGACTACGGCAGCAAGCGCTTCAGCGGCAATCGGGTGCAGGGCTCCCTGCACCAGCGCTGGAGTCAACGCTTTTCGACCCGCACCGCCTTCACCGCCTCCAACGATGACCCGGTATTCGTCAACCGCCAGCTCAACCAGGACTTCCAGTGGAAGGTGGCACCGCAGACCGTGCTGAGCGTGGGCGGCAAGTACGCCCAGTACCATGCCGGCGCATACGTGAGTGGCTGGTCGGTAGGTGCCTCGCACTACTTCCCGCGCGTGACCACCTCACTGCGCCACGAGCGGCATCGCCAGTCCAATGGGCCCGACGGCCATGGCACCACGCTGTCACTGCGCCTGAAGGATGCTCAGGGCGGTGGTTCGACCCAGCTGTGGCTGGGCAGCGGTACGTCCGGCTACACCGCCGATTCCGATCCGCTGCTGCTGCGCGAACACGATGCACGTCGTGCCTTCCTGCGCCGCAGCCAGCCGCTGGGGGAGCATCTGGTGCTGGACATGGGCATTGGCAAGACCTGGCACAGGACGCGCCTGGACCGCTTCCAGAGCGTGCAGTCGCACCTGGGCCTGGGCTACCACTGGTAGAGCCGTGGCGGGTCGGCGGCGCGTGATGCCGCCGACCCTCGATCAACAGGCTTCAGCGCCACCACGCGCGCGCCAGCGCCAGCGCGCCGACGGCACCGGACACCCAGCTCCACATCGGCAGGTCGCCCCAGTACCAGCCTGGCGGCTGCAGCACGTACACCAGTGCGGCGATGGCCAGCAGGCCGACGCCGGTGATCGCACCGACCGCGCGTTTCTGCAGGCGCTGCACGCTGGCATCGAGCGCGACCAGATCGCGCGAGCGCATCGCCAGCTCATGGCGGCCCTCCACCTGCTGGGTCAGCCAGGCATGTACTAGGCGCGGCATGTCCGGCGCGTGGGTCATGATTTCCGGCAAGCGCTTGCCGATCTCGCGCACGACCCGACGCGGGCTGTAGCGCTCGCGCAGGATCTTCGCCAGCACCGGCTTGGCCACCGCCCAGATGTCGATCTGCGGATCCAGCTGGCGCCCGACACCTTCGATGTTCAGCAGGGTCTTCTGCAGCAGGATCAGCTGCGGCTGCAGGGTCAGCTGGTAGCGCTGCGCCACGCGGAACAGCTTCATCAGCACTTCGGCCAGCGAGATCTGCGACAGCGGGCGGGTGAAGTACGGCTCGCACACCGAACGCACGGCCGCTTCCAGATCATCGATGCGCACGTTGTCCGGCATCCAGCGCGCCTGCACGTGCAGTTCGGCGATGCGGCGATAATCGCGGTTGAAGATGGCCATGAAGTTCTCGGCCAGGTAGTACTGATCTTCCTGCGACAGCTGGCCCATGATGCCGAAGTCCAGCGCGATGAAGCGCGGGTTGGCGCGACGCGACGGATCGGTATCGACCCAGATGTTGCCGGCGTGCGCATCGGCATGGAAGAAGTTGTCGCGGAACACCTGGGTGTAGAACACCCGCACGCCCTTGGCGGCCAGCGCCTTGCGGTCGATGCCGGCCTTGTCCAGTGCAGCGATGTCATCGGACGGAATGCCCCACACGCGCTCCAGGGTCAGCGCGCGCTCGGCGGTGTGGCTCCAGATCACTTCCGGCACGTACAGGTCGTCGCTGTTTTCCCAGAAGCGGCGCAGCACGCTGGCATTGGCGCCTTCGCGCTGCAGGTCCAGCTCAGCGGCCAGGGTGTTCTCGACTTCGGCCACCACTTCGCGCGGACGGATCTTGTCGGCACGCGGATGGGTACGCTCGACCAGGGCGGCCAGCGAATTGAGCAGGGCGATGTCGGCGTCGATCTGCTTCTCGATGCCCGGGCGCAGCACCTTGACCACCACCTGGCGGCCATCGGCCAGCGTGGCCGCATGCACCTGTGCGATCGAGGCCGAGGCCAGCGGTTCGGTATCGAAGCTGGCGAATGCCTCGCTGACCGGCAGGCCGAGTGCTTCCTCGACGATGCGGCGCGCGGTATCGCCGTCGAACGGCTTGACCCGGTCCTGCAGCAGGGTCAGTTCGTTGGCCACGTCCGGCGGCACCAGGTCGCGGCGGGTGGACAGGATCTGGCCGAACTTGACGAAGATCGGACCGAGATCCTGCAGCGCCAGGCGCAGGCGCGCACCGCGCGACTGTACAGCGATGTCGGCCGAAGCACGCGGCACGAACGGTTTGGCCAGGCGCAGCCAGCGCTCAGCCGGCGTGCCGTGCAGCAGGTCGTCCAGGCGGTAGCGCAGGATCACCCGGCCGATGCGGCTTGCCCGCAGCACGGCCTTCATGCGGCACCCCGCAGGCGCTGGACGCGCGCGCCAAGGCGCTCGACGTCATCACGCAGTACGTCCACATCATCGTGGAAGGCATCCAGTTCGGCGCGCGGTACCACGTCGCGCGATTCCTCGGTGATGAACTCGGCAGCGCTGTGGGCCAGATCGATCGCACCCTGGCGCGCGTGCTGCAGGGCGCTGCGCAGGGTGTTGGCCACCTGCACACCCAGTACCTCGCCGAACACGCTGACGAACGGCTGCTGCCAGTCCGGATCGAAACCCTTGGCCAGCTGCTGCAGGCGTCGCGCCAGTTCGGCGTCACCGGCCACGCGTACACGGCCCTTGTTGTTGGACTCGCCGCGCCGTGCGTTGGCCAGCAGCGGCAGCTGCGCCAGCACGCCGGCCAGGCTGCTGCGCACGGCCAGGTCGGCTTCCTGCGCATCCACCGGGCCGACCCGCAGCTGGTCGCCGTCGACGCTGATGCGCATCGCCAGCGACGGCGCTTCCAGGGTCAGGTCGATGTGCCGGCCATCTAGACTGGCCAGTGCATGGCGGGTATCCGGATCCAGCGCCAGCGCGCGGTTCAGGGCGATCTGCAGGGCGCGGCCAGCGACCGGCTTGAGGGACTTGAGCAGGGAAAGAGCCATGTGCGCATTCTACCTGCGTGGGTGGGGGGCTTGCGCCGGGCTGCCGCCCGGCACCCGCGGTAGTGCCGGCCGCTGGCCGGCAAGATCAACATCAAAAGCTGGCGATCCGTGGGATGGCGGGGTGGGTCCCGTTGCTGCGCAACGGGCTCTGACCCCAATGCTGATGGGATCTGGCGTTGGTAGATGCCGACCTTGGTCGGCGCTGGATGTCAGGGGGCCAACCATGGTTGGCCGCTACCCGAGCCGGCAGCCCGGTGATTCATCTGTGCCTCACCTGGGTGGCTATGGAAGGTTCATGCTGTACGGCCACGCAACGCACAGGACATCGCATTCCCATGGCACGGACCCGGGTCGGCATCATCTTCGGGGGCAAATCCTCCGAGCACGAGGTTTCACTGCAGTCGGCGAAGAACATCCTCGATGCGCTTGATCGCGAGCGCTTCGAGCCGGTGCTGATCGGCATCGACAAGCAGGGCCAGTGGCATCTGAACCAGCCGGACACCTTCCTGATCAACGCCGATGATCCGTCGCGCATCGCGCTGCATCGCTCGGGCCAGTCGCTGGCGGTGCGCCCGGGTGCGGAACAGGCACAGCTGCAGCCGTCCGATCCGGCCAGCGCGCTGGGCCAGATCGATGTGGTGCTGCCGATCGTGCATGGGCCGCTGGGCGAAGACGGTGCGCTGCAGGGCCTGCTGCGCATGGCCAACCTGCCCTTCGTCGGCTCGCCGGTACTGGGTTCGGCAGTGGCGATGGACAAGGACGTGACCAAGCGCCTGCTGCGCGACGCTGGCCTGCAGGTGGCACCGTGGTTGTGCATCCGTCGCCACCAGGCGGCAACGGTCGATGTCGATGCCGTGATCGCGCAGCTCGGCCTGCCGCTGTTCGTGAAGCCGGCCAACCAGGGTTCGTCGGTGGGCGTGAGCAAGGTCAAGGACGCAGCGGGCTTCGCCGAGGCACTGGCATTGGCGCTGCGCTACGACCACAAGGTGCTGGTGGAATCGGCGGTGGTCGGCCGCGAGATCGAGTGCGCGGTACTGGGCAACGCGCACCCGCAGGCCAGCCTGTGCGGCGAGGTGGTGGTGCACGACGAGTTCTACGCCTACGACACCAAGTACATCAACGAAACTGGCGCCGAGGTGGTGGTACCTGCGGATATCGATGCCGCAACCCAGGCGCGCATCCAGCAGATCGCACTGCAGGCGTACCAGGCGCTGGAGTGTGCCGGCATGGCGCGCGTGGACGTCTTCCTTACTGCCGGCGGCGGGATCGTCATCAACGAGGTCAACACGCTGCCGGGCTTCACCCGCATCAGCATGTACCCGAAATTGTGGGGTGCCAGCGGAGTCGATTACACGACGTTGATTACGCGCCTGATCGAACTGGCACTGGAGCGTCACGAAGCCGATCGCGGATTGCACAGCGCCGCGTAGCGTTGTGATCGCCCGCAGAGCCGAGCATGGCTCGACTCTGCGGAAAGCGATGCCGGCCAGCGGCCGGCACTACCGGCTAGCCGCGCTTGCGGAACATGGAGATCACCGCAAGGATCAGGAACACCACGAACAGGATCCAGGCGATGTTCGTTGCGGCGCCGGCAATGCCGGAAAAGCCCAGAACGGCGGCGATGATGGCGATGACAAAGAAGATGATGGCGTAATGCAGCATGGCGCTCCTCGCGGGTGGTCGAGCCTTGGATGGCGTGGGTCCATCCTCCCGATCCTGCGGTGTGCAACCAGTGACGGCGATCTATGCAGCAGATGAAGCCTTCAGCCTGCGCAGCCCTTCTTCGATGCTGACCTGCGGCACATAGCCGAAATCCCGGCGGGCCGGCTCCATGCTGTACCAGTGCGGCGTGCACAGCTGCTCGGCCAGGAAGCGGGTCAGCGGCGGCTCGCCACGCAGGCGCAGCAGCGGCCACAGCCGTTCGCAGACCGCGCCGATGCGATAGGCGGTCTTGAAACTGATCGCCTTGTCCACCGTCGGCGCGCCAACAGCGGCCAGCAGCCGGTTGACCAGCTCGCGCATGGGCAGCGGTTCGCCGTTGGAAATGAAGTAGGCCTTGCCCGCACACGCGGCACCCGGCGCCAATGCCTCGAAAGCGAGGAAATGCGCGAGCGCGGCGTTGTCGATGTAGGTGGTATCGACCTTGTTGTTGCCGTCGCCGACCAAGCGCAGGCGGCCCTGACGTGCACGCTCGGCCAGGCGTGGCACCAGCTGCTGGTCACCCGGGCCCCAGATCAGGCGCGGGCGCAGTGCCACCGTCGCCAGCGATACATCGTTGGCGGCCAGCACGCGCTGTTCGGCGATCGCCTTGGTCGCCGCATACGGTGCCTGGAAGTCCTCACCGTACGGCACCTCGTCAGCCCCCAGGCCTTCCACCGGATGCGTGGCGCGGTGGGTCACGCTAGGCGTTGAGGTGTAGACCAGCCGGTTGATGCCGTGCGCGCGGCATGCCGCAATGACATTGTCGGTGCCGACCACGTTGGCCTGGTGGTAGCTGTCATAGCTGCCCCAGGCGCCGGCCTTGGCGCCGTTGTGGAACACCGCATCGACGCCGGCCACCGCGTGCAGCACTGCCTGCGCATCGGCCAGATCGCCGCGGATCTGGCCCACGCCCATGGCCTGCAGTTCCGGGTAGTGGCTGCGGTTGAACGCCAGCACCTGGTGGCCACGTTCGACCAGCCCGCGGCACAGCGCCTGGCCAAGGAAACCACCACCACCGGTGACCAGGATCTTCATGCGCGCTTCTCCAGTTCGGCGCTGGCCCAGACGGCGAGCTTCTCGCGGCCGATCTTGGCGTTGTGACGGATATCGACGGGGAACGCGGGATGCATCAGGAAGTGCTGCAGGCCGGCCTCAGGGGTGCGCGCTGCGGCATGCGCACGCAGCGCTTCCTGCAGCGCCGGGCTGTCGCTCTGGCCACGCTGCAGTTCCACGCACAGCACCGGTACCTGCGCACCCGCCGGGCCAACGCCGACCAGTGCCGTGCGTGCCACGCCGGGCACGGTATTGAACACCGGCTCGACCTGTTCGGTGTACAGCGGCCCTTGTGCGGTTTCCACGCGATGGGTCTTGCGCCCGCAGAACCACAGCCGGCCCTGCACATCGAAGTAGCCCACGTCACCCATGCGATGGACGATGCGGGTGCTGCCATCGGCCAGCGTCTCGCGGATCTTAGCTGCGGCCGTGGCCTGCGGGCGGTTGAAGTAGCTGTCGGTGGCGGTCGGGCCAGCCACCGTGATTTCTCCCACTTCGCCAACCGCCAGCACGCGCGCCTGCGACCAGTCGGCCAGCGGCGCGTCATCGATGGCGATGATGCGCACTTCGTTCGGGGCCACCACGCTGCCCACGCAGGTGCCGGCGCCGGCCTCGGTGGCCGCGCGGGTACGCTCCAGCTCACGCCCCTCGACCACCGCCACCGGCAGGCACTCGGTGGCGCCGTACGGGGTCCAGAACTGCGCATCGGCGG
This sequence comes from Stenotrophomonas sp. PAMC25021, assembly GCF_004795795.1. Taxonomy (NCBI): domain Bacteria; kingdom Pseudomonadati; phylum Pseudomonadota; class Gammaproteobacteria; order Lysobacterales; family Lysobacteraceae; genus Stenotrophomonas; species Stenotrophomonas sp. PAMC25021. The sequence continues at coordinate 1,959,568 of NZ_CP039255.1, read as the reverse complement.
GCAGCAGGCTGCGGATGGTGGCGACCACGTCCGGCGGCACCGGCGCACCGGCCGAGGTCACCCGGGTCACCGTCGGCAACGGCCGGCCATGCCGGGCCAGCACCCGCATCAATGCCGGCGAGCCGAACAGCTGGGTCACGCCGAAGCGCTGGATGGCATCGTGCAGGCGTGCCGGATCGGCCTGCGCCGGCCGGGTCGGGTCCATGTCCGGGATCACCGAGGTCAGGCCCAGCGCCGGGTCGAACAAGGCAAAGGGCGGGAAGGTCGGCAGGTCCACGCCGCCCGCTTCCATGCCGAACGCGCTGCCCAGCAGCTGGATCTGGCCCAGGAAGTGGCGGTGGCGGTAGACCACGCCCTTGGGCACACCGGTGGAGCCGCTGGTGAACAGGATCGCCGCCATGTCCTCGCCATCGGTGTCGGCCAGCATCGCCCCGCCCTTGGCGCCGGCGCGCTCCAGCGCGGCCAGGCTGGTACCGCCCCAGCCGAGGCGGCGGCCAACGGTGACCAGGCGGGTCGCCGACGGCGCCCAGCGCAGCGCCAGCCGCGCCACGTGCGCCAATGGAATGCCGATGAAGGCCTGCGGCTGCGCCTCGTCCAGGCACTGTTTCAGCGCGCGCTTGTCGATGCCCGGATCGACCAGCACCGGCACCGCGCCCAGCTTGAACAACGCGAACATCAGCAGGAAGAACTCCGGCGACGGCCGCACCATCACCACCGTGCGCACTCCACGGCCGATCCCATAGCCGGCCAGGCCGGCGGCCATGGCATCACTGCGGGCGTCCAACTGGCGGTAATCCAGGGTGACATCGTAGGCGGCCATGCCGTTGCCGGCGCCCCGGCGGCCCGGGCAGCGGATGGCGATCTGGTCAGGGCGTTCACGCGCCAGTTCAGGCAGGCGCGCGGCAATGTTGCAGGGTCGGTTCATCCGTTCATTGTCGCCGCTTACGGAATTTCTTGCGCGGCGGCCCACTTCGTGGAAAATCCGCACCCTCGTTCCTGATTCCGACTGCCGCCCGAGGCGGCTTGCCCATGCAACATCCCTGCATGACCTGCGGCGCCTGCTGCACCCAATACCGCGTGGCCTTCCACTGGATGGAATCGGACGAGGTCACCCCCGGCGGCGTGCCGCACCAGCTGACCGAGGTGCTGGACCCGCACCGCCTGTGCATGCGCGGCACCCACTCCAAGCCGGTGCGCTGCGTGGCGCTGGACGCGCAGATCGGCGTGTACTCACGCTGCACCATCCACCCCAACCGGCCCAGCGTGTGCCGTGAGGTGGATGCATCGTGGGAGTACGGCAAGGCCAGCCCGCAGTGCGACAAGGCACGCATCGCCTACGGCCTGGACCCGCTGACGCTGGCCGACTGGCGCTGGCGCGATGACGCCGACAATGACGACGATCACCCGAACGACAACGGCAACAGCCCGTCCTCACCGCCGCAGGCACCGGTCGCGGCGTAGTAGTGCCGGCCGCTGGCCGGCAACCTCATGAACCCTTCGGGTGTGCCGACCAACGGTCGGCACCCACCGGAAGAGGAAGGGGTGGGTGCCGACCGTTGGTCGGCACACCGATCAGATCGGGTTGGCGTCCAGGAACGCGCGGATCTCCGGCACCAGCACTTCGTGCTTGTCTTCCAGCACGTAGTGCCCGGCGTCCTCGAAGGCATGCACCTGGGCCTGCGGCAACGCGGCCTGGAAGCCCTTCAGGAAGTGGTGGTCGAACACGAAGTCGCGCAGGCCCCAGCCGAGGAAGGCCGGTCGGTCGGCGAACGACGGCAGCGCCTTGCCGGCCCGCTCCAGCAGCGACCAGGCCTTGTCGGCCGGCGACAGCGGGATGTCCTGCATGAAACGGATGGTGCTGATGCGGTTGGCCCAGCTGTTGTACGGCGACACGTAGGCGCGGCGCACGTCGGCCGGCATCTTCCGCTCCACGCCCAGCCACGAGGCACCGGACGAGAACGCATTGAAGCTGCGGATGATCCACTCGCCGATCTTCCAGTGGCGGCCCAGCGCGATCTGCCACGGCATCTTCTTCGCCGCCGGCATCGGGAACGCGGCGGTGTTGAGCACCACCAGGCGCTTGACCTGGTCGTGGTGCGACAGCGCCCAGCCGAAACCGATCATGCCGCCCCAGTCGTGCACCGCCAGGGTCACCGGGCCGGTGATGCCCAGGTGCTTCAGCAGCGCATCGAGGTCGTCAACGCGCGACTGCAGCGTGTACTCGTAGCGGCTGTCATCGGGCTTGTCCGACAGGCCCATGCCGATGTGGTCCGGCACGATGCAGCGGTATGTGTCCGACAGGCCGGCCACCAGCGTGCGCCAGTAATAGCTCCACGACGGGTTGCCATGCACCATCACCACCACTTCGCCATCGCGCGGGCCTTCGTCGAGATAGTTCATCGACAGGCCGGGGCGAACCTCGAAGCGCTGCGGGTGGGCGGGGTAACCGGGAAGATCGCGCATGCGGAGCACCTAGGGAGAGTCGCGGCGCAATGTGGAGCCGAGCCGATGCTCGGCTGCTCTCCGGTCCGCTGCGGAAGAGCCGCGCTGCGCGCGTGAGCCGAGCAAGGCTCGGCTCTACAGGAGGTCGGGCAGCAGGCTGCTTACCAGACCACTTCAGCCATCGAGCAGTTCAGGCCGGAACCAATGCCCAGAAGTGCGATGCGATCGCCCTTCTTCAGCTTGCCCAGCTGCTTGAGCTTGCTCAGCACGATCGGCACCGAGGCCGGGCCGATGTTGCCGTGCTCGCCGAAGATGGTCATGACCTTCTTCGGGTCGATGCCGAAGTTCTTGATGAACGCAGCGGTGTGCGGCTGGCTGACCTGGTGGATCACGAACTGGTCCAGCTCTTCCACGGCCCAGCCCAAGGCGATCTTCGCGGCGGTGAAGGTCTTCTGGGCCAGCTTGATGCCTTCGATCAGCAGCAGGCGGGTATCGGTGACCATGCGGTCCAGATTGCCCAGGCACAGCTGGTTCCACTCGGTGGCCGAACGGGTCACGCCACCCTTGTAGCGGGGTGCATCCGGCACCAGTTCCGAGCGCGCCATCACCATCGCGGCGGCGCCCGAACCGGTGGTCAGGGCGGCCAGCTCGTTGCGGAAGTCGTCGGCGGTGACGTCCGGGGCGGTCATGCGCTCCAGGGTCTTCTCGTACACCAGGTTGGCGGTCTCGCCATCCACCACCAGCGCGTAGTCGATGTCGCCACGCTCGATCATGCGCGCCGCGATATCCATGCCGTTGATGAAGGCCAGGCAGGCATTGGCGACGTCGAAGGTCATGCACTCGTCGCTGACGCCGAGGTTGCCCGACACGATCGAGGCGGTGGACGGCTCCAGGTAGTCGCGGCTGACCGAGGTGTTGACCAGCAGGCCGACCTGCGTCGCATCGATGCCTGCGTCTTCCAGCGCCTTGCGGCCGGCCATGGTGGCGGCATCGGACGCAAGCACGCCGTTGTCCCACAGGCGGCGGGCATGGATGCCGGCGATATCGCCGAGCACGTCGGTGCGGATACCGAGGCGATCCAACGTCGGCTGCAGCCGCTCGTTGATTTCCTTGGTCGTCAGCGTATGCGGCGCATCAACGTGTGCCAGGCCGGCGATCGAGACATTCTTGAAGAGCATCGAGGTTAGCGCCAAGGCTCAGGCAAAAGGGGGCGCTATTCTATAACCCCCTGGGCCTTCACCGCATCTTTACGAATTCAGGCTTGGCCGTATGGTGAAGCGTTCAGCGCGGCGGGCACTGGAACGCGGCGAACCGCTGGCTGCCATCGGCGGGCGCGGCGGCGGCCTGTACGGCGTTGGCGCCGGCACTCGGGGCCTCGTTGCGGGCCAGGGTTTCCAGCTCTTCCTGCACGCGCAGCGGGTTGCGGTTGTAGAAGCCGACCTTGCTCTTCACGGTGACCACCACCTCGCCCTTGGCGATGCAGCCGGCCGGAACCGGACCTGCCGGCAACACGCGGGTCGCCTTGCCGGCCGGTTCGATCGGCACCCAGGTACAGGCAGTGACGGTGAGCAGCAGAGAGGAAAGCAGCAGAACGCGCATGGGCAGATCCTGGAAGGGTATGGGGCGATTCTGCCTGAACAGCCTGAATCGGGGGTAGCCGGGGCCGGGGTCAGAGCCCCCTGCGGGGGATCCGACCCCAGGTCGGCAGAGGGGTCGGATCCCCCGCAGGGGGCTCCGACCCCTTAAGGGTTTGCCGGCCAGCGGCCGGCACTACCAGGGGAGCCGGCCCGCCACAGGCGGGCCGGGTCGTGCCTTATTTCTTGACCGGGTTGCCCTCGGCGTCGATCACCGTCACCTCGCCCAGGTTCAGCGCGCGCACGGCCGCTTCGGTCTGCTTGAGATCGCCCACCACCACCCAGGTCAGGGCCTGCGGCTTGATCTCGGCAGCGGCCTGCTGCACCTGCGCCGGGGTCATCGCTTCGATCTCGGCCTTGCGACGCAGCACATAGTCGTCCGGGCGCTTGAACTGCACGATCGAACCGATGGTCGCGGCCACGGCACTGGCGGTCTCGTAGGCACCGGGGAGGCTGAGGGTCTGGATGTTGCGGATGCGGTTGACTTCGGCAGCGGTGGCCGGCTTGCTGCCGTCGGCGAATGCGGCGATCTCCTTGCGCATTTCCGCCAGTGCCGGGCCGGTCTTGTCGATCTGCACCGGCGCACTGGCCATCCACGGGCGCTGGCCCACCGAACTGGTCGCGCTGCTGCGCGCGCCGTACGACCAGTGCTTGTCCTCGCGCAGGTTCATGTTCAGGCGCGAGGTGAAGTCGCCGCCGATCACGCCGTTGGCAATGTCGAAGCGGGTCGAACTGGCGGCGCTGGACGGCGCCACCACCTGGCCGGCGAACAGGTTGGCCTGCACCGCACCCGGCTGGTCGATCAGGAACACGCGCGGGCCCTTCGGCAGCGCGACATCGGTGGCCGCCTTCACCTGCGGCGCCTCGCCGGTCGCCTTCCAGTCACCCAGCTGCTTGTCCAGCAGCGGCACGATCTCGGCCAGGGTGGTGTCACCGACCACGATCAGGGTGCCATTCTGCGGGCGCAGCCAGTCGTGGTGGAAATCAACCAGATCTTCGCGGGTGAGGCCGTTGATCGCCGCCTCGTCGCCGCTGCCGGTGAACGGGATGGCGTACGGGTGGCCCTTGCCGTACAGCAGCGGCGGCAGCACGCGCATGGCCACTGCACCCGGGTTCACCTTCTCCTGCTGGATGCCGGCGATCCAAGTCGCCTTGACCCGGTCGATCTCGCCCTGCTCGAAACGCGGTTCGCGCAGCAGGTCGCGGTACAACGCCAGCGACGGTGCCAGGTTTTCCTTCAGCGCCGACAGGTCCACGCTCATCGAGTCCAGGCCGGCCGAGGCATCCAGGCTGGCGCCCAGTGCGTCGGCGGCGTCGGCGAAGGCCAGCGAACCGAGCTTGCCGGCGCCTTCGGTCATCAGGCTCATGGTGAAGTTGGCGGTGCCGGGCTTGCGACCCTGGTCGGCGCTGAAGCCGCCCGGGAACTGGTAGCTGAACTGCACCACCGGAATCTCGTGGCGTTCGGCCAGGATCACCTGGGTGCCGTTCTTCAGCGTGGCGCGCTGCAGTGCCGGGAACTTCAGCTGCGGGAACTCGCGGGTCTGCGGCACGCCGGCCTTGCGGTCCACCTGTTCCGGCAGGGTGCTGTACTTCGGGTCCACCGCCGGCACGGTGAACGGCTTCGGCGTCTGGCTCGGTTCTTCCTTCAGCGCCACGCGCTCACCCGGTGCGATCACCAGGGTGTGGCTGCCCTTGTCCAGCCACTCTGCGCCCAGGCGGCTCAGATCGGCGGCACTGGCCTTCTCGATGTTGGCCAGCGAGGTGCGGAAGCAACCCGGGTCGCCGGTGAACACCGCGCACTCGGCCAGCGCATCGGCCTTGCCGCCGAAGCCACCGATGCGCTCGATGCCACGGATGAAGCCGGCACGGGCGCCGGTCTTGGCGCGCTCCAGCTCGGCCGCGGTCGGGCCCTGCTTGATCAGGCGGTCCAGTTCCTCGTCGATGATCTTCTCGACCTTGGCCGGGTCCTGGCCCTGCTTGACGGTCGCCACGATCACGAAGTTGGAGCCCAGCTGCGACGTCGACAGGCCCGAGCCGATGCTGTCCACCAGCTTGTCCTGGTGCTGCAGGCGCTGGCTCAGGCGTGAGGACTTGGCGCCGCCCAGCACTTCGGAGAACAGCTGCAACTGGTCGATGTCGGCGGTGCCGACCTGTGGCACGTTCCAGGCGCGGTAGATGCGCGCCTGCGGCACCTTGTCGGTCATCGTCTCGCGGGTATCGGCACTGCGCTTGGCCACGTTCACCGCCGGCTGCGCCATGGTCGGGCCAGCGGGGATGCTGCCGAAGTACCTGGCGACCTTCTCCTTGGCGGTGGCCAGATCGATGTCGCCGGCCAGCACCAGCACCGCGTTGTTGGGGCCATACCAGGTACGGAACCAGGTCTTCACGTCATCCAGCGAGGCCGCGTTGAGATCGTTCATCGAGCCGATCACGCCGTGGTGGTACGGGTGGCCAACCGGATACAGCGCCTTGTTGATCTGGTCCCAGGCCTGGCCGTAGGGCTGGTTCTCGCCTTGGCGCTTCTCGTTCTGCACCACGCCGCGCTGCTCGTCCAGCGCAGCCTGGTCGATCGCACCGACCAGATGGCCCATGCGGTCCGACTCCATCCACAGCGCCATGTCCAGCGCGGTGGTCGGCACGTTCTCGAAGTAGTTGGTGCGATCGGTGTTGGTGGTGCCGTTCTGGTTGGTGGCACCGACCTGCTTGAACGGTTCGAAGAATTCGCCGTCGTGGTTCTCGCTACCCTGGAACATCAGGTGCTCGAACAGGTGCGCGAAGCCGGTGCGGCCGGCCGGCTCATCCTTGCTGCCCACGTGGTACCAGACGTTGACCGCGACGATCGGCGCCTTGCGATCGGTATGCACGATCACGCGCAGGCCGTTGGGCAGGGTGAACTGCTCGTACGGGATATCGACCTTGGCCGGTGCCGTCGGCCTGGCGGCAAGCGCGGAGGTGGGCGCAAGCGTGCCCAGGGCGGTGCTGAGGGCGACGGCCAGCAATGCGGCGCGCGGGCGAAGGGCGAGAGACATATCCGGATCCTTGGTCACATAGGTGAACCCCGATCCTAGCCTGCGCAGGCAACGGCAGGAATCGGTCGCCAGTCACTGGGGGTGTTTGCCCTGAAGGCCATCCGGCCCGGCCCCAGCCGGGGGGCGTGAACCGTCACATGTGCCGGCTGAAGGCGTCCGGACAGTGTCCGCGGCACATCGAATGGACAGGTGTCCGCCCACCGGACACTTTTCGATTGATAAAAAACCCTTGTAAATCAATGAATAAAAGTTGGCACGGGGATTGCTTGGCACCTCCTGCGCCAGGAAGGGCTTCAGACGCAAGCTGACTGAAGACTGAACAAATGCAGGAAATCGAAAATTCTTCTTGCATCCCCAGAACTGGTGTACTACCTTACTACCACACCACTGATCACCAACACTAAACAGGCCCCGTCATGAACGCCAAGACCATTGCCATCGCCATCGCCCTGATCGCCGGCACCGCGGTTGTTTCGTCGGTGCAGGCCTCCGAATCCATCAAGACCCTGGCCACCGTGCAGGTTCGCCCGGCCGCCGACCAGCTGGCCCAGCAGGCCTGGGAACAGGCCAGCGGCATCCCGACCCTGGCCACCGTGGAAGTGCGCCCGAGCGCCGACCAGCTGGCCGAGCGCAACGGCTACGTCGCCGCCCCGGTCGCCGCCGCGATGCCGATCACCACCCTGGCCTCGGTGGAAGTGCGCCCGAGCCTGGAACAGCGCGTCGCCCTGGCCGCCGAACTGGAAGCCCAGCGCTACGCCGCCACCCTGGCTGCCGCTGCCACCAGCGTCGCCAACCAGGTGATCGTCAACCTGCCGGCCCTGCAGGTGCGTCCGAGCGCTGCCGACCTGCAGGCCCTAGCCACCGAAACCGCCCAGGTCCTGCTGCGCCCGTAAGCGGTGCCGCCCTGCCCAGCGCAGGGCGTGCGCCCTAGAGGCGGCCGCCGTCGCAGGTACACTGCGCCGATGAATGCCGCGCCCCCGTTCCACGTAATCCTGTTCCAACCGGAAATCCCGCCCAACACGGGCAATGTGATCCGGCTCTGCGCCAACACCGGCGCGCAGCTGCACCTGGTCGAGCCGCTCGGCTTCGCACTGGAAGACAAGCAGCTCAAGCGCGCCGGCCTGGACTACCACGAGTACTCGCGCCTGCAGGTGCACCCCGACCTGGACACCGCGCTGGCGCGGATCGCACCGAAGCGGTTGTTCGCCCTGAGTACGCGTGCCAGCGTCCGCTACGACAGCGTGGCGTTCGAAGATGGCGATGCCTTCCTGTTCGGCCCGGAAAGCCGTGGCCTGCCGCAGGACGTGCTCGATGCGCTGCCGGATGGCCGCCGCCTGCGCCTGCCGATGCGGCCGGGCAACCGCAGCCTCAATCTTTCCAACACCGTTGCCGTGGTGATGTACGAGGCGTGGCGGCAGCATGGGTTTGCCGGCGGCGCGTAAACCGCTCCGGGGTGGCTGTGGATCGCTGCTGGTGGGTGTGACCTGCTTCTGGTGGGTGCGGACCTTGGTCCGCACTGTTCCCCGGTCGCGTGCCGAAGGAGTGTGCCAACCAAGGTTGGCACCTACCAAAGACAGGTCAAGGCGGCTGCAGAAACTTCTGGAAAGATGTGCCAACCAAGGTTGGCACCCACCGGAACCAGGTTTCAGAACGCGTTGATGCCGGTCAGTTCGCGGCCGATCACCAGCTGGTGCACGGTCTCGGTGCCTTCATAGGTGATCACCGATTCCAGGTTCAGTGCATGCCGGATCGCCACGTGTTCGGTGGTGATGCCGGCCCCACCCAGCAGATCGCGACATTCGCGGGCGATGTCGATGGCCATGCGGCAGTTGTTCCATTTGGCCAGGCTGACCTGCTGCGGCTGCAGCTGCCCGGCTTCCTTCAGGCGGCCCAGCTGCAGCGCCAGCAGCTGCGCGGTGGTGATGCGGCGGGCCATTTCGGCCAGCTTGATCTGCGCGCTCTGGGTGGCCGCCAGCGGGCGGCCGAACAGCACGCGCTCCTTGGCATAGCCCAGCGCTTCATCCAGGCAGGCAATGGCCGCGCCGATCGGGCCCCAGCTGATGCCGTAGCGGGCCTGGGTCAGGCAGCCCAGCGGCCCCTTCAGGCCCTTCACGTTCGGCAGGCGGTGGCTGTCGGGCACGCGCACGTCATCGAAGAACAGCGCGCCGGTCAGCGACGCGCGCAGGCTCATCTTGTGCTTGATCTCCTGCGTGGTGAAGCCGGCCATGCCCTTCTCCAGCACGAAGCCCTGGATGCCGTCCTCGGTCTGCGCCCAGACGATGGCCAGGTCGGCCACCGGGCCGCTGGTGATCCACATCTTGCTGCCGCTGATGCGCCAGTCGCTGCCGTCGCGCACCGCGCGGGTCTTCATGCTGGCCGGATCGGAACCGCCATGCGCCTCGGTCAGGCCAAAGCAGCCGATCAGCTCGCCGCGTGCCATCGCCGGCAGCCACTGTTGGCGCTGTTCTTCGCTGCCGTAAGCGTAGATCGGGTACATGCACAGCGAGCTCTGCACCGAGACGAAGCTGCGCAGGCCTGAATCACCTCGCTCCAGCTCCTGGCAGATCAGGCCGTAGCTGACCGCACCCAGATCACCGCCGCCGTATTCGGCCGGCAGGGTGGCGCCCAGCAGGCCCAGCGAGGCGATCTCCGGCACCAGTTCAGAGGGGAAACGGGCCTGGTCGAAGGCATCGCCGATGATCGGCAGCACGCGCTCGTTGGTGAAGCGGGCGACGCTCTCCTGCACCGCGCGCTCTTCCTCATTGAGCAGGGAACGGACATCGAACAGATCGTACGGATGCAAAGCCATGGCACTCACGCGCAGTCAGGACCCGGCCATTGTCGGTCATCCGGGCAGAGCGTGCCGACCAGGGTCGGCACCCACCCGGGCCGCAGCCTTACGCTGCACCGCAGCAATCATGACGTGAACATCGGCGATCTAGCTCGATCACGCGCGGCCCGGTACCCTGACACATTCAAACAACCGTTTCGCTCGTGGCTGCACGCGCGATTCCCAGGCACCGCCGGTGGCCCCGATGCCGGCCCTACCCACGAGTCATGCAATCGATGAGCGCTGAAGCCAACGCCCTGCCCCCGCGTGAAGTAATGGAATTCGACGTGGTGATCGTCGGCGCCGGCCCCGCCGGCCTGGCCACCGCGATCCGCCTGCGCCAGCGCGCGATCGAAGCCGGCCGCGAGTTGTCGGTGTGCGTGCTGGAGAAGGGGTCCGAACCAGGCGCGCACGTGCTGTCTGGTGCGGTGATGGATCCGCGCGCGCTGACCGAGCTGTTCCCGGACTGGGCCGAGCGCGGCGCACCGCTGAAGCAGAAGGTCACCCGTGACGAATTCCTGTTCCTCAGCGAAACCGGCGCGCGCAGCACGCCCAACGCGCTGCTGCCGGAGTGCTTCCACAACGAAGGCAACTACATCATCAGCCTGGGCGAAGTGACCCGCTGGCTGGCGCAGCAGGCCGAGGCGCTGGAAGTGGCGATCTTCCCCGGCTTCGCCGCAGCCGAGGTGCTGTACGGCGACAACGGTGAAGTGATCGGCGTGGCCACCGGCGACATGGGTATCGAGAAGGATGGCAGCATCGGCCCGGCGTTCGAGCGCGGCATGGCGCTGCAGGCGAAATACACGATCTTCGCCGAAGGCGCGCGCGGCCATCTCGGCCGCCAGTTGATCGCGCGTTACACGCTGGACGAAGGCAAGGACCCGCAGGCCTACGGCATCGGCATCAAGGAGCTGTGGCAGATCGACCCGTCCCGGCATGAGCCGGGTCTGGTGGTTCACGCCGCCGGCTGGCCGCTGGACAGCGACACCTACGGCGGCGCGTTCCTGTACCACGCCGACGGCGGCAAGGTCGCCATCGGCTACGTGGTAGGCCTGGACTACAGGAACCCGTGGCTGAGCCCATTCGAAGAGTTCCAGCGCTTCAAGACCCATCCGTCCATCCGCAAGCATCTGGAAGGCGGTACCCGCATCGGTTACGGCGCGCGTGCGATCACCGCCGGTGGCCTGCTGTCGCTGCCGAAGACGGTGTTCCCGGGCGGTGCACTGGTCGGCTGCGAGGCCGGCTACCTCAACGCCAGCCGCATCAAGGGCAGCCATGCCGCGATCAAGACCGGCATGCTGTGCGCCGACGCCGCGTTCGACGCGCTGGCCGCCGACCGCCAGCACGATGAACTGAGCGCCTACCCGAAGGCGTTCGAAGCCAGCTGGCTGTTCACCGAACTGCAGCAGGCCAAGAACTTCAAGCAGTGGTTCAAGAAGGGCCAGACCGTGGCCACGCTGATGACCGGCGTCGAGCAGTGGCTGCTGCCGAAGCTGGGCGTGCGCAACCCGCCGTGGACCCTGCACCGCACGCAGCCGGATCATGCCTGCCTGGAACCGGCCGCCAAGCACACCCGCATCGCCTACCCGAAGCCGGATGGGGTGCTGACCTTCGACCGCCTCAGCTCGGTGTTCCTGAGCAGCACCAACCACGACGAGAACCAGCCCAGCCACCTGACGCTGAAGGACCCCAGCATTCCGGTGAAGGTGAACCTGGCCGAGTACGCAGGCCCGGAAGCCCGCTATTGCCCGGCCGGTGTGTACGAGTTCGTTGGCGAAGCCGACAACGCGCGCCTGCAGATCAACGCGCAGAACTGCGTGCACTGCAAGACCTGCGACATCAAGGATCCGACCCAGAACATCGTCTGGGTGACCCCGCAGGGCGGCGGCGGCCCGAACTACTCGGGCATGTGATCGCCCCGGGCTGCGACCGTGTGTCGCAGCCCGACCGCTCCACCGCACCGCTATCCTGCCCACCCATGCGTGCCTGCCGCCTGCTCACCGCCGTTGCCGTGGCCCTGCTTGCCACGGCCTGCCAGCGCCCGCCCGCGGTGCCGGCCACGCCCGAACAGGCCCGGCAGCAGGCCATGCAGCGCGCGTTCGAACTGTGTGCCGGCTGCCACACCGTGCAGCCCGGTGGCATCCACCGCTTCGGACCCAACCTGCACGGCGTGATCGGCCGCCGCGCCGGCAGCCTGCCCGACTATGGGTATTCCGACGGCATGCGCCGCGCCGACATCACCTGGACCGCACAGACGCTGGATACCTTCCTGCAGTCACCCACGCACCTGGTGCCGGGCACCCGCATGTACAACGCCTTCCCCAGCGCAGAACGCCGCGCCCTGGTGATCGCCTACCTGCAGCAGCAGTCGGCTCAGTGAGCCAGGCGCTGCAGCTGTTTCTGCAGCCGCGCCACGAACGTCGTTACGGTGGCGAACAACGGCGCCGTATCGGCCTCTGCCGCATCGTGCAGGCGCTCGACCAGGGCATTGGCCTGCTGGGCCAGTGCCGTGGCCCCGATCGCCCCGAGCCCGCCGGCCTGGCGATGCAGGTGCAGCGCCGCAGCCTGGCGGTCGCCAGCCTGCACGGCGCGCTGCGCGGCGGCCAGGTCACCCTCGCTGGCCTGCAACAGGCTGTCGCGCAGCTGCTCGGCCACCACGCGCGAGCCGAAGCGCTGCTGCAGGGTGGCCAGATCAGGCAATGCTTCACCGTCGTCGGCGGCAACCTCCGGCACCGGCACCTCGAACGACTGGCCCTGGGCCTGCGGCAGCCAGCGCAGCAGCGCCGCACGCAGCGTGGCCAGCGACAGCGGCTTGGCCAGTACCTCGTCCATGCCGGCCTCGCGGCAGCGGCGCGCATCGTCGTCCAGCACGCTGGCGGTCAGCGCCAGCACCGTCAGCCGCGGCTGGCCGGTACGGCCCTCGCGTTCGCGCAGCAGGCGGGTGAAGCCAAATCCATCGAGTACCGGCATGCGGCAGTCGGTGATCACCAGGTCGAAGCTCTCCGACGACAGGCGATCCAGCGCCTGCTGGCCATCGCCCAGCAGCACATGGGGCACGCCCAGCTGCTGCAGCCGCCACGCCATCATCGCCTGGTTGGTCGGGTGGTCCTCGATCACCAGCACCCGCGCCTGGCGCAGCGCGGCGGGCAGCAGCGCGGACTGGTCCTGCTCGGCCAGCAGTGCCGCCGCGTCCTCGCTGCCGGCCTCCACCAGCGATACCCGCACTTCGGCGCGGGTTCCTTCGCCCAGCGTGCTGTGCAGGGTCAATTCGCCCTGCATCATCTGCACCAGTCGCTGGCAGATGCTCAAGCCCAGGCCAGTGCCGCCGTGGTCACGCTGGATGTAGGCACCGGCCTGCGTAAAGGGCGCGAACAGGTGCTGCAGTTGTTCCGGTGCGATGCCGATGCCGGTGTCGGTAACGCTCAGGCACAGCGGTTGCACGCCGTCTTCGCTGGTCGGCCCCAGCACCTCCAGCTGCAGGCGCACCTCGCCCTGTGCGGTGAACTTGATGGCATTGCTGAGCAGGTTGAACACGATCTGGCGCAGCCGCACGCCGTCCACTTCGTGGGCCGGCGCCAGCTCGGGATCGATCTGCACGTGCAGCGCCAGGCCACGCGCGCTGGCCTGGGCCGACAGCAGGCGGCACACGCTCTCCAGCAGGGGCCGCAGCGGTTGCGGCACCGGTTCCAGGCGCAACGCCCCTGCTTCCAGCCGCGAGTAATCGAGGATGTCATCGAGGATCTGCCGCAGCATCTGGGCCGAATCCTCGATAACGCCGAGGATGCGCTGCTGTTCGCTGTCCAGCGGTGAGTGCGCCAGCACCTCCAGCATCCCCAGCACGCCACTCATCGGCGTGCGGATCTCATGGCTCATCGTGGCCAGGAAGCGCGATTTGGCCTCGGCGGCCTGCTCGGCGTCCGCCTTCGCCGCCGCCAGGGCATCGGCCTGCATCCGCGCTTCGCTCACGTCCACCCAGTAACCGCTCCAGATCACCGCGCCCTCTTCGGCGGCATAGGGGTGGGCCTGGCTGCGCACCCAGCGCACGCCCTCCCCATCGCTGCGCAGGCGGAACTCCAGGATCAATGGGGCGAACTGGCGCGCGGCCTGCTCGATGGAGTGCAGGATGTGCGCGCGGTCCTCTTCCTCGATGCGTTCCAGCAACACCCTCGCATCCTGTTCGGCCTGCTGCCGTGTAATGCCGAACAACGCAGGCAGGTCACCGGCGATGAACGGGAAGCTGAGCGCGCCATCGGCGTCGCGACGCGCCTGATAGACCACTGCAGGCAGGTTGTCGGTCACCTCGGCCAGACGCTGCTCCAGCTGGCGACGTCCTGCCACCTCGCGGCGCAGCCGCCAATGGCCGACGCCATGTACCAGCAGCGCGGTCAGCAGCACCAGCAGCACCGGCACGCCCCACCGCAGCACCTTGTTCCAGTCGACACCGTTGCGGTACTCCACCCCCAGCCAGGCATTGCGCAGGGCCTCGCGCTTGCGTGGGGTCATCTGCAGCAGCAGGCGATCGAAGGTGGTAGCCAGTGCCGCGTGGCGGCGGTCCACAGCCAGCACCAGCTGGTCGTTGAAGCCGGCCGGTGCCGCCACCTGCAGCCGCCCCGGGAAACGGCTGCGCAGCAGGTGATCGACCACGGCAAGGTTGCCGATGTACGCATCGGCGTCGCCAGCGAGCAGGCGCTGCAGCGACTGTTCGGCGCTGCGTGCAGCGATGATCCGCGCCTGCGGTGCCTGCTGCAGCACGTAGCCGCGCACACGCTCCGGGTCGGACAGCAGCACGCGCTTGCCCTGCAGGTCAGCCAGGCCCAGCAGCGACTCGCCATCGCTCCTGACCACAATCACGTTCGGCACGCTGATGAAGGGCTGGCTGAACACCCAGTCCGGGCCCAGGTACCGTGAATCGACAGGAATGCCCATCACCGCCTGCAGCTCACCGCGGCGGGCCTTCTCGCGCACCTCGTACCAGTCGTGGCTGTCCTCGACCTGCAGGTTGGCACCGGCCTGCATCAGGCGCTGCAGGTATTCGCTGGCCAGCCCGCTGGGCCGGCCATCCTCGCCGGTGAACGACAGTGGCGCGGCATTCGGGGCGAAACCGATCTTCAACGGCTGCTCCAGCACGCGCTTCTCGGCCTGGCTCAGCGCCAGCTGCGCCGATGCCGACCAGTGCGGCGGTGGCAGCCATCGTTGTGCGAGGGCATCACGCTGGGCCTGGCTGGTGGCCGCCAGCGCCAGGTCCAGGGCTTCAGCCAGGGGTTGCTTGCTGTTGGGAATGCCGAAGTGCAGCCGTTCAGGGGGCAGGTCGCTGGGCCGCAACAGCGCCACGCCCTGCAGGCGCCGGCTGGCAATCAGCTCGGTGGCGACAAAGGCATTGCCGATGTAGACGTCGGCCTTGTCGTCTCTGACCATCTGCAATGCGCTCAACGTGTCGTTTACGACAAGCTGGCGGGCACGCGGGAATCGGGCGCGCACCTGCGGACCGGTCAGGAAATCCTGCTCGATCACCACCCGCAGACCCTCCAGGTCGGGCATGTCGGAGGCACGCAGGTCGTCCGGCCGGCCCACCAGGGCCAGCGGCGCTTCGCTGTAGGCCGCGGTATAGACCATGCAGCGGGTGCGGTCGGCACTGAGGCCGACATTCATCACCACGTCGATCTCGCCACGACATGCCGCATCCAGCACGGATGTCCAGTCCGGATAGCGGCGCGCCTCGACCTTCATGCCGAGCTGGCGTGCAAGATGCGACAGGTAGTCCGGTCCCAGACCGACCTGCTGGCCGTCACGGAGGGACTCGAAGGGCGGCCAACCGCTGTCATACTGCCCGACAACGATGGTCGGATGCGCCACCAGGTATTCGCGCTGCAACGGGCTGAGCGGCAGCAGCCCAGGGGCCGGCTGTGCCTGGGCCACGGGCAGGGCCAGCACCGCCAGCAGCAGGAGCAGCCCGCGAACAGCCCACCTACGCATCTGCGTCGATCTCCTAGAATCCTGCCAGGGACCGCGATGGTCGCGGCCCGGCGTGCCCGATGGCCATACTAGAGCATGAGCTTGCGCATCATCATCGCAGACGATCACCCGGTGGTCCGCATCGGTACCCGCGCCGTCATCGAGTCGAGCGGCGTGGGCCGCGTGGTCGGCGAGGCCGACAGCGCGCAGGCGCTGATGACCCTGCTCGCCAACCAGCCCTGTGACCTGCTGGTCACCGACTACTCCATGCCGGGCAGCCCGCAGGCCGATGGCTTCGCCATGATCGGCATGATCCGCCGCCGGCATCCGGACCTGCCGGTGCTGATGCTCAGCGTCTCCAGCAACCTGGCGATCCTGCGCATGGTGCTCGACAGTGGCGTGCTCGGTCTGGTCGACAAGAGTTCGTCAATGGACGAGCTGCCGCAGGCCATCCAGTCGGTGTACCGCGGCCAGCCCTACATCAGCCGCAGCCTGCGCGAGCGGGTGGACGCGGCCGGCAGCTGGCGCATGCGCGAGGGCGACGGCAAGCCGTTGTCACCACGCGAAGTGGAGGTGCTGCGACTGCTCGGCACCGGCATGACGGTGAAGGAGATTTCGCTGCAGCTGCACAAGAGCGTCAGCACCATCAGCCGGCAGAAGGGCGACGCCATGCTCAAGCTGGGGTTGAAGGGCGACGCCGAATTGTTCGACTACCTGCGTGATGGCAAGATCTGAGACGCACTTCACATCACAGACCCGGCTGCCGCCCCCCTCTTTGACGGCCTGCGGATCTGTGCCAAGATGGACAGGCATGAGTTCTCAATGCGAGGTCGAAGGAATCGACCGGCTCATGTCCTCGCTCCCGTCCGTGGTGGATGGGGTGCGGCTTCCTGCCGGCCGTCTGGCCCGGCAACGCTGACCATGGAGAGGCGCATGCAGTCCCCCCCCGAGCTACGTTGGACCCTGCTGTTGCGGCCCCTGCGCGCATTCGCGGCATGCCTGCTCGTCTCCCTTTCCGCTGCCGCCTGCAGCGCCGCCGATCCGGCCCCCTCGTCCTCCCGGCCTGCGCCTGCGCAGGCTGCCAAAGCGCCCCGACAGGATGTTGCCCCGATGCAGAACCCCTCTCCCGATGCCGCCGTCACCCCGCCCGACGCGCCGTCCGTGATGTATTTCATCTACCAGGTGGATGGCGATGGTGCGACGTCCTATGAGGTCCAGAACGGCAGCGTGGCGACCTTCTGGTTCGGCCACCGCTTCACCCTGGACGGCACCACCTACTACACCGGTTTTTCCTGGGACACCCGCGAGCACTACGGCAAGCCGGGCGAACAGCAGCCGGCCGGCCCCGACGACCGCGCCAATCTGGCCGAGGCCACCTTCGTACTGGCCGGCGGCGACGCGAAGAAGCCGTGGAAGTTCCGTGGCCAGGAATGGACCATCGGTGCGCTCGGCGCCTACGACAAGGCCGACGACGTCGATACCCGGCGCAAGCCGATCGAACACCGCACCGCCGACGGCCGCCTGCTGCTGGCGGTGCCGACCAGCAGCTTCGACCGCGGCATCAGCAGCAGCGGCTACGCCCTGCTGCTGTTCAACCCCAAGCGCAGCGAGGACGACCTGGACAGCAAGGTCTGGCGCTACGTCGGCTCGGTGCGCACCGGCGAAGACAACAGCGCGGCCTGCGACGACGGCAACGTGATGCCGTGCACCGACAGCGATGGCGAACTGGCCTTCGTGGCCGATGGCAACGGCCTGCCGCAGCTGACCGTGACCTTCAAGGGCACCACCATCGAAGCCCCGGGCAAGACCCGCGCGCTGGGTGCCGGCGACACCGTGCACTACCGCTTCGACAGCAAGGCCCAGCAGTACATCGCGCCCTGATTTCCATCCGCCGCAGGCGGGTTACCTGTTGACCGACATGTTCTTGACTCACGGATGAGTCCGGTTGGCGATTCGCGGCATCGGCCGCTCCATCAACCCCGAGGAAAACGTCATGGCACAGCATGACTACAGCAAAAAGGAAGTCCTGGACATCGTCGAGCAGGTCGCCCGGCAGAAGGGCATCCCGGTCGATGACTTCATGCGCTTCGCGCACATCGAGACCGGCGGCACCTTCAACGAGCGCGCCCACAACACCTCGACCGGCGCCAAAGGCCTGTTCCAGTTCGTGCCCGGCTCGGCCCGCCAATACCACCTGACCGGCCACGAATTCGACCCGACCCGCAACACCGAAGCCGCCGCGCAGATGTACCAGGACAACCTGGGCTCGATGGCGCGCCGCAATGAGCGCACCGGCCACCCGTACCTGTCCGGCGGCGACACGCCGACCGGCCTGGACCTGTACCTGGCCCACCAGCAGGGCAGCGCCGGCTATGGCTCGGTGCAGACCGCGATCGCCACCGGCACCTTCGGCGTGGTCCGCAACGGCCATGGCGAAGAGATCAACATGCGCCGCAACGTGCTCAACCAGATCGGGTCCGATGCCAAGGCGCTGACCGGCCACACCCTGGCCGAAATGCGTGGCATGAACGACGGCGACCTGGCGCGGACCTTCTCCAGCTACTACATCCACAAGTACGCAGCGATCAGCATCCCGGAAAAGCACATCACGCCGCAGACCGTGGCACCGGGCCAGGCCCAGGCTCCAGGCACACCTGCGCAGACCGCCGCAGTGGGTGCCGCTGCGGCCACGCTGGCGGCGACCGCAACGGCTCCTGCTGCGCCGAAGCCGGGCATCGAACTGCACGCCGCGTACGACGCTGGCGTGAAGTACGACGATGTGAAGTACGCCATCAACATCCCGGGCCACGCGCTGTACGTGCCGGGCAAGACCGGCAAGAACGTGGACCAGGGCTACATCGATTGCTCCGGCTGGGTCGGCACCCTGCAGAACCGGACCATGGACGAGATCAACCAGAAGGCCGGGCACGCTGTCTTCAGCAAGGCCGACCGCATCGACCTGGGCAACCTCGGTTCCGGCGGCATCGTGCACAAGGCCGTCGAACAGTCCGGCGTGCTGCTCGAGCGCGACGCCATCCTCAAGCCCGGTGCGCTGAAGGAAGGCATGGTCATCGGCCTGGATACGGCCAGGACCCGCCACGAGCACTGGAATGGCATCGACCACATCGTGATGGTGGTGCGCGACCCGAACACCGACAAGCTGCTGATCAGCCAGTCCACCGGCAGCAAGGGCGTGCACACCATGCCGGTGGAGGATTACCTCAAGCAGGTGAAGGACCACCCGCACTGGAAGCTGTTCGCGTCGGACCCGTTGTCCAAGGCGCGCGACCTGCTGGAAAGCCGCACCCAATCGCATGAGCAGACCCAGGGCAAGCCTGCGGCCGAACACAAGGCCGCTGCCGCCCCGCACGCCGAGCTGTACAAGCCGGGCGCGCACAGCGAGGGCGTGCGCAAGGTGCAGGAGCAGCTGGGCCACCTCGGCTATGCCGGGGCCGACGGCAAGCCGCTGGCCGAGGACGGCCGCTTCGGCCGCAATACCGAAGCGGCGGTACGCCAGCTGCAGAAGGACAACGGGCTGATTGCCGACGGCATCGTCGGTGCAAAGACGCTGGATGCGATCAAGGAGGCCCGCGAGCGCCCGCTGCTGAACGACGAGCGGCACCCGCGCAATCCGATGTACCTGCAGGCCACCGAAGGCCTGGAGCGGATGCCGGCGGGCACCTTCAAGGACCGCCACGCGCTGGAAAGCGCCGCAGCGGCCCTGACCAGGGAGGCGCATGCCGCCGGCCTGCAGCGCATCGACGCGGTGGTGCCCAGCCCGAACGGTGAGCGCCTGTTCGCCGTGCAGGGCACGGTCGGTGACCCGGCGGCCAGCCGCGTTGCGGTGGAAACCCGCACCGCCAGCGAGCAGAGCATGGCGCTCAGCAGCGGCGCGGTGCAGGGCGCGCCGAACGTGCTGCACCAGCAGCAGGACGCGCAGCAGGAACAGACCCGCCAGGCGCAGAAGGCCATGGGCGTCTGAGCCCGCAGCGCCTTGCAGACCGGGAGGGGCCGCGCCATGCGCGGCCCTTTCCCTTTCTGCCAGCTGAGCGGTAAAAGCCACTTTCAGCCTTGCTTCATGCCGCCTGCCGCTAGATGAATGCGCAAGCCGCCCGGTAGGCCAGGCAATGTTCCGGCAATGTCGGAACGCCAGCGTGGTCTCCACGGCAGCCGGGGCGCCCCGCGCCCTCCCTGCCCAGCGTGGCATGCACCTCACAGGAGAACCGAACATGCTCAGTACTTCCACACTCAGCTTCCGTGGTCTGGCGATGGCCCTGGCACTGGTTGCCGGTGTCGCCGTGGTCAGCGATGCCAGCGCGATGTCGAGGAAGGACAAGCGCACCCTGGTCGGCGCCGTGGTCGGTGGCGTGGCCGGCAACCTGCTGTCCAACGGCGACCCTGCGGCCACCGTCGGCGGTGCCGTGGCCGGCGGCGCGATCGGCAACCTGACCACCTCCGACCGCCGCGACCGCCGTTACTACGACAATCGCCGTTACGACGACCGCTACGATCGCCGTTACGACCGTGGCTACTACCGCAGTGGCTACTACGACCGTGGCGATGACCGCCGCTGGCAGCGTGAGCGCTACTACGACAACCGCTACTACCACGACCGCGGCCGCCATCGCGGCTGGTAAGCAGCGCCGACATACCGATGACGCGGAGACGGGCGGGTCGATGACCCGCCCGTTTGCGTTGGCCACGCGCATGGCGTTGAATGCGCAGCCTTGGATGTGACTTTCCCGATCGGACTGTGGCATGACGTCTTCCTCCCACCGCGTGCAGGGCCTCAACAACGACGAGGTCGCTGCCGACTGGCCACCGATCAGCGCGGCGGACATCGCGTGGCTGAGTACGCGTTACCCGCAGCTGGGCGGGCACAGCCAACCGCGCTGGCACAGCCCGCGGCCGCTGTCTGCCGCCGCCATCGTCGACGACACGCGCGGCGCGGTGTTCATCAAGCGCCACCACCACAGCGTGCGCAGCGCGGCCTGTCTGGAAGAAGAACACCACTTCATCGCCCATCTCGCCGCCGCCGGCGTGCCAGTGGTGCAGGTGCTGCCGGCCACCGATGGCCACACTGCGGTCGAACACGGCGAATGGACGTTTGAACTGCACGATGTCGGCGTGGGCGACGACCTGTATCGCGACGCGGTGTCGTGGTCGCTGTTGACCGATGTCGCGCAGGCCCGCGAAGCAGGGCGCACGCTCGCACAGCTGCACCGTGCCGCCGCCAGCTACCACGCGCCCCAGCGCAGCACCCATCTGCTGGTGGCGCGCGACGACCTGATCCGTGCCGACGATCCGATCGCCGCCATCAAGGCAGGACTGGATGAACGTCCCGGGCTGGCACGCTATCTCGCGCGCATTCCATGGGAAGCACAGCTGCAGCGCGACGTGCTGCCGTGGCACGCCGGCCTGGCCGAGCGCCTGCGCGCCGAGCCCCGGCTGTGGGCGCACAACGACTGGCATGTCTCCAACCTGCTGTGGCGCAACGGCGAGGTCAGCACCGTGCTGGATTTCGGCCTGGCGTCGCCCACCAGCGCGCTGTTCGACCTCGCCACCGCGATCGAGCGCAACGCCGTGGCGTGGCTGGAACTGGAGCGCGGCATGGAGGCAGTGCGCATCGATATCGCGCTGGCCCTGCTCGACGGCTACCGCGAGGTGCTGCCGTTGTCGGCGGCACGCGTGCACCTGCTGGCCGACCTGCTGCCAATGGTCCATTTCGACTTCGCACTGTCCGAAGTGGAGTACTTCGAAGGTGTCACCCGCTCAACCGCGAATGCCGACGTGGCCTGGCAGCCCTTCATGCTGGGCCATCCGGCGTGGTTCCACAGCGCGCCGGGGCGGGCACTGCTGCAGGCCCTGCACGCCGTCGCGTGATCCGGTTGACGCAGCGTTGCGGTCAGATCCCTTTCCGCAGGAAAGGGATCTGACCCCGGCTGGCGCTCGCAAATCCGTACCATTTGTAGTGAAATGGTCACCTGAAGCGGGGGTGCCTGGATCTGCCAGGCTGAGAGAGTCCCTTGGAACCTGATCCGGTTTGCACCGGCGTAGGGAGCTTTGAGCCGCAGCCACACCCCCATCATGGGCCGGTGCACCTGCGCGCCGTCGCTTCGTCTCCCTTGTTGTCCGAAGACGAACCGAATGAACCGCTGCCTGCGCCCCACCCTGCTCTCACTCGCCCTCTGCGCCGCGCTGCCGCTGCATGCCAGCGAGGCCGAGGCCACCACCGATGCGGCTGCCACTGGTGCCGAACGCTCGCCGACCGAACTGGCGGCGGTGCGCGTGGAGGCCGGCAAGCCGAAGGCCGATACCTCGCGCGTGAATGCCTTCGGCGGCGGTTCGTGGAAGGACACGCCGGCTTCGGTGAACGTGCTCGAGCGCGACTATCTCGAACGTCGCCAGGTACGTTCGCTGTCCGAGCTGGCCAGCAACGATGCCTCGCTGGGTGATGCGTATGCACCTGTGGGCTACTACCAGAACATCGCCATCCGCGGCTTCGCGCTGGACGCCGCCACCGGCTACCGCTTCAACGGGCTGTCCATCGCCGGCGAGCAACGCTTGGCGCTGGAGAACGTGCAGTCGGTCGAGATCCTCAAGGGTGAAGCCGGCCTGGCGGCAGGGGTGATGGCGCCGGGCGGGATCATCAACTACATCGGCAAGCGCCCGGCTGAAGTACGCACCGCCACGCTCGGCACCGATTCGGAAGGCTCACGCTACGTCGCCGTCGATGTCGGCCACTGGATCACCCCGCGTTTCGGCCTGCGCCTGAATGCCGCATGGGACTCCAGCAATTCCTACGTCGCGCACGCCGATGGCCGCCGCAACTTCTACTCGCTGGCCGCCGACTGGCTGATCGGCGAGCGCGGCAAGCTGGAAGTAGATGCCAACTACCAGACCAGCTCGCAGCGCTCGGTGTCCGGCTACCAGCTGCTGGGCGCGCGTGACCTGCCGCGCGGTGTCGACCGCGAGCACCTGCTCGGCTACCAGCCGTGGCAGCGCCCGGTAGATATCGCCAGCACCAACATCACCGCGCTGCATACCTACGACTTCAACGATGCCTGGCAGTCGCGCGTCTCGGTCGGCCACAGCCGCTCGGTGATCGATGACAACGTCGCCTTCGCCTACGGTTGCTACTACGCCGTGCAGTGCGCCGATGGCAGCGTGCCAGGCAACTACTTCGCACCCAACGGCGACTACGATGTCTACGACTACCGCAGCCCGGACGACACCCGCCGCAACCAGCAGGCCCGTGCCGAGCTGCGTGGCCGCTTCGAGACCGGCAGCGTCGGCCATCAGCTGACCCTCGGTGCCGACTACTTCCGCCGCACCGTGGACAAGCGCCCGAGCGTCAACGAGTACGTCGGCACCAGCAACATCCACGACCCGCAGGTGCCCGTGTTCGCGCCGTCGCCGAAGATGCCCGGCCCCTCCGCACGACGCCTGGACAGCCGGCAGACCGCGTTCTTCGCGCTGGACCGGATGAGCTTTGGCGATGACTGGCAGTGGTTGGCCGGTGGCCGCTTCGTGCGCCTGGACGAGCGTGCCTACGACAAGCGTGGCGTTCCGCAGCGGCACAGCCGCCTGTCGCGGTTCCTACCGCAGACCGCGGTGGTGTGGAAGGCCACCGATCAGCTCAACGCCTATGCCAGCTACGTGCGCGGCATTTCGCTGGGCCAGGAAGCGCCGTTCTGGACCAGCAATGCCGACACTTTCCTGCCGTCGGTGCAGTCGCGCCAGCTGGAAGTAGGCGTGAAGTACGTGCCGGTCGAGGCGCTGACCCTGGGCGCAGCCGTGTTCCGCATCTCGCAGCCGTACCAGTACGCCAGGCCCGACAGCAGCGACGTCGGCTACACCTTCGTCGAGGAAGGCACGCAGACCCACACCGGCCTGGAGCTGACCGCCAACGGCCAGCTGACCGACGCACTGCAGATCGTGGCCAGCGCCAGCATGCTGCAGGCCCGGGCGCGCGACACCGGCACGCCGGCCTATGAGGGCCATCAGCTGGTGAACGTGCCGAAGGTGCGCGCCAGCGTGCACGTGGCCTACGCGTTGCCGTTCGTGCAGGGCCTGGACGTGACCGGTGGCTGGCGCTATGCCGGTGCCAACGTGGCACGCGCCGACGGTGGCGTGCGCGCGCCGGACTACTCGGTGTTCGATGCCGGCCTGCGCTTCCAGCATCGCCTGCACGAACGCGCGGTGACCTGGAACCTGTCGGTGGACAACGTATTCAACCGCTTCTACTGGCGCGATACCGGCAGCAGCGGCGGTGACTACTACCTGTTCCCCGGTGCACCGCGACAGGCCCGCCTGTCGGTGACGTTCGCGCTGTGAGCGGCGTGATGCTCGAGTGGACCGCCGCGCTGTGCAGCATCCTCGGCGTCTGGCTGATGGCCAGGCGCCGGCTGTCGGCATGGCCGGTGGGCCTGCTGTCGGTGGCGCTGTATGGCCTGGTGTTCGCCGAGGCCAAGCTGTACTCGGACACCCTGCTGCAGGTCGCCTTCGGTGGCTTCCTGGTCTATGGCTGGCTCAACTGGCGGCAGCACGCCGCCGATGAGGGCAGCATCCGCATCGTGCCACTGGCACGCGGCACGCTGCTGCGCGACCTGGCCTTCGGCCTGTGCGGTGGCGTGGCGCTGGGTGCGGCCATGCACACCTTCACCGATGCCGCGCTGCCCTGGCTGGACGCGATGCTGACCGCGCTGAGCCTGGTCGGCCAGTGGTGGCAGGCACGCCGCCACGTGGCCTGCTGGTGGGTGTGGATCGCGGTGGACGTGGTCTATGTGGGTGCGTACCTGTTCAAGTCGCTGCACGTGACCGCGGCACTGTACGTGTTCTTCCTCGGCCTGGCCGTGTTCGGGCTGCGCGCATGGAGCGCCGCCGCGCGTGAACCGCAGGTGGCAACGCGATAGAGCCACGCCATGCGTGGCCAGGCTACCGGTAGTCGCCAACCTGGGTTGGCGCGCCTGCCGACCAAGGTCGGCATCTACCCACCACATCCACGCATGGCATGGATCTACTTCGGCTCCAGCAACAGGCCCAATCGCATCGGTTGGCGCATGTCGGCCGGCGGTGCCGCCTGCAACGGCGCGGCCTGCAGCGTCGCGCGCAGGTCGGCGTCGACCTGGGCATCGCCCAGACTGTCGAATTCCAGTTTCGAAATACGGCCATCCGCCGCGATCCACACGCTCACCGGCAGCGGTGCCGGTGTGTCAGGGTGCGCCTGCAACCACGCCAGCACACGCTGCGCCTGCGGGTCCTGTTCCTGCTGCAGGCGCTGCTGCAGCTGGCCACCCACGGCGGCGGCGTAGGCCATCCAGTGCGCAGGGGCTTCCTGCGCGGAAACGCTGGCACTCCCCAGTGCCAACGCGCCGAACACCGTGGCCAGACGCCGCCACCAGCGGCGCATGCCGGTCCTGTTCCCTGCCATGGCCATCACCTGCCTCCTGCGCTCCCATCCAGCGCGCCATGGTCGGCGCCCTAGATGACAGGCGGATGGCGGGCCATGATGGCGCCGCGCGTCGAGCTTGCCCGATTGCGAGGGATTGCCTTCGATCAGTCCAGGCAGGCCTTCAGATCATCACGTGTCCAGCCGGTGAGACCTGCACCCTTCCAGTAGCGTGCAGACGTACCAGCCGGGACAGGGGCAAGCTCGACAATGGCAATCACCCCATGGTTCACAGGGTTGTCGATGACAATGCGCTGCCCGGATTCAGTGGGCAGCACGCGCACGACCTTATTGCGTTGTGTCCACGTCTGGGACAGGCAGACGGTGACCTGCTGTACCGATTTCGAAGAAGCAAATGACTCGGGTGCTTGTTCAAGCAGACCAGGTGCTGTCGAGCAGCCGGCGATGCCCATGAACAATGCCGCCAGGAATGGGGCTCTCAAGACAGACATACGTCCTCCAGATGCATACGCGTGCGTTGATCACTCGCCCAGGTCGGCCAGCACTTTGCGCGAGGGCGCGAAGAAGGTCACGCCGGTGGTGGCGGTGGAGAAGTCGAGGATGCGGTCGTGCAGCGGTGCAGGATTACCGATGAACATGCGCTCGAGCATCTTCTCGATCACCCACAGGCGGCGCGTGTAGCCGATGAAGTAGGTGCCGTACTCGCCGCGGCCAGGGTTGGCGAACGGCATGTTGTCGCGCAGGATCTCGTGCTCGCCGTCGGCATCCTCGATGGTGCATAGCGTCTTGTGCGATTTCTGCGCATCGGCCGGCGCGTCGTCCAGCTCGATGTTGTCGTGCTTGGTGCGGCCGATGATCGCCTCCTGCGCCTCGGTCTTCTGCGCGCGCCACGCATCGAGGTTGTGCAGGTACTTCTGCACCACCACGTAGCTGCCACCTGCGTGGTCCGGATCCTCGTCACCAACAATCGTGGCTTCGGGCAGCGACAGTCCTTCCGGATTGGCGGTGCCGTCGACGAAGTCGAGCAGGTCGCGGCCATCGAAATAGCGGAAGCCGGCCACGTCATCGACTGCTTCCACCGCATCGCCGAACGCCATCAGCAGGTTGCGCTCGAACGCCACGATCAGGTCCATGGTGCGTGCGCGGATGTGGTACAGCAGATCGCCCGGCGTGGACACGGCAGTGTGGGTCGCGCCCTTGATCTCGCGAAACGGCTGCAGCTCGCGCGGCGGCGTGGTGCCCACCAGCGGCTGCCACACGCGATGGCCGATGGCCACGTTGCAGGTGAAGGTGCGCTCGATCTCGCGGATGGCGGTGTTCTTGATCAGGTCATCGGTGCTGGCCAGCACCTCGCGCGCCTTGACGATCGACGCCTCGTCATCCTTCACCTTCAGCACCAGGAACGCCGCCGAATGGGTGAGCGGCGCAGTGATCTGCTGCGGCTCGTTGTCGAGCGAGTGGTTAAGGGCGGTGATCGGTGCGGGCTGGGAATTCACGGCAGTTCCTGCTGGCTTCAGACGGGTGCATCGCCGGTGGCGATGTGCCGGCGATCATAGCGGAACCGCCAGACCGGGGACGGAGCGGTTCTCGTTCCGTCCACCGGCGAAGGTACGAAGACCTCAGTCCACATCACTCCAGACCGCCAGTTCGTAGCCATCCAGATCGCGGAAGTGGAAGCGGCGGCCCCCGGGGAAGGCGAACACCGCCTGCACCACTTCGCCACCGGCGGCGACCACGCGCTGCTGTGCGTCGGCCAGGTCCGCGCAGTACAGGATTACCAGCGGTCCTCCGTGAGCACGCAACGGCGCGTCAGACACGAAGCCGCCCTTCAGCCGGCCATCGTCGAACTCGGTGTAGGACGGACCATAGTCGGTGAACTGCCAGCCGAACACCTCGCCGTAGAAGCGTTTGCTGCGGGCGATGTCGGCGACGTTGAATTCGATGTTGTCGATGCGGCGTTCGGCTTCGTGGGTAGCTTCGTGGCTCATGAGGTTGCTCCGTGATTGGAACCCCAGCTTCGGTCAGCGCGGCACGGCGGTCTTGAACAAAACGGCCATCATTGTCCCCACTCCAGGCGCAGCTCGCTGGCGGTCATGCCAGTCAGCTCGCGCGCCTCGCGGCTGAGATGGGCCTGGTCGGCATAGCCGGCATCAGCGGCCAGCATCGCCAACGAATGCTGTGGCAGCGCGCGACTCTGGCGCAGGAAACGTTGCAGCCGCAGGATCCGCTCCAGCGTCTTGGCGCCGTAGCCGAACTGCGACTGGCTGAAACGCCGCAGGCTGCGCGGGCTCAGGCCCAACTGCGCCGCCAGCGTATCCAGCGTGGCATTACCCGCGGCGAGCGCTTGGAACAGGACATGGGCGCGCTGCGCCGGCGTATCGAGCGCGGCCGCACCCATGTGCTGTTGCAGGCAGTGCGCCATTCGCTGCAGGCGCTGTGCAGGCGCGGTGTCGCCGATGGAGGCCGCCGCCTTGTTCGCCCACGCGCCCTTCAGATCAGCCAGTGGCACGGCCTGGCCGATGATCCCGGCCAAAGGCAGGCCCAGCGCGGCCAATGCCTGGCCGGGGCGGAAGCGTGCGCCCAGCACCTGCGCACCGGGTGCCAGCGCCGGGTGCGCGGCCACACGGTCCGGGCCGACGACGAACAGCGCACCGTCGCGCCAGAGGATATCCACGCAGCCATCGGGCAATACGGTGATGTGCCCATCGGCATCGGCAGGAAGCTGGCTCTGCCACAGCTGGCCAAAGTGGCCGCGCAGCGGCGCAGGCGTCAGATGTTCCTGGTAGGTCGTGCCGGTGCCTGCAAGAGAGGAAGGGTCGCCCATGCCGCATTGTGGCGCCACGGGGCCCATAAAAGTGAAGCCCGGCGCGAGGCCGGGCTTCGGTTGGCGTGTGGGAGAGAGAGAGAGTCACACGCCAGCACAACACGCACTAACGACAGGCGTTTGTTACCAGGTGAAGCGCGGGCCCACGAACCACTCGCGGTCGCCGGCCTTGGCCAGCTTCACTTCGCCGCTCAGGCCCCAGTTCTGGTTGAACTTGGCGGTGGCGCCGACACGGCCGTAGAACTCGCCGTCCGGGTTGATGCCGTGCTTCTTGGTGTAGTCCTCGTAGCCGGCCATCACGTAGCCTTCCACGTACGGGTTGAACGCGGTGCGCACGCCGACTTCGGTCGAGTAGCCGTTGAAGTCCAGGCCATGCTTCATGTCGAACTTCTGGTACGCAACGCGGGCCACCAGGTCGGTGTTCGGTGCGATGCCGTAGTTGTAGCCGGCACCGATGCGCCACTGGTCGACGTCATTCTTGAACTTGTCGGTTTCCTGCGCGCTGTAGTCGCCGAAGATGTGGAAGTTCGGGTGCACCGCCACGGAACCCTTCACCTTCCAGCCATCGGCGTCGCCGCCCTTGGCATCGGTGTTCACGTAGCCGCCTTCAACGTAGTTGTACGACAGGCCGTCGGTTGCCGATGCAGCGAACGGCAGGGCAGCCAGGAGACCCAGGGCGAGCAGCGAATTCTTGTTCATCGGGACACACCTTTAATTATTTTGGTTTCGTCGGCCGCCTCCCGGGAGGGGGGAGAGAGAGGAGGCGGTCGACAGGTGTGAATTATCCGTTAGGGGGTCTAATCGACCCTGAATATTGAACTGACTGGTGTATAAATAAGGCTGGCGTTCAGGGAACTCCACATGCCGCACGCGTCCGTCGCATCACTGCTGTTTCCGCCCCATGCGCGCCGCGCGGTGC
Organism: Stenotrophomonas sp. PAMC25021; assembly: GCF_004795795.1. Lineage (NCBI taxonomy): Bacteria > Pseudomonadati > Pseudomonadota > Gammaproteobacteria > Lysobacterales > Lysobacteraceae > Stenotrophomonas > Stenotrophomonas sp. PAMC25021. The sequence goes on along the minus strand of NZ_CP039255.1, from coordinate 1,930,526 downwards.
GGGTGCTGCTGCTCGTCGCCCTTCCGATGATGCAGCTGCCAGCCAACGCGGCCGAGCGCGCCCAACCTTCTGCACGCATCGTGGTACAGACAGACGATGTCACGCGTTTCTTCAGCGTGCTGGATGCCACTGGAGGAAAACCAAGTGCCGAAGACCTGCAGCGCGGCTATCTGGACACCGGCACGGAGGCATTGCGCAGCTTCACCGACAGCCGCATCGGATCAATGGAGCGTTTGGCCAGGGCCATCCAGGACAAGCCGGCGTTGTTCGCCAGGGCGCGGACCTGTGCAGCGGCATTGCCGGCGATCCGCGCGCGGGTTGCCGACGCACTCGATCGGTTGGGCACGCTGCTCCCCACTGCACGTTTTCCTCCGGTCACCGTGCTGGTCGGGCGGGGTAACAGCGGCGGCGTCACCACCGAAGATGGTGTGGTGATCGGACTGGAAGCACTGTGCAACGCCGACTGGATGCAGCCTGACGTCGGCGATCGTTTCGTGCACCTGATCGCCCATGAGTACGTGCACGTGCAACAGCCCGGTGCGAGCGTCGATGTCGCGCAGCCCACCCTGCTCTATCAGACGTTGCTTGAAGGCGGCGCCGAGTACGTGGGTGAACTGATCTCGGGGCAACCGGCCAACGCGCATCTGCGTCGCTGGGCCCAGGGCCGCGAATGTGCGCTGGAGCGCGCGTTCGTACAGGACAGTGGGGGCACCGATCTTTCGAAGTGGCTGTACAACGGCCCCGGCGATGAAGCACGACGTGGAGATCTCGGATACTGGGTCGGCTACCGCATCGCGCGCAGCTATGTTTCCCGCGCGCCAGACAGGACCAGGGCCATCGCCACGCTGCTGGATGTGCGGCCCGACACCGCCGCGACCGTGTTCGAGGCGAGTGGATGGACGCCTGCCTGCACTGCTGCCAAAGGCGTGGAAACGCAAGTGCTGTGAGAGCCGCTTCATACTGATGAATTGGCGACCTTGAACAGGCACAAGGCACGCCGCCGACGTAGATCAGCTCGCCTGATCCCGCTTGTTAATGTTGGGTCAGGGGCCGGCTTCACAGTGCTTCCACGTATTCAAATTCCAGCTGAAAGCGCTTGGTAGCGGCGGGAACAAACGCCGCTATATTCCAGCTTCCCCAGACGAAGGAGGGAGTGCAATGAACCTGAACCCGCAACACATGAGGACGGCCCGCGCACTTGCTGTAGCGCTCATCGCCACCGTCAGCCTTGGCGCCTGCGCGTCATACAAGAACGAGTTTGCCACCATCAACTCGCGTCTCGATCAGCTCGACGTCAAGGTGCAGGGCGCTGCGCAGAGCGCGGAGTCCGCCAACCAGTCCGCACAGCAGGCCAATCAGCGCCTGGACCAGATCGAAGGTCGCGTGCAGCAGCTTGAAAGGGCACCTGCCGGCCGCAAGCCGCGCGGGTAATCGCTCCCTCACCTTTTGAATTGATCCACCTCTGTATCGGGTGTATCGGGGACCCAGTGGCCTTCGCCGGCCACTGGCATCCTTCCACCCACGATTGCATTGCAAGGAGCCGTCCCATTCGTACTTCCCCCTCCCCTGCACGCCGCGCCCTCCATGCCTCCCTGGCCATGGCACTGGCCGTTGCGTGCAGCGGCGTAGCCAACGCCAGGGACAAGGACGCACCTGCACCATCGGTCGCCGCCGTTGATGAACTTCCGCCCGACCAGAGCGTGTCCGAGACAGTGATCGAGCTGGCCGGCTGGGTGGTCGCCAGCAAGGACAACCAGGGCTATCCGTTTGCAGTCATGGACAAGGCGGCGGCGCAGGTTCTGGTCTTCGGCGGTGACGGCAAGCTGCGCGGCGCCGCACCGGCGCTGTTTGGGTCGGCGATCGGCGACCATTCCGCACCGGGCGTCGCCAAGCTCGCACTGAGCGCGATTCCCGGCCACGACCGCACCACGCCTGCCGGCCGCTTCATTGGCGGTTACGGCCCGTCCGACGATGCCGGACGCGTGCTGTGGGTGGACTACGATTCCGCCGTGTCGATGCACCCGCTGCCGCCGGGCAGCCCGAAGGAAAAGCGCGCCGAGCGGTTGGCATCGCCCTCGCCGGACGACAACCGCGTCACCCACGGCTGCATCAATGTCTCGCCCGCGTTCTACGAGCAGATCGTGCAGTCCACGTTCGAGAAGGGCGGTGTGTTCTACATCCTGCCGGACAAGGATTCGATCGCGAAGACGTTCCCGGAGTTCGCGCAGAGCCGTGCCGTCACCGATGGCAACCAAAAGAAGACCGCACAGCACGCTGGCGAGTAGTGCGTTTGTGCGTCCGCCCTGGGCGTTGTGGGCACATGCCGCCCGCCGGGCGGCTGCGATGCACAGTCTGCTCATGGAGAGTCGCCTGCGTGTGAGGCGTGGTGCCCCCGAGGCCCGGCACGCTGGCATACTGCGCCCGTAGACGATCCTGCGAGGCAATGTCTGCCTCGTCCATGAGGCCGCCGGTGGACCCACTCTTCCAGTTTCTGCTGAGCACGATGGGAGGCGTATTCGTCTTCCTGTTCTTCGTGGCGCGCGACTACCTGCGTGGATTGGGGTGGCTGCTCGGTTCCTGGGATCCGAACATGGGGCACGCGACCGAAGATGCGCTCATTTCGAAGGCCAATCGCAGCGCCTTGCTGATTGCGGCGGTGCTTCTGGCGTGGGCCTTCATGGGCCCTTCTCCCTACCGCCGCAACTGGGAAATCGAAGTAATGGGCATCGGCACCGGCATGTTGCTGGCCTATGTGGTGATCATCCGCCTTGCAGCTTCAAGGGTGAAGAGGCTGCTTGGGTGAGCGTGCCTCACATCGGCACCAATGAGGATCAGGAAGCCGTAGCCTCTGCAGCCCGCGCCAATGCCGCGGCGTGGGCGTCGCCCTTCCGCTCGCTGTAACGGTCTACCAGGTAGTCCGACCGGCCCCGCGTCAGCAGCGTGAACTTCACCAGCTCTTCCATCACATCCACCACCCGATCGTAGTACGGCGAGGGCTTCATCCGGCCGTCGTCATCGAATTCCTGCCAGGCGTTGGCCACCGACGACTGGTTGGGGATGGTCAGCATGCGCATCCAACGACCAAGCACGCGCAACGCGTTGACCGTGTTGAACGACTGCGAGCCGCCGCTCACCTGCATCACCGCCAACGTCCTGCCCTGCGTGGGCCGCACGCTGCCATCTTCCAGCGGCAACCAGTCGATCTGGTTCTTGAACACGCCGGTGACCGTGCCATGCCGCTCGGGGCTGACCCATACCTGGCCTTCCGACCACTGCGACCATTCGCGCAGTCGCTGCACTTCAGGGTGGTGCGGGTCCACGCTGTCCAGCATCGGCAGCGCATGCGGATCGAACACCCGGGTTTCGCACCCCAGATGGCGCAGCAGTCGCTCGGCTTCCAGCGCCAGCTTGCGGCTGAACGACTGGGGCCGCAGCGAGCCGTAGAGCAGGAGGATGCGTGGCGGCCCCAGATCTGCCGCGGCGAGCTGGTGATGATTGGGCTGGGGCAATGACGATTCCACCAGGTTGGGCAGGTCCAGGCTTGTGATTGGCTCATTCATTCGATTATTCTAGAAACATGGAAACATCGAATGCAATCTCCGCCCTGACCGCCCTCGGTCATGCCACCCGCTTGGCTGCCTTCCGCCTGCTGGTGGAGGCCGGCCCGGCAGGGCGCATGGCGGGCGACATCGCTACGGCCCTGCAGGTGCCGCCGGCCACGCTCAGCTTCCACCTGAAGGAGCTGGTGCAGGCCGGGCTGGTGGAGAGCGAGAACCAGGGCCGCCACGTCTGCTACCGCGCCAACTTCGATGCCATGAACGGCTTGATCGAGTACCTCACGCACAACTGTTGCGCGGGCTCACCCAGCAACCAGTGCGTCCCCGCCGAACCCGCCTGCAAGTGCTGATACCGCACACGACCCACCCCATCGAAGCGATTGCCACATGACCCGCAATGTCCTGTTCCTCTGCACCGGCAACAGCGCGCGCAGCGTGCTGGCTGAAGCCACCCTGCGCGCCTGGGACAGCGATCGCTTCAGGGCATTCAGTGCGGGCAGCCAGCCCACCGGCCAGGTCAATCCGTTCGCGCTGGCACAACTGCATGCCGAAGGAATGCCCGTTGAAGGGCTGCGCAGCAAATCATGGGACGAGTTCGTGGATGCAGCGCCCATGGACCTGGTCATCACCGTGTGTGATGCGGCCGCTGCCGAAGCTTGCCCAGTGGTGTTCGGTGACTTCATCCGCAGCCATTGGGGCCTGCCCGATCCGGCCGCCGTGGCAGGCAGCGATGCCGACAAGGCCGCAGCCTTCGCGCTGGCCCATGCCATCGTGAAAACCCGCCTGCGTGCGCTGCTCGCACTGCCCGAATCGGTGTGGTCCGAACGCGAAGCGCTGCAGCACGCGCTGGACCGGATCGGCCAGCTGTTGCCGACCGACGGCGCGCAGTGACGGTGCCACTGCCATGGGTCTGTTCGAGCGACACCTGACGCTGTGGGTTGTGCTGTGCATTGCGATGGGCACGCTGCTGGGCCACGTCCTGCCCGGTGCCTTCGCGGTGCTGGCGTCCGCCGAAGTGGCCAAGGTCAATCTGCCGGTTGCGGTGCTGATCTGGCTGATGATCATCCCGATGCTGCTGAAGGTCGACTTCCGCGCGATGCGCCAGTTGCAGCAACACTGGAAGGGCATCGGGGTAACACTGTTCATCAACTGGGCCGTGAAGCCGTTCTCGATGGCGCTGCTGGGCTGGCTGTTCCTGCGCCATGCCTTCGCCGACTGGTTGCCCGCAGCACAGATCGACAGCTACATCGCCGGGCTGATCCTGCTGGCAGCCGCACCCTGCACCGCCATGGTGTTCGTGTGGAGCAACCTGTGCCGCGGTGATGCCAACTTCACCCTGAGCCAGGTGGCGTTGAACGACGCGATCATGGTGGTTGCCTACGCGCCGGTGGTTGCACTGCTGCTCGGCCTGTCAGCGATCACCGTACCGTGGGATACGCTGTTGCTGTCCGTTGGTCTCTACATCGTGGTGCCGGTGCTGGCTGCTGCACTGCTGCGGCACTGGATCCTTTTGCGCAGCGGCGAGGCGGGCCTGCAACTCACGCTTCGAAGGTTGGGGCCGCTGTCCCTGTCCGCGCTGCTGCTGACGCTGGTGGTGCTGTTCGGGTTCCAGGGCCAGCAGATCGTGAAGCAACCGCTGGTAATCGCGCTGATTGCCGTGCCGATCCTGATCCAGGTCTATTTCACCTCGGGCCTGGCCTACCTGCTCAACCGTCGGCTGGGCGTGGCACATTGCGTGGCCGGCCCGTCAGCGCTTATTGGTGCCAGCAACTTCTTCGAACTGGCGGTGGCGACTGCGGTGGGACTGTTCGGCGTGCATTCCGGGGCGGCGCTGGCGACGGTGGTGGGCGTGCTGATCGAGGTGCCGGTCATGCTGTCCGTGGTGCGCATCGTCAACCGTACTCAGGCCTGGTACGAAAGACCCCAAGAGCGCTGACAACCAGAGTGGGGCGAGTTCGATTTACGTTCTTCGCTCCGCACTGTCGTCATCGGCTTGGTGGGGTACCCATATCCCTGTCATCAAGTTCGAACCATGTCGCATATTCCCCACGCTGCCACGGACGTTGCGGCACCTGCGTCCGCGACGGCTTAACAGCATGCAAGAATGCTGAAAGCGTCTTCGATCAAACGCTGTTTGCAACTCGTCTGATTGGCGTTGCGCAGCGACAGCGGTACAGATGGCGGGCCACCGGAAAATCGGTGGCCGGGCCTCGAAAACCCGTTAGATCACGAACGTTGTTTGCGCTTGCCAGCCGGCGTCACCCCGCGTGGCGCCGGCTGGCATTCCGTCTGCCGGCTATGGCGGGCGGAGCGTGGAGGCCTTGCGCCTGCCGGTCTTGTTCGTGATCTCCCGGTTTTCGAGCCACGTCTCCGCCCGCCACCTTTGTGTGGCGGCTACCGTCTGTCCTGCACGGAGCACTGCCATGACCACACCGGACTTCCCTCGCCTGCATCCGCATCGCTCATCCGCCACTGGCGGTGGGCCGCCAGAGCACGCGGCTGCGACCGATCCGAATGCCTTCATCGCCACGCTTCGCCGCATCGGCAAAGGCGCGGCCGCCGACGGCCAACCCTGGCCGGAGCGTCACCAGATGCCGGGCCGTTGCATGGCGCTGGCCGATGCGGACTGTGCGTTGGCAAGCCAGCGCGTGACGCTGGAACTGCTGCTGGCGGCCGAACGCGTACGCCAGAACGGCGCGGAGGCCGAGTACGTGGGCGACCGGGTGATGGAAGGGCTGATCATGGCGTGCCTGGCCATGAACGCACAGGCCAGCGCGCGTATGCGGCCGGAAGGGTGACGCGGGCGACAACGCCCGCGATTCCGCCGGGTAGGAGTCGGCGCTGCGGAGCGCGTCACATCACTCGCAGAGCGCGCTGTCTTCCTTCAACGCGGCATCCTGCAGTGGCTGGCGCTGTTCGATCTGCGCACGTTGTTCCGCCGTCGGCTCGCCCAGCCACCACACACGACAGCGCGCGGTAAGACGGCCGACCATCTTCGCCTCCGTCGGCGAATACAGCATCGCCAACGCGGTGCCGGGGCAGTCGTGGGCCTGGCAGGCGGTATAGAACCACCACGGCTCGCCCTGCAGCACCAGCAGCTCACCAGGACCGCTGGGCCCGCTCAACAGGCGTTCGCGCAGCGATGGAATCTCACTGTCAGCGGATTCGGCTGCGGCTGTGTTCTTCATCAGGGCGTTGAACGCGGCCAGCACCTTCGGGTCCTTGCGGCCGCAGTCGTCCACGGTATTGCCGCCCACCAGGGTGAAGAAATGCGTCGCCAGCGGGTTGTCCGCGCAGGTGAGTTCGCCGCCGGCACTCGGGTCTTCCGGTTCGCCTTCGTTGTCCCACACCGAGGGATCCACGCCATCTTCGATGGATGGCGCCTTCTCGACCACCGTTGCCGTGGCCGCAGGTGCTTCTGTGGCCGGTGCTGGTGCGGCTGGTGCTGCATCGGGTGCCGGTGCCTGCCCGCAGACGGCCAGCAATGCGACCGTCAGTGCCATCCCTGTGATTCGAATCTTCATTCCCTGTCCTTGTCTGATCTGCGCTGCATCCAGCAAATCGGCAGCCGCGTGATTCTAACCAGCACCGTGCCAGGATGCGTTCGTAGCGTCCCGTCATCGCCTGGAGCCGGACGCATGCGCCGTACACGACTCGCCAAGATCTTCTGCAGTGCCCTGCGGCTGGCATCGCCGGCAATTGCCCACGATGCAGAAAACGCGAAGCCTGCACGGCCTCTCCCGGGCGCAGCCCTGCCCGCACCGCTGGAGCGCGCACTACGCGATTACGAGCGGGCGTGGCGCTCGGCGGATGCCAGGGCATTGGCTGCGCTGTTTGCCGAGGATGGTTTTGTACTGCAGAGCAACCAGCCGCCGGTGCGCGGGCGTACTGCGATCGAGGCCGCGTATGCCGGCCAGGGCGGCAGTCCGTTGCGGCTGCGGGCGTTGGCTCACTCGGTGGAGGGCAACAGGGGCTACATCATTGGTGCGTATCGCTACGGCAGCAACGAGGGGACACCGGCAAGTTCATGCTGACGCTGAAGCGCGTGGGCGACGGGCCGTGGTTGATCTTCTCGGACATGGACAACACCAGCGCGCCGCCACGGGCGCGGTGATTGCCGCCGTCGGGCGCCAACCAAGGTTGGCAGCTACCGGAAGCGGGTTCGGCAGTAGATCCACGCCATGCGTGGATGGCTCGCGCACATAAAAAACCCCGGCACGTGGCCGGGGTTTCTCGATTCACTTGAACAGCGTGTCCGGGTATTCCGGTTTCTGTTCCCGCGCCAGCAGTGCGCGCAGGCCTTCTTCCGGGGTCTGCTCGCCGTGCAGCACGGCACGCACGCCGTCGGAGATCGGCAGGTCGATGCCATGACGGCGTGCCTGTCGCATCACTTCGTCGGCGGTCTGCACCGACTCGACCACCTGGCCGATTTCGCGCACGGCATCCTGCAGCGTCTGGCCACGGCCCAGGGCCAGGCCCAGGCGACGGTTGCGCGACAGATCGCCGGTGCAGGTCAGCACCAGATCGCCCAGGCCGGCCAGGCCCATCAGCGTTTCCGGCTTGGCGCCGATCGCCGCAGCCAGGCGCAGCATTTCATTGAGACCGCGGGTGATCAGGCCGGCACGGGCGTTGAGGCCCAGCTGCATGCCATCGGCCACGCCGGTGGCCACCGCCAGCACGTTCTTCATCGCACCGCCCAGCTCGGCACCGACCATGTCGTCGCCGGTGTAGGCGCGGAACGCCGGGCCATGCATCGCCTCGGCCACCGTCTGCGCGAACTCGGGCACGTCGCCGTGCACGGTGATCGCGGTGGGCAGGCCCTGGGTTACTTCCTTGGCGAACGATGGCCCGGTGACGACGGCCAGCGGCACGTCCTCGCCCAGCACTTCGCGCGCCACTTCATGCAGGAAACGGCCCGAACCGGGTTCGAAGCCCTTGGTGGCCCAGGCCACGCCGGCACCGGCCGGACGCAGCGGCGCCAGCGCACGCACGGTTTCACCGAAGGCATGCGACGGGGTCACCACCAGGATCCAGGCCGCGCCTTCCACCGCCGACGCCAGGTCGGTGGTGGCACGCAGGCTGTCCGGCAGCGGGATGCCCGGCAGGTAGCGCGGGTTCTCGTGGCGCTGGTCGATGGCCTCGACCACGGCAGCGTCGCGCCCCCACAGCACGGTCGGATGACCGTGCCGTGCGAGCAGGCTGGCCAGCGCGGTTCCCCAGGAACCGGCGCCCAGCACGGCGATCTTGTCAGCGGGAGTGCTCATCCGTGACGTCGCGGCAGGAATCAGGCGTTGCCAGCCGGCTCGGAGTCAGCCAGCGACGGTGCGTCGCCCTGCTCCTGGCGCTGGCGCAGGGTTTCTGCGTACAGGCCTTCGAAGTTGATCGGCTGCAGGAAGAACGGCGGGAAGCCGCCGGCCTGGATCAGGTCGCTGATCAGCTGGCGCACGTACGGGAACAGGATGTTCGGGCACTGGGTGCCAAGCAGCACGTCGATCGACTGCGGGTCCAGGCCGACCAGGCCGAACACGCCGGCCTGCTTCACTTCGGCCACGTAGGCGGTGCGCTCACCGGCCTGGCAGGTCAGGGTCACGGCCAGCACGACTTCGAAGGCGTTCTCACCCAGGCGCTGCACCTGCTGGTTCAGGTTCAGCTGCAGCTCCGGCTGCACCTGGTCATTGAAGATGGTCGGGGCGTTCGGCGACTCGAAGGAGACGTCCTTGACGTAGATCTTCTCGACGGTGAAAGCGGGGCCGGTGGCGGCATCGACCGGCGCAGCAGCGCCGTTGGTGATCTCTTCGGACATTTCCAGTAACTCCAATGAATGCAATGAAAACGATGGTCGAATTACTGCGATGGGGGCGGGATCAGGCCCATACAAGGCCGGATCCGCCACCTGCGGCAATCAGTTGCGGCCCTTGACCAGCGGCAGCTCGGCCTGCTGCCAGGCGGGAATGCCGCCGTCGAGCACGTAGACCTTCTCGAAGCCGGCCTTCTTCAGCGCCTTGGCGGCGGTTTCCGAGGCGTTGCCGCTGCGGCACACCAGCACCACCGGCGACTGCTTGGCGTTGGCCACCAGCTTGTGGTCCGGGCCGAAGGCACTGGCCTGGGCGTTGCGGCTGCCGGCAATGTGGCCCTTCTCGAAGTCACCGCTGGCCGACAGGTCGACCACCACCGTGCCGCCCGCGTTGATCAGCTGGGTCAGTTCGGCGGGCTTGATGCCCTTGAAGCCCCGGAACAGGCGGCGGATCTCGGTGACGATGATGGCCACGGTCAGGCCGACCAGGGCCGCGGACAGCATCGGGTTTCGGCCTGCAAAGGCCAGCAACTCTTCGTAATTCACTCAGGTCACGGGTCGATTAAGCGGGCGCCGATTGTCGCACAAGCCGGACGCGGCCCGTCACTGCCCCTTCCACAGGTCCGGCAGGCCGGCGGTCTGCCACCAGCGCTTGGCTTCCGGGTCCCAGCGCCAGCGCTCGACCACGACCACCGTGCGCTCGGCCTGGGTGTTCTGGTTGATCACCCCGATTTCGACCCGGCGCTCGACCAGTCCCCCGTCCAGTGAGGCACTGCTGCGCTCGCGGTAGGACGACACGCGCAGCTGCGCGTAACGGTTGAGCTCGAACTCGGTGGGCGGCTTTTCCTTGCGCAGCTTGGGGTCGAGGTAGCCGATGGCATCGTCCATGCTGCCCCAGCGGATGGTCGCCCCGTAGGCGATCTGGGTCTCTTCCAGCAGCTTGCGCTGCTTGCGGCTGAGGTCGTCGGCCGAGGCCACGGCACTGGCCAGCAGCAGGGAACAGATCAGGAACTGGATCAGGCGGCGCATCAGTGGTTTCCCCAGAACGTCAGCCTGCCATCCTACCCTTTGGCGAAGGCAACGAAGCGACCGCTGAATTCGGCGGCGGGCTTGCCATCGGCGCCGGGCTGGGTGGCGATGATGCTGATGCGGGCCTTGCGGCGCTGCCGGAAGGTGTTCAGGAAGGCATCCCAGCCGGTGGCCTCGGCCGCCTCAGCGTGGGCGTGCAGGTCTTCGTAGACCGGGGCCAGGTAGCGCAGGTTGCTGTCGGCCACGTAGACCTCGGCATCGTGGCCGGCCAGGCGCAGGCGCAGGCTGACCAGCGCCCAGCCGGACAGGGTCAGCACCGAGGCCAGGCTGCCGCCGAAGGCGTTGCCCTTGTCGTTGACGTTGGCGGCCAGCGGCGCGGTGATGCGCAGCACGCCATCGGCATAGCCGTCGAGCTGGATCTGCATGGCGCGCACCGCCGGCATGCAGTCCAGCACGTCCTGCAGGGCGGCCAACGAGGAAGTCAGGGCATCAACGGACATCTGAGCAGCGACCACGACAACGAAGGGCCCGCATAATGCAGGCAATGGCCGACCATACGATACCCACTGGCGCCACCCGTTCCGGCGCGCGCTGGACCCTGATCTCGCTGCGCCCGCGGGGCCAGAATGTGGCGCTGCGCCGCGCCGTTGCTGGGCTGGGCGGGGATGTCCTGGCCCTGGCGCCCTGGCGCCTGCAGCGCCTGCATGGCACGCCTGTGGTGCGTCAGCTGCAACGCGCGCTGAACTGCGATCGGGTGGTGTTCACCAGCCCGGCCGCCGTGACCGCGGCCGCCACCCTGCTGCCGCTGGCCGAGGCGCAGCGCAGCCCGTGGCTGACCGTCGGCGAAGGCACCGCGCGCGCATTGCGGGCACACGGCATCACCGAGGTGCATGCGCCGCAGCGGATGGACAGTGAAGGCCTGCTGGCGCTGCCGGTGCTGGCTGACGTACAGGGCCTGCGCATCGGCCTGGTGACCGCGCCCGGCGGGCGTGGCCTGATTGCCGCGCGGCTGCAGGCGGCCGGCGCCACAATCGAACGTGCCGACATCTACCAGCGTCGCCTGCTGCACCTGCCGCCCCGTGCGCTGGCTCGATTGGCGCATTCAGCGCAGCCGTGGATGCTGGCGGTGAGCAGTGGCGAAGCGCTGCAGCATTTCTGGCAGCAGCTTCCGCCGCCCTTGCAGCAGCGTCTGCAGGCGCACGCGACTGCCGTGGTGGCCAGTGATCGCCTCGGCGAACAGGCCCGGGCACTGGGCCTGCAGCATGTCGTGCGCGCGGCAGGCCCCACCAGCGCGCAGCTGGTGGCGGCCGCACACGCCACGCTCACCGTCCCGGCAGCGACCTGAACAGGGACGTGGGTCACGCTTGCCGCTGTCGTCGGCAACAGTGATGCTGTGCACAACGCGGCCTGCCGGCCCCCGACCGGCGACGTTGCCGACAAGGAAGCCCGATGAACGACACTCCGCCCGTTTCCCCGCCCCGTCGACCCGTGCGCTGGCTGCTGCCGCTGGCCGGTGTGGTCGTGCTCGGCGTGGGCGGCTATGCCGGCTGGTATGTCTGGCAACAGCAACAGAACGAACAGGCAGCGCAGGCACAGACCACGGCTGTCCAGCTGAAGGGCCTGGAGGCCACGCTGGATGCGCTGCGTCGTGACCAGCGCGCGACCAGCCAGCGCCTGCAGGACGCGGCCGCCACCAACCGCGTGCTGCGCGACGAGATGCTGGGCCTTTCCCAGCGCAGCGCATTGCTGGAAGAGAACCTGGCCAAGCTGGCCGACAGCGCCAACCAGGGCCGCCAGGCGGTACAGCGCGATGAGGCCGAACTGCTGCTGACCCAGGCCGCGCAGCGCCTGAACTACGCCGACGATGTGGAAGGCGCACGCCGGTTGTACGCCCAGGCCGCGACGGCACTGGCCGAACTGCCCGACAGTGATGGCCTGAACCTGCGTCAGGCGCTGGTGCAGGAGCGCGAGGCACTGGATGCGCTCGGCAGCGGCCCACGCGTGCAGTCGCTGCAGCGTCTGGATGCTGTGGGCAGGGCACTGCAGGGCCTGCCTTCGCAGATCACCGGCACAACCGGCAGCAGCACCGCCAAACCCTGGTGGCAGGCAGCTCTGGCGCCGTTCGTGGACATCACCCCGAGCCGCCAGAACGGCCCGCTGACCGCCGCCGAACAGCGCAATGCCGACGACGCGCTGCAGCTGGAACTGACATTGGCACGTGCGGCAATCGAGCGCGGCGACCGCGCGGGGCGCAATACCGCATTGGACCGCGTGGAGCACTGGGCACAGCGGCGCTGGCCGGATTCACCAGCCCTGCGCGCGCAACGTGCTGAACTGAAGGCCTTGCGCGAACTGCCGCTGCAGGCCAACGACGCTGTCCTTGGCAGCACCCTGCAACAACTGCGCACCCAGACCGACCGGAGGTAAGCCCGCATGAAACCCCTGCAATCCCTGGTCGTGCTGTTGCTGGCCGTGGCCATCGGCGTGGTCGCTGCGCAATGGCTCGGCGCCGATGACCTGAACCGCTTCGGCGAAGTGACCCTGCGCTACGGCGGCTACGACTACCACAGCAACCTGCCGAAGGTGGCGCTGCTGGCAGTGATCGCGGTGCTGGTGCTATGGCTGCTGTGGAGCCTGATCGCCGCACCGTTCCGCGCCTGGGGCCGCTACCGCCGCAAACAGGGCCGGGTGCGCCTGATCGACGGCCTGCAGGCCTATGAGCACGGCCAGTGGCAGCGTGCCGAGAAACTGCTGGACGGTGCCGCCAAGGATCCGGAAGTGAGCGCGGTGGCGCTGGCCAACGCCGTGCGCAGCGCGCAGGCACGTGCCGACGGCCCGGCTGGCGAGGCGCTGCTGCAGCGCCTGGGCGAAAGTGATGCCACCCTGCAGGCGCTGCTGCGCGCCGAACAGCTGCTGGCGCGCGATCTGCCGGTGGATGCGATCAACGCATTGGACGTAGCGGCGATCCAGCCGCTGCCGCCACGTGGCCTGTGGCTGCGCACCGAGGCACTGGCACAGGCCGGCCGCGCCCACGAGGCGTATGGCCAGCTGGGTGCACTGCGCCAGAGCAAGGTGCTGCCGGCCGAGGCCAGCAGTGAACTGGAAGCACGCCTGGCTGCACAAGCGCTGCTGGAAGCGGCCGACGTCAACGCACTGGCCGCGCAGTGGGAAGCCACGCCGAAGGCACTGCGACCGACTCCGGACGTGGTTGGCGCCTATGCCAGCCGCGCGGTGGCGCTGGACTGGGACGAGCCGGCGCTGCTGGCGCTGGAACAGGCCCTGGACCAGCGCTGGGATGACGAACTGGTGGCGCTGTATGGCCGTCTGCCGGCCGAGCGCCTGGCTACCCGCCAGGCCAACCTCGCACGTTGGCGCAACGTGCATGACGGCTCGGCCGCGTTGCGCCTGGCGCAGGGCCGCGTGGCCCTGGCCCAGCAGCAGTGGGAGGCCGCCGATGCGTTCCTGCACGAGGCCATCGCCGCGGGCGCCGGTGCACCGGCGTGGGAAGCGCTGGGTGAACTGTTCGCCCAGCGTGGCGAACACGCGCTGGCCGCGCAGTGCCTGGCCAATGCGCTGCGCCTGCAGCGCGGCGAGGACAGCGTGGCGCTGGTGCGCGGCGGCGAGACGCCACTGCGTGCCACGGTGGAAGAACAGCCGCTCGCGGTGCAGCCGCCGGTGTATGACGCCAACGAAGAGCGCGACGAATTCGGTAATCCGCGGTTGCCGTGACCGCTGCTGAAGCGTGCCGACCAACGGTCGGCACCCACCGGACAAAAAATGCCGCCCACTGGGCGGCGTTTTCATCTGCGGGACCCGGTAGTCGCCAACCCTGGTTGGCGCGTGGCCTTTCCGAGCGATGCCGTTTCACGGCCGACCAAGGTCGGCATCTACCACAGCAGATCCAGCACGCATTTCTGGTAGTCGCCAACCTTGGTTAGCGCGCGGTCGCAGCGATCAGCGTTCGACGATCGCCACCACGCCCATGCCGCCGGCGGTGCAGATCGACACCAGCGCGCGACCACCGCCGCGTTCGGCCAGCTGCTTGGCGGCGGTGGCGATGACGCGGGCGCCGGTGGCGGCGAACGGATGACCGGTGGCCAGCGACGAACCCAGCAGGTTGATCTTGTCCGGGTCGATGCGGCCCAGCGGTGCGTCCAGCCCCAGGCGGTTGCGGCAGTAATCCTCGCTCTCCCACGCACGCAGGGTGCACAGCACCTGCGCGGCGAAGGCTTCGTGGATCTCGTAGATGTCGAAGTCCTGCAGGGTCAGGCCATTACGCTTGAGCATCTCCGGCACCGCGATGGTCGGCGCCATAAGCAGGCCTTCGCCATGCACGAAGTCCACCGCAGAGACATGCGCGTCGCGCAGGTAGGCCTGCGGCTCATGGCCGTGCGCGCGCGCCCACTCTTCGCTGGCCAGCAGTACCGCAGCGGCACCGTCGGTCAGCGGGGTGGAATTGGCGGCGGTCAGCGTGCCACGGCCGGAAACCTTGTCGAACGCCGGCTTCAGCGTGGCCAGCTTTTCCAGCGAGGTATCCGGGCGCAGGATGTTGTCACGCTCGACGCCACGGAACGGTGCGATCAGGTCGTTGAAGAAGCCACGCTCATAGGCGGCGGCCAGCTTCTTGTGCGAGGACACCGCCCACTCATCCTGCGAGTCGCGCGAGATGTTCCATTCCTTGGCCATGTCCTCGCAGTGGTCGCCCATGCTCTTGCCGGTGCGCGGCTCGGCCACGCCCGGGAACTCGGGCTTGAGCTCGGAGAACTTGAAGCCGGAAGTGAGCGCGCGGATCTTGTCGCCAGTGCTCTTGGCGCGGTTGGCGGCCAGCAGGCGCGCGCGCAGCTTCTTGCCGTAGACGATCGGCACGTCGGAGGTGGTGTCCGAACCGCCGCCGATGCCCGATTCGATCTGGCCCAGCGCGATCTTGTTGGCGACAGTGATGATGCTGTCCAGCGAGGTGCCGCAGGCGCGCTGCAGGGTGATGCCCGGGGTCAGCGGCGACAGGCCGGAGGACAGCGTGGCTTCACGGCCCAGGTTCCAGTCGCTGGAGTGCTTGATCACCGCACCCATCGCCACTTCACCCAGTTGCTGGCCGTGCAGGCCGAACCGTTCGACCAGCGCGCCCAGCGTACGGACCGACATGCCGAGGTTGCCGACATCCGAATACGCGGTGTTCTGGCGGCAGAACGGAATGCGGACGCCACCGAGGATGGCGACGGGACGAGCGTTGGGCATGGAGATACCTGGCATGGATGAGGGTGTCTGCAACATGGCCTGCACGGCGGAGCAGGCATAATGGAGCCAAGTGTAGCTGCCGCCCTGTGATGGGCCAACCGTGGAACCATGAGCAAACCCGACCCCGCGATGAATGCCCTTGGCGTGCTGGCCCTGGAACTGGCCGGCGGCGAAATCCCCCGCCAGGCGGTGCTCAGCGCTGAACAGGCCGGTGAACTGGCCGAACGCGTCGGCCGTGACCTTTCCAAGCTGGTGCCGCAGGTGGCCGAGCTGGACCTGGTGTTCGCGGCCGCCCATTTCGACCCGGCCGAAGTACTGCGCCCGGGCTGGCCGATCCATCGCCGCCTGGAAGAACTGCAGATGCGTGCCCCGGGCCGCAACCAGGGCCCGCGCCTGCTGGCCTTCGGCACCGATGCCGCAGGCGATGTGCCGCTGCCGTTCCAGGCCGATGCGACCCTGGTGGGGGGCGGCCTGCGCGTGGTGCCGTTCCTGCTGACCGGCAGCGACGTGGCCACCACCAACGCGGTGGCCAATGCGCTGGAAGAAACACTGCTGGCCAACGGCATGGCGCATGCCGACACCGCGTTGATGGCACAGAACAGCTTCGGTGCCCGCATCGAACACGCGCGCTATTTCACCGTGAACGACCTGGCCGCGATGATGTCGATGCAGTACGACAACCAGGGCTTGGCGGCGCTGTGGCCGCTGATCGAGACCGCGATCATGGCGCCGGGCGAAGACGAGTGGCTCAATGCCGCGCCCGAGCCGCTGCTGCGCTATACCCATGGCGAGGCACGCATGGCGCTGTTCGATCCGGCCGGTTGGTGCGCGTACTACAACCACAGCAAGAACGATTGCGACCGCCTGCAGGGCATCTACGAGCAGTTCCTGATGCGCCAGCGGCAGATGGCCGCGGTGCTGGAAGCGCACGGCGTGCCGGTGCTGTTCGTGCACTGCGAGGCCGGGCAGGACGCGCGCGAGCTGCTGGCGCGCTGAAGGCGGGTAGTGCCGGCCGCTGGCCGGCAACCTCCGGATGTGCGATTGCCGGCCAGCGGCCGGCACTACCGATAAAGAAGAACGCCGGCTTGCGCCGGCATTTTCCGTTTCCAGCATAAAGGGCCGCAGTGCTGTTCGTGCACTGCGGGGCCGGGCACGACGCGCGCGAGCTGCTGGCGCGCTGAAGGCGGGTAGTGCCGGCCGCTGGCCGGCAACGTCCGGATCTGCGATTGCCGGCCAGCGGCCGGCACTACCGATAATGAAGAACGCCGGCTTGCGCCGGCGTTTTCCGTTTCCAGCAGAAAGCGCCGCAGTGCTGTTCGTGCACTGCGAGGCCGGGCAGGACGCGCGCGAGCTGCTGGCACGCTGAAGACGGGTAGTGCCGGCCGCTGGCCGGCAACGTCCGGATCTGCGATTGCCGGCCAGCGGCCGGCACTACCGATAAAGAAGAACGCCGGCTTGCGCCGGCGTTCCTTGATTCTTACGGGGCCTTCTGGATCACCGCACACGCCAGGCGTGCGCCGGCGTTGCCGGTCGGCTGGGTCTTGTAGTCGTCCGCATCGGCGTGGACGATCAGGCCGCGGCCGATGATGTCGAAGTCATCACCCTTGCCGATGTTGACATTGCTCGACACCGGGCCGTCGATGCTGGCCACGCCCTTGTCGTCGGCCTTGATGTTGGGCATGTCGCCGCCGTGGTGCGGATCGGTGGCGACGTTGCCGTGATCCTGCTTGCCCGGGTTGAAGTGGCCGCCGGCGCTCATGCCGTCCGGCGCGCTGCAGTCGCCCTTCTCGTGGATGTGGAAGCCGTGCTCGCTGCCCGGCTTCAGGCCAGTGATCTGGCCGGTCACGTGGACCTTGCCGTCGACCACCTTGAAGGTGACGCTGCCCTTGGTTTCGTTGCCCTGGGTCGGTGCCAGTTCGGCGGTGGCCGAGGCATCGGCAGCCGGTGCATCCGCCGGGGCTGGCGTTGCGGCCGGTTCGGTGGTGGCGCCCTCGGCCGGGGCGGCCGGCGGGGTTTCCGTCTGCGGAGCGGCCGGCTGCTGGCCGCAGGCCGCCAGGCCCAGCGCGGCGATGGCCGCAAACAGCGAAGTGTGGATCAGACGCATTGGAATCTCTCCCTGGATGTTGCCTGCAGTGATCAGCGGACGACCCGGATCACGCCACAGGCGATGCGGACGCCGGCATTGCCGGCGGGCTGGCTGCGATAGTCGTCGGCGTTGGCATGCACGACCAGTGCACGTCCGGCGATATCGGTGGCGGCGCCTCCGCCAAGGGTAACGCCCTTGAGGTGGATATCGACGTTGGCGCGCCCCTGGGCATCGGCACGCAGGTTGTCCATGTCGCCCAGGTGGTGCTTGCCGGTGCCGGCGCGGCCATGCGCGGCGCCACCGGGATTGAAGTGGTTGCCGGCGCTGCTGGCATCCACCGCGCTGCAGTCGCCACGCTCGTGGATGTGGAAACCGGCCTGCTGCAACGGCTGCAGGCCACCGATCAGGCCGGTGATGTGGATACCGCCGGGCTCCACCATCAGTGCGATGCGGCCACTGACGATGCTGGCCGAGGCCGGCGACAGATTGGCCTCGCCCTGCTTCGCTGCGCTGACCACGGTGGGCGGCGGCGGGGTGGGCTCGGCCTTCTTCGGCGCGCTGCCACAGGCAGACAGCAGCACGGCGGCGGACAACGGCAGGATGGCAAAGGACAGACGCATCGAAGACTCCTTGCAGGTGACACTAAGCATTGCATCGTCCATGAACGATCAACGGTTCGGCAAGCGGGCGCGAGGATCGCGTGCAGGGACCGTTCAATGGCCCCCGCGGCGGCGCCCGGCGCCCAGCTTGCGGGTAAGGGTATTGCGGCCGAGGCCGAGGCGGGCAGCGGCTTCGGCGCGGCGACCGTGGGTGATCTGCAGCGCTGCCTCCAGCAGGGCATGGTCGACCCGCTCGCGCACCTGCGCGTGCAGCCCTTCCACGCCCTCGGCCAGCTGACGGCGCGCCCATTCGGCCAGCAGCGCTTCCCATTGGCCCGGATCGGCTGCGCTGCCGCTGTTGCGGCGGCCGCGCGCGCGGTTCAGCGCGGTATCGACATCGGCCACGCCGATGGTGTCGGCGGCGGCCAGCGCGGCCATCCGCCAGCACACGTTCTCCAGTTCGCGCACGTTGCCCGGCCAGTCGTGTTCGCGCAGCGCCTGCAGAGCCGCGGCGGTGAGGCGCTTCGGCGGCGTATCCAGCCTGCGTGCGGCGGCGGCCAGGAACGTGCTGGCCAGTTGCGCGATGTCCTCGCGGCGCTCGCGCAGCGGCGGCAACTGCAGGCGCACCACGTCCAGGCGATGCAGCAGATCGGCGCGGAACTTGCCCTGCGCGACCAGGCCTTCCAGATCCTGGTGGGTGGCGGCCACCACGCGCACATCGACGCGGATCAGCTCGCGGCCACCGACGCGGAAGAACTCACCCTGCGCCAGCACACGCAGCAGGCGGGTCTGCAGCGGCAACGGCATGTCGCCGATCTCATCCAGGAACAGCGTGCCGCCGTTGGCCTGCTCGAAGCGGCCGACATGACGGCGCTGCGCACCGGTGAAGGCGCCAGCTTCGTGGCCGAACAGCTCGCTCTCCAGCAGTTCGGCCGGGATCGCGGCGGTATTGAGCGCGACGAACGGGCCCTGCGCACGCGGCGATTCGCGGTGCAGCGCATTGGCCACCAGCTCCTTGCCGGTGCCGGTCTCGCCGGTGATCAGCACCGCCAGCGGTGCCTGCGCCAGGCGACCGATGGCGCGGAACAGCGCACGCATCGGGGGGGTATCGCCCACCAGTTGCGGCGGCTGGTCGCCGGGCGTTTCGGCGGCGGGGCTGGGGGCGGCCAGCGCGGGCGCCACGGCCGGCAGCACACGCTGCGCCAGCGCCACGGCATCGTCCAGGTCGAACGGCTTGGACAGGAATTCATGCGCGCCCCCGCGGAACGCACCGGCGGTGCTGGCGACATCGGTATAGGCCGACATCACCACCACCGGCAGCTGCGGCAACGCGGCCTTGAGCTTGTCCAGCAGTACCAGGCCATCGTCGCCGGGCATGCGCACATCGGTGAACAGCAGCGCCGGTGGCGGGCCCGCGCTCAACGCCTGCAGGGCGGGAGCGGCACTGTCGAAATCAACGACCTGGTACCCCGCCTCGCGCAGCGCGGTGCACAGTACGAAGCGCACCGCACGATCATCGTCGACCACCCAGATGCGCTGTGCGGTGGTGGGGGACTCAGACATCGCGCGGGGCCTCCTCGGCAGGAGCGGCGCCGTTGCCGATCGGCAACAGCAGGGTGAACACGGTATGGCCCGGACGCGAGCGGTAGGTGAGCGTGCCGCGATGCTCGCGCGCGACCTGCTGGGCCAGTGCCAGGCCCAGCCCGGTGCCTTCGGCACGGCCACTGACCAGCGGCAGGAACAGGTGTTCGGCCAGCTCCTCGGGCACGCCACGGCCGTCGTCGGCGATTTCCAGGCGCAAGGCCAACGTGTGCAACTGCTCGGCGATGCGCACCCCATGCTCCACGCGGGTGCGCAGGGTGATGCTGCCGGCACCGGCCTGGATCGCGTTGCGCACCAGGTTCCACACCGCCTGGGTGAGGCGGTCGGCGTCGCCGTGGAATTCGGGAATGCTGGGGTCGTAGTCGCGCTGCAGGCGTACCGCCCAGCCGGCCTCGTTCTCGGCCAGGCGCAGCACACGTTCCAGCGCGGCATGGATGTTCAGTTCCGCATGCGGCGCGGCCGGGGCCGGCGACAGCAGCTGGTCGAGAAGGCCGTTGAGGCGCTCGATCTCCGAGCCGATCAGTTCGATCAGCTCACGTTCGCTGGCGTCGCGCTGCGCCGCGCGGCGGGCCAGCAGCTGGGCCGCGCCCTTCAGCCCGGCCAGCGGGTTGCGCAGCTCGTGGGCCAGGCCCTTCAGCGCCGCGCTGAGCGCACTGGGCAGCGCCTGGGTTGGGTCCAGCCCGGGGAATTCATCGACCGGATGCGCCTCCAGCAGCCAGCCACCATCGTCGCGGCGGCTCATCCAGCCCTCGGCGAAGCGCGGCGCCTCGCCGGGCACCGCCAGCGCCAGCCGGTTCAGGCGCAGGCTGTCGCGCTCATCGCGGGCCAGGAAATGGGCAAGTGCCTCGCCCTGCACTTCCAGTGCGGCCAATGGCCGACCCAGCAGGCGCCGGACGCTGACGCCCAGCCAGCGGGCGAAGGCCGGATTGCAGCCGGCAATGCAGCCATCGGCCCCGGCCCAGGCCAGCGGCGTGCCCAGGGCATCAAGGGACGGCGGGGGTGCGGGGTCGGACATTGCACCAATGTAGTGCAAAACGCGGGGTTCGGGGTCAGAGCCCTTTCCTGGCGGAAAGGGATCTGACCCCTGCTGCAGGTCGAGCAAGCTCGACCACTACCAGATGCAGGGCCGGTTACAGCTTCATGTTGAGGCCAACGAACACGCTGCGGCCCGGGGCTGGCGAGAACATCGGGCGGGCGCTGTCCCAGAAGAAGCTGTCGTACCAGGCGTAGGCGTACTGGCGGCCGGTGACGTTCTTCAGTTGCAGGTCCACGCTGAAACGCGGGGTGAGCTGATAGGCAGCACTGAGGTCGAGCACGGCGAAGCCACCGAACTTGCCGGCCACGTTGCGCTCCTCAAGGTAGTAGTCGCCCTGCGCGCGTGCCTGCAGGCCGAGGCGCAGCGCGTCGCTGGCGCGGTAGTCCACACCCAGATTGCTGATGTGGCGCGGGGTGGCGGCCACTTCGCGGCCGTGCAGGGAAATGCCGGCATCGCGGTCGTCGCGGGTGATCTTCGCTTCCTGGTAGGCGTGCGACGCCCATACCGTCCAGTCATCGCCCAGCTGCAGGCTCAACTGCGCATCCACGCCGCGCCGGCGGGTCTTGCCCAGGGTGACCGTGGTGCCGGTGGCAGGCATGTTGGATACCTCGTTTTCCGCGTCCTGCTGCCACACCGCCAGGCGCGCCTGGGCGCCCTGGAACGGCTGGAACTTCAGGCCCAGCTCCATGCCCGTATTGGTGGACGGCTGCATCGGCGCCTGCCCCGGGGTGAGGTAGGCCGGTGCGGTGGACCCGGTCAGCACCTGGAAGGTGCGGCCCCAGTTGGCGTAGACGTGGGTGGTCTGGCCCAGGCTGTGGATGATGCTCAGCTTGGGCTGGCCGATGCTGCCGTAATCCTGCAGCCGGGCGGTGATGCCGTTCATCAGGTGCGTGCGGCCACTGAAGCGATCAATACGATAGGCCGGCACGATCTTCCACGCCTCGGCGGGCTGGTAGATCGCCTGCACGTAGGCGCCCCAGTTGTCGAAGCTGTGGCGGTCGTCGTTCTGCACGCGCGCCGGCGGCTGGCTGTAATCGGTCGGTTCGGCGTAGGCATAGCGCTCGCGGATATAGCCGTTGTCCTGCTGCTCGTAGTTCAGGCCGCCCTCGACAGTAAGCGTGGAGCTGGCCTGCCAGGTCAGCGTGCTGAGCAGGCCAGTCTGGCGTTCATCCCACACGCGGCGCTGGCGCGGCAGGTTGCCGGTGGGCAGGTCGCTGAAGGTCACGCGGCGGTCGTCTTCATAGCGGTTGTAGTAGAGCCGCGTGCCGAAGGTGAGTGCGTCGGACAGCTTCAGGTCGACGTGCGCGGCGATCTGGCGCATGTCGCGGTCATCGCCGTCGTTGCCGTTGCGCAGCTCGCTGCCACGGCGGTGCGTGCGCAGTTCCTCGGCGGTCATGAAGCCCGGTTCGTCGGCCTCATGGTGGTAGGCGCGCGCGGTCAGGCCCACGCGCAGCCCTTCGTCCAGCGTGCCGAAGAACCACTTGCCGCCCAGCGAGTACTTCCTGGAGGTGTCGTGGTCGCGATAACCATCGCTGGCCTGGGTGCCGACAAAGTAGTTCTGCGCGAAGCCATTGGCTTCGCGGCCAATCGCCAGCTGCGCATCACGGGTGTTGTAGCTGCCGTAGGCCAGGCGCGCATCGGTGTAGCTGCCGCCCTGGCGCGTACCGAAGTTCACGTTGCCGCCGATGTTGTGCAGGCCATAGCGCGGATCGTTGGTACCACGCACTACTTCGATGTAGCTGATGTCCAGCGGGAACAGCATGTCGATGAAGCGCTGGTTGCCGCTGTTGACGTTGCTGGGGATGCCGTCGATGAGGGTCTTGATGGCATTGAGGTAGCCCTCGCCGTTGAAGGCGCGGAAGCTGACCTTGCCCGATTCGGCACCCTGCCGGGTTTCGGTGAGCTGGATGCCGGGCATCTGCCCGAGCAGTTCCCAGCTGTGCGAAACGTTGCGGTTTTCGATCTGGTCTGCACCCAGCACGTCCACCGAGGTCAGCACCTGGTGCGCACTGAGCTGGCCTTCGCCGTGCTGGTGCACCTGCACCTTGCCGAGGGTGAGCGCGGCATCGGCGGCCTGTGCGAAAGCTTCAGGGGCGAACGGCGCGGCCGCCAGGGCGGCCACAAGGGTGGGAGTCTTCATGGGAAGGGGCGGTTACGGTGAAATGTAATTATATAACATTTCACGTGCCCGCTTTTGCAGCGTCGAGCAAGGCTCGGCGCTACAAGGGCGGGAGCCGGGCGGATTACACCGGGTAGCCGGTGGCTTCCCGTGCCTTCTTCCAGGCGGCTTCGAATTCACGCGCGGAGATTTCGTCGTCCTCGTCGAAATCCAGGAACGACACCGGCTGGTCGGCCAGCAGGAAACGGTCATCGCTGTGGGCGTGCTCGTCGGCCCAGACCATCTTGGTGCCGTAGATTTCCACCTGCCGCACGATCTTGTCGCCGCGCGCTTCCATCAGCACGTTGCCCTTGCCCAGGCCCGATTCGGCCCAGTGCTTGTAGTACTTCTTTGCGGCGGATTTCGCGCCGGGTTTTGCGTTGTGCTTTGCGTAGGTCATTGCAGGGGTCCTGGCCGCAGGCGCGGCCGGAAAGTTCGGAATGGCGCCATTATCAGGCATCCGGGGCCAGAGCCCTTTCCTTTGGAAAGGGATCCGCCCCCTGCTGGTTCAGTTCGGCAGGGGCACGCCCTTCGGCCACAGCATCCAGATGTTGCCCTTCTGCTTCATGTCGCCGGCCAGCTTGCCGGCGGCATCGCCACTGCCCCAGTACAGGTCCGCGCGCACCTCGCCGGCGATGGCGCCGCCGGTGTCCTGCGCAGCCACCGGGCGTACCACGGGCGTGCCATCGGGGCGCGTGGTCGACAGCCACAGCAGGCTGCCCAGCGGCACCACGGTACGGTCCACCGCCACGCTGTAGCCCGCGGTGAGCGGCACGTTCAGTGAACCACGCGGGCCTTCCGGGCTGTCCGGATTGCGCACGAAGAACACATAGCTGGGGTTGCTGCGCAGCAGTTCCGGCACGCGCGCGGGATTGGCCCGGGCCCAGGCGCGGATCGCATCCATGGTGACGTCTTCCTTCTTCAGCTGGCCCTGGTCCACCAGCCAGCGACCGATGGCACGGTAGGGGTGGCCGTTCTGTTCCGCATAGGCCAGCCGTACCTGCTTGCCATCGGCCAGGCGCACGCGGCCGGACCCCTGGATCTGCAGCAACTGCAGGTCCATCGGATCGGTCAGCCAGGCCAGCACCGGCGCCTTGGCGCCCTTGGCCGCGATGGTGCCGGCGTCGTCATAGGGCTTGAGCACCTTGCCTTCGACGCGCCCGCGCAGGCGCTTGCCCTTCAGTTCCGGGTAGAGGCTGTCCAGCTGCACCACCACCAGATCATCCGGCGTGCCGTAGACCGGCACCGTCGCCTTGTCGGTGCGGGTCAGGCTGCCGGGGTAGATCGGCTCGTAGTAGCCGGTG
The DNA here is from genome assembly GCF_004795795.1 of Stenotrophomonas sp. PAMC25021. Lineage (NCBI taxonomy): Bacteria > Pseudomonadati > Pseudomonadota > Gammaproteobacteria > Lysobacterales > Lysobacteraceae > Stenotrophomonas > Stenotrophomonas sp. PAMC25021. Next base: position 1,906,126 of record NZ_CP039255.1, on the reverse strand, counting down.
ATCAATCCGTCGGCCTGATGGCCACCGGCACGCAGCGCATAGGCATCGAGGTCGCGCTGCAGGAACTGGCGGATCGCGGCCGGGTTCTTGTCTGACACCGCTGCGGCGGTGGCGCAGGGCTTGGCCCAGACAGCGTCGTTTTTCAGGCGGGCGCAGCTGCTGCGCCAAGCCACGAAGCCGGCCTGCAGATCGCTGTCCGAGACCGCTGGCAGGGCTTTCCAGCCGACCTTGGCGTAGGTGGCCGCCGGCGGCGAGGTCGGCGTGGGCGCTTCGGAGCCCGTGCGGGGAGCGGTGGTGGCGCAACCGGCGAGCACGGCCGCTGCCAGCAGGGTCCAGTGCTTGCGCTTGAAGAAGGTGGCGGAATCGATCATGCCGCCATGGTGGCGGGCCGGCCGCTGGGCGGCAACCCAGCGCGGGGCCAAGCGTTCATGCGCGGAGTCACGGCGTCTGCAGCAGCAGCGAGTGCAGGATGCGGGCGTCCTCGGCATCCAGCGTCTTCGGCAGGTCGTCGCGGCCACGGAAGCGGCGGTGGAACGCAGCGACGGTGGCGTCGCGGTTGTCGAGCGGATAGCCGAAGCGGGCCAGCGCATTCCACGCGTCGAATCCTTCCGGTGCCGCGCCGTCGGCCGCGCGCGGCCACACGCCGAAGCCGGCCTCGGCCAACTGCTGCCATGGGAAGAAGCGGCTCGGATCCTGCTTGCGCGTCGGCGCCAGGTCGGCATGGCCGATCACCTGGCGCGGCGGGATGTTCAGGCGCGTGGTGAGATCGCGCAGCAGCACGATCAGCGATTCGATCTGTGCCGCACTGAACGGGCTGCGGCCATCGTTGTCGAGCTCGATACCGATCGAAGCCGAATTGAGATCGGTGATGGTGCCCCAGCGCCCGGCGCCGGCGTGCCAGGCACGGCGCTCATCAGCCACCAGCTGGTAACGATGGCCATCGGCGCCGATCAGGTAGTGCGCACTGACCGGCCCACCGCTGTTGGCCGTGCGCAACGTATGCAGGCTCTGCTGCACCGATTTCTGCTCGGTGTGGTGGATGACGATGATGACCGGGGTGCGCGCGTTCTGGTTGGGTGATAGGACCCAGGTGGCGAGCGGGTTGTGCTGCACAGGCGCGGTGGCGGTGCAGGCCGAAAGGGCCAGGGCCAGCAGTGTGGAAGCCAGAAGGCGGGGGCTGATCATGGACGAATTGTAACCATGACTGCAGCCGTGGTTCTTCGCTTCGTCCGGATCGCTGGAGAACTGGGGAGCTGTCATGCAAAAAACTCAATAACGCCCCCACCTCATGCCCAAATCTCAAACTCCAATTCGAATAGCCAAACGCCCAAGTTCCTCATCACCTACCTTCAATCCTCGAAACGGACCCAGCCATGCCGCCGAATCGATTCCAACACCGTGGACACGTGAACCCAGGGAACAACCGTCATAACAACTTAAACAAAATGATTCATCAACGGCCCCTCAGATCCCGCCAGTGGCCGATTTGGTCAATCCCTCCGCGCCCGCATTGCGAAGAAATCTACCTTGGCGCGTCACCACTGCTTCGACCGGTGACATACAGACTGGCAACACCGTCAAGCCGAGCAACTTCATCGAGGCGGCCGTTTAACCCCAACTTCCATTGAACAAGCAACCGCCCAGAACCCTATGCCCTCACCTTCCTAACCGACTCCACCCACTCAGCCCAGACAGAGGAATCATCAAGACAACCGGAATCACCTAGAGGCGACATAAGGCGAACAACAACTTCGAACAGCGGAAGATCCTCACCAGATCGATCAAAAATCGACTCAAGGAATACCATCATTACCGAGAACGCATCCAGCAACGCCAAGTACTCGCCCGACGAATTAATTTGTGCGCTACAAAATTCAGAATTAAGAGCACTCCCCACGATGACAACCTCTGCAAATGCATCACACCAGTCATCCCACATTGCCGGATCGTTGGGCAAGCCATTCGCCCATAGAAATGACCCTCCCGAAGATAACAGATCAACAAGAGTGTCCTGCCCCTCCCCCCTCTCCATATACTTCTGAAGGAACACGCACATCAATACATATGCAGCCTGAACGGAAATTCTTCCAGCATCTTTCACATCACTAGCACTCATTTCGTGACCTTCTTTTGCTCCGACAGCCCGCCCGCCAGTGCGCCAACTGCCTGCGACAACGCCAGCACCATCTCTTTCTGCTCCGGGCTCAGCTTGGAGGGGTCTCCGCCGGTCAATGTATTAGTCAGTACCTTCGCGGCCAACTCGCCGCCGGCCGCGGACACGGCTCCGGTTCCCGCACTGCCACCATCGGCTTCCGCCAGCAGCGCACCCAACACCGCATGCGACAGCAGTTGCAGAGTCGCATTGGGGTCGCTGCCGTGGTTCGGGTCAAGCGTGCTGCCGATGAAGTGAGCGGCATAGGGCGCCAGTGCATTGGACGCGGCCTGGCCAGCGCCCTGTCCCGCCACACCGCCCACCAGCGCCGTCGTCACTGCGTTCAGTGCACGGTTGTACTCATCGATGCCCCCTACTTCCCCGCGCCGCTGTATGCCTGGCTATTTGCCGCCGCCACCTTGCTGCGCACAGGCACCCGATTCCATCGCCCTCAGTCACAAGGCCGTGTTGACCTTCATCATTCGTCCAATCCGCGGCCAGATCAACATGTAGAAGGCACCCACGGCCAACCCGATGAAAAGCATGATGCCAGCGCGCCTGGGAGCCCACCCAAACCAAAAGGAAGGACTGGTCCAGACCTTTATCCAAGCGCCAGGAGAGAAGGCACCCTCGAACGCGAGCCACGCCAACAAGGCACAGATTGGTGCAGCTACAACATAACGAGCTTTGAACCGCGGAAGAAACTTGTCCACAAGCATAACCCCGGGCACACCGAAGATGAGGCCCAACACAGCGGCTATGGCGCAAACCAGCGATGTGAAAATTGCAGCCTGCGAAAAGCTGCCTATCCGAGAACTCAGCGGAATGCCTATGAATAGAGCCGCTCCAAGCACGGAGCTGGCAATCACAGACACAATCTTTGCCCCCAACTCACGCTCACTCACTGGCAGATCTCCACCATCTTTCCATCAGAGCCCCGGTAGCTCATGCATTTCTGCCTTGAGGGAAAAGTACTCCAAGGCCACCGCAACTTGCCAACTTCGCCACCAGTATCGCGCGTATTGGAGCTCCACACTTGGCCCACCAATTCGAGTTGAACATTGGACGCGAACCCGTACCCCAGCCTCTGGTTGAGACTGAGAGTCCACCGAATCCATCCGGAAGCACCTGTCGGATCACAAAGCCCGGATCCAATGCATGTGCTCCAGGCACCGTGATGTTGATCAGACTGCTGGTGCTCGGATCGACGATCGATGCTGGAAAGCCCCAGCTCCGGAGGCAGGCCGTAGGAGAGTCGCCACAGACCGGAGGAAAGGCAGCGATAGGTGAGCTCCACAGCGAAGCTCCAGTGTTCTCGATCTCCTGCGCCGGCCAAACTACGCACCAGCGCATGCGGACTGTAGTCGTCCAGGGTCAGCAGGTAGACATACCATTCGATGTCTTCCATCACTGCTGCGGAAGTCGCCTGGATCACGCCTACTCCGTTCTGTAGTCCATCGAGGTCGTTGGAGGCGTGTACACGCCCACCTGCAGACAGCCATTGGAGCAGGAACGGTAGAGCCACGCCATGCGTGGATGGGCTACCCGCTGTGCCGACCAACGGTCGGCACCCACCAGAGCAGACCCAGACCCCGTGCCAAGCAAGCTTGGCACCTACCAGAACAAGGACAGTGGAAGTGCCGACCAACGGTCGGCACCCACCACGTCAGTGCGCCGCCACGTCAGGCCTCGTAGGCGGACTCGCCGTGCGAAGTCACATCCAGGCCGGTGCGCTCTGCTTCTTCGGTCACGCGCAGGCCGACCACGACCTTGACCACCAGCAGGATGACCGCGGTCATCACCGCCGACCACACCACGGTCAGGCCGACGCTGACCACCTGCACCCAGACCTGATGGGCGATATCCAGATCGGCCTTTGTGCCGCCCAGCGACTGCGCACTGAACACGCCGGTGAGGATCGCGCCGACGATGCCGCCGACACCATGCACACCGAACACGTCGGCGGTGTCGTCCACCTTCAGCAGGCGCTTCAGGCCGGTCACGCCCCACACGCAGACCACGCCAGCGACAAAACCGATCACGATCGCGCCAAGCGGCCCGACGGTGCCACAGGCCGGGGTGATGCCGACCAGACCGGCCACCGCACCCGACGCAGCGCCCAGCGCCGACGGCTTGCCCTTGCCGATCGCCTCCACCAGGGTCCAGCCAAGCACGGCAGCGGCGGTGGCCAGCACGGTGTTGAGGAAGGCCAGCGAGGCCACGGTGTCGGCCGCTGCTGCCGAGCCGGCGTTGAAGCCGAACCAGCCCACCCACAGCAGCATCGCGCCGATGTAGGTAAACGGCACATTGTGCGGCTTCAGCGCGGTCTGGCCATAGCCCAGGCGCTTGCCGACGAACCACGCGCCGACCAGGCCGGCGACGCCCGCGTTGATGTGCACCACGGTACCGCCGGCGAAGTCGATGGCACCCAGCTCACCCAGGTAGCCGCCACCCCAGACGATATGTGCCATCGGGATGTAGCTGAGGGTGAACCACAGCGCCGAGAACAGCAGCACCGCGCGGAACTTGATGCGCTCGGCGAAGGCACCGACGATCAGCGCGGTGGTGATGCCGGCAAAGGTCGACTGGAACGCGACGAACAGATAGTCCGGCAGGCCCTTGATCGGCGTGTTGCCCACCGACTCCGGGGTGAAGCCCTTGAGGAAGGCGAATTCGGTGAACGAGCCGAAGAACGGATTGCCGGCGCTGAACACCGCGCTGTAGCCATAGGCCACCCACAGCAGCAGCACCAGCGAGAACACCACCAGGATCTGGCTGAGCACCGACAGCACATTCTTCGAACGCACCAGGCCGCCGTAGAACAGGGCCAGGCCCGGTACCACCATCAACAGCACCAGCAGGGTCGAGGTGAGCATCCAGGCGACGTCGCCACGATCATAGGCGGCGGCCGCTTCGGCCACGGCCGGCGCCGCGGCGGTGGCGGCCGCATCGTGCAGCGGCTCGACCGCCACGCTTTCGCTCGGCAACGGCGATACCTGGGCCTGGGCATGGGCGCTGCCCGGCCAGGCACCGGCGGCCAGTGCGCTGAGCAGCATCAACAGGCACACCAGATGGAACCGGGCTTGCCACCCGGTGAGAAGGCGCATCTTCATGGGGGGAATCTCCGGAAGGGGGTTACAGCGCGTCGGCACCGATTTCGCCGGTGCGGATGCGGATGACCTGTTCGACGGCGGTGACGAAAATCTTGCCGTCACCGATCTTGCCGGTGCCTGCCGACGACTGGATCGCTTCGATCACCGCGTCGGCACGCTCGTCGGTGACCACCGTTTCGATCTTGATCTTGGGCAGGAAATCGACGACGTACTCGGCGCCGCGATACAGCTCGGTGTGGCCCTTCTGGCGACCGAAACCTTTCACTTCGGTCACGGTGATGCCCGACACGCCTGCATCGGACAGGGCCTCGCGGACCTCGTCGAGCTTGAACGGTCGGATGATGGCGGAGATCAGTTTCATGCGCATGTCCCGAGGGTGGATGGGGCCAGCGCGCCAGCGCGCGTTGGCATCAGGCAACCACGGGTCATCAGGATGATGACCGTGGCTGTTGCACCGGACACGTACAAGGCCGGGACGGCCGTGCCTCTCTCCTTGCACGACCGACGCGGGAGGGGGGGCGGCCCTGGTCGCGTATCCGGTCTCTCTCTTGCCCCTGGATAGGGATCAGCGCCCATTCGTAAACGAATGGGATCCGACCCCGATCTGACCGCGGCTCCCCAGCCGCGAAAACGGAAGCGATGGCGGCGGGTGGGAGGGGGAACCCACCGCCATCGCATCCGGTCAGCTGGCGTAGTACAGCTGGTATTCCAGCGGGTGGGTGGCCGCGCGGAACTTGGTCACTTCCTGCATCTTCAGCGCGATGTAGCCGTCGATGAAGTCATCGCTCATCACGCCGCCGGCCTTCAGGAACTCGCGGTCCTTGTCCAGCGCTTCCAGCGCCTGGTCCAGCGAGGAGCAGACCTGCGGGATCAGCTTCTCTTCCTCCGGCGGCAGGTCGTACAGGTCCTTGTCGCTCGGTGCACCCGGGTCGATCTGGTTCTTGATGCCGTCCAGGCCGGCCATCATCAGTGCGGTGAAGGTCAGGTAGCCGGACTGGATCGGGTCCGGGAAGCGCATTTCGATGCGGCGCGCCTTCGGGTTGGACACCCACGGAATGCGGCACGACGCCGAACGGTTGCGGGCCGAGTAGGCCAGCATCACCGGCGCCTCGAAGCCCGGCACCAGGCGCTTGTAGCTGTTGGTGCCCGAGTTGGCGAAGGCATTGATGGCCTTGGCGTGCTTGAAGATGCCGCCGATGTACCACAGCGCCAGCTGGCTCAGGCCACCGTAGCCGTCACCGGAGAACAGGTTGGTGCCGCCCTTGGACAGCGACTGGTGCACGTGCATGCCGCTGCCGTTGTCGCCCACGATCGGCTTGGGCATGAAGGTAACGGTCTTGCCGTTGCGGTGCGCGACGTTCTTGATCACGTACTTCATGCGCAGCAGTTCATCGGCCTTCTGCACCAGGGTGCTGAACTTGGTGCCGATCTCGCACTGGCCGGCGGTGGCCACTTCGTGGTGCTGCACTTCCACTTCGATGCCGACCTGTTCCAGGGTCTTGCACATCTCGGCGCGCAGGTCGTGCAGGGTGTCGGTCGGCGGCACGGGGAAGTAGCCGCCCTTCACGCCCGGGCGGTAGCCGCTGTTGGCGCCGTCGTACTTGGCGCCGCTGTTCCAGGCGGCTTCTTCGGAATCGACCTTGAAGAAGGTGTTGCCCATTTCATTGGCGAAACGGACCGAGTCGAAGATGAAGAACTCCGGCTCCGGGCCGAAGAACGCGGTTTCGGCGATGCCGGAGGACTTCAGGTAGGCCTCGGCGCGCTTGGCGATGCCGCGCGGGCAGCGGCCGTACGGCTGCATGGTGGCCGGATCGAGGATGTCGCAGCTGATCACGATGGTCGGATCTGCGTAGAACGGGTCGACGTAGGCGCTGGTGGTGTCCGGCAGCAGGACCATGTCCGATTCGTTGATGCCCTTCCAGCCGGCGATCGAGCTGCCGTCGAACATCTTGCCTTCTTCGAACAGCGACGGTTCGACAATGCTGACCGGGAAGGTGACGTGCTGCTCGACGCCACGCATATCCACGAAACGCAGATCGACGAACTCGATCTGGTTGTCCTTGATCAGCTTCTCAACGTTTTCCACGGACATCGGTACGACCTCGGATGGGGATGAATGCCTGCTGAGGTAGAGCAACGACCGTGCCAACTTTTCGCTGGCCGCAAGTCATTGATTTCAAAAAGGGCGCTCCGTGGCGGTGCAGAACGGTGCGCACCAAACGGGTGCACCCGCCACCAGACGCACCCGTTTGGTGCGGCAGGGATCGTCTATCCTCTCGACCTTCTTCCTTCCGCCGCGCGTCACGCACCGTCCATGTCCGACCTGCTCTCCGCCCTGCTGCTGGGCATCCTCGAAGGCTTGACCGAATTCCTGCCGATCTCCAGCACCGGCCACCTGCTCATCGCCCAGCACTGGCTGGGTGCCCGCTCGGACTTCTTCAACATCGTCATCCAGGCCGGCGCGATCGTGGCCGTGGTGCTGGTGTTCCGCCAGCGCCTGCTGCAGCTGGCCACCGGCTTCAACCAGCGCGAGAACCGTGAGTACGTGTTCAAGCTGGGCGCCGCCTTCCTGGTCACCGCCGTGGTCGGCCTGGTGGTGCGCAAGGCCGGCTGGTCGCTGCCGGAGACGGTCAGCCCGGTGGCCTGGGCATTGATCATCGGTGGTGTCTGGATGCTGCTGGTGGAGGCCTACACCGCGCGCCTGCCCGACCGCGACCAGGTGACCTGGACGGTGGCGATCGGCGTGGGCCTGGCACAGGTCGTGGCCGGCGTGTTCCCCGGCACCTCGCGCTCGGCCTCGGCGATCTTCCTGGCCATGCTGCTGGGCCTGAGCCGCCGCGCCGCCGCCGCCGAGTTCGTGTTCCTGGTCGGCATTCCCACCATGTTCGCCGCCAGCGCCTACACCTTCCTGGAAATGGCCAAGGCCGGGCAGCTGGGCAGCGAGGACTGGGCCGACGTGGGCGTGGCCTTCCTTGCCGCGGCCATCACCGGCTTCGTCGTAGTGAAGTGGCTGATGGGCTACATCAAGTCGCACAGGTTCACCGCCTTCGCGATCTACCGCATCGCACTGGGCGCGGCGCTGCTGCTGTGGTTGCCCTCCGGCAGCTGAACAGCGCCGGGGTACGGTAACCCCGTTGCCGGCCCCACCCCGTTTCCCCCACGGTTCCCCAAGGAGAATCACCATGAACCGCAAGCTCACCCTGCTCCTCCCGCTGGCCCTGATGGCCGCCTGCAGCCAGACCCCGGCCCCGGCCGGCACCGGCGGCGACGACGTGGCCCCGGCCGCGGCCAAGGCAGCAGACCAGCAGACGCTGGCGCACCTGGATGCGCAGCGCCTGCAGAGCCAGCACTGGCTGCTGCAGCAGGCCACCGGCGCCGACGGCAAGCGCATCGACGCGCTGTTCGCCCGCGAAGACAAGCCGGTCACCCTGGACTTCGCAGATGGCCGCCTGTCGGTCAGCAACACCTGCAACCGCATGGGCGGCGGCTACACCCTGGCCGACGGCAAGCTGACGGTCAGCGCGATGGCCTCGACCATGATGGCCTGCACCGACAAGGCGCTGATGGCGCTGGACGAAGCCGTGTCGAGCCGCCTGCAGGGCGAGCTGAAGGCCGAGCAGGATGCCGATGGCAAGCTGACGCTGACCAACGCCAAGGGCGACGTGCTGGTGTTCAACCCGGAGCCGACCGCTGAAACCCGCTACGGCGGCGCCGGCGAAACCGTGTTCCTGGAAGTGGCCGCCAAGACGCAGAAGTGCTCGCACCCGCTGATCCCGGACTACCAGTGCCTGCAGGTGCGCGAAGTGAAGTTCGACGACAAGGGCCTGAAGCAGGGTGAGCCGGGCAAGTTCGAGAACTTCTACGGCACCATCGAGGGCTACACCCACGAAGACGGCGTGCGCAACGTGGTGCGCGTGAAGCGCTACGAAGTGAAGAACCCGCCGGCCGATGCGCCGTCGCAGGCGTACGTGCTGGACATGGTGGTCGAGTCGGCCATCGAGAAGAAGTAAATAAACAGAAGGGCGGCCACGAGGTCGCCCTTCTACGTTCTGTAGCGTCGACGCAGCCCCACGTGCCAGCCTTGCCACGATGAAGATTCTCGCCATATCCGGCAGCGCGCGCCGGCAGTCGACCAACACCGCTCTGCTGGTGGCCCTGAAAACCATCGCGCCGCCCGGCATGGAGATCGAGGTCTACGCCGGGGTCGGCGAACTTCCGGTGTTCTCCCCCGATCTGGAAGGCACCGATGAACCCTGCAGCGTGACGCGCTTCAAGGCGGCCATCGCCCGCAGCGACGGTGTGCTGGTGTGCAGCCCTGAATACGTGCGTGGCATTCCCGGCGGATTGAAGAATGCGATCGACTGGCTCGTATCCGGCGACCAGATCGTCGGTCGGCCCATTGCGTTAGTGCATGCGTCCCATCGTGGCGAGGACATGCTGCAGGCACTTCGCGCGGTGCTGTCCACGGTCAGTGCCGCGTTCAGTACAACGCTGTTCCTGCGTGTACCGGTGCTGGGCCTGGAACCGGAGGAGATCTTCGAGGTGCTTCAGTCGGAAGTGCATCGCGCCGAAGCGGATGCGTTCCTGGCAGGGTTTGCTGTTTACTGCAGGTCCATTGCGTAGCAGAAGCAGCCGAGCATGGGCTCGGCTCTACAAGGCAAAGTCGAGCATGGCTCGACTCTGCAGAAAGCAAAGCCGGGCATGCCCCGGCCCTACAAGGGCTCTCAGCCCAGCGCCGGGTTCAAGGTGTAGGTGCCGTGCAGTGCCGCTTCGGCGAGCACGTGGCCGTGCATGGCGCGGTAGGCGTCGGCGGCGGTGAAGCGTGCCGGCAGCTGCAGCGATGCCACGTCCAGCGCGAACACGCGGAAGAAGTAGTGGTGCAGGCGTTCGTCGTTGAACGGCGGGTACGGGCCGTCATAGCCCAGGTAGTCACCGGCCATGTCCGGATTGCCTGCGAACCAGCCGGTGAAGTCGTTCAGGCCCTGGCGGCTGCCGGCCGGGCCGGCCGGTTTGGACTTGCCCTTCACCACGAAGCCGTCGCTGCAGCTGCCTGCGGCGATCTCGCGCACCGAGGCCGGAATGTCGGCCATTACCCAATGCACGAAATCACAGCGCGGCTGGTCGCGCGGCACGCTCATGTCGGTGCGGCCGACCGTCTCCGGCACGGTCGGCACGTCCGGATCGACACACACCAGCAGGAACGAACGGGTGCCCTCCGGCACATCGCTCCAGGCCAGGTGCGGATTGCGGTCCGGTGCGAAGCCCGCGGCATCGCCGGCGGCGAATTCGCGGTCGATCGGTGCACCGTTGGTCAGGCTGTGGCTGCTCAGTTGCATCGGCGTGTCCTCACTCTTCCGGATAACCCAGGCGCACCGCGATCGGGGTGAGCTTGGCGAAGGCGGCGCTCATCACGTCGCGGTAGTTGCGCCAGTGGCCCGGCGGGAAGCGCGGCGCACCCAGTTGCGCGGCTGGCGGCATCGGCCGCTCGAACAGGCGGCCCAGCAGTTCGGCCATCGCCTGCGGATCGTTGCCGATCTGGTCGATGCGCAGCAGCACCTGCGGGTACAGATCGTCCTCGTGCAGGGCGGCGACCTGGGCCAGCGCGCGCGCCAGCCATTCGCTGGCTTCGGCCAGCGAGGTCATTGCCAGAGGTGCGGCGGCACCGTAGGCCACCCAGTCCAGCAGCATGTCGCGCGGATCGCGCAGCACCACCAGCAGGCGGCCCTGCGGCAGCTGCGGGCGCAGCGCCCACAGCAGCGCGTTGTCCCACCACAGCAGCCAGTCGATGATCGCGTCGTCCTGCACGCCGCGCGACGGCAGCTGTTCGCGCCAGCGCTGCACCAGCCGCTCCGGGGTCAGCACGCCCGAGGCAAGGTCCTGCAGCGTGTGGTAGTTCTGGAACGCGTCGTCGGGTGCGTTGGAGGTATAGCGGTCGCTGCGCAGCACCGGGCTGGCGGCGGCCAGGCCGGTCGCCACGCGCTCCACGCCCGAACCCGGCGCGCCCCACAGGAAGATCGGCGCGGAAGTGGCATCACCGTCGATCTCGCCCTTGTCCGGCCAGCTCGGCGGCGCCTTGGCCTGCGGCGGCAGCGGCAGGCGCTGCGGTGCCTGGTCGGCCTGCAGTGCCAGCCAGGTCTGCAGCGCGTCTTCGTGCTGCCCGGCGCGATCCTGGATCTCACCCAGCCAGGTGCGCAGGTCGGCGCGGTGGCCTTCCGGTGCCATGTCGATCAGCGCCTGCACGCGGGCGACCGCGGCGGCCGGATCGCGCTGCAGCAGGCCTTCGACCAGGCGGGTTTCGCCGCTGACGCGGCCCGGTTCGAGGTTGACGATGCGCTCGGCGATCGCTTCGGCCTGGGCGTGTTCGCCCACCATGTCGTGCAGGCGCAGGCGCGCTTCCAGCGCCGGCAGGTGGCCCGGCATCGCGTCCATCCAGCGCTCGACCGTGGCGGCGGCGGTGGCACTGCCGACCTCTTCCACCGCCAGGCGTGCCAGCCACAGGTCGTGCAGCTGCGGGTGCTGCTCCAGGGCGGCATCCAGGCGTGCGCGGGCCTCGTCTTCGCGGCCCAGGCGCTGCCAGGACATCAGCAGCAACTGCAGTACGTCGCGGTCGTCAGGCAGCGATTCCAGCAACGGCAGCAGGTGCTCCAGCGCCTGCAGCGGCTGGCCGCCGCGCAGTGCCAGTTCGCCGGCCAGGCGGCGCATCGATGGCGTATCCAGGCCCTGCTGCTGCAGCGCGATCTGCATCGCTTCGGCGGCAGCGTCCAGGTTGCCCTGGCGCATGGCCAGCTGCACCACCAGGCCATGCAGCGAGGCGATGGTCGGGTTCAGTTCCAGCACGCGGCGGAACGCCTGCTCGGCGAAGGCCAGCATGTTCTTGCCCAGGTAGGCGAAGCCCAGTGCGTAGAGCACGCGAATGTCGTTGGGCTGGGCCTGGTTGGCGGCCGACAGCAGCGTCAGCGCGCGATCGGCATCATCGCGGCGCAGCGCGATCATGCCGTCGATGGTCAGCAGTTCCGGGTGGTCCGGTTCGACACGCGAGGCCAGGGTGGACAGGCGCTGCGCTTCATCGAAATCGTTGCGGCCGATCGCCAGGTGGGCCTGCATCAGGTAGGCAGCGAAGGCGTTCGGGTCCAGCCCGGTGGTGCGCGTCAGTGCTTCGCCAGCGCCGTCGAACTGGCGCAGGGCCAGCAGCAGGCCGGCGTGCTGCAGGTGCAGCTGGGCATTGTCCGGGGCCAGCTGCAGCGCCTGCTGCAGGGCCTCCATCGCGTCCTCGGCCTTGCCCTGCTGCTGCAGCGCAAGCGCCAGCCAGCGGTGGGCCTCGGCCTGGCCGGGTTCATCACGGGTCCACGCCTGGGCCAGCTGCACGGCCTGGTCGGCCTCGTTCTGGCGCAACGCTTGGATGATCTGGTCTTGCATGGCGGTCCGGTTCAAGGGCAAACCCGCATTGTAGCGGCCTGCGCGCCCGTGCCGGTTCAGCCTTGCAGCACGCGCTGCAGGCGCTGCGCCACCCAGCGCTCGGAGAAGCCGTCACCGCGCCAGTTTTCCAGGAAGCCACAGTGGCCGCCCCAGCAGGCGGTTTCCAGGTGCGCCTGGCGCGGCAGCTGCCAGTCGCTGAAGGTCGCGTACGGGATCACCGGGTCGTCCTGTGCCATCAGGATGTCGGCCGGCACCTGCAGCGAGGACAGGCGATCGCCGGCAATCGAGTAGCCGTCGAAATAGGCCTGCAACGAGCCGAAACTGGTGTGGCGCTCGACCAGCCAGGCGGTCAACGCGCGGATGTCCAGCTTCAGCACGCGGTCGTCGCAGTCGCTCAGTTCGGGGAACAGGTCGCGCTTGCGCCGCAACGAACCGGCCCACTTGCGGCGGAAGTACCAGTCGTACATTGCCGGGCCGTTCTCGATGCTCTCCATGGTCAGCGCCGGGTCCAGCACCGGGCATACCGAGGCGACGCGCAGCAGCGGCACGCCGGCCGCCGGCGCACGCAGGGCCAGGCGCAGCACGAAGTTGCCGCCCAGCGAGTAGCCGGCGGCCACCAGCGGCAGCTGCGGCCAGCGCTGGGCGATATCGCCTGCGGCATGCACCACTTCGTCGATCAGGTTGGAGTGGAAGATGCCGGGGTTGAGGTGATGGGTATTGCCGTGGTCGCGGAAATTCAGCCGCACCACGACGAAGCCCTGTTCGAGCATGCGCGCGGCCGCCATGCGCATGTAGCTGGATTCGGCACTGCCTTCCCAGCCATGCAGCAGCAGGGCCATGCCCTTGGGTTCGCGGCCTTCGACATGGCTGTGCCAGCCCTGCAGGCGCACGCCGTCGCCGCCGTCGAGGATCAGTTCTTCGCTGATCGCGCCGGTCGCGGCCAGCAGCAGCAGGCCGCGCTGCAGGCGCATGCGGCTGGAGCTGAGCATCGACTGCAGGTGCGGATTGCGCAGCCAGCGCGGTGGCTGGTAGTCAGCCGCGTGCAGCGTCGGCGTGCCGGCGTCCAGGACGGGTGGCGGGATCAGGGCCACCGCACCCTCACTGCGTGCTCATGGCCGCCACGATGCGCGCGCGCGACGTCTCCGCGATGCGCCGACGGCCTTCCAGGTCCTGCGCACCGATCGGTGCCAGGAAATGCACTTCCGCACGCCGCGCCGGCTCACCGAGCAGGCGCAGGAAATTGGCGAAGAAACTCTCGCCGGGGCCGAACGCGACAATGGTCTGCGCGTCGCCCTTGAGCCCATACACCAGAGCCACCGGCTGCACCGGCACGCCGGTCTCAACCGCCGCCTGGAAGATGCGGGCATGGAACGGGCCCACTTCGTGGCCACCGCGGGTACGCCCTTCCGGGAACACGCCCACTGCCTTGCCTTCGCGCAGGCGATCGGCCATCACCTGCATCACGCCACCGAGCGATTCGGTGTTGCCGCGCTGGTGGAAGATGGTCTGCCCGCGCGCGGCCAGCCACCCGACCAGCGGCCAGCTGGCGATCTCGCGCTTGGCGACGAAGCCCATCATGCGCTGGCTGTGCAGGATGCAGATGTCGACCCAGCTGACGTGGTTGGCGACGAACAGCACGGCGCCGGGCAGCGGCCTGCCGATCTGCACCAGGCGGAAGCCGAAGATCCACATCAGCCCGCCCTGCCACCAGTTGACCACTTTGGCCCCCAGGGTCGCCTCGCCCACGCGCAGTTCGCCCCACGGCCGAAGCATGCCGATCAGGATGAGCGGCAGGAACACGACGATGTGGACCAACAGCAGCGGTACGCGGTACAGGTAACGGCACACACGCGCCACGCCGCCGCGGGGGGCCGGAGTGGGGGAAGTCATCCGCGCACGATACCGGAGGGCCGTCATCGCTGCCAGCCGATTTAGGCCATAACACCCATCGACCGGGGCAATCGGCAGGGAACGCTGGGTTCCGCTGCCGTCACCGCCCGTCCGGGGCTCAGCCGTGGCCGGCCGCCACCACCGCCAGGGTCAGCCGCGAGATGCACACCAGCCGGCCCTGCTCGTCCTCGATGCGGATCTCCCACAGCTGGGTGCTGCGGCCCACGTGCAGCGCGCGGGCGGTGCCGGTGACCGTGCCCGAACGCACCGCACGCACGTGGTTGGCGTTGATTTCCAGGCCCACGCAGATCTGCTTGGCCGTATCCACGCACAGGTTGCCGGCGCTGCTGCCCAGGGTCTCGGCCAGCACCACCGACGCGCCGCCATGCAGGATGCCGTAGGGCTGGCGGGTGCGCTCGTCCACCGGCATGGTGGCCTGCAGCCAGTCGTCACCGGCCGCGCTGAAGACGATGCCCAGCGACGCGATCGCGGTGTTGCGGCTGAGCGTATTGAGCTGCTCGAGGGAAACGGCTTCGCGGAACACCTGGGTCATGCGGGCACCTTCAGAGGATGGGAACGAGGCCGGCGCCGAATGCGGTCAGCATGCGTACCAGCAGCCACTTCGGGCCGACATTGACCTCGGGGAAATCACCCACGGCGACATAGCAGCGGTGGAAGCCCGGGTCCTGCCGGGGCAACGGCTGCGGGCAGTCCGGGCCGGGCTTGAACTCGTAGTCGGTGGCATAGCGCCACGGCCAGAAGTCGAGGATCGGCAGTGCTTCGGAGGCCTTGCCGACGCTGTAGTTGAGCCCGGACAGCACCGGCGGCTTGGCCCGCGGCGCCACCGTCCACGAGTTCTGCGGGTGGGTGTCGCGCAGGATGCTCTCGGCCAGCTGCTCGGCGAAGGCCGGGTCATCGATGATCACCGCGCCTTCGGTGTTGTAGTTCTCGCTGCGCGGGTCGAAGTTGTGGGTACCGACCACGCCGATGCGGCGATCGACCACCAGCGACTTGGCATGCAGGCCCATGCGCGCGCCCTTGCGGGTGACCGGCAACGGCTTGTTGACCGCCTTGCTGCCCAGGAACGAGGGCCGGGTCTCGGTGCGCAGCAGGCGGGTCTCGACCTCGCTGCCGGCCGCACGGCGGCGCTCGCGCGCGTTCTGGTAGGCACTGCCGGTGCGCGGATGGTTCACCGCCCCCTGCTTGCCGGCGGGTGCCGGGTGCTCATCGCGATCGCGACGGTCGCCGGCATTGCTGCCGGCAGCACTGCCGCCGATCAGCGGGTTGCGCCCGCCGTCGTCGTCGCCTTCCGGCGCGGCGATCGGGTCGGGCAGCAGGTTGCGGTAATCGACCGGTGCATCCAGCGGGAACGGCTTGTATTCGAAGATGTTGAAGCCCAGTTCGCGCATGTTGCGCCGCTTGTACTTGTACGACAGCGCATAGACGATCGGGTTGTCGGTCGCCGCGAGGCTGTTGCTGGACACCACCACGCGCGGCGGCTGCGGTCGCTTGCGCAGCTCGCGGAACAGCTTCTGCGCCGGTTTGGACAGCACCAGGTACGGCGTCTGCAGGATCACTTCCTTCTGCGCGCCGGCGATCAGCGCATCCAGCTGCGGCTCGGTCACGTGCTGTCCGGCCAGCGGCGCATCGGCCTTCTCGCGCCGGTGCTTGCGCGGCAGGTCGGCGACATAGCGCACCGAGGCCACCGGCAACGCGGTATCGACGAAGGAACGGCTGACGAAGTCCATGTCATTGGCTTCGGCACTGACCCGCTCCACCCGCTCGGGGCGGCGGAAGCTGGCCGGCGGCAGGGTCGGCACGCCCTCGCGCAGCAGGGTGCGGCCGACATCGTTCAGGCGCTCGGCCGGCACGCTGCGCCTGGCGCGCCAGAAGGCATCGAAGTTGGCCGCCATCGCCCGCGCCTCCGGGCCGGCGATCAGCACGTCGCGGTCGCGGAAGTTGTACTCGCGGTCCCAGTCGTAATAGTCGTCCTGGTAGTTGCGGCCGCCGACCACGCCGATCGCATCGTCGATCACCAGCAGCTTGTTGTGCATGCGCTGGTTGAAGCGGCGGAAGCAGCACAGCACGCTGCCGGCATAGTCGAAGTAGTTCAGCCGGGCCTTGCCGAAGGTCGGGTTGTAGACCCGCAGCTGGAAGTTCTGGTGCGCGCCGGACAGGGCGCCGAGGATCTGCAGGTCGGAGATCGCCGAGAGCTGGTCGATCAGCACCCGCACCTTCACCCCGCGCCGCGACGCGGCCAGCAGCTCGTCGATGACCAGCCGGGCACTGTCGTCCTTGTCGAAGATGTAGGTCTGCAGGTCGATGCTGCGGGTGGCGCTGCGCAGCAGGTTCAGGCGCGCGACCAGGGCGCCCTCGCCCTCGTCGAGCAGGGTGGCGTAGTGGCGTGGCTGTTCCGGGGTGGATTCGGTGAACGCCCGGCCCGCCAGCGCACGCAACGGCGAGTCCTGCGCGCAGCGGTCGGCGCGCTGGCAGTCGACGTCGGTCGAGCGCGCCTGCACGGCAATCGCTTCGGCACGGTCACGCTCGGCATGCGAGAGCGATGCACAACCGCTGCCCAGCAACACGGTTGCCAGCGCCAGGACGCGCAGCAGGAGGTTCACGGTTTCGGCGCCTCGCTCAGGCGCGCACGCAATACGAAGGTCACTCGGTCACTCAAGGCTAGCTGCCAGCTGTCCATTCCGTACCGGCCTCGCTGCACGGTACCGCGGCTGACGACGTCGCAATCATAGCCGGGTCGGGCGCACTCCGCCTTCTCGACCTGCAATGACTCGGGGTGGCTGATGCCGCGCAGGGTCAGCCGGCCGTTGATGGCGCCGCCCTGCTCCACGGTCTCCGGCCAGTAGGGCAGCGAGTCGAACTCGACCACCGGATGGCGCCCGGCATCGAAGAACTCCTCGCCGCGCATCCAGCCGGTATAGCGCGCCTTGCCGGGGATCTCCACCGAGCGGGTGAACATCTTCAGGTGCACCTGGTGACGGCCGTCGGACAGGATCTCGATACGCCCCTCGAAGTGCGGGAACACGCCTTCGATGCGCTGGCCGAATCGGGTGCGCACCTCGAAGCCGATCCGCGAGCGCTGGGTATCCAGGCGCAATACCCGTGGCGCCTCGGCGGACACGGGCGGCAACGGGGTCGGTGGGGGCGCCGCGGCCCAGGCCGGGCCGAGCGCCAGCAACGCGGGCAGCAGGAAGCGGCTGCGCCGCGCCAGGCTCATCGGATCACGGCCACCAGAACGCGTTCAGGCTGGCCACGCCGGGTTCGATCGAGGCCTCGCGCGGGAAGCCAAGCACGGCCACGCCGCCCGGCGGCATGCCGCGATAGTCACTGCTGGTGCCGTCGGTCATCAGGGCCACCAGCTGCTCCAGGCCCGGGTTGTGGCCGACGATCAGCACCCGGTCCAGGTCACGACGCTCGTCCACCAGCGCCGCCAGGGTGCCCGGGGTGGCTTCGTAGATCCGGTCTTCCAGGCGCTTTTCGACATAGCCGATGGCCGTCATCACCGCTTCCAGGGTCTCGCGGGTACGTCGCGACGGCGAGCACAGCACGCAGTCGGGCAGCAGGTTGTTTTCCTTCAACCACTTGCCGGCGGCTTCGGCCTCGGCGAGCCCCACCGGCGACAGCGGCCGGTCGAGGTCGGCCTGGCCGGAAACGGCGGGTTCGGCATGGGCATGGCGCAGCAGGATCAGTTCACGCATCGCGGGTTTCCATGGAGAAGAGGATGCAGCAGGAGAAGTGAGGCAGGCATCAAAGCTTGAGCCAGGACAGCAGCGGCTCCCAGTCGGCCTGGTGTTCGCGCACCTGGGCGGAGCGATAGTCGAACAGGCTGCGGCCCAGGCCGGTCATGACCACGTAGCTCTGGCTGTCACGCAGCTGCGCGACCACCGGGTATGGCCATTCGGCCAGCATCTGCAGCGCCTGCTGCGAAGTCTGGGTCCAGGGTTTGGTGCGGTTGAGGACCAGCCCCACCGGCAGCTTGCGGCTGTGCACGCGCGGGTTCTGGGCCAGGCTGTTGAGGAAGCCGACGATGGCTTCGATATCCAGCGCCGAGGGCAGCACCGGCACCACCACGGCGTCGGCCGCGTCCAGGAAATGGGGGATATCGTCGGCCAGCGCACCGGCCGGTGCATCGATGATGACGGTATCGGTACCGTCAGGCAGCTTCTGCGCCCACTGCTTCTTCCGATACACATCGATGGGGAGCACCGCGCTTTCCAGCCCTGCACGCCGTTGTGCCCAGCGGGTGCTGGAGCCCTGCGGGTCGGCATCGGCGATCACCGTGGCCTTGCCCTGCAATGCCGCGTACGCGGCCAGGTGGGTGGCGACGGTGGTCTTGCCCACCCCGCCCTTGGAACCGGCCACCAGGATCGTCTTCATGCCAGCCTCGCTTCCGGGTACGTGCCCCGAGCGTACACCGGCGGTGGTGACGGGAGGTAGCACCGTGCTGAACCAGTGGCCATCGCCTTTGCTATCGTGGCGCCCCCGAAGGATCGAACCGGCATGAGCGAACTGCAGGACCTGAGCGCACTGATCCGCGCCAATACCCCCCTGATCGTGATCGAGACCCAGGATGAGGCCCGCATCGTCGAGCTGTTCCGGCAGACGCTGATGCACGTGTGGCGGGCCCTGCACCGCTGGTCCATCACCGAGGGCCTGCGTCGCATCGACCTGGACCGCGAGGACCCGCCGGTCGGCCCGCCCGATGCCAGCGCCGCCCTGCAGATGATCCGCCAGGCCGATCAGCGGGGTGTCTACCTGCTGCTCGATTTCCACCCCTACCTGGGGTATGCCAGCCATCAGCGCGCGCTGCGCGACCTGATCCAGCGCCGCCATAGCGAGCCGCATGTGCTGGTGCTGATCGGCGCCAAGGTCGAGCTGCCGGCCGAGCTGGAGGCCCTGGCGGTGCGCTTCAACCCGCGCCTGCCCGATGCCAACGCCCTGCTGAAGATGCTGCGCGAGGAGGCCGACGCCTATGCGCGCGAACACGGCGGCCGCCGTGTCGAGGTCGACAGCGAGGCGGTGAAGAAGATCCTGAAGAACCTGCAGGGCCTGAGCCTGGTCGATGCCCGCCGCATCGCCCGCCAGCTGATCTACGCCGATGGCGCGCTGCGCGACGACGACCTGCCGCAGCTGGCACGGCTGAAGTTCGAGCTGCTCAACCGCAGCGGCCACCTGTTCTTCGAGCATGACAGCGCGCGCTTCGGCGACGTGGCCGGTGCCAACCGGCTCAAGCGCTGGATCAGCCAGCGCCGGGTGGCCTTCATCGCCGGCTCGGCACCGGCCGGCCTGGATCCGCCGCGCGGCATGTTGCTGCTGGGCGTGCAGGGCTGCGGCAAATCGATGCTGGCCAAGGCCACCGCCGCCGGCTTCGGCGTACCGCTGCTGCGCCTGGACGTGGGCGCGCTGTACAACAAGTACCACGGCGAGACCGAGGCCAACCTGCGCCAGGCGCTGGCCTCGGCCGAGCAGCTGGCGCCCTGCGTGTTGTGGATGGACGAGATCGAGAAGGGCCTGGCCAGCGGTGGCGAGGACGGTGGCGTATCGCGCCGCGTGCTCGGCTACCTGCTGACCTGGATGGCCGAACGCAAGGCGCCGGTCTTCATCGTCGCCACCGCCAACCAGGTACACGAGTTGCCGGCCGAACTGCTGCGCAAGGGCCGCTTTGACGAGATCTTCTTCGTCGACCTGCCCACGCCTGAGGTGCGTGTGGAGCTGCTGCGGCTGCACCTGGGGCGACGCCAGCTCAACGGCGACGACTTCGCGCTGCCGGCGCTGGCGGCCGCGGCCAATGGCTTCTCCGGCGCCGAGATCGAGCAGGCGATCGTGGCCGGGCTGTATGCGGCGCACGCCGAAGGCCGGCCGTTGGATACCGAGCTGCTGATGAACGAGATCCGTGCGACGCGGCCGCTGTCGGTGCTGATGGCCGAGCAGGTAGAGGCATTGCGGGCATGGGCGTCGGGGCGGACGGTTTCCGCGGACGATTGAAGTGGAAGCGCAAAAGCAAAAGCGCTTGGCTGGCTGCTCTTGAGGGCATGGGGGTCAGATCCGTTTTCCTCTGGAAAACGGATCTGACCCCAGTTCGATTTCTATCCCTGGCAGATCTCATCCACGCATGGCGTGGATCGACCGTGTCGACCAAGGTCGACACCTACCAACAGCCGCCGGAACCTGTCGAAGGCGGGGCACTGTGGGTTTGCGGGGTGTGAGCCGCATGGATGCGGCGACCAAGCCCCCATGGATGGGTTTACGGCGGCCCCGCAAACCCACAGTGCCCCGCCATCCCGCAGGAAGCCCCCTGTTGCTTCGGCTGCTGCAGTTGCTCCAGCCGTTGCCTCTGCGGGTGCCGGGTGCAACCCGCCCCCCCCCTCCCTCAGGGCCAGGCCGGCGGCGCGGCCGCCCAGGCCTGCTGCACTTCCGCCAGCGAGGCGCGCTCGTCGTCACGCCACAACGGCAACAACTGCGCAAAGCGGCTGCTGTCGCTCCATTGCGTCGGCTCGGTACGCACCGCTGCGGCATA
This sequence comes from Stenotrophomonas sp. PAMC25021, assembly GCF_004795795.1. Classification (NCBI taxonomy): domain Bacteria; kingdom Pseudomonadati; phylum Pseudomonadota; class Gammaproteobacteria; order Lysobacterales; family Lysobacteraceae; genus Stenotrophomonas; species Stenotrophomonas sp. PAMC25021. The sequence goes on along the minus strand of NZ_CP039255.1, from coordinate 1,885,020 downwards.
CCACTGCACCGCCTCCTGCTTCTGCCCGGCCCGCCACAGCGCCAGCGCATAGGTGGGTGGCAGCCAGCCCGGCTTGCTCAGCGAACCACCGGCAGCGGCCTGCCATTGCTCCAGGGCGGCTTCGGGCTGGCCCTGACGCAGCAGGTCCCAGCCGTAATTCCAGCGCACGCTACGGCCCAGGCTGCCCTGCACCGGCGCATCCTTCAGTGCTTCGCGATACAGCTGTTCACCCAGCTCGGTGCGGCCCTGCGCAATGGCCACCGACGCCAGCTGCACGGTGGCCTCCACGGTACGCCGGCCGCGCTCGCGCTGTTTGAGCAGCTGCGCCACCAGCGCATCCCCGTCGGACTGGACCACGATCATGGGCACGGCGGCCGCATCGCTGTCGAAGTAGAACTCCTGTGGTGCCGGCACCGCCGGCGCGGCCCACACGGGGGCCGTTCCCGAGACCAGCAACATGCTGCCCAGGATCTTTGCTGCAACTGACATCCCTTCTCCCCAGGCCGCAACCGCAGCCTCCCTCTCTCTCCCCGATCCTAACCCCAGCATGGCCGCCGGCGCGAGTGCCGGGGCGGTCGGGCCTCGCTGCTACAATTCGCGCCTTTCCCGCCGCGTGCCTGCACGCGGCCGGTGCCAGCCGATCCTGACCGGGCCAGCCATGACCAGTACCGCGCAACTCACTTCGCCCTCTTCCGCCGACCTGATCGACCGTGACTACACGCTCGACCACAAGTACACCCGCAACGAGGGGCGGATCTACCTGAGTGGCGTGCAGGCGCTGGTGAAACTGCCGTTGATGCAGCGGCTGCGCGACGCGCACGAAGGCATCGACAGCGCCGGTTTCGTCAGTGGCTACCGTGGCAGCCCGCTGGGCGGCTTTGACCTGGAGCTGTGGCGCGCGCGCAAGCACCTGGACGCGGCCAAGGTGAAGTTCACCCCCGGCCTGAACGAGGACCTGGGCGCCACCATGGTGTGGGGCACCCAGCAGACCAACCTGTTCCCCGGCGCCAACGTGCAGGGCGTGTTCGGCATGTGGTACGGCAAGGGCCCAGGCGTGGACCGCTGCGGCGACGTGTTCAAGCACGCCAATGCCGCCGGCACCTCGCGCCATGGCGGCGTGCTGGCGCTGGCCGCCGATGATCACGCCTGCCGCAGTTCAACCCTGCCGCATGGCAGCGAGGACGAGTTCGTCAGCGCGATGATGCCGGTGCTGAATCCGGCCGGCGTGCAGGACATCCTGGACATGGGCCTGCTGGGCTGGGCGATGAGCCGCTATACCGGCCGCTGGGTCGGCTTCAAGACGATCGCCGAGACGGTGGAATCGTCGGCCTCGGTCGAGGTCGACCCGATGGCGCGCCGCATCGTGCTGCCGGAAGACTTCGAAATGCCTACGGGCGGCCTCAACATCCGCTGGCCGGACCCGCCGCTGGACCAGGAAATGCGCCTGCACCGCTATGCGGTGAAGGCCGCACAGGCGTTCGCCCGCGCCAACGGCATCGACAAGGTGGTGATGGACGCGCCGCGCGCGCGGCTGGGCATCGTCACCACCGGCAAGAGCTATTTGGATGTGCTGCAGGCGCTGGAATACCTGGGCCTGGACGAAGCCGCCTGCGCCGACATCGGCATCCGCGTGTACAAGGTCGGCATGACCTGGCCGCTGGAGCCGCAGGGCATCGCGCGCTTCGCGCAGGGCCTGGAAGACATCATCGTAGTGGAAGAGAAGCGTGCCTTCATCGAGCGCCAGATGAAGGAACAGTTCTTCAACTGGCCGGCCAGCTGGGGCCAGCGCCCGTCCATCGTCGGCAAGTACGACGAGAGCGGTGAGTGGATCCTGCCGTCCACCGGTGAACTGACCCCGGCCACCATCGCCGGCGTGATCGGTCGCCGCATCCAGAAGTTCTTCAACAACGCATCGATCGAGCAGCGCCTGCAGTGGATGCAGGAGAAGGAAGCCGAACTTGCGTTGCCGCGCGCCAGTTTTCCGCGCGTACCGCACTACTGCTCCGGCTGTCCGCACAACACGTCCACCAACGTCCCGGAAGGCTCGCGTGCGCTGGCCGGCATCGGTTGCCATTACATGGTGACCTGGATGGACCGCAGCACCGATACCTTCACCCACATGGGCGGCGAAGGCGTGACCTGGGCCGGGCAGGCGCCATTCACCGATACCCCGCACGTGTTCCAGAACCTCGGCGACGGCACCTACTTCCACAGCGGTTCGCTGGCGATCCGCCAGGCGGTCGCCGCCGGCGTCAACATCACCTACAAGATTCTCTACAACGATGCGGTGGCGATGACCGGCGGCCAGCCGGTGGACGGCCCGCTGAGCGTGCCGGACATTGCAAAACAGATGCGTGCCGAGGGCATCCACACCATCGTGGTGCTGTCGGACAACATCGGCAAGTGGACCGGCCAGCGCGAGCACTTCCCCAGCGACGTCGAGTTCCATGACCGCAGCGAGCTGGACGAAGTGCAGAAGCGCCTGCGCGAAGTGAAGGGTGTTTCGATCCTGATCTACGAACAGACCTGCGCCACCGAGAAGCGCCGCCGCCGCAAGCGCGGCAAGCTGGAAGACCCGCAGAAGCGGGTGCTGATCAATTCGCTGGTCTGCGAAGGCTGCGGCGACTGCGGCAAGAAGAGCTTCTGCGTGTCGGTGCTGCCGAAGGAAACCGAGTTCGGGCGCAAGCGCGAGATCGACCAGTCCAACTGCAACAAAGACTATTCCTGCGTGAACGGCTTCTGCCCGAGCTTCGTCACCGTGCACGGTGGCCAGCCGCGCAAGGGCAGCAAGCGCGATGCGTCCACGCTGCTGGACAACCTGCCGGCACCGACCCTTCGCGACAGCCTGGAACAGCCCTGGAACATCCTGATCACCGGCGTCGGCGGTACCGGCGTGGTGACCATTGGCGCGCTGCTGGGCATGGCAGGCCACCTGGAAGGCAAGGGTGCGACCGTGCTCGACCAGACCGGCCTGGCGCAGAAGGGCGGCGCGGTGACCACGCATATCCGCATTGCCCGTCGCCCTGAAGACATCCACGCCGTGCGTATCGCCGCCGGTGAAGCCGACCTGGTGCTGGGCTGCGACATGGTGGTGGTCAACGATTACTGGGCGCTGTCGAAGGTGCGCGCCGGCCGTTCGCAGGTGGTGCTGAACACCTACGAAGCGATGCCGGGCACGTTCACCACCCGTCCGGACATGCAGTTCCCCGCCGCCGACATCATCGCCGGCGTGCGCGTGGCACTGGGCGGCCAGGAACCACTGCTGCTCGATGCCACCCAGCTGGCCACCGCGCTGCTGGGCGATGCCATCGCCGCCAACCTGTTCATCCTCGGCTACGCCTGGCAGCAGGGCCTGGTGCCGCTGTCGTTCGACTCACTGATGCGCGCCATCGAGCTCAATGGCGCCGCCGTGGCGATGAACCAGCAGGCCTTTGCGTGGGGCCGCCTGGCCGTGGTCGATCCGCAGGCCGTGCAGCAGGCCGCCGGCCTGGTGCGCAACCGCCACACCGATGCCGAATCCACCCCGGGCCCGCTGCATCCGCTGCCGCCAGGCGAGTGGGAGGGCAATGAATGGGGTGCCACTGCGGCACCGCGCAACACCGGCGACGAACGCGAACTGCGCGGCCTGCCCTCGCACGGTGGCGACGTGGCGTTCCTGCCGCTGGATGACGCCCGCCTGTCGCGCTCGCTGGATGAAATGATCGAGCGCCGCGCCGCGTTCCTGGTCGAGTACCAGGACACTGCCTACGCCAACCGCTACCGCCGCCTGGTCGAGCGCGTGCGCACCGCCGAAGCCGAGCGCATCGGCGGCTCCACTGCGCTGACCGAGACCGTGGCCCGCTACCTGTTCAAGCTGATGGCCTACAAGGACGAGTACGAAGTGGCCCGCCTGTACACCAGTGGCGACTTCCAGCGCCGCCTGCAGCAGCAGTTCGAGGGCGATTACCAGCTGCGCTTCCACCTGGCGCCGCCGCTGTTCGCCAGGAAGGATGAGCAGGGCCGGTTGCTGAAGAAGGAATACGGCCCGTGGATGTTCAAGGCCTTCGGCCTGCTGGCCAGGCTGAAGTTCCTGCGTGGCGGCCGCTTCGACGTATTCGGGCGCACCGCGGAACGCCGCATGGAGCGCAAGCTGATCGGCGATTACGAGGCCACCGTGCAGGTATTGCTGGACGGCCTGGATGACGACCGCCTGGCCCTGGCGGTGGAGATTGCCAGCATCCCCGAGCACATCCGCGGCTTCGGCCACGTCAAGGAAGCGCATTTCGAGCAGGCCAAGGCGCGCGAAGCGGCCCTGCTGGCGCAGTGGCGCAATCCGAAGGCGCTGCATATCGTGCAGGTGGCCTGAAGGGAGTGCCGGCCGCTGGCCAGCATTCATCCCGGCAATCGGTTGCCGGCCAGCGGCCGGCACTACCGATGGTTTACCCCAACCGCCACAGCAGCAGGCGGTTGTTGGCCGGCATCGCTACATCCCCCAGGCGGGTGAATCCGTGGTCGGCGGCCAGCGCCTGCACCGCTTCGCTATCGCGGATGCCGCTGCGCGGGTCGCGCGCCTTCAGCCAGGCATCGAACTGCGCGTTGCTGTCGCTGCTGTAGCGGCCGCCGTAGTTGAACGGGCCGTACGCGGCCAGCAGCGCGCCGCGACGCAGCACCGATGGCAGCGCGGCGAACAACGCCTGCACGTGCGCCCAACTCATGATGTGCAGCGTGTTGGCGCTGAACGCGGCGTCGAACGTGCTGCTCTGTGGCAGGCTGAGCCCAGGCGCCGGTGGCAGTTCCACCTGCAGCGCCACCGCCGGCAGCAGGTTCAGCAGCGCCGCTTCCGCGCGCCAGGCCTCGATGCCGGGCAGATGGTCCGGATGGTCGCTGGGCTGCCAGCGCAGCCAGGGCCAACGCTCGGCGAAGAAGGCCGCGTGCTGGCCGGTGCCGCTGCCGATTTCCAGCACCCGATGGCGGTCGCCCATCCACGGGTCGAGTGCGGCGGCGATCGGTTCGCGGTTGCGCTCGCAGGCTTCTGAATGCGGCTTGCTCGACATCAGGACGGTGTCCGGGCGGGGTCGGCCCCATTGTGCACGAGGGGGGTGTTCCGAGCAGGGCTGCGCCCTGCACCTGCTTCAAGCCACAGCAACGGCAACAGCCAAAGCAACAGCAACAGCGGGCTTCCTGAGGGATGGCGGGGTGGAGTGGCAGGGGACGCCGTAAATCCGTCCATGGAGGCTCGGTCGCGCCATCCATGGCGCTCACGCCCCTGCCACCGGACCCACCCCGCCTTCGACAGTTGGCCGCGATCTGTCGGAAACATCTTGGGGTCAGATCCGTTTTCCGCAGGAAAACGGATCTGACCCCGAATTTCATTCGATATCTGACAGATGTGTCGACCAAGGTCGACACCTACCAGCAGCGCACGGAATCTGTCAGAGGCGGGGCGGTGTGGGTGGGCAGGACCGTTGGCGCCATGGATGGCGCCATCGAGCCCCCATGGGTGAGGGCGCTTTGCTTGCGAAGCACTGCTTCGCAAGCGCCCGAACGCACAGCCGCCAGCGGCTGGGCCGGACCCCGGAGGGGGGTTAACGGCGTGTCCTGCCCACCCACACCGCGCCGCCATCCCTCAGCAAGCCCGCTGTTGCTGTGGCTGTTGCTCCGGCTCTGAGCAGGTGCAGGGCTGCAAGCCCTGCCGAAACACCCCCAACCATGACTGCAGTCACTTGCCCGGATGCCCCGCGCTGGCGAAAGTCGAGTGGTTGACGTGATCGGCTCGGCCCGTTGCCGGCCGCACGCAAGCGAGAGAGAGAAACGCTGTGCAACGACGTGAGTTCCTGGCTTTTTCCGGTCTGGGCCTGGCGGGCCTGCTGCTGCCGCATTCCCGTGCCATCGCCGCCGAGCAACTGCTCGCCCCGGTCGACACCCTCCAGCGCAGGCGCCTGGCGGACGTGGCGCTGGCCACCGCACGCACGGCCAAGGCCAGCTACTGCGATGTGCGCATCGGCCGCTACCTCAACCAGTCGGTCATCACCCGCGAGCATCAGGTCGGCAACGTGACCAACCGCGAATCGTCCGGCGTGGGCGTGCGGGTGATCGTCAACGGGGCCTGGGGCTTCGCTGCCACCCACCAGCAGACCGAGGCCGCCGTACGCGCTGCGGTCGAGCAGGCGGCCGCGATCGCCCGCGCCAACGCCAGCATCCAGACCCGGCCGGTGCAGCTGGCGCCGACGCCGCCGGTCGGGGAGGTGCGCTGGCAGACCCCCGTCCGCAGGAACGCGATGGCGGTGCCGATCCAGGACAAGGTCGAACTGCTGCTGGCCCTCAATGCCGCCGCGCTGGATGCGGGCGCCGACTACATCAATTCCACCCTGTTCCTGGTCAACGAACAGAAGTACTTCGCCTCCAGCGATGGCTCGTTCATCGACCAGGACATCCATCGCATCTGGCTGCCGTTCACCGCCACCGCCATCGACAAGGCCAGCGGCAGGTTCCGCACCCGCGCCGGCCTGTCCTCGCCGATGGGCATGGGCTATGAGTTCCTCGATGGCGATGCGCGCGGCAAGGTGCACCTGCCCGGTGGCATCACCGCTTACCGCGATTCCTACGACCCGGTCGAGGACGCCATTGCGGCCGCCCTCCACGCGCGCGAGAAACTGAAGGCGCCGTCGGTGAAGCCCGGCAAGTACGACCTGGTGCTGGACCCGTCCAACCTGTTCCTGACCATCCACGAAAACGTCGGCCACCCGCTGGAGCTGGACCGCGTGCTCGGCTACGAAGCCAACTACGCCGGCACCAGCTTCGCCACGCTGGACAAGCGCGATGCGGGTTTCCGCTGGGGCAGCGACATCGTCACCTTCTTCGCCGACAAGACCCAGCCGGGCAGCCTCGGTGCGGTCGGCTACGACGACGAGGGCGTCAAGACCCAGCGCTGGGACCTGGTGCGCGACGGCATCCTGGTCGATTACCAGGCCACCCGCGATGAAGCCCATATCCTCGGCCGCGATGCATCGCATGGCTGCAGCTACGCCGATTCCTGGTCCAGCGTGCAGTTCCAGCGCATGGCCAATGTCTCGCTGGCGCCGGGCAAGCAGCCGCTCGGCGTCGAGGACATGATCAAGGACGTGGAGAACGGTATCTACATCCACGGCCGGGGGTCGTACTCGATCGACCAGCAGCGCTACAACGCGCAGTTCGGTGGCCAGCTGTACTACCAGATCAAGGACGGAAAGATCGCCGGCATGATCGAGGATGCGGCCTACCAGATCCGCACGCCGGAATTCTGGAATGCCTGCACGGCCATCTGCGATGAACGCGATTTCCGCCTGGGCGGTTCGTTCTTCGACGGCAAGGGCCAGCCCGGCCAGGTCTCGGCGGTCTCGCACGGTTCGTCCACCACCCGCTTCAACGGCATCAACATCATCAACACCGCGCGCAGTCTCGGCGCTTGAGCCACCCATCCTTCGACATGGAGAGCAGCCTTGCAAAGACGTGACTTCCTGGCCCTGACCGGGCTTACCGCGGGCGGGCTGATCGTGCCCTCCTTCTTCGGCAAGGTGATCGCCGCCGAGCAGCTGCAGTCCAGCCTCGACCCGGCATTGAAGAAGCGCCTGGCCGACGCGGCGCTGCAGGCGGCGCGCAGCGCCGGTGCCACCTACTGCGACGTGCGCATCGGCCGCTACCTGCGGCAGTTCGTGATCACCCGCGAGGACAAGGTGCAGAACGTGGTGAACACCGAGTCCACCGGCGTGGGCATCCGCGTGATCGTCAACGGCGCCTGGGGCTTTGCCGCCACCAACGCACTGGGTACCGCCGACGTGGCCAGGGCCGCGCAGCAGGCGGCGGCCATCGCCAAGGCCAATGCCGGCGTGCAGACCGCACCGGTGCAGCTGGCCAAGGCGCCGGGCGTGGGTGAGGTGAGCTGGCGCACGCCGATCCGCAAGAATGCGATGGAGGTGCCGATCAAGGACAAGGTCGGCCTGCTGCTGGACGTCAACGCTGCCGCAATGGGCGCTGGTGCCAGCTTCGTCAACTCGATGCTGTTCCTGGTCAACGAGCAGAAGTACTTTGCTTCCACCGATGGTTCCTATATCGACCAGGACGTGCACCGCATCTGGGCGCCGATGACGGTCACCGCCATCGACAAGAGCAGCGGCAAGTTCCGCACCCGTTCGGGCCTGTCCTCGCCGATGGGCCTGGGCTACGAGTACCTGGACGGCGCCGCCGCCGGCAAGGTGGTCAGCCCGAATGGCGTGGTCAACTACAGTTCTTCCTACGACATGAAGGAAGACGCCATCGCCGCCGCCCGGCAGGCGCAGGAAAAGCTGAAGGCCCCGTCGGTGAAGCCGGGCAAGTACGATCTGGTGCTCGATCCGTCGCATACCTGGCTGACCATCCACGAGTCGATCGGCCACCCGCTGGAACTGGACCGCGTGCTCGGCTACGAAGCCAACTACGCCGGCACCAGCTTCGCCACCCTGGACAAGCGCGAACAGCATTTCCAGTACGGCAGCGAGCTGGTCAACATCTTCGCCGACAAGACCCAGCCCGGCAGCCTCGGCGCGGTGGCATACGACGATGAAGGCGTGAAGTGCAAGCGCTGGGACCTGATCAGCAACGGCAAGCTGGTGGACTACCAGACCATCCGCGACCAGGCCCACATCCTCGGCAAGACCGAGTCCGACGGCTGCTGCTATGCCGACTCGTGGTCCAGCGTACAGTTCCAGCGCATGGCCAACGTGTCGATGGCACCGGGCAAGACGCCGCTGAGCGTGCCGGACCTGATCAAGGACGTGGAGAACGGCATCTACATCATCGGTGATGGCTCGTTCTCGATCGACCAGCAGCGCTACAACGCGCAGTTCGGCGGCCAGCTGTTCTACGAGATCAAGAACGGTCAGATCACCCGCATGCTGGAAGACGTGGCTTACCAGATCCGCACGCCGGAGTTCTGGAACGCCTGCACCGCCGTGGCCGACGAACGCGACTACCGCCTGGGCGGTTCGTTCTTCGACGGCAAGGGCCAGCCGGGACAGGTCTCGGCAGTCTCGCACGGCTCGTCCACCGCGCGCTTCAACGGCATCAACGTCATCAACACCGCACGCAGCCTCGGCTGACCGGTCAGGAGCCCTTACACCATGAGTATCTTCACCGAAGCCCAGGCCAAGGCCATCCTCGACAAGGTCATCGCCCTGTCCAAGGCCGACGAGTGCACCGCCGTGCTGGCCGGCGCGATCAGCGGCAACATCCGCTTCGCGCTGAACAATGTCTCCACCAGTGGCATCGTCGACAACACCGAACTGGCAGTCACCGTCGCCTTCGGCAAGCGCGTCGGCACCGCCTCGATCAACGAGTTCGACGATGCCGCGCTGGAACGCGTGGTGCGCCGTGCCGAAGACCTGGCCCGCCTGGCCCCGGAGAACCCGGAGTTCATGCCGGCCATCGGCAAGCAGAGCTACCGCGCCAGCCCCACCTTCAGCGAATCCACTGCTGCCATCGATCCGGCGTTCCGTGCCAAGGTCGCCGCCGATTCGATCGCCCCGTGCCGTGGTCACGGCCTGATCGCCGCCGGCTTCCTCGAGGACGGCCAGGGCTTCCAGGCCACCGCCAACAGCAACGGCAACTTCGCCTACCAGCGCACCACCAACTTCGATTACACCTGCACCGTGCGCACTGAAGATGGCCGCGGCTCGGGCTGGGTCGGCCGCAACCTGAAGGATGCGGCCGACTTCAAGGCCGACCAGGACATCCGCATCGCCATGCGCAAGGCCACCGAGTCGGCCGAAGCCAAGGCGCTGGAACCGGGCAAGTACACGGTGATCCTGGAGCCGGCCGCAGCGGCAGGCCTGATCAGCTTCATGATGAACTTCTTCAGTGCGCGCTCGGCCGATGAAGGCCGCAGCTTCCTGTCGAAGAAGGGTGGTGGCAACAAGCTGGGCGAGCAGGTCTACGACCCGCGCGTGACCATGATCGCCGATCCGTGGCATCCGGACGCACCGGTGCTGCCGTGGGACAACGAAGGCCTGCCGCGCGAGCGCATGGCCATCATCGAGAACGGCAAGATCGCCAACCTGGACTACTCGCGCTTCTGGGCGCAGAAGCAGGGCAAGACCGCCAAGGCCTCGCCGGGCAACCTGCTGATGAGCGGTGGCGACAAAAGCACCGCCGAGCTGGTGCGTGGCACCCAGAAGGGCATCCTGGTCACGCGTACCTGGTACATCCGCATGGTCGATCCGCAGACGGTGCTGCTGACCGGCCTCACCCGCGACGGCACCTTCTACATCGAGAACGGCCAGATCAAGCACCCGGTGAAGAACTTCCGCTTCAACGAGTCGCCGGTGATCATGCTCAACAACATCGAAGAGCTGGGCAAGCCGGTGCGTGTGGCCGGTGATGAGTCCAGCTACGTGATGATGATCCCGCCGATGAAGCTGCGCGATTTCACCTTCACCTCGCTGTCCGACGCCGTCTGATGGATCGCCGGGCCTGCCTGCGCTGGTTGGCCGCTGCCGCTTCGGCGGCGGCGCTGCCGGCCTGGGCACAGGCAGGCCCGCGCAGTTCGCGCTACGACTTCTGGTTCACCCGCCTGCAGTACGACTCCGGTGACTGGGACGTGGACGCGCGCATGCCGTCCAACCTGATCACCTCGCTGATCGACTACACCTCGCTGCGCGTGGACCCGCAGGAGCACGTGGTGGCACTGGCCGACCCGCGCATGCTGGAAGCGCCGTTCTGCTACCTGGCCGGCCACACGCTGGTGGAGTTCAATGCCGCCGAGCGGCAGAACTTCGTGCGCTATGTGCGCAATGGTGGCTTCGTCTTCGTCGACGACTGCAACCACGATATCGATGGGCTGTTCGCCACCTCGTTCGAGGCACAGATGGGCCGCCTGTTTGGTCCCAGGGCACTGCAGAAGCTGCCCAACAGCCACCCGCTGTACCGCAGCTTCTTCCGTTTCCCCGATGGCCCGCCGGCCACCAGCTTCGAACTCAACGGCTGGGGCGACGACCTGGTGCACGACTACCTGAAGGGCATCGAGATCGATGGCCGCCTGGGGCTGCTCTACAGCAACAAGGACTACGGCTGCGAGTGGGACTACGACTGGCGCAACAAGCGTTTCCTGGCCGAAGACAACACCCGCTTCGGCGTCAACATCGTGATGTACGCGTTGAACAATTGATAGGACCGGCACGCCCATGACTTCCCCCGACCTCGATTCCCTGTTGCCACGCCTGGATGCGCTGCGCGCCGCGCTTGCACGCGCCGTGGTGGGCCAGCACACCGTGGTCGAGCAGCTGCTGATCGGCCTGCTGGCCGGCGGCCACTGCCTGCTGGAAGGCGCGCCCGGGCTCGGCAAGACCTTGCTGGTGCGCTCGCTCGGGCAGGCGCTGGAACTGCAGTTCCGGCGCGTGCAGTTCACCCCCGACCTGATGCCCAGCGACATCCTCGGCACCGAACTGCTGGAGGAAGACCACGGCACCGGCCATCGCCATTTCCGTTTCCAGCAGGGTCCGATCTTCACCCACCTGCTGTTGGCAGACGAACTCAACCGCACCCCGCCCAAGACCCAGGCCGCACTGCTGGAAGCGATGCAGGAACGCACGGTCAGCTACGCCGGCACCACCTACGCACTGCCGGCGCCGTTCTTCGTGCTGGCCACACAGAACCCGATCGAGCAGGCGGGTACTTACCCGCTGCCGGAAGCGCAGCTGGACCGCTTCCTGCTGCACGTGCTGGTGGATTACCCCAGCGAGGACGAGGAGCGGCAGATCCTGGAACAGACCACCGGCGGCGCCAACGACGCGGTGCCGAAGGTGATGGATGCAGAGGCGGTGATCGCGCTGCAGGCCGCCGTACGCCAGGTGCATGTCAGCCCGGATGTGCTGGCCTGGATCACCCGCCTGGTGCGCGCCAGCCGCCCAGGCGAAGGCGCACCCGCCGCGATCAACCAGTGGGTGAAGTGGGGCGCGGGTCCGCGCGCCGGGCAGTCGCTGGTGCTGGCGGCAAAAGCGCGCGCATTGCTGCAGGGCCGCTTTGCCGCCACCCGCGAGGATGTGCAGGCGCTGGCCGCGCCGGTGATGCGCCATCGCCTGCTGCTGTCGTTCGCCGCCGAGGCCGAGCAGAAGCGTGCCGACGACGTGGTCGCCGCCCTGCTGCAGGCTGTCCCGTTCCCGGGTTGAGCCACGCGTGAACGCCGGTACCCCGCTGACCTTGCCACCGGAACTGCGTGCGCGCCTGCGCACGCTCCGCGTGCGGCCACGCCTGGCCAGCGGCGCCAGTGGCATCGGCCAGCACGCCAGCCGCAGCCGCGGTGCCGGCCTCGAATTCGCCCAGTACCGTGCCTACGAACCAGGCGATGAGCTGCGCCAGATCGACTGGAAGCTGTATGCACGCTCGGACCGCTTCTTCGTGCGCGAATCCGAACGCGAAAGCCCGATCACGGTCTGGCTGCTGCTTGATGCCACCGCCTCGGCCGGGCAGGCCGATCGCGCGGCACCGCAGCGCACCCGCCTGGACCACATGCGCGGTGTGGCCGCCTGCGTGGTGGAACTGGCCCTGCAGCAGGGCGACCGTTTCGGCCTGCTGGCGATCAATGGCGATGGACTGCAGTTGGTGCCCGCAGCGAACGGCGCACGCCAGCGTGATCGCGTGCACCTGCAACTGCATGCGCTGCAGGCGCGTGGCGGCTGGCCTGTGGCCGATCGCCTGCGCCCGCTGTGGGAGCGCGTGCGCCCGGGCGACCTGCTGCTGGCGATCGGCGACGGTTTTGACGAGGCCGGCATTGTGCTGCTGGAACAACTGGCCAGCGCACGCCGCGAAGTGGCACTGCTGCAGATCCTCACCGCCGACGAGCGTGACTTCCCGTTCGGCGCAGGCCATCGCTTCCGCGATCCGGAGACCGGCGAGGAACTGCTGGGCGATGGCGCGGCGATCCGCACCGACTACCTGCAACGCTTCGCTGACGCACGCAACGCATTGCAGTCGCGCCTGCAGGCCAGCGGCATCGCCAGTGCCACTGGCTGGCTCGACCAGCCGCTGGACCAACCACTGCAGGCACTGTTTGGCCGCAGGGGCGGCGCATGACCCTGCTGTTCCCGTTGGGCCTGGCCGCGCTCGCTGCAGGGTTGCTGCCGCTGCTGATCCACCTCGCCCGCCGCCATCCGTACACACCGCTGGATTTCGCCGCGCTGCGCTGGCTGCGTGCACAGATCCGGCCGCGCCAGCGCATCCGCTTCGATGACTGGCCGTTGCTGCTGGTGCGCCTGCTGTTGCTGGCCGCGTTGGCCTTGCTGCTGGCACGACCTGCATTGACCGGGCCTGCGCCAGCCCCCACTGCGTGGACGGTCGTAGCCCCAGGGCTGGACGCGACCGCACTACGCGGCACCGCCGAAGCGGGCAACTGGCATTGGCTGGCGCCCGGCTTCCCGGCCATTGATGAAGTGCCACCCGCGTCCACGGCTTCCCTGCCCGGCCTGCTGCGCGAACTGGACGCACAGCTGCCTGCGGGCACCGCATTGACCGTGCACGTTCCCGATCCCCTGCCCGGCCTGGACGGCGCACGCCTGCAGCTGTCGCGCGAGGTGCAGTGGCGTCCGCAGCCGATACCGGTGAGTGAGCAACCGAGTGCCGCAACGTTGCCGCGCCTGCGCGTGCACAGCGATGCTTCGGCCGCCGTCCAGCACTGGTTGAATGCACTGCAGCGCGCGTGGGGCAGGCAGGCGCCGCTCGCGCCTCTGGTGGCGGATGCGCTGCCCGAACGCGGCGAGATCGGCGTGTGGAGCCGCACTGGCGCACTGCCGGCGAACTGGCAGGCGTGGCTGCAGGACGGCGGACGTGTAGTGACTGCCGGCAAGCCTGCCGCCGAGGCCAGCATCCTGCTGCGCAACACCGAGGGCTCCCCGCTGCTGTGGCAGCAACGCATCGGCCACGGTGTCCTGCTGTCTCTGCCCGGCGACTGGGATGCCTCAGGCAACGCTGCGCTGCGCGATCCGCAGTTGCCACGCGCGCTGCTGCTGGCTCTGCAGCCGCATCCGCTGCCACGCCTCGGCGATGCCCAGGACCAGGCCCCCCGCCAGGCAGCACTGCCTGCGGCAACGCCGCCGCTGCGCAAGCTCACCCCGTGGTTGCTGCTGGCCATCGTGCTGCTGTTCGCGCTGGAACGCTGGATGGCCAGCAGTCATCGACGCAGGGGGCCCGCATGAACACCCTGCAGCTCGCCTGGCAGCACGCGCGCCGCCGCCGTGCGCTCGTCACCCTGCTGCTGGGCCTGCCGTGGGCGCTGGCCGCAACGGTGCTGGCGCTGCGCCTGGCGGGCTTCGATATCGCCAGCGTGATCGGCACCATCGGCCTGCTTGCCTGCGCAGCGCTCGCCACGGCACGCTCCCGCCAGCTGGACCCGCAGTGGTTGCAGCGCCAGCTCGATGGCAGCGGCGCCAGTGAGGACAGTGCCGACCTGCTGTTTGCCGATGCGCTTACCCTCAATCCGCTGCAGCAGCGCCAGCGCGCGCATGTGCTGGCCACGCTGGAACGCGCGATGCCGGAACTGCGTCCGCGCTGGCCGCGTGGAGCATTGGCGCTGTGCTGGATCGCAGGCCTGGCCATCGTTGCGCTGGCATTCGGCTGGCCACGTTCCAGCCCCGGCTCCGCGCCGGCCCGTGCGTCGGCGCCTGGCAGCACGGCTGCCGCGGGCCCACTGCACCTGCAGTCCACCCGCATGCGCATCGACGCGCCGGCCTATACCGGCCAAGCCACGCTCACCCAGAACGCACTGGATGCCAAGGTCGCCGCCGACAGCCGGCTGTCGTGGTCGTTGCGCTTCGATCGCGCACCGGACAAGGCATGGCTGCAGTTCCACGATGGTCGCCGGTTGCCGCTGAACGAACACGATGGCCAGTGGCAGGCACAGGATGTGGCGCGCACGCCGGTGCTGTACCGCGTGGTGAGCGAGCCGGCGTTGGCCGGAACCGACCTGCATCGTCTGGACGTGGTCGCCGACCGCGCGCCCGGCGTACGCGTGCTGGAGCCGGCCGCCAGCCTGGTGCTGGGCACGCCCGGGCAACGCCAGTGGTCGTTGCGCTTCGAGGCCACCGACGACTATGGCGTAGCCGCGCAGGCAACGCTGTCGATCACCACCACCCAGGGCAGCGGTGAGAACATCACCTTCGTGAAACGCAGCGTGACGCTTGCCGGCAGCGGCGAAGCCACCGCGCGGCGTTTCGCCCACACGCTTGATCTGGCTGCGCTGGGCGCGCAACCGGGCAACGATGTCATCGCCCAGCTGGAAGTGCGCGACAACCACGCGCCAACGCCGCAGACCGGGCGCAGCAGCAGCGTGATCCTGCGCCTGCCCAGCGCCGAGGTTGCACTCGGTGCCGAACTGGAAGGCCGCATCAAGAAGACCCTGCCGGCCTATTTCCGCAGCCAGCGGCAGATCATCATCGATGCCGAAGCGCTGATCCGGCAGCGACGCAGCCTCGCCGCCGAGGACTTCGTGAAACGCAGCGATGCGATCGGTGTCGACCAGCGCATCCTGCGCCTGCGCTATGGCCAGTTCCTGGGCGAAGAAAGCGAAGGTGCACCGAAGCCACCGCCGACCAGCGACCTGCCCACCAGCGATGCGCCGACCGCAGACAGCCACGACGACGAACACGATCACGATCACGACCATGGCGCCGAGGCCGGTGCGCACGACGCGCATGGCCACGATCACGGCGGCAAGGCGGCCAGTGCCGATACGCCGCCGGTATTCGGCAGCGCCACCGATGTGCTGTCGGAGTACGGCCACACCCACGACCATGCCGAGGCCACGACCCTGCTCGACCCACAGACCCGCGCCACGCTGAAGGCCGCGCTGGACCAGATGTGGTCGGCCGAAGGCGAGCTGCGCCAGGGCCGCCCGGAGCAGGCACTGCCGTTCGCCTACAAGGCGCTGGGTTTCATCAAGCAGGTGCAGCAGGCCGAGCGCATCTACCTGGCACGGGTGGGGCCGGAGCTGCCGCCGATCGATGAAGGCCGCCGGCTGGGTGGCGATCGCGCCGGGCTGGCCAGCCGTGAACTGCCGCTGGCCGCACGCACGCCGCCCGACCCGGCCATCATCGAAGCCTGGCAACGCCTCGGCGATGACACGGCCCCTCCCGATCTCGATGCACTCGCCACCTGGCAGCAGCGCAACGCCGCCTATCTGCCCGATGCGCTGGACCTGGCCGCGGCCATCGAGCAGCTGCGCATCGAACCCGGCTGCCGCGACTGCCGCCAGCGCCTGCGCGCACAGGTATGGCGCGCGCTGCAGCGACCCCTGCCGCAGGCAATGCGGCGCAACGCCGCCGATGCGATGGGGCAGCGGTACCTTGATGCGCTGGAGGCACAGCCATGAACGCCTCCGCTGTGAACCTGTGGATTGCGCTGGCACTCGCCCTGATCGTGGTCATCGCCAGCGTGCGCCAGCTGCGTGGCAATGCCGCGCGTCGTGGCCGCCAGTGGATCGTGATTGCGCTGCAGCTGATCGCTGCCACGCTGCTGTACTTCTGCCTGGTCCCGCCCACCGGCCAGCAACCCGCGGTCGGCCTGGTCGTGCTGGGAATCGATGCCGACAAGGCCGGCGCGCTGCCGGCCAGCGCAGGCCCGCGGCTGCTGTTGCCTGAGGCTGCCGATGTGCCTGGGGGCCAGCGCGTGCCGGACCTGGCCACGGCGCTGCGCCAGCATCCGGCTTCCACGCTGACGCTGGTCGGTGCCGGCCTGGTCGCGCGTGACCGCGACGCGGTACTGCCACGCGACGTGCGCTGGCAGCCGGTAGCTCCGACGCGCGGGTGGATCGCGCTGCAGCCACCCGCCGACACCGCGCCCGGCGCACGCTTCGACGTGCATGCACAGGCGCGCGGCGTCGCCAAGGCCAAGGCGGAACTGCTTGACCCCGCCGACAGCGTGGTCGATCGCGTGGACGTTGCCGAGGACGGTCACGTGCAGCTCAGCGGCATCGCCCGCGCCGAGGGCCGCAGCGTGTTCCAGCTGCGCCTGCTCGATGCCGGCGGTCATGTGGTGGACAGCGCGCCGGTACCGCAGCAGACCCTGCCGGCGGCACCGCTGCGCATGCTGGTGCGTGCCAGTGCGCCGGGCCCGGAGCTGAAGTACCTGCGCCGCTGGGCCGCCGATACCGGCATCCGCGTGCAGGTACAGGCCGATACCGGGGCAGGTGTCAGCGTGGGGGATGGCGCGGTCGCGCTGGATGCAGCGTCACTCGCGCGCAGCGATCTGTTGCTGCTGGACGAGCGCAGCCTGACCGCATTGAGTGCCGGCCAGCTGGCTGCCGTGCGGCAGGCGTTGCGTGACGGCCTTGGCGTTCTGTTGCGCAGTGCAGGCGCACCTGCAGCCGGCGCGCGCCAGCGCCTCCGCGATCTGGGCCTGCCAGTGCAGGGCGATGGCAGCAGCCACGCCCTCGAACTTCCCGGCGATGGCGACAGCGCGGTCCTCGCCGCACGACGCGGCCCGCTCGCCGCCGGAACGCTGCCGACCGGCTACGGCGAGGAGGCTGACCGCAGCTCGCACAGTGCGCCCCTGCCCGCGCTGGAAGCACTGGCGCTGCAGGCGCCAGGCAGCAACGCCCTGCTGCGGGATGGGTCGGGCAAGGCCGTCGGCGGCTGGCGCGCTGCCGGCAAGGGTCGCATCGGCCTGCTGCCGATCACCGACAGCTGGCGCTGGGTGCTGGCCGGACGCGATGATCGCCACGGTGAACTCTGGAGCAGCGTCGTCGCCACGCTGGCGCGTGCGCAGGGCAGCGGTGATGCGCTGTGGTCGCCGCAGACGCTCGGCTGGGCGGGCGAACGGCAGGCGCTGTGCGGCGTGCAGGCGCCACTGCAGGTCTTCAACGCGCGCGGAGACAGCGTGCCCCTGATCGTTGACGGCGCAACGTCGACCCTGCGCTGCGCCGGCTGGTGGCCGCGCGAGGCGGGTTGGCAGCGCCTGCAGCACGGCGACACCACGGTCTGGCGCTATGTGTTCGACCCGAAGGCCGCACCTGCACTGCACCAGCAGGCGATGATCGATGCAACCACGCGGGCGTTGGCCGTCAGCGGGCCGACGAACACGGCGATGATGCAGCCCGTGCCGGGCTCGCGCTGGCCCTGGTGGCTGGCGTTCACGGTGTGCGCTTCGCTGCTGTGGTGGCTGGAGCGGCGGCGCTGACCCGGGGTCGGATCCCTTTCGCCCACGAAAGGGCTCTGACCCCCTCCGTCATGCGTCCTTCAGCGTTTCCCCGCGCGCCGGTAAACGCCGTTGAAGCGCACGTTCATGCCACCGCATTCGCTGTTGTCGGCCACGATCAGCACCTCGCCCAGCGAGTGCACGCGCACCCGGCACGTGTCCTCGACGAACTCGACATCAGCACCACGCGGCGTCGCGCGCGCTTCCACCTGGCCCATGTTCGGGCCATACGGGCGCTGTTCCGGCGTGGGGTTGGCAGAGGGCCAGTAGGCGTCGCCATCCACATGCAGTTGTCCACCCTGCACGGTGATGCGCAGGCCGTTGTCGCCGTCTTTCCAGTGGCCCACCCAGTCCTGCAGCGTTGGCACGGCCACCGGCAACGGCTGCAGCTTGCTGCGGTCCACCCAGCCGGCGCTGCCACCCACCTTGTTCGGGAAGAACGCACAGCGGTAGCGGCCAAGGTCGCGACCGGTCACCACCGTATCGCCGTTGACCACATAGCTGCGCTGGCGGCAGGCCGGTTCGCCCTTGGCGGGGCACCCGTCCATGTCGCCGAGCAGATACAGGCGCGGTGCGTCGACCACCCGCGCCAGCGCGAACCGGCTCTGTTCGGAGGGGAACGCGCCATTGCGGCACGCGCCATCACCGGCGATGCCGGCAGCAAAGGCGGACGCTGGCAGCAATGCAGCCAGCAGGCAGAACGAACGCAGGAACATGGCAGCGCTATCGGTTGAGGAACCGGCAGGATATACCGGCCTACTTCACCGGCGGTGCATCACCGGCATCCTGCTGCTGGGAGAACCGCAGCGCACGCTGCCGCTGTTCGGCACTGAGCTCAGGCGGTGGCCGGGCAATGGCGGACTGGATCTGGTCGGGGCCACCGGTGAGCTTGTTCAGGCCCCGACCCGCCGCCAGCACGCCCTTGACCACGCCCATCATGATGTAGCCGCCGCCCATGCTGACCTGCTCCGGTGACGGTGGCTCGCTCCAGTCGCGGCTGAAGCGGTTGTCGCCGAACTTCACCGGGTTCTTGAAGCGGTACAGGTCCAACGGCTCGTCGTCGGGCTTGAGTGCACGCACCTCGCCGAGGGTGGTGACGTTGTCCTGCGGCAGGGCGGTGGAGATCGGCGCGGTGGCTGCTGCCGGGGCATCAGCAGGGGGAACGGGTGCAGGATCGGGCACCGACACCGGCGCGGCCTGCTGCGCCTGCGCGATGCCGGCCAGCAGCATGCCGGCCAGGAGTGCTCCCTGCGTTCCACGTCGTGCCACAGCCATCCGCCCTGTTGGTTGCGTCCAGCGCCCAAGGATACGGATGCCGGCTTCAGATTTCGTTGCTGCACTGGCAGCTGTTCAGCCAGGGGAGATGCGGCGGCGCCACGGGACGCGAGCACTGAACGGTTCACGCCCTCCGTGTGCGATGTCTCACATCCTGAGACGTGGATGTGGTGCCATGTGACCCCTCGCAATCCGTCCCGGCTCCACTTTCCATGGCTTACGAACTCGCCAAGCGCACCGCCGATGCCGAGCAGAAGCTCGCCACCCGCGATGGCCTGCCCGCCCGTGACGGCGCCCTGCTCAGCGCGCGCCTGCAGCGCCGCTACCAGGACCGCATCACCGGCAGCTTTGCCATTCCCGGCCGCGAGGGCCGCTATGCCCCCATTCCCGATGCGGTACCGCCGGCCCTGGCCGCGGCCCTGAAGGCACGCGGCATCGAGCAGCTCTACAGCCACCAGGCCGAGGCCTGGGAGGCCAGCCAGCGTGGTGAGCACGTGGCCATCGTCACCCCCACCGCCAGCGGCAAGTCGCTGTGCTACACCCTGCCCGTGGTCAGCGCGGCGATGCAGGACAAGGCCAAGGCGCTGTACCTGTTCCCGACCAAGGCGCTGGCACAGGACCAGGTGGCCGAGCTGCTGGAACTCAACCGTGCCGGCGATCTGGGCGTCAAGGCCTTCACCTTCGATGGCGATACCCCGGGTGATGCGCGCCAGGCGATCCGCCTGCATGGCGACATCGTGGTGTCCAACCCGGACATGCTGCACCAGGCGATCCTGCCGCATCACACCAAGTGGGCGCAGTTCTTCGAGAACCTGCGCTACATCGTCATCGACGAAGTACACACCTACCGCGGCGTGTTCGGCAGCCACGTCACCAACGTGCTGCGCCGGCTCAAGCGCATCTGCGCGTTCTACGGCGTGCAACCGCAGTTCATCCTGTGCTCGGCCACCATCGGCAATCCGCAGGCGCATGCCGAGGCGTTGATCGAGGCACCGGTCACCGCGATCACCGAATCCGGTGCGCCCAGCGGACCGAAACAGGTACTGCTGTGGAACCCGCCGGTGATCAATCCGGACCTGGGCCTGCGCGCCTCGGCACGCTCGCAGAGCAACCGCATCGCGCGCATCGCGATCAAGTCCGGGCTGAAGACCCTGGTGTTCGCGCAGACCCGGTTGATGGTCGAAGTGCTGACCAAGTACCTGAAGGACATCTTCGACCACGACCCGCGCAAGCCGCCGCGCATCCGCGCCTACCGTGGCGGCTACCTGCCCACCGAGCGTCGCGAGACCGAGCGTGCGATGCGCGCCGGCAACATCGACGGCATCGTCAGCACGTCGGCGCTGGAACTGGGCGTGGATATCGGCAGCCTGGACGTGGTCATTCTCAATGGCTATCCCGGCAGCGTGGCCGCCACCTGGCAGCGCTTCGGCCGCGCCGGTCGCCGCCAGCAGCCCGCGCTGGGGGTGATGGTGGCCAGCTCGCAGCCGCTGGACCAGTACGTGGTGCGGCATCCGGACTTCTTCGCCGAGGCCTCGCCCGAACATGCACGCATTGCACCTGACCAGCCGCTGATCCTGTTCGACCACATCCGCTGCGCAGCCTTCGAACTGCCGTTCCGGGTTGGCGATGGCTTCGGCCCGATCGATCCGGAAGTGTTCCTGGAAGCGCTGGCCGAAACCGAAGTCATCCACCGCGAAGGCGAGCGCTGGGAATGGATCGCCGACAGCTATCCGGCCAACGCGGTGAGCCTGCGCGCGGTGGCCGACGGCAACTTCGTGGTGGTCGACCGCAGCGACGGCCGCCAGCAGATCATCGCCGAGGTCGATTATTCCGCCGCCGCACTCACCCTGTACGAAGGCGCCATCCACATGGTGCAGTCCACCCCCTACCAGGTGGAGACGCTGGACTGGGACGGCCGCAAGGCCTATGTCACCCGCACGCATGTGGATTACTACACCGACAGCATCGACTTCACCAAGCTCAAGGTGCTGGACCGTTTCGACGGTGGCGTGGCCGGCCGTGGCGATTCGCACCATGGCGAAGTGCACGTGGTGCGTCGCGTGGCCGGCTACAAGAAGATCCGCTATTACACCCACGAGAACATCGGCTATGGGCCGGTGAACCTGCCCGACCAGGAACTGCACACCACTGCGGTGTGGTGGCAGCTGCCGCAGGCGCTGCTGCTGCGCGCGTTCGCCAGCAAGCAGGATGCGCTGGATGGCTTCCTTGGCGCCGCGTATGCCCTGCACATCGTCGCCACCGTGGCGGTGATGGCCGATGCGCGCGATCTGCAGAAGTCAGTCGGCAACGGCGATGGTGCCTGGTTCGCGATCGCCGACCAGAGCGGCCGTGGCCAGCTGCGCGGCAGCGAAGGCGACCCTGGCGCGGTGGAGCTGCTGCAGGAGTTCGTGCCGACCGTTTATCTGTACGACAACTTTCCTGGCGGCGTTGGCCTGAGCGAGCCGCTGTGGCAGCGCCAGGCCGAGCTGGTGCAGCGCGCGCGCGAACTGGTGCAGCGTTGCGACTGCAAGGCCGGTTGCCCGGCCTGTGTCGGCCCGGTGCTGGCTGCACAGGAGGAAGATGAAACCTCGCCGCGCGCGCTGGCGCTGCGCGTGCTCGACCTGTTAGACGCAGAAGCCTGCCAGCACGTGCGCGACCTGGTGGTGACCACGCGCGAGCCGATGGAGCTGCTGGCACCGTGAGCCTGAGCCTGGACAAGCTGCGCCTGCTGCGGAAGCAGGCCGGCGACCCGAAAGCAGTCACGCCGGTGGCACCCGAGCCGCCCCCCCCGGCGCCGGCCCCGGTAGCCGCCAACGATGCACAGCAGCCACCGGCAGAGCGCTCGGTGTTCGCCTGGGTCGAACAGGAAATCCGCCACAAGCCGACCGGCGCTGCCGCGCCTGTGACGGCCGCCGCACCGTTGCGTCGACCGGAAGTGGGCAGCCTGCACCGCCTGCTCGGCCTGCGCTCGCGTGGTGGAGCCGCACCGGCACGCGCCAGTGCCCAGGATCGCCAGCTCCCCGGCGAGGAAATCGCGCCGGGGCTGTTCCTGATCGAGTCGCTGCAGCCGCAACCGATTCCCGCAGAACCGCTTTCCCTGGCTTTCGCCAGGCGCGAGCACGAGCACGTCGCCGCGCGCGACCTGCTGTTCTTCGATACCGAGACCACCGGCTTGGCCGGCGGCACTGGCACCCGCGCCTTCATGATCGGCGCCGCCGACTGGCACGTGTGCCCGCAGCGTGGCGAAGGCCTGCGCATCCGCCAGTTGCTGATGTCGACGATGGCCGCCGAGGACGCGATGCTGGCCACCTTCGCCCGCTGGCTGCAGCCGTCCACCGTGTTCTGCAGCTACAACGGGCGCAGCTACGATGCGCCGCTGCTGAAGACGCGCTACCGGCTGGCCCGCCAGCGTTGCCCGATCAGCGCGCTGGATCACGTCGACCTGCTCTACCCGACCCGCCGCCGCTATCGCGGCACGTGGGAGAACTGCAAGCTGTCCACCATTGAGCGCCAGCTGCTGCGCGTGGTGCGCGAGGATGACCTGCCTGGCTCCGAAGCCCCGGGCGCATGGCTGCGTTTCCTGCGCGGCGGCGATGCGGTGAACCTGCGTCGGGTGGCCGACCACAACCATCAGGACGTGGTCACCCTGGCCCTGCTGCTGCAGCAACTGGTGCGCGAGGAGCAGCGCGAGCGCGAAACACTGGCGCTGGTCGGGCAGTAATGGCCAAGGGCCGCCTTGACATGCCCTGACGGTGGCAGCGGTGACACTGCCGCCACCATCCACGCCTGGAGCCCGACGATGCGCCTCAATCCGCTTGCCCTGCTCGCCATCCTGCCGCTGGCCGCCTGCAGCCACGCCGGCAGCAGCACCACCCACGATGCCGCACCGGCACCGGTGGCCGATGCCGCCCACGAATGCAGGCCGGAAGCGCTGGAAGCCTTCACCGGCAAGACCGCCGACGAGGCCACCATCAAGAAACTGGTCGCCGATAGCGGTGCCCGCAACGCGCGCGTGGTCAAGCCGGGCATGGCGGTAACCATGGACTTCCGCCAGGACCGCGTGACGGTGCAGGTGGACGGTCAGAACCGGATCGAGCGCGCCAGCTGCGGTTGATCAACCCAGTGGGTGCCGGCCACTGGCCGGCACCCCACATTGCCGGCCAGCGGCCGGCACTACCAGTCAGAGTCGCTCGGCCTTGCCGCTGGCCAGTGCGCGCGCGATCACCTGCTGCGCCTGCCGCGACGCCTGCTCATGCACGCGTGCCTGACGCTCACCCAACGCAGCCTGCCGGCTGCCCAGCGCCGCCTGGCGGCTGGCCAGTTCAGACTGCTGGCTGGCCAGGCGCTGCATGCCGCGGGTGTGGGTGGCCCGCGCGGTTTCGTTGTCCACTTCCTGCATCGCACGACGTGCCTCTGCAGCAGCCTCACGTGCAGCCTCACGTGCAATGGCCGCATCGTTGGTCGCGCCCCGCGCCGCCTTCGCCGCTTCTGCCGCCGCTTCGCGGTTGATGTCATGCGCGGCCACCGCGCTGCGCGCAGCCTCGGCAGCGGCCAGTGCCATGCGGCGCGCCTCCTCGCCCTGCAGGCGGCCCATCTCGCCCATCTGCCTGCCGAGTTCGCCCTGCTGGCGACCCAGCGCACTCTGTTGGCGGCCCAGTTCGCTCTGCTGGCGGCCCAGATCCGCCGCGCCGCTGTAGGCACGCTGCAGGCTCTGGATCATCATCGGGTCTCGCACCACGTAGCGCTTGTCGCCCTTGCGGAACCACAGCGCCGGGCCCTTGCCGAGCTGTCTGCGGGCCACCGTCACGTCGTCCATGCCGCCGTTGGCGAAGGTCGAATCGCCATCTACCAGCACGAAGGCCTCCGGCGGCGATTTGCCCAGGTCCAGGCGGCCGTAGGTGGTGATGGAAGTGGTGCGGGAGGTCGTGTGTTCACTGTGCATGCCGGTATCGACATCGACATCCGCATCCACGTCGACCGCCACATCCGCATCGTCCGGACCTGGCAACGCCTCGACATCAGCCGGCTCGGCGGGCGGCGCGGGCGCCACCGGCACGGCCGGAACGCGCGCGGACGAAGGCGGTGCGGGCGGCGCTTTCGGAGCCTTCGGCGGCGGCGGCGGCACGACCT
Source organism: Stenotrophomonas sp. PAMC25021 (assembly GCF_004795795.1). Lineage (NCBI taxonomy): Bacteria > Pseudomonadati > Pseudomonadota > Gammaproteobacteria > Lysobacterales > Lysobacteraceae > Stenotrophomonas > Stenotrophomonas sp. PAMC25021. The sequence continues at coordinate 1,860,444 of NZ_CP039255.1, read as the reverse complement.
TCGGCGCCGCAGGAGGCGCGGGCGGTGCCGGCGGCACCGGCGCTGCGACCAGCCGCATCGGCGCCACGCCCACCACCAGCACCACCGCAGTCAACGCCATCGCCAGGATGCGCGGGCAGGACCGGCGCGACTGCAGCGAGAGCAGGCGGCGCTTGAGGCTGGTGGTATCCGGTGCGGCACTGGCCACGCCCAGATGCGGCTGCGGTGCCACGCCCAGCTGCAGCAGCAGACGGCCATAGGCCTGGCGGCTGGCACCGTGCTGGCCAACCACCGCTGCATCCACCGCTTCCTCGCGCGCCTGTGCATATTCACGCACCGACAGGCGCAGCAGCGGGTGGAAGAAGAACAGGTGCTGGGCCAGTGCAGGCAGCAGGCCCCATTGCAGGTCACGCCGCTGCAGGTGCTGCAGTTCGTGGGTCAGGGCCAGGTCCAGCGCGTCGCCCTGCAGGGCGTTGTCGCCCGCCGGCAGCAGCAGCACCGGGCGGAACGGCCCGACCAGCTGCGGTGCGTCCACCTGCGTGCTCATCCACAACCGCGGCGCAGGACGCACGCCGTGCGCATCGGAGGCCAGCTGCAGGGCCTGCACCAGCGCCTCGTCCTCGCAGGGATAGGCCGCTGCCAGCAGCGCGCGGCAGCGACGCCACTCACCGAAGGTACGCAGGGCCATCAGCAGCACGCCGGACATCCACAGCGTGGCCAGTGCGACGGCCCACCATGCCACCGCCGGCACATCCGCGGCGGGCATCGGCATTGCGGCCAACAGCTGTGCCGAGGCCTCCGGGGCCAGCGGGTAGACCATGTCGGCGGCCACATCGGTCGCGCTCATCGCCACCGCCTGCGGCGCCGGCAACCAGGCCAGCTGCAACGGCTGGCTCCAGAACAGGCCGAGCACAGCCTGCAGCGAGACCAGCCACCACAGGCGGCAGCGGGTTGCCGCCGACAGCGACGGCAGCGCGCGGCATACGCCATACACCAGGGCCACCAGCAGCACGGTCTGCAGGCTGGTCCAGCCCAGCCGTTCCAACATCGGGATCAGCATCGTGGTGTCCATGGCTCAGCCCTCGTGGCGGCGCGATTGGAGTTGGGCAACCAGCGCTTCCAGTTCGGCCAGCTCGTTGTCGCTGACCTGCTGGCGCTGCGACAGGTAGGCCACGAACGGCGACACCGAGCCCTGCAGGGTGTTGTCGACGAACTGCGCCACCGCGCCCTGCAGCACGCTCTGCGGGCCACGCGTGGCCTGGTAGCGGTAGACACCGTCCTGCTGCTGGCGCTGAAGATACCCCTTCGCCCGCAGTCGCTCCATCATCGTCAGCACGGTGGAGCGGGCCAGCCCACGGGCCTCCCCGTAGCCACTGGCGACCTCGCCGACGGTGGCCGGCGCATGTTCATCGATGTACTGCAGCAGGGCCAGCTCCTGGTCCCCGATCGTCTTGCCACGCATGACACCACTCCCTTGACTACACGTGTCGCCACTGTCTGCGTGACGACAACTGTAGTCAACCCCCCGGAAGTCATGGGCCGACGAACGGTAGGCACCACCGAGCGCCTAAACCTTTGACCCGCCCGCTGCATCCGATCCGCAACGCCCCGCTGGAATTCCACATGTCCCGCCCAATGCTCCGTGCCCTGCTCATGCTCATCAGTGCATTGCCCTTCGCCGCCGTTGCTGCCAGCCAGGACCAGGACCAGGCCAACGACCAGACCCGCCGCCTGATCCGCCAGATCATGCTGGAGCAGCGCATCCCCGGATTGCAGGTCGCGGTGGTCAAGGACGGGCAGATCGTGCTGTCCGAGGCCTACGGTCTGGCCAATGTCGAGAACGGTGTGCGTGCCTCGCGCGACACCCGCTTCCCGCTCAACTCGGCCACCAAGGCATTCACCGGCGTGGCGGCTGCGCAGCTGGCGCAGGAGGGACGACTGGATCTGGACGCGCCGGCCTCGCGTTACCTGGATGATCTTCCGCCAGCGTGGAGAGACGTGCGCGTACACCAGTTGCTGGCGCATGCCTCAGGCCTTCCGGACATCCTTGATGCGAACGGACTGCTGGGCGGTGGCTCCGAAGCACAGGCGTGGACGGCGGTGACAGCGCGGCCGCTGGAAGCGGCGCCCGGGCAGCGCTTCGCCTACAACCAGACCAACTATGTCCTGCTGGCACGGATCATCGCGCAGCAATCCGGTATGTCCTACGAACGTTTCCTGGCCACACGCCAGTTCAGCAGCGCGCGCATGGCCCGCACCACCTTCGGCGACAGCTACGACCTGATTCCGGATGCGGCGACGATGTACAGCCTGGCCCCGCGTGCCACCGATGCTGTGGGTGCACCGTCCCGCCTGTCGCACTGGTTCTACGACATACCGCCTTCGCTCTGGGCCGGTGGCGGCATCCTCACCACCGCCGACGACACCGCGCGCTGGCTCGTCGCACTGACCGAAGGCCGTTTGCTGCCGGAGACGGCACTGCGGCGGATGTGGAGCGCAGAGCGCCTCGCTGATGGCCGCGCCGGCCCGTGGGCGGGTGGCTGGGCGGTACTGCGCGCATCGCCCGACCTTCAGGTGGCCGGTATCGGCGGTGCGCGCTCGGCCTTCGTGGTCTATCCCGAGCGCGGCGTGGCGGTCGTGGTGCTGACCAATCTTGTCGGTGCCAATCCGCAGCAGTTCATTCCGCGCATTGCCGACTTCTATGTGCGCGATGCCTCAACGCCCCGTCACGAACGGGTCGGCCTTGCACGGCAGCAACGGGCTGTCATCGCAGGGCCATAGCGCGGCGGGAACGGCCCTGGCCACTTCGAAGTGATCCTGGTTCCAGTGCAGGAAACCGCCGTGGATGGCATTGCCATGGTCGAAGCTGCGTGCATCGGCGGCCAGTGGCTGTTCGGGGTCGGCTTCGGCCACCCAGCGCAGCACTGGCACTTTGTCCAGCACGCCGATGAAGGCGAACAGATCGCCCGCGCCCTTGTCCTGGTAGGCCGTCATGGTCGCCGCATCGGGCAATCCGGCCTGCGCCAGGATGGATGCGGTGACATCCTGCAGCGGTGCGGCTCCCTGTGCGATGTAGGCGCGCATGCCCGTGGTGGTTGCCGGGCAGCCCTGCAGCTGCACCAGATAGCCGGTGGTACCGCCACTGCCGGAGAACGACCGCATCCAATAGCGGAAACGCGGCCCGCTGCGATCAGTAACCATCAAATCCTGCTGGCCATCCTGCGCGGGAATGGAGAGCACCTCCACCTTGCTGGCGCTCTCCACGTTGCACTTCAACTGCGCCAGCACCTGCCTGGCAGGTTCGGGCAGCGTAGCGTAGCGGCCGCCGGGATGGCCGCTGCCGGAAGCCTTCGGCAATGCGGGCAGTCCGCGGTCCGTGGGAAGGGTCTGCGCAGGCAGGGCCTCCGGTTTCGCGGCCGAGCTGGCAGTGGGCGCCACCGGCGCGACGCGCTCTCCAGCGGGCGCGCAGGCACTGCAGGCCAGCAGCAGCATCAATGGAACGCTCGGCGTCAGCTGCGATCGGATCATCGATCAACGCCCTCCCATCACCGGCGCGTCCTGCTGCTGTGCCGGCGCGGGCGCAGGTGCAGCCTGTTCGCGCGATTGCTGCTGCAGCTGGCGCAGGCTGGATTCCACCGCGGTCTCGCGCACCTCGGCCGCATTGACCCCTGCGCGCAGCGCCGCAGGATCGCCCGGGCTGCCCTGCACCAGGAACAGTGTCTCGCCAGCCGCACGGCCGGCGCTGGGATTGCTGGCCACGATCTGGTCGACCCGGGTGATGCCCGCGGCCTTCGCTTCGCGCAGCATCACCAGGCTGTAGTCCTCGGCATGCTCGGCGTAGCGTCCGCCCAGGGCCTGCAGGCGCGTACTGATCTGCTGCTGCAGGGCATGATCGCGATGCTGCGGCTGACGGGGGTCATCGTTGGCCGCGAGCGGCACGTCCTGCCCAAATTCGCGCGTCTGGCCGGGTGCAACCGAGGTCAGCACGTACTGCCAGCGGTTCTGCCCAGGCGTGCCGCGCACCGTCGACACGAAGTCGTCATACTCGCCGCCACCGATGGTCTGGCAACCGGCCGAATCGGTGTTGGAACGGCTGCCACGATGGATCTTGAAGGTGTCGTTGAGGTCCTGCACGCCCTGGGTATCACGCGCATCGAACCAGCCATCGCCATTGCTGTCGCGCTCCACCCGTCCGGCGCCCGCAGTGATCGCGTCCTGCGAAGGACGCAGCGCGAACTCATCGGGATGGCCATTGCGCGGATGGGTGGTCGCGCGCATCTCGATGGTGCCCTCGCCCAGGCGCCCCAGATCCTTGACCCGGTCGCCGTTGACGTCCTCACCCTCGGTCTTGGCACGCGGCGCCACATTGCCAAAGCCCGGGCTGCGCGGCGCGGTCTTGGCATGGCCGTCGTACTGGGCGGTCGGCTCGGTCGTGGCCTGGTTGAACTCGCGCACATGGCCGCGGCCCTGCGCATCCTTCCACAGCACCACGATGCGGTCATCGTAGACCCCACGTCCGCGCGCCTCGGTCGTGCGGTTCTCATCGCGCAACCCCAGCACCACGCGGTCCTGGGTTGCCATTGCATCGTTCGCTGCGATGTTGCCGCGCTGGGCCACGATGCTGCCATAAACGTCGTACTGCTGGGCCTGGCTCAATCCCGCTGTCTCGGCAGCATCGGGCATCCGCGGCGGGCGCGTCGCCTCGCCCAAGCGATCCAGCATCGGATTCACCGTAGCTGCATCCGCTGCGGCCACGCCCCCGTTCCGGCGCAAGCCCTCAAGCTCGGCGGCCGCACGCGCCGAGATATAGCGATCCAGCGATTCCTGCACCACTGCGCTCTGGCCGTCGTGCAGGGCCTGGAGGCGGGTGGCGGCAGCACGCGCATCGTTCCGCCACAGCAGGGCGACGACCTCGTTGGCTGCGGCATTGATATCCATTTCGGGCATGGTCGGTCCTTGAACATGGTCGGTACAGGATCAGCCTACCCCAATCGCACGGTGTGGGGCCTTTGACAGGCCGCACACCTTCGCTGCCGCCGGATCCAGGCGGGAACCGACACGACTCAGCCGCGCGGCCCACCCATCACCGGCAGGATCGCCCCGCTGATGTAGCTTGCACAGACCGGCGAGGCCAGGAACACATACGCCGGTGACAGCTCTTCAGGCTGTGCAGGCCGGCCCATGTCGCTGTCCTTTCCGAACTCGGCGACATCCCCGGCCTGCTTGTCGGCCGGGTTCAGCGGCGTCCATACCGGCCCCGGCGCCACGCAGTTGACCCGGATGCCGCGCGGCAGCAGCTGGCTGGCCAGGGCCTTGGTGAACGCATGGATCGCGCCCTTGGTGGCCGAGTAGTCGATCAGCGCCTTGCTGCCGAAGAGTCCGGTTTCCGAGCCGGTGTTGATGATGCTGGCGCCCTCGCCCAGATGCGGCAGTACCGCACGCGCCATCTGGATGTAGCCGCCGATGTTGGTCTGCAGCGTCTCCTGCAGGTGCGCGTCTTCCAGATCCTCCAGCCGCTCGCAGTGCAGCTGGAACGCGGCGTTGTTGACCAGGATGTCGATGCCACCGAAGGCCTTGGCCACCTGCTTGACCGCCTTGTTGCAGAAGCGCGGGTCGCGCACGTCACCGGCGATCACCACACAGCGGCCACCTTCGCGCTCCACGTGCTGGCGGGTGATGTCGGCATCTTCGGCCTCGTCCAGGTGCAGGACCGCCACATCGGCGCCTTCGCGTGCGAACAGCACGGCCACAGCACGGCCGATGCCGGAATCACCGCCAGTGACGATCGCGCGCATGCCCTGCAGCTTGCCGCTGCCGGTGTAGTCCGGCGCGAGGAAGCGCGGCGCCAGCTCCAGTTCGTGTTCGTGCCCCGGCTTTGCCAGCTGCTGGGCCGGCATGGCCTCCGGCTGGCGGCGTGCGCCGGCCTGGGTCGCGGTCTTTTTCGTGGCCTTCTTGGCCGCGCGGGCGTCCTTGGCCTTTTCCTGATCCTGCAGGCGCCGCTGCCGGGCGGCAACGCGGGCGGCGCGGGGATCACCAGCCGCCGCCTTGCGGGTTGCGGTCTTCACCACCCGCGGGCGAGCGGGGTCGGCAGCGGTCTGGGTCGCGGTGCTGCCCTTGCGCACCTTGGGTGAGGCTTTGCGGCGGGCGGGGGTCTTTCGGGTGGTGGCCATGCAGGTCTCCTCGGGGGGGAATGGGATCGGCGGCCAGCGGCCGGCACTACCGGGCGCATGCGCCGCAGTACCGGGGGCGGCATCCGCCGCGACTGCAGTGTCTCCACCCAGGCTGTTGGCGGGGGTGAGCGCACCGTGTCCACGATGTGCACGGTGTTCATTCCGCCACCACGTGCGCCGTCGCACGCTGCACGCAACCACACCAAGGAACCCTTCCATGAAGCATGCCATCGCCACCGCCGCCGTCTGTCTCGCCCTCGCCGCCTGCAGCAGCACGCCGGTGGCCCAGGTGCAGCCGATCGACGGCATGATTTCCGGCCAGTGCCACAGCGACAGGGTGCGTGGTGCGCTCGGCCTGGCCGCCTCCGCCGCAACCGTCGAGCGCGCGCGCGTGGACAGCGACAGCCTGCACGTGCAGGTGCTGCGCCATGACGGCCCGCGCGTGCCGCCGGCACACGAAGGCGGTGACCGCCTGACCATCGAGAAGGGCCGCACCAACAACATCACCGCGATCTATTGCGGCTGAGCCGGCGCGCCCTGCGCAGCACGCGCAGGGTGGCCTGTTCCCACTGGCGCGGCCCACGCAGGCCGGCCAGTTCCGCCAGTTCGCCGCGCTCCCAGCCGGCGAACACGCAGGGGTCGATGTAGGCCTTGCGGCACACCGCAGGGGTATTGCCCAACTGGGTCGCCACCTTGCACACCACCTCACGCTGTACCTTGGCCAGCGCACGCTGGCTGGCCGGTTCGGGCAACTCGGTGGCCGCGAACGCTTGCACCGCGGCCAGGGTGCCGCCCCAGGTGCGGAAATCCTTGGCGGTGAATTCCTCGCCCATCACCTCGCGCAGGTAATCGTTGACCGCACCGGAGTCGACCGGCTGGATGGCACCGTCGTCGTCGCGATACTGGAACAACGCCTGGCCCGGCAACTGCTGCACGCCGCGCACCAGCGTGCCCAGCCGGCGGTCACCTACCGTCACTTCGTGCAGCTGCCCGGATTTGCCGCGGAAGCGCATCCGTACGCGCCCGCCGCGCAGCAGGTCGAGGTGCCGGTTGCGCAGCGTGGTCAGGCCAAAGGATCTGTTTTCCTTGGCATAGGACTCATTGCCTACCCGCACCAGGGTGTCGGCCAGCAGCGCGACCACGACCGCCAGCACCTTTTCGCGGGGGAAGCCGCTGTGCTTGAGATCGCGGCTGAGCCGGCGCCGCAGCGCGGGCAGTGCTTCACCAAAGGCGATCACCCGGTCGAACTTGCCGGCGTCGCGCACTGCGGCCCAATCGGCGTGGTAGCGGTACTGCTTGCGCCCGCGGGCATCGCGGCCGGTGGCCTGCAGATGGCCATTGGCGTGGGCGCAGATCCATACGGCGGTATAGGCCGGTGGGATCGCCAGCGCGCGGATGCGCTGCAGGGTGGCGGCATCGCGCACCGCATGGCCATCGGCATCGCGGTAGCTGAAGCCCTTGCCGGCGCGGCGCCGGCTGATGCCCGGCTGGGTGTCATCGACATAGCGCAGGCCCGCAGCGCGCGCGGCCTGTCGTTCGGGGGTAGAGGGGGTCGGCATGCGTGCAGTGTCGCTGCCGCGCTGCCGCGATCCTGTCGATAACACAAGACAAACACGTGAGGATCGGTTCGCCGCTATGCTCGGGCTTTCACAATCCCTTCCGGAGTCATGATGTCGTTCCCGATTCGCGCCCGTTCGCTCTCCGCCCTGCTGCTGCCGGCCGTGCTGGCCCTGACCGCCTGCCAGGCACCGGCGCTGGATGAACAGGATTCGGCCACGGCCCATGCCCAGCAGGCTGCCGAAGCCGCCAAGGCACCGGCCGACGAAGCCGGCAAGGCCACCGAGGCACCGCCGGTCGGCACCTGCGATGCCAGCCAGGTGCAGAGCCTGGTCGGCCAGGCCTACGCCGACGCGCTGGGCAAGCAGGCGCAGGAAGATGCCGGTGCCCACCAGCTGCGCGTCATGAAGCCCAACGACGTGGCCACGATGGAATTCCTCGGCGACCGCCTGAACATCGAAGTGGACGACAAGGGCCTGGTCAGCGGCGTGCGCTGCGGCTGAGGGCGACCCCGCGCCGGCACGGGGTTGCCGGCGCGTTCTGTTGCACCTGCAACCGTGTATTGCGGCGCTGCAGCAACCTGTGATCTAGTCGAGGCATCCGGTGGCCTCACGATGCGCTCCAGGGAATGAGCGGGGACGAGTGTCGCCGCCAACCCTATACGCATCGAGGTAGAGATGGCCCCCCGCAACCGCCAAGGGCTTTACGACCCGCGCTCCGAGCGCGATGCCTGTGGATTTGGCATGGTCGCCCAGCTCGACGATCAACCTTCGCGCCTGTTGGTTGATACCGCCATCGCCGCGCTTTCGCGCATGACCCACCGTGGCGGCGTCGCCGCCGATGGCCTGACCGGCGATGGCTGTGGCCTGCTGCTGCGCCGCCCCGATGCATTCCTGAAACTGCTGGCCAGCGAAGCCGGCATCACCACCGCCGCGCGCTTCGCTGCCGGCCTGGTGTTCCTGCCGCACGACACCGAGGCCGCCGACGCCTGCCGTACCCAGCTGCAGGCGCAGGTGGAAGCGGTCGGCTGCAAGGTCGCCGGCTGGCGCGAGGTACCCACCGATGACAGCGTCTGCGGCCAGCTGGCGCGCGATACCCTGCCGCGCATCGAACAGGTGTTCGTCGATGCCGGTGTCGGCCAGGACGATGCCGGCTTCGCGCTGGCGCTGTTCCTGGCCCGTCGCCGCAGCGAGCAGCAGCTGCGCGATCACGCTGATTTCTACGTCACCACCCTCACCCCCGATGCGATCAGCTACAAGGGCATGGTGCTGCCGGACAAGCTCAGCCGCTTCTATCCCGACCTGCAGCGGCGCGAACTGGCCTCCAGCGCGATCGTGTTCCACCAGCGCTTCTCGACCAACACGCTGCCGCGCTGGCCGCTTGCCCACCCGTTCCGGATGCTCGCCCACAATGGCGAGATCAACACCATCGAAGGCAACCGCCGCTGGGCCCAGGCGCGCAGCAAGGTGTGGAAGACGCCGCGCTTCGACATCGCCGAATTCGACCCGGTGATCTCCATGCACGGCTCGGACTCGCAGAGCCTGGACAACATGCTGGAACTGATGGTCGCCGGTGGCATGGAGCTGATCCAGGCGCTGCGCATCCTGGTGCCGCCGGCCACCCAGTCGCTGGAGTTCAAGGACCCGGACCTGGCCGCGTTCTACGAGTTCCACGGCCTGAACAGCGAGCCGTGGGATGGCCCGGCCGGCATCGTTGCCTGCGACAGCCGCTACGCCGTCTGCACCCTCGACCGCAACGGCCTGCGCCCGGCACGCTGGATGCTGACCGCCGACCGCCACTTCCTGGTTGCCTCTGAAGCGGGCGTGTGGGAAGTGCCCACCGAGCGGGTGGTGCGCAAGGGCAAGCTCGGCCCCGGCGAAATGATCGCGATCGACCTCAAGCGCGGCGACCTGCTCGACTCCGATGCGGTCGACCGCATCAACCGCGGCCGCGCGCCCTACAAGCAGTGGCTGCAGCAGGGCGTGACCTACCTGCAGACCGAACTGATCGACCCGTCGCTGGTGGAAGAGCCGTTCGACGAAGCCACCCTGCGCAGCTACCACAAGCTGTACCAGCTCAGCAGCGAGGAAGTGGAGCAGGTGCTGCGGCCGCTGGCCGAGACCGAGCAGGAAGCCACCGGCTCGATGGGCGACGACACGCCGATGGCGGTGCTGAGCCAGCGCAGCCGCCCGCTGTACGACTATTTCCGCCAGGCCTTCGCGCAGGTCACCAACCCGCCGATCGATCCGCTGCGCGAAGACTGCGCGATGTCCCTGTCCACCCAGCTCGGCAAGGAGACCAACATCTTCCATGCCGGTCCGGAGACGGTGAACCACGTCATCCTCAATTCGCCGGTGCTCAGCCAGCGCAAGCTGCGCCAGCTGCTGAAGATGGACCAGTACGCGCAGGCCAACCGTCTGCTCGACCTGTCCTACAGCGAAGACGAGGGCCTGCGTGCCGGCATCGAGCGCATCTGCGCCGAGGCCGAACAGGCCGCGCGCGAAGGCATGGTGATGCTGCTGCTGTCCGACCGCTACCCGGTGGCCGGGCGGCCGATGGTGCATGCCCTGCTCGCCACCAGCGCCATCCACCACCACCTCTCGCGGCTGGGCCTGCGCTGCGACGTGAATCTCATCGTCGAGACCGGCACCGCGCGCGACCCGCACCACATGGCCTGCCTGCTCGGCTTCGGCGCCACGGCGGTGTATCCGTACCTGGCCTACCAGACCCTGTTCGACCTGGGCCGCCGCGGCATCCTCAAGCTCAGCAAGGGCGGTGAGCAGTCGCAGATCGGCCGCCGCTACCGCAAGGGCGTCTACAAGGGGCTGTCGAAGATCATCTCGAAGATGGGCATCTGTACCGTGGCCAGCTACCGCGGCGCGCAGCTGTTCGAGATCATCGGCCTGGAACCGGAGGTCGTCGATCTGTGCTTCCCGGATACCGCTTCGCGCATCGGTGGCGCGGGTTTCGCGCGCCTGGATGCCGACGCGCGCGAGCTGTGCGCGCAGGCGTGGGACGCGCAGCAGGACGTGGATGTCGGCGGCCTGCTGAAGTACGTGCACGGCGGCGAGTACCACATGTACAACCCGGACGTGGTCACCACCCTGCAGCGCGCGGCGCGCAGCGGCGATCCGCGTGCCTGGCAGCAGTACTGCGATGCGGTGCATGCGCGCCCGCCCTCGGCACTGCGTGACCTGCTGGAACTGGTCCCTGCCGCCACGCCCGCACCGCTCGATGAAGTGGCCCCGGCCAGCGAACTGTTCCCGCGCTTCGATACCGCGGCGATCAGCCTCGGCGCCCTGTCACCGGAAGCGCATGAAGCGCTGGCGATTGCGATGAATCGCCTGGGGGGCCGCAGCAATTCCGGCGAAGGCGGTGAAGACCCCGCACGCTATGGCACCGCCAGGCGCAGCAAGATCAAGCAGGTGGCCTCCGGGCGCTTCGGCGTGACCGCCGAGTACCTGGTCAATGCCGAGGTGCTGCAGATCAAGGTCGCGCAGGGTGCCAAGCCCGGCGAGGGTGGCCAGCTGCCCGGGCACAAGGTCAACGAACTGATCGCGCGGCTGCGCTATGCGCGCCCGGGCATCGGCCTGATTTCGCCGCCGCCGCATCACGACATCTATTCGATCGAGGACCTGGCGCAGCTGATCTACGACCTCAAGCAGGTCAACCCGACCGCGCTGGTGTCGGTGAAGCTGGTCAGCCATGCCGGCGTCGGAACGATTGCGGCGGGCGTGGTCAAGGCCGGTGCGGATCTGATCACCATCTCCGGCCATGATGGCGGCACCGGTGCCTCGCCGGTCAGCTCGATCCGCTATGCCGGCGTGCCGTGGGAGCTGGGCGTGGCCGAGGCGCACCAGGCGCTGCTCGCCAACGACCTGCGCGGCCGTACCCTGCTGCAGACCGATGGCGGCCTGAAGACCGGGCTGGACGTGGTCAAGGCCGCATTGCTGGGCGCCGACAGCTTCGGCTTCGGCACCGCGCCGATGATCGTGCTGGGCTGCAAGTACCTGCGCATCTGCCACCTCAACAACTGTGCCACCGGCGTGGCCACCCAGGACGAGCGCCTGCGCGAGAACCACTTCACCGGGCAGCCCGAGCGCGTGGAGAACTTCTTCCGGCTGCTGGCCGAGGAAGTGCGTGGCTGGCTGTCCTACCTGGGCGCGCGTTCGCTGGAAGAGATCGTCGGCCGTACCGACCTGCTGCGCCAGATCGAATCCGCGCCGCGCGACGGCGTGCGCGTGGACCTGTCGCGCCTGCTGGCCGACAGCCGCTACGAGGGCAGCCACTGCGCCGCGCAGCGCCTGTACGAATCGCCGGACAGCCTGGCCACGCAGATGGATGGCCTGCTGGCCCCGGCCATCGAGCACAAGCGCGGCGGCGAGCATCGCTTCCTGATCCACAACACCGACCGCAGCATCGGTACCCGCCTGGCGGGTGCGGTGGCACGCGCGCACGGCAACCAGGGCATGGCCGAGGCACCGCTGGAACTGCGCTTCCGTGGCAGCGCCGGGCAGAGCTTCGGCGCCTTCAATGTCGGTGGCCTGCACCTGGAAGTGGAAGGCGAAGCCAACGATTACGTCGGCAAGGGCATGGCTGGCGGCCGGCTGGTGGTGCGGCCGCCGCGTGGCGCGCGCTTCGAGGCACGCAGCACCGCCATCATCGGCAACACCTGCCTGTACGGTGCCACCGGCGGTGAGCTGTTCGCTGCCGGCCGCGCCGGCGAGCGCTTCGCGGTGCGCAATTCCGGCGCGCTGGCCGTGGTCGAAGGTGCCGGTGACCACTGCTGCGAGTACATGACCGATGGCGTGGTGCTGGTGCTGGGCAAGGTCGGGCTGAACTTCGGCGCCGGCTTCACCGGCGGCCTGGCCTACGTACTGGACGTGGACCGTGATTTCGTCGACCGCTACAACCACGAGCTGATCGACATCCATCGCGTGTCCGCCGAAGGCTTCGAGAACTACCGCCAGCACCTGCACCGCCTGATCGGCCGCCATCGCGAGCTGACCGGCAGCATCTGGGCACAACAGATCCTGGACGAGTTCCGCGATTACATCGGCAAGTTCTGGCTGGTCAAACCCAAGGCCGCCAGCATCGAGTCGCTGACCGAAACCCTGCGACGCGCCGCGTGATGTTTTCCGGTAGTGCCGGCCGCTGGCCGGCAACGTTCCCCCCCGCATTCCAGAGCCCGCCATGAGCCGCAAGCACGCCTTCCAGTTCCTCGACCTGCCCCGCACCATGCCGCAGCGCATCCCGGTGGAACTGCGCACGTCCGGCGACTGGGGCGAGCTGTACGGAAAGTTCGGCAAGGAGGACGCCCAGTACCAGGCGGGCCGCTGCCTGGACTGCGGCAACCCGTACTGCAGCTGGAAGTGCCCGGTGCACAACGCCATTCCGCAGTGGCTGCAGCTGGTGCAGGAGAACCGCATCCACGAAGCCGCCACGCTGTGCCACAGCACCAACCCGCTGCCGGAGGTGTGCGGCCGGGTCTGCCCGCAGGATCGCCTGTGCGAGGGCAGCTGCACGCTGGAAGAGTTCGGTGCGGTCACCATCGGTGCGGTGGAGAAATACATCGTCGATACCGCGCTGGCCAGCGGCTGGCGCCCTGACCTGGGCGCGGTGCAGCCGACCGGCCGCAGCGTTGCGGTGATCGGGGCCGGTCCCGCGGGCCTGGCCTGCGCCGACCGCCTGGCCCGCGCCGGCATTGCCGCGGTGGTCTATGACCGCTACGAGCAGATCGGCGGCCTGCTGCAGTTCGGCATTCCCAGCTTCAAGCTGGACAAGGACGTGATCCACCGGCGCCGCGGCGTGCTGGAGGGCATGGGCGTGCAGTTCCGCCTCGGCGTGGAGATCGGCCGCGACCTCAGCGTGCAGCAGCTGCTGGACACCCACGATGCGGTGTTCATCGGTACCGGCGCCTACCGCTACACCGATGGTGGCCTCGACGGCCAGGACCTGAAGGGCGTGCTGCCGGCGCTGCCGTTCCTGGTGCAGAACAGCCGCATCGTCGGCGGCGATGACCCGAAGGGCCGGCCGATTGCCGGCTGGGAAGACACCATCGCCCTGCCCGACCTCAACGGCAAGCGGGTGGTGGTGCTCGGTGGTGGCGATACCGGCATGGACTGCGTGCGCAGCGCGGTGCGCCTCGGCGCGGCCAAGGTCACCTGCGCCTACCGGCGCGACGAAGCCAACATGCCCGGCAGCGCTCGCGAAGTGGCCAATGCGCGCGAAGAGGGCGTGCGCTTCCTGTTCAACCGCCAGCCGCTGTCGATCGAAGCCGGCGCCGACGATGAAGTGATCGGCGTGACCGTGGTCGAAACCCGGCTGGGCGAGCCCGATGCCAATGGCCGCCAGAACGCCGTGCCGATCGAAGGCAGTGAATCCCTGCTGGAAGCAGACGTGGTGATCATCGCCTTCGGCTTCTCGCCGAGCGTGCCGGCGTGGCTGGCGGACCTGGGGGTGGAAGGCCAGCCCAACGGCCGCATCGTCGCCGGGGGCAAGGACCGCCTGCCATTCCAGACCGCGCATCCACGCCTGTTCGCCGGTGGCGACGCGGTACGCGGTGCAGACCTGGTGGTGACCGCCGTGGCCGAAGGCCGCGATGCCGCAGCCAGCATCGTCCGCCTACTGGCGCACTGAGTCCGGCAACAGCAGCTCCTCCAGCAGCGCGCGCAGTTCGCACGGCGCCACCGGCTTGGCCAGGAAATGGTCGATGCCCGCATCACGGCAGGCCTCGCGCGTGCGTTCCAGCACACTGGCAGTCAGCGCGACGATCGGCACCTGCGCACGGATGGCACAGGTATCGCCACGGATCGCCCGTGCCAGCGCGAAGCCGTCCATGTGCGGCATATGGCAGTCGGTGATGACCAGATCAAAGGGCTGCGCCTGCCAGGCCTCCCATGCCTGCTGGCCGTCGTCGCAGGCGTGTACCTGCAGCCCCAGCTCGCGCAGGCGCTGTACCAGCAACTGCAGGTTGGTCGGATGGTCTTCAACAACCAGTGCCCGCGCCGGCGGCAGCGGCCGTTGCACGGCCGTCGTGAGCACCGGTACCACCGTCGGTGCCGCACAGGCCGCCAGCACCAGTTCCAGCCATACGGTGGTTCCCTTGCCCGGCGCGCTGCGCAGGTGCAGCTGGCCCCCCATCGATGCCGCCAGCTCGCGGCAGATCGACAGGCCCAGCCCACTGCCACCAAAGCGGCGCGTGGTCGAGGTCTCGGCCTGCTCGTAGGCAGCGAATACCGCCTGTTGCCGCTCCATGCTGATGCCCACGCCCGTATCGGTCACCTGCAGGCGCAACCGCTGCCCGCCATCGCGCTGCTGCAGCACATGGGCCTGCAGCACCACGCTTCCCTGCAGAGTGAACTTGAGTGCATTACCGGCCAGGTTGAACAGGACCTGGCGCAGGCGCAGCCCATCGGCCAGCGACCACTGCTGCAGCATGGGGTCGATCTCGCTGTGCAGGTGCAGGCCGCGGCTGGCCGCGACGGGCATCAACAGCTGCTGCACCGCGCGCACCAGCGCCGCAAGATCGGTCGGCCGCAGCTGCAGTGGCGCTGGCTGCAGGCGCTGGCTGTGCAGCACATCGTCCAGGATCTGCCGCAGCATCTGCGCGGCATCACCCACGGTGGTCAGCACCTGCCGCTGGCCCGCATCCAGGTCACTGGCAGCCAATCGCTCCAGCATGCCCAGCAAGGTACTCATCGGCGTGCGGATCTGGTGGCTCATGGTCGCCAGGAAATGGCTCTTGGCCAGCGCCGCCTGCTCGGCCGCGCGGCGCGCCTCGGCCAGCGCTACTGCACGCGCCTGTGCTTCACTGACATCCAACCAGTAGCCGCTCCACTCCACGCTGCTGTCATCGCACTGCAGCGGTCGTCCCTGCGAGCGGACCCAGCGCCAGCCCTGCGCCGACCGGGTGCGGAACGTAACGTCGATGGGACCGCGCACCAGCGCGGCCGCTTCGATGCACGCCATCACCCGGCTGCGGTCGTCGGCATGCACCGCGGCCAGCAGTTGCAGATGGTCGATCCGCGCAGTCTCCACGCTTACCCCGAACAGCGCCTGCACGTCACCGGCGATCTGCGCCAGGCTGTAGTGGCCGGTTGCCGAACGGCGGGCCTGGTAGACCACCGCCGGCAGGTTCGCGGTGACGTCGTGCAACCGCTGCTCCAGCACGCGGCGACGCACGCTCTCGCGATGCACGCGCCAGTAGCCGAAGGCATGCAGCAGCACGAGCGCGAGCAGGATCAGCGACGCCGGCACCAGCCAGCGCAGCGCCGAACCGGTGAGCCGCGCGCGTGGCCGGTCCGGCAGCCAGGCGCTGCGGCTCGACGCGCGATGTGCATCGCTCTCCTGCAGGAGCCGCTGGTCGAAAGCAGCGACCACCTCGGCACAGGCCGGCACGGCCGCGAGTACCAGTGCATCGCCGAAGCCCGCGGGTGCCGCGATCACCACAGCATCGCCTGGCTCCGCGCGGAGCGCGGCCTCCAGTTCAGCGAGATTGGCGACCACGGCGTCGACCAGCCCGGCACGCAGCAGTGACAGCGCGTGGTCCAGCGGCGCAGGGGCCAGCAGCTGCGCCCCCGGGGCCTGCTCGGCCAGCAATGGCTCCAGCGGCAGCCGGTCCGGGCTGGCCACGCTGCGGCCACGCAGGCCCTCCAGCCCCAGCACCGCAGCGGCGCCCTCGCGCCGCACGATCACCTGCGGCACCTCCAGGTAGGCCCTGCTGGCCACCCAGCCTGTCGGCAGCTGTGCGCGCGGCCAGCCGAGCAGCACCTGGGTGCCGGCCGGCAGTGCTCCCTCGGTAAGTACCGTCGCAGGCAACGGCTTCGCATGCTGCGCCGCCTGCATGCCCAGCAGTGGCAGGTAATCCGCGGCCAGTCCGGCAACCTCGCCCTGCTGGCTGTATGACAGGGGCGGCCGGTCGGAGCGCCATGCCACCTGCAGGGGGCCCGTGCAACCGGATGCAGCGGCGATGCCGGGCAGCAACAGCGATGCCATGACGGCGGCGACGGCGCGGCGGCCGGCGACATTCACGGTAGACGTCCTCATTTCGCGGGCAGGAACCACGGCCGCGCAGCGGTACCGCTGCCAGCCACGCTAGCGAGGCAGGCTTCCGCGACAATGAGAAAAATTGGAAAAGCATCCGCATCGGCGAATGCCGACATACACTGCCGCTTCTACCCGTCCTACGGAGCGCTCGATGCGTATCGGCCTGGCTGCCAACCGTCTCCATCACCACGATGCGCGCGCGGCGCTGTTCCGCTGGCTGCGTGCCAGCGAGGCAGGCCTGCGCGAACTGGGGGTGTCACTGCATGCGGTCGGGCGCACCCACGATGCGATCGAACGGCAGGGATTCCTGGCCGGCTACGGCGGCCTGCACCGGTATCCCTACGGGCGCGAGGGAGGCCTGATGAAGCTGGTGGCCGAAGTGGTCGGCATGGGGCCGGAGCGGACACTGGACGGTGCGATCTACCTGATCGACCCGGTCGATCCGTCCTCGGTGTTTCCGGAAGCAACCGCGCTCAAGCGGCAGTGCGTGATCCACGGCAAGCCGTTCATTTCAACCGTGGCCACTGCACGCGACTGGATCGAGGTGGAGCGCATCCACGCCGGGCTGGCTGCCGACACCGGTGCCGACGACCTGCATGCCTTCCAGGGGCAGACGCTGGCGCTGATCGCGCATGATGCGATGAAGCCGGCGATGCTGGCCTTCGCTGACGAGCACTTCGATGTGCTGGCCCGGTTTGGCCAACGCGTTGCGACGGGCACCACCGGGCAGCGCTTGAACGAGCTGGCCTGGAGCCGGGGTTGGCCCAGCGATACGCCGTGGGTGACGCGTTACCAGAGTGGCCCGATGGGCGGCGATGCACAGATTGCCGACCGGGTGCTGGAGGGGCGCTGCCAGCGCGCGATCTTCTTCGAGGACCCGCATGTGGCACGCCAGCACGAGGCCGATATCCAGCTGCTGGAGCGCGCGGTGACGACGGTGACCGACCAGGCGGTGTGCATCACGGCGCCGCGGGTGGCGGCACGCTGGGCGGCCGCGGCGGCGTTGCGGGCGGGGTGAGGGTTTCGGCCAACGGCTGAGCCCCTCGTGGTGGGTCGTTCAAATCAGAAGCCGTGCTCTGCCGGGCGGGGTGGATTGCGCAGGGGTCGCTGCAAGTACGTCCTTTGTAAGCTCGGTCGCCGCATCCATGCGGCTCACGCCCCTGCGCAACCCACCCCGCCCGGCCACGGACAGTTTCCTGTGTGCCCATCACGGAAGAAAGAAGGAAGAGCAGGAGCGGGTCGCGCGCTGCGCGCGCTTTTGTAGAGCCGAGCCATGCTCGGCTGCTGTCGATCGCGAGGGCTGGATATCCGCGCCACGCGCGTCAGCCGAGCATCGGCTCGGCTCTACAGCAGCTGGCGAAGCATCGCCTTCAGCCTGCGCCCTTCCAGCTGGAAGTAGTCGCGCTGCTCGCGCCACGCGGGGAAACGTTGTTCCACTTCGTACCAGAACGCGGGCGAATGATTCGGCTGGATCAGGTGGCAGAGTTCGTGCACCAGCACATACTCGAATGCTTCAGGGCGCCCCAGCACCAGTGCCAGGTCCAGTGCCATGCTGCCGTCCGGCGCCAGCGAGCCCCACTGCGAAGACATCACCTTCAGCCGCAGGCGGCTGGGTGCACGTGGCAGGGTGGGCAGGTACTTCGGCAGCCAGCGGCCGACATCGGCGCGGGTCTGTGCTTCGTAGAACTCGCGCAGCAGGCGGCGCAGGGTGGCATCGCCGGCACGGGTCGGCCACTGCACGCAGGCGCCGTGTTCGTCGATCTCCAGCCGCGCATAGCGGCCTTCCTGCCAGCGCAGCGGCAACAGGTCGCCGCGCAGTGGCAGCACGCCGTCCTCGCCCGGCTGCAACGGGGCGGGCAGGCCCTGGCTCTGGTACTGGCGCAGCTGCAGCGCCAACCAGTCGCGGTGCTGTTCCAGGAATCGCTCGCCCATCACCAGGCTGGCCCGCGGCGGCAGCGTCAACCGTGCGCCGCGCTCGTCCACGCTCAGCTTGATCCGGCGCGCGCGCGGATCGCGCACGCGCAGCACCTCGATCTCGGCATCCTCCAGGCGCAGGCGAACGGTGTCGCGCTGCACGGTAGCGGGCGGGGTCGGGCTGATCAGGCGGCGCAGCAGACGGCTCATGCGCCCAGCATAGCGCTGCTTCGGGCCGCCGGATGACCGGCGGCCCACAGGGTGCCTGTTCAGTCAGCCTTGCTGAGCTTGAACGCTTCTTCCAGCAACAGGAACAGGCGGCGGATCTCGGCGCTCTGCAGGGCGAAGCGGGCGTCGAACTCGGCGCGGCGGCCGTCTTCGTCGGCATGCTCCAGCTGGTCCAGTGCGCCGTCGAGGAACTTCAGCTTGCGCACGATCAGGTCGTCGCCGATCACGAAGGACAGGTTGTCCTCGAAGATCAGCGCCAGCTTGGTCACCTGCTTGCCG
Source organism: Stenotrophomonas sp. PAMC25021 (assembly GCF_004795795.1). Lineage (NCBI taxonomy): Bacteria > Pseudomonadati > Pseudomonadota > Gammaproteobacteria > Lysobacterales > Lysobacteraceae > Stenotrophomonas > Stenotrophomonas sp. PAMC25021. The sequence continues at coordinate 1,841,269 of NZ_CP039255.1, read as the reverse complement.
GCGTCCAGATGCTTGTCGATCTCGTCGCAGCGCAGTTCCTGGTGCTGGCACTTGACCACGGCGCCGCCTTCCACCGGATCCTTCATCTCGCACTCTTCGCCCAGGCTCAGCCCGGTCGGCAGCGGCTCGCCGGCGATCCAGCCGGTCAGGATCGAACGCGGTGCGACTTCGGCGTTCAGCGGCATCGCCGGGAAGCTGCCGAGCAGGCCGCGGATGTCGGACATGAAGTACTCGCCGGTCTTGCGGCTGGAGGTATCCACCGCCACGTAGCCGTGCTGCAGGTCGATGAAGGCATCATTGCGCGAGGACTTCACGAAGGCGCGCGGCAGCAGTTCATGCAGCAGGTCGTCCTTCATCCGCTTGCGCTCGCGGCCACCCGGGCGGCGGCCTTCCTTCTCCTCGATCTCCTCCAGCTTGCGCTCGAGCAGGTCGTTGACCACCGCCGCCGGCAGGATCTTGTCCTCGCCGCCCACGGTCAGCCACAGGTGTTCGGCGATGCGGTGGGAGAGCAGTTCCTTCTCCTCGCGGCCGAACGGCGAGATGAAGCCGCGCGAATTCATTTCCAGCGCGCCGACCGGCTTCAGCAGGGCGTGCGGCAGCAGGGTGTCGACTTCGGAAAAATCGGTGGTGGTCGGGAAACGGAAGAACGTCAGGTTGCGAAAGAACATGGAATTCCGGATGGCGAAGAGGAAGGGCGCCCGACCTTAAACGGTGGGCGTCTCGGGATCTGCGTCGGCGTCGGCCGGGGAGCCGGCCAGCCAGGCATGGGCGTCGGGCAGCGGCGCGTCGTCGCGACGGCCCAGCGCCATGAAGTCGAACAGGGTGGTGTCGGCCAGCTGCGAGGGCCGGACTTCACCCATGGCGCGCGCGATCTGCTCGATGCGGCCCGGGTGGTCCTTTTCCCATTGCTTCAGCATCAGGCCGACCTGGCGGCGCTGCAGGTTCTCCTGGCTGCCGCACAGGTTGCAGGGAATGATCGGGAACCGGCGTGCCTGCGCGTACTCGACGATGTCACTCTCGCGCACGTAGGCCAGCGGCCGGATCACCACGTGCCTGCCGTCGTCGCTGCGCAGCTTCGGCGGCATGCCCGACAGCTTGGCGTGGTGGAACAGGTTCATGAAGAACGTGGCCACCATGTCGTCGCGGTGGTGGCCCAGCGCGATCTTGGTGAAGCCGTGGGTCTCGGCGTAGTTGTACAGCGCGCCACGACGCAGGCGCGAGCACAGCGAACACATGGTCTTGCCTTCCGGGATGACCCGGCTGACCACCGAATAGGTGTCCTGCTCGATGATGTGGTACGGCACGCCCAGGCCTGCCAGGTATTCCGGCAGCACGTGCTCGGGGAAGCCCGGCTGCTTCTGGTCCAGGTTCACCGCCACCAGCTCGAACGGCACCGGCGCCTTCTTCTGCAGCTGCAGCAGCACGTCCAGCAGGGTGTAGCTGTCCTTGCCGCCGGACAGGCACACCATGACCTTGTCGCCGGCCTCGATCATGCCGAAGTCGGCAATCGCCTCGCCGACCTGGCGGCGCAGGCGCTTGGCCAGCTTGTGCTGCTCGCGCTCGGCCACGCGCGGATCGCGGGCGGCGCGCGGTGGGGGATCGGGAAGGGAAATCACGGCACTCATGGGTTCCATTCTAACGGCTCGGAGCCGCCCCGGCCGGGGATCGGGATTCCCCTCTCCCGGCGGTCATCATCGCTGTGTATGCTCGGAGGCTGTGGACACCTACAGCCCCGCCGAGATCGTCGAGCGCCTCGTCGCCCTGCGCGCCGAGCACCGCCTGCTGGATGAACAGATCACCCGCATGGCCGCCAACGGCGAGGACGAGCTGGAGTCCAAGCGCCTGAAGCGGCGCAAGCTGCAGCTGAAGGACTGCATCGCCAGGCTGGAAAGCCTGCAGATTCCCGACGAGCCGGCCTAAAGACCGTCCTGGTGGGTGCCAACCTTGGTTGGCACGGCTGGGAGGTGTGGACCAAGGTCCACACCCACCGCATGGCCGGCGCTGCCTTCAATCCTGCGGCGCAGGCTCGTCCGGGCGGGCCGCTTCCGGGCTGACCCGTTCGATGGTGTGGCGCAGCTCACGGCCCAGGATGAACTTGGCATCCTTGGCCCAGGCATCCAGGCGCTCGTCGAACAGCAGCTTGCTGTTCTCGTCCGGCCACACCAGGCGCAGTTCGCGCAGCTTCTGGATGAAGCCACGGAACAGGGACTTGTCGAAGAACTCCGGCGCGGCCGGCGCATAGAGCAGGCTCAGCCGCTGCGCGGCCTGCTGGCACAGGCTTTCCAGCTCGGCAGCGCCGAGCACGCCGGGGCCGTTCTTCACCAGCACCGAGATGGCAATGTAATAGCGCTCGAACGCCTGCTGCAGCGAATGGCCGATCGCGCGCAGGCGGAACACCTCGTCGGTCTGCCCGGTATTGCGCGCCAGGATGCCGCCGTCGTCATCGTTGACGTTCTGCAGCAGGCCCTCGCGCACGAACACATCGATGGTCCGGTCGATTCGCTGGGCGAACTCGTCCTCGCTCCACGGCAGGAACAGCTCGGCCTGCAGGAACGGGTACACCGTACGGCCCAGCTGGACCAGGCCGGTGCGGCTCATGCGGCGGTTGTTCTGGAAGCAGCAGGCCACCCACGACGAGGCGGTGAACAGGTGCACCACGTTGTTGCGGAAGTAGCTCAGCAGCACTGCGGTGTCGCCACTGACGCTGAGCACATCGCCCAGCGGGTGCTTGATGCGGGTGAGGACGTTGATTTCCTCGGCGTGGGCGATGATCCGCTCCGGCGAGTGCGGCGTCACCGTCACCCGGTCCGAGTACGGCATCTCGACCAGCAGGGTCTTGCACAGTTCGATCTGCGCGATCAGGTCGGCCTCGCCCATCGCGTGCTTCGGCGTGGACAGCAGGGCCAGCGCCAGCAGGTTGATCGGGTTGACGTCGGCGGCGCCATTGATGCGCACCTGGATGCGTTCGGCCAGCGTGTCCACCGTGGTCGACAGCCAGGCCGGCTTTTCGTCCTCGGACACCGCCTCGCCCTTCCACTCCGGCGCCTTCTCGGCCAGCACGTCGTTCAGCGCGATCGGCTCGCCGAAGTTCACCACCACCTGGCCATAGTTCTGCTTGAGCACCTTGGGGATGCCCCACAGCAGCGACCAGATCGATTCCTTTTCCTTCGGCCGGCCGGACAGTTCGTCCAGGTAGCTGCCGCCTTCCATCAGCTTCTCGTAGCCGATGTAGATGGGCTGGAACAGCACCGGCTTGCGCGGCTGGCGCAGGAACGCGCGCAGCGTCATCGAGATCATGCCGCCCTTGGGCTGCAGCAGCCGGCCGGTACGCGAGCGGCCGCCTTCGACGAAGTACTCCAGCGAGTAGCCGCCGGCCACCAGCTGCGCGACGTATTCGCTGAGCACCGCCGAGTACAGCGCGTTGCCACGGATCGAGCGGCGGATGAAGAATGCACCGCCCTTGCGCAGCAGGGTGCCGACCACCGGCAGGTTCAGGTTGATGCCGGCCACGATGTGCGGCGGCACGATGCCACGGTCGTACAGCAGGTAGGACAGCAGCAGGTAGTCCATGTGGCTGCGGTGGCTGGGCACGTAGACCACTTCGTGCCCCGGCGCGGCGGCCTTGAACTTGTCCAGGTGGTGCACCAGCACGCCCGCATAGATGCGGTTCCACACGTGGCTGAGCATGAAGCTGGCCGAGCGCACTACCGGGCTGGAATAGTCCGCAGCGATTTCCCAGGCGTAGGCGTGTGCCTTCTTCCAGGCATCGGCCGGCTTTGAGTTGTCGCGCTTGGCCTGTGCGGCGATCGCTTCGCGTACCGGCTCGGCGGCCAGCACCTGGTCCACCAGCAGGCGCCGGGTCGACAGGTCGGGGCCGATCACCGATTCACGGATGCGTCGGAAGTGCGTACGCAGCACGCGCTGCAGCTTGCGCACCGTGCGCTCCGGCTCCAGGCCTTCATCCACGGTGTTGCGCAGGGAGATCGGCGGGGCGAAGCGGACGATGGTGCTGCGGCCGTTGAGCAGCACCGCCAGCAGGCGACGGAAGCGGCCGACCAGTGCCCAGTTTTCCGAGAACAGCACCGCGAACCAACCGCTCTGCTTGTCCGGGGCGCGGCCGACGAAGATCGACACCGGCACCAGGTGCACGTCCAGGTCATCGCGCACGCGGTGCGCCTGCAGGACCTTGGCCAGCGAGTCGGAGTGAGTCTTGGCGCCGCGCTGCTCGGGAATCAGCGAGTTGCTGGAGCTGCGCCGCGACAGCGCCAGGTAGGCGCGCTTGCGGCCGGTCGGGTCACCGGCCAGCGGCACCAGCGGCGACGGCAGGCCGGCCTGGCGGCAGGCCTTGTCCAGGATCAGCGCGTTGGACAGGCCGTAGTCTTCCAGCACGTACATGACCGGGCGGCCATCGTTGTACTGGCCCGGGTCTTCCGGTTCGATCTTCAGCGACAGCCACGGCTCGACCAGGCGGCCGAGCAGGCGAGCCCACAGCGGGCGGCGGCCGGCCGGACGCGCGTGCGCGGGCGGCGGTACCGGGTTCGGGCCGGTACCGGTCGAGGGGGACGCCGGCACCGTATCGGCGGGCGTCGACTGGGATTCTTCGCCGGGGAACGGCAGCGGGTTCTGTTTCGACATCGGCGCCATTATGGCTTAGGCGGCGGCGTTGCCGCTTCCCCACCTTCGGCGGGGGCTTCAGCGGCTGCCGGCGACGCAGCCGCGCGGGCCGCGTCGGCCTTGCGCAGCAGCGCGTCGGTGTCGGCCAGGGTACGGGTCAGGTACCAGTGGCCGTCGCGCCGGCTCAGTGGCAGCTGCAGGCTCATCTCGCGGCCGGCCAGGTCGTAGTGCAGGCGTACCAGCGCATTGTCGCCTTCCACCGAGAGCAGCTCGCCCCGTACGCTGCGAAGCGCGTCATCCACGCCCAGCCCGTAGCTGCCAAGCACCGCCTTGAGGGTGTGGATGAACGGCGCCAGCTGCTGGAGGCTGCCCTCCATGCCAGCCGCCTGCAGGCCAGCCTCGTCATCGAAGCCGACCTTGCCGGCCGCGCCGACCAGCGCGGCGATGGTGCTGCGTGCACGGGCGCGGTCACTGATAGGCGCGCCCTGCGCCCAAACGGCAAGGGTTTCGACCAGGGCGATGTAATGGGCCTGCTGGCCGGGCGTGTAGCCCTTCTGATGGCGCAGGTACTGCACCCCGAAATTGCCCATCGACTGCGCGGCCTGGCGCACGGCGCTGGCCTGGCCGGCCAGCTGGCGGTCGAAGCTGCGCTGCAGTTCGGTGCTGGCATCGGGCTTGCGCAGCGCGGCCAGCATCGGCAGCAGCTGGTCCCCCAGCGGCAGCTCGGTCAGCGGCCACTGGCTGTGTCCCTCCGCCCAGGCCTGCTGCAGCCGCTGATACTGGCCTGGCGGTACCGACAGCTTTGCGTAGCCGACCAGATCATCTTCGGCCAGGCGCAACGCCATCGCCTGCACCGCAGCCACCGGCTCGGCCGCCGGCCTGGCCGGATCGTTCACAGACTCGCGGCATGCCGCAACGGCCAGCAGCAGCATGGCCGCCAGCCCCCATCCACGCGCAGACCTTCCTCGCACCGCCACGCTCATGCACTCGGACTCCCCGGACCGGCCCGCATCTTGCGGCCTGCGACGTGACAGCGGCAAGCCGTGCGGTCACGTTTCCAACCAAGGGGGTCAGATCCCTTCTGCCGGCAGGCAGAAGGGATCTGACCCCAGAACCACCAGCGGGATAAAAAAAGAGCCCGGATCACGGGGATCACAGGCTCTTCAAACCGGCACGGGGCCGGAGGACAGTGTTGTGGCACATGTCCGGTCCGAGGACCGGATGGCGGCGATCCTACGCTGCCCTTCAAGTTAAGGCAACACTTCACGTAATACCATGTATGTATTTGATTTTATTGAATCAATCGTGCTGCCAGACGGATTCAATGAAATCTACGGCGTGTTTTTCGGCGATTCGGGCATAAATCCCCGGATAGCCGGCCAGCGCGCAGCCCTCGCCCCAGCTGACGATGCCGAACTGGGTCCAGCCCTCACGCAGGCGCAGCAGCAGCGGCCCGCCGGAGTCCCCCTGGCAGCTGTCGATGCCCTCGCGGCCGGCGCAGATCACCTTGCCGCGCGACAGTTCCCCGCCGTAGGCCTGCTGGCATTCATCGAATGCCACGAACGGCACCTGCACGGTCTGCAGCTGGGTCGGGTAGACCCGGCCATCGCCGATGTCGGTGTCGCCCCAGCCGATCACGGTGAATTCGCGGCCCGGCTTGAGATAACTGGCGTCGGGCCGCAGCCGCAGCGCCACCGGCTGTGCACCGTCCAGGGGGGCGTTGAGCTGGATCAGGGCCACGTCGTGCTCCAGCGAGTTGCCGCTGTTGAATGCCGGATGGACGTGGATCGCCTTGACGTTGGAGGCGCGGGGCGAGGCTTCGGTGGACAGGGCCGCGGCGTTGCCGACGACGGCGATGCCGCCCGGCGCTTCCTCCTGCATGCAGTGCGCGGCGGTCAGCACCCACGAAGGCGAGATGAGGGTGCCCCCGCAGAAGTGGCGGCCATGATCCGAATCGCCGTCGAAGATGCCCTGGATGCTGACCATGAACGGGTACTCGCCAGCCGGCGCTGCTTCACCGCCGATGATGCGCGGTGCTTCGCGCACCTGTGGCGCAGCGAAGGCGGGTACGGCGGACGCGGCCAACAACAGGCCGATGAACAAAGAGGTGCTGCGATACATATCCCTGTACTCCTCTATCAATGGTTGGAACCGGCGCGGCCGCGGTCCGTGCCGGTGCATCGATTGGGAAGCAGGGATGAAGCCTGCAGCGCGAACGCGCGCACAGTTTCGGTGCAATGCGCTGCCTGCGACAGTCGCAGGCCAACAATTGCGAAAGCCATCCCGCATGGATCGGAATGGCGTTCGTGGTGCCGGCGTGACCGGCGTCAGCGGTGGGCTCAGCGTGCAGCCAGAGCCGACGCGATTTCCTGCTGGATTGCCCGCGCAGCGGCCTGCGGATCAGCCGCCAGGCGGATCGGGCGTCCGACCACGATGGCGTCGGCGCCATCGGCGAAGGCCTGGGCCACGCCAACGGTGCGCTTCTGGTCATCGCCGACCGGACCACCGGGACGGATGCCCGGACAGACGATCGAGAACCCGCTACCGGTCGCGGCACGGATCGGTGCAGCCTCCTGGCCCGAGGCGATCACGCCATCGACGCCCGCTGCCTGGGCGGCCAACGCGCGTTCGACCACCACGTCCACCGGCTCGCGGTCGACGCCCATCTGCGCCAGATCGGCGCGCCCCATCGAGGTCAGCACGGTCACCGCCAGCAGGCGCATGTCGCTGCTGTTGGCGGCCGCGCAGGCCTCCATCATCGCCGGGTGCCAGCCATGGATGGTGGCGTAGCTGACCGGCCACTGCGACAGGCGCTTGATCACCGCTGCAGCGGTCGCCGGGATGTCGAAGAACTTCAGGTCGACGAACACGCGCTTGTCGCGGCGGGCCAGCTCATCCAGCACCTGGAAGTACTCGCCGGAGGCCAGCAGTTCCATGCCGATCTTGTAGAACGCCACGCTGTCACCAAGGCGATCGACCCAGTCCAGTGCCTGCGCGCGATCAGGCACGTCCAGCGCGAAGATCAGGCGCTCATCGGCGCGCAACGGCAGCGGTGCGCGGCTCACGGGGCGTAGTCCAAGGCGGCGCGCTTGGCGTCGTGGCGGGCCTGGCGCGACTGGCTGTAGTCGTTGTTGAACTGCGCCGGCTCGAAGCCGCCGTAGGTCGGGTTCGGCAGCATCCACCAGCGCTCGCCGAACCAGTCGTGGTACTGCTGCAGCAGCGCGTCACGGCCGTCGTTGGTGTTGGCGGTCACTTCGACGAAGTCACCCAGCTGGTCGCCGAACTGCATCAGCACGCGGTACTTCTGCCCTGCCAGGCGGCGGCGGCAGTTCTTCTCGCTGCCGGCCTGCTCGCAGCCCGGCACCACCGTGCCCAGGCCAAGGAACACGCTGTCGTCGGCCACCGGCAGGCCCTGCTCGCGCAGGTTGGCCAGGGTCGCGTCCTTCAGGTGCACGGCGCGGTTGGAGATGTAGAGCAGGGTCACGCCCTTGGCATTGGCGGCCTTGGCGAAGTCGACCACGCCCGGGATCGCCTTGGCCTTCTTTTCGGCTACCCACTGGTCCCAGGTCAGTTCGTCGTATTCCTTGCCGTCGCGCACCAGGCGCGCCTGGTAGGGCGAGTTGTCCAGCACGGTCTCGTCCACGTCCAGCACCACGGCCGGCTTCAGGCCCTTGGCGTCGTTGCCGCGCTCTTCCGGCACCAGCGCATCCCAGTGGGCTTCCTTCAACGCCGCATCCAGGTGGTCGGCGGCGGCGCGGTAGGTCTGCTCGGTGATCGCCCTGTACTCCTGCGCGCGCTGCATCCACAGCACTGCGTTGAGGTTGTCGTTGGCGGTGGCATCGAGCGCGCCGTCGGCCTTGGCGGCGGCAGCGGGCGCCTGCGGGGCCGCGGCTTCGGCGGCGGGCGCCTCCACGCGCTTGCAGGCGGACAGGCCCAGCGCCGCAGTGGCGAGCAGGATCAGGGACAGGGAAACGGGACGACGCATGGATTCACCGGCAATCAGATATACCGGCGCATTTTACCGGCAAAGCCGGCCCCGGGACGGCTATGCTTGGCGGTTGACCCGTTGCCCTTCCGGAGGCCGCCATGACCGATTCCGCCCAGACCCCTGACGTCCCCCTGCTCGACGCCGTGCAGGCCCGCCTGCTGGGCTGCCTGGTGGAGAAGGAGGCGACCACCCCGGACACCTACCCGCTGACGGTCAACGCGGCCCAATCGGCGGCCAACCAGAAGACCGCGCGCGAGCCGGTGATGAACGTGGACGCTGGCAGCGTGCAGCACGCGCTGCGCCAGCTGGAGGCGTTGGGCCTGGCCCGCCAGCACTTCTCCTCGCGCGCCGATCGCTACGAACACCGCCTGCAGGCCGCGCTGGACCTGACCCGGCAGCAGACCGTGCTGCTGGCGCTGCTGCTGCTGCGCGGTCCACAGACGCTGGGCGAGCTGGTCACGCGCAGCGAGCGCCTGCACCGCTTCGCCGACACCGACGAAGCCCGCCATGCCATCGAGCGCCTGCAGCAGCGTGCCCTGCTGGTGGTGCTGCCGCGTGCCAGTGGCCAGCGCGAAGACCGCTACATGCACCTGCTGTGCGGCGAGGTGGATGGCGCGGCGCTGGCGGCGAAGTACGCCAGCAGCAGCGGCAGCAGCGATGCGGCCGACCCGGGCCTGGCCGAGCGCGTGGCCCAGCTGGAAGCGGCCGTGGCCGAGCTGCAGGCACAGCTGGCCGAACTGCGCGTCTGAAGCAATCTACTGGGGTCGGATCCCGCAAGGCGGGCTCTGACCCCAGTGCTATCCCGGGTTGCCGGCCAGCGGCCGGCACTACCGGATGTCCTGCCGATACAGTGCAGACCAACGGTCGGCACCCACCATGATCAAACCTCGGCCGCGCCCGGCGTGGCATACAGCCGGCTCGGGCTGTCCACGCCCGGCAGCTGGATCACCCCGCGTTCCTGCATGCCCAGGCCCAGCAGGATCTTTCCGGACACCACGTTGTCCAGGTCGGTGATGCCATACAGATCGTGCAGGCCCAGCGCTCCGCGTGCATGCGCGAACACTGCCCGCGCCGCCTCGCCGGCATAGCCCTGCCCGGCAAATTCCGAAAGCACCGCATAGCCGATATCCGGCCCCGGCAGGCCATCACGCCGCACCAGCCCGGCGTTGCCCAGCCAGGCACCATCGGACAAGCGCTCGATGGCATACATGCCGAACCCGTTCAACGCATAGCTGTGTAGTACCCGCAGCGCGATGTACTCCCGCGCCTGCGCCTCACTGCGCACATCACGGTCGCCGATGAAGCGCAGGAAACCCGGATCGTTCAACAGCGCCAGCATCGGCTCCGCATCGCGATCAGGTTCGATCGCACGCAGGCGCAGGCGTTCACTTTCAATCGGATGCACGCGCAGACCTCCAATGGAAAAACCGATTGTAGAGCCGTGAGCTGGGATCGGATCCCTTCCCATCGGGAAGCGGTCCGGCCCCGGTCAATCGAACAACGCCTCGATCGCCGCCAACCCGGCACTCGCCCGCTCCTTCTTCCGCGCCGCATCGGCCACCGGGTCCGCACCATCGCGCTGGATCTCCTCGGCCGGGATCTCATCGAAGAACCGGCTCGGCTTCAGCCGCACGTGCTCGCCAAACTTGCGCGTGAGCTTGCTGTAACTCATCCACAGCTGGATCTTGGCGCGGGTGATGCCCACGTACAGCAGGCGACGTTCTTCCTGCAGGTTGCCCTCGTCCAGGCTGACCTGGTGCGGCAGCACGCCGTCCTCGCAGCCGACGATGAACACGTACGGGAACTCCAGGCCCTTGGAGGCATGCATGGTCATCATGCGCACCTGGTTGCCGCCCTCGTCCTTGTCGCTGCGCGACAGCAGCGCCAGCTGTCCGGCCAGGTCGGCCGCAGTGGCACCGCGCGGGCCGCCCTCGAACCACTGCGCCAGTTCCTCGATGTTGTTGGCACGGCGCTGGTAACTGGCTTCTTCCTTGGCCTGCTGGCGAAGTTCGCTGAGCAGGCCGGACTCCTTGGCCACCTTGCGGATCATGTCGCCGGAACTGACCTGGCGCATCTGCGCACGCAGGTCGCGCAGGATGTCGGTGAAACGCGCCAGGCTGTTGGCCGCACGCGGCGGCAACTGCTGCAGGGCGCCGATCGCCTCGGCGGCCTGCGCCATCGGCATGTCTTTCTCCTGCGCCAGTTCGGCCAGCCTGGCCAGCGTGCCGGCACCGACATCGCGCTTGGGTGACTGCACCGCACGCATGAACGCGGTGTCGTCGTCCGGGTTCACCAGCAGGCGCAGCCACGCCAGCGTGTCCTTCACTTCCTGGCGCTCCAGGAACATGGTGCCGCCGGTCAGGTGATAGGGAATGCGCAGTAGCTGCATCGCCTTTTCCAGCGGGCGCGACTGGAAGTTGCCGCGGAACAGGATGCAGAAGTCACTCCACGGCACGTTGCGCGATTGCGCCACGAAGGCGATCTCGGCGGCGACCTTCTCCGCTTCATGTTCGCTGTTGCGGCATTCCCAAACACGGATGCGTTCGCCGTCGGCCTGGTCGCTCCACAGCTTCTTCAGGTGCTCATGCGGATTGTTGGCGATCAGCGCGTTGGCGGCGCGCAGCACGCGGTTGGAGCAGCGGTAGTTCTGCTCCAGCTTGATGATTTCCAGCGCGGGGTAATCACGCCCCATCTGCTGCAGGTTTTCCGGGTTGGCGCCGCGCCAGGCGTAGATCGACTGGTCATCGTCGCCGACGCAGGTGAAGTTGCCCTTGTCGCCGGCCAGCTGCTTGAGCAGCCGGTACTGCGCGTCGTTGGTATCCTGGCATTCGTCCACCAGCAGGTAGCCGATGCGCTCGCGCCAGGCCAGCGCGATCTCCGGATTTTCCTCCAGGATCTGCACCGGCAAACGGATCAGGTCATCGAAGTCGACCGCATTGAACGCCGTCAGGCGCAGCTGGTAGCGCTCGTAGACGCTGGCCGCTTCCTTCTCGCGGTTGCTGCGCGCGGCGGCCATCGCCTGCTCGGGCGACAGGCCGGCGTTCTTGGCGCGCGACACCAGGTTCTTCATGTCCTCGATGTCGTCGGGCTTGGCCCCGTACATCAGGTCCTTGATCTGCGCAGCGGCATCATCGGCATCGAAGATCGAGAAGCCACGCTTCAGGCCCACGGCGGCATGTTCGATCTGCAGGAACTTCAGGCCCAGCGCATGGAAGGTGCAGATGGTCACCTCGTCGGCGTCCTGCTCGCGCAGGCGCTTGGCCACACGCTCGCGCATTTCCTTGGCCGACTTGTTGGTGAAGGTGATCGCGGCGATGCGGCGGGCCGGGTAGCGGCCACAGCCGATCAGGTGGGCAATCTTCTCCACGATCACGCGCGTCTTGCCGCTGCCGGCGCCGGCGAGCACCAGCAACGGGCCTTCGATGTGCAGGACCGCGGCAGCTTGGGGAGGATTCAGACCGTGCATGGGGACAGGATTGTAGCGGGGTGCCGGCAGGCCCACCTGACTTGCATGGCGCCCGCCCGTAAGGTATTGAATCGGCACCGGAACACAGGAGCGTGGTCCATGTCCCCGACTGTCATCGCCCGTCCGCTTGCGGCCGCCCTGCTCGGCCTGCTGGCCCTGCCTGCGGCCGGGTCCGGCCCGCCGCCGCGCACGGATGCCTATGAAGCGATCGTGCTGCAGTCGCACGAGTTCCTCGTCTACCATCCGGACCTGCGCTTCCGTGGGCTCGGCATGCAGGCCCGCGAACGGGGCCGCCACGAAGAAGCCCGCATCGACTTCCGCAATGCCGCGCGCTACGGCGACAAGCTGTCACAGGCAGCGCTGGCCGACATGCTCTGGAACGGGCAAGGCGGCCCGGCTGACCGCGCCCTGGGCTACGCGTGGATGGACCTGGCGGCCGAGCGCGGCACCGAGTGGCTGGTGGTGCAGCGCGAACGCTTCTGGGAGGCGCTGTCCGCCGACGAACGCGAGCGCGCGGTGCGCGAGGGCCGCGCGCTGTACGCCGAGTTCGGTGACCCCGCCGCCACACCGCGGCTGGAACGCGAACTGCGCGCCGGCAGCATGCAGCAGACCGGCAGCCGCGCCGGCTGGAGCGGCGCCATGCGCAGCCAGGGCCGCGGCGATGCCGGGCCGCGCGTGCTGCAACCGGAGAAGCACCAGCTGGCCCGTTACTGGGATCCGGTGGCCTACCGGCAATGGCAGGACGAGGCGTTGGCGAAGTCGGGGCGATGACGTTGGTTTTTTTCCATGGCCATGGCCAGGAGGGCGATCATGAAGGCGAAACACGCTCCACTCTGCCTGTTGCTGCTTCTGTCGACGGCCACTGCCGTCGCCGCAAAGGAATGTCCGGTTGAGGCCCCGCGACGGATTCCGCCCACCGTCCTGACCGGAGGGTTTTTCGATTCGCACCCGGACCTCTTCTGGCGAAGCATGGCCCAACGGGCCGAACAGGATAAACAGCCCGCCAGGGCCCTGGTCTACTACAAACGCTCGGCACGCTACGCCGACAAGTTCTCCCAGGCAATGGTGGCAAGGCTGTACCAGGAGGGTATCGGCACTGCGCCGGACCCGGTGATGGCCTACATCTGGATGGACCTGGCCGCCGAGCGCATGTACCACGACTTCCTGGTCCTGCGGGAACACTACTGGGCACGCCTTGATCCGCTGCAGCAGGCACAGGCGATCGAGCGCGGCCAACAGGTATACGCCGACTATGGCGACCGCGTAGCCAAGCCCCGCATGGAAAGGGCGCTCAGCGACGGGCGCCGGCAGATCACCGGCAGCCGCGTCGGCTACGTGAGCTCGGCCCTGGTCGTCGTGCAGCGCCGCGGCGACGAGCAGGGCATCGCAACGCCAGGCAACATCGTCTACGACAACGACTACTGGAAGGCCGCCGACTACTGGTGCCTGCAGGACAACTACTGGCGGCCAGCGCTTGCGCCCAGCATCGAGATCGGTGCGCCGCAGCAGATCCGCGACGGCGGGCCGGGGGGCGACTAGAATTGGCCGATGGCCAAGCTCTACTTCTACTACTCGGCGATGAACGCCGGCAAGACCACTACCCTGCTGCAGAGCGCACACAACTACCGCGAGCGCGGCATGCGGGTGGCGATCCTGACCCCACGCCTGGACGACCGTGCCGGCGCCGGCGTGGTCGCCTCGCGGATCGGCCTGCGCGCCGATGGCATGGCCTTCGACCGTGACACCGACCTGCAGCGCTGGGTGGAGCAGGATCTGGCGGCCAACGGCCCGATGGGCTGCGTGCTGGTGGACGAGGCGCAGTTCCTGACCCGGGCCCAGGTCTGGCAGCTCAGCGAGGTAGTCGACCAGCTGCGCATTCCGGTGCTGTGCTACGGCCTGCGTACCGACTTCCGCGGGGAGCTGTTCGAAGGCAGCCAGTACCTGCTGGCCTGGGCCGACGAGATGCAGGAGATCAAGACCATCTGCCACAGCGGCAAGAAGGCGACCATGACCGTGCGCGTGGACGAGCATGGCCACGCCGTGCAGGATGGCCCGCAGGTGGAGATCGGTGGCAACGACCGCTACGTGTCGGTCAGCCGTGCGGAGTTCAAGAAGATCACCCGCGGCGAAGGACGGATCGATCCGGCGCAGGCGCCCCTGCCGCTGTAAGGGGTGTTCTTTTGCAGGGCTTGCAGCCCTGCACCCGCGGTAGTGCCGGCCGCTGGCCGGCAACAGCAACAGCAAGAGCTGGCATTGCGTGTGATGGCGGGGCGGTGTCGGACTGCGGGGACGCTGCAAGTACGTCCCTGTAAGCTTGGCAGCCGCATCCATGCGGCTGACACCCCGCACTCCGACACCGCCCCACCTCTGACAGTTGGCCGCGGCTGTTGGTAGGTGTCGACCTTGGTCGACACATCTGTCAGATATCGAATGAAATTCCGGGGTCAGATCCGTTTTCCTTCGTAAAACGGATCTGACCCCATGAGCAATTCCGACAGATCGCGGCGATCTGTCGAAGGCGGGGTGGGTCCGGTGGCGGGAGTGTTCGCGGCAAGGATGCCGCGGCCAAGCCCCCAGGGAAGGGTTTACGGCGTCTCCCGCCACCGGACCCACCCCGCCTACCCTCAGGAAACCAGCGTCTGCTTCGGCTGTTGCTGTTGCTCTGGCCTCTGCAGGTGCAGGGCTGCAAGCCCTGCAAACCCAACCCCTCTTAGTACAGCGTGCGCTCCGGCGCGCCCGCCGGCGGCGGGGTGTACTGGTACAGCCAGGTTTCCGTAAGCGTCTTGCCGCCACTGCGCAGGAACAGGCGGATGTCGATCTGCTCGGTACTGCCTTCCGGCGGCACCAGGTCGAACATCGCGCGATAGCCGTTGATCTCGCGCAGCGGGCGCGCCGACACGATCTCGACCCGGCCACGGCTGGCTTCCACCACCGCCTCGACCTCACCCTTGTCGATCAGGCTGGCCAGCTCGCCCCCTTCGAAGTCCACCGCGAAGCGCCAGCTGAAGTACTCGCGCTTCTTGCCGACCACACCGCCCAGGCCGGTGCGGCTGGCCACGCAGTGCGCCAGCGGCGGGCGCGCCGGCGGTTCGGCGCCCCAGTACAGGCGGTAGCCGACCAGCAGCTCCTGGCCCGGCTGCGGCTTATCCTTCGGGTTCCAGAACGCCACGATGTTGTCGAACGTCTCGTCCACGGTGGGAATCTCCACCAGCTGCACCGAGCCCTCGCCCCATTCGCCCTTCGGCTCCACCCACAGGCACGGGCGCTTCTCGTAGAACACGCCGTCGTCCTGGTAATGGTCGAAGTTGCGGTCGCGCTGCAGCAGGCCGAAGCCGCGCGGGTTGCGGTCCACGAACATGTTGAAGCGCAGGTTGCGCGGGTTCAGCAGCGGCCGCCAGATCCATTCGCCAGCGCCGGTCCACAGCGACAGGCCATCGGTATCGTGGATCTCCGGGCGCCAGTCCCATGCCATGCGGCGGTCGTTCTCGCCCACCTGGTACATGCTGGTGCACGGTGCGATGCCGAGCCGCTCGATCGGCTTGCGCGGGTACAGCGCGCTGTCGATGTCCATCAGCAGCACGTCGCCATTGGTGATCGCGAAGCGATAGGCGCCAGCCACGCTGGGTGAATCCAGCAGGCCGTAGACCACGATCGTGTCCGAATCAGCCGATGGCTGTTCCAGGTAGTAGGCGATGAAATCCGGGAATTCCTCCGGCTTGCCCATCCCGGTGTCGATCGCCAGGCCGCGCGCGGACTGGCCGTACTGGCCTTCCTTGCCGACCGCGCGGAAGTAGCTGGCGCCGAGGAAGGCGGCGAAGTCGCGGTCAGTGTCCTTGCGGGTGTTCAGGCGGAAGCCGGCGAAGCCGAGGTCGGCCGGCAGCTCGCCATCCTTGATGCCGCTCTTGCCGTAGTTGAACGCCGCGCCGTCATAGGCCAGCTCCTGCGCCTTGCCGTCGACCACGTCGAACATGCGCACCGGCGAATGGAAGTACAGGCCCAGGTGGAAGAACTTGGCCTGGAACTTGCCGGGCTGGTCGGCCCACAGCGCATGGTCCTGGCGGTAGCCGATCGACTGGTACTGGTCCCAGTCCAGTCCTTCCAGACGGCCCGGCAGCACCCGCTTGTGGCTCTTGTAGGGCGCCTGCGCCAGCGCGCGCGCCTGGCCCTTCAGGGTAGCGAAGTCGAACGGTTGCGGCTGGCCGAGGCGGCGCAGGCCCATCTGGCCGCTTCTGCTGGCCGCGCACGCGGGCAGGGACGGCAGGCCGAATGCAGCCAGGGCGAGGGAGGCATTGCGGATGAAGTCGCGTCGTTGCATGCAGGCGCGTCAGGCACAGGGAGGAAGGTCGGCCATCATAGGCAGACAAACGTTAACGGGTAGCGGAGACGCGCCCTGCCCGTTCAGCTGCCGCTGGCTGCCGGCTCAGCGCTGGCAGTGGCTGCACCAGACGCTGGCGCGCTGGCCGATGGTGGCGTGCTTCAGCGCGCGGCCACAGTTCGGGCAGGGCAGCCCGTCACGGCCGTACACCAGCAGTTCCTGTTCGAAGTAGCCCGGCGCGCCATCGGGGCTGATGAAATCGCGCAGGGTGGTGCCGCCACGGGTGATGGCATAGCCCAGGATCTCCTTCACCGCGTCGGCCAGCCGCTGGTAGCGTTCGCGCGAGATCTTCCCAGCCTCGCGCAGCGGACTGATGCCGGCCTTGAACAGGCTCTCGGCGGCGTAGATGTTGCCCACGCCCACCACCACCGCCTGGTCCATCAGGAAGGTCTTCACCGGCGCACTGCGGCCACGGCTGCGCGCAAACAGGTAGTCGCCGTCGAATCCCTCGTCCAGTGGCTCCGGGCCCAGCCCCTGCAGCAGCGGGTGGATCTCACCGGCGGGCTGCCAGAGCAGGCTGCCGAATCGGCGCGGGTCGTTGAAGCGCAGCAGGCGGCCGTTGTCCAGACTGATATCCACATGGTCGTGGGCGCGCAGCGGTGTGTCACCGGGCAGCACGCGCAGGCTGCCGGACATGCCCAGGTGCAGCACCGCGCTGCCGATGGCGGTATCCAGCAGCAGGTACTTGGCGCGCCGGCGGATGTCCTCGATGCGCTGCCCCGGCAGCAGCTCGGCCACTTCCGGTGGAATCGGCCAGCGCAGGTCGGCGCGGCGCAGGATCACGCCATGCACGCGGCGGCCCTGCAGGTGCGGCGCCAGGCCGCGGCGGGTGGTTTCGACTTCGGGCAGTTCAGGCATGCAGGGATTCTATCCCCGCTCTGCGGCCGGCACCTGGCCGTCGATGCCGGGGAATGATCCCCGGCATCGACCGGTGTCAGGCGCCCTGGCCGGCGCGCACAGGCTCCGCCGGAACCGGTGCCGCAGCGGCGGAACGGTCCGGGAACAGCGACGGCAGCGTTTCCACGAACCGGGCCAGGCACTGGTCGCTGTAGCGCTCGGCCGTCTGCTTGACCAACGCATAGTCGTCGGCCTGCCAGGCTTCCAGGGGTGCGGCCACCGGTGCGTCGACCTGGCACTGCACGCCTTCGCCACCGACCAGGCGCAACAGCTTGCGGGTATACGGGAAGCCGACGTGCTGGGTCTGGCGCAGCTCGTACTGAGTATCGGCATCGCCCAGTTCCTTGTAGATCAGGGTGAAGCCATCGGCGGTGATCTGCACCGGCCGTACCTCTGCCGGCACAGCGCCCGGATGCGCGGTGAAGTACTCGGCCAGGCGCATGCGCACCTGGTCCTGCAGGTAACCGAAGGCCGGGTTCGGAACGGTCTCCACCCGGGTTCCCTTCAGCTGGTCCTTCTTGAACGAGCTGCCGCCGAGCGTGCCGGAAAACAATGACACGGCAACCTGCGCGGCCACCAGCTTGCCGGTGGTGGAACGCTGCACCAGGCGCAGCGTCTTGTCGCCGACTGGCTGGCCATCCGCGCCCATCTGCAGCTTTACGCTCACCGGCACCCGGCTTTCCCAGGCAGGCAGCTCCGCCACGGCGGCGACAACGCCGGCATCAGCGGCGGGAACGTCTGCAGCCGTCGCCGTGTCGGACGGGGCGGTCGGGGGTGGCTCATTGGCCAGCACAGGCGAGGCGATGACGAGGCTGCCGAGCAGCGCGGCCGCCAGCAGGGGTGGGTTCGATTTCATGGGGGATCCTTGGGTCGTGTCGGGCCAGTGCAGGCGATTCCGTTCGGCATCGATCATCGCAATGGCACCGCACTCCCTTCCATGTCCTTCCCCCTACCGCGATCCATCGCGGTCGACATGCCAGATCGCCTTACCCGTGCGGATCGACCGGTACCCGGGATCGCGTCGAACCCACCATCGGCAGCACGCCGGGAATCTTTAGCGCGGAGGCGCCGCCAGTTCGCGCGCATCCAGGAAACCATCACCGTTGGCATCCTGCTTGTGGAAGCGCTGCACGATCACCTGCCGCTGCTGCTCGCGGCTGATCGCCCTGCCCTTGCCACCGGGCAGCTCCTCGGCCGTCAGCACACCATCACCGTTGCGGTCCATGCGGTCGAAGGCATACAGCATCCACTGCACGTACTCGGCCTCGCTGACCCTGCCGTCGCCATCGCTGTCCATCCGCTGCAGATAGCTGGCGGTGTCGGTGACCTGGGCCAGCGCCGCGCCCGGCAGCAGTGCCGCCAGCAGAAGCCCGTACCCTGCCCTCACGCGCCCACCAGGCTGTAGCCCTTCAAGCGTGCGGCGTAGGCCTGCAACGCCGCGATACCGCTTTCCTCGGCCTCGCGGCACCACGCCTGCAACTGGTGCAGGCGCTCGGCGGCATCGTGGCCTCGGGCTTCCAGCAACGCCGCCAGCCGCGCGCGGTACTCGACCAGGGTGCGGATGCGCGGGCGCTGTGCCACCCATGCGCTGAGCTGGGCACGGCTGTCCGGCTTCAGCCAGCGACCATCGTTGACCAGTCCACGGCGCAGCCGGCGCGGCAGCAGGCGGCGCAGCTTGGCTCCGGCCTGGGCGGCTTCCTCGCGCAGGGCCGGCATGAACACATTGCGCTGGTAGTCCGTCATCGCCTGGAAGCGGTGCGACAGCAGCGCCTTAAGGGTCTCGGCATCGGGCACGGCGATGTTCGGACGCACGTCCATGGCCGGTGCCACCCGCAGCACCTTGGCCAGGCGCAGCGCCTGCAGCAGGCGGATCGCACTCCAGCCGATGTCGAATTCCCAGCGCCGCATCGCGAAGCGCGCCGAGCTGGGGAAGGCATGATGATTGTTGTGCAGCTCCTCGCCACCGATCCAGAACCCCCACGGCGTGAGATTGGTGGAGGTATCGGCAGACTCGTAGTTGCGGTAGCCCCACCAGTGGCCCAGGCCGTTGACCACGCCGGCCGCCCAGAACGGGATCCATGCCATCTGGATCGCCCACAGGGCCACGCCGGGCAGGCCGAACAGCACGCTGTTGATCACCAGCAGCAGCACCGGGCCCAGCGTGGCGTGCGGGGTATACAGGTGGCGCTCGATCGCATCGTCCGGGGTACCGCGCCCGTACTGTTCGATGTCCGCGCGCATGCCGCGTGCCTCCCGGTACAGCTCCACGCCGTGCCAGAACACCCTGCCGATGCCGCGGGTGACCGGGCTGTGCGGGTCGTCCTCGGTCTCCACCTTGGCGTGGTGCTTGCGATGGATGGCCACCCACTCGCGGGTGATCATCGAGGTGGTCAGCCACAGCCAGAAACGGAACACGTGGGCCAGCGCCGGGTGGAAATCGACCCCGCGATGGGCCTGGCTGCGGTGCAGGTACAGGGTCACCGAGAAGATGGTGATCTGGGTGAAGACCAGGAGCACTGCCAGCATGGCCCACCACCCCAGGCCGAGCACACCACCGGTCAACAGGGACATCAGGGCATCAGGCATGACGGCTCTCCGGATCGACGCGGGGATGGCAGACATGATGGCCGCTTGCGTTGCAAACTGCATCCCTGCGGCGATGTATCGCATCGCCATCCGTGGCACCGTTCACAGTTGGGGACCTGAGTTGTCGAGCCTTGATCCACGCGCCAGCGCCATGACCGCCGCCCCGCCCGTCGCGGAGCTGCCCCCCTTGATCGAACTGGACCGCGCCACCGTGGTGCGCGGCCAGGTGAAGGTGCTGCACGGGCTCAGCCTGCGCATCGCGCAGGGCCAGCACACCGCCCTGCTCGGCCCCAACGGCTGCGGCAAATCCACCTTCATCAAGCTGATCACCCGCGAACTGTATCCACTGGCGCAGGGCGACGGCACGGTGGCGGTGAAGGTGCTGGGCCAGAATCGCTGGCAGGTGGACCGGCTGCGCTCGCAGCTGGGCATCGTCACCGGCGACCTCAGCAGCAACCTGGCCGACATGCCCGGCCTGACCGTGGAACAGGCGGTGCTGTCCGGCTTCTTCGCCAGCTACGTGGTGCCGGCCTTCCGCGAGGTGACCGCCGACATGCGTGCACGCGTCGGTGAAACGCTGGCGATGACCGGCGCCCTGACGCTGCGCGAGCGCGCCTATGCCGAGCTGTCGGCCGGCGAGACCCGCCGCGTGCTGATCGCCCGCGCGCTGGTCAATCGACCGCAGGCACTGCTGCTGGACGAACCCTCCACCGGGCTGGACCTGGTCGCCCGCGAGCAGCTGGTGGCGACCATGCGGGTGCTGGCGCAGCAGGGCATCACCCTGGTGCTGGTGACCCACCACATCGAAGAGATCATTCCCGAGATCGAGCGCGTGGTGCTGCTGCGCGATGGTCGCGTACTGGCCGACGGCACCCGCGCCGAGCTGCTGCGCAACGAACCGCTGTCGGCGGTGTTCGGCGGCGCGATCACCGTATGCGAGCAGGAAGGCCGGCTGACCGCGTACGCGGGGTGATCGACATGCCACTGTAGAGCCGAGCCGATGCTCGGCTGCTCCTGATCACGACAAACAGCAGCCGGGCATCGGCTCGGCTCTACAGGATGCAATGCAGCGGGCCGGATATCCCGGCCCGCCACCGCCGTGCTCAGAACCGCAACGCCAGCGCGCGCGACTCGATCGGTGCCATCCGGCTCTGGTCCTGCAGCTGCAGGTCGCGCAGTTCGTACGGCGCACCGAAACCGGCCGGCAATGCGGCCTGGTCGAACGGCAGCACCAGCTGGCCTGCACCGGGGCCATCAAACCACGCCGCCGCATGTGCCTGCGCGACCGGCTTCAACTGGCCATCGCGGGCCGTGGCGTACAGCGTGCCGCGTGCTTCGTAGCGGCCAGCGGCGGCCACCTGCAGCGGCAGTGCCACCTGGCGGCTGGACGGGTTCGGTGCCGCCTGGCCACTGAAGCGCGCGGTCGGCCGTGCCACCGCGAAAGCCACCTTGCCGTCGCGCAGCACGCCATCGGCCTGGGCGAACACCTGCAGTTCCCACAGCCCCTGCACGCTGCCGAGATCGGCGGGGATGCGCACCTGCGCGCGCAGGCTGCCGTCGGTGGTGCGCAGCAGGCGCTGCGGCCAGCTGCGGCCATCCGGTGCGACCAGCAGGGCTTCACCGCCCAGGCCGCCACGGCGCGATGCCAGCTGCGCGGTGGTGGCGCCGTCTTCCAGCAGGCGTGCCTGCAGCTGCACGTTGCCACCAGCCAGCACCTGCGCCTGGTTGGCCTGCACTTCCAGCCGCAGCGGGCTGTTCGGCTCAAGCACCTGCACCACATAGCGGCCCTGCGCCTGCGTGCTCTGCAGCGTGTACGCACCGGCCGAACTGGTCGCGCCGGTGCGCAGCATGCTGCTGCCATCACTCACCGGCATGCCGGCATCCTGCAGCGCGCGCGCATCGACACTGCGGGCCACGCTGCTGCGGCCGGCCGGGTCGCGCACCTGCAGGGTGTTGGCCGGCAGCGCGCGGGCACCTGCGGCCGGGCTCAGCTGGATCACCGCATCGGGCGCCGTCAGCGGCAGGTCCAGGCCGCGTTGCAGCTGCGTGCCATCGACCTGCTGCCAGTAGCTGCGGCTGACCGAGGCATACGGCGTGGCCGCCTGCAGCGGTTGTGCCGGGTCCAGCGCCCAGGCAAAGGACAGCGGCGCGTGCTCGCTTTCATCGGCGGGCAGCGGCGCGGCCACCAGTGCGGCAGGCACCTGATCGCCCGCGCGGGCGGCCTGCAGCGGCTGCGCGGCCTGCGCTGCGGAAAGGGACAGCACGGCCAGCAAAGCACTGGCCAGCAGGGTGGAATGGTTCGTCATGGTCATCTCCCTCACTGGTTCAGGTCGTTGCGCAGCAGGGTGCCGAGGCCGAAGCACTCGCGCCGGCTCTGGTTGTGGCTGAGTGGTTCGGCGCCCTGGGTGCGTGCCTTGTCGGTGAACCAGGTGGTGCCGGCAGCCTTCTGGCTGCTGCACTCCAGGAAGCCATCGGAGCAGGACGACAGCCAGTTCTGGGTGAACTCCAGGCCGACATTGGCGGCGTAGCCACCGCAGTAACTGTTGCTGTCCCACACCGCCGATTCCACATCGCTGCCGACCACCGCACGGAACGGTTTGGGCAGCGCCGGGCGACCGGCCGTGCCGTACAGGTTCTGCGCGTTGTAGGTGGCCATGCTTGCCACCTGCTGCTGGCGTACCGCGTCGTTCTTGTAGCCCAGCAGCCAGCCCAGCGACGTTTCGAAGGTATTGCCGTTGAGCACTGCATCGGCCAGCGGTGTACCGGCCGAGGACGGAGCCAGCGCATTGACCTTGCGCACCGTGCGGATGATCTTCGGATAGCGGCTGTCGTAGGTCGGGTTGGACAGGATCCAGCGCATCACGTTGCCGCCGTTGGAGTGGGTGATCACCACCAGCTGGGTGATGCCACGGCTGTCGATGAAGCCGGTCAGCTGGTTGGCCAGGCAACCGGCCGCTTCCGGTTTCCACATGTACTGGGTGAAGTCACAGTTGATGACGACGTAGTTGCTGCTGTTCGGCAGACCCTGGCGCACGGTGTCGATGATCGCCGGCTGCCAGTAGTCCTGGGTGGCATTGGTCTGCGCGCCGGTGCCATGCACGAAGGCCACGCCGACCACGTCGGCGGCCTGCGCCGGGGCGGTTGCCAGCCCGAGGAGCAGGGCCAGGACGGTACTTCCTGTTGCGGTGCTGCGCATCGCTTCTCTCCCTCTGTCAGTGGATCCCCCCGACCCGGCTGGAACTGGACGGCCTCTCGACCCCGTTGTGTCGATGCTCGCGGCGCAGGCGCGTGAAAGTCCGTGCGCTGCGCCCGGATTCAGGAGACTGACGACACTCGATGACGTTTTTCATACTGCCCCGATGACCATGCCGGGTCTGGCCGTATGACCGATGGCCACTGCGGTGTCGCATACGGGCTGCGATCATGACGCGATGTTTTTCCTCTGGAGCCGTCCATGTCGCTGATTTCCCACACCGCCCGCCCACTGCTCGGTCTCACCGTTGTCGCGGTCCTGGCTGGCTGCGCAGCCACCGCCAGCAAGCCGACCGCCGTCGAAGCCAACATCACCACCAAGGCGGTGGGCTATCTGGACACGAGCGCGGTTCCGGCCAGCCTGGACCTGGTGCCGGCACCACCGGCGGCCGGTTCGGCCGCCCTCGCCCTGGACGAACAGGTCAGCCGTGAAGCCCGCGCGCTGCGTGGCAGCCCGCGCTTCGCCCAGGCCGGCGTCGATGCGGAACTCGGCTTCCCCGAAGGCGCCAACCACTTCTCCTGCGCCGCCGACATCGACGTCGATGCAGTGAAGACCCCGGCGCTGTACCGACTGCTGGAGCGCAGCCGGATCGACGCCAGCGCCGCCACCAAGGCGGCCAAGAACCACTACCAGCGCCCGCGCCCGTTCATGGTCAACGGTGAGCCGACCTGCTCGCCGAAGGACGAGGACGGCCTGCGCAAGAACGGTTCCTATCCGTCCGGCCACACCTCGATCGGCTGGGCCTGGGCCCTGATCCTGTCGGAGATCGCGCCGGACCGCGCCGATGCCATCCAGGCCCGCGGCCGCAACTACGGCGAGAGCCGCCTGGTGTGCAACGTGCACTGGCAGAGCGACATCCTCGAAGGCCGCTTCATGGGCGCGGCCGCCGTGGCCCGCCTGCATGACAACGCTGCCTTCAACAAGGACCTGCTGGCCGCACGCAAGGAGATCGAGGCGGCGCGCAAGGCCGGTCGGCACTCCAGCCGCGACTGCGCCACCGAGAATGCGGTGCTGAAGGTGCGCCCGCAGAGCGCGCTGTAGGCCACGCCTCTGTAGAGCCGAGCCATGCTCGGCTCAGAGCAGCCGAGCGCAGGCTCGGCTCTACACGAAGCAGGAAACAGAAGGGCCGGCATTGCGCCGGCCCTTCTGCATTGCATCAACGCAACCACCGCATCAGAACTTCGCGGTGAACTCCACGCCCCAGGTACGCGGCTCGTTGAGGAAGCCGGTCAGGTTGTTGAAGTCGATCGCGCCGACCACGCGGGTCTGGTTGGTCAGGTTGCGACCGAACACCGCCACGTCGTACTGGCCGTAATCCCAGTTGTAGCCCAGGCGCAGGCCGCCTTCCAGCGAACTGCGGCCGCGGAATTCCGGCGACTCGTAGATGAAGAAGTTCACCGCACTGCGGTAGGCCCAGTCGGTGTAGGCGTACAGCTCGCTGCCATCGCTGAGCGGGAAGCCCACGCGCAGGGTCGCGTTGTGGATCCACTTCGGCGCCTGCGGCAGCGGGTTGCCGTTCACCAGCGCATAGGTCTGGCCGTTGATCACCGTAGTCGGGTCGGTGATGGTGCAGCCACCGCCGCAGATCGCCACCGCCAGGTTCTTGTCCTTGATCTCGGTGTCGTTGTAGCTGCTGCCGAAGGTCAGCAGGACGTTGTCGGCCAGGTAGGCCTCCAGGTCCAGCTCGACGCCCTGGCCGATGGTCTTGTCGGCGTTGAGCAGGGTGGCGGTGTTGTTGCTGCCGCCCACCGCGATCAGCTGCTGGCCATCGACGTTGTAGCGGAACACGCTCAGGCCCAGGCGCGCGCGGCGCTCGAACAGGTCGGCCTTGATGCCGGCCTCGTACGAGATCACCTTCTCCGAATCGGCCTGCGACAGGCCTGGCGCGAAGGCCAGGCGGCCCTGGATCGACGGCGCGCGGAAGCCCTTGGCCACACGGGCATAGGCGTTGATGTCGTCGGTCAGCTTGTAGACGCCGCTGAGGTCCCAGCTGACGTCGTTGACGTCGGTGTTGGCCAGGTACGGGCCACTGACCGGGGTGCCGAACGGAACGGCCTGCAGCACGCTGGCGCTGAAGTCCTTCTTGTCCTGGGTGTAGCGCACGCCGGCACGCAGCTTGAAGCGGTCGGTGACATCGAAGTCACCCGAGGCGAACACCGCCCAGGCCTTGTTGCGCTGGTTCTGCACCACGTGGCCGGTCTGCGGATTGCCCGGGGCCAGCGAGTCGTAGTTGAAGTTGTTGATGGTCACGTCTTCATCGAAGTAGAAGACGCCGGCCTGCCAGTCGAAGCGGCCCCACTCGTTGGACTCGATGCGGACTTCCTGCGTCCACTGGCGGTGATGCGGCAGGCCGTCAGCCGACTCCGACGAGAACGGAATCAGGCCGGGGCCGTAGTTGCCGGCGCCAAGGAACGCCGCGCCGTAGCCACCGTCAATGTCACCGCGGTTGAGCGATTCGGCGGTTTCGTAGCCGGTGATCGAGTGCAGCGTCACCGAGCCGAGGTTCCACTGCAGGCGCGCGCTGCCACCCCAGGTCTTCAGGTCGGAGAAGTTGACGCCGTCGTTGGCCACCTTGTCGCGGTCGAAGTTCTCGACCAGCGAGTTGCCACCCTTCTCGATGATGTTGGCGCGGAACAGGCGGGCGGTGCCATTGAGCTTGCGCTTGTGCAGGTTGAACAGCGCTTCGAAGTCATCGCCTTCGTACAGGAACTGCACGCGGCCGGCGGCTTCGTCATAGCCTTCGAAGCCACTGTTGGGAGCGCCGACGCGGGTGTTGTCGACCCAGTCATCGCGGCGCTGGTAGATCGCCGAGACGCGTGCCGACCAGCGATCGGTCAGCGGGCCGCCGTAGGCGCCCTGTACGTTCCAGCTGTTGTAGCTGCCGTAGCCGACGCGGATGTAGCCATCGGCATCCTGCGACGGACGCGCCGAATCGAACTTGACCACGCCGGCCGGGGTGTTGCGGCCGAACAGCGTGCCCTGCGGACCACGCAGCACTTCCACGTTGGCCAGGTCGAACAGCGGGAAGCCCTTCAGCAGCGGGCTTTCCTGCACCACATCGTCGTACACCAGCGACACCGGCTGCGACGCATTGAGGTCGAAGTCGGTGTTGCCCAGGCCGCGGATGTAAAAGCGCGGGAAGGCACGGCCGTAGGACGACTCGATGTTGAGGCTGGGCACGCGTGCGGCCAGGAAACGGATGTCATCGCCGGCCGAACCGAGCACATCCAGCTTCTCGCCCTGGATCGCGGAGAGCGCGACCGGCACGTCCTTGGCGTTCTCGACACGGCGCTGCGCGGTCACCTGCAGGGCGTCGAGGGCAACCGGATCCTTGGCAGCGGGGGTTTCCTGGGCGGCTGCTACCAGCGGCAGCAGGGCGGAAAGAGCGGCAACGAGGGGGCGCGCGACCGGAAATCGGCCACGGGAAGTGCGGGTCGGGGACATGGCGGTAGGCTGTGTTTGGAGGGGTGGTAAAACGGCGCTACCAGATAATTGTTGCAATACAGCACCTATGCCGCAAATGCCCGCCGTTCATGGCCCCGTCGCCGGCACCCCCGGGCGCTCGCTAGACTCGGGGTTTCGACGCGACGGACCCGCCGCCATGACCCAGTGGTACTTCCATGCCTCCGCCCAGGCCGAGCGCATCGGCCCGCTTGATGACGGGGCCGCACGCCGGTACGCGCAGGCCAATCCACGCGCCCTGGCATGGTGCCAGGGCATGAGCGGGTGGACGCCGATCGCCGAGGTGGCCGAGCTGCAGGCTCCAGCCCCGGGCATGCCCAACACGCCGCCGCCGGTCCCGGTCGCCGCCGGCGCCGGCGGCCGCGCCGACGACATCGAGTTCCGCATCGTCGGCCATGAAATGCAGTTCGTGGAGATCGAGCTCGACCCCGGCGAGAGCGCCATTGCCGAGGCCGGCGCCTTGATGTTCAAGGACGCCACGGTGCAGATGGACACGGTGTTTGGCGCTGCCAACGGTGACCAGGGCGGCTTCATGGGCAAGGTGATGGCCGCCGGCCGCCGTGTGCTGACCGGCGAGAGCCTGTTCGCCACCGTCTACACCCAGAGCGGGCATGGCAAGGGCAAGGTCGCCTTCGCCGCGCCCTACCCCGGCACGGTGCTGGCGATGAAACTGGACCAGCACGGCGGCCGCCTGATCTGCCAGAAGGACAGCTTCCTGGCCGGCGCGCGCGGCGTGCAGATCGGCGTGCAGTTCCAGCGCAGGATCATGACCGGCCTGTTCGGCGGCGAGGGCTTCATCATGCAGAAGCTGGAAGGCGACGGCTGGGTGTTCATCCACGCCGGTGGCTGCGTGATCGAGCGCGAGCTGGCCGCCGGCGAGCGCCTGGACGTGGATACCGGCTGCGTGGTGGCCTACCACTCCAGCGTGGACATGGACGTGCGCCGGGTGGCCGGCATCAAGAGCATGCTGTTCGGCGGCGAAGGCGTGTTCCTGGCCACGCTGACCGGCCCCGGCAAGGTCTGGCTGCAGTCGCTGCCGTTCTCGCGCCTGGCCGGCCGCATGTGGATGGCCGCACCGCAGGGCGGCGGCCAGAGCCGCGGCGAAGGCTCGGTGCTGGGCGGCCTGGGCCGGATGCTGGATGGTGACAACCGGTTCTGACCCACTCATTTGGTAGGTGCCAACCTTGGTTGGCACATTCCTTCAGCGCGCGACCAGGCATTTGTGCGGACCAAGGTCCGCACCCACCAGAAGCGATTCACGTTTTTTTTGCTGAATAGGGAGTTCCCCCCACCCTGCCCGCCCCGCCACGGCTTCGGTATGCTGGCGCCCTTTCCTGAATCCAGCGCCGCGAGCGCACTGCCGATGAGCCTGTTCCGCCCCCGCATGCTGCTGTCCGTCGCCCTGATCGGCCTGCTGGCCGGCTGCGGTGGCGACCCGGTCCGCCCCACGCCGCCGCCGGCGCCGACCGTGGTGCCGCAGGCCAAGCCGATCAGGATCGGCATCGCCCTCGGTGGCGGCGCGGCCAAGGGCTTCGCGCACATCGGCGTGATCAAGATGCTGGAAGCCAACGGCTTCGAGCCGGCCGTGGTCTCCGGCACCAGCGCCGGCAGCGTGGTCGGTGCGCTGTATGCCAGCGGCATGGACGCCTTCCAGATGCAGAGCAAGGCAGTCGCGCTGGACGAAGCCAGCATCCGCGACGTGCGCCTGTTCTCCGGTGGCCTGGTGCAGGGCCAGAAGCTGCAGGACTACGTCAACGAGCAGGTCGCCAACCGTCCCGCCGAGCGCCTGAAGAAACCGTTCGCCGCCGTTGCCACCCAGCTGGAAACGGGCGAGCGCGCGATCTTCGTGCGCGGCAACGTCGGCCAGGCGGTGCGCGCGTCGAGCAGCATCCCCGGTGTGTTCGAGCCGGTGAAGATCGGCGGCCGCAATTACATCGACGGCGGCGTGGTCAGCCCGGTGCCGGTGGATGCCGCGCGCCAGCTCGGCGCCGACTTCGTGATCGCCGTGGACATCTCCAGCAAGGCCAGCGGCAAGGCACCGACGGACATGCTGGGCATCGTCAACCAGTCCATCTCGATCATGGGCCAGCGCCTGGGCGAGCAGGAGCTGGCGCGCGCCGACATCGTCATCCGTCCGAAGGTACTGGACATCGGCGCCGCCGATTTCAGCCAGCGCGGCACCGCGATCCTGGAAGGCGAGAAGGCCGCAATGGCGGCCATGCCGCAGATCCGCGCGAAGATCCAGCAGTTGCAGCGCGCGCGCGCCGCCGCGGCGGCACCCGCGCCGGTGGCCGCACCAAAGTGCGAGGAAGCCTCGCGCCTGGGCAAGCTGATGGGCCGCAAGGACAAGTGCTGATCCATTGATGCCAGGCCACCGGGCACGCCTGGTGGCTGCTCAGGGCTCCAGCTGCGACAACGGCAACGCCTGGAAACCCTTCACCGTGCGCAGCACGAAGCTGGAATTGGCATCGGCCACGCCGCCGGCGTTGAGCAGCCGGTCCAGCAGGAAGTGCGAGAAGTGCTCCAGGTCGCGCACGTAGACGTGCAGCAGGTAGTCCATGTCGCCGGTCAGCGCATGGCAGGCCACCACTTCATCCCAGCCCTGCACGCTGTCCACGAAGTGGCCGATGGCGGCCTGGTCATGCTTTTCCAGCTGCACGCGCACGAAGGCCTGCAGGCCCAGGCGCAGCTGGCGCGGTTCCAGCCGCGCGCCATAGCCGACGATCACGCCCTCGCTTTCCAGCCGCTGCAGGCGGCGCAGGCAGGCCGAGGGCGAGAGGTTCACCCGTGTCGCCAGCTCGGCGTTGGTGGCGCGCCCATCCCGCTGGATTTCAGCCAGTAGACGTATATCCGTGCGATCGAACTGGACTTCTCCGGCCATTGTTGCCCCGCAACATGGTGAGTACGCAAGGATATTGCGCCAACAAGGCCAATCGACGCAACTTTTGCAACCCTGTTGCGTGCGCCCTGCCCTAGCATCGTGGGTATCCCGTCAAGGAGTGCCCCATGGACCTCGCCCAGCCCCGCCGCGTCGAACACCAGCAGACCGACAAGGGCTACGTGCCGGTGTATACCACCGCGCTCGTCGAGCAGCCGTGGGACACCTACAGCGCCGACGACCACGCCACCTGGAGCACGCTGTACCAGCGCCAGCGCGAACTGCTGGTCGGCCGCGCCTGCCAGGAGTTCCTGGACGCGCAGGACGAGATGGGCATGAGCGCACACATGATTCCGCGCTTCGACCAGCTCAACGAAGTACTGGGCGCCGCCACCGGCTGGACCCTGGTCGGCGTTGAAGGCCTGCTGCCGGAACTGGATTTCTTCGACCACCTGGCCAACCGCCGTTTCCCGGTGACCTGGTGGATCCGTCGCCCGGACCAGATCGACTACATCGCCGAACCGGACCTGTTCCACGATCTGTTTGGCCACGTGCCGCTGCTGATGAACCCGGTGTTCGCCGACTACATGGAGGCGTACGGCCGTGGCGGCGTCAAGGCCCACGCGATCGGCCCGGATGCACTGCAGAACCTGACCCGCCTGTACTGGTACACGGTGGAGTTTGGCCTGATCGATACGCCCGACGGCCTGCGCATCTACGGCGCCGGCATCGTGTCGTCGAAGGGCGAGTCGCTGTACTCGCTGGAATCGCCCGCGCCCAACCGCATCGGTTTCGACCTGCAGCGGATCATGCGCACCAAGTACCGCATCGACACCTTCCAGAAGACCTACTTCGTCATCGACAGCTTCGAACAGCTGATGCAGGCGACGTCGCCGGACTTCACCCCGATCTACGCGGCACTGGCCGACCAGGCGCATCTGCCGGCCGGTGATGTGCAGGACGACGACCGCGTGTTCCAGAAGGGCACGGGTGAAGGCTGGGCCGACGGCGGCGACGTGTAAGCGCGTAACGCACACCGCTTCGCAGTGGAAACGGCGCACCCTGGTGCGCCGTTTTCGTTGTTGCCTGCACCGTTCTGTCGCGACGGCGCAGGCGAGGGCAGGACACTCAGCCGTCCACGGCCCGGCAGGAACCGCGCACCATCAGTTGCGGATGCACGCTGGCCGCAGCCGGCGCCTCCGGTACGTCGGTCTGCACCAGCATCGCGGCAGCCATGCGGCCGATGTCGGAGACGTGGCGGCGTACCGACGTCAGCGGCGGCCACAGCCGCGACGCCAGCGGGCTGTCGTCGTAGCTGACGATCGACAACTGCTGCGGCACCGCGATGCCCGCACGCAATGCCACCTGGTAGACGCCCGCGGCGATTTCGTCGTTGCCGGTGAAGATCGCACTGGGGCGTTGTCCGCCCATCAGCAGGCGTTCGGCGGCATGCACGCCGGACTCGAAGGTGTCGCCCGCTTCCAGCACGCGCTCGCCCGGCAGGGTCACGCCGACCTGGGCCAGCCGATCAAGGAAGCCGTGGGTCCGCTCGCGGGCAGCGCGCCGGTCACCGGGACCGGCAATCACCGCGATGTCGCGGTGGCCGAGCGAGAGCAGGTAGCCCGCAGCCGCCGCCGCACCATCGCGATCGTGGGTGACCACCGCCTGCACGACTTCTTCCGACGCATGCGCGTTGATGCGGATGTGGCGGCAGTCGATCGCGTCGAGCATCTGCGCCAGCGCCATCGATTCGGAGGCGCGCGGGCCGAGGATCACGCCATGCAGTTTCTGCTGCTGCACGAAACGGCGCACGCCGTCCGCACAGTCCGGATCCTGGCTGTTGCACGGGTGCACCACCAGCTCGTAGCCGGTGCCGCGCAGCGCTTCCAGCGCGCCGTGCTGCAGGTCGACAATGCATTGGGCGCCGGGGTCGTCATACACCAGGCCGATCAGGAAGGAGCGGCGGAACGCGAGTCCGCGCGCCAGCGGGTCGGGCACGTAACCGACCTCGCGCATCAACGCCTCGACCTTGTCGCGGGTGTCTTTGCGCACCAGCGGCGAGTTGTTGATGATTCTTGAAACCGTTTTCTTGGAAACTCCCGACAGTCGTGCGATGTCGTTGATCGTGGCAGCCTTGCCTTTCGATGCCGGCAACGCGGCATCGCTCATATTTCGCACTGACATGTATAGAACCAGGTAAGTCGGAGAATTCTAGCCTTGCACCCGTCGGATGCGAAGTTGCGGAACGTCGCAGCGGATCTGAATCGCGTTGTGTTCGACACGTTTTGCTGCGCGAGGTTCCCTTGTGATTGCTCTAGTGCCTCTGCATCTGAACCGTTCTTCTGCGCGTGTTCACCCTGAATGCGGACGCGACGCGCGCGAACGCCAACATTCCCTTAACCATGCTCCGCTACAGTCAGGTGCATGGACCTGCAGACCTCTCCGTTTCCGCCGTTCCGTGGCCGCGACCGGTTGATCGCTGCGGTCGATGCGGCGGTGACCGCCGGTGATGCCGGGCGCATCACCGCCGACCTGCAGCTGGCGCTGCAGGAAGCCATAACCGACAGCCGCATCGAATTGCCCGAGTGCGTGCATCGGCCGGTCAGTGATCATTACGCGCGACGTCCGCTGTACCACAGCCGCGAACACGGCTACAGCGTGATCGCCATGAGCTGGGGCCCAGGGCAGGGCACGCCGCTGCACGACCACGATGCCATGTGGTGTGTGGAGGGAGTGTGGTTGGGCGAACTGGAGATCACCCGTTACGAGCTGCTGGAGCGCGCCGGCGAGCGCTGGCGTTTCCACCGCCACGCCACGCTGCGCGGAGGCTGCGGCAGTGCCGGCAGCCTGATCCCGCCGCACGAGTACCACACCCTGCGCAACGCCAGTGACGACGCATTGGCGATTTCTGTGCACGTGTACGAGTCGCAGATGGAGCGCTCGGCGGTGTTCGATCCGCTCGGTGGCGACTGGTACCAGCGCCGCATCCAGGCGCTGCAGGCCGACCCGGCCTGACCGGGGCAGGGCGGGGCGACGCTGCCAGCACCTTCGTGAGCCACGTGGCATCATGCGCCGCTGCGCTGCCGTACCCGGCGGCGATCCGCGATGCCCCGTCGGGCAAGGAGCAAGACCATGTCCAGCGCTGATCCGCGCCTGCGCGCGCTGTTGAAGCTGGCACCGGTGATCCCGGTGTACACCCCCGAAGATGTGAATGAAGCGGTCGACGTCGCCCAGGCACTGTTCCGCGGCGGCTTGCCGGTAATCGAGGTGACGCTGCGCACGCCGCAGGCGCTGGATGCGATCAAGGCGATGGTCGAGGCCGTGCCGGACGCGGTGATCGGTGCCGGCACCGTACTCGACGCCGCGCAGATGCAGGCAGCAAAGCAGGCCGGCGCGCGATTCGCGGTGTCCCCCGGTGCCACGCCGGCGTTGTATGCGGCCGCGCGTGATGCCGACCTGCCGTACCTGCCCGGTGCCGCCACCGCCTCGGACCTGATCCTGGGCCTGGAGCATGGCCAGGACACCTTCAAGTTCTTCCCGGCGGTACAGGCCGGCGGCGCCGCGCTACTGGCCGCCTGGCACGGTCCGTTCGCCGATGTGCGCTTCTGCCCGACCGGCGGCATCAGTGCGCAGACCGCACCGCAGTTCCTGCATCTGCCCAACGTGCTGTGCGTGGGCGGTTCGTGGCTGACCACCCCGGCCCTGCTGCAGACCCGCGACTGGGAGGCGATCGAACGCCTGGCCCGCGAGGCGTCCGTGCTGGCCAGCTGAACCTGCTCCGCGAATCTTCAAAGGTTTGATCGTGATCAAAGCGCCGGCCTCGTGCCGGCGTCATTCTGTGGGCAAGCGCACTACGGAGATCCGAACATGAATTCGACCATGAAGGCCGCTGTCGTGCGTGAGTTCGGCAAGCCACTGGTGATCGAGGAAGTCTCGGTACCACGCCCGGGGGCGGGCGAGGTACTGGTCAGGATCGAGGCCTGTGGCGTCTGCCACACCGACCTGCACGCCGCCGAGGGCGACTGGCCGGTGAAACCGAACCCGCCGTTCATCCCCGGCCACGAGGGCGTGGGGCACGTCGTGGCCGTGGGAGGCGGGGTAGGGCACGTCAAGGAAGGCGACAGGGTCGGCATCCCCTGGTTGTACTCGGCGTGTGGCCATTGCGAACACTGCCTGGGTGGCTGGGAAACGCTGTGCGAGACACAGCGCAATACCGGTTACTCGGTCAACGGCGGCTTCGCCGAGTACGCACTGGCCGATGCCAACTATGTCGGCCTGCTTCCGAAGGACGTGGGCTTCGTCGAGATCGCACCGGTGCTGTGCGCCGGCGTGACCGTCTACAAGGGCCTGAAGGTCACCGACACCAAGCCCGGTGACTGGGTGGCGATTTCCGGCATCGGTGGCCTGGGCCACATGGCGGTGCAGTACGCCCGTGCGATGGGCCTGAACGTGGCTGCGGTGGATGTGGACGACAACAAGCTGGCATTGGCCCGGCAGCTGGGTGCGCAGGTCACCGTGAATGCGCGCACCACCGATCCGGCCGCCTTCCTCAGGAAGGAGATCGGCGGCGCGCACGGCGCCCTGGTCACGGCGGTCTCACCGAAGGCGTTCGAGCAGGCGCTGGGCATGGTCCGCCGTGGCGGCACCGTCTCGCTCAACGGACTGCCGCCCGGTAATTTCCCGCTGGACATCTTCGGCATGGTGCTCAACGGCATCACCGTGCGCGGCTCGATCGTCGGCACCCGGCTGGACCTGCAGGAGTCGCTGCAGTTCGCCGCCGAAGGCAAGGTCGCGGCCACGGTCAGCACCGACCGCCTGGAGAACATCAACGACGTGTTCGCGCGCATGCACGCGGGCACCATTGAGGGCCGCGTGGTACTCGACTTCGCTGCCTGACCGCCTGTGCATGGCCGCCGTCGCTCCGTCCCCCTCTCCCACGGACGCGGCGGCCATGCCGATTCATCGGTAGTGCCGGCCGCTGGCCGGCAAACCCCAGGCGGTTCGGTAGTGCCGGCCGCTGGCCGGCAACGCGGGCACTCTGTGGCCGCCGTACAATGCGCGCATGCCCGGCCTGCTCAAGACCCTGTTCCTGTCCATCGTCGCCCTGATCGGCGGCGTCCTGTCGCTTGCGCTGGTCAGCAGCGTCGCCAGCTGGCTGCCCCCGTTGCTGGGCCTGTCGCCGGACAACAACAGCGTGCAGCTGGGCTGGGACCTCACCTTCAGCGTTCTTGGTGGCATCGCGGGCGTTTCCTTTGCCACCTATTACGCCCCCTGCTGGCCGCGTTCGCATGGCTTCTCGATCTGGTCGCTGATCGCGCTGGGCTGTGGCTACGCGATGTGGACGGCCGGTGCGGATTTCCCGTTCTGGTTCGTCATTGCGCTGCTGGCATCGCTGCCGCTGCAACTGCTGGCCGGTTGGTGGTTCGGCCGCCGCGCCTCGCGCGACGCAGGGTAACGCCGCCTTTGTAGAGCCGAGCCCATGCTCGGCTTTCATGCATATCGACACAGGCAGCCGAGCATGGGCTCGGCTCTACAGGTCCATGCGCGGCAGCGTCTGCTTCAACTGCGCGATGCCCTGCCATGGGTCACTCTTCAGGCGTTGCGCCCTCGCCAGCGCCTTGCCCATGGGAAAGGCGTCGGCAGCACTGATACGCGCCAGTTCCTCCCAGCGCAGCGGCACTGCCACACCGGCGGAATCACGCGCGCGCAGCGACCACGAGCACACGCTGGTGGCCCCTCGGGTGTTGCGCAACCAGTCGATGAAGATGACGCCACTGCGCTTGGCCTTGCTCATCGTCGCCACATAGCGATCAGGTTGCTCCTTTGCCATTGCCTGCGCAAAGGCCTCGCAGAACGCCTTCGCCTCGTCCCAGCCGGCCTTGGGCTGCAGCGGTACCACCACATGTACCCCCTTGCCGCCAGACAGCCGCACGAAGCTCTCCAGGCCCACCTGCTGCAGACGATCACGCACATCACGTGCACCCGATTTCACCTGTGCCCAGCTGACGCCTTCTCCAGGATCGAGATCGAATACCAGTCGATCCGGATGCTCGGTGTCTGCTACGGTCGCACCCCACGGATGCAGCTCCAGCGTGTTCATCTGCACCAGCTGCAGCAGGCCCCGTGCGTCGTCGATATAGACGTAGTCCTCGCGGCCGCTCTTCTGCTGCAGGGGCACCGCGTGCACCGCGTCGCCCAGGCCGGGGCCATGATGCTTCTGGAAGAAACAGGCCTTGCCCACCCCATCGGGGCAGCGCAGCAATGACAGCGGCCGTCCCGCAATTTCGGGCAGGATCCAGCGCGCCATGCGCCGGTAATAGTCGGCCACGTCGCCTTTGCCCAGTCCCTGACTGGGAAACACCACCCGCTCCGGATGCGTGATCTGGACCTCGCCCCCGGCTTCAGCAACTGCTGTTGCGTTGCTCATTCCCAGGTCCTCCTTCTGCTTGTCGCTGCGCAGCCGCTTGAAACTGGCCTGGCGCAGCA
Organism: Stenotrophomonas sp. PAMC25021; assembly: GCF_004795795.1. NCBI lineage: Bacteria > Pseudomonadati > Pseudomonadota > Gammaproteobacteria > Lysobacterales > Lysobacteraceae > Stenotrophomonas > Stenotrophomonas sp. PAMC25021. The sequence goes on along the minus strand of NZ_CP039255.1, from coordinate 1,805,264 downwards.
GGCCTTCCTTGCCCCAGCCACGGAACGCCACTTCCGCCACCGTCACCGGCTTCACCCAGCGCACGCTGGCGGCGCGGAACGGCACATGCGCCGGAAGCTGCAGCACGGGCGTCTTTACTGCCAGTGGCTGCAATGCCTTGAGCAGCGCGCGCAGGTTCTCGTCGTCGAAGCCGGTACCGACGCGGCCCACATAGCGCAGACCCTCCTTGTCCGGCGTTGCCAGCAACAATGATCCGAAACCCACCCGCGAGCCCCTGGGGGCCGTGTAGCCGACAATCACGAACTCGTCGGTGTCTTCGTGCTTCACCTTCACCCAGCTGCGTGCGCGGGTGTTCACGTACGGCGCGTCCACCTGCTTGCTGACGATGCCTTCGAATCCGGCCTGGCCACTGGCATCGAACACCTGCGGGCCCTGGTCGATCACATGTTCGCTGAAGGCCAGGATGCCGGGCACCGGTCCGATGAGATCCTTCAGCAGCGCTTTGCGTTCCAGCAATGGCGCACGACTGATGTCCGCGTTGGCCACACCCGGAAGATCGAACACGATGTAGCGCAGCGGTTGCTTCGAGCTTCCATCGATCACGCGCTGCAACGCTGCGAAATCGCTGCGCCCTTCCTTGTCCAGCACCACCAGCTCACCGTCCAGGCGCGCATCGCGCACCGGCAGCGCCTGCACGGCCTGCACGACCTCGGGGAAGTCATCGGTCCAATCCAGGCCATTGCGGGAGCGGAGCTTCACCTCGCCGTCGTGCAGATCGGCCAGCAGGCGATAGCCGTCCCACTTGATCTCGTGCAGCCAACGCGCGCCGTCCGGCGCGCTGTCGCGATGATCGGTCAATTGCGGCTTGAACCCATGCGGGTAGGGCGTGTCACGTGCGCCGTCCAGTTTCAGCGCGCGCGCATGCCAGCGTGCATCGGCCTTGCGGGTAGCCGTGCGTGCGGCGGGCACAGCACGCCCTGCCTTCCCCCCAGTGTGCTTCATCACGGTGGATGCGCGCTTGGGCACGTGCGCATCCAGCAGATCGTCTGCTTCGGCATCGCGCGCCTGCTCGTCGTCGCGCTTGATCAGCAGCCACTGCACCTGGCGTCCCTTCATTGCAGTGCGCACCAGCTTCCAGCCACCGGCCAGGCGTTGTCCATGCAGTACGAAGTCGATCTTTCCTGCTGCCAGCGCCTGCAGTGGATCGCCTTCGCAGGCCCAGGTGCCCTGATCGAACACCTCCACGTGCCCCGCGCCGTAGTGGCCTTCAGGAATGTCGCCCTCGAAGCCAGCGTAGGACAACGGGTGATCTTCCACTGCCACGGCCAGCCGCTTCTCGCCGACGCGAAGCGAAGGACCTTTCGGCACCGCCCAGCTCTTCAGCACGCCGTCCATCTCAAGGCGGAAGTCATAGTGGCGCGAACTGGCATGATGCAGCTGGATGACGAAGGTTGGCCGCCGCTGCGGATCACCGCGTGCGGGTGTGTCGTCAGGCTCCGGCGTCTGCCCTGTGCCTCCGCCAAGCCGGCGCTTGCGCCGGTACTGGTGCAGCGACATGGTTCAACCTGCCTTGCGCCGTGGTGCGGCCTTCTTTGCAGCCTTCTTCGTTGTCTTCTTTGCGGCCTTCTTCACCGTCGACTTTGCGGCTGCCTTGCGCGTTGCGGTCTTCTTCGCCGGCGTGCGCTTGTTCGCATCCAGGCTCTTCTGCAGCAATGCCATGAAGTCGACAACGTTCGTTGTCGCATCCTCGTGTGGTGCGGGCTCATCTTCCACCCGCGTGGTGCCGCCCTTGGACTTGATGCGCTTGTTCAGCACCTGCTGCAGGCGCTCGCGGAATTCATCGTGGTAGTGCGATGGGTCCCAATCGCCGGACATCGACTCGATCAACTGCTCGGCCATCGCCGTTTCCTTGCTGGTGATGCGGTAGTCGGACAGCTTGCCGGCAGGCAGCTTGTAGTCCTCGGGATCCACCAGTTCCTGCGGATAGCGCAGGATCATCAGCACCAGCGCGTCCGCATGCGGCATCACCGCACACAGGTACTCGCGCGTGCGCACCACCACCCGGGCAATGCCTACCTTGCCGGTACTGCGCAGCGTTTCGCGCAGGAGCACGTAGCCCTTTTCGGCCTTCTTGCCGGGCACCAGCAGGTACGGCTTCTCGTAGTAGCGCGGGTCGATCTGCGCTGCGTCCACGAAGGATTCCACCTCCACCGCTTCGTGGCTTTCCGGCGCCGCCGAGCGGATGTCGCCTTCCTCCAGCACGACATAACTGCCCTTGTCGTACTCATAGGCTTTGACGATGTCCTTCCAGGGCACTTCCTCGCCGGTGTCGGCGTTGACCCTTTCGAAACGGATCGGCTTGCGATCGCGCGAGTCGAGCATGCGGAACTGCAGGTCAACCTTGCGTTCGCCGGACATCAGCGAGACCGGCACATTGAGCAGTCCGAAGGACAGCGTACCGGTCCAGATCGGGCGGGCCATGGACGCACCTCTGATGGGGCAGGGCACCCAGCTTCGGATGGGCGGTGTAAACCACCCGTGTCGATACCGTGCACGTGGGTTCCACGCAGGTGCGGTAGTGCCGGCCGCCGGCCAGCAGAGCTCGCGGCCTCAAGTGTCCTGGGGTTGCCGGCCAGCGGCCGGCACTACTGCAGCAACGGCCTCACCGCCGCCGCCGGAATATGGTCCAGCGCGCGCCAGGCGTCCTCCACCACCGGCCGCGCCTGCGACCAGCCCAGCCGCGACTGCCCGCGCATCTGTTCCCAGTGCTCGGCCAATTCCTCGCAGGTATCGGCAGCGTCACCGCGCGGCCAGTCGGCAGCATGGGTTGTCAACGCGAAGGCATAGACCGGGCACAGGTCACGCCAGTTGCGATGACTTTGCCCGCGACGTTCCTCGTAGTCACTGAGCATGTACTGCAGATAGTCCTGGGCCACCGCCTGCGGATCCTCATGGCGGCGCGTGCGGCGCTGCGCGGTACGTTGGCCGAGCGGATCGAGCAGGGCGTTGAACACGGACGGTGCGGGTCGTTCAAGACGGGGCATGGCCGGCTCCTGCAGCGGGGGCGGGTGGGCAGGAATACGCGCGGTGCCGTTACCAGCGGGTGAGCGAGATGTTCATGACGCCAGGTTCGCGGCGGCTTTACCTGCGTCGCGGTGTAGTGGGGACCCCGAGCGCAGGTAGCCAGACCATGAGCCGAGAGACCTCCCGCGACCCGCTGCGCGCAAACCACCCGCCCATTCCGGGCGAGCAGCGCGGCAAACGCGATGCCGACAACGCCGACTACCGTGGCACCGGCGCACCGTTCTTCGATGCCGAGCACGGGAGCGACCATCTGCCGGTGAAGCACGAGGCTGAACAGGCGGCGCAGGACCGCAAGGATGGCGGTGACCGCCATCGCGGTGGCCAGGAAAGCCCGCTCAAGCGCCGCGAACGCAAGCAGCGCGCCAGCGACAACCAGGACGAAGCGCTGGAGGAGACCTTCCCGGCCAGCGACCCGACATCGCCGTTCGTGCCAGCCAAGGCCCCCGACTGACGGGTAGTGCCGGCCGCTGGCCGGCAACCTCCTGACATCCTGCACGGCGCGATGTCGGCCAGCGGCCGGCACTACCCCTTCAACGCCACGACCATTGCAGGCCGACGTTGGCCCGCCGTCCCGGTCCCGGTTCGTAGAAGCGCCCGTTGCCATCGTTGACGATCACCGAGCCTATGTAGGCGTGGTCCAGCACGTTCTCCATCCGGGCGAAGGCGCGCAGCTCGCCACCCGGCAGGGCCCAGCGACGGCCGGCTTCCAGATGCAGCAGGGCGAAGCCGGGCGCGCGTTCGGTCGCCACGTCGTTGACTACGGTATCACTGCTGGCGGAGGCCTCCAGCGCCCACTGCCACTGGCCGGGCGACCATTGCAGCCGGGCAAAGGCCTGCTGGCGCGGTACCCCGGGCAGGCGGCTGCCGGCGGCAACCAGGGTGTTGGAGGTGAGGTACGGCGAACGCGCCTGCGCCTGCAGCCAGGTCCACGCCAGCTGCAGCTCCAGCTGCTCGGCCAGCGGCTGGCGATACTGCAATTCCACACCCTGGCGGCGGGTGCGGCCGATGTTGCGATAGGTGCTGCGACCGCCGATATTGCTGGCAACTGCCAGCTCATCGTCGGTATCTGCACGGAACAGGCTGACATCGAGCTGGGTTCCATGCTGTGCGTGCCACTTGCTGCCTAGCTCCAGGCTGCGGCTGCGGGCGGCCGCCAGATCCAGCGCCAGACCCGCCTGACCATCGGCGCGATACCCCAGCTCGTTGAAGGTGGGGGTCTCGAATCCACGCCCCACGGCGGCATGCAGGCGCCACTGCGGGCTGGCCTCGAAGCTGACGCCTGCCACCGGCGTGGTCGCCTGGTAGCGCCGGTGGCCACTGTCATCCGGGTTGCGGGTGGTGATGTAGCGATCGTCCGAGTCGAAACGCACCGCGCTGTGGCGCACCCCGGCCAGCAGCGACCAGCGCGGACTCCATTGCCACCAGGCCTGGGCGAACTGGTCCACGTTCTGCACGGTATCGATCTGGTCACGGCGCAGGCGCCCGCGCACCCCGAGGGCGCTGCCCACGAAGTTCTCGTAGCCGGTGCGGTGCTGGCGCTGGCGGTCGGCGCTGAGCCCGGCCACCAGGTCCAGCGGCCGGCCGGCGAGGTCGCCGTGCCAGCCCCAGCGCGCGTCCAGCCCGCCATACCCGCCCTGCAGATCGATCACGCCGCCGGCATGCAGCGGGCTGTTGGTCTGGAGTGCCGGCGGAATCGGCAGGTATTGGGTCACCGCGCGTTGGCCGGCATAGCCCATCAATTGCCAGCGCTGTGCCCCGGTCTCCCGGGTCCAGCGCAGGCCAGCCTGCTGCTGGCGCACCGATTTGCGGGTGTTGTACTGGTGCGCGACTGCCGTGGCCTGGCGCGGATCAGCCGCCACCTGGGCACGGCTCAGGCCCAGCGGATCCTGCGCATCGGGGGCATCCAGCGCATTGAGCAGCAGCTCCAGCCGCCCACCGCCCAGATCACCACCAATGCGTGCGTTGAGCGATTCGCGGCGCGCACGGCTGTGGTCCCGCCAGCCATCGGTGCGGAAGTGATTGGCCGCGATGTTGTAGTCCAGCGCTGGGCCGGCACCCTTGAGCTGTGCGCCGACACTGAGGGTGTTGTCGGCGCCGGCATTCACGCGCAACCGCCACGGGTCACCGGCCTGGCCCTGCGCGCTCCAGACCTGCAGCACGCCGCCGGAGGAATTGCCGTACAGCGCCGAGAACGGCCCGCGCAGCACCTCGATGCGCTCGGCGCCCAACAGGCTGGCATGCGACAGCTGGCCCTGGCCGTCAGGCATGGTGGCCGGCACGCCGTCGATCAGCACCCGCACCCCGCGCACGCCGAAGGTCGAGCGTGCGCCGAAGCCACGAATCGACAGCTGCGTGTCCTGGGCGAAGTTCTGCCGGTCACGTGCCAGCAGTCCGGGGACCCCGGCCAAGGCCTCAGACAGCTGCGCACCGGTGCCCGCGCGGCTGGCGTCGATCCAGACCGTGTCCTGGCTGGCCGGCAGCGCGAACGGATCGATGCCCGGCACCCGGGCGGCCTGTACCTGCACCGCAGGCAGGGCGGTGGGCGCAGGCTCGGCCACCGCCGTCCAAGGCGACAGCAGCAGGGCGGACAGCGGCAGGCAACGGCGTCGTGCGGCGGGATTCATGATTCAGGTTGATGGATCGGGCGGCAACGCACGCCATGGTACGGGGCCGCGGATGACGATGGCGGCGGCCAGCCCCGGCAGGCTTTGTTACGATGGGCTGTTTCCGGCCGAAAAGCCGCGGACCGCGTAGCGCACTTCCTCCCCCTTTCCGTCTACCGAACGAGTACCGCCGTGTCCTTCTTTGCAAACGTGGAACTGGTCCCAGGCGACCCGATCCTGGGCCTGACCGAGGCGTACAACGCCGACAGCCGCCCGACCAAGGTCAACCTGGGTGTGGGCATCTACTACGACGAGAGCGGCCGCATTCCGCTGCTGCGCGCCGTCAAGCAGATCGAGCAGCAGCTCGCCGCTGAAGCCAAACCGCGCGGCTACCTGCCGATCGATGGCCTGCCGGCGTACACGCAAGCGACGCGTGAGCTGGTGTTCGGCAAGGATTCGCCGCTGCTGGCCGCCGGCCGCGTGACCACCGCGCAGACCGTTGGTGGCAGCGGTGCGCTGCGCGTCGGCGCCGACGTGCTGAAGAAGCTGCTGCCGCACGCCACCGTTGCGCTGAGCAACCCGAGCTGGGAAAACCACCGTGCGGTGTTCAGCGCCGCTGGTTTCGAGGTGCTGGATTACACCTACTTCGACCCGGGCACCCATGGCGTCGATTTCGACGGCATGCTGGCCGACCTGGGCAAGCTGGAAGCCGGCACCGTGGTGCTGCTGCACGCCTGCTGCCACAACCCCACCGGCGCTGACCTCACGGTCACCCAGTGGAAGCAGGTCGCGCAACTGCTGAAGGACAAGCAGCTGTTCCCCTTCATCGACATGGCCTACCAGGGCTTCGACAAGGGCATCGAGCAGGACGGCGCAGCGGTGCGCATCATCGCCGAAGCCGGCATCGACAGCTTCATCGTCGCCAACTCGTACTCCAAGTCGTTCTCGCTGTATGGCGAGCGCGTGGGTGCGCTGTCGATGGTGGCGCCGACCGCCGCTGACGCCAAGGCCGTGCAATCGCAGGTCAAGCGCGTGATCCGCACCATCTACTCCAGCCCATCCACCCACGGCGCTGCACTGGTGGCCGGCGTGCTGACCAACCCGGAACTGCGTGCGATGTGGGAGCAGGAGCTGACCGAGATGCGCGAGCGCATCCACGCCCTGCGCCACGGCCTGGTCGAGAAGCTGGCCGCTGCCGGTGCACCGCAGTTCGGTTTCATCAACGAGCAGGCCGGCATGTTCTCCTACTCCGGCCTGAGCCGTGAGCAGGTCGAGCGCCTGCGCGACGAGTTCGGCATCTACGCCGTCGGCACCGGCCGTATCTGCGTGGCCGCGCTGAACCAGAACAACCTGGAATACGTCGCCAAGGCCGTGGCCACCGTCGCCAAGGGCTGAAGCAACGCTCCAGTAGCTTGAGGACAAAGGCGCCGAAAGGCGCCTTTGTTTTTTGCGCCCTGGTCTCTGTAGAGCCGAGCCTACGCTCGGCTTGTGCGGCATGAAGGACGAAGAGCAGCCGAGCGCGGGCTCGGCTCCACAGAAGGAAGGCGCCACGAGCGCAACGCATCTGGAAACGATTACGCCTTCCCGCGCTCACGCACGGCCCCGCCAGACGGGCGACAATAGGCGTTTTCCCGCTGCCGAGACCTGCCCGTTCATGTCCCGTACTTCGTTGACCCGCTTCCTGATCCAGGAACAGCACGCCGGCCGCATCAATGCCGACCTGCGCCAGCTGATCGCGGTCGTCGCCCGCGCCTGCACCAGCATCTCCATCGCCGTCAGCAAGGGCGCCCTCGGTGGCGTGCTCGGCGACGCCGGTACCGGCAACGTGCAGGGTGAAGCGCAGAAGAAGCTCGACGTCATCAGCAACGAGATCCTGCTCGAAGCCAACGCCTGGGGTGGCCACCTCGCCGCCTGCGCCTCGGAGGAAATGGACCACAGCCAGCCGGTGCCGGACATCTATCCCCGCGGTGATTTCCTGCTGCTGTTCGATCCCCTCGATGGCAGCTCCAACATCGACGTCAACGTCTCCGTCGGCACCATCTTCTCCGTGCTGCGCTGCCCGACCAATGTCGAGCTGCCGGGCGACGACGCCTTCCTGCAGCCGGGCAGCAAGCAGATCGCCGCCGGCTACTGCATCTACGGGCCCAGCACCCAGCTGGTGCTGACCGTCGGCCATGGCACCCACGCCTTCACCCTGGACCGCGAGAAGGGCGAGTTCGTGCTGACCACCGAGAACATGCAGATCCCGGCGGCCACCCAGGAATTCGCGATCAACATTTCCAACCAGCGCCACTGGGAAGCGCCGATGCAGGCCTACGTCGGCGACCTGCTGGCGGGCAAGGAAGGCGTACGCGGCAAGAACTTCAACATGCGCTGGATCGCCAGCATGGTGGCCGACGTGCATCGCATCCTTACCCGCGGCGGCATCTTCATCTACCCGTGGGACAAGAAGGACCCGTCCAAGGCCGGCAAGCTGCGCCTGATGTACGAAGCCAACCCGATGGGCCTGCTGGTCGAGCAGGCCGGCGGCGCCGCCTGGACCGGCCGCGAGCGCATCCTCGACATCCAGCCCGACCAGCTGCACCAGCGCGTGCCAGTGTTCCTCGGTTCGCGCGAGGAAGTGGCCGAGGCCGTGCGCTACCACCACGCACACGACGACGCACAGGGCTGACAACCGATCGCCTGACAGCGGTCATGGCAGATCGATGACATGACCGTGGGGTGACACCGAGGGCGGCAAACGGCACCATCAAGCCGTTGCCGCCTAAGGAATGCACGCATGCACGAGCAGGGCCCGGTCGATTTCATCGAAGTCATCCACAACGCCGTCCCCAGCAAGGTCTGCGCGGCGATCGTCGAGCGCATGCGTGCGACGCGTGGCCTGCTGCCCGGTGCGGTGGGCAGTGGCGTGTTCCCGGAACTCAAGCACAGCAAGGATCTGCGCATCAGTGGCCTGGACGGCTGGCAGGATGTTGATCAGCAGCTTCAGATTGCGGTGTTCAACGGCCTGCTGACTTATCTACGCCGTTATCCACAGGCGTTGATCGCCCCACTGATGTTGCAGATCCAGGACAGCAACGGCCAACCGCGACGCCTGTCTGCCGAGGACTTCCCCGACATGCCGCAGCAGCAGCTGGCCGACCTGGCCCGCACCTGCCTGCGCCCGGGTGCGATCAACCTGCAGTGGTATGCGGCGGGCGAGGGCGGCTACCCGTACTGGCACTGCGAGCTGTACCCGAAGGATGCGCAGGCCGAGACCCTGCACCGGCATGTGCTGTGGACGCTGTACCTCAACGACGAATTCGAAGAGGGCGAAACCGAGTTCATGTTCCAGGGCCGCAAGATCGCGCCACGTACCGGCAGCCTGTTGATCGCCCCGACGGCGTTCACCCACACCCATCGCGGGAATCGGCCACAGGGCGGCGACAAGTTCATCGCGACCAGTTGGATCCTCTTCCAGAGTGCGCAGAAGTTGTTTGGAGGAGGGTGAAGCAAACTGGTCACTCGATGTTCTCAGCATCTTGTCCGGATCAAGAAGCGGGCCCCCGAGATCCTGTGCTGTCGTGCGGGCAGTTGGTGCTATCTCCTAAGGCAATCCGCTACTCGGGCTGCCCTCGCTGATAAGAGAATCTCCAGGGGCGTGCACGCCTTCCCAGGCGCCCACCTGACCCAGCGGTCTCCGGATGGCATTCAGTTCATAGCTGAGCTCGCGCATCTTGCAGTGGTCCTTCCAGCCCGCGGGGCTATCGAGATCAAAGCGCGCGTTGATGCGAAGCTGCATCAGATCATTGGATTTCCTGAGGATTTCGACGCTGCCTGAAACGGCCTTTCCGTAGCATCCAGTGCTGCCAGGTCTCAGGCTAAGGCCAGTGCTGTAGAACGCCCTGATATCACCCTCCGTCAAACTGAAGACATCGCCCTCCGCCAGATTCGGGGGAAGGATCAATGTCAGCTTCCTGTATCTTTCATTCTCAATCTTGGTCGCTGTGTACTCGCGCAATGCCACTACGACATTGTCGCCATCAACAATCCGATGGCACGCAAGTGAAATTTCCCTGTAGTCAGACCTTTCGCAGCCGGTCACATCAGAGTTGGCGTTAGACACGTAGAAGGCGCTGATCTTATGGCTACCAGGAAGCAGCGACGCGCACGCGCTGCAGCTCAAGCCTAGAACAAGCGCAATCAACAATCTCGTTCGCACAGTCGCGCTCCCCAGAAACATCTACTTGTACGGTGCGAATTTTTTATATCGCTCGCGTCGTAACCACGGCGGTCGACACCGACCAGCTCGCCCGGAACCACCGGCTCAGAATCAGGGTCTCGGCTTCCTACCTGGCCTGATCAAGGTCTTGTGCATGACCCAGGCGATCCAGCCGCAGACCAATCCGATCCCCGCGACAATGATTTCCTCTTCCTCGAAGGCAGTTCCATTTAGCCCTTGATAGGCGACGAACGCGATTGCTCTCAATGACAGCAAAGCAAATAAACCAACAGGTACCCAAAGTAGAATCTTCATCACTCTCCAAATCGCGATCGCACAAACCAGTGCTGGACGACTGGCAATCCTGGATCTCTTTTCCTGCTTTTTCGCGGTGCCATAAGTTCCTCGCACAGTCGCCTTACCGCGGATGATGTACCCAGTGCCTTGAATCCGCCGCGAGCGGTCGTCCAGTCAGAAATGATTCTGACTGCCTTGGCTCTGTGATGCCCCAGGAGAGCTCCGCCACTCTTCAAGGCTGCCATGCCAGGACCTCCAGTCAATGCTTTCTCAGCAATGGACCCGGACCACGGTCGAACGAACTCACCTCTACCGAGGGCGGCGGCGATAGAGAATCCCTCCCGCCATCAGACCAAAGAGGGCGACGCCGAAGCCCACGAGTTCTTCGTTCCCAAGCGCGTTTCCTGACATCAGCTTGGCAGTCGTCAGCAGAAGAAAGTTCAGTGGAAGCATCCAAAGGAACGCGATGCCGAGCCGGTGGATGATCTTCATTTCAGTTATCGCATTGTTCCAGATACATCGAAATAAGCCAGTATTGGGTAAAGGTTGATCCGCTCGATTATCTGGCAGGTCCAAAGGATCCCAAGAGGTTGCCGTTGCCGCCTTGCCAGGCACTGAGCTTCTCGACGGGGATCTCCTCGAGTTGACAGGTGAACTGGAGATAGAAGGAACGGTCCTCCTTTCGATAGCTGTTCCACCCAACAGCCGTCACTTTGACTTCGATCCGACTGTCGCCCTTGTGCGGCCGATGTAGTTCGATATCCGCTGAATCGGACAACCAGTAGTCTCCCTTGTGCGCGAAGCCCGCGCTGCCACTGCTCAGGCGTGCGCCGAGCACGGCCGGAATCCCTTCAGAGGACGGAGTGTATCCAGACAGGGTGCCGGTGACCTTGGTGAACTCTTGGGAATCCATCACGCCCGGTGATTCCGAGAACAGGCGAAGCAGAAGAAGGGTGTCGGTGCCCTTGCTGACCACCTGACCTGCATTTGCTGTCCACAAACGTTGTTCGAACTCGTCCAGGCCAGCCGGCATTTCAGTGACGACCGCGGCCTGCGGAACGACGATGCATTCGTGCAGGGCGCGGGCCTGGACTTGCAGGGTCGCAAGGCAGAGAAGAAGACCACTGGCACGGAAGCAGTGACTGCATTTCATCGTGTACAACACCAGGCGATGCGGCAGGGTGTGGATTGTTACCGGTGGATCGCGCTGCGGTCCAGAGCCCTAGAACAGACTGCCCTGCGGCGACTCCTTCTTCGGCGGCAGCGGCTTCTGGAACCGGCTGCAATCCAGCTTCGGCCAATGGCTGTTCTGTGCATTGAAGCCCAGACGCTTGCGTGCCAGCTTGAACCGGTTGTTCAACAGATCGGCATACACGCCCTGGCCACGCATACGCGTGCCGAACTGGCTGTCGTAGTCCTTGCCGCCGCGCAGCTGCTGGATGGTGCTCATCACGTGCGCAGCGCGATCGGGATGGTGCGTATCCAGCCAGTCGCAGAACAGCGGTGCCACTTCCAGCGGCAGGCGCAGCAGCACGTAACCGGCGGTGCTCGCACCTGCGCCGTGCGCAGCCTCCAGCACGGCTTCCAGCTCGCTGTCGTTGATCCAGGGAATCACCGGCGCCACCATCACACCGACCGGAATGCCGGCGTCATGCAGGCGCTTCATCGCGCGCAGCCGTGCATGTGGCGCTGATGCACGCGGTTCCAGCTTCGCGGAAAGATGCGGGTCCAGCGAGGTCACCGAGAAGTGCACGCTGACCAGGTTCTCCGCGGCCAGCGGCGCGAGCAGATCGATGTCGCGCTCGACCAGCGCGTTCTTGGTGATCAGCGAGAACGGATGCCGGGTCTCCAGCATCACTTCAATCAGCTGGCGGGTCAGCTTGAACTTGCGTTCGATCGGCTGGTACGCATCGGTGTTGATGCCCAGTGCGATCGGCTGCGGCACATAGCCCGGTTTCGACAGTTCCTTGCGCAGCAGCTGCGGCGCATTGGTCTTGGCGAACAGCTTGGTCTCGAAGTCCAGCCCCGGCGACAGGTTCAGATAGGCATGCGAAGGGCGGGCGAAGCAGTACGAGCAGCAACACTATATGTGTTTGGAGAAAAGTGTTCAGCGCTTCGCACTCTGGAGAGAAGCCCTCCACAGACTAACTGCGCAATACAGGCATCTTGTGCTCCAGCCCAAGGCAATGACGGGTAGGTTAGTGGGGTGTTGTGGCTAGCTCAGTCTCCGGGCTCCGCGATTAGACCAGTTCAGGATGAATTCCTCCTGCTCCGCCGTCTCCACCGCACCAGGTCGCACCGAGCGAACCTTAGCAATTGCATCGATGCCATCTGAGGCAAAGCCTGTTTCAATGAGGAGCATCGACGCCACGGTGCCGGCCCGACCCAGCCCGCCTTTGCAATGCACCACGATCCTGGTTCCAGACAAGAGCTTGGCTGCGAACTGTGGCCCTAGGGATCGCCATGGCCCAAGGAGTCGCGCGTCAGGAGCCGCACCATCTGTAATTGGCAGGCCGTACCACATCAAACCGTGGGCTCTGGCACGTTCCGCCAACGAGGTGATTCGCAGCTCCTCGAACTCCCACGGCTCAATCAACGTGATCAGGTGCTGTGCTCCCCACTCCGCGATCGACGCGAGGTCGACGTCCAGGTCTCGAGCCCAAGAGCCAGTCATTGCTACTTCCTGATGTTTTCCTGGTGCAAAGGTGACGCCGATCCCACCGCCGTTCGTGCCGACAGGTAAGGTGGCAATCTTCAGTGGATGGGAGATACTTGTTCTGCTCATTTGCGCTCTCCGAAATCAGTAGCCCTTTGGGGCGAGAAGCAAACGCTGCGCCCTTTTGATCTCAATGTCCATCTGTGAGCTTAGTGGTGCGGCCAAGGTCTAGTGGACGGCTCGCGCACGCTAGTGATCTAGGGGGAATGAGCCATGCACGGCCCTGTGCGCCTCGGGCTCCTCAGTTACTGATCGTATGCGTGCCGCCGCTAAGCGGACCGAGGGCCAAGTATCAGTAGCGACGACTTGGACGGCGACCCGTTACTTTTCTCTGGAATACAAAGTGACAGGGCCCCGTATGGGATGCACTGGTTCTCACGCTGCGGAATGCTTGTGCAGAGCCCTCGCCCTGAAAATCTCTACTCTCAGCAATGGGCAGCCTTTCGCGCCCAGATCTGGCTGCAGGCTCGACGTCGCTCGCCTCAATTTTCGGCGTCGCCGATGTCCGCTTCCGGCCATAAGCAGACATCCACCCCATCCCTGATAAACATCCCTAGGCCGCAGCAGACCTCGAGCCTGCTGCGGTCAATTGGTTTTGGGGCAGACTACGCCGATGGCCTAAATTCCCCTAGGTCAGTGAGTGTAGCCCGTCCCTTCTAGACGCCTTAGGCCACTTCAAGTTGATGTATCGTCCGCACAGAAGATCCCATGCATCGCGCCCAGCAGTGCTGCAACGCGCGGGTCTGCCATGCGGTAGACGATCGACCGCGATTCCCGTCGGGTCGCTACAAGCTTTCGTTGGCGGAGTTCGGCCAGTTGCTGGGAGAGCGCCGGCTGTCGGATGCCGGTGGCGTCCTCCAGTCCGCTCACCGTCATTTCACCTTGCGCGAGCTGGCACAGCAGCAACAGGCGGGAGGGAGTGGCCATGAAGCGCAGCAACTCGGCCACCTCGGGCACGCGCTCCTTCATCGTGGCTAGGTCTGACGGGCTGAATGGGGGGCTGGTCACGGGTAAGGGCAACTTGGCCGGGTGATGTGATGCAAACACCATGGGGAAGGCGTCCAGTCTAGCATTCTTCTATAGTTGCACACCTTATGTAACCATGTAAGTATTAAGCAACCAATCCCCCCCGGAGCCAGTCGTGAACCAATCCGTAGCGGTAGACGCCCCCTTGGAGCAGGCTGTCCGCGTCGTCAACGATGCGCGTGCCGGCCTGCTCCCCTCGCCTCATGTAAAGACCTTCTTCGATCCTGCCACTTTCACTGCCAGTCACGTCGTACGCGATCCATCTTCTTCAGCGTGCGCCATCATCGACAGCGTCCTTGACTTCGACATGGCCGCAGCCCGCACCTCCACTGCCTCCGCATCGGCGTTGGTGGACTACGTGCGGGCCGAGCGCCTACAGGTGCAATGGTTGCTGGAAACCCACGCGCATGCCGACCACCTCTCAGCAGCACCATGGCTGCGGGGCCAGGTGGGAGGTACGCTGGCCATCGGCGAGCGCATCACCACTGTCCAGGAAACCTTCGGCAAGGTCTTCAATGCCGGTACTGCGTTCAAGCGTGATGGCAGCCAATTCGATCACCTGTTCGCTGACGGTGCCTCCTTCCGCATCGGTAATCTGCAGGCGATGTCGCTGCACGTGCCAGGCCATACTCCCGCTTGTCTGGCGTACGTGATCGGCGACGCCGTATTTCCTGGAGACACGCTGTTCATGCCGGACTACGGCACCGCCCGATGCGACTTTCCAGGTGGCTCGGCTCGCCAGTTGTATCGCTCGATCCAGCGCCTTCTGTCCCTGCCCGACGCCACCCGCGTCTTCTTGTGCCATGACTACAAGGCCACCGGTCGAAACCATTTCGTATGGGAAACAACCATCCGTGCCGAAAGGACAACCAACCTGCATGTGCACGAGGGCGTGACCGAAGCCATGTTCGTGGAAATGCGGGAAGCCCGTGACGCGACGCTCCCGATGCCGCGACTGATCCTGCCTTCAGTGCAGGTCAACATGTGCGCCGGCCATCTGCCCGAACCCGAGGACAACGGCGTGCGCTACCTCAAGCTGCCGGTGGACCTGCTATGACGCTCTCTCATTTGGCTTGGTACTGGCCACTCGCTGGCGGTGCCATGATTGGAACAGCGGCCGGTGCCTATCTGGTCCTTCTCGGCCGCGTTGCCGGCATCTCGGGTCTACTTGCCAAGACACTGGGCATGCCGGGTGACGGCGGACGCGGGAGCGCAGCCCTATTCCTGGCGGGACTTGCCCTGGCGTCAGGCTTGGCATTGGCGGCCAGGCCCATACTATTGCCGGCGCTCTCCGCAAACGGAGCAGTGGTATTGGTGATTGCCGGACTGCTGGTGGGTTACGGAACTCGCCTTGGGGCGGGCTGTACCAGTGGACACGGTGTCTGCGGCCTGGGCCGGGCGTCGCCGCGGTCAGTGGTGGCGACCTGCGTGTTCATGCTCGTGGGCATGGCCACGGCGACCCTGGTACGGATTGTGGCGGGGGGCACGGCATGATCCGTCTCGCCGCGTTCCTGTGCGGCGCACTCTTCGGACTGGGACTGGTCGTATCCGGTATGGCCAACCCAGCCCGCGTGCTTGCTTTCCTTGATGTGAGCGACGCCTGGGACCCCTCCCTGGCGCTGGTCATGCTGGGCGCACTGATCCCTTCCGGCGCAGCCTACCTGTGGATACGCGCCCGCAGAACGCCGCTGCTTGCCGTATCGCTGCACATTCCCACCCATCGCATCATCGATCGGCGCCTGGTGATCGGTGCGGCGATATTCGGCCTGGGTTGGGGTCTGGCCGGACTATGTCCCGGCCCAGCCATCGCGTTGCTGGGAACCGGCCAGCCCTTCGCGATCATCTTCGCCACGGCAATGATCGCTGGCGTGCTCCTGCATGGCCACATTCACCGCCCCACTGCAACTACGGGAAAACCATGAACCTCAAGCCACTCTCCGCCAGCCTCAAGGTGTCCGGCCAGCTCCTGCCAAAGGACATTGAAGCCCTGAAGGAGCAGGGCTTTGCGAGCGTGATCTGCAACCGCCCCGACGATGAACAGCCGGAGCAGCCCAGTCACCATGCGCTGCAGGCCGCCTGCCACCAGGCGGGCATGCAGTTTGCCTATCTTCCTGCGCTGCCTGGCGTCATTACCGATGATCAGGTGCATACCTTTGCCAGGTTGATCGAAGCGCTGCCAAGCCCTGTTGCCGCGTACTGCAGAACCGGCACCCGTGCTGCGATGCTTTGGGCGCTGTCGGAAGTCGTTCACAATGGAGCGGCGTTTGACCACGTTCTGTCTGTTGCTTCGGATGCAGGCTATGACCTTTCTTCCATCGCAACACGGCTGCAGCAAGGCCCGGCGTCCGGCGACTGACATATGGAAGCGCTATCTCTGCTGCAGTTGGTTCTGGGCGGCCTGTCTGGCGTCCTGGTCGGCTTCGTCCTGGGCGTGGTCGGTGGGGGCGGATCCATCCTGGCGGTACCACTGATGCTCTACGTGGTCGGAGTGGGAGATCCGCATGTGGCTATCGGCACCAGCGCCCTGGCAGTAGCGGTCAATGCGGTGTCGAATCTGGTGATACATGCCCGTAGAGGGAACGTTCGCTGGCCTTGTGCCTCGGTCTTCGCTCTGGCGGGGATCGCGGGCGCATACCTGGGTTCCAGCTTGGGCAAGGCGTTCGACGGCAGGAGCCTGTTGGCGCTGTTTGCTGTGGCTATGATCGTTGTCGGCATCGCCATGCTTCGCAGGCGCAACACGCCTGGACTCACGGACGCGCGGCTCGGCAGAGGCAACGCGCCCGCGCTGATTGGGCTGGGCGCCACCGCCGGCGGGCTTTCTGGCTTCTTTGGCATTGGCGGAGGCTTTCTCATCGTGCCCGCACTGGTGGCCGCGACGGGCATGCCGATGATCGCCGCAGTCGGAAGCTCGCTCGTCGCCGTCGCCGCATTTGGCATGACCACCGCACTGAACTACGCGCGTACAGGTCTGGTCAACTGGAAGCTCGCGGCAGTTTTCGTCGTTGCCGGCGTGGCTGGCGGTATTGCAGGTGCAGCAACTTCGACGAAGCTGGCCAACTATCGTGGAGCTCTGAACACGGTATTTGCAGTACTGATCTTCATTACTGCCGCATACATGCTGTGGAAGGTGAGCTGACCGGATGTGCTCCAGACCACAGTCGAGCACTGATAGCCAGCGCAGCGCTTCAAGGGCTTTGATAGGAAGATACTACGAACGGCGGTCCACATCTTCCAGAGTCAAATAAGATGCGACGGCTCGAAGCGCCTCGCGATCAGCTTCGAAATCCATGGCCAATAGGCCGCGCTCCAACGCGATGCGGGCATGCGCCTGTGATGCGACTCTTGTCGCTTCATTCGAGGACCCTGCCAACGCTGCGAAGGCCTTCTGCAGCCGGATACTGACCTCCAGGGACGCGGCGGCATCCCTGGCAATCGGAGTGAACGCGTCCTCAAACATGTCGCGTACGTCGAGACACTGCACGTGCACGCGCGGATACAGCACCTCGCCTGTCGCAGCGTCCCCTGCGTGGCTGGACCATGCACAGAGCAGCCTGACACATGTCCCGATGACGTCGATGCAGGTCCCAGGGTCGTTCACCGCAGGTGACATGGCTCGCTGGGCAATTTCCGCAAGCACGACCAGTCCGAACCGTGGGTCATTCTCAATGGAGCGCGCGTCACTGAAGGAAATGGCTGAGATCACTTCACTCTGCACGTCCGGAAGTGGATTTCCCTCGATGGCTATCAAGGGACGGGCCGGAGTTGCGAACGTACCCGGCTGGCAGAGCAGATGAACGCGCAGATCATGTTCCTGTGCAATGCCGTCGATCCGGGCGACGTCCACATGTTCAACGTAGGCAACCTGATCGCCAACCAGCAGTACCGCCCCCTCCCCTACCGGGACAGCACTGGCTCCGCCGAGCCGAGGCTCCGCGGCGCGGCGCTTCATTGCCGCTTTGGTCGCCCGCTCCACCAGATCGATGGTTTCGCCAACGCGGCCAAAGCGTGAGAACTGCTCGATAGCCCTGAGCAACGTCACTGTGATGACAATGATGACCGCGATGGTTGCCCCGAACAGCACAAGCCGGCCGCTGTCCCCGTAGATGCCGGTGCTGAGCGCGATGAGGCCCACGATCGAGAACAGGAAGGCACCAATGAAGGTGGCCAGCGCACCTTGGGCCCGGGCGTCTTCGATCAGCAGGCGGGCCGCGCGCGGGGTGGCGCTGCTGGATGCGGAGCCGTATGCCGAGA
Source organism: Stenotrophomonas sp. PAMC25021 (assembly GCF_004795795.1). Taxonomy (NCBI): domain Bacteria; kingdom Pseudomonadati; phylum Pseudomonadota; class Gammaproteobacteria; order Lysobacterales; family Lysobacteraceae; genus Stenotrophomonas; species Stenotrophomonas sp. PAMC25021. The sequence continues at coordinate 1,787,106 of NZ_CP039255.1, read as the reverse complement.
CCATGGTGGACAGCGAGAAGGTGGTGACCGTCAGCATTGACGCGGCAAGTATGCCAAGGATGTTGCCGACGGAATCTGCGCCGATCCGTGCGGCAAGGCCAACGGGAATGAGGAACTTCAGGAACGCGCCGGCCAACGCCGTGATGATGCCCAGGGCGCCATACAGGGTCGAACGGAACCACATCCGCTTGGTAACTTTGCTGGCTGCGAGCCTCAGTCGGGTGAGCATGGGCTACTTCCTGGGCAGTTCGACCATCAATAGCACGGTCGGGTGCCGAGGCCACGTCAAAGGCAGGGTCATGCCCGGCCCAAGGCAGATGCCGCCCCTCCGGGCGGCATCTGTGTACGGATTCTACGAGCGCACCTTGTCCAGGAACTGACGGTGGCGTTCGTATTGATCGAGCACATCGTGGATGAGCTGAACCTTGGTCCACCCCATGACGTCGTAGTCCTGCCCGCCCTCCCGCAGATAGACCTCCGCACGGTAATGACGGGTGCCCTCGCTGACCGGCCGACGGGGATCCTGCAGGGCGAACGTCGGCGGCTCATAGGGCTGGGGCCGTACGGAGTAGAAGAAGTCCATCTCCTCGCCATGGCCAACCTGTAGCCACGCACGACCATCCTCTCCCTTGGAGACCTGGACCGGCAGATCCTGCTTGCGAAGCTCAGCAGCAACCTCTTCCAATGCAGGAATGACGCGCTGCTCGATGAAGCCGGTCACCTCGATCTTCAACGGGTTGTGCGCCAGCAGGCGCAGGCGCGCCCGCCAATCCTCGCTGGTGCCCGGCAGGATACGTGCCTCCCGCAGGATCGAGCGCTTGGTGGCATCCAGATGCATGGCCTTCAGCAGTCCCCAGCACATCAGGATCATGACGATCGTAAATGGCAACGCGCTGGCAATGGTGGCTGCCTGCAACGATTCCAGCCCGCCGGCCACCAGCAGGGCAATCGCCAGGCCGCCGACCAGCAGCGCCCAGAAGATTCGCTGCCAGACCGGTGATTCCTCCTCACCCTTCGAGGTGAGCATGTCGATTACCAGGGCACCGGAGTCCGCTGAGGTTACGAAGAACAGCGCAACCAGGATGACCGCCAGCGAAGAGGTCAGCATGGTCAGCGGCAGGTGCTCCAGGAACTCGAAGAGCGCCATCGAGCTGTCGGTTGAGACCGCCTGCACCAACTGCTGGATTCCCTCCGCCCGCACCATGTGCAACGCGGTGTTGCCGTAGATGGTCATCCACAGGAATGTGAAGCCAAGCGGTACGAGCAGCACCCCCACCACGAACTCACGGACGGTGCGTCCACGTGAGATGCGCGCGATGAACATGCCAACGAAGGGCGACCACGCAATCCACCAGCCCCAGTAGAACAGCGTCCAGCCACCCAGCCAACCCGTGGGTTCGTAGGCATAAAGGTTGAAGGTCATCGAGAACAGCTGGGAAACGTACATGCCGGTGTTCTGCACCAGTGCCTGCATCAGGTGCACGGTGGGTCCACAGACCAGCACGAAGGCCAGCAGCGCCGCCGCCAGGATCATGTTGAGCTCGGACAACCTGCGTACGCCGCTGTCCAGGCCAGCCACGACCGATCCGGTGGCCACCAGTGTGATGACGGTGATCAAGCCAACCTGGGCGAGCGTACTGACCTCCAGGCCGAACAGGTAGTTCAGGCCGGCGTTGATCTGCATGACGCCCAGCCCCAGCGAGGTGGCGAGGCCGAAGATGGTACCCAGCGCGGCAAACGTGTCTACGGCATGTCCCAACGGGCCGTGGATACGGTCGCCGATGAGCGGATACAGCGCGGAGCGGACACGCAGCGGGAGATTGTGTCGGTACGCAAAGTACGCCAGCGACAGCGCTACCACCGCGTAGATCGCCCATGCGTGGATGCCCCAGTGGAAGAAGGTGATGCGCATTGCCTGGCGGGCAGCGGCGGCGGACTCAGGCGAACCAACCGGCGGCGTGGCGTAGTGCATGATGGGCTCGGCAACGCCGAAGAACATCAGACCGATGCCCATGCCGGCAGCGAACAACATTGCGAACCAGGAGCCGTAGCTGTAGTCCGGCGTACTGTGGTCAGGGCCGAGCTTGATGCGGCCGTAACTGCTGATGGCGACGCCGACGACGAAGACCAGGAAGCCGGCTACTGCAAGGATGGTGAACCAACCTGCATCATTGGCGGCCCATGACTTGGCCGCGGTGAACCACCGCGTGGCCATTTCGGGCGCGAAGGCGGCAAGCGCCAGCAGCGCGATGACGATGGCTGCCGTGGGAATGAACACCTGCGGAAGGATCCGCTGGCGAACGGGGGGATGTTGCGGAGCCGTGCTCTGCATGGATACCTCCGTGTTATTGGGTGGAAAAACCTGCGGCTTGCGCGAGGCCGATCAGAAGTAGAAGCCGATATTGAGGTTCAGCCGCGAATGCCAGCTGGAAGGGCCTCCTTCGTCGATGCCGATACCATCACCACCAGCAAACCACATGTTGCGGCCAGCGATCCAGTCGACATAGGTGAGCATGATGCCTTTCTGCAGGCTGCAACCGGTCACGTTCTGCCACGAATCACGAAGGCCCGCGCGGTGCCCGACCGGGCGGGTCATGCTGAGGTTGTTATAGCAGGTGATGTCATCCAGCCAGCCCTTCTGGCCGAACGAATAGGCGATGTTGGCGCTTGGCACATCCGCCTGCGCTGCAACCTGGAAGGGGGATTGGAACGCCGACATTGCGATGCGATCTCCGGGCACGGCATACCGGTACCGCGCCCACTGCAACTGCGCGGTCCAACCATCGCGCTGCCACTGTGCGTGGAGGGCCGCGCCCTGATGACCGTAGTGACGCCGTGTCTGAGTGTTCTGCACCTTGCCAGCAAACGCTGATGCGCCCAGCAACAGTTCGCCGCCGCCCCAGTCGCGCGCGCTCTCCACGCGTGCATGCAGTCGTTGCCGCTCGCGATACGGCAACGCCTCGGTCTGCGCGACATCAAAGGAGTAGCGATCGTAGCGAGCCCCGGACCCGTATTCGTCTCCGGAGAACCAGCCAAGATGCCAAGTTGTGCTGCCGCTGCGGTGAATCACCACAAGGCCCGGATCGTAATCATCCTCGATGCCCAGGTAGTAGCCGGAGCCGAACCAGAAACTCTGCGAAACGGTGGGGAGCAGCCCGAACGGGACTTGCTGGATACCTGCCTTGAGCTGGGTAGCATCGGAGAACTGCCAGCCCGCGTAGGCGTGATGCACGGCGTCGAAGCCATCGTACCAGCGGTATTGGGCAGAGAAGGAAAACGGTCCGGTTCCAGCGTCAAGGTCTGCACGCAGCAGTTCAAGCTGCAGGCGGCTGGTCGGCCCGTAGTCGAGCCAGCCATAGTTGAACCTGACGGCGCCTCCTGGATCAAAGTAAGGATCTCTATGGAGGTTATCCTCAGAAGCATCTGCAGCCAGCGAAGTTCCCGCCAACGCGGCAGCGACAATGAAGGGAATTGATCTCACGGTTATGCGCCTTGCCTCCCTGATCTGCTACGGAAAGCGCTTGAGTCTAACGTCGATTCATCCAATGCCTCAAACTGGCGATCTCAAAGAACTCTTGGCGACACCACAGCAATCACTCACTGCGCGTCTTTAGTCCTCAGGTCCATATGCCACGTGAAAATCATGTGCAGTGAGAGAGTAGCTAACACGATAAACTTTTTAGTAGTCGATCCTGAGATTGAGCGACTCATAGTGGACATGGAGTGACACGCAATGTCATTTGAGAATAGGCTAGGGCCTCGACATCGGGGAAGAATTCATGACTATTGATATCAGCGGCCTTTCTGCCAAGGAACTTCGCTCACTGATTGCTCAGGCGGAGAAGCAGCAGTCCAAAGTGCTGTCACGCCCTAAGGCCACAGCGATGCGCGCCAAGATCAACAAGTACGTCAAGGATCATGGATACACGATAGAGGAACTCTACGGCGCTTCAGTGATCGTGCCCTCCGAAACCGCCAAGAAGCGAGGTGATCGGAGGCCTGCCAAATCGACAGTGCCCAAGATCGCTCCCAAGTACCGCAATCCTGCAGTGCGCGGCCAGACGTGGTCCGGTCGAGGGCGGCAACCGCGATGGATAGCCGAGCTGGTAGCAAGCGGAAAATCACTGAATGACTTCCTGATCAAGTAGTGATAGCGAGGTAGCCGCACACCGGTACCGCAGCAAGTCCTGAGAATCATTAGTCATCAGATCGAACAGGATGCTGGTGCGCGGAATGCCCTGCCAGGTAGGCGATCAAAGATTTCAGCTAGTCGCAGTTGATGTGACAGCGGGCGAACAGCAGGCGCTCCACCTTATTGTGAGCATGACTCTTTGCACTGTCGTGCCCGGGTGCCTGGGCCTAAGGTTGCCGGCCGGCATCGGTTCCGTCGGCACTCGCCAATCCATTTTCCAGACGACCTGGCCCAGGGAAATCTATGCTGCCTGCACTCTTGCGCACCGCCTTGCTGACCGTTGCCCTGTCGGCATGGCTTCCAGCCCAGGCGCTTGCGGCCGGTTCTCTTAAGGCAGCCAACAGCAAGGCCAGGGCCTTCATCCAGCAGGCCATGCAGGAGCACCGGATTCCGGGCCTCCAGTTGGCAGTGGTGCAATATGGGAAAGTAGTGCTGCTGGAGAACTACGGGTTCGCCAATGTCGAGAACCGGGTGCCTGTTACCGGCAAGACGCTGTTTCCGATCAACTCGGCCACCAAGTCGTTCACCGGCGTAGCCATGATGCAACTGGTCCAGGACGGGCGGGTGGACCTGGACGCCCCCTTGTCACGCTATTTGGACGATGTGCCCGCGACCTGGCGTGGGGTGCGGATCCGGCAGCTGCTGGGGCATACATCAGGCCTTCCGGAGATCATCGACTCGCAGGGGGCCTTTGGCGGTGCGACGGAGCCGGAGGCATGGAGCGCGGTCGAGGCTCGGCCTCTGGAGGTATCGCCAGGCGAACAGTTTTCGTACAACCAGACCAACTACGGCCTGCTGTCGCGGATCATCGTCAAGTTGAGCGGGCAACCGTACGAGCGATTCGTGACGCAGCGACAGTTCGATGTGGCGGGCATGCCCTCCACCACGTTCGGTGACAGCTATGACCTGGTTGCCGGAGCCGCCACGATCTACAGCGTGTCGCCGCGGGGCTCGCTGGCACCGGACGACGGTGAGCGCCTGTCGCATTGGATTTATGAAATGCCCTACAGCCTGTGGGCGGGTGGCGGAATCCAGACGACGGCCGAAGAGCTGTCGCGCTGGATCATTGCGCTGTCGCAGGACCAGTTGATCGATGATGCACATGTCCAGCGCATGTGGCAGCAAGAGCCACTGAACAGCGGGGCGAAAAGCGATTGGGCCTTAGGCTGGCCGGTGTTGAAGGCTGATCGCCCGCGCCAGGTCGCAGGCATTGGCGGTGCCCGCGCGGCATTCGTCGTCTACCCGGACGAAGACTTGGCCGTGATCGTGCTGACCAATCTTGCCGGTGCGAACCCGCAGCGGTTTGTTCGACGCATCGGCGAGTTCTACCAGTCGCGGACGAACGACTCCACCCATTGATGCCGACGAAGCTCCGGGACGACGTGTGCTTTCGACACGAAGCGGACGTCCACACGCACACCTTCTGGCTGGCGCCAGGGGCGGCCGCCGCGAGAACAGGGACAGGTGTGCGGCCCTCGGTGTTCGGCTATCTTGAGAGTTCTTGCCACAACCCTTCAAGCACAGACGCATGCAAGCGATTTCGAGGATTGTTCGAAACGGGCGGTGGCTCAACTACTTCGTATTGTCCGTCGTGTTCTTGGCTGCCGGCTGCAAGGGCGAGCATGTGCCGGCAAAGGATCTCGGGGCGGACCTCGATGAGGTGGCCGCAACACTGATACAGCAGCCATTGCTCCACTCAACCTCGATCGCAGTCGTATATCGGGGCCAGGAATTCATCCGTCATCGCGGCAACATGGAAGCCGGCAGGCTGAGCCCTCCGACCGACGCGACCCTCTACGAAATCGGTTCGTTGAGCAAGACCATGGCAGGGACCCTGATGGCCAATGCCGTCCTGGAGCGCAGGCTGGGGCTGGACGACGATGTCCGGGAGTATCTGCACGGCAATTATCCGAACCTGCAGTACAAGGGCGACCCCATCCGCATCCGTCACCTGCTGTCGCATACGAGCGGTCTTCCGAACATGTTGCCGGAACGCGCGAACACGGTGCTCGCGGACTTCACCGATCAGCGTACGCCTCGTGAACTCAATGCCATTTACGCCGGCTATGGCAAGGCGGATTTCTTCAGGGACCTGCATGCCGTCGAGATTCACCAGGTGCCCGGAAAGGATTACGCCTACTCCAGTGCTGGAACCCAACTGGCGGCGCATATTCTGGAGACGGTTTACAAGAGCGACTATGAGTCGCTGTTACGCGAATTCTTCCGCGATTCCGCGGCAATGGCGGACCTCAGAATCAGGCTGGGCGATGCTGAGGCGCCCCGGCTTGCGGTCGGCTACCACAGTGACAACGCGGTACCGACCTCGCCCATGCCGGAGTTGCCTTGGGGAGCATCGGGGAACGTAAAGGCGACCGTTCCGGAAATGGTGAAGTTCCTCAAGTTCCAGCTGGCCGGTGGGCCCGTCGTGACGGAATCACACCGTACTCTTGTCGAATTCGATTCCGAGTTCAGCATCGGCTATTTCTGGAACATCGTCGGCGGCGACCACTTGAAGGGCACCTACTATGCCCATCATGGTGGTGTGCCCCGCTCGCAGTGCTATATCTACATCATGCCGAAGTATGACCTTGGCATTTTCGTCATCACCAACCAGAGCGGCGACAAGACTGCCCACGCCATGGAGGCGGCGATCAATACACTGGTCGAGAGAATAGTCGCGCGAGATAACATCTCTAGCTAGGGCCTGTCACGTTCGCGTCCTGCGACTCGACTTGACCGAGGGATTGTGAATGACCGCTGCTGGCCAGAAGCAGACGTTATGTTGTGCTGCAGAGGCGCGCCTGATTGACCTGGCGGCGTTACCGTGGCAGGGCCCAGGTCGTCATGGCAGCCAGCAACACAACCAAGATCGGCGGTGTACGCGCGAGGGCCAGTAGCCCGAACGCAACCAGCGCCATCGCGGCATCCCATCGGTCATGGATCGCACTCGTCCACACCGGGTTGTACAACGCAGCCAGCAGAATCCCGACCACCCCGGTGTTGACGCCAGCAATCGAAGCTTGCAAACCCTTTCGGTGGCGCAGGGCCTCCCAGAACGGCAGCGCCCCCACGAGCACAAGAAAGGCTGGCAGGAAAATGACTGCCAACAGCACAAGGCCTCCAAGCCAGCCACCCAGCGGCCCCTTGGCCAGGGCTCCCAAGTACGCCGCGAAAGTGAAGAGAGGGCCTGGCACCGCCTGCGCCGCACCGTACCCAGCGAGCAGATCCGCAGTGGTCACCGTGCCGCTTTGGACAACCGCGGTCTGCAGCAACGGCAGTACGACATGGCCGCCGCCAAAGACCAAGGCACCAGCACGGTACGTCCCCTCCAACAGCACAGCCAACGGGGAGCCACTAGCCACCACCCACACAGGCAGCAGAACAAGCGGCAGCACCAACAGCATCAGCGCTACCGAGCCCGTTCTTCGCGAGACGGGATAGCTGCAAGCTAACTGGCCCTGGGCAGGCTCGATTTTCAGCGCCCAGCGACCGAGCAGGCCGCTGCAGATGATCACCACCATCTGGCCGAAGACCGAGGGCAGTGCTAGCGTCAATACGGCGGCGACAAGCGCCATCCCTGCCCGCAGGCGGTCCGGGCATAGGGTCCGGGCCATTCCCCATACAGCCTGCGCCACCACGGCAACTGCAACGATCTTCAGGCCATGCAGCCAACCGGATTCGAGGATGCCTTGGTATCGAGCAACGCCAAATCCGAACAGGATCATCAGTACGGCCGATGGCAGGGTAAAACCTGCCCAGGCGGCCAGCAGGCCAAGCCAGCCGGCGCGAGCCAAGCCCAGCGCCATCCCAACCTGGCTGCTGGCTGGGCCTGGCAGTAACTGGCACAAGGCCACCAGATCCGAGTAGCTACGGTCCGTCAGCCACCGGCGGCGCTCGACAAACTCGAGGCGGAAGTAGCTCAGATGGGCGATCGGGCCGCCGAACGAGGTCAGTCCCAGTCGTAGGAACACCAGGAAGACACGCCACGCACTTTCGCTTTTTGCGGGATGGAGCGTTGGCATGGGGCAGGATCTCCGGTTGTTCTCAAAGGCGGCCAGCCCGGCCCAGCACCCAGACTAGGTCGCCGGGCTTCCCCTGTGCTCGGCCACCAACTCTCCATCTTCCTTCCGGAATGGTCCGGGAAGCTTCGGCAGGATATCCAGCACCAGTTCGGAAGGGCGGCACAGGCGCGTGCCATTATCGGTTTGCACGAAAGGACGATTGATGAGTATTGGGTGCGCCAGCATGGCATCAAGCAGCGCGTCGTCGCTCAGTGCCGCATCGCCCAGTGCCAGCTCGTCATAAGGAGTGCCCTTCTGCCGGAGGGCGTCGCGCACGCTCAAGCCCGCGGCCCTGATGAGGTCGCCCAGGCGCGCGCGGCTGGGCGGGTGGGCCAGGTAGTCGATCACTTCCGGCTCGATCCCGGCGAAGCGGATCATCGCCAGGGTGTTGCGCGAGGTGCCGCACTTGGGGTTGTGGTAGATGACCGCGTTCACGCACTTTCCTCCTCGTTCAAAACAGTTTCCACCACCCCTGCAGCGGCCGCCAGCGCCGCCGCCTCGATGGCCCCCTTGCGCTCGCTGTAACGGTCCACCAGGTAGTCGGTGCGCCCACGTACCAGCAGGGTGAACTTGACCAGTTCCTCCATGACGTCCACCACGCGATCGTAGTACGCCGAGGGTTTCATTCGACCTTCGTCGTCGAACTCCTGCCAGGCCTTGGCGACCGAGGACTGGTTGGGGATCGTCACCATCCGCATCCACCGGCCGAGCACACGCAGCGCGTTGACGACGTTGAACGACTGCGAACCGCCGCAGACCTGCATCACGGCCAGCGTGCGGCCTTGGGTGGGGCGCACGCTGCCCTCTTCCAGTGGCAGCCAGTCGATCTGGTTCTTGAATACCGCGGTAAGGGTGCCATGGCGTTCCGGGCTGACCCACACGTGTCCCTCCGACCACAGCGAGGCCTGGCGCAGCTCCTGCACCTTTGGGTGGGTCGCTGGCACCGAGTCAAGCATCGGCAGCTCATGTGGATCGAACAGGCGGGTTTCCGCCCCGAGCTGTTCCAGCAGCCGCTGCGCCTCCAGCGCCAGCTTGCGACTGAACGACTGAGGTCGCAGCGACCCGTACAGGATCAGGATGCGCGGGCGGTGCGGCTGCGCGGCCGGGTCGTTGAGCTTGGTGGCCGTCGGGATGTCCAAGGCACCTGGGACCAAGTTGGGGATCTGCTGCACGGGGTTGTCCTACGGAATCGATTCTATTATTCTAGAATCATGGAACATAACGCTGCAACCCGCGCTCTTGCTGCCTTGGGCCACGCCACCCGCCTGTCGATCTTCCGCCTGCTTGTACAGGCCGGCAGAGGCGGCAAGCTGGCCGGTGACATTGCCCAGACGCTCTGCTTGCCTGGTGCCACGCTCTCCTTCCACCTGAAGGAACTGTTGGCTGCGGGCCTGATCAGCGCCGAGCAACGTGGTCGGACGATCTGCTACCGGGCCGAGTTCGAGGCGATGACCGCATTGGTGGCCTATCTCACGGAGAACTGTTGTGCCGACGAACAGGCCTGCGAACGACCCGCTGGCTGCTGACCAACCCACCTTAGAGATTGCTCAGATGACCCGTCGCGTCCTGTTCTTGTGTACCGGTAATTCCGCTCGCAGCGTGTTGGCCGAATCGACCCTGAAAAAGTGGGGCCAAGGCCGCTACGAGTCCTTCAGCGCCGGCAGCCAGCCGGCCGGCCGCGTCAACCCGTTTGCCATTGCTCAGTTGCAGCGCGAGGGTTTCCCGGTGGACGGCCTTCGCAGCAAGTCGTGGGACGAGTTCGCCGAAGCGGATGCCGCGCCGATGGATCTGATCGTCACCGTCTGCGACAGCGCGGCAGCCGAGGCATGCCCGGTAGTGTTCGGCGACTTTGTACGGGTGCACTGGGGCCTGTTCGATCCGGCCGGCGTTGAAGGCTCGGACGGACAGAAAGCCGAAGCGTTCGATCGCGCGCACCAGATCATCAAGGCGCGCCTGAAGGCGTTTCTGGAGATCTCAGACAGCGTCTGGGATGACAGCGAGGCCCTCAAGGCCCGGCTCGACCCGATCGCACAGATCAACTGACCGTCTTTCCGGAAATCCCCATGACCACTGATACCTCCCGCCTGTCCTTCCTGGACCGGTATCTCACGCTCTGGATCTTCGCCGCCATGGCGCTCGGCGTCGGCATGGGGGCGTTGTTCGAAGGTGTACCCAGCGCGTTGAACAGCCTCTCCATAGGGTCGACCAACATCCCGATCGCGATTGGTCTGATCCTGATGATGTATCCGCCGCTGGCCAAGGTGAAGTACGAGGAACTGCCGCGGGTCTTCGCCGACAAACGGGTACTGATGCTCTCGCTGCTGCAGAACTGGATCGTCGGTCCGTTCCTGATGTTCGGCCTGGCCGTGCTGTTCCTGCGCGATTACCCCGAGTACATGACCGGCCTGGTCCTGATCGGGCTGGCACGGTGCATCGCCATGGTGCTGGTCTGGAATCAGCTTGCCCGCGGTGACGGCCAGTACGTCGCCGGGCTGGTGGCATTCAACTCGATCTTCCAGATTGCGCTGTTCAGCGTCTATGCGTGGTTCTTCCTGTCCTGGTTGCCGCCGGCGTTCGGTCTGCAGGGCAGCGTCATCGATGTCAGTTTCTGGACCATCGCCGAGGCTGTTCTGATCTACCTTGGCATCCCGTTCCTGGCGGGCTTCCTCACCCGCCGATGGTTGAAGGCGCGCAAGGGCGTGCAATGGTATGAAGAGACGTTCCTGCCCGCCATCAGCCCGGTAACCCTCGCCGCACTGCTGTTTACCATCGTGGCGATGTTCAGCCTGAAGGGCGGCGATGTGCTGAGGATTCCGATGGACGCGGTACGCATCGCGATCCCGCTGACGTTGTACTTCATCATCCAGTTCGTCATCAGTTTCTTCATGGGCAAGCTGATCGCCAAAGACTACCCCCGCACCACCGCGATCGCGTTCACCGCAGCAGGCAACAACTTCGAACTGGCCATCGCCGTGGCGATCGCGGCGTTCGGGCTGGCCTCCCCGGTAGCCTTCGCGGCCGTGATCGGCCCGCTGGTGGAAGTGCCCGTGCTGATTCTGCTGGTCCACGTCGCCCTGCGGCTGGGCAAACGCTACTTTCCTGCCGATGCACGGAGCCGCTGAACCGCCCAGGTGCGGCAGCATGAGGAAGTCCCGATGGACAGCGTCGATGTGGTGGTGATCGGAGGTGGCCAGGTGGGTCTTTCGGCTGGCTGCTTTCTGCGCCGCAGCGGGCTGTCCTATGTGATTGTTGATGCCGAAACGTCGCTTGGCGGGGCGTGGCAGCATGCGTGGAAATCCCTGCATCTGTTCTTGCCGGCGGGCTGGAGCTCGATAGTCTCCAAGGTGACCGAGACCACGTGGATCACCCAACGGGAGCCAGCCTTCCTGGCCGACGATTCGGCCACGCTGATTGGGATGACCCGATACGCGCGCGAGGCAGCAAGGCAAATCAGCGACTACGTCGGGGCTGTTTCTCCGCTGCCATCTGGCCCCTGAGCCTCGGTGCCATTGCCCAGCGCCCGCACCTGCGATTGCAGGGCCATGCGGTCCAGCGCTTCAGGCTTGAGCGCCAACAGCAATCCGAGACGGTGCTGGAGCTGGTGAAGCGTGCTCAGGAACGCCTTGTGGACCTGCTCAGCGCTGCCCTGCACTGCGGCCGGGTCGGGGATGCCCCAGTGGGCGGTAGCCGGGTGGCCTGGCCACACGGGACACGCTTCACCCGCGGCACGATCGCACACCGTTACGATGAGATCCATCTGCGGTGCTTCCGGACCTGCGAATGCCTCCCACGGCTTGCTCGACAGCCCGGCAACGTCGAAGCCAATCTCCGAGAGCACCTGCAGGGCCACCGGATGAACTACGCCCTTGGGATGACTGCCCGCACTGTAAGCGCGGATACGTTCACGCCCTAAATGGCTGGCCAGTGCTTCGGCAAGAATGCTGCGCGCCGAGTTGCCTGTGCAAAGGAACAGAACATTCAGGGGACGCATGTCATCGCAACCATTTATCTAGAATAATCGAAGTATTGCCTTGCCATATGTCAACTCGATGACTGCCGAAAAGGAAGCGGGCACCCCTCGGTGCCCGCTTCGCTCATCTGTTCAATGACCCGACGACCGTGTGGCGCCTGGCGTACGATGCTTTCCCAAGCGGTCTACCAAGGTCTCACTTGCATCGTTGAGACCGAACACCTCAACGGTCGCGCCGTGCTCGCGCAGCTTCATCACTACCCGGTCGAGCGCATCAACGGCGGTCAGGTCCCAGAAGTGGGCGTCCTTCAGATCGATGATGACCTCCTTGGGGACATCCAGATAGTTGAAGCTACTCACGAACTGTCCGGCAGACGCAAAGAACACCTGCCCCTTCACAACGTAGACGCGCGAGTCGGTCTCGACCTGGGTGTCGTCGATGATCAGCATCTTGCCGACCTTGCGGGTGAAGAACACCGCCGACAGGATCACGCCTGTCAACACGCCTTTGGCGAGGTCGTGGGTAGCCACGGTCACGATGACCGTGCCAATCATCACGACCGAAGAGCTCTTGGGATGAATGGCCAGCTCGCGCAGCGAGCGCCAGCTGAAGGTGCCGATGCTGACCATGATCATCACCGCGACCAGTGCGGCCATTGGAATCTGACTCACCAGGTTTGACCCATAAACAACCAGAAGGAGCAAAACCACGCCGGCCACAAGGCACGAGAGACGGCCCCGGCCACCGGAAGTGATGTTGATCACCGACTGGCCGATCATTGCACAGCCTGCCATGCCCCCAAAGAAGCCCGTTACGGTGTTAGCCAAGCCTTGGCCAGCACATTCGCGATTCTTCTGGCTCGGGGTATCGGTCATGTCTTCGACGATCTGCGCGGTCATCAGCGATTCCAACAAGCCAACGACCGCCAAAGTCGCCGAAACCGGCAGCAGGATCTGGAGTGTTTCCCAGGTGAATGGCACATCCGGAATCAGGAACGACGGCAGGCTGTCAGGCAGCGCCCCCATGTCGCCTACGGTGCGTACCTGGAAGCCGAAATACATGGAAGCGGCCGTGAGAACCACGATCGCCACCAATGCCGAAGGAACGGCTTTGGTCAGCAGCGGCAGCAGGTAGATGATTGCCAGACCCACAGCACAGATCGCATACACCATCCACGGCATGCCGATGAGCTCGGGAAGCTGCGCCATGAAAATGAGAATCGCCAGTGCATTCACAAATCCGGTCACCACCGAGCGCGACACAAAGCGCATCAGCGAGCCCAACCGCAGGGCGCCGGCCAGCATCTGCAGGACGCCGGCAAGGATGGTGGCGGCAAACAGATACTGAATGCCGTGCTCGCGCACCAGCGTGACCATCACCAACGCCATGGCGCCGGTCGCAGCCGAGATCATGCCAGGGCGGCCACCGGCGATGGCGGTGATGACGGCGATGCAGAACGAGGCATACAAACCTACCTTTGGGTCGACGCCGGCGATGATGGAAAACGCGATTGCCTCAGGAATCAGGGCTAGCGCAACGACAATGCCCGACAGCAGGTCACCACGGATGTTACCGAGCCATTGCTGGCGCAGGGGATAAATTGCAGACATAGAAAATGATCTCCGCGCACAGCAGTGCGCGCCAAACGAAAGAAACAGGCACCCTTCCAGACCTAAGTGTCTGGGTCGCTTCTTCAATCAAGCGTCAGGGTGGAGTCATCGCTAGCCGATCCGTTGGGTATTTGACGGTATATTGTAGACTGGCATAGCGCCTGAGGGGAAATCCGGCCGGCATCGCGGTCGCCTCGGTGCACTCTCAAGGGTAGCTTCCCAGATCCCAAGATCATTTCGCAGGCGAAGTCGACAAGCTGGTAGGCAGTTGATCAGATTGAATTGAGCTCTGACCGAATCGCCAAAGAAGAGGTGGACATTCGCCGCGGGGCCTATGTCCGCTATCGGCCAGAAGCCGACGTAGGCAGCCAGATTGGTCACACACCGTAGCGCCTGTTGCCTCCAGACGTAATGCAGTAGCGTCCGCCGCGAGGACCAATACAGACGCGTGATCCAGAGCACGGACAGCTCCCATCAGAATAATCGGTACGTGCGGGCCGGAACTTTTCGCGCGAGGGTGACACGGGCCGATTATTAGGCCGGTAGCAGCCGCTTCCGCTACAAAGTAGCTTCGAGCTGACCCATTTGGCAGGGGCGCCCTGGGCCGATATTCGTGCCCACGCTCCTTTGCGTTCATACACCACAACAGAGTCGCCGCCGTCGAGCCTTCCGATGATCTGTCCGTTGGGAGAAGACCGTTGGTTGAGCGTACTGGTTGACACGAACTGCGTCTCTGTCATCTCCGGACGAGAGGATTCCGTCTGAGCCGGAGGAGCGACCGGTGCCTGATCCACTGAGGAGCGCTGTGAGTCGCGCTGCCCGCCCCCATTGCACATTGCGACAAGTAATGCGAAAAATCCGACCACCACCAGCCCAGCTGCTCCAGACGTATTTCGAGCCATGCCGCCCCCCCCCCTTTCCCTGTGGATCTTTCGAGCTCGGTCCAACTTTATCAGAGTGTCAACCCAATAATCCTAGGGCATCGCAATGGCCAATCCAAGTTCCCAGGCAGCGTTTTGAAGCGTGGTACTTCATTACCTTACGACCTAATTGATGTCCTCTTCCGGCCATGAGTGGACCTCCGTCGTCCAGGATGCTTAGCCTTCTTGTATAGGGGCGAGGCGACTACGATCGCAATGGCCAATCCAAGTTCCCAGGCAGCGTTTTGAAGCGTGGTACTTCATTACCTTACGACCTAATTGATGTCCTCTTCCGGCCATGAGTGGACCTCCGTCGTCCAGGATGCTTAGCCTTCTTGTATAGGGGCGAGGCGACTACGGAAGAAGTGAATTTGGAACTGTTCTTTCGGTGTTACCGAGCTAAAGCGGGGGCAGTTCGCGAAGTAGCTTTGTCATGGCGCCAAGTTCCACCAATGAGCGGATGACTGGCAGAAGGCTTTAGGGCTAGGATTGCCTCAGGGGCGTGGTCGAAGTTGGTGTCAGTCCGCGTCCTACACGGATCGTTGACCATGCCTCTTACAGGACGCCCCCATGCCTCGAATTCGCCATTTGGCCATCCGGAATTTTCGGTCCATCAAGGCACTCGACTGGGCGCCAGCTCCGGGCATCAACTGTTTGATCGGTCCTGGCGACAGTGGCAAATCCACCATCCTCGATGCCATCGACCTGTGCTTGGGTGCTCGACGAAGCATCTCCTTCGGCGACATGGACTTTTTTGGCCTCGATGTCTCAGAGCCAATTCGTATTGCCGTGACATTCGGGGAACTGCCAGCATCGCTGATGGACATTGATGTCTATGGGGACTTCTTGCGAGGGTTCGATGCGGTATTTGACACCCTCGAAGACGAACCCGCCGCGGGCCTGGAGACGGTGCTTACCCTGCAGCTTCAAGTCGGGGCGGACCTTGAGCCCAGCTGGACGCTGGTTTCCGATAGGTCGCTTCAACAAGGCTTGGAACGAAGCCTGCCTTGGAAAGAACGAATCGCATTGGCCCCGGCACGTATAGGCAGCTTTGCAAGCTCCAACTTGTCTTGGAGCCGCGGATCGGTCCTCAACCGGCTAACCGACGAACGCGCAGAATTGGGAGCCCAGCTCGCTCTCGCAGCGCGTCAGGCACGCGCCAACTTTGGCGCTCAAGCGTCGCCCCACCTGAGTCAGACACTCGGAATCGTCCAAACAACGGCCCAGAGCCTTGGGGTTAACGTCGGGTCGATGCCGCAAGCCTTACTCGATTCGCACTCCGTCTCCATCGGCGAAGGCGCCATCGCGCTCCACAGCGAGGCAGGCATCCCCCTTCGGTCACTTGGTACGGGTTCTTCTCGACTCTTGGTGACTGGACTTCAACGGGCCGCATCGGAGTCAGCGCCGATTGCCTTGGTGGATGAGGTGGAATATGGATTGGAACCCCATCGGCTCATGCGGCTGCTGGATTCCTTGGGAGCCAAGGAGACGCCCCCGCCTCTCCAAGCGTTTCTCACAACACACTCCCCTGTGGCACTTCGCGAGCTTTCAGGTGAGCAGCTACTTGTGGTTCGACCACGACCGGCTGGCCATGTCGTCATTTCCGCTGGCTCAACCGACGAGATTCAAAGCACGCTGCGGACTGACCCGGAAGCTTTCCTGGCGAAGTCTGTGATTGTGTGCGAGGGAGCAAGCGAGGTGGGATTTGTGCGTGGCCTCGATCTATGGGGAGTGGCCAACAAAGAACCATCTTATTTGGCTTTAGGTGGTGCATACGTCAACGCAGGCGGAGGCACTCCGGATAACGCTTTTGCCCGTGCAACTGCGCTTATGAAGTTGGGTTACCGAGTCCTCGTCTTCATCGACGCTGACAAGCCCGCCGCGCCAGGTGTTGCAGAGGCATATCTCCAATCAGGTGGCAGCCTCACGACTTGGCGGGCAGGAATGACGTTGGAGGACGAGCTGTTCCTCTGCCTTCCTGACACATCAATTGATGCCCTGCTCCTGAAGGCTAAAGAGCGTGTCGGTGAAGACCTTGTGAACCAACAGCTGGTTGCCAAATCGAACGGTCTAACAAGCTTGGCGTCCATCGAAGCATTGAGGCCGAAGTCGCCGTATCCGCTCGATATTCGCGTACTGCTTGGCGAGGTCTCGCGCACCAAAAAGAAGAGCTGGTTCAAGTCTCTCACGACTTACCAGTCAATCGTCCTGGATATCGTCTCTCGCGGCTACGCCGATGCGGACGCCAGCTTTAAGGCAGTAGTAGACCAACTCTGGGCCTTTACCCGTGCCGCCTGACATCGATCTGCTAGCCATCCAACGCGGATCTATTACCGCCCCAGCAGGGTGCGGCAAAACTCAGCTGATTGCCGACGCGCTGAAATCCCACGCTGGGGACAGGCCGGTCCTTGTTCTAACTCACACAAATGCTGGCGTCACCGCGTTGAGGACACGCTTGAAACGCGCGGGGGTTCCCTGCTCTGCCTATCGACTCTCGACGATTGATGGATTCGCCATGCGTCTCATCGCCAAGTTCCCGACGCGCAGTGGCCATCATCCCGAACTCTTGAAGCTCAACAACGCGAGTAGCGACTATCCCGCGATCCGTGAATCAGTCCGAAGACTCTTGGAGTCGGGGCATATCGCTCAACCCATCGCAGCCACCTACGCCCGGCTGTTGGTTGACGAGTATCAGGATTGCAGCACCGTCCAACACTCCATCGTGTCCGCCCTCGCTTCCCTTTTGCCCACCTGCGTCCTCGGAGACCCTTTACAGGCCATCTTCGGATTTGGCGGAAATCGGCTGGTTCACTGGGAACGGGACGTTCAATCATCCTTCCCAGCCGAGGGTAGCCTTCGAACTCCTTGGCGCTGGCAGATTGCAGGTAACGAAGAGCTGGGCCAGTGGCTGCTCTCCCAAAGGCATGCTCTTACGGCGAGCTTACCCATTGATCTGACCACGGCTCCGCCATCCGTTCGGTGGATCCAGCTGGTTGCCGGTCGTGAGGTGCAACAAAGGCTGACTGCGGCACGAACCAATGCGCCTGGCAGCCAAGGAACGGTTCTGGTCATTGGCGAGTCCATGAATGTCCAAGGGCGCCATCAGCTCACCAGCCAAACGCCTGGGGCAATGGCGGTAGAAGCCGTGGACATGCGAGACCTCGTCAACTTCGCGAGGCATTTCAATCTTCAGGCTCCTACTGCGCTGCAGGACTTGGCCACCTTTTCCGCTCTCATGATGACGGGTGTCGGCGCGCCAAATCTTGTGACGCGTGTCGGCACCATTCGTAGAGGGAGAGCCAAGACCCCTCCAACTCCTGTAGAAGCTGAGGCAGTCGCCTTTGAGTCCGAGCGGAGCATGGCTAGCGCCTTACGGCTGGTGGACGCCTTGGCCGAACAGACAGGCACTCGGGTCTATCGACCCGAGATTCTGCACTGCTGTCGATCAGCCATGCGAAGCGTTATTAACCAAGAGCAAGATCTATTGGGAGCCGCGCTTCAAGCCCGGGAGCGAAATCGTCACCTCAGCCGTCCCATTGCGCGCAAAGCAGTCGGCAGCACTCTCCTGCTGAAAGGTCTCGAGGCAGACATTGCCGTGGTCCTTTATCCAGAGAGCATGAGCGCGCAAAACCTCTATGTAGCACTCACACGTGGTGCGAAAGGGTTGGTGATCTGTTCCCGCACCTCAACGCTGACCCCGGCCCCATAGCCCGCTAACCTAGCCATGCTCGCCCTATCAAGCACGATGGTTTGCGGCGCTTCGTCATT
The DNA here is from genome assembly GCF_004795795.1 of Stenotrophomonas sp. PAMC25021. Classification (NCBI taxonomy): domain Bacteria; kingdom Pseudomonadati; phylum Pseudomonadota; class Gammaproteobacteria; order Lysobacterales; family Lysobacteraceae; genus Stenotrophomonas; species Stenotrophomonas sp. PAMC25021. Next base: position 1,768,584 of record NZ_CP039255.1, on the reverse strand, counting down.
GCGATGGTCACGGTAGACCCTGTACCAAAGTCGTTGCTGAACATCTGGGTCTGAAGCATGTCGATCTCGCCGGGCAGCGAGTGCATCAGGATTAATTCCAGGGTCCTCCTTGTCCACATAGATGATTGGGCGGCGAAGGTGGCGTACGCTATCTGCCTACTAATGAGACATCAGCGGACGGCAAAATGAGCAGACCCAACTCAGTAGAGGACAGGGCTTTGGCGGCTCTTGACCGCCTGGTGAAGCGACGCCCGACCAATGAACTGCTGAAAGCAAAGATGGCCGCAGGTCATCGGATCATCACGCCTACCTCGGTCGCTGCCGAAGCAGGGGTAAATAGAGGGAGCTTTGGATCAAGGCACGCTCGACTTGGGCACGTCTGGCTTAAAATTCAGGAGCTGGCTGAAGAGGAGAAGCGAGGCTCGGTGGCTGAAGAGCTCACTAAGATTAAGGCTGAGAATGCAAGGTTAAAGGCTCTGCTTTACAAGACCAACATCCACAACGCATCTCTCCAACTAGCAGTGTCCCGGCTTCAGAAAAGAAGTACCAACAGAGACGATGGAGCCAATGTCGTCAACTTTCGCCGGAACGATCGGAAGCGTCCCCGGTAGCGTTGGATATCATCCTCAGGACTGTTCGACTCTGAACAACACGACTCTTAGCAATCTTGGAAGGCTGATTCCTAGAGTTGGTCCGCTCTGCCTGGACAATGGCCTGATTTTTCAGGAGGCGATCCTCCCAGAAGTCCTTATGCTCTGGCAGGATGATGCAACACTTGCACCCCGCGCACAGCCCGGGCGACCGTAGGCCGAAGTTCGGCGAGGCGCGAACAGTGAGGAGGCTTGCTTGTGGGTTGCAACTGGAACGGTCAGGCAACATATCAATCAGGCAACTCGCGTAAGTCCCTGTCCATATCCGCAGGTCGGTGAGCTTCACGTATGCCACGGCCTTATCGATCAGCGTCTCTCCGTCCATCTCGGACAGTGCCTCGGTCATTGATTCGGCATGCTGCATGAGAAGCCGCTGCGCCGGTCCACCTCCGATTGGCTTGCCAAGCGTGATTTGAACGAGGAACCGAGAGGTCTCCATGACTCTCTCTCCTTCCAAGTTCTCGAGCAGGGCCGCATCGTTTCCAATGTACCCCTGATCCGTAATCTGCTCGCTCATGTGACGGAAGTGCGTCCGTAGCGCTGGCATTAGTTCCGGCTTGGATCGGAAGACATAGTGCGCAAAGGTGATCCTCCATCGCTGCGGGCGAAGGGATCTCACCTCGTAGATAGCTTGCGTCGTTTCGATGCCACGCTTCTTCGTGAGGGCTTCGACGGCGAACTCACGCTGCAGCAGAGAATTTCTGGAGGCTGTCATTCGGCCGATTCCATCGGGACCCGACGGAAGGGACTTGGCGTGGGAGAAGCTAAGCATCAGTGACTTACTACCCGATAGAGCTCGCCAAGGCTCCATTAGCCGCACCAGTACTTCGATGGATTTTATTACGATCGGCAGGTGATTTGTGCCCAACGGGCGCAGCCCGGCAGTCCACTCATGCCGCGTCGCTTCCCTTTTGGCGGAAATGCCACAAATGGAGAAAACTTCCATCAGTCCGTCTAGCGATGTCACTGACTTGACCACGCCGTGCTGTAGCGTCGGATCGTGGTCCAGGGAGAGGCCAATCAGCTCATGAGCTCGAATTCCAGTGCATCCCTGGAGCAAGATACTGCATGCGCTCTGAGTCATCAGTATTAGGCGTCTCAGGCTTTGAGTTCCGCTAATCCCGCGCTCGTCTCCAGCGTCATCAATCCGATCTATGGCGGTCAATGGCTCATGCCAGGAAATTAGTGTCCCTGGGATCGGACTCATCTGGAATTCCTCGATGTGCCGTTTGATCTGACGAAGACAGGCAATTCGTCTCGCGCCCGTGGCACTCCGTGCGTCGATGAGCATAGGGATGACCTCAGCCTGAAGTCTGATCACATCCTCAGAGCCGTGGTCAATCCACTCACATGCGTAAGAAAGGATTGGTACGGAGATCTCGTCCGGGACAGGCATCAATCCACCCGTTCGAGCAAGCCCAAGCGGCTCTGTCACGACGTCATAGGTCCTTCGTCCGTCAAACGGCGCTTCGGACGGTGCTTGTCCGCCTCTAGCGCGCAATCTGTCCGCGATCTCGTAGATCTGTGTAAGTGGGTGGATGAGTTTGTAGGCGGTCGCATGCGTCCACGCCCTGTCTCGACCGGTGTCATCTCCAGCGGTCATGTACTGCTCTTCGAGACCTTCGATATATTCCCAGCTTACCGCTGTCGAAATGTCAAAGAGGGAGTGGATTTTCCGCTGCCCCATGAACTTGACCAGCTCCCTCAAGCCCATGTAGGTGGCAGGGATAGACCCAACCGTCATGCGCACCGTGTCCTCGATGATGGCGGTCTTGAGGTAGCACTTCAGCTCGGCGAGGAGTGCTCTGTGTTTGTGGTCTGTGAGCAATTCTCCACGCGCCAGCGGGATTGCCCAGTCAACTGTGACAAACTCCTTCTGTTGGCCGACCGTGGTCTGGGCGAAGGTCCAGATATCACTGTCATAGTCCACTTGGAATGAAGGATGCAGAGTCTCTGCCTGTGCTTTTTCGAAATTTCTTAGTGCGGGCATGGCTTTCTCTCTAGAGTGGACGCGCTAGTGGCGTTAGCGCCCTAGCTATTCAAGTCCGGGCAGGGTCGTCAGCATGATCATCGCCGCTGATTGTTGATTCGCAGCTGTGCTCACTGCCGGAATCCATGAATCGCGGAGAGCAAGGTAGGCGTTCTCGAACTTTCGCCTCCAGATCTCGCTGCCAAGGTCTGCCCTGGCTTCTTCGTATAGCTCCTGCAGTTGAAGAAAGCGGGCGAGGGCATAGGCCTCGTTTGGGTCAGCCGCAGCGAGTGGGCACGCAGGGCAAGCACCATAGGCGGTGCAGAGCTTCCCATGGCGCTGCCCGGGTTGAGGACTTTGGAATGGATCTGCACAGCAGAAGCCCTGCGTTGCTGCCGTTTGATCGCGGTCACTCCGCGCGGATCGCGTGTCAATCTTTCCGTTTGAAGTCACCCAACGCTCCTGTGCCGTCAGGGCTCCTGCCAGCTGTTCCTTCTGCCGACGCTGCATCGTGGTTGTCTGGTAACTGTCTTGGCCAGTTGACAATAGCCGATGGCCTAGCATTGCTCGGAGCTCGAAGGCGTCGCCGTCGGTCAGCCCATCAACCGCTTCGGAGAACGCAAGCCTGTTTGCTTGGGAGCCAGAGTACTTAAGCCCCCTTCGTTTGCAGAACAATGTGATGTAACCGGTCACCCGCGTGGTCACGTCGTCGGTTCTGGCTGAGTAGGAATCGATGTGCATTCCTCGGCGCTTGTGCCGCCCGCCTTCGGAAACGGCGTGGAGGAAGAAGTCATTGGCAAGCTCACCAGCAGCGTAGTCTCTAATTCGTTTGGTCCAAGCAATCACGAAACTGATCAATCTTTCCGGCGCTAGCGGGTGATCGCTAGCGGGGAAGGCTGCTCGCTGTGTCGCGCCCTGAGCGGAAGTTCCTGCCCTGCGCTTAGAGGACTTGATCACCGTTCGCTTTTGTCCAAGCGGGTAGTGCTCCGATATGCCATCTAGGGTGAGTGTTCTAAGTGGCTGCTCGTTGAAGCCCGAGTGCATGGCTAGTACGAGAAAGAATGGGATCAGATCGCCGCCGATGGGGTGCGCTAGTCTCCTCAGACGGAAGTACTCGCTTTCGCTGATCTTTCCTACGCCTGGGAGCTTGTGAACCGCGGCTTGGCGAGGAAGATGACCGTCAAAGTTTGCCAAGATTTGAGCAATTGCCTCTGCCGGGTCGCTTAGCGATACAGCGTCGCCCTTTTTCTTCTGAGCGAGGGCACTGTGAACCCTATCTAGAAGCGGCCACACTTCGTCCATTGTCGATATGCATTCCTCGACAGCCGCCTTCATGACGTTGGCCCAAGCCGCACGGTCCAGCTCTTTGGGCTTGCTCTTCCGTGGCAGTCCTGCGAACGGCTTTGGCGGAATACGGATCACCTTCCACCGTGGATCCATCTCGTGCAGTGCAAGAACGACCTTCTTGAAGGTCCCGTAATAGTGGCGCTGGGTCTGCACCGAGAGAACTGTCGGGTGCGTGGTATCCCCACCTTTCAGATACGTTAGAAATGATTCGCCGAGATCCATCGGAGTGTCGTCTGGGCCGCTTATCTTTACCCCTTTTACGGTTAGGTACTGCACCAGGCCACTCACGATGTTGTTAGCTGAAGAGGATCTAGTCGTCTCCCTGCTGTTCTTGTTAGCTCGACAGAACGCCTCGGCGAAGAGCGGTGCCGCTGCACCTATGCCCTTCCAACGGCTGAGATTGACGATGTTGTCGCGCAGGTCTCCGGCGCGCCTGAACGCGACTTCTAGGCGACCCGCGCTCTCGCGGACATCCCATTTCTTTGTGTTGCCTACCTTTTCCTCAACTACTACGGCGTGCCGCAGTTGGGCGGACCTTCTTCCTGCCACGTAACGCTCCAATCCGTGTTCAATCTGATTTGATAGGTGAGTCGGTCACATGCGAGGATTAGTGCGTATGCCTTGGCCGCGGAGCCGTGCGCGCTCCAGCTCGTCAGGCCTCGACGCCGATTCGCATAAAGGGTTGACCTTCAAGGTGCAGCCTGATCGATTCCCTGGTTTCGCTCTCGAATGCGTTCGCGCTTCGCAGGTAGATGGACTCGGTCGTATCCCTGAGACTGTGTCCCAGTACTGACTGGACATACTTGATCGCATCCATGTCACCGTTTGCGCGCTTCTCCATGTACGTGTACAAGGCGAAGGTGTGTCGAAGGGCGTGAATGGTTATCCGCTCGCGCTGCGTGGATTCGTAGCGAGCCAGGTCAAGCTCTTTGGAAAGCCGTTTGAGCAGCCTGTCCTTGGCCTGGGCGAAATGCCGGTCGAAGATCTGCGGGGTTATCGGATTGCCCGCATGCTTGCGGTTGTTTGCGTTGAGGACGAAGAGGACGCCGTGATCCTCGAGCTTGTGGTACCCCAGTCGGAGGTCAATGAGGCGCTGCCGAACACCTTTTGCATAACGCTTCAGCGCCTCGAGTAGCCAAACTGGAACGGGAACGTTGCGCTTCTTGTTACCTTTCCCGACGACGGGGATAGCCACTGCACTGAAAGGATCGCGCCCTCTCGTATGAGTCTCAAGGACGGTCTGCGCTTTCAGATCGCATACTTCCGCCCGCCTCAGTCCTGCTTGATAGCAAAGCTCAGCCATCAGTCGCTGTGCGGTGGTAGCGAATGCTAGTTCAACGAGACCGTTCCGTTCGAGCAAAGGGTTGGGACCTAGTTCGTCAAGAATACCGACGACGGTCTCGGGATGGAGCGCAGTGATGAGTTCGTCAGCGTCGTTCAGCCCGGGAAGATCGACGCCAACGTCGAGAACTTGAACAGTTCCTCGCTTCGTCTGCTTGCTCAGCAGCGCTGGTGCCTTTCTCAGGTATCCCCGCTTTACGCAGAATGCGATCAGCTTGGTCAGGGTCGACCATCTTCGATGAATAGTCGCGGCGGCGAGCTTGTCCAGGGTCACCGCTGAGTCTAGGTCAGTCAAGGTGTCCGCATAGGATCTGAGGAGATCCTCATCTACGTCGGAAACGAGCTTTTTTCTTGCGTCAAGAAAGTGATGGAAGTCGGTGAGGTCCGCCGCGATAGCTGCTGTCGTGTTCTTGCTGCAGGCAAGCTTTGGCTTTGGACCGATCGTTAGATGGGCATCTGCTAAGAATTCAAATGCGGGCTGAACGATCGTTCCATCAGCCCTGCTGACCAAAAAGCAGAATCCCTCGGGTAAGGGTACGCCTCGCGTACCCGCGATTTCTGTCGCTTCCGGAGCGATCGCACGTGCGGTGCATATTTCGACGTCATAGGCCATGGCGCCGAAAGCTATCAGGTATACGAGAAGTTTTTTTTGCCGTGAGCCTTACGGTACTTTAACAACTGAAATGAGAATCATGCCTTCTTTTTACTTCCATTGATTCATTGATTTACGCGTGATCGTGACCCTACTGGTACGTTCGGTGTGAAGGAAGGCCCGCTCGCTGGTACGGGTGAAGTGCGCAATAGAGAGGTGGGTTCGCTCGTTGCCCAGGCTAGATTTGCCCCTTCAGTACCAACGTGCGTGTCCGCCTGGCGCGGCAATCGATAGCGCGCGGTCAATGGCTACCCAAGGCTGGCAGTGAGTTGACATCACCAATTGGGAGACGCCGCGGTTGCTACTGCGCGTCCTTTAGGGAAGCGTGTTGGCTGGGCGGTGGGTGCGCCTGGAGCTACCAATTCAATTGCTGCCGGAAAAAGTAGGGTTGCCGCAACGGCACTGCACCACTTCTGATTGCTGGCGACCTTTGGGTGGCCGTCTCCGGGTTCTCCGGGTTCTCCGGGTTCTCCGGGTTCTCCGGGTTCTCCGGGTTCTCCGGGTTCTCCGGGGCGACGCTATCAGAGAATTTCTCGAGTGCTACCCGCGTGATGATCCCTAACTGTGCCGAATGTGAGAGAGGACGGCCGCTGCATGCGCGCTCTTTCAATGAGCCATCGAGACAACGCGCTGCTCAGCCATGACCGGCGATCATGTGGCCCTGGTTGGATGCACTCTGCAGTTCCATGATGCGATCGGTCAGGCGTTCAGCTGCGTTCTGCAACCCGTCATCGTCTGGCGAGTACGGAGAGCCGAACATCGGGATCTCGACCCACAGTCTCTCCTGCCCATCATGCACATATGGGCCATGGTCATCCAAGAGAAGGGCTTCACCCACGCGGGGGGAGACATAGGAAAGATCCTTTGTCCTTCCAGACCAATGGATGTATCGAAGTTCGACAAACCATGCCGGAACACTGCCTTCCCTAGCCAAGAGTCCGGCAATTCTTCTTGCAAGTGCCTCGGGAACCGTAGTGAACAGTACAAGTTCCTCGAACTGCGATCGGACATCCTCTAGGAACCGGTGAAGCCCAGGGCGAGGAATCTGACTGATTGCGTTGGAGATGAGCGTACCTTCGAGGTCCAGTGCCAGGATGGTTGGCTTCATTGGGAGTTCCTATCTAAGCTTCTAAGCCTGAGTAAACGCATCGGTAGGTACCTATCCATGGCGTGGGTCACATGGTACCGGTTCGGGCTACGCCCTTCTGAAACTTTGCCCAACCACTTCACTTCCGTTGGATTTCTTCTGAGACCTCTACGGCCCAACGCGAGGTGTGGATGATCCTGGTCTCCTGCAGCTGCTCTTGAAGGATCTGGCGTTTGGTGAGCTGAGACACCGCCTCCCACTCGTTCCTGAAGATGTAAGTGGCATTGCCTGACTCGGGACTCTCGAACACGTACCGATTCCTTCGCGTGAACCCAAAGACGATGTACTCACTGAAACCGCCTAGTCCGACTGCCATGAAGTCGGGCTCGTGACGAGTGATGGTCCGGATGCGCTGCTTAGCGACTGCGCGGTCGCTGTCGGTCAACTGCTTCAGATAGCTATCCAATACCTGCATTGCTCTATCGAACGGGAACTTCCCCGGCGGGAGAATGCGCCAGTTGATCTTCTCGACCCTCACCGGCACCGCAAGGTCCGGGTCAACGATTTCGAAGTGTTGGAAGCATTCCAGGTAGATGTTGAGGAGGTTTGCAATACTCTCTTCTGGCTCCGTCCGGTCAATGATCCTAGTAGCCATTGCGATACCACTGTCTGTATCTACAGCAGTGAGGAATTCACCAGGTGGTGCAACGTATTCCCTGGGATAGGTCTCATAGGATCTTGTCTGGGTACCGTGGTGAGTGCGTCCGTGCCAGTCCTTCCACGAGGTATTGATTGATCGAGACTTGGTGACCATCGGAAGGTCCTTTCGGATGACCTCTTTGCCTCGGGCATTGAATAACGTCGCGGGTCCTTCGGCGCTTGGCACAATGGAAGCGCCTGCGAGTGGAAGGCTGTCGAATCCCAGCATCGCCGCTTGGTGTTCTGTGATTGGACCGCTAAGAAGACGAAACTGTGGCAGCCGCTCAATCGTGCTTCGGTAGACTGATAAACCTCTCACTTGCTTGGGCATACGCTGGTCCTTTTCATGAGGAAGCGGGATAACCAAATATGTTTGGAGAGCCGTCTAAGCTCGCTGAGGAGGAGATGCTATTTCCTTTTCGGGGAGATGGTATCAGTACTCAGAAACCCAGGACGCCCTATCCCTGTAGGCGCCGCTCGGACTGCATCCATAGCTTTGTACTGATGCTAGCCACGTTTTCCCTTCGGCTAGAAAAGTTGCCCCTGTGGCGACTTTTCTTGGGGAGGTTGAAAAAGATGAGTGGCCAGCGCTGGCAGCCTAGTGAAACCGAGCTCACGATGCTTCTTTTCAAAGCGCTTCCGGATCAAGTCCGCTACAGGGCCAGTTCCGGACATCCTTGTGCCAAAGCTGGCGTCATATTCCTTTCCACCATGCATCTGTCGCATCAAGCTAAGCACATGCGCAGCGCGGTCCGGGAAGTGCAGCTCGAGCCATTCTCTCCAAATGTCCTTAATCTCGTTAGGTAGCCTGAGAAGCACGTAGCCTGCTGCCCGAGCGCCGTGTTCGTGAGCAGCCTCTAGGATGGCTTCTAGGTCATGGTCGGTGATCATGGGAATGACCGGTGCGATCAAAACCCCTACCGGTACTCCTGCCTCATGCAGCTGATGCATTGCTCGCAGCCTTGCGTGGGGAGCAGCAGCTCGTGGTTCCAGTTTTGCAGATAGCTTCCTGTCGAGCGTGGTGACCGAGAAGTAGACCGTAACCAACCGATCCTTGGCCATCGACGCCAGCAGTTCGGTGTCCCTGGTGATCAAGGCGCTCTTGGTGACAAAGCTCACCGGATGCTTTGCGTCGGCAAGCACCTCAAGGCATTGGCGTGTAATCTGGTAATTCCTTTCAACCGGCTGATAGCCGTCTGTGTTTATCCCCAGGGCAATCGGGGCGCACTTGTAGCTCGACTTGCTAATTTCTGCTCTGAGCCGCTCCGGGGCATTTGTCTTTGCAAACAGGCGCGTCTCGAAGTCTAAGCCTGGTGAGAGGCTCAAATAGGAGTGAGAAGGGCGAGCAAAACAGTAAACGCACCCATGCTCGCAGCCGCGGTACGGGTTTACCGACGCGCTAAACCCAACGTCAGGGGATGAGTTGTGGCTGATCACTGTGCGCGCTCGCTCTTCCTGCACCTGAGTTCTCAGCCGTGGCGCGTTTTCCATCTCCTGGTAGACCGATTCCCAGCCATCGTCGACTCCCACTGTTGCAGTGGTATCGAAACGGCTTGGGACACGCGATGCGGCCCCTCTACCTTTGAGGGGAACTTGGGCCTTTCGAGCATCCTGTTCCATGACAACAACTTGGGGTGGTTGGCTGTTAGTATTATTGCTAACCACAGGCGCCGCAACACCGTGAAATTCAGGTAGCTGTAGGCCATACGGTCATCTGGCGAAGAGGTTTTGCCCAAGCTTATCCACAGCTTCGGCTGGCAAGGCCTTTGTCAGCTGCGTTGGCCATGGAGCGCTTTGGCTTCCGCCAAAAAGATCTGCATCAATGCCCGCGATCGACGCGTTGCTGCAGGCAGTGGAATGCCCAACTGTGCGCAAAGCGAAGTCGCGTATGCCATCTGCGCACCCGTAGGCGGCTTGATGTCCCAATCCGTTAGTTGGGGAATGAGCTTTGAGAGCTCTTCTGCCAGGCGGCACTCAAAGCCTCTTGCTTGCCCTTCCTCTTCTTGCATTCGACGCACCTGCATTGCGACTTGCTCCCTGCCCATGGGAGAAAAGGGAAGCTCAAGAGTGAACTCCAGTTCCGGACATACGAGGTAAAAGTTCATGGGAGAGGCGATTAGTACTTATAAGTAGACTACCTTTAGAGGCGTAGTCTTTAAAGTACTAGAACCACAAGCTGCTTCGTATGGTCGAGCATACGAACCAAGCGAAACTTGCAGATGTGATCCGAGCGCATCGTATTGATCTGGGCGTCAGCCAAGAAGCCTTTGCTGACCACATCGAGATGCACCGCGCCTACTACAGCAAGATCGAACGTGGCGAAAAGAACCTCACTCTCGCTACCTTGGAGCGAGTGGCTAAAGGCATGGGTACGTCGATGTCGGCCCTGCTACGCGCCGCAGGGCTCTAACTCTCTTTGCAGACCACGAAGGTTGGCCAATACCTCCAGGATGGGCGTGTTGGCCGGCACTGCGCGGGGCTTGTGGCCAGAGCAATGTGTTTACCGATTCTCCCCTAAGTTGTTGATCTCTAGGTATTTATCTAGTGAACAATCAGGGGGTATTGATACCGTGCTCGCAACCGCGGTAGGGATTCACCGATTGACTGAAGCCGACGTCGGGCGAGTTGTTGCGGGTGATGATGCTGCGCGCGGTTTCGGCGCGTACTTCGGTGCGCAGGCGCGGGGCGAGGAACTCTTCGCTTTCGTCGACCGCCCAGCCGTCGTCCACCGCCTCGCTGACGGTGCTTTCAAAGCGCCCGGCAAGGTGGGACGTGGAACCTCGGCCCTTGATCGCAATACCCATTGCGGCAGGGTACGTCGTGGCCGTCTCAATGGCTGCGACGGCCGCCTGAAGGGTTCAGGGCGAGGCTGAGCCGAGCATGGACTCGGCTCTACAGTTGATGCAGAGACCTTGTGGAGCCGAGCCTACGCTCGGCTGCAATGCATCAAAGCAGCGCCAGGTACCCGCGCACGGTGGCATCCAGCCCGTCATACAGTGCCTCGCCGATCAGCGCGTGACCGATCGACACCTCCAGCACCTCCGGCACGTGGGCCAGGAAGTCGCGCAGGTTGTCCTGCGACAGGTCGTGGCCAGCATTGACACCCAGGCCGACGGCCTGCGCTCGTCGGGCAGCAGTGGCGAACAGCGCCAGCATCGCATCGGCATCGCCCGCCGCATGCGCCTCTGCATAGGGCCCGGTATACAGCTCGATGCGGTCCGCCCCCACCTCAGCTGCCTGCTCCAGCAATGGGTTGCCCGCGTCAACAAACAGGCTGACCCGACACCCCATGGCCTTCAGCGCAGCCACCAGCGGACGCAGGCGCTCGGCATCGCGTTCGAAGTCGAAACCGTGGTCGGAGGTGATCTGGCCATCATCATCGGGGACCAGGGTGGCCTGCGCCGGACGGGTCTGTTCGCACAGCGGCAGCAGCCCCGGGTAGCCCTCGCGCGGCGGCGCGAACGGATTGCCTTCGATGTTGAATTCAACGCCACGCGAGCGGGTCAGCGTGGACAGGGCCAGCACGTCCTCGGCGGTGATATGCCGGCGGTCCGGCCGCGGATGCACGGTGATGCCATGCGCGCCGGCATCCAGGCAGGCCTGGGCGGCGCGCACCACGTCCGGTTCGGCGCCGCCGCGCGAATTGCGCAGGACGGCGATCTTGTTGACGTTGACGCTGAGCTGGGTCATGGAACGGGACTACTTGGAAAGAGGGGACGGGTCGTGGTCGTTGTGGTCGTCAGTGCGGCGGACCTGGGCCTGTTCGCGCAGGCGGCGCAGCTCCTCGGCGTCGATCAGCGTGGCCGGGTCGCGCTGCAGGTCACCGAAGCGGGCCACGTAGCGGCCGCGCACCCAGGCCAGCAGGAAGCCGAGCGCCGCCAGCAGGCACAGGGTCATCAACCCCGCGCTCGGGGTCTTCAGCGCGAAGGCAAAGCAGCCCAGCGCCAGCAGCAGGTACAACCAGTACATAGTCGGGCTCCCCGGATGATCGCCGCAGTGTAGCGCTGCGTCAGAGCAGCGGCGAGGCCAGCCGGGCGAAGGCCTCGGGCAGGCGGTGCAGCCACAGCGAGCGGCCGGCCTGGTCGTGCACCCGCATGGAACGGTCGAATTCGCCCTGCAGCAGTTCGGCCAGCGCAGCGACGCGGTCACGGTCGCTGATCATCATCGACAGTTCGAAGTTCAGCCGGAAGCTGCGGTGGTCGAAGTTGGCGCTGCCGACGATGCAGACATCGTCGTCGGCGATGAACGCCTTGGTATGCAGCATGCGCGGGCCGTACTCGTAGATCTTCACGCCCGCGTGCAGCAGTTCGTCGAAGTAGGACCGTGCGGCCTGGGTGACGAACCAGGAGTCGCTCATCTTCGGCACCAGCAGGCGCACGTCCAGGCCGCCCAGCGCGGCCGAGGTCAGCGCCATCCTCGCTGCTTCACCGGGCACGAAGTAGGGCGTCACCAGCCACACGCGCTCGTGTGCTTCCTGGATCGCCGCCACGTGCAGGCGGTGGATGGTCTCCCAGCCCGAGTCGGGCCCGGACACCAGCACCTGGGCGCTGATCGATCCATCCGCACGCAGCGGCATGTCGGCCGGCCACAGGCGGGCGATGTCGAAACGCGAGTGGTCCTGGCCACTGGCATAGAGCCAGTCCTCGGCGAACACCAGCTGCAGGCTGCGCACCACGTGGCCGCGGATACGCATGTGCAGGTCGCGGTAAGCGTCGGGCCTGCGGCTCTCGTCTTCCTCGTCAGTGATGTTGATGCCGCCGGTGAAGGCGAGGCGACCGTCGACGATCACCAGCTTGCGGTGGGTGCGCAGGTTCAGCCACGGGCGCTTGAACGGCTTCAGCAGCTGTCGCGGATGGAACCAGATCGCTTCGCCGCCGGCGTCCAGCAGTGGCTGCAGGAAGCGCCGGGGCAGGGCGGAAGAGCCCACCGCATCCAGCAGCAGGCGCACCTGCACACCGGCCTGCGCACGTTCGACCAGGGCATCGCGCAGTGCGGTGCCGGCATGGTCGGGGTTGAAGATGTAGTACTCCAGGTGCACGTGGTCGCGCGCCTGCGCGATCGCGTCGAGCAGCGCGGCATAGGTGGCTGCGCCGTCGACCAGCCAGGTCACCTCGGTGGCACTGCTGGGCGCCAGTCCGGTGGTGGCCTGGGCAACCTTGGCCAGCTCGGTGCAGTCCGAATCGGGCGGGCAGACATCGCTGTAGTGCTCCATGCCCGAGCGTGCACGGCCACGACGCAGCCGTTGCCGCTTCACCTTCTGCGGCCCCAGCAGGTAGTAGATGAAGAGCCCGAGGTAGGGCAGCAGTGCCAGCGAAAGGATCCAGCTCAGCGTGGCCACCGGCTCGCGCTTCTGCAGCATGATCCAGCCCGCCAGCGCGAACAGGTAGAGCAGGTAGGCCACCGCCAGGATCGTGCCGAGGTGGGCGATGCCGTCGAGCCAATGGCGCAGGGAGTCGAAGAGGGCGAGCATCCGCCGATCATAGCGGCGCCTGCTGCCGGATGGGGTCGGATGGGCTCAGATCCCTTTCCTCAGGAAAAGGGATCTAAGCCCAACCCGTGCGCCACGACGAGAACACAAAAAAACGCCCCTGTTTCCAGGGGCGTCTGCAGTCGCGTCATGACTGTTGTATTGCGGTGTAGCGTTTACTGCTGCACAAATCCGATCTTCTTCATCTGAGCATTCTTCGCGGCGGCCAGAACCTTGGCCATCACGTCGTACTCGGAATCCGGGCTGGCGTCGATGCGCAGTTCCGGCTGGTTGGTCGGGTCACGCTGGACCTCCTGCTCCATCCGCTGCTGCAGCTCGCTGGTATTGATCGGGCTGTTGTTCCACGAGACCTGGTTGCTGGCGTCGATCTTCAGTTCGATCGGCGGCGGCGGTTCGACCAGCTGCGGCGGTGGGTTGAGCACGCGCTGCGGCAGGTCCACGGCGATCGGGTACGTCATGATCGGCGCGGTCACGATGAAGATGATCAGCAGAACCAGCATCACGTCCACGAGGGGCGTGACGTTGATGTCTGCCATGGGGCCCTTGCCACCACCACTACTGAATGCCATGGCTTATTGCCCCTTTTCTTTGGTCGCAACGAAGCCGACGTCCAGCATGCCCTGTTCCTGCGCGACCTTGGTCAGGTCGTTGATGACGCGCATCTTGGTGGTGCGGTCACCACGCAGGTTCAGCGGCGGCTGCGGGGTCTGCTGTGCGGCGGTCGCCAAGCGGGACTCGAGAGTCTGCTTGTTGATTTCTTCGTCGTTCCAGTAGATCGAGCCGTCTTCCTTGACTGCCAGCGTGATCGGGTTCGGACGCTTTTCAGCATCTTCCGGCTTCTGGATCAGGTTGGCTTCCGGCAGATCCACCTTGACCTTGTGGGACATCAGGGGCGCCGTGATGATGAAGATGATCAGCAGCACCAGCATCACGTCCACGAGGGGCGTAACGTTGATGTCGGCCATGGGGCCGCCGCTGTTACCACTACTGAAAGCCATAACGGGCTCCGTCTAGATCTTGGTGACTACTTACTTCGTCGCTGGGTGACGCGCGCCGCAATTAGCGGACGCGCGAACCGGTGGCGAAGAAGTCGTGCAGGTCGTGCGCGAAGGTATCGAACTTGCTGATGGTCGCGCTGTTGATCTTGCTGAAGAAGTTGAAGGCGAACACGGCCGGGATTGCGACGAACAGACCGATCGCGGTCATGATCAGCGCTTCACCCACCGGGCCGGCAACGGCGTCGATCGAAGCGGAGCCGGTGGCACCGATCTTGATCAGCGCGCCGTAGATGCCCCACACGGTACCCAGCAGACCGACGAACGGAGCGGTCGCGCCGACGGTGGCCAGCAGGGTCATGCCCGACTGCAGCTTGTTGCTTTCGCGGGTGACGGCCTGGCGCAGAGCGCGGTCGACGAACTCCGAACGGCTCAGGTTCTCACCGACGCCGCCGGTAGCACCGCCTTCAGCGCGCTGGTGGTGGGCAGCGGCCTGGGCAGCGTCCAGGGCGATCTTCGAGAACGGCTCCGAAGCCGGCTGCTCTTCCATCGCACGGATGGCGTCCTGCGCGTTCGGGGTGTCCCAGAACAGGCTGACGACGCGGTCAGCGGCGCTCTTCAGGCGGGTGGCACGGAAGATGTTGATGACGGTCCAGTACCAGGACATGGCCGACATGGCGATCAGGGTCAGCAGCACGACCCAGGAAACCGCGAAATCACCCGGCTTGGTGGTCATTTCGTGGATCAGGTGCTCGAAGCCCATCTGCGACAGGGCGTTGGACGGATTGCCCCCGGCAGCAGCGGCGATGAAAATTTCCTGCAGCATGACGCTTACCTTTGTTGTGTGTGGTGATAAAGGGTGTAGCTAAGCTAAACAATCGAACCGGGAGCGGGGGTGGCCGGAGGGCCACCCGGACGCATCAGTTCAGCGCAAAGTTGACCGGGACGCGAACGCGACCTGCCGCCTTCTTACCGCCAGATTCAGCGGCGTTGAAGCGCCACTTGCGAGCTGCTTCCATCGCAGCACGGTCCAGGTCGCGGTTACGGCTGGACTTTTCCACCGTGACATTGGTGACGTTGCCGTTGGCATCGACATCAATGATCAGGATCACTTCGCCCTGGATACCCGCGCGGAAGGCGGCCGGCGGATAGCGCGGCGGATTCATGGCCTTCGACGAGATGTCAACGCTGGCCTCGATCGAGGTCGGCGGAGCCGGCGGCGACGGGGGCGACGGCGGGGTGACGATATCGTTCGGGCGCGGCTCCGGCACGTCCACGACCGGCGCCTGCGGCGGCGGCGGTACGGGCGACGGCTTCGGCGGCGACAGATTCTTCACCGGCGGTGGCGGAGTATCCTGCGGCGGCGGCGGCGGCGGCGGCGGTGGGGGCGGCGGCGGCGCGTCGACGATGGTCACCATGACGTTGCGCTCCTTCTCCGCGACGGCCTTGGGAGCCACGGCGGGAATGAGGAGCATCATGAAGGCGGCCAGATGCAGGGCAATTACAAACGCGATGCCGACGATGCGAGGCCAGCTCAGCCCCTTGTCATCGGGTTGTTCGTACCGGTGAACGACTAGTTGTTCCGTCATGCGCCAAGAGCTCAATAGTGGGGCCGGAATCCCGGGGGCGGGATCCCTGATCAGCGGTGCATGACACCGCAGGAACCTCCAAGCTTATACCAATCCTGAGCGCCTGCGCATCAACTGAGCAGGCATTCAGGCGTTATTCCTACTTACTTCAGGTTGATGATTTTTTTGGCATCCGCCTGGTTCTTCACGCCCTTCGCCAGCGCCTGCTGGGCGGCCTGCTTGGCCTCGGGGACGCGACCTTCGGCATGCAGGACGCGTGCCAGGTTCAGGTAGGTCTCACCGTCCTTGGAGAGCGGGGCAGCCTTCTGCCACGCATCGATCGCCTGCGGCACCTGGTCGGAGTAGTAGTAGGACTGGGCCAGCGCCAGGTAGACCTGGTAATCCGGCTTCAGGATGCCCTTCTGCAACCCTTCGTTGATGACCGCGATGACGTCCTTTTCCTTGTTCTCGGTGTTGGCATAGATCGAGTACAGCTGCTTGTACTCGCGCTCTTCAGTGAGCTGGCCGCTGCTGCGCAGCTTGTCCATCACCGCGGCGGCCTTCGGCATCTGGTCAGCCTGCATGTACATGTTGGCCAGATTCAGCTGGGCCTTCTTGTCCGTCGGGTTCTTGGCCGCCAGCGCTTCTGCGGCCTGCACGGCCTCACCGGTCTGGCCGGCTTCGGACAGGGCCGCCATCAGCAGCTGGTTCCAGTTGTCCTTCGGCTCGGCGGCGCCGGCGATGGCCTGCTTCAGCACCGGGATCGCTTCCTGATAGCGCTCCAGCTGGTACAGCGCCTGGCCCTTGGCGATCAGCTCTTCCGGCTTGGTCGACTTGCTCTCTGCGAAGTACTTGTCCAGGGTGGCCAGGCCTTCGGCGGTCTTGTCTTCCTGCAGCTGCAGCTGGCCCAGCATCAGCATCGACTGGAAGTGGCCGTTGTTGTCCAGGCCGTTGAACTGGATCACCTGCTTCAGATACGCGATGGCGCCCGGCACGTCGTCGGTCTGGTAGGCGGCCTGCGAGGCCAGCTGCGCGGCCAGCGACTTGTCGTACTCGTTGGAAGCGCTGTCGGCCAGGATCGCGTCAGCCTGTTCGCGCGTCTCCGGGAACTTTTCCTTGTTGTAGCTGTCGATCATTTTCTGCAGCTTGCTGCCCATCTTGGCCGAGGCCTTGGCGGTCGGCTCCTGGCGGGTCGCATTCGGGTACAGCGGTTCGGCCTTGGCCTGCTTGCTGCTACCGCCGCGGCTGCCACGGTCGGAGGAACGCGAGGACTGCGCAAAGGCATCGGTGACCACGGCGCCGGTCAGGGCGGTCGCGACGAGGACGGAAAGCACAGCTTTGTGGTTACGGAAAATCATCGTTCACCTCGATCGAACCGCCGGATAGCGGCAAAGTCGGACTGTCAGAAAAATCTGAGCCGCCAAACGTATCAGAAACAGATGGCGTGAGAAATCGTTTTATGTGCTGCAATACAGCATAGAACTGCGCACTCATCCGCACTTTGGCCGCAGCCCGGCCGCCTGCGCCTGCTGGTAGACCGGCGTCAGGCCCGGTGCATCACGTCGCAGCTCCTGGATCCGGTTGGCCGGATCGGGGTGGGTGGACAGCCATTGCGGGCTGCGACCGCCGCTGGCGGCCATCATGTTCTGCCACAGGTCCACGGCCTGGGCCGGGTTGAATCCAGCCTGCGCCATCAGCCGCTGGCCAATCACGTCTGCCTCGCTTTCCTGCGTGCGCGAACCCGGCAGCAGGAAGGCCGCCTGCGCGCCCATCCCACCCAACTGGTTGACCGTGCTGGCGGCGCCATCGCCATAGGCGGCACCGGCCAGCGCGCCCAGCACGGCCAGGCCGGTCTGCGCGCCCATCTGCCGGGTGATGCGTTCTTCGTGGTGACGCGCGATGACATGGCCGATCTCATGGCCGATCACGGCAGCCAACTGGTCCTGGTTCTTGGCGACGGTGAAAATGCCGGTGTTCACGCCCACTTTTCCGCCGGGCAGGGCAAAGGCGTTCGGTTCTTTGTCGACGAACACGGCGGTCTCCCACCGTACGCCGCGGTACTGAGGCGGCAACTGCGCGACCAACGCGTTGACCACGCACTGCACGTAGCCGTTCTGGCGGCCATCGGTGCTGATCTTCTCTTTCTGCTTGGTCTCGGAAAACGCCTGCGCGCCGAGCTGGTCAAGCTGTGCCTGCGATACGCCGCCCACCATCTGCCGTCTTCCGGTTGGCGAGGTGGTGGTCGCACAGGCACTGACCACGGTGGTGATGACTAGAGCCAGCAGCAGTTGTTTCATGGGTCCGCCCCCGTGTTCATGTGCGCAGTGTGTAGCGTACCTGCTTAATCTTTCGTCAAGCGGGCACGGCGTTACGTTGACCCCAGGAACACCATTGCGGCGAGCGCCACCGCGTTGTTCAGCGCATGCGCCGTGATCGCCGCCCACAGGGTGCCGGTGCGGCGGTACAGCCAGCAGAAGGCGGCACCCATGCCGCCGTAGACCAGCCACAGCTGCGCCATGCCCAGCAGCGAGTTCTTGCTGACACCGGGCACTTCATGGACCAGGGCGAACGCCAGGCTGCTGAGGATGAGGCCCAGCCAGGGGCGGCCGGCCTGCCACAGGCGCCCGAACAGGACACGACGGAACAGCAGCTCTTCGTAGGCGGGGGCGAGGACGACCGCAAACAGCACCAGGAACAACGGGAAGCGCGCGATCGCGCTCTGCATCAGTTCCACGTTGGTCGGCACCGGCTCGATGCCGAACTGCTTGGAAAGGAAGGCGACGCCGTTGCTGCCAACCACGATCAGCGTGGCCACCAGCAGGGTCCAGCCCCAGGTGGAAGGACGCTGCAGCGCCTGTCGCGAGGCCAGGCGTTCGCCGGCGTTCGCCGGGCGCCGCCAGAAGTACAGCAGCAGCGCGGCACCACCGGTGGCGATCAGGGCCATCAGGATCTGGGCCAGGGCCCCGGGCTGGCCCACTGCCGCGCCGGCGCTGTCAGGTGTGAGTGCACCGCCATTGGCCGCGGCGTTGGCGCGGCTGACCACGATCGCACGGTAGAAGCCCCAGAACAGTCCGGTGACCATGCTCAGGCCGACCAGGGTGACGGCGGCGATGCCCAGGTCGATGAAGAAACCTGCCAACGGTGCCACGGCGCGCGGCGAGGTAGACGGCGGCGGAACCGGAGGCGGAGCGGCGGAGACCGGGGCGGATGCGGACATCAGGTACCTGCGTTCAAGGGACGAAGGCCGGTGCAGCTCCCCGCGCACCGGCCAGGTCCCGATTGTGTCAGATATCCAGGTTGGCGACCTTCAGCGCATTGTCTTCGATGAAGTCACGACGCGGTTCGACCACATCGCCCATCAGGGTGCTGAAGATCTGGTCGGCAGCGACCGCATCCTCGATGCGCACCTGCAGCAGGCGACGGGTCTCCGGGTTCACCGTGGTATCCCACAACTGCTCCGGATTCATTTCACCCAGACCCTTGAATCGCTGGATCTGGCGGCCGCGCTTGGCCTCCTCGAGCAGCCAGTTCTGCGCTTTCGCGAAGCTGTCGACTTCGATCGACTTGGCGCCGCGGGAAATCGTTGCACCTTCGCGCACCAGCCCGTGCAGCAGCTTGGAGGCCTGGTGGATCGCGCGCAGTTCGCCACTTTCGAACGCCGACAGCGGCAGCACCTGGATGTGCTCCTCGCCCATGTGGCGACGGGTCACCAGCACGGCGGCGGGGCGCTCCTCGTTGGCCTCCTGCAGTTCCAGGCTGAAACGCGGGCTGCCCAGGCTGCCCTGGTTGAGGCGCTTGGCCAGCGCATCCAGGCCTTCGCCTTCGCCCGCATTGCGCAGGCTGTCCATGTCCATCGGCACGAAATCGACCAGCGCTTCGAGCAGATTGCGGTCATAGCGGTGGGCATTGCGTTCGATGGAATCGAGCGCGGCGGCATAGGCCAGCAGCAGCTTTTCCAGCGCCAGGCCTTCGATGCCCGGTTCGCCGGTGGCCGGCACCAGCGCGGCGTTTTCCACCGCACTGCTGGCCAGGTAACTGTCCAGCGCCGGGTCGTCCTTCAGGTACAGCTCCTGCTTGCCCTGCTTGATCTTGTACAGCGGCGGCAGGCCGATGTAGACGTAACCGCGCTCGATCAGCTCCGGCATCTGACGGTAGAAGAAGGTCAGCAGCAGGGTGCGGATGTGGGCGCCGTCGACGTCGGCGTCGGTCATGATGATGATCTTGTGGTACCGCAGCTTGTCCGGGTTGTACTCGTCACGGCCGATGCCGGTGCCCAAGGCCGTGATCAGCGTACCCACCTGGTCGGAGGACAGCATGCGGTCGAAGCGTGCGCGTTCCACGTTGAGGATCTTGCCGCGCAGCGGCAGCACCGCCTGGTTCTTGCGGTTGCGGCCCTGCTTGGCCGAGCCACCTGCCGAGTCACCCTCGACGATGAACAGTTCGGACAGCGCCGGGTCCTTTTCCTGGCAGTCGGCCAGCTTGCCCGGCAGGCCGGCGATATCCAGCGCGCCCTTGCGGCGCGTCAGGTCGCGGGCCTTGCGCGCCGCTTCGCGTGCACGCGCAGCGTCGACGATCTTGCCGGCGATCGCCTTGGCTTCGTTCGGGTTTTCCTGCAGGAACTCTTCCAGGCGCGCGCCGAAGGCGTTTTCCACCGCCGGGCGCACGTCGGAACTGACCAGCTTTTCCTTGGTCTGGCTGGAGAAGCTCGGGTCCGGCACCTTCACCGACAGCACCGCGATCATGCCTTCGCGCATGTCATCGCCGGTCAGGTTGATCTTGGCCTGCTTGGCGATGCCGTTCTGCTCGATGTAGTTGTTGAGCACACGGGTCAGCGCACCGCGGAAGCCGGCAAGGTGGGTGCCGCCGTCCTTCTGCGGAATGTTGTTGGTGAAGCAGTACATCGTCTCCTGGTAGGAGTCGGTCCACTGCAACGCCACATCCACGACGATGCCGTTGTGCTCGCCGGTGACCGAGATGACGTTCGGGTGCAGCGGGGTCTTCAGCTGGGCCAGATGCTCCACGAAGCTGCGGATGCCGCCTTCGTAGTGGAAGTCATCACGGCGGCCATCGCCACGTTCGTCGGCAAGGACGATCTTGACGCCGGAGTTCAGGAACGACAGCTCGCGCAGGCGGCGAGCCAGGATGTCGTAGTGGAATTCCACGTTGTCGTGGAAGGCGACCGTCGACGGCCAGAAGCGCACGGTGGTGCCGCGCTTGGTGGTGGTTTCCAGCTTGGCCAGCGCGGTCACGGCGGCGCCGTTGCTGAATTCCTGCTGGTAGTGGAAGCCGTTCTGGAACACGTCCACCAGCAGCTTCTGCGACAGCGCGTTGACCACGCTGACGCCGACGCCGTGCAGGCCGCCGGACACCTTGTAGCTGTTGTCGTCGAACTTGCCGCCTGCGTGCAGGACGGTCATCACCACTTCGGCGGCCGACACTTCGCGACCGAGCTTGGCGCTCATCTGCTCGTGCTTGCCGGTCGGAATGCCGCGACCGTTGTCGGACACCGAGACCGAGCCGTCGGCGTGGATCGTCACCGCGACATGATCGGCGTGGCCGGCCAGCGCTTCGTCGATCGAGTTGTCGACAACCTCGAACACCATGTGGTGCAGACCGGTGCCGTCATGCACGTCGCCGATGTACATGCCGGGTCGCTTGCGGACAGCCTCCAGGCCTTCCAGGGCGGTGATGCTGTTGGCGTCGTAATTGCCGTTGTTTGCCGGGGTGTTCTGTTCGTCGCTCATTGCGCTTGCCGTAGGCTCCGCAGGTCGGCCACCGCTTGGAGCGATGCGCCGAGAATGAAAGGATTTCAACCCGAATTATACCAGCCGGGGTCGAGCGGCCCTGGTGTGCCCACTATGGCACAGCCACGATCTGTGCATGTTCCACGTGGAACCGGGCGATGTGGGTCAGTTCCTGCAGCGCCGCCGGCGTTTCGGTGGCGGTGATGAAGATCTGCGCCGGCCCACCGAGCAGGCGCTGCAGAACCCGCGCCTGGTGGGTGCGATCCAGCTCCGAGCCCAGATCGTCCAATGCGATCACCGGCCATTCGCCGCGCTGTTCCGCGTAGTCCTCGGCCTGCGCCAGCAGGCAGGCCAATGCCGTCAGCTTGGCCTGGCCGCGGGACAGCGCATCGCGACCCGGAATGCTGTGGAAATCCACGCTCCAGTCTGCCCGGTGCGGACCGACCGAGGTGTATCCGGCCTGGCGGTCACGTTCCCGGGCCAGAAGCAGCGCATCGGCCAGAGGGAGCTCGTGCCGACGCCAGCCCGGGCTGAGTTCCAGTGCCTGGATGCCGAGCTGCGGGGCCAGGCTGGAAGCCAGCGCCACGGTGCGCTGCTGCAGACGCTCCAGGTAGTGCTGCCGACGGCTGGTCAACGGTTCGCCGGCTTCAGCCAGTTCGTGATCCCAGGTATCCAGCATCCGCGACGGGCCACCTTGCTTGAGCAGGGCATTGCGCTGTTTCAGTGCCCGCGAATACCGGCGCCACAGGGACAGGAAATCAGGTTCCACGTGGAACAAGCCCCAATCGAGGAATCGGCGGCGGGGTTCACCACCACCGCTGACCAACGCATGGCTGCCTGGCTCGAATGTGACTACCGCAAGCGCTGCGCACAGATTGCCGAGCTGGGCCACGTCTTCGCCGTCCAGGCGCCCCTTCCAATCCTGACCACTGTGCCGCAGGCCGGCCTTTCGGCGGTGCGGCGGGTGATTGGCACGTTGTTCGTCCCATTCCACGAAGATTTCCAGCGCTTCCTGGCCCTGGCGCACCAATCCATCGCGGACACGACCACGGAAGCTGCGCCCATAGGCCATCAGGTGCAGGGCCTCGAGCACGCTGGTCTTGCCGGCACCGTTGTCGCCGGTCAGCAGGTTCAATCCCGGCTGGGGCGACAGCTCCACCGCATTGAAGCGACGCAGTTGGTGCAGGGCGAGGCGGCGGATAAGCATGGGGCGCGAAAGACCATCCGCACGGGGCGGCAGAGGGGCAGGGAATTCATCAGCTTACTGCATCGGTCAAGCCGGACGTGCCCGGCCAGCTATCCGGCCAGCTATGGAGCAGTTACCGCAGGTCTGCCTGCGCCCTGACCGCTGGCTCCACGTGGCGCTGTTTCCTCATCCCAGCAGATGCGGGTCTCGGCAAGCCCGGAAATCCTTCGATTCTACGAAGGGTAGCGGGGGTGTGAGCCTTGGATTTCGCCAATTTCAGGCGATGCCGTGGACAGCACTTGCCTCGTCGCCGACGAGTACCGGCGGATGAACCTGCAGATTCCTCGAAATCTACGGTCCCATGCCCTGGGCGGTTCCACAGATTTCAAAGAATTCAGACCGATCGTTCCACGCTGTCCACAGCTGCCCTGTATGACTTATACACAAGGTATGGGCAATCTGTGGATAAAAAAGCCCTTTTGCCATGCCTTCGAAACTATCCACAGGTTCCCCCCCAGGCTGGGAGGCCGATATACAGGGGGTTTCAGGTGCATAAATTTCTTTTAAATCAGTCAGATAAGGTGTTTTTCCACGAGATCTGGCTCTACCATCACCACCATGCTTTAGATTTATACCCAGATTTAGAAGCTAGGCTTGCCCCAATCTGCATCGAATCTTCCCTGTGGACAGCGGCGTTTGCAGAGGGAAGTCCATCGCGCCGCGATGCAGGATCATCGGTCCCTGTCAGGCCAGATCTGGGGACAGGCGACGAGTATCGGATCCTGCACCTGGACTTTCGATCAATCGCGACTCGTCATTGCTACGATCCAGCGATCCTGTTTTCAACGATCGAGACGAACATCCCGGAAAGGCAACGGATTTCAACCGAGCCCATCGACGGAAGTGACGTCGTCCGGAGAACTGCGTCTTCTCGATGCTCCACGTGGAACCTGCAAAAAAAAAACGCCCGGGAAGATCCCGGGCGTCGTTCGGTTCCACGTGGAACAGCAGCTGTCAGAGACGCAGCGGCATCACCACGTGGCGCGACTTCTCGCTGCTGGACTCACGTACAAGCGCCGAGGAGTTGGAATCGCGCAGCTGGATGATGACTTCCTCATCGCGCAGGGCGGAGAGAGCGTCCAGCAGGTAGTTCACGTTGAAGCCGATGGCCAGATCGCTGACCGTGGTGTCGGCTTCGATCTCTTCCTGGGCTTCTTCCTGTTCCGGGTTGTGCGCGCTGATCTTCAGGTTGCCCGGCGAGACTTCCACGCGGATGCCGCGGTACTTCTCGTTGGACAGGATCGCGGCGCGCTGAAGCGAGGCGCGCAGCGCTTCGCGATCAACCTTCACTTCACGGTCGGCACCGATCGGAATCACCGCTTCGTAGTCCGGGAAGCGGCCGTCGATCAGCTTCGAGGTAAAGGTGACATCGTCGCGCTTGACGCGCACGTGGCTGCGGCCGACTTCCAGCTCGATCTCGCGATCGCCGCTTTCCAGCAGGCGCTGCAGTTCGGTCACACCCTTGCGCGGCACGATGATCTGGCGCTTGGACCCGCTGGGCTTGGCCAGATCGGTTTCACACAGCGCCAGGCGGTGGCCGTCGGTGGCAACGGTACGCAGGGCATCGCCGCGCAGGTCGAACAGCAGGCCGTTGAGGTAGTAGCGCACGTCCTGCTGGGCCATCGCGAACGCGGTGCGCTCGATCAGCTCCTTCAGGGTCGCCTCACCGATGGCCACGCGCTCGGTGGCTTCCACTTCATCCACCGACGGGAAGTCGTTCGAAGGCAGCGTGGCCAGGGTGAAACGGCTGCGACCGGCCTGCACGGTGATCTTGTCTCCGGTCTGCGAGACGGTGATCCGGCTGCCGTCGGGCAGGGCGCGGATGATCTCGAACAGCTTGCGGGCGGGAATGGTGGTTTCGCCGTCCTGGGCATCTTCAACCGCGATCCGCGACACCATCTCCACTTCCAGGTCGGTACCGGTCAGCGACAGCTGGCCGTTCTGCACCTGGACCAGGAAATTGGCCAGAACCGGAAGGGTCTGGCGGCGTTCGACCACGTTGACGACCTGTGCCAACGGCTTGAGAAAGGCTTCGCGCTGCAGTGTGAAACGCATGTGGTTCTGTGCCCCTATGCTTTAAAAAATGTGGAATAAATCAAAAGCTTGGTGGTGCTGGTAGAGACAGAATCGCTGGAAAACAATGCTAAGTCTTTGTAATTAAAGGTATTTCAGACCTCGAAACCCTCTGCATTACCGACCCCCAAGGGGTGGGGAAAGCTGTGGATAAATCTGGCGCGATTTCAAACGGCATTTTTATCCACAACGTGTCCCGCGCTTGCTACCGGATTCTGCACCGTTTTGTGCGATGACGCCTCATCGGCATCCGTGCATCATTCGCTCAGCTTCCGGATCAGCTTGTCCCAGTCCTCGCGGAGCTTGCCGTCGGTCTCCATCAGGGTCCGGATCTGGCGGCAGGCATGCAGCACCGTGGTGTGATCGCGACCGGCAAAGGCGTCGCCGATCTCGGGCAGGCTGTGCTCGGTCAGTTCCTTGGTCAGGGCCATGGCGACCTGGCGGGGACGGGCCAGCGAGCGGGTCCGACGCTTCGACAGCAGATCCTTGATCTGCAGGCCGTAGTAGTCGGCAACGGTTTTCTGGATGTTGGGAATGCTGATCGCCTGCTGCTGGGCGCGCAGCAGGTCGCGCAGGGTTTCCTGGGCGAATTCGGTGGTGATCGCGCGGCCGGTGAAGTTGGCGCGGGCGGTCAGGGTATTCAGCGCGCCCTCGAGGTCGCGCACGTTGGAGCGCATCTTCTTGGCGATCAGGAACGCAACATCATCGGGAATCTCGGCACCGCGTTCGCGCGCCTTGGCCAGCACGATCGCGGCGCGGGTCTCGAAGTCCGGCGGTTCGATCGCGACCGACAGGCCCCAGGCAAGCCGCGACTTCAGGCGCGCTTCCAGGCCCTCGACTTCGCGCGGATAGCGGTCGCAGGTCAGGATGATCTGCTGCTTGCCATCGAACAACGCGTTGAAGGTGTGGAAGAACTCTTCCTGGGTGCGGTCCTTGCCGGCGAAGAACTGGATGTCATCGATCAGCAGCGCATCCACCTGCTGGAACTGGCGCTTGAACTGATCCATGGTCTTTTCCTGCAGGGCCCGGATCATCGCGCTGAAGAACTGTTCCGAACGCAGGTACAACACCTTTGCACCTGGATTGGCCTGGCGCATGGCGTTGCCGGCGGCGAACATCAGGTGGGTCTTGCCCAGGCCCGTGCCTCCGTACAGCAGCAGCGGGTTGTGCGCCCGGTCGCCCGGCTTCTGCGCTGCCTGGAAGGCGGCGGCCAGGCCCAGCTGGTTGCTGCGGCCTTCGACGAAGTTGGCGAACGTGTAGTGGCTGTCCAGATTGCCGGCGAAGGGCACCTGCGGTTCGCTGGACACATGCGCCGACGGCGTGGAAACCGGCGCGTTCTGCGCCTCCACAGGGCGCGGGCGCGAGCCGATTTCAAGAAAAACGTCGCTGAAACCAGCGAAATGCGCCAGCAGCTCGCGGATCCGGGCCAGGTACAGCTCGCGAACCTGGTCGACGATGAAGGCATTCGGTGCATACAGCACCAGGCTGTCCACGCGCAGATCGGCCTGCAGCGGCTTCAACCAGGTATGAACGTCTTCCGGCGGGAACTCCGCTTCGAGGCGCTCGAGACTACGGGACCAGGCATCCATCAGCAATAATCGTCCGGTGGCCGGGGCATGGACGCGACAAGGCGCCCAAACACAGGCCGGAAAGGGGGGAAATGGATGGCTCAGACTACCACCGAGCGCCCGCCTTCGGAATGCTTGTCCCCTACTTATTCACAAAAACATCCACAGCTATTGCACAGCCCGGTGAATTCGCGTAGCTGCCAGGGGTTGACGCGGGGTAGGGTACCTCTCTAGAATTTCCGGTTCTTTCCGTCCCATTCATACGAGAGGCCCCCAATGGCCACGAAGCGCACCTACCAGCCCAGCAACCTCAAGCGTAAGCGCGACCACGGCTTCCGTGCCCGTATGAAGACCGCTGACGGCCGCAAGATCCTGTCGCGTCGCCGCGCCAAGGGCCGCAAAGTCCTGAGCGCCTGATTGCCATGCCGCACCCCGCGGCAGACGCAATCCCTTCGACAGTGAATACTGCAGACCCGCGCAAGCGATTCCCTCGCTCTGCGCGGGTTCGCACGCGTGCCGAATATTCAACGGTCTTCAACGGCGCCCGCCGTGTGTCCGATCCGCTGATGACCCTGCACTGGCTGCCGGCTGACCGGCCGGCCAGGCTGGGTCTGGCGGTTTCCCGCAAGGTTGATCCGAACGCCGTGGGGCGTAACCGGATCAAGCGCGTCCTGCGCGACATCCTGCGTCAGACACGTACCGAAATCCAGCCAGGCGACTTCGTCGTCGTGGCGCGTAGTGCTGCGCGTTCCGCCAGCAACGACGAGATCCGCCAGGCCTTCCTGCGCCTGCTGCGTCGCCTGCGTGCATTGCCCGCGCCGGGCGTGGACGGCACAATGCCGCCGCCTGATGGCATCGCAACTCCTTCTTTGACCGAGCCGGCATCGCGTCCCGGCCCCGCCGAGCCTGTCCGCTGATGAACCAGACCCGCGTATTCCTCATTTTTGCCTGGCTGATGGTGGCCGTGCTGCTGTGGATGGAGTGGAGCCGTGAAAAGGCTGCTCCGACCCCGGCACCGACGACCACGTCGGCCCCGGCTGCTGCACAGAGTGTTCCGGGCGCGACCCCGGGCAGCATCCCCAGCGCGCAGGTCCCGGGTGCGCCGGGCCAGGCCGCTGTGCAGGCCCAGGCCAGCGCCACCCCGGCCAGCCAGCGCGTGACCGTCACCACCGACGTGCTGCGCCTGGTACTGGACGGCGGCCGTGTGCTCGATGCCGAGCTGCTGCAGTTCCCGCAGACCAAGGACGAAGGCAGCCCGCCGGTTCGCCTGCTGACCGAAGACCCCGCGCATCCGTACAGCGCGATCAGTGGCTGGGCCAGCGAAGACAAGAACACCCCGGTTCCCGGCGCTGACGGCTTCAAGCTGGTCGGTGATACCAAGGACTTCGTGCTGGCCAAGGGCCAGAACGAACTGCAGATCCCGTTCGTGTGGACCGCCGACAACGGCGTGACCATCAAGCGCACCCTGACCGTCTCACGCAACGA
This sequence comes from Stenotrophomonas sp. PAMC25021, assembly GCF_004795795.1. Taxonomy (NCBI): domain Bacteria; kingdom Pseudomonadati; phylum Pseudomonadota; class Gammaproteobacteria; order Lysobacterales; family Lysobacteraceae; genus Stenotrophomonas; species Stenotrophomonas sp. PAMC25021. Next base: position 1,740,672 of record NZ_CP039255.1, on the reverse strand, counting down.
GTACGCCGTGCGCTTCAAGGACGAAGTCAGCAATGCCGGCGCCGCACCGTGGAACGGCTACGTCTACCGCACCCTGGACCGCACCCCGACCATCCTGTCGCGGAGCATGACCAACCCGGATTCGTTCAGCTTCAACGGCGCCACCTGGTACGACAACGACAAGAAGTACCAGCGTCGTGCGTTCCAGGATTACCTGGACGACGGCGCACTGAACCAGAACATCACCGGCGGCTGGCTGGCGATGCTGCAGCATCACTTCTTCACCGCCTGGATCCCGCAGAAGGACCAGACCGCGCACTACGTGCTGTCGCAGGTGGCCGGTCGTGACCTGATTGAAGCGCGTGGCCCGGCCTTCACCGTGGCCCCGGGCCAGTCCACCAGCACCGAGGCCCGCCTGTGGGTCGGCCCGAAGCTGGTCAACCTGATCGCCAAGGAAGACGTGCCGGGCCTGGACCGCGTGGTCGACTACAGCCGCTTCTCGATGATGGCGGTGATCGGCCAGGGCCTGTTCTGGGTGCTGAACCAGGTGCACAAGCTGGTCGGCAACTGGGGCTGGGCGATCGTCGGCCTGGTGGTGCTGCTGAAGCTGGTGCTGTACCCGCTGTCGGCGACCCAGTACAAGAGCGGTGCCAAGATGCGCCGCTTCCAGCCGCGCATCGCGCAGCTGAAGGAACGCTATGGCGATGACCGCCAGAAGTTCCAGACCGCGATGATGGAGCTGTACAAGAAGGAAAAGATCAATCCGATGGGCGGCTGCCTGCCGATCCTCATCCAGATGCCGATCTTCTTCGCCCTGTACTGGGTGCTGGTGGAATCGGTCGAACTGCGCCAGGCGCCCTGGTTCGGCTGGATCCAGGACCTGACCGCACGCGACCCGTACTTCATCCTGCCGGTCATCAACGTGGCAGTGATGTGGTTCACCCAGAAGCTGACCCCGGCACCGGGCATGGACCCGATGCAGCAGAAGATGATGCAGTTCATGCCGCTGGTGTTCGGCGTCATGATGGCCTTCATGCCGTCCGGCCTGGTCCTGTACTGGGTGGTCAACGGTGGCCTGGGCCTGCTGCAGCAGTGGTGGATGACCAAGCGCCATGGCGGCGAGCCGGTTGCGGCCACCACCGCTCCGGCCCCGGTCAAGAAGAAGTAATCGGTAGAGCCGGCCGCTGGCCGGCTGACCCCAGCAAAAGCCCGCCGCAAGGCGGGCTTTTCGCATGCGGCGGTAGAATCGCCGGCACACCGTTCCTCCCACCTTCGAGTCCGCCATGCCGCGTGCGTCGTCGTTCCGCCTGTTCCTGCCCTCGCTGTTGTTGACCCTGGTTGTTGCCGGCTGCGGCGACAAGGACGCGAAGGCGCCGGCGACCACCGTCACCCAGCCAAGCGCGCAGGCCGCGGCCGCCGCCGATCCGGCCGCCGCGCCGTTGCTGGCGGCGCTGCAGAAGCAGCTCGACGGCTACCGCCGGATCATCGTGCTGCTGGCAGACGAGGAACAGCAATCGGCCGCCGACCGCGGCACCTCCACGCGTGTGGGCCAGCAGCTGTTCCACGATGGCCTGGAACAGCGCACGGCGATCGCCGCGCAGTTCGACACCCTGCTGCGCGGCTCCAGCCCGCAGCGCTTCGCCACCCTCGGCACCGTGCTGGACTACATCGAGTCGGCGCCGGAACTGTTCGACGCCGACCGCCTGGCCTTCCGCGAAGTGCTGCGTGATCTGCATGAGCGGGTCGGCACTGATTCGTCGCTGCCGGCGGTGAAGCTGCACCAGCGCATCGGCGAGGACCTGGAGGCACTTGACGAGATCGAGCGAAACTACAACCAGGAACTGACCCGCATCTTCAGCCGCTTCGAGCGCACCCGTGCCATCGAGCTGAAGCGTGAGAAGTGGGACGACTACATCGCCCACCTGCACAAGGACTACAGCCGCGAAGCGATCCTGCGCGACTACGGCGTGATCGAGCCCTACCCGATGTCGATGAAGGACAGCGACCGCGAGATCTTCGGCCGCGACCTGCCGGCCAAGACCGTGGTGCTGACCTTCGACGATGGCCCGCACAAGGCCTATACCGATGAAGTGGTGGCCATCCTCAAGCGCTACGACGTGCCGGGCGTGTTCTTTGAAGTGGGCCGCAACCTTGGCAAGGTCGAGGCCGATGGCAAGGTCAGCCTCGGCCCGATGGCGAAGATCAGCCGCAACCTGATGGAAGAGGGCTATGCGGTCGGCAACCACAGCCTGACCCACGCCCAGTTGTCGCGCACCACCGGTGACGCGCTGCGCCAGCAGGTGCTCGACACCGACACGCTGCTGAAGGATGTCGACAGCAAGCGCGCGCCGCTGTTCCGTTTCCCGTATGGCGCGCGCAATGCCGAAGGCCTGCAGCTGCTCAACGAGGCCGGGCTGAAGTCGATCATGTGGAACATCGACTCGATGGACTGGGCCGACCCGGTACCGGAATCGATCGTGCAGCGCGTGCTAGACCAGGTGAACAAGGAACAGCGCGGCATCATCCTGTTCCACGACATCCACGACCGGGCGGTGAAGGCGCTGCCGCAGATCCTCGACCGGCTGATCGCCGATGGTTACCAGTTCGCCGGCTGGAACGGCCGTGACTTCACCGTCGCCCGTGCGCGCAAGGGTGATGCCGGTGCCGCCACGGTCACCACCGGCTACGAGAAGTCCTGGGCGATCGTGGTCGGCATCGACAACTATGCCAAGTGGCCGAAGCTGGAGTACGCCAGCCACGACGCGCAGGCGGTGGCCGATACCCTGACCGGGCAGTTCGGCTTCCCGTCCTCGCAGGTGATCGTGCTGAAGAACGAGCAGGCGACCCGCAACAACATCCTCGCGGCCTTCCACGATCGCCTGGCCGATGACCGCACCGGCAAGAACGACCGCGTGTTCGTGTTCTTCGCCGGCCATGGCGCGACCCGCCAGCTCGCTTCCGGGCGCGACCTGGGCTACATCATTCCGGTCGATTCGGACCCGAAGGAATTCGCCACCGACGCCATCGCGATGACCGACATCCAGAACATTGCCGAGAGCATGCAGGCCAAGCATGTGATGTTCGTGATGGATGCCTGCTACAGCGGCCTGGGCCTGACCCGCGGTGGCCCGTCGTCGTCGTCGTTCCTGCGCGAGAACGCGCGTCGCAGCGCGCGGCAGATGCTGACCGCCGGTGGTGCCGACCAGCAGGTGGCCGATGCTGGCCCCAACGGCCATTCGGTGTTCACCTGGGTGCTGTTGCAGGCGCTGGCCGGCAAGGGCGACCTCAACGGCGACGGCCTGATCACCGGTACCGAGCTGGCCGCCTACGTGGCGCCGGCCGTATCGGCGGTCTCGCACCAGACCCCGGCCTTCGGCAGCCTGCCCGGTTCGCAGGGCGGCGAGTTCGTGTTCCAGGTGCCGGACAGCCAGGAATTCCTCAACGCCGATACGCGCCAGCTGACCGCCGATGCGATCGCGCTGAACAACAAGGTGGATGCGGCCAGCGAGGCCAAGGGCAGCCAGGCGCCGGTGACGGTGGCCGACCTGCAGGGTGGCAAGGCCAAGCTGGTGGTGCCCACCGCTGGCCCGGCGTCAGACCGCCAGCGCGCGCAGCAGGCCAACGACCGCGGCCTGCAGCTGTACCGCGAGAAGCAGTACGACGAGGCAGCCGCGCAGTTCGCCGAAGCGCTGAAGCTGCGTCCTGATTTCGCCCAGGCCGCCAACAACCTCGGCTTCGTCTACTACCGCCAGCAGCGCTATGCAGAAGCCGCGCGCTGGCTGGAGAACACGCTGAAGATCGACCCGTCGCGCGCGGTGGCCCATCTGAACCTGGGCGATGCCTACTTCAACGCCGGCGACAAGGCCAAGGCGAAGCAGGCCTACACCACCTACCTGGCGCTGCAGCCGCAGGGCAGTGGCGCGGCCCAGGCGCGCGCGCAGCTGGAGAAGCTCTGAGCCATGAACGACGCGATCCGCACCGACACCATCGTGGCCATCGCCAGCGCCCCCGGCGCCGGCGGTGTCGGCCTGTTGCGCCTGTCCGGTCCGCGCGCTGCGGCGATTGCCAATGCGCTGGGGGCGCCTGCACTGCGCCCGCGCCACGCGCACTACGCGCGCCTGCGTGATGCCGACGGCGAGGTCATCGACGATGGCATCGTGCTGTGGTTCCCGGCACCGAACAGTTTCACCGGCGAAGAGGTGGTGGAGCTGCAGGGCCATGGCAGCCCGGTGCTGCTGCAGCAGCTGGTCGCGCGCTGCATCGCGCTCGGTGCGCGCCAGGCGCGGCCGGGTGAGTTCAGCGAACGGGCGTTCCTCAACGGCAAGCTGGACCTGGCCCAGGCCGAGGCCATCGCCGACCTGATCGCCGCGGGCGACAACCGTGCCGCACGCGCGGCGCGTCGTTCACTGGATGGCGTGTTCTCGCGCCGCATCGATGCGGTGGTCGAGCAGCTGGTGCTGCTGCGCATCCACGTGGAAGCGGCCATCGACTTCGCCGACGAACCGCTGGATACCCTCGGTGGCGCGCAGGTGCGGCGTGGGCTGGAACAGGCGCGCAGCGATCTGGCCATTCTGCGCCGCGATGCCGAACGCGGCCGTCGCCTGCGCGATGGCCTGCACGCGGTGCTGATCGGTCCGCCGAATGCGGGCAAGAGTTCACTGCTCAACGCGCTGGCCGGCAGCGAACGCGCCATCGTCACCGACATCGCCGGCACCACCCGCGACACCCTGCGCGAAACCATCCGCCTGGATGGCCTGGAGCTGACCCTGGTCGACACCGCCGGCCTGCGCGACGGCGGCGACGCCATCGAACGCGAAGGCATGCGCCGCGCCCACGTGGAAATCGAGCGCACCGACCTGGCGCTGATCGTGCTGGATGCGCGCGATCCGGCGGCCGGTGAAGCGGCGCTGGGCGAGGCCGTGGCGACGGTACCGCACAAGGTCTACATCCACAACAAGTCGGATCTGCTGGCGGCGTTGCCGTCGCTGGCTGATCCGGATCGGGTGTTCGTTTCGGCCGCCACCGGCGCCGGGCTCGACGACCTGCATGCGCGCCTGCGTTCGATTGCTTCGGCCGGTGCCGGTGAGCAGGTGGACGGCGAGTTCTCCGCGCGCACGCGCCACGTGGATGCGATTGAACGCGCGCAGGAACATGCGCAGCGCGCCGATGGCGAGCTGGCGCACGAGCACCTGGAGCTGGCCGCCGAGGAACTGCGGCTGGCCCACGATGCGCTGGGTGAGATCACCGGGCAGATGAGTGCCGATGATCTGCTGGGGAGGATCTTCTCCAGTTTCTGCATCGGCAAGTAACTGTAGAGCCGAGCCCATGCTCGGCTGTTCTACCCGTCAGCCGAGCATGGGCTCGGCTCTACAGGGACTGGCTTCCCCCACCTGTCACATTGCCGCCGCATACTGACGCCCATCACATACCGCTTGGGGAAGTCGCAGTGAAGTCGTGGGGTTGTGCGTTGCTGTTGTCGCTGGCCGTGGCACCATCGGTGGCCATGAGTGCTGAATCCTCCACCCCGGCCGTGCCCAAGGTGTCGGTCTACGGCCATCGCGGGGCAAGCGCCCTGCTGCCCGAGCACACCCTGGCCTCGTATGCGCAGGCCATCGCCGATGGCGCCGACTACATCGAACCGGACCTGGTGATGACCAGGGACGGGGTGATGGTGGCCCGCCACGAGAACGAGATCGGCGGCACCACCGACGTCGCCTCGCATCCGGAGTTCGCCAGCCGCCGCACCCGCAAGGTGATCGATGGGCAGCAGGTCGAGGGCTGGTTCACCGAGGACTTCACCCTGGCCGAGCTGAAGACCCTGTACGCCCGTGAGCGCCTGCCGGAACTGCGCAGCACCGCCTACGACGGCCAGTTCCGCATCGCCAGCCTGGACGAGATCCTGGCCTTCCTGGTGCAGCAGGCCGGGCGCGCCAACCGTGGCATCGGCCTCGTGCCGGAGATCAAGCACCCGACCTATTTCCAGTCCATCGGCCTGCCGATGGAAGACAAACTGCTGGCCGCGCTGCGTGGCAACGCGTACACCAATGTCGGCCCGGTCACGATCCAGTCGTTCGAGACCGCCAACCTGCGCTACCTGCATGGCAAGATCGGCCGGGGCAGCAACATCCGCCTGCTGCAGCTGCTGTGGAAGGGCGATACCCAGCCGGCCGACATCGCCAAGGCCGGCGGCACGCTGACCTACGCACAGATGATGACCCCGGCCGGGCTGAAGGACATCGCCGCCTACGCCGATGGCATCGGCCCCGAGCTGCGCTCGATCATTCCGCTGGATGCCAAGGGCGCGCTGGGCACGCCGACCGCGCTGGTACGAGATGCGCACGCGGCCGGCCTGATGGTGATTCCGTACACCTTCCGCCCGGAGAACCATTTCCAGCCCAGCAACCTGCGCAAGGGCGCCGACAACGCGCGCAACGTCGAAGGCTCGATCGCCGAGATGCGCGCCTACCTGGCGACCGGCATCGATGCCTTCTTCACCGATGATCCGGCGCTGGGCCGGCAGGCGGTGGATGGGATGGGCACAGCGGGGAACTGAGCGATCAACGCGCCGGGCATGGCCCGGCGCTACCCGGGGGCCGGTGTGCGCTGGTAGGTGCCAACCTTGGTTGGCACGCAACAACCGCGCCGACCAAGGTCGGCCACTACCGGTTCATGAGGTTGCCGGCCAGCGGCCGGCACGACCGTCCCCTCAACTGCGCGGCTCGTCCGGCCGGCGGAACGGGATCACCACGTAGTCCTGGCCCTCGCGCGGCTGCCACAGCACCGGCACGCGCTGCGGTGACGGTGGCTCCAGCTCGTCGTCGGCCAGCGGCTCGGCCTCGTCTTCTTCGTCTTCCCAGCTGTAGCGCTGGCGCGGCGGCAGGGGGTCGGCGTTGCGGAACAGCAGCGCGGCGATGATGCCGGCGAAGGCGCCGCCCATGTGCGACTGCCAGGACACGCCATCGGCGTGCGGCAATACGGTCATCAGCATGCCGCCGTAGAACAGCATGCCGATCAGGCCGGTGGCGATCGCTGCACGATCACGGCGCAGCAGGCCCAGGCTGGCCAGCAGGAACATCAGGCCGTGGGTCACGCCACTGGCACCCAGGTGCACGCTGCCCGGATTGCCCAGCATCCACGCGCCGAGGCCCGAACCCAGCCACAGCAGGGGCAGGGCGCGCACGGTGGCTTTGGGATACACACTGCCGGCCAGGGTGCCGAGGATCAGGATGGCGATGCTGTTGGCGGCGATGTGCTCGACCGAGGCATGCAGCATCGGGCCGCCGATCAGGCCGAGCAGGCCCTTGGCTTCCAGTGGCGCAACCGCCCACGGTCGCCAGTCGAACGTGCCCTGCAGGGCGAACACGGCCACCAGCACCAGCACGGCCGCCAGGCTGACATTGAACGCCCGCAGGATGCGCGAGCGGTCATTGCGGGGGGCCGGCACGTCGCCGGCGGGCAGGGGCGTGTTGTTGTCCATACCTCAGCAATGGCGGTGGCTGGCGCGAAACCAAGGCCACTGTTGCGGGAGAGTGGGTGCGGCCGGCGGGACAATCCCGCCGGCCGCGCCTTCCCACCGCTCAGGCTCAGGCGTGGCCCGAGCCTTCCTTCGGCGGGTACTTCAGGCTCAGCACCACGGTGGCGGCGATGATCACCGCGACCACGCCCAGCGACACCGGGGTCGGGATCTTGAACAGGTCGATGATCATCATCTTGATGCCGATGAAGGCCAACACCAGCGCCAGGCCGTACGGCAGCAGGTGGAAGCGGTCGGCCATGCCGGCCAGCAGGAAGAACATCGCACGCAGGCCCAGCACCGCGAACACGTTGGAGGTGAGCACGATGAACGGGTCGGTGGTGATCGCGAAGATCGCCGGGATGCTGTCCACGGCGAAGATCACGTCGGTGACCGCGATCAGGATCAGCACCGCGAACAGCGGGGTGAACCAGCGCACCCCATCGCGCTTCACGCTCAGCGCATTGCCGGCGTAGTCCGGCAGCAGGCGCAGGTGCTTGCGCATCCAGCGCAGGGCGGGGTTGGTTTCCAGATCCGGTTCCTGGCCGGCGGCGAACCACATCTTCCAGCCGGTGAACAGCAGGAAGGCGCCGAACACGTAGAGCAGCCAATGGAACTGGCTGATCAGCACGCTGCCGGCGAAGATCATGATCGTACGCAGCACGATCGCACCCAGGATGCCGATGATGAGCACCTTCTGGCGCTGCTCCTCCGGTACTGCGAAGTAGCTCATGATCATCAGGAACACAAAGATGTTGTCGACCGCCAGCGCCTTCTCGACCAGGTAGCCGGTCAGGAATTCGAGGCCGACCTTGTTGGCCACCACCTGGCCGGCGGTCTCATTCAGGTAGTACCAGAGGCCGGCGTTGAACAACAGGGCCAGCGCGACCCAGCCGATCGACCACCACAGGGCTTCCTTGAAGGTGACCTTGTGCGGTCCACCATGGCGCATCAACACGAGGTCGACCAGCAGGGCGATGACCACCACCGCTGCGAAGCCGCCCCACAACCACACGTTACCGATCGTCTGCATTGGGAATGTCCGTTGGAAAGATGAATGCCAGGCCGGACGGCGAGGATCTGCAACGGAGGATCGGGAGGGGGATCCAGGGACAGAGCTTCGCCAGTACGGCGAAGGTCTCGCTCGCAGTTCCAGTCGGCTGGAACTGCCGTTGCACCGGAGCCTGCGGGCTCGAAATGACGGCGACAACGTCTGGGAGCTACTCCCCTTCTGGCGCCGATTCTGCCGTCTGGCTGGGCCGACGTCAAATGGGGGACGAGGGGTCGGATCCCCGAAGGGGCTCTGACCCCATTCCCGAGCCCGTTCCGGCCTGGTGGGTGCCAACCTTGGTTGGCACGCCGGCGGGGGTCAGAGCCCCTTCGGGGATCTGACCCCGGCGCCCGGTTTACAATGGGTGGATGAATACCCCCCTTCCGATTGTCCGCCTCAAGAATGCGTGGCGCTCCAGCCACCCGTGGATCTTCCAGAAACTGGTCGAGAAGCCGACCGTCCGGCCCAAGCCCGGTTCCATCGTCGACGTGGTCGGCATTGATGGCGAGTTCGTTGGCCGCGGGTTCTACAACGGGCATTCGCGTATTGCCGTGCGCATCCTTGAGACCGACCAGAACGTGCCGGTGGATGCCGGCTGGTTCTCGCGCAAGATCGCCCAGGCGGTGTCGCTGCGCCGTGAGGTGCTCAAGCTCGACGCGGTCTCCGACGCCTGGCGCGTGGTGCACAGCGAAGGCGACGGCCTGTCCGGCCTGGTGGTGGATCGCTACGGCGACCTGGTGGTGGTCGAATTCTTCGCCGCCGGCATGTTCCGCCACCGCGAGTGGATCTACGACGCCCTGCGCGAGCAGTTCCCGGGTTGCCGCTTCCACAGCTTCGCCGATGAGCACGTGCAGAAACAGGAAAGCTTCGATTTCCACGGCAATACCACCACCGAAGCGTCGGTGATCACCGAGTACGGCATCAAGTTCCGCGCCGACCCGGCAGGTGCGCACAAGACCGGCTTCTTCGCCGACCAGCGCGAGAACCGCGAGTGGCTGAGCCAGCAGGTGGAAGGCAAGCGCGTGCTGGACCTGTGCTGCAACACCGGCGGTTTTGCGGTGTATGCGGCGGCGCGAGGCGCCTCGGAAGTGGTCGGCATCGACATCGATGAAGACGTCATCCAGATCGCCAAGGGCAATTCGCGCCTGAACAACGTGCGCCCGAAGTTCGTCCAGTCCGACATCTTCCCGTGGCTGCGTGATGCGGCCAATCGTGGCGAGCAGTACGACGTGGTGATCCTGGACCCGGCGAAGATGACCCGCGACCGCGACCAGGTCATCACTGCGCTGAAGAAGTACCTGGACATGAACAAGCTGGCGCTGGGCGTGGTCAAGCCGGGCGGCCTGTTCGCCACGTTCTCCTGCACCGGCCTGGTGGCCGAGGACCAGTTCCTCGACATGCTGCGCCGCGCGGCGTATTTCTCCGGCCGCACGATCCAGATCCTGAAGGTGGCCGGCGCCGGTCCGGACCACCCGTTCATGGCCCACGTGCAGGAATCGCGTTACCTGAAGGCCGTGTTCTGCCGCGTGGTGGACTGACCGCGTCACTGCCGATCTCTGTAGAGCCGAGCCCACGCTCGGATGATCTGTCTGGCAGCCGAGCATGGGCTCGGCTCTACAAAAAGGCCGGGTGCAGCGCTATGGTCGGGCTCTTCCCATTGCCGGTGAGAGCCCATGCCATCGTTGCGCCACCTGTCCGTCGTGCTCGCCGTGGCGCTGTGCGCGCCGCTTTCGGCTCACGCCATCGAGTTCAGCGCCGAGGAACTGGCCCGTGCCAAGGCGCTGCAGCAGCGCCTGGTCACGCTCGACAGCCATCTGGATACGCCGGCAAATTTCGGCCGGACCGGCTTCGACATCGAGCAGCGCCACGACCGCAACGCGCTTTCGCAGGTGGACTACCCGCGCATGGTCGAAGGTGCGCTCGATGGCGGTTTCTGGGCGATCTACACCGACCAGGGCGATCGCAGCGCAGCGGCCCACCTGGCCGAGCGTGACCACGGCCTGCAGCGACTGCTGGAAATCCGCGAGATGCTGGCGGCCAATCCCGCGCGCTTCGCGCTGGCACTGACCGCCGATGATGCGGCGCGGATCAAGGCCGCCGGCAAGCGTGTGGTCTACATCAGCATGGAAAATGCCAGCCCGCTGGTGGAAGACCCGAGCCTGCTCTCGTTCTACCACCGCGCCGGCCTGCGGCTGCTCAGCACCGTGCACTTCGCCAACAACGAGTTCGCCGATTCGGCCACCGATCCCAAGGGCGCGGAGTGGAAGGGCCTGAGCCCGGCCGGCAAGGAACTGGTGCGGCAGGCGGTGAAGCTGGGCATCGTGATCGACCAGTCACATGCATCGGACGCGGTGTTCGATGACCTGCTGGCGATGATGCCGGTGCCCTTCGTGCTGTCGCACAGCTCGGCCAAGGTGGTCTACGACCACCCGCGCAATCTTGATGACGCGCGCCTGCGCAAGCTGGCCAAGGCCGGCGGCGTGATCCAGGTGAACGCCTATGGCGGCTACCTGATCGACACCGCGAAGACGCCCGAGCGCACGCAGGCCGAAGAAGCGCTGAGCAGGCAGCTGGGCGGCTGGGAAGGCATGGGCATCGAGCAGGGTGTTGCCCTGCTGAAGGCCGAGCAGGCACTGGACCACGAGCACCCGGTGCGCCACGCCAGCCTGGATGATTTCTTCGCCCACTTCGAGCACATCCTCAAGGTGGTCGGCCCCGAGCACGTGGGCATCGGCCTGGACTGGGATGGCGGCGGTGGCCTGAGTGACCTGCCCGATGTCAGCCAGCTGCCGAAGATCACCGCCTGGCTGCTGCGCAAGGGCTATACCGAGCAGCAGATTGCCGGCATCTGGGGCGGCAACCTGCTGCGGGTGATGCGCCAGGCGCAGGATTACGCCGCAAAGCAGGGCGGTTGAAACGCCGTGCGGTGGTGCCGGCCAGCGGCCGGCATTGCCCCTATCAACAGGATTCGGGTTGCCGGCCAACGGCCGGCACCACCGGCGAGCCGGTTATTTCGCGATCAGTGCGTGGCGGCGGCTGTACAGGAAGTACAGCACCAGGCCGGCCACGTTCCACAGCAGGAAGTACAGCTGGGTGCTGTGCGGCAGGCTGAGGAACAGGTAGATGCAGCCCAGCGCGGCCAGCGGGCCGACCACGAAGGCCAGCGGCGTGCGGAACGTGCGCGCGCGGTCCGGCTCGCGCAGGCGCAGCACCACCAGGCAGACGCCCACTGCAGTGAACGCGGCCAGGGTACCGGCATTGGCCAGCGCGGCGATCTCGTCCAGGCGGGCCACGCCGGCCAGCGCCGACACCACCACCGCAGTGAACAGCGTGGTCGCCACCGGCGTGCCGGTACGCGCGTTGACCTTGGACAGGCCACGCGGCAGCAGGCCGTCGCGGCTCATCACGAAGAAGATGCGGCTCTGGCCGTACAGGAAGGCCAGCAGCACGGTCGGCAGCGCGATGATCGCAATCACGCCGATCACCATCGCCGCTGTCGGATGGCCCAGCTGGCGCATGATCAGCGCCAGCGGCTCGGCGCTGTGCCCGAACACGGCGTAGCTCATCGCACCCACTGCGGCCAGCGCCACCAGCACGTAGACAATGGTGCAGCCGATCATCGAACCGATGATGCCGATCGACAGGTCACGGCCCGGGTTCTTGGTCTCCTCCGCAGCAGTGGAGATCGCATCGAAGCCGTAGAAGGCGAAGAAGATGATCGCCGCTGCCGCCATCACGCCGTGCTCGACGCCATCGGGGCCCATCGACTTGGCAAAGCCATACGGCATGAACGGCTGCAGGTTGGCGCTGTCGAACGCAGGCAGGGCCACGGCCACGAAGATCGCCAGCGCGATCAGCTTGAACACCACCAGGATGGCATTGAGCGTGGCGCTTTCCTTGGTCCCGGCCATCAGCATGCCGGCCACCAGCCAGGTGATGATGATCGCCGGCAGGTTGATCATGCCGCCTTCCACGTGCGGGCCGGCTGCCAGCCAGGCCGGCAGGTGCACGTTCCAGCCGAACTGGGTGTGGACCCATTCGAGGAAGCCGACGAAGTAGCCGGACCAGCCCACCGCCACCGTACTCACCACCAGCGAGTACTCCAGGATCAGGCTCCAGCCCACCACCCAGGCGAACACCTCGCCCAGCGCACTGTAGCTGTAGGTGTAGGCGCTGCCGGCGGCCGGCATCATCGTCGACAGCTCGGCATAGGACAGCGCCGCACAGGCGCAGACCGCACCGGCGATGGCGAAGGAGATCAGCACGGCCGGGCCGGCCAGATTGGCACCGACGCCGATCAGCGTGTAGATGCCGGTGCCGACGATGGCACCGATGCCCAGTGCGATCAGGTGCGGCCAGCTGAGCGTCGGGATCAGGCGCCTGCCGGCTTCGTGGACGGTGACGGAATCTAGGGACTTGCGCCGGAACAGGGACATGCAGGCCTCGGAAGGGGTGACTAAGAACGACAAGTTCCCGAGTGTGACCGAACGCAGCGCAGCATTACCACTGACGGGGGTCATGCATGGCGGGGCACGCGCTGCGCCCCGGCCAGGCTGCCGGAATCGGCACAATCCGGCGGCAGCCACCGGTGTACGTTCGTCCCGGCCCCCGCTAGGACTCGATGTTGGCCATGCCGCTGACCGAATAGCGTTCGCCGGCCGCGGCATGCAGCGGGAAGGCCGCATCCAATGCGTCCAGCGTGGCCGCATCCAGTTCCACCTGCAGTGCAGCGAGGTTCTCGTCCAGCCGTGCCCGCCGCGTCGTGCCCGGGATCGGCACGATGTGCCCGCCGCGCGACAGCACCCAGGCCAGCGCCAGCTGCGAGGCAGCGATGCCGCGCTCGGCGGCCAGCGCCTGCACGGTGTCCACCAATGCCAGGTTGCGCTGGAAGTTTTCGCCTTCGAAGCGGGGCGAGGTGCGCCGGTAATCGTCGGCGTCGAAGTCGTCCGGGCTGCGGATGGCGCCGGTCAGGAAGCCACGGCCCAGCGGCGAATACGGCACGAAGCCGATGCCCAGCTCCGCCGTGGTGGCCAGCACTCCGTTCTGCTCCGGCTCGCGCGACCACAGCGAGTACTCGCTCTGCACCGCCGTGATCGGGTGCACCGCATGGGCGCGGCGGAGGGTGGCCGCCGAGGCCTCGGACAGGCCCAGCCAGCGCACCTTGCCCTGTTCCACCAGGCGTGCCATGGCACCCACGGTGTCCTCGATCGGCACGGTCGGGTCGACGCGGTGCTGGTAGTACAGGTCGATGTGGTCCACGCCCAGGCGACGCAGGCTGGCCTCGCAGGCGGCCTGCACATAGTCCGGGTGGCCGTTGATCTGCCGCGCCTTCGGGTCAGCCGGGTCCAGGCCGATGCCGAACTTGCTGGCCAGGAACACCTGGTTGCGGCGGCCGGCAATCGCGCGACCGACCAGCACCTCGTTGGTGTGCGGGCCATACACATCGGCGGTGTCGAGCAGGGTCACGCCACGGTCCAGCGCGTGCCGGATGACGGCAATGCCGTCATCGTCACTGCCGCGGCCGCCGTAATACGCGCTCATGCCCATGCACCCCAGGCCGAGGGCGGACACGGTGGGGCCGGCGGGGCCGAGAGTACGGGTCTTCATGTGGATCTCCTTGGGGAAGGCGCCACGTCTGGATGGGCAGTGGCGAGGGGCACAGCATCCTCCACGCCATCATGTGGATAAACTGCGTGTCACCGGACTTACCTTGAAGGCTGCCTTCACAATGGATGCCTCCGTCCCGCTTACTGCTGTGGTCGCTTTCGTCCACGTGGCCGAGCACGCCAGCTTTACCCGCGCCGCCGATGCCCTGGGTGTGTCGACCTCGGCGCTGTCGCAGAGCGTGCGCGCGCTGGAAGCGCGGATGGGCGTGCGGCTGCTGCAGCGGACCACGCGGCGGGTCAACCTGACCGAGCACGGCGCGCGTTTCCTGCAGCGCGTGCGCGGCGGCCTGGACCAGATCGACCAGGCCTTTGCCGAACTGGACAGCGCGCGCTCGGTGCCTGCCGGGCGGCTGCGCGTGACCCTGCCGCGCATCGTCGCCGATCGCATGGTGCTGCCGCGGCTGCCCGACTTCCTTGCGCGTTACCCGCAGGTGCAGGTGGAACTGTGCGTCGACCCCGCGCTGACCGATCTGGTGGCCGAGGGCTTCGATGCCGGCATCCGCCTGGGCGAATCACTCGCACAGGGCATGATCGCGGTGCCGGTCGGGCCACCCGAGCGGCAGGTGGTGGTGGCCACGCCGGCCTATTTCGAACGCCATGGCGTGCCGCAGACCCCGCATGACCTGCAGGGCCACGCCTGCATCGTGCACCGGCTGGCCAACGGCCGGCTGATGCCCTGGGAGTTCAGCCGCGACGGCCACGACCTGGACGTGCAAGTGAGCGGGCGGCTGGTGTTCAACGATGCCGGCGTCGCCCATGGTGCCGTGCTGGCGGGTCTGGGCATGGCCCAAGGCTTCGCCTCGTTGATGGCCGACGACATCAACGCTGGGCGACTGCAGAGCGTGCTGCAGGACTGGCAGCCGCCATTCCCCGGCTTCCACCTGTACTACCCCGCGCGTGAGCAGATGGCGCCCAAGCTGCGGGTGTTCATCGACCACCTGCGCGCGGAGATGCACGACCGGTAGATGCCAACCTTGGTTGGCATGCTTCAATCGACCACGCGCGCCGCTACGCCTCCCGGCCAATGGCAGCCATCCTCCTGCCACGCCTCGCCGTCATCGTGGAAGGTGGTGCGACGGCCATCACGGGCGCGTTCGTAGCTCAGATCCAGTACCAGCGCGCCCTGCGTGCTCAGCAGGTAGCGGCCGTTGAGGCGCCCGTCGATGCGCTCTTCCCACACGCTGTCGAACTGGTACGGGCGATCTTCGGCCAGCACCGTGGTCTCCATCGAGATCCGGTACAGGGGCAGGCGCTCGCGCTGGCCGGCGTAACGCACGTCGGCCCGGCCGTCTTCCAGCCAGCGCCATTCCAGGTGGATGTTGTCGTTGCGACCGCCCGTCAGGCAGCGATGGTCCTGCACGGTGCCGGCAGAGGCGGCACCGGCCAGCAGCAGGGTCATGCCGAACAGTGGCAGCCGCCCGTTCATCCGTTCAGCCCCAGGCGGATGCCGAACCCCACCAGGAACAGGCCGGCCACGCGACGCAGCGCATCGCTGATCCGCGGGTGCTGGATCAACCGGCGGCGGGCCAGGTTGCCCACGCCGATCAGCATCGAGCAGTAGGCGATACTGACCACCAGGATGATGCCGGCCAGCGCGGCGAAGGTGGCGATGCCCTGGTGCGCCTTCGGATCGATGAACAACGGCAGGAAGGCCATGTAGAACAGGATCGCCTTCGGGTTGAGCAGGCTGACCAGGATCGCCTGCTGGAAGTAGCGGCCGGGTTGCATGCGGATCGGGCCGGCGTCGCCGCCCTCGTGCTTGGGCGTGCGCAGCAGGCTGATGCCGACCCACACCAGGTAGGCCGCGCCGAGGTACTGCACGGCGTGGAATACCAGAGGATTGGCCTTCAGCAGTGCGGCCACGCCGGCCAGCGCCAGCCACATCAGGATCTGGTCGCCGACCAGCAGGCCGGCCAGTGCGGTGTAGCCGCCGCGCACGCCGCCACGGCCGGTGGCAGTCAGCAGCGTGAAGGTACCGGGACCGGGCAGGGCGAGAAACACCAGCACGGCGACCAGAAACGTCCACAGGTCCTGGATGCCCATCCACGGCATGGCGGTGCTCTTCTGTTACGGGGGGCCGCCATTGTCGGCCAGCGCTGCGGCGGGCGACAGGGGGCCGGTGGGGCCAACCGGCATCCCGGACAGCAGCGGTTGCAGGTGCTGGCGCAGCTGCGCGTGCAGCTGCCGCACGGCGGGTGAGAACTGCTTGCGATGCGGGCACACCAGCTGCAGCGGGATGCTGCTGCCAACGCCGTCCAGCAGCACCTGCAGGCGCCCGGCCAGCACATCCTCGCGCAGGTCCAGCCAGGACTTGTAGGTGATGCCTTCGCCGGCCACGGCCCAGCGCCGCACCACGTCGGCGTCGTCGCAGACCAGCGGGCCGCGTACCGGAACCACGCTGCGGCGCCCGTCCACCTCGAACGACCAGCGATCGTAGGCGCGGCCATTGAGTTGATAGACCAGGCAGTCGTGCTCGCGCAGATCCTCCAGGCGCGTGGGCGGGCCACGCCGCTGCAGGCAGTCGTGCTCGCGCAGATCCTCCAGGCGCGTGGGCGGGCCACGCCGCTGCAGGTAGCCGGGCGAGGCGGCCAGCACGCGCCGGTTGCCTTCCAGCAGGGGCAGGGCTACGTAGTTGGCGTCATCGAAGTGGCCGATGCGGATGGCCACGTCGACCGGTTCGCGGAACACGTCGGCGACCTCGTCGGACAGGCGCAGGTGCAGGCGCAGCCGCGGGTGCGCGGCGCGGAACGCGCTCAGCCAGGGCAACAGCAGGTTGCGGCCGAAGTCCGACGGCGCCGACAGCTGCAGGATGCCGTGCAGCTCGGTGTCCTCGCCCTGCACGCGGGCCTGGCCTTCGCGCAGGGTGGCCAGCACCTCCTGCGCATACGGCAGGTAGAGCGCGCCCTCGCCGGTCAGGCGCAGGCTGCGGGTCGTGCGCACGAACAGGCGCAGGTCCAGCTCGCGCTCCAGCCGTGCCACCGCCGCAGCGACCTGCCCGGGCAGCAGGTCGGCCTCGCGGGCGGCCTGCGAGAAGCTGCCCAGCGCGGCAGTGCGGACGAACAGCTGCAGATCGTCGATGCGGATCATCTTCATCGCCAGAGTGAAAGTGCTGCCCGATTCTGCGCCTTTCCGAGGGAGCGCGCGCGGCGCAACCTGTCGGCTCCTTCCCCACTGGACCGCTGCCATGCGCGCCATTGCCTATACCCACGCCGGCCTGCCGATCGATGATGCCCGGGCCCTGATCGACATCGAACTGGAGCTGCCGCAGCCCGGCCCCCGCGACCTGCGCGTGGCGGTACGCGCGGTGGCGGTGAACCCGGTCGACACCAAGGTCCGCCGCGGCGTGGCCACCGATGGCCCGCGCGTACTGGGCTGGGACGCGGTCGGCATCGTCGACGCGGTGGGCAGCGAGGTGACCCTGTTCCAGCCCGGCGACGCGGTCTACTACGCCGGCGTCATCGACCGCCCGGGCAGCAATGCCGAGTACCAGCTGGTGGACGAGCGCAGCGTCGGGCGCAAGCCGGCCAGCCTCGATGATGCCGCCGCCGCGGCGCTGCCATTGACTGCAATCACCGCCTGGGAGCTGCTGTTCGACCGCCTGCGCATCCCCGAGGGTGGTGGCGAGGGCCAGACCCTGCTGGTGATCGGTGCTGCCGGTGGTGTCGGTTCGATCCTGGTGCAGCTGGCGCGGAAGCTGACCAGGCTGACCGTGATCGGCACCGCCTCGCGTCCGGATACCCAGGACTGGGCATACGCAATGGGCGCGCACCACGTGATCGACCACCGCCTGCCGCTGGCCGAGGGACTGGCGCGGCTCGGCATCAGCGAAGTGCAGCATGTGGCCAGCCTGACCCACTCCGACCAGTACTACGCGCAGATCGTGGAACTGCTGGCGCCGCAGGGCCAGCTGGGGCTGATCGATGATCCTGGCCAGGTGGACGTGATGGCGCTCAAGCGCAAGGCGTTGTCACTGCACTGGGAGTCGATGTTCACCCGGCCGCTGTACCGCACCGCCGACATGCAGCGCCAGCACGACCTGCTGAACCGTGTGGCCGAGCTGATCGACACGGGCGTGCTGCAGACCACGCTGGGCGAGCACTTCGGGCGCATCGACGCGGCCAACCTGCGGCGCGCCCACGCGCTGCTGGAGAGCCACCGCGCCAAGGGCAAGATCGTGCTGGAAGGCTGGTAAGGCCGGATCGTTCCCGCACCCTTGGGGTCAGATCCCTTTGCCCCGGGAAAGGGATCCGACCCCTGCCTCAGGCCACGCCGTTGTCGACGTGGGTGGTGAAACCCGGCTGCTGTCGCAGGCGCTCGAACCACGCCGCGAGGTGTGGCAGCACGGGCTTGTTGCCGGGCGTGCTGCGCCAGCGTTGGGTCGACAGCCCAAGCACGATGTCGGCCAGAGTGAAGGTGTTGCCCGCCACGTAGCCGTCGGTAGTGGCCAGCTGTGCATCAAGGACAGCCATCAGCCGGTTCCACTGCGCCAGGCTGGCTGCGGCGCGGGCGTCATCCGGGTAATCCGGATGCTGGCGCACGCGCGCCATGAACACGTGGCGCCAGGCACTGTTGAGGTCGCTGGCCTGCCAGTCCATCCATTGTTCGACCCGCGCACGATCCTGTGCCGCGCGGGGCAGCAGGTCATCACGGCCAGCGCGTACGGCCAGGTAGCGGCAGATGCTGTTGGATTCCCACAGCACGAAGCCGCCATCGCGCAGCACCGGCACCTGCCGGTTCGGGTTCAGTGTGGCCAGCAGGTCCGCCGGCGGCGCTGGCTCGTGGTGAAGTGGCAGGTCGAGGCCGGCGCACAGCCAGAGCACCTTGCGCACGTTGATGGAGGTGGGTTTTCCGTACAGAGCGAGCATGGGGGCTTCCGGGGCAGACCGACCCAGCCTAGCGCAGCGGGGCTAAACTGGTCGCATGAATATCGAAGTCCTCATGATCCTGGCAGTGGTCCTGCTGCTGGCGACCCTGGTCGCGCTGGTGCTGCTGTGGCGTCGCAGTGCTGGCGGTGCACCCTCCGACGAACTGCAGCGGCTGCTGGACAGCGAACGCGAACAGCATCGCCTCGCCCTGGTCGATGCCGGCCAGCTGCGCGGCCGCCTCGATGCGCTGAGCGCTGAACTGGAGAACGAACGGAGCCGCAGCCAGCAGCACGCACAGGCCGTCACTACGCTGACCGCCCGGGTGGAGCGCGAAGCAGCGCTGTCGGCCAGTCGCGAAGCACAGCTGGCCGAACGTGAAGCGGCCCTGGCGCAGGCGCGCGCTGCCGTTGCGGAGACCAGCAGCGAGCTGCAGCAGGCGCAGCAGCGCTATCAGCAGTTGCACGGTGAACATGCCCGCGCGGTGGCCAATCTGCAGCACTCCGAACGGGCCAGTGCCGAACTGCGCAGCTATCTTGATACCGCCAAGGAAAAGCTGTCGGGCGCCTTCGCCGAACTGGCGGGCAAGGTGTTCGACGAACGCGGACAGCAGTTCGAGAAGAACGTGCGGCAGGCGACAGTGCAGTCACGCGCGGACATCGAGGGGCTGCTCAAGCCGTTCGCCGACAAGCTGGGCGATTTCCGCACCCGCGTCGATACGCTGTATGGCGAGGAAGCGCGGCAACGCGCCAGCCTGCTGGGTGCGGTGGGCGAACTGAAGACGCTCAACCAGGACATGGCGGCGCAGGCATCGGCGCTGACGAATGCGCTGAAGGGCAATGCCAAGGTCCGCGGCGACTGGGGCGAGCTGATGCTCGACAACGTACTGCGCGGATCGGGGCTGGAAGAGGGCGTGCACTACCAGCGTCAGAAGCATGCCGTGGATGACGAAGGTGCGCGCCTGCGACCGGACGTGGTGGTGCAGTTCCCCGACGAACGCAGCGTGGTGATCGACAGCAAGGTGAACCTGATCGCCTGGCAGGAAGCCATGAATGCCACTACCCCGGAGCAGTCGGAAGACGCGTTGCGCAGGCACGCGGTTGCGCTGCGCCAGCACGTTAAGGACCTGGGCGAGAAGAATTATCCGAAGGCGTTGGGCAGCGAGACGCTGGACATCACCATCGCCTTCGTTCCCATCGAGGGTGCCTTGTCAGCCGCACTGGGCGCCGATGGCAGCCTGCAGGCGTTCGCCTTCGACAACCGCGTGGTGTTCGCCTCGCCCAACACCCTGATGGCGCTGCTGCGCGTGGCCGAGCGCCTGTGGACGCGCGACAAGGTGCAGAAGCAGGCGCTGAAGATCAGCGAGGCCGGCGGTCTGGTGCTGGACGCCCTGACCGGGTTCCTGCAGGACTTCACCGCCATGGGCAAGAAGCTGGACGATGCCGGCAAGGCCTACGCCGATGCGCGCAATCGCCTGATCGATTCGCCGCAGTCGGCCATCAGCCGCGCCCGTCGGCTTGCCGAACTGGGCAGCAAGGCCAAGCGCGCGCTGCCCCCGGAGCTGACCCCGGACCCGATGCAGCAGCTGGGCGCGCCGGAGGACGACGAGGACGGCAATGCGGGTTGACACGTCCCGTGCACCTGCGCCTGGCTATGCTGGGCACCCTGAGTCCGTGGCGGGTATCGACATGCGCTTGCGCTCCTGTGCCGTTCTTGTCCTGGCTGCGTTGCTGACTGCGTGCAGCAGCACGCCCCCGGTCGCCGACACGACTACGGCCGCTCCTGCGCCGGAAGCCAGCGAGGCCTACCGCGAAGCACGTGACGTCGACTGCCAAGCCGCTGGCGGCACGCTGCAGCGGCTCGGCCGCCTGCAGCGCGAGCAGTGCGTGATTCCCTATGCGGACGCCGGCAAGGCCTGCAGCCGCAAGAGCGACTGCACGGGCCAGTGCCTGGCCGGAGCCGAGGTGGCCGCCGGCAGTGCCGCCACCGGTACCTGCCAGCGTGATGTGCGCCAGAACTTCGGGTGCCGCCAGCGCATCGATGATGGCAAGGCGCAGGGCACGATCTGCGTGGACTGAATCCTGCCTGTAGAGCCGAGCCCACGCTCGGCTGCCATACCATCAGCCGAGCATGGGCTCGGCTCTACAACAGCGCGCGCGGCGCTATGCTGGTGGGCCATTCCCCGCCGTAGCCGGAGCCCCCGCGTGAGCACCCCGATCCAGGACATTCCCCTCACCACCATCGACGGCCAGCCGTCCTCGCTTGCCGACTACCAGGGCAAGGTGCTGCTGCTGGTCAACGTCGCCTCCAAGTGCGGCCTGACCCCGCAGTACGAAGGCCTGCAGGCGCTGTATGCGGAAAAGCACGCGCAGGGCCTGGAAGTGCTGGGCTTCCCCGCCAACAACTTCCTTGGCCAGGAGCCGGGCAGCGAGGCCGAGATCCAGCAGTTCTGCCAGCTCACCTACGATGTCAGTTTCCCGATGTTCTCCAAGATCAGCGTGGCTGGCGAGGATACCCACCCGCTGTACCAGCAGCTGACCGCCGCGCAGCCGCAGTCGATCGGCGAAGGCCCGCTGCGTGAGCGCCTGGCCAGCAAGGAGATCCCGATCCATCCGGCACCGGCGGTGCTGTGGAACTTCGAGAAGTTCCTGGTCGGCCGTGATGGCAAGGTCGTCGCACGCTTTGCCCCGGACGTGGCCGCCGATGACGCGCGCCTGCGCGAGGCCATCGAGGCCGCGCTGGCGGCCTGAGCACGGCGTGCCAACCCAGGGTTGGCACCCACCGGAAAAGAAAAACCCCGCCGAGGCGGGGTTTTTCATGCACCGTCGCGCGGCCTCAGTGGGTCCACTGCGGCATCGGCATCGCATCGACCGGGATCGGCGAATTGGCATCGTCATGGCCGCGGTCGCGCTTGCTGCGCAGATCGTTCTCGATCTGGTAGTTGCGGCGCTGCATCCAGGCATCGCGGACCAGGGCGTATTCGTCCACTGCGGTGTCGCGCAGATCGTCGATCGCCAGCAGCTGTGCGCGGGTGTCGACCAGCTGCAGGCCCTGCAGGCCGATGCGGATCTTGTCTTCCTCGACGCGCCGGATCGGCGACAACGGGATGTCACCGGCCAGGCCGAACACGTCGCGTACGGTACGCGGGCCGAAGAACGGCAGTTCCACGTAGCGCGAACGACGCCAGCCCCAGGCACCCAGGGTCTGGCCGAAGTCTTCATTGCGACGCGGCACCATCGCCTTGCTGGCTGGATCGAACAGGCCACCGATGCCCAGCGTGCTGTTCATCAGGAAGCGGCCGAGGCTGTCCCACGCATCGGCACCACGGCCCTGCAGCAGCTGGTTGGTGATGGTCACCGGCGCACGCAGGTTGCTGAAGAAGTTGCTGACGCCGGTGCGCGCGAAGCGCGGCACCACATGGGTATAGGCGGTGGCCAGCGGGCGCGCCACGCCGCGGTCGACCGCATTGTTGAAGGTGTGCACCTTGCGGTTGAACGGTTCCCACGGATCGTAGGCCGCCGCGTTGCCGGTGTTGCCGGTACCACCATAGAGGGCGTCGAAATCATCGTCGCCGGCGGCGGCGGTGGACGCTGCGGCCTTCGGTGGCCTGGCCTCTGCGCCCTGCGGCGCAGCCGTCGGCGCTGAAGCGGTGGGCTCGGCAGGGTTGGCCACGGAGGCGACCGGAGCAGCGTCGACCCCGCCGGTGTCGGCCGTTGCGGCCGGAGCAGCGGGGCCGGGCGCAACCACGGTGCTGGCGACCGGTGCATCGCTGCGCGCGGGCTTGCCGGCACAGGCGGTCAGGGCGGTGGCCAGGAGGATCAGGGGGAAAGTGCGTACGACGTTCATGTCAGCTCGCAGCAGAAGTAGCGTTGAAATCCAGGTCGGGCGACAGCCGGTAGGCTGCGCTCAGCTCGTTGAAGCCGGCGGGCGCGCCGGAAATGGCCAGCGCATGGCCCGCCTTGCGTGCACGGGCCGCCAGCTCGGCCAGTAGCGCCAGGCCGGCGCTGTCCACGCGCTCGACCTCACCCAGCTCCAGCCGCGCCAGCTTGGCCGGCAGGGCCTGCAGCTGCGGCCACAGTGCGATCACCGCGGCACGGTCAAGCACCCCGCGCAGGCGCAGGGTGTCGCCTTCCAGCAGCGCAAGTGCGTTACTTGCCATTGCCCGCGGGCCCGGCCTGCATGCTGCCGCTGTGCAGCTCGCTGGCCACCTGCTTGATGCCCTTCTGGCGCAGCGGGGTATCGAACTGGTTGCGGAAGGTCTGCACGTAGGAGATGCCTTCGATGTTGACGTCGAAGATCTTCCACTGGCCGTTCACGTTGCGCATCCAGTATTCGACCGGGGTCGGTTCGTTGCCGGCGCGCACCAGTTCGGTGCTCACGCGCACGCCACGGTTGCCCGGCAGCGGGCTTTCACCCTTCAGGCGGAAGCTCGGCTTGCCCTGGATGTTGAGCAGGGTCGAACCGTAGCGCTGCATCAGGCTGTCGGCCATGGCATCGGCGAACAGCTTGATGTCGGCATCCGAGGCGCCGCGGGCGTGCGGGCCCAGCACCAGGCGCGCGGCATAGTCGCGATCGAAGGTGCGGTTCAGTTCGCTGTCGATGTAGCTGCGCAGGCTGGCCGGGTTGCTGCTGAACTCGCTGCGGCGCTGCTGCAGGGTGGTGAGGATGCGCGTGCTGGCATCGATCACCACCTTGCCGGCCTGGCCCTGCGCCGCGGCAGCGGCGGGGGCGGGAGCGGTGGCCTGGGCCTGGGCGAGGAATGGAGTAGCCGCCAGCAGCGCCGAGGCGAGCAGGGCCGGGATCAGTTTCATCTTCATGGTTGCGGTTCCGTTGCAGGCGCCTGCGCGCCATCGTTGGGCTTCTGGCCTGCGCCACCACCGGCGCCGCCACTGAACATGTACTTGCCGACCAGCTGGATCAGGTCCACCGCCGGCTGGGTGAAGACGATCTCGTCACCGGCCTTGAGCACGTCCGGGTCACCGCCCGGCTGCAGACCGATATAGCTCTCGCCGAGCAAACCACTGGTGAAGATGCCGGCCGAGGTGTCCGCCGGCAGGTCCTTGACCTTGCTGTCCATGCGCAGGGTCACGATGGATTCGAACTTCACCGGATCCAGGTCGATCGAGGCGACCTGGCCGACGGTGACGCCGCCGATCTTCACCGGCGCCTGCTTGCGCAGCTGGCCGACCTGGGAGAAACGCGCCTTCAGCTCGTAGCCCTGGCTGCCCCAGCTCCAGCGCTGGTTGGTCGAGGCCACGGCCAGCACCATTAGCGAGGCCAGGGCCAGCAGCAGGAAGGCGCCGACGGAGAATTCGAGTCTGGGACCGCGGATGGCCATGTGGATTACCTGATCGAGTCGTGGTGGCCGCGCGCGCCTGCGCACCGCCGGTGGAGGGGTTAGGTGAACAACATTGCCGACAGCACGAAGTTGAACATCAGTACCAGCAGCGAGGCGTTGACCACCGCACGGGTGGTCGCCACCGAGGTGCCCTCGATGGTCGGCTCGGCGTGGAAACCAACGTAGGCGGCGACCAGCGCGGCGGTGCCGCCGAAGATCGCCGACTTCAGCATCGCCACGCCGAAGTCATCCCAGAAATCGACGCTGTTGCGCAGCGCCGACCAGAACACGCCATTGTCCAGGCCCAGCACGTGTACCGCTTCGAAGTAGCTGGCACTGATCGCCAGCGAACAGAAGATGCCGGTCAGCAGGGGCACGGTCAGCACCGCCGCCCAGAAGCGCGGCGCCACGGCCTTGGCCACCGGGTCGATCGCCATCAGCTCCAGTGCCTTGATCTGGTCGGTGGCGCGCATCAGGCCCAGTTCGGCGGCGATCGAGCTGCCGGCGCGGCCGATGAACAGCAGCGCGGTCAGCACCGGTGCCAGTTCGCGGTACAGCGACAGGCCGAGCAGGGTCGACAGCGCGTCGGCCGCACCGAAGGTGGTCAGCGTGCGGTAGCCCTGCAGGGTCAGCACCAGGCCGACGAAGGCGCCACCGACGGCGATGATCGGCAGCGAGCGCGCGCCGATCTTGTAGATCTCGCGGGTCAGTTCGGCCAGGAAATCACGGGTCGGCAGCGAACCACGCAGCACGGTCAGCGAGAACAGGCCGGCGCGGCCGAGCGAGCGGGTGGCTTGGACGAACGGCATCAGGCGACCCTCGCGCGCGGTGCGGCATCGAACGGGATGGGGCCATCAGGCTGGCCGTGCAGGAACTGCCGCAGCAACGGGTCCTGGCTGGACTGCAGCGCCTCGGGCGTGCCCTGGAACACGATGCCGCCATTGGCGATGGCGATCACCTGGTCGCAGATCGGCAGGGTCTCGTGCACGTGGTGGCTGACGATGATGCTGGTCAGGCCCAGGCTGTGGTTGAGGCGCTGGATCAGGCTCATGATCACGCCAGAGGCGATCGGGTCCAGCCCGGTCAGTGGCTCGTCGTAGATCATCAGCGGCGGGTCCAGCGCCAGCGCGCGGGCCAGCGCGACGCGGCGCGCCATGCCACCGGACAGCTCGCGCGGCCAGGCATCGGCAGCGGCCAGGAGGCCCACCGCATGCAGCTTCATTTCCACAAGGCGGCGCAGCACGGCGGTCGGCAGGCCGGTATGCGTGCGCAGCGGCAGCGCGACGTTTTCGGCCACAGTGAGGTCGGTCAGCAGGCCGTTGCCCTGCAGCAGTACCCCCACACTCTTGCGCATTTCCAGCAGCGCGCCGCTGTCCTGCGGAATCGGCTTGCCGAACAGGGTGACCTCGCCAGCCACCGGGCGCAGTTCGCCGGTCAGTGCCGCCAGCAGGGTCGACTTGCCGCTGCCGGACGGACCCAGCACGGCCGTGATGCTGCCCTTGGGCACCTGCAGCGACACGTCGCGCAGGATCGTGCGCCCGCTCCGGTCGATGCGGACGTTGGATAACTGCACCAGACTGGAGGTGGAAGCCGACATGGGCACCATTAACGTTTTTTAGACATCGAAGGATCGGGCCCGTCGGCTGAACATAAGCAGACTGGACGGTCCAGTATTGTGGCACGGCAAGATCCCTGCCAGGCCGGGATAATCGGCCGGCAGCCCGGAACAATCCGTACCGGCGATGGGCCGGCCATTGAATACTGCCTGCCGTGCTGCACACTGTGCATGATGAGTGACCCGGGCAGCGATTTCCGCCTCTACCATTCCAACTCCCTGGACGTGCTGGCCGCGCTGCTGGCGCGCAACGTGCGTGCGCCGGTTGCGGGTCAGCCGCTGCTGGCGCCGGAGGTGGTGCTGATTCCGCAGGTGGCGATGCGGCGTTGGCTGCAAGCAACACTCGCTGCCGAATATGGCGTGGCCGCCAATCTTGAGTTCCTGACCCCGGGCGAGTTCGTTGCCCGTGCACTCAACGCCAATGTGCCCGGCGAACGCGACGACCTGGACGCGGCCGGCCTGCACTGGAAGGTGTACCAGGCACTGCGCGACCCGGCGTTGCTGGCGCAGCCACCGATGCGCGCGCTGCAGTCCTATCTTGCCGGTAGCGATGCATTGAAGCCGTGGGCGTTGGCCGGTGAACTGGCGTCGGTGTTCGAGAAGTACCAGGCCTGGCGCCGCGACTGGCTGCTGCGCTGGGAGGCCGGCGCCGACCCGGCCGACCCGCAGGCCATCCTCTGGCGCAGCATCGCCGCTGGCCACGACTACCGCGCGCGCCGCATCCAGGCTTACCTGGACCGCTTCGAGGGCGCCGGCCAGCCGTTGCCGCAGGGCCTGCCACCACGCATGTCCGCGTTCGCGACGCTCAACATCTCGCCCGATGTGCTGCGGGTGATGGCCACCCAGGCGCGGGTGGGCGAGCTGCACTTCTATATGCCCACGCCGGTGCAGTCGTACTGGGGTGACCTGCAGACGCTGGCCGAGCGCCTGCGCAGCGGCGCGCCCGATCCCTTCGGTGAAGCGGCCGGTGAGAACCGCCTGCTGGAAGCCTGGGGCGCGGCCGGGCGCGATTTCATGGCGGTGCTGGGCAGTTACGAGGTGGTGCACCCGGCCGGCGAGATTGCCGCGTATTCGGATCCGGAGGACGACACCCGGCCGACGCTGGCCGAAGGTGGACTGTCCGACAGCCTGCTGCATCGCCTGCAGCGCGATCTGTTCCACCGCCGTGCGCTGCCCTCGGGCGAGCTGCGCGACGGGCTGCGCAGCGACGATCCCAGCCTGCAGGTGCATGCCTGCCATACCCGCCTGCGCGAACTGCAGGTGCTGCACGACCAGCTGCGCAGCCTGCTGCAGGACCCGCGCTTCGACCCGCCGCTGCAGGCGCGGGAGATCGCCGTGCTTGCACCGGACATCGACCCCTATGTGCCTTATCTGGAAGCCGTGTTCGGCGGCCGTGGGGGCGAGGACGAGCACATTCCCTATGCGCTGGCCGACAGCAGTCCGCTCGCCGGCGAGCCACTGGCCGACGTGTTCGTGCACCTGCTGGGCCTGCCGGTCTCGCGTTTCGGCCTGAACGAAGTGCTGGACCTGCTGGCCAGCGCGCCGCTGGCCGAAGCGGCCGGGCTGGAGGCGGTGGACTTTGATCGCCTGCATGGCTGGCTGCAGCAGGCTGGCGCACGCTGGGGCCTGGATGCGAAGCACCGCAACCAGCACCAGGCCCCGGCCGACGACGCCTACACCTGGCAGTTCGCGCTGGATCGCCTGGTGCTCGGTCATGCCACCGGCAGCGAGGCCGACCTGGCCGGTGTTGCCCCGTGGATCGAGCTGGAGGGCGGCGCATTGGACGCCCTGGACCGGCTGCTGCGCCTGTTGCGCGTGTTGGCGGTCTACCAGCGCCGCCTCGGCGAACTGCTGACGCCGGCGCAGTGGCGGCAACGCCTGCTGTCGCTGCTGGACGCGCTGCTGCCGACTGCGCCCAGTTCGCCCAACAGCCAGCGTGCCCTGGAGCGCCTGCGCAAGCTGCTCAACCAGTTCGCCGATGATGCCGCCAAGGCCGGCTTCACGGACGGGGTGCCGCCGGAGGTCGTGCGCGCGCACTTCGCCGGAGCACTGGGCGAGGCCGATACGCGCGCGCCGCTGCTGACCGGTGGCATCAGCTTTGGCCGCATGGTGCCGATGCGCCTGCTGCCGTTCCGGGTGATCTGCGTGCTCGGTCTCAATGATGGCGATTTCCCGCGCCGTGACCCGGCTGCCGGTCTCAACCAGCTCACTGCCGAGCTGGACACGCCGCGCCGCCGGCCCGGCGACCGCTCCACCCGCGAAGACGACCGCTTCCTGTTCCTGCAGCTGTTCGCCGCCGCGCAGGAGGTGTTCTACCTGAGCTACCTCGGTGCCGATCCGCGCGATGGCAGCGCGCGTGAGCCATCGGTGCTGGTCAGTGAACTGATCGATGCCGCCGCCGCGTATCACCTCGATCCGCCTGCGGCGGTCCGCGACTTCACCGTGCGCCACGCACTGCAGCCGTTCTCTCCGGCGGCGTTCGGTGACGGTGATCCACGCCGCTTCAGCTATCGCCGCCAATGGCATCCGGCCGCCGGTCGCCTCACCGGCGCGCGCGGAGGCCTGCAGCCGTGGTTCGATGCCGCGTTGCCGCCGCTCGACGATGCGGTGGAAGACGACGTTGCACTCGATACCCTGCGCCGCTTCCTGTGCGATCCGGCCGGGCAGTTCCTGGCGCAGTCGCTGGGCCTGCGCCTGGCCGACGATGTCGAGGAGGTCGATGACCTGGAACCGCTGGTGCTGTCCTCGCGCGGGCCGGAAAAGCGCAGCGTGCAGGCGGCGGTGGTACGCGCCACGCTCAGTGGCGATACCGAGCCGTTGTATCCGCGGCTGCGCGCGCGTGGCCTGCTGCCGTCGGGCCCCCTGGGCGAGCGCCAGTTCGAGGTGGAGCAGTTGAAGACCCGCCCGTATGCCAGTGCATTGCTGGGCTGGATGCGGGGCGAGCCGCTGGAAAGCCGCCGCTATGAAGTGGAGATCGATGGCGTGCGCCTGCATGGCCGTGTGGCCGATCGACACCCCGACGGGCTGGTGCGCCTGCGCGCTGGCACCCTCAATGGCACTGCGGTGATCCGCCAGGGCCTGGATTGGCTGCTGGCCAACGCTGCCGGCGATGCCCTGCCGCTGGTGCAGTTCCATGATGGCGGCGACGCCGGTCCCGGCCCGCATGTACTGCCGGCACTGAGCGCTCCTGCTGCACGCGCGGCATTGCGCGCATTGCTGCAGTTGCGCCAACGCGGACTGCGTGAACCGCTGCGCTTTGCCCCCTACACCGGCTGGGTGCTGTACAACGCGCCGGCCGAAAAGCAGCGCAGCGAAGGCTGGAAGCAGTGGCACGGCAGCGACCGCAGTTGGGGTGAATCCAGCAGCGACGCCTGGCAGCTGCTGCTGCGCGGTGCCGATCCATTTGCCACCGACGCCGGCTATGCCGATCTGCTGCGCAACAGCCAGGTGGTCTTCAGCGCGGTGCGCGAAGGCCGCACCCTTGGCGCCGATGCACGCCAGGAGGGCAGCACATGAGCACCGCCATCGTCGATGAGGACTCCCAGCGCGTGGCGGGCGATCCCTATCTGGCCCTGCCGCTGGATGGTATCCGCCTGATCGAGGCCAGCGCCGGTACCGGCAAGACCTTCACCCTGGCCACGCTGTTCACCCGCCTGGTGGTGGAGCAGGGCCTGCGCATCGGCCACATCCTGGCGGTGACCTTCACCGATGCCGCCACCCAGGAACTGCGCAAGCGCATCCGCGAGCGCCTGTCGCTGGCCGCGCGCCTGGTCGATCTGGAACCGGCCGAGGGCGAAGCACCGGACACGAGGCTGACCCGCCAGGTGCTGCAGCGCCATCTGCAGGGGGGCACCGAGAGCGCCGCCGCACTGAAGCGCCGCCTGCAGGTGGCCGCCGATGAGATCGACCTGGCGTCGATCTTCACCATCCACGGCTTCTGCACCCGCGTGCTGCGCGAGCATGCGCTGGAGAGCGGCCATACCTTCGATCCGCCGGAACTACTGGCCAGCGACCGTGAGCTGTTGGAGGAACTGGCGGCCGATCTGTGGCGGGTGCATGCCAACGACGCGGCCACGCTGGAGCCGCTGACCTGGCTGTGGTCCAACCCGGACGCGCTGGCCACCGATCTGCGCGCGTTGCTGGCCGCGCCGCCTCTGCACCCGTTGCCGCGGCCGGTGGCGCTGGCCGATCCACAGCCGGCTTTGCAGGCCGCCGCCACCGAACTGCAGCAGGCGCTGCGCGGGCATGGCGAGCAGTTCTTCATCGACCTCTGCGATGCCGTCGACAACAAGTGGATCAACGGGGTGTCCTACAAGCTGGGTTGGCTGCACTCGCTGGGCCGGCAGCTGCTGGCCTGGGCCGAGCGCGGCGACCCGCGCGAGCTGCTGGCCAGCGAGCGCCTGCCGGCACTGCTGCCGGAGGTGCTGGGCGACAAGACCAACAAGAAGTTCCCCGACCGCACGCCGTCGTCGCCAGTGCAGGTGCCATTGGCGCGCTATGTCGCGCTGCTGGCCGAACGCGATGCCTGGCTGCGTGGTACCGCGCTGAATTTCCTGCACGCGCTTCGCGCCGAAGCCATGCAGCGCCTGCAGGCGCTGAAGCGCACGCGCCGGGTGCAGACCTACGACGATCTGATCGATGGCGTGGCACTGGCCCTGGAAGGCCCGCAGCGGCTGCCGCTGGTAAGGCAGCTGCGCGCGCAGTACCGCATCGCGCTGGTCGATGAGTTCCAGGACACCGATGATCGCCAGTGGAACATCTTCCACACCGTGTTCGGCGATTCGCCGGAGGTGCGCGAACTCGGCCTGGCACCGGCGCTGTTCCTGATCGGCGATCCCAAGCAGGCGATCTACGGGTTCCGCGGCGGCGACATCCACACCTACCTGAAGGCCAAGCAGGTGGCGCAGCAGGCGCCGGTGCTGGACCAGAACTTCCGCTCGCGACCGTCAGTGCTGCGCGCGTTTCAGGCGCTGTACGACAACGGGGGTGAGGACGCCTTCCTCGAGCCTGACATCCAGTTCGAGCGGGTGCGTCCCGGTGGCGTGCGCACCGATGAGGACTATCTGCACGACGGCCACGCCGCCAAGGCACTCACCCTGCGCGTGCTGCGCAGCGGGGGTGACAAGGCGATGAGTGCCGATGCCTCGCGTGAGGCAGCGACCCAGGCCTGCGTCGCTGCGATCCACCAGGCCCTGGTCGAGGCGCGTGCGGGCAAAGCGGTGTTGCGTGGGCGCCCGGTGCAGCCTGGTGATATCGCGGTGCTGGTGCGCTCGCATCGCGAGGCCACGCTGGTGCAGCGCGCGCTGGCTGCGGTTGGCATACCCGCAGTGGCGGCGGGCAAGCAGAGCCTGTTCGCCACCAGTGAGGCACGTGATCTGCGCGCGTTGCTGCTGGCGCTGCTGCAACCGGCAGACGAAGGCCGCCTGCGTGCAGCGCTGGCCACGGTGTTGCTGGGCCAGCGGGCCAGTGCGATCGCGGCGATGGAGCGCGAGGGCGACCTGCAGCGCGGGTTCCAGGCGCAGCTGCTGCACTGGCGCGAGCGCTGGCAGCGCGGTGGTCCGTTCGCGGTGATCGCCGATGTCTGTGCCGCGCACGGCGAACGCCTGCTGGCGCTGATCGACGGCGAGCGCCGCCTGACCAACTACCTGCAACTGGGCGAACTGCTGCAGGAAGCCTCGGCGCAGGCGCTGGGCATGCATGGCCTGCTGGACTGGCTGCAGGGGCAGATGGCCAGCGCCGACCAGGATGACGAGCAGCAGTTGCTGCGCCTGGAATCGGATGCACGCCGCGTGCAGATCATCACCCTGCACAAGAGCAAGGGCCTGGAGTATCCGCTGGTGTTCCTGCCCTTCGTCGGCATCGACGGCGGCGCACCGAACACCGCCTCGCACTGCACCGTGCACGTCGATGGCCAGCGCCAGCTGCACTGGAAGCTGGACAGGGACGAGGCCTGGGAAGCGGCCAGCACACAGCGCGAGCGTGAGCAGCGGGCCGAGGATGCGCGCCTGCTGTATGTGGGACTGACCCGCGCCGAGCATGCGCTGTGGATCGCCGTGGGTGATCTGGCCGGGCTTGGCAAGACGCGCCTGGCGCCGCTGCTGGGCGACCTGCAGGCGCTGCGCGCGCACGGCGACGTGCACATCGATGACAGTGAGACAGTGGCCGCGCTGCCGCAGCTGGCGGCCGAAGTGGAAGGGGATCTTCCGGCAGTGCGTGCACTGACCCGGCGCGTGCCGCACGACTGGTGGGTATACAGCTTCACCCAGCTGGCGCATGCCGACGCGGGCGCTGGCAGTGATATTGAAGCCGCCGCCACCGAGCTGCCGGCGCCCGCCGCCGACGAACCCGCGGGCCCGGAACTGCCGCTGGAGCCCGCGCTGCCGGAACCCGCCGCCGTCGAAGACAGCCCGCCGGTCGACCCGCGCTTCATGGGCAGCCGCTTCGGCAACGTGCTGCACGAGGCGATGGAGAACGTCGACTTCGCTGCGTGGGGGGGCTGGCAGCCGGGCCTGGAAGCGCCCGAGGGCCAGGCCGAGGTGCTGCGCAAGGCGCTGCACGATGAAGGCTATGCCGACGTCGACCTGGACGATGGCGTGGCGGTGCTGGTGCCGTTGGTCGGCCACACGCTCACCGTGCCACTGCCCGAGGGCGGTGCGCTGCACAGCCTGGGCGAAGGCGAGCGGCGCGCGGAAATCGACTTCCATTTCGCCATCGAACCGACCACGGTACCGGCGCTGTTGCAGCTGCTGCATGCACATGGGGTTTCCAGTGCGCGTCGCGGCTTCGGCCAGCGCCGCCGCCTGGAAGGGCTGATGACCGGCATGATCGACCTGACCTACGTGCGCGACGGGCGCTGGTACGTGCTCGACTACAAATCCAACCGGCTGCCCGGCTACAGTCCGGACCTGCTGGCCATTGCCATGCGCCACAGCGAGTACGACCTGCAGGCGCTGATCTATACCGTGGCCCTGCATCGCTGGCTGCGCTTCCGTCTGGGCGCGGCCTACGATTACGAGCGCGACATGGGGGGCATCCGCTACCTGTTCTGCCGCGGCCTGGATGCAGCCGGCAACGGCGTGCATGTGGACCGCTTCCCGTTCGCGCTGGTGGATGCACTCGACGCGCTGTTCGCAGGTGGCGAGCAGGCCCAGGCCGAACTGGCCGCACGTGCCCGTGGGGCCAGCGCATGAGCCTGCTGAAGGAACTGCACCAGAAGGGCCTGCTGCGCACCCTCGATCACGCGTTGGCGACCAGCCTGCAGCGGTTGCGCGACGACACGCCGGACAGTGTGGCGCTGGCGGCCGCGCTCGCCTCGCTGGCGGTGTCGCAGGGCCACGCCGGGTTTGATCCGGCACAGCCGCAGCGGTTGCTGGACGGCGTGCCCGAGTGGCCTGCCGCGCAGGACTGGCTGGCGCAGCTGCGCGCATCGCCCTGGGTAGCGACGCCGGAGCAGGCCGATGCCATCGCCGAGGATGCGCCGCTGGTGCTGGAGAACGGCCTGCTCTACCTGCGCCGCTATCGCGAGTACGAGCGGCAGTTGGCGGCCGGGCTGCAGCGCATCGGCCGGCATCCGCTGCCGGCACCGGACATGGCCGCGCTGGCACCGTTGTTCGCGCAGCTGTTCCCGCAGGCACTGGGCAGCGAGGATCACCAGGCACGCGCCGCCGGCGTGACCCTGCGCCATCCGCTGGCGCTGGTCACCGGCGGTCCCGGCACCGGCAAGACCACCACCATCGCGCGGCTGTTGCTGCTGCTGGCCGCACAGGCCCGGCACGCTGGCCAGCCGCTGCCCGAGGTGGCGCTGGCCGCGCCCACCGGGCGCGCCGCCGAACGCATGGCCGAGAGCCTGCGGCTGGCCGTGCAGCGCCTGCAGGAGCACGGCGTGGACCCGGCGCTGTGCGCGGCACTGCCCAGTTCCGGCACCACCCTGCATCGCCTGCTCGGCGTGATCCCGGATTCGCCGCGCTTCCGCCACCACGCCGACAATCCGCTGCCGGTGGACGTGGTGGTGGTCGACGAAGCCTCGATGATCGATCTGCCGATGATGGCCAAGCTGGTTGACGCGATCGCCAGCGGCACGCGGCTGATCCTGCTCGGCGATCCCGACCAGCTGCCGTCGGTGGAAGCCGGCGACGTACTCAGTGCGATCCTGCGTGCCAGCGGTGATGGCATCGGCACCCGCGCCGATGACGCGCAGGCGCTGCGTGGATTGCTGGCGCCGTCCACGCTGCAGCCCCTGGCCGAACCGAACACCTTCGCCGGCCGCCGCGTGCAGCTGCAACGTGGCTACCGGCAGAGCGATGCACTGGTGCTGGCCCCGTTGGCAGATGCCGTGCGCGAGGGTGACGCCGGCGCCGCCCTGCAGCTGCTGCGCGGCGGTAAACTGGCCGGCGTGCATTTCCATGAAGGCGAGGCAGACCCGCTGCGCGGCCAGCGCGAGCACCTGCTGGGCCATTGGCGTGCGTTGGCCGACGCCGCCGATCCGGTGCTTGCCCTGCAGCATGCCGGGCGACTGCGCGTGCTGACCGCGCTGCGCGAAGGCCCGCAGGGCGCGCGTGGCCTCAACAGCCGTATCGAACAATTGCTGGCCGGCAACACCCCGGGCTACTTCCAGGGCCGCCTGCTGCTGGTGACCGAGAACAGCTACCGGCACCGCCTGTTCAACGGCGATATCGGCATCTGCCTGCGCGACCGCAGCGGCGCGATGGTGGCCTGGTTCCCCGGCGACACCGTCGAGCAGCCGCGCGCCTTCCACCCGGCGGCACTGCCCGCGCACGAAAGCGCCTTTGCGATGACCGTGCACAAGGCACAGGGCTCGGAGTTCGATGAAGTGTGGTTGCAGCTGCCACGCCAGGACAGCCGTGTGCTGTCGCGCGAACTGGTCTACACCGGCCTGACCCGCGCCCGCCAGGTGCTGCATGTGGCGGGCAGCGCAGAGGTGCTGCAGGCCGCATTGAAACGCCACGCCAGCCGGTTGGGTGGCCTGGCCTGGCGGCTGGGTGCGGAAGCGGTGGCCGAACAACCCGCGCGCATCGAACAGCCCACAGTACAGGGCACCTTGTTCTGAATCGGGGTCGGATCCCGGTCCCACCGGGAACGGGCTCTGACCCCTTCACCTGATCGCCAGGCAAAAGCAGTCGAGCACGGCTCGACTCTACAAAAGCGTACTTCGATCATTCCGACGTTCATCCACGCATGGCCTGGACCCACCCCGCCAACCCACGGAGAGCACGCATTTGACGTTGCTGTTGACGTTGTTTCGGCAGGTGCAGGGCGCAGCCCTGCCGCCACACCTATTCCGCGATCAACACCAGCCCATCCGGGAACACGATCGCCGCTTCATCGGCACTCACGTCGAAGAAGCCCACGCCGTGCTTTTCGGCCAGGTCCTGCACGCGTCCATGCGCACGCTCGGCCACCGAATAGGCAAACGCACCGTAGATCACCTGCTGGCCGATGCTGTACTCGGTCACCTCGGCGCGGTCGTCATCGTCGTTGCTCAATGGGCCGTTCAACGGCGGGAAGTCCTGCGCCATCTCCGCGAACCACGCCTGCAGCGCCGGGCTGCTGACCGCCGGGTCGTCATACTCGTGGCGCTCGTTCCACTGCGTCTGCTTCTCGAACCAGGCGATGAAGGCTGCCGCCTCGCGTGGCGCGGCGCTGGCCTCGAACACCATCATGTCGTAACTCATTGGAGCTTCCTGTGCAGAGCAGGGGTCAGCGCCTTCGCCGGCGGCGAAGGATCCGACCCCGGCAACGGGGGCTGTGGACGCACAGGGTATCGCGCTAGGGCTGTTCGGCCGCACTCATGGCCAGGCCCGGCGCCAGCGCCTTCGCCTCCGGGAACAGCGCGAAGCGCAGGCCGATCAGGCCCATCAGCGCCTCGTCGCGCGCCTTGCAGGCGGCCACGCTGCCGACCCGTCCCAGCGAGGTATCCAGCCGCTCGCGCAATGCGTCGGCCGCCACCATCGGCTTGCGTGCGGCAATCTGCCGCCGGTAGTGCACGGCGACCTCCTCAAGAATGTGCTCGACCGCCTCGCGGCTGCGCTCGGGCAGTTCCAGCCGCGCGCGGCGCAGCTGCAGGATGTTCAGGCCGATGCGTGCTTCATTGAGCATGTCCACCGAAGCGATGTCGCTGCCCTCCGGCGTCGCCGCCAGGCGCGGCGCGAGCAGGCCCAGCAGGTCGAGCATGCGTGCGGCGAAGCGCTGGCGGTCCTGCTGGCCGCGCCCTTCGGCGGCCTCGGCCAGCGTAGTCCAGCCCTGCCGCACCAGCCGGCGCGCGGTCCACTCGGCACCCACCGAACGGAACAGGCGGGTCATCACCACCGCAAAGCCAATGCCGATGAACATCGCGATCGACGAGTTGAGGAAGGTCTGGATGTTGGCGCTGTAGGTGTTCTGCAGGCTCAGCAGCGCGGCCAGGTTCACCGTCAGCGGCAGTGCGAACAGCGCGCTCTTGGGGTGGTGCAGCATCAGCCCCAGCGGCAGGAACGCCACCGCCAGCACCAGCGCCAGCAAGCCGAAGTCGTGCACGGCCGGGAACACGCCGAACAGGTACACGCCGGCCACCACCGAGGCGACCATGGCCCACACCAGGAACGACACCATGCTCGGTGCCGGGTCGTCCTGCGCGGCGAAGAACGCCGCCGTCACGGCCGCCATCATCGCGCCGTTGCCACCGCCCTCCCAACCCAGCGCGATCCACAGCACGCAGTAGCTCATCAGTGCCACGCCGGCACTGAGCGCGGAGAACAGCGCCATGCCGTAGTCGACGTGCTTGTCGGCGGCCACGCGTTCGGTACGGATGCGGTAATGCGCGCGGTCCAGCGGCGCGGTGCCGTGGTCGATGGCGTGCTGCAGGGTGCGGCAGTCCTGCCACAGGTCCACCAGTTCCTCCAGGCGCAGCAGCAGGCTGGCCAGCTGCAGATGCTGCAGGTCGCGGTCCACCTGCGGCTTCAGGGCACTGATGCGCGCGCGCAGGCGGGCGTATTCACTGGCGTTGGTTGGGCCATCCAGCCAATCGTGGATGTCATCGACCAGCGCCGGCAGCCCTTCGGGCAGGGCTTGGCCGTCGCTGCGCAGCGCACTCAGGCGATCGGCAATCGAGGACAGCACTGGCAACAGCAGCAGCATGCGCTCACGCAGGCGCTCCATCGACACCGCAGACCCGGCATGGCGCGGATCATCGCGGCGCAGGAATTCGATCAGTGCCTCGAACTGCACCAGGTCGGCGGCCAGCCGGTTGCGCGGCGCGTGCGCGCGTCCACGTTCAAGGATCTGCCGGCACCACTGCGCGGCGTCCTCCATCCAGTTGCCGATGCGCGCGCGCAGCATCGGGCGTACCGAGGCCGGGAACAGCAGCGAAGCGGCCAGCACCGCCACGACCGTGCCGAGGATGATCTCCTCGCTGCGTGCCACCACCGTGTCGAAGATGGTCTCCGGCGAAGTCACCGCAGGGAAACCGATGAAGGCGGTGGTGTAGCCGGCCAGCAGGAACGCGTAGCCGCGCGGGCCGCGGTTGAGCAGGGCCATGAACAGGCAGCCGGCCAGCCAGATCGACATGGCCGCGCTCAGCACCAGCGGCGTCTCCACCAGCGCCGGCAGCACCAGCAGGGTGGCCAGGCCGGCCACCAGGGTGCCGACGATGCGGTACACGCCCTTGGCCCGGGTCGGGCCCAGCAGCGGCTGGCTGACGATGTACACCGTGCCCATCGCCCAGTACGGGCGCGACAGGTTGCCGGCCATGGCGATGTACAGCGCGGCCACTGCGGCCAGGTAGGTCTTGATCGAGAACAGCCAGGCCTGGCGGTCGGTCAGCGCGTTCATGGTTTACTTCGCTGCGGTCGAGGCGTTGGGCGCGGTGGCGCTTGCCTGCCAGCCACCGCCCAGCACCAGGAACAGATGGATCTGGTCGCGCGAGACCTGCGCTTCGGCGGCCGCCAGGGTGGCATCGCTGGTGGCCAGGCTGCGGTCGGCATCCAGGCTGGACAGGTACGGCGTGCGGCCACCCTGGTACAGCCGGCGGTTCTGCTCGGCGGCCAATGCGGCCTGTTCCTGCGCAGTGCGCAGCGACTGCAGCCGGCGCAGGTCCTGCGCGTAGCGGTCCAGCGCGGTCTGGGTCTCGCGCAGCGCTTGCAGCACGGTGTGGTCGAACTCGGCCAGGGCCGCATCGGCGCCCGCTTCGGCAGCGTGGATGCGTGCGTGCGTGCCGGACGACGGCAGCGTCCACGAGATCAGCGGGCCGATCGACCACTGCTGGGTCATCGGCGTG
Organism: Stenotrophomonas sp. PAMC25021; assembly: GCF_004795795.1. Lineage (NCBI taxonomy): Bacteria > Pseudomonadati > Pseudomonadota > Gammaproteobacteria > Lysobacterales > Lysobacteraceae > Stenotrophomonas > Stenotrophomonas sp. PAMC25021. The sequence continues at coordinate 1,702,377 of NZ_CP039255.1, read as the reverse complement.
CCGAAATCCTCCAGCAGGCCGGCGGCACCGAGCGAGGCCCCCAGGCGGATGTCCGGATACATCTCAGCGGTGGCGACGCCAATCCGCGCGGTGGCCGAAGCCAGCTTGCGTTCGGCCTGGCGCACGTCCGGGCGGCGCTGCAGCAGTGCACGGCCATCACCGACCGGCAGCGGCTGCGCCAGGCCGGGGGCGTGTGCACAGTCGATCACGCCGGCCGGCAGCTGGCCCGGGGTCTGCCCGAGCAGGGCGGCCAGCGAATAGGCGGCCGCGGAACGCTGCGCGCGCAGCGGCGGCAGCGCGGCTTCCAGCAGCGCGACCTGGGCATTGGCGCGGGCCAGTTCCGGCGGCGTGCCACGGCCAGCCGCGATCAGGCGCTCGGTGACCGTACGGCTGCGTTGCTGCAGCTGCAGCGAATGTTCGGCCACGTGCAGCTCGTGGTTGGCGTGGCAGATTTCCAGATAGCTGTCGGCCACCTGCGCGACCACGCTGACCTGGGCCAGGTCGCGCGCGGCAGCAACGGACTGCTCGTCGGCACGCGCTGCCTCGGCGCCGCGCTTGAGCTTGCCGAACAGGTCGAACTGGTAGCTGACCGCGAACTTGCCATCGGCCAGGTTGATCACCGGCAGCTCGTGCTCCTGCAGGAACGATTCGGCCGACAGCTGCGCGCGGCTGACCCCGGCCTCGGCCTCGTACTCGAAGCCACCGGCGTCCAGCGCCTGCTCGTACACCGCCGCGGCACGGCGCAGGTGTGCATCGGCGGCCTTCAGCTCGACGTTGTCACGCAGCGCCTGCGTGATCAGGCCGTCCAGCACCGGGTCGTTGTACAGCGACCACCAGCGGTCGGGCAGCGCCTGGTTGGCGGCCACCTGCGGGTTCTGCGTATCGATGAAGGCCGCATTGGCCTGCGGGCGCTTGAAGGCCGAGCCTTCCGGCAGGGCGTAATCCGGGCCGACGGTCTTGCAGGCCGCCAGGCTGGCCAGCGCAACGATCAGGCCGAGACGGGGCAGGGCGGCGTTCACAGGCCCGCCTGTGTCGGCGCAGTGCCGGCCTTGTCGTTGTGCGGATGGCGGCCGGTGTCCACGGTCACCGTGGCGGTACGGCCGGCGATCAGTTCCACGCCCTTGGGTACTTCGTCGATGGCGATGCGCACCGGAATGCGTTGTGCCAGCCGCACCCAGTCGAAGGCCGGGGTCACGTTCGGCAGCAGGGTGCTGCCGTTGCTGCGGTAGCGGTCTTCGATGCCGGCGGCGATGCTCTCCACATGGCCACGCAGCGGGGCCGACTCGCCCATCAGGCGGATGTCCACGCGCTGCCCCGGGGCCACGCCGCGCAGGCGGGTTTCCTCGAAGTAGCCATCGATGCGGAACGAGCCGGTATCCAGCAGCGCCAGCACCGGCTTGCCGGCTACCACGTAGTCGCCCACGCGCAGGGTGCGGTCGTTGACCCGGCCATCGGCCGGTGCGCGCACTTCGGTGCGGCCCAGGTTGAGCTCGGCCAGGTCGACCGCCGCCTGTGCGGTGGCCAGCGCAGCCTGTGCGGCCTGCAGCTTGGCGCGGCGCACTTCGGCGTCCTCGGCGGCGACCAGGTCCTGCAGGCTGCGGTCACGGCCGATCTCGCGGCGCAGCTGCGCCACCGATGCCTGGCGCTCGGCCAGGTTGGCGCGGGCCTGCTCCAGCGCGATGCGGTAGCGGGCGCGGTCGACCACGAACAGCAGGTCACCCTTCTTCACCGCCTGGTTGTCGGCCACCTGCACCGTTTCCACCAGCCCGGACACGTCCGGCGCCACCTGCACCACGTCGGCGCCGACATGGGCATCGCGGGTCCACGGCTCATCCATGTAATAGACCCACAGCTGGCGCAGCACCAGCAGGGCGATGATCACGGCTGCGCTGGTGAGCAGCACCGGCAGGGTCTTCTTCACGATCTTGTTCACGATTGCATCCAACGCAGGAGGTGGAACAGCAGGCCAAGCACGATCCCGTACAGGGCCAGGTTGAACAGCGCCGGGTGCCATACGTGGCGATAGGCGCCGGCACGCTGCAGCAGCGCGTGCAGGCCGCTGTTGACCAGGTAGGCCAACAACATCAGCCCGAGCAGGGTCGGGACGAACACTCCGTGGAGACTGAATTCACCGGGCATCGGTAGGGGCGGGGGCGAGGTGGGGGAGGGGAGGAACAACGAGACAACGGCAACGGGTAAAAGCCGCTGGCGTGTGCACGGCAGCGGCGGTATTCGGGGGCAGCGGTCTTACGTGATGCGGTCGGCGGCCTCGGCCAGCAGGCGCCATGCCTTCAGCACGGCGTGCAGTTCATCCATGGAAAGCTCGCCGAACACGTCCTGGCGCAGGCCGATCAACTGGTCTTCCAGCTCGCTGACCAGCGCATGGCCCGCGTCGGTCAGCCACAGCAGGTTGGCGCGGCGGTCGCTGGCGTCGCTCTCGCGGCGGACCAGGTCGCTGGCGCACAGCTTGTCCAGCAGGCGCACCAGGGAAGGACCCTCCATGCCCAGCTGCTGGGCCAGCGCCACCTGGCGGATGCCACCGCCGGAGCGGCCGATCATCAGCAGGGGCATGGTGCAGGCGGTGGAGATGCCGTAGCTGCCGAGCCGGCTGTCGGCCAGGCGCTGCCACTGCCGCCCTGCGTACAGCAGGCCGGAGCTGAGCTGCATCTGCAGCACGGTGCGCTCGTCGAGGGGTCGGTCCATAAGAGATAGATAGGATACTACTAATTTCATTCCTATCAATAGGTATTGCTGAATGGGTGGGTAGGAATACTGAGGAAAGCGTTGCGCCCGCTTGGTGTCGGGTGGGGCAGCGGGGGCCGGACGGTGCAGGACACGCCGCAAGTACGTCCCTGTAGGCTCGGCCACGGCATCCATGCCATGGACGGTCCTGCCCCGCCCGGCCCCGCTGCCCTCCCATCACCCCGCGAGCGCGGTGGGTTGGCTCTTTAAAGGCAGGAGCAGTGCGGACCAACGGCCCGCACCCACCGCAGCAGCGGCCCGCGGTGCTTCAGAAGCCATGAACCCCCGCTTTTGCCCCCGCTTTCGGGCGGTCCGGCCGCGCCCGCAGGAAACCGTCGGAGAGGGGGAGGGGCAGGCCGGGCAGGACCGTCCACGGCATGGATGCCGTGGCCGAGCCTACAGGGACGTACTTGCGGCGTGTCCTGCCCGGCCTGCCCCTTCCCCCTCTCGCTCAGCAGCAACGAGGCGCCGGAAGAACCCCCCGATGAACCGTCCCAACAGGACGACCCACCCCCCGGTCGGGTACGATGCTCGCCCCCCGTTCGGGACGCTGTACGCAATGAGCAAGAACAACGAAAAGGCCGCCCCGCAGGGCGACGTGACCCAGGACCAGGCCGAGGATGCCGTGCGCACCCTGCTGCGCTGGGCCGGTGAGGACCCGTCCCGCGAAGGCCTGCTGGATACCCCCCGCCGTGTCGCCGAAGCCTATGGCGACTGGTTCAGCGGTTACCGCGACGACCCGCGCGCCTACATGGAGCGGACCTTCGAGGAAGTGGCCGGCTACGACGAACTGATCGTCCTGCGTGACATCGAGTACGAAAGCCACTGCGAGCACCACATGGCGCCGATCATCGGCCGCGTCCACGTCGGCTACCTGCCGGCCGGCAAGGTGGTGGGCATCAGCAAGCTGGCCCGCGTCGTCGAAGCCTACGCCCGCCGTTTCCAGGTGCAGGAGAAGATGACCGCGCAGATCGCCCAGTGCATCCAGGATGTGCTGCAGCCGATCGGCGTCGGTGTGGTCGTCGAAGGTGCCCACGAATGCATGACCACCCGCGGCATCCACAAGCGCGGCGTCAGCATGGTCACCTCGAAGATGCTGGGCAGCTTCCGCGACGACGCGCGTACCCGCGCCGAGTTCCTGCGCTTCATCGAAGTGGGCGGCAAGCGCTGAGCCGCTTGACCGCACTGCGCCGGCCTCTGCGGGCCGGCATGCCCACGGCTGCCCGCGCGGCCGCCGCGGGCGGCTGCTCGTCCCCGCCAGCCCTCATGACTCCTTTCGCTGCATGAAGCACCGCGAACGCATCTCCCGTTACCGCCATCTGCGCGAACAGCCCCAGTGGAAGCTGCTTGCCGCCGACCACGCCCCGGAAATCATCGGCCTGCTGCAGGGGCTGCTGATGGACGGCGAGCGCACGCTGCCGTCGTCGGTGCTCAACGAGCGCCTGCAGCGTGCGCTGGACCAGCTCAACGGCGACGAACTGTCGCGTGAGCTGCCGCGTACCGCGCAGGCCTACATCGCGCACTGGCTGGCCCAGGGCTGGCTGGAACGCCGCCTGCCCGAAGGCGCCGACCAGGAGCAGTACGAGCTGTCGACTGCGGCACTGCAGGCCATCCGCTTCGCCGATGGTCTTGAGCAGGCGCGCGTGGCCGCCACCGAAAGCCGCCTGGCGCTGGTCATCGAACAGCTCTCGCAGTTGGCCGCGCAGACCGAATCGGATCCGGACGCACGCCTGTCAGCACTGCGCGACGAGCGCGACCGCATCGACGCCGAGATCGCCCGCGTCGGTGCCGGCCGCGTGGTCGCGCTGGATGGCAAGCGCGCGCTGGAGCGTGCGCGCCAGATCATCGGCCTGGCCGACGAGCTGACCGAGGATTTCCGTCGCGTGCGCGACGATTTCGAGCAGCTCAACCGCGACTTCCGCGAACGCATCATCGACGACGAGGGCGAGCGCGGCGATGTGCTGTCGCAGCTGTTCGAAGGCGTGGATGTGATCGGCGAGAGCGATGCCGGTCGCAGCTTCCAGGCCTTCTGGCGCCTGCTCAACGACGCCGAACAGAGCGCCCAGCTCGATGCCGCGCTGGAAGCGGTGCTGGCGCGTGGCTTCGCCCGCCGCCTGGACCGCAATGAACGCAACTTCCTGCGTGGCTTCACCAGCACCATGCTCGAGCGCGGTGGCCAGGTGCACGACGTGCTGCAGAATTTCGCGCGCAGCCTGCGTGGCTTCGTGCAGAGCCGTGGCTATCTGGAACAGCGCCGCCTCAACCAGCTGCTGAAGCAGGCGCAGTCCGAAGCGCTGGCCCTGCGCGACGAATTCCCCGCACAACGCGGCATCGGCCGCGACCTGCAGCTGACCACCAGCCGCCTGCGCTCGTGGTCGCAGTGGAAGCTGCACGATCCGCGCAGCGCCCAGGTCGATGGCAACGTCGAGTACAACGACGCCGCAGCCATCAGCCTGGAGAGCGTCGGTGACCTGGTCGCTTCGTCTGAAATCGACTTCCGCACCCTGCGCCGCGACCTGCACGACCTGCTCGATGCACAGCCGCGGCTCAGCATCGCCCAGGCACTGTCGCAGCGCGAAGCACCGCAGGGGCTCGGCAGCGTCATCGGCTACCTGTCGCTGGGCACGCGCTTCGGCAACGTGATCGCTGGTGAGCAGGAGCTTGCCGAATGGCGTGGTGGCGACGGCCAGGTCCGTCGCGCCCGCATCCCGCTGGTTTGGTTCACCCAGGAGAGACGCCATGAGCTGGCATGAAGATCCCATCGACGCACCGCAGGCCGACGTGGCGGAAGACGCCTACGAAGCCGAACCGGTGGCGGCCGTGGCGCAGCCCCGCCGTGGCAATGACGTGTATTACCTCGGCGACACCGGGCGCCTGCCGCTGGATGCACGCCGCGCGCTGTGCCAGCTGCTGATCGGCCCCAGCATCGACCAGCTGCGCCACGCCAAGCTGTGGCCGGCACTGATCCGCAGCGAGGCGGCCATCCGCTCCTCGCTGGCGGACCTGTTCCTGGAACTGGTGCTCGACCGTGACAGCGGCGTGGCCTTCACCCGCCAGGCCGATACCGAAGACGTGGATGCGCCGGTGCTGCTGCGCACCTCGCCGCTGACCTTCATCGATTCGGTGCTGCTGCTGTACCTGCGCCAGCAGCTGGCCGAGGCCGATGCGCGCGGCAACCGCGCGGTGGTCGCCGACGCCGAGATGGCCGAAGCGCTGGCCATCTACGAGAAGAACCTGTCCACCGACCGCGCCGGCTTCAACCGCCGTGTCGCCTCGGCGGTGCAGAAGATGAAGGACAACCACATCCTGACCCGCCTCAGCGGCCAGGAAGACCGCCACGAAGTCTCGCCGGCGCTGAAGCTGCTGTTCTCCGCCGAAGACGTATCCCAGCTTTCTGCGGTCTACCGCCAGCTGCGTGAAACCCCGGCCGCCGAGGCCTGAGAGACCCGACCATCGCATGGCTATCTCCAAGCACACTCCCGCCCTGTTCAACGAAGGCCTGCCGGACCCGCGCCTGCAGCAGTTCCGCATGCGTCGCCTGCAGGTACACAACTGGGGCACGTTCAACGGACTGACCGAAGTACCGATCGCCGAGCGTGGCTTCCTGTTCGTCGGCCGTTCCGGCTCGGGCAAGTCGACCCTGCTCGATGCCATGTCCGCGCTGCTGACGCCGCCGGCCATCGTCGATTTCAACGCCGCCGCGCGTGAAGCCGAGCGCAGTGGCCGCGACCGCAACCTGGTGTCCTACGTGCGTGGCGCGTGGGCCGACCAGCAGGACAGCGGCACTGGCGAAATCGCCACCCAGTACCTTCGCAAGGGCGCGACCTGGACTGCGCTGGTGCTGGAGTACCGCGCCGGCGATGGCCGCGTGGTCAGCCTCGTGCGCCTGCTGTGGATCTCCGGTAACGGAACCTCGGCCGGTGACGTGCGCAAGCACTACATGATCGCCGAGCGTCCGTTCGACATCGCCAAGGATCTTGGCGGCTTCGACCTGGACCTGCGCAAGCTCAAGCAGAAGCTGTCCGACCTGCACCACTTCGACACCTTCTCCGGCTACGCCGAGCGCTTCCGCGACCTGCTCGGCATCGACAACGAGATGGCGCTGCGCCTGCTGCACAAGACGCAGTCGGCGAAGAACCTGGGCGACCTCAACGTCTTCCTGCGCGACTTCATGCTCGACACGCCGAAGACCTTCGACGCCGCCGAGCGCCTGGTCAGCGACTTCGCCGAACTCGATGGCGCGCACCAGGCCGTGGTCACCGCCCGCCGCCAGGTGGAGACCCTGCTGCCGGCACGCGCCTACTACAACGACCTGAAGGAAATGCACCGCCGGCGCGGCGACGACGAAGCCCTCAAGCTTGGCGTCGACAGCTTCCGTGAAAGCCGCCGCCAGGCGCTGATCGAGGCGCGCCTGCGCGAGATGGACGTGCGTGACCGTGGCCTGCTCGGGGAAGAAGCCCAGCGCCGTGCCGCACTGGACAACCACACCGAGCGCCTGGCCGAACTGGAACTGCAGCGTCGCCAGCAGGGCGGTGAGCGCATCGAGGAACTGGAACGCGAGCAGGGCCGCGCCGAAGCCGAGCGTGACCGCCGCCAAGCCAAGCGCGAGCAGGCAAGCCTGGCCGCGCAGCAGCTGGGGGCTGAACTTCCGGACGACGCACACGGCTTCGCCGAGCTGGTCGAGCGTGCGCAGAACGAACTGCAGGACCGCCAGCGTGCCTCCTCGGCGCTGGACGATGCGATCAGCGATCGCCTGGGTGGCAAGCGCGATGACGAGCGCCGTTTCGGCGAAGTCCGTGCGGAACTCGAAGCGATGCAGCGCACGCCCTCCAACATCCCGGCGCCGATGCAGAAGCTGCGCGCGCGCCTGGCCGAGGAAACCGGCATTGCCGAGGCGGCGCTGCCGTTCGTCGGCGAGCTGATCCAGGTCCGCTCGGAAGAGCAGGGCTGGCAGGGTGCCATCGAGCGTGTGCTGGGTGGCTTCGCGCTGTCGCTGCTGGTCGATGACAAGCACTACAACGACGTCGCCGAGTGGGTGAATCGCACTCACCTGGGCATGCGCTTCACCTACTACCGTGTGCGCCGCAACGATGATGCGTTCGCGCGCGAGCCGTCGGCGAAGTCGCTGCTGCACAAGCTGGAGCTGCGCGAGCACGTGTTCGAAAGCTGGCTGCGCCGTGAGCTCGGCAAGCGCTTCGACTACGAGTGCGTGGATGCCAAGCAGCTGCGCAACGTCGACCGCGGCATCACCCGAGAAGGCCAGGTCAAGCATCCCGGCGACCGCTTCGAGAAGGACGACCGCAGTGCGGTGGGCGACCGCCGTCGCTGGATCCTCGGCTTCAACAACCACGACAAGGTGGGCGCCTTCGAGCGCGAAGCCCAGGAACTGGCCAAGCGCATCGCCAGCTGCGAGACCGACATCGCGCGCCTGCGTGGGCAGCGTGACCGCGACAACGAACGTCGCCTGGCCTGCCACGAGCTGGTCAGCATCAGCTGGAACGAGATCGACATCGCCGCCCCGCAGCAGCGCCTGACCGATATCGAGGCCACCCTGCGCGACCTGCGCGAAGGCAATGCCGACCTGGCCAAGCTGGCCAAGCAGATCGACGCCGTGCGCGCCGACATCGAGCAGGCCCGCCGCACCTATGAAGACGTCCGCGTCGAGCGCGGGCAGCTGGTCAAGGAACGCGATCGCCTCGACCGCGCTCGCCAGCAGAGCCGTGCGCTGGTGCTGCCGAGCCTTGCCCAGGAGCAGGAAGCCGGGCTCGCCGAGCGCCTGCAGGAGCAGGGCCCGCTCAGCCTGGAAACGCTGGAGGCGCACATGCGCCAGGTCAGCAACGCGCTGAACGAGCAGCTGTCGACCTCGCAGCAGGACCTCAACCGCATCGAGAACCAGCTGATCGGTTGCTTCCGTCGCTTCATCCAGCAGTGGCCGGAGGAATCGGGCGACTTCACCGTATCGGTGGCCTCGGCCGAGGATTTCCTTGCCCGCCTCGAGCGCCTGGAGCGCGACGGCCTGCCGCAGCACGAAGAGCGCTTCTTCGATCTGCTGCAGAACCAGAGCAAGAACAACCTGCTGGCCCTGCAGCGCCACAGCGCCGAGGCCCGCAAGTCGATCGGCCAGCGCCTGGACGAAGTGAACGCCAGCCTGGAGCAGGTGCCGTTCAACCGTGGCACGCTGCTGACCATCGAACTGAGCGACCGCCGCCTGCCGGAAGTCGGCGAGTTCCACCTGCAGCTGCGCGAGGTGCTGGCGCAGCAGCAGACCGAGCAGCGCGAGCTGGCCGAATCGCAGTTCACCGTGCTGCGCCAGCTGGTCAACCGCCTGGGTTCGCAGGAAGGCGAGGACAAGCGCTGGCGCGAGCTGGTGCTGGACGTACGCATGCACGTGGAGTTCATCGGCGTCGAGCTGGATGCGGAAACGCGCCAGCAGGTCGAGATCTACCGTAGTGGCGCGGGCAAGTCCGGTGGCCAGCGCCAGAAACTGGCCACCACCTGCCTGGCTGCGGCACTGCGCTACCAGCTCGGCGGCGCCGACAGCCAGCTGCCCAGCTACGCCGCCGTCGTGCTCGACGAAGCCTTCGACAAGGCCGACAACGAGTTCACCGCGCTGGCGATGAACATCTTCGACAACTTCGGTTTCCAGATGGTGGTCGCCACTCCGCTGAAGTCGGTGATGACGCTGGAGCCGTTCATCGGTGGCGCCTGCTTCGTCGAGATCAGCGGCCGCCACGACTCCGGCGTGCTGCTGATCGAGTACGACGAAGAAGGCAAGCGCCTGAAGCTGCCCGAGCGCAGCCGCCAGCAGGCCAACGAACCGGAAGAAGCCGAAGCCTGACCCGGTCGATTGAATGGGGATGCCGGCCAGCGGCCGGCATTACCCATGGGCGGGGTTCACGACCCGATCGGATGGGGATGCCGGCCAGCGGCCGGCACTACCCATGGGCAGCGTTCATGACCCGGTAGTGCCGGCCGCTGGCCGGCAACCGCATTCACGCACCGCGGAAGGTATCCCACGCCATCCGCGCGATCAGTACCACCACCAGCCCCACGAACAACTTGCGGATGAACGGCGTGCCGCCCTTCAACGCCAGGCGCGTGCCCACCACCGAGCCGATGATGTTGGCCGCCGCCATCGGCAGCGCGAACAGCCACAGGATGTTGCCGGTCGGTACGAAGAACGAGATTGCCGCCACATTGGTCGCCAGGTTCACCACCTTCGACGCCGCTGACGCACGCAGGAAATCCAGGCCGAAGAAGCGCACGAACAGGAAGATCAGGAAGCTGCCGGTGCCCGGCCCGAAGAAGCCGTCGTAGAAGCCGATCGCCGCACCGATCGCCAGCGCGATCGCCAGTTCGCGGCGGCCGATCTCCTGCGGCCGGTGCAACGCGCCGAAGTCCTTCTTCCACAACGTGTAGGCCAGCATCGCGATCAGCAGCACCAGCACCAGTGGGCGGACCGCATCCTTGGGCAGCAGGCTCACCGCGGTGGCCCCGGCGAAGGAGAAGATGAAGGCGGTACCGGCCGCGAACAGTACCGGCTTCCACGGGAAGCGCACGTTGCGCGCATAGCGCCAGACGGCCGCACCGGTACCGAACATCGAACTGAACTTGTTGGTACCGAACAGCATCGCCGGCGTCTGCTGCGGCAGCACCGTGAACAGGCCGGGCAGCTGCACCAGGCCACCGCCACCGACGGCGGCATCCACAAGGCCGGCGATGAAGGCGATCACCACCAGCCACCACAACTCAGGGGGAACCAGTTCCAGCACGGCGATCAATCAAGGAGGGGGCGCGACAGCATACGCCTGTCCTGCTCCGGGCGACTGCGGCCCCGCGTGGATCAATCCCGGCAACCCGGCGACAATGCCGGCATGAGCCGAAAACCCACCGATCCCTGCCCCTGTGGCCTTCCCGCCGACTATGCTGCCTGCTGTGGCCGTTTCCATGCCGGTGAAGCCGCGCCTGATGCAGAGCACCTGATGCGTTCGCGCTACAGCGCCTATGTGCGTGGCCTGGCTGACTACCTGCGCCAGTCCTGGCATCCGGACACGCGTCCGGCCGAGCTGTCGCTGGACGATGCCCCCGGCCAGCGCACCCATTGGCTGGGCCTGACAGTGCACGAGCACACCATCACTGGTGCTGACAGCGCCGAAGTCCGCTTCACCGCGCGCTACCGCATCGGCGGCGGCAGCGCGGTGAGGATGACCGAGCACAGCCGCTTCCAACGCATCGACGGCCGCTGGTACTACCTCGACGCGGTCTGAGCACTACGCGCCGTGCGCTGCCAGAACGCGCTGGCCGCCGTGCGCGCGCACCTGGTTGCGGCCCCCGTCCTTGGCCACATACAGGGCCTGGTCGGCGGCCTTGACCACGGCCATCGGCCGCGGATCCACGCGGCTGTCGGCCAGCCCGATGCTCACCGTTACCTGCACCACCTGGCCGCTGCCACCGCGTCCGCGCCGCTGGCGGCCGGCTTCGTCGTCACGGCTGCGGGTGCTGCGGTCGCGAAGCTGCATGCGGGTGTCCTCGACGCTCTGCCGCAATGCTTCCACGGCATCGACACAGGCTGCCGCCGGCCGGTCCAGGAACACCACCGCGAACTCCTCGCCGCCATAGCGGAACGCACGGCCACCGTCGCCCACCCGCGCCAGCCGCGACGCCACCAGGCGCAGCACATCGTCGCCGGTGTCGTGACCATGGGTGTCGTTGAATGACTTGAAGTGGTCAACGTCCACCATCGCGATGCTGTAGGTACCGCGTGCCCGCTGCAGGGTCTCGTTGAACGCCCGTCGCCCCGGCAGGCCGGTCAGCTCATCGCGGAAGGCCATGTGGAAGGATTCCTGCAGCATCGCGCCCAGCATCAGCAGCAGGGCGGCACTGCTCAGCGCCGGCAGCAGCACCGGCTGCAGGAAGATCCGCGGCAGCATCCACCACAGGCACAGCAGGGCCAGCAGCATTGCCGTGTGCAGTGGCCGCGGATGCCGCCACGCCTGCCAGCCCAATGCTGCGGTCGCCAGCAGGAACAGCAGCGCCGGCAACTGCGCCAACGCGTTCCAGTTGGCGGGAATCCAGGCCCAGTGACGGTTCGACAGCAGATCGTGCATCCCCTGCGGCTGCTGTGCCGCCAGCAGCAGGAAGATCATCAGCGCCGCGCCGCACACTACGCTGCGCAGCAGCAGGTCCTGGCGTCGGCGTCCGCGTTCCGGCCATAGTGCCAGTCCGGCGAACAGCAGCGGCACCCACGCCGAGATCGCGTGGAAGCGCAGCGGGGTCAGGGCGTCGACATGGCCGCTGCGCAGGTAGCCACCGACGTCCCGGTGCAGCAGGGCGAATACCACCGCCACCACCAGCAGCAGGCACAACGTGCGCATCTGGTGGTAGAGCAGGGCCAGGCCTGCACCGAGACAGGCCAGCAGCCAGGGCAGGATGCGCTGCGCCGGGCTGGCGACATCCTCGGTGCCCAGCGCCATCCACAGCACCAGGACGACCAGCACGGCGGGCAGCACGAACAGGTAATGCGCAGGCTGGCGGAGCGGATGCAGGGGCACGCGGTAAGTCCAGTGCGGTGACGATGCGGCCGCAACATTGCCGTTAGCGGCGTCCCCACGCGCTTCTTGAATGCGCGTGCCCGCTGTCATGTGAACGTGGTGATGTGGTGCCATGACGTTGCGCTCACCGTCCTGCGCCGATGCTTCCGGCATGGACAGCGTATCCACCGCCGTCGCTGCCCCGCAGCGCGATCTCGCCCGCCGCTTTGCACAGGTGCGGGCGCGCAGCCTGCAGCTGGCCGCGCCGCTCAGTGCCGAAGACGCCATGCTGCAGAGCATGGCCGACGCCAGTCCCAGCAAGTGGCACCTGGCCCATACCACCTGGTTTTTCGAACGCTTCGTGCTGGCCGGTTTCGCCACCACGCCCGCGCATGACCCGGCCTGGGACTATCTGTTCAACAGCTATTACAAGAGCATCGGCCCGGCGCATGCGCGGCCGCAGCGCGGGCTGCTGTCGCGGCCCTCGCTGCAGCAGGTGCGCGACTACCGGCAACAGGTCGACATGCAGGTGCAGTCACGGCTGGCAGCCGGTGACCTCGACGCGCAGGCGCTGCACCACCTGCAGTTGGGTCTGCAGCACGAACAACAGCACCAGGAACTGCTGTTGACCGACATCAAGCATGCGTTCTGGTGCAATCCACTGCAGCCACTGTATCGCGACGACCTGCGGCCCGTTGCCAGCATCGCCACGGCGCAGGGCTGGATCGAATCGCCCGAACGCATCGTCACCGTCGGTGCCGCGGCATGGCCCCGGCACGCCGCCTTCGCCTACGACAACGAATCGCCGCCACACCGTGTGCTGCTGCCCGCGCATGCCCTGGCCGAGCGTCCCGTCAGCAATGCCGAGTACCGCACCTTCATCGAGGCAGGGGGGTACCGCGAACCGCGCTGGTGGCTCAGCGAAGGTTGGGCGCTGCGTGAAGCCGAAGGCTGGCAGCACCCCCTGTACTGGGATGATGCCCTGCAGCGCGAGTACACACTGGGTGGTTGGCGCGAGCTGGATCCGCATGCGCCGGTCTGCCACCTCAGCTACTACGAGGCCGATGCCTGCGCCCGCTGGGCCGGTGCGCGCCTGCCCAGCGAGTTCGAGTGGGAAGCGGCCGCCGCGTCGCAGCCCCTGCTCGGTCATTTCGCCGATGACGATCACCTGCACCCGCAGGCAGCCGGGGGCAGTGGGCTGCGGCAGCTGTTCGGTGATGTCTGGGAATGGACCGCCAGCGCCTATGGTGCCTACCCGGGCTTCCGCTCTTTTGACGGCAACCTCGGCGAATACAACGGCAAGTTCATGTGCGGGCAATGGGTGCTGCGCGGCGGCAGCTGTGCCACGCCCCGTGGCCATGTGCGCGCCAGCTACCGCAATTTCTTCATGCCGCCGGCGCGCTGGCAGTTCTCCGGACTGCGCCTGGCCAGGGACCTCATATGAGCACGGTGCATGACGCGCTGCAGGCGCTGACCGACCTGACCCCCAGCCGCCAGCAGATCCTGGCCGATGCGCTGGCCGGTCTGTCATGCGCATCGCGGCAGCTGCCTTCCAAGTACTTCTACGATGCCCGCGGCTCGCGTCTGTTTGAACAGATCACCCAGACCCGCGAGTACTACCCCACGCGCACCGAGCTGGCGCTGCTGGCGCGGGTGCTGCCCGATATCGCGCGCGTGGTCGGCCCGCGCCTGCATGTGGTGGAGCTGGGCAGCGGCAGTGGCCGCAAGACCGCGTTGCTGCTGGCCGCGCTGCAGGATCCGGTGGCCTATACGCCGATCGAGATCTCGCGGGCCGCACTGCTGTCCAGCATCGACCACCTGGCGCCGGCGCTGCCCGAGGTCGAGATGCTGCCGGTCTGCGCGGACTTCACCCGCGCCGTCGCCGTGCCCATGCCCGAACGCGAACCCGCGCGACGGCTGCTGTTCTTCCCCGGTTCCACATTGGGCAATTTCGCCGAAGCAGAGGCCGTCGTCCTGCTGCGGGCGATGCGTCAGACGATGGGCCGCGACGGCCTGGCCCTGATCGGCATCGACCTGCACAAGGACACGGCGCTGATCGAAGCGGCCTACAACGATGCGCAGGGCGTCACTGCGGCATTCACCCTCAATCTGCTGGCCCGCCTCAACCGCGAGATCGGAAGCGATTTCGATCTCGATGGATTCCGCCACCGCGCCCGTTACAACACCGCGCGGCTGCGCATCGAAACCGACCTGGTCAGCCAGTGGCCGCAGGACGTCCACCTCGGTGGCCGCACCTTCCACTTTGCTGCCGGTGAACCCATCCGCGTCGAGTACAGCCACAAGTACACCGATGACAGCCTCGACGCGCTGTTGCAGCAGGCGGGCCTGCAGGTCGCACAGCGTTGGGATGCCGAAAGTCCCGCCTATGGCCTGCGCCTGCTGCGCGTTGCCTAGGGGGGACGGCCAGCCGGTGCCCCTTCAGGTTCGGCCGCACTGCTGCCCCTAAGATGGCCGTGCAACGGCAACACGGAGGACGCCATGCCCATTCTGACCACGCTCGGCCTGGCGGCCGCCCTCGCGTCGACCCCGACGCTGCCTGCGGCCCCTGCCGCCAGCAACGATCCGGCGTTCAGCCGCTGCCTGGCGGGCCTGCAGGCCACCGCCGCAACCCAGGGCATCGGCGCCGACCGCTTCAACGAGATCACCACCGGGCTCACGCCGGACCCGAGCGTGCTCGGACTGCTGGACGCACAGCCGGAATTCACCACGCCGATCTGGGATTACCTGGCCGCGCTGGTCGACCGCCAGCGCGTCGATGATGGCCGCACCCTGCTGCAGCAACATCGCGATCTGCTCGATCGCGTCTCCGCGCAGTATGGCGTCGACCCGGCCACCATCGTTGCGGTCTGGGGGGTGGAGAGCGACTATGGCCGCGTCTTCGGCAAGCGCCCGCTGCTGCAGTCGCTGGCCACGCTGTCCTGCGCCGGCCGCCGCCAGGCCTTCTTCCGTGGCGAACTGCTGGCGCTGCTCAAGCTGATCGACCGCGGCGACCTGCAGGCCCAGGGGCTCACCGGTTCCTGGGCCGGCGCCTTCGGGCATACGCAGTTCATGCCCAGCACCTACGCACGTATCGCGGTCGATGGTGATGGCGATGGCCGCCGCGATCTGGTCGGCAGCATTCCCGACGCGCTGGCGTCCACCGCCAACTACCTCAAGCGTGCGGGTTGGCGCAGTGGCGAACCGTGGGGCATGGAGGTCCGTGTTCCCCCCGGTTTCAATGCCAGCCAGGCGGGCCGCACCCAACGTCGAGCCCTCGCCGATTGGCGCGTGCAGGGCGTGACCGCGCTGGATGGCAGCGCGCTGGTGCCGCCCAATCTGCCGGCCGACGCGCGCGCCGCCCTGCTGCTGCCGGCCGGCATCAAGGGCCCGGCGCTGCTGGTGTTCCGCAACTACGATGCGATCTACAGCTACAACGCCGCCGAAAGCTATGCACTGGCCATCGCCACGCTGGCCGACCAGCTGCGTGGCGGCACCGGCCTGGCCACCGCCTGGCCGACCGATGATCCCGGCATCGGCCGCGATGAACGCCGCCAGCTGCAGACCCTGCTGCTGGCCCGCGGCCACGACATCGGCAGCGCGGACGGCATGATCGGCACCGCCACGCGCCGCGCGATCCAGGCCGAGCAGCAGCGCCTCGGCTGGGCCAATGCGGATGGGCGCGCCGGCCAGCGCATCCTGCGCGCGTTGCAGCAGGAGGCAGCCGCAGGGACGCCTGCCACCCGCTAGACCTTGCCGATCACAGGCTGGCCGCGACATCATCGCCGCGGTCTTCAAGGAGCGTCATAGCATGCAGTCGAACCCGGACATCAGCACCGGCCTGTACCACGGGCTCGAGGCCTGGCAGATACGCACGCCCAGCGCCACCGCGGTCATCAGCGTGTTCGGCGGACAGCTGCTGTCGTTCATCCCAGAGGGGCAGCCGGACCTGCTGTGGCTGTCGCCGAAACGGGCCGGGCTGCCCACGCCGATCCGGGGTGGCGTTCCAGTGTGCTGGCCGTGGTTCGGTCGCCAGGGCCAGGATGATGACGTGCCGGCACACGGCCTGGTACGCACCGCGCGCTGGGAGCTGCTGCAGGCCCGCCAGGACGATGACGGTGAACTGGAGCTGCAGCTGGCGCCCCTGTCGATTGCCGAGTGTGGCCTGCGCCTGCAGATGCAGCTGCGCATCGGTCGCCAGCTGCGCCAGCAGTTGACCACCGAGAACACCGGCCCGTCCCCGGTGGCTTTCACACAGGCCCTGCACAGCTACTTCCGGGTAGGCGATGCCCGTCGTGTCGAGGTTGATGGCCTCGATGGCCTGCACTATCTGGACAAGTACGAGGATTACACGCAGCTGCGCCGGCAGCAGGGGCCCTGGTCGCTGCGTGACCCGCGCGATCCGGGGCGCAGCGACCGCATCTATACCGGTGCCGCTGGCCACTACGTGCTTCACGATCCCGTCCTGCAGCGGCGGATCGAGATCCGCAGCGAAGGCAGCCAGACCCTGGTGGCGTGGAATCCGGGCGCGGAGGCGGCGGCGAAGATGGCCGATGTCGGCGACGGTTGGCACGATTACGTGTGCCTGGAAGTAGCCAATGCCGGGCCGGAGCAGATTGCCCTTGCACCCGGCGCGCGCCACCAGTTGGTGCAGGTACTGGCCAGTGAACCGCTGCAGGCCGTGGCGGGGTGTTCGGAGTAACCATGGGATCGACAGGAATGGATGGCATGCAGGACGCACAGTGGTGGTACGCCAACAGCAAGCAGAGCGAAGGGCCGGTGGACCTGGCCGGGCTGCGCCGTCTGCAGCAGGACGGCACGGTAACCGCCCGTACGCTGATGTGGCGGGAAGGAATGGCATCGTGGCGGCCGCTGGCCGAGCTGGATCCTTCGGTGGCGCCGATGGATCCGACCCCGCCGTCGATTGAACCGGCGCAGGCCGTCAGCGCCAGCGGCGCATCGACCGCTGATCCGTCCGACCCCTATCGTGCGCCGGCAGCTTCGCCGGTGGCCGCGACCGCGCCGCAGCTGGAAGGCGACATCGCCTTGTACGCCGCCGTGGTCGGCGGCAACTTCCCGATCTATCGACAGCGCTGGCGGCTCGACCAGGGCATTGCCGACGGCAACGGCACCTGGCACTGGCCGGCGTTCCTGATCGGCGTGATCTGGATGGTGTACCGCAGGATGTACCGGCTGGCGGCGATCTGGGCCGGCGTGCTGGTGTTCTTCAGCATCGCCGAGGCGTTGCTGGGCGTTCCGGAAGGCGTGTCGACGGTCATCACCCTCGTCATCAACATCACCGCCGCGGTGTATGCCAACCGCTGGTACCTGGCGCATTGCCAGCGTGAGATCGCCCGAGCGCGCGCGTTGGTGGGAGATGACGAGTCGCGCCTGCGCAGCGAGCTGGCCAGACGGGGTGACACCAATGCACTGGCGGCGGCGGTGGTGGCCATCGCCGTCGTTGCGATGATGCTGGTGGGGCAGGCGCTGGCAGGCTGAGGCCGGGAAGGCTTCAGATCCAGCGGTGGCTGCCGCTACCGCGGGATCATCCTGGGCAAGGAATCGCCGACATGAATCATCTGGATACTCCGCCGGTTTCCCCGGCGGATGACAATCCCTATCTTGCGCCCGGCACAGAGGTGGACGACGCGCCCGCTCCGTCCGACGCGGACTACCTGAACCTCCTCGTCGGCCCCAACGCGGCGCTCTATCGCCAGCGCTGGCACCTGGGCAGCCCGGTGCCGAAGCCGCCGCGACCGTGGCACTGGCCCGCCTTCCTGGTGCCGACGTACTGGCTGCTGCACCGGAAGATGTACCTGGCAGCCATCCTCTTCGAGCTGGTCCTGATCGGCATCGCGCTGCTGGCGGCCCGCGCCAACCCGCTGCTCACGGTGGCGTTGCTGGCGGTGCCTCGGTTCGCCATCGCGGTGACCGCCAATACCCTGTACCTGCGCTACTGCGCGCGACTGCTGGGCAAAGTGAAGGCTGCCCACGCCGGGCAGCACAACCGCATCCGTGCCGAACTGCAGCGTCGTGGCGGCACCAGCGTGTGGGCGGTGGTGATCGGCATGGCGGCCAACGCGGTGATCAATACCGTCGCCCGCATGGCGGCCTGATCATGCCGGCCTGATAGGGTTGCTCAGGCCGTTGTCCGTGCCCGCAACACCAGCAGGCACAGCGCACCGGCCAGCAGTCCCCAGAACGCCGAGCCGATCCCGGCCAGGGAAACTCCGGAGGCGGTAACAAGGAAGGTGACCAGCGCCGCCTCGCGGTCGCGCTCCACCGCCAATGCACTGGCCAGGCTGTTGCCGATGGTGCCGAACAGCGCGATACCGGCCACGCAGGCCACCAGCTCCCTGGGGAAGGCCGCGAACAGTGCGGCCACCGTGGCGCCGAACAGCCCGATGACAATGTAGAAGGCGCCGGCCGCCATCGCTGCGGTGTAGCGGCGTGCCGGATCCTCGTGCGCATCGCGGCCCATGCAGATGGCGGCGGTGATCGCCGCAAGGTTCAGTGCATACGCACCGAACGGCGCCAGCAGCGTATTGACTACACCGATCCAGCCGATCAACGGCGACACCGGGGCGTCGTAGCCGGACGCGCGCATCACCGCCACACCGGGAATGTTCTGCGAGGCCATGGTGACCACGAACAGGGGCAGGGCAATGCCGGCCACGGCGGTCCACGACAGCGAGGGCGTCACCCACTGCGGGATCGCCAGTTGCAGATGCACCTGCTGGGCGTGCAGCAGGCCACGGCTCGCGGCGACGGCGATGCCGACCAGCAACGTGGCGATCACCGCATAGCGCGGGAACAGCCGGCGCCCGGCCAGCCAGGTGGCGAACATTGCCAGCGCGAGCACCAGCTGGGTGTTCATGGCGACGAACACATCCAGCCCGAAGCGCAGCAGCACACCGGCCAGCATGCCGGCGGCCAGCGCCATCGGTACCCGTTGCATCAGTCGCGCGAAGACCCCCGAGAAACCCGCAAGCAGGCCCAGCACGGCGGCCAGCAGGAATGCGCCCGTGGCCTCGGAGAGCGAAGCACCGCCGGCACCCACCACCAGCATCGCTGCACCCGGGGTCGACCACGCTGTCACCACCGGCACCCGATAGCGCAGCGACAGGCCAATGCAGGTCACGCCCATGCCCAGCCCCAGCGCCCACATCCAGGAGGCGATCTGCGCCTGGTCGGCACCGACGGCCTGTGCCGCCTGGAACACGATCACGGCCGAGCTGGCGAAGCCCACCAGTACCGTAATGAAGCCAGCGACGATTGCCGGCATCGAAAGATCGCGCCACCACGCGCGCCGCACCTGCATGCTCATTGTGCTGTCTCCACTGTGCATCCCTGCATTGTGCATCCCTGCATTGATTAGGGTTGCGGCGTTGACCGCGCAACGCGCGGGCAACGCCGCAGTGATCTTCGAGCGTACGTCATGCGTGATGGCGTGGTGCTTCTGTCATCACGCTGCAAAAAAAGCCTTGACGAAATCCGCAGGATCTCTAGAATTCGCTCCCTTGCTGCAGCGCATCGCTTCCCCGGAAACGACACGCGAACAGCGACGCCACCACCGGCGAACGAGTTGATCGAACGAAGGTGTTGACG
>NZ_CP039255.1:1677500-1680000 GCF_004795795.1 Stenotrophomonas sp. PAMC25021 | reverse complement strand
GCTGGCAACAAGCTTTGATCCGGTAATGTCCGAATGGGGAAACCCACCCGCTTGCGGGTATCCTGCAGTGAATACATAGCTGCTGGAAGCGAACCTGGTGAACTGAAATATCTAAGTAACCAGAGGAAAAGAAATCAACCGAGATTCCGTAAGTAGCGACGAGCGAACGCGGACTAGCCCTTAAGCTGATTTGGTTCTAGGAAAACACTCTGGAAAGAGTGGCCATAGAAGGTGATAGCCCTGTATCTGAAAGGGCCATTTCAGTGAAGACGAGTAGGGCGGGGCACGTGAAACCCTGTCTGAACATGGGGGGACCATCCTCCAAGGCTAAATACTACTGACCGACCGATAGTGAACCAGTACCGTGAGGGAAAGGCGAAAAGAACCCCGGAGAGGGGAGTGAAATAGAACCTGAAACCGTGTGCGTACAAGCAGTAGGAGCTCCGCAAGGAGTGACTGCGTACCTTTTGTATAATGGGTCAGCGACTTACTGTTCGTGGCAAGCTTAACCGTATAGGGGAGGCGAAGGGAAACCGAGTCTGATAAGGGCGCATAGTCGCGGGCAGTAGACCCGAAACCGGGTGATCTAGTCATGCCCAGGGTGAAGGTGCGGTAACACGCACTGGAGGCCCGAACCCACTCCCGTTGCAAAGGTAGGGGATGAGGTGTGATTAGGAGTGAAAAGCTAATCGAACCCGGAGATAGCTGGTTCTCCTCGAAAGCTATTTAGGTAGCGCCTCATATGTATCCTCTCGGGGGTAGAGCACTGTTATGGCTAGGGGGTCATCGCGACTTACCAAACCATTGCAAACTCCGAATACCGAGACGGACTGTATGGGAGACACACGGCGGGTGCTAACGTCCGTCGTGAAAAGGGAAACAACCCAGACCCACAGCTAAGGTCCCAAATTTTGTGCTAAGTGGAAAACCATGTGGAAAGGCACAGACAGCCAGGAGGTTGGCTTAGAAGCAGCCACCCTTTAAAGAAAGCGTAATAGCTCACTGGTCGAGTCGGTCTGCGGGGAAGATTTAACGGGGCTAAGCACAGAACCGAAGCTTGGGGTGCATAACTTTGTTATGCGCGGTAGAGGAGCGTTCCGTAAGCCGTTGAAGGTGGATTGAGAAGTCTGCTGGAGGTATCGGAAGTGCGAATGCTGACATGAGTAACGATAATGCGGGTGAAAAACCCGCACGCCGAAAGCCCAAGGTTTCCTTGCGCAACGTTAATCGGCGCAGGGTGAGTCGGCCCCTAAGGCGAGGACGAAAGTCGTAGTCGATGGGAAGCAGGTTAATATTCCTGCACCTCGCGTAAGTGCGATGGAGGGACGGAGAAGGTTAGGTGTACCAGGCGTTGGTTGTCCTGGGGAAAGGCGGTAGGTTTGGATCTTTGGCAAATCCGGGATCCTCTAAGACCGAGCACCGAGACGAGCCTTTATGGCGAAGTCACTGATACCACGCTTCCAGGAAAAGCTCCTAAGCTTCAGCTTACGCAGACCGTACCGTAAACCGACACAGGTGGGTAGGATGAGAATTCTCAGGCGCTTGAGAGAACTCGGGTGAAGGAACTAGGCAACATGGCACCGTAACTTCGGGAGAAGGTGCACCCTTTTTGGTGGCTCGTGCGAGCTATAGCTGAAGAGGGTCGCAGTAACCAGGCCGCTGCGACTGTTTATCAAAAACACAGCACTCTGCAAACACGAAAGTGGACGTATAGGGTGTGACGCCTGCCCGGTGCTGGAAGGTTAATTGATGGGGTCAGCCGCAAGGCGAAGCTCTTGATCGAAGCCCCAGTAAACGGCGGCCGTAACTATAACGGTCCTAAGGTAGCGAAATTCCTTGTCGGGTAAGTTCCGACCTGCACGAATGGCGTAACGACAGCGGCGCTGTCTCCACCCGAGACTCAGTGAAATTGAAATCGCTGTGAAGATGCAGCGTTCCCGTGGCAAGACGGAAAGACCCCGTGAACCTTTACTATAGCTTTACACTGAACGTTGAGTTCGTCTGTGTAGGATAGGTGGGAGGCTATGAAACCATGGCGCTAGCTGTGGCGGAGCCATCCTTGAAATACCACCCTGTCGTGCTTGACGTTCTAACCTGGGCCCATTATCTGGGTCGGGGACCGTGTATGGTGGGTAGTTTGACTGGGGCGGTCTCCTCCTAAAGAGTAACGGAGGAGCTCGAAGGTACGCTCAGCGCGGTCGGACATCGCGCACTGTGTGCAAAGGCATAAGCGTGCTTGACTGCAAGATCGACGGATCAAGCAGGTAGGAAACTAGGACTTAGTGATCCGGTGGTTCTGTATGGAAGGGCCATCGCTCAACGGATAAAAGGTACTCCGGGGATAACAGGCTGATACCGCCCAAGAGTTCATATCGACGGCGGTGTTTGGCACCTCGATGTCGGCTCATCACATCCTGGGGCTGTAGTCGGTCCCAAGGGTATGGCTGTTCGCCATTTAAAGTGGTACGCGAGCTGGGTTCAGAACGTCGTGAGACAGTTC
>NZ_CP039255.1:0-1672500 GCF_004795795.1 Stenotrophomonas sp. PAMC25021 | reverse complement strand
CCTTGTCGGGTAAGTTCCGACCTGCACGAATGGCGTAACGACAGCGGCGCTGTCTCCACCCGAGACTCAGTGAAATTGAAATCGCTGTGAAGATGCAGCGTTCCCGTGGCAAGACGGAAAGACCCCGTGAACCTTTACTATAGCTTTACACTGAACGTTGAGTTCGTCTGTGTAGGATAGGTGGGAGGCTATGAAACCATGGCGCTAGCTGTGGCGGAGCCATCCTTGAAATACCACCCTGTCGTGCTTGACGTTCTAACCTGGGCCCATTATCTGGGTCGGGGACCGTGTATGGTGGGTAGTTTGACTGGGGCGGTCTCCTCCTAAAGAGTAACGGAGGAGCTCGAAGGTACGCTCAGCGCGGTCGGACATCGCGCACTGTGTGCAAAGGCATAAGCGTGCTTGACTGCAAGATCGACGGATCAAGCAGGTAGGAAACTAGGACTTAGTGATCCGGTGGTTCTGTATGGAAGGGCCATCGCTCAACGGATAAAAGGTACTCCGGGGATAACAGGCTGATACCGCCCAAGAGTTCATATCGACGGCGGTGTTTGGCACCTCGATGTCGGCTCATCACATCCTGGGGCTGTAGTCGGTCCCAAGGGTATGGCTGTTCGCCATTTAAAGTGGTACGCGAGCTGGGTTCAGAACGTCGTGAGACAGTTCGGTCCCTATCTGCCATGGGCGTTGGAGATTTGAGAGGGGCTGCTCCTAGTACGAGAGGACCGGAGTGGACGAACCTCTGGTGTTCCGGTTGTCACGCCAGTGGCATTGCCGGGTAGCTATGTTCGGAAGCGATAACCGCTGAAAGCATCTAAGCGGGAAGCGCGCCTCAAGATGAGATCTCCCGGGGCACAAGCCCCCTGAAGGAACCATGTAGACTACGTGGTTGATAGGTCAGGTGTGTAAGTACAGCAATGTATTGAGCTAACTGATACTAATGATCCGTGCGGCTTGACCATATAACCTCAAGTTGCCTTGGCTTTACGACAGCGTCGTAAGAGCATCTAAGTGCACGCTACGTCACAAGAACTATGCGAGGCTGGCGCCTTGTCCCCCAGGGACGAGTGCGACGCTCCAAAAGCCTCCCTGGTGAAATTAGCGCTGTGGAACCACCCGATCCCATCCCGAACTCGGAAGTGAAACGCAGCTGCGCCGATGGTAGTGTGGCTCAAGCCATGCGAGAGTAGGTCATCGCCAGGGTTTATACCCAAAACCCCGCTGCTCACGCAGCGGGGTTTTTCTTATTAAGTGAAGGCACTGCATTTTCCGGGTCCCTTCCGCCCCAAGGGCAAGATCGCGAAGCTGGCGCTGCAAGCGCTGCTGCAACCGTCTCCCTGGTGAAATTAGCGCTGTGGAACCACCCGATCCCATCCCGAACTCGGAAGTGAAACGCAGCTGCGCCGATGGTAGTGTGGCTCAAGCCATGCGAGAGTAGGTCATCGCCAGGGTTTACACCCAAAACCCCGCTGCTCATGCAGCGGGGTTTTTCTTTGTGCGCAGGAAACCCCGGTAGTGCCGGCCGCTGGCCGGCAATCCGATGGCGTTGCATTGCCCGGTAGATCCACGCCATGCGTAAGTGCTCCGCGAGGAGCATGGCGCCAACCAGGGTTGGCCGCTACCAATCGATTGCCGGCCAGCGGCCGGCACTACCGGCAGATCCACACCAACCGTGGATGAGCCGCCGACGGTACGCAAAAGAAAAGCGGCGCCCCGTGGGGCGCCGCTCTGCTCTCAACAGTGCTCAGTCGAGCATGGCCCGACTCTACTTGGCCGGGACCTTGTCCTTCATCATCGCGTCGCGGGCTGCCTTGAACGGATTGCCTGCATACCAGTTCGGCCAACGATCGCCACCGGCCAGTTCCTTGCCCACGCCGTACATCAGCTGCAGGTCTTCGACGGTGCCGTCCAGCTTCCAGGTGGCGGCGTCGAACTCGTCCTTCGGGCCGTGGTAACGGTTGGCGCCGTAGTCCGCCGCCGCCTTGCGGCCCGCTTCCACGCCACCCTCGCGCAGGTCTTCGCCGCCATCGGCGTACAGGGCCGGCACACCCGCCTTTGCGAAGTTGAAGTGATCGGAGCGGAAGTAGAAGCCGCTCTGTACCGAGGTCTCACCGTGCAGGGTGCGGTCCTGGGCGGCGGCCAGCGGCTTGAGGATGTCCTCCAGCTCCGAGCTGCCGAAGCCGGTGACGGTCACGTCCTTGGCACGGCCGGCCACCGACATCGCATCGATGTTGATCACACCGGCGATCTTGTCCAGCGGGAAGGTCGGGTGGGCGACGTAGTACTTGGAACCCAGCAGGCCGGACTCTTCCAGGGTCACCGCCAGGAACACCACCGAACGCTCCGGCTTCGGCTCCTGGTGGGCCATGGCTTCGGCCACTTCGAGAATGCCAGCTACGCCGGTGGCGTTGTCGACCGCGCCGTTGTAGATGTTGTCGCCGGTCTCACCCTCATGCTTGCCCAGGTGGTCCCAGTGCGCCATGTACAGGACGGCCTCGTCAGCGCGCTTGCTGCCCGGCAGCACGCCGACCACGTTGCGCGACTGCTTCTGTGCGATCCGGCTCTTCAGGTCGACCGCAGCGGTGGCCTTCAGCGGCACTGGCTTGAAACCGCGCTTGCTGGCGTCCTTGTAGGCCTGGGCGAGGTCCAGGCCGGCACCGGCGAACAGCGCCTTGGCCGCGTCGGCGCTCAGCCAGCCCTGTACCGGGATGCGCGCTTCCGGGTCATCCTTGGCGGGCAGGTCGTACTGCGGGCCAGCCCAGGAATTCTTCACCACGTCCCAGCCGTAGGACGCGCCGGCGGTGTCGTGCACGATCAGCGCGGCGGCGGCGCCCTTGCGGGCGGCCTCCTCGAACTTGTAGGTCCAGCGGCCGTAGTAGGTCATGCGCTTGCCGTCGAACAGCTTCGCGTCGTCGACGTGGAAGCCCGGGTCGTTGACGAACATCACGACCGTCTTGCCCTTCCAGTCCTGACCGGCGTAGTCATTCCACTTCTGCTCCGGCGCATCGACGCCATAGCCGACGAACACCAGGTCGCTGGCATCGACCTTCACCTCGGCCTGGCCGGTACGGGTGCCGACCACCATGTCGGTGCCGAACTTCAGTTCGGTGGTCTTGCCGCCCTGGGTGATCTTCAGCACGGTCGATTCGTCGGCCGTGGTCTCGGTCATCGGCACATCCTGGAACCAGCTGTCGCCGTTGCCGGGCTGCAGGCCGATGCGCTGCATCTGGTCGCGGATGTAGTTGACCGTCAGTTCTTCGCCCTTGCTGCCCGGGGCGCGGCCTTCGAACTCATCCGAAGCCAGGGTCTTGACCATCTCGGCGAAGTCGCCGGCGTTGATCTCCGGTGAGAACTGATGGGCGGCCGGCTTCGCGGCGGCGGTATCGGTGGACGGCGTGGCAGCCGGCGTGGATTCGCCTTTGCAGGCACTGAGCGCGGCCGCGGCGGCCAGGCACAGGAGGAGTTTGCGGGGCATCGTCGATTCCTGGAGAACAAAGGGCGGTCGCACCTCACGCGCGACCGGTAAACGCGAGTATCACCAAAGCGGCGGGTGCGACGGGTTCAGTCGGCCGGCGCGGTTTCGGTATCGAACGGGATCGGCTCGGCCCCGGTGACCGGGCCGATGCGTGCGGTGCGATGCACGTACAGCACCACCTCGCGCTCGAACTGCAGCGGCCCACTGACGACCGCGTTGGGGCCGATGATCACGCGCGGCTTGCGGCTGGCGGTGAGCGAGACACTGAAGTTCGGCTTGCGCACATGCACGCCGCCGTTGACCTGCGAACCGATGCCGACGGTGATGTCACCGTTGACGGTCTCGACGTCTTTGCCGACGCGGCTCTCGACCAGGCCGATGCCGCCGTTCACGGTCTCGACGCCGCCTTCGATCTGGCTGCCGCGATCAGTGAAGATGCTGCCGTTGACGGTGCTGACGCCGCCGCTGGCGATCACTTCGCGACCCAGGCGGACACCGCCGTTGACGGTTTCGATCTTGCCGGTGCGTGCGCGGTCGGCAACCTTCACCCCGCCGTTGACGGTGTCGATGCTTCCGGTCTCGACGCCTTCGCCGACACGGATGCCGCCGTTGACGGTGTCCAGCTTGCCGTAGCGTTGGCCGGGTTCGGCGCTGATGCTGCCGTTGACCTTGCTGATGTTCTCCTGGGCGCAGACCGGCCCGGTGACCAGCAGTACGCCCAACAGCAGCGGAATGGATAGAGTTTTCATGGGGACCTCGATGGATGTGCGGCTGGCAGGCCGCGTGCGGAGATGTCACCATTCCCCGGTACCCCCCGCAACTGCCTGAAGTCACTGGAAAGCCCTTGCGCGACAACGCCTTCCCATCACGCCGACATCACATCGCCGCCGTACGCGGCGGGCGCTGGCTGCTGCTGGGGCTGGCTGTGGCGCTGGCCCTGCCCCTGCCGGGTGCTGCGCAGACCACCCGCGAGACCGAGCGCAAGCTGCAGAAGCTGCGTACCGAGCTGAAGGGCGTGGCGCAGGAGCGACGGCAGATCGAAGGGCAGCGTGGCCAAGCATCGCAACAGCTGCGCGAGGCCGACGAGAAGGTGGCACGCACCGGCCGCGCGCTTGCGCAGACCGAAGCGGCGCTGCGTGAGCAGGCCCAGGCCCTGGCCCAGGCCGAGCAGCGCCGCAGCAGCCTGCAAACCAACCTGGCCCAGCAGCACCGCGAACTGGCCGGCCTGCTGCGCGCGGCGTATCAGCTTGGCAATCACGCACCGCTGAAGCTGCTGCTGTCGCAGGACACGGTGGCCGATGCCAATCGCGCCCTGGCCTACCATCGTTACCTGCAGCGCGAACGAGCGCAGCGCATCACCACGCTCACCGCCGACCTGAAGGAACTGGAAGCGCTGCAGGCGCAGATCGCCGAGCGCAAGCAGAAGCTGCAGGGGGCGCAGCAGGACCAGAAGCAGCAGGCAGCGGCGCTGGCGGCCGACCGCCGTGACCGCGCGCAGACCGTGGCCTCGCTCGACGAACGCTTCAAGGACCGGCGCGAGAAGGAACAGGCACTGGGCCAGGATGCCAAGGCGCTGGAAACGCTGCTGGCCAATCTGCGTGCCGCTGCCGCCCGGGCCGAAGCCGAGCGTCGCGCGGCGGCGCGTCGAGCTGCTGCCGAAAAGGCCGCTGCCGAGCGGGCCGCACGCCAGGCGGCCGCACAGGGCCGGCCACCGCCGCCGGCTACCAAGGTTCCACCTGCGGTGGCGTCGGCACCGGCACCGAAGGTCGGCGGCCTGGGTTGGCCGTTGTCCGGCAACCTGCTGGCCCGCTATGGCGGCAAGCTGCCCGATGGCCGTACCAGCAGCGGCGTGCTGATTGGCGCGCCGGCCGGCAGCACCGTCACGGCCGTGGCCGACGGCACCGTGGTGTTCTCCGACTGGATGACCGGCTACGGCATGATCCTGATCGTCGACCACGGCAATGGCTACATGAGCCTGTATGCACACAACGACACCCTGCTGAAGGATGCCGGCGCACGGGTCAGCCGCGGTGATGCGGTGGCCAAGGTCGGCAATTCCGGTGGCCAGGGCGTCACCGCGCTGTACTTCGAGCTGCGCCGTGGCGGGCAGCCGGTCAACCCGGACAGCTGGCTGCAGCGGCGCTGAATCCAGGCCTGCCGGATGCGGGTTGGATTCAACGGGAATTTAGCTGTGCTTCGCGCATAATCGGTGCATGTGCCTTGGGCACGATGCCAACGTCGACAGGAGTGATCCATGCGCGCAGCCCGTACCGCCACCCTCTTGCTGGCCCTGTTGCCAGCGCTGTCCTGGGCGCAGCAGACCGCGCCCGCCCCGAGCCAGGAAACCAGCGGGCAGGCAGCGAACAGCGAGGAGGCGGTGACCTCGAAGGTGCCGCTGGAGGACATCCGCCGTTTCGTGGCCGTGTACAACGCGGTGCGCGCCGCCTATGTCGATCCGGTCGATGACAAGAAGCTGATGCAGTCGGCCGTGCGTGGCCTGCTGCTCGACCTCGATCCGCACAGCACCTACTTCAACAAGGAAGACGCGCAGGCCTTCGACGAGCAGGCCAATGGTGCCTACGAGGGCATCGGCGTGGAGCTGCAGCAGCAGCCGGACAACGCCAGCATGAAGGTGATCGCGCCGATCGACGACACCCCGGCGGCCAAGGCCGGCATCCTCGCTGGTGACCTGATCATCGCCATCGACGGCAAGCCGATCAGTGCGATCGATGCCAGCGAGCCGCTGCGCGGCCCGGCCGGCAGCAAGGTGGTGCTGACCATCGTGCGCGAAGGCAAGCCCAAGCCGTTCGACGTGAGCCTCACCCGCCAGACCATCCGCGTGACCAGCGTGCGCAGCCGCCTGCTGGAACCCGGCTATGGCTACATCCGCCTGAGCACCTTCCAGGCCGATACCGGTTCGGACTTCCAGAAGCACGTGCAGCAGCTGCAGAAGCAGTCCGGTGGCCAGCTCAAGGGCCTGGTGCTGGACCTGCGCAGCAACCCGGGTGGCCTGCTGACCGCTGCCGTGCAGGTGGCCGATGATCTGCTCGACAAGGGCAACATCGTCAGCACCCGTGGCCGCATCAGCATCAGCGATGCACGATTCGACGCGACCCCGGGCGACCTGCTGAAGGGCGCACCGGTGGTCGTGCTGGCCGATGCCGGTTCGGCCAGTGCATCGGAAGTCCTGGCCGGCGCGCTGCGCGACAACAAGCGCGCGCGCGTGGTCGGCAGCCGTACCTTCGGCAAGGGCTCGGTGCAGACCGTGCTGCCGCTGGACAACGGTGATTCGGTGAAGCTGACCACCGCGCGCTATTACACGCCGAGCGGCAAATCGATCCAGGCCACCGGCATCGTGCCGGACGTCGAACTGAAGCCCGCCGCCACGCCGGCCGAGGATGCACTGCCAGCCAGCCTGAGCGACTACAGCGAAGCGACCCTGCCGGGCCATCTGCGCGGCGATGACGAAGGCACGGAGGGCTACCACGCCGGTGCGGTGCTGCCGGGCGATGGCCCGATCAACGACGCGCTGGCCGAGCTGAAGAACCCAGGCTCGGTGGCCGCACGGTTGAAGGCCGAGGCCGCCAAGGCGGATGCGGCCAAGGCCGCGAAGGCCGCTGCGGCGAAGCCGGAAGCAAAGCCGGAAGCAAAGCCGGAAGCAAAGCCGGAAGCAAAGCCGGAAGCAAAGCCGGAAGCAAAGCCCGAACCCGTCCCGGCCAAGCCTTGATTTTGTAGAGTCGAGCCATGCTCGACTGATCTACGAACGAGCGGGTGAGCGTGGAGCCGGCCAGCGGCCGGCACTACCAGGGGTCAGAATCCGTGCCGCTTGCGCAGGCGGCGCGCGATCGCGGCGCGCACGTACACGCCATACACCACGCCGAACACGAAGCCGCCGATGTGCGCCCACCAGGCCACCATGCCGAAGCTGGGGCCGATATGGGCGAACACCACCTGCAGCGCGGCCCAGACGCCGATCAGCAGGTAGGCCGGGGCGCGCACGAACTCCAGGAACAGGCCCAGCGGGATCACCACGCCCAGCCGGGCACCGGGGAACAGGGCCAGATAGGCGCCGATCAGCGCCGACACCGCGCCGCTGGCGCCGATGATGATCTGGTCCGGGCTGCCCATGGTGTAGATCGCCACCAGGTTGGACACCGCGCCGCCCACAAGGAACAGCAGCAGCAACCGCCACGGCCCCAGCACCCGCTCGGCGGGGAGGCCGAAGATCAGCAGGAACACCAGGTTGCCCAGCAGGTGCGACCAGTCGGCGTGCAGGAACAGCGCAGTGAACAGGCGCAGCACGCTGCCGTCCTGCAGGGTCGCCCACCAGTCCAGCGGACGGGTCAGGCCGGTGGACAGGGCGCCCCAGTCCAGCCAGAGACTGCCGCGGGCATCGTCCGGGCGCGAGATCGACCACAGGAATGCCAGCCACAATGACGCGAACAGCACGGGCGTGGCCCAACGCAGGGCCGCCTTCTTGCGCGACGGGAGGGAGACGAACATGCCAATAGCCTAGCGTGCGGCCACGTTCGGTGGGGACGGTCCTGTTCAGCTTTTGAGACGAAAAAACCGCCTGCGCTGTTATTGTTTCATTAACAGCTCTGGGTAATACTCGCATACGGCGTCGTATGTCGGGAGGGGAATCCGGCGCGCTCCGATGGGTCCCAGGACCCGGCGGGCGCAGGCGCACTCAGAGCACCATCACCGCTTACCGGAGAGAGAACTACGATGCAAACCGCTTCCACCATTGCCCGACTGACCCTGCTGGCCGTCGGCGTTGCCGGTGCGCTGGCCGCCGCCGATGCCAATGCTGCCGCCTTCCAGCTGAAGGAAAACAGCGCCAAGGGCCTGGGCCGCGCGTTCGCCGGCTCCACCTCGACCGAAGGTGACGCCTCGGTCATCGCTACCAACCCGGCGTCCATGCGCCTGCTCGACGGCACCCTGGTCCAGGGCGACGTCAGCGCCATCAGCTTCGGCGCCAAGTTCCGCGGTCAGGGCAAGTACGCCAACGGCGCGCCGATTTCCGGTGGCAACGGCGGCGACGCCGGCATGATCGCCCCGGTTCCGGCCGCGTACTTCCACGTGCCGTTCGGCGAGAACGACAACATGCACTTCGGTGCTTCGCTGACCGTGCCGTTCGGCTTCAAGACCGAATACGACCGCGACTGGGTCGGCCGCTACAACGGCGTCAAGACCGAGCTGCAGGCCATCGACCTGGGCGTGGCGTTCTCCTATGACGTCAACCCGTACCTGTCGTTCGGTGCGTCGGTGTTCGCCGAGCGCCTGAACGTCGACCTGACCAGTGCTGTCGACACCGGCACCGCGATCAACGCCACTGCCCAGCGCACCGCTGCGGCGCGTGTGTTGGCTGCCGGCGGCACCGCAGCCCAGGCTGCGGCGGCCTCGCAGGCCGCTGCACGCCAGGCCGCCCAGCTCGGCTTCTCGCCGGGCACCGCCGATGGCTACCTGCGCATCAAGGGCGATGAAGTGTCGGTCGGCTACACCCTGGGCATGACGGTCACCCCGGTGGAAGGCACCAACATCGCGTTCAGCTACCGCTCGAAGGTCGAGCACAAGATCACCGACGGCAAGGCCGATTTCACCATCCCGCAGAATGCGGCGGCCTTCCTGGCCACTGCTGCCCCGGGTACCTTCATCGACAGCAACGGTCGCGCGACCATCACCCTGCCGGCCAGCGCCACCGTGGGCTTCACCCACCGTGTGAACGACCAGTGGCAGATCATGGCTGAAGTCACGCGCACTGCGTGGAGCAAGTTCGACCAGGTCGTCGTCGATTACGACTCCAACCAGCCGGACAGCGTGCTGCCGTTCCACTACCGTGACACCACCTTCGCGTCGATCGGTACCGATTTCCGCGTGAACGACAAGCTGACCCTGCGCGGCGGCCTGGCCTATGACCAGACCCCGACCACCGATGCCCACCGCGACGTGCGCGTGCCGGACACCACCCGCAAGTGGCTGTCGCTGGGCATGACCTACGCCGCTTCGGACAAGATGGAATACAGCGTGGGCTACACCCACCTGTTCACCAAGGATCCGAACATCACCTCGACCTCGGCCACCGGCAACACCGTGACCGGCAAGTACAAGGTCAGCGGCGACGTGCTGGCGGCGTCGATGCAGTACAAGTTCTGATTCGGGCGATTGCCTGGAGCAGTACGAAGGAGGCCCCGCGCAAGCGGGGCCTTTCTTTTTGTGGGGACGGGCCGGGGCGTCCACGCAGCGCACGGATCCACGACAATAGCGACATGAACCTGTCCGATCCGAACTTCCAGCTGGAGCTGGCTGCCAACATCGCCGTCGCCGGATCGATCTTGCTGGCCGGCCGCAACAACGTGCACACCTGGTGGCTGGGCATCGTCGGCTGCGCCTTGTTTGCTGCCGTGTTCGAACGATCGCATCTGTATGCGGACATGGTGCTGCAGTTCTTCTTCATCGCCATCAGCGTGCTGGGCTGGTGGCAGTGGCTGCGTGGTGACCATGGCGCGCCGTTGCCGATCACTTCATTGCGGCCGCGCGCCTGGGCCTGGCTGGCGCCGCTGGCGGTAGTGGCCACGTTCGGCTACGGCTGGATGCTGACCCGCCTGACCAATGCCTATGCGCCGTACATCGATTCGGCGGTGCTGGTGTTGAGTGTGATCGCGCAGATCCTGATGATGCGACGCAAGCTGGAATCGTGGTGGGTATGGCTGCTGGTGAACACCGTTGCGGTGCCGCTCTACTACAGCCGTGGCCTGCACCTGACCTCGATCCTGTATGTGGGCTTCTGGATCAACGCGCTGGTCGCCTTGCGCCATTGGCGGCACCTGATGCGGGACGGGGCCAGGGCGGCCGATGCCGCTGCCTGAGCGCGTTGCACGCGGCCTGGTGGTGGGCAAGTTCTGCCCGCTGCATCGCGGCCATGAACGACTGATCGACTTCGCCGCCACGCGCTGCCAGCAGCTGCTGGTGATCGGCTGGTCGCAGCCGGGCTTTGCCGGCTACAGCGCTGCGCGCCGCGAGCGCTGGCTGCGTGCGCGTTTCCCGCAGGCCACGGTAGCGGTGCTTGACGACGCGCGACTGGCCGCATTGTGCACGCAGCATGGCTTGCCGGTGCGAGCGCTGCCGCAGGACAGTGATGACGAACAGGTGCAACGTGACTTTACCGCCTGGCTGTGCCTGAACCTGTTCGGTGGGCCGGTGCAGGCGGTGTACACCGGTGAGGACTACGGTGACGGCTTCGCGCAGGCGCTGGCCACGCACTTCGGTGCGCCGGTACGCCATGAGCGGCTCGAACGCGCATTGGACGTCGGGCAGGCCTGCGGCACCGAGCTGCGCAGCGATCCGCATGCGCATCGCCATGGGCTCGCACCGCAGGTGTATGCCGACCATGTACAGCGCGTGGCCTTCATCGGTGGCGAGTCCAGCGGCAAGACCACGCTGGCCCGCGTGCTGGCCGAGCGTCTGCAGACTGTCTGGGTGCCGGAGTATGGCCGCACGCTGTGGGAGCAACGAGGCGGAGAGCTGACGCCGGGCGATCTGCTGCGCATCGCAATGACACAGCCACAGCACGAAGACGAAGCTGTGCGGCGTGCGCATCGCTGGCTGTTCTGCGATACCACGCCGCTGGTGACGCTGGGCTACAGCGGCTGGATGTTTGGCACGGCGCCGCAGCCGCTGCGGCAAGCGGCACGACGACGCTACGACCTGCTGTTCCTGTGCGCGCCGGATATTCCGTTTGACCAGGATGGCACGCGCGTGGGCGAAGCCTTCCGGACGCAGCAGCATGCGTGGTACCTGGAGCAGCTGCAGGCAGAGGGTGTCGAGCATGTGCTGCTGGAAGGCGATCTGGAGACGCGCATCGCACGCGTGCAGGGCGAGCTGGCGAAGCGGGCGGACAATCGGTTCAGTGTGGCCTTGCCTCTGTAGAGCCGAGCCCACGCTCGGCTGCGCCAGAAAAGCCGAGCATGGGCTCGGCTCTACAGCCAGGAAAGCCGAGCGTGGGCCCGCCTCTACAGGAAGCAAAGCACAAAAAACCCCGCGTTCGCGGGGTTTTTTGTTTACTGCATCAAGCAGGCGATCAGTCGCCGAGGGTCAGCAGCGAGGCGTTGCCGCCGGCGGCGGTGGTGTTCACCGTCACCGTCTTTTCGGTAGCGAAGCGCAGCAGGTAGTGCGGGCCGCCGGCCTTCGGGCCGGTGCCGGACAGGCCCTGGCCGCCGAACGGCTGCACGCCGACCACCGCGCCGATCTGGTTGCGGTTGACGTAGACGTTGCCGACGTGGACGCCGTTGCTGATGCGATCAACGGTCTCGTCGATGCGCGAATGCACGCCCAGGGTCAGGCCGTAGCCGGTGGCATTGATCTGGTCGATCACCGCGTCGAGCTGGTCGCCCTTCCAGCGGATCACGTGCAGGACCGGCCCGAAGATTTCCTTGTGCAGCTGGCCCAGGTCCTTCAGTTCATACGCGCGCGGTGCGAAGAAGGTGCCATTGGCCGCTTCGGCGGACAGCTCGGCGGCCGCGATCAGGCGCGCTTCGCGGTCCATGCGCTCGGCGTGGTCCTGCAGGATCTTCAGCGCGTCGGCGTCGATCACCGGGCCGACGTCGGTGGACAGCAGGCCCGGGTTGCCGACCTTCAGTTCCTTCATCGCGCCGGCCAGCATGGTCATCACCTTGTCGGCGATGTCGTCCTGCACGAACAGCACGCGCGCGGCCGAGCAACGCTGGCCGGCGGAGGTGAAGGCCGAACCGATCGCGTCCTTGACCAGCTGTTCCGGCAGCGCCGAGGAGTCGGCGATGAAGGCATTCTGGCCGCCGGTCTCGGCGATCAGCACACCGATGGCGGCGTCACGCGCGGCCATGGCGCGGTTGATCGCACGTGCGGTGTCGGTGGAGCCGGTGAAGGCCACGCCGGCCACGCGCGGGTCGGCGGTCAGTGCGGCACCGACGGTGGCGCCGTCGCCCGGCAGGTACTGCACCACCTCGGCCGGCACGCCAGCTTCGTGCAGCAGCTTCACCGCGTAGTAGCCGATCAGGTTGGTCTGTTCGGCCGGCTTGGCGATGACGCTGTTGCCGGCGGCCAGTGCAGCAGCGACCTGGCCCAGGAAGATCGCCAGCGGGAAGTTCCACGGGCTGATGCAGACGAACACGCCGCGGCCGTGCAGCTGCAGCTCGTTGGACTCACCGGTCGGGCTGGGCAGCTTCTCGGCGTGGCTGAACTGCTCGCGCGCCTGCTTGGCGTAGTAGCGCAGGAAGTCCACGGCTTCGCGCACTTCGGCGATGCTGTCGGGCAGGCTCTTGCCGGCTTCCTTCACGCACAGCGCCATGAACTCCGGCATGCGCGCTTCCAGCTGGTCGGCGGCGTGCTCGAGGATGGCGGCGCGGCTGGCGGCCGGGGTGCGGTTCCAGGCCGGCTGCGCGGCTACGGCATTCGCCAGCGCCTTCTGCACGGTGGCGGCATCGGCGGCCAGCCACTGGCCGACCACTTCGCGGGTGTCGGCCGGGTTGGTCACCGGCAGCGAGGCGCCGGCCGGGTTCGCACCCGGCACCAGCGGGGCGGCCTGCCACGGCTTCACGGCCGCGTTGAGCTGCTCGGCGAGGGCGCGCAGTTCGTTGTCGTTGGCGAGGTTGGCGCCCATGGAGTTCTTCCTGTCGTGGTTCTGGCTGCGCAGCAGGTCTACCGGCAGCGGGATCTTGGGATGCGGAATCGAAGCGAACGAGGCGACCATCTCGACCGGATCGCGGATCAGGTCGGCGATCGGCACGCGCTCATCGGTGATGCGGTTGACGAAGCTGGAGTTGGCGCCGTTTTCCAGCAGGCGGCGCACCAGGTACGGCAGCAGGTCTTCATGCGAACCGACCGGGGCGTACACGCGGCAGGGCAGGCCCAGGCGATCGGCCGGCACCACTTCGGCGTACAGGTCATCGCCCATGCCGTGCAGCTTCTGGTGCTCGTACACGCCACCGTTGGCGATGCTGCGCACCGCAGCGATGGTGTGCGCGTTGTGCGTGGCGAACATCGGGTAGATCGCGTCGGCATGGGTGAACAGGCGCTTGGCGCATGCCAGGTAGGACACGTCGGTGTTCTGCTTGCGGGTGAACACCGGGTAGCCCGGATAGCCTTCGATCTGCGCGCGCTTGATCTCGGCATCCCAATAGGCGCCCTTGACCAGGCGCACCTGCAGGCGGCGACCGGCGCGGCGCGCCATGTCGGCCAGGTGGTCGATCGTGTACGGTGTGCGCTTCTGGTAGGCCTGCACGACCACGCCGAAGCCGTCCCAGCCGGCCAGCGAGGCGTCGGAGAACACCTGCTCGATGATGTCCAGCGACAGTTCCAGGCGGTCGGACTCTTCGGCGTCGACGGTGCAGCCGATGCCGTAGCTCTTGGCCAGCTGCGCCAGCTCCAGCACGCCCGGCACCAGGTCCTTCAGCACGCGCTCGCGCTTGGCGTGCTCGTAGCGCGGGTACAGCGCCGACAGCTTGATCGAGATGCCCGGTGCGTTGTTGACGTCGCCATCCGGGCGGCCGCCGCGGGCCTTGTGATCACCGCCAATGGCGTGGATCGCGCGACGGTAGTCTTCCAGGTAGCGCAGCGCGTCCTTCATGGTCAGCGCGCCTTCGCCCAGCATGTCGAAGGAGTAGCGGTAGTTCGCGTTGTCGCCCTTGTGCGAGCGCGACAGCGCCTCGCTGATGGTGCGGCCCATGACGAACTGGTGGCCCATGATCTTCATCGCCTGGCGCACGGCCAGGCGCACCACCGGCTCACCGACGCGGCCGACCAGGCGCTTGAACGCGCTGGGCGCATCGGCGCGGGTGGCGTCGTTCATCTGTACCAGCTTGCCGGTCAGCATCAGGCCCCAGGTGGAGGCGTTGACCAGCACCGAGTCGCTGCCGCCCAGGTGCTTTTCCCAGTCGGCATCGGCCAGCTTGTCGCGGATCAGCTTGTCGGCGGTGTCCT
Source organism: Stenotrophomonas sp. PAMC25021 (assembly GCF_004795795.1). Classification (NCBI taxonomy): domain Bacteria; kingdom Pseudomonadati; phylum Pseudomonadota; class Gammaproteobacteria; order Lysobacterales; family Lysobacteraceae; genus Stenotrophomonas; species Stenotrophomonas sp. PAMC25021. The sequence goes on along the minus strand of NZ_CP039255.1, from coordinate 1,658,069 downwards.
GGTCCGGAATGCGCAGCAGCGCTTCGGCCACGCACATCAGCAGCACGCCTTCTTCGCTGCCCAGGTCGTACTGGCGCATGAAGGCTTCGATCGCGCCCTGGTCCTTGGCACGCACGCGCACGCGGCCGACCAGGTCGGCGGCCAGCGCCTGCACCCTGGCCTGCTCGTCGGCCGGCAGCCGGGCCTGCGCCAGCAGCTCGCGGACGTGGCTGGCCTCGTCCTTCAACCAGGCATCGGTGATGGCCTGGCGGAACGGGTTGGGGGGCGCCGGCAGTTCCGGCGACAGCAGCACGCCGGGACGCTGGGCGTCGCTGGCGGCAGGGGAGGAGGAAGGTGCGTTCATGCCGGTCCGGCCAATGGAAAACTTGGCGATTTTAATCATTTTTGCGGGTTGCGGAAGTGCCCCACAGCCACCTTCGTGAAGGGCTGATAGCCCCTAACGGTGGTGTATTCAGCGTGTTCAGCAAGCCCGGCAATATTTGTGCTGAATTCGGCATTCGCGCCGCCGACCCCATGCTGTGTTGCAGCATGGGAAAAAGTGTGAATGCACCCTTGCTACCGGCGAGAGGGCGGGGCTACCATCGAGACGTTTCCCGCGGCAGGAACGCGGTTGCGACATGATCGAGGTGCTTCCAGCTCCGGATGGGTCAGGTACGCAGCTGCGGCTGCGTCCCCCACGGGCGCTCGATGCCCGGCAGTTCGTCCTGTTGTTCACCGTGTTGTCGGGTGCGATGTGGCTGGTGTCCGCCCTCGGGTGGTTGGCCGGCAATGCATTCGCCCCCCTGTTCGCGCTGCTGTACAGCCTGGTGCTGGCGGCGGCACTGCGTGCCTTGTGGCGCAGCGGTGAACGGCAGGAGGAGATCCGGGTAGTGCCGGCGTACGTGGAGGTCATCCCCGTACCCGGTGGATCGCCGGTGTTCCGGGCCCACCCCCACTGGGTGCGCCTGCTCACCGACGATGAGAGGGTCCGGCTGGCATCCAGCGGCCGGCAGGTGGAGGTGGGGAGTTTCCTCGCGCCGGCCGAACGTCAGACGCTCGCAGAGACACTTGAAAGCTTGCTCGCCGCCAGCGATGGCGGCAACCGACGACGCTAAGGGTCTAGGCAATGAAGCAAAGCAGCAGGTGGGGCACGAAGTGCGTTGCAGTGGTCACCGCCATGGTGGCCGGGGGACTGATGCCGGCGTTGGCCTGGGCCCAGGCGGCCGATCCCAAGCCGTGGCAGCTGAACATGGGCAAGGGGGTGACCCAGACCTCGCGCCTGGCCTGGGAATCGAACAATCTCTCGTTGATCATCTGCACGGTGATCGGCGTCATCGTGTTCGGCGCGATGGCCTACGCCATCTTCAAGTTCCGCAAATCCAAGGGGGCAGTCGCCGCCACCTTCAGCCACAACACCAAGGCCGAGATCATCTGGACGGTGATCCCGGTGATCATCCTGATCGTGATGGCGTGGCCGGCCACGGCCAACCTGATCAAGATGTACGACACCCGCGATGCCGAGATGACGGTCAAGGTCACCGGCTACCAGTGGATGTGGAAGTACGAATACCTCGGCGAGAACGTCACCTTCACCAGCCGACTGGACCGCGAGTCCGACCGCGTGCGGCAAAGTGGCATCGTGCCGACCCGTGAAAGCCATCCGCACTACCTGCTGGATGTCGACAACCGGCTGGTGCTGCCGGTCGACACCAAGGTGCGCTTCGTCATCACCTCCGACGACGTGATCCACGCCTGGTGGGTGCCGGCGCTGGGCTGGAAGCAGGATGCCATTCCCGGCTTCATCAACGAAGCCTGGACCAGCATCGAGCAGCCTGGCGTGTACCGCGGCCAGTGCGCCGAGCTGTGCGGAAAGGACCACGGCTTCATGCCGATCGTGGTCGAGGCGGTGTCCAAGGAGGAATTCAAACAGTGGCTGGCGCAGCGCAAGCCGGCGCCGGCTGCCGCGCCGGCCACGCCTGCGGCACCTGCCGAACCGGCTGCACCGGCGGGCGAGGCGCCGGCTGCGCCTGCTGCTGCAGAAGCGGCCAGCGCACCTGCCACTGCAGCCAGCGGCGCGTGATGTAAAGCCCGCGGCCGCCCGCGGCCGTGGTGACAACCGATTCTGAGAGGTGTTTTGCAATGGCGCACTCGGCAGTTGGGCACGACGATCACCATCACCAGCAGAGTTTCTTCGAGCGTTGGTTCTTCTCGACCAACCACAAGGACATCGGCACGCTGTACCTGGGTTTCAGCTTCATCATGTTCATCATCGGTGCGGCGATGAGCGTGGTGATCCGCGCCGAGCTGGCACAGCCCGGCCTGCAGTTCGTCAAGCCCGAGTTCTTCAACCAGATGACCACCGTGCATGCGCTGGTGATGATCTTCGGTGGCGTGATGCCGGCCTTCGTCGGCCTCGCCAACTGGATGATCCCGCTGCAGATCGGCGCGCCGGACATGGCGCTGCCGCGCATGAACAACTGGTCGTTCTGGTTGCTGCCGGTGGCCTTCAGCCTGCTGCTGCTGACCCTGTTCCTGCCCGGTGGTGCGCCGGCTGGTGGCTGGACGCTGTATCCGCCGCTGTCGCTGCAGGGCGGCTACAACGTGGCCTTCAGCGTGTTCGCTATCCACGTGGCCGGCATCAGTTCGATCATGGGTGCGATCAACATCATCGCCACCGTGCTGAACATGCGTGCGCCGGGCATCGACCTGCTGAAAATGCCGATCTTCTGCTGGGCCTGGCTGATCACCGCGTTCCTGCTGATCGCGGTGATGCCGGTGCTGGCCGGTGCGGTGACCATGCTGCTGACCGACAAGTTCTTCGGCACCAGCTTCTTCAACGCCGCCGGTGGCGGTGACCCGGTGATGTACCAGCACATCTTCTGGTTCTTCGGGCACCCCGAGGTCTACATCATGATCCTGCCCGCCTTCGGCGTGGTCAGCGAGATCATCCCGACCTTCAGCCGCAAGCCGCTGTTCGGCTACCAGGCGATGGTGTACGCCACCGCGGCGATCGCGTTCCTGTCGTTCATCGTCTGGGCCCACCACATGTTCACCGTGGGCATGCCGCTGGGCGGCGAGATCTATTTCATGTTCGCCACCATGCTGATCTCGATCCCGACCGGCGTGAAGGTGTTCAACTGGGTCAGCACCATGTGGCGTGGCTCGCTGACGTTCGAGGCACCGATGCTGTGGTCGGTGGCCTTCGTCATCCTGTTCACCATCGGTGGCTTCTCCGGCCTGATGCTGGCCATCGTGGCCGCCGACTTCCAGTACCACGACACCTACTTCGTGGTCGCGCACTTCCACTACGTGCTGGTGACCGGTGCGGTGTTCGCGCTGATCGCCGCGGTGTACTACTGGTGGCCGAAGTGGACCGGGCGCATGTACAGCGAGAAGTGGGCCAAGGTGCACTTCTGGTGGTCGATCGTATTCGTCAACCTGCTGTTCTTCCCGCAGCACTTCCTCGGCCTGGCCGGCATGCCGCGCCGCATTCCCGATTACAGCGTGGCGTTTGCCGACTGGAACCTGATCAGCTCGATCGGTGCGTTCGGCATGTTCGTCACCCCGTTCATGATGGCCGCGATCCTGCTGTCCTCGCTGCGCAACGGCGAGAAGGCCGAAGCGCGTTCCTGGGAGGGTGCACGCGGCCTGGAATGGACGCTGCCGTCGCCGGCACCGGCGCACACCTTCACCACCCCGCCGACCATCCGCCCGGGGGATCTGGCGCATGACGACATCACGCATTGAGGTGGGGCATGCATAACGAGAGCCCGCTGCAGACCTGTAGAGCCGAGCCATGCTCGGCGGATGAGAAGCAGCCGACCAGCGGTCGGCTCTACCAGGGCGGAAGCATCGAGCAGCAGCGCCAGCGTGCGAAGCGCACGGCGGTGTGGGTCGGCGCCATCGCTGTGCTGGTCTACGTCGGCTTCATCCTCAGCGGGGTGATCGGCCGATGAGCGAGGCACCGGCCAGCACACCGTCACGCAGTGCCGGGCTGCCGCGCCTGATCGGCGTGGCGGTGACGGTGTTCCTGCTGACGTTCTCGCTGGTGCCGCTGTACCGCATCGCCTGCGAGAAGGTGTTCGGCGTGCGCCTGGAACGCGGTCCCGGTGGCGAAGCCAGCGCAGGTGCCGCGGCCGGCAAGCGCACCGTGCGGGTGGAGTTCGATGGCGGCGTCAATTCGCGCCTGCCGTGGTCGTTCCATCCTGAGCAGCTGACCATGGACGTGGTGCCCGGCGAGCTCAACGAGGCGCTGTACTTTGCCCGCAACGACAGCGCAGCTGCCGTGGTCGGCAGCGCGGTGCCTTCGGTGGCACCGGCGCGTGCGTCGGGCTTCTTCAGCAAGACCGAGTGCTTCTGTTTCACCGCGCAGACGCTGCAGGCCGGCGAGAAGCGCGACATGCCGGTGCGCTTCATCGTCGATCCGGACCTGCCGCCGGAGATCAGGACGATCACCTTGTCCTACACCTTCTACCGCAACGACGCGCTGTCCGATCGGCTGGCCCCGGCCGCCACCTCGGACGGCGCGCACGCCGCACCCTGACCCGGATACCGACATGGCCCAGACACCGACCGACGCCAACGTGTACTTCGTCCCGGCCCAGAGCAAATGGCCGTTCGTGGGTTCCATCGCCATGATGGTGACCATGGTGGGCGTGGCCAGCTGGCTCAACGATGCCAGCTGGGGACGCTGGACGTTCTACATCGGCATCGCGATGCTGGTGCTGACCCTGTTCTGGTGGTTCAGCGACGTGGTGCGCGAATCGCAGGCCGGCAACTACAACCACCAGGTCGACGGATCATTCCGGATGGGGATGATCTGGTTCATCTTCTCCGAGGTGATGTTCTTCGGCGCGTTCTTCGGCGCGCTGTTCTACACCCGCAACCTGGGCCTGTCGTGGCTCAGTGGCGAAGGCCGTGGGGTCATGACCAACGAGCTGCTCTGGCAGGGCTATTCCGCCGGATGGCCGACCAATGGCCCGGCGGCGATCGGTGGCGCGTTCCAGACCATCCCGGCCTGGGGCCTGCCACTGATCAATACGTTGATCCTGTTGACCTCCGGCGTGACCCTGACCATCGCCCACCACGCACTGAAGGCCGGCAACCGCCGCCAGCTGCTGATCTGGCTGGGCCTGACCGTGGTGCTCGGCCTGGGCTTCCTGACCCTGCAGGCAGAGGAGTACATCCATGCCTACAAGGAACTGAACCTGACGCTCGGCTCCGGCATCTACGGGTCGACGTTCTTCATGCTGACCGGCTTCCACGGCGCGCACGTGCTGCTGGGCACGATCATGCTGATCGTGATGTGGCTGCGTTCGGCCAAGGGACACTTCACCCGCGACAACCATTTCGGTTTCGAAGCCGCCGCGTGGTACTGGCACTTCGTCGACGTGGTGTGGCTGATGCTGTTCCTGTTCGTCTACGTGCTTTGATCAGGCGCGCATCGGTGGTCTCAGCCGCCGATGCCGTGTGGTTTGATCCAGCCCATGTAGATGCTCACGATCACCAGCAGGATCAACGCTACCGACACCGCGATGCGGCGCGTCAGTGCATTGACCGTGCGCTTGGTCTGGCCGCGGTCGACCAGCAGGTAGTACAGGCCGGCGCCCAGATTCCAGACGATGACGATCAGAAACGCGATTACCAGCAGGGTCTTCAGCGAATCACTCATGCGCGGCTCGAGGGCAGGGTGGATGTGCCTATCTGACCGCGTTTGCGCAGACTTGTCATGATGCGCCAGCACACGCGCGTGTTCGGATGGTTGCTGGCCGTGCTGGCGATGGCCGGATTCACCGCATTGGGGCTGTGGCAGCTGCAGCGCATGCATGCCAAACAGGCAATGTTGGATGCACAGGGTCCAGCCGTGGCACAGGCGTTGCCGCTGTCGGAGGCCCTGGCGGCGCCCGGCGCGTTGCACGGCGTGGCCGACCACGGTCGCTTCCTGCCCGGCGTGGTACTGCTGGACAACCAGATCCGGCATGGCCGCGCTGGCGTGAAGATCTATCGCCCCTTCCGCAGTGACGACGGCAGCGTGCTGCTGGTCGACCTCGGTTGGCGTGCGCTGCCGCCGGATCGCACGCTTCCGGAGGTGCCGTCGCCGCCTTCGCCGGTGGCCGTGCGCGGGCTGCTCGCGCCGCCACCATCGGCGGGACTGCTACTGGGCCCGGCGTTCTCTGCTACCGGTGAGGCCGGGCGCTGGCTGGCCAGCCGGTTGCCGGACGACGGGCTGGCGCGCGCGCTGGGGCTGCAGGCGCTACCCGACCGCGTGCTGAGGCTGGACCCGGCGCTGCCCTTTGGCGACGAGCGCGATCTGGACCTGCTGCCGAACACGCTGCCGCCTCAGCGCCACCTGGGCTACGCCGTGCAGTGGTTCGGGCTGGCCCTGACCGTGCTGGTGGTGGCCGGGGTGCTGGAGCGGCGGCGGAGGCGCGTGATTACCCGGTAGTGCCGGCCGCTGGCCGGCAACCCCCGCAATCCTGGATGCCGGCCAGCGGCCGGCACTACCGGCATCCCCTACCCAACCATGAGAAAATGCCCCGCATGAACACTGCTACGTCCCCGCAGGCGCGCGGTTCCGGCCGCCGGACCCTGGTGCTGCTGTTTGCCGTGTTCTTCGGGGCGATGGCACTGGCCGCCGTGCTGCGCTTCTCCGGCTGGCAGCCGACCGGGCACCGCAATGCCGGCCAGCTGCTGAAGCCGCCGGTGGACCTGCGCCAGCAGGCGCCGACCCTGGCCAGCGGCCAGTCCTACCCCTGGAACCCCGAGGCCCGTACCTGGCGCCTGCTGGTGGCGCCGGCCGGTGCCTGCGACGCGCAGTGCGTCACTTTGTCGCAGGGACTGGGCAAGGTGTGGCAGCTGTTCGGCCATAACGCCGATAATGTCGAGATCCTGTGGCTGGGTACGCCACCGGCGTCGATCGCCTCGCTGCCCGCGCTGCGGCCGCTGGCTCCGTCGCCAGCCCTGCGCGCGGCGTTGCCGGGCGTCGACGATCCGGCGGGACTGCCGGTCTACGTGATCGATCCGAACGGCTTCGTGATCATGCGCCATGCCCCGGGTTCCGACCTCGGTGGCCTGCGCAAGGACATGGCCACGTTGCTGAAACTGAAGTGAGTCCCGTTTGATGAGCATTTCCGCGCGTCCGGCGCTGCACCGCAATTTCCACCGCCTGGCGTGGTTCGCCATGATCATGACCGCGAGCACGATCATGTTCGGCGCCTTCGTGCGCCTGTCCGATGCCGGCCTGAGCTGCCCGGACTGGCCGACCTGCTATGGCCAGGCCACCTGGCCGCAGCACGTGGAAGAGACCATCGGCCACCCGGCGGCGGAGATCCGCCCGCTGGAGACCCACAAGGCCTGGCGAGAACAGGTGCATCGCTTCCTGGCCGGCGCGCTGGGCATCGAGATCCTGACCCTGGCGCTGCTGGCCACGCGCAAGCGGCGATTCGGAAGCACGGCGGTGGTGACCGCCTGCGTGCTGGTGGCCGCCGGCATACCGCTGTACATGATGGGCTGGCACGGCACCGCCAGTGCCCTGGCCTTGACCGGCGAGGCGATCCTGCTGATCGCCGCGCTGCGCTGGAGCAACATCGATCTCGCACGTGCGGCGCTGCTGACCTTGGCGGTGGTGATCTTCCAGGCCCTGCTGGGCATGTGGACGGTGACCCTGCTGCTCAAACCCATCGTGGTGATGGGCCATCTGCTGGGTGGCATGCTGATGTTCGGCCTGCTGGTGTGGATGGCCTGGCGCGCGACGCACATGCCGATCACCCTGGCCGAAGCGCCGAAGCTGAAGTGGCTGATGCGCATCGGCGTGGCGGTGCTGGTTACCCAGATCGCGCTGGGTGGTTGGGTCAGCGCCAACTACGCCGCACTCGCCTGCGGCGGTGGCAGCGCCTCGCTGGACAACTTCCCGCGCTGCGCCAACCAGTGGTGGCCGCAGCACAACTTCGTCGAAGGCTTCACCCTGTGGCGCGGCATCGGCGTGGATTACGAAGGCGGCGTGCTGGATGGTGCTTCGCGCATCGCCATCCAGATGGCGCATCGCCTGTTCGCGGTGGTGGTGGCCGTCTACCTGCTGTGGCTGGGCGTGCGCCTGTTCCGGTTGCCGAGCATGCGTGGCTGGGCCAGCGCGCTGATCGCGCTGCTGGTGCTGCAGGTCACCCTCGGCATCCTCAACGTGAAGCTGGCGCTGCCGCTGGAAGTGGCCGTGGCCCACAACGGCGTGGCCGTTGCCCTGTTGTTCGTACTGGTCAGCCTGCTGGCCCGCCTGCGTGCCCCGGACTGATTCCATGTTTTCCAATTACCGCCAGTACTGGGACCTGACCAAGCCCAAGGTCGTCGCCCTGATCGTCTTCACCGCCCTGGTCGGCATGGTCCTGGCCATCCCCGGCGTGCCGAGCTGGGAGCAGGTGCGCGCCGGCCTGCTCGGCTTCCTCGGCATCTGGCTGGCGGCCTCGGCCGCGGCCGCCATCAACCAGCTGCTGGACGCGCACATCGATGCGCAGATGGCGCGCACCTCGTGGCGCCCCCTGGTGGTGGGCAAGGTCAAGCCGTGGCAGGTGCTGGTGTTTGCCGGCGTGCTGATCGTGCTGTCGATGACCCTCCTGGTGCTGTGGGTGAACCTGATCACCGCAGTGCTGACCTTCGCCTCGCTGATCGGCTACGCGGTGATCTACACCGTGTACCTCAAGCGTGCGACCTCGCAGAACATCGTCATCGGTGGCCTGGCCGGCGCGATGCCGCCGATGCTGGGCTGGGCCGCAGTGACCGGCATGCAGGGTTCGTCGGACTGGGCGTACTCGTCGCTGCTGGTGCTGATCATCTTCATCTGGACCCCGCCGCACTTCTGGGCGCTGGCGATCTTCCGCCGCGAGGATTACGCCAAGGCGGAGATCCCGATGCTGCCGGTGACCCACGGCGTGGTGCATACCCGCAAGCAGATCATGGTGTATTCGGTGGTGCTGGCGCTGGTCTGCCTGTTGCCATACCTGGTGGGCATGAGTGGTGCGTTCTACCTGGGCGGCGCGATCGTGCTCAACGCCGTGTTCCTCTGGTACGCGTGGCGCATGCTGGACCCGCCGGACGAGCTGTTCTCGATGAAGATGTTCTATTACTCCATAGTGTACCTGATGGCGCTGTTCGCCTTCCTGCTGGTGGACCACTGGATCCTGCCCTGGCTGTGACCTCGGGGTCGGATCCCCGAAGGGGCTCTGACCCCACCTGATCGCGCGGACATCCTCGCATGACGTGGATCACCTTGAACCGCCGTCTCGGCGTCGCCATTGCTGTTCCTGACCCCAGGGAAAGGAAGCAGCAGGGATGCATTCGTTCTTCCGTTGGACCACCGCGCTGATGCTGGCGCTGGGCATGGCCGTGACCGCGCATGCCGACGACACTACCGCGCAGATCCGCCAATACGCCGCTGGCCATCGCATGCTGGTGCTGGGCGAATTCCACGGCACACGCGAGACGCCACTGCTGGTGCGGCAGCTGGTGGACGACTACAGCCGCAATGGCGCGCCGGTCCTGCTGGCGCTGGAACTGCCACGCGCCGAGAACCCTGTGCTGCGCGACTATCTGGAATCCGATGGCGGGGCCGCGGCGCGCCAGCACCTGCACGGCCGCGCGTTCTGGACCGTACGCGACGACCAGCACGATGGTCGCCGCAGCCGCGACATGCTGGCGATGATCGAAGGCCTGCGCGCGCTGAAGGCGCAGGGCCGCGCGATCGAGGTGGTTGGCTACGACGTCAATCACAGTAACGGCGGCAGCCAGGCCCGCGATGACCGCATGGCCGCCGAACTACGGCGCCTGTACCAGCGCCTGCCCGATGGCGCACGGATGGTTGTGCTGACCGGCAATGTCCACGCCATGCTGCAGCGCCCCGCCGATGCTCCGCCGGAAATGCAGACCCAGCCGATGGCATCGGTACTGCGCGACCTGGATATCTACAGCGTGCGGCTGGAAGCGTTGCGCGGCCACTTCTGGGGATGCATGGACCGCTGCAAGGCGCTGGCGCTGCTCGAACGGCCCGCGCGTTCGCCGGAGGTCAACACCCACGCCGGCCGCGAGTACGACCTGTGGGTGTGGATGCCGCAGCTGAGCGTGGGCACGCTGGTGGAGCCGTGAATCCACGCATGGCGTGGATCTGCTGTAGATCCACGCCACGCGTGGATGGATTTCCGGGTCAGGGCTTGCGCCGCGCATACCGCTGCGCGATCACGCCGCAGACGATCAGCTGGATCTGGTGGTAGATCATCACCGGCAGCACGATGGCGCCCAGGCTGCCGCCGGCGAACAGCACCTTGGCGATCGGCACGCCGGTGGCCAGGCTCTTCTTCGAGCCGCAGAACACGATGGCGATCTCGTCCTCGCGGTTGAAGCGCAGGCGACGGGCGATGAAGGTGATCAGCGGCATGGCGATGCCCAGCAGCACAGCGGCCACGATGGCCACAGCCAGCAGCGACAGCAGCGGGGTCTTGCTCCACAGGCCTTCGGTCACCGCTTCGCCGAACGCCGAGTACACCACCAGCAGGATGGTGGCCTGGTCGGTGTAGCGCAGCAGCGCGCGCTGGCGTTCCACCCAGCCGGCAATCCACGGCCGCAGCAGGTGGCCGGCCACGAACGGCACCAGCAGCTGCAGCATGATGCCGCCGATCGCATGCAGCGGATCATGGATGCCGCCCGAGGTGCCGGCCAGCGCGGTCAGCAGCAGCGGGGTCAGGAACACGCCGAGGATGCTCGACAGCGAAGCGCTGCACACCGCTGCGGGCACGTTGCCATGCGCCATCGAAGTGAACGCGATGGACGACTGCACGGTAGAGGGCAGGGTGCACAGGAACAGCACGCCCAGGTACAGCTCCGGGGTCAGCAGCCAGCCCGACAGCGGCTTGAACATCAGCCCCAGCAGCGGGAACAGGATGAAGGTGCAGGCCAGGATGGTCAGGTGCAGCCGCCAGTGCAGCATGCCGCCGATGATCGACTCGCGCGGCAGGCGCGCGCCATGCAGGAAGAACAGCGCGGCGATGGCGACGGTGGTGACATCGTCGAGGACGATGGCGGCGGCGCCCTTCATCGGCAGCAGCGAGGCCAGGCCGACGGTGCACAGCATGGCGAGGGTGAAGTTGTCCGGTCGCAGGCGCGACCACCAGCGGGTCATGGTGGGCAGGGTCCTTGGTGCGGAGGGTTCAGGGCGAGGTGACCGGCGTGGCCAGGCGTTGGCGGGTGGCGGCTTCCAGCGACTTCAGGCCAGCACGCTGGCCCAGCTGAAGGGCCTGTTCGGGGCTGGCATGTTCGTACCGTGCATTGACCAGGCCGAGCACGGCGCCGGCGCGGTTGCCGGACGCACAGTGCAGCAGCACCGGCCCCTGGCTCTGCTGCAGGGCCAGGTGCACGGCGCGCACGTTGGCCGTATCCAGGCCATCGGCGCCGGCCACCGGAATGCGCACGTAGCGCAGGCCCAATGATTCGGCGACGCGGGTTTCATCGAAGCCCCGGTCCTCGCCGGGCTGGCGCAGGTCGATCACAGTGCGCACGCCCTGTGCAGCCAAGGCCTGCAGCTGTGCGGCGCTGGGCTGGCCGCCGGCATACAGGCCGGGGCGGACTTCGTTGAGGGGCGCGTCTTCGGCCAGGGCCGTCAGTGACAGGCAGAGCGACAACAACAGCAGGCAGGTTAGGCGCAGCAGCATGGTCTTCTCCGTGAAAACGTTCTGCCGCTACAGGCGCAGTCCGGCGCGCGCCTTCAGCAGCTCGCGCAGTTCGTACTTGTCAGTATCGTCCAGGCCCTGCTGGCGCTGCTTTGCCAACAACTCCTCCAGACGTTGCACCAGCAGCTGTTTCTCCAGCTGTGCCACTGCGTCGTGCAGTTCCTGGGTCCAGCTGGCCTCGGTGCCGGGCAGCGTCTGTGCGGCCAGGGTATGCAGCGAGGCCTGTTCCTCCCGCCCGTCGAAGTGTTCCAGCAGGGCGCCGGTACTGATGTCCGGGCGCTGTTCGACCAGCCCCAGCAGCTCCAGCAGCAGTTCCACGCCGGGCAGGCGCAGGCCCTGGAAGTGGTGCTTGCCGCCCAGCGTCAGCGCCAGCGACGGCTGCTGCAGCAGTACGGCGATCGCGCCGCGCACCAGGCTGCGCTTGGCCACGGGCTGGATCGTCCGCTGCGGCTGGCGTTGCGGCATCGGCGCGCGCGTGGCCTGGGCAGTACCGCCCAGGCCGGTCAGCTGCGCCAGCTGCTGCTTCATCAGGTCGCCAAAGGCGCCGTCGGGAATCTGCGCCAGCATCGGCTTGGCGCGTTCGGCCAGGCGTGCCTTGCCATCGAGCGTGCCCAGGTTGATCTCGCGGGTCAGTTCGTCGAAGAAGAACTGCGACAGCGGCGTGGCCTGCTTCAGGCGTTCGTTGAAGGCCTCGGCGCCTTCCTTGCGCACGATGGTGTCCGGGTCCTCGCCATCGGGCAGGAACAGGAAGAACGCCTGGCGGCCATCCTTCATGCGCGGCAGCACCGATTCCAGCGCCTTCCAGCCGGCGCGGCGGCCGGCGGCGTCGCCGTCGAAGCAGAAGAACACGTCCGGTGCGTTGCGGAACAGCAGCTCGGCATGGTCCGGCGTGGTCGCGGTACCCAGCGTTGCCACCGCCTGGGTGACGCCGAACTGGAACAGCGAGACCACGTCCATGTAGCCCTCGACCACGATCAGCCGCTCGATCTTCTGGTTGGCCTGGCGCACCTGCCACAGGCCGTACAGTTCGCGGCCCTTGTGGAACAGCGCGGTCTCGGGCGAGTTGAGGTACTTGGGGCCGTCGTCCTTCTCGAACACGCGGCCGCCGAAGGCGATCACCCGGCCACGGCGGTCGAAGATCGGGAACATCACCCGGTCGCGGAACTTGTCGTAGACGTGGCCGCGGTCGTTCTTGGAGAACAGGCCGGCGCGGTCGAGCAGCTTCATGCGCCGCTCGTCCTTGCCCAGCGCGTCGCGCAGGCCGCTGTAACCATCCGGCGCGTAGCCGATCTGGAAGCGCGCGCGGTTCTCTTCGTCCACGCCACGGCCATCCAGGTAGCTGCGGGCCTTCTCGCTGCCCTCCAGGTTCTTCTGGAAGAACTTGGTCGCCGCGTCCAGCGCCGAGTACAGCTCGCGGCTGTCGTCCTGCTGCTGCGGGCTGCGCGGATTCTCGTTGCGCGGCACTTCCATGCCGGCGCGCTTGGCCAGTTCATCCACCGCGTCGAGGAACTCGAGGCGGTCGTAGTTCATCAGGAAGCTGATCGCGGTGCCGTGCGCGCCACAGCCGAAGCAGTGATAGAACTGCTTGGTGGGCGAGACCGTGAACGACGCCGATCGCTCGTCATGGAACGGGCAGCGGGCGGCGTACTCCTTGCCCTGGCGCTTCAACGGCACGCGGCTGCCCACCACCTCGACGATGTCGGTGCGGGCGAGCAGGTCGTCGATGAAAGCGTCGGGGATACGGGCCATGGGCAACAGGGCAGGGCGCGGTGCAGGACCACGCGACGGAACCGGGGGCGGTCGGCCTAGTTTACCCCCTGTCGGGCACCTGGCTGGCGGTTGCCGGATCAATGCCGGCTGCGGCCAGGTGATGACGCGCGCGCAGGCGCTCATCGATCACCGCCGTCATCAATGCGCCAACGAAGAACACGACGGTGGCGTAGTAGATCCAGACCAGCGAGATCACCAGCGCACCCATCGAGCCGTAGGCACTGCCGGGGGCCACGGTGGCGATGTAGACGCCGATGCCGTAGCGGCCCAGTGCGAACAGTGCCGAGGTGATGACGCCGCCGATGAAGGCCTGGCGCCAGGCCACGCGGCGGTCGGGCAGGTAGTGGTACATGAAGGCGAAGCCGACTGCGTAAAGCAGCAGGCTCGTGACGTACCCCAGCGCGGGCAGGATCGAGGGCAGCTGGGCGAAGGCCACCTGCAGCACCGTGGTGGCCGTCATCGACAGGATCAGCAGGAAGCCCAGGGCCAGCACCACGCCGAACGAGAACACGCGCTTGCGCAGCCAGGCCTTGAGGCCTTCCAGGCGCTCGCCGCTGGTGCGGAAGATCAGGTTCAGTGCGTTCTGCAGCTGGGCGAACACGGCGGTGGCGCCGACGAACAGCAGCAGCGTGCTCCACACACCCGCCAGCGAGCCGACATCCGGCTGGTTGTCGGCGTTCTTCAGAACGGTTTCGGCCACAGTAGCCGCGCTGCTGCCGGCCACCGAGCTGATCTGGTCGATCAGCGCCTGCTGGGCCGGTGGGTACAGCGAGGCGGTCAGCCACAGCAGCAGCACCAGCAACGGTGCCATCGACAGCAGGGCATAGAAGGAGACGGAAGCTGCCTGGGTCAGCACGTCGACGTCGATGAAGCGCTTGGCCACCGCCATCGGAAAGCTGTCCTGCAGGCGCTTGAGGTACTTGTGCAGGGACACGGGAACGTTGGGCTCGGGTTCAACCATGTGTGCGGTTGTAGCAGGCGACCGACGAAGGTGCGGTGAAGCGAGTGCATCAATGGGGTCAGAGCCCTTCCGCGCTGCGGAAGGGATCCGACCCCAGGTGCTGGATTACGCCAGCAGCTGCTTGACCAGCTTGGAGACCAGGCCCATGTCGGCCTGGCCGGCGAGCTTGGGCTTCAGCGCGCCCATCAGCTTGCCCATGTCGGCCGGGCCGGCGGCACCGGTCTCGGCGATGGCGGCTTGGATGGCGGCCACAATCTCGGCCTCGCCCATCTTGGCCGGCAGGTAGGCTTCGATGACCACGATCTCGGCGCGCTCGATCTCGGCCAGGTCTTCGCGGTTGGCGGCTTCGTACTGGCTGACCGAGTCCTTGCGCTGCTTGACCATCTTGTCGAGCACGGCGATCACGGCGGTGTCGTCCAGCTCGATGCGCTCGTCCACTTCGCGCTGCTTGATGGCAGCGTTGATCAGGCGGATCACGCCCAGCTTGTGCTTCTCGCCCGCCTTCATGGCGGCCTTCATGTCTTCGGTGAGCTGCTGCTTCATGCTCATGAGGAACCTCGTGGTGGTAGGTGGGGCGGGGCGGATGCCCGAACCCGGAAACGCAAAAAGCCGGCGACGCTCGCGCGTGCCGGCTTCGGCTCCATCGCGACAGGCAGGCCCGCCGCAATGAAGATGCGTCCGATCAGTACAGGCGCTGACGCTTGGTGACGTCGCGCGACGAGCGGCGCAGCTGACGCTTCACAGCAGCGGCGGCCTTGCGCTTGCGCTCCTGGGTCGGCTTTTCGTAGAACTCGCGCTTGCGGGTTTCGGCCAGCACACCGGCCTTTTCGCAAGTGCGCTTGAAGCGGCGAAGAGCAAACTCGAAGGGCTCGTTCTCGCGGACTTTGACGCTGGGCATGGAATCTCCGGGACACAGTAGAACCGGGTCACGCCCGGCGAGCCGCACATTATAGCGGCGAAACGACAAACTGCAAGCGGCCAACCCTGAATACGGGCCGGGGGTTCGAAAGCAGTGAGATCTGCACGTCCCCCGAGGGGGCGGCAGGGGCGTCATAATAGCAGGCATGCGAGTCCTTGGCATCGAATCCTCCTGTGATGAGACCGGCGTGGCGGTGTATGACACCGACCTGGCCGGCAGCGCGGCCCTGCGCGCCCATGCGGTCTACAGCCAGATCGCCCTGCACGCCGAATACGGTGGTGTGGTGCCCGAGCTGGCCAGCCGCGACCATGTCCGCAAGCTGCTGCCACTGGTACGCCAGACCCTGGCCGACGCCGGCCTGGGCGTGGGCGATATCGATGGCGTGGCCTACACCGCCGGTCCCGGCCTGGTCGGCGCGCTGCTGGTGGGCGCTGGCGTGGCGCGTTCGCTGGCCTGGGCGCTGGAGGTGCCGGCCGTGGGCGTACACCATATGGAAGGCCACCTGCTGGCCCCGCTGATGGAAGACGACCCGCCGGAAGCGCCGTTCGTGGCCCTGCTGGTGTCCGGTGGCCACACCCAGCTGGTGGCGGTGCATGCCATCGGCCAGTACCGCCTGCTGGGCGAGACCCTGGACGACGCGGCCGGCGAGGCCTTCGACAAGACCGCCAAGCTGATGGGTCTGCCGTACCCGGGCGGCCCGCAGCTGGCCAGGCTGGCCGAGCAGGGCACGCCGGGCGCGTACCGCTTCGCGCGGCCGATGACCGACCGCCCTGGGCTGGATTTCAGCTTCTCCGGCCTGAAGACCCAGGTCCTGATGGCCTGGCGCGACAGTGACCAGAGCGAGCAGACCCGCGCCGACATCGCCCGGGGCTTTGAGGACGCGGTGGTCGAGACCCTGTCGATCAAGTGCGAGCGCGCACTGGAAGCGGCCGGGACCAACGTGATCGTGGTGGCCGGCGGCGTCGGCGCCAACACGCGCCTGCGCGCCCGCCTGCAGCAGATGGCCGAGCGCCTCGGCGGCCGTGCCTGCTTCCCGCGGCCGGCACTGTGCACCGACAACGGGGCGATGATCGCCTTCGCCGGCGCGCTGCGCCTGCAGGCCGGCCAGCACAGCCCGCCGAAGGTGGATGTGACCCCGCGCTGGGACATGGCGACCCTGCCGGCGGTCTGAGCCGGTGGCGCCGGGCCATGCCCGGCGGACGCATTACCGATGCACTGCCAACGGCGACGCCGCCAGCACGGTTGTCGCCCGCTCATGGCGCTGCAGCCAGCCCAGCGTGTGTGGGCAGCGGGCATGGATCAGCCGCCCGATCGCGGCCAGGTCGGCGCCGATGTCACGTTCCAGGACCGGCTCGTGGTGGGCGATGCGGTTGCGCAGGTGGCGGATGCGTCCGATATCCGCATGGATGGCTTTCCTTACGGCACTGGGATGAGCAGAGGGAGCATGCTGCAGAACCCTGCTGAGTGCGGGTATCCAAAGCGTGGAGTCGAAGCGACAGGTGAAGAGCTGCTGCCAGAACACCATCGGCAGGTTGGCGACGATCCCGGGTGTATCGGTTACGCGGCTGGCAAGTTGTTCCAGTACCGTGCGCGGAGAAGTACTGGATGAGGTTGGCAGCCTCCGTCGGAAGGCACCATTCCAGGGCCAACGCGGGCCATGCTGCCTGGCGAGCACAGCTGCAGCGGCGTTGCGGGTGACCACTTCGCACAGATGGACCGGCATCATCAGTGCACTGCACATCCGCATGTTCCACAGGTACAGGGATTCGGCTGTGACGTCGGGGCTGCAGCTCGATGCGATTCTCTCGTAAGTAGACAGACGCTCCGCTGACAACGCGCGCCGCAGTACATCGTATGGAGCCATCGTCATGTGCGGTGGTGAAGGAGGAATCGATGTTCGCGAGAGTGGGCGGCGGCGACCATCAGGGAACGTCCTTGTCCGCGCGGCTTATTTTCTGCGTTTTGCCTCGGACGAATACCTGACCTGTCCTGTCGGATTTGGCCTTGACCGGCGATCTGGTCCTTGCCTAATCTGCGTGCCTGCGCCACCGGGACTCGCGGCTGGATTTCAGCTCCCCCCGGGGACAAACGGTAGTACCAAAGGGCCCCGCTAGCAGGGCCCTTTGTTTTTTCCGGGCCGCCCCACGCCGGTGGCCCACCGCCCGTTCCGGGCAGGCTCACCGCCGTGCCGTTACCATGGCCGCCTGTATTCGTGCCGGTAAGCGCAATGGACAAGGTTTTCATCGAGGGGCTGACGATCGACGCCCTGATCGGTATCTACGATTGGGAACGACGGATCCGCCAGGACCTGGTGTTCGACCTGGAAATGGGTTTCGACAACCGTCGCCCCGCTGCCACCGATGACATCGCCCACACCCTGAACTACAAGGCGGTGAGCAAGCGCCTGGAACAGTTCGTGCGCGAGTCGGAGTTCGGCCTGGTCGAGACCCTGGCCGAGCGCTGCGCGCAGATCGTGCTGGACGAATTCGACGTGAAGTGGCTGCGCCTGAAGCTGAGCAAGCCGGGCGCAGTGCGCGGCGCGCGCGCGGTGGGCGTGATCATCGAACGCACGCGGGACTGACCCGGTCGTGCCGGCCGCTGGCCGACAACCCCGGTAGTGCCGGCCGCTGGCTGGCAACCTTGGCAACAACGAAACAGACAGGAGACAACTGATGGTGGACGCGGTGGTGGCGGTACAGTGGCTGGAACGGCTGCAGAACACACTGGAACCCTATCCCGGCGCCTACCTGGCGTTGATGATCTCGGCGCTGCTGATCGCCGCTGGCCTGGCCAACTGGGTGACCAAGCGCATCCTGCTGCGCGGGCTGCGGCGGCTGCTGAGCCGCCTTCCGGGCGCTGACACTGGCCGCGGCAGCCACCTGATGCGGGTGATCTCGCGCCTGTCGAACGTGGTGCCCAGCCAAGTGATCGCCTCGGGCATCCGCATCGTGCCGGACCTGCCGCCGGGCCTGGTCAGCTTCATCATCGGCGCCTGCCAGGCGTGGGCGATCCTGACCGTGGTGCTGGCCATCTCGCATGCGCTGGATGCGGCCAACGATCTGTACGAGCGCCGTCCCGAGGCACGCAACAAGCCGATCAAGGGCTACCTGCAGGTCGCCAAGATCGTCCTCTTCGTGATCGCCGGCCTGTCGATCGTCGCTACCCTGGCGGGCGTCGACCTGCGCTATCTGGTCACCGGCCTGGGCGCGGCCACGGCGGTGCTGATGCTGATCTTCCAGGACACCATCCTGTCGCTGGTGGCCAGCGTGCAGATCAGTGGCGATGGCCGCGTGCGCATCGGCGACTGGATCGAGATGCCCAGCCAGAACGCCGACGGCGACGTCATCGACATCGCGCTGCACACCATCACCGTGCAGAACTTCGACAAGACCATCACCACCATCCCCACCAAGAAGCTGGTGACCGAGTCGTTCAAGAACTGGCGCGGCATGCAGGAGGCCGGCGGGCGCCGGATCAAGCGCGCGCTGTACCTGGACCAGCACAGCGTCGGCTTCCTGGACGAGGGTGACCTGGCCTTCCTCGGCGAGTTCGCGCTGCTGCGCGACTACCTGCGCGACAAGGAACAGGAACTGGGGCAGTGGAACGGGCGCCTGCGCGAGCAGGGCGTGGCCGAGGTCAACAGCCGCCGCGTGACCAACCTGGGTACGTTCCGGGCCTATGTGGAGCGCTACCTGCGCAGCCACCCGGGCATCCATACCGACATGACCCTGCTGGTACGGCAGCTGCAGCCGACCACCGAGGGCCTGCCGCTGGAGCTCTACTGCTTCACCCGCAGTACTGCCTGGGCCGAGTATGAGGCGGTGCAGTCGGACATCTTCGACCACCTGCTGGCGATCCTGCCGGCCTTCGGCCTGCGGGTATTCCAGGCCTCCAGTGACGCCATGTTGATGGCCGGGCAGCGCCAGTTGGCCGGCTCGGAGTAAGCTGCGGTGCCCCCGGCGGGGCCATACGGACCCCGCTGGTGGCTGAAACTGAATGAAGAAACCTCTCGCCAAACGGCTCGGGATCGCTAGAATGCCGGGCTTGTAAACGTTTTCATCAAGGACTGCCGGTGGCCTCCGATCGCATCGAATCCCTCATTGCCCAGATGACCGTCGAGGAAAAGGTCGGCCAGCTGGGTGTCTTCGCGGACATGGTCCGCCCGTTCGCCCCGGACGTGAACCCGGAAGCCAACGTGCGCAATGCCGACCAGGTGCTGCAGCAAGTGCGCGAGGGCAAGGTCGGCTCGCTGTTCAATGGTGTGGGCGCCGAACTGGGCCGCCGCATCCAGCAGGTCGCCACCGAGGAGAGCCGCCTGGGTATCCCGGTGATCCTGGCGGCCGACGTCATCCACGGCATGCGCACCGTGTTCCCGATTCCGCTGGGCGAGGCCGCCAGCTTCGAGCCGGACCTGGCCGAGCGCACCGCGCGCGCCACTGCGATCGAAGCCACCGCCGCGGGCCTGCACTGGACCTATGCGCCGGCCGTGGACATCGCCCGCGACCAGCGCTGGGGCCGTGGCGCCGAAGGTGCCGGCGAGGATGTGGTGCTGGGCTGTGCGTTCGCCGCCGCCCGCGTGCGTGGCTTCCAGGGCAGCGACCTGCGTGCGGCCGATTCGCTGCTGGCCACGCCCAAGCACTTCGCCGCCTACGGCGCGGTGATGGCCGGCATGGAATACAACATGGTGGACATCTCGCCGCAGACCCTGCGCGACGTGCACCTGCCGCCGTTCAAGGCCGCCTTCGAGGCCGGCGCGATCACCGTGATGTCCTCGTTCAATGACATCAATGGCGTGCCGGCCAGTGCCAATGCCGAACTGCTGACCGACATCCTGCGCGGCGAATGGAAGTTCCCGGGCGTGGTGATCTCCGACTATACCGCCGACATGGAACTGGTCGCGCACGGCTACGCCGCCGATGACCGCGATGCCACGGCCAAGGCGTTCACCGCCGGCCTGGACCTGAGCATGCAGAGCGGCTTCTATGCCGAGCACCTGCCCGGCCTGGTCGAGAGCGGCGAGGTGCCGATGGCGGTGCTGGATGAGGGCGTGCGCCGCATCCTGTGGCTGAAGGAGACCATCGGCCTGTTCGACGACCCGTACCGTTCGCTGGACCCGGCGCGCGAAGCGGATACCTCGCACATTGCCGCGCATGACGAACTGTCGCGCGATGCCGCGCGGCGTTCGATCGTGCTGCTGAACAACCGTGACAACGTGCTGCCGCTGCAGAAGACCGGGCAGAAGATCGCGCTGATCGGCCCGTTCGTGCAGGACCGCGAGAACATCGAAGGCTGCTGGACGCTGTTCGGCGACAAGCAGCGTTACGTGGACCTGGAAACCGGCGTGCGTGCCGCCATCGGCGACGAAGCGCTGCTGGAAATCGTGCCGGGCTGCGAACTGGAAGCCGCGATTCCGGGCGGCACGGAAGCCGCTGTGGCGGCCGCACTGCGTGCCGACGTGGTGGTGCTGGCGCTGGGCGAACCGCAGCGCTACAGCGGCGAAGCACAGTCGCGCGTGGAGATCACTCTGCCGCCGGCACAGCAGGCGCTGGCCGAGGCCGTGGCGATGACCGGCAAGCCGCTGGTGGTGCTGCTGCGCAATGGCCGCGCGCTGGCATTGCAGGGCGCAGTGCGCAATGCGCAGGCCGTGGCGGTGACTTGGTACCTGGGCACGCAGACCGGCCATGCCGTGGCCGATGTACTGTTCGGCGACTACAGCCCGTCCGGCCGCCTGCCGGTCAGCTTCCCGCAGGTGTCCGGCCAGCAACCGTACTTCTACAACCACCCGCGCACCGGCCGTCCGGAACTGCCGACCATGTCGGAGTTCAAGGCGCGCTGGCGCGAGATTCCCAATGAACCGCTGTACCCGTTCGGCCATGGCATCGGCTACACCACCTTCGCCTACGGCGTGCCGCAGCTGAGCACGGCACAGCTCGGCTGGGACGACACCCTGACCATCACCACCGTGCTGACCAACACCGGCCGCGTGGCGGGCGAGGAAGTGGTGCAGCTGTACATCCATGATCGCGTGGCCAGCCGCGTGCGTCCGGTGCGTGAACTGAAGGACTTCCGCAAGGTGGCGCTGCAGCCGGGCGAGTCAGCCGAAGTGGTGTTCACCTTGACCCGCGAGCAACTGGCCTTCACCGGCCGCGACGGCGTGCTGCGTGCCGAGCCGGGCCAGTTCGACCTGTGGGTCTGTGCCTCGTCGGCCGCCGGCGAAGCGGTGCAGTTCGAGCTGCTGAAGGCCTGATCGAAAAAAAGGGGACGGAGGGGATTAAGTCGTTTGTGCCAAAACGACTTAATCCCCTCCGTCCCCTTTTTTGTGGTCCTCACTGTGGCGGCGCTACCATCGGGCCTCCTGTTCGATGGAGTGCGCGCATGCGCCGGATGGCCTACCTGATTCCCGCCCTGCTGCTGGCGGCCTGTTCGCAGCCGGCGCCGCCGGCCGAGCCTGCAGCGGATGCGCCGCCGCCGATGGAGGCCAGTGCTGCTTCGACACCTGCGGCTGAACCGGCGGCGCCGGCTGCCGAAGCCGCCGCTGCACCTGCCGCACCGGCAGCCGAGGTGTCCGCCGAGGATGCGCGTGCGCGCATCGAGTCGCTGCTCGGCGATGCCGCGCAGTTCGAAAAGGTCTTCAATGCGTTCAAGGCCGCGGTGGTCGGCGGTGATCGCGCTGCGGTGGTCGAGGAAGTGCGATTCCCCTTGAACATCAGCGGCGGAAAGAAGATCTCCGGCCCCGGAGAGTTCCAGCGCAACTACGAGAAGATCATCACGCCGGAGGTGGTCAAGGCGGTGTCCGAGCAGGACTTCGGCAAGGTGTTCGTCAACCAGCAGGGCGTGATGATCGGCAGCGGCCAGGTGTGGTTGAGCGGCCAGTGCCTGGACCAGGCCTGCACGAAGACCGAGGTGAAGGTCATCACCATCCAATGAATGCAGACGCCCCGCGTGCGGGGCCGTTTGGCAAGGGTAGTGCCGGCCGCTGGCCGGCAACCGCAGGATGCCGGAAGGATCCAGGGTGCCGGCCAGCGGCCGGCACTACCTCAGGTCTTCGGCATGAGCTTCAGCAGGCGCGCCTTGCTGCCGTCTTCCAGCAGCCACAGCGCGCCGTCCGGGCCCTGTTCCACTTCGCGGATGCGCTCCCCCATGTTGAAGCGCTCGGCTTCGCGCGCGCTGTCGCCATCGAAGGCCACGCGCACCAGCGAGGTGGACGATAGGCCACCGATGAAGCCGCTGCCCTTCCACTGCGGGAACAGGGTGCCGCTGTAGATCACGAAGCCGGCCGGCGAGATCACCGGCGTCCAGGTCACCTTCGGCGCGGCAAATTCCGGGCGCGTGTCGTGGTCGGGAATCGGCCGGCCGTCGTAATGGTCACCGTTGGAAACGATCGGGTAGCCGTAGTTGGCGCCACGCACGATCAGGTTCAGTTCGTCGCCGCCGGCCGGGCCCATCTCGTGCGCCCACAGCTTGCCGTTGGCATCGAAGGCCATGCCGAGGATGTTGCGGTGGCCCAGCGACCAGACCTGTGCGGCCACCCCGCCCTGCGACGCGAACGGATTGTCGGCGGGCAGGCTGCCATCGTCGTTGAGGCGGATGATCTTGCCGAGGTTGCTGCCCATGTCCTGGGCCGGATCGAACTTCTGGCGCTCGCTGGAGCTGATCCACAGCTTGCCGTCCGGGCCGAAGGCGAGGCGATGCCCGTAGTGACCCTCACCGCTGACCTTGGGGCTCTGCCGCCAGATCACCTTCAGGTCCTTCAGCTGGCCACCGCCGTTGGCATCCAGTGCCAGCGTGGCCCGGGCCACCGCGGCACCGCGGGTATCCAGCGTGCCTTCCTCGGCATAGCTGACGTAAACGACATGATTCCGGGCGAAATCCGGGTGCAGGATGATGTCGCCGAAACCACCCTGGCCAGCATAGGCGACCTTCGGAACGCCGGTGATCTCGTGCTTCTGGCCGCTGGCCGGGTCCAGGTGCTGGAGCTTGCCGCGCTTTTCGGTGACCAGCAGGCTGCCGTCGGGCAGGAAGGTCATCGCCCAGGGCTGGTCGAAGCGGCTGACTTCGGTGGCGTTGAACGGGCGCTGGTCGGTGGCGGCAGAGGCCGCCGTGGCGGTCTGCGCACCGTTGGCGGCCGGATCGGCGGCATTGCAGGCGGAGGTGGCAAGGATCGGCACAAGGCCGAGGGCGAGCAGCAGGGGCGTGCGGGTCATGGGTATCTCCAGTGCGGGGATGCGGATGGCCGGGCTGTCCCTTGTATACCACCGGCACCGTGAGCGTCGTGGCCCGAAGGTCCTGCGCCCCCTGTGCGAGCGCGGCGGGATCGTCTAGGGTGGGCACGCCCGGGCAAAGCGTGCCCGCCTGCCTGCCAAGGACCTGCAATGAACACTGCCATGCCCCACAAGCCGTCCACCGCCTTCATCGCCGCCTCCTGGGTGGCCCTGCTGCTGGGGGCGGCGGCGTACCTGATCGGCCTGTTCAACGCCACGATGGCGCTCAACGAGAAGGGCTACTACCTGACCCTGCTGCTGTTCGGCCTGTTCGCGGCGGTGTCGCTGCAGAAGAGCGTGCGCGACCGCGTCGAAGGCATTCCGGTGAGTGGCCTGTACTACGCGCTGTGCTGGTTCGCGCTGCTGTCGGCGCTGATGCTGCTGCTGGTCGGCCTGTGGAATGCCACGCTGGCGCCGAGTGAGAAGGGCTTCTATGGCATGGCGTATGCGCTGTCGCTGTTCGGCGCGGTGGCGGTGCAGAAGAACACCCGCGACCTGATCGCCGCCGGTGGGGGCGAGAGCAAGCGCAGCGCCATCGTGCCGCCGCTGCCGGAACAGGAGTGATCGATCCGGTGTAGAGCCGGGCCATGCTCGGCTCAGTCGAGCGTGGCTCGACGTTACAGACGAGGTGCGAGAGCCGAGCGTAGGCTCGGCTCTACAGAAGCCTGGCGCTATCGTGCGAGCCGCGGATCCGCCAGCTGTGCCTCCTCCCAGCCACGACGCACCGCATTGCGTGCCTGCGCCCAGTCCAGACGGCTGCGGCCGCGTTCGTTGGCCCAGCGTGATTCGAGCTCGGCCTCGACCTGTTCATAGGCGCGGATCATGTCCTGTGCACGCGCGGCGTGGCCGATGCGATAGGCCGGCTCGTAGTCCTCGAAGAACAGCTGGTCGTCGTAGTACGGCTCGGCCGTGTAGCGTTCGCGCCAGTAGTTGCTGATCGCGTCGCGCGGCGTGCTGTCGTCCGGTACGCGGCCGGGGATCTGGTACTCGGTCATGGAAGGCTCCGTTGTGGACGTAGCCCGATCGTGCCTGTGTGGCGGTTAACGGCCCGGTCCGGCAGCGTGATCACCAGATCAATCCGCCGGGCATGGCCCGGCGCTATCGGTCATCCGGCATCGGTATCTTTTCGCGGCAGCGTGTAGATCACCGCGCCGATGGCGAACGCCACCAGCGCAGCAGCGATGTTCTGCCAGCTGGCACTGGCGAACAGCGCCAGGCACAGCAGCAGCGCCAGCACCGGAATCAACGGCCCGCCGGGCAGCTTCAAGGCGCCCGGGCGGTCGGCGTAGCGCTTGGCCAGTACCAGGACTGCTGCGGCAGTGCCGATGTAGGCGAACAGGCGCGTCGTCATCGACAGCAGGGCCAGCTGCACGAACGAACCGGACAGGGCCAGGCCGAGCGCGATCAGGCCCTGGCAGAGGATCGACGCGGCCGGGGTGTGGAAGCGTGGATGCACCTGGGCCAGGATCTTCGGGCCGTAGCCATCGCGGGCCAGTGCGAACAGGAAGCGTGGGCCCATCATCATCGTGTTGCTGTTGGTGCCGAGGATGGAGATGGTGGCACCGACGGTCAGGATCAGCGCCAGTGCTTCGCCACCGAAACCGGCGGCGGCATCGGCCAGCGGGGTGGCCGAACTGGACAGGCCGGCCAGCGTTCCCTGCGCCACCACCTGCACCGCGCCGTAGATGACGGTGACGGTGATGATCATGGTGATCAGGGCGAACGGAATATCGCGGCGCGGATTGCGGTACTCGCCGGCGGCGGCCGGGATGTTCTCGAAGCCCGCGTAGGCGTAAAGCAGCAGCAAGGCGGCTTCGCCCATGCGCTGCAGGTCATGCGGGTCCGGGCGTTGGCCGGAGAAGGCCAGCTGTGGGTCGATGTGGAACGCACCGATGGCCACGAACAGCAGCAGCGGCAGCATCTTGCCGATCACCAGCACCACGCCGGTACGCGCGGCCGAGCGCACGCCGATGATGTTGATGCCGGTGAGGAAGCCCAGCGATACCACGATCACCGCGATGCGGCCCAGGCCGGCATCGGCCCACGGCCAGAAACGCGCAACCGCGTCGGCCAGCGCGTTGCTGAGCGCAGCGGCCGAGCTGATGCGGGTCAGCCAGATCATCCAGCCGATCTCGAAACCGGCGAAGCGCCCGAACGCCTCGCGTGCATACAGGTAGCTGCCGCCGGGTTCATCGAAGTAGCTGGCGGCCTGCGCGTAGCACAGCACCAGCAGCGCGACGACGATGCCAGCGGCGACCACGCCCCACAGGCTG
Organism: Stenotrophomonas sp. PAMC25021; assembly: GCF_004795795.1. NCBI lineage: Bacteria > Pseudomonadati > Pseudomonadota > Gammaproteobacteria > Lysobacterales > Lysobacteraceae > Stenotrophomonas > Stenotrophomonas sp. PAMC25021. The sequence continues at coordinate 1,632,201 of NZ_CP039255.1, read as the reverse complement.
AAGGGGCCGAGCAGGGCGACGGTGGCGGCCGGCAGCAGGTAGATGCCGCTGCCGATCACATCGTTGATCGACAGGCCGACGATCTGCCATCGGCTGACCGCGCGTTGCAGCTGCGGTTCGTCCTGCGTGCTCAACGGACGTCTCCGGCCAGCGCGGGTAATTGCCACTGCGCCTGCAGGCGCTTGTACTCCGCGCGCGGCAGGAGCACGAAACGCGGCGCGTCCTGCGGCCGCAGCCAGTCCAGCAGTGCCTGCATGCGTTCCTGCGGCATGGCCGTGCAGCCGGCGGTGGCCTCGCCGGGCTGGCGCCACAGATGGGCGAAGATGCAGCTGCCCTTGCCGGGCTGGTTGTCCGGGTTGTGGGCGATGACGAAGCCTTCCCGGTAGCGCACGTCGCCCTTGTTGTGCAGGTCCAGCCGCATCGGCTCGGTGGAGCCCTTGACCGCTGCATTGCCGACCTTCTTTTCATCGACGATGCGGTTGTAGAACGGCGAACCGGGCACGTCCATGCAGTAGCTGCTGTCCAGCATCGGCTGGTAGGGCATGGCAGTGCCGCGGCGGGTGACGGCATAGCCGAACGCACTGCCGAGCGCGAATATGCCGGCCGGGCTGCGGCCATCGCCTTCCTGCTTCTGCGGGCCATCGGCCTGCGCCGGATGCAGGCCCAGGCCCCAGGCGCTGCCGGTGCGGCCAAGCGCCACCGGGAACGCCTGGCCATGCGGGTGCCAGCCCTGGCCGTCGCGCACATAGGCCTGCAGTTGCCCCTGGGTGCTGTCCCAGCCTTCGCTGGTGACCACGATCAGCTGGCGCGCGCCATCCAGCGGCGCCGCGTGAACGGACACCGCCGTAGCAAGCAGCAGTGCAGCGGTAGCGAGGCGAACCAGCGATTTCATCAACAAGTGCTCCGATCAGGAATCCAGCAGGTGGTCGATCCGCTCCAGGTTCACCGCAAGCTGCTGCTGGCGATCCGGATTGGTGTGGCAGAGCAGCACGAACAGGAAATCGAGCAGGGCGTGCATGGCGCTACGGTACAGCAGCTGCGCGACCTGTGGCGTGCGGTCGTGCGCGCAGACCGCCAGTGCCGCATCCGCATGCGCGCGCAGCGGGTTGGCGGTGTGGCGGGTGATGGAAATCACCTTGCCACCCATGTCCTGGAACTGCCGCGACAACTGTGAAAGCTGGGGCAGGTTGCCGAACTCGGAGAACATCAGCAGCGCATCGCCGGGGCGTGCGGCCGAGAGGTTTGCCAGCATCAGGATCGGATCGGTATGCGGCACCACCAGCAGTCCGAGCAGCGACAGCCGCATGGCGAACTCGCGGGCGAACAGGCCGTCGTCACCCAGGCCGTAGACGAACAGCTTTGGTGCGCCGTCGAGCAGCTGCACGATGCGCTCGATCTCCCCGCGTGGATTGGCCTGGCGTGTTTCCTCCTCGGCCTGCGCCTTGCTACGGCGCAGGGCCTCGCCCAGGCGCAGGTAGTCATCGCCGCTGTCGGGTTCGTCGGGCGCCTGCTGCGGATCGGCACCGGCGCGGGCCACGTCCTGGCCGATGGAGTACTTCAGATCCGGGTAGCCCTTGAAGCCAAGCTTCTGGCTGAACTTCACCACGCTGGACTGGCTGATGCCGAGCGCGCTGGCCAGCTGCTGGGAGGAGTAGTCGCGCAGCAGGTGGGCGTTGTCGAGGATGAAGTCGGCGATGCGGCGCTCGATGGCCGACATCTGCCCACGCTCGGTGCGGATCTTCAGCAGGGGCGGCATGCGGGGTGTCCGGGGGTCTGCAAAGGCGTTGCGGTTGGCCGCATAAAGCGAATTATGGGGTGGGTCGGGCGGGTGGGGATTGCGGGGGACGCCGCAAGTACGTCCGTGTAGGCTTGGCCGCCGCATCCATGCGGCGGACACCCCCGCAAGCCCCACCCGCCCGACCCTGGACACATCGCGCGCATGCCAGCCGCGAAGGGATTACGGGGTAGGGCAAAAACAAGCGCTTCCACGCGTGGCGTGGATCTACTGGGTGCAGCTGTTGCATTGGACGTTGAGTCCGCTTTGTAGCGAGCCGAGCACCGCAGGTCCGGCGAGGGCGAAGAGGCGCGGGTGTCTGAGCGCAGCGAGTTCCCGCGCCGTCTCTCGACGGGCCGAGGAGCGCAGGGAACCGGTGCGTAGCACCGGCTCGCGGCCGGCGGAGCGTTTCTTTTGGTTACTTTTCTTTTCGCGAAAAGAAAAGTAACGCGCGACCCAGCGTCAGTGGCAGGCAACGTCAGCCGCAAGGCAGAGATCAACCCAGCATCTCCAGCCCGCGCACTTCGGTGATGCCCAGCCCCGGCACGTCGCTGATGCTGATCTCCGATTCGTTGAAATGCACGCCGCCGCTGACCGGATCGAACTGGCCCAGCGAGGGGCCGTCCAGATCGACCTTGGTGATCACATCGCTCTTGGCCACGGCCAAGTGCACGGCGGCGGCCACGCTGATGCTCGATTCGATCATGCAGCCGATCATGCACGGCACGCCGTAGATGCCGGCAATGTCGGCGATGCGGATCGCGTTGGACAGGCCGCCGGTCTTCATCAGCTTGATATTGATGATGTCGGCCGCGCGCTGCTGGATCAGGTCCATCACCTGGCTCGGGCTGAACACGCTTTCGTCGGCCATCACCGGCGTGTTGACGCGGTCGGTGACGTACTTCAGGCCGCTGATGTCGGCCGCTTTCACCGGCTGCTCCAGCAGTTCAAGCACCACGCCGGCGTCTTCCAGGGTACGCATCGCATGCACTGCCTGCTTGGCGGTCCAGCCCTGGTTGGCGTCCAGGCGCAGCAGGGCGCGGCCTTCCACGGCGGCATGGATCGCCTTGACCCGTTCGATGTCCAGGCCGATGTCCTTGCCGACCTTGATCTTCAGCGACTCGAAGCCGCGTTCGATTGCCGACAGCGAGTCGGCCACCATCTTGTCGATGTAGTCCACGCTGATGGTGATGTCGGTGGTGATCACCGGGTCGCCACCACCGAGCATCTGGTACAGCGGGGCGCCGTGCAGCTGCGCCCACAGGTCGTACAGCGCGATCTCCACCGCCGCCTTGGCGCTGGTGTTGCGCTCCATCGCGGTCTGCACCAGCGTGCACAGGTGGTTGAGGTTGACCACGTCCTGGCCGATCAGGCGCGGGGCAATGAAGTGGCGGATCGCTTCGATGATCGAGCCGTGCGTATCGCCGGTGATCACGGCGGTGGCCGGGGCTTCACCATAGCCGGTGTTGCCGGTGTCGGTGCGGATCAGCACCACCACGTCTTCCACGGTTTCCACCGTGCGCAGGGCGGTCTTGAACGGTGTCTTCAACGGCACGCGCAGCATGCCCAGTTCGATGGCGGTGATCTTCATTCAGGAGTCTTGGCCCGCAGGCGCTGGATGTTGGTGATGCGGTCGATGTAGCGGACGGTATCGCTGGCCATCATCGGCTCCAGCGGCGTGACCGAAACACCATTGAGATGGGCCTGCACGCGCGTGCCGTCGGCACCGAACCAGCTGCCGCCCGCCGTATCGTGGATCACCCACGTACGACCGTCGACGTGGCCGATGGCCATCATCACGTGGCCGGGGATGTAGACCAGATCGCCGACCTTCAGGTCGGTGACGGCACGGTCGCGCAGTGCCTTGCCGTCCTTGCCGGTGAACGGCAGGCGATCCAGCGCCGGGCTGACCGCCTGTGCACTGGTATTGCGTGGCAGCAGCACGCCGAAGCTGCGGTAGATCTCGGAGACGAAACCGCTGCAGTCGCGGGTGTCGTAGTCGTGGCCCCAACCGTAGCGCTCGCCGAGGAACTTGAAGGCCTGCTGCAGCAACAGGCGCGGGGTCAGGGCCAGGTAGTCGGCGGCGGTGTCCTGCGAGCGCGGCAGCAGGGCCGGTACCAGTTTCAGGCGACCATCTGCCTCGCGTACCGGCAGCTGCACCACCCACGATGCGTGCGCCTGCTGGCCGTTCACCGGTTCTGACGCGGGCCAGTCGGCCAGCACCGGCAGGCGCACGCCCATGTCCAGCTGCAGGCGCGAGACACGCGGTTCTTCCGGGGTGTAGGCGGTCTGCGCGGTGGCACCGGTGATGATCCGGTAGGGTCCCTTCGCGCCGTAGCCGAGCACCGTGGCCTTGTCGCCGCTGGCGATGGCGTCGGCTTCGATCCACGCGCTGTAGCGCTCGCTGTGCACGAACAGCCAGCGGCCGTCGGCACTGCGGTGGACCACGGCGACCTTGTCGCCGGGGAACAGTGCCGATTCCTGGAAGCGGTCGATGTCGGTGTCACCGACGGTGCTGAAGACGCGCTCGCGGGTGGGGAAGGTGCGCAGTGCGGCACGCTTCACCACCAGCCCGTAGGCCGGTGCCACCTGGGCGGGAATCGCATCAAGGCCGAGGTTGGCTTCGATCGCGCTGCGCAGGGCCGGCGCGATGGGCGTGCCCTTGTCGCTGTAGAGGGTGCGCGTGGGCCAGCTCGACAGCGCGGTGATGCTGGCACGCACCGTCGCCCCATCAAGCTGGGCTGGCAACGCCGCGATGTCCTGGATGTGGATGTCCTGCGCCCGCATCCGTGCGTTCTGCGCCTCGATCTGCGCGCGATCCAGGATCGGCGCATCGGCGTTGTCCAGACGCGCCGCCCAGTACTGCGGCGTCAGGTAGGCCTCGTGCAGGCCGATCACATAGGGCAGCGGTGCGCCGGGATCGGGCGCCGGGGCGGCCTGTGCAAAGGCCGGTGCGGCCAGCAGGCACAGGGCCAAGGTCAAGCGGCGCGGCCAATGCCGGTGCCGTTCGCGGGAAGCCAGGCTCATGCGGTGCACACCCTCCTCGAATGCCTTGTGGAATATTTATTCCTTTCGGCATCGAAAGCAAGAATAAATTATTGACCGGCATCCCGGTCCGTGTTACACAGCCGTTACCACCCGCGCTGGGGAAGTGTCGCTGTGGATCCTGCCATTCGCAAACCGCGTCTGCCTGCTGCTGCCGGCCTGTGTGCCGCGCTGCTGCTGTGGGTGTCGGTCACGCAGGCGGCAGACGGGCGCAGCAGCCAGCAGCGTGCGCGCCAGGCGCAGGTGATCGACCTGATCGACGGCGGCCGCTTCAGCGACGCCGATGCGTTGCTGGCGACAGGGAGCGATGCTGCCGAAGGCGCGTTCCAGCGTGAGCGCATGCGCCGCATCCGCCTGGATCTTTCCCTCGACGAAACCGCCGCCAAGTCTGCCGTGCGCCGCTGGATTCCCGACCTGACCGACGAGGAATTCGCGCGCTGGGACCAGCTTGGCCTGATCGAGCATCTCGATATCGATGGCGAGCGTTGGTACTTCAAGCGCGCACCGTCGAACCTGTTCCTGCTCAGCGACGAAGCACGCGCACGCCGCCGTGCGGATGCACCGATGCCGCCTCCAGGGCCCAACGAAGTGCTCAACGCGCACCACACGCGCGTGGTCGCCGCGGCCGAACAGAGTGGCCGGGCGTCGGTGCTGCCGCAGCGTATCGAATTCACCCAATCGCTCACGGTGAAGGCCGATGCCGTGCCGGCCGGCGAAACCGTGCGTGCCTGGATTCCGTACCCACGCGAGATCCCCGGCCAGCAGGAGCAGGTGCAGTGGCTGGGCAGCAGCCCAGGCAAGGCGCGGGTGGCACCGGCCAGCACCTTGCAACGCACGGCCTATCTGGAGGCCAAAGCGGTGGCCGGGCAGCCGACCCGCTTCGAGATCCGCTACGCGGTCACGATCTTCGCCCGGCACACCGCGATCGACCCGGCCGTGGTGCAACCGACCCCGGCCGATACGGCGTTGAAGCCGTATCTGGCCGAGCAGCTGCCGCATGTGCGCTTCACCCCTGCGTTGAAGCTGTTCTCCGACCAGGTGCTGCAGGGCGAGACGCGCCCATATGAAGTGGTGCGCAAGCTGTTTGCTGCGGTCGACCGTATTCCTTGGGCCGGTGCGCGCGAATATTCCACGCTCAGCAACATCAGCGATTACGCGCTGCGTTCCGGCCATGCCGATTGCGGGCAGCAGACCCTGCTGCTGATCGCGCTGCTGCGCCTGAATGGCATTCCCGCGCGCTGGCAGTCGGGCATGGTGTTCTCCGACGATGGCAGTGGCTACAACAACCTGCATGACTGGGGACAGGTCTACCTGGCGCCGTATGGCTGGCTGCCGATGGACGTGACCACCGGCGCACTGGCCAGCGATGTGCCGGCCCTGCGCAACTTCTACCTGGGTGGCCTCGATGGCTACCGCATCGCCTTCAACGATGATTTCGGCCAGCCCCTCGTGCCGGCCAAGCAGCACTTCCGCTCGGAAACGGTCGACTCGCAGCGCGGCGAGGCCGAGTGGGCAGGCGGCAACCTGTACTTCGACCAATGGAGCTACGACTTCCAGTGGCGGGTACTGCCAGCCAGGCAACGCTAGCGCGACACATCGCATTCCACACCATTCAATTCTTGCAGGAGAGAGCAGGGGATGAAGGCTTACAGCATCAAGCGGGCGGCGTTGTGCGTCGCTCTCGGGGCGTGTCTGGGCGTGATCGCGCCCAGCGCATTCGCACAGGATGGTTCAGTGGTCGGCCGGCTGGTCAGCGATGCCGGCCAGGTACCGGCCGGTGCCACGGTGACCGTACGCAACCCGGCAACGGGCTTCGTGCGCTCCGTGCAGGCCGAAGCCAACGGCAGCTACCGCATTCCGCTGCTGCCGGTCGGCACCTATGACATGGAGGTGAGCCTGCCGGGTGGAGGCGCCAGCCGTGTCGGCCAGGTGACGGTCAGTCTCGGCAGCGCGACCACGGTGAACGTGCCGCTGGGTGCGGTCAGTACCCTGGGCACGGTCGAAGTGCGGGCGCCGCAGGTGGTGTCGATGGTGGATGTGAAGTCCACCGAGTCGGCCACCAACATCACCCGCGAGGAGCTGTCGCGCCTGCCAGTGGACCGTGACATCACCGCGGTGGCGCTGCTCGCGCCGGGCGCGGTGAAGGGCAAGGGGTCGCTGGGCGGGCAGGGCATTTCCTTCGGCGGTTCGTCGGTGGCCGAGAACACCGTCTACATCAATGGCCTGAACGTCACCGACTTCTACAACCGGGTCGGCTTCTCGTCGGTGCCGTTCTCGTTCTACCAGGAATTCCAGGTCAAGACGGGCGGCTACTCGGTGGAGTTCGGGCGCAGCACCGGCGGCGTCATCAATGCGGTGACCCGCTCGGGCAGCAACGATTTCAAGGCCGGTGCCGAACTGGTGTTCGAGCCGCGCGCGTGGCAGTCGCAGGCACGCGACCGCTACGACGGCAGCGGCAGCCGCTACATCACCGCCAGCCGCGACGACTACAGCCGCAGCGCGCTGAATGTGTTCGCTTCCGGTGCGCTGGTGCAGGACCGCCTGTTCTTCTTCGGCATGTACGAGGCGCGCGACTATCGTCCCACCTCGACCAATGATGCCGGCACGCGCCTGAGCCAGGGCAAGGCCGATGATCCGTTCTGGGGCGGCAAGATCGATTGGCAGATCACCGACAACCAGATGCTGTCGCTGTTCGGCTTCTCGGACAAGAGCAAGACCCTCACCGACGTCTACGCTTACGACTACGCCACGGGGCAGACCGTGGGCGAGCGCAGCAACCAGATCTACAACACGGTGGGTGGCAAGAACTGGTCCGGTACCTACAGCTGGCAGGTCAACAACGACCTGACCATGAAGCTGATGTACGGCGAGAACAAGCGCAACCGTGTGCAGAGCTCGTTGATGGACCAGAACTGCAACCGCGTGTTCGACAACCGCACGGCCGGCCAGGGCGTGCCGCCGTCGCTGCAGGGCGACCGCAGCTGCACCAGCAGCTCGCAGCTGGAGTCGGCGCTGGACACGCGCAAGGCCGTGCGCGCGGATTTCGAATGGACGTTGGGCAACCACCTGCTGCGGTTCGGCCTGGATCGGGAAGAGAACACCTCCGATTACAGCCGCGCCTATCCGGGCCCGGGCGGCTTCCGCTACGACATCTACTACCGCACTCCCGGCAGCTCGCTGAACGGTGGCGTGGTGCCGGCCAGCGGCGTGGTCGTGCGCACCCGTCGCTATGAAGTGGACGGGGCCTTCGAGACGATCAACTCGGCCTACTACCTGGAAGACAACTGGCAGGTGACGCCGAATCTGCTGCTGAACATGGGCCTGCGCCTGGAAGCCTTCGACAACAAGGGCGGCGACGGCAGCAGCTACATCAAGATCGACGACATGCTGGCCCCGCGCCTGGGCTTCTCCTGGGACGTGCGCGGCGATGGCACGACCAAGGTGTTCGGCAACCTGGGCCGATACTTCCTGCCGGTGGCCAACGTCATCAACATCAAGCAGGCCGGTGGTTTCCTCGACGAGCGCACCTGGTACGAGTTCCTCGGCTACACCGGCGCAGCCAACAACATCCCCAACCTGGGCGCGCAGATCGGCCCGGTGGACAACTCGCAGGGCGACGGCAGCGTGCCGGACCTGCGCGCGGAAGTGAACCGGGACATGGACCCGGTCTACCAGGATGAAGCGATCCTGGGCTTCCAGCAGATGATCAACGAGGCCTGGTCGGTAGGCGCCAGCGTGACCTACCGGCGCCTGCACAATGCCATCGATGACATGAACATCACCGCGACCGGCCAGTGTGGTGCCGTCGACGGCGTGTGGATCATGGGCAACCCGGGGCGCACCAACACCGTGTGGGGTGACACCGACTGCGACGGCCGCAACGATGGCTGGATCAGCATCGACACCTCGAAGGAAGGTTGGGCGCTGTATGACGACAACGGCAATTATGTCGGCCAGCGCGGCTGGGTGAAGCCCAAGCGTGACTACAAGGCGCTGGAACTGCAGGTCGACCGCGCGTGGGACGGCAAGTGGGGCTTCAATGCGTCCTACACGCTGGCCTATGGCCGCGGCAATGCCGAGGGTCCGGTCAACTCCGATACCGACTTCGCCGATGCCGGTCGCACCGAGAACTTCGACAATCCGTGGGTGAACTACGGGGGCTATGGCTACCTGGCCAATGATCGCCGCCACCAGTTCAAGTTCCGTGGCAGCTACGCGCTGACCGAGAACCTGAGCGTGGCCGCCACCCTGGGCGTGCAGTCGGGCAGCCCGATTACCCGCTTCGGCGCCGGCAATCCGTTCGACGACACCGACTTCCACAGCTACTACGTGTGCGTGTCCAACTGCCAGGCGACAGTTCCATCCCAGCGCGTGTTCGTGCATTCGCCACGCGGTGGCGACGGCCGCACGCCCTGGACCTATGACCTGGACGTGAGCGTCTCGTACAAGGTACCGATTCCCACCGATCTGCGCCTGAAGCTGGCGGTGTACAACGTGCTCAACCAGCAGCGCGTGGTGACCGTGGACCAGGACTACGAGCCGCAGGACAGCATCGGCACGCCGAACCCGCTGTACCGCTACGGCACCGGCTTCCAGTCACCGCGCTATGCGCAGTTGACCGTGACATGGGCCTATTGAAGCCCGCACGGCAGGCTCGAAACTGCGTCTGCGCGGCGGCGCTGGCGGTGTTCCCGGTTGCGGTGGCACAGACCACCGCGACCGCCTCCCTCGATGCCGATGTCGCTGCCGTCGTCCAGCTCGAGCACCTGCCCGGGCTGGCGATGGCGGTGGTCGACAACGGGCAGGTGGTCTATCGCCACGCCGAGGGCGCGCGTGGCGATGGCGGCCGCATCGACGAGGACACGCTGTTCAAGATCGCCTCCAACAGCAAGGCGATGACTGCTGCACTGCTGGCGCGGCTGGTGCAGCAGAGCAGGCTGCGCTGGGATGATCCGGTGCAGCGGCATCTGCCGGGCTTCCGCATGCACGATGCGTGGGTGGGACAGCAGATGCAGGTGCGCGACCTGCTGATCCACAACAGCGGCCTGGGCCTGGGCGCCGGGGACCTGATGCTGTGGCCGGAGCCGAACGCGTTCACCCGCGCCGACATCATCGCCGGATTGGCGCACCTGAAGCCGGTCAGCAGCTTCCGCAGCCACTATGCCTACGACAACCTGATGTACGTGGTGGCCGGTGAAGTGGCCGCTGCGGCGGGCGGCAAGCCGTATGACCAGCTGATGCGCGAGCAGGTGTTCGAACCACTGGGCATGACGCGCTGCCAGGTGGGGGCGTGGTCGGTGAAACGCGTGGGCAACGTAGCGCAGCCGCATGCCTGGCGTGGCGAACGCAATGAAGTGGTGAACGCCGATGGTGGAACCAGCCCGGACCTGCCGTCGATGGCGGCCGGCGGCATCCGTTGTTCGTTGCGCGACATGACGCGCTGGATGCAGGTGCTGCTCGATCCCACCCTGGCGCCCGGCTGGCTGGACACGGAGCAGCGCCGCACGCTGTGGACCCTGCACATGCCGATGCCGCTGGGTGAACGCCAGCGGCGCTGGGACAACGCGCACTTCTACGGCTACGGCTATGGCTGGCGCGTGTCCGACATGGACGGCCAGTGGAAAGTGGCGCACACCGGCACGCTGTCAGGCATGTATTCATCGCTGGCGCTGCTGCCTGACCGGAAGGTGGGCGTGGTGATGCTGATCAACGGCGAAGGCGAGGACGCACGCATGGCCCTGATGCAGGCCGCGCTGAAGCGCTTCACCGCAGCGGACGATGCGCGTCCGGCGATGGACTACCTGGCCGAACTGAAGGCTGACCAGGCAACGCGGGCCGCGACCGGCCATTCGCGGCCATCCACCGCGGCGGCGCAGGAGACGAGCCGCATGGACCTGTCCCGCTGGCAGGGCCGCTACCGCGATCCGTGGCTGGGCGCGGCCTCGCTTTGCCCGGGCAAGGATGGCCTGCGTTTCAGCGTGGACAAGTCGCCCCGGCTGCAGGCCACGGTGCTGCAGCTGCAGGGGCGCTGGCTGCTGCGCTGGGATACGCTGGGCGACGAGGCGCAGGCGTGGCTGCAGCCAGGCGAAGGCCCGGCACCGACGCTGGACCTGCGCGCCATCGACCCGGACATCGACTTCAGCTATGACTTCCAGGACCTGCACTTCACTCGTACTGGCGACTGCGCTGGCGGCGACCACCAGCGCCGCTGAGCCACCGCGCGTTTCACCGGCAACCGACGCGGCCAGCGCCGGACTGGTGGAGATCCGCACGTTGTCGCCGCGCATCGACCTGGATATCCGCTATGCCGGTGCCAACAACTTCACCGGTGCGCGCGTGCCCGGCTACGAGGCGCCATCGTGTTATCTGCTGGCGCCGGTGGCGAAGGCGCTGGCACAGGTGGAACAGGACCTGCGCGGCAATGGCTTCGGCCTGCGCCTCTACGACTGCTACCGGCCGGTGCGTTCGGTGCAGGCCTTCATGGCCTGGGTGAACGATCCGCGCGAGCGCTCGCGCAAGGCACAGCAGTACCCGGACCTGGACAAACCACGGTTGCTGGCCGACGGCTACATCGCCGAGCGCTCTGGCCATAGCCGCGGTGCCACGGTTGATCTGGGCCTGCTGGATTGCCGCAGCGGTGCATGCACGCCGCTGGACATGGCCACCGACTTCGATTTCTTCGGTCCACGCGCGCATACGCAGGCAAGCGGATTGAGCGATGCGCAACAGGCCAATCGCCAGCAGCTGGTGCGCGCGATGGCGCGGCGGGGCTTCGTCAACTATCCGCAGGAGTGGTGGCACTACACCCTGCAGCCCGAACCGGATCCCGGCACCGCGTACGACGTCCCGGTACGGTAGAGGCATCGGCAGGGCTGCGCCCCGCCTCTGACAGTTTCCCGCGTGGTCCGTTGTAGAGCCGAGCCCATGCTCGGCTGCTCCTTGTTCAATCGTCGAGATATTCGATTTGGATGGAGATTCATCCACGCATGGCGTGGATCTACTGTGGCTGCCGATTGGGTCCGGCGCAGATCCCTTACACTGGCCGCCTCTTCATCCCTGCCCACCCGATGAACCTTCCCCTGCACTTCGGCCTGCTCGGCACCCTGGAAGCCGGCGCCATCGCCCTGCTGGTCGGGCTGCTGGTGTACTTCGTGTGGTCGCGGCTGTGCCGGCTGCTGCACTGGTCGGTGGGACATGCGATCGGCTGGTCCTGCGTCATCTCGGTGGTGGCCTCCGCTGGCATCGATGCGTGGAAGCTGTTCTACATGGGCATCGTGCGACTGGAGTCGCCGCTGTACGCGCGCCTGTTCCTGGCCACCATCCACGATCCGAACGAGCTCGGCAGCCGTGTCGTGCTGGAAATCGCCGGCGCGCTCGCCGGTGTCGCCTTGGGATGGGTGTTGTTCAGTTCGCGGTCATTGGAAAAAACCGTCGACTGACGCAGGTTTTTCGTTGCCTGCCGGTTAAATGCAGAGGCGTTGAATGCGCATCTTATGAGCCGCTCACTCCTCGCTAACCAGCGCGCTAAAGCATGCGTGGATGCGAGTGGTTAATCGTGCGTGTGGAGGCCGGTCGCGGCCCAAAATCGATTCAGAAACGCGGTGGCAGGGTAGGTGCCGTGCGGAAACAACAGGCCGCGCAACACCACCCAATATGCAGGAGACACCCCTGATGACTATTCGCAACCGCAAGCCCCTGATCGCCCTGATCGTCGCCGCTGGCAGCGTGCTGGCCATTCCGGCGATGGCCCAGTCGGCCAAGCAGCAGGCCGCACATGCGCAGAATGAAGCGGCGCAGGCCCAGCAGGCGGCAGCACAGGCCGGGCAGGCGGCTGACCAGGCGACCGATGCGGCCGCAGCGGCCTCGGCGCAGGCCAACGGTGGTGGCCAGACCTGGGCCAGCATCGATACCGATGGCAACGGCACCATCAGCAAGACCGAGGCGCAGGTGAACGCCGGCCTGGCCCAGGTGTTCGACCAGGCCGATACCAACAAGGACGGCGAGCTGAGCGCCGACGAGTACAAGGCCTACGTGGCCGCGCAGCAGGCCGGTGCGGGTGCCGGCGCGGCGCAGGGCCGCTGATCCAGACCTGATTCGGGAAGACCGGTGCATGGGGACCCGGGCGGCTGCGGCCGCCCGGGTTTTTCTCGTCATCGCCACCCCTGTATCCTTGGCCGATGAACACGTCCACGCCTGCGCCGTCGCGCGCCATCGGCCTGGTCGGTTTTGACGGTGACGACACGCTGTGGAAGAGCGAGGACTACTACCGCAAGGCCGAGCAGGATTACCTTGACCTGCTGTCGCGCTATGTCGACGTGCACGACACCCAGACCGCGCGCCACCTGCTGGAAGTTCAGCAGCGCCACTTGGGTACCTTCGGCTACGGCGTGAAGAGCATGACCCTGTCGATGATCGAGGCGGCCATCGACATCACCGGCCAGCGCATCGAGGCCAAGGACATCCAGCGCATTCTGGATATCGGCCACGATACCCTGCGCCACCCGGTGGAACTGATCGACGGTGTGCGCGAAGCGGTGGCGGCCATCGCCGAGCACTACCCGGTGGTGCTGATCACCAAGGGCGATCTGTTCCACCAGGAAGCGAAGATCAAGGTCGCCAACCTGGCCGAGCTGTTCCCGCGCATCGAGATCGTTTCCGAGAAGGACCCGGAGACCTACGCCCGCGTGCTGGCCGAATTCGACCTGCCGATGCAGCGCTTCGTGATGGTCGGCAACTCGCTGCGCTCGGACATCGAGCCGGTGGTGACCCTGGGTGGCTGGGGCGTGCATACCCCGTACGCGGTGACCTGGGCCCATGAGACCCAGCACGGCGTGGCCGACGACGAACCGCGCATGGTCACCGCCGATACCGCCCACGACTGGCCGGCCGCACTGGCGGCGATCGAGGCCAAGGCCGCTGCGGCGGCCTGACAGGGCCCGGCAGCTGCGGCAGAATCGTGGCATGAACGTTCGACTGCGCGCGCTGTTGTTGTCCCTGCTGCTGGCGCCGGCCACCGTACTGGCCCAGCAGACCGCCGAGCGTTCGGCTGCGTATGAGGTGGCAACCGGTGACCGCTGGATCGATGCCCAGTTGCAGGACATCAACCATTACGCCGAACGCTACCCCGATGCCTTCCTCGATGAAGTGTCGCGCTACGCCGATGTCCCCCGCGGCTACATCAATGCGCTGTTCACCACCCATGGCTGGCAGGCCGGGGATATCTATTTCGCCTGCTTCTGGGCCAAGGCCAGCGGCCAGACCTGCCGCGACAGCGTGCGCGCCTTCAGCCAGGACCCGGAGGGCGGCTGGGAAGCGGTGGTGAAGCGCATGCCGGCCAAGCCGGACAACCTGCATTACCGCGCTGTGCGGCATGCCATCGTGGCCAGCTACCAGCACTGGGACCGGCCGATCACCCTGGATGCCACCCTGAAGCGGCAGTTGAAGCGGTAGTGCCGGCCGTTGGCCGGCAACTGCACCCTTACAGGCATCAGGAGGTTGCCGGCCAGCGGCCGGCATTACCCGGCCATGTTGCTCTGCGTATCGCCGCCGCCGCGCGCTCCGGCGACAATACGGGTCCGAGCTGTTCCCCGTTCCCGTAATCGAGTGACTGATGAGCGCCTCTTTCGTTTCGCCTGATGTGATCCGCCGCCTGTTCGCGCAGGCCATGTCCCGCATGTACCGCACCGAAGTGCCGCTGTACGGCACGCTGGTGGAACTGGTGGAGCGGATCAACGCGCAGGTGCTTGCCCAGGACCCGGCACTGGCCGCGCAGCTGCAGCGCAACGACGAGCGTGCGCGCCTGGACGAAGAGCGCCATGGCGCGATCCGCGTCGGCACCGCGCAGGAGCTGGCGACGCTGCGCCGCCTGTTCGCGGTGATGGGCATGTACCCGGTCGGCTACTACGACCTGTCGGTAGCCGGCGTGCCGGTGCACTCCACCGCGTTCCGCCCGCTGACCGGCGCCGCGCTGGCGCAGAATCCGTTCCGCGTGTTCACCTCGCTGCTGCGCCTGGAGCTGATCGAAGACGAAACCCTGCGTGCCGAGTCGGCGAAGATCCTGGCACGCCGCCGCATCTTCACCGACGGCGCACTGGCGCCGATCGACCAGGCCGAGCGTGACGGTGGCCTGTCGCAGGCCGACGCCGAGCGCTTTGTCGACGAAGCACTGGAAACCTTCCGCTGGCACGGCGATGCCACGGTCGATCTGCCGACCTACCACGCGCTGCACAATGCGCACCGCCTGGTGGCCGACGTGGTCAGTTTCCGTGGCCCGCACATCAACCACCTGACCCCGCGCACGCTGGACATCGACGCGGCGCAGGCGGCAATGATCGAGCACGGCATGGCGGCCAAGGCGGTGATCGAAGGGCCGCCGCGCCGCGCCTGCCCGATCCTGCTGCGCCAGACCAGCTTCAAGGCGCTGGAAGAGGCCGTGCATTTCCCGGATGCGGACGGTGGCGATGCCGGCACCCATACCGCGCGCTTCGGCGAGATCGAACAACGCGGCCTTGCGCTCACCCCGAAGGGCCGCGCGCTGTACGACCAGCTGCTGTCGCAGGCACGCGATGCCGGTGGCGAAGGCAGTACCGGTGGCGACTACGGGCAGCGCCTGCAGGCGGTATTCGCCAGCTTCCCGGATGACCATGACACGCTGCGCCAGGAAGGATTGGGCTACTACCGCTACCAGCTGACCGACGCCGGCCGCGCCGCGCCGGAACGCGTGGCCGATCTGCCTGCCGAAGTGCTGGTGGCCGCCGGCCTGGCCACGGCCGATCCGATCGTCTACGAGGATTTCCTGCCGGTCAGTGCCGCGGGCATCTTCCAGTCGAACCTGGGCGGCGAAGAACAGCGCGCGTATGCCGCGCACGCCAACCGCGAGGCTTTCGAGCAGGCGCTGGGCGTGGCGGTGAATGACGAGTTCGAGATCTACGAGCGGCTGCAGGCTGAGTCGCTGGCGGCGCTGCGCACCGCGTGAAGGTAGAGCCGGCCGCTGGCCGGCTGTAGGGGAAGCCGGCCAGCGGCCGGCTCTACCCGATGTCCGGACCCGGGGTCAGCCCTTCATCGTGCCCGTATCCAGCCAGCGCTGGTGCCACGACAGTGCTTCGGGCAACAGGTGCGGGGTGTGCTTGCCGTAGCTTTCGCGGCTGGCACGGTCGAAGTAATCCTGCAGCTGCGGGCGGAAATCCGGGTGCGCGCAGTTGTCGATCAGCACCTGCGCGCGCTTGCGCGGGGTCAGGCCACGCAGGTCGGCCAGGCCCTGTTCGGTGACGATCACCGACACGTCGTGCTCGGTGTGGTCGACATGGCTGGCCATCGGCACGATCGCCGAGATGGTGCCGTTCTTGGCAGTGGACGGGCTCAGGAACGCCGACAGGAAACCGTTGCGGGCGAAGTCACCCGAACCGCCAATGCCGTTCATGATCCGCGTGCCCATCACGTGCGTCGAGTTGACGTTGCCGTAGATGTCCACCTCGATCATGCCGTTCATGCCGATGCAGCCCAGGCGGCGCACCAGTTCCGGATGGTTGGAGATCTCCTGCGTGCGCATGATGATGCGCTCGCGGTAGAAATCGATGTTCTCCTTGAACGTCTCGTTGGCCTGCGGGCTCAGCGCGAAGCCGGTACACGAGGCGTAGCTCAGCACGCCATCGCGCAGCAGGTCGAGCATGCCGTCCTGGATCACTTCGGTGAACGCGGCCAGGTCGCGGAAACCGCTCCTGGCCAGGCCGGCCAGCACGGCGTTGGGGATGTTGCCCACGCCCGACTGCAGCGGCAGCAGGTTCGGCGGCAGGCGGCCCTTCTTCACCTCGTGCTTGAGGAACTCGATCAGGTGCGAGGCGATCTGTTCGCTGGTCGCATCGATCGGACTGAACGGGCTGTTGCGGTCCGGGCCGTTGGTGCGCACCACGGCCACGATCTTGTCCGGGTCGCAGCGCAGCGCGGTGTCGCCGATGCGGTCGTTGGCGTTCACCAGCGGAATCGGCTTGCGGTGCGGTGGCAGCGCGGTGCCGTAGTAGATGTCGTGCATGCCGTCGACGCCGGCCGGTTGCCATTCGTTGACCTCGACGATCACCTTCTTGGCCAGGTCCAGCCAGGTCTTGTTGTTGCCGACCGAGGTGGAGGGCACCAGCGAGCCATCTTCGCGGATGGCCGAGACTTCGATCACGGCGGTATCGATCTCGCCGTAGAAGCCGAACCACACGTGCTGGGCGACGTGGCTGAGGTGGATATCGATGTAATCCAGCTTGCCCTCGTTGATGCGGTTGCGCGCATCCGGATCGCTCTGGAACGGCATGCGCATGGCGATGCCATCGGCCTTGGCCAGCGCGCCATCGAGTTCCGGCGCGGTGGAGGCACCGGTCATCAGCTTGATCTGGAAGGGCTGGCCCTGGGCGTGCACCGCTTCGATGCGGCGGGCCAGTTCGACGGGAACGGCCTTGGGATACCCGGAGCCGGTGAAGCCGCTCATGGCCACGGTTTCACCGGGCTGGATCAGCGCGGCTGCGGCCTCGGCGGAGACCACGCGGTCACGAAGACGCGCGTTGGCGATGCGATCAACAGACATGACGACAGTGTTTCTGGGGGGAAACCCGATTATCGGCCATCCTCATCCGTACGGGGGGTTCTACCTTCGTGGAATGGCTTTTCCCCACCGGGGTCACCCATACCCACCGGTTTTGTTTTGCAGTGCAGCGTGCAAAGTGCTTTCGCAGCCCGCACGATGGCCCTGCATCCCGACGTGGGGGAGGGAGCAGAGCCCGCTGGCAGTTCGCTGCAAGCGGGCTTTTTTATTGCCTGCCGCCCAGAATGAATGCGCGGCACCCCTTCAGGGTCGGATCCTTTTGCCAAGGGCAAAAGGCTCTGACCCCACCCGCGGCATCAAGCGGCGGCATCTCGGGGGCAGAGCCCTTCGCCGTTGGCAAAGGGATCCGACCCCGCGAGAATCAGCGCATGACCCTCGCCACCGCTGACCTGCCCGCCACCCTGCAGCCCCTTGTCGACCGCGCCCTGGCGCGCCTGGCCCAGGTCCTGCCCGAGCCTGTTCCTGCCGAGCTGCTGCCGCTGCTGACCCGGCTGGCGGTGGCCAGCGACTTCGCGCTGGACACCCTGGTGCGGCAACCGGCGCTGCTGGCGCAGCTGGCCGCCCCCGACTGCCCGCCGATCCCGGCGCCGGTGCTCGATCCGCTGCAACCCAGCGACTGGCCGGCACAGCTGCGGCGCTGGCGCACCGCGATGTCCACGCGGCTGATCTGGCGTGACCTGACCGGGCTGGACGACGTGGCGCAGACCCTGGCTGGCGCCACCACCCTGGCCGAGGATTGCCTACGGCTGGCGCTGGACGCCCTGCAGCAGGAATTCGCACAGCGGCACGGCGTGGTTCGTGATGGCGCAGGCGTCCCCCAACAGCTGGTGGTATTCGGCCTGGGCAAGCTCGGCGGTGGCGAGCTCAACTTCAGTTCCGATATCGACCTGGTCTATGCGTACCCGCAGGGCGGCGAATCCGACGGTCCGCGCGCGCTGGCCGCCGAGGAGTATTTCGCCCGCCTCGGCCAGCGCCTGGCCAAGCTGCTGGACGAAACCACGGTCGATGGCTTCAGCCACCGCGTCGACCTGCGCCTGCGCCCGTTCGGCAGCGCCGGTCGCGTCGCGCTGTCGTTCGCGGCGATGGATCAGTACTTCCAGCGCGAAGGCCGCGACTGGGAGCGCTATGCGTGGCTGAAGGCGCGCGCGGTGGCCGGCGATATCGACGCCGGCGAAGCGTGGTTGCAGACCCTGCGACCGTTCGTATACCGCCGCTACCTGGATTTCACCGCGCTCGACGGCCTGCGTGAGATGAAGGCGGCGATCACCGCCGAAGTCGCGCGCCGCGAGCTGCACGAAGACATCAAGCGCGGCGCCGGTGGCATCCGCGAAATCGAGTTCCTGTGCCAGGCGCTGCAGCTGATCCGCGGTGGCCGTGAGCCGGCGCTGCGCGAGCGCCGCCTGCTGGTGGCACTGGACGCGCTGGTGGCCGCCGGGCAGATTGCGCCCGACGATGGCAGCGCGCTGCGTGAGGCCTACCTGTTCCTGCGCCGGTTGGAGAACCGCCTGCAGATGCTGCGCGACGCGCAGACCCACGTGCTGCCCAGCGACGCGCTGGACCGCGCGCGCATTGCCATCGGCCTCGGCTACCCGGATTGGGAGGTACTGCGCGCGGCACTGGCCGAACAGCAGCAGCGGGTCAGCACCGAATTCGCCGCGCTGCTGGCCCCGCGCAAGGGCCAGGCCGCGCCCGACGCGCTGGCCAACTACTGGCGCAGCCTGCCCGAGGGCAGCAACGCGCCGTTGCTGGCCGAAGCCGGTTTCCTCGATGCCAATGGCGCCGATCAGTCGCTGCGCGATTTTGCCCAGGGCACCGGCGTGAAGTCATTGTCCGATGCGGCGCGTGCGCGGCTGGATCGCGTACTGCCCGCGTTGCTGCATGCGGCCACGCGTTCGCCGCAGCCCGATGCCGCGCTCAAGCGCGTGCTCGGCCTGCTGCAGGCGGTCCTGCGCCGGACCAGCTATCTCGCGCTGTTGGATGAACAACCGAGCGCGTTGGCGCGTCTGGTCGATGTGCTGGCGCGCAGCGCGCTGCTGGCTGAGCGGCTGGTCGCGTATCCGCTGCTGCTGGATGAACTGCTGGATGTGCGCGTGTCCGGGCCGATGCCCGATGCGGCCGGCATGCTGGCCGAGTGCCAGCAGGTGCTGGCGGTGGAAGATCCCGAATCGGCACTGCGCTGGCTCAACGAGACGCGGCTGGCGCTCAGTTTCCGCATGGCGATGGCCACGCTGGACGGCCGCCAGGGCGCGGTGGACAGCACGCGGCAACTGGCCGAACTGGCGCAGGCGGTGGTGGTCACCGTGCTGGCGATGGCCGAGGCGGACATGCGCGCCGCGCACGGAGGGATTCCCGGTGGACGTTTCGCGATCATCGGCTACGGCAGCCTCGGCGGGCTTGAACTGGGCTTCGGTTCCGACCTGGACCTGGTATTCCTGCACGACAACCCGGCCGGCGTGGAGGCCAGCGACGGCGCGCGTCCGCTGGAGCCGGGGCGCTGGTATGCGCGGCTGGCGCAGAAGGTGATGGCGCTGCTCGGTGCGGTCACCGCCGCCGGCCGCCTGTACGACATCGATGTGCGCCTGCGCCCGGATGGTGGCAAGGGTTCGCTGGTGTCTTCGCTGGCCAGTTACACCGAATACCAGCGCGAACGTGCGTGGACCTGGGAACACCAGGCGCTGGTGCGCGCGCGTGGCGTGGCCGGCGATGCCAGCCTGCTGGCCGATTTCGAGCAGGTGCGTGCACAGACGCTGGGGCGTGAGCGCGACATGGGTGTGCTGTATGCCGACGTGCTGAAGATGCGTGGGCGCATGCGCACCGAACTGGACCGCAGCGACGCCGCACGGCTGGACCTGAAGCAAGGTGCTGGCGGCGTGGTGGACCTGGAATTCCTGCTGCAGACCGGCGTGCTGGCGCGCAGTGCGCGGCACGGGGCGTTGCTGCAGCCGCGCGATACGCCATCGTTGATCGATGCGTTGGCGGTTGCGGGCTTCCTGCCCGATGCCACCGCGCAGGCGCTGCATGGCGCGCACGCCACGCTGTTGGACGTGGGCCTGGCCTGCACGCTGGACCGCCGCCCGCGGCTGGCCCCGACCACGCCGGCGATTGAAGAGGCGTGTGCAGCGATTACGGCGGCGTGCAGAGCGGCAGAGCTGCCGTTCGCCTGAGTGCCGGATGGCGGAGGACTGCAGTTGGTAGATGCCAACCTTGGTTGGCATGAATGCCAAGCGCCAACCAAGGTTGGCGACTACCGGATCAATGGCCCCGCGATGCCCGCTGTTGGTAGGTGCCGACCGTTGGTCGGCACAATCTGTCGGCACCCACCGGCTCAATGGCTCTTCGACGGCACGCCGTTGGTAGATGCCAACCTTGGTTGGCATGAATGCCAAGCGCCAACCAAGGTTGGCGACTACCGGATCAATGGCCCTGCGATGCCCGCTCCTGGTGGGTGCCGACCGTTGGTCGGCACAATCTGTCGGCACCCACCGGATCAATGGCCCTTCGATGGCACGCCGTTGGTAGATGCCAACCTTGGTTGGCATGAATGCCAAGCGCCAACCAAGGTTGGCGACTACCGGATCAATGGCCCTGCGACGCCCGCTCCTGGTAGGTGCCGACCGTTGGTCGGCACAATCTGTCGGCAGCGATGAGTTCTGCAGGGCGTGTCGACCAACGGTCGGCACCCACCGGATCAATGGCGGTCAGCTGGTGGCGCGCAACGGCGCCATCTTCCACAACAACGCGCGGAACGGGGCCAGCAGGCAGACACCGATCGCCAGCTTCACTGCCAGGTCGCCGGCGGCCCAGCTCACCCACGGCAAGGTGGAACCGGCAAACGCGATCGACCAGAAAAGGGTGGTGTCCACCGTCGCGCTGCAGGTGGTGGCCACCATCGGTGCGCGCCACCAGCTGCCGCGGCGCAGGCGGTCGAACACGGTGATGTCCAGCAGCTGGGCCACGATGAACGCCGAGCACGAGGCAATGGCGATGCGCGGGGTGGCCACCCAGATCGACAGCAGCACCGCCACCGCGAAACCGATCCACGCCACGCGGCGCGCCGGGCCCGGGCCGAAGCGGCGGTTGATCAGGTTGCTGACCAGGAACGCGACCGGATAGCTGAAGGCGCCCCAGGTCAGCCAGTCGTTGATCGGGTACTGCACCAGCACGTTGGACAGCAGCACCACTGCACCCATGGCCAGTACCGCCAGCACCAGGGCGCGCGGGGTCAGCGGGGCAAACAGAGGGGCAGGACGCACGGACATGGCGAGCCAAGGGGACAAAGGGGATTGCCCATTATCCGCCCGGCCTGCGGCAAAGCCAAAACCGGTCGTTCAGCTTTACAGCGCTTCACTCATCACATCACCGGCGGCATAGGCCGTCGGCACATAGGCCAGGGTCTGGCCCTGCGCGCTCTTCACGTTCCAGCCGGCACCGGCCTCGGTGGGGTCGAAATGCACCTGTTGCCCGACCACGAAGGCCGCAGTGGGGTTCTCGCCCGGCGGCTGCACCGGCCAGCGCAGGGTGGCGGTGTGGTCGGCCTTGTCCGGTACCTGCAACTGCACCTGGCGTTCGCCCGTGGGCGTGGTCTCCACCTTCTTCACTTCCATCGGCGGCAGCGGCACCGCCTTGGTGCGGGTCGCCCTGGCATTGCGTTCGCTGGCCTTGAACGGCGCCTTGGACAGTTCGGACAGGCCCATCGAGGCCGCCATCGGCAGCGACAGCACCACGAACGAGGTCACGATCACGCTGGCCTCGCTGCTGTTCAACTGCGGCGCGGCGCCGGCATGGACGGTGGGCACCAGCAGCGCTGAGAGCAGCAATGCAGTGGTGGGAACGCGCAGGCAACGGAACATGGAGACCTCCTGGTCAGCGTGGGGCGGCGGCTCAGCGCCGGGTATCGAAGATGTCGCGCGGGCCGGTAGCTTCGGGCAGGTATTCCAGCGCACGGCCCTGGTTGTCCTTCAACTGCCAGCCCTGGTCATTGCCCGTCGGCTCGAAGTTCACGGTCTGGCCCACGGTGAACTGCACGGCCGGGTCGCCAACGCCGCGCGGGTACTGCATCGACGCGGTGTTCTGCGGATCGTTGGCATCGCGCAGCAGCACTTCGCGGCGGCCGTCGACGGTAGTGGCAATCGCGCTCACCTCCATCTGCGGCAGCTTGATCTGCTGCGGGCGGGCCAGCGGCTGGCCGGCATCGGCGGCATCCTGGGCTTCCTTCGCCGCGGCGGCGCGGGCCGAGGCCACCATCTGCGTGGACATTTCCAGGCTCGGTCCCTGCGGGCCCGGGTCATGGATGATCACGATGCGGCGTTCGGCATGGGCGGCCGATGACCAGGCCAGCGCGGTGACGATCAGCATCGATACCAGGGAGTTGTGCAGCAGACGCATGTCGTTCTCCTTGCGGGATTCAGGGCGAGGCGGCGGTGGCACCGGCCACCGGCACATGGGGGATCACCAGTTCCTGCTGCAGCTGGCTGCGCTGGTGCAGGAAGTCGAACACCGATTCCACCGTCACCACCGAATAATTGCCGGAGATGCGTTCGCCGGCCGGATGGTCGGTGGTGGTGGCGTTGGCCACGAACAGGCGCGCACCCACGCGCTTGCCGAGGCCGATGTGCAGCACGCTGGGCTGGTACTTCTGCTGGCGCAGCCACTGCTGTGCCTGTTCGCGCTTGACGATGGCCGGCGCGCCTTCGGCCTGCGCCATCGCCGCCGCCAGCACCTCCAGCACCCACTGGTTGGAGTTCTGATAGTCGGTGGCGAACGGGTAGGCGACCACGTTGTACTTGGTTTCGTGCAGCGCCTTGGGCTGGATCGAGGGCGACACCAGCATCGCGCGCAGTGCGGCACGCAAGGGGGCCGACGGCACGCCGATGCGCAGGTCGGTATGGCCGCCGCTCTCGCCGACGAAGTTGCCGAGGCCCTCGTGGTACAGCTGCGAGCTGTCGGTCTTGCAGCGGTTGAGCAGGTGCATCGCGCGCCAGCGGCCGTCGTCCTCGCGCAGCAGGAAGGCCAGGTGGCTGTGGCGCAATCCATAGCGGCTCAGGTCCTGGCCACCGCGCGCGGCGACCACCACGTCCACATCGGGCAGCGCGTCCAGGCGTTCGGCGGTGGTCCAGGCCACGTCCAGCATCGCCGCCTGCGATGCCACACTGGGGTAGCGCTCGCGGCAGGCGGTGCTGTTGGCCCAGGCCGGTGCGGTCGCCAGCAGGCTGGCGATCAGCAGCGCGGCGCGGGGCAGGCGGGAAAAACGATCCATGTCGGTACCTTCAACGGCGGGCAGGCCCGCGCGCCGATCATACGCTGCTCAGCGCAGCGGGCGATCCACGCCCTTGCGCTTGAGCTCCTTGTCGCAGGCGTCACTGATGGGAGCCACCGGCAGTGGCGGGCGCTGGCCCTTCGGATCGCGCAGCGCCGGTTGTTCGCGGTACGCGTCCAGCTGCTGCTGGCATTGATACGAGATCGGATCCAGCTCGGTGGGCGCGGTGGAACACGCGGCGAGCAGGGCCAGGGGCAGCAGGAGCAGGGTACGCATGAAGATGTTCAGTCCAACGGGGGGCCTTGGACTGTAACCGTGGTGCCGGATCGAAATGTTCAGAAAACGCTGCGCACCCGGCATTACCGCGATGCCAGGCGCCCAGGATTGCCGGCCAGCGGCCGGCACTACCCCAGTGCCAGGCGCTGTTTCACTTCCGCCGCCACCCGCGCGGTTTCGCGCAGCGGCTCGATGCGGTCGTACTGCCAGTCCAGCCAGTGCGCCTGCAACCGCCCGCGTTCGCGCAGCTGCTGCTGGAAGCGCGCCAGGCGGCCCTGCGCTGTGTCGGCCAGCGCCACCATCACCGGCATGCGCGTGGCGCACGCCTCCGAGAGCAGGTTCACCGAATCGGGCGAGACCACCACGCGGTTGGCCCAGCCGAGCAGGCCGCCATAGGGATTGGTACCGTCGCCACCATCGCCCCAGATCACGTGCGGCAGGTCGGCGAACTTCGCGCGCAGGATCTCCGCCAACGCCGGCGGCGTGCGTCGCGAGGTGGTGGCCAGCAGGCTGCCGCCTTCGCTGCGGATCTGGTCGGCCAGCGCCTGGAATACACCGACCATCGCCGTC
The DNA here is from genome assembly GCF_004795795.1 of Stenotrophomonas sp. PAMC25021. Classification (NCBI taxonomy): domain Bacteria; kingdom Pseudomonadati; phylum Pseudomonadota; class Gammaproteobacteria; order Lysobacterales; family Lysobacteraceae; genus Stenotrophomonas; species Stenotrophomonas sp. PAMC25021. The sequence continues at coordinate 1,607,697 of NZ_CP039255.1, read as the reverse complement.
TCATCCCACGGCGCCAGTGGCGTCGGCCCGCCCACCAGCAGCGCAGTGCGCGGGCCGGGCAGGGTGCTGAAGCCGGCGAACGCGGCGCGGCCCCAGGCCAGCCAGTCATCGTCCACCGGGTTGAGGCTGCCGAGCAGGGTCAGCACGTTGCTGCCGCGCAGGGCGTCGTGTTCGGGCACCACCACCACGTCCCAGTGGCGCGCGCCGATGCGCGGGTCGAGGATCTGCACCACCTGGGTGCCGCGTGCGCGCAGCACGCGCAGGGCGCCAGCGGCCTGGCGGCCACAGCCGATCGCCAACGCCGGGGCGTCGGCAGCCAGCGTCGCGAAGGCCTCGCCGTAGCCGTTCACATCGCCGGGCAGGCGCCGCGGCGCCAGCCAGCGCCAGGGCGCGCGCGGTTGCAGCAGCAGCGGTCGGTGGGTGCCCTGGCGCAATGCCGAGGCCAGCGCGACCGCCTGGCGGACATTGCCCGCGCGGCCGTCAGTGACCGTCCAGGGCGCGCTCGATCGTTTCACCATTGGCATTAATTCGTTTCAGTCCTGCTGGGTGTTGCAACAGTCGCGACACTCTACACTGCGGCTCGTCGATTCGCCCCGCGCCGCCCGCGGGCACTGACTTCCTTTCGCCGCCCTGGAGATCCACCGATGTCCCACGCGCTCGACGCTGCTGCCCTCGATCAGCTGTTCCGCACGGCCCGCACCCAGAACGCCTTCCTCGACAAGCCGGTCCCCGAGAGCCTGCTGAAGGAACTGTACGACCTGGTGAAGTGGGGCCCGACCGCGGCCAACACCACGCCGGCCCGCTTTGTCTTCGTCACCTCGAAGGAGGCCAAGGACAAGCTGGCCCCGGCGCTGTCCGAAGGCAACCTGGCCAAGACCATGGCCGCGCCGGTCACCGTCATCATCGGTTTCGACCTGGACTTCCACGAGAAGCTGCCGTACCTGTTCCCGCATACCGATGCCAAGGCCTGGTTCGACGGCCCACAGGAAGGCCGCCATGAAGCCGCCATCCGCAACGGCAGCCTGCAGGGCGCCTACCTGATCCTGGCCGCGCGCGCGCTGGGCCTGGATGCCGGCCCGATGTCCGGCTTCGACCCGGCCAAGGTCGACGAAGCCTTCTTCGCCGGCACCTCCATCAAGTCGAATTTCCTGGTCAACCTGGGTTACGGTGATCCGGCGGGCCTGTTCCCGCGCCTGCCGCGCCTGTCGTTCGACGAAGCGGCGCGCATCGCGTAAGTCGCTGTATCGGTTTCGGGCCCGCCGTCGTGCGGCGGGCTCTTGCTGCACCGTGTACCCACCCTACGATCCGGAGAGTTCCTCAGATGAGCGCCACCCGTAAACTGCTGCTGCCGCTGGCCCTGACCCTGGCCATCGCCGCCTGCTCCAAGCCGGCCGACACCGCTGCCCCGGCCGCCGATGCCGCCGCCCCGGCCACCACCGAGCAGGCCGCCACCCCGGCCGCCGATGCCGCCGCTGCTGCGCCGGCTGCCGAAGCGATCAAGATCGCCTCGGGCACCTACAAGCTGGACCCGAGCCACACCGACGTGCTGGCGCAGTGGAGCCACTTTGGCTTCTCCAACCCCAGCGCGCACTTCGGCAACGTCGAAGGCACCCTGGTGTACAACGCCGAAGACGTGACCAAGTCCACCGTGGAAGTGAAGCTGCCGCTGAGCGGCCTGAACAGCTTCACCGCCAAGTTCGACGAGCACCTGAAGAGCGCCGACTTCTTCGACGCCGCCAAGTTCGCCGATGCCACCTTCAAGAGCACCAAGGTGGAAGCGGCCGGCACCAACAAGCTGACCGTCACCGGCGACCTGACCATCAAGGGCATCACCAAGCCGGTCACCCTGGACGTCACCGTCAACGGCGGCGGCGAGCACCCGATGGCCAAGGTTCCGGCCGCCGGCTTCGATGCCACCACCACCCTGAAGCGCAGCGATTTCGGCGTCGGCGCGTATGCTCCGAACGTCAGCGATGAAGTGAAGATCCGCATCACCACCGAAGCCACCGGCGAAAAGCCGGCCGCTTGATGCACCCCGCTCACTCGTCGTGAGAAGGCAGAAGGCCCGCTGAAAAGCGGGCCTTCTTTTTGGGTGCGGGGGAACGCGCGTTGGTAGATGCCACCTTGGTTGGCACATGGGCACTCCGCAGGCCAACCAAGGTTGGCCACTACCGGGTACGCGCCCTCAGCGCAACGCGCCCAGCCACGCCCCACATGCTTCGCTCGGGCTCTGCTTGGCCTTCACCGCCAGCCCGCTGGCCCGTGCGAACGTCTGCGCGGCCTGTGCCACCACCTGGCGCGCGATCAGCGCCGCCTGCTTGGTCGCGGCCTGCTGCTTGCGCAGCTGCACGATGTGCACCGACGGCCGGCCCACCGGCGCGCACTTCTGGTCGCGGCGCAATACATCGGCCACCTGTGCCACTTCGAATTCGGCCTGCAGGTAGCGGTGCTGTGCCGCCACCAGCTCGCGCAGCGGCGCGCGCAGTACGGCGGTGTCGGCGAACGCGGCCAGCGCCGCATCGCAGGCGGCGTCATCGGCAAAGCGGGTACGCAGCGCATCCACGCTGGCCAGGGTCAGTTTGGCCATGTGGGCCTCGTTGCTGCAGGAAAGGAGCACGATTGTCGCATTGCTTGGCGGCTGATGCGTTGAACCGGGTGTCGGAATCCGTGTAGAGCCGAGCCCACGCTCGGCTCATCGCGCGCAGCGCGAGGGTTTTCCGATGGCGGAGCGGAGAGCAGCCGAGCGTGGGCTCGGCTCTACAATGGCTGTTGTATCACCCACGGAAGGAAGACCCATGCAGGACGCGCAGTACTGGTTGAACGAATTCTGGTCGGGTCTGAGCGTGCTCGATCTGGCGGGCGGCAGTGTGCTCGGTACGCTGCTTGGCTTGGTGCTGGGCATCCTCGGCTGGCGCTGGCTGCACCGCCGCGGCTGGTTGCAGCGGCGCAAGCGCTGGCATCACTGGCTGCTGGCCAGCTATGTGGTGCTGCTGCCGCTGGCCACGGCCTTCTTCGGCCTGCAGCTGGGCTTCACCGCCGGTGCGCACCGCGCGCTGTTCAAGCAGCTCGATCATTTCCAGCCGCACCTGCAGACTCTGGTGGAAGGCTGGAGCGAAGGCTTCACCGACTCGCTGGACGACCCGCGCATGCGCGAGGCGTTGCGCAGCCAGGGCACGGTGGGCGATGTGGCCGACACCATCGCCTCGGCCTACCTCAGCGAACATCCGCTGCCCGGCCTGGACCGTCTTGGCAACGGCCCGTTGGCGCGCGGTACCGGCTGGGTGATCGGCAAGGTGCGCGAAGGCCTGCTGCGCGGCATGGTGGAAGACACGCTGGTGGACAAGGCCGGCACCCTCGGCCTGGAACCCAAGGTGGTGCGGGAGGCACTGACCATGCATGTGGATGAGCTGCTGCACACCCGTGGCGTGCTGCGGCTGGTGAAGGCGCAGATCAACGGCATGATGCCCGGCGTGTACTTCGGGCTGCTGTTGCCGCTGCTGGTCGTCGCACTGCTGGTGGCGCTGGAGATCTGGGCCGCGCAGCGGTGCGGGTGGGTGCGGCAGGGGGGCGTGCCGCCGGTCGCGGTCCCTCCTGTAGAGCCGAGCCCATGCTCGGCTCATCGCGCGTAGCGCGATGGGTCCATCGGTGGCCGAGCGGAGAGCAGCCGAGCGTGGGCTCGGCTCTACACAGTCAAGGGCGTGCGGACCAACGGTCCGTACCCACCAGGCAGGTTCTGGTGCATGGGGTCAGGTCCCTTTTCCACGGGAAAAGGGATCTGACCCCGAGCCGGTCAATCGCCGTCGGTTTCGTCCGGGTGGGCCTTCCAGTAGCCGGTCGAGCGGATCCAGTCGCGCGGCACGCCCAGGTGGCCTTCGATGAACTTGCGCATCATCCGCGCGCGGCGCGATTCGGTGGCGATCCAGTAGAAGACATCGCCGTCCGGGGCCTCGAAGTCGGTCAGCATGTCTTCCAGCAGCGTGCTGCTGGCCGCCGGGAAGCCGTTGCGCTCCAGCCAGTGGATGCGCACGTTCTCGTACTGCGGCAGGTCCTGGCGTTCGGCTTCGTCGCGCACTTCGATGAAGGCCTGCACTTCGGCACCGTCCGGCAGCACGTCCAGCCAGCGGGCGATGGCCGGCAGCGCGGTTTCATCGCCGATCAGCACGTAGGCGTCGTAGGTGTCGGCCACCACGAACGAGCCGCGCGGGCCGCCGATCACCAGCACGTCGCCCGGCTGCGCGCGCTCGGCCCACGGCCCGGCAATGCCCTGGTCGTGCAGCACGAAGTCGATGGCCAGCTCGCCGGTTTCGTGGTCCCACCAGCGCGGGGTGTAGTCGCGCGACGGCGAGGGCGCCTTGCCGTCCGGGTAGCTGCGGCCTTCGGCGGTCAGCACCGGCAGCACCATCTCGCCGCTGGCGTTGGGGAAGAACAGCTTGATGTGGTCGTCGGCACCGGGCGAATCGAAGCCGGCCAGATCGTCGCCACCCAGCACCACGCGGCGCATGTGCGGGGTGACCTCTTCGGTGCGCAGCACGGTCAGTTCACGGAAGCGCACATCCAGGCGCAGGCGCGTGTTGTTGTGTTCGGTCATGGGGATACCTGTAAAGGTGTCGCGCGGGGGCGCGCGGCATGGGGGAGGACCTGGCTGGATTCAGTCTGGCTGGGTCGTTGAAAACGGTGGGTTCTCGCTACCGGCGGTACCGTTGAGCAGGGCCGAGGCCCGCGTCAGCAGCGCCGCCACTTCTTCCGCCTCGCCCTCGGCCCAGCGGCCGTGGTGATGCACCAGCGCCCGCTTGAACTCGCGCAGGGCAGTGGCCAGCGGCGGCGGCAGCGAGGCCTTGGTGATCTCGCGGGCACGGTCGAAGGCACGCCGCTGCGCCAGCCGCACCTGGGTGCGCTGCACCTTCAGCTCGAACTCGCCGGCAGCGGTGATGCGGAAGATCCGCTTGCCATCCACTTCCTCGGCCTCGATCCAGCCGGCCTGCTCGAAGCTGGCCAGCAGCGGGTACATGGTGCCGGCGCTGGGCGTGTAAGCCTGCATGAACTGGTTGCTGATCAGCTGCATCAGTTCGTAGCCATGGCGCGGCTGCTCGCCGATCAGGGCCAGCACCAGCAGGCGCAGGTCACCGCGGCTCAGCACGCGTGGCTGGCCGTTGCGGCGGGGCACCGCCGGATCGGTGGAACGGGCTCTGGGAGAAGGGGGGCGGCTCATTTCGATATATCGGTAAACGAGTGTGCAAACGATATATCGATATATCGAAGCCGGCAATCATCGATCCGGCCACAAGCAGGTCCGTTTTGGGCCACGGGCGGCCGCGTGCACAGCAAAAGGGGCGCCCCTTGCAGGGCGCCCCGGCGAACCGTGGAAGGGAGCAGGGCCGCCAGGCCCCTCACTCGCGGCCCACGTTGGACCCGCAGCCGGTACCGATCCAGAGGCAGGTGCGACATGTTGTCGCCGGTTCAGTACCGTTGCCCGAACCGCCCCTACAGCGGTGCCGGAGTTGCCCTACAACCGTCATCGGCAGCGGTAACACTGCGTCCTGCACATGGGCGCAGCGGCCCGCAAGCGACAGCCCGCGCAGCCGCCAAGGCCCGCCGCAGGGCCGTCAGCGGGCGCGGCAAGCCCCTTGCGGACACTGGCCGGTTGCATCCATACGCCTGCGTAGCCAAGTGACGAAAGCCCTTGGTGCGCTACACTTTGCGGTCTAGAAATCTATACAACAGTCGCGCGCGTGCGTGCGGTTATGGGAGCGCTAATGAACTGGTTGAACGAGGTGCTGAACAACGACCCGAATCCTGTGGAAACCCAGGAGTGGATCGAGTCGTTGAAGGCCGTTATTGATGTCGAGGGCTCCGAGCGCGCGCATCAGCTGCTGGAAGGCATGGTGGAACTGACCCGTCGTTCGGGCGCCTACCTGCCGTTCTCTCCCACCACCGAATACGTCAACACCATCGAACCGCAGTTCGAGGCCAAGAGCCCGGGCAACGCCGAGCTGGAATGGCGCATCCGTTCGATCATCCGCTGGAACGCGATGGCCACCGTGGTCCGCGCCAACCGCAAGCCGGGTGACCTGGGCGGCCACATCGCCTCGTTCGCCTCCGGCGCCACCCTGTACGACGTGGGCTTCAACCACTTCTGGCGCGCCCCGAGCGAGAACCACCCGGGCGACCTGCTGTTCATCCAGGGCCACAGTGCGCCGGGCATCTACGCGCGTTCCTTCCTGGAAGGCCGCATCAGCGAAGAGCAGCTGGACAAGTTCCGCATGGAAGTGGACGGCGGTGGCCTGTCCTCGTACCCGCACCCGTGGCTGATGCCGGACTACTGGCAGACCCCGACCGTGTCGATGGGCCTGGGCCCGCTGGCCGCCATCTACCAGGCGCAGTTCATGCGCTACCTGGAAAACCGTGGCCTGATCGAGAAGTCCGACCGCAAGGTGTGGTGCTTCATCGGCGACGGCGAGAGCGACGAGCCGGAAACCCTGGGTGCCATCGCCCTGGCCGGCCGTGAAGGCCTGGACAACCTGATCTTCGTGGTGAACTGCAACCTGCAGCGCCTGGACGGCCCGGTGCGCGGCAACGGCAAGATCATCCAGGAACTGGAAGGCGTGTTCCGTGGCGGCGGCTGGAACGTGATCAAGCTGCTGTGGGGCGGTTACTGGGATGCCCTGCTGGCCAAGGACACCAACGGCGTCCTGAAGAAGCTGATGATGGAAACCGTCGATGGCGAATACCAGAACTGCAAGGCCTTCGGCGGCGCGTATACCCGCGAGCATTTCTTCGGCAAGTACCCGGAAACCGCTGCGATGGTCGCCGGCCTTTCCGACGACGACATCTGGCGTCTGAACCGTGGTGGCCACGACCCGCACAAGGTGTACGCCGCCTACCACCAGGCCGTGAACACCAAGGGCATGCCGACCGTCATCCTGGCCAAGACCGTGAAGGGTTACGGCATGGGCAGCGCCGGTGAGGCACTGAACCCGACCCACCAGACCAAGAAGCTGGACGACGAAGCGGTGCGCCACTTCCGCGACCGCTTCAACATTCCGGTGACCGACGCGCAGCTGGCCGACGGCCAGGTGCCGTTCTACCACCCGGGCCCGGATTCGCCGGAAGTGCAGTACCTGCAGGAACGCCGTGCCGCGCTGGGCGGTTACCTGCCGCAGCGCCGCCGCAAGGCCGACAAGACCTTCGTGGCACCGAAGCTGGAAGCCTACGAGCGCCTGCTGAAGAGCAGCGGCGAGCGCAGCTACTCCACCACCATGGCCTTCGTGCAGAGCCTGAACATCACCCTGCGTGACAAGGAACTGGGCCCGCACATCGTGCCGATCGTGGCCGACGAAGCCCGTACCTTCGGCATGGAAGGCCTGTTCCGCCAGATCGGCATCTACGCGCCGTTCGGCCAGAAGTACAAGCCGGTCGATGCCGACCAGCTGATGTTCTACCGCGAAGACCAGAGCGGGCAGGTGCTGCAGCAGGGCATCAGCGAGCCGGGTGCGATCAGCTCGTGGATGGCCGCCGGTACCAGCTACTCGGTCAGCAACGTGCCGATGCTGCCGTTCTACATCTACTACTCGATGTTCGGCTTCCAGCGCGTGGGCGACATCGCCTGGCAGGCCGCGGACATGCGTACCCGCGGCTTCCTGCTGGGTGGCACCGCCGGCCGCACCACGCTGAACGGTGAAGGCCTGCAGCACGAAGATGGCTTCAGCCATCTGGTGGCCGGTGGCATCCCGAACGTGCGCAGCTACGACCCGACCTTCGGCTTCGAAGTGACGGTAATCCTGCAGCACGGCACCAAGCGCATGATGGAAGACCAGGTGGACGAGTATTACTACGTCACCCTGATGAACGAGAACTACACCCACCCGGAAATGCCGGAAGGCGCGGCCGAAGGCATCGTCAAGGGCATGTACCTGCTGACCGACGCCGGCAAGCCGAAGAAGGGCGAGCTGCGCGTGCAGCTGCTGGGTTCGGGCACCATCCTGCGCGAAGCCATTGCTGCTGCCGAGCTGCTGGACAAGGACTTCGGCGTGACCGCCGACATCTGGAGCTGCCCGAGCTTCAACGAACTGCGTCGCGATGGTTTCGACGTGGAACGTGCCAACCGCCTGCATCCGGAAGGTGAGCAGCGCAAGGCCTACGTGACCGAGCTGCTGGAAGGCCGCCAGGGCCCGGCGATTGCCGCCACCGACTACGTGCGTGCGTACGCGGACCAGATCCGCGCGTTCGTGCCGATGTCGTACACGGTGCTGGGTACCGATGGGTTTGGTCGTTCGGATACGCGTGCGAACCTGCGTCGGTTCTTCGAGGTTGACCGGTACTACATCGCGCATGCCGCGATTGCGGCGCTGGCGAAGGAAGGGAAGATGACCGCGAAGGACGTGGCCCGGGCGATCAAGCAGTACAAGATTGATCCGGAGAAGGCTAATCCTGTTGGGGTTTGATTGAAAATTCTCTGATTCAAAAAGGGGCGGGCAATTCCGCCCCTTTACATTTTTAGGGGGCAGGGATGGGAAATACTCGTGGGACTATTGAGCTGGTCGGAGAGGCTACCGGAGTTCTCATAGGGAGTGAGATCCTGGATGGGATTCGGCGCGGGGCACTTGTTCATGGTGCCAATGAGGACCGCGTTAGAGGATGTAGCTGCGATCTGACCGTCGGCACGATTTTTTGGAAAGGAAAGATACTTCGTAGGCGAACTGGGGAAGATGATGGCAGTCGAGGCATTTCTTCTTGGCTGCGGAGGCAGTGGAGAGCTGTGGGACGCTGGCTAGGGCAGCTGAATGAACCTAAGCATGTTGTAGTCCCTCCTGGAGGAGTGGTTGGAATATTTACTGCTGAAACGCTGGATATTCCCCTCGACATGTGCGCGACCGCGTTTGCAATTAATGCCATGAGTTCGAAAGGCTTCTTGGTCCTAAATCCCGGGCATGTGGACCCCGGCTTTAGGGGCTCCCTGACGGTAAAGGCACTAAATATTAGAAAAACCAATATCACCATAACGCAAGGTGAGCCCATATTCACGGTGGTTTTTCAGCGGCTTGGTCAAGAGACGGGTGAATTCTCCAACGCAAAATCAGTAGAAGATCGCGAGAGAGATTTTCACAACGAAAGCGTCCAGTCGTCACCGGATACATTAGGGCAAATGATTAGTGTAGACCCGAGTGGGCCTTACCCCACGCGAGAGCAGGTCAAAGAGATGGTGCGATCAGATGCTATCAATAGGGCAACTATGATTCTCTCTTTGGTCGCCGCAATCGCCGCAATTGGCGCATGGATGTTTCCAAAAAATTCTGAAGTTTCTCCTAGGTCGATGCCGAGCCCTAGTGCTTCTTCTCAGAGTGCAACCACATTGAACAAGAAGGGCGATGGTGAGCTCGCCGGCGGGCTTGGTGAACATGAAAGGCGGTAGATCGATGAGTGACCGCCACTTTATGGAAATGGCTATATCTGTTTCGAAAAATAGCGAGGATCGATCTAGAAAAGTCGGCGCCGTAATTGTTAGCCCGGAGGGCGAAGTTATTTCCAGCGGTTGGAACGCTTTTCCTAAGGATGTAATTGCACTGGATGAGCGATTCGAACGGCCAGAAAAGTACTTGTGGACAGAGCACGCCGAGAGAGGTGCGATATACGCTGCGGCAAGGAGGGGTGTTTCAACTCAGGGCTGCACAATATATGTTCCATGGTTTCCATGCATGGACTGTGCTCGCGGGATCGTGCTCTCAGGGATATGTCGACTGGTCGCCCTGAAGCCGGACGTTACTGATGAAAAATGGGGCGGACATTTTATTGCCGCTCTGAAGCTCTTCGAAGAATGTGGTGTGGTTGTGAGCTTTATCGATCAATAAGGCTTCTTAATTTAGTTGCTATTTCGACGGAGGTTCGGATTTCTCTTGATTTCCGCGATTGACGGAGGTTTTGATGGCCGATATTGTGACGAAGGATGTTCGAAGTCGGATGATGTCCGGTATTCGGGGTAAGGACACAAAGCCTGAGGTCCAAGTTCGCAGGTATCTTCATTCCCGGGGGTTCCGGTACTCTCTTCATCGCAAGAACCTTCCGGGAAAGCCCGACTTAGTCCTGAGCAGGTACCGTGCTGTTGTTCTAGTGCATGGCTGCTTCTGGCACGGCCATGATGGCTGCAGGTACGCCAAGGTGCCCCTGAATCGTCGAGATTTCTGGGAAGATAAAATACGAAAAACGAAAGAAAGAGACGCCGCTACTGTTCGACGTCTCAGTGGGCTTGGGTGGCGCGTTGGAATAATATGGGAGTGCGCCCTAAAAAATAATGCAGAATCTTCGCTGGCTGCTTTGGAGCTGTTCTTGAAGTCCGGTCAGCCAGGTGTGGAGATAGCCGATCATCAGAATCTCAGCGCAGAGTGAACTACGTCAGCGATTTGTCGAGCCATCCACGGCGGTACAGCGTTTCCAACTTGGCGGAATTGTGCCCCACGCGAGCCTTCAAAGAAGTAATTGTCGGGGAACGTCTGCAATCTCGCGGCCTCACGAACAGAGAGACTTCTGAGTTGCGTCGGGTCCGGGTGGATAAAGTAGTGTCCATCCTTCTGAAGGTGGCTGGTTACAGTAGAGCTTGACTCATCCCTGCGTTGGACCTTGAAGCGGTCGACAAACTTTCCGCTTGTCCAGTTCTCGTGGTCTGGATACATGGCTTCAGGGAACTCGCTGGCGCCACGCGGCGACCTGCCATGAATCTTCGTGTAGGCCGATGCGTAACCATAGCGAACAAGATCCATCCACATATGTGGACGAACCTCATGATTCAGAATATGGCCAAGTCGTTCATCCAGTAGCCATGACTTCAAATGCTCAGGCACGTCATCTACAGTCGCCGTCCAAGGTCTGGCTCTGCCACCAGAGCCGGCATCTGAAACAGGCACCAACTTGGCTTGAATGCGTAGTTCTGCGGAAACTTCTGCATCGTCAGACAATTCCGCTGCCCGAAGCAGAATCTCCTTGGCGGCCCCAGGCCAGCTGTCGAACTCGACATTCGTAATGCCGCTTCTCAGCTGGGGCATTCCACCGATGACTTCACCCACACTGTACTTGTCAGGCGCGCGATTGATCTGGCGTAGCGATGAAACGTCAATGTCCTCCCGGACACCGAAAAGAACCACGCGGTGCCGTGCCTGAGGAACACCAAGCTCCTCGGCCCTCAGAATGTAACGGCGTCCATCGTCGTCATCGAACAGACCACTCTGATCCTTTACCAAAGGGATAATTCGGTAGCGCGGGCCGTTCCGGCCACCAGGAGCTCGAAGGTCCGCGAGAATGCGCGGGAACATCAGCTTACCACCTACCTTCGAGGAGAGAATGCCCTTGACGTTCTCCATCACAAACGCAGCGGGTGAGTACTTCTTGATGATCTTCAAGTAGTGCTGATAGAGGAAGTGGCGCGGATCCTCCTCTGCCTTGTAGCCCACTACACCCCGGTTTCTGGCGCGCCCGACCAAGGAGTACGCCTGGCAGGGCGGTCCACCAATCAGAACCCATGGGTCTTCCTGCGACGCAACTTCGCGAATGCGGGCATGAAGCACCTTGTCGTCTTCGGGATCACCGAGCTTCAACTGCCTCGCCTCATGACAGGCATTCTCCCACTCAGCCTTGGTTGCATCCGTCCAAGGCCGGTCTACTCGTCCTGCCACGTAGTCGTAGTAGCTATCCGGCACCTTGTGGGGCGCGAACTGGCGATAGAACGCGCGAAGTCGAAGCGTCTTGGCTGCATTGACCTCCATTTCGGCCGAAATGGCGATCTTGAACGGGCGTGACTTTGAAGAGCGAGAGGGGGTGTAAGCGGAGAACCCTTCGCCCAGCCCACCAGGGCCTGCGAAGATGTCGACGACTGGGATGTGCATGCCTTGCTTCACAATTATAAATAGGGGCGCAGATGCGCCCCCTCTAACGCCGCCAGGATGTCATGCCCTGGGGCACTTTTCAATAAGAATCAGACCACTTCGGCCACTCCGGCCACTTGGGCCACTTGGGCCACTTGGGCCACTTGGGCCGCTGCGTCCTTGAATACGCTCGCAACGGTGTCAGCGAGCTCCTGATCTTCCAGTACGCCAAGATCAACGATCTGGTACCTGAGGCGCAGGAGCTTTATGGCGCAACGCATGATGTCTTCCATGTTCCCTTTGGACTCACTTGCTGCCGCTTGGGCCCAACCGTGGGCGATAGCTTTTGCAAGTACCCGGTTCCCGCCAATCAGTGGACGCTCAAAGATCGCTACATGGGCGTCCTCTGTCAGAGCTCTCAGCAGGCGCCACCGATCAACGCTCGCTTCGGGTCCCAAGTCAAGCGCTGACGCTCGCATGTAGAGCCGCTGCAGAGCATTCCGTACCCCGCCGCTGAATCGCTCTTGAGACTTGCTCTCGAATCGCCAGCGCACAACGTCGGGCAGCAATACAGTGGTCAGATAGGCCCAAACGTCATCCCGCAACCCTTCGCCACTTGCCAGTGAACCAAACGACGCAAGGGCAATGGCTGCGTCACGATCGAACTTGGCGCGCCCGGTCTGCCCCGACAAGGTGGGAAACCCACACCCCTCCGCAGTCTTGCGAATAGTCGCGGCGATCTCTTCGGCCACACGATGCTCTCTGACCCCCCCACTTGCTGCAAAGCTCGATAGTGAGGCGTGGTCATTCACAAAGGCTAAGGCATCGTCGAACGAGTAGTCCGTGCCGAGCTCCGCCATCAGGCGACTGACCCCCAAACGGGACAATCTTGGGAGAAGAATGGTGGTCATGCGGTCTGCCCTCCAACGTCGGCGGACGCAATCAGTGCAGCGTTGAATGCGCCAGGGTCACTCTCGAGCAATCGGACGATACCTGCCAGCCCGCCTTCATCGGGGAACGCCCGACTGAGCCAGTGATTCGCCACCGCGCCAACCGAACCTTCCTCGAACGCTTCGAGATCCAAGTCCTTGCCGTTACGCAGGAGAATGGTCGAGCACATGTGTGAGGCGACGCCACCAAGTACCGCCTGGATAGTTGCGCGATCACCCAGCAGGAACTTCTCAAGGAATGTCTCCTCGTCAGAGTTGACATAGAGAACGACCTTCGAGGAAAAGTCGCCGGAAAGATCCTCTGGCCGCCATTCGACATACCAAGGAGCATGCTCATGCGGCTTGCCGGCGAAGGCAGCTCCGAAGCCAATGGCGGAGACCGGGAATCTGGAAGAGCCTCCGTCTTCGATCAGCACATCACAACTGCTCTCCCACAAGCGAGACCCTTTCAGCACTGGTGAAAGTGGCGTTGCTTCAGTGGACGGCGCGGTCAACGCAATCGTCAAACGCATGACCAGCTGAGAGGACAGCGTGCTGCCTGGAACCGATACCTCCAGAAGGGCTGATGGGTTTTGCTTGGAGAGTGGGAGTGCCTGTGCGTACTGAACTTGCCTAGGCAACTGCCCCTGTCCTGTTCCAATCAGAAGCTGTGCGGATGCCAGCCAATCTCCCTCTCCAAACTGAAGCGACTCGGACGCGGAATCCCAATCAATCTGAACACTCCCGCGTACGACCAAATCGCGGGCGTAGTCCCAGTCAGCCAGGACTTCCGGTGCAGGAAGAAGTGGAGCGTTGGGGTCTCCCACAAACCAGCCACTGAACTGGACCGCTTCATCGGGAATTCTTAGGTACGGATACGCGATTCTGCTCATGCCGCGTCCTCACTAAGTACTCGGACTGCGACAGTCACAGCAGCGCCCTTGACCATTCGAACAACCGCGGTAACCTCCCCGCTCAATAGCCCAACGTCGAGGATCTGACCCTTGCTGCTCAGGTCGTGTGCTTCCAGTGACACGCTGTGTAGTCGTGGAAGCAGATTCGAGGGTACGTCTTCTGCACTGATTCCATTGCCATCAGCGACCAGCTTCGGCTCGACGATGAGCGTCAGTGGTCCTTGGCTCCCGTCATTGGTCAGATCAACCCTGAACGTCGCAAGTGCTGCGCCGTCTTGAGCAAGAGAGAGCCCAATCATCTCGGGTGAAGATAGCCGGACGCCCTTCTTGGGTGATGGACCACCGCGCCTGGATGGTTCAGGTTTTCCAGCGCCGCGGGCGCTTGTGGGTGAGAGAAAGCGCCCCATTTGCCCGGCAGTTGCCGCGAGGCTGGGGGACGCAGGGTCCGCTGATCTGCTGAGCGACTTGGTAGGCACAAATGTATCGGCATGGGTTCTGAGAGCCCGCATGCCGACTCGAACCATCGTCTGTTGCTTTCCTTTGGGAAGATTGTCCGGTGCCCAGTCATCGTGCGTTGGTGGCTCCGCCTGAGCAAAGGCTTCCTCCACCTCCGACTCAGCCGAGCAGACAAAAACCCCTGCCCACTCATGCAGGGAGTCCGGATAGGGGGCGCCGCGTAAGTACTTCACCACTAATTCGACAGGGCGCATCAAGGCAATGTGCGATGCACCTGCCAGGATGTCTTCACCATTGGAAGAAGCCAGTGGATGCCTCTGCGCCGCGACCCCCGGGGCGAATGCGAGCTTGCCCAATGCCTTTGCAGGACGCTGAGATCGAACGTCCTTCAATGAACCCGCATTGGAACGAATGTCGGCGAGTGCCCGGCAGAAGAGGTCCAGTGGCGGGAAAGCCTCAGGCGCTGGGACATCCAGCGGCTGGCCATCAATCTCGATGCTGACCGTCAGGCGGCGGTCAACCGCGGTCGTATCCGACATTCTTGGCCAGAAGTTCAGGAGTACGCACGTAATCAGCTCACGACCCAGTTCCTGGGTGGAAGAGACTTCAAGCTCGGGATCTACGATAACGATAGAGGTCCCGCTATCAGCCTCGGATCGAGAGAACATCCCCAACTCGCCACTCAAGTCGAGTGCGTGCGCTCCGGTCGCGGGAGCCACGCTGTCGCTGCCCGCGGGTATGCCCCACCAGTGGCGCCCCGTGAAACGCCGAATGCCAGTTCCGACAGTCGCGTCGAAAGCCTCTCCCAAGTGGCAGGCCATAAGACGGCGAACCGGCTTTCCCTCATTGAAAGTTTGGCTATCAACTAGGACAAGCGAGCACGAACTCATTGCGTAGAGCGAGCTCTTTCCATAACCGTAGGTGCCGCCACCTTGGTGGCTGTCTCGTGCTGCCCCAACGTTCTTGAGGAAGTTGACGAAGTTAGTCCGCTCCTCTCCCGACGGCGCGACATCGGCCTCTACAGGGCCAGAAAGGCCCACCGTACCAAAATCAGCTATCTCAAAAACCCAGAGTTCGGGCTTCTCCAAAGAGTCGCTGAGAATCTGCTTGGAAAGACCGCCGGCTGGCATCTGGGCCAACACTGAGTTCGACAGGGTGTTCCGCTCGGTGTCCCTCAACTTCCGCAGGCGAATACGTGCCTCAGGGGATCGTCCAGGCAGGGTTGCGTCAATTACGTTCTGCAGACTCTCGCGCACTAATGTCTGAAGCAGGTTGAGGTTGGGTCTCCCCAACAGTCGCTTGAAGCCTTCCCCCGCAAGGTTCCCATTCTTTGAGAAGGGTTCGCTGTACAGCTCAAGTTTCATGAGAAGACCGCCTCGTAGACGTGTTCATGCTGAGTGCTCGGTACCAATTGGTCCGCGGCTGAACCCAAATCAATCGTGTATTGGACATCGCCAACGCCGGCCGGAAGTTGTCCATGTGGCAGCAGGCTGGTGGTGAGCCTTGGAAAGTTGTCAGAGACTGAATAAAGCCTGATGGCCTCCAAGGTGGTGCGCAGAGCGTTCCACTCCGGAGCCCTGGAGTCCTGACAGCCCATCGATGCCAGACGACTGACAATGGCATCTTCCTTAACTCCCAATGCGATCAACTCTTTGCAGAGCTGTTCTACATAAACATTTCCGGCCGCAGCCCTCTCAAGCACTACGTGAGCTAACCAAAGCGGGGTGTCAGCGGGCGGAGAGAGCTGTTCGAGCCCATGGATGTGCACATTTGAGCTCTGCAGAAAGGCGGTGGACTTGACTTCCAACGCGCCGCCTGGACCTCGAAAGTCGTGTCGTTGACCCAAGGGGCCGGTCCAACAGTCAACTGCCTGCGCGCTGCGCCTTACACCCTCTCGAAGAACCACAAGCTCGCCGAGCAAGCCGAGCACCGTGCTCACGTCAACCGGAGCTTGAGGCTCCTCTGCCAGTAGAATTCGATAATCTCTGATGCAGGACGCCACGGCGGCCAGCGGAGGTATGCCGTCTGCGATTCTAGAAATGATTTGCGTGCAGAGATCGCCGAAAAGACTCTCCAGTCGCCGCTCGCCAAGGCCAATGTCGACGTAGAGCGACCAGATGCCACTGAGCGAAAGTCGCGTGATAGATATGTCAACGCTGGGTCCCCCAAGCTTTCGTACATCAGAGGCCGACACCCCAGCTGACACTGGAATCAGCAGTCTCGGAGCTGCGTCAGGTGTAAGTGCATAGCGAATGACACCAAACCCGGAGTCAACCCCTGCGGCCACCGTTGCGACGTCCACTCCGTCTCTTCGCTGCGTGCTGCTGCGAAGCGAGAGCCAGTGTTCGTGGGCAGTCTCACGCATCCTGCGCCTGCTCTGTATTGCCTGCTTCCCCATCCTCGAGCTGATCTGGCGTAGGGACGTTCAGTTCCACGCTGAAGTAACGACCGGTTCGGTCAATGCGCCCTGGGAATACGAATCCGAGGCCGATGAGGTCGCCCTTGGCGTTCAGTGCTACGCGATGATCGCCGGCCCTGCTCGGTTCAGAGACACTGTCTATCGGGTACACCAAGAGAAGGGGAGTATCGGGACGATAGCTCTTCAGCTTTTCCCATCCATCGGTCGACTGAGCATCAGAGTCCTCAACATCAGCGAGCACATCTTGTTTCGACATCAAAGCCTTGATGTCGGCATAGTCAGATGACTCGGGCAACCTGGAACGAATGACAGGTCCAATGTCACTCAGGCCACCCAAGTGGACTCGCCGCTCAGCCCTGCTGGAGCTCACAATCGCGACATTCCAGAACGGCATGCGACTGGCGGATCCATCAATGTAGGTCAGCAACATCTCTTTGGTGAGATTTAGCTGCTTGTCGCACATGCTGTAGTTGGCCAGGAACTTTCGAACTACAGTGCCGGGAACATCCATGAAGACGTTCTCCTTTATCCGCGAGTATTTCTCAGCAATCAGCTGGTCAACAAGGCTCGCCGCGGCGCTCCAGTTCCTGGAAACCACGTCCGAGTCGGTGTGATCAAAGCGAGTCGTTTGCTCGTGCTTTCCGTCGAAGCTGATGCTCGTCCTGATTGCATGCCGCATCTTCGCCGCTGACGTGATCGCGAGTCCGGGAATTGACCGAACCTTTACTGCGAAGTCCAGTGGCGAAACCTCTGCCGAACGATAGGTGGAAATTTCCTTTCGGATCTCCTCCTCTACCTGCGCCAGCGCTCGGAAGTTTGATATCAGGTCTTGGGTCGTCCAGAGACGCGGGAGATCCTCGTATCCTTTTCTGAACCCAAACCAGCGCCCCATCTGTAGCAACGTGTCGTACTGGCGAGAGGTGCGCAGGAAGAAAGACACTGAGAGTCCTTCAAGGGTAAGTCCGCGCGCCAGCACCGATCCGCCCACGACAATGTAGGTCTTCGCATCGCCAGTAAAGTCTAGGCGCTCGAGACTCTCGCCGTTCTCAACAACGAGTTCCAAGGCTTCCAGAACCTCCGGGAGGAGGGGCTTGAGTGTGCTGTCCAAGAGTGTTGGGTCGCTCTGATCACTCAGGGGGCTTCTGACAATCTCCTCTGAGAAAACTTGGCGCACCAAGTCTCCGACGGCTCCGGAGAGCGATTCAATAGAGCGACGATTGGCTGCCAGCCAGGCGCGAATGGCATCCGCCATGCTGTCGTGCTGTGCAATGTATGCGGAGGTGTGAACAAGCATCGTCATGTGCTCGCTCTGCTGCCCTCGCGCGCGGCGAACGGCGCAGGTGATCAGGAACCAGACGATTGCCTTCTGAAGCTGAGGCGTCACATCCGGCGTGAAAGTTTTGTGGCCGTTCTTTCCCTTAGGAACCAGCTGATCGACCTCTTCCGACGGTATGGATCGGAACATGTCTCGTCCGAAGTCGACAGCATCATCGTCGGCGGATGCGTCGGCCTCACCGAAAACCTCAAGTGTGCCGAAGTAGCCCTTGGGACGAGGCAGTGCTGTAATGAAGTCCTCGGGATAGAGGTCGTCCAGTTTGTCTGCGCGAACCGGGAACGGATTGATGAATACATTTGCAAACGGCGTGGCGGTATAGCCGACGTACGAAACGCAAGGCAGCGCCGCTATCAGCCTTCGGATCGCTTCGTTGATCCGAGTCATCTCTTCATCATCGGCACCGGAATTCACGGATGCCTGATCACACTCGTCATCGATGATCAGTGCCTTGAGCTTTCGCTTAATTGGCCGAGCCGTATTTGTCACAGTCTCGAGCAATTTCTCGAGGCGCGTAGACTCCTTTTTAATGACAGCCAGCTGAGCGCCACCCTTGTGCGGCATCACAAATTGACCGTTTGGAGGCCTGACAAAGTCGCCGCTGTCTTCCGCAGTGGTGTACTTCTGCCACAGGGTGCCGTGCCTGTTCACAACATCTGCTTCGATGCGGCGCTGAGTCTGTGCGCGAAGCTTGTTTGTGACGCCACCGAGAAGAATGATGAGGTTGTAACCAGCATCCACCGCCTTGGCGATGACCGCGGTCATGTTTGCAGTCTTTCCTGACTGGACATAGCCAACGACCAGTCCTCGACATCTGAACTCGTCCTCGGCTGGATTTGCTAGCAGAGAGACGATCTCGGAGGAGGAGTCATCCAGCGACTCGGACGCATCCTTCCACTTCTTGACTTCGCGGAGATAGTTCAGGAGCGCGGGCCAGTGCTTGTCATGTTCCGTCGGCCCGTTGTACCAAGTCGGCCGTGGCTTGATCAGCGAGTTCTTGCGCAGGATCTCCACGTTCTGGAACGACGAACGCACCAACTCGATAGCCGCCTGGAAGTTGGCATCCATCTGTTCAGGGAATGGGCCCATCACCGTTTCGAGGGCCTGGCGCGCCGCCGCCGCGGCTGCGTCCAAGGTGTCATAACTTGGGAGCTTCTCCCGGATAATCGTGGAGAGGGCTTCTACTTGTGTATTCAAGTCGGCATCCTGCGCATTCGTAAACTGGGGGCGGCGACAGGCATCGAGCCGAATGCGCCCCCTGCGACATCCATGCCCTTTGGGAGGGTCGTCAGAGAGTGACCCTTGTCTCTGATTGTTTACGACAAGAACCGTCCATGCAACCACCATTTGGTCGCATCCGGCCTCAAATTCGGCTATCCCCACGGATCTTCAGCCTTCAGCCGAGCGTCGCCCCTTGGCGCGCACTGTAGGCTTGTGAACATCGACAGCCGGGCTTGTGACATGAGCCACACAGGGCTGGTGTTGCCAGCGGAAGCAGCAAGCAACGCTCAGGTGGACGCCTTTACCTCATGGGCCAACCGAGCCCGTTGGTTTTGACCTTGGGGTGCCCGTACCTACGGTGCCAAGCAGATGGCCTGTGGTGCGTGATCGAGGGGATGCCGGTGCAGGCTCCTACCGCTGCAGCTGCACCCACTCGCTGGCCATCACCGTCAACGAAAGTACCGCCATCAGTAGCCCCTACATTTGCCGGTCGACCAGACGCTTCTCGGGCGCGCCGTTCTACCGCGTGAGCTCCTTCGCCAAGTCCAGTTCGGCTGGGGCGCGTAGGGGAGGCTAAGGTGCAATTGGCGTCAGCCAACTGCATGCGGACGACGAGAGTGTGCAGCACGAGATTAAGGTGCAGGGCACAGTGGTGGCGGCTAGTCGTATCATAATGCGGGCCTTGCAGAGGTGTTCCAGAGTGGTCTCCCATTCCGCTGTACTCATATTCGCTAGGCGCGCGCCCGCTCCGCCACAAACCGCCCACTCCAATGCGATAGCAGCGGCACAACGCAGGGAACATCAATTTCCCTATCCGCGTACAGCACAATAACAAGCTGCTCCAGCGAGTTATCCACCAGCATCACGGGTATGCCGTCACAGCTGACCTCGAAGTATCGGTCTCCCGCGTAGCGCGCGTGCTGTACTAGGCCCCCGCGCACCAGTCGAACGGCTTCCTCGCGCATGACAGTAAATTCAGCGTCGGACACCTTCCGAAACGTCCGCAGTTCCAAGTCGGCCTTGGGTGCATGCCGGCTGGCGATCGCCGCAGACAGCGCCGCCAGCAGCACAGCGCCGTAGATCAGAAGCTTCATTTGACACTCTGCAGATAGCGGATGGACTAGAAAACGAATGGTCAACCGATGGCGCTCGGATAGCCAGCGGTCGAGCGACAGGCGGCCAGATCCACCTGGGCTACTCCCGCACCTGCAACCGCTCAGCCACCTGCGCAGTCAACGCCACACACGCCATCTTCAACCCTTCCATCACCCGATCCCCGAGGTACTCCTCGGGCGCGCCGTTCTGCCGAGTCCGCTCCGCAGCCAGCATCAGCTCCGCCACCACACGCAGCCCCGCCAGCGCGCAATCTGCATCCGCCAACTGAAGACACCGCCCAGGCAGTCGATGCCGTTCCGGCCAAGGCTGGCCATCCGCAGCTGCACCAGATCCGATGCGGTGCAGCGTGGCGACGAAGGCGTTGGGATCGACGGACGATTCGCGCTCGGGTTCGGCGTTGTCCGGATCGTACTGCGCGTGCAGGGAACGGAAGTCCGATGCGTTCATGGCAATGCTCCGTACAGGACAGATAGCAACGCCACCGATAGAGGCGGCGGACGGTGCGTGGTTCGAAAGCCGGACAGTAACCAAGCCGGTGGGTCCGAAGACCCCCACGCACCGCCCGCCATGGAACGCGAACGGATTGCCAGCCGGCGCCACACAAAAGGTGACGCCGGCTGACAAGCGCAAAACACAAGGTTACTGAGCGGGCTTTCGAACCCCGCGCCCCCCTTTTCCGGTGGCACGCCAAGGTGTACTCGCATGGTTGCGAGATGCCAAGAAACCGTAGGCCGCAGAGGCCGCAAATGCTGACGCTTACGGCATTGTTGCATGGCGCGCGCGCGGCAGAACCCTTGCGGTGCAGTGGTTTCGGCCGGTGTTAAGTTACCGCCCGAATGCGCATTGAAAAGCACGGTTTGCAGAGGATCGGGGTCTCAAAAGCGACAGTCCGGCCGCTGGGCCTCGATCCGAAGTGTGCCGATTGCGACACAGCTTAACTTTCCGACGCCACGCACGGCCGAGCCCACAGCGCAACATCGCGCACCAGGTCGTAGTCGCTGCTGAATGCCAGCGTCGCGTCGCGTGGCGGAAGGTCTGCGTAGCAGCCCAGCAGTTACTCATCCATGCCCGCGTCGCGATGGTCTATGGCGAACAGGTGGAGGAGCTCCTCGTCGAAGGCTTCCAACCATGGGGGGTCGATTCTGGTCACGGGTATCCTCCGGTGGGGGAGGGGAGGATGGTCTGGAGCTGTCTCACAGCGTGAGTTCCGCATGGGCTCTGGCGGACAGCCCCCTCCGCTGGATATGCTCCACCCGCCGATACCAGGAGTCATCGTCATGGAAGACCTGCTCAACCGATCCGCGCTGCTTCGCCAGGCGATCCTCTCCACGGTGGATTATCCGCTGGCGGATGACTCGCCCAGATTGTTGGCGTCAATGGACGCAGCATTGCTGAGCCTTGAACACGCAGACGCCCTTCGCACGCTGCTGCAGGCCGGTATGGCGCCCTCTGCAATGGCATTGATGCGCTGCCAGTACGAGGCCTTCACGCGGTCCGTCTGGATCCTGCACTGCGCAGGCGACGAGCAGGTCGAGCTGCTGTCCCTACCGCCGGAAGCGGGAACGAGCGAGAAGGGGCTGCCGATGCTGTCGAAGATGCTGGAGGCATTTGCGGAAGTATCGGAGCTTGGCAATATGCTCCCGCACCTTGTTGAGCTGAAGGTGCATGCATGGTCTCCGTTGAACTCATTCGTACACGCAGGTGTACACGCAATGAGCCGGAGCCGCGATGGCTTCCCTGCGCCATTGGCGGTCAACGTCATCCGAATGAGCAACAACCTTTCGATGATGGCGGGGCAGCACCTCGCTATTCTTACCGGCGTCCCGGATTTGCAGAAGAACGTGCTGCGGCTGGATGAAACCTTTGCCGAGTGTCTTCTCTTTGATGAAGAAAAGCGCCGGGCCATCGAGGCGAGGCCGCCGGTGGAACAGTCGAGCTAGCTGAAGCAGATAGCCTACATCGACGGCGCCCAAACCCGCTGCTGTTGCTCCTGCGTGCGCTGCATGTCTGCCTGCTCACGCGCCTGCCGCTGGCCGATTGCTTCCACTTGGTTCAGGCTCTCCTGCACTGGCCGTTGGGCGGCCTCTGCAGTCGCCATGTGAGTGCGAAGGGAGGCAGGGTCGGACATCGCACCCTGCACCACAAAGATGTTATGTGCGGCGGGGGAGGCATCTGTCTGTCTGCTCAGCACAACATGGTCCGCGCGGGTGATTCCGGCATCCTTGGCTGCGGCCAGCAGACTGGTAGACATACGCTCGCTGGTGTCATCGAAGGTTCGGCCGTTGGCCTTGTCCAGTGCTTCCACCTTGCTCCGAATCTGGTCCAGCAGCGCCTGATCTGCTGGACTGAGCGAGTGGGTGGGCGAGGACTGCATATCTGCAACGCTCTGCGTCGGTGGCGAAATGGTGTGTGCGCTGCCGGTGTTCTTCAGCTCCACCCAGCCCAACCCGCCCTTTCCGAAGTCGCCAACAGGCAGGATCTTTGCGCTGCCAAAGTCGAGGCCATTGCGCTCAAGCTGCTTCGGGTCGAGACCAAGCTCATGCAGGTCGATGCGGATGGCCGGGGGTTGGCGACCTTCAGCCAGGAAGGCATGGCTCGTCCCGATCACTGATAGCGGATAGGTACCGTAGTAGTTGCGGTAGTCGGAATCGCCGTGCCGGCCCAGCGTGCCAGTGCCGTCATAGAAGCACTGCTCGACGGCCTTGGTGAGCTGGACGCTCTCATTGTTGGGGCGCTTGGCAAGCGCATCATACGAAATGCCATCCGCCAGGCTTCTGGTTGCGCCCTCAGCCCGAATGCAACGGGAGAGCGAGCGGGACGCAAGCATTGCCTCCAGTCCGTTGTCATCCAAGGTTGGATTCAACGCTCTGAATCGGCTATCCAATGCCCGCAGGCCCGAGACCTCCGCCAGTGCCTCGTCCTGTCGTCCCTTGTCCAGTAGCGTGCGCACCGGCTCGGTCAGGTTCACCGAGCCTGACCGGGAATCGTGTGAAGCGATCAGTTCCTCGCTGTAGGTCTGCTTGAAGTCCCTGAGCGCTGCGGCGCGTTCCTTAGCCAGGATGCCGTGCATGGTCTCGTGGCCCAGCACTTCGGTAAGTCGTTCTTCAAGCCGGGCGCCGGTTACGCTCTGGAAATTGGAGGCGCTGATGAAAATCGTTGGTGGGTTTCCATCCGCTCCCTCCTGAAAGTGGCCGCCATTGTGATGTCCGTAGGAGACGGCAATCCGGCCGATCTGACCGCTGTCGGCTGCGTTTGCCAGAAGGTGCTTGAGGTAGGGGGAGCCTGCAATGCTGCGTCGGATCGCATCCTCGGCACCACTGGGAAGCTGTTTGTCTGCGCGCAGATCGGCCAATAGTGGCTCGACGCTGGATTCGATTCCCTTCATTTGTCTCCTCCTCCAAACTGGACCGCGTAGACGCAGGTTCTCGCTGTATCACCTTCATCGGAACGATAGGTCAACAGGCTGGTATCCATATACTGCTTACCACCGGTGATGGGGCGCCGGTACTGCCTGATGCCCCCTCTCTGAAATGGCACTTCTCCTCCGGTCCTGTATCCGAGGGCTTCGAGGGCTCGTCCGGCACTTTCGGCTTCCCAGTAGCACACGCCATTCGGAGCATCCGTCACTGGCTGCTTGCCCAGCTGATAGAAGATCACCTCTTGGTTGGGGAACTCACGTGCCGACTCAACCGACAGATAAGACGCCCCATAGTTGTAGCCGTTCGTCGTTGCCAGGTCCTTGGCGATGTGCCTGATGCTGACCTTTTCGTCTGGCACGAGCGAGACACCGATCGCCGTGCCGAACTTGTCCGGACTGATGTCCGCCCTTGACCTGAGCGAATCCGCGTAGGCGAGAATCCGTTTATGCAGCTCGGCCATGGAGATGCGGGCGGGCTGCGTATCTGCGGCAGCGGCACGTTCATTGAGGGCAGACATATCCGTCGATCGCGCGCATGCAGATGTCAGCGTGAGCATGGCTGACAGTCCGAAAAGAGCACCAATGTGAGCCGCGCGCAGCATAGCTCGAGGTAGCTGCGGCCGAAGCAATCTGGTCATGATGACGGAGAGCAAAACCGAAGCCTCCTTCGTTGTGATGCCCATCGGTGAGTCCCTGACGGTGTTGAAGGTACTGTACGACCCGGATGAAGAACGCCGGGATCTCCATTCATTGCGATTGAGCGCGATAGCGGCTCAGAAGATCACGCACTCTGGTTTCCAGGCGTTGCCAGTCGCTCAGCATGACGCGTGCATAGTTCATCTCGATGGCGATGCTGTCGCCCACGTCCACGATGGAATGGCGGCACATTGCGATCCGGCCTTCGCCGGCGCGTTCAAGTGTCTTTCCCTGAACTACAAGTCCGTCAGGAATGCGGTCTGCCGGGTCGCAGCTGATGAACGTTGTCAGTTGGCCCTCCACCGAGCGGGCTACATACCAGTCTGGCTCCATACCCGGGTTGTGCACGTAAGGCCTGCCCAGCGCAGCCTCCGAGTCCTTTGCATAGGCTTCCATCAACGATGGGTCGATCGAATAGGGCGTCAGGCCCCAGCGTTCGGGTTGGGCAACGCGCAGCGCGAGGTTCTCTGCCGGGTCCCTTCGCTCCAGCGATCCCGGCGCGCTGGTGGCTTCACTACTGGACCGACGCGCCAGATAGTTCTGGATGGGAACGCGATCGATGTACCTAAGCTCGACCAGCACCTGCCGCCGGCTGTCCTGCGTGCTGCGTACCGGGCGATCATCAGGAGGCGCTGCATCGAAATCAGGCCAGAACACAGTGAGCATGACGCTGCCATCGGCCAGGGGACCCGTCTGGTTGTAGTAGAGGTTGGCCGGGAACATGAAGCGGTGCGGGCCAAGCCGTGCCTCCACCGGCTGCGTCGTGTAGGTCTGTCCGCCCACCGTGCGTGGGTTGGTTGCGCTTTCGCGCATGGGGGTTCCGTTCGGGTCCTTCTCCGCGGACGGGGCCTTCGCGCAGGCGGTGGTGCTCAGCACGGCCACCAGGGCGAGGGAGGCAAGCCGGCAAGCCGGTGCTCTGCTCATGGGCGATTCCCTTGCATGATCGAAACGACTATAGAACGGTGGAATGGCAAGCTCCAGTCGCTGCGGGCACTTGCTCACGTCCGGGCCCAGTACTGCACGCTGGCTCACATATTCAGCAAGTCGCGATCGGCGTCCTCTCTCCCTCCACCTGACCCCCATCCCACCTATGCCATCATCCGCCCAGGACCGCAGCACCCATCAAGGCTGAACAGGCATGGAGCAGGCAACACGCTACACCGCAACCCTTTATCTGGCCGCCCCCGGCACCCCGCTGAAGAGTGGAGGCGTCTCGCCGCGCGGCCATATGTACCTGCAGGTGGCCGCGGGCGACGAGGCCCACAGTTACGGCTTCGCGCCGCCGCGCCAGGCGCCGGGCGAAACCCGCACCGGCGTGCAGTACGCGCAGGTACGCCACGACGATGCCGACCAGCATCTGGACCCGTACTACAGCCGCACCTTGGAAATCACCGAGGAGCACTACGGCTGCCTGCGTGATTTCGCCGAAGAACCGGCCGAGTTCGAATTCGATGTGGATCGCCCGGCCACCATCAATCGTTGCAGCGATTTCGTATGGGCGGCGCTGCACTATGCGGGCCTGCATCCGCTGCCGGCCCCGCTGGACGGCGGCAGCAACCTGGGCGAGTTCGCGGTGCTGTTCAACCTGCCAGAGATCCAGTGCATCACCGCGCCGTTCCCGGGCAGCGATCTGAATGCCGAAACCCACAACGCGATGCCCGAGCGCGAGGCCGAGCACCATCGCCAGGGTGACCGTGCCAGCGATGAGCCGCCGCCGACGCCGATTGAAGTGGCCGGCACGCTACTGGACCCTTCGCATCCGGACCATCGCTTGTTCTCGCAGCTGATCCAGAAAGTGGCCGAACTGGACGCCGCGCACGGCCGCCCGTTCGATGCGGCCAGCCAGCGCATCAGCGCCAGCCTGCTGGTGCTGGCCAAGCAGAACAACCTCTCGCGCGTGGACCACGTGCTGCTCAGCCAACCGACCCAGAACAGCCACGCCGCCGAGAGCATCTTCATCGTGCAGGGCGACCGCAACGACCCGGGGCACCGCCGCGCCAGCATCGCCACCGAAGTGGCGGCCAAGACCGATGTGGCCGATTCGCTGAGGTTGAAGGAGCAATGACGCGGCCGCTGCGGCGGGGGCTGGTGGTACTGGCGGTGCTGGGCGCGCTGGTGGCATGCCGTGCGTCACCAGCGCCTGAGGTTGCGCCGCCCCTGCTGACGCGCGCACAGGCCGAGGCCCGCACGGTTGTGCCGTTCACGCGGGCCGTGCAATTGCAGAAGGCCGGTCGGATTGCCGACGTCACGTTTGATTTGCCGGCAGCCCAGAAGCCGGCCATTCCGATCCTGAACATTGGGTTGCGGCTGCAGGATACCGACGCGCGACGGCTGCTGGATGCTTCGGAGAAGATCACTCTCGGACGTTTGCCAGCGCGGCTGCGCCTGGAGCGGATTGATGGCAGCGCGCCTCGTCATGTGCAGCTCTGGCAGCGTACCCGCGACGGACGCGACTCGCAGAAGATCGGGGATGATGGCGTGGTCACAGACCTGACGACGGGGAGTGTGGACATCAACAGCTTGGCCGAGGCCGGGTTGTACTCTGAAGACGTGCTCTATCGCACGCTGCAGCTGGCGCAGGTCGGAGGCATTGCACCCGGGCGCTACGTTCTGCGGGTCGACCTTGTGGAAGATCGACCCCAGCTGGACGGCCTGAACGCAGAACTGATCGTTGGCTACCAATCACTAGGAAAGTAGACATGCACAAGGACGATGCCGAACGCTACAGCGTAACCATCCATCTGGCGGCCCCCGGCACGCCGCGCTACGGCCGTGATGCCGAGGGAAACAGGTTTCTGCTGGAGCCTTCGTTCGCGGGGCACATGTTCCTGTCGCTGCGCCGTTCGGGTGGACCCTTGCCGGAGAGCATTGGTTTCACCCACGCAGGCACCAAGGACGAGCCGAACAGGGGCAAAGTCGATGACATGGACGTGTCGGTCTACGACAAGCCCCGCTTCGAGCGCACGATCGAGATCAGCAAGGCGCAGTACGACCGCATCCTCGAGTTCTCGGCAGACCCGAAGAAGCACGGCTTCGACATGAACTACGACTTCTTCTCCAACGCCTGCACCGATTTCGCCTGGGGTGCCCTGAACCACGCAGGCCTGCGCCCGGTCGGGCTGGCCGGGGAGATCACCAACTACGAGGGCGCCACCAGGGTCCTGGACAACATCCGCGCCGTCAACGCCATTCCGCAGCAGGTGAAGGGCAGCGAGCTGGACAGGGTGCAGTGGAACCCGATGCCGAAGCAGACCTTCCGCGAGTGGATGTTCACCGAGAACGGCGAGCAGTGGCGCGGCAACAGCACCCTCGCGGCAAGCGGCACGCCCGCAGACCCGGCGCATGAGGATCATGCCCGCCTCAACCAGATCCACCAGCAGGTGGCCGACCTCGGCGCTTTCGGTGCACGCAACGGCAATGTCAGTGCCAGCCTCCTCGCGCTGTCGAAGGAGCAGCAGTTCTCGCGCGTGGACGAAGTGGTGCTGGGCGAGCCGCGCGGTGATACCGCGCCGAAGCTGTTCATCGTGCAGGGGGACCGTGGTGACCCGGCACACCAGCGCGCCAGCATGCCTGCGGAGCTGGCAGCGCAGGCACCGGTAGAGGCCTCGTTCGAACGGGTGGCGCAGATGCAGCAGAACCTGCCGCAGCGCGATGTGCAGCGGCTGCAGGAAGAGCAGCAACTGCAACAGAGCCACGGCCCGCGGATGGCATAGCCGGCGGGTAGCGCCAAGGTCGAACGTCTGCCATGCCCGCGCCGGCGCACGCCACGCCCCCCACCTGCTACCATTCCCCCGCAACCCCAGCCAGCCCACCCGCGCAGACAGATGCAGGTCGGGCCGTCGCAGTACGGCCCAGCGAGCCAGGACACCTTCCCGTGCCCATTCAAGGACGCTCGCATGTTCCGTACTCCTCTCTTCCGCTCGGCCGCCCTGGCCCTTGCTGTATCGCTCAGCCTCGGCGTGCCTTCGGCGTTCGCCGATAACGCGCCCGACGCCAGCGCCACCACCGCCGTACAGCGCCAGGCCGTGGCCAAGGGACTGTACGAGCTGGCCTACAGCCCGAAGCAGAACGCCGTGTTCGTGGCCTCCTCCGGCGGTTTCGGCGATGACGCCGGCCCGGCCCAGGTGCTGCGCCTGAATCCGGCCACGCTCGCCGTGGAAACCCGCATCCCGCTGGAGCGCAAGGCGTTCGGTGTGGTGCTGGATGACGCCCACAACCGCCTGTACGTGGGCAACACCGTGGACCTGTCGGTGACCGTGGTCGACACCGCGCAGAACAAGGCCGTCGGCACCATCCAGCTGATGGAGAAGAAGACCGGCAAGGACGGCAAGGCTGCCTACACCCACGACCTGCGCGAGCTGGTGGTCGACAGCGCCGCCAACCGCCTGTACGTGACCGGCCACAGCAGCCAGCCGGACGTGAGCAGCGTGCTGTTCGTGATCGATACCACCACGCTGAGGGTGATCAACACCATCGATGGCCTGGGCAATGCCAAGGCACCGGGCCTGGCGCTGGATGCCGCCAACAAGCGCGTCTACACCAGCAACCTGTTGGCCGAGCTGGTGGTGGTGGGCACCGATTCGAACAAGGTGGTGGCGCAGCACAGGATCGCTGCCGAGCAGCCGATGAACATCGCGCTGGACCCGGCCGGCAAGCGCCTGTTCGTGACCGACCAGGGCTCGGAATTCCTGCGTGGCTACCAGGCCAAGAGCAGCGGCTTGGTCAGCAAGCATCCGGGCCAGCGCGTGCTGGTGCTGGACCGCAGTACCGGCAGGGAACTGGCCAGCATCCCGACCGATGCCGGCCCGCTGGGCATCCTGCTGGATGCACCGCGCAAGCGCCTGTACGTGACCAACCGCGAAGCCGGTACGGTTACCGCGTACAACAGTGACAGCTACCAGAAGGTGGCGACCTACAAGGTGCCGACCCACCCGAACAGCCTGGCGCTGGATGCGAAGAACAACGTGCTGTTCGTGAGCATCAAGAACGGCGAGAAGGATGACAAGGGCGCTGACGAGAGCGTGGCGCGCATCCAGCTGTAAGGCGCTGACGCAAGGCCCCGCGCCGTCGCGCGTCGCATGAGGAAGGCAGGGCGCAGGCTCTGCCTTCTTCTTTGCCCGGTTGCAGTGCAATAGGCTGCCCGCTAGGGTTGAAGCCCATGGCAGGGAGCCAAAGGATCTGAATCATGCTGGGTATCCACCGCTGGCTGCGCGCCGGCCTGATCTTCACGCTGGTGGGTGCACTCGGCGCCTGCAGCCGCATACCGGATGCACCGGAGCCGCTGGATCTGGTCAAGCCGATCAACCTTGCCGAGCCAGGCCAGACGGTGCGGTTCGAGTTCGAGACGAATCCCCGCAGTTTCTATCCGGGTCGACCCTACGTGCTGGATCTTGAGGTGCAGCGACATGGCCCCGGGCCTGACAGTGGGCCTGACATGGACAATGTTCATGTTCCCTTCCAGCTGTCCCTGCAGCGCTGGGTCGCAGGTGCCTGGCAGGACGTTGCAACGTCTGATGTCCATCAGGCAAGGGCGCGCAGTCTGGGTCAGCCGCTACCCGAATGGCATGAGTCGGCAGACTGGCGCTACGCGCATCAGGTATCGATGGACGCCAGCCGATACAGGTTGAGCATCGTCACCCTGCCGATGGAAACCGATGCCCGCTACCGCCTCGATGTGCGCACGGTGCAGCCCACCCTCTTGCTCCAGCATTACCCGGCACAGCTGCGGGTCCACGCGGACCCTCTGTCGGGAAAATGATCAGAGACTTGCGCCGCTCCGCCAACAACGCTGGAGGCGGCTCAGCCCAGACGGTGTGCCGGGTTCTGCTGCTGCTCCTGCTCACGGGCCTGCTGTTCGGGCACTAACCCCACGGCCGGCTGCTGCGGGGCCAACCCCAACTTCTGCATCGACTGCTCCACCGGCGTCTGCGCCGCTACGGCCGTCGGCATCATCGCGCGCAGGTGCGCCGGGTTGGCCGGGTCGCCCTGCACCACGAAGATGTTGTGCCCGGCCGGGTGCTGGGCCGTGGCGTTGCTGACCAGCACGTGGTCGACCTGCTGCAGGCCCTGCTCGCGGGCGAGTACGGTCAGGCTGGCGGTCAGGCGCTCGCTGGTCTGGTCGAACGCACGGCCATGCTGGGCATCCAGAGCGGACACGCCCTGGCGGACCTGCTGATGGAGGCCATAGTCGGGGTGGTTGGGGGTGAGTTCTGCCATGGCGATCGAACGGTAGCGGTGGGTCGGGGTGAACTGCGCCAGTATAGATCCGGCCGGTGAAGGACGCCGGAAAGGTCAGTCCGCCGGCCGGTGGTCATAGCTGATCACCCGTTCGGCCAGCCAGTGCCCGTCCACGCGGCGCCAGACCTGGATGAAACGGGCCTGGCCGACCCAGTGCTCCACGCCGTCCTTGCCGCGCTCGTGGAAGCGGTGGTCGCCGATTTCCAGCGCCCGCTCGTCGTGCAGCGGGAATACCTGCAGCGAGGAGTCCACCAGCTCGCGCCGCAGGCGCCAGCCGTCCTTGCGCGCGTTGTCGCACAGGTTGGCCACGCTGCGGCGGAAATCCTCGCGGTTGCTGGCCGACTTGCCGTCCTTGTCATGGAAGAACTCCATGTCTTCGGTGGTCATCGCGGCGGCCTTGTCGGCGTCGCAGGCCTCGAAGGCGACGGCGAACAACTGGCTGTCGGCCTGGCGGATCTGTTCGCGCAGGTCATCGACGGGCGACGGTGCGGCGGCGAGGCCGGCGGCCAGCAAGGGCAGGGTGAGCAGCAGCATGGCAAGACTCCCGGGGATGGTCTGCGCAGGCTGACATGCCGGTGACCACGGCGGTACGGCGCTGCGACGAAACCGCCTGGGCGCGGTGCGAAGGCCGGCCAGGCCGGTGCGGCTTCGCGTGGCGGCATGTGCAGGCGATGTCATGAGGGGGCGTGATTCCCTCACGGCTGCCACAGGGCGCGGCCGCTAGCCTGCACTCCTTCCCTTCCACAGGAGCGCCCATGCCTGCTTCCCGCATCCGCCTGCATGTTGAAGATACCGGTGGCGACGGCCGCCCGGTGATCCTGATCCACGGCTGGCCGTTGTCCGCCGATGCCTGGAAGACCCAGGTGGCGATCCTGCGCGATGCCCAGTATCGGGTCATCAGTTACGACCGGCGCGGCTTTGGCCGCTCCGACAAACCGGCCGAGGGCTATGACTACGACACCCTGGCGGCGGATCTGGCGGGGTTGATCGAGGAACGTGACCTGCGCGATGTCACCCTGGTCGGTTTCTCGATGGGCGGTGGCGAGGTGGCGCGCTACGTGGCCAACCACGGCCAGGATCGCCTGCACAGTGTGGTGTTCGCTGCGGCGGTGCCGCCGTTCCTGCTGCGCAGTGACGACAACCCGGAGGGGCCGCTGACCCAGGACAAGGCCGATGAAATGCGCAGCGGATTGGAGAAGGACCGCGAAGCCTTCTTCGATGGCTTCACCCGCGACTTCTTCAGCGCCAATGGCCAGCTGATGGTGACCGAAGAGACGCGCCAGGCGGCGATCGCGCTGTGCCATCAATCCGACCAGACGGCGGCACTGGGCTGCATGCACGCGTTTGCCACCACTGATTTCCGGGATGACCTGAAGAAGATCACGGTGCCGACGCTGATCCTGCACGGTGACAGCGATGCCATCGTGCCGTTCGAGGGCTCCGGCCAGCGTACCCACAAGGCCATCAAAGGCAGCGAGGTGGTGATCCTGGAAGGCGCGCCACATGGCTGCAACACCAGCCACGCCGACCGCTTCAATCTGGCCCTGCTGAACTTCCTGAAGCGCTAAGCTGCGGCCATGCGCCAGACCAGAACACCCCCGTGGAAGAAGCCCAACCCCAAGGGGCAGACGTCGCAACCGCTATCGGATGCGCAGAAGGCGGCGGCACGGCAACGTGCCGAGGAGAACGGGCGGCGCTATCCCAACCTGGTCGACAACATGTGGGCGGCGAAGCTGCCGCGTGGGTCGTGATTCAAAGGCTGGCTGTGGGCCTGGTGTAGCGCCGAGCCGATGCTCGGCTGGCGCGCGGGGCGCGTGCCAGCCGGAGAAGGGGCAAAGGGCAGCGGAGCATGGGCTCGGCGCTAAGGGCCGGGCAGTGGCTGCCAGCCCGACTCCCTCCATGGCGCAACCTCGCGTTGCTGTACGTCAATGGCCTCGATTGGCAACCCGGCCAGCCGTGCCAGTTCCGCACGCAGCATTTCGGTGTCCAACGGCAGCGCGATGGCCACCTGCAGGCGGTCGCCCTGCTGCCGGACCTGCACGGGCACGACCGCATGGGCTTCATGCTCACCGCCGGTGCGACCGATCGGGTAGCGCATCGCCGTGGGCCGCCCCAGCTGTGCGAGCGCGGGTTGCCATGCCTGCAGCACGACGGGCTGTGCGGCCACGGGAACCTGCGCCTCGACGACGGTTCCCGCATAACCGGTGAGATTGTCCACCATCACCTGGAAGCGTGCGCCATCGGGGATGACCAGCACGGTGGCGATCAGCGCCATCAGCGAGAGGATGGCCGCGGCGACGTGCCAGCTGCGGGGTGCGGTGGCGGCGCGGGTTGCCGTGCGCAGGCCCGGCTTGCGCCGCAGCTCGCGCGCGTAGATGCGTCGATCCTTCCTGCGGGGGCTGCTGCTGTGCTCCGGCAGGTTCAACGGGACGCGTGGCATCCGGGCGACGCGCGCATTGATCAGGCGCGAGAGCAGCCACCATGCGAGCACGAACGCCAGCAGTGGCAGCAGCGTTCGTACCACCAGATACAGCATCACCATCGGGAACATCCTGCTTGGCACACACGGATTCAATCAACCTCGTCATCGTAACGGCGCTGCGTGGTGCGTGTCGCATCCGCCAGCCGACACGTGCGAAGCGCTTGGTTAGGATGGCTCTTTGCTGTCATGGATGAACCGATGAGCGCCGCCACTTCCCGAATCCGCCGCATCTGTGGGCAGGGGCCGATCCTGTTGATGCTCCAGTGGGTCGCGCTGCTTTCTGTGGTGCTGGCTGCCGGCTTCTTCCATTACCGCGTGGAGCTGTTGCTGGAGCCGGTGACGGTGGCCTGTGGGGGCCCGGACGCGCAGGCGCGATTGCAGGTTGCCGAACAGGTGATGGCGCGTGCGGGCGCACTGGATGACTGGCAACCCCTGGGCTGGATTCCATGGGTAGGCCTGGTGCTGGCCTTGCTGGGGGCCATGGCGGTATGCGCAAGCCGTGCGCTGTGGCTGCGCGATCGGCTGCGCACGGCGAACGTGGCGCTTATGGTGCTGCACGGTGGCGCACTGGCTTTGGCCGGATGGGTACTGCACCTGTACGAGGATGCGTGGAGTAATGTGGCGCGGCTGTCACCCACGGCGTGCCTGGTGGAGCTGGTGTCGGAGGGCGATGTACCGCTGGAGCAGGCGCAGCGCGTGGTGTTCCACATCCTGACGCGGGTGAACGCGCCACTGCTGCGTAATCCGGATGATCTGGCGCTGGTGTTGACGGTGCTGTTGTTGGCCGCGATGGCCGGCGGCGTTGCCCTGTGGCGTGCGATCGCGCGGGCCCGGGCGGGCTGAGCACGCTCGGCGGCGCGCGGCAATCGCGCTACAGTCGACGCCTCGCCACTCCAGGGAAGACCCGATGCGCTTGTTGCTGCGTGCGTTGCCGTTGTTGCTGTTGTCGCTGGCGGTGCATGCCGCCGAGGTGGACCGCCGTATCGCGGTGACCATCGATGACCTGCCATGGGCACGGCTTGACCAGATCGTGCCGCCGGATCTGCAGGCGCGGCATGAAGCGTTGATGGCCCAGCTGCGCGAGGCTGGCGTGCCGGTGGTCGGCTTCGTCAACGAGAACAAGCTTGAGGTGGATGGACAGGTGCAGCCGGCGCGGGTGCAGATGCTGCGCGACTGGCGTGATGCGGGCTATGTGCTGGGCAACCACACCTACTCGCACATGGATCTGAATGCGAAGGGCCTGGCGGCGTTCCAGCAGGACTTCCTGCGCGGCGAGACGGTGCTGGGGCCGCTGCTGGCCGAGAAGGGGCAGGCGCCGCAGTGGATGCGCCACCCTTACCTGCGTGCCGGGCGCACCGCGGATGAGCGCGTGCAGATGGATGCGTTCTTCAAACAGCATGGCTACCGCGTGGCACC
Organism: Stenotrophomonas sp. PAMC25021; assembly: GCF_004795795.1. Classification (NCBI taxonomy): domain Bacteria; kingdom Pseudomonadati; phylum Pseudomonadota; class Gammaproteobacteria; order Lysobacterales; family Lysobacteraceae; genus Stenotrophomonas; species Stenotrophomonas sp. PAMC25021. The sequence goes on along the minus strand of NZ_CP039255.1, from coordinate 1,573,211 downwards.
GGTGACGGTGGACAACGGTGAGTGGGTGTGGGCGTTCGCCTATGCCAACGTGATGAACGAGCAGGCGGACTCGCCCGCGCGCGCGGCGACGCTGGCGCAGCTGCGCAAGGGCTACGTGCCGTACATGCTGAACAAGCTGGACTATTACGAGAAACAATCGCAGGCGCTGCTGGGGTACGCGCTGCCGCAGGTGTGGCTGATGCACGCCAATGAGCTCAACGCGGCCACCTTCGCCGAACTGGTGGCGGCCACGAAGCGCCGCGGCTATCGCTTCATCTCGCTGGACGAGGCGATGCGTGACCCCGCGTATGCGCGGGGTGCTGAAGGCTACAACGGCCGCTATGGCCCTAGCTGGCTGCACCGCTGGGCGATGGCGGAGAACAAGCCGAAGGACTTCTACGCCGGCGAGCCCGAGGTGCCGGCGTGGGTGATGAAGCTGGCCAAGGTCGATTCGGAGTAAGGCTCAGCGCTTGACGGCCAGCACGCCGTCCAGCGCCAGTTCGGCCTTGAAACCAGCCTTTTCCAGGCGCTTGGCCACTTCACGCGGCACGTCGCGGCCGCTGGTCAGCTTGTTCGGCGCACCTGTGTAGTGGAACAGGCGGCCGCCCTTGCGGATCACGCGGGCGAGGTGGTCGTAGAACACCTGTGAGTACAGCTCGCCGGCGATGCCGAAGCGCGGCGGGTCGTGCAGGATCGCGTCGACACTGGTGCTGGCCACCTGTTCGATCTGCTGCGAGACGTCACCGTGGCTGAACTGCAGGCGGCCACCGGCGGCAGCCGAGTCCGGATCCGGCGACCACGGGTTGAGCGTGCGCAGCCACATCACATCGGTGTTCTTCTCGAACGAGCGGATCTGGCCGACACCGGCTTCCAGCGCACAGGCGGCGAAGTAGCCGAGGCCACCGCAGGTATCGAGGATGACCTTGCCGGCCGGGGCGACCAGCTCCACCTTGCGGCGTGCATCCTCGAACGGCGACAGCTTCGAGGTCGGCAGCATCTTGATGCCGTCGATCTCGAAGGTCGGTGCGCCCCATTCGGTCGGCACCAGCTTGATCAGCGAGCCGCTGTAGCGCGAGATCGGCGCGAAGTCCTCGCCATCCCAGTAGTACAGCGTGCGGTCCTTCAGCTTGCCCGGCCAGGGATAGGGCTGGCCCCGGAAGTGGAAGCCGTCCGCATCGAGCGCCACGCTGTCCTGGCTGCGCCCGAGGTCGAGCGAGCCCTGCCAGTCGGCGGCGCCTTTTTCATGGGCACGGCGCAGGGTATCGGCGCTGTCGCGGGTCAGCAGGGGGCCGGTGTAATGGGGCACGGCGGGTACCGGGGCGGTTCGGGGGAGGGCATGGTACCGCAGCTGTTGTAGAGCCGAGCCCGCCCTAGGCTCCACCATGCCTGCATCCACGCATGGCGTGGATCTACTGCAAACGTAGCCGAGCGTGGGCTCGGCTCTACAGTTCAATCGCACTTCACCGCATACACCGGCCCAGCCCCGATCAGCATCAGCGCCATGTAGTCGCTGTCGCTGGCCTTGCCCTTCAGCGTCGCGCCCTTGTTGAAGTGGAAGATGCCGAAGCCGCCGGACATGCGGATCAGGGCATTGTCGATCTGGTCGGCGTCGTCGCGGAAGTAGCGGCTGATCTCGCTGGACGTGGCCTTGTGCAGGGCGTTCGGTTCGCGCTGCCACTGCTCGCCACGGCTGAAGGAAACGAAGTACTGGCCGCCTTCCTTGTCGATGCGGAAGTCGGCGGGCTTGCGCGCGCCGGTGGCGAAGCAGCCCTGCAATGGGTCGGCGGAGAAGGGAAGCCGCGCATCGTCGCCGCAGGCAGTGAGCAGCAGGAGGGCACCGGGCAGCAGCAGGCGGAGCGTGCGCATGGGATGTCCCTACAGGGCAGGTGCGGCTAGTGTAGGCAGCACGCGGGCGTGGCCCGTACAGAAATTCGGCAAGGACACAGGGGTTTTCGGATGGCGCAGGGCAAGGCACCGTGGTGCGGCGTGGCCAGTTGGCTGGGGATTGCTGTGGGGTGGGGGGCAGGCACCGTGGCGGCGCAGGCGGCAGTCGCTGCCGGTGGCAATGGCATGGCCGCTGGGCTGGGCGTGGGCGTGCTGGGCGCGGCCTTGGTGGGCGGCGGCCTGGCAGTGGCCGCGCGCGTGCGTGGCGAGCGCTGGCCATGGATCGGCATCAGCGGTGCGGTGCTGAGCGCGCTGCCGCTGCTGATGTACCTGCTGCGGATGATGCTGAAGCTCTGACTGTAGAGCCGAGCCGTGCTCGGCTGATGGCCTGCGGCAGCCGAGCATGGCTCGGCTCTACAAGTGCGACGGCAGTCGGACAAAATCAGCTGCGGTGGATCTCCACCGTTACATGCACCAGTTCTTCGTGGATGGCCAGCGCGTTGCGCACGGTATCGGCATCCAGCGTGGCGTCACTGGTGACCACGCTGGCGCTGACCGCGTACTTGCCGCGACCCACCTGCCAGACGTGCAGGTCGGCCAGGCGTGCCGGCCACGGGCCCTGTTCGATCACCTCGCGTACTTCGGCCACCACCGGCGCGTCCATCTGCGCGTCGAGCAGGATGCGGCCGCTGTCGCGCAGCAGGCCGACCGCCCACACCGTGACCAGTACGGCGCCGACCAGGCCCATCACCGGGTCCAGCCAGGTGAGGCCGAGCAGCTTGCCGCCGAGCAGGGCGACGATGGCCAGCACCGAGGTGGCGGCGTCGGCCAGCACGTGCACGTAGGCCGAGCGCAGGTTGAGGTCGTGACCGTGCGCATGGCCGTGGTCGTGGTGTTCGTGGCCATGCCCGTGGTCATGGCCATGGTGATGATGCGCGTGGCCCGGGCTGTCGTGCAGCCACCAGGCACACAGCAGGTTCACGCCCAGCCCGACCGCCGCGATGGCGATGGCTTCGTTGTAGTGGATCGGTGCTGGTACCCACAGCCGCTCCAGCGACTGCACGGCCATCAGCGCGGCCACGCCGAGCAGGGCGATGGCGCTGGTATAGCCGGCCAGGATCTCGATCTTCCAGGTGCCGAAGGCGAAGCGCGGGTCGTGCGCGTAGCGGCGTGCGCAGCGGTACGCAAACACCGAGAGCCCGAGCGCCAGCGCATGCGAACTCATGTGCCAGCCGTCGGCGAGCACGGCCATGGAGTTGAACCACCAGCCGCCGACGATCTCCACGACCATCATGCTGACGGTGAGCCACAGGGCGCGGCGGGTATTGCGTTCGGCCAGCGGGTTGCCGTCGTCGAAGCGGTGTTCGTGGCGACGGGCGGCGGCAAGGGCGTCCAGGTGCATGGGGGCCAGCGGTGGAGTGGATACCCCCATAGGGTATATGATTCCGGCATGGCTCATGTACACAAGCATCGAAAGCAGTTGCTGACCCGGGTGCGCCGCATCGGCGGACAGGTGGCGGCGTTGGAGCAGGCGCTGGACAGGCCGGAGGGTGAGGCCGGCGACTGTGCGGACGTGCTGGTGCAGGTTGCCGCCGTGCGCGGTGCCGCCCACAGCCTGCTGATGGAGCTGCTGCACGAGCACCTGCAGGAACACGTGGTGGGCGCCGAAGACCCGCAGCAGCGGGCGGCCGAGGCCCAGGTGCTGGTCGAGCTGCTGCGCCGCTACGGCAAATGACCAGGTAGTGCCGGCCGCTGGCCGGCGACTGCAGGTTGTCTTCCCCGTTCATGAGGTTGCCGGCCAGCGGCCGGCACTACCCGTGGCGGTGTCGCGCGTTCCAGATATGCGTGGCGGCCAGCAGCAGGCTGCCGGTGACCGTCATCGGTGTTTCCCAGTCGTGCGAGGGCAGCGCCAACGCGCCGGCCAGCAGCAGGCCGAGCCCGGCGCCGGCGGTGGCCCAGGCCAGCACGGGCAGCGGGTGACGGCGTTCTGCCCGCCACAGCGCGTAGCCGGTCAGCGGCAAGGCGATGGCCACGAACAGCAGATGCACCCATTCCGCTTCGGCCCACGTGCCGAACAGCGGCAGCGCGGCGGCAAGCAGGGGCAGCGCCAGGCAGTGCAGCAGGCACAGGCTGGACAGGGCGACCGCGCCGGCATCAAGCAGGGCGGCAGAAGGCGACTTCATGGGGGGAGGTTCCTTGCGCAGTAATTGTTATACAGTAACATTTCCGTTCCGCAGCCAACCCGCTCCGACATGAACACTGTTTCCCGCGCCGACCGTCGCCTTCCGGTCACCGTGCTGTCCGGCTTCCTCGGGGCCGGCAAGACCACCCTGCTCAACCAGATCCTGCGCAACCGCGAGGGCTTGCGTGTGGCGGTCATCGTCAACGACATGAGCGAGGTCAACATCGATGCGCAGCTGGTACGCGAGGGCGGCGCCGAACTGCGCCGCACCGAAGAGACGCTGGTGGAGTTCAGCAATGGCTGCATCTGCTGCACGCTGCGCGATGACCTGCTGCAGGAAGTGCGGCGCCTGGCCGATGCGGGGCGCTATGACTATCTGCTGATCGAGTCGACGGGCATCGGTGAGCCGATGCCGGTGGCGGCCACCTTCGCGGTACGCGACGAGCAGGGCTTCAGCCTGAGTGACATTGCGCGCCTGGACACGATGGTGACGGTGGTGGATGGCAGCGCGTTCCTCGCCGACTTCGGCTCGACGCTGCGCCTGGCCGAGCGTGGCCAGCAGGCTGGGCCGGATGACGATCGCGGCGTGGTCGACCTGCTGTGCGAACAGGTCGAGTTCGCCGACGTGATCGTGGTCAGCAAGGTCGATCAGACCGATGACGAAGTGCTGCAGGACACGCTGGCCGTGCTGCGTGGCCTGAACCGCGACGCGAAGCTGCTGCTGTCCAGCTTCGGTGACGTGCCGCTGCCCGAGCTGCTGGACACCGGTCGCTTCGACTTCGAGCGTGCGCAACGTGCGCCGGGCTGGGTAAAGGAGCTGCGTGGCGAGCACACGCCGGAAACCGAGGAGTACGGCATCGCCAGTTTCGTCTACCGCTCGCGGCGACCGTTCCATCCCGCGCGTTTCGCCCGCGCGTTGCAGTCGGGCATGCCGGGCGTGATCCGCAGCAAGGGCTGGTTCTGGCTGGCCAACCGCATGGACTGGGTGGGCGAGCTGAACACCGTGGGTGCCGCGACGCGGACGCAGGCGGCGGGATTCTGGTACGCCGCACGCGATCGCGTGCGTGCTGGGCTGGAGGACACGCCGCCGTTGCTGCCGCCCACGCCGCTGCCGTACAGCGACCTGGGCTGGGCGCGGCAGCAGGCCGATTGCTGGAGCGCACCGTTGCCGGGGCCGGAAGACTTCCCGGATGCGTCCGCGCACTCGGCGATGCAACGCCTGTGGCACCCGTTGTGGGGGGATCGCCGCCAGGAGCTGGTGGTGATCGGCGTGCACATGGATGAGCGTGCGGTACGTGCGGAACTGGATGCCTGCCTGCTCAACGACCAGGAGCTGCGTGCGGGACCGCTGCTGTGGCATCAGTTGCCGCAGGCGTTCCCGGTGTGGAAGCGGTGACGGTGCACTGAGGATCGATGGGTTGCCGGCCAGCGGCCGGCACTACCCCTGGTCGATATGCCATGCGTGGATGGATGCATGGCGGAGTCGAGCATGGCTCGACTCTACAATGTGATCCGTCGCGGCCAATCCTGTAGAGCCGAGCCCATGCTCGGCTGCTGCAGTAGATCCAGGCATGGCGTGGATCTACAAGGCGTCACGCCACTGCCAACCCTCGGCGCTCACCTGCAACACCTGCGTCGGCTGCAACGCCTGCAGCAGGTGCCGGTCGTGGCTGACCATCACCAGCGCGCCCGGCCATGCCACCAGCAGTTCTTCCAACGCCTGCAGGGCACCCAGATCGAGCGCATTGCCGGGCTCGTCCAGCAGCAGCATCTGCGGTGCGGGATCGGCATACAGCACGCTGGCCAGCGCGCCTTTCACCCGTTCGCCATCGCTGAGGTGATGGGCTGCACGCTGGATGCGCTGCGCGTCCAGCCCGAGCAGGGCCAGCCGTGTGCGCAGTTCACCGGTATCGGCCGCCGGGTTGGCAGCCTGCACGGTGTCGAGAATGCTGCGCTCGCCGGAGAGCCCCAGCAACTGCTGGTCGAGCAGCGCCAGTGGTGCATGCCGTTGTACGTTGCCACTGCGTGCAGGCAACTGGCCGGCCAACACGCGCAACAGCGTGGACTTGCCACTGCCGTTGTCACCAACCACGGCGATGCGCTGGCCGCGGCGGATGTCCAGCTGCAACGGCGCGCGGCAGCCATGCGGCAGCACCAGCGACTCGGCCTGCAGCAGGCGTGCGCTGCCGCGTTCCCCCTCGCCGGCAAACAGTGCGAGCTCCGGTGTGGCGTGAACCGCCGAGGCTGCAGCGCGCAGCTGGTCTGCGCTGGCCTGCAGGCGCTCGGCCTGTACCTGCTGTGCGCGGCCGTGGCTGCCCTCTGCACGTTGTTTCTGTCGGCCGAGCAGGATCGGCGCCTGGTTGGCCTGCTTTGCATCGCGATTGCCACGTGCCTGGCGTTGCTGCTGGCGTTCGTGCTGTTCGCGCGCACTGCGCTGCTGCTGCCGGTGCTGGGCGCGGGCGTGGTCGAGCTGTGCCGCGGCCGCTTCGCGTTCGGCGGCACGCGCGTCGGCGTAGTGCTGCCACGGCCCGCCATAGCGATGCAGCCCGCGCGCGTCGAGCTCGACGATCTGCTGCATGTGCGCCAGCAGTTCGCGATCATGGCTGATCACCAGCAGGCCGCCGCGCCACTGCTGCAACCGTTCGTACAACTGCTGGCGATGGCGGGCATCGAGGTGGTTGCTGGGTTCGTCCAGGATCAGCCAATCAGCGCCGCTGGCCCAGGCGCCGGACAGCGCCACCTGCATGGCCTGGCCGCCACTGAGGCGCCCGGCGGGTTGGGCCGGATCGAGGTCGTCGGGCAGCCGTAGCGCCTGCCATTGCTGCTGCAGGCGCTCGCGCAGGTCCCAACGGTCGCCGACGCAGGCGAAGTCGGCCTCGTCCACGCTGCCGGCTTCGATGCGTTGCAGCGCGGCCAGTTCAGCGCCAACGCCGGCCAGTTCACCGACCGTGCCAGCGGGTGGATAGCCGGGCGTCGGCAACAGGAACACGCGGCCGCTGCCGCGTACCTGCCCGTTCTCTGGCTGCACCCGGCCGGCGAGCAGGCGTGCGAGCACGCTCTTGCCAGCGCCATTCGCACCGACCAGGCCGGTGGCGACCGGATCGAAGGAAAACGTCAGATCGGAAAACAGCGGGCGGCCGTCGGCCAGTCGATACGACACGCGATCGAGCGTGAGGGAATGCGGGGTCATGCGACCTCCATGGATGCCGGGTTCTCCCCTGCGCGCAGGGGCGGGAAGAGTCAGGCCGTCTGATGGGAAGACGGCGGCATCAATGGCGCATTGGTCGCGAGCCTCTTGGAGGAATGAGGGGCCAGTATAGCGGGACTGGCTGAATGGCTGCGTGCAGCGGTAGAGCCGAGCCATGCTCGGCTGACCTTAAGCACCACGCATGGCGTGGATCTACGGCACGGTACCCAGGCGGGCGCCGACGAAGTCGATGAACACCCGCAGCTTCGGCAGTACGTGTCGGCCCGAAGGCCACAACAAGTGGAAGGTGCCGCAGGAGTGCACATGATCCTCCAGCACGGTGACCAGGCGGCCGTCGGCCAGCGCATCGCGCACCGAGTGCACCGGCACGAAGGCCAGGCCGACATCACGCAGTGCCAGCGCCACCCGCGCTTCGATGGTGTTGGCCACCATGTGCACCGGAAGTTCCTGCGGTGCTTCGTCATCGGGCCAGTGGATCGGCCACGGCTCCAGCTTGCCGGTGCTGGGGAAGCGATAGTGCAGCAGCGTGTGCTGCATCAGTTCCGCCGGCGTGCGCGGAACCCCGCGGCGCTGCAGGTAGCCCGGCGAGGCGATTACACGGCGCGGGAACACCCCCAGCCGGCGTGCGTTCATCCGCGAGTCGCTGGGTTCACCGACGCGCAGCACCGCATCGAAGCCTTCCTCGATGACATCGACCAGGCGGTCGCTGAAATCCAGGTCGAGGCGGATGTCCGGATACGCCGCCATGAACTCGGCCATCAACGGCAGGGTGAGATCGCCGACCAGCGGCAGGCTGATGCGCAGCGTGCCGCTGGGCGTGGCGTGCGGTTGTGCCAGCTCGGTGCGTGCGGCATCGCGCTCGTCGAGGATGCGCCGGCAGCGCGCCAGGAACAGCTGGCCCTCGGCGGTGAGCGTGATGCTGCGCGTGCTGCGGTGGAACAGGCGCACGCCCAGTGCATGCTCCAGCCGGGCAACGCACTTGCCGGCGGCCGATGCGGAGATGCCCTGCAGGCGCCCGGTCTCGACGAAGCTGCGCGTGTCGGCGGCGTGCACGAAAGTCTGCAGGTTGGCGAGATTGTCCAGGACTGACATCGGCGTAGGGGCAATGAAAGCGGCAGGGTAGGGGCGGCGTGATCACGGCGGGCGGCGCCGCTACCGCAACACTGTGGTGCAGGGTGGGGGGCGCCTGCTGTTGCGGCCTTGCAGTTCCGGCCATCATGCCGATTGCGGACTCCACGGTCCATGATGCCCGGAGCCGCAACCGGCTTTTTGCACCGCGCCGTGCTGCCTAACGTGGCGGGCCTCTCCCCACGGATCACCGCGATGAATGCCGCTCTTTCCCTCGAACCTGCACCGATGCTGCCTTCGGTGCAGCGGCTGCTGCAGCAGGTCCACCCGACGCGCCTGGTCGGTGCGGTGGTGCTGGTGTGCGAGCACGGCGTGCTGCGCCATGCCAGCGCGACCGGGCAGGCCGATCGCGAGTCGGCCCTGCCGATGCAGCGCGACCAGCTGTTCCGGCTGGCATCGGTCAGCAAGCCGCTGTTGAGCACGGTGATCCTGCGCCTGGTGGCCGAGGGCGTGCTCGACCTCGATGCGCCGGTGCGGCGCTGGCTGCCGGACTTCCGGCCGGCGCTGGCCGATGGCCGCAGGCCGCCGATCAGCCTGCGCCAGTTGCTCAGCCACAGCAGCGGGCTGGGCTACCGTTTCCTGGAAGCCGATGCGCACGGACCGTACGCCCGGGCCGGCGTCAGCGATGGCATGGACGCCAACCCGGTGTCCCTGGCCGAGAACGTGCGCCGTATCGCACAGGCGCCGCTGTTGTTCGAACCGGGCAGCCAATGGCTGTACTCGTTGGGCGTGGACGTGGCCGGTGCAGTGGCCGAAGCGGCGACCGGTGAAACGCTGCAGGTGCTGTTCGAGCGTTTGCTGGCTGCCCCCCTGGGCCTGCGCGATACCGCGTTCGCCACACGCGATGCCGCACGGCTGGCCACGCCCTACGTGAGCGGCACGCCGCAGCCGCATCGCCTGCAGGAAGGGGAGGTGGTCGCGCCGTTCGAGGGAACGGTGGGCATCGAGTACAGCCTTGCGCGTGCCCTCGATGCCCGCCGTTTCGCTTCGGCCGGCGCCGGCCTGGTGGGTACTGCCGATGACGTGATGTCGGTGCTGGAGGCGCTGCGTGACGTGCAGCGCTCCGGCCTGCTGCCGCCCGCGCTGGCGGCAGAGATGGCCAGCCCGCAGGTGGGCGAGCAGGGGCCGCCGGAACCGGCCGGCTGGGGCTTCGGGCTGGGCTTTGCACTACTGCGCGAGGCCGCTGCCAGCGGCACGCCGCAGCGCGAAGGCACCTGGCGCTGGGGCGGCGCTTATGGGCACAGCTGGTTCGTTGATCCGGCGCGTGGGCTGAGCGTGGTGGCGCTGACCAACACCCTGTACGAAGGCATGGATGGCGCCTTTGTCGATGACCTGCGCGATGCGGTCTATGCAGACTTGGAGGCTGCGCGATGAGCGGCCACGCCATCGATGCGGCCAGCCCGGCCGGTGAGGCCACGCGCTTGCCGTGGGCGGGCCTGCTGGCGCTGGCAGGCGGCGGCTTCATCACCCTGTTGACCGAGACCCTGCCGGCCGGCGTGCTGCGACCGATGGGCGACAGCCTGGGCGTGAGTGATGCGGCGGTGGGCCAGCTGGTGAGCGTGTATGCGCTGGGCTCGGTGATGGCGGCACTGCCGATGACAGCGTTGACCCAGCGCCTGCCGCGGCGTCCGCTGTTGCTGGCGGCCATCGCCGGCTTCGTGGTGGTCAACACGTTGACGGCGCTGAGCAGCAGCTATGCGCTGATCCTTGCTGCGCGTTTCCTGGCAGGCGTGAGCGGTGGCCTGCTGTGGTCACTGGTGGCTGGCTATGCCGCACGCATGGTGGTGCCGTCGCTGCAGGGGCGCGCGATCGCGGTGGCGATGGTGGGGTCGCCGTTGGCGCTGTCACTGGGCGTGCCGGCCGGTACGTTGCTGGGCCAGCAGGTCGGCTGGCGCTGGGCGTTCGCGCTGATGAGCGTGCTGGGCGTGGGCCTGCTGGCGTACGCGCGCTGGGCACTGCCGGCGCTGCCTGCGGCCGGTGCCGGTCAACGTGCGTCGCTGGCCAAGGTCTGGCGCATGCCGGGCGTGCGCAGCGCGCTGCTGGTGATGGTGCTGTACGTGCTGGCGCACAACGTGCTCTACACCTACATCGAACCGTTGGCGGTGGAGGCGGGTGCCGGCCCGTGGCTGGACCGGCTGCTGCTCGCCTTCGGCGTGGCGGCGATTGCCGGCATCGGGATTGCTGGTTGGGGCGTGGATCGCCACCTGCGTGCGCTGGTGTGGGCGGCGGTGATCGGCTTCATCGTACCGGTGCTGGCCTTGTTGGCATGGCCCGGCGTGGCCAGCACGCTGCTGCTGGCGACGATCCTGTGGGGCGTGGCGTTCGGCGCGGTGCCGACCCTGTTCCAGACCGCCTTGGCACGACGCGCCGGGGCCGCTGCGGACCTGGCGCAGTCGATGCTGGTGACCGGCTGGAACCTGGCCATTGCGGCCGGCGGCGTGGCGGGCGGCGTGCTGCTGCAGGCCAGCGGCCCGAGCCAGCTGGGATGGTTGCCGCTGCTGTTGCTGGCGGTGACCGTCGCGTGGTTGCTGGCACGGCCGAAGGCGTGGGCGTAGGCGGCGCTCAACGATGATGCGGTGCCGGCCAGCGGCCGGCACTACCGTGGGCCGCGCCATCCTCGCATGGCGTGGATCTACCGAGCGCAGCGACTCGCGTTTGCTTCTTCTGTTGATTCCGTAGTGGGACCGCCGCCAGAACCTGTCAGAGACCGTCCCGGCCAACGCCGGGATAGCTGTACGCGACCCACCACCAGGGGCTCTGCCGTTGGCCGTCCTACTCGATCCCTTCACGCTCGATCGGCACGCTGCGCGGGTTCTGCATGTGCTCGCGTGCAGCGCCGTACTGCTGCTGCCGCTTGTGGTGGAAGGCGACGAACTCATCACGCGGCAGCGGCCGCGAGAACAGCCAGCCCTGGCCGAATTCCACATGCCGGCTGTGCAGGTAGGCCAGCTGCGCTTCGGTTTCCACGCCCTCGGCCACCACCCACAGGCCCAGCTCCTTGGCCATGTCGATGATGTGCGGCGTGACCGGGCTGGTGGCGCTTTCGGTGCCGATCGCATCGATGAACGACTTGTCGATCTTCAGCGCATCCAGTGGCAGCTGCTGCAGGTACTGCAGGCTGGAGAAGCCGACGCCGAAATCGTCGATCGCCACGCTGTGGCCGGCGCGGCGGGCGGCGGCAAGCATGGTGCGCGCGCGGTCCAGGTCGAGGAAGCCACGTTCGGTGGCCTCCATCCAGATCTGCTGCGGCAGGATGCCGCTGCCGGCCATGTGCCGGGAAATCATCTTCAGGGCGCGGCCGCTGCTGATGTCTTCGGCGGCGAGGTTGATCGCGATGTGCGCGCTGCGGTCGGCCACCAGCAGCTCGCGCATGTCGCGCACCACGTTCTCGATCACCAGGTCGGTGACGTCGGCGATCATGCCGGCCTCTTCGGCCAGCGGAATGAACAGGTCCGGCCGCACCTGGGTGCCATCCGGGCGTTGCCAGCGCACCAGCGCCTCGGCGCCGACGCAGATGCCGGTGTCCAGTTCGATGATCGGCTGGTAATGCAGGTACAGCTCGCGGCGGCGGATGGCGGTGGCCAGCTCACCGCGCAGCGACAGGCGGCGCCGCGACAGCCAGATCACCAGGCCGGCCCCGGCGGCGGCCAGCAGCAGGCCGACCGGCACGTACAGCCATGCCTGCTGGCGGAAGGCGGCGGCCAGCGCGGTGCGCGGCGTGGTGGCGATGGCCAGCCATTCCTCGTTGCGCGCGGTGGCGAACAGCGTGGCGTGATCCAGGCCTTCGCCGGGGTCGCGCAGCAGTGCCTCCAGCAGGTCCGGATCCAGGCCGGGCTGTTTGGCCAGCAGGCGTCCATCGGGGCTGGCCAGCGCCAGCCGCACGTTCGGGTCGGCAATGACATCGACGAAGCGGCGCGGGTCCACCAGTGCGTCGTAGGACCCATACAGGACCGCCAGCACCTGGCGGCGGCCGCTGATTTCCGGGCGCACATCCACTGCAATGCCTGCGCCATCGCTGGTGACGTGGTCCGGCGTGGGTTGATCCACATCGGACAGGAACGGACCCCACGAGGTGCAGCGCAGCTTGCCACCTTCGAAGTAGCCCATCTGGTCGATCGATGGGGTGGTCATCACCAGGGTCTGCATGCGCCGGATGTGTTCGGGGCTGCAGGGTACGTAGGCGCCGGCCTCGGCCGATTTCAGTGCCGCCAGCGCTTCCTGGTAGGACAGGTCGGAGCGGCGCAGGGTGCGATCGGCGATGTCGCGCAGGCGCTGCTGTTCGACGCTGATCGCGCGGTCCCAGGTGGCGTAGGCCATGACCGCGATCGGCAGCGCAGCGGCCAGCAGGGCCAGGGCGGTGCCGCCGATGATGACGCGCAGCCGGCTCATGGCCGGGGCTCCAGCGGGGCGGGCGGGGCAGGGCGCATGGTGGGCCGGTCCTTGGGCAGGTGCGGCTATCTGAGCATGGCGCCGGGCCGGGCGGAATGGGATCAATACGGTATTCGGTCACATTGTGGTGAAAGCGGCCCGCTTTGACGCAATGGGTCCGTCTGGCGCTGGCGCTCGGCGCCGCGGAGGACTACCGTCGAATGCTTCGCCCGCCCCTTTTGCCCGCGCCCATGACCGAGCCCGCAACGCCCCCCGAGCACCTGCGCCGCAGCCTGTCCAACCGCCACCTGCAACTGATCGCCATCGGCGGTGCCATCGGCACCGGCCTGTTCATGGGATCGGGCAAGACCATCAGCCTGGCCGGCCCCTCCATCGTCTTCGTCTACCTGATCATCGGCGCGATGCTGTTCTTCGTGATGCGCGCGATGGGCGAACTGCTGCTGTCCAACCTGCAGTACAAATCCTTCATCGATTTCTCCACCGACCTGCTCGGCCCGTGGGCCGGGTTCTTCTGTGGATGGACCTACTGGTTCTGCTGGATCGTCACCGCCATCGCCGATGTGATCGCCATTGCCGCCTACGCGCAGTTCTGGTTCCCCGGGCTTGAAGCCTGGAAACCGGCGCTGGCCTGCGTGATGCTGCTGCTGGCATTGAACCTGGTGACGGTGAAGCTGTTCGGCGAAATGGAATTCTGGTTCGCGCTGATCAAGATCGTGGCGATCTGCGCGCTGATCATCACTGGCGCCGGGCTGGTGGCATGGGGCTTCACCTCACCCAGCGGCCACACCGCGTCGCTGTCGAACCTGTGGAATGACGGTGGCATGTTCCCGATGGGGCTGGTCGGCTTCTTCGCCGGCTTCCAGATTGCGGTGTTCGCCTTCGTCGGCATCGAGCTGGTCGGCACCACCGCCGCCGAAACCGCCGACCCCGAGCGCAACCTGCCCAAGGCGATCAACTCGATCCCGGTGCGCATCATCATCTTCTACGTGCTGGCGCTGATCGCGATCATGGCGGTCACCCCGTGGCGCCAGGTGGTGCCGGACAAGAGCCCGTTCGTGCAGCTGTTCGTGCTGGCCGGCATTCCCGCCGCCGCCAGCCTGATCAACTTCGTGGTGCTGACTTCGGCCACGTCCTCGGCCAACAGCGGCATCTTCTCCACCAGCCGCATGCTGTACGGCCTGGCCGAAGAGGGCCACGCCCCGCGCGGGCTGTCGAAACTGTCGCGCGCCGCAGTGCCGGCCCGTGGCCTGCTGTTCTCGTGCCTGTGCCTGCTGGGCGGCACGCTGCTGATCTACCTGATTCCCAACCTGGTGACCGCCTTCACCCTGGTGACGACACTGGCGACGGTGCTGTTCATCTTCGTCTGGTCGCTGATCCTGGTGGCCTACATGGCCTATCGCCGTCGCTATCCGGAGCGCCATGCTGCATCGATCTTCAAGATGCCCGGCGGCGTCGCGATGTGCTGGGCCTGCCTGGTGTTCTTCGCCGCCGTGCTGGTGCTGCTGAGCCTGCAGGGCGACACCCGCCAGGCGCTGATCGCCAGCCCGGCGTGGTTCGTGCTGCTGGGCGTGGGCTATTGGGTGCGTCGGAGGACCGCGAAGTGATCCGAAGTGGGGTCAGGTCCCGTTGCTCAGCAACGGGATGTGACCCCGGCAGGTCGCGGGACCCACCCCGCCTCCTCGCGGGAAAACGGCTGTTGCTGTTGAGGTTGCCGGCCAGCGGCCGGCACTACCACGGGTGCAGGACGCCGCCCTGCCGGCCCCCATTCACCCAACATTAGCGGGCACGGCCGGATCATCCGGCCGCCATGTCCCCTCGCCCCCTCCTGCTCGCGCTGTTGCTGCTGCCCAGCCTGTGGCCCGGGCTGGCCGCCGCGCGCACCGTCTACCGCTGCGTGCAGGGCAACACCGTCAGCCTGGCCACCGCGCCGGAGCCGGGATCGCGGTGCACGCCGAAGGAGATCGACGACAACGCCGTCCAGACCCCGAACCTGTGGGGCAACATGGGCGTGTTCAGCGGCGTGCTGTACGAGCGCGAACAGGACGGGGCGCTGGTCTACTCCACGCGCAACCTGCCCGGCTCGCGGGTGTTCCTGAAGTTCACCGTGGCCACGCCGCCAGGCGAGCCGGCGCACGAGGGCCTGGGCAAGGTCGGCACGCCGCAGCTGGCGCAGCACGCCCGGCAGTTCAAGGCCGCGTCCAGGGCCACCGGCGTCGATGATGCCTGGCTGCGTGCCATCGCCCACGCCGAAAGCAATTTCGACGCGCTGGCGGTATCCAGCAAGGGCGCACAGGGCGTGATGCAGCTGATGCCCGAAACCGCGCAGGAATACGGGGTGAGCGATCCGTTCTCGCCGCAGCAGTCGATCGAGGGTGGCGCGCGCTACATGCGCGCGCTGCTGCGCCGCTACAACGGCGACCGCCCGTTGGCGGCGGCCGCCTACAACGCGGGCATCGGTGCGGTCACCCGCTACAAGGGCGTGCCGCCCTACGCCGAAACCCTGGCCTACGTGGACAAGGTGATGGCGCTGTACGCACGCTACCGCGAAGCGATGGGCATCCGCACCGAAGTGCCGGCGCGCTAGCGGACGGTGCCGCCTGCACGTGGCGTTGTAGAGCCGAGCCGATGCTCGGCTGCGCCAATTGCAGCCGAGCATCGGCTCGGCTCTACACAAAAGCCGCTCAGCGCGAGGTGGAGGTGCTGACCAGGTCGTAGCGCTCGATGCGGCCGACGCGTGCCACCTCGGCCTGCACGTCGGCACGCTGCTTGAGTGCACGCCACGCGGCATCGATGCGCACATCACCCGGCAATGACGGATACGTGCGCATGTCCTGCAGGCTGGCCAGGGTTTCACCGCGTTCGATGGGCGAGCGCAGCTGTTCGATCAGCACGGCGGCGGCACCGTCCAGGTTGCCTTCCTCCAGCAGCATTTCGCGATGGAACAGGCGGGCATCCTCGCGCTGGGCCAGGATCACCGCGCGTGCCGCTTCGCGCGCTTTGGCATCACCACGCTCGCGGGCGGCGGCGAACTGCAGCAGCGCCTGCGCGGCCTTGCCGTAGCCGGCGAGGCCCGGCATGTCATTCACTGCCTGCGCAGCGTCCTGCATGCGCCCCAGCGAACTGAAGACGAAGCCGACATTCATCTGGTGCTCGACACCATCCGGGCCGAGTGCGCCGATGCGTTGGGCCTGTTGCGCCGTGGCCAGTGCCTCATCGGTGCGGCCCAGCCGGCGCAGTGCGGTGAGCCGGCTGTTGAGCAGCCAGGCCACCCATTCCGCTTCGGCGGCGGCAGGTGATTCGCCGTTGCTCGCGGCACCGGCCATGCCTTCGGTCAACGACAGCACTTCCTCGTTGCGGTCCAGCATGAGCAGGGTGGTGCTGAACTCGGCCATGCGCGCGTCCAGTGCACGGTCGAGCAGGCCGGAGACGCGCAGTTCATCGAGGTGGCGCTGCGCCGCCTGCACCGGATCGAAACGCGCATCGCCGCGATCGACATAACGGTCGAAGCGCTTGTCGCTGCGCAGGCGGATGATCTCGGCCGGGCTGTCGATGCGGGCCAGCGTGGCTGGAATGCCGTCGCCACGGCCATTGTCGGCCTGCAGCGTGGCCAGCGTCAGCCACAGCCCGGTGGGTTCCAGGCCGGCACTTTTCCAGCCGTTGTCAAACAGCGCCTGCAGCAGGTCCATGCGCTTCATCGGCTGGTCACGCAGGCGGTACTGCAGGTAGTTGATGGCGTGGTGATCGACCGGCAGCGGCGCGTCGGCATGCTGCAGTGCCTTCACCAGGAAGGTGGTGGCTGCGGCCGGCTGGTTGTCCGACAGTTCCACCGACACCTGGGTAAGCAGGATCTGTGCATCCTCCGGCAGGGCCTCCTGCGCCCGCTGCAGGTAGCGGCGGGCCAGGGCCGGCTTCTTCTGCATCAGTGCGGTCCAGCCAGCGACCTGCGAGGCGCGGCCACGATGCTCGGCATCGAAGTCGTCCAGCAGGGGATCCTCCATCAGCCGTTCCATGCTGATCAGCGCGCCCAGCGTGTTGCCACTGCGTGACTGCTGGATGGCCTCATCCCAGCGCGTGGCATAGGCCTGGTGCATCGCATCGGCGGTGATTGACGGCTTCTGCGGCGCCACCGTGATCGAAGCAGTGGCGGATGTGCTGGCCAATGCGGCCAGCAGCAGGGCGGTGAGCGGGAGAACGCGGGGCATGGAGAATCTCCATCCGTGGGAACCGCATTGAACCTGCTGCAGCCAGCGAGGACAAGCACGACGAAGCGAATTCTGGCGTTCAGCCGCACAATCGGCCGTGGCGGATCGCACGCGCAGCGTCTATTGTCGGTGCCTCTTCAGACAGCAGGCAGGCAGCGCAGCACGATGGCACGGTGGCAATGGATGGCGGCAGGCGTAGCGTTGGCGACGGTAGTGGCATTGGCTGCGACCTGGTGGGAGACACCGCTGCATACGCTGGCTGAACCGGCGGGTCCGGCTCCGACGCCGTTGGCGTGGACCGCGCAGATTGAACCGCTGGCCGGCGATGGCCACCCGGGTGACCGTGATGGCGCGTCCGCGGAGGCACGCTTCGCCGATCCGTACGCGTTGCTGCGCAGTGCCGATGGCAGCGTCTATTTCACCGATGCCGGCGACAACAACCGGATCCGTCGCCGCCTTCCCGATGGCCGCGTTGAAACGGTGGCCGGGCAGGGCGAGGGACGTGTCGATGGCCCTGCACTGCAGGCCAGTTTCAACACGCCTTCGGGCATTGCCGCCGACGCGCAGGGCAACCTGTATGTGGCCGACACCGGCAACCATGCGATCCGCCGCATCAGCACCGATGGCCAGGTGACCACGCTGGCCGGTGGCGAACAGGGCCACGCCGACGGCCCTGCCGCGCAGGCCCGCTTCGATGCGCCGATGGGCATCGCCGTGGATGCGCAGGGCCAGGTTTACGTGGCCGATACGTTCAACGATCGCATCCGGGTGATCGGTACGGATGGCAGCGTGCGCACCCTGGCCGGTGGTGATCGGCCGGGCCTTGCCGATGGCGTGGGCGCCGCTGCGCGCTTCGATACGCCGGTGGCGCTGGCCTTCGACGCGCAGGGCGCGTTGCTGGTGGCCGACCTGTTCAACAACGCCGTGCGCCGGGTGGGTGCCGATGGTACGGTCAGCACCGTGGTCGCCGCCGGTGGCGTGATCAATGGGCCGCTGTCGTTGGCCACCACCCATGACGGCGTGCTGTACGTGGGTGATCTCGATGGCCGCATCGTGCAGGTGACGCCGCAGGGCCATCAGATCGCGCTGGTCGGCAATGGCCGCCTGCCGCGCCTGGCCCGCCCCAGCGGATTGGCGCTGGATGCCGATGGCAGCGTGCTGGTGGCCGACGCCGCCAGCTACCGCCTGCATCGCCTGCGCCCGCTGCCGGTGGGCGACCTGCCGGCACCGGCACTGGTCGGGCCGGCTGCCGATGCCGCGCTGCCGAAGACCGGGGGCCGTTGGCCGCTGGCACCGCAGGACGGCTGGCACGAAGTGGTCGGCACCCTGGGCGAGGTGCGCGGCAACTTCACCGGTGAGAGCCGCCACCACCTGCATGGCGGCTTCGACGTGCGCGGTGATGTGGGCCAGACCGTGCTGGCGATCGCCGAAGGCAAGATCAGCAGCCCGGTGGCCGCCTGGAACCTGGGTGAGCAGGCCGAGGGCCTGGTCGTGGATCGCCTCAAGTACATCCACATGCGGGTCGGCCGCACCCCGCGCGACGAACCCTACGATGCGCGCTGGCAGGCGCTGTACGACGAGCAGGGCAGGCTGGAGCGGATGCGCGTGCGCCGCGGCATGCGCATCCACGTCGGTGACCGCCTGGGTAGCATCAACAACCAGGCGCACGTGCACCTGGCGGTGGGTACCGGCGGCTTCGAGACCAACGCGGTGGCGCTGGGCTTCCAGGGCTACGCCGACCACTTCGCGCCGCGCATCACCGATGTGGCCCTGCTGGACGACAACGACCAGCCGATGGCCGCCGGCAGCGATGGCGTGGTGATGGTGGCGCGCCAGGGCCGCGGCGTGCAGATCGTGGTCGAGGCCTGGGACCAGGTCGACAACAACCTGCCGCGCCGCCGCCTGGGCATGTACCAGGTCGGTTACCAGATCCTCGATGCCGCTGGGCAGCCGCTGCAGGGTTACGAGCAGCCGCGCTGGAACATCGTGTTCAACCGCATGCCGCCGCAGAAGGAAGCGGTGCGCGTGGCCTACGCACCGGACAGCGGCATCACCGTGCATGGCAGCGCGGTCACCCGTTTCCGCTACCTGGCCACCAACACCGTGCGCGACGGCCTGATGGAAACCGGGCGCTGGCAGCCGGCGGCGCTGCCGCCGGGCGAGTACATCGTGCGCGCCAGCGTGCGCGACTACAGCGGCAACGAAGGCGTCGGCCCGCGCGAGATCAGGGTACGGCTGCTGCCATAGCCGCAGCCGGGGCGCCGCAACGTTCGCGCTCGGCGTCCATGTCTTCCAGCGGCCGCACTTCGATGCTGCCGAAGCGCGCCCACGGGAAGTCGCGGGCGATGCGCATGGCTTCGTCGCGGTCGCGGGCGACGATCAGGTTGAAGCCGGCCAGCAGTTCGCGGGTTTCGGCGAACGGGCCATCGAGAACACGGCTGTTGCCATCACGCACGCGCAGGGTCTGTGCAGTGTCGACCGGCTGCAGTTTCTGCGCGGCCAGCAGCGTGCCTTCGGCCTGCAGCTTGTCGGCGTGGGCCAGGCAGTCGCGCATCAGCGCGTTGAATTCTTCGATGGGCAGGGCCTGCAGCAGGGCAGGCTCGATATAGATCAGAAGCAGGTACTGCTGCATGGGACGGTCCTGGCGGGGGCGGGGTATCCATGATGGCGCAGGTTTGCCCGCCGGCATGCTGCAGCGCGAAAAGCCGCCTGCGGCGGGCGATCGGCGAACGGCGGAGCCCCTCCGTGGTGGGGTGGGTGGGTCGCTGAAAGCGGGTTTCCTGAGGGTGGGCCGGGCGGGCGGGATTGGCGGGGACGCCGTGAATCCGTCCCTGGAGGCTTAGCCGCGCCATCCACGGCGCGGATACCCCGCCAACCCCACCCGCCCGGCCCCAGACAGATTCCGGCGGCCGATCCACCACGGGAAATCAACAAGCAAGAGCAAAAGCGGGTCGCTTCGCTCGCAAAGCCGAGCCCGCCAGCCAACCGCCTTTGCTTTTGCTGTTGCTTTTGCTGTTGCTGTTGCCTTTTCTCTTGATCTTCCCGTGGTGGGTACCGGAGGCAGGAAACTGTCCAGGGCCGGGTGGGTAGGCGGGGCGGGGGTGTCCGCGGCATGGATGCCGCGGCCAAGCCCCCATGGATGGGTTTACGGCGTCCCCCGACCCGCCTACCCACCCGGCCAAACCCATGAACCCGCGCTTTCAGCGACCCACCCAACCCACCACGGAGGGGCTCCGCCGTTCGCCGACTCCCGCCGAAGGCGTGCCTTCCACGCAGAAAAAAAATTTCCGGAAACGTGTCGATTCCGATGACCCTGGTTCGTTGTACCCAATGAAGGGCACGCACCACGCGTCCCCACGGGAGACCGCAATGAAAGTGATGGTGATCGTGAAGGCCAACGCCGACTCCGAAGCCGGCCGCATGCCCAGCGAACAGGAACTGTCCGAAATGGGCGCCTTCAACGAACAACTGGTGGCCGCCGGCATCATGCTGGCCGGTGAAGGCCTGCACGCCACCCAGCGCGGCCGTCGCATTCACTTCGGCGGCGGGGCACCCCAGGTCGAGGCCGGTCCGTTCGGTCCTGCCAGTGAACAGATCGCCGGCTTCTGGCTGTGGGAGGTGCGGTCGCTGGACGAAGCGGTTGAATGGGCCAGCCGCGCGCCGTTCGGCAGTGGCGGCACGCTCGAACTGCGTCCCTTGATCTCCGCTGAAGACTTCGGTGAAGCCTTCACCCCCGAATTACAGCAGCAGGAACAGCGTCTGCGTGCACAGCTGGAAGGTTGACCCGATTCATCTCCACGCCGGGCACGACCCGGCGCTACCGCCCTGAACCACATCACGGAGTATTGCCATGAGACTGATTCCCTTCCTCGGCTTCAGCGGCCAGGCCCACGAGGCGATGGCGTTCTACGCCAAGGCACTGGGTGGCCAGGTCACTTCGGAAATGAAATACCGCGACATGCCGCCGTCCGATGGCATGCCCGGCTGCAATGAAATGCCGGCGCAGACGCTGGACCACGTCGCCCACAGCCAGCTGGAGATCGGCAACGCCATCGTGATGGCGGCCGACGGCCCCGGCGGCGGCGAGGGTGGCTCGACCACCATCAATGTTGATGTCGACAGCATCGAAGAAGCCGAACGCGTGTTTGCCGCGCTGGCCGAGGGGGGGCAGGTGCAGATGCCGATCGCCGAAACGTTCTGGGCGCACCGCTGGGGCATGCTGGTCGACCGCTATGGCAAGCCGTGGATGGTCAACTGCATGAAGCAGCCCTGATTCCTCTCTTTCTTTCATCCACAAGGAGCTTCACCGATGAGTGCACCGCAACCGCAGATGATCTTCGTCAACCTGCCCGTGCAGGATCTGAACGCGTCCAAGACCTTTTTCGCAGCGCTGGGCTACAGCTTCAACCCGACCTTCACCAATGACGATGCCGCCTGCATGGTGATCAGCGAGAGCATCTTCGTGATGCTGCTGACCCAGCCGTTCTTCAAGCAGTTCACCACCAAGCCGATCGCCGATGCACGCAGCCAGACCGAGGTGATCACCTGCCTGTCGGCGGACAGCCGCAAGGCGGTGGACGTGATGGTGGACAAGGCACTGGCGGCCGGCGCCAGCGAACCGCAGCCCGCGCGCGACTACGGTTTCATGTACCAGCGTGGCTTCCAGGACCTGGATGGCCATCTCTGGGAAATCGCACACATGGACGGCGAGCCGGGCTGACGGCCGCCGCAGGGAGAACCCGCATGGCTTACGTGGATGCTTACGTGCTGCCGTGCCCGCAGGACAAGGTGGCGGCCTACCGCCGCCTTGCCCGCAAGGCCGGCGCGGTGTGGAAGGACCATGGCGCGCTGCAGTACATGGAATGCGTGGCCGACGATGTGGAGCCGGGCAAGAGCACCTCGTTCCCGCGCGCTGTCAAGGCGAAACCGGGCGAGACGGTGATCGTCGCCTTCGTGGTGTTCCGCTCGCGCGCGGCACGCGACCGCATCAACGCAAAGGTGTTGGCCGACCCGCGGCTGGCGTCGCTGGGCCCGAAGGACATGCCGTTCGATACCCGGCGCATGTTCTGGGGTGGCTTCAAGCCGATTGTTGAAGCGTGAGCTGCGGCGCTTGTGCGGGCCGGGCGTGCGTGCTGTGATCGGCGCATGCTCGAGCACGCACTGACGCAGCGTCTGGAAACCCTCTGGCGGATGGAGTCGCCAGTGCTGATCGCGCGCCTGGCGCGGCTGCTCGGTGGCGATGTCGGCCGTGCCGAGGAGCTGGCCCAGGACACCTGGCTGGCCGCGCTGGAGCGTTGGCCGGAGCAGGGTATCCCGGACAACCCCGGAGCCTGGCTGATGACCACCGCGCGCAACCGTGCCATCGATGTGCTGCGCCAGCACCAGCGGGTGGCGCAGCAGCATGCGCAGTGGGGCGAGGAACTGCATCCGGCGGCACTGCCGGCGCCGGATGACAGCCAGGCCCTGGAGGACGACCTGGGCGATGACCTGCTGCGGCTGATGTTCGTGGCCTGCCATCCCGTGCTGCCGGCCGATGCGCGGGTGGCACTGACCCTGCGCCTGCTCGGTGGCCTGACCACCATCGAGATCGCGCGTGCGTTCCTGCAGCCGGAGCCGACCATCGCCCAGCGCATCGTGCGCGCCAAGCGCACCCTGGCGCAGAAGCAGGTGCCCTATGAAGTGCCGCGCGCGGAGGCGATGCCGGAGCGCCTGGCCTCGGTGCTGGAGGCGATCTATCTGGTGTTCAACGAAGGCTATGCGGCCAGTGCCGGTGATGACTGGATGCGCCCGGCGCTGTGCGAGGAAGCGCTGCGGCTGGCCCGCATCCTGGCGCATCGGTTGCCGGTGCCGCCGGTACTGGGCCTGCTGGCGCTGATGGAACTGCAGGCCTCGCGTGCAGCGGCACGGGTGGACGCGCAGGGGGTGCCGGTGCTGCTGGACCAGCAGAACCGCGCGCGCTGGGATTGGCTGCAGATCGAACGTGGGCAGCAGGTGCTGGCGCGCGCATTGGCCATCGGTGGCGACCAGGATCCCTACGTGCTGCAGGCGCGCATCGCGGCCTGCCATGCGGCTGCGCGGCATGCTGACGCCACTGATTGGCCGCGTATTGCTGCGCTTTATACACAGCTGCTGCAGGTGCAACCTTCGCCGGTGGTGGCATTGAACCGGGTGGTGGCGATCCTGCGCAGCGACGGTGCCTTCGCCGCGTGGGCACAACTGCAGCCACTGCTGGTCGATCCGCGCCTGCGCGACTACGCGCCGCTGCAGGTGGTGCGCGGCGAGCTGCTGCAGGCACTGGGGCGTGAGCAGGACGCACGTGACGCTTTTGGCCAGGCCGCTCGGCTCAGCCAGAACCAGGCCGAGCGCGGACTGCTGCGGCAACGCGCGGGCCTGCCCCCCACGGACTGAGCCGACAAAGGCAGCACTTGTCGCCGGCCGCCTGAGCGGCTATGTTTCGCGCCCAGCGGGCGCATCAGCGTCCGCGATCCGTGCGTATTGACCGAGGAGCGGTTGGATGTATTCAAGGACGAAGAGCGCATCGCGCGCTTTTGCGCGCCTGCTTGCCTGTGCCCTGTGCCTGGCCGTATGGCCGATGGCCGTGCAGGCTGCGGACAAATCACAGCAGGCCTATTGGGCCGGTTTTGCCTATACCGCTGACGCCGCCGCCGTGCAGGCGACCACCCCGCATGCGCACGCGGTGCTGGAACGGCGTGGGCTGGTCCCGCTGAACCAGACGCTGGCACAGTCGCTCAAGCGCCGCGCACCGGCCCACCTGGAGCTGATCGACCAGCCGGTGGCGATGCTCGACGGCACCACCAGTGCCACCGTGCTGGCCGCTGCGCTGGATCGCGAGCTGGTCTCGGTCGAACCGATCGGCGACCAGTACAAGGTGCTGGTGGAAGTGGCGCTGCAGGCGTTGTTCTTCGACTTCCGCGAGCGCCAGGTGATCGCCTCCTATCCGCTCACCCTGCAGCGCATCGACGTGCAGGACTACCGTCCGGACAACGACGATATCGACGCGATCGTCGCCGATCTGCTGTACGGCGGTGCCGATACCAGCCTGTCGCAGGTACTGGCGGCCAGCCTGGCGCAGGCCCGGTTGCCCGATGCCGCCGTGCGTCGCCTGCAGGTGGGCGGGGTGACCCTGTCCGACGCGGCACGCGCCAAGCTGCCCGATCCGAAGTGGGAAGCACCGCTGCGTGCCACGCTTGCGCACGAACTGTCCAAGACGCTGTCGTCCAACACTGGCGTTGGCCTGCTGCCGCCGGCCTCGGGCCAGGCGATCGGCGGTGCGATGGCCGCCCGCTTTGCCGACGGCAAGGTCTACCAGCTGAAGATTCCCGAACCCGACTACGTCATCCAGCTGCAGGTCGATGCACTGAAGAACGGCGTGATCGAGGAAACCCCGGCGATGAAGACGATGCTGTTCGGCGCCTTCTTCACCGCCAAGGTGAGCGAGCCGTTCTCGGGCAAGGTCTATTTCGAACAGCCGCTGCGCAAGGGGGCCACCAAGGTGGTGCCGGTCACGCAGTGGCAGGTCGACCAGTGGTCGGCCAGCTACGAAACCCTGCTGGCCGGCTTCGACGCCTTCGCCGGCGCCGCCGCCAAGCGTGCCGATTCGCGCGCCTGGCTGGACGAACAGAAGCCGGGCGGCCGCCCGTTGCAGCAGCAGACCCAAGCCCTCCAGGAGTTGATCAAGTCATGTCGTTGATGCGTACCATCCTGCTCATCCTCATCGCGCTGGCGGTGGCCTCGCCGGTCGCTGCGCAGACCGCGAGTTCGCGCGGTACCGGCTCGGCCAGCTACGGCCTGCGCCTGAGCGCCGATACCCGTGCCCAGGCCCTGAACAAGGCCAAGGTCAATGCCCTGGAGGCGTACATCGCCGAAACCGGTGCGGCCAAGCTGCGCCTGTTCGAGGCGCGCCGCGCCGAGTTCATCGGCGAGATCGACCGCTACGTGCTCAGCGCCGTGCAGCTGTCGGACACCGAAGACAAGAAGGCCAAGACCTACAGCGTCACCGTCCGCGCCGAGATCAACACCACCCTGCTGCAGACCAAGCTGGATGCGGGTTCGGCCGTGGCCGGCGCCACCGCTGCGCAGCGCTCGCTGCTGACGTTCCTGTTCATGGCGCGCTCGCAGGACACCGTGCAGTCGTTCCAGGACAAGGAATACCGCCGCGTCGACGCCAGCAGCAGCTACAGCGAGAACACCCGTGAAGGCGACAGCTTCCGCGGCAATTCGGTCAGCACCAACGGCAGCATCAACCAGAACGGTTCGGTGTCGGTCACCAGCGGCGGCAGCACCACCGCGCGCGCCGACAACATCACCTGGAAGGTGGCCAACGCCGCCGAAGTCAACACCGCGATGACCGGTGCCTTCAGCGCCGCCGGCTACGAGGTGGTTGAAGCCGAGTACGTGGAAGGCGAGTCGCGCGGCCTGCTCAGCATCGAGCGCATCCGCAAGGACTTCAGCACCGGCAACGACCTGGCCCCGGCCACCCTGCGCGACACCGCCAATGGCATCCGTGCGGCCAACATCCCGTACATCGCCGTCGGCACCCTCGACGTCGGCATGCGTGACCGCGATCCGGCCAGCGGCAACACCCGCGTGTTCGTCACTGTCACCGGCAAGGTGCTGGACGTGACCGGTCGTTTCCCGCGCACCGTGTCGTCGGTCGGCCCGGTGCAGTTCTCCGGCACCGGCCCGAATGAAACCGTGGCCCGTACCAATGCCCTGCAGCTGGCTGCCGAAAAGGCCGCCCAGCAGATGATCAACGAACTGAACGTCAAGGCGGTCCGCTGATCCGCCGCCCCGTTGGGTGCCGAGCTCGCTCGGCATCGCCCCTGGGTTACCGATTCCCCACGTGCCGCACGCGGCCGTTTCTTCCAAAGGACTCTCACATGATCCGCAATACCGCTCTTGCCCTGGCCATCGCGGCCGCCACCCTGTCGATGCCGGCCCATGCCGGCCTGGGCAAGCTGAAGGACCTGGCCGGTGGCTCCACCGGCTCCTCCAGCAGCACCTCCAGCGCTGCTGCCCCGGACGAAGCCGCGCAGGAAGCGCTGGTGCGTCGTTTCGTCAGCTCGCAGTCGCACTCGCTGCAGGCCCAGACCTCGTTCGCCCGTGCCTTCGGCCTGGCCGAGCAGGTGCAGCTGCTGGAAGCCGAGCGCCAGGCGCTGTCGTCGGGTTCGGTCAGCGTCGATGCGATGAAGAAGTCGGTGTCGGTCAGCGAAGCCGCCCAGGCCGCGATCGACGAGCGCCAGGCCGCGCAGCCGGAGCTGAACGCTGAATCCAAGCAGCACTACGCCGAAGGCCTGGTCTCGCTGCTGTCCTCGGCTGCCGAAGCGCAGAAGCTGGGTGGCGAAGCCAGCAACTTCACCGCCGGCATGAAGAACCTGGGCGCCACCCAGATGGCTACCGTCGGCCGCAAGCTGGCCGCTGGTGCATGGGTGGCCAAGGAATCGCCGGGCTTCATCCAGGGCCTGTACGGTTCGACCAAGTCGGCTGTGACCTTCGCCAAGAAGAGCAAGGTCAAGGTGCCGTCCAACGCCGACTCGATGCTGGGCCAGCTGGACAAGATGAACTGATCCGAGGCGAATCCCCATGCGTACGACCTCCCGTTTGATCGGCCTGGGCCTGGCTGCCGCGCTGCTTGCAGCCTGTGGCAAGCAGGACACCCCGGCCGAAGCGCCCGCACCTGCCAAGGACAAGGCAACCAGTGCACTGGCCAGCAATGCGCCAGTGGAAGCAGCGCCCCTGCGTGGCACGCCGGATTTCGGCGGCACCACCCAGGTCGCGCGCGAGGCCGACGGCATCGGCAGCACCCCGGAACTGGCGGTGCTGGCGGCGTTGCAGTCGGCGGTGGCGCAGGTCAACGGCGTACGCGTGGCCAGCCAGATGCAGAGCCTGCGTGCAGGCCTGCATGTGGATGTGGATGACGAACACGTCGGCGATATCCGCGCCGACGCGTTCACCCAGCAGATGATCGCCGGCTCGCAGGGCGCGGTGCTGGGCTATGAAATCCTGTCGCAGGACGAAGTGCGGCAGCTGGATGAAGAAACCATCGCGCGCGTGCGCGCCAGCGACGAAGGCTGGAGCTTCAAGGGTTCGGCCTCTGCCAGCGCGTCCGGCGAGGCCACGGCCAAGGGCGGCGGAGCCTCGGCCAGCGTCAAGGAGAGCTACGACGAGAAGGTCAGCGTCGATGCCAAGCGTGGCGCAAGCTCGTTCGATTCGGATGTGACCCACCGCAGCATGCGCAGCTACTGGAAGGTGCGCGTGCGTGCACAGATTGCCCAGTACCGCGCACCGGACGAGCAGGGCAAGCCGAAGATCGTGGTCGCGCTGCCGCGCACCAAGGCCGGCAGCTATGCCGTGGGCGATGGCCGCGTGAGTGCCGATGAAGTGGCCGACGCGATCCGCGCGCGCCTGTCCGACACGCTGACCCAGACCCAGCGCTTCATCGTGCTGGATCGCGAGTTCGGCGACGAACTGCAGGCCGAGATCGACCATATCAACAGCGGCAACGTACGCCTGCAGGACACCGCACGCGTCGGCCAGCAGCTGGCGACCGACCTGATCCTGATCCCGACCATCGAACGCTTCGAGTACCCGCGCAGCGTGCGCAACCTGCGCATGTCCGACCGCCAGGTGACCTCGTACTCCGGTGGCGGCCGCATCACCCTGCGCCTGATCAACGCCACCACCGGCCAGGTGGTGATGTCCGACAGCTTCGACCACCAGCTGGCCTCGACCGGCCCGAGCACCCTGCCCCGCGTGGTCAACGGCCGCAACATGGCCGCGGCGATGATGGAATCGCTGTCGGGCCAGATCGGTACCACCATCGTCACCACGCTGTTCCCGGTGTCGGTGGTTTCTGTGGACGGTGACCAGGTGGTGCTGAGCCAGGGTGGCGAAACCCTGCAGGCCGGCCAGCGCTGGCAGGCCGTGCGCCTGGGCGAGGAACTGAAGGACCCGCAGACCGGCCGCTCGCTGGGCCGCAGTGAACACCCGTGCTGCACCATCCGCATCGACCGCGTGGCCGCACAGACCTCGTACGGCACCATCGAAGACGGCGTCGACGCGATGCGCGGCGGTTTCCGCCCGGGCCAGATCGAACTGCGCCAGAAGCTGGGCAGCAAGCCGGCCGCCGCCGCAGGTGCGACTGTCTCGGCCGCTCCCGCCGCCGCCGCACGCCCGGCGGCCAAGCCGAAGCCCAAGCCCGCTGCCGCCCCGGCCGAAGACCCGAACTGGTAACACGCCCAAGCAACACACCGATGGGGTCAGAGCCCTTTTCCGGCGGGAAAAGGATCTGACCCCTTCGTGTTTCCGTGCGTGTCGACCAAGGTCGACACCCACCAACAGCAGTGGGACCCCGCCTACCCTCAGGAAACCAGCTTTTGCTGTTGCTTCGGCTGTTGCCGTTGTTTCGGCAGGTGCAGGGCGCAGCCCTGGCGAATCCCATTACACTCCAGAAGGATTTCCCTGCTGGAGAGAGCAATGAAACGAGTGGTACTGGGCGTGCTGGCCCTGTCGGTGTCGAGCGCACTGATGGCGGCCACCCCGAAATTCGATGGCGCGCGGATCTCCGCCGACGTCAAGGAACTGGCCTCCGACGCCTACGAAGGCCGCTCGCCGGCCACCGCCGGCGAAGAAAAGACCATCGCCTACCTCAGCAAGCAGTTTGCCGACGCCGGCCTGCAGCCGGGCGGCGACCTCAAGGACGGCAAGCGCCTGTGGACCCAGGCCGTGCCGCTGCGCAAGGGCGACATCGTCGGCGCACCGCAGCTGGCGCTGCACCAGGGCGGCAAGACCCTGCCGCTGGAGCAGGGCAAGCAGATCGCCGTGCGCGCCGCCATGAACGGCGCCAGCAGCGTCGACATCAGCAAGGCCCCGCTGGTGTTTCTCGGCTACGGCGTGAAGGCACCGGAGCGCAACTGGGACGACTTCAAGGGCGTGGACCTGAAGGGCAAGATCGCCGTGGTGCTGATCAACGACCCGGACTTCGAAACCGGCCAGGGTGATTTCGACGGCAAGGGCATGACCTATTACGGCCGTTGGACCTACAAGTACGAGGAAGGCGCCCGTCAGGGTGCGCTGGGCGTGCTGATCGTGCACGAGACCGCACCGGCGTCGTATGGCTGGGCCACCGTGGCCGGCTCCAACACCAACACCATGTTCGACGTGGTGCGTGACAACCCGGCAGAAAGCCACCCGCTGCTGGAAGGCTGGATCCAGCGCGACCTTGCCGTGGAGCTGTTCCGCTCGGCCGGGCAGGATTTCGAGGCACTGAAGAAGAAGGCGCAGCAGCGCGACTTCACCCCGGTGCCGCTGACCGGCGCCAGCCTGGACGCGAAGTACGCGGTGAAGACCGAAGTGATCACCTCTCACAACGTGGCCGCGCGCCTGGAAGGCAGCCGCCATCCGGACGAGACCATCATCTACAGCGCGCACTGGGACCACATCGGCGTGGGCGAGCCGGACGCGCGCGGTGACCGCATCTTCAACGGCGCGCTGGACAACGCCAGCGGCACCGCCTCGCTGGTCGAGCTGGCCCGTGGCTTCGCCAAGGAGAAGCGCCCGCAGCGCTCGCTGCTGTTCCTGGCGGTCACCGCCGAGGAAAAGGGCCTGCTGGGTTCTGAGTACTACGCCACCCATCCGCTGTATCCGCTGGAAAAGACCGTGGCCGTGATCAACATGGACGGCATGGCGCCGTTCGGCCCGTCGCGTGACTTCGGTATCTACGGTGCCGCGCGCTTCGAGCTGCTGGACCAGCTGAAGGACGTGGCCAAGGGCTGGGATATCCGCTACACGCCGGACCCGAAGCCGGAAGCGGGCCTGTTCTTCCGCTCCGACCACTTCCCGTTCGCCAAGCGTGGCGTGCCGGCGCTGTCCTGGTCGGCCGGCCAGGACTGGGTGGACGGTGGCGTGGCCGCAGGCAGGAAGGCCTCCGAGGACTACACCGCCAAGCGCTATCACCAGCAGGGCGACGAGTGGCAGCCGGACTGGGTGTTTGCCGGTGCCGCGCGCGACCTGGAAGTGCTGTACACGCTGGGCAACCAGCTGGCCAATTCCCGCGATTGGCCAAACTGGAGCAAGGACGAGGCGTTCCGCGCCGTGCGTGACGCCAGCGCCGACCAGCGCAAATAACGGCGTCCGGTAGTGCCGGCCGCTGGCCGGCATTGCCGCCCCCGGAAACGCCGGGCCGTGCCCGGCGTTTCCATAACGGCTTCCATCCCAACTTTCCCGGCCTTCGTCGCAGCCTGCTTGCTTGCCCGGCGGGCCGCCCTATGCTCGGCTCACCCCCTTCCTCAAGGCGCCGCCGTGTTCGCCAGCCTCTCTCTCCTGATCCGCCACCTGCTGGCCTGGGCTGCCGCGCTGGTTGTCGCCGGCATGGTCTGGAGCGGCATCTTCAGTGGCATGAACGATGGCCCGGGCTGGATCTTCGGGCTGCTGGCGATGTTCCTGATCATTTCCGCGCTGGGCAGTGCCATCACCCACATCCGCCGGGTCTGGCTGGTGGCCGGTCGCCTGGATGCCACCACCCTGTCCGGCCGCCAGCGCCGCCAGATCGAACTGCCGATGGACGCGGGCCACGCCTTCTCGGTGGTGGAGGCGGCGATTTCCGAACTACCGCGCGTCGAAGACGTGGAAAGCTCGGCCGGCAGCCTGCAGGTACGCGCCTATGTGCGCCGGGTCGACCTCTGGAACGGCCGCCAGCCCTCGCGCTGGAACCTGCCGGCGCGGCTGGCGATCAAGCGCAACAGCGTGCTGGCCACGGTCACGCCGGGGCAGGGCACCAGCACCGTCACCCTGCTGTTCGAACCCGATGCCGGCTGGTGGGCCGACCTGCTGGCGCTGGACGAAGGCAGCAACTACGAGAACGCCGAAGCAGTCACCCGTGCGATCAGCCGCCGCGTCGCCGACCAGCGCCGCGACGAACAGGCTGCGGCCGAACAGACCCAGGTGGAAAAGGAACTGTCGGTGGCACGCTTGAACCTGTTGCATGCGCAGGTGGAACCGCACTTCCTCTACAACACGCTGGCCAACGCGCAGGTACTGACCCGCACCGATCCGGCGCGTGCCGAACAGATGCTCGGCCACCTCATTCAATACCTGCGCAGCTCGTTGCCGCAGGTGGACGAATCGGTATCCACGCTGGGCGTGGAGCTGGACCGCACCCGCGCGTACCTGGAAATCCTGCGCATCCGCATGGGCGCACGGCTGGCGGTGGAAATGCAGGTACCGAACGAACTGCACGGCGTGCACCTGCCGGCGATGGCACTGCAGACGCTGGTGGAGAACGCGATCAAGCACGGCCTGGAACCCAAGCCCGGCGGTGGCACGATCTGGATACTGGCGCGCGGCTTCGATGACCACGTGACCGTGACCGTGGCCGACGATGGGCTTGGCTTCGGCCAGGGCACCAGCGGTACCGGCATCGGCCTGAAGAATCTGCGCGAGCGCCTGCGCCTGACCTGCGGCGAGCAGGCCGGCGTGGCGATCGTTGCCAACTTCCCCAGCGGCGTGGCCGCGACCATGACCCTGCCGCAGTCGCACAAGGAGCGCAGCCATGCCGCTTGAAGCCCTGATCGCCGAAGACGAAGAACTGCTGCGGCAGTCACTGGTGGAACAGCTGGGCCGGCTGTGGCCGGAGCTGAAGCTGGTGGCCGAGTGCGAGGACGGTGCCAGCGCGCTGGAGCAGCTGGCCGAGACGCGGCCGGACATCGCGTTCCTCGACATCCGCATGCCCGGCATCAGCGGCATCGAGGTCGCGCGCTCGCTGTCCGAGCTGAGCCCGCGCACCCAGGTGGTATTCGTCACCGCCTACGACCAGTACGCCATCGATGCGTTCGAGCAGGGCGCGATGGACTACCTGTTGAAGCCGGTCAGCGACGAGCGCCTGCTGGCCACCCGCGAGCGCATCCTGTCGCGGCTGCCATCAACGCGACAGGACGATGCCGTGCTGGAGCGCCTGCTGCAGCGGCTGGGCCCGTCGCAGGGCGCAGCGGAGCGCCCGCCACTGGCCTGGATCACCGCCAGCAACGGCCGCGAGACGCAGCTGATCATGCTGGAAGATGTGGCCTACTTCCGCGCCGACAACAAGTACACCACCGTGGTCACCGCTGCCGGCGAAAGCCTGCTGCGCACACCGTTACGTGAACTGCTTGAAGTGCTCGACCCGCAGCACTTCCGCCAGATCCACCGCTCCACCATCGTCAACATGAAGGCGGTGGCAGCGGTGAGCCGCGACGACACCGGGCGCGGCGTGCTGCGCCTGCGCGGGCGCACGGAGACGCTGGTGGTCAGCCAACCGTTCATGAGCCTGTTCCGCGGCATGTAGCCGCGCCGCAGTCTCCGCCGCCATGAGCATTGCATGCGTTTTTTCCTGCTTGTCGGCCTCGCCGCATTGGCGCTTGCCGGTTGCCGGAAGTCCACTGAAACCGCGATCACCCGCACCACTGCCAATAGCGTGGACACGCTGTACAGCAAGCGCACGGTAGTGGACGGCGTGGCGCGTTTCGAGTGCATGGCCAGCCGCAGCGGCCAGTGCCATTACCTGGTGCTGGACCCGGCCTGTCGTCCTGATGCCGCCTGTGCGAAAGCGCCGATACGGTCGTTCGCGTTGGCGGCCGGCACGACCCGGGAGTTCAGGGGCCTGCCGAAGGGCTTCGCCCAGTGCGTCAGCGAGGATCGGAAAGAACAATGCCACCGTGAGTGATCACGGTGGCATTGTGGCTCCCCCCGCTTCCCTGAAGGGTCAGTAGGCAGGCTGTAGTGTCAGGTCGTGGTGGTGCTCGTTCTCGCCCACGTGGTTGAGGCGGCCGACCAGTTCGGAGTGCTGCTTCATGCGCCCGATCTCGGTCATGATGCGGATGTCCTCGTGGCGCAGCTCGCGCTTGGCGGTGACCGCCTGCTTGTAATCGAGCACTTCCGGGTAATGCTCGGCCAGGTCCAGTGCCTCGGCCACGTGCTCGACGCTGTCGGCCTTGGAGCTGATGCGTGCGCGACTGTTGAACGCCTTCATCCAGCGCTCGAAACCGGCCTGCTGATCGAACATGTTGGCCATGAACCAGATCACGAACAGGATCGACACCCACGAGCCGAACACGACTACCACGCGGGTGAACGTGATATGGAAGTCGTCGCGCCAGAGGTAGTTGGCGATCAGGCCAAGAATCAGCAGCGAGGCTGCCTGCCAGCCGACGATCGAGGCGATCAGCCATTGGCACTTGGCCTGGGCCAGCACCGCGACTTCATCGCGGATCTGCTGCTCGCTGAGATTGCGCCAATGCGCGACCTGTTTATCGAACGGGCTGCTGTAGAGCTCGTTGTCGCGAAGCAGAATTCCCAAACCCTTGAACAAAGCAATCATGGCTGGCTCCTTGTGGAACGTGCGTCGATCAGCATTGGACGGTGTGGCGGTTCCAGTTCTAGCACTTCCAGCGAGCCGTGCAATGGGCGCAATGCCAAGCTGCGCAAGGGCTTTGCCTGAATCGGTGAATGTTGTTGCATCGCAGCATCGAGGGCGCTGCCTGCGACAGGATGTCGCAGGGTGAAATGTGCTGCGGCCGCACATGAAACCGTGGCTGAGTACGAAGACTCGCCGCCGCGGTCGTGATCGCCGAGAATCGGAGCCAACCGCGCAAGATGCGACTGTTCTTCCGTCTTTCTTGGACCTGTGATGCCGGCTCTGCTGCAGCGACTCTCCCGCCCCGTCACCGCGCCGATCCGGCGCTGGGTGCTGGAGGCCTTCCCCCGTGGCCAGAGCGGCATCGATTACGACCAGCCGCTGGGTGACCCGGGTTGGTTTGGACCCGACAGCGTGACCTGGCGCCTGCACGCCGAGTTCCCCTCGATGCTGGCCGGTGGCCTGTGCGCGCTGATGCTGCAGACCCTGCATCCGCGCGCGCTGGCCGGGGTCTACGATCACTCCAATTTCCGCCAGGACCTGGTGGGTCGCCTGCGTCGCACCACCGCGTTCGTTGCCGGTACCAGCTATGCGCCCACCGGCGAGGTGGAGGCGCTGGTGGCCAAGGTGCGCCGCATCCATGCACGGATCCGCGGCCAGACCGCACAGGGCGAACCCTACGCCGCCGACGATCCGCAACTGCTGACCTGGGTGCATGTGACCGAGGCGTTCGGGTTCCTTCAGGGCTTCCGCCGGTACGGACGGGAGGTGCCGGCACACATCGCCGACCGTTACTACGATGAGTACCGCGGCGTGGCCGAGGCACTGGGTGCGGTGGACGTGCCGCGCAGCGAAGCGGAAGTGGCGGCGTACTTCTGTGCGCGGCAGCCGGAGCTGCGCGTCGACGAGCGCTCGCGCGAGGTGCTGGAGGTGCTGTCCGACGTGCGCCTGCCGGTACCGGTGCCGGGGCTGTCGCGCGAAGTGTTCCTGGGTGCAGGCGCGGCACTGCTGCCGGACTGGGCCGAAGGCATGCTTGAACGCAGTGGCCGTCAGCGCGCGCAGGCCGCCGCGTCGGCGAAGCTGGTGCAGGGCATGGCGCCGCTGTTCCGCCGTGCGTTGCCCGATGGCCTGGCCAGCCGCGCCTGTGCGCGCATGGGCGTGCCGGTGTCGGTGCTGCGCGAGTGGCCCACCGTTCCCCGGTAGGTGCCAACCTTGGTTGGCACGCGTTGCGCGCGGTGCCGCAGGAGCCGCAGTAGATCCACACCATGCGTGGATGGGCCTTACCCCGCCGACTTCAACCCGCGCAACAGCATCTCCAGCGCCGCCGTCGCCTGCCGCAGGCGCACGTCGCCATCCTCGCCCTCGGCGATCCAGAACGCGGCCTCGGCCAGGCTGCCATAGATCAGCGACGCCAGCGCCTGCGCATTCACCGGCGCCACCACGCCCTGGGCAACCAGATGTTCGATCAGGTGCTGCATCGAATGCACGCAGTGGCGCTGCGATTCCGGTGAGGCGCCACCGAGCACCGCGCGCGCGTCGCGCAGCACGATGCGCTGGATCTCCGGTTCCAGCGCCATCTCCAGGTACGCGCGGCAACGCTGCGCGAAGCCCTCCCAGGCATCGTCGGCGGCATCACTGATCGCCTGCAGGCGCTGGTCGGTCTCGGCATCGAGCTGGGCGACGACAGCCGCCAGCAGACCCTTCTTGTCGCCGAAGTGGTGGTACAGCGCGCCGCGGGTCAGCCCGGCCTGGGCGGTCAGGTCGTCCATCGAGGTGGCGGCATAGCCATGCTCGCTGAACACCCGGCGGGCGGTGGCCAGGAGGGTGGCGCGGGTTTCTTCCATCTCGGCGCGGGTGCGGCGAACCATTCAGAGCTCCTTACATACGCAGTGCATGATTATTTACATACGACGCGTATGAATGTAGCCTCTTATTCATACGCCCTGTATGTATTGTCATGGCGCCCCGTGCGCCAGGCAAGTCGCTGCCTTGGAGAACCTGATGGCCACCCCCTATCGCGACCTGTTCGCGACCCCCGGCACCGCCGGCCTCGCCCTGGCCGGGCTGCTGGCACGCCTGCCGCTGCCGATGACCGGTATCGGCATCATCACCTTGCTGTCCCAGCTGCGCGGCAGCTATGCACTGGCCGGTGCGGTGTCGGCCACCTTCGTGCTGACCTATGCGTTGCTGTCGCCGCAGGTGTCGCGCTGGGTCGACCGGCGCGGGCAGGGCAGGGTACTGCCATGGGCCACTGCGGCCAGTGCGGCCGGTCTGCTGTTGCTGCTCGCGTGCACGCTGCTGGCCGCGCCGGACTGGACGCTGTTCGTTGCGGCGATGCTGGCCGGCTGCATGCCCAGCGTGTCGGCGATGGTGCGAGCGCGCTGGACCGCGACCCATCGCGGACGACCACAGCTGCAGACCGCGTATTCGCTGGAGACCGTGTTCGACGAGGTGACCTTCATCGCCGGGCCACCGTTGTCCGTCGGATTGTCGGTGGCGGTATGGCCACAGGCTGGCGTACTGGCGGCCGCCCTGCTGCTGGTGGCCGGCGTCGCCGCACTGGTGCTGCAGCAGGGCACCGAGCCGCCGATACAGCACTACGAAGGTGCAACATCCTCGCACTCGCTGCTGCGGCAACCGGAGATCCGCCTGCTGGCGTTGCTGATGCTGGCGATGGGCGTGATCGTCGGCACCGTCGACATCACCAGCGTGGCATTGGCCGAGCTGCGCGGACAGCCACTAGCTGCCAGCTGGGTGCTGTCGGCCTACGCGCTGGGCAGCTGCGCGGCGGGGCTGCTGTTTGGTGCCCTGAAGCTGCCGATGCCGCTGCCGCGCCTGTTGCTGGCCGGAGCAGCGGCCACCGCATTGACCACGTTGCCGCTGCTGTGGGTCGGCAGTCTGCCGGCACTGGCCGCTGCGGTACTGCTGGCCGGGGTGTTCTTCGCGCCGACGATGATCGTGGCGATGTCGCTGGTTGAACAACGCGTGCCCGAAGCACGCCTGACCGAAGGCATGACGTGGCTGCTGGCCGGCCTCAACATCGGCGTGGCGCTGGGCGCGGCGCTGTCCGGACAGAGCGTCGATGCGGCGGGCGTGCGCAGTGGTTTTGTGGTTGCGCTGGCGGCAGGCGGTGGCGTGCTGCTGTTCGCCTTGCTCGTGCAACGTGCGCTGCGCCCGTCTGCCGCGTCCACATCTCCTGAAGGAATCATTCCGTGAGCGCTTCATCGCCTGCGCATGCCGCGTCTGTGCCCCGCCATCCGTGGTGGGCGGTCTCCGCCGTCGGCCTCGCCACGTTCTCGGTGGTCACCACCGAAATGCTGCCGGTCGGCCTGCTGACTCCCATCGCCGAAGATCTCGGCGCGTCCACCGGCACCGCCGGTCTGATGATCTCACTGCCCGCCCTGCTGGCGGCAGTGTTCGCCCCGCTTGCGGTGATCGCAGCCGGTGGCATCGATCGTCGCCGCATCCTGTGTGTGCTGTTGGGCCTGCTGCTGGTCGCCAACCTTGCGTCGGCGCTGGCACCTGGCATCGGCTGGCTGTTGGCCGCGCGTGTGCTGGTGGGGTTCTGCATGGGCGGCATCTGGACCATTGCCGGTGGGCTGGCAGCGCGCCTGGTACCTGCGCAGCGCATCGGTCTGGCCACCTCGATCATCTTCGGAGGCGTGGCCGCAGCTTCGGTGCTCGGCGTTCCGTTGGGCGCGCTGATCGGGGATGCATTGGGCTGGCGCAGCGCGTTCGCGGCGATGACGTTGTTCAGTGCGGCGGTGATGCTGCTGCATCTGCGGGTGGTTCCCGCGTTGCCGGTCAGCACATCGGTGCGGCCGCGTCAGTTCGTGCAGCAGCTTGGCCAGCGCAACCTGCGGCGTGGCCTGTGGCTGACCGGGCTGCTGGTGTCCGGGCACTTCATCGCCTTCACGTACGTGCGGCCGCTGCTGACGTCCGTATCGGGCGTGGATGCGTCGTGGATAGGTGCACTGCTGTTTGGGTACGGCCTGGCTGGCATCGCCGGCAACTTCATCGCCGGGCCGCTGGCTGCGCGCCATCCACGGGGCATGCTGCTGGCGATAGCCTCGGGCCTGCTGCTGACGCCTCTGCTGTTCCTGTGGGTGGGAAATACGCCCTCCGCAGGTATTGCAGTGCTGCTGCTGTGGGGTCTGGCCTATGGCGGTGTATCGGTGGGCCTGATGAGCTGGATGATGAAGGCGGTGCCGCAGGCCGTGGAGATCGCCACCGCGTTGTATGTGGCGGTATTCAACATCGGCATCGCAATGGGTGCGTGGGGTGGTGGCCGCCTGCTGGATGGCGTGGGCCTGCATGCGAATCTGTGGGCTGCGGCGGTGTTGGCTGGGAGTGCCCTGCTGATGGCTGCCATCACCCGCAGGTAGATCCACGCCATGCGTGGATTCCTACCCCGTGCCGACCAGGGTCGGCACCCACCAGAGCGGAGTATGTGCCGACGAAGGTTGGCCGCTACCCGGAAATGAAACGGGCGCCTTGCGGCGCCCGTTCCGGTTACATCACCACACCTTGACCCGCTTGTCCGGGGCCAGGTACAGCTTCTGGCCTTCCTTCACTTCGAACGCCGGGTACCAGGCGTCGATGTTGCGCACGGTCAGCGCGCGGAACTGGCCCGGGGCATGCACATCGGTCAGCAGCGAATTGCGCAGCGCCTGCTCGCGGCTCTTGCTGCGCCACGCCTGGGCGAAGCCGAGGAAGAAGCGCTGGTCCGGGCTGAAGCCTTCCAGGGTCTGGCCCGGCTTGCCCTGCAGCGACAGCTGGTAGGCATCGTAGGCGGTACCCAGGCCAGCCACGTCGGCGATGTTCTCGCCCAGGGTCAGCTTGCCGTTCACGTGCACGCCGGGGAACGGCTCGTAGCTGCTGAACTGCGCGGCCAGCGCATCACCGGCGGCGTTGAACTGCTTCAGGTCCTCGGCGGTCCACCAGTTGTGCAGCTTGCCGGTCTCATCGAACAGCGCGCCGGCGTTGTCGAAGCCGTGGCTGATCTCGTGGCCGATCACCGCACCGATCGCACCGTAGTTCACCGCGTCATCGGCAGCGCCGTCGAAGAACGGCGGCTGCAGGATCGCGGCCGGGAACACCAGGCGGTTCTCCAGCGGCACGTTCATCGCATTGATGGTCTGCGGCAGCATCGCCCACTCGCTGTGGTCGACCGGCTTGCCCAGCTTGGCGATGTTGCGCTGGTACTCGAACAGCTCGGCGCGCTGTGCATTGCCCAGCGGGTCATCACGGCGGATCTCCAGGCCGGTGTAGTCGCGCCACTTCTCCGGATAGCCCATGCCCACGGTCAGGCCCGTGACCTTGGCCTTGGCATGCGCCTTGGTCTGCGGCGACATCCACGACAGCGCGTCGATGCGCTTGGCAAAAGCGGCGATGATGTTCTTCGCCATCTCGTCCGCACGCTCCTTGGTCCTGGCGTCGAAGTGCTTTTCGACGTAGCGCTTGCCGATCGCTTCGCCGACGGCATGGTTGGCATCGTCCACCGCGCGCTTCCAGCGGTCGCTCTGCTGCGGAGTGCCGCTCAGCGCGGTGCCATGGAAGGCGAAGCGGGCATCGGCGAACTTCTTCGGCAGGTAGGCGGCGGCACGGTCCAGCGCGTGGAACGCCAGGTAGTCCTTCCAGGCGTCCAGCGGCTCGGTGGCGACCAGCCTGGACAGGCCGGCCACGGCCTTGGGCTGCCACACGATGAAGTCCTGCTGGTTGCCCAGCGCGGCCGCATCGAGGAAGGCGTTCCAGTCCAGGCCCGGCGCCTTCGCATTGAAGTCGGCCTGGGTCCAGGGGTTGGCGCCCTTGGTCACGTCGTTGGTTTCTTCCTGGGTGGCATGCGCCTGCGCGATCTTCGTTTCCAGCGCGAGGATGCGCTGCGCCTTGCCGGCCGGGTCGGCGACGCCGGCCAGCTGCAGCATCTGTGCGATGTAGGCCTGGTACTGCTTGCGCAGTTCGGCCATGCGGCCATCGCCCAGGTAGAAATCGCGGTCGGGCATGCCCAGGCCGCCCTGCACCAGGTACGGCGCGGTGCGATCCGGCTGCAGCATGTCCACCGACACCCACAGGCCGAACAGGCGGTCGGTGTAGAAGTTGGTGGCGTTGAGCAGGTCGACGTCGGCGCGCAGGTCGCCGCCGAGTGCGCGGGCCAGCCCGGCCTTGTCGGCGATCGCATCGATGGCCTTCAGCTGCGGCTGCACCGGCGCCAGACCGTGCTGCTCGATGCCGGCTTCGTCCATGTAGGCGGCGTAGTAGTCGCCGATCAGCTTGTCGTCGCCGCTGGCCTGGGTGTTGCCGGCGGCCCCTTCCAGGATGGCGCGGGTGTCGGCCAGGGTCTTCTCGGCAATGACATTGAAGCTGCCGAAGCGCGAGCGGTCGGCCGGAATCTCGGTGTTCTTCACCCAGGTGCCGTTGGCGAAGCCGAAGAAGTCGTCGCCGGCGGCGATGCTGCGGTCCATGCCGCTGGCATCGAAGCCGAAACTGCCCAGCATCGGCTTGGCCGCAGCGGGGGCGGCATCGGCCGGCGCGGTGGCACCGACGGCCGGGTCGGCCGGGCGGTCACAGGCGGCCAGGGACAGGCTGGCAACAATGGCCAGCGCCAGGGTGGGACGGCGCAGCTTGGACATGGACTTCTCTTGCAGCGGAAAACCCCAAGTCTAATCCGCTCCGGCGCCACTGGCCGCCCCCCTGCGGGGCCCGCCCTGTGCAGGATCTGGCTGAACGTGCGGATGCGATCTTCACGCCGTCACCGGGGTGGTGCATGCTGGACCCTCGAGCCCTGCGCGGACACGGGGAGGTGGCCATGCAGGACGGGGTCAGGCGTCAAGAATGGCGTCCGCCGGCCGTTGAGGTCGGGGACGTGGAGGATTCGTTCGCGCATGAAGCCAGCCGACTGCACAAGGAACATCAACCGATGCCCGCGCTGAAACGGGCGTTGGCCCGGCCGCTGCGCGCCATCACCTGGGGCGGTGTGCTGCTGGGCGTACTGCTGGTGACCGGTCTGGCCCTCATGCTGGTCAACGACCACCACCGCCGCCTGGAAGCGGCGCAGCGGCAGAGCCGCGCGCTGGCGGTGGGCAGCGAGCGCCTGCTGGCGCTGGAGCTGCGCAACCTGGAGCGGGCCATGACCGGCATCGCCGCCGACGCCGCGGAACTGTTCCGCAGCGTGCCGGCACAGGCGCCGGCCTTGCTGGATGCCTCCATCGGCGGCGTGCTGGGCCGGCACGCCGAACTGCACAGCATCGTGGTGCTCGACAGCTATGGCCGCGCATTGACGGCCGGCAAGGGCGACCTGCAGTTGCCGTTGTGGACCGATCCGCAACGGCGCGGCTCGGGCAGCGCGCTGTACATCGGCCCGCCGCAGCGTGCCAGCGACGGGGGCTGGGTGGTCCCGCTGGCGCTGCCGATGGCCGATGGGCGCTGGCTGCTGGCACGGCTGCGCTGTGGCGAACTGCAGCGCATCGTCGGCGGCCTGGATGTCGGTCCCAACGGATTGGTCTCGATCAGCGATGCCCAGGGCTACATGCTGGCCCGCGTACCCGATCCGCATGGCACGGTGGGCCGCCGCTACGACCTGCCGCGCCGGGACCTGCTCGGCACGCAGGCAGTGGTCGAGCTGGGCAGCATGCCCGGCGTCGTCGACGGCGTGCCGCGCATCCTCACCATCAGCACGCTCGAACGCAGCCCGCTGGCGGTGCAGGTCGGCCTGGCCGACGAAGATGTACTCGCACCGTGGTGGCCGTACCTGAAGGCGTCGGTGGCGATCGTACTGGCCTACATCGCGGTGTTGCTGGTACTGCTGTACGCCGTGCGCCGCAGCACCCGCAGCCAGCAGGCGATGGCCGAGGAACTGAAGACGGGCCACGCCGAGCTGCGCCTGGCGCACCAGGTCGGGCGTGTCTGCACCTGGTACGTGGATGAGGACGCCGCGCTGC
Organism: Stenotrophomonas sp. PAMC25021; assembly: GCF_004795795.1. NCBI lineage: Bacteria > Pseudomonadati > Pseudomonadota > Gammaproteobacteria > Lysobacterales > Lysobacteraceae > Stenotrophomonas > Stenotrophomonas sp. PAMC25021. Next base: position 1,531,873 of record NZ_CP039255.1, on the reverse strand, counting down.
TGCGCTGGTCGCCGCTGGCCCGCGAGATCTTTGGGGTACAGACCGACGCCTTGCCGGTCGCGGATTTCTTCGCGCGCGTGCATCGCGATGATGCCGCGCGCCTGCAGCAGGCCTTTGACCAGGCCTTCGCCGGCAGCGCTGTGCTCGACCAGGTGTTCCGCCTGGTGCTGCCCGGGGGCGAGGTGCGCTGGGTCGGCGCGCGCGGGCAGCGGGTGGAAGTGGCCGACAGCGAACGGCGCATGATCGGTGCGCTGACCGACCTGAGCGAACGCTATCAGGCGCGCGAGCAGATGAGCGAAGTGGAACGCCGGTTCCGCCTGCTGTTCGACCGCAATCCTGCACCGTTCTGGGTGTTCGACCCGGATACGCTGCGCTTCATCGAGGTCAACGACGCTGCAGTGCGCCAGTATGGCTACAGCCGCGACGAGTTCCTGGCGATGAGCATCCTCGACATCCGCCCGCGCGAAGGCTGGGACGAAGTGCGTGGTGCCATCCAGCGGGCGCAGGTGGGCGATCCCCCCGACGCGACCGTGCGCCTGCACCGGCGCAAGGACGGCAGTGTGTTCGAGGTGCGCGCACACCTGTCCAAGCTCGACTTCGACGGACAGCCCGCGTGCCTGGTGCTGGCCGAGGATGTCAGCGAGCGGCTGGCCTACGAGCGCGACCTGGCCTACCAGGCACGGCACAACCCGGCCACCGGCCTGCTCAATGTGCGCGCCCTGACCGAACAGCTGGACGAGCAGGAGGAGGGCTACACCATCGCCTTCGTGCAGCTGCGCGGGCTGCAGCTGGTGGCCGATACGCTGGGCCGCGAGATCGGCGATGCGGTGCTGCAGTCGATGGCGACCCGGCTCGGGGGCCTGGGCGCACGCTGTGGCACGCTGGCGTTCCAGCCGGCCGAGGATTTCGTCTTCGCCATCGGTGCCGAGCACGATACCCAGCGCGTGCTGGACGACCTGCTGCAGATCGTGTCGGCGCCGATGCGCGGCAAGGACTCGCTGCACCAGTTCGAGCCGCGCATCGGCGTGGCCGTGCACATCGCTGGTGACGGGCACACGGCCGAGCAGGTGATCGGCATGGCCGCGCAGGCCGCGCATGCGGCGCGCGCCGAGGGCAACGTGGTGGTCTGGTTCGACGCGGCCGTGACCACGCGCCTGGCCGACCGCCTGCGCCTGGCCGGGCGCATCCATGCCGCCATCGACAACGAATTCCAGCTGTATTTCCAGCCGATCCGGCATGCCGGCGATGGCAGCCCGGCAGCGCTGGAGGCACTGCTGCGCTGGCCGCAGGCCGATGGCAGCTTCATCCCGCCCAACGAGTTCATCCAGCTGTGCGAGGACACCGGGTTGATCCTGGCACTGGGCCGCTGGGTGATCCGCGCGGCGGCGAAGGCGCAGCGCCGTCTGGTCGAGGCCGGGTGGGGTGAGTTGCCGATCGCGGTCAACGTGTCGGCGGTTCAGTTCTTCAACAGCGACCTGGTGGCCGAATTCACCCGTGCCCAGCAGGATTTCGGCCTGGCCCGTGGCGCGCTGCACGTGGAGCTGACCGAGAGCAGCCTGATGCGCAAGCCGGCACAGGCGATGCAGACCATGCAGCGCCTGCACGAGCAGGGCATCCGCGTGTCGCTGGATGATTTCGGCACCGGCTATTCCAGCATGTCCTACCTGCAGCACCTGCCGCTGGACATCCTGAAGATCGACCGCAGCTTCGTCGCCGACGTGGAAACCAATCCACGCAATGCCTCGATCTGCCGCGCGCTGCTGTCGCTGGGCCACAGCATGGGCCTGACCATCATCGCTGAAGGCGTGGAGACGCCGGGGCAGCTGGACTGGCTGGCTGCGCATGGCTGTGACCAGGTGCAGGGCTACCTGTTGGGGCGGCCGGCGCCGCTGGAACAGATCATCGACGCGCTGGATGAGGTTCCCGCCTGATCGGGTTTCGTATGTGCCGGCCAGCGGCCGGCACTACCCGACCGAAGCACGACGGGGTTTCGTATGTGCCGGCCAGCGGCCGGCACTACCCGACCGAAGCATGACGGGGTTTCGTATGTGCCGGCCGGCGGCCGGCACTACCGGCAAGCGCCAGACTCGGCTACACCCCGGTATCCACCAGATGGTCGATGAAACTGCGCACCTTCGGTGCCAGGTGGCTGCGGCTGGTATAGACCGCGAAGATGCCGATCGGCGAGGCCTCCCATTCCGGCAGTACGCGCACCAGGCGGCCATCGGCCAGCGCGTCTTCCAGCAGGAAGTCGGGCTGCAGGATGACGCCCATGCCGGCGATCGCCGCTTCACGCAGCACGTCGCCGTTGTTGGCGTGCAGCAGGCTGTTCACCGCTACTTTCACTTCGCCGCCCGGCCCCTGCAGCGGCCAGTGGTCACCGGCGGCCCAGTAGCTGTAGCCCAGGCACGCGTGCGCCTGCAGGTCCTGCGGGGTCTGCGGGGCGCCGCGTGCGGCCAGGTAGGCCGGCGCGGCGCACAGGCTCACCCGCGATTCGCCCAGGCGGCGGGCGATCAGGGTGGGGCCCGGCTCGCGGGTGATGCGGATGGCCACGTCGTAGCCTTCCTCGACCATGTCCACCAGGCGGTCGGACAGGGCCAGGTCCAGTTCCACCTGCGGAAAGCGTTCGCGGTAACTGGCCAGCAGTGGACCGAGGCGGGCGATGCCCCAACTGACCGGTGCATTGATGCGCAGCATGCCGGAGGGCTCCAGCGCCTGCGCGCCGATGCTGGCCTCCAGCGCGTCGAACTCGGCCAGCAGGCGCACGCATTGGGCGTAGTAGGCGGCGCCGGTGCTGGTGGGGCTGACCCGCCGCGTGGTGCGATGGAGCAGGCGGGTGGACAGGCGCTTTTCCAGTGCGGCGACCTGGCGGGTAACGCCGGCGGTGGACATGTCCAGGGCCTGGGCGGCGGCGCTGAAGCCGTTGCGCTCGACCACCGCCACGAACACGCGCATCGCCTCAAGGGTGTCCATTGTTGCGCCTTCTGAAATAAATACGGTCAATCGATCGTATTTATCGGCCTGTGAAGGCGCAATAACCTGAGCCCACTCCCTTCAAGGTGCTTTCCGATGCACGCCACGACCGCTCCTGTTTCGCCGCTGGCCCCGTATGGCGCCACCCTGCTGCGCCTGGCACTGGGCGTGCTGTTCCTGGTCCATGCGCTGACCAAGCTGCTGGTATTCACCCCGGCCGGCACGGCAGCATTCTTCGAGTCGCTGGGCCTGCCCGGCGTGCTCGGCTACCTCACCCTCGGCGTCGAGCTGGTGATCACTGTCGCGCTCCTGCTGGGCATCTATGCGCGCTGGGTGGGCCTGGTCGGCGTGCCGCTGCTGCTGGGCACCATCGTCACCGTGCACGGCGCCAACGGCTTCGGTTTCGCCAATGCCGGCGGCGGCTGGGAATACCCGGCGTTCTGGGCGCTGGCGCTGGTGGTGCTGTTCCTGGTCGGCGATGGCAAGTGGACCCTGCGTTCGCGCTGATCGCCGCCTGATCCTGCAACTGGAGAATTCCATGTCCCGCCTGCCTTCGCTGTACATCTCCCATGGTTCGCCGATGACCGCCCTGCATCCGGGCCAGGTCGGTGTGCGCCTGGCCGAGCTGGCGCGCGACCTGCCGCCGCCGCGCGCCATCGTGATGGCCTCGGCGCACTGGCTGGGCCGGCAGCCGCTGGTCGGCGCACATCCGCAGCCGCCGACGATCCACGACTTTGGTGGCTTCCCGCGCGCGCTGTTCGAACTGCAATACCCGGCGCCGGGTGATCCGGCACTGGCCGAAGAAGTGGCCGGCCGCATCGCCGCCGCAGGCCTGCCAGTGGCCATCGACCCGCAGCGTGGGCTCGACCACGGCGCGTGGGTACCGCTGCGGCTGTTGCGCCCGCAGGCCGACATCCCGGTCGTGCCGGTGTCGATCCAGCCGCTGCTCGGCCCCGAGCATCAGTTTGCGCTGGGCCGCGCGCTTGCACCACTGCGCGAACAAGGCGTGCTGCTGGTCGGCTCGGGCAGCATCACCCACAACCTGCACGACTGGGGCGACTACCAGGACGGCAAGGAAGCGCCATACGTGCGGCCCTTCATCGAGTGGGTGGAGCAGCGGCTGGCCGCTGATGACCGCCAGGCGCTGTTCGATTACCGCCGGCAGGCCCCGTTCGCCGAGCGTGCGCACCCGATCGACGAGCACCTGCTGCCGCTGTTCTTCGCGATGGGAGCGGCCGGCGAGGGCGGTTTCGGCGCACGCCGCATCGACGCCGGCATCGATGCCGGCTTCCTGGCCATGGATCTATACCGGTTCGACGGGGCATGAGCCGGGGCTGACGCGCGGCGGCCCCGGCCGTCGCGGTCAGGGCCGCATGTGGTAGTTTTTTCCGGGTTTCCGGCGCTGGCCCTCGTGCCTCCCCACGCGCCGCTTCCTGGAAGAAGCATGCATACCATTGAAGTCGTCCTGGCGATGCTGGTGGCCGTTGTCGCCAGCGGCTACCTGGTTCGCGTCCTCCCGTTCTCGCTGCCGTTGCCGCTGGTGCAGATCGGCCTGGGCGCGGTGATCGCCGGCGTGTTCAACCGCGGCCATGCGCTGGAGCCGGAAGTGTTCTTCCTGCTGTTCCTGCCGCCGCTGCTGTTCCTGGATGGCTGGCGCATTCCCAAGCAGGGCCTGTTCCGCGACAAGGGCGCGATCCTCGAACTGGCGTTCGGCCTGGTGGTGTTCACCGTGATCGGCGCCGGCCTGCTGATCCACTGGATGATTCCGGTGATGCCGCTGGCGGTGTGCTTCGCGCTGGCGGCCATCGTCTCGCCGACCGACCCGGTGGCGGTCGGGGCGATCGCCTCCAAGGCACCGATCCCGAAGCGCCTGATGCACATCCTGGAAGGCGAGTCGCTGCTCAACGATGCGTCCGGCCTGGTCTGCTTCCGTTTCGCGGTGGCCGCGGTGATGACCGGCTCCTTCTCGCTGGCCACGGCCTCGCTGACCTTCCTGTGGGTGGCGGTGGCCGGCCTTGCCGTGGGCGTGGCGGTCACCCTCGGCGTGTCCACCTTCCAGCGCTGGTTGTGGCGCCGCTTCGGCGAAGAGCCGGGTGCGGCGATGCTGGTCAACCTGCTGATTCCGTTCGCGGCCTACCTGCTCGCCGAAGAAATCCATGCCTCGGGCATCCTCGCTGCGGTCGCCGCCGGTATCGCGATGAGCTACGTCGAGCTGACCGGCCGTGTCTCCGGCAGCATGCGCGTGCAGCGCGCGGGCGTCTGGAACATGCTGCAGTTCAGCTTCAACGGCATCATGTTCGTGTTGCTGGGCGAGCAGCTGCCGGGCATCGTCGAGCGCGCCACCACCACCATGAACGAGTCCGGCCACCAGAGTGCATGGTGGCTGCTGGTATACGTGGTGGTGATCAACCTGGCGCTGATCCTGCTGCGCCTGCTGTGGGTATGGCTGTCGCTGCGCTGGAACCTGCTGCGCGCGCGCCGCCGTGGCCTGGAGCGGGGCGAGGCGCCGAACTGGCGCATCGTGGTGGCGACCTCGGTGGCTGGTGTGCGCGGCGCGATCACCCTGGCCGGTGTGTTGACCCTGCCGCTGTTCCTGCCCGATGGCAGTGCGTTCCCGGCGCGCGACCTGGTGATCTTTCTGGCCGCGGCGGTGATCCTGTTCTCGCTGATCGGCGCCAGCGTGGCGCTGCCGCAGCTGCTGAAGGGCCTGCAGCTGCCAGCCGATTCGGGCGAGCGCAAGGAAGAGGACCTGGCACGCAAGCTGTCCTCCAAGGCCGCGCTGGCCGGGGTCGAACGCATGCGCCAGCAGCTGGTGATGAACCAGAACACCGAGAACGTGCAGCTGTACAACGATGCTGCCTCGCGGGTGAGCCTGCTGTACCAGCGGCACTTGGAGAAAGACAACGACGGCCCCGACGTGGACCCGGAGAAGGTGCGGCGCATGGAGCTGGGCTACCGCCAGCTGCGCAGCGCGGGCCTCAATGCCGAGCGCGAGGAACTGTTCCGGTTGACCCGGCGCGGGGTGATCTCCGATGAGATCTCGCGGCGCCTGATCCGCAACCTGGACCTGCTGGAATCGCGCAAGCGCGAATGACGCCTGGGACCGGGCGTTGCTGACGCTGACGCCTATTCCGCCCTGCCATGTAGAGCCGAGCCCGTGCTCGGCTGCGCTTGCTTCAGGCGTCATGAACCCGGAACGAAAAGCAGCCGAGCACGGGCTCGGCTCTACATGCCGGTGCCGGTTATTCCGGCTTCTGGTCCAGGAAATACACCTCGACCTTGCCCTTGACCTTGATGGTCATCGGATTGCCGCGGCGGTCGCGGGCCTTGCCGGCCTGCACGCGGATCCAGCCTTCGCTGACCGAGTATTCCTCGACGTTGTCGCGCTCGACGTCGTTGAAACGCACGCCAACGCCGCGCTCCAGCGCCTGTGCATCATGGAAGGGGCTGGCCGGGTTGATCGCCAGGTGGTCGGGAGGGGTATCGCTCATCGCTTCATTCACAGTGACGGCCACCAAGGCCGGCTTCAGCGGCACAGGATAAACCGTAGAATGCGGGCCTGCCCCAGAGGACGTTCCGCCATGCCCGACAACAGCGACTATTTCGACTTCGAGGAAGACATCCACGACTTCGACGAGGAGGGCTTCGAGGCGCGGGTCTGGAACCTGCTGGTGCTGATCAACCCGGGCGACGAAGAGCTGGCCCTGCAGCAGTTCAACCGCTGGCGCGAGCACCTGTCCGAGGACGGGCAGCCGCTGGAAGCGGACAGCGACTGGCTGCCGGCCCTGTTCACGGCCATCGCCTGGCAGTCCGGTTTCGATGTGGAGCGCGATGACCTGGAATCGCTGCAGTCGGCGGTGAACGAGCTGTCGGCGCGCTTCAACCTGCAACTCGACTGGGGCGGCGACCTGGACGACGAGGACTTCGCCGAGGGCCTGGACGGCGTGCAGCTGATGTCCACCGCCTTCGACCGCCTGCGCGAGCACAACTACACGCTGTGGAGCGTGGATGCCGGCAGCGACGGCTTCACCGGCGTGATGGCGCTGACCCGCGACGACGACGCGATGCTGGCGCTGTGCTCGCTGCTGAACGTGGAAATCCGGCTGGGCAGCGACCCGTTCTGAGCGATGGGCCGATCCGCCGGGCACGACCCGGCGGGGACGATCTGCTGGGCGCGGCCTACGGCCGGTACTGCGCCCTGGCGTTGGCAATCACCGCTTTGACCAGCTCGCGGTCGGTGTGCCGGGAAATCGCCCGCGCACCGAGCGCTATTGCCTGTGCGCGCAGCTCGGCAGTGACGTCGTAGTGAGCACCGCTGGCCTTGTTCTGGAAGGCCCGCGGGGGAATGCCGAGCTGCGCCGCCATCGCGTGCAGCTCGGCCAGGGTGTCGGCCATCAGGTGCGCCCAGCGCTGTCCGCGCCAGGGATGCACCGCGTCATCGACGTAGACCGTCACCGCCGCGGCCGGTTCAGGCCTGCGGCTTGCTGTCGCTGTCAGCGGCCGGGGCGGCCTCGGCAGCGGCTTCTTCGGCCGCGTCGCCTTCGACGGCTTCGCCTTCTTCGCCCTCAGCGGCGTCGACGCCTTCGAATTCGGCAACCAGCTTGTCCAGGTATTCGTCAGCGGTCTGCTCGGATTCGGCAGCCAGGGTGTCCAGCAGCTTCTGCAGCAGTTCCGAGTACTTCAGGTTGACCTTGCGGCCTTCCTTTTCCTGCACGTTGGACAGGTGCTTGAGCATGGCCAGCATCGGCACCGGGTTTTCGGCGTTGCCCATGGTCTGGCCGCCGATGGCCAGCAGCCACTCACGGCCCTGCAGGCCGATGGCCGCTACCACCTGGCCGTCTTCGTTGGTCAGCACGGCATGGTTCTGCACCTGCTGCTGGGCATTCAGGCGGAGGAACGGGCGCTTGGCCTGCTGCTTCTTGCGCTTGTCGCGCTTGGCCTTGGAGTTCTGGGACATGGGGTGGGGTCACCTGGAAACGGAAAGACCGCCATTGTACCGGCCGCACACAGGCGGGGTCAGATCCCTTTCCATGGGAAAGGGATCTGACCCCGGTTCAATGTGCCACGGGCGCGGCCTCACCTTGCGCGGCCTGCACGTCCGGGTCGGCGGTCGGCGCCGACAGTCCCACCTGCGGGCCGGCACCGGCCAGGGCGGCCGCTTCGGCGGCCTGGGTCATCACCACGATGCTGATGCGGCGGTTGATCGGGTTCTGCGGGTCGGCCTTGTCGAACAGCACCGACGAAGACAGGCCGACCACGCGGGTGATCTTGCTGTCCTCCAGGCCACCGTCCACCAGCGCACGCCGTGCGGCGTTGGCACGATCGGCGCTCAGCTCCCAGTTGCCGTAGCCGCGCTCGGCCGAATAGGCGGTGATGTCGGTGTGGCCGGTCAGGCTGATCCGGTTCGGCACGTGGTTCAGGTAGTTGGCCAGCTCGTGCAGGATCTGCTGCGTATACGGCTTCAGCGTAGCGCTGCCGAGGTCGAACATCGGCCGGTTCTGCTTGTCCACGATCTGGATGCGCAGGCCTTCCGGGGTCAGGTCCAGCAGCAGCTGGTCCTTGAACGGCTCCAGTGCCTGGCTCCTGCTGATCGCTTCCTGCAGTTCCTTCATCAGCGCTTCCAGCTGCTGCTTGTCGCGCTGCTGCTGGTCCACCGGCTGCGGCACCGCTTCCTTCTGGTTCTGGAAGGGATCGTTGCTGCTGCCGCGCGAGATGTCGGTGGCACCACCCAGCTTGATCATCGAGGTGCTTGCGCCGCCCGGGCCGGCCATGCCGGGCGCCGGCGTGGCGTTCTGCCCGCTCAGCGGGCTGGGGTTGCGGAAGTACTCGGAAATGGCCGCACGGTCGTTCTTGTTGGTGGTGGCCATCAGCCACAGCACCAGGAAGAACGCCATCATCGCGGTCACGAAGTCAGCATAGGCCACCTTCCACGAACCGCCATGATGGGCGGCGTGGCCGGCCTTCTTGACCCGGCGGACGATGACAGTGGGCTTGGTCTCGGCCATGGTTTACTTGACCGTCTTCAGGTGCTGCTCGAAATCGGAGAAGGCCGGGCGCACGTTCGACGGCAGCGTCTTGCGGGCGAATTCCAGCGCGATCTTCGGGTTGTAGCCGCGCAGGCAGGCCAGCAGGGCGGTCTTGACCGATTCGTAGATGCGGCTGTCCTGCTCGGCGCGTGCCTCCATTGCTGCCGCCATCGGGCCGACGAAGCCGTAGCCCAGCAGGATGCCCAGGAAGGTACCGACCAGCGCGCCGGCCACGTGGCCACCGACCTCGACGATGTCACCGCCGATCGAGCCCATGGTGATGACGATGCCGAGCACCGCCGCGACGATGCCGAAACCGGGCAGTCCGTCGGCGACCTTGGTCAGCACCTGCGACGGCGCCATGGCCTCGGCGTGGTGCTTCTCCAGTTCCAGCTCCAGCAGCGGCTCCAGCTCATGCGGCTCGATGTTGCTGCCGATCATCAGGCGCAGGCAGTCGGTGATGAAGTCGATCAGGTGGTGGTCGGCCTGCACCTTGGGGTAGTTGGCGAACAGGGCGCTCTCGGCCGGCCGCTCGACATGGTCTTCCAGGGCCATGAAGCCTTCGCGGCGGGCCTTGTTGAGCAGTTCATAGAGCAGGCTGAGGACATCGATGTAGTCCTGCTGCTTGTAGCGCGGGCCCTTGAACACGCCGACCATGGCCTGCAGGGTCTGCTTGACCGTCTTGGCCGGGGTGCCGACCAGGAACGCACCCAGTGCGGCACCGCCGATGATGACCAGCTCGTAGGGCTGCCAGAGGGCACCCAGGCGGCCGTGGGCACCGAGGTAGCCCCCGATCACGCTGATGATGACGACCAGGAATCCAACGATGATGAGCATGGGGCGACGCAAGGAGAGGGGATATCTCCTTGTCGGCCCGTCACCCGGTTTTCTGAAGAGGGAATTCTGTGAAATCGGTCAGCGGGGTGTTTCAGCCCGCCACACCGCTTTCCGCGCCGCCACGCTGCAACGGGTCGGGCCAGGGCTCGCCATTGCCGGTGAACGAAAGTGAGACGGAGTTCAGGCAGTGGCGCTCGTAGGTGGGCGGCGGACCATCCGGGAACACGTGGCCGAGGTGGCTGCCGCAGCGCGCGCAGGTGATCTCGGTGCGCACCATGCCATGGCTGGTATCGCGGATCTCGCGCACGTGCGCCGGGTCGAACGGGGCGAAGAAGCTGGGCCAGCCGGTGCCGGAATCGAACTTGGTGCTGGAGCGGAACAGCGGCAGCGCGCACAGCCGGCAGCAGTAGACGCCCTCGCGCTTGTTGTCCAGGAACACGCCGCAGAACGGCGCTTCGGTACCGTGCTGCAGCAGCACGCGGCGCTCTTCGCTGCTGAGGCCGGCGATCAGCGCCTCGGTCTGGGTGGCAGTGGGGGGCGTCAGGTCGAAGGCAGTCATGCCGGCTCTCCGTGGGGTCGATGGCCTGGGGATGCCGGAAAACGTGGGGGTGCCGGCGCGCGCTTGCAAGTGTGACGGCCGTTCATGGGCGGCACACAGGCGCAGGCGCAAGGTAAATGCGATCCACGCCGGAGCGTGCCATGAAACCGACCCTTCCCCTGCTGCTGATGGCCCTGTTGCCCACGTTGGCGCTGGCCCAGGTGCCTGCTGCCGACCCGACGGTCACCCGCAGCGCGACCACCGTGGCTCCGGCGCCGGTGGTACCGCCGCCGCAGGCCGCACGCCCGCAGCCGCAGGTGCTGCCGTCGCCGCAGCCGGCGCAGCCGATCAGGTCCACGGGTCCTGCCCGGATTGCGCCCACCCCGGCGCCGAGGCCGGCCGACAAGGTCTATGACCGCAATGGCCGCATCGTGCCTGGCGTGCGCCCGGCTGGCCCGAACCGGGTGTTCGATTCGCGTACCGGCCGCTATTACGACAGCGTGCCGGCCGGCGATGGGCAGCAGATCAAGCGCTGACCTCGGATGCCAGGCAAGGGTGGCAGCTTCCACACACTGCACGGCCTGAACGCACGAAAACAACATCCTGCCGATCACTGCTTTTTCGCCTGCGATTAACCGTGCCGGGACCACCGTGGCCCTGCGCCGGCATTCCGCCGCCGCATGTCCTTTGTCCACTGGATCGCGATCATGAAAAACCAGCAGAACCGTCATCCCGGCAAGGAACCGCAGGGCCGCAACCCGCAGCAACAGCAGCAACAACAGATGGAACCGCAGCAGCCGCACAAGGGTGGCAAGCAGCAGGAACAGCGCTCGCAGAAGCATCCGCAGCAGCGCTGACTGGCGACATGACCGGGGTCAGAGCCCGCTGCGCGGGATCTGACCCCTTGCCTGACCCCGACCGGGGCCGGATCCCGCAACGCGGGCTCTGACCCCAACCTGCGACCGCCTCAATCCGGAATCGGCAGGCTCAGCGTTTCCTTCACTTCTTCCATCACGATGTAGCTTTTGGATTCACGCACATGCGGCAGTGTCAGCAAGGTGCTGCCGAGCAGCTTGCGGTAGGAGGCCATCTCACTGATCCGTGCCTTCAGCAGGTAATCGAAGTCGCCCGAGACCAGATGGCACTCGAGCACATTGGGCAGCTTCAGGGCGGCGCGCCGGAACTCTTCGAAGATGTCACCGGACTTGTAGGCCAGGCTGATCTCTACGAATACCAGCAGGCTGGCCTTCACCGCCGCCGGGTCCAGGTGGGCGTGGTAGCCGGTGATCACCGCTTCGCGCTCGAGCCGGCGCACGCGCTCGGTGCACGGGGTGGTCGACAGGCCGACCCGCTCACCCAGTTCGGTGAAGGAAATACGGCCCTCCGCCTGCAGGATGCGCAGGATCTTGCGGTCGATCTTGTCCAGTTCGCGGGTACGGGTGGCCATGGCCGTCAACCTTGGGGAATGAATTGCAGGAGAACATCCTGCCGATTGATTTCAAATCAGGCAAATCAACTGGGATTGGCTGTCTATACTTCCCCAATTATGGTCCCGGCACGCTCCAGTGCAGGGAATGATCGGGTTGGAGAAGTCCCATGCGAGTCCTAGTTCTCGGCAGCGGCGTGATCGGCACCACCAGTGCCTGGTACCTGCGACAGGCCGGGTTTGAAGTCACGGTCATCGACCGCCAACCCGGCCCGGCGCTGGAAACCAGCTTCGCCAATGCCGGCCAGCTGTCGTTCGGCTACACCTCGCCGTGGGCCGCCCCGGGCGTGCCGAAGAAGGCCATCGGCTGGCTGTTCGAGAAGCATGCGCCGCTGGCGATCAAGCCGGGCATGGACCTGGCCCAGTACCGCTGGCTGTGGCAGATGCTGCGCAACTGCACCCACGAGCGCTACGCGATCAACAAGGCGCGCATGGTGCGCATGTCCGAGTACAGCCGCGACTGCCTGAACGAGCTGCGCGCGCAGATCGGCATCGAGTTCGAAGGCCGCGACCTGGGCACCACGCAGCTGTTCCGCACCCAGCAGCAGCTGGATGCCTCTGCGCAGGACATCGAGATCCTGGCCCAGTACGGCGTGCCGTACGAGGTGCTGGACCGCGCCGGCATCATCCAGGCCGAACCGGCCCTGGCCCATGTCGACGGCCTGGTCGGCGCGCTGCGCCTGCCGCGTGACCAGACCGGCGACTGCCAGCTGTTCACCCGCCGCCTGGCGCAGATGTGCGTGGATGCCGGTGTCGAGTTCCGCTTCGACCAGGACATCACCGGCCTCGAGTTCGATGGCGACCGCATCACCGGCGTGCGCATCGACGGCAAGCTGGAAACCGCCGACCGCTTCGTGGTCGCGCTCGGCAGCTATTCGCCGGCGCTGGTCGCACCGCTGGGCATGCGCCTGCCGGTGTACCCGCTGAAGGGCTATTCGTTGACCCTGCCGATCACCGACCCGGCGATGGCGCCGACCTCGACCATCCTCGACGAGAGCTACAAGGTGGCGGTGACCCGCTTCGACGACCGCATCCGCGTCGGCGGCATGGCCGAAGTGGCCGGTTTCGACCTGTCGCTGTCGCAGCGTCGTCGCGAGACCCTGGAGCTGGTGGTCAGCGACCTCTACCCGAAGGGCGGCGACCTGTCGCGCGCACAGTTCTGGACAGGCCTGCGTCCGGCCACGCCGGACGGCACGCCGGTGATCGGCGCCACGCCGTTCCGCAACCTGTACCTCAACACCGGCCACGGCACCCTGGGCTGGACCATGGCCTGCGGCTCGGGCCGTTACCTGGCCGACCTGATGAGCGCGCGCCAGCCGCAGATCAGCACCGAAGGCCTGGATATTTTCCGCTACGGCCAGTACGGTCACGCCCCGCAACATGAGAACCGCACATGCGTCCTGCCCGCGCGCTGATCGATCTGGGCGCCCTGCGCAGCAATTACCGGCTTGCCCGTGAACTGGGCGGTGGCAAGGCCCTGGCGATCATCAAGGCCGATGCCTATGGCCATGGCGCGGTGCGCTGTGCACAGGCGCTGGAAGGCGAGGCTGATGGTTTCGGCGTGGCCACCATCGAAGAGGCGCTGGAACTGCGCCAGGCCGGGATCCGTGCGCCGATCCTGCTGCTGGAAGGCATCTTCGAACCCAGTGACATGGCGCTGGTGGCCGAGCACGATTTCTGGTTCGCGGTGGGCTCGCCGTGGCAGCTGGAAGCGCTGGTCGCATTCGACAGCCCGCGCCCGCTGACCGTGTGGCTGAAGCTGGACAGCGGCATGCATCGCCTCGGCCTGGACGTGGACAGCTTCCGCGCCGCGCATGCACGCCTGTCGGCGCTGCCGCAGGTCGAGCGCATCGTGCTGATGACCCACCTGGCGCGTGCCGACGAGCTGGACAGCGAACGCACCCATGAACAGGCGGCGACCTTCGCGCGCGCCATCGACGGCCTGGACGGCGAGACCAGCGTGTGCAATTCGCCGGCACTGCTGGGCTGGCCGGATGTACGCAGCGACTGGGTGCGCCCGGGCCTGATGCTGTACGGCGCCAATCCGCTGCCGGACAACACCGCGCTGACCGAGCGCCTGCGCCCGGTGATGACGATGCAGTCGAAGGTGATTGCCGAGCGCTGGATCGAGGCCGGTGAGCCGGTGGGCTATGGCGCACGCTTCGTGGCCAAGGCGCGCACCCGCGTGGGCGTGGTCGCGCTTGGCTATGCCGACGGTTATCCGCAGTTCGCCCCCAACGGCACGCCGGTACTGATCGATGGCCAGCCCGGCGTACTGATCGGGCGCGTGTCGATGGACATGCTGACGGTGGACCTGACCGCGCATGCGCAGGCCGGCATCGGCAGTGTGGTGGAACTGTGGGGTTCTGCGCCGACGCTGTCGGAACTGGCGCCGCGCTGCGGCGTGAGTGCCTACCAGCTGCCGTGCGCGGTCAAGCGCGTGGCGAAAGTCTACGTGTAGAGCCGAGCCCGCGCTCGGCTCTGGTAGCAGCCGACCTTGGTCGGCACCGTGCAATGCGTGTCGACCAAGGTCGACACCTGCCGGCAGGTAGAGCTGCCCGGAATCATCGTGCAGCAGTAGCCCGCGTGCTCAGCTCGCGCTTCACCCAGTCGTCGATCAGGCGCTTCTCGTAGCGCAGCGGATCGCTGTCGCTCTTCAGCCCCAGGTTGTGCAGGTAGCCGGTGTCGCTGAGCTTGGCTTCTCCCTCATCGACGATGCGACCACTGGCGTCCTTCAGCGTGTACTGCAGGGTGATCCGCGGCGGATAGATGTCGCGCATGATCCGGATGTCGCTGCCGCGCGGGCCGTGCCAGGGCTCGTAGTCGCCGGCGCGCTTGATGTCGACCAGGGTCACGTCCAGGGTCTGCCCGGGCTGCAGCGGCTTGGCCGCCGTGGTCTGCACGTAGCTGGCCAGCTGCTGCACCCAGTTGCCGCGTTCGGCCTCGAAGCGGTTGGTGCTCTGGCGGATTTCGGTGAATCCGGCTGGATCGTCCCACTTCACGCTGACCGGGCCATTGGCCTGCAGCGCGCGGGGCGCATCCGGATCGGTGACGGCGCGCGGCGCGGCGTTCGTGCTGCCCGCCATGAGGGCGCCTGCCAGCAGCAGGGCAGTGGCCAACGAGCGGTTCATGACGGTCTCCTGCGTCCCATCGACGGGGACGATGCGATTTATAGATCGAGTGTGATCCCGCTTTCCAGCCACCGCAACGGCCGATTGCGACACCGACAAGAGCGGTTGCCGCCAATTCATCGTCGTCAACCATGACTGACGGCGCTTGACGCTGTGAATACGCGCTTTGGAAGATGCTGTGCTTCCAATCCGGCCCGTCCAGACGCCCTTGTCCACACTGCCGCCCCTCGTGGAGCGCCCACCGATGATGGTGCAGGCGCCCGAACCCGACCTGCATCATGGCGTGCTTGAGCGCATCAACGCTGGTTTCTGCGTGATCCAGGTGCTGTTCGAGGGCGATCGTGCGGTCGACTATCGTTTCCTCGAGGTCAACGATGCCTTCGAGCGCCACACCGGGCTGAAGGATGCGCGTGGACAGCGCATGACCGAGCTGGAACCCAACCATGAGCAGGACTGGTTCCGTATCTACGGCGAGGTCGCACGCAGCGGCCGTCCCGCCCAGTTCGAGATGGAAGCGCGTGCGCTGGGTCGTTCGTTCGCGGTCGACGCGGTGCGCGTGGGCCGGCCAGGCGAGGACAAGGTCGGCATCCTGTTCTTCGACATCACCGCACGCAAGCAGATGGAAGTGGAGCTGGGCGAGAGCGAAGCGCGCTTCAGCGCGCTGGCCGACGGCCTGCCGATGCCGGTGTGGGTGCTCGATGAGCGCGGCCATGCCCGCTTCGTCAACAGCGCCTTCAGCGAGTTCTTCGGTGGCGACGAGACGCGTGTGCCGGAAGATGTCTGGCGCGGCCTGGTGCATCCGGACGATGCGTCGGTATTCGAATACGAACTGCAGGAAGCGCTGAAGGCGCAGCGTTCGATGCACGCGCTGGTGCGTGCGCGGCGCGCCGATGGCCAGTGGCGTTGGCTGGAGATGAACGCACGCCCGCGTTTCTCGCGGATGGGCCGCTTCATCGGCCTGGCCGGCAGCAGCCCGGACGTGACCGAACGCCGCGAGATCGAACTGGCCCGCGAGGAACTGCTGCAGTCCGAGCGCGCCGCGCGCAGCGCTGCGGAGAACATGGCGCGGCTGAAGGACGAGTTCCTGGCCACGCTGTCGCATGAACTGCGTACGCCGCTGACCACCATCCTCGGCTGGAGTGAGCTGCTGCTGCAGCGTGTGGACAACACCAGCCCTCTGTACAAGGGCCTGAACGTGATCGCCAACAGCGCCGGCGCGCAGAAGCGGCTGATCTCGGACATGCTGGACCTCAGCAGCATGCTGCTGGGCAAGGTGCAGCTGGAGGTGGAAGTGCTGGACCTGCGCACGGTGCTGGGCGAGGCCATCGGCGCGCAGGAACTGGTTGCCGAAGGCAAGGCACTGGACGTGCACCTGCAGCTGCCCGAACAGCCGAGCCTGGTGCTGGGCGATGCCACGCGCCTGCAGCAGGTGTTCTGGAACCTGCTCTCGAACGCGATCAAGTTCACCCCGGCTGAAGGCCGCATCGACCTGCAGCTGCGGGCCGACGGCAACTACTGGGAAATCACCGTGCGCGACACCGGTGATGGCATCGCACCCGAATTCCTCAATCACCTGTTCAGCCGCTTCCGCCAGGCCGATGGCACCACCACCCGGCGCCATGGTGGACTGGGACTGGGCCTGGCGATCGTGCAGCAGCTGGTCGAACTGCATGGCGGCACGGTCGCCGCGGCCAGCGAGGGGCACGGCCATGGCGCTACGTTCACCGTGCGCCTGCCGCAGCACCTTCCCGATGCCGAGCGGCGCCCGCTGCGCGAAGTGATCAGCGGGCCGATCCTGGAACCGGTGATCGTCGAGCCGTATCCGCTGCGCGGCATGCACGTGCTGGCGGTGGAAGACCAGCCGGAAGTGCTGGAGTACCTGCGGCGCATGCTGGAAGAGCAGGGCGCCAGCGTGTCGGCGGCCAGTTCGGCCGGTGAGGCGCTGGCGTTGCTGGCCGACACCGGCCATCTGCAGTACCACGTGATGCTGACCGACATCGGCATGCCGGGCATGGATGGTTATGGCCTGGTGCGCACGCTGCGCGAGGACATGGGCGTGGATGCCACGACCCTGCCCGCGGTCGCCGTCACCGCGCTGGCGCGTGCCGATGACCGCCGCCGTGCGCTGGCGTCGGGTTTCCAGGAACACGTGGCCAAGCCGTACTCGGTGGCGCAGCTGGTGGCTGCGGTACGCAAGGTGCAGGTACCCCGCGCCGACAGCGCGCTGCACTGAGCATTCACGGCCGATCGGCGACCCTGCATGCAGGAGGTCGCCGATGTCCCGCATAGCTCCCCGTATCCATACCGATCCGGCGCAGATCGCGCGCCTGGAAGCCCTGCTGCCGCAGCTGGAAGGCGAAACGCAGGTGGAACTGATTCTGCACGATGGCCGCCGCCTGCTCGGCACGGTGGCCGTGAGGCCAACCGTGCAGCAGTACCGCAACGTCGCTGGTGATGAAGGCAGCAACGGCCAGTTGCGCCTGGATGACTACGACACGCCGGTGCAGCAGCACCATGTGTGGCTGGACGAGATTGCCAGCATCAACCGCCTGCCACCCAAGGCGCCTTGATCCGATGTAGAGCCGGGCCCACGCTCGGCTGGCGCCCGAGCATCTGCTCGGGCGCTACGGATGTGTCAATGCTCGAACAAGGTCGGCGTCGCTTCGAACCGGCGCGCGTAGGCGCGTTCTTCCGCCACCCGGGCCACCTCGTCATCGGCCAGGTCCGGTGCGCCATATACCGCATAGGCCACGCTGCCATCGGCGCCATGGCCGACCTGGTGCAGCCGGTAACGCGAGTGCCCGCCGCCGGTGTCCTCGGGGTAGTGCACGGGCGGATGGCTGCCTTCCAGGTCCATTTCACTGTTGTCGACGACGCCACCGACGAACAAGGCTCGCATGCAGGTTCTCCTGGGTTTCCGGGGGAGCCTCTACCCTGAACGTTTCAATGTTTCTGGCAGATCAAGGCCCCGTTCGGGTTTCGCAAAGCGGCCTGCCGGGGCCGGCCCGGCCAAGCCGGTACAATGGACGGCCCTCACGCTTGAAGTACCCGCGCCGATGGCCTCCAGCGACGACGCCCCCCTGCAGACCCTGCTCCTGCCGTTCTCCCAAGGCGCCCTGCGCTGGCCGGAGGGCCCGGTGGCTTTCCTGCGTGCCCGCGATGGCTGGCCGCTGCGCGAAGCGGCCGGCAACCGCGAGCTGCACTGCGAACAGAGCTTTGCCCCGTTCGCGCAGCCGCTGCAGCAGGCCACCGGCTGGACCGTCAGCGGCCAGCTGGACGATGTGGCCGGCAAGGGCCGTTGCCCGCTGGTGCTGGTGCTGCCACCGCGCCAGCGTGAAGAAGCCCGTGCGCTGTTCGCCCGCGCGTTGGCGCTGGTCGCCGAGGGCGGCCGCATCGTTGCCTGCCAGGCCAACAACGAAGGCGCGCGCTCCGGTGAAGGCGACCTCAAGCAGCTGGCCGGTCTCGGCGGCTGCCTGACCAAGAACCACTGCCGCGTGTACTGGACCGCCCCGCTGCAGGGCCAGCACGACGCCGACCTGGCCAAGCGCTGGTCGGCGCTGGATGCGGTGCGCCCGATCATGGGCGGACGCTTCCTCAGCCGCCCGGGCGTGTTCGCCTGGGACCGCATCGATCCGGCATCGGCGCTGCTGGCCGAGCACCTGCCGGCCGACCTGGCCGGCCGCGCCGCCGACCTTGGCGCAGGCTACGGCTATCTCTCGCGCGAGCTGCTGGAACGCTGCCCGAAGATCACCGCGCTGGACCTGTACGAGGCCGAGCAGCGTGCGCTGGCCCTGGCCGAACTGAACCTGGCGCCGCCGCCGCGCGCGCTGCCGCTGCGCTTCCTGTGGCGCGACGTCACCGCCGGCATCGAGCCGGGCTACGACGTCATCATCAGCAACCCGCCGTTCCACACGCCGTCGCGTGCCGACCGCCCGGACATCGGCCAGCGCTTCATCGCCGTGGCCGCGCAGGCGCTGCGCCCGGGCGGGCGCCTGTACGTGGTGGCCAACCGCCATCTGCCGTACGAGCACACCCTCAACGACAGCTTCGGTGCGGTGCGCGTGGTCGCCGAGCGCGACGGTTTCAAGCTGGTTGAAGCAGTGAAGGGGAAGGGCAAGTGAAGCTGGTCAAGCTGATCGCCAACCTGGGCTATGGCAGCCGCAAGCAGGTGCAGTGGATGTTCCGCGAAGGCCGCGTCACCGACGCCGACGGTGAGGTGCTGTACGCCGATGACCAGGTGCCGCACGAGGCGATCCGCGTCGATGGCGAGCCGCTGGACCCGCCGGTGGGGCTGTCGATCGCGCTGCACAAGCCCGCCGGCTACACCTGTTCGACCAAGGACACCGGCCGCCTGATCTACGACCTGCTGCCGCCGCGCTTCCGCGACCGTGATCCGGTGCTGTCCACGGTGGGCCGCCTCGACCGCGAGACCAGTGGCCTGCTGCTGCTGACCGACGATGGCGGCCTGCTGCACCGGATCATCTCGCCGAAGTCGAAGCTGCCGAAGGTCTACGAAGTCGAGTTGAGCGAGGACCTGCGCGGCGACGAAGTGGCGTTGTTCGCCAGCGGCACGCTGATGCTGGAGTCCGAGAAGACGCCCCTGCTGCCGGCTGAACTCGAAGTGCTGGAGGCGCGTCGCGCACGCCTGGTGCTGCATGAAGGCCGCTACCATCAGGTACGCCGCATGTTCGCCGCCACCGGCAATCACGTGCAGGCCCTGCACCGCAGCCGCGTCGGCGGGCTGGACCTGCAGGGGCTGGACGAAGGGCAATGGCGGCAGCTCACTTCCACCGACCTGGATACGTTGTTCGCTCCATGACCCCCTTCGCTGCGCTGCCGTTCCTGCCCGACGCCGTCATCTTCGACATGGACGGTTTGATGATCGACAGCGAGCGGGTCTCGCTGGCCTGCTGGAGCGAGGCCGCCGACGAATTCGGGCTGGGCCTGGAGGAAGCGGTGTTCCTGCGCATGGTCGGCCTCGGCGACCACGATACGCATGCGTTGCTGCGCGCGCAGGGCATCGAGGACAGCCTGATCGACGCGGTGGCGGCACGTTGCCATGAGCTGTACGAAGCACGCACGCAGACCGGGCTGCCGCTGCGGCCGGGCATCCTGGAGCTGCTGGAGCTGCTGAAGGCGCACGCGGTACCGCGTGCGGTGGCGACCACCACGCGGCAGCCGCGCGCCAACCGCAAGTTGGCGGCCGCAGGCCTGCTGCCGTACTTCGATGCCGTGATCACCAGTGGTGATGTGGCGCGGCCGAAGCCGGCGCCGGATATCTACCTGCTGGCCGCGCAGCGGCTGGGCCAGGCGCCCGAACGTTGCCTGGCGCTGGAAGATTCACCGGCCGGCACGCGGGCCGCACTGGCCGCCGGCATGACCGTGATCCAGGTGCCGGACCTGGTGCATCCGGATGAAGAGCTGCGCGCACTGGGCCACCGCATCGTCGGCTCGCTGGTGGACGCGCACGCCCTGCTGCTGCCGCTGCTGCCGAAGTAGCGGTGGGTGCCGACCTTGGTTGGCACTGAGCCGGGCATGGGCTCGGCTCCACATCTTCTGGTGGGTGCCGACCGTTGGTCGGCACACCTGTTCAATCACACCCGCCCGAACACCAGCGCAGCGTTGGTGCCACCGAAGCCGAAGCTGTTGGACATCACCGTGTCCAGCTTCTGCTCGCGGCTTTCGCGCAGGATCGGGAAGCTCTCCACCTTCGGGTCCAGCTCGCCGATGTTGGCCGAACCGGCGACGAAGCCATCGCGCATCATCAGCAGGCAGTAGATCGCCTCGTGCACGCTGGCCGCGCCCAGTGAATGGCCGGACAGCGCCTTGGTCGAGGACAGCGGTGGTACCGCATCGCCGAACACTTCACGGATCGCGTTGAGCTCGGTGACATCGCCCAGCGGGGTCGAGGTGCCGTGGGTGTTGAGGTAGTCCAGCGGGCGATCGACGCCCTGCAGTGCCATCTTCATGCAGCGCACCGCGCCCTCGCCGGACGGCGCGACCATGTCGGCGCCATCGGAGGTCACGCCGTAGCCGATCAGCTCGGCATGGATGTGCGCGCCACGCGCAACGGCGTGGTCGTAGTCCTCCAGCACCAGCATGCCGCCGCCACCGGCGATGACGAAGCCGTCGCGGTCCTTGTCGTACGGACGCGAGGCGCTGGCCGGGGTCTCGTTGAAGCTGGTCGACAGCGCGCCCATCGCATCGAACATCACGCTCATCGACCAGTGCAGGTCTTCACCGCCACCGGCGAACATGATGTCCTGCGCACCGTGGCGGATCATGTCCGCGGCAGCGCCGATGCAGTGCGCCGAGGTCGCGCAGGCGGCCGACAGCGAGTAGCTGACGCCCTTGATCTGGTAGGCCGTGGCCAGGCAGGCCGAGACCGTCGAGCACATTGTGCGCGGCACCATGTACGGGCCGACCTTGCGCACGCCACGTTCGCGCAGCAGGTCGACCGCGCCGATCTGCCATTCGCTGGAGCCGCCGCCGGAACCGGCGATCAGGCCGGTGCGCAGGTTGCTGACCTGCTCGGGGCTGAGCCCGGCATCGGCGATGGCATCGCGCATGGACAGGTAAGCGAAGGCCGCCGCGTCGCTCATGAAGCGCTTCTGCTTGCGGTCGATCAGCGCCTCCAGATCGAGGTCGACGCGACCGCCGACCTGGCTGCGCAGGCCTGCTTCGGCATGGTCGGCCAAGGCGGTGATGCCCGAGCGCCCTTCGCGCAGCGCGGCCGAAACGGTATCCAGATCATTGCCGAGGCAGGACGTGATGCCCATGCCGGTGATGACGACGCGACGCATCAGAAGCTCCCGGTTTCAGTGAACAGGCCGACGCGCAGGTCGCGCGCGCTGTAGATTTCGCGGTCATCCACGTACATGCGGGCGTCCGACTGGGCCATCACCAGCTTGCGGTTGATGACACGGCTGATGTCGATCTCGTAGCGCACGAGCTTGGCGTCCGGCAGTACCTGGCCGGTGAACTTCACCTCGCCGCAGCCGAGTGCGCGGCCCTTGCCGGGGGCACCCAGCCAGGTCAGGAAGAAGCCGGTCAGCTGCCACATGGCGTCCAGGCCCAGGCAGCCGGGCATGACCGGGTCGCCGATGAAGTGGCAGCCGAAGAACCACAGGTCCGGGCAGATATCCAGCTCGGCGCGTACCATGCCCTTGCCGTGCGGTCCGCCGTCCTCGTGGATGTCGGTGATGCGGTCGAACATCAGCATCGGATCGTTGGGCAAACGGCCGGCGGCGGTGCCGAACAGTTCACCGCGTGCGCTGGCCAGCAGCTGTTCGCGGTTGAACGCGTGGAGACGGGTCATGAAGCACAATCCTGGAAGCGGGAAACAGGGAAACAAGCGTTCGAGGATGCCCGTGGAAACTGCGCCGATCAAACATTTCAACCGTACGCAACCGTAGTGTTTTCAATGGAATACGCGCATCCTGTTGATGTGCAACGACCATACTTCGGCGTGTGGCCCGTTCGGCACGCCCCCGCCCTTTCCGCCTGACATGACCCGACTGCGCAAGATCATCCACGTCGACATGGACGCGTTCTACGCGTCGGTGGAGCAGCGCGACGATCCGTCACTGCGGGGCAAGCCGGTGGTTGTGGCATGGCGCGGCGCGCGCTCGGTGGTGTGTGCGGCGTCCTACGAGGCACGCGTGTTCGGCGTGCGTTCGGCGATGCCGGCGCTGTGCGCCGAACGCCTGTGTCCGGACGCGATCTTCGTGCCGCCGGACTTTGCACGTTACAAGGCGGTATCACGCCAGGTACGCGAGATCTTCCTGCGCCACACCGACCTGGTCGAGCCGTTGTCGCTGGACGAGGCCTACCTGGACGTGACCGAGCCGAAGAGCGGCATCGAACTGGCCACCGACATCGCCCGCACCATCCGTGCGCAGATCCGCGAGGAGACGAACCTGACCGCTTCAGCCGGGATCGCGCCGAACAAGTTCCTGGCCAAGATCGCTTCGGACTGGCGCAAGCCCGATGGCCAGTTCGTGATTCCACCGCAGCGGGTGGACGCCTTCCTGCTGCCGCTGCCGGTGAACCGGGTGCCCGGCGTCGGCAAGGTGATGGAAGGCAAACTTGCCGCGCGTGGCATCGTCACCTGCGGCGACCTGCGGCAGTGGTCCCTGGTCGACCTGGAAGAGGCGTTCGGCAGTTTCGGCCGCAGCCTGTACAACCGTGCACGCGGCATCGACGAGCGGCCGGTGGAACCGGACCAGCAGGTGCAGTCGATCTCCTCGGAGGACACCTTTGCCGAGGACCTGTTGCTGGAAGACCTGGGCGAGGCGATCGTGCAGCTGGCGGAGAAGACCTGGAATGCCACGCGCAAGACCGAACGCGTCGGCCACACCGTGGTGCTGAAGCTGAAGACCGCGCAGTTCCGCATCCTCACCCGCAGCTTCACCCCGGAGCGCCCGCCGGAATCGATGGAAGAACTGCGCGACATCGCACTGGCCCTGCGCGCCCGCGTCGACCTGCCGGCGGAGACGCGTTACCGCCTGGTCGGCGTCGGGCTGGGTGGGTTCCGCGAAAAGGAGGCCGTGGTGCAGGGGGAATTGTTCGAGCACGGACCGAACGATTCCACATCCCTCTGATCGGCAAAGGCGGGGTCAGAGCCCGTTGCGCAGCAACGGGATCCGACCCCAGCAGATTGCCGAGATCTGTCGAAGGCGGGGTGGGCCCGATGGCAGGGGTGTGAGCGGCATGGATGCCGCGACCAAGCCCCCATGGACGGGTTCACGGCGTCCCCTGCCATCGGACCCACCCCGCCAACCCACAGATATCCAGCTGTTGCCGTTGCGCAGGTGCAGGGCGCAGCCCTGCAAAACAACCCTTTACCTTAAGGCCACTGCATCTCGCCCTTGGCCACCTTCGCGCTCAGCTCCAGCGATGCCACGCCATCCAGCTTCGGGTAGCGCGACTGCATTGCTTTCACCAGCGCCGCACTGTCCCTGGCCTTTGCCGTCTCGGCATCGAACGCGCGGATGTAGTCCGCGGTGAAGCGCAACGCACTGGCATCCAGCGCCGCACCCGGCGCGTAATGCCCCGGCACCACCACCTTCGGCTTCAGTGCCTGCAACCGCTGCAGGGTCTGCAGCCAGTCGGTGTGCGACTTCGGCGTCTGCGTGTCGGCCATCCACACGTGCTCGCCGGCTACCACCGGAATGCCACCGACGATCGCGCGCAGCGACGGCACCCACAGCACCGTGCGGTCCGGGGTCGGGCCATCCAGGCCGATCAGCGGCAGGCGCTGGCCTTCCAGCTGCAGGGCATCGCCATCCAGCACCTGCGGCAGCACGATGCGCGCGGGCACGTCGGCACCCATCTTCGGTCCCCAGTAGGCCAGCTTGCCGGCCTGGGTCTGCTGGATGTGGGCGACGGTCTGCGCGGTGGCGACGATGCGTGCCTGCGGGAAGGCGTCCTGCAGGGTGGCCAGGCCGAAGTAGTAGTCCGGATCGCCGTGGCTGATGTAGATCGTGGTCAGCTGCTTGCCGCTGGCGCGGATCAGCTCGACCAGCTTGCGCGCATCGCTGACACCAAACTGCGCATTGACCAGGATCGCGTCGTGGCGGCCTTCGATCAGCACCGAGGACACCGAGAACATTGCCTGCGGGCCGGGATGGAAGGTCTGCAGGTGCAGCTGGGATTTCGTCGCCGCCGCCGGCGCCGTGGTGGCCGGTGCGGCCAGCAGCGGCGCACTGGTGAAGCTGGCGGCCAGGGCAAGGGGAAGCAGCAGGGCAGCGGTACGCATGGGAATTCCTTGTGTAGAGCCGGGCCAATGCCCGGCTGCATGTTCGCGTAGAGCCGAGCGCGGGCTTGGCTCTACATGGGACGTGCGTGGATCAATACGCTGCGGTGATGATCTGCTTCGGATACGCGTGCGCTTCCAGTTCGGCGACGAACGCCGCGCCATAGTCGGCGTAGCTGATGCGGCTGTGGCCGCTGGTATCGGCCAGGAACGCCTTGGGCTGCACGCGGTACTGGCCGCGCTCTTCACCCGGGCCGATTTCGGCGGCCGGCGAGAAGAAGGTCCAGTCCAGGTCGTCCACTGCCTGCAGGCGGTTGAACGCCTCGCGGTGGGCCAGCGCGTACGGCTTGTAGGCCTCCGGGAAGGTGGGGGTGTCGACCAGCTGCACGCCGGGTGCGACTTCCAGGCTGCCGGCACCGCCAACCACCACCAGGCGCGGCACGCCGGCCTTGCGCGCGGCAGCCGCCAGCTGCGCGGCGACCTCGCCGACGCGGCCGATGTCATCGCCCGGGCGCGGGCCGTAGGCACTGGCGAGCACGTCGTGGCCGGCGATGGCGGCAACCAGCGCGTCCTGGTCATCCAGCGAGGCGATCACCGGATGGGCACCGGCCAGCTCGGCCGGGAGGTCCTGCGCGCTGCGCACGATGACGGTGAGTTCGTGGCCGCGGGCCAGCGCGTGGCGGGCGATCTGGCGGCCGATGTTGCCGGTGGAACCAACGAGGGCGATCTTCATGGCAGGACTCCGTGGGGCGCTGTGGGGTGGGAATGGCGCCACTCTAGGCCGCTGCAGTCGCTCGAAAAACAGCGTATAACGCGCTTGTTTGTTGCATGGATCGAGCATATGGACCGATTGACCGCCATGACCGTGTTCGTCGAGGTGGCCGAGCGCGGCAGCCTGACCGCGGCGGCAGAGGTGCTGGACATGTCGCGGGCGATGGTCAGCCGCTACCTGGCTGAGGTCGAGGGCTGGCTGGGCGCACGCCTGCTGCACCGGACCACGCGCCGGGTCAGCCTGACCGGCCCGGGCGAGGCGGCACTGGCGCGCTTCCGGCAGATGCTGGCGATCGGCGAGGAACTGCAGGGCGAGCTGGCCAGCGATGATCCCGAGCCGCATGGCACGCTGCGGGTGACTGCCAGCGTGTCGTTCGGGCAGAGCCACCTGGCGCGGGCGGTGGCCGGCTTTGTTGCGCGCCATCCGGCGGCACGCATCGAGCTGCTGCTGGTCGACCGCACGGTGAACCTGGTGGAGGAGCGGGTGGACCTGGCCGTGCGCATCGCGCGCCATATCGATCCCAGCCTGATCGCGCGGCGGCTGGCCACCTGCCGCTCGGTGCTGTGCGCGACGCCGTCCTACCTGCAGGCACGCGGCACGCCGACTGCTCCCGAGCATCTGGCCGCGCACAACTGCCTGACCCACCACTACGTCGGCAAGAGCCTGTGGCAGCTGCACCGAGACGGCCGTTCGCTGTCGGTGGCGGTGGGCGGCAACATCAGCGCCAACGAGGCCTCGCTGCTGCTGGAGGCGGTGCGGGCCGGTGCCGGTATCGCCATGCTGCCGACCTACCAGGTGGCGCCGCTGCTGCGTACCGGCGAGCTGATCGAACTGCTGCCCGAATTCAGCCTGGACGAACTCGGCATTCATGCCGTGTACGCGTCACGGCGACAGCAGCCCGCTATCATGCGGCGATTCCTGGACTACCTGGCCGAGTGTTTCGCCAGCCCGGCCTTCCAGGATCTGGATTGGCGCCCACCGGGCAAGGAGAACACATGAACCATGGACAGGCCTTGATCGACCACAACCGTGCTGCCTGGGACCGCCAGGCCAGCGAAGTGCGCGAATGGTCGCGCCCGGTGGAAAGTTCAACCATTGCCGCCGCGCGCGAAGGCCGCTGGCAGGTGCATCTGACCCCACGCGCGCTGCCATTGGACTGGCTGGGCGATGTGCGTGGCCGCCGCATCCTGTGCCTGGCCTCGGGCGGGGGCCAGCAGGCACCGGTGCTGGCCGCTGCGGGCGCCGACGTCACCGTGTTCGATCTCTCCGACGGGCAGCTGGAACAGGACCGCAGCGTGGCGGCGCGCGATGGCCTGCAGCTGCGCACGGTGCAGGGCGACATGCGCGACCTGCACGTATTCGCCAACGACAGCTTCGACGTGGTGTTCCATCCGATCTCCAACCTGTACGTACCCGACGTGCGCCCGGTGTGGACCGAATGCCGCCGCGTGCTGGCGCGCGATGGCATGTTGATGGCCAGCTTCTACAACCCGGTGCTGTTCGTCGGCGCGCGCGATCCGCAGCTCGATGCGCAGGGCCTGATCCGGCCGCAGTACGCCATTCCCTATTCGGACCTGGAAGACCTGCCCGCCGCAGAACGTGAGGCGAAACTCGGCCGCGGCGATGCGCTGACCTTTGGCCACAGCCTGACCGAACTGATCGGCGGGCAGCTGGATGCGGGGTTCGTCATCGATCGCTTCATGGAAGACTGGCAGCCGCAGCCGCGCTTCCTGATCGACCGCTACCTGCCCACGTTCCTGGCCACCCGCGCACGCCGGATCGGTTGAGGCGGATCGGCGCAGAAACCAGCGGCGTACAATGGGCGGCCCCACGTCGTGCAGGTGCCGTCCCTTGTCGTATCCCTATCCGCTGGTCGTGTTCGACCTTGATGGCACGCTGGTCGACAGCGCAGCTGATATCGCCGAAGCACTGAACCGCACGCTGGAAGACATCGGCATGGCACGCGTGCCGGAAGCCACGGTTCTGGGCTGGATCGGCGACGGTGTGCGCCGCCTGGTCGAGCAGGCCGTGCATGCCGCGGGTCGTGAGGTCGACCTGGCCGAAGTGATGCCGGTGTTCATGGTGCACTACCGTGAGTGCCTGCTGCGCAGCCCGCGCCTGTTCGATGGCGTGGCCGAAGCGCTGATGCAGCTGCGTGCACGCGGTGTTCCGCTGGCGATCTGCACCAACAAGCCCGAAGCGCTGGTGCCGCCACTGCTGCAACACCTGGGCATTGGTGATGCGTTCGCGCTGGTACTGGGCGGCGATTCGCTGCCGCAGCGCAAGCCCAGCGGTGAGCCGCTGCGGCACATCGCTGCGCACTTCGGGCTGGCGGTGGATGCCTGCCTGATGGTGGGTGATTCGTTGACCGACTACCGCGCCGCCGAAGAGGCAGGCATGCCGATCGCACTGGTGCGTTACGGTTATCCGCGTGGCCTGGACCTGGCCACCGCACAGGCGGTGGCGGTGATTGACGACCTGCGTGAGTTGCCGGGGTTGGCCGCGGGCGTTCGGGTGTAGAGCCGAGCCCACGCTCGGCTGCTTCATTGCGTGAGCCGAGCATGGGCTCGGCTCTACAGTAGATCGGCGCCGGGCGATGCCCGGCGCGCGCCTTCATTTCGGCTGGTAACGCACGCTCAGCTGGTACTCGCGGCCGGGCTGGTTGAACCACGCCACCGTCTCGTAGCGGCGGTCGAACACGTTGGCGGCACGTGCCAGCAGCGACCACGCCGGCGTCAGCGCGTACTCGGCGCGCAGGTCCAGCGTGCCGTAGCCACCGACCTTCACCGCGTTGGCGGCATCGTCATAGCGCTTGCCTGCACCCTGCACGGTCAGGCCGGCGCGGAAATCGCCGAAGCGGCGGTCGACGTCCAGGCGCGCGGTCTGCTGTGCACGGCGCGGCAGCCAGTTGTCGAACTGGGTGCTGCCATGGGTGCGGTTGCGCGGGTCGGTGTAGCTCAGCTGCGCGTTGAGGTCGAAGCCGGCCAGCAGCACGCCACCGGTCAGTTCGGCGCCACGGATGCGCGCCTTCTCCACCTGCTGCATTTTCATCGTGGACGCATCGTAGGTGATCAGGTCATCGATGCGGGTCTCGTACACGTCCAGGCCCCAATGCCAGCCCTGGCCCTGCTGCGAAACACCGAGGTTGGCGCTCTTGGACTTCTCCGGCTTCAACGTCGGCACGCCGCTCCACGGGTCGTACAGGTCGCTGAAGGTCGGTGCCTTGAAGGCGGTGCCGTAGCTGGCATTGACGCGCAGGCCGTGGTCCAGCTGCATTGCCCAGCCGAGACTGCCGGTGGCGTGGTTGCCGAACTGCTGGTTGTCGTCGTTGCGTGCGCTGGCCTGCAGCTGATGGCGGCCGAAGCGGCCCTGGTACTGCACGAACACGCCGGTGTTGCGACGGCTGTCGACGAGGTAGCCCGCGCTGCTGCCGTCCAGGTTGTCTTCGCTCCAGTCCACGCCGGTGCTCAGCAGCTGGCTTCCGGTCAAGGTGAAGTCACCCTGCAGCGAGGCGCTGTCGCGGTGGGTCTGCGCGCTGCCGCGTGCGCCGAAGTCGCCGAAGTTGTCCGATTCGTTGTCGCTGCGGCCGACGTTGGCGGTGAACGCCAGGCGCCCGGACGGGGTGTAGCGCACCTTGCCGGCCAGCACCTGCTGGCGGGTTTCCGAGTAGTTGTAATAGCCGTCGTAGTGGTTCCTGCCGTCGGCGCGCAGCGCACTGCCTTCCACATTCCACTGGTCGTTGAAGGTGTAGCCGCCACGCAGGCTCTTGGACAGGTTGCGGTAGCCGTCGCGGTCGGGTTCGTCAGCGAAGCAGCCGGTGAACAGCGTCGCCGAGCCACGGCAGGCATCGACGCCATCGGAATGCTGGTAGGCGATGTCGGCGCCGAACCAGCCGCGTTCGGTGCCACCACCGATGCCGCCGCTGGCTTCGCGCAGGCCGTTGCTGCCACCACCGAGCTGGAAGTGCGGAGCGAAATCGCCCTGGTTGCGGCGGGTGAAGATCTGGATCACGCCACCGATGGCGTCGGCGCCGTACAGGCTGGACTGCGGGCCGCGCACGATTTCCACGCGTTCGATCTGCGCCAGCGGCAGGTCCTGGTACATGGCCAGGCCGAGGTCGGCACTGTTGATGCGCACGCCATCGACCAGCACCACGGTATGGCCCGAGTTGGTGCCGCGCAGGAACAGCGAGCTCTGCTTGCCGAGCCCGCCGGCATTGGTCAGGTTGATGCCGGCGCGGCCGCGCAGCAGTTCCTGCAACGAGGTGGCCTGGCTGGATTCGATCTGCGCGCGGTCGATCACCTGGGCTGGTGCGATGCTGTCCTGCAGGGCGATCGGGGTGCGGGTGGCGGTGACCAGGATCTGGTCGAGCGCGGTGGTGTCATCGGCGGCCTGGGCCAGCGCGGG
Organism: Stenotrophomonas sp. PAMC25021; assembly: GCF_004795795.1. NCBI lineage: Bacteria > Pseudomonadati > Pseudomonadota > Gammaproteobacteria > Lysobacterales > Lysobacteraceae > Stenotrophomonas > Stenotrophomonas sp. PAMC25021. The sequence goes on along the minus strand of NZ_CP039255.1, from coordinate 1,501,946 downwards.
CAGGGCGGCCAGCACGGCCAGGGACAGCATTCGGGACTGCAGCTTCATGGGGGACTCCAGGTGCCACGCACGCCCGCGTGGCGAAGGGGAGGAGCCGCGAAGGCAGGCATGCGCCGACGCCGCAGCGCAGGCTGCGGTCATCCAGCGCCATGCCCACCGCACCGCGACCTGAGGCTTCCGGGCCGGTCTCCGGGCTTGCCGCCGGGTGGCGCGAGGCCACCGTCCAGGCGCCTTCCCATGCCTGCGGCACAGTGGCGTTGTTGCCTGGAACTGACGTGCTTACCGTTGCGGGGGCAGCGCCGGCCTGGCGTGGATTCACGCGTCACCGGCTTCCCGTTTCAACCTGCCGGCCGTGGCCGCAGGTCACCTGGAAGTGCGCGCAGTCTACGGCATCGCAGGCGGCCCGTAGCGTCGAGCGTACCCGACTGCCTTTGCTGTGCCCTTAGAATGGTCCCTCGATCCCGTGGTGCCGTTGCCGATGTCCGCCCGTTTTCCGCTGTTCCCGCGTTGCCTGTACAGGACGCACGCATGATCCTCGACCTGGTCCGCCATGCCGGCAACGGTCGCGATGAGTTCCTCGATGGCCGCAGCGATCCACCGCAGCTGGCCCGCCTGCCGCAGGAACTGGTCGACGCCTACGCTGCGCAGCCCTGGGAACGGGTGATCAGTTCGCCGCGGCTGCGCTCGCTGCACACGGCGATGGCCCTGGCCACCCCGCGCGGGCTGGACGTGGAAGCGGAGGAGGAATGGGAAGAGCTGGATTTCGGCGATTGGGACGGGCAGTCGCTGTTCGACCTGCCGGAGGATGCACTGGCGGCCTTCCATGCCGATCCGCATGCATTCCCACCGCCCAACGGTGAAAGCTGGGGCCACTTCGAGCGGCGTATCGCGCGCGCGCTGGATCGACTGCTCGATGATGACGACCCGGTGCCAACGCTGGTGGTCAGCCATGGCGGCCCGCTGCGCATGGTGCTGTCGCAGGTCTGCGGCCTGCCGATGTCGCTGTGCTGGGCACTGCGCATCGACCACGGCACGCGCCTGCGGGTACGGCTGGAACGTGGCGAAGCCGGGCTGGCAGGCGAGCTGCTGGAACTGCAGCAGCCGTAACCCATCGGTAGTGCCGGCCGCTGGCCGGCAGTCTCAGGAATGTTGAAAAGACCACGCAGTTGCCGGCCAGCGGCCGGCACTACCGGTGCGGTCAATCCTCGTCCGCATCCTCGGTCACGCTGTCTTCCGCGTCATCGTCGGCATCGAAGCGCTGCTCATGCACCGGACCCGACGCCGGGCCGGCCGCCTTCAGCGGATGCGCGGCGATGCGTGCTTCGTAATCCTGCACCAGCGCCTCACGCTGCGGCTCGCTCAGTTCCTGCCAGTGGCAGTCCAGCAGCGCGCCTTCCAGCGAGTACAGCAGGTTCAGGCTGGGCTTGAAGCCGGCGCGCTTGACCTTGACGAAGGCGCCGACTGCGCCGGTCGCAACCAGGTCCTCGCGGCTGCGCAGGCCGACCTGGCGCAGCCACGCTGCACTCTTGGGGCCGATGTTGCGCAGCTTCGGTGCGCTCATCCCAGCGCCTCGACGAACACGCGGGCGATGGCTTCCAGGCCGGCCTGGTCATCGGCATCGAAGCGGCCGATCTTCGGGCTGTCGATGTCGAACACGCCGATCAGTTCATCGCCGCGCAGCAGCGGCACCACCAGTTCCGAACGCGAGGCCGAATCGCAGGCGATATGGCCGGGGAAGGCATCGACGTCGTCCACGCGCTGGGTCACGCGCTGGCTGGCGGCGGCACCGCACACGCCCTTGTCCAGCGGGATGCGCACGCAGGCCGGCAGGCCCTGGAACGGGCCGACCACCAGCTCCGTGCCGTCGTACAGGTAGAAACCCACCCAGTTCAGGTCGGGCAGGGCGTGGTAGACCAGTGCGGAGAGGTTGGCCGCGTTGGCGATGCGGTCGGACTCGGCGTAGACCAGGCCACGGGCCTGTTCCAGCAGCTGGGCGTATTGTTCCGGCTTGCTGCCGGTAAGCGAGGCATTGGCGAACATGCCCGCAGTCTAGCAAGCGCGCCGGGCCGGCGATAATGCACGCTCTGTTGCCCTGTTGGAGCCCATCGATGCCGTTGCCCGCTACGCTGCCGCCCGCCCTGTTCATTACCGGCACCGATACGGAGATCGGCAAGACCGCGGCCAGCACCGCGCTGCTGCATGCGCTGCGCCGGCGCGGCCTGCGCGCGGTGGGCATGAAACCGGTGGCCAGCGGCAGCGAAGACCTGGGGCAGGGCCTGCGCAACGCAGACGCGCTGGCGCTGCAGGCGGCCAGCTGGCCGGTGCCGGACTATGCCGATCTGAACCCGTATGCGCTGCGGCAGCCGCTGGCACCGGAGCTGGCCGCTGCCGAGGACGGCGTGCAGGTGGAACTGGCGCCGATCGTGGCTGCGTTCGCGCGACTGCGCGCGCAGGCCGACATCGTGGTGGTGGAAGGCGTCGGTGGGTGGCTGGCGCCGGTCTCGGCCACGCTGGACCAGCTGGACCTGGTGCGAGCACTGCAGTTGCCGGTGCTGCTGGTGGTGGGCATGCGGCTGGGCTGCGTCAACCATGCGCGGCTGACTGCGCAGTCGCTGCAGGCCAGCGGCGTGCAGTGCCTGGGCTGGATCGGCAACCACATCGACCCGGCGATGCAGCGCCAGGATGAGAACATCGCCACGTTGCAGCAGCGCCTGCCGATGCCGTGCTGGGGACGGCTGCCGCATCTGCCGGGTGCGGATGGCGAAGCGCTGAGTGCGCACCTGCTCGAGTGATCCTAGGTAGTGCCGGCCGCTGGCCGGCAACCGCATCCACCCGGTGATCCCGATGTTGCCGGCCAGCGGCCGGCACTACCGTGCTGCGGCCGCCAGCTCCCGCGCGATCGCGCCCAGTCGTTCCACCGCGCCAATGAAGCGCGCATCCAGGGTCTGGCAGCACGACAGCCGCAGGCAGTGGCGGTATCGCGCGCCACGTGAATAGACCTGGCCGGGCATGAACACGATGTCCTCCTGCAGCGCTCGCTCGAACAGCTCGCGCGTATCCACGCCCGGCAGTTCCAGCCACAGCAGGAATCCGCCCTGCGGTTCGGTGGCGCGGGTGCCGGCCGGGAAGTGCTCGGCCACCAGCTGGCGCAGCCGTCCCACCTGTTCGCGGTACAGCCGGCGCATGCGATGCAGGTGGTGCTCGTAGCTGCCCGCTTCCAGATACGCCGCGACCGCGTCACCGAGCAGCTGCGGCTCGCCGCCGGTGGACTGGAATTTCAGCAGCGCGATGCGCTCGGCGAAGCGGCCGCCATCCAGCCAGCCGATGCGGTAATCCGGCGCCAGTGTCTTGGAGAAACCTCCGACCACCATCACCCAGCCGTCGCGATCGAAGGCCTTCAGCAGGGGCGCCGGCGGTTCGCAGAACTGCAGCTCGGCGTACACCGCGTCCTCGATCAGCGGCAGCTGCCGTGCGTTGACCAGCTCGGCCAGGCGCTGCTTGGCGGCGGTCGGCATGGTGCAGCCGAGCGGGTTGTGCACGGTCGGCATCACCACCAGTGCGGCCAGCGGTGTGTGCTGCAGCAGCGCGTCCAGCGCATCCACATCCAGTCCGTGCTGCGGATGGGTGGGCAGCTCGATGGCCTGCAGGCCGAGGTTGGCCAGCAACGGATACAGGTTGAAGTAGGACGGTGCCTCGATGCCGACCGCATCACCGGGCTGGGTGACCGCGCGCAGCGCCAGCTGCAGGCCCTCCATCGCACCATGGGTCAGCAGCAGGCGTTCGCTGTGGGTGTGCAGCCCCATGCGCGGGCCACGCCGCACGATCTGCGCCAGCAGCCGTGGCGAGCCGTTGGGGCGCGCGTAGGTCTCCACCGTCTGCTGGCCGTGGCGCAGCACCTGTGCGGTATGCCGGGCCAGCTGCGCGCCCGGATAGAACTGGCGCCCGCGCGGACCGGCAAAGGCCAGGTCGATCACACCGGGGCGGCGCTGTGCTTCCAGCACGCGGGCCATCAGCACCTGCTGCAGTGGTGCGGTGGGTGCGGACGGGGTATCACGCAGCGAACGCTCTGGCACCGACAAGCGCGGCGCCACCTCGAAGCCGGCTTTGGGCCGCGGAATGACCAGGCCGGCGTCCTCCAGCTGGCGATAGGCGGCAATCACCGTGTTCAGGCTGAGCCTGCGCTGCAGGGCCATCTGCCGCAGCGAAGGCAGGCGGCTGCCAACCGGAAGGCGTCCGCCGTGGATGGCCTCGGCCAGCTCGTCGGACAGCCGTTGGTAGCGGGGTGGGATCATCGCGCTCTGGTCATCTGTATCCATCGAATTTCCCACCATCTGGTGCTGTACCCATGATGATGGCGAGCCTAGCATGTCGTTGTCGGCCGGGCCTGATCGGGGCACGGCCGATACTTCCCAAACGCACGGCTGGATGGCCGTGCGTCTTTTCTGTGTGTAGAGCCGAGCCCATGCTCGGCTGCACTTCCGCCAACAGCAGCCGAGCGTGGGCTCGGCTCTACAGAGAGCACCGCCGAGCGTCGGTCAGCCCAAGGGGGAATGCCGGCTACCGCATCGGCACCAGCACCGCCTCGCGCCGGTACAGCGCCGGGAACTGCCTGCCCAGCGCGGCCAGCTTCGGTGCGTCGTAGTAGCGGATGTAGGCCGCCTGCGGGTAGTTGGTCATGTAGTTCTGGTGGTAGCTCTCGGCCGGGTAGAAGCGCTGGCCGCTGACCAGCTGGGTGACGATCGGCGCGCGGTAGCTGCCGGCCTGGCCGAGCTGGGCGATGTAGGCGCGGCTGGCAGCCTGCTGGCGTGCGTCGTCACTGAAGATCGCCGAGCGGTATTGGCTGCCGTGGTCCGGCCCCTGCCGATTGAGCTGGGTCGGGTCGTGCACCACCGAGAAGAACACCTGCATCAGCTGCCCGTAGCTGACCTGGCGCGGGTCGTAGTCGATCTTCACTGCTTCGGCATGCCCGGTCTGGCCACCGCTGACGCGCTCATAACGCGCATTGGCCGCACTGCCACCGATGTAGCCGGACACGGCATTGCTCACGCCCTTGACGTGCTGGAACACGCCCTGCACGCCCCAGAAGCAACCACCGGCGAACACCACGCTGGCGTGGGGGGCGTCATCGCGGAACGCCGCATCGCCGGTGGGGGCCGGCAGTGCCTGGATCTGCGCGCTGGCTTCGATCGGCGCCGCAATCGCGCCGTGGTCAACCAGCAGCACACCGGCAATCAAGGCCGTGGCCACCAGGCCGGCCACACCGGCGGCGATGCCCTGTTCAAAGGAGAGTTTCATCATGTCCTCCCGGTTCAACCGAAGGTGAAGGCATAGGCCTGCACGCCCGCATCGAGGAACTCGATCTCGAAGCGATGCGGGCCGACTGCGCCGCGCTGGCGGATCAGCTGGTACAGGCGGTGCTCGTCGACCACGCCACTGCCATCGGCACCAACATCACTGCCGGCATCGGTGGCGGGCAGCGCTTTGCCGTCCAGCCAGACGCGGAAGCGCACCGGCCTGCCGTCCTCGCTCGGTGCCAGCACCAGGTGCAGGTCGCGCGCATGGAACTGGAAGGCGATGCGGCCGCCGGCCTGCTGCAGCTGTGCGGCCTCATCGGTGACGGTCCAGCGCCCGGACAGCCCCCACTGGTTCAACGCCAGGGTGGCCGGCAGCGTGTAGTCGAACGCGGCGTCGCTGTGCTGCCCGCCGGGCGAGGCGAACTGCTCGGCGCGGGCGTGGCCCAGGTAGGTTTCCGGCGAACGCAGGTTGCCCATGTCGGCCTGCACGGCCACGCCCTTCAGGCCGGCGGCAGCGGGATCGGCCGGTGGCGGCAGATTGGTCTGCCCGGCTTCGGTCAGCAGGCGACGGATCATCTGTTCCGAGCGCGCATAGTTGCCCTCGCCGAACTGGTGGCCGCGGATGTTGCCCTGCGCGTCGACGAAGTACTGCGCCGGCCAGTAGCGGTTGTTGAAGGCGCGCCAGATCGTGTACTGGTTGTCGAGCGCCACCGGGTACTCGACCTTCAGCTGCTGCACCGCTTTCATCACGTTGCGTGGGTCACGCTCGAAGGCGAATTCCGGCGTGTGCACGCCGACCACCACCAGGCCGTGGTCGCGGTAGCGTCGCTCCCATTCGTGCACGAACGGCATCGCGCGCAGGCAGTTGATGCAGGAATAGGTCCAGAAATCGACCAGAACCACCTTGCCGCGCAGCTGCTGTGCACTCAGCGGCGGGCTGTTGAGCCAGCCAGTGGCACCGTCCAGCGCGGGCAGCGTGCCCTCCACCGGCAGCGCTGCATCGGCACCGGCATTGGCGCCGGCCATCATCATCGGCGGTGCCGCCGGCTGCGCGCCGGGCACTGCATCCAGCAGGCGTTGCTCGATACGCGCGGTGCTGACCGTGGACAAGCGGGTCAGCAGGCCGGTATCCCAGCCGAGGCCGATCGCCACGACGGCCAGCAGCGCGGCCACACCCAGCACCTTGCGAAGTACATCGCCGAGGCCGAGCCGCGCCTGCATCGCGCGGAACACCCGGCCGCCGATCCACACCGCCAGCGCCAATGCGGTGATCGCACCCAGTGCGTAGGCCAGCAGCAGCGCAGTGGTACCGACGCTGGCGCCATGCAGGGCGGCGCCGGTCAGCACCAGGCCGAGGATCGGCCCGGCACACGGTGCCCACAGCAGGCCAGTGGCGATGCCGATCAGCAGCGAGGTCCACGCGCCGCCGTGCCCCGCGGCATCCGCCGCATCGGCGCGCGCACTCAGGCGGGCACCCACGCGCTGGAACGGCGCCAGCAGGTGGTCGGCCAGTCGTGGCCAGAGCAGGGCGACCGCGAACAACGCCATCAGCAGCAGGGCGACCCAGCGTCCGACCTGGTTGGCCTGCGCCACCCATTGGCTGCCCACCGCGGCCAGGCTGGCGACCACGGTGAAGGTGAGCGCCATGCCCAGCAGCAGCGGCAGCGTGCTGCGCAGGAACGGGCGATCGGCACGCGCGAACACGAACGGCAGCACCGGCAGGATGCAGGGACTGAGCAGGGTCAGCGCGCCCCCCAGATAGGCAAGCAGCAACAGCAGCATCGTCAGGCTCCGGAAGCAGGGGAAGAACCGACCGGCACCCGCCAGCCGTCGGCAGTGCCATCCGTGGCGCCGGGAGCGAACACCATCGCCGCACCGTTCATGCAGTAGCGCAGCCCGGTGGGGCGTGGCCCATCGTTGAACACATGGCCGAGATGGCCGCCGCAGCGGCGGCAATGCACCTCCACCCGCAGCATCCCGAAGGTGACGTCGCGGTCTTCGCCGATGGCGTTGTGCAGCGGCGCCCAGAAGCTGGGCCAGCCGGTACCGCTCTCGAACTTGGTGGACGAGGAGAACAGCGGCAGTGCGCACCCGGCGCAGGCGAAGGTGCCCTGCCGGTGTTCCTTGTTGAGCGGGCTGCTCCAGGGGCGCTCGGTGGCCTGCTGGCGCAGCACCGCGTACTGCGCCGGCGTCAGTCGCTGGCGCCACTCGGCATCGCTGTGCATGACCTCGAACTGTCGCGACGGGCGCGCTTCGGCGGCGGCCGGGGCGGCGCGGCTGCAGGCCCCCAGGCCGAACAGGCCGGCGGCGGTGGCGACACCGCCCAGGCCCAGCAGATGGCGGCGGGAGAGGGACATGGCGGACTCCGGGAAGGGGCGACGGGGCCATGCTGCGCCCGCCCGGGTCAACGAATCCTCACGCAGGATTCAATTTTTCGTGAGGTATCGGCGGCCGTCCCGCGCCACAATGCAGCCAGCCTCCCCACTGGCCCCGAGCTGCCGATGTCGACCAAACGCGTGCTGATCGTTGAAGACGATGCCCACATCGCCGACCTGCTGCGCATGCACCTGGGCGATGAGGGCTACGACGTCGCCCATGCCGCCAGCGGCGATGCCGGCCTGCGCCTGCTCGAGCAGGACGGCCCGTGGGATGCGCTGGTGCTGGACGTGATGCTGCCCGGCGTGGACGGGCTGCAGGTGTGCCAGCGCGCGCGCGCGATGGCGCGGTATGTCCCGATCATCATCATCAGCGCGCGCGGCAGTGAAACGCAGCGCATCGTCGGCCTGGAACTGGGCGCGGACGATTACCTGGCAAAACCCTTTTCGATGCCGGAACTGGTGGCACGGGTACGTGCGCTGCTGCGCCGCGCCGAGGCGATGGCGCAGAGCGCGCGCATCGATGCCGGCGCGATCGAGCTGGGTGGGCTGCAGCTCGATCCGGTCGCGCGCACCGCTTCGGTGGATGGCAACACGCTGGAACTGACCCCGCGCGAGTTCGACCTGCTGCTGTTCTTCGCCCGTCATCCGGACCAGGTGTTCGCACGCATGGAACTGCTCAACCAGGTCTGGGGCTACCAGCACGATGGCTATGAGCACACGGTCAACACCCACATCAACCGCCTGCGCAGCAAGATCGAACCCGACCCGGCCAACCCACGGCGGTTGCTGACGGTGTGGGGCCGCGGCTACAAGCTGGTCGACCCGGCCGGGGCGGCGGCATGATCAAGCCGAACCTGTGGCAGAAGCTGGCGGTGGTGACCGCCGCGCTGATGCTGATGTGCTGCATGGCGCTGCTGGCACTGCAGATGCGTGCCAACACCCGCCACGAGCAGGAAGTCGTGCAGCGGCTGTCGCTGGGCCTGGCCGAACATATCGCCCAGCGCAGCGAGCTGATGGACACCAGCGGCATGCGCGATGCCGCGGTGCGCGCGCTGTTCGGCCAGCTGATGGCGGTCAACCCCAGCGTCGAGGTCTACCTGCTGGACGACCAGGGCCGCATCCTCGGTCACGATGCACCCAGTGGACATCTGGTGCGCAACCGGGTGGATGTGGCGCCGTTGCGTCGCCTGCTGGCCGGTGCACCGTTGCCGATCCTCGGCGATGACCCGCGCAGCGCCGATGGCCGCAAGGTGTTCAGCGCTGCACCATTGATCGTGCAGGGCCGGCCGGCCGGCTATGTGTACGTGGTGCTGGTCGGCGAGCATCGGCAGATGCTCGCCGACGATCTTGCCGCCGGCAGCCAGTGGAACACCACGCTGTGGTCGGTGGTGCTGGTCGGCAGCCTCGGCCTGTTGGCCGGGCTGGTCGCGTTCTACTGGGTGACGCGTCCGTTGCGGCGGCTGACCCGGCGGATCCAGGCCTTTGACATCGATGCGCCGACGCCGCTGCCGCCGCCGGAGCCGCTGCGCGCTGGTGAGCGCGACGAACTGGTGATCCTGGAACATGCGCACGCGCAGATGGCGCAGCGGCTGGGCGAGCAGTGGCAGCAGCTGCGCCAGCAGGATCTGCAGCGCCGTGAACTGGTCGCCAACATCTCGCACGACCTGCGCACGCCGTTGTCGTCGCTGCACGGCTACCTGGAAACGCTGGCGTTGAAGGACGCCACGCTGTCACCGGATGAGCGCCGCCGCTATCTCGGCATTGCGCTGGCACAGAGCGCCAAGGTCGGCCGGCTGGCGCGCGCGCTGTTCGAACTGGCGCGGCTGGAGCACGGCGAAGTGCGGCTGGAGTGGGAAGTGTTCGCGCTGCCGGAGCTGCTGCAGGACGTGCTGCAGAAGTTCGAACTGGCGGCACAGGCGCGTGGCCAGCAGCTGCACGCGGCGTTTCCGCCCGGCCTGCCGCTGGTCCGTGCGGACCTGGGCCTGGTCGAGCGGGTGCTGACCAACCTGCTCGACAACGCGCTGCGCCATGCACCCGAGGGTGGCCAGATCGAGGTGCGCCTGCGCGCGACCGCCGACAGCGTGGAGGTCTGCGTCGCCGATGATGGCCCCGGGGTAGCCCCGGCGCTGCGTACCCAGCTGTTCCAGGCACCGGCCGCGCTCGGCGCGCGGCGTGGCGACAACGGCGGATTGGGCCTGTTGATCGTGCAGCGCATCGTGCAGTTGCATGGCCGCCGCATCGAACTGCGCGACAGCGAACGGGGCGCGCTGTTCGTGTTTGCCTTGCCGCGCGCGGAAACGGCGGTCTAGCAGGCTGCCTCGGCCTCCACGACACCGCCGGTTTCCAGCGGCAGGTGCAGGCGGATGCAGGCGCCGCCCAGCGCCGAATCGGTCACCTCGACCTGGCCGCCATGCTTGTCGGCCACCACCTGCACCAGCGCCAGCCCGAGGCCGAAGCCGGGGCTGCCCGGGTCCAGCCGCACATAGGGTTGCAGCACCTGGCCGCGCAGTTCCGGTGCGATGCCGGGGCCGTCGTCCTCCACCTGCAGGCACAGCCAGCCGTCATTGACCGTGCTGGCGATGCGGATCTGCCGACGCGCGTAACGCAGCGCATTGCCGAGCAGGTTGCGCAGCGCCAGTTCCAGCATGTGCCGGTTGACGTTGACCAGGCCCACCGGCGACAACGCCTGCTGCACCGGCATCGGCAACGGTGCGAACTGGGCCACCACGCCGCGCACCAGCGCCGCCAGCTGCAGGCGCTGGCGGGTCAGCTGATGGCAGCGGCCCAGTGCGGCGTATTCGACGCCGGCATCGGTGAGGTGCTGCAGCCGATCGACGTCGGTGCGCAGCCCGCCCAGCGCATCGCGCTGCACATCGTCGAGCGCAGTGTCTTCCAGGTCGGCCAGGCCGAAACGCATCCGTGCCAACGGCGTGCGCACCTCGTGCGCGACCGCCTGGGCCAGCACGCGCTGGCTTTCCAGCAGCTGCTGCAGCTGCTCGGCCATGTGGTTGAAGGCGTTGGCCAGCGGCCGCACCAGCGCGGTGCCGGCGCGCGGCGCACGCGTGTCCAGCTGGCCGTCGCGCATGCGGCGGGCCGCCTGGGCCAACTGCGAGACGTCGCGCCACAGCCGGTACACCATCACGTACATCGGCAGTGCCACCGCCACCATCAGGATCAGCAGCAGGATCGCCACACCGGATACTTCGCTGTCCTGCCAGCCTTCGTCCGGCAGCGCCTCGTCCAACGGGCCCAGCATCACGGCGTAGTCGCTGTCGCCGATCCGCTGCAGGCTGCGCATGTGCTCCAGATCGATCTGTACGCGGCCGTTGTTGAACGGCGGGCGCTGGCTGGCCGGCAGCGCCTTCACCGCCTCGGCCAGCGGCACCATGCGCAGCGCGTAGGCGAAATCGGCGTCGAGTTCGCGCGCCAGTGCCGGCCACTGCTCGCGCGGGGTTTCGGCGAAGCGATGCTGCAGCAGCGCGTGCGTGCCGCGCATCTCGGCCTGCAGGCCGGCTTCGGTGCGGTCTTCCAGCAGGGCGTCCCAGGCCCACAGGCCCAGCACGATCAACAACAGGTGGGCGACCAGGAAACCGATGCCGTAGCGCAGGAAATGGAAGGCGTGGCCGCGCATCGCCGACGGTGTGCGTTTCATCCCCATGCCGAGCGGCTGAACAGGTAGCCGCGGCCACGGACGGTCTTGATCCGTTCCGGCTGCTCCGGGTTGTCGCCCAGCTTGCGGCGCAGGCGCGAGATGCGGGCATCGATTGAGCGGTCCAGGCCATCGAAGGCGATGCCACGCAGGCCGCGCAGCAGCGCGTCGCGGTCCAGGATCTGGCCGGCATTGCTGGCCAGCAGGAACAGCAGGTCGAACTCGGCGGTGGTCAGCTCCAGCAGGCTGCCCTGCAGGTGCACGTTGCGGGTGGACGGGTCGATGCTCAGCTCGCCGAAGCGCAGGCTGCCGTCACGCGGTTCGACCCGGCGGTGGCGGCGCAGGTGGGCGCGCAGGCGGGCCAGCAGCACCCGCGGTTCGATGGGTTTGCCGATGTAATCGTCGGCCCCCAGTTCCAGGCCCAGCACCTGGTCGATGTTGTCGGTACGGGCGGTCAGCACGCAGATGATGCCGTCATAGTGGGGCCGGATCTGCCGACACACTTCGAAACCATCCTGGTCGGGCAGGCCCACATCGAGCAGCACCAGGGCCGGCTTCTCCGCCAGGATCCGGGCCACGGCGCGCTCGCCGCTGCGCTCGTGGGCCACCTGGTAGCCATGCCGTTGCAGGTAGTCGCTGACCATCGTTCCCAGGCGGGCATCGTCTTCGACCAGTACGATATCCAGCATTTCCAAGGCCTCCGTGGGCGCAAACGTACCGCCACGGCACGAGCGCGGCGATGCTATCCCAGCCTTCGGGCCGCCCGGGTCCCGGGGGCGGGCGCCATTCAGCCGGGGTTGCTGGCGCGCGGGCCGGGTCTCAGTCCCGGCAACAACTTGGCGGCCAGCATAGCCTGTTGCTGTTACAAAACGTTACCTTCGTGATACGGCTGGTGATGATCGCTGACAGCAAAGCGACTGACGCCGCGCGCCCCCGCGCCGAGCATGGAGTCTCCTCCGCTCCGCGTGCCGTCCCCATGTCGCCCGCCGCCCCCTGCCTGCCGAACCTGTCCCGCCGCTGCCAGTGCGGAGGCTTCCGATGAGCGGCGTGGTCGGGGCCTGGCTGCCGCCCGCCGAGGATGAGCAGCTGCTGCAGCAGCTGGCCCCGATGCTGCGCGCGCTGCAGCAGCGTGGGCGTGGCCGCATCGGCTACTGGACCGACGCCGAGGCCGGCCTCGCGCTGGGCCATTGCCGGGCGCCGACCGATACGCCGTTGCAGCCGCTGAGCTCGGACTGCGGTCGCTACGTGCTGTGCCTGGACGGCCGCCTGTACAACCGCGGCGACCTGCAGGCGCAGCTGCGCGATCTGCCCCGCAGTTGCAGCGATGCGCGGCTGCTGCTGCAGGCGATCGTCGAATGGGGCGTGCAGCGGGCGCTGTCGCGCATCGAAGGCGCCTTCGGTTTCAGCGTCTGGGACCGGGAGTCGCGCGTGCTGTGGCTGGCCCGTGATCCGGTGGGCGAGCGGCCGCTGTATTACGGCTGGTACCAGGGCCAGTTCCTGTTCGCCTCGGAGTTGAAGGCGCTGCAGGCCTTCGCCGGCTTCGCGCCGAGCATCGACCAGGATGCCCTGAGCCTGCTGCTGCGCCACGACTATGTGCCGGCGCCGCACACCATCTACCGTGGCATCCACAAACTGGTGGCGGGCGCGATGCTGCGTATCGATCTCAGCGACCATGCCGCGGGTTGCTCCAGCCAGGCCGCGCAGGGCGGCGCGCGTTACTGGTGCGCACGCGACGCGATGCAGAGTGCACTGCAGGAGCCGCTGCAGCCGGCGCCGAGCCTGGAACAGGCCACCGACCAGCTTGAAGCGGTACTGCAGAAGGCCATCGCCTCACGCATGCACTCGCCCCTGGCGTGCGGCGCGTTCCTGTCCGGCGGTACCGACTCCTCGCTGGTGACGGCGATGATGCAGGCACAATCGACCCTGCCGATCGAAGCGTGGACGGTCGGCTTCGACGATCCGGGGCATGACGAGAGCGACTGGGCGTCGCAGGTCGCGCGCCATCTGGGCGTGCAACACCACCTGCATCGCATGGACGCGCGCCAGGGCCTGGACCTGCTGCAGCGCCTGCCGCAGGTCTGGTGCGAGCCCTTCGCCGACGCCTCGCAGCTGCCGACGCTGCTGGCCAGTGAACTGCTGGGGGCGCGCAAGCCGGTGGCACTGACCGGTGACGGTGGCGATGAACTGTTCTTCGGGCATCCCAGCTATGGCCGCGCGCTGCGCAATGCGCGCCTGTGTGGTGGCCTGCCGGACTGGGTACGCGACCTGGCGCGGCGCAGCGGCAACCGCATGAACGTCGAGCGCGGCCGCCTCGGTGGTTGGCGCGCCCTGGTGGCCGAGGTGGCTGCCAATGATGTGGAAGGTCACTACCTGCAGCGCGTGACCCGCTGGCGGCAGCCGGCGCAGGTGGTGCTGGGTGCGCGTGAGCCGGTGACGATCTTCCAGCAGCAGGACACGGCGCTGCCGGCCGAGGCGCGCATCCAGCTGCTGGATTTCCGCATGGACCTGGCCGAGGGCATCCTGGCCAAGGTTGATCGTGCGGGCATGGCGGCGGGCGTTGAAACCCGTGCGCCGCTGCTGGACATGGAGGTGGTGCGCCTGGCCTGGCGGCTGCCGCAGCACCTGAAGTACCACGATGGCGAGCACAAGCTGATCCTCAAGCACCTGCTGGCGCGCTACCTGCCGGATCCGCTGGTGTATCGCCCCAAGCGCGGCTTCGGCCCGCCGATGGCGCGCTGGCTGGCCGGTCCGTTGCGCGACTGGGCGGAGGCGCTGCTGGATCCGCAGCTGCTGCGCAACCAGGGCTGCTTCGATGTGGCACGCGTGCGTGGTATCTGGGAGGCGTTCCTGCGGGGCGAGCGCAAGTGGCACACGCACCTGTGGAACGTGCTGATGTTCCAGGCGTGGCACCAGCACTGGCATGGTGGTCGCGGGCGCTGAGCCCTTCCTGCATCGCGTGCGGCGGGTTCATTCTGCGTGGCGCCGGGCCGATGCCCCTGCGTACGAATGTCCTCCGGCGCCGGCCGTTGGCCGTCACCTCCCCCTTTACTTCGTACGCAAGGGCATCCGCCCTGCGTTCGGAGTTCGTCGGCGCCTCATTGAAGGCAGATTGTTCGCAGCCTTACCCACCGCAAGCCGAGCCTCGTCGGGGCGGGCAGGGGGTTGGGCAAAGTAAAGGAGGAGGGGACGGCCAACGGCCGGCGCCGGGGGACATTTGCCCAGGCCCCTGCCTGTCTCGGCGGGGCCCGTCAGTTCGCGGGGAATCGGGACGAAGACATGCGTGCGGCGGGTTCATTCTGCGTGGCGCCGGGCGGAGGCCCTTGCGTACGAATGTCCTCCGGCGCCGGCCGTTGGCCGTGACCTCCCCCTTTACTTCGTACGCAAGGGCCTCCGCCCGGCGTTCGGAGTTCGCCGGCGCCTCCTTGAAAGGCGGCCGCGAGCGCTGTGATCTCCTCGCCGGAAGCCGAGCCTCGTCGGGGCGGGCAGGGCCCATCGGTTCGCGGCGGATCAGGACGAAGACATGTGTGTGGCGGATGCATTCTGCGCGGCGCAGGGCGGAGACCCTTGCGTACGAATGTCCCCCGGCGCCGGCCGTTGGCCGTCACCTCCTCCTTTACTTCGTACGCAAGGGCATCCGCCCTGCGTTGGGAGTTCGTCGGCGCTTCCTTGAAAGGCGGCCGCGCGTGCTGCGCTCTCCTCACCGCACGCCGAGCCTCGTCGGGGCGGGCAGGGGTCTGGGCAAAGTAAAGGAGGAGGTGACGGCCAACGGCCGGCGCCGGGGGACATTTGCCCAGACCCCTGCCCGCCCCGGCGGGGCCCTTCAGCCTGCAGAGACGTCGCACGAAGACGCGCTTCGGTATCGAAACGACAAGCAAAAAAAGACCCGGCAGAGGGAGGGATCTGCCGGGTCCGGATTGCGTGGGGGGAGGGACCCACGCAATGAGTGTTGCGTCGCGTCAGTGGTTGTTCGCGTCCGCCGTTGATTCGTTGTAGCCCTGCACCAGCTCGGACCAAGCCTTGCTGGCCTGCAGGCCGAGACCGACCACGTCCTGCTGGGCCTGGCCCAGCCGCTGCAGGTTGTCCTGCCAGAGCTGCGCGCCCTTGGAGAGCGTCCCGGCCGCATCCTCGCCGCGGGCCAGTTCACCCAGCCAGCCGCCGGTCGCAGTCAGGTTGCGCTCCATCACCTTCAGCTGCACGCCGAACATGCTTTCCGCGTTCTCCAACGCCAACCGGTTCGCACGCGTTGCCGCGGCGGCGAGCTGGCGGGTGGCATCACTGAAGCGATCGCTGAAGGCGGCGGCCATGGGGGGCGTCAGGGAGTGGCTTGATGCATTGCAGCATACGCCCTTGATGCGGCAATGCAACAAAAATAACAAAGGCGCTCGGGGCGCCTTTGAAACACCTTTCAGATCAATGGGTTGATCAGGCAGTGGGGCCGCGGTAACGGCACCCCGACGTGCAGGTTTCGTGCACGGTGATCTCGCTCAGCGCCGGCAGGCCGGGCTTGAGCTCGTTCCAGATCCACACCGCCAGGTTCTCGCTGGTCGGGTTCTCCAGACCGGGGATGTCGTTGAGGTAGTGATGGTCCAGGCGATCGTAGATCGGCTGGAAGGCCGCCTTCACGTCACCGAAATCCATGATCCAGCCGGTCTGCGCACCCGGCTCGCCCTCGACCTTCAGTTCCACCCGGAACGAGTGGCCGTGCAGGCGCGCGCACTTGTGCCCCGGCGGTACGTTGGGGAGGCGGTGCGCCGCCTCGAGCATGAAGACTTTGAAGATTTCCATGGCGCAATTGTACGCCGCAGGTGGCCGGCCATCCTGAGCGGATGCCGGGCTTTCGTGAAGTAACTCTTTCCATCCGGATGAAGAGATGATAGTTTCTCTTATATCCGTATGAAGAGATGTTATTGGCCGGACCCGGGCCAGGCATGGACTACTGCGGAACTTCATCGCCCTTACCACCTCCCCCACATCGTCATGCCCAAGCACACCCTGCTCGTGGCGGCCCTGGCCGTCGCTCTGGCCGCGCCTTTGTCTGCCGCCGCCGAAACCTCCGCCGACGCCAGTGGCGAAGCCAGCACCCTGGCCGCTGTGCGTGTCACCGGTTCCAACATCAAGCGCACCGATACCGAGGCCTCCAACCCGGTGCAGGTGATCGGCCGCCAGCAGCTGGAACAGACCGGCAAGGCCACCGTGGCCGATGTGCTGCGTTCGATCTCGGCCAACACCGGCAACGCCAGCAACGAAACCACCAACAACGGCTGGGCCTCCGGCTCGGCCGGCATCGGCCTGCGCGGCCTGTCGCAGAAGAACACGCTGGTGCTGCTCAACGGCCGCCGCCTGGCCAACTATGGTTTCCCGGCCGGTGGCCTGTCTGACACCTTCGTCGATCTCAACGCGCTGCCGCTGGTCGCGGTCGAGCGCATCGAAGTGCTCAAGGACGGCGCCTCGGCGGTGTACGGTTCCGACGCCGTGGCCGGCGTGGTCAACATCATCACCCGGCAAAACTTCGAAGGCGCCGAGATCGGCGGCAGCTTCGGCGGTGCCGACCAGGGCGGCCTGCACGAGCAGAACCTGAAGTTCGTCGGCGGCCTTGGTGATCTCGACACCGATGGCTACAACATCCTCTTCAGCCTGCAGGGTTACAACCGCGAACGTCTGGACCAGGACGAACGCAACCTGACCAGGAGCGGCATCTACACCGACAAGCCCGGTGGCCGCTGGAACGGCTGGTCGGCCAAGGGCGCGCGCTACTTGGTCAACGGCGTGTCGGTGCCGATGCTCGACGCCAACGGCAACTGCCCGGTCGGTACCACCCGCGTCGCCAGCGCGCCGATCGACGGCCTGGCCGGCGACACCTGCGGCTTCAACCAGGCCCCGTTCACCACGCTGATCCCCTCGACCAAGCGCTACCAGGCCTATGCCAACGGTACCTTCCGCCTGAACGACAACGTCGAAGCCTTCGGCGAAGTGCTGTACAGCCAGATCAAGAGTGCCGCATGGTTCGGCAGCAGCCCGTTCTTCACCCTGGAGAGCGGCCGCTTCGCATTGAACGCCAACAGTGGCCTGGCCGAACCGGTGTCGTCGCTGCTGCCGGCCAACAATCCGTACAACCCGTACGGCCGTGCGATCCCGATCGAATACACCTTCTTCGACCTCGGCGGCACGATCAAGACCAACCGTTCCACCGCCTATCGCGGCGTGTTCGGCTTGCGTGGCACCACTGCGAACTGGGACTGGGAAGTGGCTGCATTCGGCGCACGCAGCAGCGAGCGTGAGAGCGTGTCCGGCGGCTTCGCCAATCGCTGGGCGCTGGCCGATGCGCTGGCCACCGGCAGCTACAACCTGCTGAATCCGGCGGCCACGCCGCAGTCGGTACGTGATTCGATCAACATCGCCACGCTGCGTCCGGCCGAGTCCAAGCTGCAGGGCGTCGACGCCAAGATTTCCGGCAGCCTGGGCCACACCTGGGCTGGCGAGATCGGCTTCGCCGCCGGTGCCGAGTGGCGCCGCGAGAAGCTCGATTCCAACAACCCGTGGCAGATCGATGCCGGCCTGCAGGTGCGCCCGGCCATCGCCGAAGTACATGGCCAGCGCCAGGTCAGTGCCGCCTACGCCGAAGTGAACGTGCCGCTGGCCTCGACCCTGGAACTGTCCGCCGCCGCGCGTGCCGATCACTACGATGATTTCGGCGATGCGTTCTCGCCGAAGATCGGCCTGCGCTGGCAGCCGCTCGATTTCCTGCTGGTGCGTGCCTCGGCGTCGAAGGGCTTCCGTGCACCGTCGCTGTCGGAGAACTCCAACAGCACCAGCATCGCCTACGGCAGCGTGGCCGACCCGCGTGATCCGGACGTGCCGGGCTCGCGCCAGAATCCGACCTTCTTCACCGTTGGCAACAACGCACTGAAGCCCGAGCGCACCAAGAGCGTGAACTTCGGCGTGGTGCTGTCGCCATGGGCCAACACCAACCTCAGCGTGGACTACTACCGCATCCAGCTGGACAACCTGGTCGGCACCAACAACACCCAGACCCTGGTCAACGACAACGTGGCCGGCGCCGTGCAGCGCGACGAGCGCGGCAAGCTGCAGGCCGTCTACAACCGCTACCAGAACCTGAGCGAGCTGAAGACCTCGGGCATCGACGTCGAGCTGCGCCAGCGCATCCCGACCGCTGCGCTCGGCGACTTCACCGTGTCCTCCGCCTACACCCACGTGCGCGACTACCGTCGCCCGACCGTGGTCGGCGGCCCGCTGGTCGACTACGCCGGCAGCAACCTCGGCGCGACCCTGCCCAAGGACAAGGCCACCACCACCCTGGACTGGAAATACGGCGACTTCAACGCCGCGGTGACCTGGTACTACACCAGCAGCTACCGCCAGGAGGCCAGCACCGCCGCCAAGGCCGTGCAGCAGCGCGTCGGCAGCTACAGCCAGTACGACCTGTACCTGGGCTACACCGGCATCGACAAGCTGACGGTGTACGCCAAGGTGCAGAACCTGGCCGACAAGACGCCGCCGTACGATGCCTCGTTCCCGGGCATCCGCGCGCCGTACGACTTCAGCCAGTACGACCTGCGCGGCCGCTACTTCACGCTGGGCTTCGACTACCGCTTCTGATCCACCCGCTGCGACCGGTCTCCCCAAGGGACCGGTCGCGCGACCGCCTGCCGTTGTGTTCCAGGGGAGTCACTGTGTCCTTGCATCGTCGTGCCGTTCTTCCGTTGCTGCTTGCCGCCGCCACCGCACTGTTCCAGCCGCAGCCGGTACAGGCACAGAGCACCTACTTCTTTCCGCAGGCTGCCGATGCAGCGGCGTTCGATACCGCCGTGCCCACGCCGGAGCAGTTCCTCGGCTATCCGATCGGCAGCCGTTACACCCGGCACGACCAGCTGGTGGCGTACTTCCAGGAACTGGCCCGGCGCTCGGACAGGATCAGCGTGCGCGAGATCGGCCGCAGCTATGAGGGCCGCCCGCTGTTGATCGCCACTGTCACTGCCGCAGGCAACCACGCGCGGTTGGAACAGATCCGCCAGCAGCACGCGACCCTGGCCGATCCGGCGCAGCCGCGCAGTGCGGCGGGCGACAGCCCGGTGGTGGTGTGGCTGGGATACAGCGTGCATGGCAACGAGACCTCCAGTGCCGAGGCGGCGATGCTGACGGCTTACTACCTGGTTGCCAACCGCAGCGCCGAAACCCAGCAGTGGCTGCAGCAGGCGGTGGTGCTGTTCGACCCGGCGCAGAATCCGGACGGTCGCGATCGTGCCGCCAACTGGCACAACGCGTGGGCCTCCGATCCGGCCTCGGCCGACCCGGCCGACAAGGAGCACGTCGAACCGTTCCCGCAAGGGCGCACCAACCACTACTTCACCGATCTCAACCGCGACTGGCTGGCCCTGACCCAGCAGGACTCGCGGCCGAAGGTGGAGGTGTTCCACCAGTGGTACCCGAACGTGCAGATCGACTTCCACGAAATGGGCAAGGACAGCACCTACTACTTCGAGCCCTCGCCGAAGAGCATGCACAGTCCGCTGATTCCCGCGGCGTCGTACGAATTCAACAAGACCCTGGCCAGGTACCACGCGCAGGCGCTGGATGCACTGGGCTCGCTGTACTACACCGGCGAGAACTTCGACAACTTCTCGCCGGTATACGGCTCGACCTACCCGGACTTCCATGGTGCCGTCGGCGTGACCGTCGAACAGGCCAGCTCACGCGGCCGCGTGCAGGAATCGGTGAATGGCCTGCTGACGTTCCCGTTCACCATCCGCAACCAGGTCGCCACCGGGCTGGGCACCGTGCGCGGCGCAGTGACCGAGCGCAGCGGCCTGTTCGACCTGCAGAAGCAGTTCTTCCAGAGCGCGCTGAAGCAGGCCGCACAGCAGCCGGTGAAGAGCTTCGTGTTCGGTGATGCGCATGACCCGGCACTGACCCGCCGCCTGCTGGAACTGTTGCTGCTGCATCGCGTCGAGGTGCGCGCGCTGGATCGTGCCGTCACTGTCGATGGCCAGCGCTTCGATGCCGGCAGCGCCTACGTTGTGCCGGTCCAACAGGCGCAGTTCCGCCTGGTGCATTCGATCTTTGCCGAGACGCCGCCGATCAAGGGTGATGTGTTCTACGGCAGCACCAGCTATGCAATCGCACCGGCCTACGGCGTGGCCTTCGCCGGTAGCCGCAGCCGTATCGAAGGCGGTGCACGCGTGACCGCGCTGCCGGCGGCGCAGGGTGCGGTGCTGGGCAGCCAGGCCGGATTTGCCTACGCGATCGACTGGCGCGACTACAACGCCGGGCGCGCGCTGGCTGCACTGCAGGGCAAGGGCGTGAGCGCACGTGCGGCATTCCAGCCGTTCACCACCGCGACCGCGCAGGGCGAGGTCAGCTTCGCCGCCGGCAGCCTGGTGATTCCGGTGGCCGGGCAATCGCTGCAGGGCGCAGCGCTGCTTGAGGCAGTGACGTCGGCCGCGCGCGAGGCGGGTGTGCAGGTGCACGCATTGCCCAGCGGCCGCAGCCGCGAAGGCATCGACCTCGGCAGTGACGGCGTCAAGGCGCTGCGCAAGCCCACGGTCGCGCTGGTGATGGGCGAGGGCGTGGCCGCCACCGAGATCGGTTCGGCGTGGTTCCTGCTCGACCAGCAGCTGCACCTGCCTGCCAGCAAGCTGGACCCGCAGCAGCTGGGCAAGGTGCCGCTGGACCGCTACACCACGATCGTGCTGTCCGGCGGCACCTACACCGGCATCGATGCCACGGCGGTGGCCGCACTGAAGCGCTGGGTGCAGGCCGGAGGTTCACTGGTGACCTACGGCAGCGCCTCGAAGTGGGCGATCGAACAGAAGCTGGCCGACGGCGAGAAGCTCGGTAAGGAAGAAGAGACTGCCGACGAGAGCCGCCGTGCGTTCGGCGACCAGCGCGACATCGCTGCGATCGAGCGGGTCAGCGGCAACATCCTCAGTGCCGACGTGGATACCAGCCATCCGTTGGCGTTCGGCGTGCCGCGCCGGCAACTGGCGATCAACAAGGAAAACACGGTGACGCTGCAGCCGAGTGCGAACCCGTTCTCGACGGTGGTACGCATCGACGCGCCGCCGCGGGTGAACGGTTACTTGTCCGAGCGCAACCGCACGCGGGTGGCGGGCAGCGCGTGGCTGCTGGTGTCGGCGCAGGGGCAGGGTAACGTGGTGCTGTTCGCCGATGATCCGGCGCATCGCAAGTACTGGCATGGCACGGACCGGCTGCTGATCAACGCGATCTTCTTCGGGAATCTGGTAAATCCGGCGAAAGCGCGGGGTTGAGGTGTTTGGCGCCGAGTTTCTGTTGTGCTTGGGAGGCAGGGGGCCTCAGCCAGGACACGCCGTAAACCCATCCATGGGGGCTCGATGGCGCCATCCTTGGCGCCAACGGTCCTGGCTGAGGCCCCCTGCCTCCCATGACAGTTTCCTGCGGGCGCGGACGCAGACCCCAAGGCGGGAGCAAGGGCAAATACAAAAGCAAAAGCAAAGCCAGGAATTGCGACTTCGGCTTTTGCCTTTGAATTTGAATTTGAACTTGAATTTGATCTTTCTTCTCCCGGCTACCCGGCGGGACAAGAAGGCGCAGGCAATGCTTGAAGCGGATGGGCATGGGGGCAGCGCAGAACCGTTGGCGCCATGGATGGCGCCATCGAGCTTACATGGACGTATTTACAGCGTGTTCTGCGCTGCCCCCATGTCCATCCGCCCTCGGTACTGCCACCGCGTGCTTTGTCACCCGGTAGCCAGCAACAAAAAAGGACGGCGCGTCAGCGCCGTCCCTCGGTAAGAAGCCCCCGCGCAGCGGGAAGCACCCTCCCTGTCAGCTGGGATCAGCCGGCGCGACCGCCGCCGTTGCCACCCTGGCCGCGACCACGGCCGCCACCATTGCCGCCACCGCCACGGCGCTGGCCCTGACCCGCGCCCGCACGCTGCTGGCCGTTGCCGCCGCCCTCGCGACGGCCACCACCGGCCTTCTTCGGGCCGGCATGCGCATGGCGCGGCGCATCGCCGTGCGGACGGCGTGCGTGGCTCTTGCGCGGCGCGCGCTCACCGGTATCGTGCTCCGCCTTGCCCGGCGCACTGTTGCCCCAGCGGATCGGCGTCTGCAGCTCGAAGCCCGGCACATCGCGGATGTCCATGTCGCGGCCCAGCAGGCGCACGATCGCGCGCAGCAGCTTCACTTCATCCTGCGCCACCAGCGAAATCGCCTGGCCGGTCGCGCCGTTGCGGCCGGTGCGGCCGATGCGGTGCACGTAGTCCTCGGCCACCATCGGCAGGTCGAAGTTGATCACCTTCGGCAGCTCGTTGATGTCGATGCCGCGCGCGGCGATGTCGGTGGCCACCAGCACGGTCACGCGGCCGGCCTTGAAGTCACCCAGCGCACGCAGGCGCTGGCCCTGGCTCTTGTTGCCGTGGATCGCCGCGGTCTTGATGCCCGACTTTTCCAGGAAGGTGGCCAGCTTGTCGCTGCCATGCTTGGTGCGGGCGAACACCAGGGTCTGCTCGCGGCTGTCCTGCGCCAGCAGGTGCAGCAGCAGGTCGCGCTTGCGGCCGGCGTCGACCGGATGCACGCGGTGGGTGATGGTTTCGGCCACGGTGTTCTTCGGCGTCACCTGGATCTGTTCCGGGTTGCGCATGAACTCCAGCGCCAACTGGCGGATGTTGTCCTCGAAGGTGGCCGAGAACAGCAGGGTCTGGCGGTTCTGCTTCGGCAGCTTGGCCAGGATGCGCTTGATCGACGGCAGGAAGCCCATGTCGAGCATGCGGTCGGCTTCGTCCAGGATCAGCACTTCAATGCCGGACAGGTCGACGCTGCGACGCTCAACGTGGTCGATCAGGCGGCCCGGGCAGGCCACCAGCAGGTCCACGCCACGGCGCAGGATGTCCAGCTGGTTGCCCATGCCGACGCCGCCGTAGATGCAGGCGCTGGGGATGCGCAGGTACTTGCTGTAGCCACGCAGGCTGTCATGCACCTGGGTGGCCAGCTCGCGGGTCGGGGCCAGGATCAGCGCGCGCGGCTTGCGCGGGCCGGCACGTACCTCCTGCGAGGCGGTGCCCAGGTGCTGCAGCAGCGGCAGGCCGAACGCGGCGGTCTTGCCGGTGCCGGTCTGTGCGCCGGCCAGCAGGTCGCGACCGGCCAGCGCCAGCGGGATCGCCTGCTGCTGGATCGGGGTCGGGTTTTCGTAGCCCTGCTCGGCGAGCGCGCGCAGCAGGAAGGGCGCCAGGCCCAGCGATTCAAAAGACATTGAGTTTGCTCCAAGTACAAGAAACGCCTGTCCGAGCGGACAGACGGGGGCAGATCAAACTGATCGGCTGACTCGGAGCGTTCCCGTGAACCGCGCTGCGAGAATTGGGTGCAGCCGGCACGAAGCGCAGGCTGGAATGCGTGACGAACGGCGTCGGAGTGGGGGCGGGCGAAGAGGGCGGACCCTGGTCGCCGGCGATCCCGGAGGGAAACGGACGGCCGCTGCAGACCCTGCAAGTCTAAACGATGTTCGAGACTTCGCGCAAAAAGGCCTGTTCAGGTAGGGGGTGTCTGCAGGGCTTGCAGCCCTGCACCCGCGGAGGCCAGAGCCACGTCAACGTCAAAAGCTGGCTTCCTGAGGGTTGGCGGGGTGGGTCCGGTTGAGGGGGGCGCCGTAAACCCATCCATGGGGGCTTGGTCGCGGCATCCATGCCGCTCACACCCCCTCAACCGGACCCACCCCGCCTTCGACAGTTTGCTGCGGTCTGTCGGAAATGCTCTTGGGGCCAGATCCGTTTTCCGGAGGAAAACGGATCTGGCCCCGGAATTTCATTCGATATCTGACAGATGTGCCGACCAACGGTCGGCACCCACCAACAGCCGCCGCGGGGATCTGTCGGGGGTAGGGCGGTGTGGGTGGGCAGGACCGTTGGCGCCATGGATGGCGCCATCGAGCCCCCATGGACGGGTTTACGGCGTGTCCTGCCGGCCCACACCGCCCCGCCCAACCAGCAGAAAGCCAGAGCCGCTTTTGACGTTGCCGTTGCTGTTGCATTGAGCAGGTGCAGGGCTGCAAGCCCTGCCGAACCCCCCACTACGGTAGGGTGGGCCGATGCCGCGCTGCAGCTTGGCGTCGCCGCAGATTTGATTACACTTGAAACTTGTTTGCCCACGACCCCGGACACCCACCCATGAAGCTTGGTTCTTTGAAGGAAGGCGGCCGCGACGGCACCCTGATCGTCGTCTCGCGTGACCTGCGCCGCGGCGTGCGCGCCACCGGCATTGCCGCCACCCTGCAGCAGGCCCTGGAGGACTGGAGCCACATGGCACCGCGCCTGAACGCCCTGTACGAATCGCTCAATGCCGGCGATGCCGATGGCGTGTTCGACCTCGACCCGCAGGCACTGGCCGCGCCGATGCCGCGCGCCTATGAGTTCGTCGATGGCAGCGCCTACCTGCCGCACGTCGAGCGCGTGCGCCGTGCCCGTGGCGCCGAGGTGCCGGAGAGCTTCTACACCGATCCACTGATGTACCAGGCCACCAGCGCCGGCTTCTACGGCCCGCGCGATGCGGTCAAGGTGGTCAGCGAGGACTACGGCATCGACCTGGAAGCGGAGATCGTGGTGATCACCGACGACGTGCCGATGGCGGCGACCCCGGAACAGGCAGCCGGTCATATCCAGTTGGTCGGCCTGGTCAACGATGTCTCGCTGCGCAACCTGATCCCGGGCGAGCTGGCCAAGGGTTTCGGCTTCCTGCAGTCCAAGCCGCGCTCGGCGCTGTCGCCGGTGTTCGTCACCCCTGACGAGCTGGGTGCCGCGTGGCAGGACAGCAAGGTGCACCTGCCGCTGCTGACCCACATCAACGGCCAGTGGTTCGGTGCGCCGGAAGCGGGCGTGGACATGCAGTTCAATTTCGCCCAGCTGGTTTCGCATGCGGCCAAGACCCGTCCGCTGGTCGCCGGCACCATCGTCGGCTCGGGCACCATCGCCAATGAAGACACCAGCAAGGGTGCGTCGTGCTTCGCCGAGCAGCGCGTGGTCGAAACCCTGCGCGATGGCAAGCCGAGCACGCCGTTCATGTCGTTCGGCGACGTGGTCCGCATCGAGATGCTCGATGCCGCCGGTAACAGCATCTTCGGTGCGATCGAGCAGCGCATCGAACAGGCGGCCAGGCCCTGAGCATGGAGGCGGCCATGGAGATCCCGGTCGACGACGGCATCGTGCTGTACACCTACTGGCGATCCAGCGCCGCCTACCGCGTGCGCATCGGTCTGGAGCTGAAGGGCCTGGCCTGGGAGGCCCGGCCGGTGCATCTGGTGCGCGACGGTGGCGAGCAGCACCGGGATGCCTATCGGGCGCTCAACCCGCAGCAGCAGGTGCCGACCCTGCTGCATGAGGGGCATGTGCTGACCCAGTCGCTGGCGATCCTCGAATACCTGGACGAGCGCTTTCCGCAGGTACCGCTGCTGCCGGCCGACGCCGCCGGCCGCGCGCGGGTGCGGGCGCTGGCCCAGCTGGTGGCCTGCGACATCCACCCGATCAACAACCTGCGGGTGATGCAGTACCTGGAGCGCGATCTGCAGGTGCCGGCCGATGCGCGCACGCAGTGGACCCTGCACTGGATCGCCGAGGGCTTCGCGGCGATGGAAGCCCTGCTGGTCAACAGTCGTGACACCGGCGCCTTCTGCCATGGTGACCGTCCCGGCCTGGCCGATATCTGCCTGCTGCCGCAGCTGTACAACGCCCACCGCTTCGGCCTGGACCTGGCACCGTACCCGACCCTGCGCCGCATCGAAGCGGCCTGCCAGGCAGTGGATGCCTTCGACCGCGCACGCCCGGAAAACCAGCCCGACGCCGCCTGAAAAAAAGGGGACGGAGGGGATTAAGTCGTATATGCACTTACGACTTAATCCCCTCCGTCCCCTTTCTGCCGCAAACGGGCCAGGTCATCGCGGAACACCCGGTAGGCTTCCTCGCGGCGCGCATCGTCGGTCTGCCGCAACACCCATGCCGGGTGCACCGTGGCGTAGCCGCGCGTGCCGTCCTCGAGGGTGTGCCAGCGTCCGCGGTCGCGTGCGAGGTCGAAACCACGACCGAATACCGAGGCTGCGGCTGTCGCGCCGAGGCATACGATCACCTGGGGCCGCACGCGTGCGATCTCACCCATCAGCCAGGGGCGGCAGGCCTGGATGTGGCGGCTTTCCGGCCGCTTGTGCAGCCGCACCTTGCCGCGCCGCTCATGGTGGAAGTGCTTCACCGCGTTGGTGAGGTACAGCTGGGCGCGATCGATTCCCAGTTCCGCCAGTGCGCGGTCCAGCACCTGGCCGGCAGGTCCTGCGAACGGCTGCCCGCGCAGATCCTCGGTATCACCGGGCTGCTCGCCGATCACCATCACCCGCGCATCGGCAGGCCCCTGCCCGAACACGGTCTGCGTGGCCTGCTCCCATAGCGGGCACTGGCGGCAGGCAATGGCCTGTCCGCGCAGATTGTCCAGGCTGCTGGCATCGGCTGCCGGCGCCGCAGCGTTCGCACGCGGGGGAATCCTGCGTTGCGGTGCCTGTGCCGGCCGGTCATGCATTTCCTGCACGCGGTCGGCCGCGTCGCGCACCAGGCGTGGCAGCAACTGTGCTTCAGGCAGGTGGCGCCAGTACTTGGCCGGCATCTCCTGCATCATCATCCGTGTGTTGAGTCGCGCCGGATTGAAGATGCTGGCGTAGTAGGTCTGCCACAGCGACTCCCGTGCATCCTCCGCCGGGGCATCTTCGCGCCGTGCACCGGGGCCGAAGGCAAGCGCCTGCCCATCCCAGGCGACGCTGCGCGAAGGGGTCAGGATCGCCCAGCGCATGCCGGTGAAGCGGCGCGCGAAGAACGGCGCGACCCGGTCGACGATGTGGTGTTGCGGCTCGAACCAGGCGATGAACGCATCGGGCTGGCCAGGTACCTCGCGGAAGCGCACGAATGCCTTCATCTTGTGCGTGTCACGGCGGACGGCCTGGGCGAGGGCTGTCGCGCGCAGGACATCGGCGTCGGCGGGGTTGCCCAGCACTGATCGCTCGCCATGGGCGATGCGCCACAGCAGGCGATACAGCACGGCCAGGCGCTGGGGATCGCGATGGCACAGGCAGGTGGCCGCCAGCTCCAGGAAGTCACGTGGAACGTTGGGTGCACCGGCATCGGCAAGCATCGGCGCCTGCTGCACGGCCGGCGCATCCAGCAGCGACGTGTCACTCCCTTCCAGCCAGTCCAGCTGCGGCGGGGCAACGCCGCGCAGCAACGCTTCGCGCGCAGCATCGCGCCAGGCCTGCAGCGACCATGGCGGATCCACCCGCAGCGACCACCGCTGCGCGTCAGGACGCAGACGGGGCATCGAAAAGCGAACCCTGGCGCGGCGGCGGGGCCAGCTGCGCGCGCAGCGCCGCCGGATCATCCAGTGCTTTGCGCGGGTGATGGTCGGCCAGCAGCACGAACGGCAGCAGCTTGCTCATCGGTGCCTTCAGGCGCGCGATGTCGGCCACGCGCAGCCGCCCGTGGCGGCGTGCCATCAGCACGCGCTTGACGTTGCGCACGCCAAGGCCGGGCACGCGCAGCAGCATTTCCTTCGGTGCCCGGTTCAGATCGACCGGAAAGCGCTCGGGATGGCGGATCGCCCAGGCCATCTTGGGGTCGATATCCAGGTCGAGCATGCCGTCCTGGGTGGTGTCGGTAATCTCCTCCACACCGTAACCGTAGAAGCGCAGCAGCCAGTCTGCCTGGTAAAGGCGATGTTCGCGCTGCAGCGGTGGCGGCTGCAGTGGCAGCTGCCGGCTGGCGTCCGGAATCGGGCTGAATGCGGAGTAGTAGACCCGGCGCATGCGGTAGTTGCCGTACAGACTGTCGGCGCTGGCCAGGATCTGCTGGTCGTTTGCCCCGTCCGCGCCGACGATCATCTGGGTGCTCTGCCCGGCCGGTGCGAAACGGGGAGGGCGCGGGCGAGCGCTGCGGCTGGCCGTCGGCGCCACCGCTGCGGGGGCCTTGCGAGCTTCCTTGGCTTCCTCGATGCGCCAGCGCAGTTCGCCCATCGCGCCACGGATCGAATGCACCGTCTTCTCCGGTGCCAAGGCGCTCAGGCCGGCTTCGGTCGGCAGTTCCACGTTGATGGACAGGCGGTCCGCATAGCGCCCGGCACTGGCCAGCAGTTCCGGCGAGGCCTCGGGAATGGTCTTGAGGTGGATGTAGCCGGCGTAGCGGTGTTCTTCGCGCAGCTGCCGGGCCACTTCCACCATCTGCTCCATGGTGTAGTCCGCATTGCGGATGATGCCGCTGGACAGGAACAGGCCCTCGATGTAGTTGCGCTTGTAGAAGTCCAGGGTGAGCGTGACCACCTCGTCCACGCTGAAACGCGCGCGGGCCACGTTGCTGGAGACCCGGTTCACGCAATAGGCGCAGTCGTAAATGCAGAAGTTGGTCAGCAGGATCTTCAGCAATGAAACGCAGCGGCCGTCGGGCGTGTAGCTGTGGCAGATGCCCATGCCCTCGGTACTGCCGATACCGCCACTGGCGCGCGAATCGCGTTTGCCCGAGCCGCTGGAGGCGCAGGACGCGTCGTATTTGGCGGCGTCGGCCAGAATGGCCAGCTTGCGGATGGTTTCCATTGGGGAAACCTACGGATGAGGGGTCTCATTGGATGAGACCGCCCATGAACGCTTCAGAAAAAAGGGGACGGAGGGGATTAAGTCGCAAATGCACTTACGACTTAATCCCCTCCGTCCCCTTTTTCGTGGGGTCAGAAGCCGTGGGTGATGCTGGGTGCGCCGGCCGAGAAATCGGCGTACGGGTCGTGCTCGCCGCTGCTGCCTTCGGACAAACGGAACTTCAGGGCCAGGCCATCGCGCGAGTCGGCCGCGCGCAGCGCTTCCTCCTGCTCGATGATGCCCGCCTTGGCCAGCCGGAACAGGCACTGGTCGAAGCTCTCCATGCCTTCTTCCAGCGAGCCTTCCATCGCCGCCTTGATCTCGTGCACCTGGCCGCGACGCAACAGGTCGCGGATCATCGGCGTATTGATCAGCACCTCGGTGGCCGGCAGGCGACGGCCCTCCTTGTTCTTCACCAGGCGCTGGCTGATCACCGCACGCAGGTTCAGCGCCAGGTTCATCAGCACGTTCTTGTGCGCGCTTTCCGGGAAGAAGTTGAGGATGCGCTCGATGGTCTGGTCGGCGTTGTTGGAGTGCAGGGTGGCCAGGCACAGGTGCCCGGTCTCGGCGAAGGCGATCGCCGCCTCCATCGTTTCCGCATCCAGGATTTCGCCGATCAGGATCACGTCCGGCGCTTCACGCATCGCGTTCTTCAGCGCGTTGTGGAAGGCGTGGGTGTCCAGGCCGACCTCGCGCTGGTTGACGATCGACATCTTGTGCTTGTGCAGGTACTCGATCGGATCCTCGATGGTGAGGATGTGACCGGTGGTGGTGCTGTTGCGGTGGTCGATCATCGACGCCAGCGAGGTGGACTTGCCGGAACCGGTGGACCCCACCACCAGCACCAGCCCGCGCGGGGTCATGATGACGTCCTTCAGCACCTGCGGCAGGTTCAGCTCCTCGATGCTAGGGATGCGGCTGCGGATGGCGCGGATGACCATCCCGACCTCGCCCCGCTGCTTGAACACGTTGACGCGGAAGCGCCCGGCGTCGGGCAGGGCGATGGCCATGTTGAGCTCGAGCTCGCGCTCGAACTGCGGCACCTGGCCTTCGTCCATCAGCGAGTAGGCGATTTTCTTGACCATGCCCGGCGGCAGGCCGGTGTTGCCCAGCGGATAGAGCTTCCCCTCGATCTTGATGTAGACCGGTGCCCCGGTGGTCAGAAACATGTCCGAAGCGTTCTTTTCGGTCATCAGCTTCAGGAAGTAGCCGATATCCATTGCGAATTTTCCCCAACGAAACGGCCGACGCCCGTTGCCAGCACGGTGTCGGCTTGACGACAATGGCCGTGAACCGACAACCGGTACGGCCTCCCCAATGAAACGACTTAGCTTCGCACGAATGCGCCATGGCCTGTATGTGATGGCGTTTGCATTCGCACTGTCTGCCCCCGCCTGGGCGCAGGACGCCGCCTTGGAACTGGCGCAGGCCCGGCAGGCGGTCGACAAGGCCACCCAGGCCGACGCCGACCAGTACGCCCCGGACCTGATCGGTCTGGCCCGGCAGGGGCTGGAGCAGGCCCAGCGCGCCGCCGGCGACCGCCGCGAACGGAAGAACGCCCCGGCGATGGCCCTGCGCGCCGCCGCCGATGCCGACCTGGCACGCGTCCGCAGCGAGGAAGCCACCGTCACCGCGCAGCTGCAGCTGCGCCGCAACGAGGTCAACCAGCTGCAACGCCAGCTGTCGACCGGGGAGGACCGCCGGTGAAGCCGATGACCGCCGCAACCCTGGCCGCGCTGCTGGCGCTGCCGACCCTGGCCGTGGCCGCCGACAACCCGATGGTGGCGCAGCTGAGCCAGCGCCTGATGGCCATCCAGGCCAACCCGGATACCGCTGAGCTGGGCGCCTTCGAGCGCATGCAGGCCCAGCAGGCCATCGCGACCCTGGACAAGGCCAAGCGCCGTGACCAGGAGCTGGCCACCTACTTGGCCGAGCGCCGGGTGGAGATTGCCGAGACCGCGGTGCGCACGGCGATGGCCGCGCGCGAGGTCGACCGCCTGGAGCGCACCCGCAGCGACCTGCTGATCGAGGCCAGCCGCCGCGACGCTGCCCGCGCCCGTCAGGAAGCCGAGCAGCTGCGCATGCAGGCGCAGATGCAGGCCGAGGAGGCCGAACGCCTGCGCCAGGCCGCCGAGGCCGAAACCCTGGCCCGCCAGGACGCCGAAAACGCCCTGACCAGCGTGGCCGGCAAGCAGCAGCAGCGGCTCAGCGCTGCCCAGCAGAACGCCGCCAAGCTGGCCCGTGAGGAGGCCGAGCTGGTCTCCGGGCAGAAACTGCCGGGTTCGAAGTTCGATGGGCGAGGCGAAGTCTTCACCTTCAATGGCGACGCGTTCGCTGCAGGTGCCTCCAGCCTGTCCGGTGGGGCCCGCAACCAGGCCAAGGCGCTGGCCGAGTACCTGAACATCGGCAAGAAGGGCCGCCTGCGCATCGAGGCCTACGACAATGCCAACGGCGTGGGTCAGAAGCGGGCCGAAGCGCTGCGCGACGCCCTGGTCGCGGCTGGTGTCGCCAGCAACCGGATCCAGGTCAGCGGCAAGAAGGCAGCCTCCACCCGGGCCCGTTCGGCCGAGGTCATCATCGCGCCGTAATGCATTGATATTGTTTGTTTTTCGTTGCAATGAGCATTCAGCCTGAACCCCGCCCCGGCGGGGTTCGGTCTTTTTGTCGCAGGGGTCTTGTACCCCGCCCTGAGCAGGCGTAGGGTCAATTGTCCGGGACGCAATGCCGCGGACCGGACGATGGGAGGGCCGGGCCGATGCAAGCAGGGCGCGAACCGCAGCAGATCGACGTGCGCAGGCCAGTGCCGCAGGTCGTTGCAGGCGTCCAGGTGGCCATCGGGCGGCGCTCCTCCATGAACAACGCCCCGTGCCTTGTGGCCGGGGCGTTCGTGTATCTGTCGAAGGAGGTCCATCATGTTTGAAGATCAGCCCCAGAGCGAGATCGACGCCCGTCGCGCGCGTGATCCGGAGTTCAGGGCACTCCATGACCAGCACCGCAAGTTGAACAAGAAGTGCATGGACGCGGAGTTGGGTGTACTCCCGATCGATGATGTCACCCTGGGTCGCATGAAGCGTGAGAAGCTGCTGGCCAAGCAACGCCTTCTGCGAATGTACGAAACACCGCTCCCAACGACGTCCCCCACGCTTTGACGCACCCCGTCGCGCCCGGAACGGCGTGACCCGGCCATCGATGGCCCCGCCGGGCGACCCCGCCCCGGCATCGCGGCACCGCCGATGAGGCGGCCGCGCCAAGGCACCACAGGCGGTGGTGCCTTGGTCTCCAGGCACCACTCACCGATGCGGGCGGTACCGGTCTCCTCGTCGATCCGGGGCCGCCCGCATCCCTTCATGGGGCATGCGGGCGGCATGCCTGCACCGACCTGACATTCAGCGCCATCCGTCGGATAATCATCGGTCCGGCCCTGCGTGGCGCGAATCGAAAGTCCTCCGAATGCCCATCCATTCTTCCGTCCTCGAACTCATCGGCCAGACCCCGATCGTCAAGGCCCAGCGCCTGGACACCGGCGTCTGCGAGCTCTACCTGAAGCTGGAGAGCGCCAACCCGGGCGGATCGATCAAGGATCGCATCGGCCTGTCGATGATCGAGGCGGCGGAGCAGCGGGGTGACCTGAAGCCGGGCGCGACCCTGGTTGAAGGTACCGCCGGCAACACCGGCCTGGGCCTGGCGCTGGTGGCACAGCAGAAGGGCTACAAGCTGATCCTCGTCGTTCCCGACAAGATGAGCCGCGAGAAGATCTTCAACCTGAAGGCGATGGGCGCTGAAGTGCGCCTGACCCGTTCAGACGTCGCCAAGGGCCATCCCGAGTACTACCAGGACCTGGCCAAGACCATCGCCGAGCAGACCCCGGGCGCCTACTTCATCAACCAGTTCGGCAACCCGGACAACCCGGCCGCGCATGAGTTCGGCACCGGCCCGGAAATCCTCGAGCAGATGGGCGGTGACCTCGACGCCATCGTGTTCGGCTGCGGCAGCTCCGGCACCATGACCGGCCTGTCGCGCGCGTTCGCCAAGCTGTCGCCGAAGACCGAGCTGGTGCTGGCCGATCCGGTCGGCTCGATCCTGGCCGAATACATCAACGACGGCGTGCTCAACGACAAGTCGGGCAGCTGGCTGGTGGAAGGCATCGGCGAGGACTTCCTGCCCTCGATCTCCGACTTCAGCCGCGTCAAGAAGGCTTATGCGATCAGCGATGCCGAGAGCTTCCACACCGCGCGCGAGCTGCTGGGCAAGGAAGGCATCCTGGGCGGTTCGTCCACCGGCACCCTGCTGGCGGCGGCGCTGAAGTACTGCAAGGAGCAGACCACGCCGAAGAGGGTGCTGGTGCTGGTCTGCGATACCGGCAACAAGTACCTGTCGAAGATGTACAACGACTACTGGATGCTGGACAACGGCTTCCTGCAGCGCCCGCAGCACGGCGACCTGCGCGACCTGATCCTGCGCCCGTACGGCCAGCGCGACACCGTGGTGATCGGCCCGAACGACCTGCTGACCACCGCCTACCAGCGCATGAAGCTGTACGACGTCTCGCAGTTGCCGGTGATGGACGGCGAGAAGCTGGTCGGCATCGTCGACGAAAGCGACGTGCTGCTGCATGTCTATGGCGACGAGGCGCGCTTCCGCGACACCGTGGCCACCGCGATGGTCAGCAAGCTGGACCGGCTGGACGTGAAGTCGCCGATCGAGGCCCTGCTGCCGGTGTTCGACCGCGGCCAGGTGGCGATCGTGATGGACGGCGACGCCTTCCTCGGCCTGATCACCCGCATCGACCTGCTGAATTATCTGCGTCGGCGCGTTCAGTAAGGCGTTTATCGCCGCAGATCGCTGCTGAATCCCGGTTTATCCGCGTCAAAGCTCGTTAAGGCCGCGCTGATAGACTCCCGCTCCTTCGACGGCGCCGGTCATCGGCGCCAATCAGGAAACGACATGTCCAACGCTTCTTCCCCGGACCGCGCGCTGGCCCTGGCCACGCTGGCCATCCACGGCGGCCAGTCGCCCGACCCCAGCACCGGCGCGGTGATGCCACCGATCTACGCCACTTCGACCTATGCCCAGTCCAGCCCGGGCGAGCATCAGGGCTTCGAGTACTCGCGTACCCACAACCCGACCCGGTTCACCTATGAGCGCTGCGTGGCCTCGCTGGAAGGCGGTACCCGCGGCTTTGCCTTCGCTTCGGGCATGGCGGCCAGCTCGACCGTGATCGAGCTGCTCGACGCTGGCAGCCACGTGGTGGCGATGGACGACATCTACGGCGGCAGCTTCCGTCTGTTCGAGCGCGTGCGTCGCCGCACCGCCGGGCTGGACTTCAGCTTCGTCGACCTCACCGATCTGGCGGCATTCGAAGCCTCCATCACGTCGAAGACGAAGATGGTCTGGATCGAGACCCCGACCAACCCGATGCTGAAGATCGTCGACATCGCCGCGGTCGCCGCCATCGCCAAGCGCCATGGCCTGATCGTAGTGGTCGACAACACCTTCGCCTCGCCGATGCTGCAGCGTCCGCTGGAACTGGGTGCGGACCTGGTCCTGCATTCGGCCACCAAGTATCTCAATGGCCACTCGGACATGGTCGGTGGCATGGTCGTGGTCGGCGACAACGCCGAACTGGCCGAGCAGATGGCCTTCCTGCAGAACTCGGTGGGGGGCGTGCAGGGCCCCTTCGACAGCTTCCTGGCCCTGCGCGGCCTGAAGACCCTGCCGCTGCGCATGAAGGCACACTGCGCCAACGCGCTGGCGCTGGCCCAATGGCTGGAAAAGCACCCGGCGGTGGAGAAGGTGATCTACCCGGGCCTGGCCTCGCACCCGCAGCATGAACTGGCCGGCAAGCAGATGGCCGGCTACGGCGGCATCGTCTCGATCGTGCTCAAGGGCGGGTTCGAGGCGGCCAAGCGCTTCTGCGAGAAGACCGAACTGTTCACCCTGGCCGAGTCGCTGGGCGGTGTTGAAAGCCTGGTCAACCATCCGGCGGTGATGACCCATGCCTCGATTCCGGTCGCGCGCCGCGAACAGCTGGGCATCAGCGATGCGCTGGTGCGGCTGAGCGTGGGCGTGGAGGAGCTGGGGGATCTGCAGGTGGATCTGGAGAGGGCACTTCAGTGACCGTCGGATTGTCCATGGTGTCTGACGCATGAGTGCCTCGAATCTGGCTGGTCTCATCTTCCAGCTCACCCGGCGTGAAGTCAGTGGCCGCTACAAGGGCTCAGTGCTCGGCTTGTTCTGGTCCTTCGTCAATCCGCTGTTGATGCTCAGCGTATACACGTTGTTCTTCTCGGTGATCCTGAAAGTTCGCTGGGGCGATCAGCCACAGCGTCAGGCGGATTTTGCGATCCTGTTGTTCGTCGGCCTGATCCTCCATGGATTCATCGCCGAATGCATCAACCGCGCGCCGGGATTGATCACGGGAAACGTCAACTACGTCAAGAAGGTCGTGTTCCCGATCGGCATTCTGCCGATCGTTTCCTGTTCATCGGCGCTGTTCCATTGGTTCATCAGTCTGAGCGTTCTGGCGCTTGCACTGGTGTTCGTCGGGAACGGTGTTCCGGTCACTTTTCCGTTGATTCTGGTAGTGATGGTCCCCCTGGTGCTGTATGCGCTGGGCATCAGCTGGATACTGGCGTCTGTGGGCGTTTACCTGAGGGACGTCAACCAAGTGGTGGGTGTTTTCTCGCAGATCCTGCTGTTCATTTCGCCAGTGTTCTTCCCGGTCACCAAGATTCCCGAGTACATCCGCCCGCTCTTCCTGGCCAATCCGCTTACGACGATCATCGAGCAGGCCCGTGCCGTCGCGGTGTTCGGTCAGCTGCCGGACTGGTGGCAGCTTGCGGGGCAGTTTGCTGCCGCGTCTGTGGTCTGCCTGCTGGGAATGGTCTGGTTCCGTCGCACCAAGTGTGGATTCGCTGATGTCCTTTAAGAAGGAGCTTGCACGATGAGTCGCCTGAAGCAATGGCTTCTTCGCCAGCGTTTCTTCTATGTGCTTATGGGGCTGAAGTACTACCTCGGCAACAATGTCGTTGCCCGCTTTCCGATCGAATGTGTTCGCCGGTTCTATCTGACCCGCGTGCTCAAGGTGGCGATCGGCAAGGACACGCACGTCAGCATGCGCTGGTTCGTCACTGGTTATCCGGTGCGCGCGCACGTCAGCATCGGTGACAACTGCGTGATCAACCGGGAGGTGTATCTGGATGGCCGGGTAGGCGTGGTTGTTGGAAACAACGTCAATGTTTCCTTCCAGACCTGCATCCTCAGCCTGCACCATGACCACAACGCACCGACCTTTCCCGCGATTGGCGGCGTGGTCACCATCCAGGACCATGCCTGGATCGGTGCCCGCGCCACCTTGTTGCCGGGCGTGACCATCGGCGAAGGTGCCGTGGTTGCGGCGGGTGCGGTCGTGGCACGCGACGTGGCACCGTATGAGGTGGTGGGTGGCGTACCCGCCCGAAAGATCGGTGAACGCAACCGGGATATCCAGTACCTCACCAGGTTCTCACCGTATTTTGATTCGGATATCTTCGATGAAACCGCAGGTTAAGAAACAAGTCCTCGTGTTCATGCTGGCGCCTTCGCTGCCGGCGGTGACGGGGGGCGACATCTATGCGGTGAACGCAGTTCTGCCGTTCGCCGAGGAGATCGACTACCACCTGTTCTGCTACGTCGGCGGCGACGCCGACCGACGCAAAGTCGAGCAGCATCGCGCGCTCTACGACAAAGTGTTCCGGTCGGTCCATCTCGAGCCTCGTCCGAAGATGCCGTTCGAGCTGCCCAAGGTGCAGCGAGCCCTGTCGATGGCGCGGCAGGCACTGCAGGGTCTGCCTTTCATCGATGCCAGCTACTACAGCCGCAGTGCCGTTGCGGCTGCACGTCGCATCGTCCGGGAACAGGGCATCGATGCGATCGAGGTCAACTCGACCCATCTGGCGTTCTTCCGTCGATTCTTGCCACAGGTGCCGGGCATCCTGCTGAGCCACAACATCGAAGCTGACATTTTTCCGTTCTGGATGCCGGCAGGCCTGACCGGATGGAAGCTGCGTTTCATGGAATGGGTTGCCAGCCGAAGCCGGCGAGCCGCGAAGGCTGTCGAGATCGACAATGCCTTCGGGTTCTCGGCGATGACCTTCATCTCTCGCCATGACATGTCGCGGGTTACCGACAAGGTCCCGCGCTACCTCATGCCGCTGCACTTTCCGTTGGGTACCACGCGTTTTGAAGACAAGCCGGATGATGTCTTCCACGTACTGTGGATGGGAGGCTTTGGCTGGTACCCGAATGCGGAGGCGGTGACCTGGTTTGCCGAGAAGATCCATCCGCTGCTGGCAGGCCAGTTGCAGGAGCGGAAGATTGTTCTGCACTTCTGCGGCGGCAATCCTCCGGAGGCGCTGCAGGCATTGCATGACGGCCGCAACGTTCTCGTGCATGGCTTCGTCGACGACCTGCAATCGCTGCTGGACAAAGCGCATCTGCTGATGGTGCCACTGCTGTCCGGCGGCGGCATCCGCGTCAAGATCGTCGAGGCGATGTCTGCCGGCATCCCGGTACTCAGCACCAGCAAGGGGTGCGAGGGCATCGGCGCGACCGACGGCGTGGACATCCTGGTGCGTGATGACGCAGAAGGGTTTGCCCGTACATTGCTGGAATGCGCGCAGGACCGAGCGCGACTGGCAGCTCTGTCGGCGGCAGGGCAGGATCTCATGGCGCGCGAGTATTCACAGCAGGCAAGCCTGGACGCCAAGCGAGCCGCCTATCGGCATGCGGGGGTGATGTGATGCAGGCAGCAGATACGCCGTTGACGGCTGCGCCGGTGGTTTCGGTACGTGGTGTCGGCAAGGTCTTCCGCATTTTCGACCGTCCGGCGCAGCGCCTGTTGCAGCCGGCAGCAAACCGGCTCCGGCGCCTGGTGGGCATGCAGCCGCAGCCGGCGCGCGTGTTCCATGCGTTGGACGACATCAACTTCGACATCGCGCCGGGCGAAACTGTTGGAATCATCGGCCGCAATGGCAGCGGCAAGTCGACGCTGCTGCAGATCCTGGTCGGTACGTTGCAGGCCAATACCGGCAGCGTGACCGTCAACGGGCGGGTATCGGCGCTGCTGGAACTGGGCGCTGGTTTCAACCCGGAATTCAGCGGGCGCGACAACGTCTACCTGGCAGGTGCCATCATCGGCCTGGGTTCGGCGGACATGACCCGCCTCATGCCTGAAATTGAAAAATTCGCCGATATCGGTGAATTCATCGACCAGCCTGTCAAGACCTACTCTTCGGGCATGTTCGTACGGCTCGCGTTCGCCGTGGCGATCCACGTGTCACCCGATATCCTGGTTGTGGATGAAGCGTTGGCAGTGGGCGACACCGCCTTCCAGACCAAGTGCCTTACCCGCATTCGCAAGATGCAGTCTGAAGGCGTCAGCATCATCCTGGTTACCCACTCCACCAATACCCTGCTGGAATACTGCGACCGGGGCATCTACCTGCGTCGCGGACGGGTCGTGCTGGACGGACCGTGCCGCGAGGTTGTCAAGAAGTATGCCGACGACCTGGTGGACGAAGAAGGCGGAGCCGTGATCTATGCGGACGAGGCCCTTGCCAGCTTGCAGGACGATGGCCTGCCTGCAGACGCTGCGGCATTGCCGGCAAGCGAAATCACCGGCGTGGAGATTCTCGACCTGCAGGGGCAGCCAAGGACGACGTTCGGCCATGGCGAACAAGTACTGGTGAAGGTCGCCATCCATGTACGCCGGCGTATCGAGCAGCCCTGCTATGGAATTCAGTTGAAGAGCGTGGATGACATCGCCCTGTGGGCTGGCACCACCCAGAACATGAGCCTTTCGCCGCTGCCGACGGAACCGGGCGATTATGTTTTCGACTGGCAGTTGACGTTGAATGTCACCGGCAACCGCTATGTGCTGGCACTGGGCATCGGTGACCTCGACACGGGCGAGTACCACCGTCACTCACGCGTGCCCTACGCGGGCCATGTGGATGTACTGCCTCAGCCCCATTCCGGTCATGGCTGGCTTGCTCCCGCCCCTCGCTTCACCGCACCAGTGAGAACTGCATGATGACGCACTCCAAGCCAGTATTCAGGGCCCTGGTCGTGGGTTTCTATGGGGCACCCAACGTGGGCGACGAGGTGCTGCTGGACCTGCTGGTCCGTCGCATCCGCGAACTGGGCGGCGAGCCGGTGGTTGCCAGCATCGATCCCTCGTTGACCCGTCGCATGCATGGTGTGGATGCCGTGCAGTTTGCCAATGTCGGGGACATCGCTCGTGCATTGATGCATTGCGACGTACTGGTGATGGGGGGCGGCGGCATCTTCCAGGACCATCATCCCTTCAACCTCGATGCGGTGTACCTCCCTTATGCGAACGACATTTCCGGCTATGCACGGCCGATGCTGCTCGCGCGGCAACTGGGAGTGCCGACAATCGTATGGGGGCAGGGGGTTGGGCCGCTGAGTTCAGAGGGCGCACGCACCCTGGTGCGCGAGTTGTTCCAGCATGCGGCCGCCGTATCCGTGCGGGATGAATCATCCAAGGCACTGCTGCGCCAGATCGGCGTGGATCGGGATATCCTCGTTGCCGCCGATCCGGGATGGTTGTTCCGCCGCTATCACCCATTGCCGGCGCAACAGGCCGCGCACGATGCAGGCCAGCCGCAGAACAAGGTACTGGCGGTGGTGGTGCGTGAATGGGACAAGGGGCAGTGGAAAACGTCCCTGGTGGAGGCGTTGCGCACTGCAGTTCCTGCAGGATGGCAGATCCAATGGGTGGCGTTCCAGGCCCATACCGAAGGCAGTGGTGCGACGTCCGACCTGCCCTTGATCGAATCGCTGCGCCAGCAGCTACCCGGGCGCAGCAATGATGAACTGATCGCACCGGCAACAACGGATGCGACCTGGCAGACAATCGCCAGCGCTGACGCGGTGCTGTCCATGCGCCTGCATGCCAGTATCCTTGCCCTGCTGGCGGGGAAGCCCACCGCAGGCCTTGAGTACGACGACAAGCTGTCGCATGCCCATGCGATGGCTGGAATGCCGTCGATTCTGAGGCTGTCGACCGACGATGGCCCGGAGCGCTTCGTGCAGGCGATCGAATCGCTGGTCACCGAAGCCTGGCGGCCGGATCCGCAGGTGGTGGACAGCCTGGAAGTGTCCGCCAGCGCGCACCTGCAGCTGCTCGACGGCTGCTCCTCCCTGCCGCCTGTGCCCCTTCGCTTCGACGCAACCTCCACAGACTGGTTGTCACTGTGGTTGCAACAGGCACTGGTCGAGCTTGAACAGACCCGGCAGCAGAGCCAACGCGCCCACGATCTACTGCTGTTCCGGGACCATCAGCTTGCCGAGCAGACGACGCAGAACACAAACCTGACGCAGCAACTTGTCGAGAAGCAAAAGAAGATGAATGAAGACATGGTCCGCCTGGATGCGGCTCAAGGCCAGCTGCAGGAGAATGCGCAGGCATTGCAGCAGATCAGGCAGGAAAGTGCGCAGGCACTGGAGCAGATCAAGGAGGAAAGTGCGCAGGCACTGCAGCAGGTCAAGGAGGAAAGTGCGCAGATGCTGCAGCAGATCCAGCAGCAGTTGGCAGGCAAGCAGGCCTATATTGATGACAAGGAGGTCTACATTGCGATCCTGCTGCAGCAAATCGAACAGGTGCAGGCCGAGCTGGCGCGCAGCCGTCAGGAGACCGCAGATGCGCTGAATCTCTGGCGTCGCCTGCGTAGGTTCCTGCAGTTGCTTCGCCGCGACCTGGTGCGCCTGCTGGCCGCCCCCTTCAAGTTGGCTTCGGTCTGGAGGCGGCACGGGTTGAAGGTCGCACTGCAACAGATCCCGCGACGCATGAAGACGCTGGGTGTTCCTCAGACCGCTGCCACGCAACAGATGGCGGAACCGCCACCGCCGATGGTGCGACCGGTTCGCCGCGAACGCCTGCTGGTGATCGCCAACACGTTGACCACCGACGGCTGGCCCAACCGGGCGATGCACTTCGCGAAGGCGGGCGATCGTGCCGGCTTCTTCGTGCGCATCACCGCGGTGGATGGAAGTGCCTGGCCGGACGACGGCAGCGGCCTGCCGGCGCGTCTCGCTGTCGATGCGCACGCCTGGCTGCAGGAAGTGCGTGCCGAGGGTACTCGCGTTCTGCTTGCCGATGCATCGCCGGAGGCGCTGGGCCTGGCCCGGTCGGCACGTGAACGCGGTGCCGAAGTGATCGTCGACCTCGCTGCACTCGGTGCGGATTCTCTCTCCGCGGAACTGCGCGTCCTTACTGATCGCGTTGTCACCGGAACCCCGGAGCAGAAGGTCGATGGCCTGCCGTCGCGCTTCCTGGGCGCGGCTGGAGACAATGAAATCTTCGACTCCTACCGCAGTCATGGGCTGCCGCAGGCATATGAGGACGGGCGACAACATGTCCTGTTCGTTGTCCTCGGCGGAGACGGCGACGCCTGGCTTGATGCCGCGCTGAAGGCGTCCCCCGATCTCGTTTTCCATGTCACGGGAATGAACGTGGATGGCCGCGACAGCCGCCAGGTACGTCCCCTCGATTGGTCGTGGCAGCCGCAGCAGATGGCTCCGCTGATCGCCGGCGCGCATGCGGTTGTCATCGTCGGCGGGGCCGGGGACCGCACGCGCCTTGCCGACCTGTCAATGGCGGCGCTGCTGCTGGAGAAGCCGGTGTTTGTCGATGCGCTGCCGTCATTCGCACCGTCGCCCAACCTGCATCGGGTGGATGCCGCGCAGCTGTCCGCACAGCTGGCCGGCGCCACTGCATCGGAAGACTACGCATTCATCGCCCGCCACGCCTGGCTGGGCCATGTCGAGCAGTTGATGCAACCGGAGTATCCGCTGTCGGTAAGCGTAGTTGTGCTGATCCACAACAACCGCCGCATCATTGAGCGCTGCGTGAGCACGTTGCTGGAGCACGCCGGGGAATGGCTGCAGGAAATCGTGGTTGTCGATAACCAGTCCAGCGATGGCGGCGCCGAACTGGTTGAATCGCTGTACGCAGGGCATGCCAAGGTGAAGCTTGTGCGCAACAGTGAGAATGGATGCTCCTCGGGTCGCAACCTGGGCGTCAAGCATTCCACCGGCCGTTATATTGCGTTCTTCGACTCCGACCAGTGGTTGACCTCTCCGTCCTGCTTCAGTGAAGCCGTGAACATCCTGGCGGCCAACCCCGGTGTCGGCACCATCGGCTGGAATGCAGGATGGTTCGACGCCACGCGTGATGACCTGGGTGGACCCATCTCCGATTACCTTCCCAATCGCGGCATGAACAACGAGGCCCGCATCAAGGGATACCGCGATGACGTGGGTTTCCTGGGGACCAGCTGCATGTTCATTGCCCGTGACCTGTTCGAGCGTCTGGAAGGCTTCGATGTGTTCTACGACCCTACGTGCTTCGAAGACACGGACATCTGCTTCCAGGTGAAGAAGGCTGGTTATTCGGTGGCGTTCCGTGACCTGGCCGGTGTCCGTCACCAGCCGCACCAGACTACCGGCGCCAGCGAGGGCAGCGAGCGCTACAAGCAGCTGTTCAACCGCAACGCAGCCTACTTCCGCGACAAGTGGAAGGGGTATCCGGAGTTCTTCGTGGACCTCAAGTCCTGGCATTGAGCGAGGCACAGACGGCAATGGGGTGGGGCAAGGTCAAGCGACGGCTGCTGGAAGCCATGCTGATGTTCGGCCCTGGGTTGTACAGTCGCTGGTCGATGCAACGGTCCACAGGAACACCCGCGGAGGTTCCGTCGACGGAACGCCCGCGTGTGCTCCTCGTGGACCATGATTTTCCCGAGATTGACCGTGACGCGGGATCGCGCGCGATCTCATGCTTCGCTGACCTGTTGGTCGATGCCGGCATGGAGGTCGTCTTCTGGTCGGCAACGATTGAGCCCTCCGCAGCTGGGAGAGCTGCCCTTGAAGGGAGAGGCATCACCCCATTGAGTCGACGGGAAACGGGGGCACTGGACGGATGGTTGGCGACGTTCGGAGGAAGTTTCATCGGGTCGGTGTCAAGCCGCCCACTGATCGCGGCTATGTATCTACCGGTCCTGCGCGCGGCGATTGCCGGTACTCATCTCTATTACGGGCACGACATCCACTATGTGCGGTTGCAGTTGATGCGTGCTACGTCCAAGGCCACCCTTGCCGATCATTGGCAGTGTCTGTTGATGAGAGTGGTGGAACAGCGAGCGTGGAGAAATGCCGACGTAGTTCTGTATCCCTCTAAAGATGAGGCTGAAACAGTGAACCGTTACCTTGCTGATCGCGGCTTGGCTGGGAACGGCGAGATGTTTCCGCTGTGGACCGTGGATGCAGGATCCATGCAGCACACGCCCGGCCCGGGCAAAAGATCGGGATTGCTGTTCGTTGGCAGCATGGCGCATGCACCAAACGCAGATGGTCTGGACTGGTTTCTGCACAAGGTGCTGCCCTTGCTTCAGCGGGGGGGACAGGCGCCGGTCCTCACCGTGGTGGGCTCCGGTATGGAGAACTACCGTGTGCCCCAGCATGCCTCTGACACGGTGCGTATTCTCGGTCGCATCGATGATGCTGCATTGGAGCGCTGTTACGCGTCTACGCGCCTGGTCATCGCG
Source organism: Stenotrophomonas sp. PAMC25021 (assembly GCF_004795795.1). Taxonomy (NCBI): domain Bacteria; kingdom Pseudomonadati; phylum Pseudomonadota; class Gammaproteobacteria; order Lysobacterales; family Lysobacteraceae; genus Stenotrophomonas; species Stenotrophomonas sp. PAMC25021. Next base: position 1,458,378 of record NZ_CP039255.1, on the reverse strand, counting down.
CCGTTGCGTTTCGGCGGCGGGGTCAAGGGGAAGGTGATCGAGGCAATAGGGCAGGGTGTTCCAATCATCTTGACCGGTGCGGCCGCGCAGGGCCTGGCTGGAGTCGAGGATATACTGCCGACTACCGATGACCCGTCGAAGTTTGCTGCTGCCATCCAGGCGCTGGATCAAGACGACCAGGCTTGGTCAGCCGCGTCTACCAAGGCGCGCCTGTTCCTGGCGGAACACTATGACCATCGTCAATTCGTGCAAAGGCTCAGGCACCTGCTGCTGCATTCCTGATCGGGAGTGAAGTCCTGTGATGCACGAGACTGTCCATGGGGCAATGTTCCCTATCGCTCGCTGGATCGGCTGCAGGTAGCCGCGCGGGCCTGCCCAACCATGCCGTTGGCTCACAAAGGATTGGCTTGGCCATCATCCAGTCGAGTAGCATTCCGCACGGGATACGACGTCTTCAGGGCAGTCAAAGAGCCGATTGGGCCCGTTCACGGCCATCGGTACCTCGGCCTGGATGATGCTAGGCCGGTCAAATTCAGTTGGGCGAATCTGGAGTTAGGGGAAGATATGGATTGGAGTAACTTGGCTGGGCGGGCGCGGTCGCAGCTGCACTCGATGTGCACTGATGCCCCGAGCCATGGCGGATTCAAGATGGTGGCTGCGCTTCTGTCCATGCTGCTCGTGGCATCCGCTTATAGCCAACTATCGAATCTGCATGTGTTCGGTCACGATGAAGTTCACTATAACCACTATTTCCAGCTGAAGCTGTTGCAGGATGGCCGGTGGCTGAACTACATCTTCAAGGATGTGCTTGTCAGTATTGACGCGTCGGCTTGGTTCGCCGCGTATATCGCCGCACATCTTTTGCTGGTCTATCGCATTGCGCGCCGCGCAGGCCTGTCGGTTGCACTGGCACTGATCATTTCGGCCGTCGTTTCGATCTCTCCGCCAGTCGTGGAACAAAGCATGTGGCCGGCCACTGCGTTCTCGGCAGTTGCAGTCCTGATCCTGGCCGAGGTGGTCACGCGGCGAGTGGCGATAGCACCGGTTGCGGTCTATGCGGCGCTCGGGATCCTTCTGTTCGGGACGATGCAGAGCTACTACTTCCTGGTCCCGCTCCTGTTCATCGGCGAATTCGCGTCCGAACAGCGGAGTGCTCGGGATCGATGGAGGTTGTGGTTGCAACACACGCTCAGCTGGGTGGGAGGGGCGGTACTCGGCGCTTTGGTCATGTCGATGATGCTGCTGCTGCTGGCAGGGCATTTCGGTCCGCAGGTGGATGACTGGCGATCGCCACATCCGGCCAAGGATCTTCCCTCTTTATGGCAGAACATAAGCTACGTCATTGGATCATTCGGGAAGTGTGTAGCTTCCATTGGCAAGGCCTCGAACCTGGATGGTTGGTTGCTGTTGGCAACCGTGCTGCTGCTCGTTCCATTCGCCGTTCGCCGGAAGGGTTCAGTCCAGATCCTGTTGACGCTCGCAATGGTCGCTGCGGCGTTCCACGCATTCTCTATTCCGTTGGCACCAGTAATTACCACGCGCAGCCTGATCGCGCTGGTACTTGGACTGGCGCTGTTTTTCGGCCTTCTTGGAGGCGGGAATCGTATCTCACGGGCGGTCGTATTCCTCCTCCTGCTGGCGGGCGGTATTGGATTCCAGGCACAGGCCCGTACGTTCCTCCAGACCCAGGTGGAAACGACCTCCTTCCTGTTTGAGAAGATCCACACGCTATTGCCATTGCCGGCAGACCGGTATTCAGTACTGGCGGTTTCCGGCCGCATGCCGGGTGGCAAAGAGCCAGCTGCCACTTTCAACAACGAATACTTGATGAATTCGGTGGTGGTGGCTACCGGGGCCAGGAGTTTTGTTGATTGCCGGACGCACGAGGCAGAAGTGTGCGCGATGGCGGTGGAAGGTGACGCCGTGAATGAAACCGGGCTGGGTGAAGGGCGACTGAGGCTCTTCCAGGATGCAAAGGGTGGCGCGGTCATCGTCTATAGCGATGACTGATCAGGCGCCGCCAGTGCGTCCGGCCCGACGTAGATCGCAGCGGCTCCCGTGCAAGGAGGTCATCGCCATTTCCTTGCTGTGGCAGCATCGTGGTGGTTTGCCGCGCTGATCTCTATCCCGCCTCGCCGGACTTTTCTCCGGCGAGGCCAGTGATACGGAGGCGACCCCATCCAGGTCCCTCCATGCAGATCATTCAGATCTGCTTCCGGTAATGTGCGTACGCTGCAACGAGCATGTCCTCGTCATTGCGTGTGGGATGCCAATCCAGAACTTCCTGCGTAGGTGCAATGTCGACCACGTAGTTGATGTCGGCGATCTGATACTGCTCCCGATGCAGCAGCGGTTTGCCCAGCTTTTCCAGAAGCGACAGGGTCATCTTCAACGGCTTGGCGGGTACCGGCACTACAATCGAGCGCGAGCCGATGCGCTTGATCGTATTGCGCAGCAACTGGCGAACTGGTGGTGCATCGCCCGATCCCAAGCTCAGTGCGACGGCGGGGAATCCCTTCTCGACCGCAGCAAGAATTGCGCTGACGACATCCTCCACGGCGATCATCTGGTAGCGGTTCCGACCGCTGCCGATGGTTGGCACGGGAAGGCCAAGGTCCATCAGCCGGAACAGCTTGATCAGGATGCCAAAGCGTCCGGGGCCCACAATCATGCGTGGACGCAGGACGGTAATCAGGTAGCCCTCGGTTCGTGCTTGTTCGCACAGCTGTTCCGACGCCGCCTTGCTGCGTCCATACGGACCCAGCGGGTTGCGTCGGTGCGTTGGAGGTACAGGCAGCGATTCCGGCAGCCCGTACACCATGTCCGTGCTGGTATAGATCAAGCGTGGCTGGCGCAGTTTACGCATCCACTTCAGTACATTGGCTGTACCGGTAACGTTGACCTCGGCGAACCAGGCGTCCTGCTCTTTTGCCGGCACGGCGTTATGGAATTGCCTTGCCGCAAGATGGTGGACGACATCACCTTCATCCAATGGCACGCGCGACAGCGCCGCAGTATCCAGAATATCCAGCTGGTGATGGACGACCCTGCCGGAGAATTCTGCAGGCAGAGGCAGCAGGTCAACGGTCTGAACCTGCTGGCCCTGTGCAAGGAGGGTCCGGACGAGATGCGATCCGGTGAAACCTGAGCCACCAATGACAATATGCTTGGTCACGGCTCAGCCCCCACGCGCGACGAGAACGACGCCAGCACAGATCAGCGCGATTCCAGCCAGCTTCATTACGCTGACCGGTTCACGGAAGAACAGATATGCAGCACCAACGACAATCACGTATCCCACGCTCAGGAAGGGATAAGCGAAACTCACCTGGACCTTGGAGAGGACGTACATCCAAAGCACGATGCTGATCGCATAGCACGACAGTCCGCTGAAGACCCACGGATTGAGGACAACGCGGATGGCGCCCTGTGCGAGCTCAAGCACGCCCTGGTTGGTCACCAGCGAAACATTCGGCATGCCTTTGCGAAGGAAAAGCTGCGCACTCGCATTGAGGGCTACGGAGAACAGAATGAGTGGGATGAATTTGAGATACATGCGATCAACTTTGGAATGATGAGGAGGCATTACCAGTGGCGTGTCGCCGCCATTACGATGATCAGCCCGGCGAGGCCGACGCCCTGGCTGACGCGGTCGCGCGCTGCGAACACGATGGGGTCATCATGCATGTCGCCCCGGTGGGCGACAAACCAGGCACGGCTGATCCAGTACAGCAGCACAGGACAGAGCAGCCAGAGCACTTGGGGCGTGGCGTACAGTCTGAGGCTGTCAGGGCTGTTGATGTAGAGGGCGAAGACCAGAACGCCGATATAGCCCGCAGCTGTCCCGAATGACTGCACCAGCGGCAGATCGGCCACGGAGTATCCGCGACCGGAGGCTTTCTGCTTTCCCTGCGTTGCAGCCGCGGTTAGTTCGGTATAGCGCTTGAGAAGGGCAAGGCTGAGGAAAATGAACATCGAGAACGCGAGCAGCCAGAATGACCGTGGCGAATCGATTGCAAAAGCGCCGCCGATGATCCGCACGGTGTAAAGCGCCGCCAACACCACGACATCGATCATCACGATGCGCTTGAGCGTGAACGAATAGGCCAGGGTCGTGATGAAGTAGATCAGCAGGACCAGTGCAAACGCAGGACTTGTCCACAGCGCCAGTGCGAAACCGGCCAGTGTCAACAAGGGGGTGGCGACCAGGCCATGAAACAGGGGCAAGGTCCCGGCCGCGAATGGTCGCTTCCGCTTCCGTGGATGCTGCCGGTCTGGCGCCAGATCCAGCAGGTCGTTCAGCAGGTAAACGCCGGATGCGCACAGGCCGAAGGCAAGGAAGGCGAGCGCCGCGTTTACTACGGCTTCTGGTTCGAACAGGCGGTGCGCGGTAAGCAGTGGAACCAGTACCAGAAGGTTCTTCAGCCACTGGTACAGCCGCAGGGCCTTGATCCAGGTGCGGAGCCCTCCGGGCTGTCCAGGCAGGTGGTCGATCAACCGGGTTTGCGCGCGGGCCTGGTTTGCCAGCGATCCGGTGGCGTTGACGACGACAGCACCTGCGGCGTGCTTCCAGACCGGCAGGTCAACGCGATGGTTGCCAAGATAGTCGAACCCCCGTTCCCCATAGCGCTCGACAAGGGCTTCAGCCTTGGCGTGCCCGGCCAGATTGCGGGCCCCATCGCTGGCGATGACCTCGTCAAAAACGCCGAGATGATCGGCGATCGGCTGGACCAACAGCCGGTCCGAGGCGGTGCACAGGACACGCGGACGCTGCGGTGTCGCGCGCAGCATGGCCACGACACGCTCATCGTATGGCAGGGTTTCAACCTGCAAGGCCACCCGGGAAGCGAGCTGGCGCTTAACATAGGCCTTGCCGCGCAGCAGCCAGAACGGTACCAGCAAAGCAAACAGCGGGTTGCGCGCCAGCAGGGCCAGCAGTGATTCGTACAGCAGGTCGCTACGCAGCAGCGTCCCGTCCAGATCGACGCACAGGGCTGCTCCCGGCGTCAACTCACCGGATCCAGCCGGTACATCATTGTGATGCGACATATGCCGCAGTTCCCCTCATCCAATAGTGCGGGGAGTATACGAGGGGGAGTTACATTGCGACAGATTCAGGTACCAGCGCGGGGGCGTGAAGGCAGCGCATCCCGGGACAGGCTGGAGCAGCCGGTTGAGCCGTCGCAGCCGGGGCCAAGTGCAGACGGTGCAGGGTAATCAGCTCGCAGTCCTCCGTAGCGCAGGTCGTTTGTCCAGGCACCAGCGTCAAGGTGAGCTGCCCGCCGGCGGCGCTGGACAGGCCTGCCAGGTCGATGGGGTATTCACGCGTCCCTGCTTCGATCTGAAGCAAGCCGAGCGGGGCGTCGTTGGCCAGCACCGTGAGCTCGCGAGGTGACTGCGCCGACAGTGAAAGGACTGCCTCCAGCCGGGCGGGCTCGGATGGCAGGCGCAGTCGTAGCGAGGCGGCCGCGCCACGAACGCTGCGCCCTTGGGGAGAGGGACCGTGCCAGCCACAGGAAATGAAACGATTGCTGGCATCGGCGCTGAAATCCACCGACGATCCCACAGGCAGTGCCTCGTAGGCAGGCAGCAGGGTATAGCCATCCAGTCGCACCGCAGCGTCTGGCGATACGCCGACACGGACTTCAGCCAGGGGCAGGTCTTCAGGGAATACATACCTGGCTTCCAGCATCGTCCCGTCACGTCCATCGGCCGTGTCCAGCAGCGCATGGCGGTCGTAGGTCTGTGCCCCGTAACTGGCAACGACGTCGGCCCAGGCACCGTTGGCGGGGTGGGCCACGCCCTGCAGGCTGAGGGTGTAGTTGCCTGCGCACAGATCCTGGTAGGCGCCATAGACCAAGGTCCCTTCCGCACCCTGCGAGAACAGCTTTCCATCCATCGCTTCACCGACGATCGTATGGCTCGCATCGAAGTGGGTGCGGATGATGAAATCGTTGCGCAGCTGGGATGCCGGGGGCGCTTCGCGTGCAGCCTGCAGCAGTTCCGGCACCAACGCGCCGGCCTTGAGCGATTGTTGTGACACCACGCGAGCCGTTCCGTCAGCGCTCCCCCACAGGCACCACTCATCGGCGGGCTGCCGTTCGTCGAACGCAAAGCAACGATCAATGTAGAGGACCTGCTGGGAATCACCGCCGGCCAGAAGGTGGCCAGAGCGGATGCCGTTCGTGCCAAGCTGGGCAATTCGGCCGCGGTCATCGGCAGCGATGGCCAAGGGCGGAGTCAGCGTCTGCTTACCCAACTGGATGACGCCATCCACCAACTGCAGGTGATCGTCGATCCGGCCCAGCTCCCATAGCGTGCTGGAATAGGCCATGAAACCTGGCAGGTGGTCCTCGCTGGCATCTGGTTCCCGACCGGGTCGGACACTCAATGAAGTACCTGCGCCCTTCACGGAAAGCTGTGAGCGGCCAAAGCCGAGTGCCACTCCCCCTTGCAGGGCATCAAGCAGTGAGGCGCCCGTATCGAGGGTGGTCGCGGGTCGATCAACCTGCCTCGCGCGCAGGTCGCTGCCGAACATGAGAAGAAGGTTGCTGCGATCAGCATCTCGCAGCAGGTCGGCAATGTCGTTGGGCAGGGCCAGATGGTCCGATGCAACAACAATGATTGTATTGCGAGCGTAGGGACTGGCGCGGATGCGGCGTACGAAATCAGCAACCAGTCGGTCCGAGCAATGGATTGCGTCGAGCATCGGCCTGCGCTGGCCAAGCCCCTCATAGGCGACATCGAGGCAGGCATGGGGGATGTGTCCGCTTGGATGATGTGTATCCAGAGTCAGGCCGACGAGGGCGAAAGGCGTGGTCTGCTGCGAGAGCGCAGCGAAGCGGTCCCAGAGCGCATCCAACAGGACATCATCGTGGACGCCCCATGGCGAGAAACGGTTGTCGCCCAGCTTCAGGCTCTTGAAATAGGAGCGATCGCGTACCGTGCCGAAGCCGTGGCTGGCGAGGAACTGTCCCTTTCCAGCGAAATCAGAAGCGGCGCCTCCGATGAACTCGACGTCGTATCCGCGCTCGCGCAGGTGATCGGTCAGGCAGTACGCGCCAGGCAGGAAGCGGCCGATGCTTGCATAGCCATTGGCGTCCTGGCTGAGGGAAAGGGGGACGCCGCACAGGGAACTGACCATGCCGGCGATCGTCCACGTGCCGCCTTCGCGCGAGTCCACGTGCCGGAAATCCACGGCCTCGCTGCGCAGCTTGTTCAACTCTGGCGCAAGGCCAGGGAATCGCGACTCATCGAGATAGGTGCGCTCGAAGCTTTCGGCGTAGAGAATCACCACGTTGCGGTGATTCCCGAGCGGGGCGTCGGGACGTACGTACTGGTCCCCTTGTGCCGGTGCAAGACGTGCCTGCCGATCCTGGCGTACCAGTGTCGCGACGTCGTAGACGATCGGATTGAAAACCAGCGTCGCCAGCAGAGAAGCCGCGAACAGGGGACCGGCGGGTGCCCACCTCCGTGCCGAATGCAGGCGGGGCATGAAAGCGAGGGCCAGGCATGCCACCAGTGCTGCCGAAAGCAGGCCGATGGGCAAGCTGAAATCAGCGGCGCCTGCGCCGCGCATGCCTGCGCGCAGATGATAGATCACGGCGTAATCGATGCCGTTGCCACTGAGTGCATCAATGAAAAGCCAGATCGCCAGCAGTGCTCCGCAGAGCGCAGTGACCAGCAGCTTCCATCGCTGTCCATGTGTGCAATGTCGCGCAAGCAACGCGAGCATTCCGATCCATGCCGCAAAAAACAGGCATTTCATCGCCATCTGCATTCTCTCCCTCCGGTTGGAGCGATGGGAGGGGAAATGCTACAGAATCAAGACAGCGCAAAAGGCGTGTTGCAATATGCCGACATGTTTTGACGAGTGGCAGGGTGGGCAATGTCTGCCCACCCTGCGAGTTGCTACGCAGGTTTCGACTACAGCGCCTTTTCCAGCTCCGGCAGGATTGCAAACAGATCGCCCACCAGGCCGATATCGGCAATCTCGAAGATCGGCGAATCCGGATCCTTGTTGATCGCGACGATCGTGCCGGCATCCTTGATACCGGTCAGGTGCTGGATGGCGCCACTGATGCCGACGGCCACGTAAAGTTCCGGGGCGATGATCTTGCCGGTCTGGCCGACCTGCAGGTCGCTGGGCACGTAGCCGGCATCAACCGCAGCGCGCGAGGCACCGACGGCGGCACCGAGCTTGTCGGCCAGCTGGAAGATGACCTTGAAGTTCTCTTCCGAACCGACACCACGGCCACCGGAGACCACGCGCTTGGCGCTCTGCAGGTCCGGGCGGTCGCTGGCACCAGCGGCGAGGCCGACGAAGCGGGTGTGGGTCGGCAGGGCAGCATCGACGCTGGCCGCCTCGATGGTCGCGCTGCCGCCCTGGGCGGCTTCCGGCCACGAGGCGGCACGCACGGTGGCGACCACGATCTGGTCGGCCGGGGCTTCCACGGTGATGATCGCGTTGCCGGCGTAGATCGGGCGCTTGAAGGTGTGGCTGCCTTCAACGCTCATCAGGTCGGAAACCTGGTTGACGCCCAGCAGGGCGGCCACGCACGGCATCAGGTCCTTGCCGAAGGTGGTCGACGGGCCGAACACGTGGGTGTAACCCTTGGCCAGCTGCGCGATCTGCGGTGCCAGCACCTGGGCGATGGCCTGCGCGTTGGCAGCGTTGGCCACGGTCAGGACCTTGGCGACGCCAGCGATCTTCGCGGCCTCGGCAGCCACGGCAGCCGGATCGGCGGCCAGCACCAGCACGTCGATGCTGGCGCCGCTGATGGCGGCAGCAGCGCTGACGGTCTTGGCGGTGGCGGCGTTGAGCTTGCCGTCGTGGTGCTCGGCGATGACGAGAATCCTGCTCATTACAGCAACCCCTTCTGCTTGAGTGCGGCAACCAGTTCGGCCGCGTCCTTGACCATCACACCCTTGCTGCGCTTGGACGGCGCGGCGTACTGGGTGGTCTTGAAGGTGTCGGCGGCTTCAACGCCGAGGTCGGCCAGCTGCAGGGTCTCCAGCGGCTTGGCCTTGGCCTTCATGATGTCCGGCAGCTTGATGAAGCGCGGCTCGTTCAGGCGCAGGTCGGTGGTGACCACGGCCGGCAGATCGACTTCCAGCGTTTCCAGGCCGGCGTCGACTTCGCGGGTCACCGTGGCCTTGCCGTCGGCAATGTCCAGCTTGCTGGCGAAGGTCGCCTGCGGGCGCCCCCACAGCGTGGCCAGCATCTGGCCGGTCTGGTTGGCGTCGTCGTCGATCGCCTGCTTGCCCAGGATCACCAGGTCCGGCTGTTCCTTCTCGATCAGCTTGAGCAGGGTGCGCGCGGCGGTCAGCGGCTGGATGGCCTGGTCGGTGACCACATGGACGGCGCGGTTGGCGCCCATGGCCAGGCCGTTGCGCAGGTGCGCCTGGGCATCGGCCGGGGCGATGGTGGCGACCACGACTTCGCTGGCGATGCCCTTGTCGCGCAGGCGCAGGGCCTCTTCCAGGGCGATTTCATCGAAGGGGTTGGGGGACAGCTTGACGCCGTCGGTGACCACGCCGGAACCGTCCGGCTTGACCTGAATGCGGACGTTGTAGTCCACCACGCGCTTGTACGCGACGAGGATTTTCATCTGGTACGGGGTCCTTCAATAACGGAGAGAACGTCCGGTCCTCGCACAGCAACCGGTTCGGGGGTGGGACCCCGATTCTAACTGGCCTTTGTCGACCATGCGAATGCGTATGGTGAAACGGCGTCCTGTATCCACGTCGCCTGAATGGCTACTCTAGCGGCCGGTTCCGCTGCCCCGCCACATGCCTTCATTGACCTCGCCCCCTCCATACCGCCTGCTGCTGGCGATTGCCGTTGCTGGTGTGGCCATGCGCCTGCTGTTCGTGCAATGGATCCCCTTGCAGCCCGTTGCCGATTTCGGCCGCTATCTGGAGGTTGCCAGCAGCGTTGCCAGCGGTGGCGGCTTCCGGATTTCAGGCATTCCCTATGTGTCCCAGCCTCCGTTGTACCCCGGAGTGCTCGGCGCCTGGTTCATGCTCACCGGCGTGAACGTGGGCGCGGGCAAGATTCTCAATGTCCTGCTCTGGGCCGGCACGCTGGTTTCGTGGGTCGGTCTGGGGGTGCGCCTCCAGCTGCGCCCGGCCTGGCAGGTTGCCTCTCTGGCAGTGCTGGCATTCCATCCGGCGCTGGTCGCCTACAGCAATGTACTGGGTACCGAATCGCTGTCACTGTTCCTTGCCGTGTTCGGCATGCTTGTGGCGGTCGTGCGTTTTCCGGGCCGATGGCTGCTGCTGGGAGCCGTGCTGGCACTTACCGCGTTGAACCGGCCACAGATGCTGCCGTTGCCGGGAGCCGTGGCACTGGCGTTGCTCCTGCGTGATGGGATGCGCATCGCCACCTGGCGGCGGATCAGCATGGTGGTGCTGGGTTTTCTGCTGGTACTGGGGCCGTGGACCCTGCGCAACGCAGTTCTTTTCGGCCAGTTTGTGCCCGTCAGTGCAAACAGCGGGTATGTGCTGATGGTCAACAACAACGATGCCAATGCGCATGGCGGGTGGATGCCCTTGAAGGATGTCCCCCTCCAGGCTGACGACAAGGCCCGGTTCGCCGATGCTGGATTTCCCCAAGGGTTCTTCAGCGGAGAAAGCGAGGACTGGAAGCTCCGCCACTGGACGCCTGCGGCCGACGTGATTGGCTCAGCAATTGGCCGCCGTTGGATTTCCGAACACCCCGGCCGCTTCCTGGAGTTGGCGCTGCTGCGCGTGCGCGGATCGTTCGATGTCGGCAGCCTCCTGCATTGGCCGTTCCTGGAGAGAGGCGGTGCTCCGGTGTGGCTGGGTAGGTTGACGCTGGCACTCAACATTGCGTTGACGGCCTGGACGATGGTTGCGCTGCTGCGCATCTGCCTCCACCTGCGCCGCTGGCAGCCCGTTCATTGGCTTGCCGTGGCCACACTTGGCCTGGGAATGGTGTCGATCCTGCTGTTCGAGGGGCAGGGACGCTACCTCCTGCCACTGGTCCCAGGGGCGCTGTTCATCATTGCCGCCGCGGGCAGGCTACGCTTGCCCAGCCGGATCAACGCTTGATATCCCGTGGTCCTCCGAACCCTTCGCTGCAGACACGTCCCAACCCGTACCAATCAGGAGAACAGGTAGTGCCCACATGGCTCGTCACCGGCGGTGCCGGATTCATTGGCGGTAACTTCGTTCTCGAGGCCGTCGCACGCGGCGTCAAGGTCATCAACCTCGATGCACTGACTTACGCCGGCAACCTGAAGACCCTGGCCAGCCTGGACGGCAACCCGCAGCATGTGTTCGTGCAGGGCGATATCGGCGACAGCGCGCTGGTCGCCCGCCTGCTGACCGAGCACCAGCCCGATGCAGTGCTGAACTTCGCCGCCGAAAGCCACGTGGACCGTTCCATCGACGGCCCAGGCGCCTTCATCCAGACCAATGTGGTGGGCACCCTGGGTTTGCTTGAAGCGGTACGCGACTACTGGAAGGCGCTGCCGGCCGAACAAGGGGCGGCCTTCCGCTTCCTGCATGTGTCCACCGATGAGGTGTATGGCACCCTGGGCGAGACCGGCAGGTTCAGCGAAACCACCCCGTACGCCCCGAATTCGCCGTACTCGGCGTCGAAGGCCGCTTCGGACCACCTGGTGCGTGCGTTCCACCACACCTACGGGCTGCCGGTGCTGACCACCAACTGCTCCAACAACTACGGCCCGTATCACTTCCCCGAGAAGCTGATCCCGCTGGTGATCGCCAAGGCGCTGGCTGGCGAACCGCTGCCGGTGTACGGCGATGGCAAGCAGGTGCGCGACTGGCTGTTCGTGTCCGACCACTGCGAAGCGATCCGCACCGTGCTGGCCAAGGGCCAGGTCGGCGAGACCTACAACGTCGGCGGCAACTCGGAAAGGCAGAACATCGAAGTGGTGCAGGCGATCTGCGCACTGCTGGACCAGCGCCGTCCGCGCGAGGACGGCAAGCCGCGCAGCAGCCAGATCACCTATGTCACCGACCGTCCTGGCCATGACCGCCGCTATGCGATCGATGCTTCCAAGCTGAAGAACGAGCTGGGCTGGGAACCGGCCTACACCTTCGAGCAGGGCATCACCTTCACCGTCGACTGGTACCTGGACAACCAGGACTGGGTCAACGGCGTGCTCGACGGCAGCTACCGCCTGCAGCGCATCGGCACCACGGACTGAACCCAGGAGACACCATGACCCAGCGCAAGGGCATCATCCTCGCCGGTGGCTCCGGCACCCGCCTATATCCAATCACCAAGGGTGTCAGCAAGCAGCTGCTGCCGGTGTACGACAAGCCGATGATCTACTACCCGCTCAGCGTACTGATGCTGGCGGGCATCCGCGAAGTGCTGATCATCAACACCCCGCACGAGCAGGCGCTGTTCCAGCAGTTGCTGGGCGACGGTTCGCAGTGGGGAATGGACATCCAGTACGCGGTGCAGCCGAGTCCGGATGGCCTGGCCCAGGCCTACCTGATCGGCCGCGACTTCGTGGCTGGCAAGCCGAGCTGCCTGGTGCTTGGCGACAACATCTTCCACGGCCACGGCCTGCGCGAGGTGCTCAAGCGTGCTGACGAGCGCGTGCACGGCTCGACCGTGTTCGGGTATTGGGTCAATGACCCGGAACGGTATGGCGTGGCCGAGTTCGACCAGGGCGGCAAGGTGATCGATCTGGTGGAGAAGCCGGAAAAGCCGCGCTCCAACTATGCGGTGACCGGCCTGTACTTCTATGACGGCAAGGCCTGCGATTACGCGGCCGAATTGAAGCCGTCACCGCGTGGCGAACTGGAGATCACCGATCTCAACAAGCGTTACCTGGCCGAAGGCGACCTGCACCTGGAGGCGCTCGGCCGTGGCTATGCGTGGCTGGATACCGGTACCCACCAGTCGCTGCTGGAAGCATCCAACTTCATCGAGACGATCCAGACCCGTCAGGGCCTGCAGGTCTGCTGTCCCGAGGAAATCGCGTTCGGCAAGGGCTGGATCAACGCTGGACAATTGGAAGCGCTGGCCGCGCCGTTGATCAAGAACAGCTACGGTGAATACCTGCATAAGCTCGCCGTGCGTGGAGTCGTTCCATGAAAGTGATTGAAACCCGGTTGCCCGGCTGCGTGGTGATCGAGCCGGCGGTGTTCGGCGATGCCCGCGGTTATTTCTTCGAAACCTGGAACGCCGAGCGCTTCGCCGCGCTGGGCCTGCCGGACCGTTTCGTGCAGAGCAACGTGTCGACCTCTGCGCAGGGCGTGCTGCGCGGCCTGCATTACCAATGGCCGCGGCCGCAGGGCAAGCTGGTCAGCGTGCTGGAAGGCGAGGTCTACGACGTGGCCGTGGATATCCGCCGCGGTTCGCCGACCTTCGGCCAGTGGGAAGCGGTGGTGCTGAGCGCGGAGAACAAGAAGCAGTTCTGGATTCCAGAGGGCTTCGCGCACGGTTTCGCCGTGCTGTCCGAGCGTGCGGTGTTCAGCTACCTGTGCACCGAGGTCTACCTCAAGGACTTCGATGCCGGCGTGCGCTGGAATGACGCCGGCATTGCCGTGGACTGGCCGGTCAGCGCACCGACCCTGTCAGCCAAGGACGAGAACGCACCGTTCCTGAAGGACATTGCTGAAGATCGCCTGCCGGTCTACGTGCCATGACCGTGCTGGTGTTCGGTGGCAACGGGCAGGTGGGCCAGGAGTTGCTGCGCGCGCTGGCGCCGCTGGGGAAGGTGATTGCAACCACGCGCAGCGGCCAACTGCCCGACGGAAGTACCTGTGAAACGGCCGATTTCGGCCAGCCCGACAGCCTGCCGGCATTGCTGGACCGCGTGCAGCCGTCGCTGGTGGTCAATGCGGCCGCCTATACCGCAGTTGATCGTGCGGAGCAGGAGGTCGATGCGGCCTTCGCTGCCAATGCGCAGGCGCCGGGCGTGATCGCGCGCTGGTGTGCGGCGCATGGCGTGCCGTTCGTGCATTACTCCACCGACTACGTGTTCGACGGCCAGGGCAGCGCGCCCTACCGCGAGGACCAGCCGACAGCACCGCTGGGCATGTATGGCACCAGCAAGCGCGATGGCGAGGACGCGGTGCGTGCGGCCGGTGGCCGCCATCTGATTTTCCGCACGGCGTGGGTGTATGCATCGCACGGCGCCAACTTCCTGCGCACGATGTTGCGTGTGGGTGCAGAGCGTGACGTATTGCGTGTGGTGGCTGACCAGATCGGTACGCCGACGCCGGCGGCGCTGATCGCCGATGTCACCGCGCAGGCACTGCAGCATCCGGGCCAGCTGTCGGGTATCTGGCACCTGACCGCCAGCGGCCGGACCAGCTGGCATGGCTTTGCCGAGGCCATATTTGCCGAGGCGTTGGCCAGCGGCGTGTTGGCCAAGGTGCCGACGGTCGAGGCGATTCCCAGTTCCGAGTATCCGACCCCGGCCAGGCGCCCGGCCTGGTCGGTGCTGGACAACCGCAAGCTGCAGCAGGATTTCGGCGTCGTGCTGCCGAGCTGGCAGGATGGCCTGAAGCGGGTGATGGCGGAGCTGGCCTGACGGCCGTAGCGCCGGGCCAAGCCCGGCGACGCAGCGCTGCCGGGCCGATCAGGAACGGGTCAGAGCCCGTTGCGCAGCAACGGGATCCGACCCCGGGCAAACCTCAGCTGCGCCCGTAGGTATCCTCGAACCGCACGATGTCATCCTCGCCCAGGTAGCTGCCGGACTGCACTTCGATCAGTTCCAGCGGCAGCTTGCCCGGGTTGCGCAGGCGGTGGGTCACGCCCAGCGGAATATAGGTGCTCTGGTTCTCGCTGAGCAGGATCACCTCGTCACCACGGGTCACTTCAGCGGTGCCGCTGACCACGATCCAGTGTTCGGCGCGATGGTGATGCATCTGCAGGCTCAGCGTGCCGCCGGGCTTGACCGTGATCCGCTTGACCTGGAAACGCTCGCCGTTGTCGATCGAATCGTAGGCACCCCACGGGCGATAGACCTTGCGGTGCCAGGTGGCCTCGCTGCGGCCTTCGGCCTTCAGCTGCGCCACTACGGTCTTGACCTCCTGCATGCGATCGGCCTTGCCGACCAGCACCGCGTCGTCGGTTTCCACCACTACCACGTCATCCAGCCCGACCAGCGCCACCAGGCGCTGTGCGTAGGCATAGGTGTTGCGGCAGTCGATGGCAATCACGTCGCCCTGGTGGGCGTTGCCATCGCCGTCCTGCTGCGAGACATCGCGCAGCGCGGTCCACGAGCCGACATCGTTCCAGCCGGCATCCAGTGGAATCACCACGGCATCGGCGGTCTTCTCCATCACCGCATAGTCGATCGAATCGGACGGAACGGCAGTGAAGGCCTCCTTGTCCAGGCGGGTGAAATCGGCATCGCGACGCGCCTGCTGCCAGGCCTGGCGGCTGCCGGCGAGCATGGCGGGCTGGAAGCGTTCCAGCTCCTGCAGGTAGCGCGAGGCCTTGAACAGGAACATGCCGCTGTTCCAGTAGTACTGGCCGCTGCTGACGTAGCGGGTGGCGGTACCCAGGTCGGGCTTCTCGACGAAGCGCTCGACCGCGCGCAGGCCCTGGCCATCGGCGGCCTTGATATAGCCGTAGCCGGTTTCCGGGCCGGTCGGCACGATGCCGAAGGTCACCAGCTTTCCGGCTTCGGCGGCAGCGGCGGCAGCCTGGACGGCGCTGCGGAATGCAGTCTCGTTGTTGATCACATGATCGGAGGGCAGCACCAGCAGCAGCGCGTCGCCGCCGTCGCGGGTGGCTTCCAGCGCGGCCACCGCGATCGCCGGTGCCGTGTTGCGGCCGACCGGCTCAAGGATGATCGCGGCTGGCTCGGCGCCAACCTGCTGCAGCTGCTCGGCGGCAACAAAGCGGTGTTCCTCGTTGGCAATCACCAACGGGCCGCGCGCGGCAATCGGCGCCACCCGCTGCCAGGTGGCCTGCAGCATCGTCTGTTCGCTGGCCAGCGGAAGGAACTGCTTGGGATAGGCTTCGCGCGAAAGCGGCCACAGACGGGTACCGGAGCCACCGGACAGGATGACAGGCTGGATAGTGCTCATGGCCTTCCTTTGATTATTTCTGCAGCAGGGAGGAAATCTCGTCGGTACGCGCCTGCATCAATGCAGCGTCTCCCCGCGATTCCACATTCAGGCGCAGCAGCGGTTCAGTGTTGGAGCTGCGCAGGTTGAAGCGCCAGTCGCCGAAATCGGCGCTGACGCCATCGGTGTAGTCCAGCGCGGGCGACTGCGCGGCGAAGTGTTCCATCACGCGTGTGACCGCAGCCTTGGCATCGGCAACCTTGAAGTTGATCTCACCGCTGCAAGGGTAGGCGGCCATGCGGTCTTCAACCCAGTCGGCCAGCGAGCGGCCGCTTTCGGAGACCAGCTGGGCGATCAGCAGCCACGGAATCATGCCCGAGTCGGCATACGCGAACTCGCGGAAGTAGTGGTGGGCGCTCATCTCGCCGCCGTACACGGCATCCTCCGCGCGCATCTTTTCCTTGATGAAGGCGTGGCCACTCTTGCACAGCACTGGCACGCCACCGGCCTGTTCGACCATCTCCACGGTGTTCCAGACCAGGCGGGGGTCATGCACGACCTTGCCACCCGGATGGTGGGCGAGGATTGCCTTGGCCAGCAGGCCGACCAGGTAGTAGCCCTCGATGAAGCGGCCGTTGTGGTCGAAGAAGAAACAGCGGTCGAAATCGCCATCCCACGCAATGCCGAAGTCCGCGCCATGTTCGCGCACGGCGTCGGCGGTGGCGGCGCGGTTTTCCGGCAACAGTGGATTGGGAATGCCGTTGGGGAAGCTGCCGTCCGGTTCGTGGCAGATGCGGATGAACTCGAACGGCAGGTGCGGTGCCAGCAGGTCGACGATGGCACCGGCGCCGCCGTTGCCGGCGTTGACAACGATCTGCAGTGGCTTGAGCTTGCTGGTGTCAACGTAGCTCAGCAGGTGCTGGATGTAGGCGCTCTTGTCATGCTGGGCGATCTGGCCGGCGCAAGGCGGCTGTGCCGCGGATGAATCGGCGGCGACCGCATCGGAGATCGCGAACAGGCCGGTATCGGAGCTGATCGGCCGGGCGTTCTCCTTGACCAGCTTCATGCCGTTGTAATCCATTGGATTGTGGCTGGCAGTGACCATCACCCCGCCGGCAGCCCCCAGGTGATCGGTCTGGAAATAGACCTCCTCGGTGCCACACAGGCCGATGTCGATGACTTCGCGGCCGGCACCGCGCAGGCCGGCCGCCAGCGCGTCCTGCAGCGCGGGGCTGGTCAGGCGGACGTCGTGGCCCAGCACCACCGGGCCCGGAGCGAGCTGTGCATTCAGGGCCGTGCCGATCCGGCGTGCCAGGTCTTCGTTCAGTTCTTCCGGCACGCGGCCGCGGATGTCATAGGCCTTGAAGGCGGGCAGGGGCATCGGTCAGATCCAATGTGAGCTTAGCCACTGATTGTAGCCTTTGTCCTGTATGGGAATCGTTTCCATTCCGCAACTCCCGGTGATTGGCTGAGGGTATCGGGTACGCGGGGGCGCCCGTACCGCTTGGCAAGCGGGTAAACGGCCGCTGGCTGGGCGATCACGGCCAGGCCAGCCTGCGTCAAGTGGCCGGGAGCCAGCAGCAGCCCCAGGAGTTCCTGCCACTGGCAGCCAAACGCGATCACGCCGTTGCTGGCGTACTTGACGTGGCGGAGCAGGACCGGCGGGCGATGGCCGGACGCGGACAGTTGCAGGGATGACGCAGGCTTGTGGCGCGGTTGCTTCCCCCCGCCAGGAATTTCTGGCCGAGCATTTCACCCTGGCGACGCGCCTGTCGCCGCATGGCTGCGTGCCGCGACATCTGACAGGCAGCGTTCACCCTTTTCCAGCGGCCACGCGTCCGTCCCGCGAAGCAGGCCCTCTTCGTTGCAGGTCCGGGCCATCAGTGCGGGCGAGCCGGGCGCCGCGCCCACCACCGGCAGGAGAAACCCCCATGCAACGCAGCCCTTGGCGATGCCTCGGCAATGCTGCGGCGCATCCAGCTCTTTCGTTGCCTCCGGCTAGAATGCGGTCATCCTCAACGTGCAGGGCAGTAGAGCAATGCAGCAATCGACTTCCGGCGGAAAGCGCGGCAAGCGCTTCGCCAGTGCGACGGAGGCCCTGCAGGGGGTGGTCGCCGATGGACAGACCCTGGCCGTGGGCGGCTTTGGCCTGTGTGGCATTCCCGAGGCGCTGATCGCTGCGCTGCGCGACAGTGGCGTCAAGGGCCTGACCGTGATCTCCAACAATGCCGGCGTCGATGGCTTCGGACTGGGCCAGCTGCTGGAAACCCGGCAGATCAAGAAAATGATTTCGTCCTACGTGGGCGAGAACAAGGAATTCGAACGGCAGTTTCTGGCTGGTGAGCTGGAGCTGGAGTTCAACCCGCAGGGCACACTGGCCGAGCGCCTGCGTGCCGGTGGTGCGGGTATTCCGGCGTTCTTCACTGCCACCGGCTATGGCACGGTGGTTGCCGAGGGCAAGGAAACCCGCGAGTTCGACGGCAAGCACTACGTGATGGAGACGGCGCTGCGCGCCGATGTGGCACTGGTCAAGGCCTGGAAGGCCGACGAGGCCGGCAACCTGGTGTTCCGCAAGACCGCACGCAACTTCAACCCGGCCTGTGCGATGGCCGGCAAGGTCTGCATCGTGGAAGTGGAGGAGGTGGTGCCGGTCGGTGCCATCGACCCGGACCAGGTGCACCTGCCAGGCATCTATGTGCACCGCATCGTGCACAACGCGCATCCTGAGAAGCGAATCGAACAGCGCACCATCCGCGCGGAGGGCAACTGACATGGCGTGGACCCGTGACGAGATGGCGGCACGCGCCGCCCAGGAGCTGATCGATGGCGCCTACGTGAACCTGGGCATCGGCCTGCCGACGCTGGTTGCCAATCACATTCCCGAAGGCGTGGATGTGTGGCTGCAGTCGGAGAACGGCCTGCTCGGCATCGGCCCGTTCCCGACCGACGCTGAAGTCGACGCGGACCTGATCAATGCCGGCAAGCAGACGGTTACGGCGCGTGCCGGCGCCAGCTACTTCGGCAGCCACGACAGCTTCGCGATGATTCGCGGTGGCCATGTGAACCTGGCCATCCTTGGCGCCATGCAGGTCACCGACAAGGGTGACCTGGCCAACTGGATGGTGCCCGGCAAGATGGTCAAGGGCATGGGCGGGGCAATGGACCTGGTCGCCGGCGTGCAGCGCGTTGTGGTGCTGATGGAGCACACTGCCAAGAACGGCGAGCACAAGATCCTGGCCGAATGCACGCTGCCGTTGACCGGCGTGGGCGTGGTCGACCGCATCATCACCGATCTGGCGGTGTTCGACGTGACTGACAAGGGCCTGTTGCTGGTGGAGGCCGCGCCGGGTGTCAGCGATGAAGAGCTGAAGGAAAAGACCGGCGTCGCGTTCCGGCGTTGAGGACAATGATGTTGCCGCGCAGCGCCAGCCTCAGGGTTGGCGTTGTGCGCCTCCGACGACGTAGCCGGCGTTGGCAACAAGGTCCGGCAGCAACTGCATGACCGGATCAAGTGCATTGTCGTTGTCCAGCTCACTGGGATAGCAGTGCGCATCCAGCAGTGACCGCAACGCCGACGCCCGCAGCCACATCGTGCCTGCTGTCTGCGGCGTAGGGGCGTCGGCCATCCCCATCCGCGCCGCCCAGCGGAGATGACGGCGTGAAACGGCGATGGCCTCCGGAGTGGATGCCGCGAACATGCCCAGCGCAGGTTGCTCATCGAACTGTTGAAGCACAGCGTCGAGATCGGCCGTTCCTGGTAGCTGAGGTCTTGTCTCGCTGCTTCCGCGGAGGTCCAGCCAGCAGGCCAGCAACGATGGATCCGGACCAAAAGCCTCCAGGACCTGCACGATGCTGGACAGGGCATTGCCCGCATGGCCGATGATATCGACCGCAGCGTCATGAGGGCGCTGCGCCATTGGAATGAAAACACGGTAGCTCACGCCCAGGCCGCTGGCGGCCTCGCAAGCTGTAGCGATCAGCCCGGGATCATCAATGAGAATCAGCAGGCAGGCCCGCAGGGGGCCGGCGGGCGAAGCCGGGGACAGCGCTTGGCGCGTCGCGTCAAGCCAGGCATGCCCAAGCCGGGCATCCGGTTCCAGCACCGCGCCTTCGGCCCATTCGTTCCAGGCATTGATGAAGACCATGCGTTGGCGCGCAGGCGCCAGGGCCAGGCGTTCATGGATCGTGGTGCGCAACCAGTCGCGGTAGCCACGGGGTGAGGCGTGCAGGTACACGCGGCCGCGGCCGGAACGACGCGCCTCGTTGTCCCAGCCCGGGTTCACGCCGGGATAGAGCGGATAATCCGGAAGCGGCCGCGCTGCGATTTCTGCAGCCAGTTCGCGCCAGTCGCGTACATCGCCATTGAAGGCAGGATTGAGCAGCCACTGCTGTGCCGACAACGAGCGCGGGTTACTCATGTTCGGCGGGAATTCGACGGCGGCATCAAAGCCGATATCGCGCGGATCCGGTCGCTCGAAGCCTTGGACGTAGGCCAGGTGGATCTCGCCCACGCCGTTGTCGCGGCACCAGCGGCGCCAGCGCTCGGCAGTCGCCCGGGCGTCGGGCAGCAGGTTCGGGCGATAGACCAGCAGCATCGGCCGACCCTCGACCTTCAATGCACGGCGGTCGCGCAGGTAGGGCGCGACATGTGCGATGAAGGCCAGATCGTCCTCTGCGCTGTGCTGCTGGCCGATCAGGATGTCGTCGTCGCGGCCGTCCCAGCGTCGTGCCCAGTTCTCGTTGGCCCAGCACAGGCAGAACGGCAGGTCGATGCTGTCATCGGCCAGCCATTGACGCAGCGGGTCCTCCATCAGGGTGCGGCCGCTGAACCAATAGTAGTAGAAGCAGAATGCGCCGATGCCGTACTCCGCAGCCAAGCGTGCCTGGTCACGCATCACCTGCGGGTTGCGCAGGTCATAAAAGCCGAGGTCGGCCGGCAGGCGGGGTTGGATGTGACCTTCGAACTGCGGCAGGGCGCGGGTGACGTTGCGCCACTCGGTAAAGCCCTTGCCCCACCAGGCGTCGTTCTCCGGGAAGGTATGGAACTGCGGCAGGTAGAAAGCGACCAGCGTCGCCGGCATGGGTGACGGCAATGCTCCCTCACGCCATGGCACGTGGCCGATCGCCGGTTCATCGGCACGCCAGCGCAGCTGGGCATTGGCGCGCGCGCCCCCCTCATCCTGCTGCCCCTTGGGGGGCGGCGGCACCCAGTCGCCATGCCGTGCCAACAGCCGGGTGCGCAACCGGTCGCGCTGCGCCTGCGGCAACGGCAAGGCCCGGAACACGGCGCGCAGCAACGGGAACAGCGACTGGCGCAGGCTCATCGGGCGAGGCCTCGCGACAGCGGGCGGTAGGACGGAATCAGCATCTGGGCAACGGTCATGGCGCCATTTTCGGTGCTGGCGGCCATGACGGCAAACGGCGGCGTGCTAGCGTGTGACCATGCTGTTCCCCCACGACCTGCCCGATGCCGATGTCCTGCACCTGCCGGGATGGCTGGCTGCGGCCGAGGCCGACCAGCTCCTGTATTCGCTGCAGGCCGAAGTGCCCTGGGAAACCCATCGCATCCGCATGTTCGGCAACTGGGTGGACTCGCCGCGGCTGAGCTGCTGGATCGGCGACCCGCAGGCCCGCTATCGCTATTCCGGTGCCGAGTTCGTGCCGCGCCCCTGGCCGCCGGTGTTGCAGGCCATGCGCGGGCGCCTGGAAGCCGAAGGCCACGGCCGCTTCAACAGCGTGCTGCTGAACCGCTACCGCGGTGGCGGTGACTACATGGGCTGGCACAGCGATGACGAGCCGGAGCTGGGTCCGGCCCCGGTGATCGCTTCGCTGAGCCTGGGCGCGGCGCGCCGATTCCTGCTGCGACGCCGCGACGACCCGGCACGCAAGGCTGAATTCGTGCTGGGCCACGGCGACCTGCTGCTGATGGCCGGACAGACCCAGCGCTTCTACCAGCACGCGCTGCCGAAGATGGCGCGGGTGCACGGCGAGCGGATCAACCTGACCTTCCGTTGGATTTCGCCGCGTTGACGAAGAAGGGGTCAGGTCCCTTTCCGGCCGGAAAGGGACCTGACCCCGTAACCACATGCCCGGCGAATGCTGCGATCAGCGCGCAACGGTCGGCTGGTCGGCCTGCCCGCTCTGCAGCGTCCAGCCCACCACGTCCTGCGCCAGCTGCTGCAGGCCACGCTCGAACGCGGCGGTCACCGCCGGTACGTCGGTGCTGCCGACCGGCTGCGCCTGGCGGAAGGTGCGGTCAGCGACCACACGCTGGTCGGCGACATGGATCAGCTTGGCGTTGACCTCGATCACCACGGTGGGCGTGGCCTGGCCCTGGTAATCCGATTCGAAGCGGCGCACATCGGTGGACAGCTTGTAGTCGGCGCGGATGCCGGCGGTGCTGCGGGCCACGCCGCGGATGCGGCCGGAATCCTCGAAGCCACGGAGCAGGGTGTCCTCGATCATGTCGGTGGCCGGCTGCGCCCAGCTGGCGCCCTTGTAGATCTCAAGCTGCGACGGTGTCGGCCGCACATTGATGCGCGGGCTGTCGACCATGCGCGCGGCGCTGGGCTTGGCCAGTACCAGCTGCCAGCTGGCCTGCGGCCACGCCGGGTCCGCCTTGACCTGCACGGACGGCGAGTACAGCGTCACCGCGGTTTTCTCGCTGCTGCCGAGGATGGAGCAGCCCCCCAGCAGGGTGACCATCGAAGCGGCCAGCAGCAGGCGCGGAAGGGTGGTCGGGCTCATTTGGGTTCGAACTCCTTCGGTGCGTCGCGGCCCAGCAGGTAGCGCGCGGGGTTGTTCTCGAGGCGGTCGCTGACCCGGCGCAGGTCGCGGATCAGGCCGCGCAGTTCGGTCAGCGTCGGGCCCAGCTGGCCGAGGCCATCGTTGGCGAAGCTGTTGATCGCGGCGCGGTTCTCGCCAAGGATCGAATCGGCGTTGCCGGCGGCCGAGTCGAGCTTGGCCAGGGTCGCGTCGAGCTTGTCGATGATGCCGGGCAGCTGCTGCACCAGGTTCCTGTCCAGGCGCTCGATGGTGCCGTTGGTGGTCTTCAGCGTGGTGTCCAGGCTGCGGGCGGCATCGCGCGCGCTGAGCAGCAGCGCCTGCGTGCCCTGGTCACGGTCGGCCAGGCCGCCGCTGATCGTCTCCAGGTTGGCCAGCGTCGCGTTGATCGAGGCCACGTTGCGGTCGCTGAGGATCTGGTCCATGCGCTCGACGATGCGGTTGGCGACGTCGGTGATGTTCTGCAGCGCAGAGGGCGTGGTCGGGATGATCGGTGCCGGGTCCTTGTTGACCGTGGTCAGCGCCGGCGACTGCGGCGTGCCGCCACTGAGCTGGATGATCGACGGGCCGGTCAGGCTGGTGATCGCCAGCTTGGCGCGGGTATCGGTCTTGACCGGCGTGTTGGAGTTCAGGCGGATGCGCGCGACTACCTGGCGCGGGTCGTCCGGCACCAGGTTCAGTTCGGTGATCGAGCCCACCGCGATGCCGTTGTACTGCACCGGGCTGCCCACCGACAGGCCGGTCACCGCTTCGCGGAACACCACGCGGTACTCCTGCCAGGTACGGTCGGAGGAGTATTTGGCGGCCCACAGGCCGAAGGCCAGCAGGGCCAGGCCGGTGATCAGGGTGAACGCGCCGATCAGCACGTAGTTGGCTTTGGTTTCCATGGCTCAGGCACTCTCGATCTGTTCGCCACGCGCGGCGCGCGCGCGGGGTCCGTGGAAGTATTCCTGGATCCACGGATGATCCAGTTTCTCGATGTCAGGCAAGGGTGCGTTGGCCACCACCTTGCGGTCGGCGATCACCGCGACCCGGTCGCAGATCGCGTACAGCGTGTCCAGGTCGTGGGTGATCAGGAACACGGTCAGCCCCAGCGCTTCCTGCAGGGTCTTGATCAGGCGGTCGAACGCGGCCGCGCCGATCGGGTCGAGGCCGGCGGTGGGTTCGTCCAGGAACAGCAATGGCGGATCCAGCGCCAGTGCCCGGGCCAGGCCGGCGCGCTTGCGCATGCCGCCGGACAGCTGCGAGGGCAGCTTGTTGATCGCATCGGCGGGCAGGCCGGCCAGCTTCACTTTCAGCAGCGCCAGTTCGTAGTGCCAGCGCTCGGGCAGCTCGCGGTGGTGTTCCTTCAGCGGCACCTGCACGTTCTCGCCCACGGTCAGCGAGGAGAACAGGGCGCCGTCCTGGAACAACACGCCGGTGTTGCGCTCGATGTGCAGGCGGCTCTCGGCGTCGTCGGCCCGCGCGTCGCGGCCGAGTACTTCGATCTGCCCGGCATCGGGCACGCGCAGGCCCAGGATCGAGCGCATCAGCACCGATTTGCCGGTACCGGAGCCGCCGACCACGCCCAGGATTTCGCCGCGGCGCACATCCAGGTCCAGGTCTTCGTGCACGGTCTGGCTGCCGAAGCGGTTGACCAGGCCACGCACGCGGATGGCCAGTTCGTGGCCCTGGTCGTCGCGCATGTCGATGGAGTCGGGGAGGGCGGATGTGCTCATGTCACCAGTCCATGTGCATGAACCACAACGCCGCGAAGGCGTCGATGATGATCACCAGCGAGATCGTCTGCACCACGCTGGAGGTGGTGCGCTCGCCGACCGACTGCGCGGTGCCCTCGACCTTCAGTCCTTCCAGGCAGCCGATCAGGCCGATCACCAGCGCGAACACGGGTGCCTTGGACAGGCCGACCAGCAGGTGCCGCACTTCCATCGTCTCGTGCATGCGCGCGATGTACATCTGCGGCGGGATGTCGAGGTCGAACGCGCCGACGGTGATGCCGCCGGCCAGGCCCGCGATCATCGCGATGAAGGTCAGCAAGGGCAGGGTGACCAGCAGCGCCAGCAGTCGCGGCAGCACCAGCAGGTCGACCGGGTCCAGGCCCAGCGTGCGCATTGCATCGATCTCCTCGCGTGCCTTCATCGCACCAATCTGCGCGGTGAACGCACTGGCGGTGCGGCCGGCCAGCACGATCGCGGTCAGCAGTACCGCGAACTCGCGCAGGAAGGCGATGTTGACCAGCTCGACCACGTAGATCTCGGCGCCGAAGTCGCGCAGGATGGTCGAGCCGAGGAATGCGATCACCGCACCCACCAGGTAGGACAGCAGCGCCACCAGCGGTACCGCATCCAGCCCCACCTGCTCCATCTGGTGCACGGTGGCGGTCAGCCGGAAGCGGCGGGGTTCCTTGACCAGCCGGGCCGCCTTGACCAGGTTCTCGCCGAGGAAACTGCACAGCGCCTTGATGTTGTGGCCAGTGGCGTGGACGCTGACACCCAGCCGTTCCAGCGCGGCCAGCACGCCGAAATCCCGCTTGGGCTTGGGGCGGTCGTCGGCCACTTCCTCGATGGTGCACACCAGCGCCTGGTGGTCCGCGCGGAACTGCAGTGCGTCTTCGTGCAGATCGGCACGGTGGGCCACGCGCAGCACCTGCAGCACGCCGGCCGAATCCAGCTGCTCGATGCCGGTGGCATCGATGCCGGTCAGCTTCTCGGGAACGCCGTGCAGGACCTCGGCCGCGGCCAGCGCGGTCTTCAAGGTCCAGGTGCCGGACAGGTGGATCAGGCCCGGGTCATGGGCATCCTGTTCGAGCTGGGGGGCGAGGTTCGGGGTGACGTGGGCCATTCGGGTCGCAGCATAACCGTTCTGTATCGGGCTTCGCGTCGAACTCGGATGAATTTCTCCGGTGGGCCCCAGCGTAGGTAATACTACGGCGCATGTCCGCAGACGCTCACACGATCCCCACGCCCCAGGCCACCTACGCACAGCGCGTGGCCTTTGTTTCCGAGATCGCCGGACGCCTGCACAGCTATGGCACCACGGCCCAGCGCCTGGAAACGGCGGTGGTGGCACTGGCCCGCCAGCTCGATCTGGATTGTGAACCGTGGTCGAATCCCACCGGTATCATCCTCAGCTTCAGCGATCCGGCGCAGGCGATCGGCTCCAGCGACATCACCCGCGTGATCCGCCTGGCGCCCGGTGAGAACGACCTGCACAAGCTCAGCGTCGCCGACCATATCGCCGAAGAAGTGTCCAACGGGCGGATGAGCATCGCCCAGGGCCATACCGCGCTGCGCCAGCTGGACAAGGATCCGGGCCGGCGCGGCAAGCTGCGCACCATCCTG
This sequence comes from Stenotrophomonas sp. PAMC25021, assembly GCF_004795795.1. NCBI lineage: Bacteria > Pseudomonadati > Pseudomonadota > Gammaproteobacteria > Lysobacterales > Lysobacteraceae > Stenotrophomonas > Stenotrophomonas sp. PAMC25021. The sequence goes on along the minus strand of NZ_CP039255.1, from coordinate 1,432,222 downwards.
TCATTCACCCTCGGCGCGGCCGGCGTGGCCGGCATGTGGAAGCTGCCGTGGCTGGACATCGCCACCGCCGGTGTCATCGGCCTGATGATCGGCCTGCTCGGCATGGTCACCGACCGCCGCCCGGCCACCCGCGAAGCGGCCGAGGCGCTGGCGGCGCTGCTGGCCGGCATGGTCGCCACCCTGGTGGCGTCCTTCATTGGCGCGCTCAACCTCAATACGGTGATCATCGCCTCGCTGGTGGTGCTGCTGCCCGGCATGTCGCTGACCAATGCGGTCAATGAGCTGGCCAGCCAGCACTGGGTGTCGGGCACCGCGCGCTTTGCCGGCGCGCTGACCACCATCATGAAGCTCAGCGTCGGCGCGATGATCGCGGTGACCCTGGCCGACGTGCTCGGGCTGGATCCGGTGATCCGCGCCGCGCGGCCGCAGGGGCCGTGGGTGGAGTGGGGTTCGCTGCTGACCGCGGCCTTTGCGTTCGCGATGCTGTTCAAGGCCAACCGGCGCGATTACCCGTGGGTGATCGCCGCCTCGGTGGCCGGTTATGCGATCTCCAAGTTCGGCGGCCATGCCTGGGGCGCGCCGGCCGGCATCTTCCTGTCGGCGATGCTGCTGACCGCGGGCGGCAATCTGTTCGGTCGCCTGGTCGGGCGTCCGGGCGCGATCATCCGCCTGCCCGGCATCATCATGATGGTGCCCGGCAGCACCAGCCTGCGCGGCGTGCTGACCCTGGTCCAGCAACAGGATGTCGGCGCCGGCCAGAGCGTGTTCCTCACCGTGCTCAACGTGGTGATGGCGCTGGTCGCCGGCCTGCTGTTCGGCAACCTGCTGATGCCCGCTCGCAAGACCCTGTGATGATGTCGGTGGGTGTGGACCCCGGTCCACACACCGGAGAATGAAAAACGCCGGCGTCCGCCGGCGTCTTTCATTCCAACCTGATCCCGGCCTCAGGCCTTCTTGATCAGGAAATCTTCCGGCTTCTTGTTGCCCTTGGCGGTCAGTTCAGCCATCCAGCGCGGCTGCTTGCCACGGCCGGTCCAGGTTTCCTTCGGATTGGCCGGGTTGCGGTACTTCGGTGCAACCTTGCCCAGCTTGCGGCCGGCGGTCTTCGACGGGGCCTTGGCGGCCGGGGCGGCCTTGCGGGCACGCGTGGCCGGGGCGCTGCCGAACAGTTCTTCGATGGTGTAACCCTCGGTCTTGGCCAGCTTGGTCAGCTGGGCCCGGACCTTGGTGATCGGCCGGCGCTTGGCGACGATGGTCTGCTGCTTCTTGGCGGTACGGATCAGGGCGCCCAGCTCGCGTGCTGACAGGCCGGTCAGGTCAATGCTCATTTACGGTTACTCCGGAAACTAATGTGTGGACGGGACAAGCCAGTCCATGGCGTCGGCGGACAGAATAGAGATGAATTAATCACAGCACAAATGCAGGCGGGTCATGGCGTGGCGGCATGCAGACGCCGTCGCGGTGATTTTGACCGGATTATGTCCGCTGCAATATCGGGGAAGGGCGCGGGCAAAAAAAAGACCGGGGCAGGCCCCGGTCTTTTCCTGATCAGCCCTGCAGACGCTGCAGCAGGGAGGCCTTGTCCAGGTTCTCCGCGTCGCTGGCGCGGCGCGAGCGGTACTCGTAGGTGCCAGCGGCCAGGCCGCGTTCGCTGACCACCACGCGATGCGGAATACCGATCAGCTCCATGTCGGCGAACATCGCACCCGGGCGCAGGCCGCGGTCGTCGAGTGCAGCGTCCAGGCCCGCCTCGCGCAGCTCCTGCAGCAGGTTGGCAGCGGCGTCGGCCACGGCCGCATCGCCCTTCGGGTTGATCACGCACACCACCACCTGCCACGGCGCCATCGCGTCCGGCCAGATGATGCCGGCATCGTCATGGTTCTGTTCGATCGCGGCAGCCACCACACGCGAGATGCCGATGCCGTAGCACCCCATCGCCATCACTGCGGCCTTGCCGTTCTCGTCCAGCACGGTGGCATCCAGCGCTTCGGCGTACTTGCGGCCGAGCTGGAACACATGGCCGACTTCGATGCCACGTGCGATCTTCAGTTCACCGCCGTCCACGGCACGGTCGCCGGCCCGCACGTTGCGGATGTCGGCCACTTCCGGTTCCGGCAGGTCGCGGCCCCAGTTGACGCCGGCCAGGTGGAAACCGGCTTCGTTGGCGCCGACGACGAAATCGGCCATCGCCGCCACTTCGCGATCGGCGACCACGCGGATGGCCTTGGCCGGGGCGACCGGGCCAAGGAAGCCCGGCACGCTGCCCAGATGCTCGGCGATTTCCGCCTCGCTGGCGAAGCGATGCTCGTCCAGGCCGGCGACCTTGGCCAGCTTGATCTCGTTGACCTCATGGTCGCCACGCACCAGCGCCAGCACGAACTGCTGTGCCTTGCCTTCGCCGGCGATCAGCGCCACCGACTTCACCGTGCGCTGCAGGTCGATGCCGAGCAGCGCCGCGACGTCCTCGCAGGTCTTCTGGGTGGGGGTATCCACCTTGCGCATCGTTTCGGTGGCGGCCGCACGCGGCGCCGGGTCGGCGGCAATCGCCGCTTCCATGTTGGCTGCGTAGTCCGAGCCGGTGGAGAACACCAGCGCGTCCTCGCCGGAATCGGCGATGACGTGGAATTCCTGCGACGCATCACCGCCGATGGCACCGGAGTCCGCCTGCACCATGCGGAAATCCAGGCCGAGGCGGGTGAAGATGCGGCTGTAGGCCGACTTCATGTTCTCGTATTCGCGCACCAGGCACTCATCGTGCAGGTGGAACGAATAGGCGTCCTTCATCAGGAACTCGCGCGAGCGCATCACGCCGAAGCGCGGGCGGATCTCGTCGCGGAACTTGGTCTGCACCTGGTAGAAGTTCACCGGCAGCTGCTTGTAGCTGGACAGCTCGCTGCGCGCGAAGTCGCAGGCGGCTTCTTCGGCGGTCGGGCTGTAGCAGAACACCTGGTCCTTGCGGTCCTTGATCTTCAGCAGCTGCGGGCCGAACTTCTGCCAGCGGCCGGTCTGCTCCCACAGTTCCTTCGGCTGGATGGTCGGGATCTGGAATTCCACGGCACCGGCCCGGTCCATTTCCTCACGCACGATGCGCTCGACCTTGCGCAGCACGCGCAGGCCCAGCGGCGACCAGGTATACAGGCCCGATGCCAGCTTGCGGATCATGCCCGCGCGCAGCATCAGCCGATGGCTGGTCAGCTCGGCGTCGCTGGGGGTTTCCTTGGTGGTGTGCAGGTGGAACTGGGAGAGGCGCATCGTCGGCTTCGGATAACGGCAGAGACCTCTATTCTGCCAGCCCGGCCGGGGGGAGGGGTATCGGCAGGGCTGCGCCCTGCACCTGCGGGTAGTGCCGGCCGCTGGCCGGCAACAGCAACAGCAAAAACGGGTTTCCTGGGAGATGGCGGGGTGGGTCCGGTTACAGGGGACGCCGTAAACCCATCCATGGGGGCTTGGTCGCGGCATCCATGCCGCTCACACCCCTGCCGCCGGACCCACCCCGCCTTCGACAGTTTCCTGCGAGCTGTCGGAATGGCTCCTGGGGTCAGATCCGTTTTCCGCAGGAAAACGGATCTGACCCCGAATTCAATTCGAGATCTGACAGATTTCATCCACGCATGGCGTGGATCTACCACCGACACCGCCCCGCCCAACCCACAGATAGCCCAGAGCCGGCTGTTGCCCTTGCTGTTGCCTCTGCAGGTGCAGGGCGCAGCCCTGCCGATACCCTTAACCGGCCGGTGGGCAGTACGCCTTGATGGCGGCCTGCGCCAATCCCCTCTGCGCGGTGTGCTGCTCCGGGGTCAACGGGGTATCGGCCTTGCCATCACCATCGGTGTCCTGCATCACCTGGCCACCACCGTCCAGCAGGGCCAGGTTGGCCCGGGCCGTGCTGCACTGCCCGGGGACCGGCGCGGCCGGGGTCTCGGTGCTGGCTGCGGCCTGCGGGGTGCGGGCCTGCTCGCGGGTCTCGAACTTCTTGCCCGCCGGCGGGGTCTCCGAATACTGGGTTACGCCATGGGCGTCCTTCCATTTGTAGACGGGGCCGGCCACGGCGTTGGCACTGGCCAACAGCAGCAGGCATCCAAGGCAGGACAGGGCACGCATGGCAGACTCCACGGAATGGGCGCAGAACGCCGATTGCAGCATTGGCGCCGACCGCTGGCAAGTCGATTAAACTGGATTCCATGGACCCGATCACACCGCCGCCGCGCTCGCGCACGATTTACCTGCTGCCCAACCTGTTCACCACCGCCGGCCTGTTCGCCGGTTTCTACGCGATCATCGCCGCGGCCAACGGGGATTTCGTCAATGCCAGCATCGCCGTGTTCGTGGCGGCGGTGATGGATGGACTGGACGGGCGCGTGGCGCGCCTGACCGGTACCAGCAGCGAATTCGGCGTGCAGTACGACTCGCTGGCCGACCTGGTCAGCTTCGGCATGGCTCCGGCGCTGGTGATGTACCACTGGTCGCTGTCGTGGCTGAAGTTCGACGATCCGCTGCTCGGCCGCGTCGGCTGGGCCGTGGCCTTCCTGTATGCGGCCTGCGCGGCGCTGCGCCTGGCCCGCTTCAATACCCAGGTAGCGGTGGTCGACAAGCGCTGGTTCGTCGGCCTGGCCAGCCCGGCCGCAGCGGGCCTGATGATGTCCTTCGTCTGGGCGTTCGCCGATGGCAACCTGGGCTGGGATGGCAACCAGCTGCGGTACGTGGCGCTGGCGGTGACGATCATCGCTGCGCTGCTGATGGTCAGCCGCATCCGCTTCTGGAGCTTCAAGGGTGGCGCTGCCAAGGGCACCCGTTCGGACCGCGTGCCGTTCCTGGTGCTGGCACTGGTGCCGGTGGCGATCGCGATTGCGGTCATCGACCTGCCGCGCGTGCTGTTCGCGGTCGGCATCCTGTACGCCCTGTCCGGCCCGGTGATGTGGGCCGTGCAGCGCCTGCGCAAGAAGCCCGAGGCCGCGTGAGCCAGGACCTGCCCGTGCTGTGGTCACCGGCCCAGCAGGCCTGGCTGCAGGCCATGGGCTACACCGTCTATCACGATGGCCAGCTGGCTGCCGAGCTGGATGCCGCGCTGCAGTTGAGCGTGGCCGAAGCCGAGGCCAGCGTCGCCCCGCCGGAACCGGTGCGGGCCCCCGTGCCGTCGCGCGAACAGCATGCCGGGGTGGCGCCCGTAGCCCGCCCGGAACGGCCGGCACCGCCGCGCCGCGAAACGCCGGTCAGTGCCCCGGATACCGTGCCGGCGGCTGAGCGCCCGATGCCCAGCGGCAACGCGCGCCAGCCGGTGGTCCGCCTGCCGGATCGCCTGCAGATCGCGCTGCTGCGTGCGTCCGGCTGCAACCCGAACGACCCGGCTACGCAGCGGTTGATGGACAGCTGGCCGCTGGACCAGCTGCGCCACGACCCGGCCGCCAAGCGTGCGCTGTGGCCGCAGCTGCGTGCCCTGCGCAAGCGGGGCACGCCATGAGCGCGGTCACCCGGCCCGGCCCGGTCAGCCTGCGTGCGTTGCGCGAGAGCGACCTCAATGCGGTAATGGCGATCGAACTGCGCGGCTACCCTTTTCCCTGGACCCGCGGCATCTTCATCGACTGCCTGCGTGCCGGCTATCCCGGCCTGGCGATGGAGCGCGATGGCCTGCTGGTCGGCTATGGCGTGCTCAGCATCGCCGCCGATGAAGCGCACGTGCTGAACATCTGCATCGATCCGCTGGCACAGTCGCGCGGGCTGGGCCGCCAGCTGCTGCGCGCGCTGGTGCAGCTGGCCGCCGACCGTGGCGCACAGCGCGTCTTCCTGGAAGTGCGTCCGTCCAATACGCCGGCGCTGGCGCTGTATCACAGCGAAGGATTCAACGAGATCGGCCGCCGCCCGCGCTACTACCCGGCTGCACAGGGCCGCGAGGATGCGGTCGTGATGGCGATCGAGCTGGTCGACGGCGATCTGCAGGAAATGCCGCCGCTGTAACGCAGACGGGTTGCCGGCCAGCGGCCGGCACTACCGATGCGTCGCTCACGCCAGCCGCAACGCCAGCACGCCGCCCACGATGAGCGACGCTCCCAGCCAGCGCGTGCGCGGCACCCGCTCGCGCAGCAGGAACACCGAGATCAGCAGTGCGAACAGGATCGAGGATTCGCGCAGCGCCGAGATCATTGCCACCGGCGCCTGGGTCATGGCCCACAACGCCATCGCATAGGAGGCGGTGGTGCCGACGCCACCGGCCAGTCCCAGCGGCCAATGCTGCCGCGCATAGTCCAGTACCGCGCCGCCGCGCGTATACAACGCCCACAGCGGCAGCGGGATGCCCGACAGCAGGAACAACCACAACGTGTAGCTGAGCGCGCTGCCGGACTGGCGCGCACCCTGCGCATCGACCAGCGTGTAGGTGGCGATCATCGCTGCGGTCAGCAGCGGCAGGCGCAGCTGGCCGCCACGCGCACCCAGTGCCATGCACAGGATGCCGGTGCTCACCAGCACCACGCCCAGCCACGCTGCGGCGGGCAATGGCTCACCGAGCAGGGTGCCGGCCAGTGCGACCAGGATCGGCGCGCTGCCACGCATCAGCGGGTAGGCCAGGCTCATGTCGACCTGCTGGTAACAACGCGCGACCAGCCCGTAGTAGGTCACCTGCAGCAGCACCGACGCAGCCAGCCAGGGCCAGCTGTGCGCGGCCGGGAAGGGCAGGAAGGGCAGGGCGGCGGCCGACAGCAACGCGGCACTGCCGGTCACCAGCACGGTACCGAGGAACTTGTCCGGGCCGCGCTTGACGATCGCATTCCAGCTGGCATGCAGCGCCGCGGCAGCGAGGACGAGCAGGAAAATGGAAAGCGGCATCCGACGATGATGCCATGCGGGGCAAATGGAAACGCCGGGCATCGCCCGGCGTTTCCGGTTCCGCTTCGGTGGGTGCCAACCTCTCCCGCCGTGGTAGGTGCCAACCTCTCCCGCCGTGGCAGGTGCCAATCCTCCCCTGCCGTGGTAGGTGCCAACCTTGGTTGGCACGCACCAGAGCGGCGTTACAGCTTCGCGCGCTGCTCGCGCAGGCCGGCCAGCTGGGTGTTCCAGTCGACCAGGCGCACGCGCTCCTGGTCGACCACCGCCGGTGGCACCTTGTCGGTGAACCTGGCCAGCTTGGTTTCGCTCTTTTCCTGCTCGCCTTCCACGCGCTTGATCTCCTTGTCCAGGCGCGCGCGCTCGGCATCGAGATCGACCAGGCCTTCCAGCGGCACCAGCAGCTTCAGCTCACCCACGATCGCGGCGGCCGCCGGCGGTGCGCTTTCGCCCTCGGCCAGCCACTGGATGCTGTCCAGCTTCAGCAGGAACGACAGCGAGGCGCTGAAGCGTTCGATGCGCACGCGGTCCTGCTCCAGGCCGGCCTGCAGGCGCAGCGGCACCTGCCTGGACGGCGCGACGTTCAATTCGCTGCGCACGCGACGCACCGCACTGATCACCGCCTTCAGCCATTCCACGTCGGCCTCGGCCTGGGCGAAATCACCGGCGAATTCGGCGGCGGTCGGGTAAGGGCGCAGCGACAGCGTGGTTTCGGCCAGGCCCAGGCGCGGGGCCAGCTGCTGCCACAGCTGTTCGGTGATGAACGGGGTGAGCGGGTGCAGCAGGCGCAGCAGCGCTTCCAGCACGTACAGCAGGGTGTGGCGGGTGCTTTCGGCATCAGCCGCGTCGGCACCGTTCAGTGCCGGCTTGCTCAGCTCCAGGAACCAGTCGCAGAACGCGTTCCAGGCGAACTCGTACAGGCACTGCGCCAGCAGGTCGAAGCGGTACGCGGCGAAATGGCCCTGCGCTTCGGCGGTGGTGGCGGCCAGGCGCGAAAGGATCCAGCGCTCGGCATCGGTGCGCGGGGTCGGCACGCCGGTGAACGCCGCACCTTCGGTGTTCATCAGCGCGAAGCGGCTGGCGTTCCACAGCTTGTTGCAGAAGTTCTTGTAGCCCTCGGCGCGGTTCATGTCGAACTTGATGTCGCGGCCGTGGGTAGCCAGCGCGGCGATGGTGAAGCGCAGCGCATCGGCACCGTGGGCAGCAATGCCGTCCGGGAATTCCTTGCGGGTGGCCTTCTCGATCTTCTCCACCATCTTCGGCTGCATCAGGCCGCCGGTGCGCTTGGCGACCAGGTCGTCGATGGTGATGCCGTCGATGATGTCCAGCGGGTCGAGCACGTTGCCCTTGCTCTTGGACATCTTCTGGCCCTGGCCGTCGCGGATCAGGCCGGTGAAGTACACGTCCTTGAACGGGATCTTCCCGACCAGGTTGTCGGTGGCCATGATCATGCGCGCCACCCAGAAGAAGATGATGTCGAAGCCGGTGATCAGCACCGACGACGGCAGGTAACGATCGAAGCCGCGCTCGGCCATGGCCTGTTCGTTCGGCCAGCCCAGGGTGGAGAACGGCCACAGCTGCGAGGAGAACCAGGTCTCCAGCACGTCGCTTTCCTGGTTCAGCACCACCTCGCTGCCCAGGTTGTGCTTGGCCCGCACTTCCTCTTCGCTGCGACCGACGTAGCAGCTGCCGGTGGCGGCATCGAACCACGCCGGGATGCGGTGGCCCCACCACAGCTGGCGGCTGATGCACCAGTCCTGGATGTTGTTCATCCAGTGGCGGTAGGTGTTGATCCAGTTCGGCGGCACGAAGGCAATGCTTCCGTCCTCGACCAGTTCCAGGCCACGCTTGGCCAGGTCGTCCATCTTCACGAACCACTGGTCGGTCAGGTACGGCTCGATCACCTGGCCGGTTCGGTCGCCACGCGGCACCTGCAGCTTGTGCGCCTTGGTCTCGACCAGGATGCCCAAGTCTTCCAGCTCGGCCAGCACGGCCTTGCGTGCTTCATAGCGGTCCAGGCCCCGGAAGCGTTCCGGCGCGTTCTCGTTCAGCGCCGCCACCGGGGTGAACAGGTTGATCATCGGCAGGCTGTGGCGCACGCCCACTTCATAGTCGTTGAAATCATGTGCAGGGGTGACCTTGACCACGCCGGTGCCGAACGCGCGGTCCACGTAGTCGTCGGCGATCACCGGCACGCGGCGCCCGGTCAGCGGCAGCACTACGTTCCTGCCGATCAGGTGCGCGTAACGCTCGTCTTCCGGGTGCACCATCACCGCGGTATCGCCCAGCAGGGTTTCCGGGCGGGTGGTGGCAACGACCAGGTAGTCGCGGGTTTCGCGCAGGGTTTCCACGCCGTCGGCATCGCGCTCGACGTGTTCGTAGCTCAGGCCGTCATCCAGCGTGTAGGCGATCGACCACAGGAAGCCGTCCTCCTCGGCGCTCTCCACTTCCAGGTCGGAAATGGCGGTCTTCAGCACCGGGTCCCAGTTGACCAGGCGCTGGCCGCGGTAGATCAGGCCCTGCTCGTACCAGCGCACGAAGGCCTCGTTGACCGCCGCCGATGGCTGCGGGTCCATGGTGAAAGTGCTGCGCGACCAGTCGGCGGAGGTGCCGAGGCGGCGCATCTGGCGTTCGATGGTGTCGCCGGACTGCTGCTTCCACTCCCAGACCTTGCCGATGAAGCCTTCGCGGCCCAGCGAATCGCGGGTCTCGCCCTTGCCTTCCAGCGCCAGGTTGCGGCTGACCACCATTTCGGTGGCGATGCCGGCATGGTCGGTACCGACCTGCCACAGCGTGTCGTAGCCGCGCATGCGGTGGTAGCGCACCAGCGCATCCATCAGGGTCTGCTGGAAGGCATGGCCCATGTGCAGGGTGCCGGTCACGTTCGGCGGTGGCAGCAGGATGGTGTACGGCTCGCCCGTGCCGGACGGCTTGAAGTGGCCGGCCTTCTCCCAGGCCTCGTAGAGGTCGGTCTCGAAGGACGTCGGGTCGTAGCTGGAGGCGAGTTGGGTCATGCGGGGGAACCGGTAATCAAGGCGGAAGGGAGATCAGCGCGACCCGAGGGCGCGGCGGATCTTCTGGTCGGTGTGGTACTGGCTGACCGCGTAGGCGGCCCAGATGGCGGCGGGCAGCCAGCCGATCAGGGTGATCTGCAGGATCAGGCAGACGATCCCGGCCAGCGGCCGGCCGATGGTGAAGAAGGACAGCCAGGGAAGAATCAGGGCGATCAGCAGGCGCATCAAGGGGTCCTCGCCGGGCTCACATGTCGTGCTTGTTGAGGTCGTAACCGGCGGCCTTGTACTGGCGCCAGCGCTCGCGCAGCGGTTCGCGCGCTTCCGGATCGGCCGGCACCACTTCCAGCACACGCTCGCACTGGCCCAGCCAGGGCTCATCGCGCAGGTTGATCACCAGCGGGCGTGCCGGCGCGTCGGTGCCGGGTGCGGCGATCAGCACCAGGGCCTCTTCCTCGTCCATGTCTTCGCCGGCAATCTGGTGCGGGATGTAGGCATCGTTGTCGAACGCCCACAGCAGCTCGTCCAGTTCCTCGGCCTGGGCCTGGTCACGGGCCAGCACCAGGGTGAACAGCCCGGCGTCGTTGGCCTTGCGCGCCAGTTCGCAGACCAGGCGCAACGGCTCGGTCAGGAAGCGGGGCTTGGCGATCAGGTAGAAGTCGGCGCGGGGCATGGCAGGGTCCGGGTCAGGCAAGGGCCCGGCAGTGCCGGGCGAGGCCCCGGCCGGCGTCTGCCGGCCAGGGTCGGGTACGGCATCAGGCGCGGGCGACCTGGTCCAGCAGCCACTGGCTCAGCAGGCCGACCGGGCGGCCGGTGGCCATGCCACGCTTGCCTTCATCGCTGGCGACGCCTGCGATGTCCAGGTGGGCCCAGCGCTGGCCTTCGGTGAAGCGCGACAGGAAGCAGCCGGCGGTGATCGCGCCGGCCCAGCGGCCGCCGATGTTGTAGACGTCGGCGAAGGTCGAATCCAGCATCGGCTGGTACTCGTCCCACAGCGGCAGGCGCCAGGCGCGGTCGAACACGTGCTCGCCGGCGGCCAGCAGCTCGTTGGCCAGGTCGTCGTGCTTGCTCATCAGGCCGGCGGTCTGGTGGCCCAGGGCGACCATGCAGGCACCGGTCAGGGTGGCGACGTCGACCAGCGCGGCCGGCTCGAAGCGCTGTGCGTAGGTCAGCGCGTCGCACAGGATCAGGCGGCCTTCGGCGTCGGTGTTGCCGACTTCGATGGTCTTGCCCGACATCGAGGTGATCACGTCGGAAGGACGGTAGGCGTTGCCGTCGATGGCGTTTTCCACCGCCGGCACCACCACCACCAGGTTCAGCGGCAGCTTGGCCTTGACCGCCGCGACGAAGGTGCCGATGACGTTGGCGCCGCCGCACATGTCGTACTTCATCTCTTCGATGCCGCCCTGGGTCTTCAGGTTGACGCCACCGGTATCGAAGGTGATGCCCTTGCCGACCAGCACGTAGGGCTTGGCGTCGCCGCCATTGTTCCACTTCAGCACGACCAGGCGCGGGCGGTTGGCCGAACCGCGGGCCACGGCCAGCAGCGAGCCCATGCCCAGCGCTTCCATCTGGTGCTCGTCGAGGATCTCGGCTTCGGCACCCTCGTGCTCGCCGGCGAACTTCACGCCCACGTCGGCCAGATAGGCCGGGGTGCAATAGTTCGGCGGCAGATTGCCCAGCTCGCGGGCGAACTCGACACCGGCGGCGATGGCCTGGCCCTGGGCCAGGGCCTGGGCGTCGTCACCGGCCACGGCCAGCTGGGCCAGGCCGGCATCGTCGGCCTTCTTCTTGCCCAGGGTGGCGGTGTAGCGGTAGGCGGCGTGATCGGCGGCGATCACTGCCTGGCGGATCGCCCAGGCCGCGTCGCGGTCCTTGATGGCCACTTCGGACAGGGTGAACAGCGCGCTGCGGACGGCGCCGGCCTTCAGCGCGCGCACCGCGTCGCCCACGGCCTTCAGGTACTGCGGCACGCCGAAGCGGGCGGCGTCGCCGAGGCCGACCACCAGCACGCGCGGCGCGGTCACGCCCGGCAGGTCGTGCAGCAGGGTGGTCGCGCCGGTCTTGCCGGACAGGTCGCCACGCTGGGCCAGGGCGGCCAGGCGGCCACCGCTGGCGGCGTCCAGGGCCTGCGCGGCCGGGGTCAGGGTATGGTCGGCATACGCGCCGACCACCAGGCAATCAACGGTGGCGGCGGCCGGAGCAACGTGGTTCAGGGTGAATTCGAGGGCCATTGAGCAGATTCCATTGGCGAGTCCGTACAATCGCAGGCCGTTTACGCCCAGACAGTAGACTGGGCGGCACCGCGAACGAACCCCAGAGTTTAAACCACCGCCCCATGCTGAAGCTCGACCGATACCTGCTGGGCGATTTCGTCCAGAGTTTCCTGGCTACCCTGATCGTCCTGCTGGTGGTCAGCGTGGGCGGCGTGCTGGTGGACATCCTCGGCAACATCGCCGACGGACGCCTGCCGGCCAAGCTGCTGTTCTCCCAGCTGGGCCTGCAGTTCATCGCCTACCTGCCGCTGATCCTGCCGCTGGCGCTGATGCTGGGCCTGCTGCTGGCCGTGGCCCGGCTCTACCGCGACTCGGAGATGGCGGTCATCACCGCCATTGGCGTGGGGCCCAAGCGGCTGCTGCGGCCACTGCTGATGCTGGTGGTGCCGGTGGTGCTGCTGGTCGGCGCCTGCTCGCTGTGGCTGGGCCCGTGGGCCGGCCGGATGGCCGAGCAGATGATCATCGAGGCCAACCGCAGCGTGCTGATGGCCGGCCTGGAGCCGGGCCGCTTCACCCCGCTGCCCAATGGCGGCGTGGTGTACCTGTCCTCGATCTCGCCCGATGGCACCCAGCTGGGCAAGGTGTTCCTGCAGCGCCAGAAGGATGACCGCCTGGAAGTGGTGTCCGCCAATGGTGGCCGCATGTTCTTCGAGGGCACCCGCCAGCGCTTCCTGGAGCTGGATGATGGCCACCAGGTGGAAGGCCCGGTGGCCGGCGCGCTGGATTACCGGCTGGCGACCTTTGCCCGCAACGACGTGGCCCTGCCCGACGGTGCACAGACCCGCACCGAGGACGACCCGGAACTGATGCCGACCCTGCAGCTGATCGGCGATGAGCGCCCCCAGGCGCAGGCGCAGCTGCACCGCCGCCTGGCACCGCCGCTGATCGCGCTGGCCTTCGCCCTGCTGACCGTGCCGCTGGGCCGCAGCTCGCCGCGCCAGCAGCGCTACGGCCGCATGATGCTGGCCCTGATGGCCTACATGGTGGGCACCAACCTGATGTTCATCGGCAGTGGCTGGATCGCCAACGGCAAGATTCCGGCCGCGCTCGGCCTGTGGTGGTTGACCGTGCCGCTGCTGGCGCTGGCGATCTGGATGTATGCACGTGATGGCCGCCTGGGCCGCTCGAAGGGAGCCCGCGCATGAGGCTGCGCCCGATGCGTTTCGATCTGTACCTGGGCCAGTCGGTGTTCACCACGGTGCTGCTGACCTGGGCGGTGCTGGTCGGCCTGGACGTGGTGATGGCGTTCTCCGGCGAGTTCAAGGACATCGGCAAGAACGGCTACACCCTGGGCCATGCCGCCGCCTGGGTGCTGTACACGGTGCCGCGCCGCGCCTACACGATGTTCCCGACCGCCGCGGTGATCGGCGCGCTGATGGGCCTGGGCCAGCTGGCCGCGACCTCGGAGCTGACCGCACTGCGTGCGCTGGGCCTGTCGCGCAAGCGCCTGAGCGTGTCGGTGGCGATCGCGCTGTCGCTGCTGACCGCAGTGATGGTGCTCAGCGCCGAGACGCTGGGCCCGTGGGGACAGGACCGTGCCGATGCATTGAAGGCCAGTGCCAAGTGGGGGCGGGACATCTCCACCACCCGCTACTCCGGCCTATGGGCACGCGAAGGCGACACCTTCCTCAACGCCCAGAGCGGCGAGGAACAGCTGGTGGGCGACAAGGGCACGCGGCTGATCCTGCGTGACGTGCGCCTGTACCGGATCGCCGAAGACGGCAATATCGCCTCGTTGACCCATGCCGCCACCGCCGAGCACGACAAGGACGGTTGGGTGCTGACCGGGGTGCGTCGCGACACCTTCGGCGAGCGCTCGGCCACCCGCCAGGAAGTGGCGCGTGAGCCGTGGAACTCGAAGCTGGATCCGGCGGCGCTGGCCACCGGCATCGCCAAGCCGCGAAACCTCAGCGTGGCCGAGCTGAGTACCAGCATTGCCTATCGCCAGCGCAACGGGCTGGATGCGCGCGATTTCGAGGATGTTTACTGGAGCCGCTGGTTCTACCCGGTGAACGTGCTGGCGCTGTGCCTGGCCGCGGTGCCGTTCGCGTTCGGGTCGCTGCGTAGCGGCGGCATGGGCAAGCGCCTGTTCCTGGGCATCCTGTTTGCACTGGGCTTCTGGCTGCTGCAGCTGTTCTTCGGCCGCATGGCCGGTGCGCTGAAGTTCGATTACCGCATTGCCTATGCGCTGCCGCCGATCGTCATGCTGGCCGTGTCCGGACTGTTGTTCCGGCGCAAGTCGGGCTGATTCTGGTAGCGCGGGGCCATGCCCGGCGCTACCGGGGCAATCCACCGCTTCGGCATCCGTGCCACGACCACCAGCATCCCGGCCCAGCGTGCTGGATTCTGTAGAGCCGAGCCCATGCTCGGCTGCTTTTTGCGCACCGCCTGCCAGCCGAGCATGGGCTCGGCTCTACAGATCGTGCATCACCGCTTGGGCATGCGCACCAGGCGGGTGCCGCTGGCGCGGTCGTGCCAGGTCAGGCGTTGGCGGTCGACCCAGGCCCACCAGAATCCCAGGCCGCCCAGCAGCAGCGACAGCGTCCCCACCGCGAAGCGCAGCCACAGCTGGCCGCGCCGCAACGGCGTGCCATCGCGCGACTGCAGTTTCAGCCGCCACGGCCGCATGCCCAGTGTCTGCCCGCCACGGCGCCAGCTGGCCGTGGCATACCACCCCGTGATCGCCCAGCACACCGCCCACAGCAGCCACTGCCAGATACTGAACGGTGCGATGTTCTCGCGCTGCGCGTGGCCGCTGAAGGTGTAGGCGAGGGTGAACAGCGTGCCGGCCAGCATCCACAGCGCCAGCACCGGCAGCGCGTCGTAGACCATCGCCAGCATGCGCCAGGGCAGCAGCGCGCGCGGACGGAGCGTTTCGGTAGCGGCTGCAGGGGCCGTGTCGGTGGCAGGGCGGGACATGCGCCGAGCATACGCAAAGCTGGCCGTGCCCGCAGTGGCCCTCGTATCCTGCATGCATGGCCCTTGTTTCCACCCCCGCCGAACGCCGCCAGCTGGTCCAGCAACTGCCCGAGCTGCGCGCCGACGACAGTGTGCGCATCCAGCGCTTCCTCGATGCGATCTGGGCCGAGAACGGCCTGGCCCGCGCCACCCTGGACAGCTACCGGCGCGACCTGGAAGGGCTGGCGCGCTGGATGGATGGACGCGACGGTGGCCTGGCCGGCATCGAACGTCCCGGGCTGTTCGACTACCTGGCCTGGCGCACCCGCCACGGCTGGTCGCCGCGCAGCAACGCGCGCCTGCTGTCGGCGCTGCGGGCGTTCTTCGCCGATGGCGTGCGCCGTGGCGAACGCAGCGAAGACCCCAGTGCGCTGCTCGACCCCCCGAAGCTGCCGCGGCTGTTGCCCAAGGCGCTGGCCGAGAGCCAGATCGATGCGCTGCTGGCGGCACCGGACATCGACAGCCCGCTGGGCCTGCGCGACCGCGCCATGCTGGAACTGATGTATGCCGCCGGCCTGCGCGTGAGCGAGCTGGTGCTGCTGCCGGCCACGGCGGTCAACCTGCGCCAGGGCGTGTTGCGGGTCACCGGCAAGGGCAGCAAGGAGCGGCTGGTGCCGCTGGGCGAGGAATCGCAGCACTGGCTGGAGCGTTACCTGCAGCAGTCGCGCCCGCTGCTGGTCGGCAAGGGCAAGGTGCATGCCCTGGCGGATGGTCAGACCCCGTTGTTCATCGAGCCGACGTTGCATGCGCTGACCCGGCAGGCGTTCTGGCACCTGGTCAAGCGCCACGCGCAGGTGGCCGGCATCGACCCGGCGCGGATCAGCCCGCATGGCCTGCGCCACAGCTTCGCCACCCATCTGCTCAACCGCGGTGCCGACCTGCGCGCGCTGCAGATGCTGCTCGGCCACAGTTCCTTGTCGACCACCCAGATCTACACCCTGGTAGCGCGCGAGCATCTGCAGAAGCTGCACGCCCGCCACCATCCGCGCGGCTGAGCGCCGGGCTGAATCGCTGCCCGGGGCCGTGCCGGGCGGCGCGGCCCGGTACCGGCGGCTGTGTCAGAATCCGGAGTCTTCTTCTGTTGCGGATCGCTCCATGCTCCGATTTGCCATCGCCGCCGTGTTCGGTGCGCTCAGCCTGACCGCCTGCGCCCAGCCGGCTCCGCCGGCCGCCAAGGCGCCTGTTGCCACTGCGGCCAAGGCCAGCCCGGCCGCCAACGCGCCGGCCGACCAGGCGGTACGTGCCGCGTTGACCGCGCTCAATCCGGGTTTCCAGGTCGATTACATCGGTGCCGCGCCGTTCCCCGGCTTCCGCGAGGTCGTCGTTTCCGGCCAGCTGCTGTACGTGTCCGATGACGGGCGCTACCTGTTCCAGTCGCAGCCTTACGACACCCGCGCCAAGGGCCCGGCCAACAGCGAGGGCCTGCTTGGTTACCGCCGCGGCCTGCTGGCCAAGGCCAACCACGGCGATCGCATCGTGTTTGCCGCGCCGAACGCCAAGTACACCATCAGCGTGTTCACCGACATCGAGTGTGGTTACTGCCGCAAGCTGCACCAGGACATCGCCGAACTCAACCGCAACGGCATCACCGTCGAGTACCTGGCGTTTCCGCGCATGGGCCTGGGCAGCAAGGACTACACCGACATGATCTCGGTCTGGTGTGCAGCGGATCGTCGCCAGGCGCTGACCAACGCCAAGCGCGGTGGCAGCGTGCCGGCCAGGAACTGCACCAACCCGGTGGCGATGCAGTACGCGCTGGGCCAGCAGCTGGGCGTGAATGGAACGCCGGCGATCTTCGCGCCGGATGGCACCCAGCTGGGCGGCTACCTGCCGCCGGCGCAGCTGCGTGCCGCGCTGGAGAAGCTGTCGGCCAAGCGCTGATCGTCGCTGGTCTTTTTCTGTAGAGCCGAGCCCATGCTCGGCTGCGGAAACAGCAGCCGAGCATGGGCTCGGCTCTACAGGCAGGAAGCCGGGGATGCGTGTCGCATCCCCGGCCTTTTGCTTACTTCAGGCCATCACTGACCGCCTTGGTCAGCGTGCCCTGCGCATCGTCACCGCTGAACTCCCAGACGAACGCGCCGCCCAGGCCCTGGGTCTTCACGTAACCCATCTTGCGGGTGATGTTGGCCGGGGTGTCGAAGCTCCACAGCGTGCTGCCGTTGTAGATCCAGGTGGCACCGGCGGTGTTGTCGGTGTAGCCCGGCCACGCCAGGTTCTTCAGCACCTTCCAGTCCTCGATGCCGGCTTCATACGTACCCGGGGCGGCGCCGGTCGCGGTCTGGTACAGGCCGTTGTTGGCGTTGGCCACACCCGTCCAGCCACGCCCGTAGTAGCCAATGCCCAGGTTGAGCTTGGCGGCGGGCACGCCACGGCTGATGAAGGCCTCGATGGCGTCGTTGCTGTTGTACAGCTTCTGGTCGCCGGTGGACGGATCATTCGGCGAATCGAACAGCGCCGACTGGTGATTGGTCTTCGCATCCCACGCGCCGTGGAAGTCGTAGGTCATCACGTTGATGTAGTCCAGGTACGGGTGGTAGGCGGCCGGATCGGTGACACGGATCTTGTCGATGCCGGCACCCACCGCCACCGTCAGCAACAGGCCCGGCCGCACCGCATCGAGCTGGCGGCGGAACTCGGCCATCAGCGCGGTGAAGTTGGCGTTGTCTTCCGGCTTGCCGCATTCGATGCCACAGGCCACCGGGTATTCCCAGTCGATGTCGATGCCGTCGAACACGCCCAGCGCGGCACCGGCACCGCCGGCACCGTCGGTCACCGGCAGGTTGCCCTTGATGTAGGCGTCGATGCACGAGGCGACGAAGGCCTGGCGGTTTTCCGGGCGCGCTGCGCTGGAGAAGCCGCGCGACCAGGTCCAGCCACCCAGCGAGATCAGCACCTTCATGCCCGGGTATTTGGCCTTGAGCTGCTTGAGCTGGTTCCAGTTGCCGCGCAGCGGCTGGTCCCAGGTATCGGCACTGCCGCTGACGCTCTCGGCGGCACTGAAGGCCTTGGTGTAGTCGGCGAAGGCATCGCCACCGGCACCGCTGTTCGGATCCGACGGCTGGGTGATGCCGACTTCGCATCGGTTGTTGCGCACGTTGCCGAACGCGTAGTTGATGTGGGTCAGGCGTGCGGCCGAGCCGCTGCTGTCGATGTTCTTGACCCGGTAGTTGCGGCCGTAGATGCCCCACTGGGTGAAGTAACCGATGACGCGCTTGCCGGTGGTGCCGCCGTCACCGGCCAGCGTGGTGGCGCTGATTTCGGTGCCCTGCGCCGACGCGTTGCCGGCGTTGTCGCGCGCCCGCACGCGGTAACGGTAGGTGGTCGATGCGGTCAGCCCGCCATCCACATAGCTGGCGCTGGACGGCGAACCGACCAGGCTGCCGTTGCGGTACACGTCATAGCCAGCCAGGCCACTGCCACCGGTGTTGTCGGTGGACGGGCTCCAGCTGAGCGCGATGCTGTTGGCGGTACGGGTGCCGACCGCCAGCCCGCCCGGCACGCTCGGTGCGGTGGTGTCGCCACCGGCGGCGTTGACGGTGATGGTGATGGTCGGGGTGCTGGTGGTGGCGTTGTTGTTGTCGGTCGCGACCGCACGCAGGGTGTGGCTGCCGGCGCTGGCATTGGCCCAGCTGGCCGCATACGGCGCACCGGTGGCCACGCCCAGCGAGCTGCCGTCGCGGAAGAACTCGACCTTGGCGACGCTGCCGTCCGGGTCACTGGCGGTAGCGGTCACGTTGACCGTGCTGCCGGCGCTGAAGGTGGCGCCGTTGGCCGGCGAGGTCAGGCTGACCACCGGCGGCTGGTTGCTGCCGCTGCCATCGCAGGCACCAAGGTTGGTGTAGTAGGGCGCACCGGCCGGATGGTCCGGCGGCGCGTTCCAGATGTCCTGGTTCGCCCGATAGAGGACGCCTCCTTTCTGCAGGGTATCGCCGGCCCGGTAGATCCTGGCCTGGTCCCACTGGGCCACGCCGGCACAGCTGGCAGCCTGCGCCAGGCCGGGCAGGGCGGCGGTACCGGCGGCCAGGGCAAGCAGCCAGGCCAGGTGGCGGGGACGACAGCTTCGGGTCGAACGTTCGGCACTGCGCACAATCGGGTCGTACATGGGTAAGTCTCCGATCAAAGGGCGCGCGGGCCCCGATGGCGCCGCGCGTGACGCAGGTCCGGGCGTCGCCCGGGAAGGCGACGGAGGGGGCGGACGGGGTACCTGGGGGGCCGGGGAGAGAGTCCGGCGCCAGGTGGGGACAACGTTGTCATCAATCGCGTGGTCAATCCGTGAGCAAGCGCATGGTTCCGGGATTCGGGCGGAGAGCGGCGCTGCGCGCGGTCGGCGGCCATCGGCGGAGCCCCATCGTGGCTGGGGGCTTTCCGCGAAAAGCAGATTTCTGGGGTTGGCCGGGTGGGTGGGCTGCGCAGGGGACGCCGTGAATACGTCCCTGTAGGCTCGGGCGCGCCATCCATGGCGCTTACGCCCCTGCGCAACCCACCCGCCCGGCCACGGACAGGTTCCTGCGCGGCCAGCCACGAAAGACAGAACAAAAAATCAAAAGCAAAAGCCGGTCGCTTCGCTCTTCAATGCCCGACTTCTGAGATTTCCCTGGTTGCCGGCCAGCGGCCGGCACTACCGCAGAGCATGCACGCATGGCGTGGATTTACCGCAGATCGCGGAAATCTGTCGAAGGCGGGGTGGGTCCGGTGGCGGGGGTGTCCGCGGCATGGATGCCGCGGCCAAGCCCCCAGGGACGGGTTTACGGCGTCCCCCGCCACCGGACCCACCCCGCCACCCCACGGGAACCCCGCTTTTGCTTTGGCCGTTGCTGTTGCCGTTGCCCTGGCCTCGGCGGGTGCCGGGCGCCGCCCGGCCAGAGCCCTTCCCCCGCTTCCGGTACAATGTCGGGCCCGTTTCCCAACTACGGTTCCCCGGACATGATGGTCCTCGAGGGCGCGCCCGCCCTGTCGCCGTTCCGCCGCGAACGTCTTGAATCCCGCCTGCAGTCCATCGCTCCCTCCCTGCGCATCAGCGGTGCCTGGCACGTCTATTTCGTGCAGCCCGAAGGCAGCGCCGCCCCAGACCTGACCACCCTGTGCCGCATCCTCGAAGCGGCGCCGCAGGCCGAAGCCGTGGCCGACGGCGCGGTCAGCCGCATCGTGGTGCCGCGCCTGGGCACGCTGTCGCCGTGGTCGAGCAAGGCCACCGAACTGGTCCGCGGTGCCGGCCAGCCGGTCAGCCGGGTCGAACGTGGCCTGCGCATCGACGTGCAGGGCTGGCCGGCCGATGCCGCCGCCCAGCAGGCGCTGGTCAAGGCGCTGCACGACCCGATGACGCAGTCGGTGCTGGAGACCGTGGAACAGGGCCAGGCGCTGTTCTCGGCACCGGCCCGGGGTGAACTGGAGCGCGTGCCGGTGGACCAGCTGGAGGCCGCCAACCAGCGCCTCGGCCTGGCCATGGCCCAGGACGAGATCGACTACCTGCGCGAGCGTTTCACTGCGCTGGGCCGGTCGCCGTCGGACGTGGAACTGATGATGTTCGCGCAGGCCAATTCCGAGCACTGCCGCCACAAGATCTTCAACGCCAGCTGGACCATCGACGGCCAGGAGCAGGACCGCTCGCTGTTCCGGATGATCAAGAACACCCACCAGCAGACTCCGCAGCACACGCTCAGCGCGTACAGCGACAATGCCGCGGTGATCGAAGGCCATCCGGCCTCGCGCTATCGCCCCGATCCGGCCAGTGGCGAATACCGCCGCGAGCCGCAGGTGCCCAGCGCGTTCCAGATCAAGGTGGAAACGCACAACCATCCGACCGCGATCGCGCCGTTCCCGGGTGCCTCGACCGGTGCCGGTGGCGAGATCCGCGATGAGGGCGCGACCGGCCGTGGCGGCAAGCCGAAGGCGGGCCTGACCGGCTTCTCGGTCTCGCACCTGCGCATCCCCGAGCTGCCGCAGCCGTGGGAAGCGCCGCGCGCGCTGAACCCGCGCATGGCGCCGGCGCTGGAAATCATGACCGACGGCCCGCTCGGCGGCGCCGCGTTCAACAACGAATTCGGCCGACCGAACCTGCTCGGCTACTTCCGCAGCTTCGAGCTGCCGGAAGGCGCCGATCTGGTGCGTGCGTACGACAAGCCGATCATGCTGGCCGGCGGCCTCGGCGCGATTGATCGCGTGCAGGTCGACAAGATCCCGCTGCAGGCCGGTGATGCGGTCATCGTGCTCGGCGGGCCGGCGATGCTGATCGGCCTGGGCGGTGGCGCCGCCAGTTCGGTGGCCTCCGGCGAGAGCGCCGAGGACCTGGACTTTGCCAGCGTGCAGCGCGACAACCCGGAAATGGAGCGCCGCTGCCAGGAGGTCATCGACCGCTGCGTGGCGATGGGCGCCAACAACCCGATCAAGTTCTTCCACGACGTCGGTGCCGGTGGCCTGTCCAATGCCATCCCCGAACTGCTGCACGACTCCAAGGTCGGCGGTGTCATCGACCTGGGCAAGGTGCCCACCGATGATCCGTCGCTGTCGCCGATGCAGCTGTGGTGCAACGAGTCGCAGGAGCGCTACGTGCTGGGCGTGGCCCAGGAGCGCCTGGCCGAGTTCGCCGCGCTGTGCGCCCGCGAGCGCTGCCCGTTCGCTGCCGTTGGCGTGGCCACCGCCGAGGAGCACCTGGTGGTGGCCTACGGTGCCGTGCCGGGCCACACCCCGGCCGATGCGCCGATCGACCTGCCGATGGACGTGCTGTTCGGCAAGCCGCCGAAGATGCACCGCGACACCGCGCACCCGCCGGCACCGCGCTGGCCGGTGCTGAAGACCGGCGGCCTGGACCTGCAGGAAGCCGGCCTGCGCGTACTCGCGCACCCGACCGTCGCCTCGAAGAACTTCCTGGTCACCATCGGTGACCGCAGCGTCGGTGGCCTGACCGCGCGTGAGCAGATGGTCGGCCCGTGGCAGCTGCCGGTGGCCGACGTGGCGATCACCCTGGCCGACTTCGATGGCGTGGCCGGCGAAGCGATGTCGATCGGCGAGCGCACCCCGCTGGCCCTGCTCGACGCCGCTGCGTCGGCACGCATGGCGGTGGGCGAAGCGCTGACCAACCTGTGTGCGGCCCCGGTCGATGCGCTGGATGAAATCAAGCTGTCGGCGAACTGGATGGCCGCGGCCGGCCATCCGGGCGAAGACGCACTGCTGTACGACGCGGTGAAGGCGGTGGGCATGGAACTGTGCCCGCAGCTGGACATCAGCATCCCGGTGGGCAAGGACTCGCTGTCGATGCAGGCGCAGTGGCACGACCAGGGCGAAGCGCACAAGAGCGTGTCGCCGGTGTCGCTGGTGATCTCGGCGTTCGCGCCGGTCGCCGACGTGCGCAAGCAGCTGACCCCGCTGCTCGACCGCGACGTGGACAGCGAGCTGTGGCTGATCGGCCTGGGTGCCGGCAAGCAGCGCCTGGGCGGTTCGATCCTGGCCCAGGTGCACGCCGACCATGGCGACCTGCCGGCCTTCGCCGGTGCCGCTCCGGACCTGGACGATCCGCAGCGCCTGCGTGGCTTCTTCGAGCTGATCCGCGATGCGCGCCAGTCCGGCCTGCTGCTGGCCTACCACGACCGCAGCGACGGTGGTGCCTTCGCCGCGCTGTGCGAAATGGCCTTCACTTCGCGTCTTGGCCTGGACATCACGCTCGATGCCTGGGGCGATGATCCGTTCCGCAGCCTGTTCAACGAAGAACTGGGTGCGGTGGTGCAGATCGCGCGCGAAGACCGCGCTGCGTTCGCCGACCTGGTCGAACGCCACGCACTGACCGAATGCGCACAGCGCATCGCCAAGCCGACCACCGCGCCGGTGGTGCGCGTGTCGCTGGGTGGCGAGAACCTGGCCGAATGGCGTTGGGACGCACTGTTCGACGCCTGGTGGTCGGTCACCCACGCGATGCAGAAGCGCCGCGACAACCCGGCCAACGCCGATGCCGAGCGCGAGGTCGCCCGTGCCTTCAACGCACCGGGCCTGAAGCCCAAGCTCAGCTTCGACCTGAACGAGGATGTGGCGGCACCGTTCATCAGCACCGGTGCGCGTCCGCGCGTGGCGGTGCTGCGCGAGCAGGGCGTCAACGGCCAGATCGAAATGGCCAACGCCTTCGAACGTGCCGGCTTCCGCGCCTTCGACGTGCACATGAGCGACCTGATCGAAGGCCGCGTGGCGCTGCAGGATTTCACCGGCCTGGTCGCCTGCGGCGGCTTCAGCTACGGCGATGTGCTCGGTGCCGGCCGTGGCTGGGCCACCTCGATCCTGGAGCGCAGTGCGCTGCGTGATGCCTTCGCCGCGTTCTTCGCGCGCGAAGACAGCTTCGCGCTGGGCGTGTGCAACGGCTGCCAGATGATGAGCCAGCTCAAGAACATCATCCCGGGTGCCGGACACTGGCCGCAGTTCCGCCGCAATGCCAGCGAGCAGTTCGAAGCCCGCACCGCGCTGCTGGAAGTGGTGGAATCGCCGTCGATCCTGCTGCGTGGCATGGCCGGCTCGCGCCTGCCGGTAGCGGTGGCGCACGGCGAAGGCCAGGCCGTGTTCGACAACGCCGTCGACCAGGCTGCCGCCCGCGTCTCGCTGCGCTACATCGATGGCCATGGCAACGTCGCCAGCCAGTACCCGCTGAACCCGAACGGTTCGCCGGACGGCATCACCGGCCTGACCAGCACCGACGGCCGCGTCACCATCATGATGCCGCACCCGGAGCGCACCCCGCGCGCGCTCAACCTGAGCTGGGCACCGGCTGAATGGCAGGGTGATTCGCCGTGGATGCGCATGTTCCGCAACGCGCGGGTGTGGTGCGGCTGATCGCAGCGTTCCGCGCAGGCCGCAATGCCACCGCGTATGGAAAAACCCGCCGCTTTGTCGGCGGGTTTTTCTTTGTGTGCGTGAAATTGCTGATCTGGCCGCTAGTTACATCCGTTTTCATGCGCCAGCAGTTCGTCACGTATGTCTAACAAAATGCCTTTATAAACACGTGAAATAGTGAACTGCTTCACGGCAATAGGATTTGTCGTGTCAAAGTCTTGACGATCTGCAAAGTTGCCGTTAACACTTGAACCCCGTTTCAGAATCATTCATTTCGCAGTAACCGGTTGGCGCACGCGCTCGGTTTTCTGTCGCTGCGCGCCGTTCGGCAATACCCCGCAGTAAATCACGCGAATAAACGCCCCCAGGGGACGTTGGGCCGGAAAGCCCAGCGGTGGCGTTGCTTTGCCCAAAACCAGTCCAATCAGGAGCCGTACCGATGAATCGGATTTATCGCAAGGTCTGGAACAAAGCACTGGGTCAGTTGGTGGTGGCCTCGGAACTGGCCTCCTCCGACAGCAGCAGTGGCGGGGTCGTCGACCAGCGCCGCGATGCGACACAGGCCACGCCCGCACTGCTGGCGGTGGCACTGGGCCTGGTATTGGGGTTGGGCATGAGCGGCAGCGCGACGGCACAGTCGGTGCAGATCGGCGGCAGCGCCACCTGCGTTGCATTCAGCGGCAAGCTGCTGGAAAAGTGCCTGATCGAAGGCTCGGCCACGGCCAAGGGCAGCAACGCGGTGGCGATCGGCAGCAACAGCAATGCCAGCGCCGCCAACAGCGTGGCGCTGGGCGCTGGCTCCAAGGCCACGCGGGCCAATACCGTGTCCATCGGCGATGCCGGCAAGGAGCGGCAGATCACCAACGTGGCTGCTGGCACGCAGGGCACCGATGCGGTGAACAAGGCGCAGCTGGACGCGCAGGCGCGCGCCACGCAGGCCGCGCTGGCTGATGTAGCCGCCGATGGAAACCGCTATTTCAAGGCCGACGGCGCAGGCGATGACAGCGACGCGGCGAAGATCGAGGGGCAGGGCGCAGTCGCGGCCGGCGCCGGTGCACAGGCGCTGGCCAACGCCACCACCGCCATCGGAACCCAGGCCATTGCCGCCGGTCTCGGCGCCAGTGCCTTCGGCCAGGGCGCCCTGGCCATCGGCGATGCCAGCGTGGTGGTCGGGCAGAGCGCGGCCGCGTTCGGGCTTGGCGATACAGCCGTCGGCGCCAGCGCGTACGCAGCCAGCGAGAACGGCGCGGCCACCGCACTCGGTGCGTTGTCCGAAGCCACTGCCGATGGCGCGACGGCCGTCGGCGGTGGTGCCGTGGCGATGGGCCCGGGCAGCACCGCACTGGGCCGCGGCGCCACTGCCGCCAATGAAGCATCGATCGCGGTGGGGGCGTTCAGCACTGCCGTGGGTGAGTACAGCACCGCGCTGGGGTCCAACTCGGCGGCGGTCGCCACCGGCAGCGTGGCGCTGGGCGCCGGCTCGCTGGCCGACCGTGTCGACACCGTGTCGGTCGGCGCCGCCGAATACGGCCTGACCCGGCAGATCACCAGCGTCGCGGCGGGCACCGAAGACACCGACGCGGTCAACGTCGGCCAGTTGAAGGGCGTCGCCGCCGTGGCCGATGCCACCGCCAAGCGTTTCCAGGCCACGGGCAGCAGCAACAGTGATGCGGGTGCATTGGCCGAGGGCGACGAGGCGCTGGCGGCTGGCGAGGCCGCCAATGCGATCGGCAAGGGTGCGACGGCCGTGGGCGCCGGTGCAACCGCCGTCGCGCAGAACGCCACCGCCGTTGGCAACAACGCACTGGCCTCAGGTCAGAACAGCGCCGCGTTCGGCAACAATGCACAGGCCAACGGCCCAGGCAGTGTCGCCGTCGGTGGTGCTGCGGTGGATGCCGATGGCAATCCGCTGATCACCAGTGGCGGCGTGCCGGTGGAAACCGGCGCCACCAGTGCCGGTGTCGGGGGTACTGCGGTGGGTGCGAGTGCCGAGGCCGGTGGTTTCGCCGCGTCGTCCTATGGCGTTGGCGCATATGCCGCCGGCGCGCAGTCGTCCGCGTTCGGTGCGGTTGCCAATGCCATCGGTGATTACTCCACCGCGCTGGGTACGCAGAGCAATGCCACCGGCACCAGCAGCGTGGCCATCGGCGGCCCGGCCGATCTGATTCCAGGCCTGGGCTTCTTCGTGCAGACCCAGGCCAGCGGCGAAGCGTCGACCGCCGTCGGCGCCGGTGCCATCGCCAGCGGTGATCGCGCGGTGGCCAACGGCAGCCTGACCGAAGCGTCCGGCGCCGAAGCGACTGCGGTCGGCTACTTCGCCTACGCACCGGGCGAGAACGCCAGCGCGCTCGGCGCGCAGACCTGGGCCAGCGGCGCGCAGAGCACCGCCGTGGGCTACTACGCCACCGCACGCGGTGCCAACAGCGTTGCGCTCGGCGCCAACTCCGAAGCGGTGCGTGCCAACAGCGTGGCCGTGGGCAGTGCCGGCAACGAACGGCAGATCACCAGCGTCGCCGCGGGCAGTGAAGCCACCGATGCAGTGAACAAGGCGCAGCTCGACGCGGTGGCCAGCACCGCCGACAGCACAGCGCGCTTCTTCCAGGCCCAGCCGGAAGCAGGCAGCGATGCGGGTGCATTGGCCGAGGGCGAAGGTGCGGTTGCGGCGGGTTCGTCGAGCAATGCGATCGGCGCCGGCGCGGTTGCACAGGGCGCAGCAGCCTCGGCCATCGGTGACGACGCCGTGGCGGTGGGTCGCAACAGCAACGCCACCGGCAATGGCGGTGTTGCCATCGGTGGCCTCGGCCAGGCCTACGACGAGTACAACCAGCCGATCATCGGTGCCGACGGTACGGCACAGCAGGTCGGCACCACTGCCGTCGCCGACGCCACAGCGGTCGGCAGTGGTGCGCAGGCGACCGGTGCTGCCAGCAGTGCGTTCGGCAACGCCGCCAGGGCCAGCGGAGACAACAGCTTCGCGGCCGGCGGCAAGTCGCGTGCGACCGGCAGCTACGCGGTTGCGGTTGGCGACAGCGCCTTCGCCAGCAGTGACGACAGCACCGCCGTCGGTGGCTACAGCTGGGCTACCGCAAGCGGGGCGAGTGCGTTCGGCTCCGGCGCCTGGGCAACGGCCACCAATGCCTCGGCATTTGGCAACGCGGCCTGGGCCAGTGGCAGTGGTGCGACCTCCATCGGTTACAACAGCTGGGCCAACGGCACCAGCTCCACCGCCGTCGGTCGCGGCGCATTCGGTTATGGCGACAACAGCGTGGCGCTCGGCTTCCAGGCGCTGGGCAACAGCCTCAACAGCATCGCCATCGGCACCAACACGGTGGCCGGTGGTGAAAGCGCGATCGCGCTCGGTGCCGGCAGCAACGCCAGCGCCAGCAACGCCGTCGCACTGGGCGCCGGCTCGGTCGCCAACCGCGCCCGCAGCGTTTCGGTCGGCAGCACCGGCAACGAACGCCAGGTGACCAACGTCGCCGCCGGTACCCAGGCCACCGACGCGGTGAACAAGGCGCAGCTGGATGCCGTGGCGGGCGCGGCAGCCACCACCAGCCGCTTCTTCCAGGCCAGCGGCAACGGCGGTGATGTGGCCGGTGCACTGGTGGACGGTGACAACGCGCTGGCCGCCGGTGATGCGGCCAACGCCATCGGCAACGGGGCCACCGCACTCGGCAGTGGCGCCAACGCGCTGGCCAGCAATGCGCAGGCACTGGGCGTCAACGCCCTGGCCAGCGCCGCCAACGCCAGCGCGGTCGGTGCAAATGCGCAGGCGACCGCTGAATACGCAACCGCGCAGGGTGCGGAAAGCGAGGCCAGTGGCGAGCAGAGTGCGGCGTTCGGTGCGGCCAGCATCGCCAGCGGTGCTGGCAGCACCGCGACCGGCGTGCTGTCCGAAGCCTCCGGCGAGGAGGCGGTGGCAGTGGGGTACTTCAGCAATGCCAGTGGCAGCGGCGCCACCGCGGTCGGCAGCGAGAGTGTCGCCAGTGGCACCGCGTCGGCAGCGTTCGGCATCGGTGCCGAGGCGACCGGCGGCTACAGCACCGCCATCGGTGGCTATGCACAGGCCTCGGCCTTCAATGCCACAGCCTTCGGCAACTTCGCCAATGCCTCCGGCTCCAACAGCGTGGCGCTGGGCGGTGATTCGGAAGCCTCCGGTGCCTACAGCACCGCCACTGGCCAGGGCAGCCTGGCCACCGGCACCAACAGCGTCGCCGTCGGCGGATCGCTGTTCGGCGTGCTGGCCACCGAAGCATCGGGCAACTACTCCACCGCCGTCGGTGGCGGCGCCTGGTCCGGTGGCATCAACAGCACCGCGCTGGGCAACGCCGCCGAATCGCGCGCTGCCAACAGCGTGGCGCTGGGTGCCGATTCGATCGCCGACCGCGACAACACCGTGTCGGTCGGCGGCGGTGGCAACACCCGCCAGATCACCAACGTGGCTGATGGCACGCAGGGCAATGATGCGGTCAACAAGAACCAGCTCGACGCCGTAGCCGCCGCAGCGGAAAAGACCAGCAGGCAGTTCCAGGCCAGCGGCAACGCCGATGGCGAAACAGGGGCACTGGTCGAGGGCGACAACGCGCTGGCGGCCGGCGATGCGGCCAACGCCGTCGGCAACGGGGCCACCGCGCTGGGCAGCGGTGCCAACGCGCTGGCGGCCAACGCCACGGCCGTGGGCATCGATGCATTGGCCACCGGCAACAATGCGGCGGCGCTGGGCAGCACAGCGCAGGCCAGCGGTGAAGACAGCCTTGCGCTCGGCACCGGTGCCAGCGCCAGCGAGCTCGGCGCCAGCGCGGTCGGTGCGCGTGCACAGGCCAGCGGTGCGTACAGCACGGCAACCGGCACCGAATCCAACGCCAGCGGCACGCAGGCCCTGGCCAGCGGCTTCCGTAGTGCCGCCTCTGCCGATGGCACCACTGCCGTCGGTGGCTATGCCGAGGCCAGTGGACGCCTCGGCACCGCATTGGGCTACGGCTCGGCGGCCAGTGGTGCCAACACGACCGCCGTCGGCTTCGGTGCTGCTGCAGCCGGTACCGGTGCCGTGGCGGTGGGTCAGTCCAGCGAGGCCAGCGGCGAGGAGAGCGTGGCCATCGGTGGCAGCACCTTCTTCGGCCTGATCCCGTCGCGTGCCAGTGGCACCGGTGCGGCGGCGTTCGGTGCCGGCGCATGGGCGACCGAAGACTACGCCACGGCAATCGGCTGGAACTCGTGGGCCGCCGGCAGCAATGCCACGGCCCTGGGCGCCAACGCCACCGCCAACGGCAGCAACAGTGTCGCCCTCGGTGCCGGCTCCAAGGCCGACCGTGACAACACCGTGGCCGTCGGCAAGGCCGGTGGCGAACGCCAGGTGACCCATGTGGCAGCCGGTACCGAAGCCACCGACGCGGTGAACAAGGGCCAGCTGGATGCCGTTGCCAGCGTCGCCGACAGGACCAGCCGCCAGTTCCAGGCCAGCGGCAATGCCGATGGCGAGGCCGGTGCCCTGGTGGACGGTGACAACGCCTTGGCCGCCGGCAACGCGTCCAACGCCATCGGCAACGGTGCCACCGCGCTGGGCAGTGGCGCCAACGCGATGGCCGCCAACGCCACGGCGGTAGGCGCCGACGCCCTGGCGACCGGCAGCAACGCGGCGGCACTGGGTACCAACGCACAGGCCAGTGGTGTCGACAGCGTGGCCGTGGGCAGCGCTGCCAGCGCCAGTGAACTCGGCGCCAGCGCTACCGGCGCCGGCGCCCAGGCCAAGGGCGCCTACAGCACCGCCAGCGGCGCGCAGGCCACGGCCAGCGGCACGCAGTCGCAGGCCAGCGGTTTCCGCGCCACTGCCTCGGCCGATGGCGCCTCGGCGCTGGGCAGCTACGCCGAAGCCAGTGGTCGACTGGGTACTGCGGTGGGCTACGGCAGCAAGGCCACCGGTGCGAACGCCACCGCGGTGGGTGTCAGTGCCAACGCTTCGGCGGCCGGCAGCATCGCACTGGGCGCAGGCTCGGTGGCTGATCGTGCCAACACCGTGTCGGTCGGCAGTGCCAGCAGTGATCGACAGATCACCCGTGTCGCCGCCGGTACCGAGCGCACCGATGCAGTCAATCGTGGCCAGCTCGATGCGGTCGCGGCGACCGCCGATGGCACCGCACGCTACGTCAAGGCCAGCGGCGCGGGTACCGCCAGTGCCAGCGGCAGCGATGCCGCAGCGATCGGTTCGGCCGCCAGTGCCAGCGGCGCACGCAGCAATGCGCTGGGTGCCAATGCGATGGCCATCGGCAACGGTGCGCTTGCACTGGGCAACAGTGCCGGCGCGTCCGGTGCGAACTCGGTGGCACTGGGTGCGGGCTCGCGTGCGCTCGATGCCAACGTGGTGTCGGTCGGTGGTGGCAACGGCACCGATGGCCCGGCCGCGCGCCGCATCGTCAATGTGGCCGACGGCCGCATCGCCGCCGGCAGCAGCGACGCGGTCACCGGCTCGCAGCTCAACATCACCAACCAGCGCGTAGGCGCAGTGGAAACCCGTGTCGGTGATTTCGACTCGCGCATCGCCACGGTCGAGACCACGGCGGCCAGCGCCGTCGGCTATGACGACGCCAGCCGTGACCGCCTGACCCTGTCCGGCTTCCAGGGCACCACCATCGACAACGTCGGCGCGGGCAACATCGCCGCCGGCAGCCGCCAGGCGATCAATGGCGGGCAGCTGTTCCAGTCGCTCAGTGATGCCGCCAGCTTCCTCGGCGGTGGTGCCAGCGTCGGCATGCAGGGTGTGTTCGTGGCGCCGAACTACGTGATCCAGGGCGCCACCTACAGCAATGTCGGCGATGCGCTGGGCGCGCTGGACCGCAAGGTCAGTGAGATTGACCGTCGCACTGCCGGTGGCACGCGTGCAGGCGCGTCCAGCCTGCGCGCAATGAGTGCTTCGCTGGATGAAAGCCCGCAGGCCAGCGTGGCCGACGCACCGGCAACGGCCGATGCCGCGCCGGCCAGTACCGCACGCGTGCAGGGCACGCCGACGGTGGCCGCGGCGGGGGCGGGCATTCCGGTCGGCACCCCGGCCACCGGCTTCAACGCCGTGGCCATGGGCGATGGCGCGGTAGCCAGCGGCGCTTCGTCCACGGCCATCGGCCAGGGCGCCAGTGCCACGGCGGCAAATGCCGTGGCGCTGGGCCAGGGCTCGGTTGCCGATCGTGCCAACACGGTCTCGGTGGGCAGCGAAGGCAACGAACGCCAGGTCACCAACGTCGCCGCCGGCACCACCGCCACCGACGCCGTCAACAAGGGCCAGCTGGATCGTGGCATGGCGACGGCGAACAGCTACACCGACAGTCGCGTCCAGGCCGTTGCCGACAGCTTCGATGTGTTCAAGGGCGAGATCGACGGACGCCTGCGCCACATGGACCGCCGCATCGACCGCCAGGGCGCGATGAGCGCAGCGATGCTCAACATGGCTACCAGTGCCGCCGGTATCCGCACCCAGAACCGTGTCGGCGTCGGCATCGGTTTCCAGGGTGGCGAGTCGGCGTTGTCGCTGGGTTACCAGCGTGCGATCAGCGATCGCGCCACGGTCACCTTCGGCGGCGCCTTCAGCAGTGACGACAGTTCGGTCGGCGTCGGTGCCGGCTTCGGCTGGTAAGCCACTCCATCGCGCCGGCGGCCACCCACGCCGGCGCCGTACCTGCAGTGAGGGCCTGGGGGGAGGTCACGGCAATCCCGGCTGGGCCGGCCGGGAGTCGTCAAGGAATGATGGCCGCAGTGTTGGTTCGATCCATGACCCAGAAGAGGAATTCGACGTGATCAAGAAGCAGAACCTTCGCATCAATGTGCTTGCCGCCGCCGTGCTGTCGATGACGGCGGTCGGTGCCGTCCACGCCGCCGGGTTGCCGACCCGTGAACCGGTGCGCCAGGCCAGCACCGCCCAGCCGGGTACCGAGCGCATCATCGTCAAGTACCGGGCCGGCGCTGCTGCCGCGACCGACCGCTCGGCGAAGCTGTCCACCGTGCAGTCCGCACTGACCCGTGCCAGTCTCTCCGGCGGCACGTCACGCGCCAGCACGCTCGGCCCGCAGGTGGTCCGCAAGCTGTCTACCGGTGCGGACCTCATCCGTGTGCAGGGCCGCCTGGCACCGGCCGAACTGCAGCGCGTGCTGAAGGAACTGAAGGCCGATCCGTCGGTGCAGTACGCCGAAGCCGACGTGAAACTGCGCCGCAGCGAACTGCGTGCCGGCAACGTGCAGCCGGCGCTGGTGCCGAACGATCCCTTCTACCAGCAGAACCAGTGGCATCTGCACAATGCGGTCGGCGGCATCAACGCACCGGCGGCGTGGGATGTCTCGCAGGGCGAGGGCATCGTGGTGGCAGTGATCGACACCGGCGTCCTGCCGCAGCATCCGGACCTGGTCGGAAACCTGCTGGAAGGCTACGACTTCATCAGCGATGCGGAGACCTCGCGGCGCCCGACCAACGATCGCGTGCCGGGTGCGCAGGACTACGGTGATTGGGTCGAGAACGACAACGAGTGCTATGACGGCTCGCTGGCCGACGACAGTTCCTGGCACGGCACCCACGTCGCCGGCACCGTGGCCGAGCAGACCAACAACGGCGTCGGCATGGCCGGTGTCGCCTACAAGGCCAAGGTGCTGCCGGTCCGCGTGCTGGGCAAGTGCGGCGGCTACCTGTCCGACATCGCTGATGCGGTGACCTGGGCCTCCGGTGGTACCGTGACCGGCATCCCGGCCAACACCAATCCGGCCGAGATCATCAACATGAGCCTGGGGGGCGGTGGTTCCTGCGCCAGCACCTACCAGGACGCGATCAACGGCGCGATCTCGCGCGGTACCACGGTGGTGGTGGCTGCCGGCAATGAAGCCGACAACGCGTCCAAGTACCAGCCGGCCAGCTGCGAAGGCGTGGTGACCGTGGGTGCCACCCGCATCACCGGTGGCATCACCTACTACTCCAACTATGGAGCCCGCGTGGACCTGTCCGGTCCGGGCGGTGGCGGCAGTGTCGACGGCAACCCGGGCGGCTACATCTGGCAGACCGGCTCCAATGCGGCCACCACGCCGGAATCGGGCACGCCGGGCTACATGGGCATGGGCGGTACCTCGATGGCCTCGCCGCATGTGGCCGCCGTTGCGGCACTGGTGCAGAGCGCACTGATCGCCAAGGGCAAGGATCCGTTGACCCCGGCCGCGATGCGTACCCTGCTGAAGGAAACGGCGCGTCCGTTCCCGGTCGCCATCCCGGCGGCGACCCCGATCGGTACCGGCATCCTCGATGCCAAGGCCGCGCTGGCCAAGGCACTGGAAGAACCGTGCACCGAAAACTGCGGGCCGGTGGCCACGCCGCTGACCAACAAGGCCGCAGTCGGCGGCCTGAACGGTGCTGCCGGCAGCAGCAAGCTGTACAGCTTCGAAGCCGTCGCCGGAAAGCAGCTCAGCGTGATCACCTACGGTGGCACCGGCAACGTCTCGGTCTACATTGCCCAGGGGCGTGAGCCGAGCGCCAGCGACAACGACGGCAAGTCGACCCGTCCCGGCACGTCCGAAACGGTGCGGGTGAACAAGCCGGTGGCGGGCACCTATTACATCAAGGTGGTGGGCGAAGCGGCATACAACGGCGTGAGCATTCTCGCCACGCAGTAATCACCTCGTGTCGTAGTTGAACGGCCGACGCCCGTCACCCTGTGTGACGGGCTTCGTCTTTTTACGAAAGGTGGCCGCAGGGCGGCGGAAATCACGGCTTAACTGCTAAAGTCGGGCCGATTGACAGGAGAGTCACGTGAACGCGCTCGCTGCAACCGTTACCGACGACGCCGAAGGCCGCATCCTGGATGCGTTGCTGGCGCGCGGTCGGCTCAAGGAAGGAGACCTGGCACGCGCGCGGCCATTGCATGCCGAGGCCGGCGGCAGTCTGCTGGGCCTGCTGGTGCGCCTGGGCCTGGTGTCTGAACGCGACCAGGCACAGGCCAGCGCTGAGGTGCTGGGCCTGCCGCTGCTGGAGGGCAAGCAGGTGCCGGAGGCCCCGCCGCAGGCGCTGGCCGAGGGCCTTCCGCTGTCGCTGCGCTTCCTGAAGCAGTTCCATGTGTGCCCGCTGGAGTTGGATGAACACGGGGTGCGGCTGTGGCTGGCCGATGCCCACGACGCCTATCCACAGCAGGCCGTGCAGTTGGCCCTTGGGGTTCCGGTGATACCGGTGCTGGGCATGCGCGCGGAGATCGATGACCTGGTCGAGCGCTGGTTCGGCCAGGGCCGCAGCGCGATGGGCGCGATCGTGGAAACCGCGGATGGCGAGGGCGGTGCGGTCGACGACATCGAGCACCTGCGCGACCTTGCGTCGGAAGCACCGGTGATCCGCCTGGTCAACCTGGTGATCCAGCGTGCGGTGGAGCTGCGCGCTTCGGATATCCATGTCGAACCGTTCGAGAGCCGGTTGAAGGTCCGCTACCGCGTCGATGGCGTGCTGGTGGAGGGCGAAAGCCCGCCGGCCAACCTCACCGCTGCGGTGATCAGCCGCATCAAGATCATGGCCCGGCTCAACATCGCCGAGCGCCGCCTGCCGCAGGACGGCCGCATCATGCTGCGCGTGCAGGGCAAGGAGCTGGACCTGCGCGTGAGCACGGTACCGACCGCGCATGGCGAAAGCGTGGTGATGCGCCTGCTGGACCGCGAAACGGTGGTGTTCGATTTCCACCGGCTCGGCTTCACCGATGCCTTCCTGCCGCAGTTCCGCAAGGTGCTGGAACAGCCGCATGGCATCCTGCTGGTCACCGGCCCGACCGGCTCGGGCAAGACCACCACGCTGTACACCGCGCTGAGCCAGCTCAACACCGCCGACGTCAAGATCATCACGGTCGAAGACCCGGTGGAATACCAGATCGAAGGCATCAACCAGATCCAGGCCAAGCCGCAGATCGGCCTCGACTTCGCCAATGCCCTGCGCAGCATCGTGCGCCAGGATCCGGACATCATCATGATCGGTGAAATGCGCGACCTGGAAACCGCGCGCATCGCCATCCAGTCGGCGCTGACCGGCCACCTGGTGCTGTCCACCCTGCATACCAACAACGCCGCCGGTGGCATCACCCGCCTGCTCGACATGGGCGTGGAGGACTACCTGCTCACGTCCACCATCAACGGCATCCTGGCCCAGCGCCTGGTACGCCGGCTGGAGCCGACCCACGCCGAGCGCTACGAAGCCTCGCCGGAAGAGATCGAGCGGTTCGAACTGCGCCGCCTGCAGCCGGAAGGGCCGATCCACCTGTACCGCCCGAAGCCGTCTGCGCTGGCACCGACCGGCTACCTGGGGCGTACCACCATCATGGAATTCCTGGTGATGAACGATGCGCTGCGCCGTGCGGTGATGCGCCGCGATGGCATGGGCGAGATCGAGCGCATCGCCCGCGAGGCCGGCATGCGCACCATGTACGAGGATGGCCTGTCCAAGGCGTTGAGCGGGCAGACCACCATCGAGGAAGTGCTGCGCGTGACCGAGGAAAGCTGATGCGTGCAGGACGCCGGGGCTGACATGCCGAACTATCGCTACAAGGCGCTCAATCCGCATGGCGAGGTCTTCGATGGGCAGATGGAAGCGGCCAGCGAGGCCGAGCTGATCGCGCGCCTGCAGGACCAGGGCCACCTGCCGATGGAGACGCAGCTGGCCGACGCCGGCGCGATCGGCGGCAGCAGCTGGCGCAACCTGCTGCAGCAGCGCCCGCTGCAGGGGGCCGCGCTGCTGCAGTTCACCCAGCAGTTGGCGACCCTGCTCGGTGCTGGCCAGCCGCTGGACCGCGCGCTGTCCATCCTGCTGGGGTTGCCCGAGGACGAACGATCGCGCCGCGCGATCACCGACATCCGCGACGTGGTGCGCGGTGGCGCACCGCTGTCCACCGCGCTGGAGCGCCAGCATGGGCTGTTCTCGCGCCTGTACGTGAACATGGTGCGCGCCGGCGAAGCCGGTGGCAGCCTGCATGAAACCCTGCAACGCCTGGCCGACTACCTCGAGCGCAGCCGCGCGCTGCAGGGCAAGGTCATCAACGCGCTGGTCTACCCGGCGATCCTGCTGGTGGTGGTCGGTGGCGCGCTGTTGTTCCTGCTCGGCTACGTGGTGCCGCAGTTCGCGCAGATGTACGAAAGCCTGGACGTGGCGCTGCCGTGGTTCACCAACGCGGTACTGCAGCTGGGCCTGTTCGTGCGTGACTGGTGGGTGCTGCTGCTGGTGGTGCCCGGCGTGTTGGTACTGTTCTTCGAGCGCAAGGCGCGGCAACCGGCGTTCCGGTTGGCGCTGGATGGCTGGCTGCTGCAGCGGCGTGGCATCGGTCGCCTCATCGGCGAGCTGGAAACCGCCCGGCTGGCGCGCACGCTGGGCACACTGCTGCGCAACGGCGTCCCCTTGCTGGGGGCACTGGGCATCGCGCGCAACGTGCTGGGCAACCGCGCCCTGGCCGCTGACGTCGAAACGGCCGCCGATGAAGTGAAGAACGGCGCCGGCCTGTCGCTGGCCCTGTCGCGCGGCAAGCGGTTCCCGCGCCTGGCGCTGCAGATGATCCAGGTCGGCGAGGAATCCGGCGCACTCGATACCATGCTGCTCAAGGCCGCCGACACCTTCGAACAGGACAGCGCCCGGCGCATCGACCGCATGCTGGCGGCGATGGTGCCGGCGATCACCCTGGTGCTGGCCTCGGTGGTCGGCGCGGTGATCGTGGCCGTGCTGGTGCCGCTGTATGACCTGACCAATGCCATCGGTTGACGATGGCACTCCCTGCAACCCCGATACTCCGCAACTGAAAGGACCGTCCATGATTGCCCGTCGCCGACCGATCCGCCTTTCCTTCACCGCCGCGCGCAACCAGTCGGGCATGAGCCTGCTGGAAATCATCATCGTCATCGTGCTGATCGGCGCGGTGCTCACCCTGGTCGCCAGCCGCGTGCTGGGCGGCGCCGACCGTGGCAAGGCCAACATCGCCAAGGCGCAGGTGCAGACCGTCGCCTCCAAGATCGACAACTACCAGATCGACACCGGCAAGCTGCCGGCCACGCTCAACGACCTGGTGACGGCGCCGGCCGGTGTCGGCGGCTGGCTCGGCCCGTACGCCAAGCCCGCCGACCTGAATGACCCGTGGGGCCACGCACTGGAGTACCGGGCGCCGGGCGAAGGCCAGCCGTATGAGCTGGTCAGCCTGGGCAAGGATGGCAAGGCTGGCGGCAGCAGCGTCGACGCTGACATCCGCTACCAGCCGTAACCGCGCATGACGCACTTCCTGCCGCGCCGGTTGCCACGCCCGCGCCTGCACGGCAGGCGCGCGGCTGGACTGTCGTTGCTGGAAATGCTGCTGGTGATCGCATTGATCGCGGCGATCGGCCTGATCACCGCCGCCGGCCTGTCGCGCGGGTTCGCCGGCATGCAGCTGCGCAGCGCCGGCAAGGACATCGCCAGCCAGCTGCGCATGGTGCGCGCGCAAGCGATCGCCCGCGGCGAACCGCAGCGCTTCGTGATCGAACCGGCACGGCGCCGCTGGGAGGGGGCCAACCAGCGCCACGGTGAGCTGCCGGCACAGCTGCAGGTGCAGTTCGAAGGCGCCGCACAGCTGGCCACCGCGGCGGGGCAGGGCGTGATCGAGTTCCATCCCGATGGTGGCTCCAGCGGCGGCCGTATCCGGTTGCAGCGCGACGGTGCCGAATGGCGCGTCGACGTCGGCTGGCTGACCGGCGAGGTCCGCTCCGGCCCCTGGCGGGCGCAATGAAGCGGCGCGCGCGTGGCTTCACCCTGCTGGAAGTGATCATCGCTTTCGCCCTGCTGGGCCTGGCGTTGACCCTGCTGCTGGGCAGCCTGTCCGGTGGCGCGAAGCAGGTACGTGACGCCGAGCTGCGCACGCGTGCGGTGCTGCATGCACAGTCGTTGCTGGCCCAGGCCGGTGTCGACGCGCCGCTGCAGGTGGGCAGCCAGCAGGGTGACTGGGAACAGGGGCGCTATCACTGGGAGCTGCAGGTCCAGCCGTGGGTCGAGCCACGCGCCGGCAACGTCGTGCAGGCCACGTCAGCGGGCACCCCATGGCTGGCCGAGCTGCAGCTGCGGGTGCGCTGGGGCGACAGCGAGCGCGAACAACTGCACTGGCGCAGCCTGCGCCTGTTGCCGCCCGACCTGGAGAGCGCGCGATGAAGCGGCGCGCCGCGGGCTTCACCCTGGTCGAAGTGATGCTGGCCACCGTGCTGCTGGCCGGCGGCCTGGCACTGGCCCTTGCCAGCGTGCGCTCGGCGATGGCGGTCAGCCAGCGCGGCGAGCAGATCGCCGCTGAAAGCGAACGCATGCGCGCGGTCGAGTCGTTGCTGCGCAGGCAGCTGGCGGGTGCACTGCGCACCCCGCTGGAGGCCCCGGACCCCACCCGCGAACCCATCTTCTTCCAGGGCGAGGAGCAACGCATGCTGTTCGCCGCCGACCTGCCCGGTTACCTCGGCCGTGGCGGCCCCTACCTGCACGCGCTGCAGGTGGACGGACGCGGTGGCCAACAGCGCCTGCTGCTGGACCTCGTGCTGCTGCAGGAAGGCGAGCGCATCGCCGAGAATCCGCCGCGCCCGCCAGAGGTGCTGGTGGACAACCTGAAGTCGGTGCAACTGCGCTATCGCGGCATCGATGCCGGCACCGGGCAGGTGACCGACTGGCTGCCGCGCTGGGATGACACCCGCCGCCTGCCGATGCTGGTGGAAATCCAGATCGTGCCATCCCGGGGCGCGCCGTGGCCGCCACTGGTGGTGGCGCTGCGTGCCGGTGGCAGTGGAGGCACGCGATGAGCCGTCAGCGCGGGGCGGCATTGGTGCTGGTGCTGTGGCTGATCGCATTGATGACGGCGCTGGTCGGTGCGTTCGCGCTGAGCGCACGGGTCGAGCACCTGCAGCAGCGCGTGCTGGATGACGATGCACGCGGGCAGGAACGTGCGCGCGCCGGCCTCGAATATGCCCTCCTGCGCCTGTCAGCCGATCCGCAACGGGCGCCCTGGCGTGCCGATGGCCGTACCTACCGCTGGCAGTTCGACGACGCCAGCATCGAGATCAAGGTGCTGGACGAGAACGGCAAGATCAACCTGAACCTGGCCGACGCCGCACTGCTGACCGCCTTCCTCAAGGCGCTGGGCGAAGACGATGCACAGGCCCGGCAGTTGGCCGGCGCCATCATCGACTGGCGCGACGAGGACAGCCTGCTGCAACCGGGCGGTGGCGCCGAAGCGCCGGACTACGCCGCAGCCGGATTGCCCTACGGCCCACGCAACAAGCGCTTCGAGACCCTGGGCGAGCTGCAGCGGGTCCTGGGCATGCGCGGACCCCTGTACCGGGCGATGCTGCCGCACCTGACCCTCTACAGCCGCCAGGCACGGCCGGATCCGCAGTTCGCCAGCGCGCCGGTGCTGACCGCGCTGGGCCTGGATGCGGACAGTGTGATGGCGCAGCGCGCACAGCAGGAGCGTGATGCAGATTCCGCTGGCGGCACGACAACGCTTGCCAGCAGCAGCGGCACCTATAGTATCGAGTCCGGTGCCATCGACGGCAGTGGACGCAGGTCGGTGTTGCAGGCAGTGGTACGCAGTGGCTCGGGCGGGGTTCCCGGGCGGACTTACACAGTGCTTCGCTGGGAGCAGGGAATGACAGCAAGATGACGGCGTGGCAGGACAGTCTGCGGCAGGTGCAGGGCCGGATCGGCCCGGGCGCCGGCCGTTTCCTGCGCTGGTGGCGGCAGTCGCTGCTGGCCTGGGTGCCGGTGCGCTGGCAATGGGCATTGGGCTGGGGCCAGGCACGCCTGCTGCTGCTGCACGAGGGCGACCAGCTGCAGGTCTGGCGTGAAGCCGGCGAACGCCGCGAAGCGGTGGCGCGCCTGCCGTGGCCGCTGTCGCCGGTGGAGCTGGACCGCGTGCTGGAGCCTCGCCTGCGTACTCTGCCGCGGGTGTGGCTGCTGCCGGCGACGGACGTCCTGCGGCGTAGCCTGCGCCTGCCTGCCGCAGCGGCCGACCGCCTGCGCGCCGTGGTCGGTTTCGAGATCGACCGGCAGACCCCGTTCGAATCATCCCAGGTCAGTTATGACGTGCGTGAGCTCGGCGCGGGCGGCGAGGGCCAGCTGCAGGTCGAACTGGTGGCGTGGCCATTGCGGCAGCTGGACGCATGGCGCACCAGTGTGGGCCCATGGGCCGATGCGCTGGCGGGCGTCGATGCCATCGATGCGCAGGGCAACGTGCTGCAGGTGAACCTGCTGCCTCCCGCGCAGCGCCAACTGCGGCCAGACCCGATGCGACGCTGGAACCTGCTGCTGGCAGTGGCTGCCGTCGTGATGCTGGTACTGGCCGCGGTGCAGCTGCTCGACAACCGCCAGGCCGCCGCCGATGAGCTGCGTGCACAGGTCGAGCGCAGCGCGCGCAGTGCGCGAGGTGTGGCCAGCGAACGCGCGCAGCTGCAGGCGCTGATCGATGGCGCCGCATTCCTGGAGAAGCAGCGCAGCCAGCGCGCCGGCACCGTTGAAATCTGGAACGAACTGACCCGGCGCCTGCCGGAAGGTACCTACCTGGAGAAGCTGGCGATCGAGAACAACAACCTGCAGCTGATCGGCCTGAGCCGCGAGGCGTCGCAGCTGGTGCAGCTGCTGCAGGACGCACCGCAGTGGCGCAAGGTCAACCTGACCGGGGTGCTGCAGGCCGATGGCGCGGCCAGTGGCCGCGACCGCTTCACCATGACCGCCGAACTGCAGCCGTTGCCGGCCGCCGCACCAACCCCGGAGGCGGCCGATGCCGATGCCAAGCGCACGCCGTGACCGCTGGCTGGCGCTGGCACTGCTGCTGGCAGTGCTGGGCCTGGCCTATCTGCTGCTGGTGCACCCCTGGTTCACCCAGCCGCTGCGTGCGATCGATGCCGATGTCGCCGCCCTGCGCGAACGCGAGTCGCGCGTGCAGGCGCAGCTGCAGCAGCAGCCGCAGATCGAACAGCGCCTTCGCGCTACCCGCGAGGCACTGCAGCAGCGGCCAGGCTTCCTGCGCGAAGCCACTGCAGAAGCTGCCGCCGCTGCATTGGGCGCCCGGCTGCAGGATGCGGTGGCGATGGCCAGCCCGGGCAACCGCAGCTGCACCATCAGCAACCGCACGCCGCTGACCGACAACCGGCGCGACGCCGAGTTCGTGCGCGTCGCCATGCAGGTGCGCCTGCGCTGCGGGGTGGCCGAACTGGCCACCGTGCTGCACAGCCTGGAAACCGGCAGCCCACGCCTGTTCGTCGACAACCTCAACCTGATCGCGCAGCGCTTCCAGCAATCACCGAACGAATCGGGGCTGGGCCTGGACGTGTCCTTCGAGCTGGCCGGCTATCTGCTGCCGGGCGCTGCCGCCGATGGCACGGTTCCGGCGCCTGCTGCGACACCGGCACCGTCCGCGTCGCCGGCCGAGGCCGCACCTGCGCCGCAGCCGGCGCCCCCGTCCGAAGGACAGGAGGTGGCCGATGAAGCTTGAGCAGATCAGCCTGCGTACCGGCTTCCTGCTGGCGCTGGCCGGTTGGGCGGCCGCCGTCTGGCTGGCGACCGGCTTCGGGCTGGGCAGCCAGCTGCCGGGTGCCGGCGGTGATGCCGACGCCGCGCCATCGCTGCCATCGCTGCCGCCGCTGGCGGCCGAGCGCATGGCCAGCGCCGACAGCTACAGCGCGATCGGTGAGCGCCCGTTGTTCGCCGAAGACCGCAGGCCGCGGCCTTATCTGCTGGGTGGCAGCGAACCGGCGGCCAGCGCCGCGTTGCGCCTCACCGGTGTGCTGCTGACCGGCGATTTCGGCATGGCCACGTTCACCACCGAACAGAACCGCTCGCTGCGCCTGCGCCTCAACGGCGAAGCCGTGGATGGCTGGCAGCTGGTGGCGCTGCAGCCGCGCCAGGCGACGGTGATCGGCCCCGGTGGCAACCAGGTCCTGGAACTGGCGGTGTTCAACGGCCAGGGCGGTGAGCCGCCGACGGTGCTGCGCGGTGCCAACGGCGCACCGCCTGCAGGTGCGATCGTGGTGCCGCCCTCGGCGGGCGCTCCGCCGGCGCCGCCACCGCCCGCGGCAATCCCATCGCCGTCGCCCGCTGGCAATGCACCAGCGCCTGCGGCGGCCGCTGCAACAACCCCACCGGCCAACAACAACGGTCCCAGTGAAGCGCAGATGCAGGCCATCCGCGAGCGCATCCAGGCCCGCCGCCGCCAGCTGCAGCAACAGCAGCAACAACCGTCGCCGCCCCCGGGCGATGGCACCAACCGATAGAGTGAATGCATGAACCTGCGTTTTCTTCCCTGGTCCTTTGCCCTCGCGCTGCTGGTCGGCTGCAGTACGGTGTCCGCGCCGCACGTGCAGCGCAACGGCAATCTGTCGCCCAGCGCCGACGCCGGCCAGGCGGCCGATGTCGCTGCCGATGCCGCCCGTGAAAGCCAGGGGGCACCGCAGGCGGTGATCCGCCGCGGCACCGGCACCATGATCAACCGCGAGGCCGCGCGTGCGCCGGCACCGGCGCTGCACGGTGCCAGTACCGGCGAGGCGACCTTCAACTTCGAAGGCGAATCGCTGCATGCGGTGGTCAAGGCCATCCTTGGTGACATGCTTGGCCAGAACTACGTGATCGCGCCAGGCGTGCAGGGCACGGTCACCCTGGCCACGCCCAAGCCGGTATCGCCGGCGCAGGCACTGAACCTGCTGGAGATGGTGCTGGGCTGGAACAACGCGCGGATGGTCTACAGCGGTGGGCGCTACAACATCGTCGCCGCCGACCAGGCGCTGGCCGGCACGGTCGCGCCAAGCACGGCACCCGCGGCCAGCGCGCGCGGCTTCGAAGTCCGTGTGGTCCCGCTGCAGTTCATCTCCGCCACCGAAATGAAGAAGGTGCTGGAGCCGTACGCGCGCCCCAACGCCATCGTCAACGTGGACAGTGGCCGCAACGTGATCACCCTGGGGGGTACCCGCGCGGAACTGGAAAACTACCTGCGCACCGTCGAGATCTTCGACGTCGACTGGTTGTCGGGCATGTCGGTGGGCGTGTTCCCGATCCAGTCGGGCAAGGCCGAGCAGGTCGCGGCCGACCTGGAAAAGGTGTTCGGCGAAGAGAGCAAGACGCCCAGCGCCGGCATGTTCCGTTTCCTGCCGCTGGAGAATGCCAACGCGGTGTTGGTGATCACGCCGCAGGTGCGCTACCTGGACCAGATCCAGCAGTGGCTGGATCGCATCGACACCGCTGGTGGCAGCGCCCGCCTGTTCTCCTACGAGCTGCGCTACATCAAGGCGCGCGACCTGGCCGAGCGCCTCAGCGAGGCCTTCGCCAGCAGTGGCAACCGCGGCGGCTCCAGCCCGGCCTCGCT
Source organism: Stenotrophomonas sp. PAMC25021 (assembly GCF_004795795.1). NCBI lineage: Bacteria > Pseudomonadati > Pseudomonadota > Gammaproteobacteria > Lysobacterales > Lysobacteraceae > Stenotrophomonas > Stenotrophomonas sp. PAMC25021. The sequence goes on along the minus strand of NZ_CP039255.1, from coordinate 1,389,026 downwards.
GGCACCGGGCGCCATTCCGTCGCAGCTGGGCGGCGACGGCGACCGTGGCATGGACAACAGCAGCAGCAACTTGGGTTCGACGCTGGGCGGAACCAGTGGTAGTGGCAGTGGCAGCAGCAATGGCAGCCTGAACCTGCCGCAGCGCCAGCCCGGCAACGTCAGTGTCAGCCTGGAAGTGGAGGGCGACCGCGTCGGCGTGTCGGCGGTGGAGGAAACCAACACCCTGCTGGTGCGCTCGACGCCGCAGGCGTGGCGCTCGATCCGCGAGGTGATCGAGAAACTGGACGTGATGCCGCTGCAGGTGCACATCGAGGCACAGGTGGCCGAAGTCGCGCTGACCGGTGACCTGAAGTACGGCGTGAACTGGTTCTTCGACAATGCCGTGGCTGGTCGCGCGCTCACCGGAGCCCTGGCGGGCCTGACCCTGCCGCCGGCTGCAGGTGGTTCGTGGAACACCTTCGCCGGCGGCGTCACCGGCAATGACGGTGTGGGCTGGGCCTTCACCGGCCACAACGCGGCCGCGGTGGTCAGTGCACTGGACAAGGTGACCGACCTGCGCCTGCTGCAGACGCCGTCGGTGTTCGTCCGCAACAACGCCGAGGCCACGCTCAACGTCGGCGACAAGGTGCCGATCAACACCACCACGGTGAACACCGGCGTGGGCACCAGCACCTACAGCTCGGTGCAGTACATCGACACCGGCGTGATCCTCAAGGTGCGCCCGCGCGTGACCCGCGACGGCACCGTGTTCCTGGACATCGTGCAGGAAGTCAGCAGCGCCTCGGACGTGCCGGAGGCCTGCAACCCGACCGAGCGCAACTGCAACCCGCGCATCTCGACCAAGAAGCTGTCCACCGAAGCGGCGGTGCAGAGCGGTGACACCATCATGCTGGCGGGCCTGATCACCGATTCGGCCACCGACGGCAGCAGCGGCATCCCGGGGTTGAGCAGGATTCCGGTGGTCGGTGCGTTGTTCGGGCAGAAGACCCGCACCAGCCGTCGTTCGGAAGTGATCGTGCTGCTGACCCCGACCATCGTCCGCAACAGCCAGGAATCGCGCAACCTGACCGACGAGTACAGCAAGCGCTTCCGCGCGATGGAGCCGCTGAACCAGCCGCGCGCGAAGAAGTAAGGGGTTACGGCCGGGCGGCGCCCGGCACCCGCCGAGGCCGGAGCAACGGCAACGGCCAAAGCGAAAGCAACAGCAACAGCAACAGCGGGTTTACTGAGGGAGGGTGGGTCGGCGTGGGGTGGCAGGACACGCCGTAAACCCGTCCCTGGGGGCTCGATGGCGCCATCCATGGCGCCAACGGTCCTGCCACCCCACGCCGACCCACCTCTGACAGACTCCCGCGGCTGTTGGTAGGTGTCGACCTTGGTCGACACGATCCACGCCATGCGTGGATGACTGTCTGTCAGATTTCGAAATCAGAAAATGGGGTCAGATCCGTTTTCCTCTGGAAAACGGATCTGACCCCAGGCTTTGCCGACAGATCGCAGAAATCTGTCGAAGGCGGGGTGGGTCTGGTTGCGGGGGCGTGAGCCGCATGGATGCGGCGACCGAGCTTACATGGACGTACTTGCAGCGTCCCCCGCAACCGGACCCATCCCGCCATCCCACGGATAGCCGGCTTCTGCTTCGGCTGTTGCTGTTGCCGGCCAGCGGCCGGCACTACCGCGGGTGCCGGGTGCAACCCGGCCGATACCCTCCCGGTGCTACGCTGTGGCCACCGACAACCACGGAGGCGGGATGGGGGCGATCGTGTTGTTGCCGCTGTGCGTGGACGATGCCGCACTCGACCGCTGCCTGGCCGCGCTGGATGCCGGCACGGCGCCAGGGACCGCGGTCTGGTTGGCCGATGACGCACAGACCGGGCCACGCGCGCAGGCGGTGGTGGAACACTGGCTGGCGCATACGCCGCTGCAGGCCGAGTACACCCGGCGCGCGCGGCCACTGGGCGAAGTCGCCCATCTGGACGAGATGCTGCGCGCCTGCGATGGCCTGGACGTGGCCGTGCTGGCGCCGGACAGCGTGCCATCACCCGGCTGGTTGCAGCAGTTGCAGGATGCCTTCGCCCGCGATGCCGCGATCGCCACCGCAACCCCCTGGTGCAATGCCGGCGAGACCGCCGCGTGGCCACGGCTGGGCGACATCAATCCCGAGCCGCAGGACCCGGTCCTGCTGGCGCACACCTGCGCGACGCTGCCGACGCTGCACCCGGAGCTGCCATCGGCGGTCACCCACGCGGTGCTGGTGCGCGGCAACGCGCGCCGTCGCGCCGGCGGCCTGGACGTGGACAGCTACGCTGGCTGGAACGCGGCACTGGTCGACCTCAGCCTGCGCATGGCCGGCCTTGGCTGGCGCAACGTGTTGTGCGAGACCGCCTTCGTCAGCCGGGCAGGGGAGGCGGTCAGCCGCGATGGCGATCTGGAGGCCCTGGCCGCGCGCTGGCCGGCCTGGGTACCGCGGCTGGCCGATTTCCTGATGCACGACCCGCTGCACGGGCTGCGCGCCGACCTGCAGCAGCGCATGCGGCAGGCGATAATGCCGAAGGAACAGGGCGACCTGTTCGTCCCGTCAGTGCCGGAGCCACCCGTTTGAATGTTGCCATCGCCGCCATCGTCGTCACTTACCAGAGTGGGAGCACCATCGATGCCTGCCTCTCGCGCCTGCGCCAGGCGCAGGATGTGGCCGAGATCCGGGTGATCGACAATGGTTCGCTGGATGGCACCCTGGACATCGTGCAGCGGCATGCCAGCCACGATCCACGCGTGCGCTTCGTCGGCAACCCGGACAATCCCGGCTTCGCCGCCGCCAACAACCAGGGCGTGGCCGACTCGCACAGCCCGTGGCTGGCCTTCATCAACCCGGACCTGATGGTCGAGCCGGACACGCTGGCCGAACTGCGCTCCCGCGCCGAAGCGCTGGGCGACTGCCTGCTGGGCGTTGAACAGGTGGACGAGCATGGCCATGCCGACGAGGCGGTGCGCCGCCGCGACCCGGATTTCCTGAGGATGCTGCGTTCGCCCGGCAAGGGCTCGAAGCTGGCGGTTCCGCGTGAGCCGCACCAGGCACTGCAGCGGGTGCCGGCACTGTCCGGCGCACTGCTGATGATGCCGCGCGCGCTGTTCGACCGTATCGGTGGCTGGGACGCGGGCTATCGCCTGCACGCCGAGGACCTGGACCTGTGCCGGCGCGCGCGCGAAGCCGGCGCGGTGGTAGCGATCGCCAACGACCTGCAGGTTACCCATGTGCGCGGTGTCTCCAGCCGCTCGCGGCCGTTCTTCGTGGAATGGCACAAGCACAGGGGACTGTGGCGCTACTTCCAGAAGTTCGAGGCCAGGCAGCGTTCGCTGCCGGTGCGCGCGGCGGTATGGGCTGCGATCTGGGTGCATGCGCTGATGCTGGTGCCGCGCCTGCTGCGCAGGTCGTTGTAGAGCCGAGCCCACGCTCGGCTGCATGGAAAGGGTCATCCACGCATGGTGTGGCTCCACTCGCCGCGCCCACGGTTCACTCCGCCGGGCGCATAATCCGCCCCATGCCTATCATCCAGTCCCTGCTCGACACCGACCTGTACAAGTTCACCATGATGCAGGCGGTGCTCCACCAGCACCCCGGCGCCCAGGTGCAGTACCGGTTCAAGTGCCGCACCCCCGGCATCGACCTGGCAAGCTACATCGCCCAGATCGATGAGGAAATCGACCACCTGTGCAGCCTGCGTTTCATCGACGCGGAACTGGACTACATGCGTGGCCTGCGCTTCGTGAAGCCGGACTTCGCCGATTTCCTCGGCCTGTTCCATCTGGACCGCAAGTACATCCAGCTGCGTGCGTCGACGGCCGTGCCCGGCGAGATCGAGCTGGACATCACCGGCCCGTGGCTGCACACCATCCTATTCGAAGTGCCGCTGCTGGCGATCATCAACGAAGTCTGGTTCCGCAACACCACCACGGCCGACTTCGCCGAAGGCGAGCGCCGCCTGCAGGCCAAGGCCGCGCTGCTGCGCGATACCCCCGGTTTCGAGCACTGCCGCATCGCCGACTACGGCAGCCGCCGCCGCTACTCGCGTGACTGGCATGCCCGCCTGCTGCCGCTGCTGCGCGACGCGCTCGGCCCGCAGCTGGTCGGTACCAGCAACGTCCACTTCGCGCGCCTGTATGGCATGACCCCGCACGGCACCATGGCCCACGAGTACCTGCAGGCGTTCCAGGCGCTCGGCCCGCGCCTGCGTGATTCGCAGGTGGCAGCACTGGAATCGTGGGCGCGCGAGTACCGCGGCGATCTTGGCATCGCGCTGTCCGACGTGGTCGGCCTGGACGCGTTCCTGCGCGACTTCGACATGTATTTCTGCAAGCTGTTCGACGGTGTGCGCCATGACTCCGGCGATCCGTTCGACTGGGGCGACCGCATGCTGGCGCATTTCCAGCAGCGCCGGGTCGATCCGCGCAGCAAGGTGCTGGTGTTCAGCGATGGGCTCGACATCGCCAAGGTGATGCGGCTGTACGACTACTTCCGCGGTCGCTGCCAGGTCGCGTTCGGCGTTGGCACCCACCTGACCAATGACCTCGGCCCGACGCCGCTCAACATCGTCATCAAGATGGTCCGCTGCAACGGCCAGCCGGTGGCCAAGCTCAGCGATTCGCCGGGCAAGAGCATGTGCGACGACCCGGGTTACCTGGCCTACCTGCGCCAGGTGTTCGAATTGCCGCAGCCGGAGTAATACCGGCCTGCAGGGCTTACAGGTAGTCGACGACCACCAGGTAGGCGCCCTGCAGCGGCTGCTGCTTCGAAGCCTGCACGCTGTAGCGCTCGGAGAAGGCGATATCGCCGGCGCGCATCGCGCTGGCCGACACCGACAGCTTCTGGCCCTGGCGCTTGCCGTCACGCAGCGTCGCCGCCTGGCCATCGGCCAGTGCCGTCACGGCCACCGTCGAACCCTTGGCCGACGGCGGGCAGGCCGCCAGGCTCAGCTCACCCTGGGACAGGTTCGTCGTGCAGCCCGGCTCGGCGATACGGCCGCTGAAACGGATGCTGCCGCTGCTGGCCTGGGCCAGCGCACTGACGGACATCAGGGCCACGCACAGCAGAATGGAGTTCCTCATGACACGTTCTCTGGTTCGGTGTGTCCTAGTTAGCGACAGGATCGATCAACCTTTAATAGGACGATTCCGAATCTGCTAGGGCCATCACCAAGAAAGAGTGATGCGCATCAAAGAAGCCAAATTCCCCCTGAAAAATGCCTGTTTCCGCGCGTGCCGAACGCGTCGCGCAATGCGACATCCCCAGTCGTTTGTAGCGTGACCGGGCCCCGCGTCAAATCCCCCGCACCCCGAGGCTGTGATTTCGCCTAACACGTCACATTTAAGTCGTCAATGAATTGGCGTTCAGAAAAATAATGAGACTTTCATCACAGTTGTGCCTATACTTGCGTCACGGATTCAGGGAGAGGTATGTCCGAGTCCGGCCACAGGTGAGACGCAAGGATGGGTCTTGTTAGCCCGGCAGTGCTCCTTGCTTCCTCCTCTACTTCTCATCTCTTCAGTAGGGTTAGGTAAAAGCGAATGCACAAGATGAACCTCATTGCCGCTCTGATGCTGGCCGCCGCTCCGCTGGCCGCCAACGCCGCCGACGGCACCATCACCTTCAATGGCAAGGTGACCGACAAGACCTGCACCATCTCGACCCCGGGCGGCAAGGACTTCGCCGTGACCCTGCCGACCGTGTCCAAGAACACCCTGGCCACCGCCGGTGCCGTTGCGGGCCGTACCCCGTTCGCCATCAACCTGACCAAGTGCAGCGCCGGCAACGTCGCCACCTACTTCGAGCCGGGTTCGACCGTCGACTTCAACAGCGGCCGCCTGGTCAACCAGGCCTCGGCCAACGCTGCCACCAACGTGCAGCTGCAGCTGCTGGGCTCGAACAACCAGTTCCTGCCGATCAAGGCTGCCGGCGCTGGCCTGGCGCAGACCAACTCGCAGTGGGTCACCGTCGGCACCGACGGCTCGGCCGATCTGAACTACTACGCTGAGTACTACGCCACTGCCGCCGCCACCCCGGGCGACGTCACCAGCAGCGTCAAGTACACGATCATCTACAACTGATCGTCGTCGTACCCGCACTGGCCGGCGTACGCGCCGGCCAGTGCTTCGCGGCCCCTGGCCACACCCCTCGAGCGTAGTACTTCCGATGAAAGCAATCTTTCCCCGGGCGCTGCTGCTGGCAGCGTTCACGCTGCCCTTCTGCCAGAACGCTCTGGCCGGCGTGGTGGTCAACGGCACGCGAGTGATCTATCCGGCGCAGGCGCGCGAAGTGACCGTGCAGGTCGACAACGTGGGCGATTCGCCGGCGCTGGTCCAGGCCTGGATCGACAGCGGCGACGCCAACCAGACCGCCGACAACAGCGACGCCCCGTTTGTACTGACGCCGCCGATCGCGCGTGTCGAGCCGGGCCGCAGCCAGGCGCTGCGCGTGATCTTCTCCGGTGCGCAGCTGCCGACCGACCGTGAGTCGGTGTTCTGGCTCAACGTGCTGGATGTGCCGCCGTCGCCCGACAACGCCGACAGCGGCGACCAGAATTACCTGCAGGTCGCGTTCCGTTCGCGCCTGAAACTGTTCTACCGGCCGCAGGGCCTGAAGGGCGTCGCCAACGACGCGCCGGCAGCGTTGCGCTGGACCCGCACGGGCGATCGCCTGCGGGTGGAAAACCCCAGCCCCTTCCACGTCACGCTGGCCGAAGTGCATGCCGTGACCGGCAGCAGCGAGAAGACCGTCGAGGACAAGGGCGCCATGGTCGCGCCGAAGCAGAGCCTGGAGTTCACCGCACCGGCGGGCTCCGACCAGGTGCGCTTCATCACCATCAACGATTACGGCGGTCGGGTGGAGCACACGGTCCGCCTCGGCAGTACCGGGGGCTGAACGCGCCGCGCCGGCCATGGGCCTGCGCATCCCGCCACCGCCGCCGTGCGGCGAATTGAAGGAATGTCAGTGTGATCGGAAACAGATTGACATTGTCGATCCACCAGGCGATCTGCCTGCTGGTTGCTGGCGTGGCCTGCCCAGGATGGGCGCTGGCTGCGCCGGCCAATCTCGGCGAACAGGCGCTGATGGCGCAGAGCGGTGCGGCCAATGCGCGTGCACCCGAGTCGGCCCAGTTCAACTCCAGCTTCCTCTCCGGCCAGGCCAAGCAGGTCGACCTGGCCTCCTTCACCAATGGCAACCCGATGGTGGCTGGCACCTACCGTGTCGACGTCTACGTCAACGGTGGCTGGCAGGGCCGTCGCGATCTGCAGTTCAAGGCCGATGAGCAGGGCCGCGTCGACGCCTGCCTGCCGCTGCCGATGCTGGAAGAAATGGGTGTGGACAGCGAGGCCGTGCTGCTGCAGCAGGACCCGACGCTGCCGACCGACACGACCAGCTGCGTGCCGGTACAGCGGCGCATGGCCAATGCCTATGGCATCTATGACAGCGGCAACCTGCGCTACGACCTCAGCATCCCGCAGGTGTTCCTGCGCCGCGAGGCGCGCGGCTACGTCAATCCGTCGCTGTGGGACCGCGGCATCAACGCTGGCTTCGTCGGCTACAGCTTCAACGCCATCGACAGCGACAGCCGTGTTGAAGGGGGGCAGCGCAATCGCAGCGCCTACCTCGGCCTCAACGCCGGCCTGAACCTGGGAGGCTGGCAGTTCCGCCACGATTCCAACCTGACCTGGTCCGAAGGCAACGGCCGCCACTGGCAGAGCATTGCCACCTATGCGCAGCGCGGCATCCCGCAGGTGCGCGGCATGCTCACCATTGGTGAGGCCTACACCACGGGCGAGCTGTTCGATTCGATCGGCTACCGGGGTGCCAGCCTGGCCAGCGACGACCGCATGCTGCCCGATTCGCTGCGCGGTTACGCGCCGGTCGTGCGCGGCATTGCCGAAACCAACGCGCGCATCGAAGTGCGCCAGAACCAGCAGCTGATCTACTCCTCCACCGTATCGCCGGGCAGCTTCGTCATCGACGACCTGTACCCGACCGGCTACGGCGGCGACCTGGAAGTGAGCGTGATCGAGGCCGACGGCCGCCGCCGCGAATTCAAGGTGCCGTTCGGTTCTGTGCCGCAGATGCTGCGCGAAGGCGTGTCGCGCTACTCGCTGACCGCCGGCCAGGTGCGCAACAAGCTGCTGGCCGATGAGCCGTGGCTGGCGCAGGGTACCTACCAGCGTGGCATCGGCAACCAGTTGACCCTGTACGGCGGCAGCGCGCTGAGCGAAGGCTACCTGTCGCTGCTGTACGGTGTCGGCCTGTCCACGCGCGTCGGTGCCTTCGCTGCCGACGTCACCCATGCACGGACCTCGTTCGACCACTACGGCACCCATACCGGCGCCAGTGTGCGGCTGAGCTACAGCAACATGATCGGCGAGACCGGGACCAACCTGACCCTGGCCGCCTACCGCTACTCCACTGAAGGCTTCTACAGCCTGCAGGACGCGCTGTATGGCCGTGATTCGGACAAGCGCGGCATCGACCCGACCACCCGTGGCCGTCAGCGCAGCCAGTTCCAGGTAACGCTGAACCAGCCGCTGGGCCGACGTGGCGGTGCGCTGTACGTGACCGGCTCGGTGCGTGACTTCTACGACCGTTCCGGCACCTCCAAGCAGTACCAGGTGGGCTACAACAACGCCTGGCGCTCGGTGAACTACGGCTTCTCGGCGCTGCGCACCGAAGAAGGCGTGCTCGGCCGTTCCGATACCCAGTACCTGCTGTCGATGAGCGTGCCGCTGGGCCGGGGCACCCACCCGGTGTCGTTCAGCGCCGACCTTGGCGCGCGCGACCGCGGTGGCTACGACAACAGCCGCGTCGGCATCACCGGTTCGGCCGGCGTCGACAACAACTTCAGCTACGGCGTGGCCCTGTCCGATTCCCGCGAGGGTGGCACCACTGCGGTCGGCAATGCCGAGTACCGCAGCCGCTACTCGGCGTTGAACGCCACCTACAGCCACTCGCGTGATTTCCGCCAGGCGTCGGTCGGTGCCAACGGCAGCGTGGTCGTGCATCCGGGCGGCTTCACCTTCACCCCGCAGCGCGGCGACACCATGGTGCTGGTCGAAGCGCCGGGCGCGCGCGATGCGATCGTCAGCAACGCGCCGGGCCTGCGCGTCGATGGCCGCGGCTACGCCGTGGTGCCGTACGTGTCGCCGTACCGCCTCAACACCGTCACCCTCGATCCGCAGGGCATGGCCCACGACGTCGAACTGGAAAGCACCAGCCAGTCCATCGCGCCGTTCGCCGGTGCCATCAGCTACCTGCGCTTCGACACCCGCAAGGGCAACGCGCTGCTGATCCAGGTGCGCAACGCCGATGGCCGCAGCATGCCGTTCGGTGCGCAGGTCAAGGACGAACAGGGCCAGCCGGTCGGCATGGTCAGCCAGGGCGGCCGCCTGTACGTGCGCAGCGAGAAGAACCAGGGCCAGTTGCAGGTCGAGTGGGGCGCCGGTGCCGACCAGCGCTGCACCATTGATTACCAGGTACCGGCGGGCGCCGATGCGTCCAAGACCGGCTTCATCCCGCTGGAGGCAGCATGCCGATGATTTCTTCCCGTGGCCGCAAGGCGCTGGCCGCGCTGGCCGTACTGGGCGGCGTGCTGCTGGCGCAGCAGGCCAGCGCCGCCTGCCGCATCCAGAACAGCTGGTTCATCGCCCAGGACGTGACCATGGACATGGGCCAGATCGTGATCCTGCCCAGCACCCCGGTCGGCGGTGTGATCAAGGAAATCAGTGAACCGATCACCCAGCAGAACAGCGTTGCCCGCTGCGATTCCTGGACCGGCGGTCGTTCGATCGGTGAGTACGTCAACGCAGCGCAGAAGCGCCCCGTGGCCGGCTTCTCGAACGTCTATGAAACCGATGTGGCAGGCGTCGGCATCCGCCTGTACCGCGATTCGGGTGCGATCCAGACCTACTACCCGCACTCGATCAACTTCGGTGGCGGTTCCGTGGTCAGCCTCATCGGTGGCCAGTTCCGCATCCAGCTGATCAAGACCGCTGCGCAGACCGGTTCGGGCGTGATCGCGCCGAACGGCCGCTTCACCAACTACTACTTCGACGGCGATGGCCCCGGGCGCCCGGTACTGACCTCGACGTTCAAGGGCTCGGGCACCACCGTGGTCAGCCCGACCTGTGAAGTGCAGGCCGGCAGCCGCAACATTGCCGTCGATTTCGGCAGTGTGCCCAACACCACCTTCACTGGTGTCGGCTCCAAGGCCGTTGATCGCGACTTCGAAATCCGCCTGAACTGCCAGGGCAGCAACGTTGCCGCCTACCAGAGCAAGATCGGCATCCGCCTCGATGCCGACCAGGACAGCTCGAACATGCCGGGCGTGCTGAAGCTGAGCGCGGCCAGCAACAGTGCCACCCGCATCGGCATCCAGATGGTCCAGCGCGATGGCAGCACCGAGCGTGAAGTGCGCTTCGGCCAGACCATCAGCGTTGGCACCACCGCGCCGGGTACCAGCGTCATGGCGCTGCCGCTGCGCGCGCGCTACGTGCAGACCCAGGCCGGTACGGTGGGCGCGGGTGTCGCAAACGGCCAGGCCACGTTCACCATCCAGTACGAGTAAGGCCGCCCCGGCGGCTGCCCCTGCTGCGTTCCGCCGCAACGTCGCCCGGCTCACGGGCGGCGTTGACTGCGTCTTGATCCTGCAACGATGAAGATCGATGCCACGACGCGCATACAGACGCCTTAGTGTGATGTATGTCGCGAATTTGGAGTTTCCTCATGAGGTGACCGTCTCCTGCCTGCGGGTGCTGGACGGCAACGCCGAAAGGATCCAGACGTGGCTACTGCTGCTTGCCCCCTTCCGCGCCGGCTTTCGGGAGCGCTCCGGTGAAGGTCCTGTCGGTGTTCGGCACGCGACCGGAAGCCATCAAGATGGGGCCGCTGGTGCGCGCCCTGGCACACGCTGCGGATATCGAATCGGTGGTCTGCATCACCGGGCAGCACCGGGCGATGCTCGACCAGGTGATGGCGCTGTTCGAGATCACCGCCGACCATGACCTCGATGTCATGGTGCCCAACCAGACCCTCAATGGCCTGTGTTCCAGGCTGTTCGAACGGCTTGACGCGCTCTACACGCAGGTCCGCCCCGACTACGTGCTGGTGCATGGCGATACCACCACGGCGATGACCGCGGCCCTGGCCGCGTTCCATCACCGCATCCCGATCGGCCATGTCGAGGCCGGCCTGCGCACCGGCGACATCCACCGGCCGTGGCCGGAGGAGATGAACCGGCGGGTGATCGATGTGGTCGGCCATCAGTTGTATGCACCCACTCCCGGCTCGCGCGCCAACCTGGCCCGTGAGCACCTGGGCGGGCAGATCCTGGTCACCGGCAACACCGTCATCGATGCGCTGCAGCAGACCGTGCAGCGGCTGGATGCCGATCCGGCACTGCGTGCGCAGGCCGACGAACCCTTCCATATGCTCGACCCCGGCCGCCGGCTGCTGCTGGTCACCGGCCATCGCCGCGAGAGTTTCGGCCAGGGCTTCGAGGACATCTGCCGTGCGCTGGCCGAGCTGGCACGGCGGCCGGACCTGCAGGTGCTGTACCCGGTGCACCTCAACCCGAACGTGCAGGGCCCGGTCAATGCCCACCTCGGCAACCTCGACAACGTGCACCTGGTGCCGCCGCAGGATTACCTGCGCTTCGTGCGCCTGATGCAGCGCGCCGACGTCATCCTCACCGACTCCGGTGGCGTGCAGGAAGAAGCCCCGGCGCTGGCCAAACCGGTGCTGGTGATGCGCGATGTCACCGAACGGCCGGAGGCGGTCGAAGCCGGTGTGGTCACGCTGGTCGGCACCACGCCCTCGCGCATCGTCGATGCGGTCAACGCGGTGTTGGCACGCCCCCCCCAGCCGGCCCGCTTCGACCCCGATGCCAGCCCGTACGGGGATGGCCGCGCCAGCGCCCGCATCGTCGCCGCCCTGCGCGGTGCGCCCCTTCCCGAATTCTCGCCCGGCGTCCGCAGCAGCGGCGCCGTCCACCCCATCCACGCGAAGTGACGCCATGACCCAGACCGGCCGCTCTTCCCTGTTTGCATCCGCCGCTGCGTTCGTCCTGTCGGGCGTGGTTGGCAGTGCCCATGCCGCCGACAGCGTCGCCGGCCAGTTCACCGAATGGAGCAGCGACAGCACGGTGAACCGGCAGATGACCCTGCGCGAACTCGGTTTCCGCCAGCCACTGGTGCTGAGCGGGCAGGAGAGCCAGCGCGAGGTCTACCTGCCGGTGCCGGCCGGTGTGGCCACCCGCGACGCGCAGCTGCAGCTGGATGGGCGCTATGTGCGCGGCCACGCCGGGCGCACCTCGGGCCTGTGGTCGGTCGATGGCGACCCGATCGCGGCGCGTTCGATCACCGATGCCCAGGGCGATGCCAGCCAGCTGCTGGCCATCGATGGCGAACCCCGCCAGAGCGGCTTCGTACGGGTCGGCGTCGGCTGGTGGTCGATCGTGTCCGATTACCAGTGCGCCGACCAGAGCGCGCCGGCCAATGTGCTGCGGCTGTCGCCGGACTCGCGTTTCAGCTACCGCTTCGACGGCCGCGCCGTGGATACCGTTGCCAAGGCGTGGGGGGCGCTGCCACCGCGGGTGCGCCTGCTGGTGGATGGCAAGGCGCTGCAGGCAACGGCCTACGATGCGGCCTGGCGCATCGGTACCGCGTTGCAGGCCGGGGGCAAACAGGTGCAGGTGGTGGCCCTGCCCAAGGTCGGTGACAGCGTTGACCTGGCCGGTATCAGCATCCCGGCCAGCCTGCAGGGCGTGCCGGCCTACGCCGCGCTGGCCACGGGTGAGCGCGCGCATGCGATCAGGGATCTGGCCGAAGTCGGCGCGCTGCTGTCATTGCGCGACAGCGGGCCGTTGGCCGCCGATGTGATGATCGGCAGCGATGCACTGCGCGCCGGCGTGCGTGCGGCGCTGGATGCGCTGGCCGTACAGGTCGGCGCGGCAGGGGCCGATGCGGGCACCGCGTTCGCCGCGTGGCGCGGTACCGACATGGGCGGCCTGGAAAAGCCCGCCGCCAACGCGTCGGTCAGCGTGGTGGCCGTGGCCGGGCGTCCGACGCTGGTGGTCGACCCGGCGGCGGCGGGTAAGGTCGCCGGGCTGCTCGCCGAGCAGTGGCGCAGCTATGCACTGGGCCGCAGCCTGCAGGTCAGCGCAGCGGGCACGCCCAGACTGGATGGTGACCAGGTACTGCTGAGCCGGCTCGGCAACATCGCCGGCACCATGGATGTGGTGACCCGCGCCGACCGCAGCGCCAGCTTCGACCTCGGCGCACTGTCGGCCGATGGCCGCCTGCCCGAGCAGGTGGTGATCGATGTCTCGGCGGCCCCCAACGCGGCCGGGCAGGGCGCGGTCGCCACGATCTACCTCAACGATTACCTGTTGGGTGGCAAGGTGCTGTCGGCCAACGGCCAGCCGCAACGGCTGGTGGCCAAGGTGCCGGCCTACGCGCTGTCGGCACGCAACGAGATCCGTGTCAGCTTCCTGCGCCAGCCGGCGCGTCCCTACTGCCACGATCCGGCCACGGGCTATCCGGTCTCGATCCTGCCCAGCAGCCACCTGACCCTGGCCAAGCGTTCGCTGGGCAGTGACTTCGTGGGTGCCAGCAGCCAGCTGTCGCGCGGCAACCAGGTGTTCGTGCCCGGCACCTGGTTGCAGGATGCGCCGGCCTCGCTGGGCAAGGTCATCGCGGTGACCAGCGCAGTGGGCGCATCGCCGGAGGCATCGGAACTGAAGGTGGTCGAAGCCGGTGCCGTGGTCAGCCCGGGCGCGCCGTGGCTGGCGTTCGGCGTGGCGCCATCCGGTGTCGATATGGCCGGCCTTAAGGATGGCCACCTGCTGATCGGCGGCAAGCCGCAACCGCTGTTGGATGTGAGCGGGCTGGATCGTGCCGCGGTGGTGCAGGTGGGGTCGTCCGGTGGCCAGCTGGGCGTTGTTTACAGCGACCTCGGTGCGCAGTCACCGCCGTTCGGCGCCCCATTCCGTTTGCTGCGGGGCGATCTCGCCGTGCTCGACGGCAGTGATGCCGTGCGCGAATTCGACCGCCAGGATCCCTACGGCACGCGTATCGCGCAGGACGGCAACCCGCAATCGAAGTGGGAACGGCACATGGTCTGGCTGCTGCTGCTGGTCGGCGTGATCGTGTTCGCGCTGCTGGCCGCCCGCGTCACCCAGGTGCGTCGCCGCAAGTCCGCCAACACAGGGCACTGATCCACCGTGGACGGTCTGTTCTGGAACATCCAGCTGGCCAACTACTACGCCGCCCTGGAAACCACGGCGGCGGCGGTGGCCGTGCTGATCCTGATCTCCAGCCTCGATGACCTGTTCATCGATGTCTGGTACTGGGTACGCGAGAGCTGGCGCGCGCTCACGATCAAGCGCCGCGATGCCTACCGGCCGCTGACCCAGGACGACCTGCTGCAGCGCCCGCAGCAGCCGCTGGCGATCATGGTGCCGGCGTGGATGGAGTACGACGTCATCGCGCAGATGGTGGAGAACATGATCAACGTGCTCGATTACCGCGAGTACGTCGTGTTCGTCGGCACCTATCCCAACGACCAGCAGACCATCGATGAGGTCGAGCGCATGCGTCGCCGCTACAAGCGCCTGCGCCGCGTGGAAGTGCCGCACGACGGGCCGACCAGCAAGGCCGACTGCCTGAACTGGCTGATCCTGGCGATCTTCGACTACGAGAAGCGCCACGACATCGAGTTCGCCGGGGTGATCCTGCACGATAGCGAGGACGTGCTGCATCCGATGGAACTGCGCTTCTACAACTACCTGCTGCCGCGCAAGGACATGATCCAGCTGCCGGTCACCTCGCTGGACCGCGAGTGGTATGAGCTGGTTGCCGGTGTCTACATGGACGAATTCGCCGAATGGCACGCCAAGGATCTGGTCGTGCGTGAAAGTGTTTCCGGCATGGTGCCATCGGCGGGCGTCGGTACCTGCTTCTCGCGGCGCGCGCTGCTGGCGCTGAGCGCGCAGACCGGCAACCAGCCCTTCAACACCGACAGCCTCACCGAGGACTATGACGTCGGTGCGCGGTTGGCGGCGATGGGCATGCAGTCGATCTTCGCCCGCTTCCCGGTGCAGTTCCGCGTGCGTCGCCCGTCCTGGTTCGGCTGGGGGCCGGTGCGCGAGCGCAACCAGCAGATGGCGCTGTGCGTGCGCGAGTACTTCCCCGACAACTTCCGTGCCTCGTACCGGCAGAAGGCGCGCTGGGTGCTGGGCATCGGCCTGCAGAGCTGGGAGTCGCTGGGCTGGCGTGGCTCGCTGGCCACCAAGTACCTGCTGGCGCGCGACCGCAAGGGCATCATCACCTCGTTCGTCAGCATCATTGCCTACCTCATCTTCCTGCAGCTGCTGCTGTTCTGGCTGCTGAAGATGTCCGGGGTGTGGACGATGCAGTTCCCCAGCGTGTTCCAAGCCGGTACCTGGCAGATGAACGTCGCGCTGCTGACCACCGCAGCGCTGGCCACCCGCGTCGTGCAGCGCTTCTATTTCGTCAACCGGCTGTACGGCTGGGAGCATGCCTTGATGTCGATCCCGCGGATGGTGGTCGGCAACATGATCAACTTCATGGCCACCGCCCGCGCGTGGAAGGTGTTCCTGGCCTACCTGCTGTTCGGCAAGCGCATGGTCTGGGACAAGACCATGCACGACTTCCCGGACGCGGCGCAGCTGGTGCAGACGCGCAAGCAGCTCGGCGAACTGTTGACCACCTGGCAGGCGGTGGAGCCGGAGCGCCTGCAGCAGGCACTGGAGCAGCAGCAGGACGGCCGGCAGCAGCCGCTGGGGCGCATCCTGCTCACCCAGGGGTGGCTGGATGATGAGACCCTGGCCGAGGCGATTGCCTTCCAGGGCGACCTGCCACGTGCGGTGATCGACGTGGATTACCTGCGGGCCGGCCCGTTCCCGGTCAGCGCCGACGCCTGCGTGCAATGGCGCATGCTGCCATTGCCGCCGCGGCAGCCGGGGACCCTGCGTCTGGCCGTGGCCAGCCCGCTGCCCGAGGAGGCACTGGCGCTGCTCAAGCAGGAAACCCGCAGCGACCACATCGAACAGAGCATCGCCCGCGAGAGCGAGATCAACGCGGGGCTGCGCCTGATCGGCAGTGACCGGGACTGGCAGCTGGACAACGTGCCGCTGCTGGGCGACCTGCTGGTGGAGATGCGCCTGATCGACCACGCGCGCTTCGAGATCGCATTGGACGCGTACAAGCCGCAGCGCGACGGCCGCATCGGCGATTACCTGGTCAAGCAGGGCATCACCACCGAAGACGCCGTGGCCCAGGCCATGCAGGAACAGCGCCGGCGTGCGGCCGCGCTGCAGTCGCCGCCTCCCGGGAGCCTTGCCGGCATGAAGACCACGCTGCTGTCCTCCGTCATTGCCGTGGCACTGGCCACGGCGGCCGCGCCGGTGCTGGCCCAGGCCGATGCAGCACTGCCGTTGTCCGGTGCGGCCTACCGCGTCGCCGAGCAGGCGTTTGCCGCCTATGAGCGCGGTGACTACCCGGCGGCTTACCAGCAGTCCACCGAAGCGATCCGGCTGCGCCCGGACGTGGTGCGGCTGCGCCTGTTGCAGATCTATGCGCTGCAGAAACTGGGGCGGGGTGCCGAGGCCCAGCAGCAGGCACGTCGTGCACTGGATGCGGGGTTGAAGGATCCGGCGTTGCCGGCGCTGGCCGCTGCCACCGCTGCGCGCAGCACGCCTCCGGATGCCAGGAGCGGGCGCGCACCCTCCCCACCGCGCGTGGCTGGCAGCGGCGCAGACCGCGCCAGGCAGCAGGCCTACGCGCTGGCCACCGAGGCCTACGCCGCTTATGACGCCGGGCGGATGGGAGAGGCAGCCAGCAAGGCCGAGCAGGCCTTCCGGCAGCAGCCAACGCAGGGCGCCTGGGCGATGCTGTGGGTGGCCGCGCTGGAAGCACAGCAGCAGCCCGAACAGGCCGACGCCGCCATTGCCACCGCGCTGCAGCTGGGCGCGCCGAATGTCGAGGCATTGCGCGCACGGCGCGTGGCGCTGGATCGACAGCGCGCGCTGCTGCAGGCCCAGCAGGCGTACCGGTCGCTGTCCACGCAGGATGATGCCGCGGCCGTTGCGCAGGCACGTGCCGCTGTCGAGCTGGCACCGGAGGTGGCGACGTACCGGTTGCTGCTGATTACCGCGCAGCTGCAGCAGGGGCAGCTGGCCGACGCCGAGCGCAGTGCCGACCAGGCGTTGCAGGCCGACGGCCAGGATCTCAATGCGCGGGTGATGCGCGGCTACCTGCGCCAGCGCCAGGGCAACAGCCTGCTGGCCAATGAAGACTTCGACGCCGCACTCGCCGCGCCGGGGTCAACCATGCAGCAGCGCAACGTGCGCCTGCTGGCCGTGGATGCGGCCCTGGCCGCTGGGGACCGCACACGTGCGGGTGCACTGCTGGCGCCGCTGCGCGCGGCATTGCCAGCAGATGCCAGCGATGCACGCGCGCAGCAGCTGCTGCAGCAGGGCATCGAGCAGCGCGCCAAGGCGGTCCGTTCCAGTCGCGAGCGTCCGCGTTTGAGCGCGCAGACCTATCCGGCGCCGTTCCAGCACTGCCAGTCTGGCGACAGCGGCAACCGTTGCGAGTTGATGCCGGCCGACCTGCAGGGCGACGGTGGTGCCGCACAGCGTGCCTACGCGGCCTACGCGCGCCGGGACTATGCCGAGGCCATCGGTGAGGCGCGGCAGGCCGTGCAGCTCGCACCGGACGACGCGAGCCTGCACGGCCTGCTGACCACCACGCTGGCGGCAGGCAATCGCAGCCAGCAGGACGAAGCACGGCAGCGCCTGGATGCGGCGCTGGCACAGCGCCCTGACGATGCGGAGGCGCTGATGCAGCGCGGCTACCTCAACCAGAAGGCGCACGAGCCGGCGCGCGCACTGGCCGACTTCCGTGCCGCCGAGGCCACTGGCAGGGCACCAAAGGGCGTGGTGCTTGACCAGGCCTACGCCAGCGCGGCCAACGGCGATCACCCGCAGGCGGTGACCCTGCTGCGGACGGCCATTGATCGTGCCGATGCCGGCGAGCTGCCACTGGATGCGCACCAGCGCTACAACGTGCGCAATGCCATCGCCAACTATTCGCGCGAGTGGGGCGTGATCGCCTCGGCCGGCTTCCGTGGCGCGCGCCAGGCGGCGACCAATGTCGGCGGCGCGGCGATCAGTACGCCGGGTGATTCGGTGTTCAGCACGCTTGAAGCGTTCTGGCGCCCGCCGGCTTTCAATGACCAGCACGGCACGCTGGAGCTTTACGCGCGGCTGCTCAACACCCTGTACGACGAGGGTGGCACCTACGAGTCGATCCGCGCCGTGGACCCGTGCACCGGCGAATCGACGCCCGATGCACGCGCGCGCGCCGAACGGCTCAGCCGCTCGCGTTCCACCACCGGCTGGCCGTCCACCATCGCCTCGTTCGGCCTGCGCTACGCCTTCGGCCAGACCGGCCTGAGCGCCGGCATCGAGCGTCGCCAGTTCCTCGGCAGCGCCACCCGCACGGGCGATGTCTACCCCGCTTCGGCGGCCGTGCAATGCAGCCTGCAGCTGGCCCGCAACCCGCCACTGGAAGCCAGCACACTGGCCCGCTACCGCCTGGCCAGCGGTTCCGGTGGCTGGATGTCCTACCTGACCTACGGCTATTACCACGGCACCGACCTGCGCACCGACGTGAATCAGTGGTGGATGGTCAGTGGCTACGCGCAGGGCGGTTACACGTGGGATGACAACAGCGCGCATTTCACCCTCGAGGCACTCGATGCCAATGGCACGCCGGTGCGCCGGGTGGGCGATGCCAACGGGCGCCTGCATCGCGAACAGTGGTTCGCTGCCGGTGAACTGCGTGCCGGCCGCAGCTTCCGCTTTGGTGCCGGGCAGACCCACTGGGTGGTCACGCCGTATGTGGTGGTGGGGGCGGACTGGCTGGACCAGCGCTCGCGCGTGCGCGACATCCGCTACCCGCTGTTCCCGGCGCAGTCGTTCGCACTCAACGATACGCAGCGCAGCTGGTCACTCGGCGCAGGGCCGGGCGTGGGCGTGCGCTACTGGTTCCGCGAAGACCACTACAACACGCCGCGTTCCTACCTGGACCTGACCGTGCAGTACCGCTTCGCGATCGGCGGCGGTGATACGCAGCGCGCCAAGGGCCTGTTCGCCACCGCCATCCTCTCCTACTGAGGCAGGCCCCAACGTCGTCGCAGCGCCGCGGCCTGCGGCGTGTCCTGGGTCAGCCACGGCTCCAGTGCATAGACCAGCACGTGCTGCGCACCGCTGTCGTGCGCCCACGCCAGCTGCCGCTGGATGCGCGCGGCATCTGCGGTTTCGCCCTTGAACGCGCTGCCGTCGGCGGGGCTGCCGGGCAGTTCGCGGAACAGTTCGACGATCGCATCGAACCCGATGCCCTGTGCCCGGAAATGGCCGAGCAGCGGTTGCAGCTGCTGCACGTTGCCGGCGCCGGCCACCCCCACGCCGTCCTGCACCATCGGCCGCAGCGCGGCCCGTGCCAGCACCGCCTGCCACAGCGCGACCAGGTCGCCGTCGGTCTGCAGGCGGCTGAAGTAGCAGGAGATCGCACAGTCACCGCCGCGCGCGCTGGCGGCCTGCGCCAGCCCGTGCAGCCACTGCGCCAGCCATTGCTGGCGGGCCGGATCGGCCCAGTGGAACTGCTCCAGTTCGTAGGGCAGGTACCAGCCGCCGAAGGCGGGCTGCTGCGCCCACGGCGCCTGTGCCAACCAGCTGCGCGCGTGCGCCAGGCTGTCGGCCAGGAACGCCTGCAGCGTGGCGTCGTCGGCGCCGATGGCCTGCCACCAGCGTTGCTGGAAGGGCAGGCCAACGCGGATGCGGATGTCGTTCTCGCTGGCCGCGGTGAACAGCTGCTGCAGGCTGCTGTCCGGCAGCGACCAGTCGCCATCGCTGCCACCGACGATGCCGGTCCACTGCAGCACCAGCTGCCGGCAGCCCAGCGCATGGGCAAGCTTCAAGGAACGTTGCCAGTCGGCTGGCCCCCACTGCAGATGGCTGCGCCAGGGCTGCAGGAAGGTGCCATCCACCTGCACCGGCAGCGAACAGCCGGGCAGGGTGGCGAGCGTAGCGGCCAACGGCGCCAGCACTGCCGCGCGCAGCAACCGGCGGCGCAACGGCGAAGACGGATCCGTGGGAAGGTCGGGCCGAACCATGCCCGCATCATCCCAGAGCACCGTGGGTGGGAGGTGAACCCCGCGCCGGGTGGTGCCGGCCGCTGGCCGGCATCGCGCCCCGGGTGGCAGATGAATCACCACCCGGTAGTGCCGGCCGCTGGCCGGCATCGCGCCCCGATTATTCCAAGGCGTAGCGCAGCGCGAACAGCACCGCCACCAGCCACACCGCCGGATGCACTTCGCGCCAGCGGCCGGTGCCGGCCTTCAGCGCCGCATACGCGATGAAGCCAAACGCCAGGCCATTCGCGATGGAGTAGGTGAACGGCATCGCCAGGGCACACAGTGCGGCCGGCACCGATTCGGTCAGGTCGCTCCAGTCCACGTCCACCAGTTCGCGCAGCATCAGGCCGGCCACGAACAGCAGCGCCGGTGCGGTGGCATAGCCGGGCACCATCGCCGCCAGCGGCGAGAACAGCAGTGCGGCCAGGAACAGTGCCGACACCACCAGTGCAGTCAGGCCGGTGCGGCCGCCCACCTGCACGCCCGAGGCGCTTTCAGCGAACGCGGTAGTGCTGCTGGTGCCCAGCAGCGAACCGGCCACGATCGCCGTGCTGTCGGCCAGCAGCGCGCGGCCGAAACGCTTCTGCGCGCCCGGCAGTTTCAGCAGTCCGGCGCGACCGACCACGCCATACAGGGTGCCGGTGGCATCGAACACTTCCACCAGCACGAACACCAGCACCACCTGCAGCAACACGGCGATCGGCGCGCCACCGTTGTGGTGCAGCAGGCCCGGCAGGTCGAGCTGCAGGAAGGTCGGCGCCAGGCTCGGCGGCAGCGAGACCAGGCCCTGGTATTGCACGTCGCCCAATGCCCAGCCCGCGCCGGTCACCGCCAGGATCCCGATCAGGATCGCGCCACGGATACGGCGCGCTTCCAGCACCGCGATCAGCAGGAAGCCGGCCAGTGCCAGCAGCGGCGGCGCCGTATTCAACGGGCCCAGCGCTACCAGCGTGTCTTCATTGCCGACGATCACGCCGGACTTCTGCAGCGCGATGATCGCCAGGAACAGGCCGATGCCGGCCACGATCGCCGAGCGCAGCGACGAAGGAATGCCCGACACCAGCCACGCCCGCACACCGGTCAGCGACAGCACCAGGAACACCAGGCCGGAGATGAATACCGCGCCCAGTGCCTGCTGCCACGGCAGGCCGGCGGCGCCGACCACGGTGAAGGCGAAGAACGCGTTCAGGCCCATGCCCGGTGCCATCCCGACCGGGAAGTTGGCCGCCAGTGCCATCACCGCCGAACCCAGCGCCGCGGCCAGGCAGGTGGCCACGAACACCGCACCCGCATCCATGCCGGTGGTGCCGAGGATTTCCGGGTTGACGAAGACGATGTAGGACATCGTCAGGAAGGTGGTGACACCGGCCAGCAGCTCGGTGCGCACGGTGGTGCCGTGCTGCTGCAGCTGGAACAGGCGTTCGAACAGGGACATGGGGCGTCTCGCAACAATAAGGTGTCACGACCAACGGTCGTGACCTACCCGAATGCAGAACGGCCGCGCAGAGCGCGGCCGTTCTTCCTTTCTTACTTCAGCGCCTTGAAGCGCAGGCGCTTCGGCGCGGCATCGTCGCCCATGCGACGCTTCTTGTCTTCCTCGTACTCGCGGTAGTTGCCCTGGAAGAACTCCACGTGCGAGTCGCCTTCGAAAGCGATGATGTGCGTGGCGATGCGGTCCAGGAACCAGCGGTCGTGCGAGATCACGAAGGTGTTGCCCGGGAACTCCAGCAGCGCGTCTTCCAGCGCACGCAGCGTTTCGATGTCCAGGTCGTTGGACGGTTCGTCGAGCAGCAGCACGTTGCCGCCCTGCAGCAGGGTCTTGGCCATGTGCAGGCGGCCACGCTCACCACCGGACAGCGAGCCGACCATCTTCTGCTGGTCCTGGCCCTTGAAGTTGAAGCGGCCGATGTAGGCGCGCGACTGGATCTCGATGCCGTTGATGTTGAGGATGTCCAGGCCACCGGCGATTTCCTGGAAGACGTTGTGGTTGCCTTCCAGCTTGTCGCGGCTCTGGTCCACGTAGGACAGCTGCACGGTCGGGCCGATCACGATCTCGCCCGAATCCGGCTTCTCCTGGCCGGTGATCATCTTGAACAGCGTCGACTTGCCGGCGCCGTTCGGGCCGATGATGCCGACGATCGCGCCCGGCGGAATCAGCATCGACAGGTTGTCGATCAGCAGGCGGTCGCCGAACTTCTTGGAGACGTTCTTGAACTCCATCACCATGTTGCCCAGGCGCTCGCCCGGCGGGATGAAGATTTCGTTGGTCTCGTTGCGCTTCTGGTAATCCTGCGACTGCAGCTCTTCCAGGCGGGCCAGACGGGCCTTGCCCTTGGAGCGGCCGCCCTTGGCGTTCTGGCGCGACCACTCCAGTTCCTTCTGGATCGCCTTCTGGCGGGCCTTTTCCTGGTTCTCTTCCTGCTTCAGGCGCTCATCCTTCTGCACCAGCCATTCGGTGTAGTTGCCCTTCCACGGAATGCCGCGGCCGCGGTCCAGTTCCAGGATCCACTCGGCGGCGTTGTCCAGGAAGTAGCGATCGTGGGTGACGGCCACCACGGTGCCGGTATAGCGCGCCAGGAACTGTTCCAGCCATTCCACCGACT
Organism: Stenotrophomonas sp. PAMC25021; assembly: GCF_004795795.1. Lineage (NCBI taxonomy): Bacteria > Pseudomonadati > Pseudomonadota > Gammaproteobacteria > Lysobacterales > Lysobacteraceae > Stenotrophomonas > Stenotrophomonas sp. PAMC25021. The sequence continues at coordinate 1,366,169 of NZ_CP039255.1, read as the reverse complement.
CGGCGTCGAGGTGGTTGGTCGGTTCGTCGAGCAGCAGCATGTCCGGCTTCTGCAGCAGCAGGCGGCACAGTGCGACGCGGCGCTTTTCACCGCCGGACAGGTTGGCGATCTTGGCATCCCACGGCGGCAGGCGCAGCGCATCGGCAGCCACGTCCAGCTGGTTTTCCAGGGTGTGCGCGTCGCCGGCGGCCAGGATCGCCTCGAGGCGCTCCTGTTCCTTGGCCAGCGCGTCGAAGTCGGCGCCTTCCTCGGCGTAGGCGGCGTACACCGCCTCCAGCGCGGCCTGGGCCTGCAGCACTTCGCCCACGCCTTCCTCGACCGACTCGCGCACGGTCTTGTTCGGGTCCAGTTCCGGTTCCTGCGCCAGGTAACCGACCTTGATGCCGGGCTGCGGGCGGGCTTCACCCTCGAAATCGGTGTCCACGCCGGCCATGATCTTCAGCACGGTGGACTTGCCGGCGCCGTTCAGGCCCAGCAGGCCGATCTTCGCGCCCGGGAAGAAGGACAGGGAAATGTCCTTGATGATCTGCCGCTTGGGCGGGACCACCTTGGACACGCGGTTCATGGTGTAGATGTATTGCGAGGACATGCGGTCTCCGTAGGCGCGGCCCTGCGCCCGACCCGTCACGGGAACATCCCGTTGCGGCAGCGGGCACAGACTGGAATGGAATACCGCCAATTATAGCCGGAACCGGTTCCGGCCCGCGCCCGGCCGGAGCCGCGCAGGCTGGCCGTGGCCTGAATACTCCGTCACAGTCCTGCAGCGGGAAGCGTTTCCAGCCGGAAACGGTTCAGATCGGTTGCGCAATATGGGCTCACCACCCACCCAAGCAGAGGTCTGACATGCGCATCAATCGAGTAATGGCCGGCGCCGTGGCCTCTGTGCTGGCGCTGGGCGCCGTGACCCCGGCCTTCGCCGACAACGACCATCGCCGCGACCACGACCGCCGCGAGTGGCGCGAGGATCGCCGTGAGTGGCGCCAGGACCGCCGCGACTGGGAGCGCGACCGCCGCGAGGCCCGGCGCGACTGGGAACGCGACCGCCGCGACTGGCACCGTGACCATGATCGCTACTACCGCCCGGCACCGCCGCGCGTGGTCTATCGCCCGGCCTATGGCCCGGGCTATGGCTGGAAGGTCGGCCACCGCTACCGCGACTACTACCGCGGCCCGGTCTACGTGGTGAACGACTACCCGCGCTACAACCTGCGCCGCCCGCCGTACGGCCATCAGTGGATCCGGGATGATCGCGGCAACATGCTGCTGGTGGCCATCGCCACCGGTGTGATCGCCCAGTACGTGCTCAGTCGCTGAGGATCGCGGCCGGGGTCGGATCCCTTTCCAACGGAAAGGGCTCTGACCCCACAACTATCGATCGAAACCATACGGGGCCGGATTCCTTCGGGGATGCCGGCCCCGTCCGTTTCGGCCCCAGCGGGCCAGTGCGGAGCTACAATCGAGGGCTGAGCCGTACCCCTTTTCCCTGCCTGCTGGAGTACCCGATGTTCCCGCGTGACGTCCGCATCGAATCCTACGATCCCGAACTGGCCAAGGCCATCGCCGCTGAGACCCAGCGCCAGGAAGACCACGTCGAGCTGATCGCCAGCGAGAACTACACCAGCCCGGCGGTGATGGAAGCCCAGGGCAGCCAGCTGACCAACAAGTACGCCGAAGGCTACCCGGGCAAGCGCTACTACGGTGGCTGCGAATACGTGGACATCGCCGAGCAGCTGGCGATCGACCGCCTGAAGCAGCTGTTCGATGCGGACTATGCCAACGTGCAGCCGCACAGCGGTTCGCAGGCCAACCAGGCCGTGTACTTCGCCCTGCTGCAGCCGGGTGACACCATCCTCGGCATGAGCCTGGCCCACGGCGGCCACCTCACCCACGGCGCCAAGGTCAATGCCTCGGGCAAGCTGTTCAACGCCGTGCAGTACGGCGTCAACGACCAGGGCCTGATCGACTATGACGAAGTCGAGCGCCTGGCCCTGGAGCACAAGCCGAAGATGGTCGTGGCCGGCTTCTCGGCCTACTCGCAGGTGATCGACTGGGCGCGCTTCCGCGCCATCGCCGACAAGGTCGGCGCCTACCTGTTCGTCGACATGGCCCACGTCGCCGGCCTGGTCGCCGCAGGCGTCTACCCGAGCCCGCTGGAACACGCCCACGTGGTCACCTCGACCACCCACAAGACCCTGCGCGGCCCGCGCGGCGGCATCATCATCGCCAAGGGCGCCGACGAAGACCTGGTCAAGAAGCTGCAGTCGATCGTGTTCCCGGGCATCCAGGGCGGTCCGCTGATGCACGTCATCGCCGGCAAGGCCGTGGCCTTCAAGGAAGCGCTGGAGCCGGGCTTCAAGGCCTACCAGCAGCAGGTGGTGAAGAACGCCCAGGCGATGGCCAATACGCTGATCGCGCGTGGCTACAAGATCGTCTCCGGCGGCACCCAGAACCACCTGATGCTGGTGGACATGATCGGCAAGGACGTGTCCGGCAAGGACGCGGAAGCCGCGCTGGGCAAGGCCCACATCACCGTCAACAAGAACTCGGTGCCGAACGACCCGCGTTCGCCGTTCGTGACCTCGGGCCTGCGCCTGGGTACGCCGGCGGTGACCACCCGTGGCTACGTCGAACAGGACTGCGTGGATCTGGCCAACTGGATCGCCGACGTGCTCGACGCACCGAACGATGACGCGGTCATCGCCCGCGTGCGCGACGCCGTCAGCGCGCAGTGCCGCAAGTACCCGGTCTACGGCTGATCGGAGAGTGGGGGCAGAGCCCTTTCCTGGCGGAAAGGGATCGGACCCCGCCTTCCGGATCGACGCAGGGGTCGGATCCCTTCCCGCAGGGAAGGGCTCTGACCCCGTCATCAGGAATCCCGCGCATGGATGAGCGCCGCCTCAAGTACCTGTACATCGCACTGGCGGTGCTGTTCGGCCTGCCCAGCCTGTTCTTCGGCGGTGCCGGCGCCTGCATCGCCGTGGTCATGGGGGTGATCGGGCTGGTCTCGCTGGACGCGGACAACCTGTGGTTTGCCGCCGGCATGCTCGCGTGGGGATCGTGCGGGATCGCCGGCCTCGTGGCCTGGGTCGCACTCAGCATCGTCTGGCTGCGCGATGGTTCACGCGGGCTGCACATGGCATCACGCCGCTGGTGGCTGCTGTTGGGCCTGGGCGTGCTGGCAGGCCTGCCCCTGCTGGCGATGGCGCTGTATTACTTCGCCGAGCTGGGTTCGTCCGTGCTCAGCGGGCTGTTCGCCGGGCCGTCCCTGTTGGTGCCCACCGGTACGTTGATCCTCCTGCGGCTGCGTGCTGACGCCCTGGGCGAGCCATCCGGCCCGGCGCGATCAGAGGAGTAGGCCCGCGTGGATGAGCGCCACCTCAAGTACCTGTACACCGCGCTGGCGGTGCTGTTTGGCCTGCCCAGCCTGGTGATGGGCGGCGCGGCGGCGACGATGCTGCTGCTGATGGGGCTGGGCCAGTTCGGTCATGGCACGCTGGCCTCGGTGACGGTGATGCCGCTGTGGGGCCTGGCCGGCATTGCCGGTTGCCTGGCCTGGTTGTGGCTCAGCGCGGGTTTTCTGCTGCAGGGGCGTGCCGGGCTGCACGTGCACCGCCTCTGGTGGTGGATGCTGCTGGCGGGCGGTCTCGCCGCCTTGCTCCCGCTGGGGCTGGCGCTGTGGTGGGGCATCGCCGTGCATGCCGAAGGCATCGGCTTGTTGCTGCTGGGCCCGTCGATGCTGGTGCCGGCTGCGATGCTGGTGTGGATCAAACGCCGCGCATGACGTGGCCCATGGAAGGAAATCGAACGCATGGATGAGCGTCTGCACAAACGCTGGATGGCGATCGCCGGCCTGCTGGTGGGCCTGCCCACCGTGGCGGCAGGCGGCACGGGTGCCGTGCTGGGGCTGATGGTCGTATGGGACGGCAAGTACCTGACGGGCGACGAGCACACGTGGTTGCTGCTGTGGTCGTCGGCTGGAATCATCGGCCTGCTGTCGTGGTTGTGGCTGAGCGGCCTGTTCCTGTGGCGCGGTGTTGCCGGCCTGCGCCAATCACCGGTTGTCGCCTGGGTCGGCCTTGCGCTGGGGGTGCTGGCCGCGTTGGCCGTGGTCGCCGCCGCGTTGTACTTCACCTTCAAGCATGGGGAAATCTCGACCCTGGCCTTCCTTGGGTTCGGCCCGCCGCTGCTGGTGATGGCCGGGCACCTGGCGTGGCTGCGCTGGGCACGCGCGGCCCCGGTGCCGTCGGCACCTGGTTGAACGTCTGGTCCTGCTGACCTCACTGGACGCTCTGGTTGGCCGAAATGCAGGTACTTCCGCGCAGACAGCATTTGCCGCTGCGCCCTTTCTCAGGTACCTTTGCGACGCTGCCATGACCGTGGCAATAGGTACTTTCCTGAGCCAGGCGTTCCATGCACTGCCCCTTCTGCCAACATGCCGATACCCGGGTCATCGACTCGCGCGTCTCTGAAGACGGCGCGACGATCCGTCGTCGGCGTGAATGTGAAGCCTGCGGCGAGCGCTTCAGCACCCTGGAAACGGTCGAACTGAAGCTGCCGGCCATCGTCAAGAGCGATGGCACGCGCGAGGCGTTCGACCAGCGCAAGGTCCGCGCTGGCTTCGACCGCGCGCTGCAGAAGCGTGCGGTGGCCGAAGACAAGATCGAAGCAGCGGTGCGTGCGGTGGTTCACCAGCTGCGCATCAGCGGCGAGCGCGAAGTGCCCTCGATCAAGGTCGGCGAGTTCGTGATGAACGAACTGCGCAAGCTCGATCATGTCGGCTACGTGCGCTTCGCTTCGGTCTACCGCAGCTTCGAGGACGTGGCCGATTTCCGCGAGGAGATCGAGAAGCTCGAGCGCGACCTGCCGTCCAGTACCGAACAGCTGCAGCTGCTGGGCGATGTGATCGCCCTGACCAAGAAGAAGAAGGGCTGACTGCCTCTGCCTTGGGGGTGCCAACCTTGGTGGGCACCGGTGGCCGCATTCACTGGTGGGTGCCAACCGTTGGTTGGCACTGACGGCATGGATCAACACCGGCGGCGTTACCATGGCTGCATGACCACTTCGTTCTCCGTCCTCGACCACCTGCACATGGCCAACGCGCTGCGCCTGGCCGAGCGTGCCGCCTATACCACCCGCCCCAATCCGATGGTCGGCTGCGTGATCGCCCACGGCGAACGCGTGGTCGGGCAGGGCTGGCACCAGCGCGCCGGTGGCCCGCATGCGGAAGTGTTCGCCCTGCGCGAGGCCGGCGGCGAAGCACGCGGTGCCACCGCCTACGTCACCCTGGAACCCTGCGCCCACTACGGGCGCACGCCACCGTGTGCGCTGGCCTTGATCGAAGCTGGCGTGTCGCGCGTGGTCGCGGCGATGCGTGATCCATTCCCGAAGGTCGATGGCGGTGGGTTCGATCTGCTGCGCAATGCCGGCATCGACGTCGCCGAAGGGCTGATGGCGGTGCAGGCGCGCGAGCTCAACAAGGGCTTCCTGTCGCGCGTGGAGCGCAATCGGCCGTGGTTGCGGGTGAAGCTGGCCGCCAGCCTGGATGGCCGTACCGCGATGGCCGATGGCAGTTCCAAGTGGATCACCGGGCCGGCCGCGCGCGAGGACGTGCAGCACTGGCGCGCGCGCGCCGGTGCGATCCTGACCGGCGCCGACACGGTGCTGGCCGACGACCCGATGCTGACCGTGCGCCTGGCCGATACCGAAGTGATGGCACCACTGCGTGTGGTGCTGGATTCGCGCCTGCGCTCGCTCGAATGCAGCCGCGTGCGCGAGGGCGGGGCACCGACGCTGTACCTGCACGCTGCGGCGGTGAGCGCACCGGACGCGGCCGACGCCGAATTCGCCAGCGTGCCCAGCGCAGAGGGGCGGTTGGACCTGGGCGCGGTGCTGGCGCTGCTGGCCGAGCGCGGCATCAACGAAGTGCACACCGAAGCCGGCGCGACGCTGTCCGGTGCGCTGCTGCGCGCTGGCTGGGTCGATGAGCTTCTGCTCTATCAGGCGCCCACGCTGCTGGGCGACAACGGCCGCCCGCTGCTGGCTGGCCTCGGCATCGATGCCATGGACCAGCAGCGTCGCCTGCGCGTGGTTGACCAGCGCCAGGTCGGCGAGGACAACAGGCTGCTGCTGCGCCCATGAAGGAATGACGCAGGGCAGGGGGCTACGCCCATGGCGTCAGGCCGCTTCGTCGTCTTCTTCGCCAACGGGGCATTGGCCTTTCCATTGCTGCTTCCACAGCACATGCAGGTCGCGGCAGTACGCGCCGAGCGCCTCGCCCGGCAGTTGCCTCGCCTTGAACCGCAACTGGCGACGCGTAAAACCGTCGTCGTACTCATCCGGCAGTACCAGCACGGCACACTGGTCGTGGTACATCAGGAAGTCGCGGCAGTGATCATCCTCACTCATCCACGCATCCAGGTGCCTGTCGCTCAGCTGCGTTGACTCGAAGGCGACCGAGGGTTGGACGACGATGATCTTCGTGGCTTTGAACCTGGACGCCTCGGCCTGCCAGCACACCATCAGCGCCAGCAACATGAGCGCGGTCGACGTCATACGGTGTTTCATGCGGTTGCCCTGGTGGAAGAGGGCAACAGCATTGACCATGCAGGCCGCGCAGGGCCATGCAAGGGTTCTGAAAATGCAGTTGCCCTTGCCGTCGGCAACGCTGGGCAGCGCGTAGGCTCGGCGTTACATCGCACTTACGCGCATTCGTCGGTCCACATCATCTCGGCGATCGGGCGCAGTGCCTTGCATTCCTGCGTCATGTCTTCGGCTGACTTCACCTTGGCCTTGGCCTTCAGTTCCTCGGTCATGGCATCCACGCCACTGATCTGGTCCGGCGCGATCTTCGCCACGCAGGCGCGGTGCTGCTGCAACAGCAGGTCACAGCCGGGTACGCCGGTCACCTTCGGTGCGCTGGCCGCCTGCGCGTCCTGCATCCAGTCCTCGAACGGTGCCAGCGCGCCGGTCACGGTACCCACCAGATCGTCGAAGTTGCCGCTGTACCAGTAGCCGTTGTCCTTGGCCGGGTACAGGGTGAAGGTGCCGCTGACCGGCACGCGCGCACCGCTCTGCAGCGCCTGGGTGTAGGCGTCGGTGAACTGCCTGCGCGCGGCCGGGCTGGCGTCGGCTGCAAGGCTGGCGGCGAACAGCGGGCGCACCTTGCCGAGGTCGGGCACCTGGCAGCTGAAAGTGATGCGCGCCAGCTTCTGGTCTTCCACGTACTCGTTGTCTTCAATCACGCTCTTGCTGGCGCGGCACTTCGAATCACGCAGGGCCTTGGCATACAGCGCTTCGCTGGCGGCCGCGTCGGCCTTTGCGCCGGTGCTGGCAAGCACGACCTGCCACGGATCGGCCAGCGCCTTGGCCAGCGCACCCGGGTTCGGGGTCACCGCGTCCTGGCCTTCGAACGCCGGCTTCAGCGCATCGTTGAGCGCGCGGGTCGCCGCGGCGTCATCTTCCAGCAGCACGCGTGCGTACAGGTCGAAAGCCTGTTCGGGCGTCAGTGTGGCCGGGGCGGCGCCGGCCAGCAGCGGGGCCGCCAGCAGGGCGCTGGCCAGCAGGGTACGCAAGGGAGTCTTCATGACGGTGTTTCCTGTTCCAGAGGCGCGCAAGCGTAGCGCATCTTTGCGCAGGCCCGATGGTGCCCTGTGGCCGCCTGCCGGCGCGCGCGGGCCCAAAAAAAACGGGCCCCTTGCGGGGCCCGTTCGATCGCACGACGAGGAGCGATCGGTAAATCAGAAGCTGGCGCGGACGCCGACCGAGTACTGGGTGACGTCGCGGTAGCCGGCGATCTCGCCCACTACACCCCAGGTCTTGGTGAAGTTGACCTGGCCGCCAACGGTGCCGACCCAGGTGCCCTTGTAGTTGTTGCCGCCATCCATGTAGCCGGCCTTGGCCCAGGCTTCGGTCATGCGCGACGGCTTGCCGCGGATACCCATGGTGACGCGGCCCAGGTTGGTGTGGTCCTTGCCGTGGTAACGCACGCCGTCGTAGCGCAGGGTCGATTCGGCGTTCTGGCGCACCCAGGCGGCATCGGCGGTGAAGTCCAGGCGGTCGGTCCACGGCATGTGGTAGCCGATACCCAGCTCCGGCTGGTTCAGTTCCAGCTTCAGCGAGTCTTCGCCGTAGTGGCGGGTCTTGCTGGTGCGCGACCAGCCACCGAACACGTAGACCTGCTCGGCCAGCGCGACCGAGCCGCGCAGGTAGCCACCGTCGACCTTCGGGTCGTCCAGCACGTTGTCGTCAACCTGGACCTGGGTCCAGCCACCTTCCACGTAGGTGTAGCTCAGGGCGTCGGCCGAAGCCGAGAACGGAGCAGCGGCCAGCAGGGCGGCCACGATCAGGATCTTGCGCATGGGAATTCCTGTGAATTTCAGTCCATTGGCGGGCCTGCCCTCGCGGCTGCCCGTGGCGACCTCATGTCGTCCGCTGCGGATTTTAATGAAAGTTTTACAAAATGCGAGAGACGGCCGTCACAAGCTGGTCTGGCTTGGCCGGGGTCAGAGCCCTTTTCTGCGGAAAGGGATCCGACCCCGGCCATCAGAGTGCGAGCCGGCCTGCATCGGGGTCGGATCCGTTTTCCGTCGGAAAACGGCTCTGACCCCTCGCGATTTCGAGGGACCCGGGGTCAGAGCCCTTTCCTGCGGAAAGGGATCCGACCCCGGTCATCAGAATGCGAGCGGGCCTGCATCGGGGTCGGATCCGTTTTCCGTCGGAAAACGGCTCTGACCCCTCCGCGATTTCGAGGGACCCGGGGTCAGAGCCCTTTCCTGCGGAAAGGGATCCGACCCCGGTCATCAGAGTGCGAGCGGGCCTGGATCGGGGTCAGATCCGTTTTCCGTCGGAAAACGGCTCTGACCCGTAGCGATTTCGAGAGGGCCGGGGCCAGAGCCCTTGCCTGCGGAAAGGGATCCGACCCCGGGCATCCCACCCCGTTCAGCACGGGCTGGTACACTAGCCGCGCCGGTTCGCCGGTACACAAACGTCTTCAGGGCGGGGTGCAATTCCCCACCGGCGGTAGGTGCGCAAGCACGAGCCCGCGAGCGCCCCGGCCCACGGCCGGGGGTCAGCAGATCCGGTCCAATGCCGGAGCCGACGGTCATAGTCCGGATGAAAGAAGACGGTGCCACAGGGCCTTCGCGGCCCTGCGCCCGCCTGTTTGCCTTGCGGCGTTTTTCGCTCACTTTTCGCGGAGAACGTTACTTGTTTACTGGAATCATCGAAGGCGTCGGCCGTCTGGCCGCACGCGAATCCATCGGCGGCGATGTCCGCTTCACCTTCCACGTCGGGAATCTGCCGTTCGACCACGTGCAGATGGGCGAGAGCATCGCCATCAACGGCGTCTGCCTCACCGTCATCGCGTTCGACGCCAGCAGCTTCCAGGCCGATGCCTCCACCGAGACCCTGGGCCTGACCACGCTGGGCCAGTTGGGCGAAGGGGCGGTCATCAACCTGGAGCGCGCCATGCGCCCGACCGACCGCCTGGGCGGCCATCTGGTCAGCGGCCACGTCGACGGCCTCGGCCAGGTGCTGTCCATCCATGACGACGCGCGGGCCCAGCGCTGGCGTTTCGCCGCGCCGGCCTCGCTGCGCCGCTATATCGCCAAGAAGGGCTCGATCTGCGTTGACGGCGTCAGCCTCACCGTCAACGAAGTGGACGACGACGGTTTTGAAGTCGCCCTGATCCCGCACACCGTGGCGAACACCGCCTTCTCCGCCACCGGCGTGGGCAGCGCGGTCAATCTGGAAATCGATCTGGTGGCCCGTTACGTCGAGCGATTGATGGGTGTGCCGAGCAACGGTCAGCACCCACAGGGAGACGCAGCATGAACTTCGCCCCGATTCCGGAAATCCTGGAAGACATCCGCCTGGGCCGCATGGTGGTCATCGTCGATGACGAAGACCGCGAGAACGAAGGCGACCTGATCATGGCCGCCGAGCTGGTCAAGCCGTCGGACATCAACTTCATGGTCACCCACGGCCGCGGCCTGGTGTGCCTGCCGCTGACCCGCAGCCGCGCCGCCGACCTCGGCCTGGCGCCGATGGTGCAGGCCAATACCGCCCAGTTCCAGACCAACTTCACGGTCAGCATTGAGGCCGCCGAGGGCGTCACCACCGGCATTTCGGCGCATGACCGCGCGCATACCATCCGCACCGCGGTAAAGCCCAATGCCAAGCCGTCGGACCTGCACCAGCCGGGCCACATCTTCCCGCTGATCGCCCAGCCGGGCGGCGTGCTGACCCGCGCCGGCCACACCGAAGCCGGCGTCGACCTGGCCATGCTCGCCGGGCTGGAACCGGCCGGCGTGCTGGTGGAGATCCTGAACCCGGATGGCAGCATGGCGCGCCGCCCGGAGCTGGAAGTGTTCGCCCGCGAGCACGGCCTGAAGATGGGCTCCATCGCCGATCTGATCGCCTACCGCCTGGCCACCGAAAAGACCGTCGAGCGCGTGGACGAGCGCGAGATCGACACCGAATTCGGTCCGTTCAAGCTGGTGACCTACCGCGACCGCATCGCCCACGACCTGCACTTCGCGCTGGTTCGTGGCACGCCGGATGCGGACACCCCGACCCTGGTGCGCGTGCAGGTGGAAAACCCGCTGGCCGACCTGCTGCACTGGCGCCGCGACGACTTCGGCGTGGCGGCCACCGATGCCCTGCGCGCGATCGATGCCGAGGGCGCCGGCGTGATGGTGGTGCTGTCGGCCCCGCGCGACGGTGAAGCCCTGCTGGCCCGCCTGCGCCAGCAGCCGGCGCCGGTGGTGCCGGGCAAGGACAAGGATGTGGGCCAGTGGCGCCGCAACGGTGCCGGCGCACAGATCCTGTCTGACCTGGGCCTGGGCAAGCTGCGGGTGCTGGGCACCCCGCGCCGCCAGGTTGGCCTGGCCGGTTACGGCCTGGAAGTGGTGCAGACGGTCACCCTGTAATGGGGGATTGCCGGCCAGCGGCCGGCACTACCGGTGGGTGCCGGCCCCATGCCACCGGTGGGTGCCGACCGTTGGTCGGCACACCCTGCGGGCCCCCGCCAGCCACGGCCGGGGCCCATCCACGCTAGAATTACCCCCTTATCGAGTCCCCAAGCCGCATATGAGCCACTACGAAGGCGATCTTCGCACTCCCGAGTCGGCGCGCTTCGCCATCCTGGCCAGCCGCTGGAACGCCCGCATCACCGACGCGCTGGTCGCAGGCGCGCGCCTGAGCCTGGCCGGCAACGGCATCACCGAAGCCAACATCGACGTGATCCGCGTGCCGGGTGCCTGGGAACTGCCGCTGGTGGCCGCGCGCCTGGCCGCCGCCCATGAACACGCCGCCATCCTCACCCTGGGCTGCGTGATCCGTGGCGACACCCGCCACTACGAACACGTGGCCGACCGCTGCGCCGAAGGCCTGATGCGCGTGCAGCTGGATTTCGGCGTGCCGGTGCTGAACGGCGTGCTGGCGGTGGAACGCGTTGAAGACGCCGAGGCGCGCGCAGGCGGCAGCCACGGCAACAAGGGCGAGGAAGTCGCACTCGCCGCACTGGAAATGGTCAATCTGCTGGAGCAACTGCCATGAACAAGAACACCCAGGGCAAGCCCTCCGGTAAACCCGTCCGCCGCGATGGCGTCGATCCGGTGCTGCGCTCGCGCGCCCGCCGTCGTGCCGTGCAGGCCATCTACGCCTGGCAGATCTCCGGCGGCAACGCACAGTCGCTGATCGCCCAGTTCGCCCACGAGCAGGCCCGTGAAATCGCCGACCTGGCGTACTTCGAAGCGCTGCTGCACGGCGTGCTCGACAACCGCCGCGACATCGACGAAGCGCTCGGCCCGTACCTGGACCGTGGCATCGAGGAAGTGGACGCGATCGAACGCGCGGTGCTGCGCCTGGCCGCCTACGAGCTGCGCTACCGCCTGGACGTGCCGTACCGCGTGGTGATCAACGAAGCGATCGAATCGGCCAAGCGCTTCGGTTCCGAACACGGCCACACCTACGTCAACGGCGTGCTGGATCGTGCCGCCGTGGAATGGCGCAAGGTCGAATCGGGTCACTGACCCGATTTCTGTAGAGCCGAGCCATGCTCGGCTCACCGTGCAGCGCACGGTTGCGTTCGGCAATGCGGCGCGTGATCGAACTGCAGCCGAGCATGGCTCGGCTCTACAAAAAAGCAGAACGCCCCATGTCCCTGGCCGAATTCGCCCTCATCGACCGCATCCGCGCCCGCACCCTCGAGCGCGACGACATCCTGCTCGGCATCGGTGACGACGCCGCGCTGCTGCAGCCGCGTGCCAACGAGCAACTGGTGGTCACCGCCGATACGCTCAACAGCGGCGTGCACTTCCCGGTTGAGACGCCTGCCTTCGACATCGGCTGGAAGACCCTGGCGGTCAACCTGTCGGACCTGGCCGCGATGGGCGCGCGCCCGGCGTGGTGCACGCTGGCACTGTCCCTGCCGGAAGCGTCTGAAGATTGGATCGAGGCCTTTGCCGATGGCTTCTTCGCCCTGGCCGACCAGCACGACATCGCGCTGATCGGTGGCGACACCACGCGTGGTCCGCTGTCGCTGTCGGTGACCGCGATGGGCCAGGTCGGGCGTGGCCAGGCCCTGCGGCGCGACCGCGCGCAGGTGGGTGATGATGTCTGGGTGAGTGGCACGCTGGGCGATGCCGCCGGCGCGCTGCGCCTGTGGCAACAAGGTGCGTTGAGCATCGCCACCGCCACGCTGCTGGCCGACTACGAAAGCCTGCGCCTGCGCCTGCTGCGGCCGACGCCGCGCGTGACCCTGGGCCTGCGCCTGCGGGCCTTCGCGCACGCGGCGGTGGATGTGTCCGACGGCCTGCTGGCCGACCTCGGTCATATCGCCACGCGTAGCAACGTGGCCGCGCATGTGGATGCCGATTCGCTGCCGATCTCGCACGCGCTGCGTGAGCTGCTCGGCCGCGACACTGCGCGCGACTGCGCACTGCGCGGGGGCGACGACTACGAACTGTGCTTCACCGCCGCCGCCGACCAGCGCGACGCACTGCACTACCTCGCCGAATCGCTGGACGTGCCGCTCACCCGCATCGGTCGGATTGCCGAAGGGCAGGGCGTGCATGTGGATGGCGAAGCCGCCGACGGCGGTTACCAGCACTTCGCGTAGCCGCAGCGGTACTGCACTGCTGGGTGCCAAGCTTCCGGTGTGGGGTCAGATCGATGTTGCTCTGGTAGGTGCCAACCCTGGTTGGCACGAATGTGTCAGCCGCGCGTGGCAACAGCGTGTCGACCAAGGTCGACACCTACCCAGGCGGGAATACCTCGGTGTTGCTCTGGCAGGTGCCGACCTTGGTTGGCACGGATGTGTAAGACGCCCGTGCCAACAGCGTGTCGACCAAGGTCGACACCTACCCAGGCGGGAATACCTCGGTGTTGCTCTGGTAGGTGCCAACCCTGGTTGGCACGAATGTGTCAGCCGCGCGTGGCAACTCCGTGTCGACCAAGGTCGACACCTACCAAAGCGGAGGCGCATTGGTGCGCTCTGGTAGGTGCCAACCAGCGTGTCGACCAAGGTCGACACCTACCCAGGCGGGAACACCTCGATGTTGCTCTGGTAGGTGCCAACCTTGGTTGGCACGAATGCGTCAGACGCGCCGTGCCAACCAGCGCGTCGACCAAGGTCGACACCTACCCAGGCGGGAATACCTCGGTGTTGCTCTGGTAGGTGCCAACCTTGGTTGGCACGAACGCGTCAGCCGCCCCTGCCAACACCATGTAGACCAAGGTCGACACCTACCCAGGCGGGAACACCTCGGTGTTGCTCTGGTAGGTGCCAACCTTGGTTGGCACGAATGCGTCAGCCGCCCGTGCCAACAGCGTGTCGACCAAGGTCGACACCCACCAACGCGGGCGGGTTACACGTGCGGAACCGCTGCATCGAAGCGGTTGTTGCCCGGCGTGCCGGGTAGCAGCAGGAACACCAGCACCACCAGGCCCACAATCGGCACCAGCATCAGCAGGTACCACCAGCCTGAACGGTCGGTGTCATGCAGGCGGCGCACGATAACTGCAATCATCGGCACGATGATCGCCAGCCACACCAACGCGCCCACGCCCGTCGATATCAGTGCCAGCGTGCTTGAACCGGTGTAGCCAGCAATGAAGCCCAGCACATTCGACGGAATCAACAGGATCATGATGAACAACTGGAACCACCAGAACTCACCGCGGCTGGCGCGGCCATTGAACTGTGCATAGCGGACAAGCGGAATCATCATCTTGTGCATCCGGGCACTCCCTGAAAGAAGTGCGCACTATTGGTGCTCCTGTGATGATGAGCCATCGGAATCGTTGCAATTGCGTGCAGCGTGCAACTGAACTGAGCGCTACCCCGCACTTCTCCTTGTTGGGTGCTTACGCTGCTCGCAACTGCACATCCACATACTCGGCCAGCCCACGGCAGGCCAGCAGCAGCCCTTCGCGCGCGCCGTCACCCATCTGCTGGCCGATATCCCCGTCCACGCGGACGCGTTCAGTGGCGTGCAGCAGTTCCAGCAGGAAACTCAGCCCCGCATTGGCGCGGTCGATGCGCGCCAATGCCAGCCGCTGACCAGGCGTACGGTTGTGGCCGGGCCACGGCTGGCCGTCGGCGGCATCGCCCTGGCGGATGTACTGCAGGCAGGCCTGCAGGGTGATGGCGCCAGGGCTGTTACCGGTCTGCAGCGCAACGAAGGTGTCTTCCAGCGTGCGGGCCAGGTCATCGGGCAGGCGCGTGGCGGCCTCGCCCAGGGTGGCGAACAGGTGCGGGTAAGGGGAAGCGGTCATGGCGGCGTCCTTGTGCAAGCGGCAAGGGGCCACCCTGCTTAACAGCGAGGGTGGCGGACGGTGCGTGGTTCCAATACCGGTGGCTAACGTCGTCAAACGCCGGCGGGCACGAGGCCCCCACGCACCGCCCGCCATAGGTGCGCGGACAGAATGCCTGCCGACGCCACCCAACAAGGAAAGGGCGACGCCGGCAGGCAAGCGTAAACGACATTAACCGAACGGGATTGGAAGCCCGTGCCACCCATTGTCGGTGGCGCTACATGATTTGCATGAAGCGCCAGTGCCGCCAATGAGAATTGTTGGAAATTTCGAAAGCGTTGCAATCGTGCGGCGCACGCCACAGCGTGGCGATCGCGACATTCGTGTAGAGCCGAGCCGACGCTCGGCTCATCACAATCTCATCGAGAAGCAGCCGAGCATGGCTCGGCTCTACAGAAAGTAGAACGCGCTTCTACCTCACCACTTGTACGACATGCTCAGGTTCGCCGTCGCTTCGCGGTACCCATGGTCACCGCGCATCACGCCGAAGCCACCCCAGGCACTCAGCCCGGAACGGAAGTCCACGCGCGCACCGGCATTCAACTCGTAGCGGTTGCGCGGCACGCTGGCCTTCAGGGCTTCATCGTCGAACGCCATGCCGTTGCTGGCGCCATCGCGGTACCAGTTGGCCACCACATACGGGCTGACCGACGCGCCGGCGGCACTGCGGCCTTCGCCCTGAAGGCGCAGGCCCACGCGGCCGGACAGACCGCTGTCGCCCAGGCTGCGCACCACCGTGCCGTTGGCTTCCTCGTGGCGATCGGTGTTGGCGTCGGTGTAGACCAGCTGCAGTTCCGGCTGCAGGCTCAGCGCGGTGCTGCCGATCTGGCCGATGCCGAAGCGGTAGCCGGCTTCCAGCGAGCTCTGCCAGATGTCCGAGTCGTAGCGTTCCTCGGCCAGGCCTTCGCCCTGCACGCGGTTGCGGAAGTGGCCGCGCTGCACGCTGGCATCCACATACAGTGCATCGTTGCTCCAATTGCCGTACACGCCCAGCGCGCCGCCGTTGAGCTTGCCGCGTGCGCTGTAGCCGGTCAGCTGTGAACGTGAAGTGGCGTCGGACTTGGCCAGCGTACCCATCACGCCCACGCGGCCCTGGCCGTTGTCGAACACGCCGATGTCCGCACCCAGCTGCAGGCGCGAGCGGTCCACGCGCAGTTCCAGCTGGTCTTCCACCGCCGACAGCTTGCTCTGTGTAGCGTCCACGCGGGCCCAGCCACGCACGCCATCAATGGCGGAGGTGTTGCCGCCCTGGCGGTCGCGCCAGCCATGGCGCAGCAGCTGGTCCATCGCGAATTGGTTGGCCAGGTACGCGCCGGCTTCCGGGCGCAACACCGGCGTGGGGTCGATCGGATCGACCGGATCGACCGGATCGACCGGATCCACCGGGTCCACCGGGTCCACCGGGTCCACCGGATCGACCGGCTTACACTCCGGCAGCGTCGGGTCGATCACACACGGATCCGGCGCCCCGGCAAGTTCCGAGCGCAGGTACCAGCCGCCGTTGGTCGCGTCCTTGAACAGGAAGTACTCGTACTGCCCACCCACCGCGCGGCCCTGCAGGTCGAACTGCGCATTGGACGCACCGCCCACACGGATCAGCTTGATGCCCTTGTCGGTCTTGGCGCCTGCGCCGCCGGCATTGAGCACACGCACGTTGGCCTGGCCGTTGGCGTCGCCCTTGATGATCAGCGTGTCGGTGGCCGAACTGTCGTCGCCCAGCTGGGTGTTGAACAGCAGGGTGCCACCGGCCCCGTCGAAGGTATCCACGGTGAGCGTGTTGAACGTACTGCCATTGCCCAGCGCCACCGTACCGGTGCTACCCAGCGCGAGATGACCGACAGTGCTGTCGCCGGACATCAGCCAGGTGCTGTCGCCGTCGATGCTGGCCGAGGTGACGTTGAAGAAGCGGCCGTCGATCTGTGCCTTGTTGCGCAGTTCCACGTTGATCATGCCGTTGGGGACCGTTGTCGTGTCCAGCACCACATCGCCAGCGATGCGCGAGTCATCGACAGTGAAATCGACTGTGGTGCGGCCAGCTGCGACAGCGGTCCGCCCTTTCAGTTGGATGAGAATTCCATCCCCTCCATGCAGTTGGCTGCCGTTGGCAACGGCGACATCGATGTGAGCATCACTGGCACGGCCATGGACCCAGATGGCTGCCGCGCTCTTGGCCGACAGGGTTGAACGGTCCAAATGCACCTCGAAGTTCTGTCCGTTTGCGACTGGCGAGATGACAACACCATGATTCTCGGCATCGATACGGGAGCGGTTGTGCAGCACGAGACTGCCATGGGTCATGAGTGCCCCCACGCCGTCCGAGAGAGGATTGCCACTGCTCGTGGGCAGGGCATCAACCCTGACGGTACTTGCGTCGAGCAGGATGCGCCCACTGCCAACGCTCATCCCGGAAAAACCCAGGCCTACGGACTGCCTGTCACCAGGTTGCTGGCCTGCACCGGGCGAGACCACAACGTGAGAGCCGGAAAGCGTAACCTGCGCTTGATCGTGTACTCGCAGGTTCCCCACAAAAGTACTGTCACGCGCGTCCAGCAGCGAATTTCCATCCAGCTTTACGGCATGTTCGGAGTAGTCGCCCGATGGCTTGCGCGAGACCGTCGAAGCAACCAGCGTTACGCGTGAGTCATCGGCCAGAATGGTCTGGGCCGCTCCTCCGTTCACGGTCAGCAGCGAGCCGTTCTTCAACGTCCACGCTTCGACCGGATCCCCAGCACCGACCTCCGCAGTCTGGCCATCGAGATCGCCGGCCAAAACGACCCCGGCGGGAAGGGACGCCAGCGCCAGCAACAGGCTGCGGAACAGCGGGCGCGGCGTCAGAGGATGGGATGCGGTGGCGGTGCGCTTCATGGGGGAATCCTTGTGTCGGAGAAGGGGGAGAGACGCGACACGACGCAACCGCATTCAGACGAAGTGCCGTATATCCTTCATCTCTGTGATGGTGGCGTGAAGGGTGGGCAATTGCGAAGTCATGTGTCTCTACTGGCGCCAGTCTCTGTGCGCAGCCCGGCCGAACCCATGCAAAAAGTTGTAAAGCACACTGAACACCGGTAGCGCCTTCAGCTTTCAGCCAGCACTGCGACAGCCTGTCGCAGGTGAGTTGCAAGTGATTCGATGGAGGCAGTGAACGGAGATGACGAGCATGGCGCCTCCTTTCAGGAGCAACCCCATGCACACACCCACCCCACGCCACCATGCGCTGGCCGCCGCCCTCGCCATTGCACTGCTTGCAAGCATTCCCGCCTCGGCCCAGCAGATCGTGGCCGACGGCGACGACCAGATGCCCGCCGAAGGCGATTACCACACCACTGAGCCGGTGCTGCCGGGCGACCCGTCGGGGCATGCCTTCTACGCAGTCAACGGCGGCCGCATTCTTCCGACAGGGCCGGTCAACCTCTCCACCGAAGGACGCGGAGCGCACGCTGCGCACGCCGAAGGTACCGGCAGCCTGATCTCGTTGCAGGGCGCATCGGTGAGCACCACCGGCATCTCCGCAGCAGGCGCGTCAGTTGCTACGGGCGCCCGGCTGGAGGCCGCCGATGTAGTGATCGAGACACGCGGCAACAGCGCCCACGGGGTACAGGTGCAGGGGGCGGATGCCGTGCTGAGAAACGTGCAGGTCCGCAGCACTGGCGGCGATGCGCTGCGGTTGATGGGGGGCACGCTGCAGGTTCAGGGCGCTCAGTTGCAGGTGAACCGCTACGGTACTTACGGTCTGTATGCGAATGCGGGCACAGCAACGCTGGATGGGGTCCACATCGACATGGCGGGTGACGCGGGCAATGGTGTCCTGGCGACCGGCACGGCCGAGGTCGTCCTGCAGGACGCGAGCATTGGACGCGTGGGTCATTCGGGTGTGGCCGCAACGGCGCATCGCGGCGCGCGCCTGGTGATGAAGGGTGTGGACATCGACATGCGCGGTGACGCCGCCGTCGGTCTGGCGATGGGAGGCAGCGTAAACGTTTCCGACAGCCGCATCAGCGTGCAGGGCGCCCATGGTCGTGCCGTCGATCAGTCAGGTGGTGCGCTGGACGTGCAGAGCAGCGAGCTGTCCGGCAATACGGGACTGAGGCTGATGGACAATGGCAGCGTGAACCTGCGTGACAGCAGTATCCGCAGCGAGCTGGTCGCATTGGATATCAATGGCCGAGGCAACGTCGTGACAGTGGAGCGCAGCTCGCTTGCAACGTCTGCAGGTACCGCCATCTGGATGCCGAACGATTCCACGCTGGTGCTGAGTGAGTCTTCAGTGGTGGCCCAGGGAGACGGTGGGCTCGGCCTTGATGCACGAGGCGGCAGCGCGCAGCTTTTCAGTACCAACCTGCGTACAGCGGGGCACTCTGCCCATGGTCTGTATGCGCAGGGCGGCGCGGGGCGGCAGCCCGGGATCGAGGCGGTCGATACCCAGGTGCTGACCGAAGGTGATGGGTCTGCTGCGGCGATTGCGCGCACCGGCGGGACCGTCACGCTGGTCGACAGCCGCTTGCAGACCGTCGGCCGATCCTCGCACGGTGTCATTGCCGGTGGTGCTGGGCAGATCGCTTTGAACAACACCCATGTACGCACCGAAGGCGAGGGCGCGTGGGCGGCGGTGATCAATGACAACGGTCGGATGCGTATCGACGGCGGCTCGCTGGTGAGCGTCCAGCATGGTGGCGTATGGCTGCGTAGCAGCCGCGACCCGGGCCTGACCCTGTCCAATGGTGCGGTGGTATCGGGCGGCAATGGCATCGCCTTGGCACTGGATGCCGCAGTGGCCGGGCGCTTCGATGTGGTGCTGGAGGGCCGCTCGCGGATGGACGGTGACATCGCCATCACCCCGGAGGACGAGGACGCTGGGCTGCCGCCACAGTCGGACGTGCATGTACGGCTGGCCGATGGTTCGCTGTGGCAGGGTTCGTCGGATCTGGTGCAGACGATGGCGATCGAGAACGGCAGCCAGTGGACGCTGACCGGTGATGCCACGGTGGGCGAGTTGCAGGTACTCAACAGTGGCGTGGCCTTGTCCGATGGCAGCGGCCGTTTCAATACGCTCACCGTGGACGGCGACCTGCACAGCGCAGGGGCGACGTTCCTGTTCCAGGGCACGCTGGCCGGCGATGACAGCGCGATGGACCGCCTGCACGTGCGCGGCGACAGCTCCGGCGACGCGCTGATCGCGGTGAAGAACATCGGTGGCGTAGGCGCACCTACCGTGGATGGCATCGCGCTGATCGAGATCGACGGTGCATCGCTGGCGAGTTACACGCTGAGCGGCCGCGCGGTGGGCGGATCGTACGAGTACTTCCTGTTCCAGGGCGGCCTGGCCGATCCTTCCGATGGCAACTGGTACCTGCGTTCGCAGTGGTTCGATATCTGCCAGGACAACCCGGCCGCACCGGGGTGCGTGGTCGATCCGGGCCCGGATCCGGATCCGGATCCAACCGATCCGACTGATCCGATCGATCCGATCGATCCGATCGATCCGGGCGATCCGGGCGATCCGGGCGATCCGATCCTGCCGCCACCGGTGCTGCGCCCGGAAGCGGGGGCATACCTGGCCAACCAGTCGGCGGCGATCAACCTGTTCGCGCACCGCATGCACGAGCGTAATGGCGCGCGTTCGATGGACGGCGAGCGCCAGGCCTGGGCACGCGTAGGCCGCAACCAGGCTGATTTCAGTGCGGTCGGTGGCCAGTTGTCGGTGGACGGCACTGCCTCAGTGCTGCAGATCGGCACTGACCTGCTGCAGCGTGGCAACGCGGTTGCCGGTGTGATGCTGGGCAGCGGCCGCGCCGACAGCAGCGCAGTGTCCGATCTGACCGGCTACAGCGCCAAGGGCCGGGTGCGTGGCAGCGCCGTGGGTGTGTACGGCACCTGGATGCAGGATGCAGACAGTACGCGGGGCGCATATGTGGATGCGGCCCTGCAGTACGGCCGCTTCGACAACCGGGTGCAGGGCATCGGCCTGGCGCCGGAGCACTACGACTCGCGCATGGCCACTGCGTCGCTGGAGGCCGGCTACACCTTCAAGATGTGGCAGGGCACCGCCAGCGCACTGTACGTGCAGCCGCAGCTGCAGCTGAGCCATGTCGATTTCCGCGCCGATCGGCACGTGGAGAGCAACGGTACGGTGGTCGACCACGCCGACGCCGGTGGCCTGAGCGGGCGCCTGGGCGTGCGTGTGTTCGGCCATGGCACGGCCGCCGGCAACATCGTGCAGCCCTACCTGGGGGTGAACTGGCTGCGTGGCAGCGGCACCAGCACGTTGCAGTTCAACGGCGACACGCTGGCTGCGGACGTGCCGCGCAACCGCTATGAAGTGCAGGCCGGGGCCGAGCTGAGGCTGGGCCAGCGTTGGGGTGCGTGGGGTGGCATGAGCGTGCAGCGCGGCGATCATGGCTACCGCAACGTAGGCGGCCAGCTGGGCCTGCGCATGGCCTGGTAAGCGCGCCTGCGGCGGGGTCGGATCCCATTGCCAAGGCAATGGGCTCTGACCCCCCAGTTGCTGCTGTGGAGCCGAGCCTATGCTCGGCTCACTGCGATCTGGACGAAGGGCAGCCGAGCATGGCTCGGCTCTACAACCGCGCCGATCCGGGACTGGACCTGAACGTTGTCCACGTCTGTCGCGATTGTCCATTGAATGACTGCGCAAACGGTGGCGATGCTGCCGCCCTGTCTTCTGCCGGTTGCCCGCGTGTCCTCTCCCGAACGTTCCCACAACGCCGCCATCGATGGCCTGCGTGCACTGGCGGTGCTGGCCGTCGTCCTTTTCCACACCAACGCGACGTGGCTGCCCGGCGGCTTCACCGGTGTGGACCTGTTCTTCGTGGTATCCGGCTTCGTGATCAGCCAGTCGCTGGCCTCGCGCGCCCAAGCATCGCTGGGTGCGATGCTGCTCGATTTCTACCGGCGTCGCGTGCTGCGCCTGTTGCCGGCGCTGCTGGTGATGCTGATGGCCACTTTCGTACTGTCGGCACTGTTCATTCCCCGCGCGTGGCGCAATGAGCAGTTCGACCAGACCGGCTGGGCCGCGCTGGTCGGTTTCAGCAACATCGTGCTGGCCGGCCAGCAGGACGATTACTTCTCGCCCGGCGCTGAACTCAATCCGTTCCTGCATACCTGGACGCTGGGTGTGGAAGAGCAGTTCTACCTGGTCTTCCCGCTGTTGTTCTTCGTGTGGCTGCGCGGGCGTGAGCGCTGGCCGGGGGCGCGTTGGCTGTTGCCGGCGCTCACCATGCTGTCGCTGGCGTGGGCGGGCTGGCAGGCGCGATCGGCGCCGGCGTCGGCGTTCTATCTGCTGCCGGCGCGGTTCTGGGAGCTGGCCGCAGGTGCGCTGCTCTACCAGTGGATGCATAAACGTACGCCACGCCAGGGCAGCGACGCGGCTGCCGCGGCGGGCCTGGCGCTGCTGGCCGCGGGTGTGCTGATCGCCCCGCAGCTGGCGATGCCGGTACCGGGCGTGCTGGCCACCGTGGCCGGTACCCTGCTGCTGTTGGCGGGCGTGTCGACAGCGGGGACATCGCGCATCGCCCGTGCGCTGGGCTGCGCACCGCTGGCCTACCTGGGTCGGCTGTCCTATTCGCTGTACCTGTGGCATTGGCCGCTGCTGGTACTGCTGCGCTGGACGTATGGCCTGCATGGCGTCGCGCCGTGGCTGTATCCGGTGCTGCTGCTGGCGGTGTCGGCCGCGTCCTACCACTTCATCGAGCGCCCGCTGCGCAGTGCGGCGCCGCTGCTGCGGCTGGCACCGGCCAAGGTGCTGGCGATGGCGTTTCCGCTGGTGGCGCTGTGCGGTGCCGGCGCCTGGGCCACGGTCGAGTACCACGAGCAGGTCTCGCTCAGCGTCACCCGCAACGGCTACGCATGGCAGGCGCGTCGCTACCCGGCGTGGCGCCCGCTGGAACCGGTGAGTGCGCCGGCGCTTGAAGGGCGGCGCCTGTTCGTGGCCGGCGACTCGCATGCGGCGGCGTATCGCACCATGACCAGCATGGTCGCGCGGCAGACCGGCATGGAGGTGCGCCAGCAGGATCGCGGCGGCTGCAGCTTCGTCAACCTGCTGCGGGCCAGCCCGGCCGACTGCCAGGACTTCATTGAAGACACGCTGTCGACCATCGAACGCGAGGCGCGCCCGGGTGACATCGTGCTGCTGACGGCCTTGCGCATGCCGGAACTGCGTGGGTTCGACTGGCAGCGGCAGGATGCACAGCAGATCTATCAACAGCTGCTGGCCGAGCGCACGCCCGCGCATGCACAGGCTGCACGCGACGAAGCCGAACGCGTGCTGGGGCGTTTGCAGAAGCTGGGCGTACAGGTGGTGATCGACGCACCGCTGCCGCTGTTCAAGGCCGGTGCGTACCGCTGTTCAGACTGGTTCAACCGCCGCAATCCGGCGTGTGCCGGCGGTCTGAGCATGCCGCGTGCGGATCTGGAAATGCTGCGGGCGCCGCAGATGGCACTGCTGGATGACCTGGCGGCACGTTACCCGTCAATGACCGTGTGGGATCCGCTGCCGCTGCTGTGTGGGCCGCAGGCCTGTTCGGCGGTGGAAGACGGCGAACCATTGTTCTTCGACAATGATCACCTGAGCGGGCATGGCAACCGCGTGCTGCTGCCCAGTTTCCGGCAGACCCTGATCGATATCGCAGCCGACAAGACGGTGTAGAGCCGAGCCCACGCTCGGCTTGCGCGCACAGCGCGGGCGTCATCGCGATCTGGTCGAAGAGCAGCCGAGCGTGGGCTCGGCTCTACAGGAGCGCGAAGGAGTGCGCGCAGTCTATGCCGGCGGCAGCACCTTGCCCGGGTTGAGGATGCCGTCCGGGTCCAGCGCGGCCTTGATCGCGCGCATCGTTGCCAGTGTTTCCGGGGTGAAGGCCTGCGCCATGAAATCGCGCTTGGCCAGGCCGATGCCGTGTTCGCCCGACAACGTGCCGCCCAATGCCAGCGTCAGCTCGAAGATCCTTGGCAGCGCGGCATGCGCGCGCGTGTTCTCGTCGGCATCGTCCGGGTGGTAGAGGATGTTGACGTGCAGGTTGCCGTTGCCGGCATGGCCGAAGGTGACGATGGTCAGCGTGTAGTCACGTGCCAGCGCCTGCACGCCGGCCACCAGCTCCGGAATGCGCGACACCGGGACCACTACATCTTCATTGATCTTGCCCGGCGCCACACTGCGCAGCGCAGGCGACAGCGCCTTGCGCGCCGCCCACAGCTGGTCGCGTGCGCGGCCTTCCATCGCCACGTCCAGTTCGATCATGCCGTCGCCTTCGGCGGCGCTGGCCAGGGCCTGCAGCAGATAGGGCAGGGTGTCGTGGTCACCATCGGCCTCGACCAGCAGCATCGCACCGGCCTCTGGCACGTCAGCACCATTGAGCCGCAGCAGCTCCAGGCTGCGCGCGTCCATGAATTCCAGGCGGGTGGGTACCACCGGCTGCGACATCAACCGCGACACGGCGGCCGCAGCAGCATCGGCATCGCGGTACAGCACGCGCAGCCCGGCCTGGCTGACCGGCAACGGGGTCAGCTTCAGCGTGGCTTCCACGATCAGTGCCAGCGTGCCTTCGCTGCCCACCAGCAGATGGGTGAGGTCGTAGCCGGTGGCGTCCTTGGTGTAGGCACCACCGCAGCGGATCAGCTCGCCGGTGCCGGTCACCGCCACCAGGCCCAGCACGTTGTCGCGGCTGGTGCCGTACTTCACCGCGCGCGGGCCGCCGGCATTGCAAGCGAGGTTGCCGCCGATGCTGCAGATCTCGGCGCTGGAAGGATCCGGCGCCCAGAACAGGCCATGCGGGGCCAGTGCCTGCTGCAGGGTGCCATTGAGCACGCCGGGCTGCACGACCGCGCAGCGATCACCGGCGCGGATCTCGATGATGCGGTCCATGCGGGTGAACGACAGCACGATGCTGCCCGGCTGCGGGACGGCCGCACCGGTAGTTCCGGTGCCGGCGCCGCGCGCGACCAGCGCCACGCCATGCGCGCGACAGGCATGTACCAGTGCCTGAACCTGTTCGACGTCGGCGGGCAGCGCCACGGCTGCCGGACGCTGGCGGCGCCATGAATTGTCCTGCGCGTTGGCCTCCAGCGCGCTGTCATCCATGCGCCAGCCCTCCGCGCCCAGCAGGGTGGACAGTTCGGCGACCAGGGCAGCAGGCAGGGCAGGACTCATGACGGATCTCGAGAGGCAGCAGGAGCGGGTTGGATCAGTTTCCAGGCGACAACGGCGCCGGCCAGTGGCAGCCACACCCAGCGCAGTTCGGAGAGCAGGGTAGCCACGCCGCGTGCGCTGAAGAACTGTGGGGCGAAGGGTGAAACGCGGATCGGTCGCCACGGTGCGAAGAAGCGGTGTTCGCTCCACGGCCAGGCCAGTGCGACGCCGAGGCCGCCGGAGGTCATCGCATCCAGCAGTGGATGGCTGGCGGCGCAGACGAAGACGAATACAGCGGCTTGTACGGTCGATGCCACCGTTGGCCCTGCCTTGGTAGGTGCCAACCTTGGTTGGCACGAAACCGCCGACCAAGGTCGGCGACTACCGGGGCTGTGCTGCTCCGACCAAGGTCGGCGACTACCGGGGCTGTGTGGTGCCGACCAAGGTCGGCCGCTACCAAAGAATGCGAACGCCGCCGCCAATGCCGCCAGCACGCCGGCAAACAGCAGCGAATGGCTGGCACCGCGATGGCCGAAGGCATCCGCATAGGGAATGTGCAGCGCAAAGGCCAGTACATCGGCATCGGGCAGCATCGCGGCGATCACGCCTGCAACCAGCAGGCGCGGCGGGATGCGGCCACGATCAGCGGCGCACCACAGCGCCAGCGGCACGGCGGCATGGGTGATGATCGAAGGCATCAGTCACGCACCATGGTAGTGCCGGCCAGGCTGCGCTCTGGCGGGGGCCAACCTTGGTTGGCACAGACGCGCCGACCAAGGTCGGCTTCTACCAAGGCGGACAGTACACATCAGCAATCATCCAGCCGGAATGCGTCACGCAGCCAATGCAGCTGCGGCGGTTCGCCACTGGCTTCCACCACGTCGAAGCGGCAGGGCGCATTGGCCAGCGCGGGGTGGTCCTGCAGGTACAGCTGCGCGGCATGCGCCAGGCGCCGGCATTTGCGCGCATCGACTGAAGCGGCACCGCCACCGTACTCTGATCGCGCGCGATAGCGCACCTCCACGAACACCACGATGCCGGCATCGTCCATCACCAGGTCCAGTTCACCGCCGCGATAACGCACGTTGCGCGCGCGCGGCTGCAGTCCGGCCTGTTGCAGATGCTGCTCGGCGGCGGCTTCCACCGCCGAGCCACGTTGGCTGCGCTCAGCGACCACCGACGATCGGCATCGGCCGGCCGCCATTGAAGGTCGACCATGCCGGCTGGCGCAGGATGTTCCCGTTGCTGTCCAGGAACAGGGTGCCGGTGGCACCGTCCAGGCCGCCTTCGTTGGACAGCTTGTCCAGATAGGCGGTGATCTTCCAGGCGTCGGCGCCGAAGGCGAACAGGCGGCCGGCCGCACCGCGTGCGCTCGGCAGGGTGCTGGCCACCTGGCTGGCCGAGGGCAGGCCGGACACGCTGCGCACGTTCCAGGCTTCATTCGGGTAGACGATGCCGTCCAGGGCCACGTCTTCTTCCACCTTGCCGCTGCCGACGGTCAGCTGCGAGGTGCCGACGCGGGTGGCGCCACCGGCACCGGCCAGCGCCAGCTGCGGCGCCAGCAGGCGGGCCTGCGGTGCACGCACGGCGAGGAACACCGCATCGACCTGGCCGGCATTGCGCACCTGCGCGCCGACATCGCCAACGGCATCGCTGACGTTGAAGGTGGCCACCACCTGCCCACCGCGCTGTGCGAAGCGCTGCGCGAAGGCGGCGGCGGAACGGCGGCCGGTGTCGTCATTGCTGCTGATCACCAGTGCGCGGTTGCGTTCGCGGCCACGCAGGTATTCGGCGGCGACGATGCCGTCGTCTTCCGGTGCCAGCGAGAAACCGGCGCTGCCGGCCGGCGGTGCGTCCTTGCCACGGTTCAGGGCCAGCACCGGCACCTGCAGCTGCTGGCGGCCGTACACGGCGTCCACTTCGTCGCGGCCCAGCGGTCCGACCACGAAGTCGGCACCGGAGGCGACCGCCTTGTCATAGGCGGCGAGGGCACCGGCCGGGGTGCCGGCGGTGTCGAAGAAGTTGATGTCCGGGCGGCGGCGGCTTTCACCGTAGTAGGCGCTCAACAGGCCATCGCGCACCGGCTGCGCGGCGGTGGCCAGGCGGCCGCTGAGCGGCAGCAGCACGGCCAGCTTGGCCGGCGGGCGGTAACCGTCGCTCATCGCCGGCGGGCGCTTGCTGGTGTCGAACTGGGCCGCGCCATCGCGGTCGAACGGGCGCGGCAGCGGCAGGCCGCGCGCGATCAGCGCACGGCCGGCGAAGTTGTACAGCGGGTCGTTGGCCGGCAGCGCGGCGGCACGGCTGCGCAGGGTGGCGTCGTCGAGGGTGCCGAGCAGGCCGGCGATGGCGGCCTGGTTCTCGCTGCGCGCGCTGCCGGTCAGGCCGGCATGGGCACGGGCGCGCTCGTTGGCGGCACCGAAGGCATCGCCGGTGCCCTGCAGGGCCTGGGCGCGGGCCAGCAGCCAGCGGGTGCGCAGGCCGACCGCAACGCTGTCGGCATGATCCTTCAGCAGGGCCAGCGCCTGCGCCGGCTGCTTGTCGGCCAGCGCCAGCTCGGCACCGGTCAGCTGGTAGCGCTGCAGGCTGGCGCCGGACAGCTGGCGGGCGGTGAGCTGGCCCAGCAGGCTGCGCGCGCGGGCACTGTCACCGGCCAGATGCCAGGCCCAGGCCGCATCGGCCAGTGCGTTGCTGCGGGCACCGCCACGCAGCGTGGCGGCCAGGCCTTCCAGCTGCAGTGCGGCGTCGCGCGGCTTGCCCTGTTCGATCAGCGCCAGCGCCTGGCCCTGGGCCGGCGAATCGGGGGTGCTGGTCAGGCTGGTGGTGGCACAACCGGCCAGCAGCATCAGCGACAACGACAGGGCGGAGAACCGTGCGGCGGGCTTGTTCATGATCGGGTCCATGCGATGAGGGCAGCGGCCTTGGCCGGGTACACGCTACGATTCTACCCTTGCCCCGTGAGTACCGCTGAAATGAGTGTCCCAACCCTGTACGTCGTCGCCACCCCGATCGGCAACCTGGCCGATCTGAGCCCGCGCGCGCAGGAGGTGCTGCGTTCGGTGGCGGCCATCTGTGCCGAGGACACCCGCCGCAGTGGCCAGCTGCTGTCCCATTTCGGCATCCAGCAACCACTGGTGGCCCTGCACGAACACAATGAAGAGGCCCTGGCGCAGCGCCTGGTCTCGCGCCTGCAGGCCGGCGAGTCGCTGGCGCTGGTCAGCGATGCCGGTACCCCGCTGGTCAGTGACCCCGGGTTCCGCCTGGTGCGTGCCGCGCGCGCGGCGGGCATCAAGGTCAGCCCGGTACCCGGTGCCTGTGCCGCCATCGCCGCGCTGAGCGTGGCCGGCCTGCCCAGCGACCGTTTCAGTTTCGAGGGCTTCCTGCCGGCCAAGGCCAGCGGCCGCCGCGACCGCCTGCAGGCGCTGGCCGGCGAAGTGCGCACGATGGTGTTCTACGAATCCTCGCACCGCATCGCCGAATCGCTGGCCGACATGGCGGCGATCTTCGGTGGCGAACGCCCGGCGGTGCTGGCCCGCGAGCTGACCAAGCTGTTCGAGACCGTGCTCGATGGTGACCTGGCGGGCCTGCTGGCGAAGGTCGAGGCCGACGACAACCAGCGCAAGGGCGAGTTCGTGGTGATGGTGCAGGGCGCGGGTGATGACGAACAAGCGCAGCTGGCACATGGCCGCCGCGTCTACGCGAAGCTGAGCGAGCACCTGCCACCGTCCACCGCCGCCAAACTGGCCGCGGAACTGACCGGCGCGCCGCGCAAGGCGTTGTACGGTAGTTGATGGATTGCTGCAGCCACGCATGGCGTGGCGCTACTGCAGTAGATCCACGCCATGCGTGGATGGATGAACCGGACGCCGCGATCAGCACGGCAGGAAGGACCTGCGTACGCTAGAATATGCGCTGGCGGAGCCGGCCAGACAGTCGCGTCATCCCTTCGGGGGTGCCGAGGAAAGTCCGGGCTCCATAGGGCAAGGTGCCAGGTAACGCCTGGGCGGCGCAAGCCGACGGAAAGTGCAACAGAAAGATACCGCCTACGTCTTCTTCGGAAGGCCGGTAAGGGTGAAATGGTGCGGTAAGAGCGCACCGCGAGTCTGGCAACAGACCGGCACGGCAAACCCCACCTGGAGCAAGACCAAATAGGGATCCTTTGGCGCGGCCCGCGTTGGATCCGGGTAGGTTGCTTGAGCGTTGCGGTGACGTAACGCCTAGAGGAATGACTGTCCACGACAGAACCCGGCTTATCGGCCGGCTCCGCCTCCTTCTTCTTCCACGCATGGCGTGGAGCTACCGTGATTGCGGGGTCGGATCCCTTTCCGGAGGAAAGGGATCCGACCCCATGCTGTCCTCAGCCCGGCGTGCGGTACTGCCCGGCGGAAATGAACTGCGAGAAGCGCTCGCACCACACCACCACCGTGGTGTAGTCGTCCACGTCCACGTTCGCGGGCACATCCACCAGGAAGCGGTTGAAGGTCTTCACCTCGCCGATGCGCTGGGCCTGCGCCTTGATCTTCAGGAAGTCGGCCTTGTTGTCGACGAAGTCGCGGACCAGGTAGACCTTGTAGTTCGGGCCCGGTCCCATCTTGCCGTCGAAGGCAACCTGGGTGGCGCTGACGCTGACCTTGCCTTCGGCCCAGTGCACCGCGTCGCTGCCTTTGAGGTCGCGACGGAAGGTGGTGCGATAGGTGGCGTCGTTCATCGCGGCCTGCACCTGCGTGACCGGCGGGTCATCGGGGGCGATCAGGATCGGCAGCAGATAGATGCCCAGGCCGAAGCCCAGGCCGAGAGCAAGCAGGTGGGTGGCGAACAGGATGAGAATGCGACGCATGGGGCCTCCTTGGGGTTGCGGTCGATGGCGCGGCGAGGTGCCGGGCGCGATCACCCTGGGAGGTCAGGGGCGACATTTATAGACACAGTGCCGATTGCGAAAAGGGCACAGTCGGATGGCTGTGATGCTGAAACCCCTGTGGCACGGACGGATCGTGGTCGCGGCTGGAAGCTGAATGACGTTTCAGGCCCGCTGCGATGACGACTGCCGTCGCGTGGATCGCGACAGCACGCTGCGGGTAGTGCCGGCCGCTGGCCGGCGACTTCATGCTGCATCCGAAGATCCAGAGGTTGCCGGCCAGCGGCCGGCACTACCCCCCCCCGCCAAGAGCATCCGGCCAAGGGCCGTCATGACCGGGTCAGAAAATGACGTGGCTCTGGCCGCTGGGAGCGCCCTGCGGGCCGAAGCGGCGTTCGTGGATCTCGCCATGGCCGTCGGCGTCGATCAGCAGCACGGTGCTGGCGCGGGTGCCGTAGTCATCGCCACGGATGAAGGCCGGGCTCAGCCAGCGCTCGCGTTCCAGGCCGATGCCGGTGTCGGGCAGGTCGCTGTCGGCAGGGCGGTGTTCGTCGGCCAGGGCATTCCAGAGTGGGGTCAGGTCCGGGGTCAGATCCCTTTCGCTGTGCGAAAGGGATCTGACCCCGTCTTTCTGAAGCCAGGCTTCAAGGGCCGCCATCAGCCGCCGGGTCTTCGGCCAGGGCGCGTCCAGCGCGCCGTTGGACATGCCGTGCACGCCCGGGCCGAGGGTCTGCCGTTCGGCGGGATGGTTGCCGAGGTACTCCAGGCTGTCGCTATCGGCCAGCAACAGATTGAACGGGGCATAGGCGCCAGCCACGGTCGCCAATCGGTCGATATGCACGGCGGCCGGGTCGCGGCCGCGCAGGAAGTCGGCCACCAGCGCGCCCCGCGACGGGCCGGTCTGGGCCGCCAGCGGGTCGCGGACGTTGGTGACCACCGCCATCCGGCCCGAGGCGCCAACCCCGGCCCAGCCACCGCCGGAGCGCAGATCGCGCCCGCCGATGACGGACGTCTCATCCTGCCAGGGGGCCAGCGCCGCCGTCGGGCGGGCGTGGAACTCATCACGGTTGCCGGTCATCACCAGCCGCCAGCGCGGGTGGTGCATCCAGCCAAGAGCGAGCAGGCACATGGCCTCATTGTGCACGGTTTGCGCAGTCCGGCGCCGTTTCCGGCCCGTTCCGGATGAATGCGCGGCCGATGTTTCACGCCCTCTCCACGCCCCTGAACTTCCGTTCAACCTCAAAAATTGAGACGGATCAGCAACTTGTGGATAAGCCTTGAACAATTCTCTAAAGGTTGTTGCAAGCCATTGATGCGGCTGGCGATTTCCCCGCTGAAAAGTTGTTGACAACCCTCGGCCCGCTGCTAAGGTGGGCATCAGAGGGAAATCCGGGTGTTTTGTGGGTTTTCGTGGTTCAATGTTTCACCGGGCGAAGGACAAGGTGCAGGCGTCGTGTTCCAGGGCGAGACGGCCATCACAGTTGACGACAAAGGGCGCATGGCGGTTCCCACCGCTTACCGCGACCTCGTCGCGCGCGCCAGCAACAACCGTCTCGTGCTGACCTACAACCCGTTCGAAGCCGGCTGCCTGTGGCTGTATGCAGAGTCGGAATGGGAGCGGGTCCGCGACGATGTGATGTCCAAGCCCAACACCCAGCGCGTCGTGCGCCTGTTGCAGCAGAAGCTGGTCGGCTCGGCCGCCCATCTGGAACTGGACGGCAACGGTCGCATCAGCATCCCCGCCAGCCACCGCGGTGCGGTGGGCATTGAGAAGAAGGCGGTATTGCTCGGTATGGGCGACAAGTTCGAATTGTGGAGCGAGCAGGCGCATCGGGCCCTGATCCAGCAGACGTTGTCTGACGAGGATCTGGGTGATGGGTTGCTCGACCTGAAGTTGTGAGCCGGGGTGCCCGGATGCGCCCAGAAGCGCAGGCCGGTCACCTTCCGGTGTCGCAGTCGCCGGCGGTGCACCTGCCGGTCCTGTACACCCAGGTCCTTGAAGGCCTGAGGGTGATCGAAAACGGACGTTATCTGGATGGCACGTTCGGTCGTGGCGGTCATGCGCGTGGCGTGCTCACCCAGCTCGGTCCCGAGGGGCGCCTGCTGGTCATGGACAAGGATCCGGAAGCCATCGCCGTTGCCGAGCGCGATTTCGCGCCGGACCCGCGCGTGTCCATTTTCCGGGGCAGCTTCGCCCAGCTGCTGCAGTGGAACGCGACGGCCGAAGGCCTGGACGGCGTGCTGTTCGACCTCGGCGTGTCGTCGCCGCAGCTGGACGTGGCCGAACGTGGCTTCAGCTTCGGCAAGGACGGCCCGCTGGACATGCGCATGGATCCGGACAGCGGTGAAAGCGCCGCGCAGTGGATCAACCGCGTCGAAGAGCGCGAGATCGCTGATGTGCTGTGGACCTACGGCGAAGAGCGCCAGAGCCGGCGCATCGCCCGCGCCATCGTGGCCCGCCGCGAGAAGCAGCCGTTCTCCCGCACCGCCGAACTGGCCGAGCTGATCGCCTCGGTGATGCCGCGTGGGAAGGACAAGATCCACCCGGCCACGCGCAGCTTCCAGGCCATCCGCATCCACATCAACCGCGAGCTGGCCGATCTGGAAGCCGGGCTCGATGCGGCGGTGGAACGGCTCAAGCCCGGTGGCCGCCTGGCGGTGATCAGCTTCCACTCGCTGGAAGACCGCATCGTCAAGCAGTACATGAACCGCCTGGCCAAGGCGCCGCCGGCCAACCGCCGGCTGCCCGAGGCGGTTGCGTTCGTGCCGACGCTGGACCTGATCGGCGGCGCCATCAAGGCCACGGACGAAGAGCTGGCCGCCAACCCGCGTGCCCGCAGCGCCGTGCTGCGCGTGGCACAGAAGCGGGGGGGCGATGCATGAGCCGGCTGCTGCTGATCATCCTGCTGGCCTGCACCGTCGCCTCGGCGATCGGCGTGGTGTTCGTGCGCCACCGCCACCGACAGACCTTCATCGAGCTGTCGCGTGCCGAGCGCAAGCGCGATGACATCAACCTTGAGTTCGGCCGCCTGCAGCTGGAACAGGCCACCCTGGCCGAAGCCAACCGCGTGGACCGCATTGCCCGCGAGAAGCTGGGCATGAAGTTCCCCGAGGCCGCTGACATCGTGGTGGTGCGCCCATGAGCAAGACCGGCCGCAACCGCCCGCGCAACGCCTTCAACCTGCGCCAGCGCCTGCGCTGGGTCGCGCTGGCGCTTGGCCTGTGCTCGGTGTCGCTGGTGGGTCGCGCGGCCTACGTGCAGATCATCAACAGCGATTTCTACCAGCGCCAGGGCGAGGCCCGCTACCTGCGCGAGCTGCCGATCAAGACCTCGCGCGGCATGATCACCGACCGCAACGGCGAGCCGCTGGCGGTGTCCACCCCGGTCGCCTCGATCTGGGTCAACCCGCAGGACCTGCTGCGTTCGCCCGAGCGCATCCCGGAGCTGGCCCAGGCGGTCGGCATGTCGGTGGATGAGCTGAGCAGCCGCCTGTCGCAGAAGTCGGACAAGGAATTCATGTACCTGCGCCGCCGGATCAATCCGGACGAGGCAGAGAAGGTGGTCGCGCTGAAGATTCCGGGCGTGGCCGCGCAGCGCGAGTTCCGCCGCTTCTACCCACAGGGCGAAGCGATGGCGCACGTGCTGGGCTTCACCAACATCGACGACCGCGGCCAGGAAGGCCTGGAACTGGCGTTCGACGAATGGCTGCGCGGCAAGGCCGGTGCCAAGCGGGTGATCCGCAACCGCAAGGGCGAGACCGTCGAAAGCGATCTGCTGCGCGCCGCCGAGCCGGGCAAGGACCTGACCCTCAGCATCGACCGCCGCATCCAGTACCTGGCCTTCAAGGAACTGCGCAACGCGCTGGTGGCCAACAAGGCGGCCGGTGGTTCGATGGTGATCATGGACGTGACCACCGGCGAGATCCTGGCCATGGTCAACCTGCCGACCTACAACCCGAACTCGCTGACCGGCGCGATCCCCGATACGCGCCGCAACCGCGCGGTGACCGACCTGGTCGAGCCGGGTTCGACGATGAAGCCGCTGACCATCGCCACCGCGCTGCAGGCCGGTGCGGTGACCAAGGACACCATCATCGACACCAACCCGGGCTACATGACCCTGGGCCGCTTCACCATCCGCGACGTGCCGCGCAACAACGGTGTGCTCAACGTGACCGGCGTGATCACCCGCAGTTCGAACGTGGGTGCGGCCAAGGTTGCGGCGAAGATGCCGGACCAGACCTTCTACGACGGCGTGCGCCGCTTCGGCTATGGCTCGGCGCCGCACAGCGGTTTCCCGGGTGAATCGGCCGGCGTGGTGATGCGTCCGGCACGCTGGTCGGGTACCACCAAGACCACCATGTCCTATGGCTACGGCCTGTCGGTCACGCCGCTGCAGATTGCCACCGCGTACTCGGCGCTGGCCAACGGCGGGCGCCTGATCGCGCCGACCTTCGTCAAGGGCCAGCGCAATGAAGGCCAGCAGATCATCGACGAGAACGTCGCCCGGCAGGTGGTGGCGATGATGGAAACGGTAGTCACCCAGGGCGGCGCCAAGCAGGCGGCGGTGCTGGGTTACCGCGTGGCCGGCAAGACCGGCACCGCGCGCAAGGCCGGCCCGGGCGGTTATGAGCGCGGCCATTACAACGCGCTGTTCGCCGGCGTGGTGCCGGCCACCAACCCGCGTTTCGCCACCGTCATCGTCATCAACGACCCGCAGGCCGGCAAGTTCTACGGCGGCCTGGTGTCGGCGCCGGTCTACCACAACGTGATGGAAGGCACCCTGCGCCTGATGGACGTGCCGCTGGACGACCTGCAGTCGTGGCTGGCCGCACAGCAGTCGGGCAAGGTCGGCCATTCGGCGTCGATCCTGCCTGCGCCGCCGGCCGAGACCGCGCTGCCGGTCGATGCCGCCGCTGAATTCGACGCTGCGCTGCCAAGCGCGCAAGCCCAGACGCCGCCCGCTACGGGAGGCACGCAATGAGTCCTTCGATGTTGCTTTCGCAGTTGCTTCCGGACGTGGCCCTGGCGGGTCATGATCCCGTTCTGACCGGCCTGGTGCTGGACAGCCGTGCCGTGCGCCCCGGTAACGCCTTCGTCGCCATCGCCGGTTTCGGCGCGCATGGCCTGGGCTTTGTCGAGCAGGCGCGCGCTGCCGGTGCCAGTGCCATCCTGTTCGAACCGCCGGCACCGGCCGATCTGCCGGCCCCGGCCGATGCGATCGCCGTGCCGGGCCTGCGCGCGCGCATGGGCGCGATGGCCGACCAGTTCCATGGCGCGCCATCGCGGGCGATGGCGATGGTCGGCGTGACCGGCACCAACGGCAAGACCTCCACCGTGCAGCTGCTGGCCCAGGCCTGGCATCTGCTCGGAACGCCCAGTGGCAGTATCGGCACGCTGGGCGCCGGACTTTATGGTGCGGTCGAGCCGACCGGCTTCACCACGCCGCTGGTGCTGCAGATGCATGCGTTGCTGGCCCAGCTGCGCGACGCCGGTGCGCGCGCGGTGGCGATGGAAGTCAGCTCGCATGCGCTGGACCAGGGCCGCGTGGACGCCGTGCACTACGACGTGGCGGTGTTCACCAACCTCACCCGCGACCATCTGGACTACCACGGTGACATGGCCAGCTACGGCGCGGCCAAGGCGCGGCTGTTCCATCGCCCGGGCCTGAAGGCCGCGGTGATCAATCTGGACGATGCCTTCGGCCGGCAGCTGTTCGCGGGCCTGCCGGCCGGCGTGCAGGCGATCGGGCTGAGCTCGCGTGGTGCCACCGACGCCAGCGTGCGCGCCGAGGCGCTGCAGCTTGACGGTCGTGGCATCGCCTTCGAGCTGGTCATCGACGGCCAGCGCGCGGCGGTGCAGTCGCCGCTGCTGGGCCGCTTCAACGTGGACAACCTGCTGGCCGTGGCCGGTACCCTGCACGCGCAGGGCCAGCCGCTGCCGCGTATCGCCGAAGTGCTGTCGGCGCTGCAGCCGATCCGCGGCCGCATGAACCGCTTGGGCGGTGAAGACGGCCTGCCGACGGTGGTGGTCGACTACGCGCACACCCCGGATGCGCTGGAACAGGCGCTGGACAGCCTCCACGGGCACCTGCAGGGCACGCTGTTCTGCGTGTTCGGCTGCGGCGGCGAGCGCGACACCGGCAAGCGCCCGCAGATGGCGGCGATCGCCGAGCGCCTGGCCAACCAGGTCATCGTCACCGACGACAACCCGCGCGGCGAAGATGGCGATGTGATCGTGGCTGACATCCTGGCCGGCTTCCAGAACGCCGATGCCGTGACCGTGCAGCGCAGCCGCGCGCGTGCGATCGGCCTGGCGGTGAAGCGTGCCGGTGCCGGCGACATCATCCTGATCGCCGGCAAGGGCCACGAGCCGTACCAGGAAGTGAATGGCGTGCGCCATGACTTCGACGACACCGAAGTGGCCGCCGCTGCACTGGCGGCCAAGGCCGGTGTGCTCAGCGCGCAGGCCGGGGAGGGCGCCGCATGAAGCGCACCCTGCTTTCGCTGATCGCACATTGGGCCGGCGGCGAGATCCACGGCGACGACGTGGCCATCGATGCGGTCAGCAATGACACCCGCAATCTCGGTCCGGGCAGTCTGTATGTGGCGCTGCGCGGCGAGCGTTTCGACGGCCATGACTTCGCGGCCGACGCGCAGGCGCGCGGTGCCAGTGCGCTGCTGGTCGAGCGCCTGCTGCCGGTCGAACTGCCGCAGGTGCTGGTGGCCGACAGCGAACTGGCGCTGGCGAAGATCGCCACCGGCATGCAGCGTGACCGTGGCACCGAGGTGTTCGCGATCACCGGCAGCAATGGCAAGACCAGCGTGAAGAGCCTGCTGCTGTCGATCCTGCAGCAGGTGGCCCAGCACGCGCACAAGGTGGTCTACGCCAACCCGGGCAACCGCAACAACGAGATCGGCCTGCCGCTGGCGGTGATCGATGCGCCGGAAGATGCCGACTACGCCGTCTACGAGATGGGCGCCGGCAAGCCGGGCGACATCGCCTACCTGACCGAGATCGCCCGCCCGCGTTATGCGCTGGTCAACAACATCGCCCCGGCGCACCTGGAACGTATGGGCAGCCTGCTCGGCGTGGCGGAGACCAAGGGCGCGATCTACGCCGCGCTGCCGGCCGATGGCGTGGCGGTGATCAACGCCGACGATGCCTATGGGCGCTGGTTCGAACAGCATTTCATCAGCACCCCGGCGCGTTGCCGCGTGCTGCGCTATGGCCTGGAACACTCGGCGGACGTGACCGCGCGCGATATCCGCGCCGGTGCGCAGGGCAGCCAGTTCACTCTGGTCGCACCGGCCGGCGAAGCGCGCGTGGTGCTGGGCCTGCCGGGTCGCCACAACGTCAGCAATGCGCTGGCCGCCGCCAGCCTGGCGCTGGCCGCCGGTGTCGATCTGGCGCTGATTGCCGCCGGCCTGGCCGAAGCGCAGCCGGTGCCGGGTCGCCAGATCGCCCATCAGCTGCGCAATGGCGCGGTGCTGGTGGATGACAGCTACAACGCCAACCCCGGGTCGCTGGCCGCGGCCATCGATGCCCTGGCCGCGGCGCCGGAAGAGGGCTGGCTGGTGCTGGGCGACATGCGCGAGCTGGGCCCGGACGCGGAAGCGCTGCATGCGCAGGCCGGCATCCGCGCACGTGCTGCCGGCCTGAAGCGCCTGTATGCACTGGGCCCGCTCAGCGCCGCTGCCGCCTCCGCCTTCGGCGAAGGCGGCCGCCATTTCGCCACCCACGACGCGCTGTCGCAGGCGCTGAAGGACGAGCTGCACGCCGGCGTGCGCTGCCTGGTCAAGGGTTCCCGTGGCAGCGCCATGGACACGATTGTCAAAGCGCTGCTGGCGCAAGGAGAGGAATCCCCGCATGTTGTATGAACTGGCTCGATGGTTGCAGCAGTTGGAGAGCCTGTTCGGGCTGTTCAACTACCAGACGTTCCGCGCCATCCTTGCCGCGCTGACGGCCCTGTTCCTGTCGCTGTGGCTGGGCCCGGCGATGATCCGCAAGCTTGCCCAGTTCAAGGGCGGCCAGCCGATCCGCAAGGACGGTCCGCAGACCCATTTCTCCAAGGCCGGCACGCCGACCATGGGCGGTTCGCTGATCCTGCTCACCATCACCCTGTCGGTGCTGATGTGGGCCGACCTGCGCAACCGCTACGTGTGGCTGGTGCTGGCGGTGATGCTGTGCTTCGGCGCCATCGGCTGGTATGACGACTGGATCAAGATCGTCCGCCGTGACCCGAACGGCCTGAAGTCGCGCTGGAAGTACCTGCTGCAGTCGATCTTCGGCCTGGCCGCGGGCCTGTTCCTGTTCTACACGGCCGACGTGCCGGCGGCGCTGACGTTCTACATCCCGATGTTCAAGTCGGTCGCGCTGCCGCTGGCCGGCATCGGCTTCGTGGCCATCGCCTACTTCTGGATCGTCGGTTTCTCCAACGCGGTGAACCTGACCGACGGCCTGGACGGCCTGGCGATCATGCCCACCGTGCTGGTGGCCTGCGCGCTGGGCGTGTTCGCCTATGCCTCGGGCAACGTGGTGTTCGCCAACTACCTGCAGATCCCGCAGATCCCGGGCGCCGGCGAGCTGGTCATCATCTGTGCGGCCATCGCCGGCGCGGGCCTGGGCTTCCTCTGGTTCAACACCTACCCGGCCATGGTCTTCATGGGCGACATCGGCGCACTGGCACTGGGTGCGGTGCTGGGCACGATCGCGGTGATCACCCGCCAGGAGCTGGTGCTGGTGATCATGGGCGGCGTGTTCGTCATCGAAACGCTGTCGGTGATGATCCAGGTCGCCTCGTTCAAGCTGACCGGCAAGCGCGTGTTCCGCATGGCGCCGATCCACCACCATTTCGAACTGAAGGGCTGGCCGGAGCCGCGCGTGATCGTGCGTTTCTGGATCATCTCCGTCGTGCTCGTGTTGATCGGCCTGGCCACGTTGAAGGTGCGCTGAGATGAACGACCTGTCCCGCCAGGCAACACGCCTTGAAGCCATCGAAGGCAGCTACGACAAGTGGCTGCTGGGCGCGATCATCGCGCTCACCGGTGTCGGCGTGGTGATGGTGGCCTCCAGCTCGATCGCGCTGATGAGCAGCCCGTTCTATTACCTCAACCGCCACCTGATCTTCCTGGCGGTGGGTATCGTGCTGGCGGTCATTGCCGCCCGCACCGAGCTGAAGTCGATCGAGCAGTACAACCAGATGCTGCTGCTGGGCTGCTTCGTACTGCTGCTGGCGGTGTTCGCACCGGGACTGGGCAGCACGGTCAACGGTGCGCGCCGCTGGATCAACCTGGGCATTTCCAAGTTCCAGACGGTCGAAGCGGTGAAAGTGCTCTACATCGTCTGGCTGTCGAGCTACCTGGTACGTTTCCGCGACGAGGTCAATGCGACCTGGCCGGCAATGCTCAAGCCGCTGGGCGTGGCCGGTGCGCTGGTGGTGCTGCTGCTGCTGCAGCCGGACTTCGGTTCCTCGACCCTGCTGCTGGCGATCACCGCCGGCATGCTGGTGCTGGGCGGGGTGAACATGCCGCGCATGTCGATGCCGGTGATCATCGGCCTGGTCGGCATGAGCGCGCTGGCGATCATCGAGCCGTACCGCATGCGCCGCATCACCTCCTTCCTGGACCCGTGGGCCGACCAGCAGGGCGACGGCTACCAGCTGTCCAACGCGCTGATGGCGGTGGGCCGTGGTGAATGGACCGGCGTCGGCCTGGGCAACTCCGTGCAGAAGCTGTACTACCTGCCCGAAGCGCACACCGACTTCATCTTCTCGGTCACCGCCGAGGAATTCGGTTTCCTGGGTACCTGCGTGATCGTGGCGCTGTATGCGCTGCTGGTCGGCCGCACCTTCTGGCTGGGCATGCGCTGCGTGGAAATGAAGCGCCACTTCTCCGGCTACATCGCCTTCGGCATCGGCCTGTGGATCAGCATGCAGACCTTCGTCTCGATCGGCGTGAACCTGGGCATCCTGCCGACCAAGGGCCTGACCCTGCCGCTGATCTCCTCCGGCGGTTCGTCGGTGCTGATGACCTGCGTGGCGATGGGCCTGCTGCTGCGCGTGTCGTATGAACTCAAGCGCGCCGAGCGCCGCCAGGCCGTGCGCATCGGTGGCGCCGAAGACGCCGCGGCCGAACCGATGGACAAGCCCGCCGCAGCGGTGGACGCCAGCGTGCCGATGCGTGCCGAGCCGGTCGCACCCGCGTCCGCTGCAGCGAGCGCCGCACGTGGCACCAGCCGCCTGCAGTCGCGCATCGAACCGACCTTCGGGAGGCTGTCATGAGTGCAGCCACCGAGAGTGGGCGCCCGGTGATGATCCTGGCCGGAGGCACCGGCGGTCACATCTTCCCCGGCCTGGCCGTGGCCCGCGTGCTGCGCCAGCGCGGCGTGCCGGTGACCTGGATGGGCGCCGACGGTGCGATGGAAACCCGCCTGGTGCCGCAGCACGACATCGCCATCGATACGCTGGCCATCACTGGCCTGCGCGGCAAGGGCAAGCTGGCCCTGCTGGCGGCGCCGTGGCGGCTGATGCGCGCGCTGCGCGCGGCCGGGCTCATCATCCGCCAGCGCCAGCCGCGCGCGGTGGTCGCCTTCGGTGGCTTTGCCTCCGGCCCCGGTGGCATGGCCACGCGCCTGCATGGCCTACCGCTGATCGTGCATGAGCAGAACCGTGCGCCGGGCCTGACCAACCGCATCCTGTCGCGTTATGCGCGTCGCCTGCTGACCGG
The DNA here is from genome assembly GCF_004795795.1 of Stenotrophomonas sp. PAMC25021. Classification (NCBI taxonomy): domain Bacteria; kingdom Pseudomonadati; phylum Pseudomonadota; class Gammaproteobacteria; order Lysobacterales; family Lysobacteraceae; genus Stenotrophomonas; species Stenotrophomonas sp. PAMC25021. The sequence goes on along the minus strand of NZ_CP039255.1, from coordinate 1,325,638 downwards.
TTTCCCGGGCACCTTCGCCAAGGGCGAGGAGTTCGTCGGTAACCCGGTGCGCGCGGAAATCGCTGCCATCGCGCCGCCGGAACAGCGCTTCGCCGACCGGCAGGGCCCGCTGCGGGTGCTGGTGGTGGGCGGCAGCCAGGGCGCGCGTGCCCTCAATACCGGCGTGCCGCAGGCGATTGCCGCGCTGGGCGCCGGCCTGCCGGTGCAGGTGCGCCACCAGAGCGGCGAGAAGATGCATGCCGAAGCGGTGGAGGCTTACGCCAAGGCCGGTGTGCAGGCGGAAATCACGCCGTTCATCGCCGACATGGCCGAAGCCTTCGCCTGGGCTGACCTGGTTGTCTGCCGCGCCGGCGCGTCCACGCTGGCCGAGCTGTGCGCGGTCGGTGTCGGCAGCGTGCTGGTGCCATTTCCCGCTGCCGTCGACGATCACCAGACCCGCAACGCGGAGTACCTGGTCGAGCGCGGCGCGGCGGTGTTGCTGAAGCAGGACGGAACGCTGGCCGACGGCATTGCCGCAACGCTGCGCGATCTGTCCGAAAATCCCGCCCGCCGCATGCAGATGGCGCAAGCCGCGCGTGCCCTGGCCAAGGTCGATGCCGCCGAGCGCATCGCCGATATCATTCTCGAGGAAGCTGTATGAAGAAGGCATGCCACCGCGCCTGCCCTGCGCGAGGCCGCGCATGATCCGTCGCCTGCACGACACCAACGACCTGGTGCGCGCGTTCCCGCGCGTGCATTTCGTCGGCATCGGCGGCACCGGCATGAGCGGTATCGCCGAAGTGATGCTGACGCTGGGCTATGAAGTGTCCGGCTCGGACAACGCCGACAACGTGGCGACCCGCCGCCTGGCCAGCCTGGGTGCGCGCATCATGCGCGGCCACTCCGCGGCCAACGTGCTGGGCACCGACTGCGTGGTGGTCTCCAGTGCCATCCGCGAAGACAACCCGGAACTGATGGAAGCACGCAGCCAGCGCATTCCGATCATGCCGCGTGCGGCGATGCTGGCCGAGCTGATGCGCTTCCGCCGCGGCATCGCCGTGGCCGGTACCCATGGCAAGACCACCACCACCAGCCTGACCGCTGCGGTGCTGAGCGAAGGTGGCCTGGACCCGACGTTCGTGATCGGTGGCCAGCTGCTGGCCGCCGGTGCCAACGCCAAGCTGGGTGGCGGGCAGTGGCTGGTGGCCGAGGCCGATGAAAGCGATGGCAGCTTCCTGCGCCTGAACCCGCTGATGTCGATCATCACGAACATCGATGCCGACCACCTGGAAAACTACGGCAACGATTTCGCCCGCGTGCAGGCGGCGTTTGCCGAGTTCCTGCAGCGCCTGCCGTTCTACGGCCTGGCGGTACTGTGCATCGATGATCCGGAAGTCGCCGCGCTGGCCGCCAGGACCCCGCGCCACGTGATGAGCTACGGCATGAGCCCGCAGGCCGACGTGCGCGCCGAGAACGTGGTGCAGGAAGGGTCGCGCATGCGCTTCACCCTGCGCCTGCCGCAGGGCACCAGCCAGGAAGTGGTGCTGGCGCTGCCGGGCAGGCACAACGTGCTCAACGCGCTGGCCGCCGCTGCGGTGGGCTGGCAGCTGGGCGTGGCCCCGGACGCGATCGCACGCGCGCTGGAGGGCTTCGCCGGTGTCGGCCGTCGCTTCAACGATCTGGGCGAGGTGACCACCGCCAGTGGCGCCAAGGTCCGCATCATCGACGACTATGGCCATCACCCGAGCGAGCTGGAGGCAGTGTTCGCCGCCGCTCGTGGTGGCTGGGCCGACAAGCGCCTGGTGGTGGCCTTCCAGCCGCACCGCTACAGCCGTACCCGCGACCAGTTCGACAAGTTCGCCGCCGTGCTGTCGAGCGTTGATGCGCTGGTGCTGAGCGAGGTCTACCCGGCCGGTGAAGAACCGATTGCCGGCGCCGACTCGCACGCGCTGGCCCGTGCCATCCGCGCGCGTGGCCGCAGTGAGCCGGTGGTGGTGGGCAAGGCCGCCGAGCTGGCCAGCGTGCTGCCGGACGTGCTGCAGGACGGTGACCTGCTGCTGATGATGGGCGCCGGCGACATCGGTGCCGTGGCCACCCATATCGCGGTGGAAGGTTTCAAGGGGGAGGGCCAGGCGTGAGCACGCTGACCTTCCCGCCGCTGCGCGTGACCGACCCGGCCGAGTTCGGCCGCGTCGCCGTGCTGCTGGGCGGCAGTTCCAGCGAACGCGAGGTGTCGCTGGATTCGGGCCGCAACGTGCTCGAAGCCCTGCAGTCGCGTGGCGTCGATGCGTTCGCGGTGGACGGCATTCCGGCGCTCGCCAGCGCGCTCGCCGCCGGTGGCATCGATCGCGTCTTCAACATCCTGCACGGCCACAACGGTGGCGGTGAGGACGGCATCGTGCAGGGCCTGATGGACGCCTTCGGCGTGCCGTACACCGGCTCGAACGTGCTGGGTTCGGCGCTGAGCATGGACAAGATCCGCACCAAGCAGGTGTGGCTGTCGCTGGGCCTGCCAACCCCGCAGTACCGCAAGGTCACTGCCGAGGACGTGCACGCCAATGCCGCCGAACTCGGCCTGCCGGTGGTGGTGAAGCCGGCCAACGAAGGCTCCAGCGTGGGCATCAGCCGGGTCACCGATGACGCCGGGCTGGATGAAGCGGTGGCCCTGGCTGCGCGCTACGACGGCCAGCTGCTAATGGAGCAGATGGTGGTCGGCGACGAATTGACCGTGGCCATCCTTGGCGACGTCGCACTGCCGTCGATCCGCATCGTGCCCAAGGGCCAGTGGTACGACTACAACGCCAAGTACATCGCCGAGGACACCCAGTACCTGTGTCCGGGCCTGGACGGTGGCGACGAAGAGGACATCCGGCGCATCGCGCTGGCCGCGTTCCGTGCCGCCGGGTGCCGTGGCTGGGGCCGCGTGGACGTGATGCGCGATCGCGACAGCGGCCGTTTCTTCCTGCTGGAAGTGAACACCGCGCCGGGCATGACCAGCCATTCGCTGGTGCCCAAGGCGGCCCGCCAGGCCGGCATCGGTTTCGAGGAACTGGTGTGGCGCGTGCTGGAACAGACCTTGGAGGCCTCGCACGCATGAACGCGGTGCTGCGCATCTTCGTCTGGCTGTTGGCGCTGTCGGTGGTTGCACTGCCGGTGGTGGCCGTAGTCAATGGCTGGGTCGGCGCCGAGCGCTGGCCGCTGGCGAAGCTGCGCGTGCATGGTGAGTTCAAGCGGGTGCCGGCCGAACAGCTGCAGCAGGTGCTGCTGCCGTATGCGCGCGCCGGTTTCTTCGCGGTCAAGCTGCAGGACGCGCAGGACGCCCTGGAAAAGCTGCCGTGGGTGGAAAGCGCGCAGGTCCGCAAGCAGTGGCCGGACGTGCTGGAAGTGACCCTGGTCGAGCACAAGCCGTTCGCCCGCTGGGGTACCGACCGCCTGGTGTCCGAGCAGGGCAAGCTGTTCCCCACGCCGAAGAAGCTGTCCGACCTGGCGCTGCCGGAGCTGGATGGCCCGGACAGCCAGACCGCGGAAGTGATGAAGCTGTACAGCGACTCGCGTGCATTGTTCGCACCGGCCGGCGTCGATGTGCGCCGGGTGACGATGGACGCACGCGGCAGCTGGTCGCTGGTGCTGAGCAACGGCACCGAAGTGGTGGTCGGCCGCGACGACGCGCGCTCGCGCATGCAGCGCTTCGTCAAGGTACTGCCGCAGCTCAACCGTCAGGACGCGCCGATCGAGCGCGCCGACCTCCGTTACACCAATGGTTTCACGCTGAGCTGGGGTACCCCGGCCACGCCGGCGAAAACGCCGGCGACCCCGGCCAGAAGCACGCAGGAAAGGACATGAATCGCAAGGGTGACAAATCGCTGATCGTTGGCCTGGACATCGGCACCTCCAAGGTGGTGGCGCTGGTGGGCGAGTATTCGCCGGGCAACCCGATCGAAGTGATCGGCATCGGCTCGCACGAATCGCGCGGGCTGAAGCGCGGCGTGGTGGTGGACATCGAATCGACCGTGCAGTCGATCCAGCGCGCGGTGGAAGAAGCCGAGCTGATGGCCGGCTGCGAGATCCGTTCGGTGTACGCCTCGATTTCCGGCAACCACGTGCAGTGCAAGAACTCGCCGGGCATCGTGCCGATCCGCGACGGTGAAGTGACCTGGGGCGACCTGGATCGCGTGCTCGACGCGGCCAAGGCGGTGGCGATCCCGGCCGACCAGAAGATCCTCCACGCGATCCCGCGCGAGTACGTGCTGGACGATTCGCAGGAAGGCATCCGCAACCCGGTCGGCATGACCGGCGTGCGCCTGGAAGTGCATGCGCACCTGGTGGTGTGCGCGCAGTCGGCGGCGGCCAACATCAGCAAGTGCGTGCAGCGCTGCGGCCTGCAGGTGGACGACCTGGTGCTGTCCTCGCTGGCCTCCAGCGTGGCGGTGCTGACCGCCGACGAGCGCGAGCTGGGCGTGGTGCTGGTCGACATGGGCGCCGGCACCACCGACATCGCGGTGTTCGTGCAGGGTGCGATCTGCCACACCGCCTCGCTGCCGATCGCCGGCGACCACGTGACCAACGACATCGCGCACATGCTGCGCACGCCGACCCCGGAAGCCGAGCAGATCAAGGTGCGCTATGCCTGCGCCCTGGCCCAGCTGGCCACGGCCGAGGAGAGCATCCAGGTGCCGTCGGTGGGCGACCGCCCGCCGCGCCGCATGCCGCGCCATTCGCTGGCGCAGGCCGTGCAGGGCCGCTACGAGGAAATCTTCGAGATGGTGCAGGCCGAACTGCGCCGCTCCGGCTTCGAGGAGCTGGTGCGCGCCGGCATGGTGCTGACCGGTGGCGCGTCGAAGATGGAAGGCGTGGTCGAACTGGCCGAGGAAATGCTGCAGATGCCGGTGCGCGTGGGCATCCCGCAGCACGTCACCGGCTTGGGCGAAGTGGTCGGCAACCCGGTACACGCCACCGGCGTGGGCCTGCTGCTGATGGGCAGCCAGATCGAGCACCCGCGGCGGCCGTCGCTGCCCACCGGGCGCGCCGGAAGCATGTTCAAGAAACTCAAGACCTGGTTCCGCGGCGAGTTCTGACGCGGAACCCGTAAACCCGGGCCTCGCCCGGGCGCAACACCCGCAGTACCCGCATCACAACGCAATACCGGCTACACACAACCCACACAGCCGCAACGTCGGCATGCAGCAGGACGGCAGGATGCCCGAATGCCCATGCCAGCCAAAGCGGATACAACGAGGACACGGACATGGCGCATTTTGAACTGATCGAAAAGATGGCACCCAATGCGGTGATCAAGGTGGTTGGCGTGGGCGGCGGCGGCGGCAATGCCGTGGCGCACATGGTCAACTCGGCGGTGGATGGCGTGGAATTCATCACTGCCAACACCGACTCGCAGGCCATCAAGAATTGTGGTGCCAAGCTGCAGCTGCAGCTGGGTACCAACGTGACCAAGGGCCTGGGCGCAGGCGCGAACCCGGAAGTCGGCCGCCAGGCCGCGCTGGAAGACCGTGAGCGCATCATGGACGCGCTGCAGGGCGCCGACATGGTGTTCATCACCGCCGGCATGGGCGGCGGCACCGGTACCGGCGCTGCGCCGGTGGTGGCACAGCTGGCCAAGGAAATGGGCATCCTGACCGTGGCCGTGGTCACCAAGCCGTTCCCGTTCGAAGGCCGTCGCCGCATGCAGGTGGCGCTGAAGGGCATCGAGGAACTGAGCCAGCACTGCGACTCGCTGATCACCATCCCGAACGAGAAGCTGATCACCGTGCTGGGTCGCAACGCGACCATGATCCAGGCCTTCCGCGCTGCCAACGACGTGCTGCAGGGCGCCGTGCAGGGCATCGCCGACCTGATCGTGCGTCCGGGCCTGATCAACGTCGACTTCGCCGACGTGCGCACCGTCATGTCCGAAATGGGCCTGGCGATGATGGGTACCGGCACCGCCCGTGGCGATGACCGCGCCCAGGCCGCTGCCGAATCGGCGATCCAGAACCCGCTGCTGGACGATGTGAACCTGGCTGGTGCCAACGGCATCCTGGTCAACATCACCGCCGGCGCCGATTTCACCATGGCCGAGTTCGACGAGATCGGCCGCACCATCGATGGCTTCGCTTCCGAAGATGCCACCGTGGTGGTCGGCACCGTGCTCGATCCGGACATGCAGGACGAAGTGCGCGTGACCGTGGTGGCCACCGGCCTGAACCGCGTCTCGGCCAGCAAGACCCAGCGTCCGGGCGAGCGTGCGCCGATCAAGCTGGTCCGCAACGCCACCACCGGCCAGCCGGAGTTCGGCGAGTTCGACAACGGCGGCGATGCCGTCTCCAAGGCGGTGGGTGGCATGGGCCTGGGCCTGCGTCGCGCCAGCAGCGATACCGCAGCGGCCTCCGCCCCTTCGGCCCCGGCCGCTTCGGCCCCGGCGGCGGCGGAACTGCCGAACGATTACCTGGACATCCCGGCGTTCCTGCGCCGCCAGGCGGACTAAGCGGGGCGGCCCGGGGTTGTCCTCCCCGGGTTGCGCCACCATGTCCTGAAAACGCGGGCGCCGGGCCAGGATGGGCCCGGCCGCCCTGCTTCACGCGCTTTCCAGCGGCGTGCCGGTGGATCCTGCCGGTGGCTGCAACTGGCGTTTCAGCCGGGGTAGGGGAGTGCGCGTGTTAATCTAATGTGTCACTTCCGGTCCATCCCCCATGATCCAGCAACGCACCCTCAAGAACACGATCCGCGCCACCGGCGTTGGCCTGCACAGTGGTGACAAGGTCTACATGACCCTGCGCCCGGCACCGGTCAACCATGGCATCGTGTTCCGCCGCGTGGACCTGGACCCGGTCGTGGAGGTGCCGGCCAAGGCCGAACTGGTCACCGAAGTGACCCTGTGCACCGGCCTGACCTGCAACGACGCAAAGATCCAGACCGTCGAACACCTGATGTCGGCGCTGGCCGGCCTGGGTGTGGACAACATCATCGTCGAACTGTCCTCGGCCGAGCTGCCGATCATGGACGGTTCGGCCGGCCCGTTCGTGTTCCTGCTGCAGTCGGCGGGCATCATCGAACAGGATGCGCCCAAGCGCTTCATCCGCGTGCTCAAGACCGTGGAGGTGACCGAGGGCGACAAGGTGGCCCGTTTCACCCCGTACGAGGGCTACAAGCTGGGCTTCACCATCCAGTTCGACCACCCGATGATCCCGGCCAAGCAGTCGCGGCAGGAAATCGAGTTCTCGACGCTGGCCTACACCAAGGAAATCTCCCGCGCGCGCACCTTCGGTTTCATGCGCGACCTGGAATACATGCGCGAGCGCAACCTGGGCCTGGGCGGTTCGATGGACAACGCCATCGTGCTGGACGAGTTCCGCGTGCTCAACGAAGACGGCCTGCGCTACGCCGACGAGTTCGTGCGCCACAAGATCCTTGACGCCATTGGCGACCTCTACCTGGCCGGTGGCCAGGTGCTGGGCGCCTACGAGGGCTTCAAGTCCGGCCACGCGCTCAACAACAAGCTGGTGCGGGCCCTGATGGCCGACGCCAGCGCCTGGGAATGGGTCAGCTTCGACTCGCCGACCACCCCGGATCCGGTGGAATATGCCACCCCGGCCTACGCCTGATTCCGTAGATCGTTGAATTTCAAGATAAAAACGCCGCCTTCCAGGGCGGCGTCGTTGTTTCCGGCGCTTGCGACGCATTCAGCGTGCTTGAAAGGCGTCAAGGCCGGTTCAAGGTCACGGTTTTGTGAACCTGTTGGATCGGAAGCCTGAATTTAACGAAGTTTTAACTTCAATCTAACGACAGGCCTCCGGATGGCCGCTAGGATGCGACCCGGCCCCCGAAATGTTTCACGCCGTGGTGACACGCGCGACGGGGAGCGGAGCCGGATGCTCCGTTGCCATCAGGATCGCTTCTTCGGCTTCGAGGGAACGTCCTGCAGGCAAGCCAAGGCGTCGCGTAGCCCTTTGTGCGTGGCGGCTGAAACTGCGTGGGGGCCATTCCGGTTGTCGATCGCTGGGGAGCGTGAGGGAGTGGTGGACGCAGTCTTGATGGTCACCCTGGTGGCCTTCAGCCCGATGGAACGGGCCGCGTCGAGCAACTGGGCTTCGGCAAGCCGCAACTTGGCATGCCAGACCGGGGACTCGACGAGAAAAACGAGGTGTTCCCCGTCCACATTGGCCAGCCGGCAGCGGCTGCGCAGAGGTGGCGGCAACTGGGGGCGCAACTGCCGGTCCAGCGCGTCGAGCCACAAGGCCCGACGCAGCGGGTTCCCGCTTTTGTCCGCCATTACCGCATCCAGCGCCGGTTTCGGCACTGACGCGGGGCGAACGCTGGATTTCGGCTCAGACATGAAAACTCACTGATGGCATTCAAAAAGATCGTAATCAAAACGCGTGAAGGACAGGCCAAGGCGTCGCCGATCACGCGTTTGCGGTTCTATTTCGAGGACCGCCCCCGCGCCCTGCTGGGCAGCGTGCTCGGGGTAGGCTGCATTATCGGCCTTGCCGGCGGCATTGGCGCCAGTGCGCTGAATGATTCGCGCCTGCAGGCCAAGGTCGAGCGCCAGGATGCGGAGCTGGCCAAGGTCAAGCGCGATGCGCAGACCCAGGTCAACGCGCTGGCTGCCCGCCTCGGCGAGCTGCAGGCGCAGGCCACCCGCCTGAACGCGCTTGGCGAACGGCTGACCCAGATGGGCAAGCTGGAAGATGGCGAATTCGACTTCAACGAGACCCCCGGCCTCGGTGATGGCGACGCCGGCGGCCCGACCAGCGACATCCCGGTCAAGGACGTCAACGCCGACTTACAGGTGCTGGAGCAGCGCTTCGCTGCTTCAGGCCGCCAGTTGTCGGTGATGGAATCGCTGATGTTCGACCACCAGCTGCAGCAGAACGCCGTGCCGTCGCGCATGCCGATCCGCAACAGCTACGTGACCTCCGGCTTCGGCACCCGTGCCGACCCGTTCGGCCGCGGCGCCGCCACCCACAAGGGCATGGACTTCCACGCCAAGGTCGGTGACCCGGTGATGGCCGTGGCCGAAGGCGTGGTCAGCTTCGCTGGTGTGAAGGGCGGCTATGGCAACGTCGTCGATGTCGACCACGGTAACGGCTATGTCACCCGCTACGCGCACAATTCGCGCCTGGTGGTGAAGGCCGGTGACCTGGTCCGCGCCGGCCAGGAAGTGGCCAAGGCCGGTTCCACCGGCCGTTCGACCGGTGCCCACGTGCACTTCGAGGTGTGGGAGAACGGCAACGTGGTCAACCCGCGCAAGTTCCTCGGCGACGGCGGCAACACGCCGGTCGGCCGCGTCAGCCGCGGCTGATGCCCGGGTCGGATTCCTTCCGCGCCGCGGAAGGGCTCTGACCCGATTCGGTTGAGGGCTGGGGTCAGAGCCCTTTCGCCATGGCGAAAGGGGTCCGACCCCGCATCCGTGTTTCTTTGCCGAATCCGGGGCGATTGCGACCGGATTGGCGCTTGAAACCTCAGCCGCCCGTCCCAAGCTACAATGGGTGTTGCCATCGACAGGGCGCCAGGCGCCCTGTTTCGTTTGCGGCGGACGGATCCCAAGGGGGAGGCCGGGCGTCGTGTCCATCCAACCCGGTTCCTTCAATGATCAACAGCCTGCTTACCCGCGTATTTGGCAGTCGTAACGAACGACAGCTGCGCCAGCTCAACCGCATCGTCGCCAAGATCAATGCGCTGGAGCCGGAGATCGAGAAGCTTTCCGACGAGCAGCTTCAGGCCAAGACGCCGGAGTTCAAGCAGCGCATCGCCGGCGGTGAAGCCCTGGACAAGGTGCTGCCGGAAGCGTTCGCGGTCTGCCGCGAAGCCGGCCGCCGCGTGCTGGGCATGCGCCACTACGACGTGCAGCTGATCGGCGGCATGGTGCTTCACCTGGGCAAGATCGCAGAAATGCGCACCGGTGAAGGCAAGACCCTGGTGGCGACCCTGCCGGTGTACCTCAACGCGCTGGAAGGCAAGGGCGTGCACGTGGTCACCGTGAACGACTACCTGGCCCGCCGCGACGCCGCGCAGATGGGCAAGCTGTACAACTGGCTGGGCCTGAGCGTGGGCGTGGTGTACCCGGGCATGCCGCACAGCGAAAAGCGCGAAGCCTACGCGGCCGACATCACCTACGGCACCAACAACGAATTCGGCTTCGATTACCTGCGCGACAACATGGCGCTGTCCAAGGCCGACCGTTACCAGCGCGGCCTGCACTACGCCATCGTCGACGAAGTCGACTCCATCCTGATCGACGAAGCGCGTACCCCGCTGATCATCTCCGGTCCGGCCGATGATTCCCCGGAGCTGTACATCCGCGTCAACCGCGTCGTGCCGCACCTGGTCAAGCAGGAAGCGGAAGACGGCGAAGGCGATTTCTGGGTCGACGAGAAGGGCAAGCAGGTGCATCTGTCCGAAGCGGGCATGGAGCACGCCGAGCAGCTGCTGGTTGAAGCCGGCATCCTCGACGGCGAGACCGAAGGCCTGTACGCGGCGCAGAACCTGACCGTGGTCCACCACCTCAATGCCGCCCTGCGCGCGCACGCGATCTACCAGCGTGACGTGGACTACATCGTGCGCGACGGCGAAGTGGTCATCGTCGATGAGTTCACCGGCCGTACCCTGGCCGGCCGCCGCTGGTCCGACGGCCTGCACCAGGCGGTGGAAGCGAAGGAAGGCGTGCCGGTCCAGCGCGAGAACCAGACGCTGGCGAGCATCACCTTCCAGAACCTGTTCCGCATGTACAAGAAGCTGTCCGGCATGACCGGTACGGCCGACACTGAAGCATTCGAGTTCCAGAGCATCTATGGCCTGGAAGTGGTGGTGATCCCGACCAACCGCCCGACCATCCGCAAGGACAGTCCGGACCAGGTGTTCCTCAACCGCAAGGGCAAGTTCAATGCGGTGCTGGCCGACATCGAAGAGTGCGCCAAGCGCGGCCAGCCGGTGCTGGTGGGTACCACCTCGATCGAAACCTCGGAAATGCTGTCCGAGCACCTGAGCAAGGCCGGCGTGAAGCACGAAGTGCTCAACGCCAAGCAGCATGACCGCGAAGCGACCATCGTCGCCAACGCTGGCCGCCCGGGCGCAGTGACCATCGCCACCAACATGGCCGGCCGCGGTACCGACATCGTGCTGGGTGGTTCGCTGGAAGCCGAGATCCACGCCCTGGGCGAGGACGCGACCGACGAGCAGAAGGCAGCGGTCAAGGCCGAATGGCAGAAGCGCCACGAGGCAGTGAAGGCGGCCGGCGGCCTGCACATCGTCGGCACCGAGCGCCACGAATCGCGTCGTATCGACAACCAGCTGCGCGGCCGTTCGGGCCGCCAGGGTGACCCGGGTTCGTCCCGCTTCTACCTGTCGCTGGAAGACAACCTGATGCGCATCTTCGCCTCCGACTGGGTGCAGAAGGCCATGCGCATGATGGGCATGAAGGAAGACGACGTCATCGAGGACCGCCTGGTCAGCCGCCAGATCGAAAAGGCGCAGCGCAAGGTCGAGGCCCACAACTTCGACATCCGCAAGAACCTGCTGGACTTCGACGACGTCAACAACGACCAGCGCAAGGTGATCTACGCCCAGCGCGACGAGCTGCTGGATGCCGAGTCGGTGAAGGCGAATGTCGATGGCATCCGCGACGACGTGATCTTCGACATCGTGGCGCGCTTCGTGCCGCCGAACTCGATCGACGAGCAGTGGGACCTGCGCGGCCTGGAAGCGACCCTGGAGTCGGACTTCGGCCTGCAGATGTCGCTGACCGACCTGGTCAAGGAACACGAAGAGCTGGACGCCGAGGCCATCGCCACCAAGGTCCAGGAGCGCGTCAACCAGCACTTCGCCGAGAAGGAAGCCGGCCTGGGCGAAGAAACCATGCGCGCGCTGGAGAAGCACGTGATGCTGACCGTGCTGGACCAGAGCTGGAAGGAGCACCTGGCGCGCATGGATTACCTGCGCCAGGGCATCTACCTGCGTGGTTACGCGCAGAAGCAGCCGAAGCAGGAATACAAGAAGGAAGCCTTCGAGCTGTTCTCGGACATGCTGGAGAACGTCAAGCGCGAAGTGGTGACCCTGCTGGCCCGCGTGCGCATCCGCAGCGACGAGGAAGTGCAGGCGCTGGAAGCGGCCGAGCGCCAGCAGGCGCAGGCGCGCCTGAGCCAGTCGCAGTTCCAGCACCAGGATGCCGGCGGTTACAGCGCCGACGAGGAAGCCGCGCAGGTCGAAGCCGCCCAGCAGGGCGTGGCCACGCTGCAGCGCGACGAGCCGAAGATCGGCCGCAATGATCCGTGCCCGTGCGGCAGTGGCAAGAAGTACAAGCACTGCCACGGCCAGCTGAGCTGACCCCGGAAGGCCCCGCGCAAGCGGGGCCTTCTGCTTTGGCGCGGGCGATCCGGCGCGGATTCGTGATTGCGCTGGCCGCCCTGTTCTGGGCATGCTGGCCCCATGGTTTCTCCCACCCGATCGATCCATGTCGTGGCCGCCGTCATCACCGACGCCCGTGGCCGCGTGCTGCTCAACCGCCGTACCGAGAACCGCGACATGGCTGGCCTGTGGGAGTTCCCCGGCGGCAAGCGCGAATCCGGCGAGACCTCCGAACAGGCGCTGGTGCGTGAACTGCGCGAAGAGCTGGGCATCGAGGCCGATGTCGGGCCCTGGCTGATGGATGTGCCGCAGCGCTATCCGGACAAGCACCTGACCCTGGAAGTGCGCCACGTGCGCAGCTGGAAGGGCACACCGCGCGGGCGCGAGGGCCAGGCGATCACCTGGGTGGCGCAGGACAAGCTGGGCCGCTATTCCATGCCGCCGGCCGACCTGCCGGTGGTGGCCGCACTGCGCCAACCGGATCGCTACCTCATCACGCCGGCGCCGGCCGAAGATGCCGGCGGCGTGCAGCACTGGCATGAACGGCTGCAGCAGGCAGTGGCGGCGGGCCAGCAGCGCATCCAGCTGCGCCTGCCGCCGGAGCATCCGCAACGGCAGGCGATGATCGAACAGGCCGTGCGCGCGCATCGTCGCGGCGTGCAGTGGCTGCTCAACCGCGATGTCGCGTTGGCCCGCACACTGGGCGTGGGCGTGCACCTGGGCAGCGAGCAGTTGCTGGCCCTGCAGGAGCGGCCCTTGCCGGAAGGACAGCTGGTCGCCGCGTCCTGCCACGACCTGGAGCAGCTGCAGGCGGCGCAGCAGCTGGGCTGCGACTTCGCGGTGCTCGGCCCGGTGCAGGCCACGGCCAGCCATCCCGGGGCAGTGCCGCTGGGCTGGGAGGCCTTCGCTGCGCTGCGCGCGCAGGTATCGCTGCCGATCTACGCGTTGGGCGGCATGGCCGCCGGCCATATCGCCGAAGCGCGTCGGCATGGCGGGCAGGGCATCGCTGCGATTCGTGGGCTGTGGCCGGCGTGAGCCGGCATGCGGGGTCAGATCCCTGCGCAGCAGGGCTCTGACCCCATCGCGGCAATCCGGGGTCGGAGCCCTTTCCGCTGGAAAGGGATCCGACCCCTCCCGATCACAACGTGATCCAGAAGCATCCGTATTGCCGCCGCAATCCCAGCACCGTGGACGCTCGCGACGCGCTGCCGGGCAGCGTCTGCTCCAGGCGCAGGCCGACCGGATGCCGTGGCGCTGGCGGCTCAGGGGCGGATTCCTGCGCCGCAGGGCTCTGACCCTCTTCCTGCGAGGACGCCAGCCCCTGTGGCGGATACACCGGCACCACGTCCACCAGTGGCCGCCGTGCCAAGGATTCCAACTGGCCGAGGATGCGCTGCGCGCCGGCATCGGAGACCGCACCCCACAGGTACAGCGAGGACAGCCGGTTCACATCGTTGCTGACGATGCCGGTGCGCAGTGCCTCCACCAGCTCGCTCAGGCGTCGTGGGCAGCGCGCACCCAGGGTGTCGCGTGGCAGGGTGCTGCCGGTGGGCGCGGGCGGTGGCAATCGCGACCGGGCGCCAACGCTGTCGCAGGGGCGGTCGGTATACACGCTCTGCCCCTGCGCATCGGTGCAGCGGTTCAAGCGCGGGGACTGCGCATGGACAATGCTCGATACCGAACACAACGACAGCAGCAACAGCAGGAAGGAAAACCGGTTCATCGGCGCAGGGTAGCGCCGATCGCGGTGGCATGGCGTGCTTTCAGCCGTGCAGCAGCTTCAACACCGACGTGGTCGGCTTGGCCAGGTTCAAGGTGTAGAAGTGCAGGCCCGGCGCGCCGCCCTCGATCAGGCGCTGGCACAGTTTGGCCACCACTTCGGTACCGAACGCCCGCACCGATTCGGCGTCATCGCCATAGGCCTGCATCTTGCGGCTGATCCAGCGCGGGATCTCCGCACCGCATTGCTCGGAGAAGCGGCGCAGCTGGCTGAAGTTGGCGATCGGCATGATGCCGGGCGTAATCGGCACCTGCACGCCGAGCCGGCGCACGGCATCGACGAAGTGGAAGTACGCATCCGGGTTGTAGAAATACTGGGTGATCGCCGCGTCGGCGCCGGCATCGATCTTGGCCTTGAAGTGCTTCAGGTCGGCCAGTGCATCGGAGGCCTGTGGATGGGTCTCCGGATAGGCACCGACTTCGATGCGGAAGGCGGTGCCGTGTTCGGCGCGGATGAAGTCGATCAGCTCGGCGGCGTAGCGCATGTCACCGGGGAAGCCCATGCCGGAGGGCAGGTCGCCACGCAGCGCGACCAGGCGATGGCAGCCGATGGCGCGGTACAGCTTGAGCAGTTCGCGGATTTCCTGGCGGGTGCCGCCGACACAGGACAGGTGCGGTGCAGCCTCGAAGCCGTGGTGCTGGTTGAGGTGGCGCACGGTCTCGGAGGTATAGCTCAGGGTCGAGCCACCGGCGCCGAAGGTACAGGACACGTACTCGGGGCCGTAGTCCTTCAGCCTGGCCGCGGCGCGGTCCAGCTGGCTGCGCTGTTCGTCGGTCTTGGGCGGATAGAACTCGAAGCTGATGGCGGTCATGGCACGGGCGGCAGCGGCGGGTGCGGGTCAGTATATCGCTTCATCAAGATGGATGTTAGTTGGCTGCATGGACTGGCACCGTCCGCCGCCGGCGACCGTTTGCCCGGGTCTGCGGCCGTTGCTCCGGAATCGCAACCTGGCTGCCGTAGCCGGGCGCACGCTGCTCCCATCCCGGCACCCCCCACCTGATGAAGGAGCACACGATGAAGATCTTCCTGGCCCTCTGGTACGCGATGAAGGCCCTGGCCCGGCTGGCGATGATCGGCATGGCGATGGCCGTGCTCGGCTCCGGTTCCGCGCATGCCGCCACCGGCTCGACCGCTGGCAAGGTACAGGTCGAGGTGGTCGGCATGGGGCGACCGCTGCTGATGATCCCCGGCCTCAACAGCAGCGCCGAGGCCTGGCGCGAGACCTGCCTGGCCCTGAAGGACGTGCAGTGCCACCTGGTGCAGTTGCCGGGCTTTGCTGGCGCGGCAGCGGCCGACCCGCGCCCGGCCGGCTTCCTGCCGGCGATGCGCGGGCAGCTGCTGGCCTACCTGCATGACCAGCACCTGGGGCCGGTGGTGGTGGTCGGCCACAGCCTCGGTGGCGTGCTGGGCCTGCAGATGGCGCAGGCCGAGCCGAAGGCGATCAGCGCACTGGTGGTGGTCGATGCCCTGCCGTTCCTGCCGGCGGCGCGCGACCCGAGTGCCACCGCTGACAGCGTGCGGCCGATGGCCGACCAGCTGCGCAAGGGCATGCTGGCCGCCGATGCCGTGCAATGGCAGGCGCAGTTGAAGGCGGGCCTGCCGGGCATGACCCGCGATCCGCGGCGCCAGGCCGAGCTGGGCCGCTGGGGCGAAGCCAGCGACCGCCAGACCACGGCCGATGCGATGCATGCGGTGATGACCACCGACCTGCGCGACAGCATCGCTTCGATCACCGCGCCGACGCTGGTGCTCGGCAGCTGGGCCGGCTACCAGCCGATGGGCGGCACCGAGGACGGCACGCGTGCGGTGTTCCAGGCCCAGTACGCGAAACTGCAGGGCGTGCAGATCGCGATGAGCGCGCAGGGTTTCCACTTCCTGATGTGGGATGATCCGCGCTGGTTGCAGGAACAGGTGCAGCGTTTCCTCGCCGCGCATCCCTGACCCTTGTCCGCCCTCCTGCCACCGCCGAGAGCCCGCATGGACGCCACCACGCCTTCCCGCCGTTTCTGGACGCTCAATGCACTGGCATGGGCCGGCTATGCGCTGTACGGGCTGTGGGTCGGCATGCGGATCGGTGGCGGCATCGTGTTCAGTGGCATCGTGCTGATCACCGTCAGCGTCGCGGTCTCACTCTGGCTGTGCAGCGGCGCATTGCGTTCGGTTGCACTGCGCCAGCGCTGGTGGGAGGGCAGCCTGGGCAGCCTGGTGCTGAAACTGGCTGCCGGCGTGGTGCTCGGGGCCAGCGTCGCACAGGCGGTAACGGCGGCGCTGCTGCTGCCGGCGCTGGCGCTGGGTTGGGTGCAGCTGCCTGGCGGCCATGCGGATTACCAGTGGTCTTCGGTGCTGCTGTATTGGATGAACACCGCGTTGTTCCTGCTGGTGTGGACCGGTTTGTGGGCGGGCCTGCACGGCCTGCGGCGGGCACGCTACAGCGAGCTGGCACGCCTGCGCGCCGAAGCCGAACGCAGTGCGCTGGAACGTGACGCACTGCGTGCGCGGCTCAATCCGCATTTCATGTTCAATGCGCTGAACAACCTGCGTGCGCTGATCCTGGAAGACCCGGAACGGGCCCGTGACATGGTCACCCGCCTGTCGCGCACGCTGCGCCAGGCGCTCGCCCACAACCGCAGCGAGCAGGTCACGCTGGCCGAGGAACTGGCGGTGGTCGATGATTACCTGGCCATCGAGGCGGTCCATTTCGAACAGCGCCTGCAGGTGCGGCAGCAGATCGATGCCGATGCCACGCAGGCGCAGCTGCCGGCGATGGCGTTGCAGTTGCTGGTGGAGAACGCGATCAAGCACGGTATCGCCAGCCGTCCCGGCGGCGGCGAGGTGCAGATCCGCGCCACGCTGGACAATGACGTGCTGCGGTTGCAGGTGGACAATCCACTTCCAACCGGCAGCGAACCCACCCATGGCCATGGCGTCGGCCTGGCCTACCTGCGTGCGCAGCTGGGCATGCGTGGCCGATTCGTGCTGCAACCGGCCGGTGACCGCATGCAGGCCCTGCTGGAGATTCCGCAATGACTGGCATGCTGCGCGTGTTGATCGTCGATGACGCACGGCTGGCCCGGCAGGAGCTGCGCACGCTGCTGTCGGCGCTGCCGTGGGTGCAGTGCGTGGGCGAGGCCGACGACGTGCCCGCCGCACGCGAGGCGATCACCACGCTGGCACCGGACCTGGTGCTGCTGGATGTGCAGATGCCCTCCGGCAGTGGTTTCGACGTGCTGGACGGCCTGGACACGGTGCCGGCCGTGGTCTTCGTCACCGCCTACGACACCTATGCGGTGCGTGCGTTCCAGGCCAACGCGCTGGACTACCTGGTGAAGCCGGTGGAGGCGCCGCGGCTGCTGGAAGCGCTCGAGCGGGCGCGGCAGTGCGAGGCGGTTGCGGCCGACGTGCCGGAATCGCGCGGCACGCTGGGCGCGCACGACCAGGTGTTCGTGCGCGAGGGTGAACGCTGCTGGTTCGTGGCAGTCTCCGAGATCCGTCGGCTGGTGGTGGATGGCAACTACACGCGGCTGTGGTTCCGCGACCAGAACGCACTGCTGACCCGCAGCCTGAGCGCGCTGGAAGCACGTCTGCCGCCGGATCTTTTCTTCCGCGCCAACCGCAACACACTGGTCAACCTGCGCCGTATCCGTGGGGTGTCGCCCAGCATCGGCGACGGCTATGACCTGACGCTGGATGATGGCAGCGAGGTGGAGGTATCGCGGCGGCAGGCACGCGAGCTGCGCGAGCGGATGGCGTTGTAGGTGCTGCCAGCGGTTACCCTGTGCAGCGGATTCCCAGATCACGCCGCGCCATGTCCATCGTCCTCACCGATTTCGCCCGTCCCCGCCTGTTCCCGCGCGTGCCACGCGGCAATACCATCCAGGACTGCACTGCCGAGCAGTTCGAGGCACACCTCAATGCGCACGCGCCGCTGAAGGTGCTCGACGGCTACGCCCCGTTCTGCAAGTTGTTCGTCTACGAGAACTGGACCAGCACGCGCTGCCTGACGGTGCCGGTCACCGAGGCCAACCGCCACCAGCTGCGCAGCGGCTACGAAGCGCGCAACCGCGAGGAACTGCCGGTACTGGTGCGCTGGTTCGAGGGCGTGGAGTCGCCGCGCGCGAACTACCTGGTGGTGATCCTGTACAACGCCGAGCAGCTGGCCAGGGAAGGCTCACCGATCGAAGCCGACTGGGGCATCGTCGGCTGCATCTACACCGCCGAACCGGAAGAAGTGCCGATGGCGCCGATCACCATGATGCGCAATGCGCTGGGCGTGGAGGAGGGCGGTTCCGGCGTGCCATTGGACAAGGAGGCCTACCGGCGCTCGGTGGAGTTCTGGGAGAACAACGCCAACTGGCGGCCGGGGTCGGATCCCCGCATCGCAGGGCTCTGACCCGATCATTCGAGCCCCCGGTCGAAGCCTTTCCCTGAGGAGGGGATCCGATCCCAGGCGCGCGCTATGATCGGGCCAGGCAAACCCAAGGAGGGCGGGGCATGGCGGTCTGGGCAAGGATGATCCTGATGTTGCTGGCGGGCACGCTGCCCGCCACCCCGGTACTGGCCGCGAAGCCCTCTGCCGGGATGGCCTGCGAACCCATGGCACGCCT
Organism: Stenotrophomonas sp. PAMC25021; assembly: GCF_004795795.1. NCBI lineage: Bacteria > Pseudomonadati > Pseudomonadota > Gammaproteobacteria > Lysobacterales > Lysobacteraceae > Stenotrophomonas > Stenotrophomonas sp. PAMC25021. Next base: position 1,306,936 of record NZ_CP039255.1, on the reverse strand, counting down.
TCCCGGGCTGCGCGATGCGGGCGTGACCGCGCTGTCGATGCAGCCGCAGGACGGCCGCTGCGTGATTGAAGTGGCGGCGGCCAATGGCAACGCGCTGCGTCGGCAGCAACGAATGCTGGAGGCGCTGGTGCAGCATGCCTGCGCCGCGCCGGCGCACGTGACCGTGAATGAGGTGCAGGTATCCCTGCAGCTGCGCCTGCCGACGTCCTGCGCGGCACGCAGCAACCGGGATCTGTTCGCGGGTGAAGGTATTCCCTGGCTGCCTCCACGCGGCGTGTCGCCGCGCTATCCGGTGGAGGCCATGCGGCAGGGGCTGTCCGGCCGCAGCATGCTGAAGGCGTTGGTCGATGCGCGGGGGCGCGTTGCGGCCGTGATCGTGGAGACCTCCAGCGGTCATGCGTTGCTGGATGACGCTGCAGCGGAGGAGCTGCAGGGCTGGCGTTTCAGCCTTGCCGATGCGAAGGGTACGGTGCCGGCGTTGACCCTCGTGCGCATGCCGATGCGGTATGAATTCGTGGAGTGAGCGTCATCCACGCATGGCATGGATCTGGACGTACCGCAGCGGAGCCACGCCGTGCGTGGCTGCATCACTGTCAGAGGCGCTTCCACTCCCACCACGGGTAGTGGTATTCACGCTCGGTGGCGCTCCACGGCTGCGTGCAGGACGTGCACGTCACCCGGTAGCACTCACCCCAGCCATCCTCGGCCTCGCCTCGTCCGAGCAGCAGCACGTGGCCCTGTTCCAGCAGCGGTGCAGGGTTGAAGAACACATAGGAAGGGTAGAGTGCGCACAGGCACCCCTCACGCGCCCGCCAGTAGCGCAGCCGTTCCAGGGCCGCCTTCAGGTGCGCCTGGTTGCTGATCAGCATGCCGCCAAGGGCGATGCCCTCGCAGCTGCGTTCGATCGTATCCACATGTGCGACCAACGCGTCCAACGACGCGGTGCTGAACAGCCGTGCCACCGTGCGTGCGGCATCGGTGATGCGCGTGGCATCGCGCGACAGCAGGTCCTGCAGCAGCACGTCGGCCTGTGCATCGTCGAGCCGGGGTACCGGCGCTGCAGACCACGGCCAGCGCATCAGCGTGACTTGCCGATGGCAGCGTAGTGGCCGGCGGTGAGGCGCAGAAGATCGGCCGGTGCCAGTTCTACCTCGAGGCCACGGCGCCCGGCGCTGACATGCAGCGCGGGCAGCGCTTCGGCACTGGTGTCCAGGAACGTGCGCAGGCGCTTCTTCTGCCCCAGCGGGCTGATGCCACCGACCAGGTAGCCGGTGGCGCGCTGTGCGGCATCGGCGGCGGCCATCTCGCACTTCTTGCAGCCGGCGGCTTCGGCCAGCGCCTTCAGGTCGAGCTGGCCGGCGACCGGCACGATCGCCACCAGCAGTTCGTGTGCTTCCGTGCTGGCCAGCAGGGTCTTGAACACCTGGGCCGGGTCGAGGCCGAGCTTGTCGACGGCTTCGCCGCCATACGATTCGGCGTGGGCGTCGTGCACGTAGCTGCGCACGGTGTGGGCGATCTTCTCGCGCTTGAGCAGGTTGATGGCCGGGGTCATGGGCGCATCCTAGCGCGAGGTAGGGATATTGCCTTGACCGAAACTCGCGCATCAACGCAGGACGGGCCCCCGAAGGCGCCCGTCCCGGCTGTGATCGTCGGCATCCCGCGTCAGCGCGACATCGACTGCTGCGTCTGAATCTGTTCCTGGGTCTGTCGCTGCGACAGTTCGTTGTCCAGCGCCTGGCTATGCCGCGTGCTGTCCTGCAGCGTGTGGTTCGCCGCCTGCGACAGATCGACGTAAGTGCGGTGCATGGCGGGATCGCCAAGCTGGCCCTGCACGGCGAACACGCCCTGGTTGTCCGGCCGCGCCAGCACGGTATCGACCTGGCTCATGCCGGCCAGCTTGGACTCGTAAGCCACCAGGCCTGCGGCGTTCTCGAGCTGGCTGCGGTCATTGAACAGTGGCGCCAGGCCACCCTGGCGGCGTTGTTCTTCCAGCGTTTCCAGCTTTTCCACGACCTGCTGGTAACGCGGGTTGTCGGCGTGGCCGGGGGTGGCCATGGTCGGTTCGGCGGCCTGCTGTTGCTGTTGCGCGATGGCCTTGTCGAGCGCACCCAGGGTGGTGGCACCGACCTTGCCATCGACGGTGAGCTGGTGCTCACGCTGGAACTGCTTGACCGCTTCCAGGGTGCCGGGCCCGAAATCGCCATCGGCTACCAGTGGCTTGCCGTCCTTGCCCAGATAGCCCAGGTCGGCCAGCTTCTGCTGCATCGCCTTTACCTCATCGCCCCTGGCGCCGCTGACCAGTACGCCGTTGCCGCCGGGCGCGCCGGGCGACCCGTGCGAGGGGGCATGGGTGGGGGTGATGCCCAGCTGGGTCATGGCCCGGTCGAAGCGCTCATCGCGGCTGGTCACCGCGGCCGGCGACTGGATGCCGTACTTGGTGGCATCGACGAAGTTCTGCACGTCGCCGCGGGTCGGCGGATTGCCGGCCTGGACCGTACCGCCCTGCAGCTTTTCCGCGTTGCCGGCCAGATAGCTGATGAACTGCGGGCCCATGCCGCCGAACTGGTTGTCATAGTCGGCCATGGCCAGCTGCAGTTCGGGGTTCGCCGCGATGGCATCGGCGGCGGCCGGGTTGGTGGCACGCACCTTGGCGATGGCTTCATCGACGCGCTCGATGGCGCTGTCCAGCTTGTCGTTGGTGAGCTGGTCCATCTTCGCCTGCGGAATGGCCTGCAACTTGGCGTCAAGCGCCGCCAGCTGCCGGGTGCTCAACCCGCCCTGCTGGGACAGCAGTTCGATGTCAGCGGCGGTGAAGCCGTTGTCGCGCAGGAAACGCCTGGCCTGTGGATTGCCGCCGACATCGAACTGCACCAGTCCGAACGAGTAGGTGCTTGCGCCTTTCTGCGCGTATGAGAAGTGGTCCAGGTGGCGGGTGTTGCCGCCCAGCTCCGTGTTGAGGAACAGCGTGGACAGCTGTTCGCGGGTAAGGGTGGAATCCTTTGCCATGGTCATCGTCCTTCAATGTGGGAAAAAGCGCCGGGCGCACCCAGCGGATGTCAGCCGGCGCAGTGCTGCTGCGTGAAGCCGAGCAGCTGGCGGACGGCCTGGGTGCCGTAGGCGGCCGATGCCGGTACGAGGGCGAACTGGCCGACCATCTGGTTGCTGCACAACTGCACGTTGCGCTTGCCGGCGGTGGTTTCCTGGATGCAGTTGGCCGCCAGCACGGCGTTGGGGCCACCGCCCACGTTGGTGGCGGCCGTACAGCCCAGCAGGCGGCCTTCCTGGCCGTTTTCTCCCAGCAGCGTGTTGAAGTTCGCCAACTGGCTGTTGGGGTCGCGCAGCACCAGCAGGTCCACGCACTGCTGCTGGCCGTCGGGCACTTCGCAGGCGTCCTGGTCGACCAGGCCGTCGCGCGTGGCCGAGAGCACCTTGAGGCGATCGGCAAATACCTGTTGCAGGCAGTGCGCGTCACCGCACAGGTCGCGCGTATGCTGGATCCAGCGCTGCTGCTCGGCCTGCAGCTTGTCCTTGCCGGCGGCATCGAGGCTGTCGCGTGCGGAGGCTTCAGCCTTGGCCAGCTCGGCTTCCTGCTGCAACAGGGCGGGGTCGTTGCAGATCAGGGTCTGTACCTGTGATGCCCCCTCGGCGCAGGCAGCGCTGCTGCCCGTGGCCGCTGCCGGGGGGCTGGTTGCCTTGCCGTCGGTGCTTGCCTGGCCGGTGTTCGCCGCCGGCGCGCTGGCACCGGCATCGCTGCCAGACGGGCTGCAGGCGGCCAGCAGGGCCACCCAGCACAGGATCATCAGGGGCTTCATCGCCCGGGTCACTCGGTCATTGTTGCGCGGCATGTCCTGTCCTTTGCTGTCAGCGTCCCGGCGCATGGACTGCAGTTGGCAGTCCATGGGGGCATAGAGACTAGCAAGCGGCTTCTTAGGGCACTGTGACAGGGCGCGCGGATCTGCTGCGGGGCGACGCAACGCAGAACGGGCGCCCGAAGGCGCCCGTTCTGTCTGCATCTGTTGCCGGGGTCAGAGCGCTTTCCTGCGGAAAGGGATCCGACCCCGCCTGCGCCGGTAGTGCCGGCCGCTGGCCGGCACCGCGCACGATCAGTAGCGGTAGTGGTCCGGCTTGAACGGGCCTTCCACCGGCACGCCGATGTAGTCGGCCTGTTCCTGACTCAGGGTGGTCAGCTTCACGCCGATCTTTTCCAGGTGCAGGCGAGCCACTTCTTCGTCCAGCTTCTTCGGCAGCAGGTACACCTTCTTCTCGTAGCTGTCCTTGTTCGCCCACAGGTCGATCTGTGCCAGGGTCTGGTTGGCGAAGCTGTTGGACATCACGAAGCTCGGGTGGCCGGTGGCGCAGCCCAGGTTCACCAGGCGGCCTTCGGCCAGCAGGAAGATCGCATTGCCGTTCGGGAAGATGTACTTGTCGACCTGCGGCTTGATGTTGACGTGCTTGATGCCGGCGAAGGACACCAGTGCGTCGACCTGGATCTCGTTGTCGAAGTGGCCGATGTTGCAGACAATGGCCTGGTCCTTCATCGCGCTCAGGTGCTCGATGCGGATGATGTCCCTGTTGCCGGTGGTGGTGACGTACAGGTCGGCACGGCCCAGGGTCGATTCGATGGTGTTGACTTCATAGCCTTCCATCGCCGCCTGCAGGGCGCAGATCGGGTCGATCTCGGTGACGATCACGCGCGCGCCGTAGGCACGCAGCGACGCGGCGCAGCCCTTGCCGACATCGCCGTAGCCGCAGACCACGGCTACCTTGCCGGCCAGCATCACGTCCATCGCGCGCTTCAGGCCGTCGGCCAGCGACTCGCGGCAGCCATACAGGTTGTCGAACTTGCTCTTGGTGACCGAGTCGTTGACGTTGATCGCCGGGATCAGCAGGGTGCCGGCCTGGGCCAGCTGGTACAGGCGGTGCACGCCGGTGGTGGTCTCTTCGGAGACGCCCTTCCAGTCCTTGACCACGCGGCCCCAGTAACCCGGGCGCTCCTTGGCAACGCGCTTGAGCAGGTTCTTGATGACCTGTTCTTCGTGCGAGGCGGACGCGGTGTTGACCCAGTCGCTGCCGTTTTCCAGTTCGTAGCCCTTGTGGATCAGCAGGGTCACGTCACCGCCGTCGTCCACCACCAGTTCCGGGCCGGTCAGGGTGCCGTCGGCCAGGGTGAAGGTCAGCGCGTCCAGGGTGCAGTCCCAGTACTCTTCCAGGGTCTCGCCCTTCCAGGCGAACACCGGGGTGCCGGTGGCGGCGATGGCGGCAGCCGCGTGGTCCTGGGTCGAGAAGATGTTGCACGAGGCCCAGCGCACGTCGGCGCCGATGTCCTTCAGGGTCTCGATCAGCACCGCTGTCTGGATGGTCATGTGCAGCGAGCCGGTCACGCGCACGCCCTTCAGCGGCAGCTCGGCCTGGTACTTGCGGCGGATCGACATCAGGCCCGGCATTTCGTGCTCGGCGATGTCCAGTTCCTTGCGGCCCCAGTCGGCCAGCGTGATGTCGCGGATCTTGTAATCACCTTCGGTGGAGAAGGTCTTGGCAACAGCGTTCATTCGTGTGCTCCGGTTGTGGGCGAGCGGGTGCTCGCATCTAGCCGGGCGCCGTTGTTACAAAGCCACCTTACCGAGCCTGGCCGGGCCTCATCGGATCCGGTCGCAGCGCCCCTCGGCAGGGGAGAACCCCCATTATATCGCGGCCCCGGCATGACATCCGGATGACCCAACCATCGGCAGATGGGGGCGCGTGCACGGCCTGTTAAGGTCGGTGCTTTCACGCATCACGCAGGTAGAACGATGAGCATGCACGCGCGCCGTACGCGGCGCTGGACCGGCCTGGTCCTGTCGATGGGACTGCTGGCCGTGGCCCCGCTGGCCTGGGCGCTGGCCCCACAGCCCGCTGCAGCACAGGCGCAGGGTGCCAATGGCTACGAACTGCCCTCGGCGGCGCTGCAGGCGGTGGTCGACGCACCGCGCGCGCCGTCGCTGCACCTGTCGCCTCGCCGCGACATGGCCGCGTTGATGCAGATGCCGTCGCTGCCGTCGATCCGGGTGGTGGCGCAGCCGGAACTGAAGCTGGCCGGCCTGCGCATCAACCCGCGCACGTTCTCCGACAGCCGTTTCAGCTTCGGCGAGAAGCTGTGGCTGATGAACGTGGCCGATGGCAAGGAACGGCAGATCAGCGGCCTGCCGGCCACGCTGTCGATCGCCAGCCTGATGTGGTCTCCGGATCAGAAGTGGCTCGCTTTCAACCAGGTCGACGCCACCAGCGGCGCCAACGAACTGTGGCTGGTGGACGTGGCCGCCGGCAGCGCCCGCCGCCTGGTTGCCGGCTTGAACACGGTGATCGGCAGCGGTTACCAGTGGCTGCCGGACAGCCGCGGGCTGGTGGTGTTCACCCGCCCGGCCAACCTCGGTGCGGCCCCGGCCACCGACGGCATCCCGACCGGCCCGGCCGTGCAGCAGACCCGCCGGGGCGATGGCGTGGTGTCGATCCGTACCTACCAGGACCTGCTGAAGAACGAGGCTGACGCGCGCCAGTTCGACTACTACGCCACCACACAGCCGGTGGAAGTCAGCCTGGATGGCAGCACCCGCCCGATCGGCGCGGCCGGCATCTTCATGGGCTTCTCCGTGTCGCCGGATGGCCGCTTCGTGCTGCGCCAGCCGGTGCAGCGCCCGTATTCCTACGTGGTGCCGGTGAGCAGTTTCCCGCGCCGCATTGAAGTGATCGACCGTGCCAGCGGCAAGCTGGTGCATACCGTGGCCGTGCGTCCACTGGTGGAAGGCCTGCCGACCGGCAACGACGCCGAAGTGACCGGCGTGCGTGACATCGGCTGGCGTGGTGATGCCGACGCGACCCTGGTCTGGGCTGAAGCGCAGGATGGTGGCGACCCGAACAGGGATGCCAAGGTGCGCGATGCGGTGCTGATGCAGGCCGCGCCGTTCGACACGCCGCCGGTGACGCTGGCCCAGCTGGGCAGCCGCCTGGCCGGTATCAGCTGGGGCCGTGGCGACCTGGCCCTGCTGACCCAATCGTGGTGGAAGACCCGCAGGACCAAGACCTGGCTGATCGCCCCGGACAATGCCAGCGCCGAACCGCGCCTGCTGTGGGATCGCGATGCGCAGGACCGCTACGCCGATCCGGGCCGGCCGCTGCGGGCCAGCGACGAGCGCGGCCGTTCGCTGCTGCAGACCAGCGCCGATGGCGGCAGCCTGTACCTGGCCGGCGCCGGTGCTTCGCCGGAAGGCGACCGTCCGTTCGTGGACCGCTTCGACATCGCCACGGGCAAGGCAACGCGCCTGTTCCACTCGCAGGCGCCGAGCTATGCGCTGCCGGTGGCATTGCTAGACAAGCAGGGCAGTTCGCTGCTGCTGAGCCGCGAGAGCCCGGACGAGCCGGCCAACTTCTACGTGCAGTCGCTGGTCGATGCTGGGAGCGCACCGCGCGCGCTGACCCATTTCGCGCATCCGCTGCCGCAGCTGAAGGGTGTGCAGAAGGAGCAGATCCGCTACAAGCGCAAGGACGGCGTCGACCTGACCGCGACCCTGCTGCTGCCGCCGGGATACGACCCGAAGCGCGACGGCCCGCGCCCGCTGCTGATGTGGGCCTACCCGGGCGAGTTCAAGAGCGCGGCCGCGGCCAGCCAGGTGACCGATTCGCCGTATCGCTTCAATGCGGTCAGCTACTGGGGTCCGCAGGCGTTCCTGGCCAAGGGTTACGTGGTGCTGGCCAGCCCGTCGATGCCGATCATCGGCGAGGGCGACAAGGAGCCGAACGACACCTACATCGAACAGCTGGTGGCCAATGCGCAGGCGGCCGTGGATGAAGTGGTGCGGCGTGGCGTGACCGACCGCGATCACATCGCCATTGGTGGCCATTCGTACGGTGCGTTCATGACGGCCAACCTGCTGGCACACACCCGCCTGTTCAAGGCGGGCATTGCGCGCAGCGGCGCCTACAACCGCACGCTCACGCCGTTCGGCTTCCAGGCCGAGGAGCGCAACTACTGGCAGGCGCAGGACGTCTACCAGAAGATGGCGCCGTTCAATTACGCCGACAGGATCAAGGATCCGATCCTGTTCATCCACGGCGTGGACGACAACAACTCCGGCACGTTCCCGATCCAGAGCGAGCGCATGTTCGCGGCGGTGAAGGGCCTGGGTGGCACCGCGCGGCTGGTGATGCTGCCCAACGAATCGCATGCCTACCGCGCACGCGAATCGATCATGACCATGCTGGCCGAGAGCGAGCGCTGGCTGGAGCAGACCATCGGCCCGGCCGAGCAGGGCACGGCGAAGAAGAAGCGCTGATACGTGCATGAGGGTGGCCGCTGCAACAGCGGCCGCCTGTGCGGCTGCGCCGCCGCCCGAGCATGGGCTCGGGCGCTACACGGTGTCACGCGCCATGACGCTTGTAGAGCCGAGCCCATGCTCGGCTGCGTCCGCCATGGATACGTGCAGATGAAACCATTCTTGCATCGCAGCACGACGCCCGATCTGGGATAGGCTTGGGGTCTGGATCCGTTGACCGAGGCCTGTGCGTCGCCGATGAACGAGTACCGCAGCAGCATCGAGTTTGCTTCCCCCGATCTTCCGCTTCGCGATGACGTGCGCCGGCTCGGCGCACTGGTCGGTGACCTGCTGGTCGAACAGGTTTCGGCCGCTTTTCTCGACGATGTCGAGGACGTGCGCACCCGCGCCATTGCCCGCCGCGAGAACCAGGCGCCCCTGTCGGAGCTGGCCGAAGGGCTGGCCGGGCGCACGCCGCAGCAGGCCGAGACCATGGTGCGGGCCTTCAGCACCTACTTCCAGGTGGTCAACATCGCCGAGCGCGTGCATCGCATCCGCCGCCGCCGTGATTACCAGCGTGCCGGTACCGCCGGGGCGCAGCCCGACGGCCTGCAGGATGCGCTGCAGCATCTGAAGGCGCAGGGCGTGGGCCTGGATGAGCTGGCGCAGTGGCTGCCGCGCATCGACATCGAACCGGTGTTCACCGCGCACCCGACCGAAGCGGTGCGCCGCGCGCTGCTGGAGAAAGAGCAGCTGATGGTGGCCAGCCTGGTCGACAACCTCGACGGCCAGCGCACGCCGGGGGAAGCGGCCGCCGATGCTGCGCGCTTCCGCATGGCGCTGACCGCTTCGTGGCAAACCACCGATTCCTCGCCGGTGCGGCCTACCGTCGATGACGAGCGCGAGCACGTCGGCTTCTATCTGGTGCAGGTGCTGTACCGGGTGATCCCGGTGCTGTACGAATCGCTGCAGCAGGCGCTGCGCGATACCTACGGCGAAGAACTGCCGCTGCCGCGCCTGCTGCGCTTCGGTACGTGGGTGGGCGGCGACATGGACGGCAACCCGAACGTGGATGCCCACACCATCCGCACTACGCTGGACGCGCAGCGGCAGGCCGTGCTGGGTCGCTACCAGAAGGAACTGCTGCAGCTGGCCAGCCTGCTCAGCCAGTCCACCGAGCGGGTGGGCGTGAGCGAGGCGCTGCAGGCGCGCGTGGCGCACTACCAGCAGCTGCTGCCGCAGGTGCAGTCGCGCCCGCGCCATGCCGACATGCCGTACCGCCTGCTCAACGACCGCATGCGCGCACGCCTGCAGGCCACGTTGGATGACGGCGAAGGCGCCTACGCCGGTCCGGACGAACTGATCGACGACCTGCAGCTGATCCTCGACAGCCTGCGCGCCAACCGCGGCGAACATGCCGGTGGCTTCGCCGTGCAGCGCCTGCTGTGGCGGGTGAAGACCTTCGGCTTCCACCTGGCGCGGTTGGACGTGCGCCAGGAATCGAGCGTGCACGCGCGCGCGCTGGCCACGGTGCTGGGCGGCGACGCAGCGTGGGACGGCCTGGATGCAGTGGGCCGCGCGCGCCTGCTGGCGCCGCATGCCAGTGGTGACGCGCCGTTGCCGAAGGGCGACGACGAAGGCAACCGGCGACTGGACGCCGTGTTCGCCGCGCTGGCCGATGCCCGTGCGCGGCATGGTGGCGATGCACTGGGCAGCTACATCATCTCGATGGCACATGACCGCAGCGACGTGCTGGCGGTGCTGGCGCTGGCGCGCCGTGGCGGCCTGGTGGAAGAGAACGGATCAGTATCGCTGGATATCGCGCCGCTGTTCGAGACGGTGGAGGACCTCAAGCGCGGCACCGTGACCCTGCGTGATCTGCTGGCCGACCCGATCTATCGCGCGCACCTGCAAGCACGCGATGACGTGCAGATGGTGATGCTGGGCTATTCGGACAGCAGCAAGGACGGTGGCATCGCCGCATCGCGCTGGGGCCTGCAGCGTGCACAGGTGGAACTGCTGGAGGTGGCGGCCGAGGCCGGCATCCGCCTGACCTTCTTCCATGGCCGTGGCGGCTCGATCAGCCGCGGTGGCGGCAAGACCACGCACGCGGTGGACGCATCGCCGCGCGGCAGCATCGATGGCCGCCTGCGGGTGACCGAGCAGGGCGAGGTGATCCATCGCAAGTACGGCATCCGTGCGCTGGCCCTGCGCTCGCTGGAGCAGGCCACCGGTGCGGTGCTGCGTGCCAGCCTGCGCCCGCGTGCCGCCGAGCCGCGCGAGGATGAGTGGCGACCGGTGATGGACGCGGTGGCATCGGCCAGCAGCGAGGTGTATCGCGCGTTCGTTGGCCAGGCCGGTTTCATGGACTACTTCCGCACCGCCACGCCGATCGACGTGATCGAACGCATGACGCTGGGCTCGCGGCCATCGCGCCGGCTCGGCCAGGACGCCGCGCTGGGCAACCTGCGTGCGATTCCCTGGGTGTTCGCCTGGAGCCAGGCGCGCGCGGTGATTCCCGGTTGGTACGGCGTGGGCAGTGGCCTGCAGGCGGCGGTTGCTGCCGGCCACGAACAGACCCTGCGCGAGATGGCGCGGGACTGGCCGTTCTTCCGCACCTTCCTGGACGACATCGCGATGGTGCTGTCCAAGGGCGATATCACCATCGCCGAGCAGTTTTCGCTGTTGTCGGGTGAACTGCACGGGCACTTCTTCCCGCAGGTGCAGCGCGAACTGGAACTCACCCGGCACTGGCTGCTGGCGCTGATGGACCAGCGGACGCTGCTCGACCACGATGCGCGGCTGGCGCTGTCGATCCGCCTGCGCAATCCCTACGTCGATCCGATCAGCGTGCTGCAGGTGGACCTGTTGCAGCGCTGGCGGGCCAGCGGGCGCGAGGATGACGGGTTGCTGCGCGCGCTGGTGGCCTGCGTGAACGGTGTTGCGCAGGGCGTGCAGAACACCGGTTGATCCGCATCCGCCGGGCATGGCCCGGCGAATTCGCAATGGTAGTGCCGGCCGCTGGCCGGCAACCTCATGATGTCCGGCAGCACGCGCGAGGTTGCCGGCCAGCGGCCGGCACTACCTCATTCCTCCGGTGACGGCGGATTCGATGCCAGCAGTTCCAGATGGCGCTGTTCCATTTCCTGGCGCAGCTGGCGGCGGATCTGCGCGGCGGCCTGGCGGCGCTTCTCGTCGGACGTCGCCGGCTGCAGGGGCGGGACGGGCGTCGGCCGGCCTTCCTCATCCACGGCCACCATGGTGAAGAAGCAGCTGTTGGCGTGGCGCACGCTGCGCTTGAGGATGTCCTCGGCCACCACCTTGATGCCGATCTCCATCGACGAGGTGCCGGTATGGTTCACCGAGGCCAGGAAGGTGACCAGCTCGCCCACCGCGATCGGCTGGCGGAACATCACCTGGTCCACCGACAGGGTGACCACGTAGCTGCCGGCGTAACGGCTGGCGCAGGCGTAGGCAACCTGGTCGAGCAGGCGCAGGATGGCGCCGCCGTGGACCTTGCCGGAGAAATTGGCCATCTCCGGCGACATCAGCACGGTCATGGACAGCTGGTGGGTTTTCAGTTCGGTCGACATGCGGCGATTGTATCGGCGTGGCGTAGCTCTTGTAGAGCCGAGCCCATGCTCGGCTGCTCTTGTCGCAGGAAAAAGAAAGCCGAGCATGGGCTCGGCTCTACAGAAAGCAGAAGGGCCGCGTGAGCGGCCCTTCGTGTTTCTTACTTCAGCTTCGCATCGGCGCGCAGGGCGGCGGCGCGGTCGGTCTTCTCCCAGGAGAAGGCCGTGGCGTTGACGGTCTCGCCTTCGCCGTTGAGGTAGCTGAACTCCTTCGGCTTGCGGCCGAAGTGGCCGTAGGCCGCGGTCTGCTGGTACATCGGGTGCACCAGGTCCAGCATCTTGATGATGCCGTACGGGCGCAGGTCGAAGTGCTTGCGGATCAGCTTCTCGATCTTGTCGTCGCTGATCTTGCCGGTGCCGAAGGTGGTGACCGAGATCGAGGTCGGCTCAGCCACGCCGATGGCGTAGGAGACCTGCACTTCGCAACGGTCGGCCAGGCCGGCGGCCACCACGTTCTTGGCGACGTAGCGGGCCGCGTAGGCTGCCGAACGGTCGACCTTGGACGGGTCCTTGCCGGAGAAGGCACCACCACCGTGACGGGCCCAGCCGCCGTAGGTGTCGACGATGATCTTGCGGCCGGTCAGGCCGCAGTCGCCCACCGGGCCACCGATCTCGAACTTGCCGGTCGGGTTGATGTGGAACTTGGTGCCCTTGTGCAGCCACTTGGCCGGCAGCACCGGCTTGATGATCTCTTCGCGGACGGCCTCGATGAGGTCCTTCTGCTTGATGCCGGGGGCGTGCTGGGTCGACAGGACCACGGCGTCGATGGCCGAGACCACGCCGTTTTCATAGCGCAGGGTGACCTGGCTCTTGGCGTCCGGACGCAGCCACGACAGCGGCGAGTTCTTCTTCTTGCGGATCTTGGCCTGCTGCTCGACCAGGCGGTGCGACAGGTGGATCGCGGCCGGCATGTAGCTGTCGGTCTCGTTGGTGGCATAGCCGAACATCAGGCCCTGGTCGCCAGCGCCCATTTCTTCCGGCTTCTTGCGATCCACGCCCTGGGCGATGTGCGGCGACTGCTTGCCGATCAGGTTCAGCACGCCGCAGGTGGCGCCGTCGAAACCGACGTCGGAGCTGTCGTAGCCGATGTCCGTGATGACCTTGCGGGTCAGCGCTTCCAGGTCGATCCAGGCGCTGGTGGTGATTTCACCGGCCACGATGGCAACGCCGGTCTTGACCATGGTCTCGCAGGCCACGCGGGCGCGCTGGTCCTGGGTCAGGATCGCGTCCAGCACCGCATCGGAGATCTGGTCGGCAACCTTGTCCGGATGGCCTTCGGAGACCGACTCGGAGGTGAAGAGATAGCTGGACATCAGGCGTAATATCCCTTGATTCGGATGGAAAGATGGGCGCGCATGATACACGGGGTGCGCCGCCTGTGCATTGTGAACCTGTGCCGGTTGCCGGTGGTTAAGCCCGCGTAGGCCTGGAGGGGCCGTCCCTTGGGGATTGGGGCCCAGCCTTGAGGCCCAGTGTTCCACCAGCGTGACAACAGACGGGACGGCTGCCGGCCCCGACCGCGCAGGCAGCGACCTCGCCGCGAAGGCGGGCCGGCCGTCATCGTTCTGCCCCGAAACCGCCATCTGGCTGCCGCCTGCCGGGCGCAGGCTGTCGGCCAATCCGGCCGCCGGGCATCACTGGATCCGCCATGCAGGAACTCGAACAGCGTCTCCAGCAACGTTTCCCCGATTGGTTCCATGGCCGTCGCGGCCAACTGGCGCGGCCGCTGCTGCGCAGCGTCGGGCGCTGGTCGCGCCTGGACCAGATCGAAGCCTTCCTGCAGCGCAGCTCAGGACTGCGCGGCTTCGGTTTCGTCGCCGCCGGCCTGGAATTCATCGGCGGCCAGTACCAGGTGGATCCGGCCGCGCTGGCCAGGATCCCGGCCACCGGCCGCCTGCTGATCGTCGCCAACCACCCCTCCGGGGCACTGGATGCGCTCGCACTGCTGGACGCGGTTGGCCGTATCCGCCGCGACGTGCGGATCGTGGCCAACGATCTGCTGGGGGCGATCGCGCCGCTGCAGGACCTGCTGCTGCCGGTGCGCATCCTCGGTGGCAAGGCCCGGCGCGGCAGCCTGCATGCGGTGGAGGAAGCATTGGCCGCCGAGCAGTGCGTGATCGTGTTCCCGGCCGGCGAGGTCTCGCGCCTGTCGCTGCGCGGCATCCGCGATGGCCGTTGGCAGCGGGGATTCGTCCGCTTTGCCCGCGCGGCCGCTGCGCCGGTGCTGCCGGTGCGGGTGGAAGCGCGCAACTCGGCGCTGTTCTACGGCGCCTCGACCCTGTTCAAGCCGGCCGGCACCGCGCTGCTGGCGCGCGAAATGTTCGCCCGTCGTGGCCGCCCGCTGCGGCTGAGCATCGGCGAGCCGATGCAGCTGGGCAAGGGCGGTGACCCGGGCGCACAGCTGCTGGCGGTGCGCCGCGCGCTGTACGCGCTGGGCCGCAACGGCGCGGCCGGCAATGCCGCTGCGTGCGCAGGCCCCGAGCCATTGGCGTCTCCGGTGCCGCCTTCGCAGGTCGCCGCCGGCATTGCCGCGGCCACCCAGCTGGGCCAGACCGCCGATGGCAAGCAGATCCTGTTGGCGACCTGTACCGCCGATTCACCGCTGCTGCTGGAACTGGGCCGCCTGCGCGAGCTGACCTTCCGCCAGGTGGGCGAGGGCACCGGGCGCAGCCGCGACCTGGACGCCTACGATCCGCAGTACGAGCACATCGTGATCTGGGACGCGGCGGCGCAGCGCATTGCCGGTGCCTACCGCATCATGCGCGGCGCCCAGGCCCTGGCCCGGCACGGCCTGTCCGGGCTCTACAGCGCGTCGCTGTTCCGCTATTCCGACGATGCCATCACCCACATTGCCGAGGGCCTGGAGCTGGGCCGCAGCTTCGTGGTGCCCGATTACTGGGGCAGCCGCAGCCTGGACTACCTGTGGCAGGGCATCGGCGCCTACCTGCAGTGCCGGCCGGGCATCCGCTACCTGTTCGGCGCGGTCTCGATCAGCGCAGCGCTGCCGCGCGATGCGCGCGAGCAGCTGGTGGCCTACTACCAGCGCTACTACGGCGGAACCGCCGGGCTGGCCGAATCGAACCGCCCCTTCCAGTACTTCGCCGCACCGCCAAGTTTCGGCGAGCTGGATGCGGGTGCCGCGTTCGATGTGCTCAAGGCCAACCTGGCCGCACTGGGTACCGGCGTGCCGACGCTGTACCGCCAGTACACCGATCTGTGCGAACCCGGCGGCGCGCGCTTCCTCGCCTTCGGCGTGGACCCGGACTTCAGCGATTCGATCGACGGCCTGATCGAAGTGGACCTGTGCGCGATCCGGCCGAACAAGCGCAAACGCTATCTGCGCGACGCGGGTGCGCCGGCATGAGCACGCTGGCGAACCTGTCGCCGCACCGGCGCGCAGTGTTCGTCTCCGACGTGCACCTGGGCTCACGTCATTGCCACGCCACCGAACTGGCGCGGTTCCTCTCGCAGCTGCGCTGCGAGCGGTTGTACCTGGTCGGCGACATCATCGACCTGTGGTGGATGGCGCATCGCCGCGCCAATTGGCGGCAGTCGCACAGCGAAGTCATCCAGGCCCTGCACGCGCTGCGCCGTGCAGGGACCGAGATCATCTACATTCCCGGCAACCACGATGCCTCGCTGCGCCAGGTGTGCGGGCTGATGTTGCCGGCCATGCAGGTGCGCCGCCGTGCCATCCACGTGACCGCCGATGGCCGCCGGCTGCTGGTCGCGCATGGCGACGACTACGACGGCGTTACCCATTTCGGTGGCCTGCAGGAAAAGTTCGGCGACTGGCTGTACTACCGCATCCTGACCGGCAACCAGGCGCTGAACGCGGTACGGCGCCGGCTTGGCATGCGCTACTGGTCGCTGTCGGAGTTCCTGAAGAAGCGCAGCGGGGCCGCCGAACGCTACATCGAGCGCTTCGTGCAGGCCGGGCTGGACGACGTGCGCCGGCGCGGCCTGGATGGCATCGTCTGCGGCCACATCCACCGCGCGGCGCTGGTCGAACGCGAAGGCCTGGTCTACGCCAACGACGGCGACTGGGTGGAGAGCCTGACCGCACTGGCCGAGGACCATGATGGTGCGCTGCGCCTGCTCGACCACAACGGCCAGACCCTGGTGGAACTGCCAGGCGCGCGGTTGTCGCAGGCGGCATAACGCGCGTCTGTCCTACTGTAGAGCCGAGCCCATGCTCGGCTGACGTGGCGCCGAACGAAGCGCAGCCGAGCATGGGCTCGGCTCTACATGCACCGCCCGCAAGCCGCTAGCATCGGCCCATGGACTCCCTGACCCAGATCGTGCTCGGTGGCGCCGTCGCCGCTGCCATCGCCCCGCCCGGACATCGCCGTGCGGCCCTGCTCGCTGGTGCCGCGCTTGGCACCCTGCCGGATCTCGACGCGCTGTGGCTCGGTTTCACCGCAGCCGATCCGGTGGCGAACATGATCGAGCACCGCAGTTTCAGTCATTCGCTGCTGGTACTGCCATGGGTGGCGGCATTGATCTGGTGGCTGTTCAAGCGCTTCGGCAATGGCCGCGTCGCGCAGTCACCGCTGCGCTGGTTCTGGGCGATCCAGCTGGCGCTGGTCACCCATCCGGTGCTGGATGCGTTCACCGTGTATGGCACCCAGTTGTGGTGGCCGCTGCGCCCGCATCCGACCATGGGATCCAGTGTCTTCATCATCGACCCGGGGTATACGGTGTGGCTTCTGCTGGGCTGCGTGCTGGCCTGGTTCGGCCGCGCCCGGCCCTGGGCGGGCAGGGTGCTGGGCGTGGCCCTGCTGCTCAGCAGTGGCTACCTGGGCTGGGGCCTGATCGCCAAGTCACAGGTCGACCGTGCCGCACAGCAGAGCCTGGCCGCGATGGGCCTGGGCGATGCGCCGCGCTTCTCGGTACCGATGCCGTTCAACACCCTGCTGTGGCGGGTGGTGGCGATGACGCCCAATGGCTACGTGGTGGGTGACCGCTCGCTGGTGGCCGACCACGGGCCGATGCGGTTCGAAGGCCATGCGTCCAACGTACAGGCCTTGCGCGAAGCGCAGGCCATCCCGGCGGTGCAGCAGCTGACGTGGTTCAACCGCGGTTTCATGCGTGCGCAGGTGGTTGACGGCCGGTTGGTGCTGAGTGACCTGCGCATGGGGCTGGAGCCGGACTACACCTTCAACTTCGTCGTGGCCGGGCAGGCCGACGGGCAGTGGCGGGCGATCGTTCCCAAGCAGGTGCGGGTGGACTACAGCAGTCCCGCCGCGCGTGCCGACGCCGGTCGCCGCCTGGCGGCGATGTGGCAGCGGATCTGGCAGGAGCCGGCGGCGGCGCCGGGCGCGGCCGACCACACCGCCGTGCATTGATCAGTGGATCCACGCATGGCGTGGCTCTACGGCCCCGATCGGCAGCAGAACACCGGATCAATACACCGTGGCGCGGCCCTGGACGAACGAGTAGAAGAACACGGCGTTCGGGTCGTTCTGCACCAGGCGGAACTCGCGGCGCATGCCTTCCACGGTTTCCTCGTCCACCGAGCCGGCCTGCAGCAGCTGGTCGGCGGCCGACAGCAGGAGCTGTTCCCAGAACGCGATCATCGTCTTTCGACGCGCCGGTTCGCGGTTGTCCAGGTGGATGGTCTTGATCTCGGTGTGCACGTCGCGGAAGCCGCCGGCCAGCAGCAGGTTGCCCAGCTTTGCACCGACGAACGGGTCACCGCCATGGTCGTACTGGAAGTCGTTGAAGGCCATCCAGTAGCGCCAGATGTGCGGCGAGTACGGGTCGAGCAGGAACGAGGCATTCATCACTTCGGTGATGTAGACCGGCGAACCCGGAGCCAGCACGCGGCGCACTTCGCTCAGCACCCGCGCCGGTGAAGGCACGTGTTCCAGCACCCAGCACAGGAACGCCGAGTCGAAGCTGCGTGCCTCGAACGGCAGCTCGCCGGCGTCGGCCTGCTGCAGGGTGTATCGGTCGCTGCACCACGGCGTGCGCGCCAGGTTCTCGCGCGCGGTGGCCAGCTGCGTTTCGCTCAGGTCCACGCCGGTCACGTGCAGCTCGGGGAAGCGGCGTAGCAGGATCTCGGTCTGCGCACCGACGCCACTGCCGACTTCCAGCAGGCGCCGCGCGCCGCTGTAGTCGATCTGGCCGAAGATGCTCGATTCCAGCAGCCGGGCCTGGGTCATCAGGCGCTGCTGTTCGGTGCCGGAAAATCCGTGCAGGTAGGTCGGGGAGGAAATCGGCGGGGTCATGGAGGCGGGCTCTCGGAGTTCAATTCGGTCGAGCAGGCTCGACGTTGCGACGCGGCGGGGGCGGTCAGGCGGCCGAAGACAGCGCCGGTTCCCCGGCGATCAGGCGGTCGAAGTACTCGGTGGTCAGCGCGATCTGGCTCTGTGGGTCTTCGGCACGGTTGACCACGGCGCGGAAGGCGGCGTTCTCCGGCCGGTCCTTGGCATACCAGCCCAGGTGCTTGCGCGCGATGCGCACGCCCTGCGGCTCGCCATAGAACGCATGCAGCGCATGCAGGTGGCCGAGCAGGATGTCGCGCACTTCCGCCAGCGACGGCGGTGGCAGTTCCTCGCCGGTGGCCAGGTAGTGCGCCACTTCGCGGAAGATCCACGGCCGGCCCTGCGCGGAGCGGCCGATCATCACTGCATCCACCCCGGTCTGCTGCAGCACGTGGGCGGCCTTCTGCGGTGAATCGATGTCACCGTTGGCGATCACCGGGATGCGCAGCGCAGCCTTGATCTCGCCGATGGTGGCGTACTCGGCCTGGCCGGTGTAATGCTGGTCGCGGGTGCGGCCATGCACGGCCAGCGCGGCGATGCCGCTGGCCTCGGCGATGCGGGCGATCACCGGGCCATTGCGATGGTCGCAGTCCCAACCGGTGCGGATCTTCAGCGTGACCGGCACGTCCACTGCGTTGACCACGGCTTCGAGGATGCGCGCCACCAGCTGCTCGTCGCGCATCAGCGCCGAGCCCGCCCAGGCGTTGCACACCTTCTTGGCCGGGCAGCCCATGTTGATGTCGATGATCTGCGCGCCGTGGTCGACGTTGTAGCGCGCGGCCTCGGCCAGCTGCTGCGGCTCGGTGCCGGCGATCTGCACGCTGATCGGGGCTGGCTCGCCATCATGGTCCATGCGGTGGATCGACTTTCGCGTGTTCCAGAAGCGCGGGTCGCTGATGGTCATTTCCGAGGCGGCCAGTCCCGCACCCAGCCGTTTGCACAGCAGGCGGAAGGGCTTGTCGGTGACGCCGGCCATGGGTGCCAGCACGACGTTGGGGGCAATGGTGTACGGGCCGATCTGCATGCGCCCATTGTAGGGCGCGGGCGGCGGTACGGCCGTGCCGGGCGCGGTCCGGTTCAGGCCGATCGGCACCGACCTCATGCCGTACCGGCATCAGCAGATGCTTGACGGTTGCTTCCGCCGCCCCCACGGGCGGGCGATGGTGGGCGGCTACCCCAGGCTCTGCCAGGCCTGGCGGGTACCCAGAGCGAAGGCCAGCCCCAGGCCCAGGCAGACCAGCGAGCTGACCGCCCAGAAGCGCGTGCCGTTGTACCCCGGCCGGAACAGCGCCAGGCCGAAGCCCATCGCGGCACGCAGCAACAGCAGCGCGGCGATGCCGGGCAGGACCAGGCGGCTGGCCGGCAGCGGCGAATGCCAGCCCGCGGCGGCCAGTGCGTACAGGGTCCAGGCCACCAGCACGGCAGTGATGCCGGCGGTCATCAGCGGTGGCCACCAGTGCCCCGCATGCGCCAGCCGGACCACGCGCTGGCCGGCACCGAAGTACCTGTACCACGCGGCGCCGAAGGCGATGCAGCCGATATGCAGCAGCGCCGCCACGGCACTGCCGGCGGCCGCGACCAGCAGCCAGGGGAATCCGTCCATGTCCTGCCCGTGCGAGGAAGCTGCGCGGATGGTGGGCGAGGGGCAGGATGTGGGCAATGCGACAGGCGGTCGCAGGGGCTGGGCAATGGGCAAAAGAATGGCCCGGGTGTCTGCACGCCCGGGCCTTGTCATCCACGCGTGGCGTGGAATTACCTGGCTTCAGCGTCGGCCGGGGTGAAGCGCGGCATCGCCGCAGCGGCGCCTTCCTTCTCGGTCGAACGGCCGGCGAACTGGTTGGCGAAGCGCACGTGGCGGGCGAACGGGGCGTCGGCCACCTGCGCCAGCGACGCGGCCAGCGCACCGTTGAAGGCGTCACCGGCACCGGTGGTGTCGATCGCCTGCACCTGCTCGGCACCCACGCGGTAGTACGGCTGGGTATCGCCGCGCAGGTTCTCGTCGGCATGCGACACGAACACGCCCACCGAACCCAGGGTCACCACCACGGTGCCGTTGCCGACCAGCTTGCGGCACAGCGCGTGCAGGCTGGCGCCATCCAGCGCGGCGACGTCGTTGGCATCCACGCGCTCACCGACATGGCGGCCGAGCAGGGCAGCGAACTCGGTTTCGTTCGGGGTGATCACATCGGCCAGCTTGAGCAGGCCGATGGTCGAGGGCGCATCGGCCGGTGCGGTATTGAGTACGGTTGTGACACCGGCCTCGCGGGCCGTGGCCAGCGCCGCTTCGATGGTCTGCACCGGCGATTCCAGCTGCACCAGCACCACCTTGGCGCGGGTCAGCAGGGCCTGCTGCTGTTGCAGGAAATCGGTGCCCAGCGCGGCGTTGGCACCCGGGCCGATCACGATGGTGTTGCGGCCACGCGCGTCCACGTAGATGCCCGCGGTGCCGGTCGGTTCGCTGCTGGCCTCGGCGATCAGCGCGAAGCCATCCTGCGCAGCCAGTTCACGCGCGGTGGCGCCACCGGCGTCATCGCCCAACGCGCACACGAAGTGCGTGTCGGCACCGGCGCGGCAGGCCGCCACCGCCTGGTTGAAGCCCTTGCCCCCGGGGCCGGTGCTGTAGCGGCCGGCAATGGTCGCACCCGGTGCCGGCAGCGACTCACACCGCCACACGTGATCGACATTGAAGGAACCGACGACAACGACACTGCTGCTCATAGGGAATCTTTTCTCAACCAAGGGTTCAACTGAAGTGCGTCAGCACGCCGGCGATGGTCGCCGTCATGAAGGTGGCAATGGTACCGCCCAACACCGCGCGCAGGCCGAACTTGGCCAGGTCGTGGCGACGTTCCGGGGCCAGGCCGCCGATGCCGCCGATCTGGATCGCGATCGAGCTGAAGTTGGCAAAGCCGCACAGCGCGTAGGTGGCGATCAGGCGACCTTCCTCGGACAGGCTCACGCCGGCCACCTGGCCGTTCACGATCTGCGACAGTTCGGTGTAGGCGACGAATTCGTTGATCACGACCTTCTGGCCGATCAGCGAACCGACGGTGGTGGCATCAGCCCACGGGGTACCGATCACCCAGGCGATCGGGGCCAGCACGTAACCGAAGATGGTCGACAGGTTGGTCGGCTTGCCGATGGCAGCGGCCAGGCCGGTCACCTCGCCGATCCAGGTCAACGGGGCGTTCAGCAGCGCGATCAGGGCGATGAAGGCCAGCAGCATCGCGCCGATGTTCAGCGCCAGCTTCAGGCCGTCACCGGCACCGGCAGCGGCCGCGTCGATGATGTTGCTGGAGGTCTTTTCGACTTCCATCTTCACCGTGCCGCGGGTCAGCGGGGTGCCGGTTTCCGGAATCAGCAGCTTGGCCACGACCAGGGTGGCCGGTGCGGCCATGATGCTCGCTGCCAGCAGGTGCTTGGCGTAGAAGGCCTGCTGCGCCGGGTCGCCACCGCCGAGCATGCCCACATAGGCCGCCAGCACGCCGCCGGCGATGTGGGCCATGCCGCCGATCATCATGGTCAGCAGCTCGGACTGGGTCATCCTGGCGATGTACGGGCGCACGGTCAGCGGCGCCTCGGTCTGGCCGATGAAGACGCTGGCGCAGACGCTGGTGGTTTCCGCGCCGGACACGCGCATCACCTTGGTGATCGACCACGCCATCACGCGCACGATCGCCTGCATGACGTTGAGGTGGTACATCACCCCCATCAGCGCCGAGAAGAAGATGATGGTCGGCAGCACCTGGAAGGCGAAGATGAAGCCGTAGTTCTTGGTGTCCATCAACGAGCCGAAGATGAAGCCCGAGCCTTCGTTGACGAAGCTGAGAACCTTGACGAAGCCCTTGCCCAGCGCATCGAACACGTCGCGGCCGCCCGGCACCAGGATCACCAGCGCCGCGAACGCGATCTGCAGGGTGATACCGGTGGCAACCAGCTTCCAGTCAACCGCACGCTTGTTGTTGGAAAACAACCAGGTGATGCCGATCAGCACCGCCAACCCGAACAGGCCGAAGCCGATCCTGCCCAAACCTTCGACCATGTGAGTGACTCCCCTGGGGCGTCGCGAAAAACGGGAAGCCTAGTGCAGGGCAGGGGCCGGGGCAAGAAAAAGCAGCGTGCGCGCATCTATCGGTACCGATCAGGCCAGCAACGGCAAGGGCTTGCGGCCGGCGGCGGCAGGTAGAATGGGGCTCGATCCCGGCCCGGATGCGGGCCCGCAGCAGGAGATTCGCATGCAATACCGTCGCCTGGGCTCCACCGGCCTGCCGATTTCCGCCCTGTCCTTCGGCGCCTGGGTGACCTTCGGTGACCAGATCCCGCGCGACGAGGCCCGCAACCTGGTGGCCGCCGCCTGGGACCACGGCGTCAACTTCTTCGACAACGCCGAGGGCTATGCCAACGGCCGCGCCGAACAGGTGATGGGCGATGTGATCGCCGACCTGCGCCTGCCGCGCGACGGCATCTGCGTCTCCAGCAAGGTGTTCTTCGGCAGCGCCAAGGACCCACGGCCGACCCAGCGCGGCCTGTCGCGCAAGCATGTGACCGACGCCTGCCATGCGGCGCTCAAGCGCCTGCGGGTGGACTACCTGGACCTTTATTACTGCCATCGCCCGGATCCGGACGCGCCGGTCGCCGAGACCGTGCATGCCATGGATACCCTGGTGCGGCAAGGCAAGATCCTCTACTGGGGGACCTCGGAGTGGTCGGCGGTGCAGATCCAGCAGGCGCTGGACATCGCCGAGGCGCGCAACCTGCAGGGCCCGTCGATGGAGCAGCCGCAGTACAACCTGCTGCACCGCGAACGGGTCGAGGTCGAGTACGCGCCGCTGTATGCCGGTGCCGGCCTGGGCACCACCATCTTCTCGCCGCTGGCGTCGGGCCTGCTGAGCGGCAAGTACGACCAGGGCATTCCGGCCGATGCGCGGCTGGGCCGCGAGGGCATGGAATGGCTGCAGGCGCTGGTGCTGGGTGACGACGCCGAGGCCCGTCTGGCCCAGGTGCGCCGCTTCAGCGAGATGGCGCGTGCGCTGGGGCAGACGCCGGCCACGCTGGCCATCGCCTGGTGCCTGCGCAACCCGAACGTCTCCAGCGTGATCCTCGGTGCCAGCCGGGTCAGCCAGTTGCTGCAGAACCTGCAGGCGCTGGAGGTGCTGGAGCAGGTCGACGCCGCCGGCTGGGCGCAGGTCGAAACGGTCTTTGTCTGAACCCCGGGGCCGAGCGGGCCTCGGGGGCCTCGGTAGAGTCGACTCTACACGGCTGCGTCGCCATTTGATTGACATGATCTATCGAATTTCAGAATTTGATCATTAATCTCATCAATCAAATTGAGAATGGTTGTTGATTGTCAACTGAGAATCATTATCATTTGACTCGTCCCTCGCACGAGTCCAGATGCTCATGAATGCTCAACCTGTACTGCTGCGCCCCGAAACGCTGACCCTCCGCGATCGTCCGGTCCGTGTCGTTCCGCCGGAAGAGGTCATCGACAGCGAAGCCCTGCTCAAGGGCCGTCGTGAAATCCTGATCCAGCACGGCGACCGCTTCTATCGCCTGCGGCACACCAGCAACGACAAGCTGATCCTGACCAAGTAATCGCGGCCTGGTCGCCCGCCCCCCTCCCTCCTGCCGGCCGCGCCGGCAGGGTGGGCGACCCGTCCGCTCCCGCTCTCTCCCCCTCGGTCTACCGCGTGCACCCTCCGGGTGTGCCGGTAACCGGGGGTTCCCCTGCCTGACCGAACGAACCCGATGACCCGCCCTACCGCCCTTTGCCTTGCCGTCTGGATGGCCCTGCCGCTGTCCGCCCATGCTGCTGCCGCGGCCACCGCCGCGCCCGATGCGCGCGAATTCGACCGTGTGCAGGTCACCGCCACCCGCACCGAGCGGGCGGTGAGCGATGTGGCGGCCACCGTGGACGTCATCGACCGCGAGCAGATGGACCGGCACCTGGTGCAGGACATCAAGGATCTGCTGCGCTACGAGCCGGGCCTGTCGGTCAGCCGCAGCGCCGCGCGCTTCGGCCTTGGCAGCATCCGCATCCGTGGCCTGGACGGCAACCGCGTGCGCGTGCAGACCGACGGCATCGCCATGCCCACCAGCTTCAACATCGGCTCGTTCTCCAACGCCAACCGCAACTTCACCGATCTGGATACGCTCAAGCGCGTGGAGATCGTGCGCGGCCCGGCCAGCTCGCTGTATGGGTCCGACGCGCTCGGGGGTGTGGTGGCCTTCGTCACCAAGGATCCGGCCGATTATCTGAAGGATGGCAGGGACAGCTACGTCGGCCTGAAGTTCGGCTACGACGGTGAGTGGAAGGGCCTGCTCGGCGGCGTGACCAGCGCGTTCGGCGGCGAACACTGGAGCGGCATGGTCAACATCAACCATCGCCAGGGCCAGGAAACCGGCAACAAGGGTGATGTACGCAGCCTCGACAATACCCGCACCGCGCCCAACCCGCAGGACCGCGATGGTCGCAGTGGCCTGGCCAAGCTGGTCTATGCACCCAGCCAGGACCAGCGCTTCCGCCTGACCGTGGAAGGCAACGAAGACAACACCGATACCAACGTGCTGTCCTCGATCGACCGCACCACCACCACCGGCATGAAGGCGCGCGATACGCAGAACCGCACCCGCGTGTCGTTCGCCCATGAAATGGATGCGCTGGACAAGGGCTTCGCCGACAGCCTGCATTGGCAGCTGTATACCCAGCACAGCGAAACCACCCAGATCACCGATGAGGACCGCGCCAACCGCAGCCGCCGCCACCGCGCGTTCAGCTTCGACCAGCGCGTCTACGGCCTGCAGGCGCAGTTCAACAAGGCGTTCAGCACCGGCAGCGTCGAACACGCGCTGACCTACGGTTTCGAGGGCGCGCATACCGAGATCCGCCAGAAGCGCGACGGCTACCAGGTGCTGGCCAATGGCCAGACCAGCACCACCATCCTGCCCGACGCCTTCCCGGTGCGCGATTTCCCGATCAGCAAGACCACCGAGCTGGGCCTGTACGCACAGGACGAAATGCGCATGGCCAACGGCAAGCTGTCGCTGGTGCCGGGCGTGCGCGTGGACCGCTACGAGCTGAAGCCGGAGGTGGACAGCATCTTCGCCGACGACAATCCCGGCGTTGCGGTGGCCAGGCTGACCAAGACCAGCGTCTCGCCGAAGCTGGGCATGGTCTATCGCTTCACCGACGAATGGTCGCTGTTTGCCGGCTATTCGCATGGCTTCCGCTCGCCGCCGTACAACGACGTCAACCTGGGCTTCACCAACTTCGCCTTCGGCTACACCGCCATTCCCAATCCGGACCTGAAGCCGGAAACCAGTGACGGCATGGAGCTGGGACTGCGCTTCCTGTCGCCAGCGGCCTACGTCAGCCTCAGCGGCTACTACAACGAGTACAAGGACTTCATCGAGTCGCAGTCGCTGGTCGGCACCAACGCCCAGGGCCTGATGGTGTTCCAGTCGCGCAACATCGCGGATGCGCGCATCTACGGTGCCGAGATGAAGGCCGGCGTCGACTTCGGCCAGATCAGCCCGGCGCTGCAGGGCTGGGCGCTGCGCAGCTCGGTGGCCTGGTCGCGCGGCGACAACAGGACCGAAGACACCCCGCTGGATTCGGTCGACCCGCTGCGTGGCACCGTCGGCCTGATGTACGACACCGACACCTGGGGCGTCGAACTGGCCGGTACCTTCGTCAAGCGCAAGGACCGCGTCACCGCCGCCACGGTGTACCGCCCGGCCGGCTACGGCGTGGCCGACCTGATGGCGCACTGGAACTTCGCCCCGGGCGCCACCTTCAACGTCGGCGTGTTCAACCTGGGCGACAAGCGTTACATCGACTGGTCCAACGTGGGTTCGACGCTGTCGCCGGGCAGCCGCGTGCTGGACCGCTATACCAACCCGGGCCGCACCCTCTCCGCCAGCCTTGCCGTTTCCTGGTGACCTCATGAGCCGAGCCTTGTCCGCACGCAGGAACGACGCCATCGCCGCGCAGGGCAGCGCGGCCTGGCCGACGCCGGCACAGCTGGCCACGCTCGGCACCGTGTTGTGCCTGTACCGCGCCGACGGCAACGAGCTCGGTGGCTGGCGCCAGGCAGTACGCGTGCATGCCTGCCAGGGCGTGGACAGCGAGGGCGTGCGCGAAAGCCTGTGCTTCCTCGATGCCCGCGGCCGCTGCGTGTGGCGGCTGTACCTGTTGCCCGACAGCGATTTCCTGGCCTGGGACCGGCTGGTCGCGGCGCTGCCGCCGGGCCCGGAGCATGACAGCGAGGGCAGTGTCGGCGAACGCCTGTGGCGGCGCCTGGCCGGCCATCTCGGTGGCCAGCGCTGGCGACTGTGCGCGCTGCGCCTGCATGCCGCCGACGACGGCCGCACCCTGGCTGCAAGCCTGTCGACGTTGTCCTCGCTGGGCGCAGCCACCGCGCGTCGCATCGCGCGGCTGGAAGGTGCCGAAGGCGAGCTGGCGATCGACGATTGCTGCTGCGCCGATGCTGCACGTCGCTCGGCGCCGCGGGTTCCCGGCGACCTGCCGCTGATCCGGCTGTAACCCTTTCCCGATGGAACGCCTGTCGGCCACGGACGGCCTCTCACTGCATCTGCAACCCCGAAGGAAGACCCCGATGAAGCTCCAGACAGCCAGCGTCCTGCTGCTGCTCGCCACCAGCGGCGTGGCCAGCGCGCAGCCCTCCGGCATCGCCCGCGACCACGACAGCATCCTTGCCATGCAGGGCGAGTACACCGTCGATTTCGCATTCGACGAGACCGTGCTGCTGAAGCCCGGCTACGAGCGCGCCCCGGCGATGCGCAGCGGCGGCAACGAACTGGTGATCGTGGTCGAGGACACGCCGAAGCGCATCGTGCTGCAGCACCTGCTGCTGGACGAGAAGAGCGGCCACATCACCAAGCACTGGCGCCAGGACTGGGTCTACGAAGCACCGAACCGATTCGAGTTCAGCGCCGACCAGACCTGGCAGGTACGCCGCATTCCCGCAGCGGTGAACCAGGGCGCCTGGACCCAGTGCGTGTACGAAGTGAGCGACGCACCGCGCTACTGCGGCACCGGCAAATGGACCTACACCAACAACGTGCCGAGCTGGACCAGCGACCTCAGCTGGCGCCCGTTGCCGCGCCGTGAGTACACCAAGCGCAGCGACTACAACGCGCTGGCCGTCGTCAACCGCCACACGCTCACGCCCAATGGCTGGACCCACGAGCAGTTCAACACCAAGGTGCAGCGCAACGCCGACGGCAGCCAGGTGGAGATCGCACGCGAGTTCGGCTTCAACGACTACGTGAAGACCACCGAGGTCGACTTCACCCCGGCGCGTGACTACTGGAAGGCCACTGCCGGCTACTGGGCCAAGGTGCGCCAGCGTTGGGACGGCTTCCTCGGCCAGGCCCCGGGCGTGCACCTGAAGACCAAGATCGATGGCATGGCGATGATCATTCCGCTGTTCACCCAGGCCGAAGCGATCCAGTCCGGCAAAAAGGTGAAGGACAAGCAGATCGACGAGGTGTTCGCCAAGTACGTGGAAAAGGCGCCGAAGGAAGGCTGATCGCCGCGATGGAGAGAGGTGCCGGGGGTACCCGGCACCGCATTCACCGGCTGCCGGTGGGGGCCGGGCTTGCTCGGCACGCCATCCGGAGGCGCAACCGATTCAGGCCTCGCGCAGTGCCAATGCCGGCGGCGTATGCAGGATCGCCCGCGTACCCCACCAGCCCGCCAGCAGGCTCAAGCCGATGCCGACCACGCCGCCGATCAGCAGGCCCGGCCACGGCGGCAGCAAGGGCAGCTCGAACACCTTCTGCGACACCGCCACGCCGATCGCTGCGGCCGCGCCCACCGCCAGCAACGCCGACAGCGTGCCCAGCGCGCCGAACTCCACCAGCACCGCGCCGCGCAGTTGGCGCCGGGTCGCGCCCAGCGTGCGCAGCACCGCGCTGTCGTAGCGGCGCTCGCCGGCGGTGGCCTGCAGCGCCGCCAGCAGCACCAGCACGCCGGCCAGCAGGCTGAACACCATCACCAGCTGCACTGCCTGCGCCACGCGCTCCATCACATCGCGCACCTGCGAGATCACCGCGTCCACGTCCAGCAGCGACAGGTTCGGCTGCGCGCGCACCAGCTCGCCCAGCCCGGCCGCGTTGCCGGACGGCAGATGGAAGGCCGACAGCAGGTTGTGCGGGGTATCGCCCACCGCATTGGGGTTCAACAGCACGAAGAAATTCGGGCGGAACGTGTTCCAGTCCGCCTTGCGGATGCTGGTGACGGTGAACTCGCGCTGCTGCTCGCCTACGGAAATCGTAATGCGATCACCCAGGTGCGCGCCGTAGCGCCGCGCCCAGCCGGTTTCCACCGAGGCTTCCGCCGCGGTGCTGCCGGCCTGCCAGAAGCGGCCCTCCAGCAGCGCATTGGCGGGTGGGAAGCTGCTGCGCCAGCTGAAGTTCAGCGGCCGGTTCTCGTCGTCGTCCTCGCGCGGGCCGTTGTTCGCGCCGTTCCCCTCGGCGGCGGCCTGGTCCACGCGCAGCGGCGGCTTGCCGTTGATCGCGATCAGGCGGCCGGTCGCCATCGGCTCGATACTGGCGTCGCCGGCGCCCAGTCCACGCAATGCGGCCAGCACACCGTCGCGTTGTTCGGGCTGGATGTTGATCAGGAAGTAGTTCGGCGTATCCGCAGGCAGGCGCTCGCGCCACTGCTGCAGCAGGCCGGGTCCGGTCACCGCCAGCAGCAACAACGCGCACAGCGACAGCGACAGCCCCACCAGCTGCATCACCGCCAGCAGCCGGCGCCGGGTCAGCGCGGCCAGGCCCAACCGCCAGTTGCCATGCAGGCGGTGCTGCAGGCCGCGCAGCAGCTGCAGAAGCACGAAGCCGACCGCACCGGCCGCCAGCGCCAGCGCGGCCAGGCCGCCCAGCACCCACAGCGCCAGTTTCAGATCGCCGGTGACCTGCACCGCCAGCAGCAGGCTGGCCGCCAGCGCCGCCACATAGGCCAGCAGCGACGCCGGCGGCAGGGCGGCGAAGGAACGGTTGAGCACCCGCATCGGCGGCACCCCGCGCAGGCGCAGCAGCGGTGGCAGGCCGAAGCCGAACAGCAGCAGCAGGCCGATGCCGGCACCGGTCAGCGCCGGCATCGCTTCCGGCAGCGGCAGGCGCTGCGGCACCAGGCTGCCCAGCACCTGCACCAGGCCTTCCTGCGCGGCCATGCCCAGGCCGATGCCGAGCGCACAGGCTGGCACCGCCAGCATCAGCAGCTGCAGCGCCAGGCCCAGCAGGATGTCGCGCTGGCGTGCGCCCAGGCAGCGCAGGATCGCCACCTGGTCGATGCGACGCAGGGCGAAGCGGTTGGCCGCCAGCGCGGTGGCCACACCGGCCAGCAGTACCGCCAGCAGCGCGCTCAGGCCGAGGAAGCGCCCGGCCAGATCGAATGCCTGGCGCACGCCACGCTGGGTGTCGTCCACGCTCAGCAGGCGCAGGCCTTTCACCTGCGGCAGCAGCCACTGGCGCAGCGCCGCGATCGGCTCCGCTGCGCCGGCGAACATCAGCCGGTAGTTGATACGGCTGCCCGGGCCGAGCAGGCCGGTGCCCTCCACATCAGCGCGGTTGACCAGCAGGGTGGGCGAGAGTGTCAGCAGGTCGCCACCGCTGTCCGGCTCGGCCTCGATGATGCCGGCGATGCGCAGCGTGCCGGCGCCGAACTCGAGGTCATCGCCGGCCTTCAGCCCCAACCCCTGCAGCAGGCGTGGGTCGGCATAGGCCTGGCCCTTGGGCGGCATGCCGGCATCGGCGATCAACGCACCGCCGGGCGTGGCCCGGACCCGCAGCGTGCCGCGCAGCGGATAACCCGCCTGTACCGCCTTGATGCTGGCCATCTGGCTGGCATCGCCGTTGAACAGCACGCTGCCGAAGCTGGCGATGCGGGTATGCGCCAGGCCGCGCTGTTGCGCCTCGTCGGCGAATGCCTGCGGCGGATCATCGCGCCCGGCGATGCCGAGGTCGCCGCCGAGCATTTCCGCCGCGCTGCCGGTCAGCGCCAGGTTGACCCGGTTCACCAGCGTGCCCACCGCAGTCATCACCGCCACGCCCAGCACCAGCGCGGCGAACACGGTCAGCAGGTCGCCGGCCAGCGCCTCGCGGCGCAGCGCGCGCCACGCGTGGCGCAGCACGTTCATGCCTGTGCCCCACGCTCGACCGGCAGCAGGCGGCCGTCATCGATGCGGTGGATGTACTGGCAACGCTGGGCCAGGCGCAGGTCGTGGGTGACCAGGACCAGGGTGGTGCCGCTGCCGGCGTTGAGTTCGAACAGCAGGTCGCTGATGTGCTGGCCGGTGGCATGGTCCAGCGAGCCGGTCGGTTCGTCGGCGAACAGGATGCGCGGGCGGGTGACGAAGGCACGTGCCAGCGCCACGCGCTGCTGCTCGCCGCCGGACAGCTGGCGCGGGTAGTGGCGGGCGCGATGGGCCAGGCCGACCTGCGCCAGCACCTCGTCCACCCGCGCGCGGTCATCGCGTCCGGCCAGTTCCAACGGCAGCGCGACATTCTCGGCGGCAGTCAGCGCCGGCAGCAGGTGGAAGCTCTGGAACACGAAGCCGACCGCACGCGCGCGCAGCTGGGCCCGTGCTTCTTCATCCAGGTCGCCCAGGTTCTGGCCCGCCAGCGCGACGTGGCCGCGGCTGGGCAGGTCCAGTCCGGCCAGCAGGCCGAGCAGGGTGGTCTTGCCGGACCCCGAAGCGCCGACGATGGCCACACTGGTGCCTTCATGGACGGTCAGGGTGATGTTGTCCAGTATGTGGACTTCACCCTCCGGGCCCTGCACGGACTTGCCGACCTGGTCGACGGCGATGGCGACGGGCGTGCTGCGGGGGGACAGGCTGTCGATGAGGAGACTCCAATGCGCAAGACGGGATGGAGCCGGCGAGCCGGCGCGATGATGGTGCTGCTGCTGGGATTGCTGCTGCCCGGGCTGGCCGGAGCCAAAGACCCGGCAGGTACGGTGCTGGTGCTCGGCGACAGCCTCAGTGCTGCCCACAATATCCCTGCCGACGCCGGCTGGGTCAGCCTGTTGCAGCAGCGGGTCAGGCAACAGTCGAAAACACCGGCGCGCATCGTCAATGCCAGCATGAGCGGGGAAACCACGGCCGGCGCGCTGACCCGCCTGCCGGGCCTGTTGGCGAAGGAAAAGCCGACGGTGGTGGTGATCGCGCTGGGCGGCAACGACGCGCTGCGCGGGCTGACCCCGGCACAGGTGCAGGGCAACCTGGAAAAGATGGTACAGGCCAGCCAGAAGGCCGGCGCCAGGGTGCTGCTGCTGGGCATCGACGTGCCGCCCAACTATGGGCCCGCTTACCGCCAGCGCCTGGCGGCGGCCTACAAGGCGCTGGCCACGCAGTACAAGGTGCCGCTGCTGCCGTTCCTGCTGGAGGGCGTGGCCCTGCAGCCGGGCATGATGCAGGCCGATGGCCTGCACCCCACGGCGCAGGCGCAATCGAGGGTGCTGGACAACGTCTGGCCACTCCTGCGGCCCCTGCTCTGAACGATTTACAACCCTCTTGACGGAACTTCACATCGCGTCCACCGTCGATCCGGCATGTTTCACAAAGCTGAAGTTAGAGGGAATCACATGCGTCAGACGAAGGAGACCTCCGGCTTGGTGCTGGTGGTCGAAGACAACCGCAACATCTCCGAGATGATCGGGGAATACCTGGAAGGTCGCGGCTTCGAAGTCGACTATGCACAGGACGGCCTGGATGGCTACCGCCTTGCGGCGGAGAACAGCTATGACGTCGTGGTGCTCGACCTCATGTTGCCGCGCCTGGATGGCATCGAAGTATGCCGTCGCCTGCGCAACGATGCGCGCAAGTCCACCCCGGTGCTGATGCTCACGGCACGCGACACGCTGGACGACAAGCTCACCGGCCTCGGTTTCGGCGCCGATGACTACCTGACCAAGCCGTTCGCGATCCAGGAGCTGGAAGCCCGCCTGCGCGCGCTGATCCGCCGTGAACGCCGCCAGGTGGGTTCGGAAGTGCTGAAGGTCGCCGACCTGGTGCTCGATCCGGTCAGCATGCGGGCCACCCGTGCCGGTACCGAACTGCAGCTGTCGCCGATCGGCCTGCGCCTGCTGACCATCCTGATGCGCGAATCGCCGCGCGTGGTCACCCGCCAGGAGATCGAACGCGAGATCTGGGGCAATGGCCTGCCGGATTCGGACACCCTGCGCAGCCATCTGTACAACCTGCGCAAGATCATCGACAAGCCGTTCGACCGTCCGCTGCTGCACACCGTGCAGAGCGCCGGTTACCGCATTGCCGATATCGCCCAGCCGATGGCCTGATCGGGGCCAGGCCGGTGCAGCATCAGGCCCGGCCGGGCAACGACCCCCGCACCGGGCACGGATGACCGGCCGGCACTGCCGCCGGTCATCCTCCGTGCACGACTACGGCGCAGCGCGCTGCCTATAATCGCAGCGCTCTGACCGGGACCCCGCAATGCCGCACGGCCTGCCGCGCAAGATCCGTATCGCCTTCATCCTGCAGGCAGTCCTGGCCAGCCTGGGCATCCTGCTCGGTGCCTGGCTGGTTTCGCTGGTGATCAAGCACAGCCTGGTCGGCGCCGCCCTGCGCGAGGAAGCGGCCTATTACTGGACGCTGCACGAGGCCTCGCCGGTGCAGCCACCGCCCAACACCCAGAACATCCGCGGCTACCTGCTGGAAAGCGGGCAGTCGGCGCTGTCGTTGCCGGCCAACCTGCGCAACCTGGAACCCGGTTTCCACGAGCTGCCCAAGGATGACCAGCTGGTACTGGTCGATGTGCGTCCGGCCGGCCGCCTGTACCTGGTGTTCCTGCGTTCGCGTGCGGAGATGCTGGCGTTCTGGTTCGGCATCGTGCCGGTGCTGCTGACCCTGTTGGCGGTGTATGGCGCCAGCTGGGTCACCTACCGGGCCTCCAAGCGCCTGGTGTCGCCGGTGAACTGGCTGGCACGGCGCGTCTCGCGCTGGGACCCGGGCCACCCGGAGGCGGCCGACCTGGAACCGAACAAGCTGCCCGCGGACATGCAGGGCGAGACCCGGCAGCTGGCGGCCGCGCTGCATTCGCTGGCCAACCGGGTCAGCGCGCACGTGGCGCGCGAGCGCAATTTCACCCGCGATGCGAGCCACGAGCTGCGCACGCCGTTGACCGTCATCCGCGTGGCCAGCGACATGGCCCTGGGCGATGAAACCCTGCAGCCGCGCCTGCGCCGCAGCCTGCAGCGCATCCAGCGCGCCGGCCGTGACATGGAAGCGGTGATCGACGCGTTCCTGATCCTGGCCCGCGAGGCCGACGTCGAACCCCAGATCGAGCTGTTCGACGTCAACGACATCGTCCGCTACGAGGTGGACAACGCCAACGAACTGCTGGGTACGCGTCTGGTGTCAGTGCACCTGCACAGCGAAGGCCCGGTGCAGCTGCACGCGCCGCCGCGGGTGCTGCAGGTGGTGGTCAGCAACCTGGTGCGCAACGCCTGCAGCTACACCGACGAAGGGCGTATCGACGTGCACGTGCTCAATGACCGGGTGGTGGTGCGCGACACCGGCATCGGCATGTCCGCCGAGGCGCTGTCGCGCGCGTTTGAACCCTTCTACCGCGCCGAGCCGAGCCGCCCGCAGGGCACCGGCCTGGGCCTGTCGATCGTGCGCCGGCTGTGCGACCGCTTCGGCTGGAAGGTCAGCCTGGCCAGCCAGCCGGGCAAGGGCACCGAAGCCACGGTGGTCTTCCGGTAACGCGGCGACCTGCCGGGGTCGGATCCCGTTGCGGCGCAACCGGCTCTGACCCCATCCCGCTGAAATGTCGGTAGATCCAGGCCATGCGTGGATGGGGTGCGGTAGCGCCGGGCCATGCCCGACGTCCACAGTGCCTCAGTTGCAGTTGACCTTCGGCGCCAGCGCCTTGGTCCAGATCGCATAGCCGGCCGGGGTCATGTGCAGCATGTCCTCGCGGAACAGCGTCGCGTCCGGCTGTCCATCGGCGCCGAGCATCGGCGTGTAGATGTCGGTGAAGCCGGTGTTGGGCAGCCTGGCCAGCGCAGCCTTGATCAGCGCGTTGGCTTCGTTGATCGCCGGCAGCAGGTGCGCACGCGACGGGCTCGGCTTGATCGACAGGTACTCGACCCTGGTCTTCGGCAGGTCGCGGTGCACGCGCTGCACGAAGGCGACCACGTCATCTCGCACCTGCATGGCGCTGCGGCCGCTGTTGAGGTCGTTGTCACCGGCGTAGAAGAACACCTTGCACGGCGCATACGGCACCACGATCTGGCCGGCATACCAGGTGCTGTCGCGCACTTCCGAACCGCCGAAGCCGCGGTTGAACACCGGCTGGCCGGGGAAGTCGGTGGCCAGGCTCTCCCAGAAGCGGATCGAGGAGCTGCCGATGAACTCGATGCCACCACGGGGCGGCGGGTTGGCCTGGTCGGCGCTGGCGAAGCGGGCCATGTCGCCGGCCCAGGCCACATTGGAGACCTGTTCGGGCACCTGCGGCGGCCTGGCCGGGCTCAGGGCCTGGGCAAGCGGTGCGGCAGTCAGCAGGCCCAGCATCAGCAGGCAGGTACGGCGACGGGACATCAGGCGCTCCAGCAGGCAAGGGGAGCTCCATCATAGAAGCACGGCCCAGCCCGGTGCTTGCCCCTGGCAGGCCGTTCAGCGGGCCGGTGCGGGGTGCGGTTGGCGGCCTTGTGGCAAAATGGCGGCCATCTGCCTATTCCTGTGCACCCATGATTTCCTGCCGTGCGTCTGAGCGGTCGCTGCGCCGCGCCCCTGTTGCTGGATGTTCCACCCGTGGCTGATCAGTTCGGCCACATGCCCCGCGGCCCGCGCCGCATCTTCCAGGCCGCCCGCTGGTCCTGGCAGGGCCTGCGCGCCGCCTGGCTGCACGAGTCCTCGTTCCGGCTGGAGGTATACCTGCTGGTGATGCTGACTCCGGTCGCGATCTGGCTGGGCCAGACCCCGGTCGAACGCGCGCTGCTGATCGGCTCGATGCTGCTGGTGCTGGCGATGGAGCTTGCCAACTCGGCCATCGAAGCGGTGATCGAACGCTACGGCAGCGAGATCCACGAGCTGGCTGGCCGCGCCAAGGACATGGGCTCGGCAGCGGTGTTCGTGCTGATGATGAACGTGCTGCTGTGCTGGGCGCTGGTCGTGGTTCCGCACGCGCTGGCCGGCAGCTACGGCTGAAACCCCATTCCCCCACTGCCTTGAAGAGTTTCCATGTCCTTTGAGTTCCTCGCCGACCCCAATGCCTGGGTGACCCTGTTCACGCTCAGCGCGCTGGAAATCGTGCTCGGCATCGACAACCTGGTGTTCATTTCCATCGCGGTCAGCAAGCTGCCGGAAGAGCGTCGTCCGTTCGCACGCAAGCTGGGCATCGCGGTGGCCTGCATCACCCGCATCGGCCTGCTGGTCTCGCTGGCCTACCTGGCGCACATGGCGGCCAACCTGTTCACCGTGGCCGGCATGGGCATTTCCATCCGCGACCTGGTACTGATCGTTGGTGGCCTGTTCCTGATCATCAAGGGCTGCATGGAGATCAAGGAACTGATCAGCGGTGGCGAGGACGAAGACCCCAGCACCACCAAGGCCTCGGCCGTGTTCGGCTACGTGATCGCCCAGATCGCGGTGATCGACATCGTGTTCTCGCTTGACTCGGTGATCACCGCCGTCGGCATCGCCGACCACATCCCGGTGATGGTGGCGGCCATCCTGCTGTCGGTGCTGGTGATGCTGCTGGCCGCCAACCCGCTGGGCCGCTTCATCGACGCCAACCCGACCGTGAAGATGCTGGCCCTGGCCTTCATCCTGATGATCGGTGCGGTGCTGATCCTGGACGGCCTGGACGTGCACGTGCCCAAGCCCTACATCTACGCCGCGATGGGCTTCTCGGTGCTGGTGGAGTGGCTGAACCTGCTGATGCGCCGCCGCGCCCGCGAACACAACGTGCCGGGCGCCGGCAACTGGTAAGCGCGCCATTGGCACGTGTGTCCCAGAACCCCCGGCCTGGCCGGGGGTTCTGCGTTGTGGGCGCGGCTCTACAACGAACGGCGCTGCGGTTTTTGCACTTGCGGCGGCGTTCCGGCCTCCACTTGTGAATCAGGATCAACAGTGTTTTCCCGGGCCGAGGCTTAATCCGGCGCAGCAAAGCGCGCAGGCTACGCACTCCCGATTCCCGCCCCCCAGGAAACCCCCCATGAATTCCAGAGCCGCCTTGCTGGCGCTTGCCGTTGGCGCCTTCGCCATTGGAACCACCGAATTTGCCCCGATGGGCCTGTTGCCGGTCATCGCCGACGGCGTGGGGGTTGGCATCCCCACCGCCGGCATGCTGATCACCGCCTACGCCGTGGGCGTGATGCTGGGCGCGCCGGTGATGACCCTGCTGATGGGCCGTTTCGGCAAGCGCACCGCGCTGATGCTGCTGATGTCCATCTTCGTGGTCGGCAACCTGCTGTCCGCGCTGGCGCCGAACTACGGGCTGCTGCTGCTGTCGCGCCTGGTCACCAGCCTCAACCACGGCGCCTTCTTCGGCATCGGTGCGGTGGTCGCCGCCAGCCTGGTGCCGAAGGAAAAGCAGGCTGCCGCCGTGGCCACCATGTTCATGGGCCTGACCATCGCCAACATCGGCGGCGTGCCGCTGGCGACCTGGGTCGGCCAGCAGCTGGGCTGGCGCCTGTCCTTTGCCGGTACTGCGGCGCTGGGCCTGATCGCAATCACCGCGCTGGGCTTCGCGCTGCCGGCATCTGCACCGGGGCCGCGCCCGGACGTGCGCCGCGAACTGAAGGCGATCCTGCAGCCGCCGGTGCTGCTGGCGATGGCCACCACCGTGCTCGGCGCCGGTGCCATGTTCACCCTCTATACCTACGTCGCACCGGTGCTGACCGAATTGACCGGCGCCTCCAATACCTTCATCGCGATCTCGCTGGCGCTGATCGGCATCGGCTTCACCCTCGGCAACGGCATCGGTGGGCGCATGGCCGACTGGTCGCTGGATGGCGCCACACGGATCCTGCTGGCCGTCCTGGCGGTGCTGATGTTCGTGCTGCCGCTGGCCTTCATGAGCCACGCCACCGCCGCCCTCGGTGTGCTGCTGTTCGGCGCGGCGACCTTCGCCCTCGTACCGCCGCTGCAGATCCGGGTGATGCAGGCGGCCAGCGAGGCGCCGGGCCTGGCGTCGTCGATCAACGTCGGTGCGTTCAACCTGGGCAATGCGGTGGGTGCGGCGCTGGGCGGTGCGGTGATCAGCTCGGGCCTGGGCTATGCCGCGATTCCGGTGGCCGGTGGCCTGCTGGCGGCATCGGGCCTGCTGCTGGCGTGGCTGGGGCGTCCCCGCACTGCGGTGGCTGAGGCCTGCTGAGGGGTGTTGGATTCCGGCAGGGCTTGCAGCCCTGCACCCGCCGAATCAACGTCAACGTCAACGGCAAAAGCCTGCATTCCGTGGGTTGGCGGGTGGGTCCGGTTGAGGGGGACGCTGCAAGTACGTCCATGTAAGCTCGGTCGCCGCATCCACGCGGCTCACGCCCCCTCAACCGGACCCACCCCGCCTTCGACAGATTCCCGCGATCTGTCGTAACGGCGTTCCGCTCTGGTAGGTGTCGACCTTGGTCGACACGAATGCCTGAAGAACCGGCTTTTGCTTTTGATTTTTTCTTTTGATCCTCCCGCGGTGCGCAGGAAATTGTCCGTGGCCGGGAGGGTGGGTTGGCTGGGGGCGTGAGCCGCATGGATGCGGCGACCGAGCTTACATGGACGTACTTGCAGCGCCCCCCAGCCAACCCACCCTCCCGGCCGACCCCGATAACGCTTCCTTGCCACCCACCGCGGAGGGGGCGGCGCCCGATGGCCGGTCTTTCACCCGAACCGTGGCATGCTCGGTGCCCAGTCCACCCGGAACCTCCGCCATGCGCCTGTTCACCCGTGTCCTGCCCCTGATGCTGCTGGCCTCCCTGCTGTCCGGCTGCGGCTACAACGCCATCCAGCAGAAGGATGAGGCGGTCAAGGCCAGCTGGTCCGAAGTGCTCAACCAGTACAAGCGCCGCGCCGATCTGGTGCCCAACCTGGTGCAGACGGTGAAGGGCTTTGCCAGCCAGGAAGAGCGCGTGCTGACCGAAGTCACCAACGCCCGTTCGCGCGTCGGCCAGATCAACGTCAACGCCGACGACGAAGCCTCGCTCAAGCAGTTCCAGCAGGCCCAGGGTGAACTCGGCAGCGCACTGTCGCGGCTGCTGGTGGTCACCGAGAACTACCCGGTGCTGAAGTCCGACCAGAACTTCCGCGACCTGCAGGCCCAGCTGGAAGGCACCGAAAACCGCATCACGGTTGCGCGCGGCCGCTACATCCAGCAGGTGCAGGACTACAACACCTACATCCGTTCGTTCCCGCAGGTGGTCACCGCCAAGATCTTCGGCTACAAGACCAAGCCGAACTTCACGGTGGACAACGAAGCGCAGATTTCCAACGCGCCAGCGGTCGATTTCGGCAACGCGCCGCAGCAGCAGCCGGCGCCGCAGCCGGGTCACTGACCGATGCGCCTGGCCACTGCGCTGCTGGCCCTGCTGCTGTGGCTGCCGTTGGCAACGCAGGCACAGCAGCTGGCGCCGATTCCTGCGCTGGACTCGCCGGTGGTCGATACCACCGGCACGCTGGACGCCACGCAGAAGCAGGCGCTGGTGCAGCAGGCGATCGAGCTGCAGCAGCGCAAGGGCAGCCAGCTGCAGGTGCTGGTGGTGCCCACCACCCAGCCGGAGGACATCGCGCAGTACACCACGCGGGTCTTCGATCAATGGCAGATCGGCCGCAAGGGCGTGGATGACGGCGTGCTGCTGGTGGTGGCCAAGGATGACCGGCGCGTGCGCATCGAGCCGGGCTACGGCCTTGAAGGCGCCATTCCCGATGCCATCGCCAACCGGGTGATCCAGGAATACCTGGTCCCGCGCTTCCGCAGCGGCGACTATGCCGGCGGCATCACCGATGCCACGGCGGTGCTGGTCAAGCTGATCGACGGCGAACCGCTGCCGGCACCGGTCAGCGGTCATCGCGGGCGCGAGCCCGGTGGTGGTGGCGATACCTGGTTCCT
The DNA here is from genome assembly GCF_004795795.1 of Stenotrophomonas sp. PAMC25021. Lineage (NCBI taxonomy): Bacteria > Pseudomonadati > Pseudomonadota > Gammaproteobacteria > Lysobacterales > Lysobacteraceae > Stenotrophomonas > Stenotrophomonas sp. PAMC25021. The sequence continues at coordinate 1,267,660 of NZ_CP039255.1, read as the reverse complement.
GGCGCTGTTCATCGGCGTGTTCGCCGGCAGCATCCTGCGCGGGGTCTTCTCGCGCGTGCCGCGTCCGCTGCGCGGCCTGCTCGGCGGCGCGGGTGCGGCGCTGGCAGCATTCCTGTTCACCTCCACGCTGCTGGCCAGTGGCCTGGCCGGCGTGGTCGGCCTGATCGTGGCGATGCTGTCCGGCCACCCGGGTCGCTTTGCCGGCGGTGGCGGTTGGGGCGGTGGCGGCTGGGGTGGCGGAGGCGGTTTCGGCGGGGGCGGTGGATTCGGTGGTGGTGGTGGCTGGGGCGGTGGCGGCGGCCGTTCCGGTGGCGGTGGCGCTTCGGGAGGCTGGTGATGATCCAACGTCTGTTCCGCCATGTATTCTCGCCCTCGGTGCGGCGTGCCTTCCCGCCGGCCACATTGCAGGCGATCACCGAGGCCATCGCGGCCGGTGAGCAGCGCCACGGTGGGCAGGTGATGTTCGCGGTGGAAGCGGACCTGCCGCTGGGTGCGCTGTGGCACAGGGTGACCCCGCGCCAGGCCGCCGAGCATGCCTTTGCGCGCCTGCGAACCTGGGATACCGCCCACAACAACGGCGTACTGATCTACCTGCTGCTGGCCGATCACGCGATCGAGATCGTTGCCGACCGTGGCCTGCACGGCCGGGTCAGCCCGGCGCAGTGGCAGCGGGTCTGCACCCACCTGCGCGAGGGCCTGCGCGGGGCCCATCCGGTCGAGGCATTGCAGGATGCCATCGACGAGGTCTCCAGCCTGATCGAAGGGCACTTTCCGGCCGCCACGCGGTCCGAGCATGACGCGTTGCCTGACGCGCCGCAGATCCTGGACTGAACCCTGATCTGCGGCGTGGTCCTCCGCCCGTGCCGGCCCCGGCCCCGGGCGGGGCAGGGACGCTAAAATACCCGTACTCCCGCCAGGCGTTTTCCATGATCTATTTCCACGACATCGACCCCATCGCCCTTTCGCTGGGGCCGATCAAGGTGCACTGGTACGGCATCATGTACCTGCTCGGCTTCACCGCAGCGTGGCTGCTGGGCCGCACGCGCATTGCCGCGGGGCGCCTGCCGGGCGTCGATGCCAACGGCTTCTCCGACCTGCTGTTCTACGCCATGCTCGGCGTGGTGCTGGGCGGGCGCATCGGCTACATGCTGTTCTACGCGCTGGGCGATTTCCTGCACAACCCGCTGCTGCTGTTCAAGGTGTGGGACGGCGGCATGAGCTTCCACGGTGGCCTGCTGGGCGTGCTGGGCGCCTGCTGGTGGTGGTCGCGCAAGCACAAGCTGCATTTCTTCGACACCATGGATTTCATGGCGCCGCTGGTGCCACTGGGCCTGGGCTTCGGGCGCATCGGCAACTTCATCGGCGCCGAGCTGTGGGGCAAGTACACCGACGGGACCTGGGGCGTGGTGTTCCCGTCCGGCCTGCCGGCCCCGCTGAACCAGCTCGACCACGCGACGCTGCAGGCGCAGTTCGCCACCGGCGCATTGAACCCGTACGCCCGCCATCCGTCGCAGCTGTACGAAGCGTTCCTGGAAGGCCTGGTGATGTTCGTGGTGCTGTGGGCGGTGTCGGCCAAGCCGCGCCACCGCTACCTGGTGGGTGGCCTGTTCGCGTTGATGTACGGCCTGTTCCGCTTCGCGGTGGAGTTCGTGCGCATGCCGGACAACGGCGTCTACGTGGCCTTCGACTGGCTGACCCGTGGCCAGATCCTCAGCCTGCCGCTGATCGCCTTCGGCCTGGTGCTGCTGGTGATGTCGCGCCGCGCGCCGGTGCTGCAGCCGCAGTTGCCGGTGGCTGCCGAGGGCAAGCCATGAAGCCCTACCTGGACCTGCTGGCGCACGTGCTCGAGCATGGCGCCGAGAAGAGTGATCGCACCGGTACCGGCACCCGCAGCGTGTTCGGCTGGCAGATGCGCTTCGACCTCACCGAAGGCTTTCCGCTGGTCACCACCAAGAAACTGCACCTGCGCTCGATCATCCACGAGCTGCTGTGGTTCCTGAAGGGCGACACCAACATCGGCTACCTGAAGGACAACCAGGTGCGCATCTGGGACGAGTGGGCCGACGAGAACGGCGACCTCGGCCCGGTCTACGGCAAGCAGTGGCGCAGCTGGGCCACCGCCGACGGCCGCCAGATCGACCAGATGCAGTGGCTTGTGGACGAGATCAAGCGCAACCCCGATTCGCGCCGGCTGGTGGTCAGTGCCTGGAATGTGGGCGAGCTTTCGCAGATGGCGTTGATGCCATGCCATAACCTGTTCCAGTTCTACGTGGTGGACGGCAAGCTCAGCTGCCAGCTGTACCAGCGCAGCGGTGACATCTTCCTTGGCGTTCCGTTCAACATCGCCAGCTACGCGCTGCTGACCCACATGGTGGCGCAGGCCACCGGCCTGGGCGTGGGCGACTTCGTGCATACGCTGGGTGACGCGCACCTGTATTCGAACCACTTCGAGCAGGCCCGCGAGCAGCTGTCGCGCGCGCCGCGCGCGCTGCCGAAGCTGTGGTTGAACCCGGAGGTGACCGACCTGTTCGGCTTCCAGTTCGACGACATCCGCATCGACGGCTACGACCCGCACCCGGCGATCAAGGCGCCGGTGGCGGTATGAGCGCCCTGAAGCTGTCGATGATCGTGGCGCTGGACCGCAACCGTGGCATCGGCCAGGGCAATGCCATGCCCTGGCACCTGCCGGATGACTTCAAGCACTTCAAGGCGCTCACCCTGGGCAAGCCGATCCTGATGGGGCGCAAGACGGCCGAGTCGATCGGCCGCGTGCTGCCGGGGCGGACCAACCTGGTGCTGACCCGCAGCGGCCAGGTGCCGTTCGAGGGCATGCGTGCGGTGGCGTCGCTGGACGAGGCGAAGGCGATTGCCGAAGGCGAGGGCGCCAGCGAGCTGTGCATCATCGGCGGCGGCGAGATCTTCCACCAGTTGCTGGACCAGGCCAGTGACCTGTACCTGACCTGGGTCGATGCCGAAGTCCCCGCCGATACCTATTTCCCCGAAGTGGACGTGCAGGACTGGCAGGAAGTGAGCAGCGAGCCGCACCCTGCCGACGAACGGCACGCCTACGCGTTCCGCTTCGTGCACTACGTGCGCCGCTGATCGCGGAAATACCAACGAAAACACCGACGGGGTAGAGTCGACTGTTGGTCGACTGCTCTCGGCGGTCACCCGAAAAACCCGCGCTGCGCGCGATAGTCGACTAACAGTCGACTCTACCGGGACTGTCGCTACGGCATCCGGTAATGCCCGATGATCGCGTGCTGGAACAGCAGGTTCTCTTCGCGCGTGCCGCGCGCGATGTTGTGCAGCACCAGCGGTGTGCCGTTGGCCAGGCGCCGGTCAGAAACGATGCCCACGTGCAGCAGGCCGTTGCCATTGAGCTTCCAGGCAACGATGTCGCCGGCCGCGTAGTCGGCGGCGAGGGCCGTGACCGGTTGCTGCCAGCCCTGGCGCTCGAACCAGCGCATCAGGTTCGGTACACGACGATGATCGATGTTGCGGTCCGGCCGTGACAGGCCCCAGATCGCCGGATAGGCACTGAAACTGCCGCGCATGTCCTCATGCACGCGTGCCTGCAGGTCCAGGCCCAGATCGCGCAGGGCGCGCACCACCACGTCCGTGCACACGCCCCGATCCAGTGGCACGTCGCCGCCGGGATAGGCCAGTACCTGGTAAGCAGGATCGTAACGGGTGGTGACGCCGACCTGCGCGCGGGCTGCGGCCACCAGTGGCGGCGAAGGGGCCTGCGGCTGCGTCGGCGCATGTGCGGCACCATCCGCAGCCGTGGGAGCAGGCGGCGAGCCGGGCTGGCAGCCGCTGGCCAGGGCCAGCGTCAGCAGCAGCACCGTCCCTGGTGCCCAGCCGCGCCGCGTCACGCCTGCGGCGGGGGACTGTTGTGGGTGCCGCCACCCGCGCCGCCCCCTCCGCCACCACGACGGCGACGGCGGCGTGGGCCACGGTTGCCCGGGGTGGCAGCGGCGTTGCCGCCCTGTTCCTTGCCCTGCGTCGCGGCGCCGGGGCGCTCGTGCGCCGGTCGCGCCGGCGGGCGGGCGTTGGGCACGGGTGCCGGTACGTCGCGGCCCGGAACCTGCACCACGCGCAGCTCGTCGGTATCAAGCTGGAGCGCGGTCAGCTTGCCGCCCCAGACCGCGCCAGTGTCGATGGCGTGCACGCCCTGGGTGATGGTCAGGCCCAGCGCCGACCAGTGGCCGCAGACGACCTTGAGGTCGCGCTCGACCCGGCCGGGCACTTCGAACCAGGGATACAGCCCCTGCTCCTGCGTGCCCGGCGTGCCCTTGTCCTCGATGCCGATGCGCCCCCGCGGGGTGCAGTAGCGCATGCGGGTGAGCACGTTGATGATCGCGCGCGAGCGGTCGTAACCGGACAGGTTCGGGGCCCAGCTCGGCTTGTCGCCGTACATGTTGCGGAACAGCTTGCGGTAGCCGGCGCCATGCAGTTGCACCTCGACCTCGGCGGCATGCTTCTCGGCCATCTGCGTGGTCCACTTCGGCGCCAGGCCGGCGTGCACCATCATCCAGCCCAGCTCGCGGTCCACGTGCACCAGCTTCTGCAGGCGCAGCCAGTCCAGCAGTTCGTCGCGGTCCTCGGCCTGCACGATGCGCAGCAGGTCCGGGTTGACCTTGCGCTGTTCCTCTTCGGTACGCGAACCGACGGCCAGCAGCGAAAGATCATGGTTGCCCAGCACCACCACGCTGTGCTCGCGCAGCGAGTGCACCAGCCGCAGCGTTTCCAGCGACTGCCCGCCGCGGTTGACCAGGTCGCCGCAGAACCACAGGGTGTCCTGCGCCGGGTCGAAGCGGATCTTCTCCAGCAATCGCTGGGTGACGTCATAGCAGCCCTGCAGGTCGCCGATCGCCCACACACTCATCGTTCGGCCTCCGTGTCAGTGCAGGGTACGCGGCACGGCCAGCACGAAGGGTGCGACCGGCGCGGCAAATTCGGTGCCATCGTCGGCGACCATGTCGTAGTGCCCCTGCATGGTCCCGTGATCGGTCCCCAGCATGACACCGGACGTGTAACGGAAGTCTTCACCGGGGCGCAGCCGCGGCTGCTCGCCGATCACCCCGTCGCCATCGACATGCTCGACACGACCATTGGCATCGGTGATGCGCCAGTGGCGCGCGACCAGGCGTGCCGCGACCCGCCCCTGGTTGTGGATGCGGATCGTGTAGGCGAACGCAAAGCGACCGTCTTCCGGCGCGGATTGATCGTCGAGGAAGCGCGGCGCGACTTCGACGGAGATGGCATAAACGTCAGCGTCTTCCATACCGGCAGTGTAATCAGGAGGCATTGGCCAAAGCGATGAATTCGGCCACGTCCAGCTGTTCGGCGCGGGCATCGGGACGCACGCCGGCGGCGATGAACTGCTCGGCGGACACCACGTTGTTCAGGGCATTGCGCAGGGTCTTGCGGCGCTGCCCGAAGGCGGCCTTGACCACCTCGGCGAAGCGCTTGTGGTCGTTGATGTTGATCGCGGCCGGGTCACGCGGCACCAGACGCACCACGGCCGAATCGACCTTCGGCGGCGGCCGGAACGCGCCCGGCGGCACCACGAACAGCGAGGTCACCTGGCAGTAGGCCTGCAGCATCACGCTGAGGCGGCCATACACCTTGCTGCCGGGGCCGGCTGCCATGCGGTCGACCACTTCCTTCTGCAGCATGAAGTGCATGTCGCGGATGACCGCGGCATGCTCCAGCGCATGGAACAGGATCGGCGAGGAGATGTTGTAGGGCAGGTTGCCGACCAGGCGGATCGGCTGGCCGGCGGCCAGTTCGGTGAAGTCCACGCGCAGCACGTCGCGATGAACGATGGTCAGCTCGCCCAGCGGCTCGGCGGCGGCGGTCAGCGGCGCGATCAGGTCGCGGTCGAACTCGATCACCGTCAGCGTGGGGTGCACGCGCAGCAGCGGCAGGGTGATCGCGCCCTGGCCAGGGCCGATCTCGACCAGGCGGTCGCCGTCTTTCGGGTTGACCGCCATCACGATCTTGTCGATGTAGTGGCGGTCGGCCAGGAAATGCTGGCCAAGCTGCTTCTTGGCCGGTGCGGTGAACACCGGGCCGGAGGGGGAATGCGGGGAATTCATGCGCCCAGTGTACGTTGCCGCGCAAGCTGCGCACACAGCGTCGTTGCCGCCTGCAGGCTGGAGGGATCGGCGATGCCGCGGCCGGCCAGCTCCAGCGCGGTGCCATGGTCCACCGCCACGCGCGGATAGGGCAGGCCCAGGGTCAGGTTCACCGCCTGTTCGAAGCCGGAATATTTCAGTACCGGCAGGCCCTGGTCGTGGTACATCGCCAGCACGGTGTCGAAGCCGGCCAGCTTGGCGGGCAGGAAGGCGGTATCGGCCGGCAGCGGCCCGACCAGGTCCATGCCCTCCGCGCGCAGGCGCTGCAGCAGCGGGATGACCAGATCCAGTTCTTCGCGGCCCAGGTGGCCATCTTCGCCGGCGTGCGGGTTCAGGCCGAGCACGGCGATGCGCGGCGCAGGCAGGCCGAACTCACGGCGCAGTGCGGCGTGCACCGTGCGCAGCGTGTGCTCCAGGCCGGGCGCGGTGATCGCATCGGCCACCTCGCGCAGCGGCAGGTGGGTGGTGGCTAGGGCCACGCGCACGATGTGGTTGGCCAGCATCATCACCACCTTTACCCCGGCCTGGTCGGCCAGCAGTTCAGTGGTGCCGCTGTAGGCGATGCCGCCTTCATTGATGACCGCCTTGTGCACCGGGCCGGTCACAACACCGTGCAGTTCGCCGGACAGGCAGGCCTGGCCGGCGCCGAGCAGCGCGCCGATGACCGCGCCGGCATTGGCCGGATCGGCCTGGCCGAAGCGGCTGGGCGCAGCGTTGCGGACAGCGCGCAGGCGCAGATCGCCGGGGGCGCGTGCTTCGGCGTCCTCGGGCAGCAGCTGCAGGGGCAGGTTCAGCGCGGCCGCGGCCGCGTGCAGGGTGTCCGGATCGGCGAAGGCCAGCAGCCGGCAATCTTCACGCGGCTGCTGGACGAGGCGGACACATAGCTCCGGGCCGATCCCGGCGGGCTCGCCCGGTACCAGAGCGAGCTCGGGGCGCATCGGTCAGGACTGCGGCGGGGTGGCGGTGTTTTCCGCGCGGTCGCCGCTGCGGAAGCTGACGTAGGCTTCGCCACGCAGTTCCTGCAGGAAGCGGTTGTACTCGTCTTCCAGCTTGCGGCGGCCGATGGTCTCGCGGACCTGGGCACGCTGGTTGTCGGTGGTCACGTCGGTCTGGCGGGTCGCCACGCGCTGCACGATGTGCCAACCGGCATCGGTACGGAACGGCTGGCTGACACCACCGTCCTGGAGGCCTTCCACCTGCTGGCCGAAGGCCGGACCGAACGCGTCGGCCGGGAACCAGCCCAGGTCACCGCCCTGGCCCTTGCTGTTGTTGTCCTCGGAGGATTCCTTGGCAACGGTCTGGAACTCGGCACCACCGGCGATGCGGGCACGCAGGGTGTCGATCTTGGCCTTGGCGGCGGCGTCGGTCTGGTGGTCGTCCACGCGCACCAGGATGTGGCGGCCGTGGAATTCGGTGACCGTATGCTCACCGGCGGCGGCGGAGCTGGCGTCACGCACTTCCACCAGCTTCAGCAGCTGGAAGCCGCTCGGGCCACGGATCGGGCCGACCACTTCGCCGGGCTTCATCTTTTCCATCATCTGGGCAAAGGCCTGCGGGATTTCATCCAGGCTGCGCCAGCCCAGGTCACCGCCTTCCAGTGCATTCGGGCTGTCCGAATAGCGCACGGCTGCAGCGTTGAAGTCCAGCTCGCCCTTGTCCAGCAGGGTCTTCACACCATCGGCCTTCTTCTGGCCGGTGGCGATCTGGTCGGCGTTGGCACCGTCGGGCAGGGCGATCAGGATGTGCGCCAGGTGGTACTGGTTGCCCACCGTGGCCTGCTGCTTCAGCGCGGCGTCGACTTCACCCTCGCTGACGCTGATGCGGCTCTGCGCGAAGCTCTGGCGCAGGCGCTGCACGGTGATCTCGTCACGCACCGAGGCGCGGAAATCGTTGAAGTCGATGCCGTCATGGGCCAGGCGCTGGCGCAGGGCGTCCAGGTTCGAACCGTTCTGCTGGGCGATGGAGTTCATCGCCTGGTTCAGCTCCTGGTCGCTGACCCGGATGCCGCTGCCCTGGGCGCGGGCCACCTGCAGCTTGACCAGCACCAGGCGCTCGAGCACCTGGCGGCTGAGCACGTCTTCCGGCGGCAGCTGGTTTTCGCGGCCGGCGTACTGCGCCTTGATGTTGGCGATCGCACGCTGGAGCTCGCTCTGCAGGATCACGTCCTCATCGACGACGGCGGCGATGCGGTCAAGCGGCTGCGCCTCCTGGGCAAGCACCTGCAGGGGGGCGGACACGCTGGACACCGCCAGCAGCGAGGCGAGAAGAACGGGGAAGCGCTTGGTCATGGGATCAGGTTCGGATCGTAGTCATCCCGGGTCGCCCCGGTGTTGCTCGGCGGCACGAGATAGAGGTCGTCGCGGTTGTAGCCGAGGATAGCACGGCGCAGGGTACGGTCCGTGTCCTGGCCCAGGGAGCTCAGGCCCTTGAGCACGAACTCCAGCTGGATGGCGTTGTTCATCTCGCCTTCGCGGTTGCGGACGTAGCGGCGGGCGACCGCACGCACGGCCAGGCAGCAGCTGTCCCACTGGACGCCGGCGATGATCTCCAGCGGTTCCTTGTCCTGCAGCGAGTAGTAGTAGCGGCCGACCAGGCTCCAGCGCGCATTCAGCGGGTACAGGAACGACAGGTCGGCCTGTTCCAGCAGCGTGCGGTCATGCTTGTTGGCGGTGGCCGGGGCGCCGGAGTTGATGCGGTAACGGTAGCTGAGGTTGATCACGCCATCGTTGGGCATCAGGTAGCGGGCGCGGACGCTGGCCAGATCCTCGCGCTTGTACTTGGGGTCCCACTGGTAGGTGGCACCCAGGGTCCAGCGGTCGTTGATCATGTAGTTGCCGTCAGCGATCCACGCCGACTTGCCCTTCTCCACCGGCGCGCCACCCGGGGTGACGGTCACCCGCGATTCGTCGAAGTACTGGATCTGGCCGATGGAGGCCGAGAAGCGTTCCTTGCCGGTGGTCTGGTCGATGAAGCGGGTGCTCAGCGCCATGGTCAGCTGGTTGGCGTCGTTCTGGCGATCGGCGCCGGTATAGCGAGAATCGCGGAACAGCTGGCCCCAGCTGAAGGTGAAGTCGCGGGTGTCGAAGATCGGCAGCTCGTCCTGATCGCGGTAGGGCGTGCGCAGGTAGAACAGGCGCGGTTCCAGGGTCTGCAGGAAGGACTTGCCACCGATGCGGGTCTCGCGATCGAAGAACAGGCCGGCGTCGATGCTGCCGATCGGCAGGCTGCGGCTGGGCGAGGTGTTGCCGCGCAGCTGTTCCGGTGTGGCGGTGTTCGGGTCGATGCCCTGCGAACGCAGGATCTGGCCGCGGATGCCGTTCACGCCATCAACCAGGCCACGGTCCAGCTGGTAACCGGTATAGCGGTAGGCCAGGGTCGGCGTGACATACCAGGCCGCGCCGCTGATCGGGAACGACACGTAGGGTTTGACATCCAGCCGCGAGCCGCCGCTGACACCGATGCCGTCGGTCTGACGGCTGCCGTTGCGGGTGTACTGCAGGTCCGGTCCCGCATCAGCGCCGTACTTGAAGTTGATGTCGTCGTGGGTGAAACGCACGGCTTCGGCGTAGATGCCGGTTTCCAGCCACGGCAGGACCGGCTTGTCCCAGTTGAAATACAGGCGCGGCTGGCGGTTGTAGGCCAGCGCACCCTCGTTGAGGGTGTAGTCGGTCAGCTGCCAGCGGTCGGCCATGATGCCGGCCGTCCAGTTCCTGCCAGTGCCGTACAGGCCGATGGTGCTCTGCAGGTTCGACGCGGTGACCCCCACCAGGCGGTTGGCGAAGTCTTCCACATAGCGTTCGTCGCTGACCCAGGCCAGGTTGGCGCGGGCCTGCCAGTGGTCGTCGAGGTTGTGGTAGCCGCCGAACATCACCCGGCCGCGGTCGCGGTCGCGCAGTTTGTCGTTGGGCATGAACGCGGTCAGCAGTTCGCCGCGGCCGCCGTTGTAGAGGTAGCGGAATTCGTTGTCGAGCATCAGGCCGCGCCGGCTCATGTAGCGCGGGGTCAACGTGTCGTCGTAGTTCGGCGCCAGGTTGAAGTAGATCGGCTGTGCGTAATCGAAACCGTTGCGGCCGGACATGCCCAGCTGCGGGAACAGCAGGCCGGTCTTGCGGCGGTCGTCGATCGGGAACTTGAAGTACGGCGCCCACAGCACCGGCACCTTGCCGATGCGAAGCACGGCGTTGCGGGCGGTACCGAAGCCTTCGTCGTTGTCCACTTCGATCTGCGGCGCCGACAGCTTCCACACCGGCTGCGACGGGTCGCAGGTGGTGTAGGTGGAGCGGTGCATCTGGCCGACCGCGCCCTGCAGGTCGACCGATTCGGCATCGCCGTTGCCGCGGCGCGACACCAGCTGGTACTTGATGTCGGTGATCTTGTGGGTGTCGCTTTCCTGGTTGCCCTCGGCGCGCTTGGCGACCATGCGGATCGAGGAGTCCTGGTAGCGGACATTTCCGTCGGCGATGTAGTTGCCGGTCTCGGTATCGAAGCTGAGCTTGTCGGTGCCGACGAACTGGTCGCCACGGCGCAGGGCCACGTTGCCTTCGTACTGCGGCACGGTGGTGGTGCCCAGCAGCTGGTCACCCTCGATGTCGGTCGGCTGCTGCTCGCGCGCGGCGCTGGCGGCGGCCTTGTCCTGCCCCGGGACCGGGACCGGGACAGGGGCATCGGTGAACGCGGGAATCACGTCGGTAGCCGGGCACAGGCCCCAGTTGAGCGGCTTTTCATCGGCCATTGCCGGCAGGCAGATGGCGATGCTCAGAGGCAGGGGAAGCAGGCGGAGGGCTCGGCGCACGCGGTTCGGATTCGGGCGAAAACGGACGGTAGCTTGCCCCATCCCTTGCATAGGGGCAATGAAGGGCGTCGGATCCTGCCGGTTCGGGTTCATCCGGAGACGCTGCCCGGTGGGGGGGGCAGCAGGGCCCGGACATGGGCCACGCTGCACTCGGCAAGGGCCAGCAGGTCATAGCCGCCTTCCAGCATCGAGACCACCCGGCCGGCCGCATGGCGGCGCGCCAGCGCATGCAGTTCGCGGGTGATCCAGGCGAAATCGTCGGTTTCCAGCATCAGGTCGGCCTGCGGATCGCGCAGGTGGGCATCGAAGCCGGCCGAAATCAGCAGCAGCTGCGGCCGGAAGTCGTCGATGGCCGGCAGCATCTCGTCGGCCCACACATTGCGGAAGCGGAAACCGCCGCTGCCGGGGGGCAGCAGGATGTTCATCAGGTTGCCGGCACCGCGGTCGCGGCGCAGGCCGGAGTTGGGGAACAGCCCGGCCTGGTGGGTGCTGTAGTACGAGACCCGGGCGTCGTGCTGGAAGATGTCCTGGGTGCCGTTGCCATGGTGGACATCGAAATCGACCACCGCGATCCGCTCCAGGCCATGACGGTCACGGGCGTAGGCGGCGGCGATGGCGATGTTGTTGAGCAGGCAGAAGCCCATCGCAGTGCTGCTGGTGGCGTGGTGGCCCGGTGGCCGCACCGCGCAGAACGCCAGCGGGTCCTCGCCCAGCATCACCGCATCTACCGCCGCCACGCCGGCGCCGGCGGCATGCACGGCGGCACTGGCCGAGCCGGGCGAGGTCCAGGTGTCCATGTCCAGCTGTCGCAGCGGCGCGGTCTGCGGCTGCAGCACGAAGTCGAGCAGGGCGCTGTCGTGGACCCGGGTCAGTTCGCCGAACTTGGCCGGCGGCGCCTCGCGCCAGTCCAGCTGGCCGGGGAAGGCGGCGTGCAGGGCATCGAGCACATGCTGCAGGCGTTGCGGGCACTCCGGATGGCCAGGGCCGGGGTCATGCAGCAGGCAGGACGGATGGGTGAAGACCAGCATCGTGCCGACTCAGCGCTGGCGCTGCTGTGGCTGCCACAGCGCTTCGCCATGGCCATCGGCACGGGCCAGCACCCGGGCCAGCACGAACAACAGGTCCGACAGCCGGTTGAGGTACTGCAGCGCCTCGCTGCGCACGGCGTCGTGGCGGGCCAGGGTGACCGTCTCGCGCTCGGCCCGGCGGACGATGGTGCGCGCCAGGTGGCAGCGTGCGGCGGCCTCGCCACCGGCTGGCAGGATGAATTCCTTCAACATCGGCAGGCTGGCGTTGTAGTGATCCAGCTGCTGTTCCAGTGCCGACACATCGGCGGCGTGGATCGCGGCGTGGCCGGGGATGCACAGTTCGGCGCCCAGGTCGAACAGCTGGTGTTGCAGATGCACCACCAGCGCGCGCACGTCGTCGGGCAGCGCCGTGGCCAGCAGCAGGCCGAGTGCGGCATTGGCTTCGTCGACAGTGCCGTAGGACGCCACGCGGGCATCATCCTTGGCCACGCGCTGGCCGTCGCCAAGGCCGGTACTGCCGTCGTCGCCGGTGCGGGTATAGATGCGCGAGAGGCGATGACCCATGGCGCGGCTCAGTGCCGGATGTCGCGGCGGGCCTGCTGGAGCTTCAGTACCTGCTCCACGGCCAGCTGCAGGGCGGCGGCCAGCGCCACGTAGATGGCGGTGGTGCGCAGGTACGGCCCGAACCACTGTGCGTAGTTCTGTGCCCAGCCGGCCAGCGTCGGTTCGGCCACGTTGCGGCTGGTCCAGTAGAAGCCGCCCTGCGCGAGCAGGTGACAGACCGCCACCGAGGCCACCAGCAGCAGCGCGCCCTTGGCCAGTACCGGCCAGCGTGCCCCCTGGTAGTTGCGGCCCAGCAGCATGCCGCCGGCCCACAGCGAGAAATACGCCGGCAGCAGCAGCCAGTAGCCCGGCGACACGCAGTAGTGCTGCCAGAAATCCAGGCCGCTGCTGCGGATCACGATCCAGTCCACCAGCACCGCGAACACCATCAGCAGCGGGAACGCCCAGCGGGTCCAGCCAGCCAGGTAGAAGCCGCCGATGAAGAACACCGCCCAGGAGGCATCCGGGATCGCCGCGAAGTGGTTGACCCGGGTCGCCGCCAGCAACAGCACGAGTACGGACAGGACGAAGGCACGGTTGGCGGTGGCGGACATGGCAGCGGGCCCGGAGCGGATTCAGGTTTCATTCTAGCCCGCCGCGCCGGTTGGCGCAGGTCGGGGGCTGTTGGGTGTCCGGGCGGGGCGAGCGCGTATCATGAACACCATGAGTGAACGACATGACGTGCTGATCGTCGGTGGCGGCCTGGTCGGTGCCAGCCTGGCCATTGCCCTGGACCGGTTGGGCCGCGACGTGGGCCTGCTCGAAGCCAGCCCGGCCGGCGAGCTGCCGGCGGTGTTCGACCAGCGCAACCTCAGTTTCGCCGCGGCGACCGTCAACGCGCTGACCGCGTTGGGGGTCATGCAGAAGCTGGCGATGGCGCCGGGCCCGATCCGCCGCATCCATGTCAGCCGCGCCGGCGATTTCGGCCGCGTGCAGCTGGAGGCTTCCGACTACGACCGGCCGTGGTTCGGCCAGGTGGTTGTCGCGCGTGACTTCGGCCAGGCGCTGGAAGCGCGCCTGCAGGAGCTGCCGCAGCTGCGGCGCTACCGGCCGATGCGGTTCCTGGGCCTGGGCGAGGTGGTCGACGGCTACCGCCAGGTGCGGGTGGCCGACGAGACCGGCGAGCGCGTACTGCTGGCACGGCTGGTGGTCGGTGCCGATGGCACGACCAGCGGTGTGCGTGGCGCGCTGGGCATCGAGGTCGACCGGCATGATTTCCAGCAGACCCTGTTCGTGGCCCGCGTGCGCAGCCAGCGCGCGCCGGATGGCACGGCCTGGGAGCGCTTCACCGATACCGGCCCGACCGCCCTGCTGCCGCGCGGTGACCGCCACTTCGGCACCGTGCATGGCGTGGCCCGCGATCAGGCCGATGCGGTGATGGCGCTGGACGATGCGGCCTGGCTGCAGCGCCTGCAGGATGCGATCGGCTGGCGTGCCGGTCGGCTGCTCGAATCCGGCCCGCGCAGCGCTTACCCGCTCATCCAGGTGCTGGCGCGCGCATTGGCCGGTGAACGCACGGTGCTGCTGGGCAATGCCGCGCAGACCATCCATCCGCTGGGTGCGCAGGGCTTCAACCTGGGCCTGCGCGATGCGCTGACCCTGGCCGAACTGCTGGAGGATGCGCACGAGGATGCCGGCAGCGATGTGCTGCTGCAGGCCTATGTTGCGCGCCGCCAGGAAGACCGACGGCAGACGGTGGCGTTCTCGGGTGGCCTGGCACGGCTGACCAGCAATCCGGCACCGCTGATGCGGCCGCTGCGCAGCCTCGGCCTGGTGGCCGCGCAACGCGCCTCGGTGCAGTCGATGCTGGTCGGTGGCGCGATGGGCTTCCGCGGCGAAGTGCCGCGCCTGTGCCGCGGAGAAGCCGCATGAGCCGGCGCATGCGCCTTGATGTGGCCATCGTCGGTGGTGGCGTGGTCGGTGCCGCGTGCGCGCTGGCGCTGGCCGATGCCGGCCTGTCGGTTGCGCTGGTGGAAGGTCGTGAGCCCGCGCCGTGGCAGGCCGCACAGCCTGACCTGCGCGTGTTCGCCTTCGCTGCCGACAACGTTCAGCTGCTGAACCGCCTGGGCGTGTGGCCGGCGATCGCGCAGGCCCGTGCCTGGCCCTACCGGCGCATGCAGGTGTGGGACGCGGCCGGTGGCGAAGATCTGCTGTTCGATGCCGATCGCTTCGGCCGTCGTGAACTGGGCTACATCGTCGAGAACGGCCTGCTGCAGGATCGCCTGTGGGCGGCGTTGCCGGCGGCGGGCGTGCAGCTGCACTGCCCGGCGCGGGTGGACGCGCTGGAGCAGGACGACGACGGCGTGCGCCTGCGCCTGGATGACGGTCGTCGCCTGGAAGCGGCGTTGGCGGTGGCCGCCGACGGCGCCGAATCGACCCTGCGCCAACTGGCCGGGATCGAGGTTGAAAAGCATGACTACCACCAGCGTGGCGTGGTGGCCTACGTGGACAGCGATCTTCCCAACCAGGCCACCGCCTGGCAGCGTTTCCTGCCGGGCGGGCCGCTGGCG
Source organism: Stenotrophomonas sp. PAMC25021 (assembly GCF_004795795.1). Taxonomy (NCBI): domain Bacteria; kingdom Pseudomonadati; phylum Pseudomonadota; class Gammaproteobacteria; order Lysobacterales; family Lysobacteraceae; genus Stenotrophomonas; species Stenotrophomonas sp. PAMC25021. Next base: position 1,252,581 of record NZ_CP039255.1, on the reverse strand, counting down.
CTGCTGCCGGTGGCCGAGCGCCGCAGCTCGATCGTCTGGACCCTGCCCGAGGACGAGGCGGCACGTGTGCTGGCCTTGGACGAGGACGCCTTCAACCGGGAACTGACCCGCGCCTTCGCGGCACGGCTGGGTGAGCTGCGACTGGCGTCACCGCGTGCGGCCTTCCCGCTGCGTCGCCAACTGGCCCGTCACTACGTGGCCGGCCGCGTGCTGGCATTGGGTGATGCCGCGCATGTGGTGCATCCGCTGGCCGGGCAGGGCGTGAACCTGGGCCTGCGCGATGTCGCCGCCCTGCAGCAGTGGCTGGCGCCGTCGGCCGAGCGCCGTGGCCAGCCGCGGCTGTCGCCGCAGCGCCTGCAGCGCTGGGCACGCGAACGGCGCAGCGACAACCAGATCGCCGCCTACAGCTTCGATGCGATCAACCGCCTGTTCTCCAACGACGAGATGCACTTGACCCTGGCCCGTGGCCGCGCGCTGGGCTGTGTCGGCAAATGGCCGCCGCTGGTACAGGCGTTCTGGAAGCGCGCCGCCGGCGTCTGAAGCAAAAAGGGGACGGAGGGGATTAAGTCGTTTGTGCACATACGACTTAATCCCCTCCGTCCCCTTTTTCAATCCACCAGCCAGCCGGCCAGGTCGGTGCGGTCCAGCTTGCCGCGGTGCATGCGGTCCAGCGAATTGAATTCGTCGGCCAGCGCCGGATTGGCCTGTGCTTCCTCGCGGCTGATGAAGCCGTCGCCATTCACATCCAGCGCGGCGAAATGGATGCGGTACTGGCCGACCACGCTGCTCGGTTCCAGCGAACGCACGGTCACCTGTGCCTCGCCGGCCGGCTGCGGAATCTCGACGCTGCCGCTGACCCGGCCCGCATCCAGCGGTTGCTGGCGGATCGCGCCGCCGGTGGGGCCCAGCGGCTGGCTCTGCGCCGGCGTGGACGGGCCGTGCTGGGCGATGGCCGGTACCGAGGCCAGCAGGATGGTCAACAGCAGCGCAGTACGCGGAAGGTTCATGACAGCCTCCTTGCCAGAGGGTACCGGGAGCGTACTCCCGGCAACCTGTGCCGCCGATGACGGATCAGCGCAGCGGCGAAGCCAGCACGGTGATCTCTTCACGATCGTGATAGAGCTGCTTGGCGCGGACCACCAGCGGCTTGCCGGCCTGGTCCTGGAACAGGTCCAGGCACAGCCGGGTTTCGTCCCAGCGCTTCTTCATCGGCAGTTTCAGATTGAAGATCGCATGCCGGCACCAGCCCTCGCGGAACCAGGTGGCCATGCGTTCGGCCACGCGGCGCGGCTGCTCGACCATGTCGCAGACCATCCAGTCCAGCGGCTGTTCCGGGTGCCAGTGGAAGCCATCGGCGCGCAGGTGCTCGACCAGTCCGGTGTCCAGCACGTGCTGGCGCAGCGGGCCGTTGTCGATGCTCAGCACGTGCATGTGCTGGCGGGTCAGCACCCAGGTCCAGCCGCCGGGTGCGGCGCCGAGGTCGGCCGCACGCATGCCGGGCTTGGCCAGCGCCTCGCGTTCTTCCGGCGTCAGCAGGGTCAGCAGCGCCTCGTCCAGCTTCAGCGCCGAACGCGAAGGCGCCTCGGGCAGCAGCTTCAGGCGCGGGATGCCCAGCGCCCACGGTGCGCTGTCGGCCGGGTCGGCCACGCAGACGAAGGCATGGGTGCCATCGACGAACACCACATGCAGGCGCGGCAGGCGGTTGTTCGGCTTATCAGTGAGCTTGCCGGCCTTGCGCAGCGCCGGGCGCAGTGCATTGCCGAAGGCACGGGCCAGACCGGACAGTGGCTTGCCGGCGTCCGAATCGGGGTGTTCCACCCACAGGTCGCCGAAGCGCGGCGCATCGGCCAGCACTTCCAGCATCGGGGTGATCCGGTCCGCCGGGTCCAGCTGCGGCAGTTCGGCCAGCACCACCAGCTTCTGCCGCGCGAAGATCAGCTCGCGCCAGCGCAGGCGCGGCGCCAGCGCGGCGGCTTCGTCGCACATGAAAAGCACGTAGCCGTCATTGCGCTGGGTGCGCGCATAGCCGGCGAAACCGGCTTCACCGGCGCGGAACTGCAGCTCGCCGGCCAGCTCGGGCTCGAAGCCCTGCCGGCACAGGCACAGCAGGCCGATGCCGGTTTCAGTAACGGGCGCCATCGCTTTCCCCATAGGCACGCAGCACGCTGCGCGCGGCGTCGCGGTTCAGGCCTTGCACCACTTCGATGCCGCGCTTGTTGAGTTCACCCACCCAGTCGGCCGGCAGCGGGCCTTCATCGAACGGGGTCAGTTCCTCGACGTCGGCCGAGTTGGCACCGATCAGCAGGCGGTCGATGCCGGCCCACACGGTGGCGCCGTAGCACTGGCAGCACGGCTGCGAGCTGGTGGCCAGGGTGACCGGCGACAGCACCGCGTTCAGGCGCGGGGTCTGCAGGCGCTGCTGGGCCAGCATGTAGGCCATGTTCTCGGCGTGCGCCAGCGAGGTCGCGTGCGGCATCACCCGGTTCACGCCGGCGGCGATGACCTTGTCGTCCGGTCCGAACACCACCGCACCGAACGGACCGCCACTGGCGTGCTCGACGTTCAGCCGCGACAGCTCGATCGCCAGCGCGACCTTGGCCTCATCGCCCGGATATCGACGATCCAGGTCGATCTGGTCGTGGATCCAGGCGGGAAGGGTCAGGTGGACTTGCGCGTACAGCATCGCGGGGGTGCCTCGTGTGGGATGGGAAAAAGTGCGGTTGCTTGGGGAAACCGGCGCGCAGTGTAGCCGCACCGGCCTGTACCGCGCGTGGGCCGGGCTCAGCCCGGCGAGCCGGTGCGGATCACCACGTACTGCTTGCGGAATTCCAGCCCGGCCTGCGGCCAACTGGCAGCATAGGCGCGCAGCAGGGGCAGGGCGGCGGCGAAGTCGTGGCCGTTGACCCGGCAATCGGCCTCGCACAGGCCGTCGGCATCGCGCGAGGCGAACAGGCGGATGGCGAGGAAATGGCGGGCTTTCAGCAGCTCGTCGAAGGCCTCCATGCTGCGGGTGAACAGGCAGCAGGGGCAGGAGCCATGATCGTCTTCGCTGCAGGTGGAGGCATCCACGTCCTGTGCACGGTAGTGCGCCAACGGCCCCAGCACCACGGTGCGCTGATGTTCCTCACCCTCGTCGCCGACCGGATAGGTCAGGCCCATCATCGGCAGGCCCTGTGCGTCTTGGGCGCCGATCGCGGTCTGCAGGGTCACCAGGTCCACCCGGGCCCAGGCCTGGAAGCCGGACAACAGCGATGCCTGCTCATCGGCACCATTTGCGTGCTGGTACTCGAACAGGCCATCGGCGAACAACTGCGGATGCTGGCTTTCAATGACGGTGGAGGTCTGCCAGCCGCCGTTGTCGCGCGCTTGCGCGGCCATTGCATGCGGGGTCAGGCGCAGGCCGCTGTCCAGCAGCAGCGCGTTGCCGTCGATGCGGCTGGCGGTGCCGGTGTCCTGCAGGGCCTGCTGCAGCAGCGGGAGGAGGGCGGTGGCGCTCGTGGTCATGTCAGGCCTGTGGATGGATGGGGAGGAACATCCAGGCAGGGCCTGGGGCTAGCGGTCGAGTGCGTCGAGCTCGGCGCGATATCGCTGCGCGTCGGATTGCTGCTGCGGATCGTTGCCGTGGTCGCGCAGCCAGGTTTCCAGCTCGCGGCGATAGTCCGCGCGGAAACCGGCATTACCCGGGCTGAAATGCAGCTTGCGTGCCGCCACCTCCACCCGCTCGCGCGCGCTGGCCCGGGCCTGGGCGACGCCGTGCGGTGACTCGTTGGTGAGGATGACGAAGTTGCGTGGGAAGCCCGGCGTGTACTTGACCACGAACGGCTGGTCGCGCGCCGGGATACGGATGGCGTTTTCCAGCGGCCACAGCGAAGCGGTGTTGGTGTGGAACACCACGTCCACGTCGCGGCCCTCGGCGGTACGCAGCACCCCTTCGTAGCGCCAGATGTACTGCTCGTTGAGCGTGGAGCTGGTTCGCTCGGTCTTGACGATCACCGCTTCACCACGCTCGCCCACCACGTTGAGGAAGGCGGCGTTGAGGAAGTGGCCGAGGAACATGTTGAGCATCGCCAGCGGGAACACCACGATGGCGTAGCCCGGAAAGCGCCGCCACCACGAGACCAGCCCGGCCAGCACCATTGCTGCAAAGAACGTCAGCAGCGGATGCTGCGAGATGAACCAGAGCAGGACGGAAAGGGCGGTGATCATCGTCGCGGTCCTGCGGGCGCCATCCAGGCGCCCGCGCAGGCCCTCAGGCCGACCAGGTATCGCGCAGGGTCACGCTGCGGTTGAATACCGGCGTGGCTGCGGTATGGTCGCGGCGGTCGGCCACGAAGTAGCCGGTACGCTCGAACTGGAACGACTGCTCCGGCGCGGCGCTGGCCGCGGCCGGCTCGACATAGCCGGTGACAGTGCGGCGCGATTCCGGGTTGAGGTAATCGCGGTAGGTCTTGCCTTCCGATTCGTCGTCCGGGTTCGGCACCGAGAACAGGCGGTCGTACAGGCGGATCTCGGCCGGTACGCCGTGCACGGCGCTGACCCAGTGGATGGTGCCCTTGACCTTGCGGTTGGCGCCTTCCATGCCCGGGCGCGATTCCGGATCCAGCCAGCCACGCAGCTCGGTGATGGTGCCGTCGGCATCCTTGATCACTTCGTCGCAGCGGATGATGCCGGCGCCGCGCAGGCGCACTTCGCCCCCCGGGACCAGGCGCTTCCAGCCCTTCGGCGGCACTTCGGCGAAGTCCTCGCGGTCGATCCACACTTCGCGTGCGAACGGTACTTCGCGGCTGCCGAAGCTTTCGTCCTTCGGGTGGTTGCTGAAGGTCAGCTGCTCTTCGTGGCCTTCCGGCAGGTTGGTCAGCACCAGCTTGACCGGATCGACCACTGCCATGCGGCGCGGTGCGGCACTGTCCAGGTCCTCGCGCAGCGCGCCTTCCAGCACGCTGAAGTCGATCAGCGAATTCTGCTTGCTGATGCCCACGCGCTCGGCGAACAGGCGCATCGCGGCCGGGGTGTAACCACGGCGACGCAGGCCCTGCAGGGTCGGCATGCGCGGGTCTTCCCAGCCGTCCACCAGCTGTTCGGTGACCAGCGCCATCAGCTTGCGCTTGCTCATCACCGTGTAGTTGATGTTCAGGCGCGAGAACTCGATCTGGCGCGGCTTGGCCGCTTCGCGCGGCAGGCCGGCATCGACCAGCGGCTGGGTCAGCGCGTCGTCATGGGCGAAGTCGACGTTGTCCACGCACCAGTCGTACAGCGGGCGGTGGTCTTCGAATTCCAGCGTGCACAACGAGTGGGTGATGCCTTCGATCGAATCACCCAGCGCGTGGGCGAAGTCGTACATCGGGTAGATCGGCCACGCATTGCCGGTGTTCTGGTGCTCGACGTGCTTGATGCGGTACAGCGCCGGATCGCGCAGGTTGATGTTGCCGCTGGCCATGTCGATCCTGGCGCGCAGGGTGCGCGCACCATCCGGGAATTCACCGGCGCGCATGCGGCGGAACAGGTCGAGGTTTTCCTCGACGCTGCGGTCGCGCCATGGCGACGGGCGGCCCGGCTCGGTCAGGGTGCCGCGGTAGGCGCGCACTTCCTCGGCCGACAGGTCGCAGACGTAGGCCTTGCCCTGTTCGATCAGCTTCTCGGCGGCCAGGTAATAGGCCTGGAAATAGTCCGAGGCGTGGCGCAGCTCGTTCCACTCGAAGCCCAGCCAGCGCACGTCGTCCTGGATCGCGGCCACGTATTCCGGATCTTCCTTGGCCGGGTTGGTGTCATCGAAGCGCAGGTTGCAGACGCCGCTGAACTCGCCGGCGATGCCGAAGTTCAGGCAGATCGACTTGGCGTGACCGATGTGCAGGTAGCCGTTCGGCTCCGGCGGGAAGCGGGTCTTGATCGCCTGGTGCTTTCCGCTGGCCAGGTCCTCGCGCACGATCTGGCGGATGAAATCGCGCTTTTCGTGGCTGTCGGCGGGGGTCTCGGGGCTGGCGGGGGTGTGCTCGGACATGAGTCGGCGAAAAGAAAGGCAGAAAGACCAACAGTCTAGCGCGTACGGGGCAGGGCTGCCCGGTGGGGTGTGGGGATGCCGGCCCCGCCCTCTGGTAGTGCCGGCCGCTGGCCGGCAACTCTCCGATCCCGCCCCCGGCACCATTCAGCCCCCGGGCGTATGCTGGAGCCCTGCCCCGAGGAGCCGCCGCATGCACATCGTGTACAAGGCCGACAACCTGTTCGACGCCCATCTGGTCAAGCACGCGCTGGAAAACGCCGGCATCCCCGCCTTCGTGTTCGGCGAGCAGCTGCTGGGGGGCATGGGCGAGCTGCCGTTGTTCGGTGTGTTGCGGGTCGGCATCCCCGACGCGGCGCGGCCGCAGGCGGAGGACATCATCGCGGCGCTGGACTTGGGCCAGGCCGCCGCCGACCCCATTTCCGATGCAGACGATATGGCCGGACTGCCGGCGTAGGAGCGCATCATGTTGGGAATTGGCCAGGGCATCCTCGGCATCGGGGCCTTCAAGCAGCGCCTGCCGCGCCCGGAAGAGGCACTGCCGGGGCGCGAGCAGCCATTGCCGCTGCACAGCAACCAGCACTTCGTGAACAGCCATCCGCTGAAGGACCGCTTCGCCGGCCTGCAGCAGATCCGCTTCGCGCTGGGCTGTTTCTGGGGCGCCGAGCGCAAGTTCTGGACCGAGCCGGGCGTGTACAGCACCTCGGTCGGCTACGCCGGCGGCATCACCCCGAACCCGACCTATGAAGAAGTGTGCTCGGGCCTGACCGGGCACACCGAAGTGGTGCAGGTGGTGTTCGACCCGGCGGTGGTGAGCCTGGAACGGCTGCTGCAGCTGTTCTGGGAAAGCCACGACCCGACCCAGGGCATGCGCCAGGGCAACGACACCGGCACCCAGTACCGTTCGGCGATCCACGCCACCGACGAGGCACAGTACGCTGCCGCGCTGGCCAGCCGCGAGGCCTACCAGGCCCAGCTGGATGCGGCCGGCTACGGCCCGATCACCACCGAGATCGTGTACCCGGCACCGGCGTACTACTACGCCGAGGACTATCACCAGCAGTACCTGGCGAAGAATCCGAACGGCTACTGCGGCATCGGCGGCACCGGCGTGAGCTGCCCGATCGGGTTGGATGTGGAGGCGCCGCGCTGACGCGCGGTGGTCCGCCTGCGGCGGGCAACGTCAACGGCTGAAAGCCAAAGCCAAAGCCAAAGCCAAAGCCAAAGCGGCTCTGGGTTGCTGCTTGTTGGGTGGGGCGGTGTGGGTTGGCAGGACACGCCGTGAACCCGTCCCTGGGGGCTCGATGGCGCCATCCATGGCGCCAACGGTCCTGCCAACCCACACCGCCCCACCCCCGACAGTTTCCCGGTGACGGTGGGAAAGAGCATTGGGTTACTGACGAACTGATGGAAAACAAAAAGGACGCGGCGTTCGCCGCGTCCTTTTTATTTGGTTCTGCATTGCCCTTGTAGAGCCGAGCCATGCTCGGCTCCGAGCAAGCGAAGCGCGCGACCCGCTGTTGCTCTTCTTTCTTTCTTCCGTGGCGGGTGACCACCGGAAACTGTCAGAGGGCGGGCGGGTTGGGTTCGCGGGAGTGTCCGCCGCATGGATGCGGCGGCCAAGCCTCCAGGGATGGATTCACGGCGTCTCCCGCGAACCCAACCCGCCCGACCCAGCGCGGCTTTTTGCTCTTTGCGACCAACCGACCCGCCACGAGGGGCTCAGCCGTTGGCCGGAATCCTCACAGTGCCGCGCGGATCCGCTCGCGCAGTGCTTCCAGATCCTTGGCAAACGCATCGATACCGGTCGCCAGCTTCTCGGTGGCCATCGGATCGGCCGCCAGGTCTGCTGCGAACTTCGCCGCATCGATCGGGGGCACCGCCGCGCCATCAGCGGCACCGGCCACCAGCTTGCGCGGCAGCGCGCCGTGGTCGGCGTCCAGCTTCTCCAGCAGGTCCGGCGAAATGGTCAGGCGGTCGCAGCCGGCCAGCGCCTCGATCTGTGCGGTCGAACGGAACGAGGCGCCCATCACCACCGTCTTCGAACCGCGGCGCTTGAATTCGGCATAGACGCCGCGCACGAACTTCACGCCCGGGTCTTCGTCGATGCTGGCCGGGGTCTGGCCGTTGGCCACGTACCAGTCCAGGATGCGGCCGACGAACGGGGAGATCAGGAACGCGCCGGCCTCGCTGCAGGCCAGCGCCTGGGTCGGGTTGAAGATCAGGGTCAGGTTGCAGTCGATGCCTTCGGCCTGCAGGATGCGCGCGGCTTCCACGCCTTCCCAGGTCGCGGCGATCTTGATCAGGATCTTCTCGCGCGGCACCCCGGCATCGGCGTACATCTGGATGAACTGGCGGGCCTTGGCCACGGTGGCGGCGGTGTCGTGGGCCTGGTCGGCGTCCACTTCGGTGGACACACGGCCCGGCACCAGCGTGCTCAACAGCGCGCCGACGCCGATGGTCAGGCGGTCGGCCACGGCGTGCACCACGGCTTCGCGGTCGCCCGCCTGCTGGCGGCCCCAGGCCAGTTCGCGTTCGATCAGTTCGGCGTAGACCGGCAGGTCCAGCGCCTTCTTCACCAGGGTCGGGTTGGTGGTGCAGTCCACCGGCTGCAGGCGCTTGATCGCCTCGTAGTCACCGGTATCGGCAACGACCACGGACAGTTCGCGCAGCTGGGACAGTTTGGACGGGGTACTCATTACGGCTCCTGGTGCAGGGGGATCGAATCGCGCGCGGTGCGCAGCGGTAATCAGGGGCGGTCGTTGTGGACCGCAGTCACGCGCAGGCGCAGCTTGCGGCCGCCGGGCGCGTTCCAGTCGATGCTCTGGCCGATGGCCAGGCCGAGCAGGGCACTGCCGACCGGGGCCAGCACGGAGACCTTGCCTTCATCGACATTGGCTTCGCGGGGGAAGACCAGGGTCAGGACGTGCTTTTCGCCCGACACTTCATCTTCGCACTCCACGCGCGAATGCATCATGACGATGCCTTCGGGAATCTGGTCCGGTGCCAGCACGGTGGCCCGGTTGAGTTCTTCAGCAAGCGCGAGCGCGGCAGGCGTCTGGCTCAGCGCAGGGGATTCGAGCATGGCGTCCAGGCGGTCCATGTCGAAGGTAGAAACGGTGATCGACGGCGGCAGGCCGCTGGCGGTGTTCATGGTGAAGCTCCTTGGTTGAAAGCCATGCAAAAGGCGGCACCTGCTGGCGCCGCCTGTCTGTATTGTGGGGACAAATGCGGCCGGAATCGACTCCTGCCGATTCCGGGCCGGTGCTGCGGGGGCTCAGCCGTTCAGCGCGGGGCCGGGCAGGGCCGGTGCATCGCTGCCGGCATCGAGCGCCTCCAGCGTGAACAGTGCCTGCGGCAGGCGCTTGAACTGGTCGGCCAGCTCCATCAGGAAGTCGTTCATGGCCGAGCTGCGGCGCCAGATCATGGCGATGCGGCGGCTGGGACGGCCTTCGCCGGTGAAATCGAGCAGCCGGATGTTGTTCGAGCGCGGCACCGGCGGCTGCACCGACAGGCTCGGCAGCAGGGTGATGCCGACGTCGGCGGCGACCATCTGCCGCAGGGTTTCCAGGCTGGTGGCGCGGAATTCGGACTTCTCGTTGGCGCCGAACAGTCGGCAGACTTCCAGCGCCTGGTCGCGCAGGCAATGCCCGTCTTCCAGCAGCAGCAGCTTCTGCGTGGCCAGTTCCTGCACGTCCAGGTGTTCGCGGCGGGCCAGCGGGTGGCGCCCGGACACGGCCAGCAGGAACGGTTCCTCGAACAGGAATTCGGCATGCAGCTGGTCGTCGATCACCGGCAGGGCCAGCAGTGCGGCGTCGAGCTTGCCTTCGCGCAGGCGGTCCAGCAGCACGTCGCTCTTTTCCTCGACCAGCAGCAGTTCCAGCTCCGGGAAGCGCTCGCGGATGCGCGGGATCACATGCGGCAGCAGGTACGGGCCGAGGGTCGGGAAGATGCCCAGGCGCACCGTGCCGGCTTCCGGATCGCGGCTGCGTCGCGCCGCCTCCTTCAGCTGTTCCACTTCGGACACGATCACCCGCGCCCGTGCCGCCGCTTCCTGGCCGGCCGGGGTCAGCATCACCTTGCGCGGTGCGCGTTCCACCAGCGGCAGGCCCAGCTCTTCTTCCAGCTTGCGGATCTGCGTCGACAGCGTGGGCTGGCTGACGAAGCAGGAGGCGGCAGCCCGGCCGAAATGCTTGTGGTCGGCCAGGGCTACCAGGTACTTCAGATCACGTAGGTTCATCCTTACACCCCAGGGGTAACGGACCGGCTGACGGCGTGGTTACCCGACAGGCAGACAATGTTCCCGGTGATCTGGGAACGGTGGATCAGGCTGCTTCAGCAACGGCACCGCTGCTGTTGCTCACCGACGAGCGGATCAGGTGGTCGAACGCACTCAGTGCGGCGGTCGAGCCGGCGCCCATGGCGATGATGATCTGCTTGTAGGGCACCGTCGTGCAATCGCCAGCGGCGAACACGCCCGGCAGGTTGGTCTGGCCGCGGTCGTCGATGACGATCTCGCCGCGCGGCGACAGCGCCACCACATCCTTCAGCCACTCGGTGTTGGGCAGCAGGCCGATCTGCACGAAGATGCCTTCCAGCTCGACGCGGTGGGCATCGCCGCCGACGCGGTCCTTGTAGACCAGGCCGGTGACGCGGCTGCCGTCGCCCAGCACTTCGGTGGTCTGCGCGCTGGTCAGCACGGTCACGTTGCCCAGGCTGCGCAGCTTCCTCTGCAGCACTTCATCGGCGCGCAGGCTGGAATCGAACTCCAGCAGGGTTACATGCGACACGATGCCGGCTAGGTCGATGGCCGCTTCCACGCCGGAGTTGCCGCCGCCGATCACCGCCACGCGCTTGCCCTTGAACAGCGGGCCATCGCAGTGCGGGCAGTACGCCACGCCCTTGTTGCGGTACTGGTCTTCGCCCGGCACGTTCATCTGCCGCCAGCGCGCGCCGGTGGACAGGATCACCGAACGCGACTTCAGTACCGCGCCGTTTTCCAGCTGCACCTGCACCAGGCCGTCTTCGCCGGCCGGCACCAGCGCACTGGCGCGCTGCAGGTTCATGATGTCCACCTCGTACTCGCGCACGTGCTGCTCCAGCGCCGTGGCCAGCTTGGGGCCCTCGGTCTCCTTCACCGAAATGAAGTTCTCGATCGCCATGGTGTCCAGCACCTGGCCACCGAAACGCTCGGCGGCGATGCCGGTACGGATGCCCTTGCGTGCGGCGTAGATCGCCGCTGCAGCGCCGGCCGGGCCACCGCCCACCACCAGCACGTCGAAGGCGTCCTTGGCGGCGATCTTCTCGGCATCGCGCTTGCCGGCGTTGGTGTCCAGCTTGGCCACGATCTGCTCGAGGGTCATGCGGCCCTGGTCGAAGATTTCACCGTTGAGGTACACGGTCGGCACCGACATGATCTCGCGCTTCTCGACTTCGTCCTGGAACAGGGCGCCATCGATGGCCACGTGCTGGATGCGCGGGTTGAGCACCGCGGCCAGGTTCAGCGCCTGCACCACGTCCGGGCAGTTCTGGCAGGACAGCGAGAAGTAGGTCTCGAACCGGTAGTCGCCTTCCAGGTTCTGCACCTGCTCGATCAGCTCGGCGGTGGCCTTGGACGGGTGCCCGCCGACCTGCAGCAGCGCCAGCACCAGCGAGGTGAACTCGTGGCCCATCGGCAGGCCGGCGAAGGTCAGGTGGATGTCCTGGCCCGGGGTGCCCAGGTCGAAGGACGGCACGCGGCCCTGGCCATCGCGCAGCACCTGCAGCGAGATCTTGTCCGACAGGCTGTCCAGGGTCTGCAGCAGTTCCAGCATTTCCTGCGACTTGGCGCCGTCGTCGGCGTGCGCGGTGATCTGGATCGGGCGGGTCACGCGCTCCAGATAGGTCTTCAGCTGCGACTGCAGGTTGGCGTCCAACATCGGTCTTCTCCTGGCTTCAGGCAAACAGAGGGCGTGGCACCGCTGTACAAGGTAGCGGACCAGCTGGGGGTAGGGGTGAACCCAAGACAGCGACCGTGGAAGGGGCTGGCTGGCCAAGGCGGGCGAGCGTTGGCTGTCTTGGGTTCACCCCCACGCCGGCGGGGGGACCGGCACGGGGATGAAGGGCGCGCCGCGGCGTGGGGCCACGGCAGGCCGGTACTGCCTTAGATCTTGCCGACCAGGTCCAGCGACGGGGTCAGGGTCTTCTCGCCTTCCTTCCACTTGGCCGGGCACACCTGGTTCGGGTTGGCGGCGGTGAACTGGGCAGCCTTCAGCTTGCGCAGGGTCTCGGACACGTCACGGGCGATCTCGTTGGAGTGGATCTCCAGGGTCTTGATCACGCCTTCCGGGTTGATGATGAAGGTGCCGCGCAGGGCCAGGCCTTCTTCCGGAATGTGCACGCCGAAAGCGTTGGTCAGCTGGTGGGTCGGGTCGCCGACCAGCGGGAACTGGGCCTTGCCGACGGCCGGCGAGGTCTCGTGCCACACCTTGTGCGAGAAGTGGGTATCGGTGGTGACGATGTAGACCTCGGCGCCGGCCTTCTTGAACTCGGCGTAGTGGTCAGCTGCGTCCTCGATCTCGGTCGGGCAGTTGAAGGTGAAGGCGGCCGGCATGAAGATCAGGACGGACCACTGGCCCTTCAGGCTGGCGTCGGAAACCTTGATGAACTCGCCGTTGTGGTAAGCGTTGGCTTCGAACGGCTGGATCTGGGTGTTGATGAGGGACATCATTTTTCCTCTTGGTGAAGGGGAGTGGGTGAATCGACAGGAGCTAGGTTACCCATTCGCTGGCGATAAGAACAATGCATTGATTGCATCTATTTGATAGATGGAGTCTATCAAAAGGCACTTAGCAGGCACTGAACCCGGCCGCTTTCATCCTGCAACTGACTGTGTGACAAGGAAAATCTCGCCGGACCGCTGCCTGGGGCCGATAGCCCCTCCTTATCCCGTCCGGAGGAAACTGAACGGATTCCGATTTTGTAGAGCCGAGCCCATGCTCGGCTGTTCCAGAAGCAGCCGAGCGTGGGCTCGGCTCTACAATTGCGGAATGCCTTTCCAAACCGAACCCACCCTGCGCCAGATCGTGGCCGACGCCAGTGCCCGCTTGGGCGGCGTCGAAGCCCGCCACGAGGCGGAGCTGCTGCTGCTGCATGTGCTGGACCGCCCACGCAGTTGGCTGTTCGCGCATGCCACCGATCCGCTGGCCGCCGCCGACCAGGCCGCCTTCGAGACGCTGTTGGCCCGCCGCGTGGCCGGCGAGCCGGTCGCCTACCTGACCGGCCGCCGCGGATTCTGGACGCTGGATCTGGAGGTCGATCCGGCCACGCTGATCCCGCGCCCGGAGACCGAACTGCTGGTCGAGCTGGCGCTGGAACGCCTGCCGCAGGACCGTGCGCTGCGGCTGGCTGACCTGGGCACCGGCAGCGGCGCGATCGCCTTGGCGCTGGCCAGCGAGCGGCCACAGGCACAGGTGCTGGCCACCGATGCCAGCCCGGGTGCGCTGGCCGTGGCCGCGCGCAATGCCGCGCGCCATGAACTGCGCAACGTCCGCTTCGCCGAGGGCGGGCACGATTGGTACGCGCCGTTGCAGGGCATGCGCTTCGACCTGATTGCGAGCAATCCGCCGTACATCGCCAGCGACGACCCGCACCTGCGACAGGGCGACTTGCGCTTCGAACCGGCCTCCGCGCTGGCGTCCGGTGTGGACGGCCTGGATGACATCCGCCGCATCATCGACGGCGGCCAGGCGCATCTGCTGCCCGGTGGCTGGTTGCTGATCGAGCACGGATGGGACCAGGGCGCGGCGATCCGCGCGCTGTTCGACGCCGCCGGTTTTGCCGAGGTGCAGACCGTGCAGGACCTGGAGCAGCGCGACCGCATCACCCTGGGCCGGCGACCGGCCTAGAATGGGGGTTCTCCTGCCCCGGCAGGGCATCACCCTGGAGCTGCAAGCATGCGTACGCTGTACCCCGCCATCACCCCCTACGACGTCGGCACCCTGAAGGTCGACGACCGCCACACGCTGTATTTCGAACAGTGCGGCAACCCGGACGGCAAGCCGGTGGTGATGCTGCACGGTGGCCCGGGCGGTGGTTGCAGCGACAAGATGCGCCAGTTCCACGACCCGTCCAAGTACCGCATCATCCTGTTCGACCAGCGTGGTGCGGGTCGATCCACCCCGCACGCGGACCTGGTGGACAACACCACCTGGGACCTGGTCGCCGATATCGAGAAGCTGCGCGAGCACCTGAAGGTCGATCGCTGGCAGGTGTTCGGTGGCAGCTGGGGCTCGACCCTGGCCCTGGCCTATGCCGAGACCCATCCGCAGCGCGTGACCGAACTGGTCCTGCGCGGCATCTTCATGCTGCGCCGCTGGGAGCTGGAATGGTTCTACCAGGAAGGCGCCAACCGCCTGTTCCCGGATGCGTGGGAGCATTACCTGAAGCCGATCCCGTCGGTGGAGCGGCATGACCTGATCTCGGCCTTCCACCGCCGCCTGACCAGCGACGACGAAACCACCCGCCTGGAAGCCGCCAAGGCGTGGGCGGTGTGGGAAGGCGCGACCAGTTTCCTGCACGTCGATGATGACTTCATCAACAGCCACGAAGACCCGCACTTCGCCCTGGCCTTCGCCCGCATCGAGAACCACTACTTCGTCAACGGTGGCTTCTTCGAGGTGGAAGACCAGCTGCTGCGCGACGCGCACCGCATCGCCGACATCCCGGGCGTGATCGTGCATGGCCGCTACGACGTGGTCTGCCCGCTGGCCAACGCCTGGGACCTGACCAAGGTGTGGCCGAAGGCGAAGCTGGAAATCACCCCGGCCGCGGGCCATTCGGCGTTCGAAGCCGAGAACGTGGACGCGCTGGTGCGCGCCACCGATGGCTTCGCCTGATCGGTAGTGCCGGCCGCTGGCCGGCAATGCCTTACCGGTCCGTTTCGCCGCCGCCCGATGTGGCTCGCCGGCCAGCGGCCGGCGCTACCGGATAGCCAAGGCCTCGGGCCATTCGGCGTTCGAAGCCGAGAACGTGGACGCGCTGGTGCGCGCCACCGATGGCTTCGCCTGATCGGTAGTGCCGGCCGCTGGCCGGCAATGCCTTGCCGGTCCGTTTCGCCGCCGGCCGATGTGGCTCGCCGGCCAGCGGCCGGCGCTACCGGATACCCAAGGGTTCTGACCCCGCCGAAACCTTCATCCACGCATGGCGTGGATTTACCAATCCCCGGCCAGCAACGCGTCGGCCAGCACCTGCAGCTTTGGCGAGTGCTGGCGCGACGGTGGGTAGATCAGCGACAGCGCGCGGCTGCGGCCTTCAAGCGGCTGCAGCACGCGTTGCAGGCGGCCGTCAGCCAGCGCGTCGGCCACCGCGAAATCCATCACCTGCACGATGCCGATGCCGGCGATGGCCGCTTCCACCAGCGGATCGCCACTGTCGAACACCATCCGCGTCGGTGGGGTGAAGTCGCGCAGTTGGCCCTCCTGCAGGAACTGCCAGTCCACCAGCCGGCCACTGCGCAGGTTGCGCACCGCCAGGCACGCGTGATCCCGCAGCGCGGCCACATCGTCCGGTGCGCCACAGCGGGCCAGATACGCGGGGCTGGCCACCGTCACCCAGCGCAGCGGACGCAGCGGGCGCGCGACGATGCGCTGGTCGGCGATGACGCCGGTGCGCAGGGCGGCATCGAAACCTTCCTCGACCAGATCGACCAGACGGTCACTGAGCACGGCCTCCACCTGCAGTTGCGGGTGCTGTTGCAGCAACGGCGCCAGCAGCGGTACCAGCACCTTGCGCCCGAACATCGAGGGCGCGCTGATCTTCAGGGTGCCCGCGGGCGTGCAGGGACGGTCGGCCAACTGGCGTTCGGCATCCTCCAGGCCACACAGCAGCGGTGCCACCTGATCGACGAACTGGCGGCCATCCGGGGTCAGCGCCACGTTGCGGGTGTTCCGCTGCAGCAGCTTCACCCCCAGCGTGGCCTCCAGCCGGCCGATCGCGCGCGACAGGCCGGACTGGCTCAGGCCCAGCTGCCCGGCGGCGACGGTGAAACTGCGGGCTTCGGCCACCTGCACCAGCATGCGCACTGCATTGAGGTCCATCGAAGTTCCATTCATGATGAAAATCATGACAGATATGGCTGGCAGGGGGTTTATTGATTCGGTCGCATCAATGAGACTGCGCTCCCCCACCGCGCCAGACCGCCGATGCCTCCCCTCAAGTACCCGCGCTGGGCGCTGACCCTGCTGGCCACTGCCCAGCTGATCATCGCCCTGGATGCCACCATCATCTTCGTCGCCCTGCACGACATGGGCCGCGCGCTGCAGATCAACGCGCAGCAGCTGCAATGGGTAGTCAGTGCCTACACCGTGGCGTTCGGCGGCAGCCTGCTGCTGGGCGGGCGCGCCGCCGACCTGATCGGCCGCCGCCGCTTCTACCGGCTGGGCATGCTGCTGTTCGCGCTGGCGTCGCTGTTCGGCGCGCTGGCGCCGAATGCCACCCTGTTGATCATCGCGCGCGCGGCGCAGGGCATCGGTGCCGCGTTGCTGTTCCCGGCCACGCTGGCGCTGATCAACACGTTGTATGCGGAAGGCCCGGTGCGCAACCGCGCACTGGCGATCTGGAGCATGGCCAGTGCGGTCGGCCTGGCGCTGGGCACGCTGCTCGGTGGCGTGCTGACCCAGGCGTTCGGCTGGCCGGCGGTGCTGGCGGTGATCGTTCCGCTGGCCACCGCCTGTGCAGTCGCGGCCGGCGCGTGGTTGCCGGCCGATGGCCCGCGTGTGCAGGGCCGTTCCTTCGATCTGGCCGGTTGCCTCACCGTCACCGCCGGCGGCAGCCTGCTGGTCACCACCCTGGTGCAAGGGCCGGAGTGGGGCTGGACGGCACGGGCCACGCTCATCTGCCTGCTGCTTTCAGCCGTGCTGTTGACGGTGTTCGTACAGATCGAAAAGCGCAGCCGTGACCCGCTGATGCAGTTTGCGCTGCTGCGCCTGCCCGGCCTGCGCGCGGCACTCGGCCTGACCTTCGCCTTCATGAGCAGCTATGGCGTGCAGTACTACTTCCTGGCGCTCTACTTCCAGGATGGTTACGGCTGGAGCCCGCTGCAGGCCGGCATGGCCTTCCTGCTGCCGACCGTGGTGTGCACCTTCGGCATCCGCATTGCCGAACGCATGCTGCGGCGCCGTTCGCCACGGCAGGTGCTGGCCTGGGGCTTCGCGGCCGGTGCCATCGGCATCACTGCGGTGGCGCTGGCGATGCCGCATGGCGCCGGTTACTGGCCGCTGCTGCCGGGCATCGTGGTGCTCAGCGTGGGCCAGGGCATGAGCTGGACGGCGATGTGGATCGTGGCCGGGCAGGGCGTGCCGGGGCCGCAGCAGGGTGTGGCGTCCGGCATGGCCGCCACCGCACAGCAGATCGGCGGCGCGTTGGGACTGGCGGTACTGGTGATGGTGGCCAACGCCGCGCGCGGCACGCAGGAGGCAACCAGCCCTGATGCGCTGCAGGGCATGGTCAATGCGCAGTACGGCGCCGCGCTGTTCGCCGCGCTCGGCGTGGTGATCGCGCTGGGCCTGCGCCCGGCGCCGGTCGAATCGGCTGCTGCCGTCTGCCCGGTCAACGAGGCATGATTGAAGGCGCTGCCGTAGGTGGATGTGCCACGCCTGCGGTGGTGCCGGCCGCTGGCCGGCAACCTCGGGGTGGTTGGATCATTGAGGTTGCCGGCCAGCGGCCGGCACTACCGATACGGGATGGGTCCAAGAGCGTTCAACCGAACGCCAGCAACTGTGGCTGCAAGGCGCTGAAGATCCGCGCCAGCCGCTCCGCCCACGCCTGCTGCCCGGCGGCATCGGCGATCAGGTCCTGGCGGATCTCCAGTTCCACGTGCACCAGGCCGCGCCCTTCGCCGTGCACCGGTACCGCGTAGTCGCTGGTGCTGCTGACCGAATACGGTTCGTTGTCACCCACCACCAGGTCGCCTTCATCGCGCAGTGCCTGCAGCAGTGCATGCGCAAAGCGCGTGTCCTGGTGGTACAGCACGCCGGCGTGCCACGGCCGCTGCGTGCCGTTCATCACTGGCGTGAAGCTGTGCATCATCACCAGCAGGGTGGGGCGGCCGGCATCGCGGCGTGCATCCAGTTCCGCGTCGATGCGCGCATGGTAGGGCGCGTGGATCGCATCGATGCGCTGCTGCCGCTGTGCAGCCGACAGCCTGGCATTGCCCGGGACCACGGTGTGGTCGCTCACTTCCGGAATCAGCGTCGGCGAGGCCAGTGGGCGGTTGCAGTCGATCAGCAGCCGCGAATAGGTCTGTTCGATCGCCCATGCATCCAGCCGTTCGGCCAGTGCGCGGGTGGTGCCGGCGATGCCGATGTCCCAGCCGATATGGCGGTCCAGCTCGGCCTGGGCCAGGCCGAGCCCGGTCAGCGCGCGTGGCACCTGCTGGCCGGCGTGATCGGCCAGCAGCAGGTACGGCGAGGCGCCCTGCGGCCGGTGGAGGGTATAGATCGCCGGGTCGTCGGCGCCCAGCAGCGCCGGCAGTACGTGCAGATCGGCGTCAGCCACGCGGGCGCCCGTCCAGGTGGTGCTCGATCATCCACAGGCCCGCCCACAGCTTGGCATCCAGCTCATAGCCTTCGCCCATCTTCTGCACCAGCCAGGCCGCCGCCTGCGCGCGCGGAATCTCGTGCACGGTGATGTCTTCGCTGTCATCGCCGCCACCGTCGCCGATCCGGCGCAGGCCGGTGGCGCGTACGAAGGCGATCTTCTCGCTGCTGGCGCCGGAGGACGTCGGGCCGATCATCAGCACTTCGGCGTGATCGGCGGTCCAGCCGGTTTCTTCTTCCAGCTCGCGCACGGCCGAGACTTCGATCGATTCGCCGGCGTGGATGTCGCCGACCAGGCCGGCCGGCATCTCGATGGTGGGGGCCTGCAGCGGCACGCGGAACTGTTCGACGAACAGCACCTTGTCCTCCGGGGTCACCGCGATGATGATCGCGGCCAGGCCACCGGCATGGGTACGTTCGCTGTATTCCCAGGTGCCGCGTACCAGCATGCGCTGGTACTTGCCTTCATAGACGACACGCGGGGCTTCGGTGTTGCGCTGGCTCATGCGGGCTCGCTGTGGGTGGGAAGAATATCGGGTACGCCGGCGGCATCGAACAGCCGGCGGCGGGTCATCGGGCCGAAGCGCAGGGTCTGGCACAGGCCGCCGAGCAGCTCGGGGTCGGCGGTCTGGCGCAGCAGGCCGGGTTGGCTGCCTTCAAGCGGCGCGTCCAGCGCGATGGTGGTCAGCTGGCGCCAGAGCAGGGCGTGCTCGCGCTGCTCGCGCAGGCGCACCGCCATCTGGGCGGCACCGCGCAGGCGCAGGAACGGCACTTCGTCCAGGCGTTCGTACAGCGCATCCAAGCTGCCGAAATGGGCCAGCAGCACGGCGGCGGACTTGCTGCCGACACCACTGACACCGGGAATGTTGTCCACCGCATCGCCGCACAGCGCCAGGTAATCGGCAATCTGGTGCGCGTGCACGCCGTGCCGTGCCTTCACGCCGGCCACGTCCCAGCGCTGGTTGCGGGCGTAGTCCCACTGTTCGTCGTGATCCAGCAGCAGCTGCGACAGGTCCTTGTCGGCGGAGATGATCACCCCGCGATGGCTGCCGCGGTGCACGTGCAGTGCGCTGCCGATCAGGTCGTCGGCTTCGTAGTCGTGGTGGGCGAGGACGGCAAGGCCCAACGCCGCGCACAGCGCCTTGCAGTGCACGAACTGGCGCTTGAGCGCTTCCGGTGCCGGATCACGGTTGGCCTTGTAGGCCGGATACAGGCGGTGGCGGAAGCCGCTGTCGAGCGCTTCGTCGAAGGCAATGGCGATGTGCCGCGGGCGCTCGCGCTCCAGCAGGTCCAGCAGGAAGCGGGCGAAGCCGTGCACAGCATTGGTCGGCCAGCCCTGCGCGTCCTGGAACTGGTCCGGCAGCGAGTGCCAGGCGCGGAACACGTAGATGCTGGCATCGACCAGGTACAGCGACGGCGGCGGTGCCGGCAGGGTCATGCCGGCGGCGTCCAGTCCTGCAGCAGGGTCGCTGGGTCGGGGCGCTCGCGCTCGGGCACGTCGGCCTTGGCGGTGCCGATGTGGATGAAGCCGGCGATGCGTTCACCCTCGACCAGGCCCAGGTGGGCCTGCACGACCGGATCGAAGGCCATCCAGGCCGTCAGCCACTGTGCGCCGAAGCCAAGCGCCTGCGCGGCCTGCAGCAGGGCGAAGCAGACGCAGCCGGCGGTCATCAGCTGTTCCTGTTCCGGCACCTTCGGGTCCGGGCGCGGGCTGGCGACCACCACGATCACCAGCGGGGCGTGGCTGAAACGCTGGCGGTCCTTCTCGAACACGGCCTCGCCGGCATGCGGGTCGCGCTGGCGGCTGCGCTTGGCCAGGAAGTCGCCCAGAGTGTGACGTGCATCGCCGGCGATCTTCAGGAAGCGGAACGGCACGCGCTTGCCGTGGTCGGGCACGCGCACGGCCGACGCCAGCATCCGCTGCAGGGTGGCCGGGTCCGGGCCGGGCTCGCCCAGTTGCCGCGAAGGCACTGAGCGGCGGGCATCCAGGGCGAGCAGGGCAGCGGGGTCGGGCATGGAGTCTGAACCGGTCATCACGGGTGTTTGATTATAGTCGGGGTGGTCAATGACGCCGTCTGTGTCGCGTCCGGCCCCTGAATACCAAACTGTGATGAACATCATGCCACTGGCGGGAAACGGACAGCCGCTTCCCCTCGCCTCGTGGGCCTTGCACGGCTTACGATACCCCTCTTGCCGGGCCGCCGGTCATGAGGTTTGAAGTGAGGACTGTTTCACTGTCCGTGACGGGCTGGCCGGCCTACCATCGACGTTCCGGTACATGGGGTGTGCCGGTCGTCGCGATGTCCATGCTGTCTGTCGTACCAGAGAAGGTGGGGAGCCTTCCCGAATGATGAGCGTGCCCACACCGATGGGATCGCCGGGCCGTGACCCGGCCCAGCTCCAGCTTGCCCGGGACATGGTCCTGCCCGCGCTGTGCCAGGCCTTCGGGGCCGCACTGGCGCGATTCGACGATGCCCTGTTCGACCGCGCCGGCAATGCCGGCTCGTCGCAGTTGCTGTTCCTGGACGCGATGCGCGAACTGCGCCGCCGCCGTGAGGAGATCGCTGCCGCCTTCGCCGGCCACCTGCAGCAGGCGTGGGCCGCATTGGCGGCCGGTGAGCCGCTGTCGGCCGAGGCGACCCTGTCGGGGCCGGCCGAGGATGGCCTGAGCCTGCTGGCCGAACACGTACTGGAATCGCGGTTGGCGGTGCGCAATTTCGCCACTGTATTGCTGCGTGACTTCAAGCCGGTGCTGGCGCGGCTGGACCGCCGCCTGGGCCGGTTGATCGGCGGCGTGGAACTGGACGCCGACCACAATCCCATCAGCCCCGAACATCTGGGCGTGGCCATCCACGAGGCCTTTGCCGGCTGCGAACTGGCCCCGGAAGTGCATCTGGTGCTGATCAAGCTGTGCGAGCGCGACCTGCGTGCACCGGTCGGCCGCATCTACGAGAAGCTGGACGAGCAGCTGGCCGCAGCCGGCGTGATGTCGCAGATGGGGGCTCCGCAGCGCCCACAACCGCCGGCACCGGATCCGCGCATGACCGGGATGCTGGATGACCTGGTCGAGCATCGCCACGGCGCGGGCGTCGATCCGGGGTTCAGCGATGACGAGCAGGCCGCACCGGCTTGGGCGCAGCGCTTTGCCGCCCGCTGGTCCGAGCGCCGCGGGCATATGCAGCAGCACCTGGGCGGCGATGATGGCGCCGCCGGCGAGGCCTACGCCGGCCAGCAAGGCATGCTGCTGGAAGCGTTGCACGAACTGCTGCAGCAGACCCGCCATGTGCGTGAGGACGCCACGTCTGCGGCACAGGTGGCGGTCGGCCAGCAGCGCCCGCTCAGCCAGCGCGAAATGATGTCGGTGCTGTCGCTGCTGCAGGCCACGCCGAGCGCGACGCTGCGTGCAGCCATCGGCGAGGACGGCGAATCGCTGGCGCAGCGGCTGAAGAGCGAAGTGCTGTCCAGCGCCACCCAGCTCGGCGTCGATCCGGGCCAGACCCGGCTGGACCCGCAGGATGAGGATGCCATCGACCTGGTCGGCATGCTGTTCGACGTGATGCTGGACGAGCGTGAACTGGAAGGCCGCTCGCGCGAACTGATCGGCCGCCTGGTCGTGCCTTTCGTCAAGGTCGCCATGCTCGACCGCCGCATGTTCGTGCAGAAGACCCATCCGGCGCGAAAGCTGCTCAATTCGCTGGCCGAGGCCTGTGAGGGCAACACCGGCGAGAGCCAGGCCGAGCGCATGCTGATGGCCAAGGTCGAGGAGATCATCGAGCGCCTGGTGGCCGAGTTCAACGAGAACCTGGCGATCTTCCTGACCCTGGAAGAAGAATTCCGCGAGTTCTTGGTGCAGCATCGCCGCCGCGTGGAAATCGCCGAGCGTCGCGCCGCAGAAACGCAGCGCGGCCAGGAAAAGCTGGAAATGGCCCGCACCCGGGCCGGTGCGGAACTGGATCGTCGCATCGGTGATGCCACCCTTCCGCCGGCCATTGCCGAGTTCCTGCGCCAGCCCTGGCAGCACCACCTGACCCTGGCGCTGCTGCGCGAGGGCGAAGAAGGCGCGTCGGTGGCCGAGGCACTGAGCCTCGGCGACGGCCTGCTGGAGGAAGTGGCCGAGGCACGCCGGCAGATTGTCGGCAAGCCATGGCTGCAGGCCTGGCAGCCGGTGCTGGCCAAGGTGTTTGCCAGCGTCGGTGTGCACGGCGATGCGGCTACCGGTGCGATCGACGCCCTGCACGACACGTTGCAGGGCATCGCCGAGTCGCGGCCGGAACTGCAGCGCGCGCTGCCCGAGCTGCCGCAGGTCGCGCTGCCGGCACCGCCGGTGGCCGAATCGCCAGCGGTGGAACTCAGCGGGCAGATCGATGCCGACGATTTCGACAACGCCGATGCCGACCGCTTCCGACGCATGGAAATCGGCAACTGGTTGGACTTCGTCGACAAGGACGGCAAGGTCCAGGCGGGCAAGCTGTCCTGGGTCAGCCCGATTTCCTCGCGCCTGCTGTTCGTCAACCGTCGCGGCGTGCGCTTCTGCGTGGCCTCGCCAGAAGAGCTGGCGGTGATGGTGCGGCTCGGCCGCCTGCGTGCCCACGTTGACGATGGCGCCTTCGACAGCGCCATGCAGGGCGTGATCGACCGCCTTGACCCGGGCAGCACCACCCTGCACTGAGTGCTGGCTGCCTGCTAGGATCGGGAAAACTCACCGATCAGCGGGGACCTGCATGGCCGTGGCGTTGCTGGGGATCAAGGAGACCGCGCCGGGTGAACGGCGCGTGGCGTTGACACCGGAAACCGCGCGCAAGCTCGGTGCCCTCGGCATTACGGTCTGGTACGAGGCCGGCGCCGGGCTGGCCGCCGGCTTCACCGATGCCGCCTATGACGACGCCGGCGCACGTGTCTTCGACGCGGGCCGCTGGGCCGAGATCGATATCCTGCTGTGCGTGCAGGCGCCTCCTGCGACGGTGCTGGAGCAGCTCAGGCCCGGTGCCAGCGTGGTTGGCCTGCTGGCACCGGCCAACGATCCGGCGCTGGCCGCGCTGGCGGCCGATGATCGCCTGCAGCTGTTCCCGCTGCAGCAGCTGCCGCGCACCACCCGCGCGCAGGCGATGGATGTACTCAGTTCGCAGGCCGGCATGGCCGGCTACAAGGCAGCGCTGATTGCCGCCGAACGCGCGCCGCGCTTCTTCCCGATGCTGACCACCGCCGCTGGCACCGTGCGGCCGGCCAAGGTGCTGGTGATCGGTGCCGGCGTGGCGGGCCTGCAGGCCATCGCCACCGCGCGGCGCCTCGGTGCACAGGTGGAAGGTTTCGATGTGCGCCCGGAAACCCGCGAGCAGATCCAGTCACTGGGTGCGCGCTTCCTCGATCTTGGCGTGAGCGCGGCCGGTGAAGGCGGCTACGCGCGTGCGTTGACCGACGAGGAGCGCGCCGAGCAGCAGCGTCGGCTGGCCGACCACCTGCGCGGCGTGGACGTGGTGATCTGCACGGCTGCCGTACCCGGTCGGCCGGCGCCGACCATCGTGACCGCCGCGATGGTGGAGGGCATGGCCACCGGCAGCGTCATTGTCGATCTGGCGGCCGAGAGCGGCGGCAACTGTGCACTGACCCAGCCGGGGCACTGCATCGAACACCAGGGCGTGACCATCGATGGTCCGCTGGGCCTGGCCAGTCGCGGCGCGACCCAGGCCAGTGAGATGTATGCGCGCAACCTGCTCAACTTCGTTGCGCTGTTCGTGCGCGAGGGGCGGCTCGGTTTCGACTGGGACGACGAGCTGCTGGCAAAGACGCGCTGGCAGGCATGAATGACGTGGGGTCAGATCCCTTTGCCTCTGGCAAAGGGATCTGACCCCGATCTCCCGCAATCTGCCAGGGGTCGGATCCCTTTGCGTCAGCAAAGGGCTCTGACCCAGTTCCCCGGGGCCTTACCGCGGCTTCGCCGGCGGCGGGTTGTCGCGCACCCAGTCCCGGCGCTGCTCCGGCGTCATCTGCGACCAGCGCTCGCGCAGCGCGTCGCGCTGTGCCGGCGGCATGTTGCGCATCTGCCCGAACAGGGCGCGTGCCTGTTCACGCTGTTCCGGGCTCATGTGCTCGAAGCGGCGCAGGCCGCGGCGGGCCTTGTCGCGCTCCTCCGGGCTCATCGATTGCCAGCGCTGGCCGTGCGAGAGCATGCGCTGGCGCTGGCCGGCATCAGCGCTGTTCCAACGGTCGCGCAGCGGCGCCAGCAGGGACTCTCGCTGGGATTCGCTCAATTGCTCCCACGCAGGCAATGGCGCGACCGGTGCGGCAGGGGCGGGCGTGGCGTTCTGCGCCAGCGCCGGAACGGCCGGCAGCAGCGCCAGGGTCAACAGCAGTGGCAGGGCAAGCAGTCGGGACATGATTTACTCCATCGCCAGGTCGGTATCGCCCAGCCACAGGTACAGATCGGGATTCTCGTCGTAGAGCGCGCCGTTGTCTTCCACTGAAGCAAGCACGGGGTCCGGCGGCGGACCCGCAAGCGTGCCATGGCCGGTGAACTGCAGGCCGATGCCCAGTGCAACCACCAGTGAGCAGGCGCTGGCCAGCCACCAGCGCCAGCGCCCACGATGGGTGGTGGCCGTGGCGCCGTGGCGAGCTTGGCGCAGCCGGGCCAGCGTTGCCGGCGACAGCGCCTGCAGCGACTGCGCGTGCAGGCGGCGCAGGGTGTCATCGGAAGGCAGGGAGCGGTTCACGGGTGGGTCTCCAGGTAGTCCTGCAGCGCCTGCCGGGCGCGTGCCAGATGGGTTTTTACCGCGCCTTCGCTGCAGCCCATGGCGCGGGCGGTGGTGGCCCCGTCCAGGTCCTGCAGCACGCGCAGGGTGAAGGCCTCGCGCTGGCGGGCGGGCAGGGTGCGCAACGCGTCCACCAGCTGCTGGTACTGCTGGCGCTGCTCATGTGCCTGTGCCGGGTCCGGGCCGGGATCGGCCCAGTCGATCTCGCCGCCTTCCGCGTCCTGGTTGTCGCGCCAGAACGGCAGGCGGAAGCGGCGCCGGCGCTGCAGGTCGATCACCCGGCGGCGCAGGATGCTCCAGAACAGCGGCGCCCATTCGGCGGCCGGCTTGTCGGTGTAATCCAGCATGCGCAGCAGCGCGTCCTGCACCGCATCCATGGCGTCTTCGCGCTGGCGCAGGCCGGCCTCGGCGAAGCGGAACGCACGCGGGCCGACGCTGGCCAGGAATGCCTCCAGCGATGCCGGCAGGGCATCGGTCTCGGCGCTCGGGGGGGCGGGGCTGCTCACCAGCACAGGGTACGGTTCCTCGCTCGGGGTCACCATCGACAACGCGTGAGCGGCGCTCCGGTTGACACCGGGTGCGCGCCGGGTTCAGCCCATGGTTATGATGGGCCGACGAAGACAGAGCAGGAGCGTTGCCGGTGAGTGACGGGTTCGTAGCGCTGTACATCTTCATGCTGGCAGCCATCGCCGGCCACGTGATCATTTCGCGGGTGCCGGTGATCCTGCATACCCCGCTGATGTCGGGCTCCAACTTCATCCACGGCATCGTGCTGATCGGCGCGATGGTGGTACTGGGGCATGCGCAGACGCCGCTGGAGAAGGTACTGGGCTTCCTGGCCGTGGTGCTCGGTGCCGGCAATGCCGCCGGTGGCTACGTGGTCACCGCGCGCATGCTGGAAATGTTCAAGCCGAGCGCGCCCAGGGGCGGCAAGGACGAACCGAAGGAGCCGCAGGCTTGAACATCAGCACCGTCGAACTGCTCGACTGGCTGGTCAAGGCCAGCTACCTGGTCGCCGCCACGCTGTTCCTGCTCGGCCTGCAGCGCATGGCCTCGCCGCTGACCGCGCGCAGCGGCATCCGCTGGGCCGGGCTGGGCATGCTGCTGGCCACCGCGGCCACCTTCTTCCTGCCCGAACTGCACAACGTGCCGTTGATCCTGGTGGCACTGCTGCTGGGTGCGGGCCTGGCCTGGTGGTCGGCCGGCAAGGTTGCCATCACCGACATGCCGCAGATGGTGGCGCTGTACAACGGCATGGGCGGCGGCTCGGCGGCGGCGATCGGCGCGGTGGAACTGCTGCGCTATGCCTTCCTGGCCCACCGCAATACCAGCCACTGGAGCGCGCAGGCGCTGGCCGACCTGGCCGCGCGCCAGCCGTCCGGCACGATGCTGCTGCTGGCGGTGGTCGGCGCGGCGATCGGCGCGGTGTCGCTGTCCGGCTCGGTGATCGCCTGGGCCAAGCTGGATGGACGGCTGGACAAGCGCGTGACCTGGCCCGGCCAGCAGGTGATGAACCTGCTGGTGGCGCTGGCGGTGGTGGTGCTGGCGATCATCGCGGCCAGTACGCTCAGTGCCTGGGCGATCGTCGCCTTCTTCGTGCTGGCACTGGCGCTGGGCGTGCTGATGACGCTGCCGATCGGCGGTGCCGACATGCCGGTGGTGATCTCGCTGTACAACGCGTTCACCGGCCTGGCAGTGTCGTTCGAAGGTTATGTGCTGGGCAACGAGGCGCTGATCATCGCCGGCATGATGGTCGGCGCGGCCGGCATCCTGCTGACCCGGCTGATGGCCAAGGCGATGAACCGGCCGATCCGCAACGTGCTGTTCTCCAACTTCGGCGGCGGTGCTGGTGGCGAAGCGCAGGCGATCAGCGGCGCGCAGAAGCCGATCGAAGCCCCGGATGTCGCGGCGATGATGGCCTACGCCGAACGCGTGGTGATCGTGCCTGGATACGGCATGGCCGTGGCCCAGGCCCAGCACAAGATCTGGGAACTGGCGCAGCGGCTGGGCCAGCGCGGGGTGAAGGTGAAGTTCGCCATCCACCCGGTCGCCGGGCGCATGCCCGGGCACATGAACGTACTGCTGGCCGAAGCGGGCGTGCCCTACGACCTGATCGCCGACATGGATGACATCAATCCGGAGTTTGCCAACACCGACGTGGTACTGGTGATCGGTGCCAACGACGTGGTCAATCCGGTCGCGCGTACTGATCCGGCCAGCCCGATCTACGGCATGCCGGTGCTGGACGTGGTCAACGCGCGCAACGTGGTGGTGATCAAGCGCGGCAAGGGCACCGGCTTCGCCGGTATCGAGAATGCGCTGTTCTACGCTGACAATACCCGCATGCTCTATGGCGACGGCGCCGAAGCGGCCGCCTCGCTGGTGAGCGAGCTGAAGGCGCTCGACGGCGGGCATTGAAGACCGGGGTCGGATCCCTTTCCGCAGGACAGGGCTCTGATCCCTTTCCCGGCCAGCGGCCGGCACTACCGGATCCGCGCGTGGTGGTTGCATCTGGTAGGTGCGGGCCTTGGTCCGCACGCTTTTGCCGGCCAGCGGCCGGCACTACCCCCCATCCGCGCGTGGCGTGGATCTACGCGCTCAGCGCGCCAGCCAGGCGCCGACGACCACGGCCACGGCCAGCCACAGCCATTCCATCGCGCCATTGGCCAGGTTGATCAGGGTCCAGGCCAGGTGCGGGCCCATCCGCGTGGTGGCGTCCCACAGGTCCAGACCGATCGAGCCGCCCATCCAGGCGCTGGCGATGGCCCAGTTGGCCACGGCGGCCACCAGCAGAGTGCCGAGCACGACCAGGGCGATGCGCAACCGGCCCGGGCCCAGTGTGCCCAGGCGCAGCATGAACACCAGTTCCAGGGCGGACACTACCGCCATCCAGCCGACCTGTCGGCCGGTCATCAGCGCCAGGACCATCCAGGCGAGGGGAGCAACAAGCAGACCCAGCAACAGCATGAGGGACCAGAGCCAGGTGACGGTCCTGGCACGCGTGGCAATGGAGGACATCGAAGCTCCCTGAAGATCACCCACAGGATACTGTGGTTTGCCGCAGTGCACCGGCGGTGCCGGGGCGGCTGGGCTAGAATGCCGTCTTGCGTGGCCCCGGCCACGGCCCCATATCGGTCCCCATGTATTCCCGTAGCAGCGAACCTGTCCACTTCGAACGCGATTGCGAGGCCGTGATGGTCCCGCAGGGCGATACCGTGACCCTGCCTGCCGGCAGCTATGGGTACATCACCCAGGCGCTGGGCGGCAGCTATTCGGTGTTCGTCGAGGGCAACCTGTTCCGCATCGCCGGCAAGGACGGCGACGCCATCGGCAAGGAGGCGCCGGCACCGCTCGAGCTGCCGGCCGACGCCACCGATGAGCAGGTGGAACAACTGGTGTGGCAGCAGCTGCGCACCTGCTTCGACCCGGAGATTCCGGTCAACATCGTTGAACTGGGCCTGGTCTATGAAGTCGAGATCAAGCATCTGGACGAAGGCAAGCGCGAGATCGACGTGAAGATGACCCTGACCGCACCGGGCTGTGGCATGGGCGAGATCCTGGTCGACGACGTGCGCAGCAAGCTTGAAATGATCCCGACGGTGGCCGAGGCCGACGTCGACCTGGTATTCGACCCGCCGTGGAACCAGCACATGATGTCCGAGGCGGCGCGGCTCGAGACCGGCATGCTTTGACCCAGGGCCCGCAGTGACGCGGGCCCGGCACTACCCGCAACCAGAACAGGAATCCTCCGGTGTCCCAGTCCATTCCCAGCTTCGCCGTCACCCGTTCGGACCACCCGCGCAGCGCTGAAGAGCGCGCCAAGATCCTGGAGAAGCCGGGCTTCGGCCTGCACTTCACCGATCACATGGTGGAAGTGCGCTGGGACAAGGATGCCGGCTGGCACAACGCCAGCGTGCGTGCCTACGGCCCGCTGCAGCTGGACCCGGCCGCGGCCGTGCTGCACTACGGCCAGGAGATCTTCGAAGGCATCAAGGCCTACCGCCATGCTGACGGCTCGATCTGGACCTTCCGCCCGGATGCCAACGGCCGTCGCCTGCAGCGTTCGGCGCAGCGCCTGGCGCTGCCGGAACTGCCGGTGGAGATCTTCGTCGAATCGCTGAAGCAGCTGATCGCCGTCGACAGCGAGTGGGTGCCGTCGGCCGACGAGTCGAGCCTGTACTTCCGCCCGTTCATGATCGGCGACGAAGCCTTCCTCGGCGTGCGCGGCGCGCACAAGGCCGGCTACTACGTCATCGCCAGCCCGGCCGGCCCGTACTTTGCCAAGGGCGTGGCCCCGGTGTCGATCTGGCTGTCCACCGAATACGCGCGCGCGGCCAAGGGCGGCACCGGCGCCGCCAAGTGCGGTGGCAACTACGCCGCCTCGCTGCTGCCGCAGCAGAAGGCGCAGGCGCAGGGCTGCTCGCAGGTGCTGTTCCTGGACCCGGTCGAAGGCAAGTACCTGGAAGAACTGGGCGGCATGAACGTGTTCCTGGTCTACAAGGACGGCACGCTGGTCACCCCGGAACTGTCCGGCAGCATCCTCGAGGGCATCACCCGCGAGAGCATCCTGCAGCTGGCGCGCGACCGTGGCATGAAGGTCGAAGAGCGCAAGGTCAGCATCGACGAGTGGAAGGACGGCGTGGCCTCCGGTGCGATCAGCGAAGTGTTTGCCTGTGGCACTGCGGCGGTGGTCACCCCGATCGGCCAGCTGAAGGGCGAGGGTTTCTCGGTGGGCGACATCAACGCGCCGGCCGGCGAAGTGACCATGTCGCTGCGCAAGGAACTGACCGACATCCAGTACGGCCGCCTGCCGGACCGGCACAACTGGCTGGTCAAGCTGGGCTGATCGCTCACGCTGAACTGTAGAGCCGAGCCCACGCCCGGCTGCGTTTCTGGAAAGCCCGTCCCTGTGACGGGCTTTCTGCGTTGTGGACAGGTGGGTGGGGTCAGATCCCTTTTCCGTGGGAAAAGGGATCTGACCCCCCACTCCGACCCCGAATCGGCGGATGCCGATGTCGGCAAAGTCATCGCAGGATAGGTGATGACCCAGTCAGGTGTGTGCAGAAGATGAGAAAGTTCCTTCACCTTCACAAACCCTCGACCCGGGAAGTCTCAGAACGAACATTTCATCTTGCTGAAAAGACGCTGAAAATCTTGTGGTGTCCGGTTTTGGTCATTAGCGTCATCTGCACGGCGGATCGATAGGGGGATCCGCTGACTCGCCGGACTTCGAACCTCGCCAACGCAAGCCAGCCCATGGTTCGGGCCGGTGCTTCTGCCGATTCCGGCATTCACACCACTAGAAAGGGAAATACGATGTCCCAGGTAACGCAACCGCGTGTGCGTCGAGTGTGGGTGGTCCTTGGTGCGTCCGTTCTGTCATCGCTGCTGCTGGCCACGCCTGCGCTGGCCGGTGACGTCCAGCTCAGCGGCCTGCAGTCTGCGCCGACGCACCAGCGCTTCATCGTGAAGTACCGCGACGGCAGTGCGCCGGTGGCCAACACCACCGCACTGGCCTCTTCGCTGAAGAGTGCCGCCGCCGGCCTGGCCAGCAGCCAGGGCCGTGCGCTGGGCCTGCAGCAGGTCCGCAAGCTGGCCGTCGGCCCGACCTTGGTCAGGACCGACCGCCCGCTTGACCAGGCTGAATCCGAGCTGCTGATGCGCAAGCTGGCCGCCGACCCGAACGTGGAATACGTCGAAGTCGACCAGATCATGCGTGCGACGCTGACCCCGAATGACACCCGCTTCAGCGAACAGTGGGGCTTTGGTACCTCCAACGCGTCGATCAACGTGCGGCCGGCCTGGGACAAGGCCACCGGCACCGGCGTGGTGGTGGCCGTGATCGATACCGGCATCACCAACCATCCCGATCTCAACGCCAACATCCTGCCCGGCTATGACTTCATCAGCGATGCCGCGATGGCGCGCGATGGCGGTGGCCGCGACAGCAACCCGAACGACGAGGGCGACTGGTATGGCGCCAACGAGTGCGGCTCGGGCATCCCGGCGTCCAACTCCAGCTGGCACGGCACCCACGTCGCCGGCACCGTGGCGGCGGTGACCAACAACAGCACCGGCGTGGCCGGCACGGCGTTCAACGCCAAGGTCGTCCCGGTGCGCGTGCTCGGCAAGTGCGGCGGCTATACCTCCGACATCGCCGATGCGATCGTGTGGGCCTCCGGCGGCACCGTCAGTGGCGTGCCGGCCAATGCCAATCCGGCGGAAGTCATCAACATGTCGCTGGGCGGGGGCGGCACCTGCTCGGCCACCTACCAGAACGCGATCAACGGCGCGGTCAGCCGCGGCACCACCGTGGTGGTCGCCGCTGGCAACAGCAACACCAACGTGTCCTCGTCGGTGCCGGCCAACTGCGCCAATGTGATCGCAGTGGCGGCCACGACCTCGGCCGGTGCGCGGGCCAGCTTCTCCAACTATGGTGCCGGCATCGACATTTCCGGCCCGGGCCAGAGCATCCTGTCCACCCTCAACACCGGCACCACCACGCCGGGCAGCGCCAGCTACGCGTCCTACAACGGCACCTCGATGGCGGCCCCGCATGTGGCCGGTGTGGTGGCCCTGATGCAGTCGGTGGCGCCGAGCCCGCTGAGCCCGGCGCAGGTCGAGAGCATCATCAAGAGCACCGCACGCCCGCTGCCGGGCGCCTGCTCGGGGGGCTGCGGCGCCGGCATCATCGACGCCAACGCGGCGGTCACCGCAGCGATCAACGGCGGTGGCAACCCGAACCCGGGTGGCAACGTGCTGCAGAACAATGTGCCGGTGACCGGCCTGGGCGCCGCGACCGGTGCCGAGCTGAACTACACCGTCGCCGTCCCGGCCGGCAGCACCCAGCTGCGCGTGGCAATCAGTGGCGGCAGCGGTGATGCCGACCTGTACGTGCGCCAGGGCAGTGCCCCGACCGATACCACCTACACCTGCCGTCCGTACCTGAGCGGCAACAGCGAGACCTGCACCATCAACAGCCCTGCCGCCGGCACCTGGTATGTGCGGGTGAAGGCGTACAGCACCTTCTCGGGCCTGACCCTCAGCGCCCAGTACTGAGCCCAAGTCCCTCTCCAAGGGCACGCCCTGGCTTCGGCCGGGGCGTTTTTGTCCGGGTGGGTGCCGACCTCGGCCGGCACGCTGTTCCTCAGACCGACTCGAAACGGTTCGCCGCCACGTTCTTGCGCACATGCTGCGGGTCGAAGATCCGCCCGTTCATCGCGATGTACACGCCGCTCGGCAGCGACTGCACCGCACCGATCGCACAACCGATGTTGAACTCCGCATCCGAGCCGCGGAAGCGTGCCGGGCTCAGCGCACCGGTCATCACGATGGTCTTGTCCGGGATCGTCGCCAGCACCTTGCCGGTCTGCACCATCGAATCGGTGCCGTGGGTCACCAGCACGTGCCGGGTGGGCTGCGCGGCGATGGTGGCGCGGATCAGCTCGCGGTCTTCGTCGTTGATGTGCAGCGAATCCTTGCGCAGGATCGGAATCACGTTGAAGCGGAACGTCACGCCCAGCTCGCGCAGGATCATGCCGATCTGCGGATCGCCGATCTGGTAGTCCGACTTGTCGTCGAAGTAGATCTTGTCGATCGTGCCACCGGTGGTGACGACCAGGAGCTCTTCCATCATGTGCATGCGCGAAACCAGGACAGGGACTGCGGCGCGGGGCCAGGAAGGCAGATGATAAGGCCCTGGGCGCGCAGCGTCAGCGCCGCTTGCCGAAGCGGGCGCGCAGGCCGGGCAGGCTGGCGCTGAAGATCACCAGCAGCGCCAGCGCGATCTCGATCAGCGCCAGCCAGCGCGTCTCCGGGTGGCTCCAGGCGCTCATCACGCCGTGGCTGAACCAGCCCAGCGCCAGCACCGAGGCCCAGAAGCCGGCCTTGCGCCAGCCCAGGCGCACGGCGATGGCCAGCGCCAGCGGTGGCGCGGTGAACACCAGCTGGGTGGCCAGCCAGTGCCTGTCATTGATGAACCAGCCTGCGAACAGCGCGGCCAGCCCCATCAGGGCCAACAGCAGGACCGTGCGCGGCGCGCGGTTCATCGGGCCAACCGCTGCGCGATGTCGGCCACCCGGCGCCCCAGCGCGCGCGCCAGAACCGCTTCGTCGTCGGTCGGCTGCGGATCGTCGGCGGCACCGGCCACGTGGCTGGCGCCATAGGGCGTGCCGCCACTGATGGTGTGGCTCAGCGCCGGTTCGGTGAACGGGATGCCGACGATCACGCAGCCGTGGTGCAGCAGTGGCACCTGCATCGACAGCAGGGTCGATTCCTGGCCGCCGTGCATCGAGGCGGTGGACGTGAACACGCCGGCCGGCTTGCCGGACAGGGTGCCATTGACCCATTCGGCGCCCAGCCCATCCAGGAAGTGCTTGACCGGCGCGGCCATGTTGCCGAAGCGGGTGGGGCTGCCGAGCAGCAGGCCCTGGCAGTCGACCAAGTCCTGCACGCTCACGTAGGGGGCGCCATCGTCGGGTACCGGTGGCTGCGCGGTCTGGGTCACGGCGGCCACCGGCGGCACCGTGCGCAGGCGCGCGGTCATGCCCGGCACTTCGCCGATGCCCCGCGCGATCTGGCGCGCCAGCCGTGCCACCGAACCGCCCCGGCTGTAGTACAGCACCAGAATCTCGCCCATCGTGCCCGCTTCTCCTCGTCGTGTGGCTACCAGTATGGCTATCCTGCCAGCATTCCGCATCGGGTACCCTTCCACCGATGGAACCTTTGGATACGCTCAACCTGTGGATGGAGCGCGCGCGGGATCGCGCACGGGCCATCAGTTTCGGCCGCTTCCTGTGGCATCGCTTCCTCGACGACCGCCTGTTCCAGGCAGCGGCGGCGCTGGCCTACACCACGGTGTTCGCGCTGGTACCGCTGGCGATCGTGGTATTCGGTGTGCTGTCGGCCTTCCCCGTCTTCGACCGCTGGAGCGATCAGCTCAGCGACTACGTATTCTCCAACTTCGTGCCCTCCGCGGCGCGTGCGGCCGAGGGCTACCTGCGGCAGTTCTCGGCCAGTGCCGGCCAGCTGACGGCGGCCGGCTTCATCGCACTGGTGGCCTCACTGCTGATCACGCTCAACAGTGTGGAAGAGACCTTCAACCAGATCTGGCGGGTCGGCTCGACCCGGCCCAAGCTGACCCGCTTCCTGGTCTACTGGACCGTGCTGACCTTGGGCGCGATGCTCGCCGCCGCATCGCTTGCGGTATCGGCGCGGGTGTTCGCGATGCCGTTGTTCGGTACCCAGGAGGGCCGTTGGTTGGCCGAGCTGGCGCTGCGGCTGGCGCCGATCCTGATCGAGTTCGTCTGCATCACGCTGATGTTCCGGGTGGTGCCGCACCACACGGTGAAATGGCGGCATGCCGTGCCCGGCGCGATCCTGGCGGCGGTCATCCTGGAACTGGTGAAGTGGGGCATCGGTGCCTATCTGGGCAGCTTCCAGTCCTACCAGAAACTGTATGGCACGGTGGCGTTCGTGCCGATCCTGCTGCTGTGGATCTACCTGTGCTGGGTGGCGGTGCTGCTGGGGGCGTCGCTGGCTTCTTCGATGGCCGCCTTCCGCTACCAGCCGGTGGAACTGCGCCTGCCGCAGGGGTATGAGTTCTATGGACTGCTGCGGCTGCTTGGCCGCTTCCAGCATGCACGGGCCAAGGGCAAGGGCCTGGCCGATGACGAGATCCTGCGGCTGGAGCCGATGCTGACCGATTCACTGCTGCAGGACCTGATCTGCAACCTGCAGGAGATCGACCTGCTGCGCCGCGACGAGCGGGGCGAGTGGCTGCTGTCGCGTGACCTGGACCAGGTCAGCCTGGCCGATCTGTACGAATGCACCCAGCTGCGCATCCCGGTGGCCGAGCAGCACCTGCCGTACCGTGATGACAGCCTGGGCCGTGCCGCACTGGCGGCGCTGGACGATCTGCGGCTGCCCCTGCGCGAACGCCTGAAGCGCAAGGTCAGTGATATCTATACCGACTCTGGAGACATGCCATGACCCGCAAGACGCCGTTGCCGCTGCTGCTCCCGTTGACCCTGCTGCTGGCCCTGGCGGCCTGCAAGCCGGCCCAGGAGCCGACACCGGCCAGCAGCCAGCCGCCGGCACAGGCGCCGACGCCGACCACTCCGGCACCGGTCGATGAAACCCCGGCCGAGCGCACCACTGCCGAATTCCCGACCTTGAAGATGAAGGCGGTGGATGGCAGCGACTACGATCTGGCCGCGCATCGTGGCAAGTGGGTGGTGGTGAACTTCTGGGCGACCTGGTGCGCCCCGTGCCGCAAGGAGATGCCCGAGCTGTCGGCGCTGCATGCGATGCGCAGCAACATCGAGGTGGTCGGCCTGGCCTACGAGGACATCGAAGTGCCGGAAATGCAGTCGTTCCTGACCAAGCATCCGGTGACCTATCCGATCGTGATCGTGGACCCGTTCGATCCGCCGGCCGACTTCGCCACGCCGCGAGGCCTACCGTTGACGCATCTGCTGGATCCGCAGGGCAAGCTGGCCCACACTTTCCTTGGCCCGGTGACCGCCGCCGACATCGAAAAGCAGATCGCGGCCGCCAAGTAGTGGGTGGGTCGGCAGGGCCTGCGGCCCTGCACCTCGGTACGCGCCATCGCATGCGCGCTGCCGCTCCCACGCTTCGCTGCGCGAACCGCGGGCCCCACTTACCAACACCCAAACCCCCGCCGCTTCGCGGCCGCCCCCTGACTCAGGGGGCTCTGCCCCAGACACGATCCGACGCCCGCCAGGCCAATGGGATTGCCGATGGGGTCAGATCCGCTTTCCGCAGGAAAACGGATCTGACCCCGGTTCCATTTCGATATCTGACAGATGTGTCGACCAAGGTCGACACCTACCAACAGCCGCAGGGATCTGTCAGAGGCGGGGCGGTTGGGTGGGTAGGACACGCCGTAGACCCGTCCATGGGGCTCGATGTCGCCATCCATGGCGCCAACGGTCGTGCCCACCCACCGCGCGGCCATCCCGCGGATGCCCGCTGTTGCTGTTGCCGTTGCCGTTGCGTTGAGCAGGTGCAGGGTGCAACCCTGCCGACCCACCCTATTCTTCGACCGGGAAATCCTCGATCGGCTTCAGCACATCGTAGTGCTCGCGATGCAGCTTGCCCTTCAGCTTCGGCAGCTCCGGCAACGGCGCATCCACCCGTGTGTCCGGCAACCGGTCCAGCAGGTTGCGCACCAGGGTCAGTCGCCCCAGCCGCTGGTCGTTGAAATCCACCAGCGTCCACGGCGCAGCCTCGCGATGCGTCGCGCGCAGCATCGCCTCGCGGGCTTCGGTATAGGCGCTGTACTTGCTGCGCGATTTCAGGTCGACCGGGGACAGCTTCCAGCCCTTCAGCGGATCGAGGTGGCGTTCGGCGAAGCGCTTCTCCTGCTGCTCCTGGTCCACGCACAGCCAGTACTTGAACAGCAGGATGCCGTCATCCACCAGCAGCTGCTCGAACACCGGTGCCTGGCGCAGGAACTGCTGGTACTCGGTTTCGCTGCAATAGCCCATCACCCGCTCGACGCCTGCGCGGTTGTACCAGCTGCGGTCCATCAGCACGATCTCGCCGGCGGCGGGAAGATGCGAGGCATAGCGCTGGAAATACCACTGCGTGGCTTCGCGGTCGGTAGGCTTGGGCAGTGCTACCACCCGGCATTGGCGTGGATTGAGATGCTGGCTGATGGCCTGGATCGCGCCGCCCTTGCCTGCCGTATCCCGTCCCTCGAACAGCACCAGCAGGCGTTGCCCGCTGAGCTGCACCCAGCGCGCCATCGCGGTCAGTTCCAGCTGCAGCGGCAGCAGCAGTTCGTCGTAGTCCTTGCGCTTGAGCTTGGCCATCGTCACACCACGCGGGGAGGAAGCCCGAGCGTAACGCAGGGGTCGCTCAGGTGCTGTCGACGCCCTGCCAGCCGTGTTCACCGGCAAGCCGCTGCAGCAGGGCCGACAGGTCGCGGGCAAACCCGGCCATGTCGAACAGGCCACTGCGGTCGCGCGCCTGCGCCAGCTCGGCGCGAAGCGAGGCCAGTGCTGCGGGGTCATTGCCCAGTGCGCTGGCGGTGGCGATGAACGCCGCATCATCGGCGACATTCATCCGGGCCAGCCCCAGATGGTGGTTGAGGCTGCCGGCCACGCGCGCGGCGAAGGTGTCGCCCGGGCAGGTCAGCACCGGGCAGCCGGCCCACAGTGCATCGGAGGCGGTGGTGTGCGCGTTGTACGGATGCGTGTCGAGGAACAGGTCGGCCAGTGGGTAGCGGGCCAGGTACTGCGGATGCGGCAGCTTGGCCATGAACACCAGCCGCGCCGGGTCCAGGCCGGCAGCCTGCGCGGCGGTGCGCAGGCGGGCGTCGGCCTGGCCGGGGCCGGACAGCAGCCACAGCACGCTGCCGGGCACGGCCTGCAACACTGCGAAGGCGCGGCCCATGCTGCGCGGGTTGAGCTTGTAGCTGTTGTTGAAGCAGCAGAACACCACGCCGTGCTCGGGCAGCCCGCACTCGGCGCGGGACGGCGACGGCTCCAGCGTGCGGGTGTTGTCCGAGGGCTGGAAGGCCCGCGGAAGGCGCAGGACGCGTTCGCTGAAGTGCGGTTCCAGCGCTGCCGGCAGTACGAATTCGTCGGCGACCACGGCGTCCAGCCAGCGCGCGCCCGAGGTGCCGGGGTAGGCCAGCCAGTTCAGCTGCAGCGGGGCCGGGCGCATCGCCAGCACTTCGGGCGTGCCGCCGCCGCCCCAGCCGCGCAGGTCGAACAGCAGGTCGATGCCCTGTGCGCGGATGCGGGCCGCGATGTCGGCATGCCGCAGTGCGGCCACCTCATGCAGCCGGGTCGCGGACTGCAGGCGTTCGCGGATGCCGCTGCCATCGGCGCGGTTCAGCGCGAACAGGTGCAGCTGCAACGCCGGGTCATGACGCAGGTGTTCGAGCAGGGCCACGGTCAGCAGCCCGGTGGGATGGGCGCCGAAGCCATTGGAAAGGAAGCCGACGCGCAACGGGCCGCGCGCGCGTACCGTCACTGCCGGCAAGGGCCGGACCGAGGCGGCGATCAGTGCGGCGCGCGCACGTGCACAGGCCAACTGCTCGCCCGCGCTGGCGTCTTCGCTGAGGAAGGCGAAGGGTTCCACCGCACCGTGGCCGGCGGCGAGCGCGGCGCGTACCTGCGCAGCCAGCGTGTCCACGTCCTGCCAGTCGCACAGGCGGCGCTGCCATGCCAGGCGCTGCGCGGCGATGTAGGGTTCATCCGGCATCAGCGCATGCGCGCGGCGATAGGCCGCTGCTGCGCCTTCGGCATCGTCGGCGTCTTCCAGCGCATGGCCCAGCCACAGCGCGATGCCCGGGTGCTGCGGGGCCAATGCCGAGGCCTGGCCAAGCAGCTTCGCCGCGTCGGCGTGCGCGCCGGCCATCCAGGCCACGCGGCCCAGGCGCGCCAGGGCCTCGGGGTGGTTCGGGCGCAGCTGCAGCGCGCGTCGTGCCGCCTGCTCGCCGGCGGCGATGTCGCCGGCTTCCAGTTCCAGGTCGGCCAGCATCACCCAGGCGACGAAATCGCCGGGCTGGCGTGCGATCGCCTGCTGCAGGTGCTGTCGCTGCTGCCAGGCCGACATCGTGCTCAGCCCGCCGACAGCTGGGCCAGGGCATCGACCTGGTGTTCGTGGCTGAGCCGCTGCAGCAGCGGGTCGAGGTCGCCGGCGAGGATGTTGGGCAGGTCGTACAGGGTCAGGCCTTCCACGCGGTGGTCGGTGATCCGGCCCTGCGGGAAGTTGTAGGTGCGGATGCGCTGGCTGCGGTCGCCGCTGCCGACCTGCAGGCGCCGCGATTCGGCCTGCGCGGCGTCCTGGCGCTGGCGCTCGGCATCAAGCAGCTGCGCCTTCAGGCGCTTCATCGCCTTGTCGCGGTTGGCGTGCTGGCTGCGCTCGGTCTGGCACTCCACCACTACGCCGGTCGGCACGTGGGTGATGCGGATGGCCGATTCGGTCTTGTTGACGTGCTGGCCGCCGGCACCGGACGAGCGGAACGTATCCACCTTCAGGTCGGCCGGGTTGATGACGATGTCATCGACCTCGTCGGCCTCGGGAATGATCGCCACGGTGGCCGCCGAGGTGTGGATGCGGCCCTGCGATTCGGTGGCCGGCACGCGCTGCACGCGATGCGTGCCCGATTCGAACTTCAGGCGCGAGAACGCACCACGGCCGACCACGCGCGCCACCACTTCCTTGTAGCCGCCATGCTCACCGGGATTGTCCGATTCGATCTCGACCTTCCAGCCCTGGCGCTCGGCATAGCGGGCGTACATGCGGAACAGATCGCCGGCGAAGATCGCGGCTTCATCGCCGCCGGTGCCGGCGCGTACTTCCAGGAACAGGTTGCCTTCGTCGCGCGGATCGCGTGGTACCAGCAGCAGGGCCAGTTCTTGTTCCAGTTCCTGCAGGCGCGCCTGCGCCGCAGCGATTTCCTCGTCTGCCAGTTCACGCAGGTCGGGGTCGGCGCGCATGCCTTCGGCGGCGGCCAGGTCGGCCTTGGCACGGGCTTCCTCGGCGAGCGCGGCAGCGACCGGTTCAAGTTGGGCGAATTCGCGCGAAAGGTCGCGGAAACGGGTGTTGTCGGCGACCACATCGGGTTCGGCGAGCAGGCGTTCCAGTTCTTCGCGGCGCTCGGCCAGCGCTTCCAGCTTACGGCGCAGGGTCGGCGTCATCGGGTCTCACGGGTGGGTGGCGGTAACCCGGCGTGGCCGGGAACAGGCGCTCGGCGGCGCGGGTCAGGTCGGCATCGCCACTCAGCGCGGCCGCGCGCAGAGCGGCGGTCGGCGGATGCAGCAGGCGGTTGGTCAGGCCATGGGCCAGCAGTTCCAGCACTTCGTCGGCGGGCTTGCCGTTGGCCAGCTGCTGCCGTGCGCGCTCCAGCAGTTCGGCGCGGGTCGCTTCGCCGAACGCACGCAGCTGCCGCAGCGGTGCCTGGTGGGCGCTGGCCTGCTGGGTCTCGATGAAACGCGACACCTGCAGGTCGATGATCGCCTCGGCCTCGGCGGCGGCCTCGCGGCGGCCACGACGGTTGTCTTCCACCGCGCGTTCCAGGTCATCGACGGTGTAGAGGAAGGCGTCGTTGAGCGTGCCGACCTCGGCTTCGATGTCGCGCGGCACGGCCAGGTCGAACAGCAGCATCGGCTTGTGCCGGCGCGCGCGCAGTGCCTTGGCCACCATCTCGCGATGGATCACAGGTTCGCGCGCGGCGGTGGCCGAGAACACGATGTCGGCCTCGCCGAGATGGCGGTCCAGTTCGGTCAGCGGCAGGGCCACGCCGCCATGGCGGCTGGCCAGTTCCTGCGCGTGGGCGAGGGTGCGGTTGGCGATCAGCAGCCGCCGCACCTTGCCCTCACTCAGGTGGCGTGCAGCCAGCTCGATGGTCTCGCCGGCACCGACCAGCAGCACGGTGGAGTCATCCAGGCGCGCGAAGGCGTTCTGCGCCAGGCGCACCGCCGCCGAGGCCACCGACACCGGGTTGGCGCCGACCTGGGTATCGGTGCGCGCACGCTTGGCTACCGAGAAGGTCTGCTGGAACAGGCGGTCCAGGCGCTGGCCGAGCAGGCCGTGGTCACGCGCGGTCGACCAGGCATCCTTTACCTGGCCGAGGATCTGCGGTTCGCCCAGCACCATCGAGTCCAGCCCGGTGGCGACCCGGAACAGGTGGCGCACGGCCTCGGCATCGGCATGCTGGTACAGGTAGCCCTGCAGGTCGCCTGCCTGGCTGTGCAGCCACTGGTCCAGCGCCTGTGCCGACTCGGCCACGGCATACAGTTCGGTGCGGTTGCAGGTGGACAGCAGCACTGCCTCGGCGATCTGCGGGGTATCGCGCAGCGAGCCCAGCGCACGCGGCAACGCCTCACCGGCGAAGGCCGCGCGCTCGCGCAGCTCCACCGGTGCGGTCTGGTGATTCAGTCCGAGCACCCACAGGGTCATTGTTCAGTTGCTTGCGATAAGCTGCTGGCCATTGGACGACATTTTAAGGCCCCGATGCCGACGATGCCCGCATTGATTCGCATCCCCAGTGTTCTGCTGCTGTCCCTGGCCTGCACCCAGGCCCTGGCGGCGGTGCCGGCCAAGGCCCCCGTGCGGGCCGCGGCCACTGAGGAACTGGCGCTGGAACCGGTGATGGCCGGTGAGTTCGCCCTGCAGGCCGGCAAGCTGGCCGAGGCCGCGCGCTGGTACCTGCAGGCCGCGCAGCAGACCGACGGCGACGCCGGCCTGGCCGAGCGCGCGACCCGTATCTCCATGCTGGCCAACGATGATGCCAGCGCCGCCAAGGGCCTGGCCCTGTGGCAGCAGCGCGCCCCGCGCTCGTTGACCATGCGCAGCGCCGCCGGTGCGCTGGCCATGCGCCAGGGCGATGTGAAGGCTGCCCGCACCGAGCTGCAGGCGCTGCTGGCCGACCCCGACGAGCGCGGCTGGAAGTTCGCCCTGGCCGCGCTGATCGGCGGTGGCCGCGACCCGGCGGTGCCGGCGCAGGTGCTCGGCGAGCTGGTCGATGCCAATGCGATTCCGCCGAAGATCGAGGCCTGGCAGGAGTTCGGTCGCCTGGCCCTCCGCATGGACAAGCCCGAGTTGGCGCGGCGCATGATCGATGAAGTGGTCAAGCGCTTCCCGGAAGAGCCGCGCGTAGCGTTGCTGCGTGCCAGCCAGCTGCAGCAGGCGGGCGAGACCGACAAGGCATTGTCGCTGCTGCACGACGTCGAGCCGAAGACCCGCCAGGACCCCGAGCTGCGCAATGCGGTGGCCATCGCCTACGACAGCCTGGGCCAGCCGGCTGCGGCCGAGCGCGTGTTGGCGTTCGGCCCGCAGGACGTACAGACCTGGGGCATGCGCGCCTCGCTGCTGGCCAAGCAGGGCGACAAGGCGGCGCTGTCCAACCTCTACAACGAGCTGTCGCGGCAGGCGGCCAAGCCGGATCCGGCGCAGCGCCTGTTGCTGGGCAGGATCGCCGAATACCTGAAGCGTTACCCCGAGGCGGTGCAGTGGTACCACAGCGTGCCCGGTGGCGATGAGCTGAGCGAAGCGCGCCTGCGCGCGGCCAATGCCCAGGCCCTGGCCGGGCGCCTGCCGCTGGCGCTGGAGGAAGTGCACGCGATCCAGTCCGACGCGGTGGTCGACGACGATGTGCGCCGTGACGCCTACCTGCTGGAAGCTGAACTGCGCCAGCGTGGTGACGACAGCGCCGGTGAACTGGATGCGCTGGCCCGCGGCCTGGCCGCCTACCCGGACGACAACGGCCTGCTGTACGCACGTGCGCTTACCTGGGAGCGCCGCGACGACATCCCGCGCGCCGAGGCCGACCTGCGCAAGATCCTGGTGACCGACCCGGAAAACGTGCCGGCGCTGAACGCGCTGGGCTACACCCTGGCCGATCGCACCGGCCGCCTGCAGGAAGCGCTGGAGCTGATCGACCGCGCCCGCGTGGCCGAGCCGGACAACGCCGCCATCGTCGACAGCTATGGCTGGGTGCTGTATCGCCTGGGCCGCAAGGAAGAGGCACTGGTACAGCTGCGCCGGGCCTGGACCCTGGCCAAGGACCCGGAGATCGCTTCCCACGTCGGCGAAGTGCTGTGGGTGCTGGGCAAGCATGACGAGGCCCGCCACTTCTTCGACGAAGCGGCCAAGCTCGACCCTGAAAACCGAGCGCTGCTGCGCGCCCGTGAGAAATTCAATCCATGAGTGGTTCCCTGATCCGGCCGCTGCTGTTGGCGACCGTGACCCTGGCGGTGAGCGCCTGTACCAGTGTCGGCACGCAGAAGACCCCGGCGCCAGCGGTGGTCGAGATTGTTTCGGCTGAAGCGGCGCAGGCCGAGGCAGCGCGCGTGGCCGCGCTGCAGGCACAGCCGGACTGGGCCTTCCAGGGGCGGGTGGCGGTCAGCAAGGGCAAGGACGGCGGCAGCGGTCGCATCGACTGGAAGCAGGACGGCCGCCGCTACGTGGTCGAACTGAGCGCGCCGGTGACCCGGCAGAGCTGGAAGCTGACCGGCGACACCCATTCCGAAGCCGGTCGCCTGGAAGGGCTGTCCGGCGGTCCTCGCGATGGCGAGGACGCCCAGCAGCTGCTGCTGGAAGCGACTGGCTGGGACATCCCGGTCAATCAGCTGCCGGAGTGGATCCGCGGCCTGGTGGCCGGGGATGCTGCCGGTCCGGAAAAGGTCGAGCGCGACGGTGAAGGCCGGCCGCGCCGCATGCAGCAGATGGGCTGGCAGGTGCAGTACCTGGACTGGTACCCGGCCGACGCCGGACGACCGGCGCTGCCGCGACGGATCGAGGCCAGCAATGGCGACGCCAAGGTGCGCCTGCTGGTGGACCAGTGGGGGCAGGGCACGCCATGAGCGCCGGGCGCGACGACGCGGGCTGGTCCTGGTGGCCGGCCCCGGCCAAGCTGAACCTGTTCCTGCACATCACTGGCCGCCGGGCCGACGGCTACCACGAGCTGCAGACCGTATTCCGCCTGCTGGACTGGGGGGACCGCATCGGCCTGCGCCTGCGTGAAGACGGTCAGGTGCGTCGGCAGGGCGAGGGCCTGGCCGGCGTGGCCGAGGCCGATGACCTGGCGGTGCGGGCCGCGCGCCTGCTCCAGGATGAGGCGAAGGGCGCGCAAGGTGCTGACATCATCGTCGAAAAGCACGTTCCTGCCGGTGGTGGCTTTGGCGGCGGTTCGTCCGATGCGGCCACCGTGCTGGTGGTGCTGAATCGGCTCTGGCGCGCCAGCCTGGACGAGGATGCCCTGGCCGCGCTGGCCCTGCGCCTGGGCGCCGACGTGCCGGTGTTCGTGCGTGGCCACAACGCCTGGGCCGAAGGGGTGGGCGAGCGCCTGCAGCCGATCACGCTGGCGCCGGCCTGGTATGTGGTGGTTGAACCGGGTGTTCATGTTCCTACGCCGGTCCTGTTTGCAGACCCGGATTTGACGCGCGACAGCCCAGTGGCGAAAATAGAGGACTTCGCTTCCGGGACCCTGGTCGGGAACGCGTTCGAACCGGTGCTGCGCCGCCGTGAGCCTGCCGTCGAGGCAGCGCTTGCCGCGTTGAGCGACATCGGCGCGGCGCGGCTGACCGGTTCGGGAAGTGGTTGTTTCGTCGAGTTCGCATCGCAGGCTGCTGCAGAGCAGGGGCGGTCGAAGTTGCCGAAGGAGTTGCGGGCAAGGGTGGCAGCGGGCGTTGCGCGTTCGCCACTGCTGGATGCACTCGAGCAACACTGATTTATCAATGCAGGGGCGTCGCCAAGAGGCCCAAGGCACCAGGTTTTGATCCTGGCATTCGTAGGTTCGAATCCTACCGCCCCTGCCAATAGCGGCTGTGTCCGCGCCTTCCAGCGCATCGCCCGCGCGGGACGTGGAAACAACCGCGGTGTTGTCAGCAGCAAGGGTCCATCGGGGTCCTTGCCGACTCCGGATCCCCGCCACTCGTCCCCGCCCGAGACAATCATGATGCAAGAGTCCCCGAACCTGCTGGTCTTTTCCGGCAACGCCAACAAACGTCTGGCGCAGAACATCTGCAAGGAACTGGGGGTCCGCCCGGGCAAGGCGTTGGT
This sequence comes from Stenotrophomonas sp. PAMC25021, assembly GCF_004795795.1. Lineage (NCBI taxonomy): Bacteria > Pseudomonadati > Pseudomonadota > Gammaproteobacteria > Lysobacterales > Lysobacteraceae > Stenotrophomonas > Stenotrophomonas sp. PAMC25021. The sequence goes on along the minus strand of NZ_CP039255.1, from coordinate 1,207,723 downwards.
GTCGCACTTCTCCGATGGTGAAGTGCAGGTGGAAATCGAAGAGAACGTCCGCAAGCAGGACGTGTTCGTGATCCAGCCGACCTGCGCGCCGAGCGCAGAAAACCTGATGGAACTGCTGGTGCTGATCGACGCGCTCAAGCGCGCATCGGTGGCCAGCGTGACCGCCGTGGTGCCGTACTTCGGCTACTCGCGCCAGGACCGCCGCATGCGTTCCTCGCGCGTGCCGATCACCGCCAAGCTGGCGGCCAAGATGTTCAGCACCGCTGGCGCTGATCGCGTGCTGACCGTCGACCTGCACGCCGACCAGATCCAGGGCTTCTTCGATATTCCGGTGGACAACGTGTATGCGTCCCCGCTGCTGCTGGCCGACATCTGGCGCGCCTACGGCACCGAGAACCTGATTGTTGTCTCGCCGGACGTGGGCGGCGTGGTCCGCGCCCGTGCGGTGGCCAAGCGCCTGGATGACGCCGACCTGGCGATCATCGACAAGCGCCGCCCGCGCGCCAACGTCTCCACCGTGATGAACATCATCGGTGACGTCGAAGGCAAGACCTGCGTGATGGTCGATGACATCGTCGATACCGCCGGCACCCTGTGCGCCGCTGCCGCTGCCCTGAAGGCGCGCGGTGCGCTCAAGGTCGCCGCCTACTGCACCCACGCGGTGCTGTCGGGCCCGGCGGTGGACAACATCACCAATTCCCAGCTCGACGAGCTGGTGGTGACCGACACCATCCCGCTGAAGGACGCAGCGCGGGTGTGCAGCAAGATCCGCCAGCTGAGCGTGGCGGAAATGCTGGCCGAAACGATGCGCCGCATCGCCTTCGGCGAGTCGGTCAGCTCGCTGTACGTCGACTGAGTTTTCGTCCCTGCCGGCAACGGCGGGGACATACCCGGATGCTTCTGGTCGCGGAAGCATCTTCAACCGCCACGCCGCAGGGCGCGGCAACAACCTGAGTAGTCGAAAATGTCGAAGACCCATGAAATCAAGGTCACCAAGCGTGAACTGCAGCGTAAGGGTGCGAGCCGCCGCCTGCGTCACGCTGGTGTGATCCCGGCTATCGTGTACGGCGGCAACGCCGAGCCGGTCGCCATCAGCCTGGACCACAACGAAATCTGGCTGGCCCAGCAGAACGAGTGGTTCTATGCCTCGATCCTGGACCTGAACCTGGATGGCCAGGTGCAGAAGGTCCTGCTGCGTGACATGCAGCGCCACCCGTACAAGCAGCTGATCATGCACCTGGACTTCCAGCGCGTGAACGAGAACGAAGCCCTGACCGCTTCGGTCCCGCTGCACTTCGTCAACGAAGACACCTCGCCGGCCGGCAAGGCTGCCGACGTCGTGGTCACCCACGAACTGAAGGAAGTGACCATCACCTGCCTGCCGAAGGACCTGCCGGAGTCGATCGAAGTCGACCTGGGCGAGCTGAAGGCCGGTGACGTCGTGTACCTGTCCAACATCAAGCTGCCGAAGGGCGTGGAAATCCCGGCGCTGGCGCTGGGCAAGGACCACGACGACGCCATCGTCACCGCCAAGGCCGGCAAGGCCGACGAGGCTGACGAAGAAGCGGCTGCCGCCGAGTAATACCGTTACGGTGCCTGCCTCCGGGCAGGCACCGTACTGGAAGGAACCATGGCAGGACTGCGACTGATCGTCGGTCTGGGCAATCCCGGATCGGAGCACGCCCGGACCCGGCACAATGCCGGGTTTCATTTCGTTGAGGCCCTGGCGGAAAAAGCCGGTGCGCGATGGAATGTGGACAGCAAGCTGTTCGGCGAGACCGCCAAGGTCGAGATCGCCGGGCAGACGGTATGGCTGCTCAAGCCCGCCACCTTCATGAACCTCAGCGGCAAGTCGGTCACCGCCGCGCAGCGGTTCTGGAAGATCGAGCCGGAGGAAACCCTGCTGGCCCACGACGAGCTGGACCTTCCGCCCGGTGCGGCGCGACTGAAGTTCGACGGTGGCCACGGCGGCCAGAACGGCCTGCGCGATACCATCCGCCTGCTGGGTCATGGCAAATTCCACCGCCTGCGCGTGGGCATCGGCCATCCCGGCCACAAGGACCGCGTGGTGGGTTGGGTGCTGGGGCGCCCGTCCAAGGAGGATGACGTGCTGATCGCACGCGCCATCGACGATGCGATCGACGTGCTGCCGCTGGCGGTGCAGGGCGATTTCAACGAAGCGATGAAGCGGCTGCACACCCCGCGCTGACCATGACCGACCCGCGTACTCCCTGCACCGTGTGTGGCGCCATGATCCTGCTGGCGACGGCGGCCCGGAACGATGGGCTCTGCATGCCGTGCCGGAATGGCACGCGGCAAAGCATGGAAATGGCGAAGACGCGAGATCGGGAGGTTCGCGAGGAGCGCAAGCGCTTCGAGGAATCAGCAGAGGGGCGGCATTGGCATTGGTTGATCGAACAAGTCCACGGGAACGGTTGTGGATTTTCCGGATTGTCAGTGCAGGATCAGCGCTACTTTGCGATCAACGCGCTCATCAATGATGTCTATCGTGGAGGGCTTGATGCCTATTTCCAAAATTCTGCTGGCGGCTACATCGCGGAAGCGCTTGCAGGGCTTGGGGAGATGCAGCAGCTTGACGTGCGAGACATCGTGCTCGCGGCCCAGCAGCTACTGTTTGGCAATGAGGCCATGGAAGATCATCATGCGCAGAGACGCCTGCAGATCTATCGTGCCGACGGGTATCTCGACGATGAAGTCGAAACAGCACTTGATGCGCTGGATGGGCGATTCTATGCACTGGTCGACGACGGCCAGCTTGAAGAACTGCTGAAAGCGTACGCAGAACGTCACAGGTTGTACGCCGCGTTCTAGCGCGGGCTACTGGAAGGACGATTGGGGATTGAGGGCATGCCCGCAGGCGAGCCTTGAATCCCGAATCATCCACTTACACTCAAACCCGGATTCAACCCATGGGTATCAAATGCGGCATCGTCGGCCTGCCCAACGTCGGCAAGTCGACCCTGTTCAATGCGCTGACCAAGGCGGGCATCGCCGCGGCGAACTTCCCGTTCTGCACCATCGAACCGAACGTCGGCATCGTGCCGGTGCCGGATCCGCGCCTGAACGAGCTGGCGGGCATCATCAACCCGCAGAAGGTCATCCCGACCGCGGTCGAGTTCGTCGACATCGCCGGCCTGGTCGCCGGTGCCGCCAGCGGTGAGGGCCTGGGCAACAAGTTCCTGGCGCACATCCGCGAAGTCGATGCGATCACCCACGTGGTGCGCTGCTTCGAGCACGGTGACATCGTGCACGTGGCCGGCAAGGTCGACCCGATCTCGGACATCGAAACCATCGACACCGAACTGGCGCTGGCCGACCTGGACAGTGTCGAGAAGGCGCTGAACCGTGCCGAGCGTGCGGCCAAGGGTGGCGACAAGGATGCGGCGGCGCGCAAGCCGGTGCTGGCCAAGTTGCAGGCTGCACTGTCGGAGGGCAAGGCTGGGCGCTCGGCCGGGCTGGACGAGGAAGAGAAGGCGCTGGTGCGCGACCTGTTCCTGCTGACCCTGAAGCCGGTGATGTACATCGCCAACGTGCTGGAAGACGGTTTCGACAACAACCCGCACCTGGAAGCCGTGCGTGCGCATGCTGCCGCCGAAGGCGCGCAGGTGGTGCCGGTGTCGGCCGCGATCGAAGAAGAGCTGTCCCAGCTCGACGACGAAGACCGCGATACCTTCCTGGCGGACCTGGGCCTGAGCGAGCCGGGCCTGAACCGCGTGATCAACGCGGCCTACAGCCTGCTCGGCCTGCAGACCTACTTCACCGCCGGCGTGAAGGAAGTCCGTGCGTGGACCGTGCGCAAGGGCGCCACCGCCCCGCAGGCCGCGGCGGTCATCCACACCGACTTCGAGAAGGGCTTCATCCGCGCTGAAACCATCGCGTATGACGACTTCATCAAGTACAAGGGCGAAGCCGGCGCGAAGGAAGCCGGCCGCCTGCGCCTGGAAGGCAAGGAGTACCGCGTGCAGGAAGGCGACATCCTGCACTTCCGCTTCAACGTCTGATCCAGCGGCATTGGATCAACCCCGGACGCCCCGCCCTGTGCGGGGCGTTCGCGTTTCCGGTGATGGACAAAAAAACACCAGGCTGCGAAACGCTTGCGGTGTGACGTTCGCCGGTACTTGTCCACAGCAAACTCCCATCGCTTTCCACGCGTGGTGTGGAAAACCGACGAACCTGATGTAGAGCCGAGCCCATGCTCGGCTGATGCCAGCCGGAGCCGAGCGTGGGCTCGGCTCTACAAGGGGCTCGCCCGCGCGACCTGGACAAATTTTCACCGCGCTTCGAAACGCCTGCGCTGCAATGCTCGCACCCACTTGTCCACACCAAGTTCCCATTGCTCTCCACGTACCGTGTGGAAAACAATCGGGGCCGTGGACAAAGAATCACCACGTCCGGAAACGCCTGCACCGCAACGCTCGAACCCACTTGTCCACACCAAGTTCCCATTGCTTTCCACGTGCGGTGTGGAAAACCCCAGATGGCCCGCTCTGGCAGTCGCCCACCTTGGTGGGCGGGGCGAAACAGTGCCCACCAGGGTGGGCATCTACCAGAACCGCAAACAACAAGGCCCGCCAATGGCGGGCCTTGTCGTCCACGTTCTGCAATGCGGCGTGCCTTACAGCGCGCTGCCACCGAACTTGTGGGTGTACTGCAGGTTGATCGTGCGCCCCACGCTGTCGAACCAGGACACGTCGTAGTACGGGTATGCAGTGTAGGTACGGTCCGTCGGCGGCATCTTGTTGAACACATTGACCACCGACAGCGACAGGCGCGAGTGGTCGTCGAAGCGGTACTGCAGCGAGGCGTTGTAGCGATAGGTCGCCTTCACGTACGGGCTGTCGCCGCTGTCCCAGTCGAACACCTGGTCGTAGCTGTCCGAGGTCGGCAGCTTGCCCAGGCGCGAACCGTACACCGTTGCCGACCACGCATCCTTTTCCCAGGTCACGCTCAGGCTGGTCTTGGTGCGTGGGATGTCGAAGCCGCTGTTCACTGCGAACTGGTCTTCGGTACGGTCGCCCGGGTAGCGCTGGAAGTCATGCTTCTTCACCCAGGTGTGGGTGCCGTTGAAGATGAAGTCGCCGATGCCCGTCTGCAGGCGGTAGCGCAGGCCGACGTCGATGCCGGAGGTGGATTCGCGGGCGACGTTGATCGGCGCCACGCGCACGCCATACAGGCGCCCGTCGTTGCTGCGGGTGATGCGGGCGAGTGCATCCACGCAGGTCGGCGAGGTGATGTCGGCGCTGCCCAGGCGGCAGTTCGCTTCGTTGGCCAGGATCGTGCGCACGTCCATGTCCTGCACCTGGTCGCGCATGTCGATGTCGAACCAGTCCACCGACAGGTCCAGGCCGACGGCCGGCGACCAGACGAAGCCGGCACTCCACGAGGTGCTGGTTTCCGGGTCGAGCTGGCGGTTGCCGGTGCGGCTGCGGATCAGGTTGCGCTCGTAGTCGGCGCAGTCGGTGGCGCCGTCGGCGCGGCAGCTGTACAGGTCTTCGGCGGTGGTCTCATCGTTGCCCGGGCCGGCGAATACATAGTGCAGGTCCGGCGCACGGAACGCGGTGCCATACGAACCGCGCACCAGCAGCGTGTCGATCGGGCGCCATTCCAGGCCACCGCTCCAGGTCGCCTTGCCGATGGTGTGGCCGGAATAGCGGTACTGGTCGTAGCGGCCGGCCACGCTCAGGTTGACCGTTTCGTGCAGCGGCATGCGCAGCTCGGCCGCCGTAGCCCAGCGGTTGCGCGAACCTTGGCCGTCCGAATCCTTCCAGCTGTAATAGTAGTACTGGGTCGCCAGCGGATCAGGATTGAGCGAGTACGCCTGCTGGCCCACTTCCACGGTCGCGGCGAAACCGGCGTCACCGCCGGGCAGGCCGAACAGCGCGGAATTGGTCAGAGTGAATGCCGCCGTCTCCGTGCGCGACTTCGGCGTGTAGGTGGTACGCGCGGCGATCGAATCGTACTCGGCGCGGGTCAGCGGCCGGTACAGGCGTGACGGGTCGGCGTTGTAGATCGGGAAACCGTCGTCATCCACGCCCAGCTGCGGGCCGAGGAACAGGTCATTGGCCTTGGCGGCGATGATCTGCGCCCAGCTGATCCGCGACTGGTACTGCGAATGGCTCAATGCCGCTTCGTAGTCCCAGTTGCCGGCCAGGTTGCCCTTGAAGCCGGTGGTCACGCTGAAGGTCTTCTGCGTGCTGCGCACCATGGCATTGCGCAGGCCACCCATTTCCTCGGGCGAGAACTGGCGCTGCCAGAACTCGATCTCGCCGGTGGCTTCGTTGTTGAAGTAGCCCGACTCATCGCCGTTGGCGTCCATGCGGCCCCACTTGGTGACGTCGCGCATCAGCGACATCGTGTGATAGCCCAGCTGCACATCGGCGAACCACTGCTGGCCATTGTCGAAGTCGTAGCTCAGCGAGGCGTAGCCATTGGCACCACGGCGCTTGCTGAGGATGGTGCCGTAGCCGATCGAGCTGTCGCTTCCGCAGTAATAGCCATAGCGCGGGCGGTAGGCGCGGTAGGTGCTGCCCTGGTTCTGGCCGGACAGCGCTTCGCAGGTGGCCGCGCCCGGGTCCAGGTAGTCATCGTTGTAGTCGGTGCGCAGGTAGGCGCGGCGGGCGATGCGCGAACCCTCGGTGGGGCCGTCCTGGGTCGAGTCCTGGATGTCGCGCTCATAGGCCCACAGCGGCGTCTGCGACTGCAGTTCCACGCTGTACACCGCGTTGAAGTTGCCACGGCTGAAACCGCTGGCGATGCTCATGTCGAACGACTCGCCACCGCCTTCAGTGGTGGTGCCCATGCGCATGTCGATCGTGGTGCCGTCGGCCTTCTTCTTCAGGATGAAGTTGACCACGCCGGCGATCGCGTCCGATCCATAGATGGCCGAGGCGCTGCCGGTCAGTACTTCAATGCGCTCGATCATCCCCAGCGGAATGTTGGAGACATCGGTGAAGTTGCTGCGGCCCTTGAACGGCATCGGGAAGTCGGCGATACGGCGGCCATTGACCAGCACCAGCGTGTGGTTCGGGCCCAGGCCGCGCAGGTCCACCTGCTGGGCACCCGGCGAGAAGTCTGCGCCGCTGGAAGACTGCTGGCTCTGCGTCTCACCGCCGTTCTGGGTCATCGCACGCAGCACGTCCGGCACGCTGGTGAAGCCACTGGAGCGGATCTGTTCGGCGTTGATCACCGTGATCGGGGCGGGGCCTTCCACCTGGGCGCGCGGAATGCGCGAACCGGTGACCTGCACCGCGTCCAGTTGTTGTACCGGAGAGGACGCCGGAGCCTGGGCGGCCGCGGAAGCAGCCACACCCATCAACGCTAGCTGGATCGACCACGCCATCGCCTTTCTACGCATGAGGAATTCTCGGAAATGAAGCCGGCCCGCAGAGGAGGGGCCTGTCCCCCATTCAGATTTCCGGAATGGGCGCGCGCATTTAACGCTTTTTTTATGTCCTTGACTACTGGGTCCCTATCTGGCAAAGAGTGAAAACGCTTGCAAGTCGATTTTGTTCAGGGAGATCAAGATGCGACGCGTTCACCGGACCCTGCGTACCCCTGTTGCCTGGCTGGCGCTGCTCATGCTGGCCTGGCCGTCGGCCGCGCCCGCGCAGGATCTGCAGGGCCCGGGCTTTTCCTATTACGAGGTCGGCGACCTTGAGGCCCCACGTCCCGGGCCGCGTGCATCCGCGATGATGCTGATGGGCGGTGGCGAGTGGGTGCCGGATGCCTTCCAGTGGTGGTTGAAGCAGGCCGGCAATGGCCGTGTACTGATCCTGCGTGCCTCCGGTGGCGATGAACTGCAGGACCGCCTGTACCGCGAGATCGGCGGCACCACCGCGGTACAGACGCTGGTCTTCGACAGCCGCCGCGGTGCCGATGATCCAGCCGTGCTGCGCGTGGTCGCTGCGGCCGATGCCATCTTCATTGCCGGCGGCGACCAGTCGCGCTACATCCGCTTCTGGAAGGGCACCGCACTCAACCGCGCGCTCAACGCCCATGTACGCGCCGGCAAGCCGATTGCCGGTACCAGCGCTGGCCTGGCCATCCTCGGCGGCTATGCCTATGGCGCCATGGATGGCGGCAGCATCAGCTCGGCCGGTGCGCTGGCCGATCCGATGGGCAGCGCAGTCACCATGGACAGTGGCTTCCTGCAGATGCCCTACCTGCAGCGCGTGGTCACCGACACCCATTTCGACAAGCGTGACCGCCTTGGCCGCCTCATCGTGTTCGTGGCACGCGCCGCGCAGGACAGCGGCGACCCTGACATCGTCGGCATCGGCGTTGATGAGGACACCGCCCTGTGCGTGGAGCCCGATGGCCAGGCCCAGGTCTACAGCGCTGATGGCGAGGGCAAGGTCTGGGTGGTCAGCCCCGGTCGTGATGCCGATCGCCTGGTCGAGGGCGAACCATTGCGCTTCCATGCCGTTCCGGTGACCGTGGTCGCCAGTGGCAGCCGCATGCGCCTGGACGATTTCCAGGCCGAGGCCGACTACCAGGCCGTGGCCGACATCAGCGACGGCCAGATCGAGTTCACGCTTCGGTAGCGCCGGCCGCTGGCCGGCAACTCACTTTCCCTGAGCTGATGCGCCCCTTGCGGCCAGCGGCCGGCGCTACCCTGCAATCCATTCCCTTGTCCTGCTGGAGACGTACCTGATGAAACTGCGCCTGGCGCTGTCCGCGCTGCTGTCCTTGCCATTGATCGCCCAGGCCGCCCCGGCTGCGTCGCCATTGCTGGTCATCCATGGCGGCGCCGGCGTCGAACGCAAGGACCTGTCGCCGGCCGAAGAGAAGGCTGCGCGCGATGCGTTGCGCGCCGCACTGCTGAAAGGCCATGCCGAACTGGCGGCCGGTCGTCCGGCGCTTGCAGCGGTCACTGCGGCAATCACCGTGCTGGAGGACGATCCGACCTTCAACGCTGGCAAGGGCGCAGTGTTCACCCATGACGGCCACAACGAGCTGGATGCGGCGGTGATGGACGGTGCCACCCAGGCAGCAGGTGCGGTGGCCGGCGTGCAGCGGGTGCGTAACCCGATCCTGCTGGCGCAGACCGTGATGCAGAAGTCCAGGCACGTGATGATGGTAGGGCAGGGTGCCGAAGCCTTCGCGGTGGAGCAGGGCGTTGCTCTGGTTGATCCCTCCTACTTCCGCACGGAGAAGCGTTGGCAGCAGCTGCAGCGCGCGCTTAAGGAAGAGGTCAATGGCCAGGCCCATGCCGACCTGGAGACCGCAAAGCACTTCGGTACCGTCGGTGCGGTCGCGCTGGATGCGCAGGGGCAGCTGGCCGCGGGCACCTCCACGGGCGGCATGACCAACAAGCGCTATGGCCGGGTGGGGGACTCGCCGATCATCGGCGCCGGCACCTGGGCCGATGCGCGCTGTGCGGTGTCGGGCACCGGCTGGGGCGAGTACTACATCCGCACCGCGGCCGCGCACGAGATCTGTGCGCGCATGCGCTACCAGGGGCAGAGCCCGGAGCAGGCCGGCAAGGGCGTGATCAACGAGACGATTCCGCAGATGGGCGGCGACGGTGGTGCGATCGTGCTTGCCGCGGACGGCAGAATGGCCACGCCGTTCAACACCCAGGGCATGTATCGGGGCTGGATCGGCGCCGACGGAGTCCCCCATGTCGCAATTTTCGCCAGCGAGACCCTGCCGGTCCCCGGTCAATAACCTTGCGTATCAATGGGTTTGCGACAACGTGTGAAAAAGATGGAAAAAAGCGTTGACAGCCCCCCGTCCCATCAGCAGAATAAGCGGCTCACCACCACACACCGCAACGCTTCGGCGGCAACGGAATGGGGTGGTAAGGAGGGATACCCAAGCGGCCAACGGGGGCAGACTGTAAATCTGCTGGCTTACGCCTTCGGTGGTTCGAATCCACCTCCCTCCACCAGTTTCACGTTGTGACATTCCCGGCGCGGGAGTAGTTCAATGGTAGAACCTCAGTCTTCCAAGCTGATGGTGCGGGTTCGATTCCCGTCTCCCGCTCCATTGAATGAACTTTGAATCTTATCGAGTTCATGTCATAATGCAAAACTCGGCTCACGTAGCTCAGTCGGTAGAGCACTTCCTTGGTAAGGAAGAGGTCGAAGGTTCGATTCCTTTCGTGAGCACCATCTTAAGCATCACCTCTCAGACGAATTCGAGATAAGCAGCCATGGCCAAGGGTAAGTTCGAGCGCACCAAGCCGCACGTCAATGTCGGCACCATCGGTCACGTCGACCACGGCAAGACCACGCTGACCGCCGCACTGACCAAGATCGGTGCCGAGCGCTTCGGTGGCGAGTTCAAGGACTACTCCTCGATCGACGCCGCGCCGGAAGAAAAGGCTCGTGGTATCACGATCTCGACCGCGCACGTCGAATACGAATCCCCGATCCGTCACTACGCCCACGTTGACTGCCCGGGCCACGCTGACTACGTCAAGAACATGATCACCGGTGCCGCCCAGATGGACGGCGCGATCCTGGTGTGCTCGGCCGCTGACGGCCCGATGCCGCAGACCCGTGAGCACATCCTGCTGTCGCGCCAGGTCGGCGTGCCGTACATCGTCGTGTTCCTGAACAAGGCCGACATGGTCGACGACGCCGAGCTGCTCGAGCTGGTCGAGATGGAAGTGCGCGAACTGCTGAGCAAGTACGAGTTCCCGGGCGACGACACTCCGATCATCGCCGGTTCGGCCCGCCTGGCGCTGGAAGGCGACCAGAGCGATATCGGCGTGCCGGCCATCCTGAAGCTGGTCGATGCGCTGGACAGCTGGATTCCGGAGCCGGAGCGTGCGATCGACAAGCCGTTCCTGATGCCGGTGGAAGACGTGTTCTCGATCTCGGGCCGCGGCACCGTGGTGACCGGTCGTATCGAGCGCGGCGTGATCAAGGTTGGCGACGAAATCGAAATCGTCGGCATCCGTCCGGTGCAGAAGACCACCGTAACCGGCGTTGAAATGTTCCGCAAGCTGCTGGACCAGGGTCAGGCAGGCGACAACGCTGGCCTGCTGCTGCGCGGCACCAAGCGTGACGACGTCGAGCGTGGCCAGGTGCTGGCCAAGCCGGGCACGATCAAGCCGCACACTAAGTTCGAAGGCGAAGTGTACGTCCTGTCGAAGGACGAGGGCGGCCGCCACACCCCGTTCTTCAACGGCTACCGTCCGCAGTTCTACTTCCGCACCACCGACATCACCGGCGCAGCTGCTCTGCCGGAAGGCGTCGAAATGGTGATGCCGGGTGACAACGTCAAGATGGTCGTCACCCTGATCAACCCGGTGGCAATGGACGAAGGCCTGCGCTTCGCCATCCGCGAAGGCGGCCGTACCGTCGGCGCCGGCGTGGTCTCGAAGATCATCGAGTAAGCCTGCAGTACCGGTGGTTGCATAGCGCCGCCGGTTACGCGAATGGCGGGCCGGGAACCTCGGTCCGCCTTCGCCGTCTAAGGGAAGGCAAGTTTTCAACGTACGCCAGTAGCTCAATTGGCAGAGCAGCGGTCTCCAAAACCGCAGGTTGGGGGTTCGAGTCCCTCCTGGCGTGCCATCTGCCCACCTTACCCAGCGGCCTGCGCCGCTAAAGCAGACACAGCCGGATGAATAGCAAGATCGAACACTCCAAGGACAACTCCGCCAATGGTGGAGATATCGTCAAGTATGTCGCCGCATCGTTGCTGGTGCTGGCCGGTCTGTTCGTCTGGTTCTGGTTCTCCGCCGACTCCGGTCGCGCCGCCCAGCTGGGTGCGTGGGCGGGTCAGGTGCGTGCGTTGGCGGTCGTGGTCGGTCTGGTTGGCGGTATCGGCGTGTTCATGCTGACCGGCAAGGGGCGCGACACCCGCGAATTCCTCTCCGAGTCGCGCTTCGAACTGCGCAAGGTGGTCTGGCCGACGCGCCAGGAAGCCATCCGCATGACCTGGGTCGTGATCGTCGTGGTGCTCATCCTCAGCCTGCTGCTGGGTGGCTTCGACTTCCTGATCCAGAAACTGACTCAGTGGTTCCTGAGCCGCTAAGGAGAATTGCATGAAGCGTTGGTACGTCGTTCACGCCTATTCGGGCTTCGAGAAGTCGGTGGCGCAGGCCCTGCGCGATCGCATCGTCCGTGATGGCATGGAAGAGCGCTTCGGCGACGTCCTGGTTCCAACCGAAGAAGTGGTCGAGATGCGCGCTGGCCAGAAGCGCCGCTCCGAGCGCAAGTTCTTCCCGGGCTATGTGCTGGTCCAGATCGAGACCCACGAAGAAGCCGGCATTCCGCGCATCGACAACGAAAGCTGGCATCTGGTCAAGGAAACCCCGCGCGTGATGGGCTTCATCGGCGGTACCGCTGATCGCCCGCTGCCGATCGCCGATTCCGAGGCCGAGGCCATCCTGAACCGCGTTCAGGAAGGTGTCGAGAAGCCGCGTCCCAAGGTGCTGTTCGAGCCGGGCCAGATGGTCCGTGTCACCGATGGCCCGTTCAACGATTTCAATGGCGTCGTCGAAGAGGTCAACTACGAGAAGAGCCGTCTGCGCGTCTCGGTGCTGATCTTCGGTCGTGCGACCCCGGTCGAGCTCGAGTTCGGCCAGGTCGAAAAGGCCGTCTGACCTGCCTGTAGCGTCGAGCCATGCTCGGCGTCGGACCAGAAACCGGGCCTGGCCCGGTTTCGTTCGTTTACCTGCTGCTTCAGGCATGTGAAGAAAAAACCTGTTATAGTGCGCGGCTCCCTGCTGGGAAAGCCAGCAGGACGAGGCCGCCGCAAGGTGGCCTTCAGCATGATTTCAAAACGCGATGCCGGGACGCGTGATTCCCGGTCCGATGGGGAGCCTGTTGTCGAAAGGCGCTAGCACCCGGAGAGCACTCACATGGCAAAGAAAGTTGTCGGTTACATCAAGCTGCAGGTGAAGGCCGGTCAGGCCAACCCCTCGCCGCCGGTCGGTCCTGCGCTGGGTCAGCGTGGTCTGAACATCATGGAATTCTGCAAGGCGTTCAACGCTGCCACGCAGAAGCTCGAGCCGGGTCTGCCGGTTCCGGTGATCATTACGGCCTACTCGGACCGTACGTTCACCTTCATCACCAAGAGCACCCCGGCTACCACCCTGCTGAAGAAGGCCGCTGGCATCTCGTCGGGCTCCAAGCGCCCGAACACCGAGAAGGTCGGCAAGGTCACCCGTAAGCAGCTGGAAGAGATCGCCAAGGCGAAGGAACCGGATCTGACTGCCGCCGACCTGGACGCCGCCGTGCGTACCATCGCTGGCTCTGCCCGTTCCATGGGCCTCGTGGTGGAGGGTTAATAAGATGGCACAGACCAAGCGTGAGAAGGCCATCAAGGCCGCCGTCGTTCCGGGCAAGGCGTACGCCTTCGAGGACGCGATCAACATCCTGAAGACCGCCACCAAGGCCAAGTTCGTCGAGTCGATCGACGTTGCCGTGCGCCTGGGCGTCGATGCGAAGAAGTCCGACCAGCAGGTCCGTGGCTCCACCGTGCTGCCGGCCGGTACCGGCAAGTCGGTCCGCGTCGCCGTGTTCGCTCCGGCCGGTGCCAAGGCTGATGAAGCCCTGGCCGCTGGCGCCGAAGCCGTCGGTATGGACGATCTGGCCGAGAAGATGCAGGCCGGTGATCTGAACTATGACGTCGTCATCGCGACCCCGGACGCCATGCGTGTCGTCGGTAAGCTGGGCACCGTGCTGGGCCCGCGCGGCCTGATGCCGAACCCGAAGGTCGGCACCGTTTCCCCGAACCCGGGTGAAGCCGTGAAGAACGCCAAGTCGGGTCAGGTCCGTTACCGCACCGACAAGGCCGGCATCATCCACTGCACCATCGGCAAGGCCGACTTCGCCGAAGATGCGCTGAAGTCGAACCTGACCGCGCTGCTGCTGGACCTGATCAAGGCCAAGCCGGCCACCTCGAAGGGCACCTACCTGCAGAAGGTTTCGGTCAGCTCGACGATGGGCCCGGGCGTCACCGTCGACCAGTCGTCGCTGACCCTGAAGTAATTGTTTCAAGCGGTCACGGTACCTTCGGTGCCGTGACCGTGACATTTGAAGGCATCGCTGGCAGTGCATCGCCTGCGGTAGCCGTCAAAGACCGCAGGCGCGGTCGTGGCAATACCGGCGACGGGCACGGAAGCTCGATCTGGCAAGGAGTCGCCGCCGGAGCAGTCATGAGCGCTTAATCGATTCCCCGGAATCACCCTGCGTAGATGGTGCCCTTCTGGAGTTTTTCTGGTTCACGCACGTCTGGGTTTCCCAGGTTGGCCCACTCCAGGTCTAGAACGGCCCACCCCCGGAACATCATCCCGATGTTCCCGGCGTCCAGGACGGATGCCGCACAGGACCGCACACGGCAGGAGCCGTAAGCGGAGTTCAATAGGAGGAGTGCAATGGCTCTCAATCTGTCCCAGAAGCAAGAAGTAGTCGCCGAGCTGGCAGACGTCGCCGCCAAGGCCCACTCCTTGATCGCAGCCGAATACGCTGGCACCACGGTCGCCCAGATGACCGCGATGCGCAAGCAGGCTCGTGAAACCGGTGTTTTCTTGAAGGTTGTCAAGAACACCCTGGCTTCGCGCGCCGTTGAAGGCACCGAGTTCGCAGTCGCACAGGACCAGATGGTTGGTCCGCTGCTGTACGCGTTCTCGCTCGAGGAGCCCGGCGCTGCCGGTCGCCTGATCAAGGAAGCCGCCAAGGGCAACGACAAGCTGAAGGCTAAGGTCGTCGCCATCGGTGGCGAAGTGTTCCCGGCAAGCCACGTCGAAGTGCTGGCCTCGCTGCCGACCCGCGACCAGGCCCTGGCCATGCTGGCCCGCGTCCTGACCGAGCCGGTCACGATGTTTGCCCGCGCCATCAAGGCCGTTGGCGAGAAGCAGGGGGGGGGCGATGTCGCCGCCGACGCTGCCGAGCCGGCCGCCGAGACCGCCTGAGTTTCGACTTACCGTGGTTCCTGACGGAACCTCAACCCAGAAAATCATCCAAAGGTATTAATCATGTCCCTTACCAACGAACAGATCGTCGACGCCATCGCCGAGAAGTCCCTGATGGAAGTGATGGAGCTGGTCAAGGCCATCGAAGAGAAGTTCGGCGTCTCCGCCGCTGCTCCGGTTGCCGTGGCTGCTGCCGCTGGCCCGGCCGCTGCTGTTGAAGAGCAGACCGAGTTCACCGTCACCCTGAAGACCGCCGGCGAGAAGAAGGTCGAGGTCATCAAGGCCGTCCGCGCCATCACCGGCCTGGGCCTGAAGGAAGCGAAGGACCTGGCCGAAGCCGGTGGCGTCCTGAAGGAAGGCGCTTCGAAGGAAGACGCCGAGAAGATGAAGAAGGACCTGGAAGCTGCTGGCGCGACTGTCGAAGTCAAGTAAGCAGTTACCTTGCATCGTCACCGATTCACGGCGATGCAGCCAAGGCTGGGGGCGTAAGCCCCCGGCCTTTGGTCGTTGTTGCGGTACCGGTAGGGTCGACTGTTAGTCGACTGTTTCAAAAGCAGGAAAAAGCCCAACACGGGCTGCAGTCAAACCCCGGCAGGCCAGCGCACGGCGCGGCAGCGGGGGAGTGGTAGCAGACGAGTTGGCAGTTGGAAGTAGCGGGAGAAGGCGTGCTGGTGCCGGCAATACCAGCGACTTCCAACTGACAATTTCAAGTTCCCTTCGGATCGTGGGCGCACGATCCGCACAACAAGGTGGAAGA
Organism: Stenotrophomonas sp. PAMC25021; assembly: GCF_004795795.1. Taxonomy (NCBI): domain Bacteria; kingdom Pseudomonadati; phylum Pseudomonadota; class Gammaproteobacteria; order Lysobacterales; family Lysobacteraceae; genus Stenotrophomonas; species Stenotrophomonas sp. PAMC25021. Next base: position 1,192,073 of record NZ_CP039255.1, on the reverse strand, counting down.
CCTCATGACGTCCTATTCGTTCACCGAAAAAAAGCGTATCCGCAAGGATTTCGGCAAGCAGCGCTCGATTCTCGAAGTGCCGTTCCTGCTCGCCATCCAGGTGGATTCCTATCGTGAATTCCTGCAGGAAAACGTCGATCCGGCCAAGCGCACGGACCACGGCCTGCACGCTGCGCTGAAGTCGGTCTTCCCGATCGCCAGCTACAGCGGCAATGCTGCCCTGGAATACGTCGGCTACAAGCTGGGCGAACCGGTCTTCGACGAGCGTGAGTGCCGCCAGCGCGGCATGAGCTACGGCGCCCCGCTGCGCGTGACCGTGCGCCTGGTGATCTACGACCGTGAGTCGTCGACCAAGGCCATCAAGTACGTGAAGGAGCAGGAGGTCTATCTGGGCGAAATCCCGCTGATGACCGAGAACGGCACCTTCATCGTCAACGGCACCGAGCGCGTCATCGTCTCGCAGCTGCACCGCTCGCCGGGCGTGTTCTTCGACCACGACCGTGGCAAGACCCACAGCTCGGGCAAGCTGCTGTACAGCGCCCGCATCATTCCTTACCGCGGCTCCTGGCTGGACTTCGAGTTCGACCCGAAGGACGCGCTGTTCACCCGTATCGACCGCCGCCGCAAGCTGCCGGTGTCGATCCTGCTGCGCGCGCTTGGTTACAGCAACGAGGAGATGCTGGCCGAGTTCTTCGAGATCAACACCTTCCACATCAACCCGGATGAAGGCGTCCAGCTGGAGCTGGTGCCGGAGCGCCTGCGTGGCGAAACCCTGGGCTTCGACCTCGCCGACGGCGACAAGGTCATCGTGGAAGCCGGCAAGCGCATCACCGCGCGCCACATCAAGCAGCTGGAAGCCTCGGGCATCGCCGCCCTGGCCGTGCCGGACGACTACATCGTCGGCCGGATCCTGTCGCACGACGTGGTCGATGCCTCCACCGGCGAGCTGCTGGCCCAGGCCAACGACGAGATCACCGACGAGCAGCTGCAGGCCTTCCGCAAGGCCGGCGTTGACGCGGTCGGCACCCTGTGGGTGAACGACCTGGATCGTGGTCCGTACCTGTCCAACACCCTGCGCATCGACCCGACCAAGACCCAGCTGGAAGCCCTGGTCGAGATCTACCGCATGATGCGTCCGGGCGAGCCGCCGACCAAGGATGCCGCGCAGAACCTGTTCCACAACCTGTTCTTCACCTTCGAGCGCTACGACCTGTCCGCGGTCGGCCGCATGAAGTTCAACCGTCGCGTGGGCCGCAAGGAAACCACCGGCGAAGCCGTGCTGTACGACAGCAAGTACTTCGGTGAGCGCAACGACGAAGAGTCCAAGCGCCTGGTCGCTGCCCACGGCGACAGCTCCGACATCCTGGACGTGATCAAGGTCCTGACCGAGATCCGCAACGGTCGCGGCGTGGTCGATGACATCGATCACCTGGGCAACCGTCGCGTGCGTTCGGTCGGTGAAATGGCCGAGAACGTGTTCCGCGTCGGCCTGGTCCGCGTCGAGCGCGCGGTCAAGGAGCGCCTGTCGATGGCCGAGTCGGAAGGCCTGACCCCGCAGGAACTGATCAACGCCAAGCCGGTCGCCGCTGCCATCAAGGAGTTCTTCGGCTCCTCGCAGCTGTCGCAGTTCATGGACCAGAACAACCCGCTGTCGGAAGTGACTCACAAGCGTCGCGTCTCGGCCCTGGGTCCGGGCGGTCTGACCCGCGAGCGCGCCGGCTTCGAAGTGCGCGACGTGCACCCGACCCATTACGGCCGCGTCTGCACCATCGAAACCCCGGAAGGCCCGAACATCGGCCTGATCAACTCGCTGGCCGTGTACGCCCGCACCAACCAGTACGGTTTCCTCGAGACCCCGTACCGCAAGGTCGTGGACGGCAAGGTCTATGACGAAGTCGAGTTCCTGTCGGCGATCGAAGAAAACGAGTACGTCATTGCGCAGGCCAACGCGCTGACCGACGCCAAGGGCACCCTGACCGAGCAGTTCGTCCCGTGCCGCTTCCAGGGCGAATCGCTGCTGAAGCCGCCGGCGGAAGTCCACTTCATGGACGTCTCGCCGATGCAGACCGTGTCGATCGCGGCCGCGCTGGTTCCGTTCCTGGAGCACGATGACGCCAACCGCGCACTGATGGGCGCCAACATGCAGCGTCAGGCCGTGCCGACCCTGCGTGCGCAGAAGCCGCTGGTGGGTACCGGCATCGAGCGCGCCGTGGCGCGCGACTCGGGCGTGACCGTGAACGCCCGCCGTGGCGGCGAGATCGTGCAGATCGACGCGGCCCGCATCGTGGTCAAGGTCAACGAGGAAGAGATCGTTGGCGCCACCGACGCAGGCGTGGACATCTACAACCTGGTCAAGTACACCCGTTCGAACCAGAACACCTGCATCAACCAGCGTCCGCTGGTCCAGGTCGGTGACGTCATCGCCCGCGGCGACGTGCTGGCCGACGGTCCGTCCACCGACATCGGCGAACTGGCCCTCGGCCAGAACATGCTGATCGCGTTCATGCCGTGGAACGGCTACAACTTCGAAGACTCCATCCTGCTCTCCGAGCGCGTGGTGGAAGAGGATCGTTACACCACGATCCACATCGAAGAGCTGACCTGCGTCGCGCGTGACACCAAGCTGGGGCCGGAGGAAATCTCCGCCGACATCCCGAACGTCTCCGAGCAGGCGCTGAACCGCCTGGACGAGAGCGGCGTGGTGTACATCGGCGCGGAAGTCCGTGCCGGCGACATCCTGGTCGGCAAGGTCACCCCGAAGGGCGAAAGCCAGCTGACCCCGGAAGAGAAGCTGCTGCGCGCGATCTTCGGCGAGAAGGCTTCGGACGTGAAGGACAGCTCGCTGCGCGTTCCGCCGGGCATGGACGGCACCGTCATCGACGTGCAGGTCTTCACCCGCGACGGCATCGAGAAGGACAAGCGCGCCCGCCAGATCGAAGAGTCTGAAATCAAGCGCGTCAAGAAGGACTTCGACGACCAGTTCCGCATCCTGGAAGCCGCCATCTACATGCGTCTGCGTTCGCAGATCGTGGGCAAGGTGGTCAACGGTGGCGCTGGCCTGAAGAAGGGTGACGTGATCACCGACGCCTTCCTGGACGGCCTGAAGAAGGCTGACTGGTTCGCCCTGCGCATGAAGGACGAGGACGCTTCGGAAGCCATCGAGCGCGCGCAGAAGCAGATCCAGGCGCACGAGAAGGAGTTCGAGCGTCGCTTCGCCGACAAGCGCGGCAAGATCACCGCCGGTGACGACCTCGCTCCGGGCGTTCTGAAGATGGTCAAGGTGTTCCTGGCCGTGAAGCGCCGCATCCAGCCGGGCGACAAGATGGCTGGCCGCCACGGCAACAAGGGTGTGGTCTCCAACGTGGTGCCGGTCGAGGACATGCCATACATGGCCTCGGGCGAAACCGTGGACATCGTGCTGAACCCGCTGGGCGTGCCGTCGCGCATGAACATCGGCCAGATCCTGGAAGTGCACCTGGGCTGGGCCGCCAAGGGTCTGGGTCGCAAGATCCAGGCGATGATGGAAGCCCAGGCGGCGGTCGCCGACCTGCGCAAGTTCCTGGACGACATCTACAACCACGACGACACCAACGTGGCCAACCGTGTCGACCTGTCGCAGTTCAGCGACGAGGAACTGCTGCGCCTGGCCCGCAACCTGACCGACGGCGTGCCGATGGCTACCCCGGTGTTCGACGGCGCCACCGAAGCGGAAATCAAGCGCATGCTGGAACTGGCCGACCTGCCGAGCAGCGGCCAGACCCAGCTGTACGACGGCCGCACCGGTGAAGCCTTCGATCGCCACACCACCGTTGGCTACATGCACTACCTGAAGCTGAACCACCTGGTCGACGACAAGATGCACGCCCGTTCGACCGGTCCGTACTCGCTCGTCACCCAGCAGCCGCTGGGCGGCAAGGCGCAGTTCGGCGGCCAGCGCTTCGGTGAAATGGAAGTCTGGGCGCTGGAAGCCTACGGCGCGGCCTACACCCTGCAGGAAATGCTGACGGTGAAGTCCGATGACGTGCAGGGCCGCAACCAGATGTACAAGAACATTGTCGACGGTGAGCACGAGATGGTCGCGGGCATGCCGGAATCCTTCAACGTGCTCGTGAAGGAAATCCGCTCGCTGGCCATCAACATGGAACTGGAAGACAACTGATCCATGCCGGCGCGGCGGCCTCCGCCGCCGCGCCGCTGGCAGTCAACTGAAAGCCCATCGACACAGCATTCCTCCTTCTGGAGAACACCATGAAAGACCTGCTCAACCTCTTCAACCAGCAGCGCCAGACGCTGGACTTCGACGCGATCAAGATCGCGCTGGCCTCGCCGGACCTGATCCGTTCGTGGTCCTTCGGCGAAGTGAAGAAGCCGGAAACCATCAACTACCGTACCTTCAAGCCGGAACGCGACGGCCTGTTCTGCGCCGCCATCTTCGGCCCGGTGAAGGACTACGAGTGCCTGTGCGGCAAGTACAAGCGCATGAAGCACCGCGGCGTGGTCTGCGAAAAGTGCGGCACCGAAGTGACCCTGGCCAAGGTGCGCCGTGAGCGCATGGGCCACATCGACCTGGCGTCGCCGGTCGCGCACATCTGGTTCCTGAAGTCGCTGCCGTCGCGCATCGGCCTGATGCTGGACATGACCCTGCGCGATATCGAGCGCGTGCTGTACTTCGAAGCGTACGTGGTGACCGAGCCGGGCCTGACCGCCCTGGAGCGCCGCCAGCTGCTGACCGAAGAACAGTACCTGCAGGCCCGCCAGGAGCACGGTGACGACTTCGACGCCGCCATGGGCGCCGAGGCCGTGTACGAACTGCTGCGCACGATCGACCTGCAGTCGGAAATGACCCGCCTGCGCGAGGAAATCGCCGCTACCGGTTCGGAAACCAAGCTCAAGCGCCTCACCAAGCGCATCAAGCTGATCGAGGCCTTCCTGGAATCGGGCAACCGTCCGGAATGGATGGTCATGACCGTGCTGCCGGTGCTGCCGCCGGACCTGCGCCCGCTGGTCCCGCTGGATGGCGGCCGCTTCGCGACCTCCGACCTGAACGACCTGTACCGCCGCGTCATCAACCGCAACAACCGCCTGCGCCGCCTGCTCGAACTGAGCGCGCCGGACATCATCGTGCGCAATGAAAAGCGCATGCTGCAGGAATCGGTCGATGCGCTGCTGGACAACGGCCGTCGCGGTCGTGCCATCACCGGCACCAACAAGCGCCCGCTGAAGTCGCTGGCCGACATGATCAAGGGCAAGCAGGGTCGCTTCCGCCAGAACCTGCTCGGCAAGCGCGTCGACTACTCGGGCCGTTCGGTCATCGTGGTCGGTCCGTACCTGCGCCTGCACCAGTGCGGCCTGCCGAAGAAGATGGCGCTGGAGCTGTTCAAGCCGTTCGTCTTCGCCAAGCTGCAGCGTCGTGGCCTGGCCACCACCATCAAGGCCGCCAAGAAGCTGGTCGAGCGCGAAGAAGCCGAAGTCTGGGACATCCTGGAAGAGGTCATCCGCGAGCATCCGGTGATGCTGAACCGTGCGCCGACCCTGCACCGGCTGGGCATCCAGGCGTTCGAGCCGGTGCTGATCGAAGGCAAGGCCATCCAGCTGCACCCGCTGGTCTGCACCGCGTTCAACGCCGACTTCGACGGTGACCAGATGGCCGTCCACGTGCCGCTCTCGCTGGAAGCCCAGCTGGAAGCGCGTGCGCTGATGATGTCGACCAACAACATCCTGTCGCCGGCCAACGGCGAGCCGATCATCGTGCCGTCGCAGGACGTCGTGCTGGGTCTGTACTACATGACCCGCTCGCTGGAAAACAAGAAGGGCGAGGGCATGGCCTTCGCCAACATCGCCGAAGTGAAGCGTGCCTACGACAACCGCGTGGTGGAACTGCACGCCAAGGTCAAGGTCCGCATCACCGAGGTGGTGACCGACGAAGACGGCAACAAGCAGAACAAGACCTCGATCGTGGACACCACGATCGGTCGCGCCCTGCTGGCTGAAATCCTGCCGGAAGGCCTGCCGTTCGCGCTGGCCAACACCGAGCTGACCAAGAAGAACATCAGCCGCCTGATCAACTCCAGCTACCGCCAGCTGGGCCTGAAGGACACGGTCGTGTTCGCCGACAAGCTGATGTACACCGGCTTCGCCTACGCGACCCGCGCCGGCGTCTCGATCGGCATCGACGACATGCTGATCCCGGACGAGAAGAAGGGCATCCTCACCGAGGCCGAAGCCGAAGTGCTGGAAATCCAGGAGCAGTACCAGTCGGGCCTGGTCACCGCCGGCGAGCGCTACAACAAGGTGGTCGACATCTGGTCGCGCACCAACGAGCGCATCGCCAAGGCGATGATGGACACCATCGGTACCGAGAAGGTGGTCAATGCCAAGGGCGAGACCATCGACCAGAAGTCGATGAACTCGCTGTACATCATGGCCGACTCCGGTGCGCGTGGTTCGCAGGCGCAGATCCGTCAGCTGGCCGGCATGCGCGGCCTGATGGCCCGCCCGGACGGCTCGATCATCGAGACGCCCATCAAGGCGAACTTCCGCGAAGGCCTGAACGTGCAGGAGTACTTCAACTCCACCCACGGTGCCCGTAAGGGTCTGGCCGATACCGCACTGAAGACCGCGAACTCGGGTTACCTGACCCGTCGTCTGGTCGACGTCGCGCAGGACGTGGTGATCACCGAGGTGGATTGCGGTACCACCGAAGGCCTGATCATGACCCCGATCGTGGAAGGCGGCGACGTGGTCGAGCCGCTGAAGGACCGCGTGCTGGGCCGCGTGGTCGCCGAGGACGTGTTCCTGCCGGGCAACGACGAGGATCCGATCGTCACCCGCAACACCCTGCTCGACGAAGCCTGGGTCGCCAAGCTGGAAGATGCCGGCGTGCAGACCATCAAGGTCCGCTCGACCATCTCCTGCGAATCGGCGTTCGGTGTCTGCTCGCGCTGCTACGGCCGCGACCTGGCCCGTGGCCACCTGGTCAACATCGGTGAAGCAGTCGGCGTCATCGCCGCGCAGTCCATCGGTGAGCCGGGTACCCAGCTGACCATGCGTACGTTCCACATCGGTGGTGCGGCGTCGCGAGCTGCAGCGGTCGACAACATCACCGTCAAGACCACCGGCTCGGTCAAGTTCAGCAACCTCAAGTCGGTCGAGCATGCCAACGGCTCGCTGGTCGCAGTGTCGCGCTCGGGCGAAATCTCGGTGCTCGATGCCCACGGCCGTGAGCGTGAGCGTTACAAGCTGCCGTACGGTGCGACCATCACGTCCAAGGACGGTGATGCGATCAAGGCTGGCCAGACCGTGGCCAACTGGGATCCGCATAACCACCCGATCGTGTCGGAAGTGGCCGGCTTCATCCGCTTCATCGACTTCGTTGATGGCATCACCGTCATCGAGAAGACCGACGAGCTGACCGGCCTGGCTTCGCGCGAAATCACCGATCCGAAGCGTCGTGGTACCCAGGCCAAGGACCTGCGCCCGATCGTGCGCATCGTCGACGCCAAGGGCAACGACCTGTCGATTCCGGGCACCGACCTGCCGGCGCAGTACCTGCTGCCGCCGCGTTCGATCGTCAACCTGCAGGACGGCGCCCCGGTGGGCGTGGGCGACGTCGTCGCCAAGATCCCGCAGGAAGCGTCGAAGACCCGCGACATCACCGGTGGTCTGCCGCGCGTGGCCGACCTGTTCGAAGCGCGCAAGCCGAAGGATCCGGCGGTGCTGGCCGAGCGTTCGGGCATCATCAGCTTCGGCAAGGACACCAAGGGCAAGCAGCGCCTGATCATCAAGGACACCGATGGTTCGGAGCACGAAGAGCTGATCCCGAAGTACCGCCAGGTCATCGTGTTCGAAGGCGAGCATGTCACCAAGGGTGAAACCATCGTGGACGGCGAGCCGAGCCCGCAGGACATCCTGCGCCTGCTGGGCGTCGAGCCGCTGGCGGCCTACCTGGTGAAGGAAATCCAGGACGTGTACCGCCTGCAGGGCGTGAAGATCAACGACAAGCACATCGAGGTGATCACCCGCCAGATGCTGCGCAAGGTCGAGATCACCGATCAGGGCAGCAGCAAGTTCCTGAACGGCGAACAGGTGGAGCGTCAGCGCGTTATCGAGGAAAATGCGCGCCTGTCGGCCCGCAACGAGCTGCCGGCGCACTTCGATCCGGTCCTGCTGGGTATCACCAAGGCGTCGCTGGCGACCGAATCGTTCATCTCGGCCGCTTCGTTCCAGGAAACCACCCGCGTGCTGACCGAAGCGGCCGTCCGCGGCACCTCGGACAACCTGCGTGGCCTGAAGGAAAACGTCATCGTGGGTCGCCTGATTCCGGCCGGTACCGGCCTGGCGTACCACAGCAACCGCCGTCGCGGCGCTTCCGGTCTCACCGAGTCGGAAATGCAGACCCTGGCCGGTACCCCGGTCGCGGTCGAGGCGCCGGTGGTTGAAGCCGAAGCTGAACAGGCGTCGGGCGAAGAATGAGGTAGCCGGTCCGGCCGCAAGGCCGGACCACCCCATCGGTCCATCGATGGGATTGGGAAAGGGCAGGGGAGATCGTCCGCGATCGACCCTGTCAACCTGAACGGGGTACATGGAGGCCCCCCAGTAACGTCCCGGGATCAGGGACGGGCTTGACAGGAGGCGTTTGACTGCTTTCCTGGCAGGTTGCTACAATCGTCTGTCTCAGCAGGCCAGAATTTCGGCCTGCTTTAACATTTCCGCATCTCTGGTCGGATTTTCCGGCCACCAATCAGAAGAACCTACTGATGGCGACGATCAACCAGCTGGTCCGCAAGCCGCGGCAAGCGACCACCTACAAGAGTGCCTCGCCGGCGCTCGACAAGTGCCCGCAGCGCCGTGGCGTCTGCACCCGTGTCTACACCACCACTCCGAAGAAGCCGAACTCGGCTCTGCGCAAGGTTGCCAAGGTCCGCCTGACCAACCAGGAAGAAGTGATTTCCTACATCGGTGGTGAAGGCCACAACCTGCAGGAGCACTCCGTGGTCCTGATCCGCGGCGGTCGCGTCAAGGACCTGCCGGGTGTGCGTTACCACACCGTTCGTGGCTCGCTCGACGCCGCCGGCGTTGCCAAGCGTCGCCAGGCCCGTTCCAAGTACGGCGCCAAGCGTCCGAAGGCATAAGGAGAGAGCACTATGTCGCGTAAGGGTAATACTCCGCAGCGTTCCGTCCTGCCCGATCCGAAGCACGGAAGCGAAACCATCGCCCGCTTCATCAACATGGTCATGCAGAGCGGCAAGAAGTCCGTCGCCGAAAAGATCGTGTACGGCGCCATGGACGTGATCACCGAGAAGAACAGCAGCGCCAACGCCATTGAACTGGTGCAGAAGGCTCTGGACAACGTCGCTCCGGCGGTCGAAGTCAAGTCGCGTCGCGTCGGTGGTGCCACCTACCAGGTGCCGGTCGAAGTGCGTTCGTCGCGCAAGATGGCCCTGGCCATGCGCTGGCTGATCGACTCCGCGCGCAAGCGTGGTGAGAACACCATGCCGAAGAAGCTGGCTGCTGAACTGATCGACGCCTCGGAAAACCGTGGCGGCGCCATCAAGAAGCGCGAAGAAACCCACCGCATGGCCGAAGCCAACAAGGCATTCGCCCACTACCGCTGGTGAGTTTGACGGCCTTGTAAAACAGGCAGGGCAGCACCACTTCGGTGCGTGCTGCCTCGCGGTCCCAGAAGGGCTGCGCCAATCCGAAGGCCGCCGAAAGGCGGCGTTCGGCCATCCGAAATCCAAGAAATCTGAGAGGCTCCCGTGGCCCGTTCCACTCCCATCGAGCGTTACCGTAACTTCGGCATCATGGCTCACATCGATGCCGGCAAGACCACCACGTCCGAGCGCATCCTGTTCTACACCGGCAAGAGCCACAAGATCGGTGAAGTGCACGACGGCGCCGCCACCATGGACTGGATGGAGCAGGAGCAGGAGCGTGGCATCACGATCCAGTCCGCTGCCACCACCGCGTTCTGGAAGGGCATGGACAAGTCCCTGCCGGAGCACCGCTTCAACATCATCGACACCCCCGGGCACGTCGACTTCACCATCGAAGTGGAGCGCTCGCTGCGCGTGCTCGACGGTGCCGTCTTCGTCCTGTGTGCCGTCGGTGGCGTGCAGCCGCAGTCGGAAACCGTGTGGCGCCAGGCCAACAAGTACCACGTGCCGCGCATCGCGTTCGTCAACAAGATGGACCGCACCGGTGCCAACTTCCAGAAGGTCGTCGGCCAGCTGAAGGCCAAGCTGGGCGCGGTCGCCGTGCCGATGCAGCTGCCGATCGGCGCTGAAGACAACTTCAAGGGCGTTGTCGACCTGCTGAAGATGAAGGCCATCCATTGGGATGAGGCTTCGCAGGGCATGAAGTTCGAATACAGCGACATCCCGGCCGATCTGCAGGCGGCTGCCGAAGAGGCTCGCCAGTTCATGGTCGAGACCGCTGCCGAAGCCAGCGAAGAGCTGATGGAAAAGTACCTGGGCGGCGAAGAGCTGGCCGAGGCTGAAATCATCAACGCGCTGCGTACCCGCACCCTGGCCACCGAGATCGTGCCGATGTACTGCGGCTCGGCCTTCAAGAACAAGGGCGTGCAGGCCATGCTGGACGGCGTGATCCAGCTGCTGCCGTCGCCGGTCGACGTGCCGGACGTGAAGGGCGTGGACGTTGACGACGACACCGTCGAGATGACCCGCAAGTCGGACGACAAGGCTCCGTTCTCGTCGCTGGCCTTCAAGATCATCACCGACCCGTTCGTCGGCGCGCTGACCTTCTTCCGCGTCTACTCGGGCACCCTGAACGGTGGCGACACCGTGCTGAACTCGGTGAAGGGCAAGAAGGAGCGCATCGGTCGCATCCTGCAGATGCACTCGAACAACCGCGAGGAAATCAAGGAAGTTCTGGCTGGTGACATCGCTGCTGCCGTGGGCCTGAAGGACACCACCACCGGTGACACCCTGTGCGCCGTGGACGCGCCGATCATCCTGGAGCGCATGACCTTCCCGGAGCCGGTGATCTCGATGGCCGTCGAGCCGAAGACCAAGTCGGACCAGGAAAAGATGGGTCTGGCCCTGGGCCGTCTGGCGCAGGAAGATCCGTCGTTCCGCGTCAAGACCGACGAAGAATCCGGCCAGACCATCATCTCGGGCATGGGCGAGCTGCACCTGGACATCATCGTCGACCGCCTGAAGCGCGAGTTCAACGTTGAAGCCAACGTCGGCGCGCCGCAGGTGGCCTACCGCGAAACCATCACCCTGGCCGACGTCAAGTCGGACTACAAGCACGCCAAGCAGTCCGGTGGTAAGGGTCAGTACGGTCACGTCGTGATCGAGCTGTCGCCGATCACCGCTGAAGACCGTGCCGATCCGAAGCTGGCTCCGGCCATCAAGGACGACTTCCTGTTCATCAACGACATCACCGGCGGCGTGATCCCGAAGGAATTCATTCCGTCGGTTGAAAAGGGCCTGCGCGAAACCATCACCAGCGGTCCGCTGGCTGGCTTCCCGGTCGTGGACGTCAAGGTGAAGCTGGTGTTCGGTTCGTACCACGACGTCGACTCCTCGGAAATGGCGTTCAAGCTGGCTTCGTCGATGGCCTTCAAGCAGGGCTTCGCCAAGGCCAAGCCGGTGCTGCTGGAGCCGATCATGAAGGTCGAGATCGTGACCCCGGAGGATTACCAGGGTGACGTGATGGGCGACGTCAGCCGTCGTCGCGGCGTGCTGCAGGGTTCCGACACCACCGGTGACGGTTCGGCCAGCATCATCAACGCGATGATCCCGCTGGGTGAAATGTTCGGCTACGCCACTGCGCTGCGTTCGCAGACCCAGGGCCGCGCCACCTTCACCATGGAATTCGATCACTACGAGCCGGCTCCGACCAACATCGCCGAAGCCGTCATGAAGAAGGGCTGAGCCTCGCTCAGCCTCTCTTGAAACCACTTACGAACAATCAAGGTATAGAACAATGGCAAAGGGTAAGTTCGAGCGCACCAAGCCGCACGTCAACGTCGGCACCATCGGTCACGTCGATCACGGCAAGACCACGCTGACCGCCGCACTGACCAAGATCGGTGCCGAGCGCTTCGGTGGCGAGTTCAAGGATTACTCCTCGATCGACGCCGCGCCGGAAGAAAAGGCTCGTGGTATCACGATCTCGACCGCGCACGTCGAATACGAATCCCCGATCCGTCACTACGCCCACGTTGACTGCCCGGGCCACGCTGACTACGTCAAGAACATGATCACCGGTGCCGCCCAGATGGACGGCGCGATCCTGGTGTGCTCGGCCGCTGACGGCCCGATGCCGCAGACCCGTGAGCACATCCTGCTGTCGCGCCAGGTCGGCGTGCCGTACATCGTCGTGTTCCTGAACAAGGCCGACATGGTCGACGACGCCGAGCTGCTCGAGCTGGTCGAGATGGAAGTGCGCGAACTGCTGAGCAAGTACGAGTTCCCGGGCGACGACACCCCGATCATCGCCGGTTCGGCCCGCCTGGCGCTGGAAGGCGACCAGAGCGACATCGGCGTGCCGGCCATCCTGAAGCTGGTCGACGCGCTGGACAGCTGGATTCCGGAGCCGGAGCGTGCGATCGACAAGCCGTTCCTGATGCCGGTGGAAGACGTGTTCTCGATCTCGGGCCGCGGCACCGTGGTGACCGGTCGTATCGAGCGCGGCGTGATCAAGGTTGGCGACGAAATCGAAATCGTCGGCATCCGTCCGGTGCAGAAGACCACCGTGACCGGCGTTGAAATGTTCCGCAAGCTGCTGGACCAGGGTCAGGCAGGCGACAACGCTGGCCTGCTGCTGCGCGGCACCAAGCGTGACGACGTCGAGCGTGGCCAGGTGCTGGCCAAGCCGGGCACGATCAAGCCGCACACCAAGTTCGAAGGCGAAGTGTACGTCCTGTCGAAGGACGAGGGCGGCCGCCACACCCCGTTCTTCAACGGCTACCGTCCGCAGTTCTACTTCCGCACCACCGACATCACCGGCGCAGCTGCGCTGCCGGAAGGCGTCGAAATGGTGATGCCGGGTGACAACGTCAAGATGGTCGTCACCCTGATCAACCCGGTGGCAATGGACGAAGGCCTGCGCTTCGCCATCCGCGAAGGCGGCCGTACCGTCGGCGCCGGCGTGGTCTCGAAGATCATCGAGTAATCTGGTAGTATCTGCGCCCCGATGTTGCCTGGGTAGGGCATCGGGGCGTATCAAATGGGAAAGCAGGCACAGGATGTGCCTTGTGTTCCCCGGACCAGGAAGGGTCAATGCCATTCAGGCGGCGTCAACAGGCGACTGTTGACAGCTGCCTTGCGTGCCATTATGCTTCTACGTCTGGGCAGGCCGGGAAACTGGTCTGCCTACGTTTTTGAGGTCCATGGAGTGACCTTGTCGGCCTGCAGGACTGCGGGCCGTCCGTATTCAGGAATTTCATGGGGCAAAGCAACCCAGAGGCTTTGTCTGTCGCTCTTTTAACGAAGGAACCTACCGCCATGGCGGACCAAAAGATCCGGATCCGGCTGAAAGCGTTCGATCATCGTCTGATCGACCGTTCGGCCAGCGAGATCGTTGAAACGGCAAAGCGGACCGGCGCGCAAGTGCGTGGCCCGATCCCGCTGCCGACCAAGATCGAGCGTTACACCGTTCTCGTCTCCCCGCACGTCGACAAGGACGCGCGTGACCAGTACGAGACCCGCACGCACAAGCGCGTGCTCGATATCGTTGACCCGAATGACAAGACCGTGGACGCGCTGATGAAGCTCGAACTGGCTGCCGGCGTCGACGTTCAGATCAAGCTGACCTGAGGACTACGACCATGACGAAGAAGTATTCGTTGGGCTTCGTGGGCCGCAAGGCCGGCATGAGCCGCGTGTTCACCGAAGATGGCCGTTCCATCCCGGTGACCCTGATCGAAGCAACCCCGAACCGCATCGCGCAGATCAAGACCGTCGAAACCGACGGCTACAGCGCCGTGCAGGTGACCGTCGGCGCGCGTCGCGCTGCCCTGGTCAACAAGCCGGAAGCCGGCCACTTCGCCAAGGCGAAGGTGGAAGCGGGTCGTGGCCTGTGGGAGTTCCGCGTTGAAGACGCGCAGCTCGGCGATTTCGCCGTTGGCGGCGAAGTCAAGGCGGACATCTTCGAAGTCGGCCAGATCGTCGACGTCCAGGGTGTCACCAAGGGCAAGGGCTTCCAGGGCACCATCAAGCGCCACAACTTCCGTATGGGCGATGCAACCCACGGTAACTCGCTGTCGCATCGCGCGCCGGGTTCGCTGGGTCAGCGCCAGACCCCGGGTCGCGTTTTCCCGGGCAAGAAGATGTCGGGCCACATGGGCGCGGTGCAGCAGAGCACCCAGAACCTGGAAGTGGTCAAGGTCGACGTCGAGCGCGGTCTGATCGCCGTTCGCGGCGCCGTTCCGGGCGCGGCGGGTGGCGATGTGATCGTCCGTCCGGCGAGCAAGGCATAAGGAGAGATGACGATGGAACTCGTTATCACGGGTAGCAACAACAAGGTCTCGGTCTCCGACGCCGTGTTCGGTCGCGATTTCAGCGAAGATCTGGTCCACCAGGTCGTCGTTGCCTACCGCAACGCCGGTCGCGCCGGCACCAAGGCACAGAAGACTCGCTCCGAAGTGGCTGGTACCACCAAGAAGTCGAAGAAGCAGAAGGGCGGCGGCGCGCGTCATGGCGCACTGACGGCTCCGATCTTCGTCGGCGGCGGTGTCACCTTCGCGGCCAAGCCGCGCAGCTTCGAGCAGAAGGTCAATCGTAAGCAGTACCGTGCCGCCATGTGCGCGATCCTGTCCGAGCTGAACCGTCAGGGCCGTCTGACCATCGTGGAGTCCTTCGATGTCGAAGTGACCAACACGAAGGGTCTGATCGCCAAGCTGGCCGGCCTGGAAGTGGGCAAGCGCCCGCTGATCGTCACCGAAGAAGCGTCCGAGCACCTGTACCTGTCCGCCCGCAATCTGCCGTACGTGCAGGTGCGTGACGTCCAGGGTCTGGATCCGGTCTCGCTGGTGGGTGCCGACACGGTCGTCATCACCGCTGACGCGGTCAAGAAGGTCGAGGAGTGGCTGGCATGAACAGCAACGAAAAAATCTTCAGCGTGCTGCGTGCCCCGCGTGTCTCCGAAAAGACCGCGCGCCTGCAGGAACTCTCCAACCAGTATGTCTTCGAAGTTTCGAACGAAGCCACCAAGGCCGATGTAAAGGCCGCGGTTGAGCAGCTGTTCGACGTCAAGGTCGAAGCCGTCAACGTGGTCAACGTCAAGGGCAAGAACAAGTCCTTCCGTAACCGTGCTGGCCGCCGCGGCGATTGGCGCAAGGCGTACGTTCGCCTGGCCGACGGCCAGTCGATCGATGTAACGGCCAAGGCCTGAGGTACATCCCATGCCATTGATGAAATTCAAGCCCACTTCCCCCGGCCGCCGTTCGGCCGTGCGCGTGGTTACGCCCGACCTGCACAAGGGTGCTCCGCACGCCGCACTGGTCGAGTCGCAGAGCCGCTCGGGTGGCCGCAACCACCACGGCCGCATCACCGTGCGTCACGTCGGTGGTGGTGCCAAGCAGCACTACCGCATCATCGACTTCAAGCGCAACAAGCTGGGCATCCCGGCGCGCGTGGAACGCATCGAATACGATCCGAACCGCACCGCCCACATCGCCCTGCTGTGCTACGTCGATGGTGAGCGTCGCTACATCATCGCCCCGAAGGGCCTGAAGGCCGGTGATCAGGTGATCGCTGGTTCGGACGCCCCGATCAAGGCCGGCAACACCCTGCCGCTGCGCAACATCCCGGTCGGCACCACCATCCACTGCATCGAGCTGAAGCCGGGCAAGGGCGCTCAGATCGCTCGCGCCGCTGGTGCGGCCGTGCAGCTGGTGGCTCGCGAAGGCATCTACGCCACCCTGCGCCTGCGCTCGGGTGAAATGCGCAAGGTTCCGGTCGAGTGCTGCGCCACCATCGGCGAAGTCGGCAACGACGAGCACAGCCTGGAAAAGCTGGGCAAGGCCGGTGCCAAGCGTTGGCGCGGCGTCCGCCCGACCGTTCGTGGTGCTGCCATGAACCCGGTTGACCACCCGCACGGTGGTGGTGAGGCCAAGGCCGGCCAGGGTAACCCGCATCCGGTCACCCCGTGGGGTGTTCCGACCAAGGGTTACAAGACGCGCCATAACAAGCGCACTCAGCAGTTCATCGTCCGCGATCGTAGGGGCTAATCGACCATGGCACGTTCACTCAAGAAGGGCCCGTTCGTCGATCACCACCTCGTCAAGAAGGTGGAGGCCGCTGCGGGCAGCAAGAAGCCGATCAAGACCTGGTCGCGCCGTTCGATGATCCTGCCTGACATGGTAGGCATCACCATTGCCGTGCATAACGGCAAGAACCACATCCCGGTTCTCGTCAACGAGAACATGGTCGGCCACAAGCTCGGCGAATTTGCCATCACCCGGACCTTCAAGGGTCACGGTGGTGACAAGAAGTCGGGCAAGTAAGGAGAGATGACAATGGAAGCGAAAGCCATCCTGCGCACTGCGCGCATCTCCCCGCAGAAGGCTCGTCTGGTCGCTGACCAGGTGCGCGGTCTGCCGGCCGAACGTGCGGTCAACCTGCTGAAGTTCTCGGACAAGAAGGCTGCCCACCTGATCAAGAAGGTGGTGGAGTCGGCAATTGCCAACGCCGAGAACAACCAGGGCGCCGACGTCGACGAGCTGAAGGTTCAGACCATCATGGTTGATGAAGGTCCGACCCTGAAGCGTTTCATGGCGCGGGCGAAAGGCCGCGGTACCCGCATCCTCAAGCGCACCAGCCACATCACTGTGGTTGTGGGCGCCGCCAAGTAAGCGGATAAGGAAAAGACCATGGGTCATAAAGTTCATCCGATTGGTATCCGCCTCGGCATTTCCAAGGACTGGAACTCCAAGTGGTACGCCAACAAGGCCGAGTTCGCCGGTTACCTGGCAGCCGACCTGAAAGTGCGCGAAATGCTGCGCAAGAAGCTGGCTCAGGCCGGCATCAGCAAGATCCTGATCGAGCGTCCGGCCAAGACCGCTCGCGTGACGATCCACACCGCCCGTCCGGGCGTGGTGATCGGCAAGCGCGGTGAGGACATCGAGAAGCTGCGCAAGGAAGTGAGCGAGATGATGGGCGTCCCGGCGCACATCAACGTCACCGAAGTGCGCAAGCCGGAACTGGACGCGCAGCTCGTTGCCGAGTCGATCGCCCAGCAGCTGGAGCGTCGCATCATGTTCCGCCGTGCAATGAAGCGCTCGGTCGGCAACGCGATGCGCCTGGGTGCCCTGGGCATCAAGGTCAACGTTGGTGGCCGCCTCAACGGTGCTGAAATCGCCCGTTCGGAGTGGTACCGCGAAGGCCGCGTGCCGCTGCACACCCTGCGTGCCGACATCGACTATGGCTTCGCTGAAGCCAAGACGACCTACGGCATCATCGGCATCAAGGTCTGGATCTACAAGGGCGAGGTCTTCGATTTCTCCCAGGTTGGCCAGGAAAAGCAGGACGACACCCCGTCGCGCAACGATCGTCACGATCGCGGCGACCGTGGTGACCGTCAGCGCCCGGCCCGTGAAGCGAGGTAACGACAATGTTGCAACCCAAGCGAACCAAGTACCGCAAGGTACACAAGGGCCGTAACGATGGCCTGAGCTGGAGCGCCAACGCTGTCAGCTTCGGCGAATACGGCCTGAAGGCAACCGCACACGGTCAGCTGACCGCGCGTCAGATCGAAGCGGCCCGCCGCTCGATCAGCCGCTACGTCAAGCGCGGCGGCAAGATGTGGATCCGCGTGTTCCCCGATAAGCCCATCACCAAGAAGCCCATCGAAGTTCGAATGGGTTCGGGTAAGGGTAACGTGGAATACTGGGTGGCCCAGATCCAGCCCGGCCGCATGATCTATGAAATCGAGGGTGTTTCCGAGGAAGTGGCTCGCGAGGCGTTCCGCCTGGCCGCCGCCAAGCTCTCGGTCACCACCACTTTCGTGACCCGTACGGTGCGCTGATGGATATCAAAACTCTCCGTGAAAAGTCGGCTGACGAACTCAAGGCCCACCTGATCGACCTGCGTAAGGAACAGTTCTCTGTCCGTATGCAGCAGGTCACCGGCCAGCTGCCGAAGACCCACGACATTCGCCGGGTCCGTCGCGAGATTGCTCGCGTCAAGACCCTGCTCGGCAGCACGAAGTAAGGATGGCCGCTATGAGCGACAATACTGAAAAGAAGACGCTGCGCACGGTCGAAGGCCGTGTCGTCAGCAACAAGATGGACAAGACGGTTACCGTCCTGGTTGAGCGTCAGGTCAAGCACGCGCTGTACGGCAAGTACATCAAGCGCTCGACCAAGCTGCACGCCCACGATGCCGACAACGCCTGCAAGGAAGGCGATGTCGTCCGCGTGACCGAGATTGCTCCGATGTCCAAGACCAAGAACTGGCGCGTGGTGGAAGTCATCACGCGTGCGGCTGAATAAGGAGTCTGAATCATGATCCAGATGCAGAGCTACCTTGACGTCGCGGACAATTCGGGTGCCAAGCAGGTGATGTGCTTCAAGGTGCTGGGTGGTTCCAAGCGCCGTTACGCCGGCATCGGCGACATCATCAAGGTCACCGTGAAGGATGCGATTCCGCGCGGCAAGGTCAAGAAGGGTGAAGTGTATGACGCCGTCGTGGTGCGTACCCGCAAGGGTGTGCGTCGCGCCGACGGTTCGCTGATCCGCTTCGACGGCAACGCTGCCGTCCTGCTGAACAACAAGCAGGAGCCGATCGGTACCCGTATCTTCGGGCCGGTGACCCGTGAACTTCGTTCGGAGAAGTTCATGAAGATCGTCTCGCTCGCTCCCGAAGTGCTGTGAGCGACAGGAGATAATCATGGCTAACCGTATCAAGAAGGGCGACCAGGTTGTCGTCAACGCTGGCAAGGACAAGGGCAAGCAGGGCGAAGTCGTCCGCGTCGACGGCGACCGTGTGGTCGTCGCCAACGTGAACATCGTCAAGCGCCACACCAAGCCGAACCCGCAGGCAGGTGTTGCCGGCGGCGTGGTCGAGCGCGAAGCTTCGATCCATATCTCCAACGTGAACGTGCTGAACCCGGCTTCGGGCAAGGGCGAACGCGTTGGCTTCAAGGTGCTGGAGGATGGACGCAAACTGCGTGTGTTCCGCTCCAGCGGTGAGGCGCTCGACGCCTGAGGAATGTGAAGATGACTTCCCGTCTCGAAAAGATCTACAAGGAAGAAGTGGTGCCGGCGCTGATGAAGCAGTTCGGCTACACCAATCCGATGGAAGTACCGAAGCTCGTCAAGGTCACCCTGAACATGGGTGTCGGCGAGGCTGCCACCAACAAGAAGATCCTGGAAAACGCCGTCGCGGACATGACCAAGATTTCCGGCCAGAAGCCGGTTGTCACCAAGTCGCGTATCTCGGTTGCGTCGTTCAAGATCCGTGATGGTTGGCCGATCGGCTGCAAGACCACGCTGCGTCGCCACAAGATGTACGAGTTCCTGGACCGCCTGATCAACATCTCGCTGCCGCGCGTGCGCGACTTCCGTGGTGTTTCCGGTCGTTCCTTCGACGGCCGCGGCAACTTCAACATGGGTGTGAAGGAACAGATCATCTTCCCGGAAATCGACTTCGACGCCGTCGACGCGATCCGCGGTATGGATATCGCCATCACCACCACTGCGAAGACCGACGCGGAAGCGAAGGCGCTGCTGGCAGCGTTCAAGTTCCCGTTCCGTAACTGATCTGTCGAGGAAACCGAAATGGCAAAGACCTCCATGGTCAACCGCGACATCAAGCGGGAAAAGCTGGCCAAGAAGTACGCTGAGAAGCGTGCGGCTCTGAAGAAGATCGTGTCCTCCGTGGACGCGACCTACGAAGAGAAGATCGACGCCGCAACCAAGCTGGCCAAGCTGCCGCGCGATTCGTCGCCGAGCCGTCAGCGCAACCGTTGCGAGCTGTCGGGTCGTCCGCGTGGCGTGTACAGCAAGTTCGGCCTCGGCCGCAACAAGCTGCGCGAAGCCACCATGCGTGGCGACGTCCCGGGCCTGCGCAAGGCCAGCTGGTAATCCCAGCCGGCCCTGCGATCAGCAGCCCCTGCGGGGGCCGCTGAACCGGGGAGGGGAGGCGTTCAGCTTCCTTTCTGCGAAAAAACCCGAAGAGCCCGACGCAAGTCGGGCTCTTTTGGCGTATACTCCCGCGTCTTGCCCTGTGCAGACGGGGTTGTAGGAGTGGGCCCCGGCCCGCTGCATCAAGGGACCTGGCCCGTTTCCAGGAGACAACAGATTTTCGCGAAAGCGGATATCGGTGCACTCAAAGGTACTCATATGAGCATGACTGATCCCATCGCCGACCTGCTGGTCCGCATCAAGAATGCGGCCGCAGTTGGCAAGCAGACGGTGAAAGCCCCGTCGTCCAAGATCAAGGTTGCGATCGCCCAGGTCCTGAAGGACGAGGGTTACATCACCGACCTGCGCGTGACCCAGCTGGAAAACAACAAGTCCGAGCTGGAAATCGTGCTGAAGTATTTCGAAGGCAAGCCGGTCATCGCGACCCTGAAGCGCTTCTCGCGTTCGGGCCTGCGCCAGTACCGCGGCAAGAGCGAGCTGCCGAAGGTCATGAACGGCCTGGGTATCTCCATCATTTCCACCTCCAAGGGCATCATGACTGATGCGCAGGCGCGCCAGCTGGGCGTCGGCGGCGAAGTCCTGTGCTTCGTGGCCTAAGGCGAAAGGAGTAGAACTATGTCCCGCGTAGCCAAGAAGCCGATCACCCTGGGTAAGGTTGAACTGAACGTCCAGTCGGACAGCGTCACCGCCAAGGGCCCGAAGGGCACCCTGTCGCTGGCCAAGCCGGCCGGCATTGCCATCAACGTCGACAATGGCGTTGCCACCCTGAGCACCGAGAACGCCGAGCTGGTCGCACTGACCGGCACCGTGCGTGCGATCCTGTCCAACATGGTCAAGGGCGTGTCCGAAGGCTTCGAGCGCAAGCTGGAGCTGGTTGGCGTGGGTTACCGCGCTGCCATGCAGGGCAAGGACCTGAGCCTGTCGCTGGGCTTCTCGCACCCGGTCGTGTTCGTGGCGCCGGAAGGCATCACCATCACCACCCCGACCCAGACCGAGATCCTGGTCCAGGGCGCTGACAAGCAGGTCGTCGGTGAAGTCGCCGCCAAGATCCGTGCGTTCCGCAAGCCGGAGCCGTACAAGGGCAAGGGCGTGAAGTACTCCGACGAAGTCATCATCCGTAAGGAAGCCAAGAAGGCGTAAGTGCGAGTCCCTCGCAAGAGCCCGCACATCCATGTGCGGACTCCTCAGGGAGAAGCCCATCCTTCAGCTTTCAAGGAATAATCAAAATGAACAAGAACATCGCCCGCCTGCGTCGCGCCAAGTCGACCCGCGCCCACATCCGTGAGCTCGGCGTCGCCCGCCTGTCGGTGCTGCGCACCGGCCAGCACCTGTACGCCCAGGTCTTCACCGCTGACGGTTCGAGGGTGCTGGCTGCCGCCAACACCACCCAGACCGACGTCAAGGAAGGCCTGAAGAACGGCAAGAACGCCGATGCCGCTGCCAAGGTTGGCCGCATCGTCGCCGAGCGCGCCAAGGCCGCCGGCGTCGAGAAGGTTGCCTTCGATCGTTCGGGCTACCGCTACCACGGCCGCATCAAGGCCCTGGCAGAAGCGGCCCGCGAAGCCGGCCTGCAGTTCTAAGGGACAAGGGCAGGGGGCCGATGGCCTCCTGCCTGCCTGCTCGCCAGCCTGAGCGAGGCTGGACGGCGCCGCTCTTCTGCAGTGGCCCACCGGAACAACGCGTCACTCCACAACCATAAGCGGCCTCGAGCCGTACATACCCAAACAACCAAGGAATCAACATGGCAGAAGAGCGTCAGCAGCGGGGTCGCGATCGCGACCGTAACCGCGAAGAGAAGATCGACGACGGCATGATCGAAAAGCTGGTCGCGGTCAACCGCGTCAGCAAGACCGTCAAGGGTGGCCGCCAGTTCACCTTCACCGCCCTGACCGTTGTCGGCGACGGCGAAGGCAAGGTCGGTTTCGGTTATGGCAAGGCCCGCGAAGTGCCGGTCGCCATCCAGAAGTCGATGGAACAGGCCCGCAAGAACCTGGTCAGCGTTGACCTGAACAACGGCACCCTGTGGCACACCATCAAGGATGGTCACGGCGCAGCCCGCGTGTTCATGCAGCCGGCTTCGGAAGGTACCGGCGTGATCGCCGGCGGTGCCATGCGCGCCGTGCTGGAAGCCGTTGGCGTGAAGAACGTGCTGGCCAAGGCCACCGGTTCGCGTAACCCGATCAACCTGGTGCGTGCCACCGTGAAGGGCCTGTCTGCTGCGCAGTCGCCGGCTCGCATCGCGGCCAAGCGCGGCAAGAAGGTGGAGGAACTCAACCATGGCTAATGAGTCCAACAAGACTGTGAAGGTCCGCCTGGTGCGTGGCCTGCGTGGTACCCAGTCGCGTCACCGCCTGTCGGTGCGTGCCCTGGGCCTGAACAAGCTCAACGATGTGCGTGAACTGAAGGACAGCCCGCAGGTACGCGGCCTGATCAACAAGGTTCAGTACCTCGTCCAGGTTGAGGAGTAATCGACCATGACTCTGCGTCTCAATGAACTGAGCCCGGCACCGGGCGCCCGCACCGAGCGCACCCGCGTCGGCCGCGGTATCGGCTCGGGCCTGGGCAAGACTGCCGGCCGCGGCCACAAGGGTTCGTTCGCCCGTAAGGGTGGCGGCAAGATCAAGGCTGGCTTCGAAGGCGGCCAGACCCCCATGCAGCGTCGTCTGCCGAAGATCGGCTTCCGTTCGCCGATCGCCAAGGACACCGCTGAAGTGCTGCTGTACGCGCTGGACAAGCTGCCGGCCGGTGAGATCGATTTCGCTGCCCTGCGTGCTGCCAAGCTGGTCCCGAGCACCGCAAAGAAGGCCAAGGTCGTCGTCAAGGGCGAAGTGACCAAGGCGTTCACCCTGAAGGGTATTGCTGCCACGGCGGGTGCCAAGGCTGCAATCGAAGCTGCCGGCGGCAGCGTAACGGAGTAAGAAAATCATGGCGCAAGCTGGCATCGGTAACCTCGCGGGCGGAATGGGCAAGTTCACTGAACTTCGCCAACGTTTGCTGTTCGTCGTCGGGGCTTTGATCGTCTATCGCATCGGCTGCTACGTGCCGGTGCCGGGCGTCAATCCCGATGCCATGCTTGCCATGATGCAACAGCAGGGCGGCGGCATCGTGGACATGTTCAACATGTTCTCGGGCGGCGCCCTGCACCGTTTCAGCATCTTCGCGCTGAACGTGATGCCGTACATCTCGGCATCGATCGTGATGCAGCTGGCCGTGCACATCTTCCCCGCCCTGAAGGCGATGCAGAAGGAAGGTGAGTCCGGCCGCCGCAAGATCACCCAGTATTCGCGCATCGGCGCCGTGCTGCTGGCAGTGGTGCAGGGCGGCTCGATCGCGCTGGCCCTGCAGGGCCAGGTCTCGCCGTCGGGCGCTCCGGTCGTCTATGCGCCGGGCATGGGCTTCGTGCTCACTGCCGTGGTCGCACTGACCGCCGGCACCATGTTCCTGATGTGGGTCGGTGAGCAGGTCACCGAGCGCGGCATCGGCAACGGCGTGTCGCTGATCATCTTCGCCGGTATCGTGGCGGGCCTGCCGGGTGCGGTCATCCACACCTTCGATGCCTACCGCGACGGCAACATCCAGTTCATCCAGCTGCTGCTGATCGCCATCGTCGTGCTCGCCTTCACCTTCTTCGTGGTGTTCGTCGAGCGTGGCCAGCGCCGGATCACGGTCAATTACGCGCGCCGCCAGGGTGGTCGCAACGCGTACATGAACCAGACCTCGTTCCTGCCGCTGAAGCTCAACATGGCCGGCGTCATCCCGGCGATCTTTGCCTCGAGCCTGCTGGCCTTCCCGGCCACCCTGGCCATGTGGTCCGGCCAGGCCGCCAACCAGAGCAGCTTCGGCCAGGTCCTGCAGAAGGTCGCCAACGCCCTGGGCCCGGGCGAGCCGCTGCACATGATCGTGTTCGCTGCGCTGATCACCGGTTTCGCGTTCTTCTATACCGCGCTGGTGTTCAACTCGCAGGAAACCGCCGACAACCTGAAGAAGTCCGGTGCGCTGATTCCGGGCATCCGTCCGGGCAAGGCGACCGCCGACTACATCGACGGCGTGCTGACCCGCCTGACCGCGGCCGGCTCGGCGTACCTGGTGATCGTCTGCCTGCTGCCGGAACTGATGCGCACGCAGCTGAACGCCTCGTTCTACTTCGGTGGTACTTCGCTGCTGATCGTGGTGGTGGTGGTGATGGACTTCATCGCCCAGGTGCAGGCGCACCTGATGTCCCACCAGTACGAGAGCCTGCTGAAGAAGGCCAACCTGAAGGGTGGCAACCGCGGCGGTTTTGCCCGCGGCTGATAGGCCTGTTATACTTTCGTCTTCCTGACGTGATGGTCCCTCCGCTTCGCGGACTCTGGCCACACAAACGAAGGGCGGCCCCCGCAGCGGTTCCGGGTGGGGGTGTGATGAGGTGGTCCCGCGCTGGAGTAGCGCGGGCGGCCCCGGGGGAAACCCCAGGTCCAACCCCATCCGGCGCCGGAGCCTGGGCACACTCCCCAGGCCGGGTTCATGAAACCAATGGTTTCACGGGCTTCCATGTAAACCGGAACCTTGTTAGTATCGCTAGTTCACTTTTTTGATCCATCCTGCCGGATTGGCGTGCCCGAGGCGCGCTGTCGGCCATCACTCAGCTGGAGAACCGCGTCATGGCGCGTATTGCAGGCGTCAACCTGCCAGCCCAGAAGCATGTCTGGGTCGGGTTGCAAAGCATTTACGGCATCGGCCGTACCCGTTCGAAGAAGGTCTGCGAAGTCGCAGGCGTTGCTTCGACCACCAAGATCCGCGATCTGTCGGAGCCGGAAATCGAGCGCCTGCGCGCCGAAGTCGGCAAGTACATCGTGGAAGGCGATCTGCGCCGTGAAATCGGTATCGCGATCAAGCGCCTGATGGACCTGGGCTGCTACCGCGGCCTGCGTCACCGTCGTGGCCTCCCGCTGCGTGGCCAGCGCACCCGTACCAACGCCCGCACCCGCAAGGGTCCGCGCAAGGCGATCAAGAAGTAAGGGACTGAGAAATGGCTAAGCCCGCTGCTAAGACCAAGAAGAAGATCAAGCGCGTCGTCACCGACGGCGTTGCCCACGTCCACGCTTCGTTCAACAACACCATCGTCACCATCACCGACCGCCAGGGCAATGCTCTGTCGTGGGCGACCTCCGGTGGCGCTGGCTTCCGCGGTTCGCGCAAGTCGACCCCGTTCGCTGCCCAGGTGGCTGCTGAAAAGGCCGGTCGTGCTGCGCTGGACTACGGCGTGAAGTCGCTGGAAGTCCGCATCAAGGGCCCGGGTCCGGGCCGTGAGTCGGCCGTGCGTTCGTTGAACAACGTCGGCTACAAGATCACCAACATCATCGACGTGACGCCTATCCCGCACAACGGGTGCCGTCCGCCGAAGAAGCGTCGCGTCTAAAGGGAGCGATAAGAAATGGCTCGTTATATCGGTCCTACCTGTAAGCTCGCCCGCCGCGAAGGCGCCGACCTGTCCCTGAAGAGCCCGGCGCGTGCGCTGGACTCGAAGTGCAAGCTGGAGCAGAAGCCCGGCCAGCACGGCGCCACTGCCCGCAAGGGCAAGCTGTCCGACTACGCCACCCAGCTGCGTGAAAAGCAGAAGGTCAAGCGTATCTACGGCCTGCTGGAGCGTCAGTTCCGCAACTACTACAAGAAGGCCTCGACCAAGAAGGGCAACACCGGCGAGAACCTGCTGCAGCTGCTGGAAACCCGCCTGGACAACGTCGTCTACCGCATGGGCTTCGCCGTGACCCGTCCGGCTGCCCGTCAGCTGGTGTCGCACCGCGGCGTCACCGTGAATGGCAAGTCGGTCAACCTGGCTTCGTACCAGGTCAAGGCTGGCGACGCCATCGCCCTGTCTGAAAAGGCTGCCAAGCAGCTGCGCGTCCAGGAAGCCCTGACCGTCGCCGCCCAGCATGACCTGAGCCCGTCGTGGGTTGAAGTGGATTCCGGCAAGTTCACCGGCATCTTCAAGGCTGTTCCGGATCGTTCGGATCTGCCTGCGGACATCAACGAAGCGCTGATCGTCGAGCTGTATTCGAAGTAATTCACATTGGAGAGCCCCCGGCGACGGCCGGGGGTTCACTAGGAGAACCCGCAACATGACGGTTACCGCCAACCAGGTTCTGCGTCCTCGCGGTCCGCAGATCGAACGCCTTACCGACACCCGTGCAAAGGTCGTTATCGAACCTTTGGAGCGGGGTTACGGGCATACGCTGGGTAATGCCCTGCGTCGCGTGCTGCTGTCGTCCATCCCGGGCTTCGCCATCACGGAAGTCGAAATCGACGGCGTGTTGCATGAGTACACCACGGTCGAAGGTCTGCAGGAGGACGTGCTCGAAGTCCTGCTGAACCTGAAGGACGTGGCCATCCGTATGCACTCCGGCGACAGCGCCACCCTGTCCCTGTCCAAGCAGGGCCCGGGCGTTGTCACCGCTGCCGACATCAAGGTCGACCACAATGTGGAGATCCTGAACGGCGACCATGTGATCTGCCACCTGACCAAGGATACGGCGATCAACATGCGTCTGAAGATCGAACGTGGTTTCGGCTACCAGCCGGCTGCCGCGCGTCGTCGTCCGGACGAAGAAACCCGTGCCATCGGCCGCCTGGTCCTGGATGCCTCGTTCTCGCCGGTCCGCCGTGTCGCCTACGCCGTGGAAGCGGCGCGTGTCGAACAGCGTACCGACCTGGACAAGCTGGTCATCGATATCGAGACCAACGGCACCATCGATGCCGAGGAAGCCGTGCGCACCGCCGCCGACATCCTCAGCGACCAGCTGTCGGTGTTCGGTGACTTCACCCACCGCGACCGCGGTGCGGCCAAGCCGGCCAACAACGGCGTGGATCCGGTGCTGCTGCGCCCGATCGACGATCTGGAGCTGACCGTGCGTTCGGCCAACTGCCTGAAGGCTGAAAGCATCTACTACATCGGCGATCTGATCCAGAAGACCGAAGTGGAGCTGCTGAAGACCCCGAACCTGGGCAAGAAGTCGCTCACCGAGATCAAGGAAGTGCTGGCTCAGCGCGGCCTGTCCCTCGGCATGAAGCTGGAGAACTGGCCGCCGGCCGGCGTCGCCAGCCACGGCATGCTGGGCTGATATCGGTAATGCCTGGAGGCTCCACCGCTTGCGGTGGAGCCTTCAACGCAACACACCATGCCACGACGAACCGCAGGTTCGCGGGCAGGTCGTCCAGGACGGGCGGCCAGGACCAACCGCAGTCCGCGCAGTAACGCCAGGATGGCGACAACGATCCACACAGCCGCATCATTAACCAAGGAATATCACCATGCGTCACCAGAAGTCTGGCCGTAAGTTCAGCCGCACCAGCGCGCACCGCGAAGCGATGTTCAAGAACATGGCCGCCTCGCTGTTCAAGCACGAGCTGATCAAGACCACCCTGCCGAAGGCCAAGGAACTGCGCCGCGTTGCCGAGCCGCTGATCACTCTGGCCAAGGTCGACTCGGTCGCCAACCGCCGTCTGGCCTTCGCCCGCCTGCGCGACAACGAAGCCGTGGGCAACCTGTTCACCATCCTGGGCCCGCGCTACGCGAACCGTCCGGGCGGCTACCTGCGCCTGCTGAAGTGCGGTTTCCGCGCCGGCGACAACGCACCGATGGCCTACGTCGAGCTGGTTGACCGTCCGGTCGTGGCCGAGGAAGTGGCCGAGTAATCGGACCGCTCCAACGCGACACAGCGAAAGCCCGGCTCCTGCCGGGCTTTTGCGTTTCCAGGGGTCGGATCCCTTTCCGCAGGAAAGGGCTCTGACCCCGAGCAGGCAGCACCGCAGGTCAGATCCCTTTGCATTCGCAAAGGGATCTGACCCGCACCGTTCCGACAGGCGTCACCTGTGGCGGTTCGAACGGGGCGCGCTCTCGGTTACGCTTGGCGCCTTGATCCATTCGAGCGTTGACGATGAATCCACTGCGCTGGCCCTTCCGCGCCCAGTTCTTCCTGGGCTTCCTGATCTGCGCGGGCCTGCTCGGCTACGCGATCTTCCTGCAGCTGAAGATGGGCCTGGAGCCGTGCCCGCTGTGCATCTTCCAGCGCCTGGCTTTTGCCGCGCTGGGCCTGTTGTTCCTGATCGGTGCGCTGCACGGGCCGTCCAACCGTCCCGGCCGCGCCACCTACGGCGTGCTCGCCTTCATCGCGGCGGCCGTCGGCGTGGGCATCGCTGCGCGCCACGTCTACGTGCAGATGCTGCCGCCGGAGATGGGCGCGACCTGTGGCCCGCCGCTGAGCTTCCTGCGCGAGACCATGGGGCCGCTGGAAGTGTTCCGCACGGTGCTGACCGGTACCGGCAACTGCGGCAACATCGACTGGACGTTCCTGGGCCTGACCATGCCGATGTGGTCGGGCGTGTGGTTCGTGCTGCTGGCGCTGTGGGCACTGGTGGTGTCGCTGCGCAAGGTCAAGCGCTGAAGCAGGATGGGGTCGGATCCCTTTGCATCGCAAAGGGCTCTGACCCCATTTCCGGTGCGGGGTCAGAGCCCTTTCCTGCGGAAAGGGATCCGACCCCTGTCTCCTCAGAAGTCCTGCTGCAGGCTCAGGTAGGCGCCGCGGCGCGGTCCCCATTGCGGGGCGAACACGCCGACACCGCCGCCATCGCGCAGCTGGTAGCTGCGATCCAATGCGTTGATCACGGCCAGCTGCACGTGCAGCGGATGGCCGCTGTCGGCATTGAAATCGTGCCCGGCGCTGAGGTGCACCTGCAGGTAGGACGGCAGCTCGCCGCCGTTGGGCACGCCCTCGATATCCGAACGCAGGCCGCTGCCGAACACGTAGTTGGCACCGACCCGGTTGTGCCCGGCGAAGGCGTAGCTGAAGCCCCCCGACGACGTCAGCTTCTGGTCGTGGTCCAGGTGGATCCAGTGGTCGGCCACATAGGCCAGCGCGTCCGGATCGAGGTTGTACTGGCTGGTGATGACCTGGGTGCCGATGGCCTTGTTGTACGCCGCGTTGAAGTAGGCGCTGAACGGACCGCTGCTGTAGTCGGCACTGAACTCCAGCCCACGGATATGGCCGCGGCGGTAGTTGAACGTCGAGTAGATGTAGGCGGCGCCGAACTGGCCTTCGTCCTGCAGACGCGCGACGCGGCGGTCGTACGCGTCCAGGCCCAGGGTCAGGTGTTCACCCAGCTGCTGCGAGACGCCGATGTCGTAGTAGTCGCTGCGTTCGGCCAGCGGAATGTTGTTGCCGCCGCCCGGCTGCTGGTTGGTGGTGCCGTCGTACAGGGCGATATCGCTGCTGGCGATCAGCTCACTGGCCGGTGGCGTGAAGTAACGCGAATAGCCGGCATGCACGGTGGTGCTGTCGCTGGCATTCCAGACCGCGCCCAGGCGGGGGCTGAGCTGGCCCTCGGTGCGGCCGAAGGCCTTGTAGCGATCACCACGCAGGCCGTAGTTCACTGTCCAGTCGTCGCCGATCTTCCACTCATCCTGCACGTACACCGCCAGCGTGCTGGCGTGGAAGGCGCTGCGGTCTGGAATCAGCAGTGGCGTGGTGCTGGATTGCTGGCCGGCGCCATCGACCGGGAACACCCAGCTGTTGTTGCTGGCGCGCGCATTCTCGTAGTTGCCGTACAGGCCGTATCGCAGCGTGTGGTCGTTGCCCAGCGGGGTGGAGAGGTCGGCCTGCAGCGTGTTGGCGCGGTTGCTGCGCTGGACCTGGGAGGCGACGCCACTGAATACCAGATCGCCGATGACATCCGGGTTGAACGCCACGTCGCTGTAGCGCTGCCCGGCGGACAGCTGGTAGGCGGTGCCGCCCAGCGTGCCCTGCAGCACCAGCATGCCGAAGCGGGTGGTCTCGCGCTGGGTTTCATCCAGCTGGCTGGAGTCGAAGGTGGTCGTGTCCAGGTAACCGAACTGCGGGGTCTGCCCGGGATTGACCGGGATCTGGAAGCGATTGTTGGCAAAGCCGGCGAACACGCTCAGGCGGGTGTTCTCGTTGACCAGGTAGGTCAGGTCGGCGAAGGCTTTGCCCTGGTGCGTGTCGTCGTGCAGCGGCTTGCGCGAGCGGGTCGGGTTCTCCAGGCCGACCTCGTTCTGGTCGTAGTTGCCGGTCAGGAACCAGCTCCAGCGCCCTTGATTGCCCCACCACGAGGCATTCGGATTGATCTTGCCGAACGAGCCTGCGGTCAGACCGGCGCTGCCGCCATTGCCGAGCTCGGCGCCGCTGCGGGTGGTGATGTCGACCACCGCAGCGGTGCGCTCGCCGAACTGCGCCGGCAGCGCCCCGTCCATCAGGCGGATGCTCTTGATGGTGCGGGCATCCAGGGTCTGGCCGAAGCCGGAGATCGATTCGGGCAGCAGTACGCCGTTGATGCGGTACTGCAGGTTCGCGTGGTCGCCGCGCACGTGCACGCCACCGTAGGAATCCTGGACCACGCCCGGAGCCTGCAGCAGCACCTGGCTGAGCGGCGCGGAGGCACCCAGCGGCTGCTTCTGGATGTCCTCGGCGGTGATCTGGTACTGGCTGCTGCCGATGTCCGGCGACAGCGCATTGCGGGCCTGGTCGAGCTGGGCGCTGACAGTGACCGTGTCGAGGTCCTTCACGGGAGCGGCGGCATCGGCGGCCATAGCGAGGGTGGGCAGACTGGCCAGGGTCAGGGCGAAGGTAATGCCGGTAGCGAGCAGGGAGGGCTTCATGGCAGATAGGCTGTGGAAGGGGCCGACGGGGACGGAGTGTTACTTCGTAACAGTGCGTGGCGAATCATGCGCCTGTCCGGGCGGCCGTGACCATGCGGTTTCTGGCCGATCGCGATGCCCTTTCCCCGGCGTTCAGTCATGTGCAGGGCGTGCCCAGCCCTTTGCGCCAGCGGCTGGCTCTGCGACCATGACCGCCCCCCTCCCCGGAAGTCTGCAATGAGCCTGTCCGCCGTTCCGCCCGTCCTCGATCCTGCCGCGACCGCCGCTGGCGCTGCCTGGTCGCCGGAGAGCTGGCGCGGCAAGACCGCGCTGCAGATGCCGACCTACCCGGACCCGGTGGCGCTGGACGCCGCCCTGCACGAACTGAAGCGGCTACCGCCGCTGGTCACCTCGTGGGAGATCCTGGCGCTGAAGCAACAGTTGGCCGAGGCCCAGGAAGGCAAGCGTTTCCTGCTGCAGGGCGGCGACTGCGCCGAGAACTTCAGCGACTGCGAATCGGGCACGATTTCCAACCGGTTGAAAGTGCTGCTGCAGATGAGCCTGGTGCTGGTGCATGGCCTTCGCCAGCCGGTGATCCGCGTCGGGCGCTTTGCCGGCCAGTACGCCAAGCCGCGTTCGGCCGATACCGAGACCCGCGACGGCGTGACCCTGCCCAGCTACCGCGGCGATGTGATCAATGCGCCGGCGTTCACCGAGGCGGCGCGCCTGCCGGATCCGAAGCGGATGCTGCAGGCGCATGCGCATTCGGCGATGACCATGAACTTCGTGCGTGCGCTGATCGATGGCGGCTTCGCCGACCTGCATCATCCGGAGTACTGGAACCTGGAGTGGGTGCGGCATTCGCCGCTGGCCGCCGAGTACCAGAAGATGGTGGCGTCGATCGGTGATGCGGTGCACTTCATGGAAACCCTGGCCGGGGCCCGCGTGCACAACCTCAACCGCATCGACTTCTACACCTCGCATGAAGCGCTGCTGCTGCCCTACGAGCAGGCGCTGACCCGGCAGGTGCCGCGCCAGCAGGGCTGGTTGAACCTGAGCACGCATTACCCGTGGATCGGCATGCGCACCGCCGCGCTTGACGGCGCGCACGTGGAATACCTGCGTGGCGTGCGCAATCCGATTGCGATCAAGGTCGGCCCGTCGGTGACGCCGGACCAGCTGCTGCGCCTGATCGATGTGCTCAACCCGCATGACGAGCCAGGGCGACTGAGCTTCATCCACCGCATGGGGGCAGCGCAGATTGCCGAGAAGCTGCCGCCGCTGCTGGATGCGGTCAAGCGCGATGGCCGTCGCGTGCTGTGGGTGTGTGACGCGATGCATGGCAACACCGAAAGCACCGCCAATGGCTTCAAGACGCGCCGCTTCGACAACGTGCGTGGCGAAGTGGAGATGTCGTTCGATCTGCATGCGGCCGCAGGCACGCGACTGGGCGGTGTGCACCTGGAACTGACCGGCGAAGACGTGACCGAATGCACCGGTGGCGCGCGCGAACTGACCGAGCGCGACCTGGAACGTGCGTATCGTTCGACGGTGGACCCGCGTTTGAACTACGAGCAGTCGCTGGAGATCGCGATGGCGATCGTGCGCAAGCAGGAGCAGGTGCGGTAAGGGCGTTGCGGCAGGGCTTGCAGCCCTGCACCTGCTGACGCAACGGCAACGGCCCAAGCAACGGCAACAGCATGCATTCCGTGGGATGGCGGGGCGATGTGGGCACGGCGTCTCCCGCAACCGGACCGGCCCCGCCATCCCTCGGAATGCACGCTGTTGCTGTTGCTGTTGAGGTTGCCGGCCAGCGGCCGGCACTACCGCAGGTACAGGGCTGCAAGCCCTGCCGACCAACACGCTGCTTACGAACGACTGACGTGGCGCTCATGCGCCATGCGCGAGTCTGTCCACTTGGCTGTTCGAGTGGAGGTGGCAACGGTGCACTGGCAAAGCGCACAGGCATACGCATGGCCGTTGGGATTGGCCGTAGTGGTGGGCGGCATCGGCGCGTGGCTGATCCTGTGGATCTACCATCGGCTGAAGGGCCGCGATCGTCGGCGCGCGCGTATCGGGCGTGTGCTCGGGCTGCCGATGGCCACCGCATGGCCGCTGCTGCTGTTGATCCCTGCATTGCAGGCCACGCCGCTGCAGGATCCCGTTCTGGGCAACCTGCAACGGGTGCTGCATATCGCGCTGACCGCGTGCTTCATCTGGCTGCTGGTGCGGGCGGTGGCGGCGGGCGAACGTGCCATCCTGCGCAGCCATCCCATCGATGTCTCCGACAACCTGGAAGCGCGCCGCATCCAGACCCAGACGCGGGTGCTCAGCCGTGTGCTGATGGGCGGCATCATCGTGCTGGGCGCATCGCTGGTGCTGCTGACCTTCCCGATGGTGCAGAAGATCGGCACCGCGCTTCTGGCCTCGGCGGGCCTGATCGGCCTGGTGGCCGGTATCGCCGCAAAGCCCGTGTTCGGCAATCTGATCGCCGGCCTGCAGATCGCAGTGACGCAGCCGATCCGGCTGGATGATGTGGTGATCGTCGAAGGCGAGTGGGGGCGCATCGAGGAGATCGGCAGCAGCTATGTGGTGGTGCGCATCTGGGATGAGCGGCGAATGGTGGTGCCGCTGACCTGGTTCATCGAGAACCCCTTCCAGAACTGGACGCGGCGCAGCGCCGACCTGCTCGGCACCGCGTTCCTGTGGCTGGACTATCGTGCCCCGGTGGCAGCGATCCGTGCCGAGCTGGAACGCATCTGCCGCGGTGAAGCGCTGTGGGATGGCAGGGTCTGCGTGACCCAGGTGACCGAGACCAGCGAGCGCGCGATCCAGGTGCGCCTGCTGGTCAGTGCGCGCAGCTCCGGTGATGCCTTCGATCTGCGCTGCCTGGTGCGCGAACGCATGCTCGATTTCCTCGCGCGCGAGCATCCGCAGTCGCTGCCGCAGGTGCGTGCGCGGCTGCAGCATGCAGACGAACTGGACATGCCGCGCGGTCCACGTGCGCGCACTGCGGATGTGCGTTCGCCGGGGGCTGAAGACGGTGAGGCGGCGATCGTGCCGGTGGAGCCCGACCAGCCGCTGTAGAGCCGAGCCATGCTCGGCTGCTTTCGATTTTCCGTTGAAGCCGAGCGTGGGCTCGGCTCTACAGAAACACGATCACGGCTCGCCGGCGTCGATCAGGGTGTCGGTGTCGAAGTGCGGCGGGCGTCGCGCGCGGGTGCGCTGTTCGTAAGCGTAGGCCATTTCGATCAGCTTCGGTTCGCTCCAGGCGGTGCCCATGAACAGCAGGCCGACCGGCAGGCCATTGATCTGGCCCATCGGCACGCTGAGGCTGGGATAGCCGGCGACGGCGGCGGCGCTGTAGCTCTCGCCGGGGAAGTCGTCGCCTTCGCTGCGGATCGGCCACGCCACACCGGTGGTCGGCGCCACCAGGGCATCGAGCTGGTGGGCGGCGAGGGCGGCGTCGATGCCTTCCGCGCCGGCCAGCCGGCGCGCATCGCTGCGTGCACGGATATAGGCGGGGTCGGCCAGGCCGGCGGTAGCGTCGGCCGCCACCAGCAGTTCCTGGCCGAACAGGCCCAGCTCCTGCTTGCTGTGCGCCTGGTTGAAGGCGATCAGGTCGGCCAGGCTGCGTAGTGGCGCGCGATGGGTGCTGAAGTAGCGCTCCAGCCCGGCCTTGAATTCGTACAGCAGCACCGTGCGTTCCGCCTCGGCCCAGGCGCCCTGGTTGGGCAGCTCCACCGGCACCACGAAGGCACCCGCCCGGCGCAGCTCGGTGGCCGCCTGTTCGATCAGCGGCGGCATGCCGCGGTATTTCAGCAGCGGTGTCTGCAGCAGGCCGATGCGCTTGCCACGCAGGCCCTGCGGGTCCAGGCGCGCGGTGTAGTCGTACACCGCGCGGCCAGGCATGGTCGCCGTGGCCGGGTCGGCATCGTCGCGGCCGGCGATAGCGGTCAGCACGGCTGCAGCGTCGGCGACGCTGCGGGTCATCGGTCCTGCGGTGTCCTGGCTGAAGGAAATCGGGATGATGCCCTCGCGGCTGACCAGGCCGACGGTCGGCTTGAGGCCGACGATGCCATTGACCGCCGCAGGGCAGACGATGCTGCCGTCGGTTTCGGTGCCGATCGCCACGCTGGCCAGGTTGGCGGCGACCGCCACCGCGCTGCCGCTGCTGGAGCCGCAGGGCGAGTGGCTGAGGCGATAGGGATTGCGGGTCTGGCCGCCGCGTGCGCTCCAGCCGGACACCGAATCGTTGCCGCGGAAATTGGCCCACTCGCTGAGATTGGTCTTGCCCAGCACCACCGCGCCGGCGTCGCGCAGCCGGCGCACCAGGTAGGCGTCGTCCGGGCGGAACCCCTGCAGGGCCAGCGAGCCGGCGCTGGTGGCCATCGGGGCGGCGTTGATGTTGTCCTTCAGCAGTACCGGAATGCCGTGCAGCGGGCCGCGCAGGCGTCCATCACGGCGCTCGCGGTCGCGCGCAGCGGCTTCCTTCAGTGCATCCGGGTTGAGCTCGATCACCGCGCGCAGGCGCGGCCCGGTGCGGTCCAGGGTGGCGATGCGCTGCAGGTAGGCCTGGGTCAGGGTGGTGCTGTCCAGCTCACCGGCGCTCATCCGCGCCTGCAGGTCGGTGACATCGGTTTCGGCGTACGGGAACGGCACGTTGCGGCTCGCGGGTTCGGCCGCATGCGCGCTGGACGCGGCCGGGCTGCAGCCAGCCGAAAGCAGCGCAGGCAGCGCGGCAAGCAGGCAGGTCAGCAGAGGCGGCAAGGACGGGCGCATGGGGCGGCTTGGTCGGCTCCAATCCCCAGTGTAGCCGGTGCTCAGCGGTGGCGCTTGCGCAGGTCGCGGGCGAGGACGTAGACCACGATCAGGTTGATCGCCAGGATCGTCCACGATGGCCAGCCGGGATGGCGAATGATCGCGAAGATGTCGAAAGGCAGGTACAGGGAGGCGGTCAGGCAGCCCAGCCAGGAGGCCCAGGCCTTGGCCCGCCACAGGCCCCAGGCTTCGACCAGGTGCAGCAGGCCGTAGCCGATCATCCCCGCCGCGGCCAGGTGCACCGCGTCGGGGCTGATCATGTGCAGCAGCGAGGGAAGGGTGCCATGGTCCGGATCCAGGCTGAAACGCCGGATCAGGACCATGATGCCGTGCCGCAGCGGCTGCGGTCCGAGCACTTCCAGCCCGGTGGCGGCCAACAGCGCCAGCATCGCCTTGCTCGCTTCGAGCAGGGCGATGACGTGGAGGCCCGGATGCCGGTGCGGATCCGGGTTGTAGCCGCTCTGGTCCACGGGGTGCTGGCTCAGCCGCCGCGCGAAGCCTTCTTGCGGTCGCTTTCGGTCAGGAACTTCTTGCGCAGACGGATCTCCTTGGGGGTGATCTCGACCAGCTCGTCGTCTTCGATGAAGTCCAGGGCCTGTTCCAGCGAGTACTTGATCGCCGGGGTCAGCTGGATCGCGTCGTCCTTGCCCGAAGCGCGCATGTTGGTCAGCGGCTTGGTCTTGATCGCGTTGACGGTCAGATCATTGTCCTTGGAGTGGATGCCGACCAGCTGGCCTTCATACACGTTGTCGCCTTCGGCAGCGAAGAGCTTGCCGCGCTCCTGCAGCGGACCCAGCGAGTAGGCGGGAGTGACGCCCGGCGCATTGGCGATCATCACGCCGTTGATGCGCTTGGCGATCGCGCCCTGTTCCTTCGGACCGTAATGGTCGAACACGTGGAACAGCAGGCCCGAACCCTGGGTCAGGGTCTTGAACTCGTTCTGGAAACCGATCAGGCCACGGGCCGGGATCTGGTATTCCAGGCGCACACGGCCCTTGCCGTCCGGTTCCATGTTCTTCAGCTGGCCCTTGCGGGTACCCAGCTTTTCCATCACGCCGCCCTGGTGGATTTCTTCGATGTCCACCACCAGCTGCTCGATCGGCTCCATCATCTGGCCGTCGATTTCCTTGATGATCACTTCCGGGCGCGACACCGCCAGCTCGTAGCCTTCACGGCGCATGTTCTCGATCAGCACCGACAGGTGCAGTTCGCCGCGGCCGGAGACCAGGAACTTGTCGGCGTCTTCCAGCTGTTCGACCTTCAGTGCCACGTTGTGGACCTGCTCGCGGTCCAGGCGGTCCTTGATCTGGCGGCTGGTCAGGAACTTGCCACCGGACAGGTCCTTGTTGCCGGCGAACGGCGAGTTGTTGACCTGGAAGGTCATCGAGATGGTCGGCTCGTCGACGGTCAGCGCCGGCAGGGCTTCGGGGGTATCCGGGTGGCACAGGGTGTCGGAGATGGTCAGCTCCGGAATGCCGGAGATGGCCACGATGTCACCGGCCTCGGCCGTCTCCTGCTCGATGCGCTCCAGGCCCAGGAAGCCCAGCACCTGGGCGACCTTGCCGTTGCGCTTCTTTCCTTCACGGTCGATGACGGCGACCTGCATGTTCTTCTTCAGGGTGCCGCGCTGGATGCGGCCGATGCCGATCACGCCCACGAAGTTGTTGTAGTCCAGCTGGCTGATGCGCATCTGGAACGGGCCTTCCGGGTCCACTTCCGGACGCGGGGCGTGCTGCATGATCGCTTCGTACAGCGGGGTCATGTCGCCGTCGCGCACGGTGTCTTCCAGGCCGGCGTAGCCGTTCAGGGCCGAGGCGTAGACGATCGGGAAGTCCAGCTGCTCATTGGTGGCGCCGAGCTTGTCGAACAGGTCGAAGACCTGGTCGATCACCCATTCCGGACGCGCGCCCGGACGGTCGATCTTGTTGACCACGACGATCGGCTTGAAGCCCATCGCGAAGGCCTTCTGGGTGACGAAGCGGGTCTGCGGCATCGGGCCGTCCATCGCATCGACCAGGATCAGCACGGTGTCGACCATCGACAGCACGCGCTCGACCTCACCACCGAAGTCGGCGTGGCCGGGGGTGTCGACGATGTTGATCCGGTTCTTGATGCCGGTCTTCTTGTCTTCCCAGGTGATGGCGGTGTTCTTGGCCAGGATGGTGATGCCGCGTTCCTTTTCCTGGTCGTTGCTGTCCATCACGCGCTCGGCGAGGACGGTACGCTCGGACAGGGTGCCGGACTGCTTCAGCAGCTGGTCGACCAGGGTGGTCTTGCCATGGTCGACGTGGGCGACGATGGCGATGTTGCGAAGATTTTCGATGGACATACGAAAGGGGGCCAGTCGGCGCCGGATTTGGAAAAAGAAGTCCAACATTATACGTCGAACTTGACGATTCGCGAAAAGGTGGATTTCACGCCTGTCACGGGGCCCATTCAGCTGGGCATCCGCCGCCTCGGCCGGGGCCGCCAGGACCCGGCTGCGCGGCTCCCCGTCCGGGGGCTGAAGCGGGGCGCTTCACCAATGGTCGAAGCCGCCGCCGACACGAGGCGGGTGTAAACTAGGTGGCTAGACGCATTCCCCTTTGCATCAAGGATCTTCATGTCCCTCATCGCCACTTTCGACACCACCCAGGGCCCGATCAAGGTCGAGCTGTTCGCCGACAAGGCACCGCTGACCGTGGCCAACTTCGTGAACCTGGTCAAGCACGGCTTCTATGACGGCCTGATCTTCCACCGCGTTATCGCCGACTTCATGATCCAGGGCGGCTGCCCGCAGGGTCGTGGCACCGGCGGCCCGGGCTACAAGTTCGAAGACGAGAAGAATGGCGTGAAGCACGAGGTCGGCTCGCTGTCGATGGCCAACGCCGGCCCGAACACCAACGGCAGCCAGTTCTTCATCACCCACATCAAGACCGATTGGCTGGACGGCCGCCACACCGTCTTCGGCAAGGTCCTGGAAGGCCAGGCGATCGTCGATTCGGTCAAGCAGGGCGACGTGATCCATTCGATTACCCTGGAAGGCGACGTCGACGCCGTGCTGGCCGCCCAGGCCGACCGCGTCGCGGAGTGGAACAAGCACCTCGCCGCCTGATCCCCCTTCGAAACGGCCACCCACGGGTGGCCGTTTCCCTGTTCCCCGCCGCCCGCCAGGCCTGCGTGGCTCTGCCCGCGGCGTCCCATCAAACGCTTGCAAGCAAGAGGAAACCCCCATGAAAGCACCCGTTCGTGTTGCCGTGACCGGCGCCGCCGGCCAGATCGGTTATGCCCTGCTGTTCCGCATCGCCTCCGGCGAAATGCTGGGCAAGGACCAGCCGGTCATCCTGCAGCTGCTGGAACTGCCGGTCGACAAGGCCCAGGCCGCCCTGAAGGGCGTGATGATGGAGCTGGAAGACTGCGCCTTCCCGCTGCTGGCCGGCATGGTCGGCACCGATGATGCCGAAGTCGC
Source organism: Stenotrophomonas sp. PAMC25021 (assembly GCF_004795795.1). Taxonomy (NCBI): domain Bacteria; kingdom Pseudomonadati; phylum Pseudomonadota; class Gammaproteobacteria; order Lysobacterales; family Lysobacteraceae; genus Stenotrophomonas; species Stenotrophomonas sp. PAMC25021. The sequence continues at coordinate 1,153,061 of NZ_CP039255.1, read as the reverse complement.
GTTCAAGGACGCCGACATCGCCCTGCTGGTTGGCGCACGTCCGCGTGGCCCGGGCATGGAGCGCAAGGACCTGCTGCTGGAAAACGCCAAGATCTTCACCGCCCAGGGCGCGGCGCTGAACAAGGTCGCCAGCCGTGACGTGAAGGTGCTGGTGGTCGGCAACCCGGCCAACACCAATGCCTACATCGCCATGAAGTCGGCCCCGGACCTGAAGCCGGAAAACTTCACCGCCATGCTGCGCCTGGACCACAACCGTGCGCTGAGCCAGCTGTCGACCAAGCTCGGCAAGCCGGTCGGTGGCATGGAGAAGCTGGTCGTGTGGGGCAACCACAGCCCGACCATGTACCCGGACTACCGTTTCGCCACCGCCGATGGCGCGTCGATCGCCGATGCGATCAACGACCAGGAATGGAACGCCAACACCTTCATCCCGACCGTGGGCAAGCGCGGCGCGGCGATCATCGAAGCCCGTGGCTCGTCTTCGGCCGCTTCGGCCGCCAACGCTGCCATCGACCACGTTCGTGACTGGGTGCTGGGCAGCAACGGCAAGTGGGTCACCATGGGCGTGCCGTCCGACGGTTCCTACGGCATTCCGGAAGGCGTGATCTTCGGCTTCGCAGTGACCACCGAGAACGGCAAGTACACCCTGGTGAAGGATCTGCCGATCGACGACTTCAGCCAGAAGTACATCGACAAGACCCTGGCCGAGCTGGAAGAAGAGCGCGCCGGCGTTGCCCACCTGCTGGGCTGATGCAGGCGGTACCGGCTCGAGCCGGTACCTCTTTCATCAAGGTAGGTGTCGACCGCTGGTCGGTACATTCCCATCGAGGTAGGTACCGACCATTGGTCGGTACATTTCCATCAAGGTAGGTACCGACCGTTGGTCGGTACGCAGAACGGGGAAGCTTCGGCTTCCCCGTTTCTGTTTGGACGGATACGGAGCCGCATGATCCACCTGCATTACATCGACGACGCGCTGCTGGTGGCCGAGAAGCCGGCCGGCCTGCTGTCCGTGCCCGGCCGCGGCGCCGAGAACCAGGATTGCGTGGTCGCGCGCCTGCAGGCGCTGTACCCGGATGCGTTGACCGTGCACCGCCTGGACCAGGTGACCTCCGGCCTGCTGCTGCATGCGCGCGGCAAGGACATGCAGGTGGCGTTGTCGATGCAGTTCGAGCAGCGCCAGGTCGGCAAGCGTTATGAAGCGATCGTGGAGGGGCTGCTTGAAGGCGATGCCGGCGACGTGGACCTGCCACTGATCGTGGACTGGCCAAACCGGCCGAAGCAGATGATCGATCACGAACGCGGCAAGCCGGCGCTGACGCGCTGGCGCGTAATGGGGCGTGATGCCGAAGCGCAGCGCACGCGCGTGGCGCTGGAGCCGGTTACTGGCCGCAGCCATCAACTGCGCCTGCACATGGCCAGTCTCGGCCATCCCATCGTTGGCGATGTGCTTTATGACGCCGCGCCTGCGCAGCGCGTGCATCTGCATGCGCGCAGCCTGCGGTTCACCCACCCGGTGACGGGCGAGGCGCTCGCGTTCGAGTCCGCCACTCCGTTCTAGGGGTTCGGCAGGGCTTGCAGCCCTGCACCTGCTACGAACCGGAGCAACGTCAAAGGCCAAGGTGGCTCTGGTCTTCTGCTTGCTGGGCGGGGCGGTGTGGGTTGGCAGGACACGCCGTAACCCCCCCTCCGGGGGCCGGCCCAGCCGCTGGCGGCTGTGCGTTCGGGCGCTTGCAAAGCAGTGCTTCGCAAGCAAAGCGCCCTCACCCATGGGGGCTCGATGGCGCCATCCATGGCGCCAACGGTCCTGCCAACCCACACCGCCCCACCCCCGACAGATTTGTGCGGCGGTTGGTAACGGCTGTCGCTGTTGGTCTTGGTAGGTGTCGACCTTGGTCGACACGATTTTTCTGTCAGATATCGAATTGAATATTGAATCTGGGGATCCGACCCCGTGCTCCGACAGATCGCGGAAGTCTGTCGAAGGCGGGGTGGGTCCGGTTGCGGGGGTGTGAGCCGCATGGATGCGGCGACCGAGCCTCCATGGTCGGATTCACGGTGTCCCCCGCAACCGGACCCACCTCGCCATCCCACGGGAAACCCGCTGTTGCTTCGGCTGTTGCTTCTGAGGTTGCCGGCCAGCGGCCGGCACTACCGCGGGTGCAGGGCGCAGCCCTGCATGAAAACCCCACCCCCTACCAAGGTAGGGCGGCCCGCGCGGCAGCGCCGGACTATCCTCGAACCCATGACTTTGTCTGGGAGGGCTGCGTCATGAACTACGAGGAAACCTACCGTCGCTCGATCGACGCGCCGGAGGCCTTCTGGGGCGAGGAAGCCAAGCGCATCCATTGGCACAAACCGCCGCAGCAGGTACTCGACTACAGCAACCCGCCGTTCCGGCGCTGGTTTGTCGGCGGTGAAACCAATCTCTGCTACAACGCCGTCGACCGCCATCTGGCCGAGCGCGCCGACCAGCTCGCGCTGGTTGCCATTTCCACCGAGACCAGCAGCACCCGCGAGATCACCTATCGCCAGCTGTATCGGGAAGTGAACGACTTCGCTGCCGTGCTCAAGCACCTCGGCGTCGGTCACGGTGACCGTGTGGTGATCTACATGCCGAACATGGCCGAAGCCGTGTTCGCGATGCTGGCCTGCGCGCGCATCGGTGCGGTGCATTCGGTGGTGTTCGGTGGCTTCGCCGCGCACAACCTGGCGCTGCGCATCGACGATGCCAAGCCGAAGCTGCTGATCGCCGCCGATGCCGGCATGCGCGGTGGCAAGCTGATTCCGTACAAGCCGATGGTCGATGCAGCCTGCGCCGAAGCCACGTCGCCACCGCCGCACGTGCTGATCGTGTCGCGCGGACTGGATGCCGCCGAACCACGCGTGCCGGGCCGCGATGTGGAGTACGCCGCGCTGCGTGCGCAGATCGGTGAGGTCGACGTGCCGGTGCAGTGGCTGGAATCGAGCGAGCCGAGCTACCTGTTGTATACCTCGGGCACCACCGGCAAGCCGAAGGGCGTGCAGCGCGATGTCGGCGGCTACGCGGTGGCGATGGCACAGTCGATGGAAACCGTGTTCGACTGCAGGCCGGGGCAGGTGATGTTCTCCACTTCCGATGTCGGCTGGGCGGTAGGCCATTCCTACAATGTGTACGGCCCGCTGATCGGCGGCTGCACCTCGCTGCTGTACGAAGGGCTGCCGACCAACCCGGACCCGGGCATCTGGTGGGCGCTGTGCGAGCAGTACAACGTGCGCACGATGTTCTCGTCCCCCACTGCCATCCGCGTGCTGAAGAAGCACGATGCGGACTTCATCCATCGCCACGACCTGCGCGCGCTGAAATACCTGTTCCTGGCCGGCGAGCCGCTGGACGAACCGACCGCGCACTGGATCAGCGAAGCGCTCGGCAAGCCGATCATCGACAACTACTGGCAGACCGAGACCGGCTGGCCGGCGCTGACCCTGCTGCCGGGCCTGGAGATGAAGCCGGTGCGCTTCGGTTCGCCGGGCTTCCCCAACCTCGGCTACCGGATGAAGGTGATCGACGAGAACACCGGCGAGGAAGTCGCACCGGGGCAGAAGGGGGTGCTGGTGGTGTCGCCACCGTTGCCGCCGGGCTGCATGAGCACGGTGTGGAACGACGACAACCGTTTCCTGCAGAGCTACTTCAGCCACTTCAAGGAACTGCTGTACAGCTCGCTGGACTGGGCAATCCGCGACGCCGATGGCTACACCTTCATCCTCGGCCGTACCGATGATGTGATCAACGTGGCCGGGCACCGGCTGGGCACGCGCGAGATCGAAGAGGCCATTTCGAGCCACCCGCGCGTGGCCGAGGCTGCCGTGATCGGGGTCAAGGACGAATTGAAGGGGCAGGTGCCGCTGGTGTTCGTCACCCTCAAGCAGGGCCTGGATGGCGAGGATCCGGCGCAAGTGGTGGCCGAGATGATGGCCACGGTGACCACCTCGCTCGGCGCAGTGGCCCGCCCGGCGCACGTGCACGTGGTCAACGCGCTGCCCAAGACCCGTTCGGGCAAGCTGCTGCGGCGCTCGTTGCAGGCGCTGGCCGAGCAGCGCGACCCGGGTGACCTGTCGACGCTGGACGACCCCGGCGCGCTGGAGGAGATCCGCCGGGCGCTGGGCCGTTGATCCGGTCGTGCCGGCCACTGGCCGGCACCCCCATCCACCCCGAGGTTGCCGGCCAGCGGCCGGCACTACCCGCAGTACTTGCGCTAAGCTCGGCCTGTCATCGACCTGCAATACGCGGCTCGCGCCGGGGAACGCGCGTGCCGTCCGGAGATGGCAACACAGGGGGGCGTGCCCGCGAGGGCGCGCCGGCATTGCGCATCGAGCGAGGGGGAGGCAATGGCATTGCTGCACGCCAAGACGGCTGCTGGCCGTCAGGAAATCGAAGACCGTAGCCGGCGCCTGCCGGCGGCACTGCGTTCGATCCTGCTGATGGTCGATGGCCATCGCAACGACACCGAACTGCGTGGCCTGTTCGAAGGCCTGCGGGCACCACCGGACGCACTGGAGCAATTGTCAGCACAGGGCCTGATCGAAGTGATCGGCGGAAGCGCAGAGGTGGCGCCGGCGCGCGGCATCAGCACCGGGCGCGAACAGGACCCGGCGCTGTACCAGCAGTTGTACGACGCGATGAGCGAGGCGGTGCGCCGCCACCTGGGCCTGAAGGGCTACTTCATGCAGTTGAAGATCGAACGCTGCACCGATGCGCTGGCGCTGGAGCGCTTGTGCCCGGAGTTGCTGGCGGCGGTGGGCAAGGCGCGCAGCCCGGCATTGGCGCAGCGCTGGTGGCAGGAAACCCAGGCGGCGGTGCTGAACGCTGGCAGTGAGGTCGTGCAGGCCTGAGCCACCGCGTAAAGTGATCGGTTCACTTCCCTACAAGGAGTCCCGCGTGCAGGACGACCACGACGACACCGACACCCCAGGCTGGGACGCGATCAATGCGGCGCTGGCGCCGCTGTATGCCGGCCAGGAGCCGCGCCACTTCGGCACCGCGCTTCCGTACACGCTCGGTGGCCAGGATCCACTGGATGGCATCAGCGTGTACTGGGCGGATGCGCCGGTACCGCACTGGCATTACATCACCTACGGCTTCTCCGAGCTGTACGCCAAGGAGAGCAGTGATGCAGATGCCAGCGGTTATGGCTTCGAGCTGACCTTCCGTCTGGCTGCCGAGGCCGGTGAGAACGCCGGCAGCACCCCGCCGGTGTGGCCGATGAACCTGCTGCAGAACCTGGCGCGCTACGTGTTCGGCAGTGGCAACGTGTTCGAGGATGGCCATCACCTCAACGCCAACGGTCCGATCGCGCTGGAGACCGGCACGCGGCTGTGCCATCTGGCCTTCATTGCGGACCCGCAGTTGCCGGCGCGGGACACGGCCAACGGCCATCTGCAGTTCCTGCAGCTGGTCGGATTGACCGATGAGGAGATGGAGGCGGTCAAGCGCTGGTCGACGCGTGGCGTGCTGCAGGCGCTGCTGCCGGCGATGCCGCTGTGGATCAGCGATCTGCATCGCGACAACCTGCTGGAGGACCCTGCGCTGGCACAGCGGGTGCAGGCCGGCAGCGAACGCGAGGGTTCCAGCACCGGCATGCTGTTCATCGAGACCCTGGACTGGCGGCAGGAGGCGGGCGTCACCACGCTGGTGCTCGGCGCCGGTCAGGTCGCCAGCGTGTGCGAACTGTTGCCGCTGCGCCTGCGCCACGGCAAATCGCTGGAACTGGCCAGCCGCGACCGGCAGTGGGAATTCATCGCGAACCGGGGCGGTGAAGCGGCGGACGTATCCGCCGACAGCGCGCGCTGGTCACTGGACGAGGCGGGCCTGCAGGCCCTGGCAGGGGTGCGCGCCGAGCGCGGGGTTTACCCGGTGGCGGGGGCGCTGCGCATCGAAGTGGTGCCGACCTACCTGCGCGATGCCAAGGGGGAAGTGATCCGCCAGATCGGCTGATCGCGCGAATGATATCGAGGGGTCGGAGCCGCCTGCTGCGCAGGCGGATCCGACCCCGTCTGGTGGCCGGTGGGGTCAGATCCGTCCGCCACGCGAACGGCTCTGACCCCTGACCAAGGTCAGGCCAGGCCTTCGGCCTTCAGCGCGGCCTGCACGCCGGCATCGGCATCCATGCGTGCCTTGTAGGCGGCCAGATTGTCCAGGCCCGACAGGTCGACCTTGGTGCCGGCGGCCCAGCGCAGGGTGATGTAGAAGTACGGGTCGGCGAAGCTGCGGAAGCCGGCCAGCCAGGGCTTGTCGGCCAGCTGCCTGTCGGCGGTCTCGAACAGGCCACGCAGGCGCTTGTGCGCGGCGGCGCGGATCGCGTCGTACTGGCCTTCGTCGGCAATGAACTTGCCCGGCGCGAACAGCGGCGAGAAGGCCGGGTGCACGTCGGAATTGACGAACGCCAGCCAGCGGGTGGCTTCGGCGCGCTGGCGCGGGCTGCCGTCACCGCCGAGGCCGGCCTGCGGGAAGCTGTCGGCGATATAGCCCATGATCGCGGCGTTCTGCAGCAGCACGAAGTCGCCGTCGACCAGCGCGGGCACCGCACCGGCCGGATTGATCTTGAGGAATTCCGGACCCTTCAGGGTGTCCTTGTTCAGCAGTTCAACCTCGAACGGCTGGCCGGTCCACTGCAGGGCGATGTGGTCGGCGGTGGAACAGGCACCGGGCTTGCTGTACAGCTTCATGGGAACTCCAGGTGATGCGGGCGGGAAACGCCCACTATCCCAGAGCCTGCCGGCAGGCGGCAACGCTGCCGCCGGCACGGATCGTTACGACTGCCGCGGCTTGAGGTTCTGCACCTTATAGAAGGTGTGATCGCCGATGGTGGCCACCTGGTAGGCATTGCGCCAGTTCGGGCTGGCGATGGACAGCGCGGCGAAGTGGCTGGCACCGGGCACGATCTCGCGGCGCTCGCCGGCCGGCAGCGCCCAGTTGCGCTCGGCGTCGAAGGCCACGTTCATTGCCTCGCTCCAGGCCGCGTCGTTGCCCAACTGGGTGCCGGGGGAGACGATGGTCGGTGCGAACTGCTTGCGCGCGGTGACCACCTGGCACATCGAGTCGCCCCACAGGCCACTGTCGAGACGGCGCAGTGCGACCTCGGCGACGGCCTGCTGGCCGCGCAGGGTCTGGTCGCGGGCTTCCAGGTAAACGGTGGTGCTCAAACACAGTGAATCAGCGGCCGGCTGCGGCAACAACTGCGACAGCCAGAGAATCCAGGCCAGTTTCATATAACTCCTTGCTCCGTATGGGCCGCACTTTCCGGTTCCGGCCGCAGGGCGACAGGAGGCGGGGTACGACTTGGCGTCATGGGGAGGCGGCCATCGGGGCCGCCCCGTGGGCAGCCCCAAAAGAAACGACCAGTACCGATCGTGGGGCTGCGCCGGCTCACCGGAAACTGGCTGGTGAGCGGAAAGATGGCGCAAGGTAGGGGGGCGTAGCCGAACGCATCGTGAACCGCTCGGCTTGACATTCAGGTTCAATGAGGGTGACGGAAATCACATTCCGCCCCCCATTCAGGCGCTCATCAGAGCCCGGCGGCAACCCGGCTGCCCTGGTCGATGGCGCGCTTGGCGTCGAGTTCTGCGGCCACGTCGGCACCGCCGATCAGCTGCGCGTTGATGCCGGCCGCCTGCAGTTCGGCCTGCAGCGCGCGGTTGGGTTCCTGCCCGGCGCAGATCACCACATGGTCGACCGGCAGCAGCTGTTCGCTGCCGTCCACGCGGATGCGCAGGCCCGCGTCGTCCACGCCGAGGTACTCGACGCCACCGAGCATGCGCACGCCCTTGGCCTTCAGCGTGGCGCGATGGATCCAGCCGGTGGTCTTGCCCAGGCGCGCGCCGGGCTTGCCCGGGCTGCGCTGCAGCAGCCACAGCCGGCGCGGCGAGGTTTCAACCTCCGGCCTGGCCAGTGAGCCGCGGGCCTCGAAGGTGCTGTCCACGCCCCATTCGGCCATCCAGCGCTGCGGGTCGAGGGAGGGGGACTCGCCGGCGTGACTGAGGAATTCGCCGACATCGAAGCCGATGCCGCCGGCGCCGATGATCGCCGCACTGGCGCCCACTTCGACCCGGCCCAGCAGCACGTCCAGGTAGCTGACCACCTTGGCGTGATCGGCACCGGGGAAATCGACCTTGCGCGGGGTGATGCCGGTGGCCAGCACCACCTCGTCGAAGCCGGTCAGCTGGGCGGCATCGGCGCGGGTGCCGAGGCGCAGCTGCACACCGGTTTCGGCCAGTTTGTGGCGGAAGTAGCGCAGGGTCTCGTGGAACTCTTCCTTGCCGGGGATGCGCTTGGCCACGTTGAACTGGCCGCCGATCTCATCATTGGCGTCGAACAGGGTGACCAAGTGGCCGCGCTGGGCAGCGACGGTGGCACAGGCCAGGCCGGCGGGGCCGGCACCGACCACCGCAACCTTCTTCGGCGCAGCGGTGGGGCGATAGACCAGCTCGGTCTCGTGCGCGGCGCGCGGATTGACCAGGCAGCTGGCCAGCTTGTTCTCGAACACGTGGTCCAGGCAGGCCTGGTTGCAGGCGATGCAGGTGTTGATCGCCTCCGCGCGGCCGGCACGGGCCTTGTTCGGCCACTGCGGGTCGGCCAGCAGCGGGCGTGCCAGCGACACCATGTCGGCGCCGCCAGCGGCGAGGATGCGCTCGGCGACGTCGGGCATGTTGATGCGGTTGGTCGCCACCAGCGGCACCTTCACATGCGGCTTGAGCTTGGCGGTGACCCCGGCGAAGGCAGCACGCGGCACCGAGGTGGCGATGGTCGGAATGCGCGCTTCGTGCCAGCCGATGCCGGAATTGATGATCGTTGCGCCGGCCGCCTCGATGGCCTGCGCCTGCTGCACGATTTCTTCCCAGCTGCTGCCGTCGTCGACCAGATCCACCAGCGACAGGCGATAGATGATGATGAAGTCCGGGCCGCAGGCCTCGCGGATGCGGCGTACGATCTCGACCGCGAAGCGCATGCGTTGGCGCGCGTCGCCGCCCCAGGCATCGGTGCGCTTGTTGGTGCGCGGGGCGATGAATTCGTTGATGAGGTAGCCCTCCGAACCCATCACTTCCACGCCGTCGTAGCCGGCCTCGCGGGCCAGCTTCGCGCTGCGTGCGTAATCGGCGATATGCCGGTCGACGCCGCTGGCCGACAACGCGCGCGGGGTGAACGGGTTGATCGGTGCCTTCAGCTTCGACGGTGCCACCGACAAGGGGTGATAGGCGTAACGGCCTGCATGCAGCAGCTGCAGGCAGATCTTCGCGCCGTGCTGGTGCGCGGCGGCGGTGAGCTGGCGGTGCGGCCGCACTTCCCAGGGCCAGGACAGCTTGCCGCCGAACGGCTTCAGCCAGCCGACCACATTCGGTGCGAAGCCGCCGGTGACGATCAGGCCGACGCCGCCCTCGGCGCGCTCGGCGAAGTACGCCGCCAGCCGCGGGAAGTCGCGGGCGCGATCCTCCAGGCCGGTGTGCATCGAGCCCATCAATACGCGGTTGCGCAGTTGGGTGAAGCCCAGGTCCAGCGGGGCGAACAGATGGGGATAGGCGCTTTCGTTGGCTGGCGACATGGTCGATACGCTTGCGTACGGAAGCGCGAAGCGTGCCGCGAAACGGCGGCCGGGGCAAGGGCCGCTGGCCGGGTACGCTCGGCACATGCGTGCTGTCGCTCCCGCGTTTCGCTGCGCGAATCGCGGGCCCCACTTACCGGCCTCCACCCCCCGCGCCTGCGGCGCTGCCCCCGAACTCCGGGGGCGGTAGTGCCGGCCGCTGGCCGGCATACGGGGAAGCTCAGGGCGATTGCGGCTGCCGGGCAGCGGCGGGTACGACCGGGGGGCGGCCGATCCCAAACCAGCCCAGCGTGACGCCGCACAGCGGGCCGATCAGCAGGGCGAAGGCGAGGGTGCCGAGGCCGACATTGCCGCCCAGCCACCAGCCCAGCAGCAATACGCTGCCTTCGATCAGGCTGCGCACCTTCCAGATCGGCCAACCGGTGCGGGCATGCAGGCCAGTCATCAAGCCATCGCGCGGTCCCGGGCCGAGGCGGGCGCCGATGTACAGGCCGGTGGCCAGCGCGACCAGCAGCATGCCTGCACAGAACATCGCCAGCTGCCAGCCCACGCCGATGGCCGGTGGCAGCAGCCACAACCCGAACTGTGCGGAGGGACCGATCAGCATCACGTTGAGCACCGTGCCGACGCCCGGCTTCTGGCGCAGTGGCCACCACAGCAACAGCACCAGTGCGCCGATGACATTGGTCGCCAGCCCGAAGGACAGCGGCGTCTGTGCGGCGATGCCCTGCGACAGCACGTCCCAGGGCGCCACGCCGATGGCGGCACGGATCATCAGCGAGGCACCGAAGCCATACAGGAACAGGCCGGTGATCAGTTGCAGCAGGCGCAGGGGCAGGGCGGTAGGCATGGCGGGCTCGGGGGAGGGGATATCTGTTTCCACCGTATCCCTGATTTCCTTGAGCCCATAGATACAGATCCCAGCCAATCCGCTGGTACAGGCCGCGCCGATCCTGCAGGCGGGCGGTTGAGCAGGGCCGCGCCCGTGCTCTGCTGGTGGCGGCAGGCGTAGCAGCCTGGCGTGGGCTCGGCCTACATCACGGCGTCAGTTGTCCCAGCCCACCAGCGCCAGCTTGCCCACCGTGTGCCCGCTGGCCAGGCGCTGATGCGCGATGTCCAGGTTGGCCGCATTGATCGTGCCCAGCGTTTCACTGAGCGTGCCACGCAGCTGGCCGGCATCGATCATGCTGGCGGCGCGGCTGAGGATGCGATGCTGTTCGATGCAGTCGGCGGTGGCGAAGCGCGAGCGCGCGAACATGAACTCCCAATGGATGCCGATGCATTTGGCCTTGTACGGATCGCCGATGCGCAGTGCGCCACGCGGCTCCACGATCAGGCCGACATGGCCCTGTGGTGCCAGCAGCTGGCCCAGTTCGTCCCAGTAGTGATCGGTGTCGGCCAGGTTGAGCGCCACCTGCACTGCGTCGATGCCCAGTGCCTGCAGCTGGGGCTGCAGCGGCTGCCGATGGTCGATCACATGCGTAGCCCCCATCTGCCGGCACCAGTCGATCGAGGCCTCGCGCGAGGCGGTGGCGATCACCTCGAAGCCGGCATGGCGGGCCAGCTGGATCGCCATCGAGCCCACGCCTCCCGCACCGCCGATCACCAGCAGGTGCTGGCCGCCATGGCGGCGATCATCCAGATGCAGCGGCATGCGCTGGAACAACAGCTCCCAGGCGGTCAGCGTGGTCAGGGGTAGTGCGGCGGCTTCGGCGAAATCGAGCGTGGTCGGCTTGCGGGCGACCAGGCGCTCGTCCACCCACTGGTACTGGGCGTTGCAGCCCGGCCGGGTAACGTCACCGGCGAAGTAGACCTCGTCACCAGAGGCGAACAGGCTGGCCTCGTCACCGATGGCTTCGACCACACCGGCGGCGTCCCAGCCGAGCACCCGGGGAACCTCAAGGGTGGCCGGATCGGTAGCGGCCCGCTGCTTGCCATCGACGGGGTTGACCGATACCGCTTCGATCCGCACCAGCAGATCGCGGCCGCGAGGAGGCAGCGGCGGCGGCAGCAGGACATCACGCAGGGCAGGTGCGTATTCACGACTCAGGGCGACGGCTTTCATCACGGCTCCGGCTGGGTTCGTGATCCCATCATAAGGTTCCTCACGTTTCCGCAAACCTGCTGAACCGTGCGATGCAATGTGCTGCGCAGTATGTCGGTTTTCGCGCTTAAACCCCGTCAAACCCTTGCAGCGTGTGGGTCTTGCGGATTTTCATCATCCTGTATAGGGTTTCAACGTCGGACCGGTCGACGGTCGGGCGCAACACTTCACATGTTACGGGACTGTTAACATGGCCTTCACCCGCCTGAGCATAATGTTCGCGGCGGTGGCGTGCTGAATCGGCTGTCGTACATCGACGCACTAGTGCTGGCCCATGCCTCTACCGGTTTCATACCCCCGAAATAGGAGCTGTACTCAATGAACAAGAAGATCCTTACTGCCGCGCTGCTGGGCGGCCTGGCTTTCGCCCAGGCAGCTTCGGCGCAGGAGTTCGATGACCGCTGGTACCTGACCGGTTCGGCCGGCTTCAACTTCCAGGACAGCGACCGTCTGACCAATGACGCTCCGTTCGTGACCCTGGGCCTGGGTAAGTTCATCAGCCCGAACTGGTCGCTGGACGGTGAACTGAACTACCAGAACCCGAACTTCGACAGCAACCAGGACCTGAACTGGTCGCAGTACGGCGTCTCGCTGGACCTGCGTCGCCACTTCATCAAGGAAGGCCGCGGCTGGAACCCGTACATCGTCGGTGGCCTGGGCTACCAGAAGTCGGAAGAAGAGTACGCTGCAATCGACAACAACGGTCCGCGCCAGCGTAAGGACGGCAACGTTGCCGCCAAGCTGGGCGTCGGCCTGCAGACCACCTTCGAGAAGCGTGTTGCTGTCCGCGCCGAAGTGGCCTACCGCGCTGACTTCGACGACCAGAGCATCGCCGCCAAGGACGAGAGCTGGTTCGGCGACGTGCTGGCTTCGGTCGGCGTCGTGATCCCGCTGGGCCCGGCTCCGGTCGCGGCTGCTCCGGCTCCGGCTCCGGTTGCCCCGAGCTGCGCCGACCTGGATGACGACGGTGACGGCGTCAACAACTGCGACGACAAGTGCCCGAACTCGCAGCCGGGTCAGACCATCGGTCCGGACGGTTGCCCGGTTCCGGTCTCCATCGATCTGAAGGGCGTCAACTTCGACTTCGACAAGTCGAACCTGCGTCCGGACGCCGTGGCGATCCTGAGCGAAGCCACCGAGATCCTGAAGCGTTACCCGGATCTGCGCGTTGAAGTTGCCGGTCACACCGACTCGAAGGGTACCGACGCTTACAACCAGAAGCTGTCGGAGCGTCGCGCCACCGCCGTGTACAACTACCTGACCAAGAACGGCGTCGACGCCGGTCGCCTGGTCGGCCCGATCGGCTACGGCGAGAGCCGTCCGATTGCTCCGAACACCAACCCGGATGGTTCGGACAACCCGGAAGGTCGCGCCAAGAACCGTCGTACCGAGCTGAACGTCCAGAACTAAGTTCTGACGCTCTGCCAGTAGGACACAGCAGGACCCGGCTTCGGCCGGGTCTTGTTGTTTCTGCGGTCCGGAACCCGGCGTTTCAGGCGCGGGAGTAACCGTTCGTCGGGATTTTGCCCATAAAACCAATGAGTTGCCGTATTCATTGAAAGTGGCGCTTGAAAGCTGTCGCGGCATTGCTAAACTCGCCGCGTCACTTCCTTTCCTGGATGCCCTTCATGCTGCGCTCTGCATCGGCCGCCTTCCTGGCGCTGGCCCTGGTTCCCGCCGCCCACGCTGCGGTCGATTGCTCGGTCAACACCAGCGCCTCGCCGCTGCCGTTGCCGGCCACGACCATCGCGCCGGTGGCCGACGAGCTCTACATCCGTGGCAACCAGCTGGGCATGCCGGCCGGCGTGCTGAGCAGCAACTACGATCCGTCGCAGTCGCTGGACCAGGTGCTGCAGCGCCTGCGCATCGATGGGTGCCAGAACATCGCCAAGGCCATTCCGAGCGCACCGGCGGTGAAGCCGAACGATCCGGCGGCCTACAAGCCGCAGACCGAATTCGACAACACGCCCTGGCGCTTCGACATGAGCCAGAACGGCAAGCGCATGACCGCCGAAGAGTTCGACGCCTGGATGAAGGCGCGTGGCGTGCGTGTGGTCAAGGCGCGTCCGGCTCCGGCCGCCACTCCGGCTGCGGCCGAAGCATCGGCTGAGACCAAGCCGGTCGACAAGAAGTAAGCGCGGCGGGGAGCAGAGGCTTGCGCACGCGCCGCCCACCTGCTGCCCCCGCTGCCCGCTCCCACGCATCGCGTGGGCGTGCGGTTCCGGATGTCTCCAATGGCGTGCGCCATGGCCTGGCGCGCGTGCTGTCCAAGGCCGGCGTGTGCTCACGCAGCGAGGCCGCGCGATGGATTTCCGATGGCCGCGTGCGCGTGTCCGGCCGCATCATCCGTGATCCCGAGTTCCCGATTGCCAGTCCGCACCCGCCGATCGAAGTCGATGGCCGGCCGATGGATGCGCCGCAGCGGCTGTACCTGGTGCTCAACAAGCCGCGCGGCGTGGTGACCACGGCGCAGGACGAGCGTGGTCGCGACACGGTGTATCGCTGCTTCGATGGTGCCGGCCTGCCGTGGATCGCGCCGGTCGGGCGCCTGGACAAGGCCAGCGAAGGGCTGTTGTTGTTCAGCAACGATCCGCAGTGGGCGGCGCGCCTGACCGATCCGGAGACCGGCCCACAGAAGACCTATCACGTGCAGGTGGATCGTCTTCCCGATGAGGACACCCTGGCCGCGCTGCGCGCCGGTGTCGAGGACGAGGGCGAGTTCCTCGTCGCCCAGGCCGTGCGCGTACTGCGCAGTGGCGACAAGACCGCATGGCTGGAGGTGGTCCTCGACGAGGGACGCAACCGCCATATCCGCCGCCTGTTGGCGGCCTTCGACCTGCAGGTGCTGCGCCTGGTCCGGGTCGCGATCGGTGGGCTGCTGCTCGGCGATCTCGGCAAGGGGCAATGGCGGGTGCTGGAGGTCAGCGACCAGCAGCGGCTGGGGGCCGCTGCACCGGGCTGATCATCGCCCGCGGCCGGCAGTCGCCGGCCACCGTTCCAGGCGTAGGGGGCGCCTGGTTGCTGAATTTCCCGAACGGAGCCTGTCCATGTACCACCCGACCCTCAACCAAACCCTGCGCTGCGCAGGCCTGCTGCTGCCGATGGTGCTGCTGGCCGCCTGTGGCGGCCACAAGAAGGTGGCCAAGGCGGAAACGCCTGCCGAGACCCCGGTGGTGGAAGTGAAGACCCCGGAGCTGGATGGTCGCGGCAGTTACCGCTTCCTGATGAGCAACGGCGACAAGAAGATGACCGCCGATGAGTTCGATGCCTGGATGAAGGCCAACGGCATCCGCGTTGCCAAGGGCAACGGCCAGGACGCCGCCGCCAAGCCGGTAGTGGTGGCCAGCAAGGAAGAGCCGAAGGGCAAGAAGAAAAAGAAGTGACGCCTGGCGGTGCCGACCCTGGCCGGCACGCCCTCAGGCCACGGCGGGTGCCGACCGTGGTCGGCAGCCATCCAGCCCGGTAGGTGCCGACCTTGGTCGGCACGCTTTGACCAGCGGGGTCAGGGCCTTTTCCGCAGGAAAGGGATCCGACCCCGGCATGATCAGCCCTTGACCACGCCCAGTTCGACACCAATGCGGGTGAACGCATCGATCGCGCGATCCAGGTGCTCGCGGCTGTGCGCGGCGCTGATCTGGGTCCGGATGCGGGCCTGGCCCTTGGGCACCACCGGGAAGAAGAAGCCGATCGCGTAGATGCCTTCTTCCAGCAGGCGCTCGGCGAATTTCTGCGCCAACGGTGCGTCATACAGCATTACCGGGCTGATCGGATGCACGCCCGGCTTCACGTCGAAACCGGCGGCGGTCATCTTCTCGCGGAAGTAGGCGGTGTTCTCGGCCAGCGTGCTGCGAAGGTCGTCAGCGGCAGCCAGCATTTCGAACGCCTTGATGCCGGCGGCCACCACATGCGGCGGCAGCGAGTTGGAGAACAGGTACGGGCGCGAGCGCTGGCGCAGCAGTTCGATCACCTCGGCGCTGGCGCAGGTGAAGCCGCCCAGCGCGCCGCCCATGGCCTTGCCCAGAGTGCCGGTGATGATGTCGATCTTCTCCAGCACGCCCTTGACCTCGGCCGAACCACGGCCGGTAGCGCCAAGGAAGCCGGTGGCGTGGCATTCGTCGATGTGTACCAGCGCGTTGTACTTCTTCGCCAGCGCGGTGATCTCGTCCAGCGGCGCGATGAAGCCGTCCATCGAGAATACGCCATCGGTGGTGATCAGCTTGGTCTTGCAGCCTGCGGCATCGGCGGCCTGCAGCTGCGCTTCCAGATCGGCCATGTCGCAGTTGGCGTAGCGGAAGCGCTTGGCCTTGCACAGGCGCACGCCGTCGATGATCGAAGCATGGTTCAGCGCGTCGGAAATGATCGCGTCGTTCTCGCCGAGCAGCGGCTCGAACAGGCCACCGTTGGCATCGAAGCAGGCCGCGTACAGGATGGTGTCCTGCTTGCCGAAGAAATCGGCGATCTGCTTCTCCAGCTGCTTGTGCAGGTCCTGGGTGCCGCAGATGAAGCGCACCGAGGCCATGCCGAAGCCGTGGGTATCCAGTGCGTCCTTGGCGGCCTGGATCAGGTCCGGATGGTCGGCCAGGCCCAGGTAGTTGTTGGCACAGAAGTTCAGCACCTTGCGGCCGTCGTCGAGGGTGATCTCGGCCGATTGCGGGCTGGTGATGATCCGCTCGGACTTGAACAGGCCCTGGGCGCGGATGGCGTCCAGTTCCTCGGCGTAGTGGCGGGTCAGGGCGGAGGAGACGTCGGTCATGGCGTGGGCACGGCTCTGAACGGGGAAACCGCTGATTCTACCGGGCATCGCCGGTCATCAACCGGGCTGGATGGGGCATCGCCATGGGCAGTGCATGTTGCATCGCAATAGCAAAGTGGTTAAGAATTCGTGAACCGGAGCTGTCGCGCTCCGGCCGCTCCCGCCTTCCACGCCACGCCACCGCCCCCA
Organism: Stenotrophomonas sp. PAMC25021; assembly: GCF_004795795.1. NCBI lineage: Bacteria > Pseudomonadati > Pseudomonadota > Gammaproteobacteria > Lysobacterales > Lysobacteraceae > Stenotrophomonas > Stenotrophomonas sp. PAMC25021. Next base: position 1,136,440 of record NZ_CP039255.1, on the reverse strand, counting down.
CCGGAGACGCTCATGAAGCACGCCCGTGCCTGCCTCGCCATTGCCGCTGCCCTGACCCTGGCCGCCCCGTTCGCCGCCAGCGCGCAGGAGAACGAATCGCCGTACAGCTGGAATGTCACCGCCGTTTCCGACTACCTGTTCCGTGGCGTGTCGCAGACCGACGAGAAGCCGACCCTGCAGGCGGGCTTCACCTACACCTCGCCGGTGGGCCTGTATGCCGGTGTCTGGGGTTCGGGCGTGGACTTCGGTCCGGGCGATCCGAACACCGAGATCGACTACCAGATCGGCTACGGCGTGGACGTCACTTCGCGCGTCAACTTCGACGTGCTGCTGAACCGCTACACCTACCTCGGTGCCAGCCACCAGAACTACAACGAGCTGGTGACCACCACCACGCTTGACGACACCTACAAGCTGACCGTGGCCTACACCAACGACCAGTGGAACAGCGGCACCGATGGCTGGTACTACGGCTTGGGCGGCAGCTGGGGCCTGCCGAAGGACTTCACGCTGAATGCCAACGTCGGTCGCAGCACCTTCGAGGACGGCATCGCCAAGGACTATACCGACTGGAACGTCGGCGTCAGCCGCCAGTTCGGCCTGTTCAACGTCGGCCTGGGCTACTACGGCACCGACGGCAATGGACGCGAGAACTCGGGCAAGCTGGCCCACAGCCGGGTGCTGCTGACCGTGGCCGTGGGCAAGTAACGCCGCAGGCGTTACGGTAGGTGCCAAGCTTGCCTGGCACGCATTGCGAAAAAGGCGCCCATCGGGCGCCTTTTTCAGTTCCGCGGTGTTCTTGATCCCATCTGGGGAAGAGCCCCCTTGTTGTTCAAGGGGGCGCGCCAAAGGCGCGGGGACAAGGAAACATGCGGGGGAATTGACCCTTCGGGTCAGTTCCAGCTGAGCACGACCTTGCCGGCCTTGCCTTCTTCCATCAGGTCGAAGCCCTTCTGGAACTCGTCGATCGGCAGCTGGTGGGTCATCACCTTGCCGAGCGGGAAGCCGGACAGCACCAGCTGGGTCATCTTGTACCAGGTCTCGTACATCTTGCGGCCGTAGATGCCCTGCACGGTCAGGCCCTTGAAGATGATCTTGTCCCAGTCGCAGCCGGCGCCCTTGGGCATGATGCCGAGCATGGCGATCTTGCCGCCGTGGTACATGCAGTCGAGCATGTCGTTGAACGCGCGCGGGTTGCCGCTCATTTCCAGGCCCACGTCGAAGCCCTCCATGTGCAGCTCCTTCATCACGTCCTTCAGCGACTGGTTGGCGACGTTGACCACGCGGGTGGCGCCCATGTCGGCGGCCAGCTTCAGGCGGAAGTCGTTGACGTCGGTCACCACCACGTTGCGCGCACCGATGTGCTTGCAGATGCCGGCGGCGATGATGCCGATCGGACCGGCGCCGGTGATCAGCACGTCTTCGCCGATCACGTCGAATTCCAGCGCGCAGTGTGCGGCGTTGCCGTACGGGTCGAAGAACGCGGCCAGTTCCGACGGGATCTGGTCCGGAATCGGCCACAGGTTGCTGGCCGGCATCACCATGTATTCGGCGAAGGCGCCGTTGACGTTGACGCCGATGCCGACGGTGTTCGGGCACAGGTGCGGGCGGCCGCCACGGCAGTTGCGGCAATGGCCGCAGACGATGTGACCTTCGGCCGAGACGCGCTGGCCGATCTCATAGCCGGTCACCGCCGAACCGAGCGCGGCAATGCGGCCGACGAACTCATGGCCGATGGTCAGGCCCGGCTTGATGGTGCGCTGGCTCCACTCGTCCCACAGGTAGATGTGCAGGTCGGTGCCGCAGATCGCGGTCTTTTCCAGCTTGATCAGGACCTCGTTCGGGCCTGGGGTCGGCACCGGAACTTCTTCCAGCCAGATGCCCTTGGCCGCTTCGCGCTTGACCAGGGCCTTCATCGTTTGCTGCGCCATCGGGGTGGAACTCATCAGGGGGAAAGCGCGGATTATAGGGTGCCGCGCGGATTTCCCATGTTGCGCTGCGGGTGCAATGGCGGAACGAAAGGCGTGCGCCGACGGGCGTTTCGAACGTGCTGCAAACAGCAGCGCCTCCTTGATTCCTGGGGAGGGGGCGTGGTCACCCTGGCCGGGACACGCAAAAGCCCATCCATGGTGCTCGATGGCGCCTTGCTCGTGCGCGCTATCCTGCGCACACGGCAAGACCGGGGTTGGGCGTCCTGCCCAACCCGCCAGTCGCATGCGCCCGGCCCATGGCGCCAACGGTCCCGGCCAGGGTGACCACGCCTCCTCTGGACGATTCCATGTGCGCGGCCGATGTGCGCATGGCAGAGCAAGAAGTAGGCCCATGACTTCCGGGGTTCGGGCCGGGGCAGGGCGGCGGGCTACAATCGAGGGTTCCACTACCAGGGGCTGCTCCATGCGCTCGAACCTGCTTGCATTCTCCATCGTCGCCAGCCTCGGGCTGGCCCAGGTCGCCCATGCCGCTGAAGGCATGTGGGTGCCGCAGCAGCTGCCGGAAATCGCCGGTCCGTTGCAGAAGGCCGGCCTGAAGCTGTCCCCGGAGCAGCTGTCCAACCTCACCGGCGACCCGATGGGCGCGGTCGTCGCCCTCGGCGGCTGCACCGCCAGCTTCGTGTCGCCGCAGGGCCTGGTGGTTACCAACCACCACTGCGCCTACGGTGCGATCCAGCTGAATTCGACCGCCGAGAAGAACCTGATCAAGGACGGCTTCAACGCGCCGAAGCACAGCGATGAACTGAGCGCCGGCCCGAACGCCCGCGTCTACGTGCTCGACCAGATCACCGACGTCACCGCCCAGGCCAAGGCCGCCATTGCCGCCGCCGGCAACGACCCGCTGGCCCGCAGCCGTGCGCTGGACGCCTTCGACAAGGCCCAGGTCGCCGCGTGTGAAGCCGAGGACGGCTTCCGCTGCCGCCTGTACACCTTCTCCGGCGGCAACACCTACCGACTGTTCCGCAACATGGAAATCAAGGACGTGCGCCTGGTCTACGCGCCCCCGGGCAGCGTCGGCAAGTACGGCGGCGACGTCGACAACTGGATGTGGCCGCGCCACACCGGCGACTTCTCGTTCTACCGCGCCTACGTCGGCAAGGACGGCAAGCCGGCCGCATTCTCGGCCGACAACGTGCCGTACCAGCCCAAGCACTTCCTGAAGTTCACCGACCAGCCGCTGGGCGCCGGTGACTTCGTGATGGTGGCAGGCTATCCGGGCCGCACCAACCGCTACGCGCTGGCCGGTGAGTTCAACGAAACCGCCAGCTGGACCTACCCGACCATCGCCAGGCACTACAACGCAGTGTTGAAGATGATCGATGAGGCGGGCAAGGCCGACGCCGACGTCAAGGTGAAGTACGCCGCCACCGCGGCCAGCATGAACAACGTGGCCAAGAACTACGCCGGCCAGCTGGAAGGCTTCAAGCGCATCGACGCTGCTGGCCAGAAGCAGGCTGAAGAAGCCGCCGTGCTGGCCTGGCTGAAGAAGCAGGGCGCCGCCGGCAAGCCGGCCTTGGCAGCGCACGCGCAGCTGGTCAAGCACCTGGATACCAGCAAGGCGACCCGCGAGCGCGATCTGTTCGTCGGCCAGTTCAACAACACCTCGGCGGTCAACGCCGCCATCGGCCTGTACCGCCTGTCGATCGAGCGCACCAAGCCGGACGCCGAGCGCGAGGTCGGCTACCAGCAGCGCGACCTGCCGACCCTGGAAGGCGGCCTGAAGCAGATGGATCGCCGCTATGTGGCGAAGATGGACCAGCAGCTGCAGACCTACTGGCTGGACCAGTACGTCGCCCTGCCGGCCGCGCAGCGCAACAACGACGTGCTGAACACCTGGCTGGGCGGCAGCGATGCCAGCGCGGTCAAGGCACTGGTGAGCAAGCTGTCGGGCACTGAGCTGGGCAGCCTGGATGCACGCCTGAAGTGGTTCAAGGCCGACCGCGCCGCGTTCGAAGCCAGCACCGATCCGGCCATCCAGTACGCGGTGGCGATCATGCCGTCGCTGCTGAAGCAGGAAGAGCAGAAGAAGATCCGCGAAGGCGAGTCGCTGACCGCACGTCCGCTGTACCTGCAGGCACTGGCTGACTACAAGAAGAGCCAGGGCGAGTTCGTGTACCCGGATGCCAACCTGTCGCTGCGCATCACTTTCGGCAACGTGATGGGCTATGAGCCCAGGGACGGCGTGGCCTACACCCCGTTCACCACGCTGGAGGGCATCGTCGCCAAGGACACCGGCGTCGATCCGTTCGATGCGCCCAAGGCCCTGCTCGACGCGGTCAAGGCCAAGCGCTACGGCGGCCTGGAAGACAAGCGCGTGGGCTCGGTCCCGGTGAACTTCCTGTCCAACCTGGACATCACCGGTGGCAACTCGGGTTCACCGGTGCTGGACGCCAACGGCAAGCTGGTCGGCCTGGCCTTCGACGGCAACTGGGAATCGGTCAGCTCCAACTGGGTGTTCGACCCGGTGATGACCCGCATGATCGCGGTCGACAGCCGCTACATGCAGTGGATCATGCAGGAAGTGGCGCCGGCGCCGGCGCTGCTGAAGGAACTGAACCTGGCGAAATAAACCCGTTGCGGTAGTGCCGGCCGCTGGCCGGCAACCCCGACCAGATAGCCGGAGTTTCCAAAACCCCGCGATCCACGTCGCGGGGTTTTTTCATGCCCGGCACGGCCCGGTGCGCCGAACGGGTATCATCCCTGTTCCGCGCACTTCACAGGATGTGAACGAAACGCGGAACCTCCTCCCCCCAGGACCCCTTGCACGCATGCGCATCCTGCTTGCCCGCCACGGCGAAACGCCGTGGAACGCCGAAGGCCGCTACCAGGGCCAGATCGACATCCCGCTTTCGCCGATCGGTGAAGCCCAGGCCCAGGCCCTGGGCGCCCGCTTGGCCTCGGTGGACATCACCCGTGCCGTCGCCTCGCCGCTGTCACGCGCGCAGCGCACCGCGCAGCTGGCACTCGGTGCCGCCCGTGCCGACATGTTGCTGACCGAGCCGGAGCTGCAGGAAATCGCCCACGGCGAGTGGGAAGGCCTGCTGGCCAGCGAAATCAACGAAAAGGACCCGTCGCGCCTGAAGGCGTGGCGCGAGGAGCCGGACACCGTGCTGATGCCCGGCGGTGAATCGCTGCGCCTGGTGCTGGAGCGCAGTTGGCGCGGCCTGGCCCGCGCCACCGAAGGCCTCGGCGAGCACGACACCCTGCTGGTGGTCGCCCATGACGCGGTCAACCGCGTGATCCTGTGCAAGGTGCTGGGCCTGCCGATCTCCCGCCTGTGGACCTTCCGCCAGGCGCCGACCACGCTCAACCTGCTCGAAGGCGCCGACCTGGACAGCCTGGAAGTGGTGCGCCTGAACGACTGTGCCCACCACACGCCGTTCTTCGGCGAAGCCAAGCACCGCGCACTCTGATCCATCCCCTCGCATCAACTGCTTCTGCTGGAACCGCTGCCGTGACCAACACCCCGACCACCCTGGCCGACTGGCTGGACTACATTGAACGCCAGCACCCGGCGACCATCGACATGGGCCTGGAGCGCGTGCGCTCCGTGGCTACGGCGATGGGCCTGGGGGCGCCGGCCCAGCGCACCATCGTGGTCGGTGGCACCAACGGCAAGGGCTCCACCGTGGCCTTCATCGAAGCCATCGCGCGTGCTGCCGGCTGGAAGGTCGGCGCGTACACCTCGCCGCACCTGCTGCGCTACAACGAGCGCGTGCGCATCGACGGCCACGATGTGGAGGATGCGGCGCTGGTCGCCGCCTTCAACACCATCGAGGCCGCGCGTGGCGATATCACGCTGACCTATTTCGAGTACGGCACGCTGGCCGCGCTGCAGCTGTTCGCCGACGCCGGGCTGGACCTGGCGGTGCTGGAAGTGGGCCTGGGCGGTCGCCTGGATGCGGTCAACATCGTCGACGCTGACGTGGCGGTGATCACCACCGTGGACATCGACCATGCCGAATGGCTGGGCGGGGACCGCGAAGCGATCGGCACCGAGAAGGCCGGCATCATCCGTGGCTGGAAGCCGGTGATCCTGGGCGAGACCGACCCGCCGTCGAGCGTGCTCGCACGTGCCTACCTGGTCGGCGCCAACGCGATCCGCGGCGGCAGCGATTATTTCTACGAACCAATCGATGCCCAGCGCTGGCGCTGGCGCGATGTCGGCCTGCGCATGGAACTGCCGACCCCGGCGCTGGCCGGCCCGATCCAGCTGGCCAACGCGGGTGCCGCCATCGCTGCGCTGCGCGCGCTGGACAAGCCGGTGCCGCGTGCGGCGTGGGCTGCTGGTGTCGCGGCGGCGCGCATCTCTGGCCGCCTGCAGGCGTTCGAGCGTGACGGCGTGCAGGTCCGTGTCGATGTCGGGCACAACCCGCAGGCGGCGGGCCAGCTGGCGCGCGCGCTGAAGGCCGAAGCGTCGGCCGGGCGCACCCTGGCGGTGTACGCCGCGCTGCAGGACAAGGACGCGGTGGGCGTTGTGCAGGCGCTGCAGGACGTGGTCGGCGAGTGGACCCTGGCCGGACTGGACGGCCCGCGCGGGCAGAGTGCTGCCCAGTTGCAGGCCCGCCTGGCCGGTACGGCGGCGGCCAAGGCCCAGCGCGCTGATACTGTCGAGCAGGCGCTGGCACAGGTACTGGCCCAGGCCGGGCGCGGTGACCGCGTACTGGTGTTCGGCTCCTTCCATACCGCCGCTGCCGCGCTGCAATGGTTGCAGGGCGCCGCCTGATCCGCGTTCAGCCAATGCCGACGCCGTCCGGTCCGGCACCCGTATAATCGACCGCAACCTCCGGACAGTTGCCGCCTCACGTGGATACGCCTCTGAAACAGCGTCTGATTGGTGCCATCGTGCTGGTGGCGCTGGCCGTGATTTTCCTGCCGATGCTGGTCAAGGGACCGGCGCCGGACAGCGGTGTGGCCTCGGTGCCGATCGCCGCGCCGGACGCACCGGCCGATGGCCAGTTCGAAACCCGTGAGCTGCCGCTGGTTGCTCCGGCCGGTGGAGCCACCGGCCTGCAGACCGGGCAGGCCAAGCCGCTGCAGGAGACGGCCGCGCCGGCTACGCCGCCGACCGTGGACACGTCTCCGGCGGTTGCCGCCGGCAACTTCGCCGTCACGTTTGGCGCCTACGGCAGCAAGGCCGACGCCGATGCGGTGATCGCCTACCTGCAGCGCTCGCAGCTGCCAGGCTTCGCCGAAACCACCACCATCAGCGGGCGCCAGGCGTGGCGTGTGCGTGTCGGGCCGTATGCCGACCGTGCCCAGGCCGAAGCCGCGCGCCTGCAGGCGGTCAAGATCCGCGCCGATGTGAAGGCAGAAGTCATCACCCTGGATGCGGTGGCAGGCAGCAGTGCGGCGGTTGCCGCCACGCCGGCGCCGACCACCAGTACCCCGGCCGCGGCCACCACGCCGTCGGCCACCAGCAACCCGGTGCGCAGCGAAAGCCTGCCGCCAAGCACGCCGACGGCGACCACCAAACCAGAGCCGCCCAAGCCGGCACCGAAGCCCGAGGCTCCGAAGCCGGACGCCAAGCCCGAGCCGAAGCCGGAGGCCGCCGCCAGCAAGCCGGCGCCTGCCACGCCGACAGCACCGGCGGCCAGTGGCGTCGGCTTCGCCGTGCAGTTGGGCGCGTTCGGCCAGGCCAACGATGCCAACGCGCTGCGCGACAAGGTCCGCGCCGCCGGCTTCAGTGCTTTCGTCGAGCAGGTACGCACTGAAAAGGGCACGCTGCATCGCGTCCGCGTCGGACCGGTGGCCAACCGCGCTGACGCCGAGCAGCTGAAGGCGCAGGTCGCCGCCAAGGTCGGCGTGGCCGGCATGGTCCGACCGCACCCATGATCCACGCGCAGGCCCGTTGCCAGCGCCGCCGAAGGAGCGGGGCGCCATGATCGACGTGGTGCTGCTGATCGTGATCGCCGCCTCGACCCTGCTCGGGATGCTGCGTGGCTTTGTTGGAATCGTCATCGGCACGCTGTCGTGGCTGCTGGCCGCGTGGGCGGCCTTCGCCTTCGGCAACGATGCGGCACGCTGGTGGGCGGCCCCGGCCGCACCCGGCGGCGAGCATTTCGTTGGCGGCTACCTGGGCGTGGGCATTGGCGTGATGATCGTGGTCGCGGTGATCGGCATGGTCATCAAGGCGATGATCCATCGCAGCATGCTGACCAGCCTGGACCGGTTGCTGGGCGGCGTGCTGGGCGCCGTGCGTGGCGGCCTGATCGCGGCGATCCTGGTGCTGCTGGCCGGCTTCACCCCGCTGACCGCCGAACCCTCCTGGAAGCGCTCGGCGGTCCGCCCGGTGCTGAACCCGGCCGTGGCCTGGATGAACGGGAAGCTGCCGCACTGGCAGGTGCCCGGCGCCGACCTGCTGCCCAAGACCTTGCCGACCGACATGCTGTCCCCATCTGCATTGATGGAGCTGGGGAAGAGCGCAGGCGCCGATCTGGGAAAGCCGGGCGCGGCAGGCGATAATGGCATCCTCAACCAGGTAGTGGCGGGCAGCGGATGGCTGCGGCCCGCGAAAGCGGAACAGGGCGACGCATACGATCCGGCCGAAGTGCGCCCGGACGCCCCAGCACTGCCAGACAGTATCGAGCCGGGCGATCCGGCCAATGTCGACCGCAGGCGCGGCGACCACCGCGGCCAGGTACGGCCACCTTCCTTGTAACTGGGCACAGCCCAGCGGAGACTTCGCACCATGTGTGGCATCGTCGGAATCGTCGGCAACCAGAACGTCGCCGGGCAGTTGTATGACGGCTTGACCGTTCTCCAGCATCGCGGCCAGGATGCCGCGGGCATCGCCACGGCCAGTGGCAGCCGCCTGCGGGTGCAGAAGGCCACCGGCCTGGTCCGCGATGTGTTCGATGCACGTACCATGTCCACCCTGGAAGGCAGCGTCGGCATCGCCCATGTGCGCTACCCGACGGCCGGCTCGGAAGGCATGGACGAGGCGCAGCCGTTCTACGTCAACTCGCCGTACGGCATCGCGCTGGCCCACAACGGCAACCTGATCAACACCGAGGCGCTGCGCCAGCAGGTGTTCGAGCAGGACCGCCGCAACGTCAACACCGATTCGGACAGCGAAGTGCTGTTGAACGTGTTCGCCTATGAGCTGGAACAGCAGCGCCAGCTGAGCCCGGAAGCCGCGATCCGCGCGGTGGCTGGCGTGCACCGCCGCTGCAAGGGCGGCTATGCGGTGGTCAGCGTGGTGCTGGGCCTGGGCCTGGTGGCCTTCCGCGACCCGTACGGCATCCGTCCGTTGGTGCTGGGCAAGCGCAGCCATGCCGAGGGCGACGAGTACATCGTGGCCTCCGAGTCGGCCGCGCTGGACGTGCTGGGCTTCCAGCGGGTGCGCGATGTGCAGCCGGGCGAAGCCCTGGTGATCACCGCCCGCGGCGAGCTGTTCTCGGAAATCTGCGCCGAGCCGGCCGAGCACACCCCGTGCATCTTCGAGTACGTGTACTTCGCGCGTCCGGATTCGATGATCGACAACGTCTCGGTGCACAAGGCGCGCATGCGCATGGGCATCAAGCTGGGCGAGAAGATCCTGCGCCTGCGCCCGGACCACGATATCGACACCATCATCCCGATCCCGGATACCTCGCGTGATGCCGCGCTGGAGATCTCCAACGTGCTCGGGGTGAAGTACCGCGAAGGCTTCATCAAGAACCGCTACATCGGCCGCACCTTCATCATGCCGGGCCAGGGCGAACGCGTGAAGTCGGTGCGCCGCAAGCTCAACCCGATCCACCTGGAGTTCCGCAACCGCGTGGTGCTGCTGGTGGACGACTCGATCGTGCGTGGCACCACCAGCCAGCAGATCGTGCAGATGGCCCGTGATGCGGGCGCGCGCAAGGTCTACCTGGCCAGCGCGGCACCGCCGGTGCGCTACCCGAACATCTACGGCATCGACATGCCGGCGGCCGAAGAGCTGGTCGCGCACAACCGCACCGTGGAAGAGATCGAGGCCCACCTGGGCTGCGACTGGCTGATCTACCAGGATCTGGAGGACATGGAAGCGGCGGTGAGCGAGGGCAACCCGGCGCTGCGCAACTTCGATTCGTCCTGCTTCAACGGCCACTACCCGACGGGTATCGAGCCGGGCTACTTCGAGCGCATCCAGCAGCTGCGTTCGGACGACGCCAAGCACAAGCGCCGCGCCTGAGGTCCAGGCGTGGTCGATGTACCCGACGTTGGTGGCGACCTGCTGCGCGCGGCGCAGCAGTGCCTGGCCGAAGCCGACCCGCTGCGCAAGGTCGCGTTGACCCAGGCGTATGCCGCCGCGTTCCGTGCCGGTCGCCTGAAGGTGGCTGCCGATGCGCCGCCGCCGGAACCGATCCGCATGCCTGGCCGGCCGGCACGGCTGGTGCTGGTGCATCCGCGCGAAGTGCCCCGGCGCGGGCTGGGCGGCGTGGAAGGACGCGCCGCCTTCATCCACGCCATCGCCCACATCGAACTCAACGCGATCGACCTGGCCTGGGATGCGGTGTACCGCTTCCGCGGCCTGCCGCCAGCGTTCCATGCCGACTGGGTCAGCTGTGCCGACGACGAATCGCGGCACTTCATGCTGCTGCGCGAGCGCCTGCAGGCGCATGGCCACGACTACGCCGATTTCCCCGCGCACAACGGCCTGTGGGAAATGTGCGAAAAGACCGCGCATGACGGCCTGGCGCGCATGGCCCTGGTACCGCGCGTGCTGGAAGCGCGCGGCCTGGACGTGACACCGGGCATGATCGAGAAGCTGCGCAATGTCGGTGATGGTGAAACCGCCGACGTACTGAAAGTGATCCTGCGCGAGGAAGTGGCGCACGTTGCCGCCGGTTCGCGCTGGTACCGCTGGTACTGCGATCGCGCCGGCGTCGAGCCGCGTGCGCGCTTCAAGGCGCTGCTGGTGGAATACGCCGGCGGCTACCTGCACGGGCCGTTCAACATCGAAGCGCGCCTGCTGGCCGGCTTCGACGCCGACGAGCTCGCCAACCTGGTCGAACAGGCCGGTTGAACAAAAGGGGACGGAGGGGATTAAGTCGTTTGTGCCACAAACGACTTAATCCCCTCCGTCCCCTTTTTCATGCGTTGGGCAGCACCACGCGCTTGCCATCCACGGTGGGCCGGTTGATGTAGAACAGGCCGGGACCGGGCCGGTAGGGCAGTTCGCTGACGCCGGCATCGGCGGCATAGGTCAGGGCGGTGTCGCCCAGCGCGTCGAAATTCCAGTGCGCCGACTGCATCAGGTAGCGTCGGCGCAGCAGCGCCTCCTGGGTCTGGGTCAACGCCTGCCCTGCCACCAGCCGCCGTGCGATCGGTTGCAGGGCCGACGGCAGTTCCCAGCCGGGAACCTCGGCAGCGCTGGCGCGCCAGGTCACGCCGGCATCGATGGCATGCTGCTGCATCACCTGCAGCGCGATCAACTGGTAGCGCCAGTCGATGCGCCGCCGCAGTACCACGGCGGCAGTCACGTACAGCACCGGGGACAGCAGCACGCTGCGGCTGCCGGCGCGGCGCTGCTGCTGCCACTGGTGCCAGACATCCACCCACACTTCCTTTTCGTCCACGCCCAGCTGCTGCCGCCAGCGTTCGGCATCGGCCTGCGTTTCAGCGTAAGCCGTGGTGGCCTGCAGCATCGCCAGCGGGGGAATCTGGTAGTCGGCAACGGCGGGGCGGCGCAGCTGCTGGCGACGTGGGCGGCTGAGCAGCTTGGGGCCTTCCTCCAGCTGGTTGTAGCCTCCGCCGATGTTGGCGTGCACGCCGGGCAAAGCGATCTCGGTGAACGGCGGTGCCACCGTGGTCAGCGGATAGTGCTGGCGATGCTCGTCGCGCGCGGTCAACTGCACCACGCGTGCAGCGATGCCACTGGACAAGGCAAGCTGCGGTTGTTCGTCGGCGCGGCCACCACTGACCGCAGCCACGGTATCGAACAGGCCCATGAATCGCAGCACCGGAAGGGCAGGGGCGAAGTCCGGCGTACAGACCAGGCCGGACGACTGCAGCAGTTGCCGCCAACGCGTGGTATCCCAGCCCTGCAGCTGGTTGGCGATATCACGTGCGGCGGCAGCGCCTCGAGAGAACCCGAACAGATCCAGCTGCACGCGACGCAGCGGTTGCCGCCAACGCGTGGACAGTTCTGCAAGCGCAGCCGGCAGCACCACCTGCAGCGCGCGCTGCACCTTTGCGCGGACGCCGCTGGCGCCGATACCGAACGCCAGTCCGATCAGGTCGTCGTCGGCGTCATCGCGGGTACCGACACCTTCCACGTAGATCGACAGCGAAGGCGTGGCCATCGCATCGCGGCGGCTGTCCGGGTACAGCTGCTGCAGGCGTGCGATGTTGGTCAGGCCGTTGTCGTAGCTGCTGGTCAGCCGGCTCTGGTAGGTCGAATCATCATCCGCACGCAGCTGCGCCGGGCGCGGTCGCGGCTGCTGTGGTCGACCACGCGCGAGGTTGTGCGCGTTGTTGCGGGTGCCATCGAAGAACAGGCCGATCCGCAGCGAGCCGACATCTTCGTCCGTGTCCTGCGATGGTGCCATGTGCATTCCCCGTCGTGGCTGCGTCACGGTAGCGCGAAAGCGGTGTATTGGCGAAGTGTAGTGACGCTTTTGACCTGACTGAACGCAGATGCGGTCGATCACAAATCCTGACTTTCATTCCACTCGCCTATTGAATTCACACGAGCCGCGCAGGCCATATGGCCAAACCCGGCACACCGGGTCGTGCTGCATCAACGCTGTTCACATCATTCAAGGAGCGACGCAATGTTGTCCAGATCGATTGGCAAAGCGGCAGGTGGCCTGGTGTTGGGTTTGTCGGTGGCGGCGGCCGCGCATGCGGCACCGTTGTTCGAGCCGGTGACGGTCATCAGCCGCGCATCGGCAAACAGTGAGCCCGCGCTGGGCAAGCTGCTGGCCACCCCGTCCACCGCGACGGTACAGGAAGTGCGCGTTGATGCAGCCGCGACTGCACAGCCGCAGCTGGAATTCGAACTGCTCGGCCAGCGCGTGCAGGCCGTGCGCAGCAAGGTGGAAGCGCTGCCCGATGGCGGCAGCATCTGGTACGGCCAGTTCCGTTCGCCCTCGGACAAGCTGACCGCGGCCACCTCCAACGGCCAGGACGACCCCGGCAATTCGCTGATCCTGGTGCGCTCGGGCGATACCATCACCGGCTCGATCCGCAAGGATGGAAAGCTGTACCGCCTGCGCCCGCTGGGCAACCGCCACGTGCTTGTGGAAGTGGACGAGTCGCGGATGCCGGCCGACCATCCGGCCGATTACAACCAGCTGCCGAAGATCCCGATGGGCAACAACGATCGCCTCGGCATCGCGCAGGCGTCGTCCGGCACGCCGGCCACCATCCGCGTGCTGGTGGTGGCGACCAATGCCGCCGTCGCCGCCTATGGCGGCAACATGCAGTCACTGGTGCAGCTGGCCGTGGCCGAATCGAACCAGGGCTATGTCAACAGCAACGTCGGCATCACCATGGAACTGGCCCGCTACGAAACCACCAGTTATACCGAATCGGGCAGCTTCGATACCGACCTGGCGCGTTTCCGTGGCACCAGCGATGGCTATATGGACAGCATCCACACCAGCCGGAATACCTACACGGCTGATGTGGGCGTGCTGCTGATCAACAACACCGCCTACTGCGGCCTGGCCTCGGGCATCGGCTCGACGGCGTCGACCGCGTTCGCGGCCGTGTACTGGGATTGCGCGACCGGCTATTACTCGTTCGCGCACGAGATCGGCCATCTGCAGAGTGCGCGGCATGACATCGCCACCGACTCGAGCACCTCGCCCTATGCCTATGGCCACGGCTACCGCTACGAGCCGGCCACCGGCACCGGCTGGCGCACGATCATGGCCTACAACTGCACCCGCAGCTGCCCGCGCCTGAACTACTGGTCCAACCCCAACATCAGCTACAACGGCATCCCGATGGGCAACGCCAGCACCGCCGACAACCAGCGCGTGCTGGTCAACACCAAGGCCACCATCGCGGCCTTCCGCTGACACTGTCCAGGCGCCGACCAAGGCCGGCGTCTACCCGGGCGCATGCACCTGCTCTGGTAGATGCCAACCTTGGTTGGCACCTTGCGATCCGTTATTCGCGCGCGAGCGTATCCAGCGTCCAGCCGCTGGCATCCACGCGCAGCACCGAACCCTGTTCGTACCAGTCACCCAGCACGATGCGGGTGCGCTCGCGACCACCGGCCTGCAGCGTGTGGATCGCCGGCCGATGGGTATGGCCATGGATCATGGTGTCCACGCCATGGCGCACGAAGGTGGCATCGACTTCGGCAGGGGCCACGTCGGTCACCGACTCGAACTGCGCACGATCGTCCTGCTTCATCTCGGACTGGCGCGCCTGGCTGGCTTCGCGCGCCTTCTGCGCGAACGCGATGCGTGCGGCCAGCGGCTGCGACAGGAACTGCGCCTGGAATACCGGGTCGCGCGTCTGTGCACGGAACTGCTGGTAGGGAATGTCATCGGTGCACAGCAGGTCGCCGTGCTGCAGCAGCACCGGGCGGCCGTACAGTTCGATCATGCACGGGTCGGGCAGGATGCGCAGGCCGGCACGGCGCGCGTAGTCCTCACCGAGCAGGAAGTCGCGGTTGCCGCGGATGAAGTACACCGGCACGCCGCTGTCGGACAGCACCTTCAACGCATCGGCCACCGCATCGGCGGCGGGCGAGGGCGTGTCGTCGCCGATCCAGGCCTCGAACAGGTCGCCGAGGATGTACAGCGCATCGGCGCCGGGCGCCTGCTCGCGCAGGAAGCGCAGGAACAGGTCGGTGATCTCCGGACGGCTGGGGTCCAGGTGCAGGTCGGAAATGAACAGCGTGGTCATGCCCGCATTCTAGGCCATCAATGATGATGGTGGCGCCGGGCCTTGCCTGGCTCCGGTCGTCACACCGGCAGCGGCAGCCAGGTCAGGCTGGCCGAAGCCAGCACGATGGCGATGGCGGTGGCTGCCAGCACATCGGAAGGATAGTGCAGGCCCAGGACCACCCGCGACAGTGCAACGCCACAGGTGAACGGCACCAGCAGCGGCGCCAGCCACGGGTAGTAGGCCAGTGCCACGATGGTGAACGACACCGCATGCAGGGTGTGTCCGGAGGGGAAACTGAACTCGTCCAGCGGCGCCACCCAGGCGCGGATGCGCAGGTCGGCCGCGTAGGGCCGCGGGCGCCGGGTCCAGCGCTTGAGGACCTTGTACAGCAGCAGCGCGGCCAGGCCCGTGGCGGCCATGTGCACCGAGGCGCGCAGGCCGTCGAAGCCGTCCAGCACCACCAGCGCGGCCATCAGCACGTACCAGAACACGCCATCGCCGAGCCGGCTGATGACCGCGAACAGGCGACGCACGCGGCGCCGCCGGCAGTAGTGGTTTGCGCGCCGGCACCAGCGTGCTTCGCGCCCGGCCAGCAGCTCAAGCGGCGTAGTGCGCATGGCCGTTCCTCCGCGACTGTGCCAGTTCGGCCAGCAGCGCATCGAACTCGGCCACCACCTGTTGTGGATGCAGGCGCTTCATCGCCCGTGCGGCATTGCCGCCCAGTTCGCGGCGCTGCGCGTCATCGGCGGCCAGTCGCACGGCGGCATCGATGAACTGATCGTCGCTGTCCACGGCTGCGCCGTTCTCGCCATTGCGCAGGTACTCGCGCGCGGCGCCGTAGTCGAAGGCCACGGTGGCCACACCGCTGGCCATGCTTTCCAGGGTCACGTTGCCGAACGTCTCGCTGCGGCTGGGGAACAGGAACAGATCGCCGCTGGCGAAGTGCCGGGCCAGCGCATCGCCGCGCTGGATGCCACAGAAGATGAAGTCGGGGTTTTCATGTGCCAGCTTCTCGCGGGCCGGGCCATCACCGACCCACACGAAGCGTGCCTTGGGCCGGATCTGCTGCAACCGGCGGAATGCCTTCACTGCCAGGCCGAGGTTCTTTTCAGCAGCGATGCGGCCGACATAGATCGCCACCAGGCCGTTGCCATCCACGCCCCATTCCTCGCGCAGCGCGGGATCGCGCCGGCCTGGATCGAACTGCTGGCTGTCCACCGCGCGGGCCAGCAGGCGCACGCGCTCGAAGCCCTGTTCGCCGAGGAACTGCTGCAGCTCGCGGGTCGGCACCAGGGTGGCATCGGCCTGGTTGTGGAAACGGCGCATCCAGCGCATGGCTGCGGCCTGCAGCCACGCCACGCCGTAGTCGGGCAGGTACTCGTCGAAGCGGGTGTGGAAGCCGCTGGCGACCGGAATGCCGAGGCGGCGCGCAGTGCGCAGTGCCGACCAGCCGAGCGGACCTTCGGTGGCGATGTAGACCGCATCCGGGCGTTGTTTCTGCCAATGGCGGCCCAGCCGGATCGGTGCCGGCAGTCCGAAACGCAGGCCGGGGTAGCGGGGCAGGGCGGCGCCGGGAACCAGCAAGGTGCCGGGTGCCGAATCCAGCGCTTCGCTGGACTGGCGGGGGCGGACCAGGTCGATCTCGTGCCCGGCTGCGCGCAGACCTTGTTCCAGCCCCTGCACGGTGAGGGCGACGCCGTTCACTTCCGGTGGATAGGTCTCGGTGACGATGGCATAGCGCATGGCGGGCCTCCGGGTTTCCGGCATGCTCGGGCCTGGCGATGTAGCCGACATGACCGCTTTGCGACCATCAGATGACGGTGGCGCCGGCCAGCGCCTGGGCGCGGCGGCCAATAAAAAACCACGGCCCCGAAGGGCCGTGGTCGTCATGCTTCCGTCACAGCGCGATGGATCAGAAGCGCTGCTGGTACTTCATGTAGATGAAGCGGCCGATATCGTAACCACCGTAGTACGAGAAGGCCGAGTTCGGCTTGCTGTACATGATCGGGCCGGTCTTCTCGAACACGTTGTTGGCACCGACCGACACGGTGGCGTCCCACGGCAGCGAGTAACGCACCTGCACGTCGTGGAAGGTGACCGCGCCGCGCTCGTTGTAGTTGCGTGCGCCCTTGTACCACGGTGCGTACACACCCGGATCCGAGCACTCGTCCGGGTACAGCGCGATGTTCGAGCAGGTTTCCTTCACGCCCGAATAGTAACGCGCGGTCCAGCTCGCGCCGAAGTTGCCCCGCTCGTAGCCCAGCACCAGGTTGGAACGGACGCGGAAAGCGCTGCCGATGCCGTTGGTGACGATCGGGACGATCGAGCTGTCGTTGGAGGTGCGGTAGGTCGCACTGGACACGTAGGTGGTGGCCGAGTTCACGTTGAACTTGCCGAACCGGGTGTCCAGACGGTAGCTCACGTCCAGATCGTAGCCTTCGGTTTCCATGAAGCCCGCGTTGCGGTTGCCGAACTTCAGGTTGGTCACGATGCCGGTCACCGGGTCACGCTGGAAGCGCGAGCAGCGCGCGTCGATACCCGATTCGTAGCAGTCCTGCAGGATCTGGGTCGGCGTGTCGGCGATGATCGTGTTGTCGATGCGGATCTTCCACCAGTCCAGCGAGGCGTTGAAGCCCTGGATGAAGCTCGGGCTCCAGACCAGGCCCAGCGTCTTGCTGGTCGAGGTTTCCGGCGTCAGCAGCGGGTTCGACCCGGAGGTGAACGGCACCGGGGTCGCGTCCGTCGACGTGTTCACCGGGGTGCCACCCTGGCGCAGCTGGCGGAAGGTATTCGCATTGGCGATGTCGCGTGCGCAACGTGCACGGACTTCCGCGCTGGAGGCCGAGGAACCGAAGCGGGTGTCGCACGGATCGCTGAACTGCGCGAAGGTCTCCGAACCACCACCGAACAGGTCGCTGATGGTCGGTGCACGGAAGCCCTCGGCCCAGGTGCCACGCACCATCAGCGAGTCGATCGGCTTCCACTTGAAGCCGAACTTGCTGTTGAGCGTGTTGCCGAAGGTGTTGTAGTCCGAGAAGCGGGTTGCGCCATTAAAGGTCAGTTCCTTCGCGCCCGGCAGGTCGGCCAGCACCGGAACGTTCACTTCCAGGTAGGCCTCGTTGACGGTGTAGTCACCGCCGGTCGGGCCCGCGGCCAGGTTGGTGGTCGCGCCCGTCTGGGCCAGGGCATCCGGGGTGTACTTGCCTTCTTCCTTGCGGCTTTCCACGCCGAACGCGAAGCCCAGGTCGCCAGCCGGCAGGGTCACGATGCTGCCAGCGATGTTGGCAAAGAAGTTCTTGGAGGTGGTACGGCCCTTGGTGATCTCTTCCGGGAACAGCCACGCCTGCAGTTCTTCGTTGCCGTACAGGCCATCGGCAGCCGTCGTGCCGTACGGCACCAGCGGGTTCCACGGCTTGCACACGTCATAGGAGATCGGTGCAGCGGCGGTGCCGCACTGCACCTTGCCGGTGGCGGCGTTGTAGAACGACGGGCCGACGCCGCCGGCGACGCGACCCTTGTGCAGGTTGCCGGTCGCCACCGATTCCAGTTCATTGCGGTTGTACTGGTAACCCACTTCCCAGTCGAAGTAGCGGCTGCCGATCTCGAACGAACCGTCGAACGACGCCACCGCGCGGTAGGTCTTCAGCTCGCTGGTGGTCACGCGCGGCACTTCCCAGGTGCGGCGGTTCCATGCCACGGCGGTCGGGGTGGCATACCCGTGCTGGCGACCGAACGGATTGAAGTAGCTGTTGATCGACATCGAGCCGACACCGGCGGTGCTCGACTGCAGCGGATAGCCCGCGATCTGGCGGGTGGACTCACGCTGGTTGTAGCCCAGCTCGGTGCGGAAGTTGACGTTGTCGGTGATCTTGAAGCGGCCGTCGAAATAGACCGAGTCGCGCTTGACCGGATACATCACGTGCATCTGGTCGTTGGCGTTGCTCACGTCACCGGTGAACGGCGTGCTATCGGTGAGGTGGTAATTGGCCGGGTTGGTGGGATCCGCGCCGCGGTTGAGGGAATAGCCGCAGCCCGCAGTGGCGGTACAGCCCGGGCCGCGCAGACCGGTGAACTGGCCGTACTGGCTGATCGTGGTCCAGTTGCTGCTGTCGTACGGATGGCGATCGGTCATGCCGTACTTGCTGAAGCCGCGATCGCGCGCCCACACGCCCTTCTCTTCGGCATGCTCGGCGGACAAGGTCAACGACACGCGATCGTTGCTCCAGCCGGCGACCACGTCGAAGCGGTCACGTGCGCCGTCGCCCTGGCTGTACTGGCCGTGATAGACGTTGGCGGTCACACCGGTGACATTGGAGCGGGTGATGATGTTCACCACGCCGGCCATGGCGTCGGAGCCATAGATCGCAGAGGCGCCGTCCTTCAGCACCTCGATGCGCTCCACGGCGGACACCGGCAGCGTGGAGATGTCCTGGTAGCCGGACGTGCTGATGCCCATGCGCTTGCCGTTGACCAGCACCAGCGTGCGCTGGGTGCCCAGGTTGCGCATGTCGATGTAGGTGCCACCCGCGTTTTCACCCGCGGTCAGCGCATTGGCGCGGCTGATGGTCGGGCTGCCCATCGCGGTGACGTTCTGCAGGATGTCGGCAACCGAGCTGAAGCCCTGCTTTTCGATGTCGTTGCGGCTGATCGCGAACACCGGCTGGGCGGTTTCCACGTCCACCTGGCGGATGCGCGAGCCGGTGATCTCGATGCGGTCGAGGTTGGTGGGCGTTGCGTTGCTGCCGTCCTGGGCAAACGCGGGCAGGGCGGCCAACGTTGCGGTGGTAGCCAGGGCATAGCGGATGGCCTGCCCCAGTGCGGTGGTGCGTGAAGTCATGGCGAGCTCTCTCTCTCAGGTCGTGCACAAGACGCCAAAGTGGGCGTCGAAGGAGCCAGCTGGGTTGATGACCGAGCCGGTGACCCGATAGTAGTCTCGTTAGTTAATGCTCTGTAAAGAGTTCGTATCGATTTATGTCACGGGACACCCCCATCCTTCACAAAACGTGAACAAAAGCAGGCGCTTACGTGAGAGGTGCGATACGCGATACGGTGCCGTCGTGATGCGAAGCAGCACAAAAAACCGCCAGACTGCGCAAAGTGGGGGTGCGAAGTGCGTCACTCCTGCTGTCCTGTGGACAACAGGCGACGGCGTATTCAGGCTACGAACGGACGGAACTGGATGCCCAGCCCGGCGATCCCGTCGGTCTCGCCGATCAGGTCGGCGCGCAGCAGCGGACGGGCATCGATGAACGCCTGCGGCACGATCAGCGACAGCCGGTTGTCGTCGGCGGTCAGTTCCAGCGCCGGCAGCGGGTCGTCCTCATGCGCGCGGTTGAGCAGCACCGCCAGCCGCAGCAGGGCCGCCAACCGGCGCGCGGTCAGCAGCAGTCGCTCGGGCAGGGCGTCGAAGGCGGTCTTGGTCACGCTGCGGCGATGGCTGCGCACCAGCGCGGCCAGCATCTGCTGTTCCTGGCGGGAGAAGCCGGCGATGTCCGAGTGCTCCAGCACGTAGCTGCCATGCACGTGGTAGCCGCTGTGGGCAATCATCAGGCCCAGTTCGTGCAGGCGTGCGGCCCAGCCGAGCATGCGCGCATCATCGGCATCGAGCTTCCAGCGTTCCTGCACCTGCTCCAGCAGTGACAGAGCAGTGTCCTGCACGCGGTCGGCCTGTACCGTATCGATACCGTAGCGCTGGCTGAGCGCGGCCACCGATTCATCACGCAGGTCGTTCTCGCCGGCACGGCCGACGATGTCGTAGAGGATGCCCTCGCGCATCGCGGCCTTGCTGACCAGCAGCTTCTGCAGGCCAAGTGCCTGGAACGCCGCTTCCAGCACCAGGATGCCGCCGGCGATGATCGGGCGGCGGTCGCTGGACAGGCCCGGCAACTGGATGTCGTCGATCTTCTTGGCCTTCAGCAGCTCATCGCGCAGTTGCGGCAGGGCCTCGGCGGTGATCGCGCCCTTGCTCAGCTTCATCGTCGCGCAGATCTCGCTGATCGCCTTGTGCGTGCCCGAAGAACCCAGCGCCTCCTGCCAGCCCAGCGCGCGGTACTTGCTGGCGAAGGGCTGGAACTCGCGGCCGATCTCGGCCAGCGCGTCCTTCCAGCGCTTCTTGCTGAGCTTGCCGCCGGGGAAGAAGCGCCGGGTGCTGGCGATGCAACCGGCCTGCAGGCTTTCGCGCTCCAGGGTCTGCATGCCCATGCCGATGATGAATTCAGTGGAGCCGCCACCGATGTCGATCACCAGCCGGCGCTGGCCGGGCTTGGGGGGTTGCGCGTGGGCCACGCCCAGGTAGATCAGGCGGGCTTCTTCGCGGCCGCTGACCACTTCGATGGCGTGTCCCAGTGCAGTTTCGGCCGGGACCAGGAACGACTGGGGAGAACGCAGCTGGCGCACCGTGTTGGTGGCCAGCGCGCGCACCCGATGCGGCGGCACATTGCGGATGCGCTGGCCGAAACGGGCCAGGCATTCCAGCGCGCGCTGCCGTGCGGCGGAAGACAGTCCGCCTTTGCCATCCAGCCCGTCGGCCATGCGCACCGTCTCGCGCAGGCGGTCGATCACCCGCAGCTGGCCGAGCGTGTAGCGCGCGATGACCATGTGGAAACTGTTGGAGCCAAGGTCGATGGCGGCCAGCAGGTCGCCATCCTGCAATGCGGGCGGAGTCGTGGAGGTATGCGGCATGGGCGAATGTTAGCCGAAGCGGCGGTGTGCTCGTCACCGCGCGGCCTTCACATTTTGGAAGGAGGCGTGCAGCAGGATTGCAAGGGGTCAGATCCCTTTCCCGCAGGAAAGGGATCTGACCCCGGGCGACCGCTGATCGAATCCCGACCTGCGGTCGGGGTCCACCGGGGCAGGACTACAGCCCCTGCATCAATGCCATCTGCGCAGAATGCGGGGCTTCGTCGTGCGCCGGCGCACGCTTGTGGTAGAGGCCGTCGGCGTCCAGTTCCCAGGCGTTGAGGTTGTCGTCCAGGTAGTTCTGCAGGACCTCGCGGTACACCCGCTTGGCCAGTTCCGGATCGAGGATCGGGAAGCAGGTCTCGACCCGGCGCAGCAGGTTGCGTTCCAGCCAGTCGGCGCTGGCGCAGTACATCTCCGGCGCGCCGTCGTTGCCGAACCAGTAGACGCGGCTGTGCTCCAGGAAGCGGCCGACGATCGAGCGCACGCGGATGTTGTCCGAGACACCCGGAACGCCCGGACGCAGGGTGCAGGCGCCACGGATGATCAGGTCGATCTGCACGCCGGCCTGCGACGCGGCGTACAGCGCGCGCACCACCTGCGGTTCGTTCAACGCGTTCATCTTGGCGATGATCCGCGCTGGGCGGCCGGCGGCGGCGATGCGCGTCTCGCGCTCGATACGGCCGAGGATGCCGGTGTGCAGGGTGAAGGGCGACTGCAGCAGGCGCTTGAGCTTCATCTTCGAGGCCAGCCCGGACAGCTGCTGGAACAACAGGTGCACGTCATTGCCGATGTCCGGATCGGCGGTGATCAGGCTGATGTCGGTGTACGCGCGGGCAGTGCCGCTGTGGTAGTTGCCGGTGCCCAGGTGCACGTAGCGGCGCAGCTTGCGGCCTTCGCGGCGCACGATCAGCAGCATCTTGGCGTGGGTCTTGTAGCCGACCACGCCGTACACCACCTGCACCCCGGCCTCCTGCAGGCGATCGGCCAGGCCCAGGTTGGCCTCTTCGTCGAAGCGCGCACGCAGTTCGACCACTACAGTCACGTCCTTGCCGTTGCGCGCGGCCTGGATCAGTGCGTCGACGATCAGCGAATCCTTGCCGGTGCGGTACAGCGTCTGCTTGATCGCCAGCACGTTGGGATCGATCGCCGCCTGCCGGATCAGGTCCAGCACCGCGGTGAAGGCATCGAACGGGTGGTGCAGCAGCAGGTCCTGGCGCGCCGTGGTCTCGAAGATGCCGTCGCTGTCGCGCAGCGTGCGCGGGGTCATCGGCGGGTACTTCAGGTCTGGCTGCGCGATCAGGTCGTACAGCTGGATGATGCGGTTGAGGTTGACCGGGCCGTCGATGCGGTACACCGCGTTCTCGGTCAGGCCGAAATTCTGCAGCAGCGTGCGCACGATCTCGCGCGGCATGTCGTGGGCGATCTCCAGGCGCACCGCCGGCCGGTAGCCGCGGTCGACCAGTTCGTCGCGCAGCGCCAGCGCCAGGTTCTCCACTTCCTCCTCGTCCACCACCAGCTCGGAGTTGCGGGTGACACGGAACTGGTAGGCACCCTGGACTTCCATGCCCGGGAACAGCTCATCGACGAAGGTCGACAGCACCGAGGACAGGAACACGAAGTTCTGCGATCCGCCGAGCTTCTCCGGCAGCTGGATGATGCGCGGCAGCGAGCGCGGCGCACGCACGATCGCCAGGTGGCCGGCGCGGCCGAACGCATCGGTGCCCTTCAGCACCACCACGATGTTCAGCGACTTGTTGAGGATCTTCGGGAACGGGTGCACCGGGTCCAGGCCCAGCGGCGACAGCACCGGCATGATCTCGTTGCGGAAGTAGGCGCGCAGCCAGCGCCTCTGGCGGTCGGTCCAGGAATGGCGACCGAGCACGCCGATGCCGGCCTCCATCAGCGCCGGGCGCAGCGTCTCGTTCCAGCAGCGGTACTGCTGGTCCACCAGCTCCGCAGCGCGGTCATGGATGGCGTTGAGGATGGCCTGCGGGCTCATGCCGTCCGGCGCCGGCGGCAGGCCGAATTCCTGCGCGTGGCGCACGGCGGCGGCACGGATCTCGAAGAACTCGTCGAGGTTGGTGCAGGAGATGCACATGAAGCGCAGGCGCTCCAGCAGCGGCACCTGCGGGTCCATGGCCTGCGCCAGCACGCGGAAGTTGAAATCCAGCTGCGACAGCTCGCGGTTGATGTACAGCGACGGGTCGCGCAACGGATCGTTGTCCGGGCTCACGGGGAGGGGGAGGGATCCGAGGCTGCTCATGGCGTCATTCTTCGATGGAGGTCAGGGGGGCGGACTCGCGCGGGCGCACGTGGTCGGCATCGAAATGGCAGGAGAACACCGAGCCCTTGCCGACTTCGCTTTCAATCTCCAGCCGTGCGTGGTGCAGGCCGAGGATGTGCTTGACGATGGACAGGCCCAGCCCGGTGCCGCCGCTCTCGCGCGAGCGGCTGCTGGACACACGGTAGAAACGTTCGGTCAGGCGCGGCAGGTGGGTGGCGGGAATGCCGTAGCCGGAATCGCGCACCGCCAGCACGGCGCCGTCGCCTTCGCGGCGGAACTCCACCGAAATGCGGCCCCCGGCCGGGGTATAGCGCACCGCGTTGGTGACCAGGTTGGAGAAGGCACTGTGCAGTTCCTTGGTCGAACCCTGCAGGTCGACACCGGCCAGATCATCGATGCTGATCTGGTGGCGGCCCTGGCTGTGCGCCTCGGCCTCGCGGCGCAGGGTCGCCAGCATCGGCTGCATGGCCACGGTCTCTTCCTCGCTGTGCTCCTGCGATTCCAGCCGCGACAGGGTCAGCAGGTCTTCCACCAACTGGGCCATGCGCTGGCTCTGCTTGCGCATTTCTTCCAGCATCGGGCCGGTGCCGGGGAAGTCCTCCGGATCCATCATGTCCAGGTAGCCGTGGACCACGGTGAGCGGCGTGCGCAGCTCGTGTGAAACATTGGCCACGAAGTCGCGGCGCACCTGTTCCAGGCGCAGCAGCTTGCTGACGTCGCGGGCGATCAGCAGCCAGTAATCCGACGAATAGGGAATCAGGCGCAGGTTCAGGCGGATCGCCGGATCGACCGGCGAGGGCACGTCCAGGATCGGTTCGGCATTGCGGCCACCGGCCAGCCAGTGGGCCAGCGGCATCGGTTGCAAGCGTTCGACCAGGGCCTCGCCAAGGTCGCCGGGATGGTGCAGGCCGAGCAGGGCGGTGGCCGCTTCGTTGAACCACTGCACGCGCTGGCTGTTGCGGTCCAGCACCACCACCGCGTCGGGCAATGCGGCGGCGGCGGCGCGGTAGCTGCGCAGCATGTCCAGCAGGCGGCGCTTGCGCACGCGCATTTCCACCTGGTTGCGATACAGCAGGCGGTCCAGTTCGTTCCAGACGCCGGTGCCTTCTTCGGCGGTATCCCAGCGCTGGCGTGCGGTCAGGCGGCGCAGCACGCTGCGCAGGCGCCAGTAATGCCAGGCCAGGGTGGCCAGTGCGCCCAGCGCGATGCACAACCACAGATGGCCCGTGAACCACCCCACCAGTCCGGCGAACAGCAGTACCGCGGCAACGGTGGCCAGGGTCTTCAACCAGGCAGAGCGGATGTGGCGGGGCATTGCGGTCTCGTCGTTGAGGTGCGGCGGTTCACTGGAGTGAACCAAGGGTTATAGCAGAGTTGCCGGCACCGGCACCCGCAGGTGCGCGGTGCCGGCACGACGAGACTCAGGTGGCAGTGGAGAACCGGTAGCCGGCGCCGCGCACGGTCTGCACCATGTTCTCGGCGTTGAACGGTTCCAGCGTCTTGCGCAGGCGGCGGATATGCACGTCGATGGTGCGCTCCTCCACGTACACGCTGCCACCCCATACATGGTCCAGCAGCTGCGCGCGGGTGTAGACGCGCTCCGGATGGGTCATGAAGAAGTGCAGCAGGCGGTATTCGGTCGGGCCGATCGGCACCGGCTGGTCGTTGGCGAACACGCGATGGGCGGCGCCGTCGATGCGGATCGGGCCGACTGCCACGCTGCCGTCCTCGTCGTCCTCGCGGGCACGGCGCATCACCGCACGGATGCGCGCCAGCAGTTCGCGCGCCGAGAACGGCTTGACCACGTAGTCGTCGACGCCGGCTTCCAGGCCACCGACGCGGTCGTTCTCTTCGCCGCGGGCGGTCAGCATGATGATCGGCACTTCGCGGGTCAGCGTTTCCTTGCGCCAGCGACGGGCCAGGTCCAGGCCGCTGGTGCCGGGCAGCATCCAGTCCAGCAGGATCAGGTCCGGAACGCGGTCGGCGATCGCGGTCTGGGCCTCCCGGGCATCGCCGGCGTGGACCGGTTCGTAATCGCCCTTGCGAAGGGCGAAGGCGACCATTTCACGGATCGCGGGCTCGTCATCGACGATCAGGATGCGTTTCTGCACGAGGACACCGTAGGGCTCGGTTACTGGAGTGGTGCCAGTAGACTACGGTTTGATGACATGTTTGTGACTGCCCGGCCGGAACCGGCCTGGATTGCCATCGGCCGGTCATGCAGCGCTCAGCGCCGGTCCAGGTCCGGGTCCTGCACGCCCTGGCGGCGCAGCTCCAGCACGGTCGGGGTGATCGCTTCGATGCGGGCATCGACCCGCGCGCGGCCAATGTAATCCAGCGCCGGGTTGCGCTTGAGCGCCTGCAGCTGCAGCAGCGCCTGTTCCGGCCGACCGCTGAGGAAGGCGGCCTCGGCATAGGCCTCGCTGGCACGCACGCTGTCGCCGGCCAGCTCGCTGGCGCGGGCAAAGCGCTGCTGGAAGACCGGATCGTTACCGCTTTGCGACAACAGGGGGCGCAGCATCGCCTGCGCGCGCTGGCCGGCCTCGCGGTTGCCCTGTTCGTTCAGGATCTCGGCATAGGTCAGTGCCACCGGGCGGCTGTTGGGGTGTTCGCGCAGCAGCTGCTCGAAGCGGCTGTTGGCCTGGGCCGCCTGGCCTGCCCGCGATTCCGCTTCGCCCAGGCCCAGCGCCAACCACAGGTTGCCGGGATGGGTCTGGAGCAGGCCGGCCAGGGTCTGCCGGGCCTGGCCGGCGCCGGCACGGCCACCGCGCATGACCGCCAGCGCCTGGCCATAGCGCTGCGCATCGTTGAGACCGTCCTTCTGCCGCTTGGCCAGGTCGGCATACTCGCGTTCCAGCTCGGGGGTGGAATCCGCGCTGAGCACGCGCAGGCGCTCACGTGCCCAGTCGAAGTCGCCGCTGGCGCCACGGTTGAGCTGGCCGATCGGGAGGCGCAGCACACTACTGGGCAGCAGCGGGTTGTTGCCGCGCAGCAGCGGCTCGCCCAGGCTGGGATCGGCCGGGTCCACCCGCTCCTTGCGCTCGCCGGTGGGGGTGCTGGTGGTCAGCAGCACCGTATCCTTCTTCATCTGCTCGGCGCGGGCCTTGGCTTCGCTGATGCGGGTGATGTTGACCGGGTGGGTGCGCAGGAACTCGGGCACGCTGTAGCCCCCTTCGTTGCCACGCATGGCCGCCGACATCCGTTCGAAGAAGCCGGCCATGGCATCCACGTCGTAGCCGCTGCGCGACAGGGTGCGGATGCCGAGGCGGTCGGCCTCGGACTCGTTGGAGCGGGTGTAGTTGATCTGCCGTTGCTGCATCAAGCCCATGCCCGAGCTGATCGCGGCCATCGTCGCGTTGCCGGACGACGTGCTGTTGCTGGCCTGGGCGGCCACCACCGCTGCCAGCATGCCCAGCAGGATCGGGATCTGGTCACGCTGGGCGCGCTCGACGCCGCGCAGCACATGCTGCTGGGTGACGTGGGCGATTTCGTGGGACAGCACCGCAGCGACCTCGTCCTCGCGCTCGGCGGTCAGCACCAGGCCGGCATTGACCCCGATGTAGCCGCCCAGCGTGGCGAACGCGTTGATCTGGCGGTCGTTCATCACGAAGAAGGTGTACGGCTGCCGTGGCTGGTCACTGTTGGAGCCGAGACGGGTGCCCATGGTCTGCAGCCAGTCGTTGACCAGCGGATCTTCCAGCAGGTAGCCGTAGTTGCGCAGCTCGCGCAGCATCATCGCGCCGTACTCGGCCTGGCGGGCCGGGGTCAGCAGCTCGCCGGCCGAGGAGCCGATGTCGGGCAGCTTCTCCTGGGCCTGGGCCAGCGGCATGGCCAGGGCCAGGGTGACGGCGGTAGTCAGCAGCAGGGCTCGCAAGCAGGAGTTCCTCGGGCGGGGCGCGCCAAGCGTGGCAGGGCGGGGGGCAACCATTCGTTAATCCACAGTGTTGCGGCCGTGGCGTGGAAATTCCAGCGCACCGGTACCATATGTAGACCGTCGATCCATCGTGGAGTTTCCCGTGACAGCCCAGACCGCCGGCGGTGCCCCCGCCATCACCATCTATTCCACCGCCGTCTGCCCGTACTGCGTGGCCGCCAAGAACTTCCTGAAGAGCAAGGGCCAGCAGTGGACCGAGGTCCGCATCGACCTGGACCCGGCCGAGCGCGAGAAGATGATGGCGCTGACCCGCCGCACCAGCGTGCCGCAGATCTTCGTCGGCGACGTCCATGTCGGCGGCTACGACGACATGATGGCCCTGCACCGTGAAGGCAAGCTCGAGCCGCTGCTGGCCGGGCAGGGCCAGGCATGAGCGCGGCCGACGACGGCAGCAAGGACCGCATCGCCGAGTTCACCGAGTTCCGCAAGCGCATGAACGAGCGGATCCTGGGTGAGCCGAACCAGGTGGTGCGCCGCTTCTTCGCGCTGGACACGCAGACCTACCAGGCCGGCGCGCTGGACGTGAAGACCAAGGAGCTGCTGGGCCTGGTGGCCTCGATGGTGCTGCGCTGCGACGACTGCATCAGCTATCACGTGGCCCAGTGCAAGGACGCCGGCGTGACCCGCGAGGAGTTCTTCGAGACCTTCTCGGTCGGCCTGGTGGTGGGCGGATCGATCGTGATCCCGCACCTGCGCCGCGCGGTCGACTTCCTCGACCAGCTTGAAGGTGGCGCCGCCGCCCCGGCAGCGCACGAGCACTGAGGGGCGTGCCGGCCGCTGGCCGGTATTCCCTGAATCCGGCATGGCCGGGGTTGCCGGCCAGCGGCCGGCACTACCGCACCCGCGAGGGGCCTTCCCACGATCCAACAGCCCAGGAGCCCCCTTGTTGTTCAAGGGGGCGCGCCGACAGGCGCGGGGATAAGGCGGAATGCGCGGGCAATTCTGCCTGGGCCGGGCACTGGGACCATGGTCTATTTGGGACCTCGGCCCCGGCTCAGGCATAATTGCCGGTGAAACTTCCTTTGCGCCGGCGTTTCCGGGCACGTCCGGACGGCGTTTTTCCCCCTGTTCGGAACATCGATCAATGACGCAGAAAATTACGGTCATCCGCGGCGACGGCATTGGCCCGGAAATCATGGACGCCACCCTGTTCGTGCTCGACCAGCTCAAGACTGGCCTGGAGTACGAAGACGCCGACGCCGGCCTGGTGGCCCTGGAAAAGCACGGCGACCTGATGCCGGCAGTGACCCTGGAATCGATCGCGCGCAACAAGGTCGCGCTGAAGAGCCCGCTGACCACCCCGGTCGGTGGTGGCTTCACCTCGATCAACGTCAGCCTGCGCCGCCACTTCGACCTGTACGCCAACGTGCGTCCGGCCCACACCTTCCCGAACACCAAGTCGCGTTTCGACAACGTCGACCTGATCACCGTCCGTGAGAACACCGAAGGTGCCTACCTGGCCGAAGGCCAGGAAGTGTCGGCCGACGGCGAAACCGCCTTCTCCGGCACCCGCATCACCCGCAAGGGCTCCGAGCGCATCGTGCGCTACGCCTTCGAGCTGGCCAAGAGCACTGGCCGCAAGAAGGTCACTGCCGTGCACAAGGCCAACATCATCAAGTCGACCTCGGGCCTGTTCCTGAACGTCGCCCGTGAAGTCGCCGCACAGTACCCGGAGATCGAGTTCCAGGAAATGATCGTCGACAACTGCTGCATGCAGCTGGTGATGCGTCCGGAACAGTTCGATGTGATCGTCACCACCAACCTGTTCGGCGACATCATCTCCGACCTGTGCGCCGGTCTCGTCGGCGGCCTGGGCCTGGCCCCGGGTGCCAACATCGGCAAGGACGCGGCGATCTTCGAAGCCGTGCACGGCACCGCGCCGGACATCGCCGGCCAGGGCAAGGCCAATCCGTGCGCGCTGCTGCTGGCAGCCGCGCAGATGCTGGACCATGTCGGCCAGCCGGAAAACGCCGAGCGCCTGCGCAAGGCCATCGTGGCGACCATGGAAGCCAAGGATTCGCTGACCGGCGACCTGGGCGGCACCGGCACCACCATGAGCTTTGCCCAGGCCATCGCCAGCCGCCTGTAAGCGGCCGGCCGACCTCGGTTGGATCCACAGCGGGGCGCCTTCGGGCGCCCCGTTGCGTTGTGGGCCGGCCCGGTAGATCCACGCCGTGCGTGGAATGACGGGGCCTTGGTCCGCAGCCACCCATGGGGTGGCTCTACATGGAAATTGTCTGTGCGTACATTGCACAGAACATGTGCCGCTACGCGGCTGGTTCGTGCGTCATGCGCTCCGCATCCTGTGCCCACTTCCCAACGCACTGGAGCTCGAACATGAACCTCACCGCCTTCGGCCTGGCCAGCCTGATCGGCATGGCCACCACCGCCCCGGTCGCCGCCGCCGAGCCGGCCCATCCCACCATCCGCCACATGGCTGGCGCGCCGGTCGCGACCTCGCTGGATGCGGCAAAGACCGCCGTGCTGGTCATCGACTTCCAGAATGAGTACTTCGATGCCACGGCCGCACCGGGCTTTGCCGGTGGCCGCATGGTCATTCCCGATGGCGTGGCCGCGCTGCGGCAGGCGAAGCGGGTGGTCGAATTCGCCGATGCTCATGGCATCCGCGTGATCCATGTGCAGCACGTGCTGCCGGCGGGTGCGCCGCTGTTCGCACAGGGCAGCGTCAATGCTGCCTTCCATCGCGACCTGCAGCCGCGCCAGGGCGAGACCGTGGTGCAGAAGGACAATGTCAGCGTGTTCGCCGGCGCGTCCTCCACCGTGCTCGACCCGCTGCTGAAGAACGCCGGCATCGACACCCTGATCGTCACCGGCCTGCAGACCCATGCCTGCGTGGCTGGTGCCGCGCGCGACGCGGCGGCCGCGCCCCGTGGTTACCGGGTGATCGTCTCGTCCGATGCCAGCGCCAGCCGTGACCTGGACCTGGCTGGCGGCCGGCGCATCGGCCATCGCACGCTGCATGAAGCCGCTCTGGCCCAGATCGAGGACGCCTTCGGCGATGTCATGACGACTGACGCGATCCTGGCACTGCCGGTGCGCAAGGCCGGCGACGGCGCTTGATAAGCTGGCGGGGCCCGCATGCCGCGGGCTCCGCCACGTGGAGCTGCCCGCCGATGGATCACTTCGCTGCCCTGCGTGCACTGCGCGCCATCGTCGATGCGGGCAGCTTCACCGCGGCAGCCGAGCGCCTCGGTACCACCCACTCGGCGATGTCGCGGCAACTGCGGCAGCTGGAAGAACACCTGCAGGTGCGCCTGCTCGATCGCAACAGCCGCCGGCTGTCGTTGACCGAGGCCGGGCGCGACTACTACCGTGAGGCGGCAACGCTGCTGGACCGCCTGCAGGAAGCCGACGACCGTGCCCGTGCCGGGCAGGCGCAGCCCAGTGGAAGCGTGAGGATCAGCGTGCCGCAGGTGGTGGCCAGCCAGGAGCTGCCGCACTGGCTGCCGTCATTCCTGCAGCGTTACCCCCAGGTCACGCTGGACCTGTCGGCCGATGACCAGCTGGTCGATGTGGTCGGTGGTGGTTTCGACCTGGCCCTGCGCATCGCGGCTTCACTGCCGGACAGCCAGCTGGTCGCGCGCGAGCTGGCCAGCTGCCCGCGCATCCTGGTCGCCGCACCGGCCTACCTGGCACACCACGGACTGCCGCGGCAGGCAGCGGACCTGGCTCATCACACGCTGCTGGGTTTCAGTCCCACGCCAGCAATGCCGCCCTGGCAGTTGCAGGGGCCGCGCGGCGCAACCGCGAGCATCGAAGCCGGGCAGCGCCTGCGCGTGGATGCCACGCCCGCACTGTACGCCGCCGCGCTGGCCGGCATGGGCATCAGCCTGTTCACCGCCTTCACCGTGCAGGAGGATCTGCGCGCCGGTCGTTTGATCCGCGTGCTGCCGGCCTGGCATGCGGGCCAGCGACGCTACTTCGCGCTGTACCCGCATGCACGTGCACTGGCGCCCAAGGTGCGTGCGCTGGTCGAGCATCTCGCGGCGCACTACGCTGCACAGGTGAGCGCGGCAGGGTAGTCGCGCGGTTGCAGCCGGGGTGATGATGGAGTCGGTGTATCTGCTGGTCGCGCTTGGCGCGATCGTCGCCGGATTCGTACAGGGCCTGACCGGTTTCGCCTTCGGGATGGTAGCGATGTCGTTCTGGGCATGGGGGCTGGAGCCGCGACTGGCCGCTGCGCTGTCGGTGTTCGGCGCGCTGGTCGGTCAGCTGGTGGCCGTGTTCACCGTGCGGCGTGGCTTCAACCTGCGCCTGCTGCTGCCGTTCGTGCTGGGCGGCCTGGCGGGCATTCCGCTCGGCGTGATGGTACTGCCACACCTGGACATGGACTGGTTCAAGGCGCTGCTGGGCGGCTTCCTTGCGCTGTGGTGCCCGGTGATGCTGATGGCGCGATCATTGCCGCCGATCCGCGTGGGTGGTCGCATCGGTGACGCGATCGCCGGCATGGCAGGTGGGGTGCTCAGCGGCATCGGCGGTTTCGCCGGACCGGTGCCGACGCTGTGGAGCACGCTGCGTGGCTTCGGCAAGGACGAGCAGCGCGCGGTCATCCAGAACTTCAACCTGGCGATGCTGGCAGTGACCATGGCCACCTATGTCGGCAGCGGCCTGGTGAGCCGGCAGATGCTGCCGTACTTCGCCATCGTGGCGCCGGCGATGATGGTGCCGACCCTGCTGGGTGCGCGCGTCTACATCGGCATCAGCGAGGCGCGCTTCCGGCAGATCGTACTGAGCCTGTTGACCGCGTCGGGCATCGCATTGCTGGCGTCGTCGATGCCGGCGCTGCTGGCGCGGTCGTAACCGGTTGAACGTCAGGTCGGGCGGAACATGCGGAAGCGCTGTCCGGCACCGATGCGGAAGTAGTCGGCAGGCCCGCCGCCGCGCAGGATCGGGGCCGCCGCAGCGGTGTCGTAGATGCCATCGACCAGCAGCCGTTCATCGATATGCACCGTCACCACTTCGCCCAGCACCAGCCAGCCGTTGGTGTCCTGGCCGGCGGCATCGCGCAGGCGGACGATCTGCGTGCAGCGGCATTCCATGCTTACCGGGCTCTGTGCCACGCGGGGCGGTGTGACCTGCGTTGAGGCCAGTGGCGTCAGACCGGCAAGGACGAACTCGTCGACATCCGGCGCGACCGCACGGCAGCTTTCGTTCATCGCCTCGGCCAGGTCGAAGGTGGCCAGGTTCCACACGAATTCACCGGTGGCTTCAATGTTGCGCAGCGAGTCTTTGCGGCCCTGGCTGGAGAAGCCGATGATCGGCGGGGTGTAGTTGAAGGCGTTGAAGAAGCTGTAGGGCGCCAGGTTCAACGTGCCCTGTGCGTCGCGGCTGGAAATCCAGCCGATCGGGCGCGGGCCGATGATGGCGTTGAACGGGTCATGCGGCAGACGGTGGCCCTCTGCCGGGCGGTAGCTGTGGAAGGTGTCGGGCATGGGGGCAGGGGACGTGTGGGCTTGCTCGACTCTACAAAAAAGCCGCGACCCTTGC
Organism: Stenotrophomonas sp. PAMC25021; assembly: GCF_004795795.1. NCBI lineage: Bacteria > Pseudomonadati > Pseudomonadota > Gammaproteobacteria > Lysobacterales > Lysobacteraceae > Stenotrophomonas > Stenotrophomonas sp. PAMC25021. The sequence continues at coordinate 1,103,226 of NZ_CP039255.1, read as the reverse complement.
GGATCGCGGCTTGTCTCTCTCGGCGTGGCTGGACTCAGCGCTGCTGGATCTTCGACAGCAGGCGCAGGAACTCCACATACAGCCAGACCAGGGTCACCATCAGGCCGAATGCGCCATACCACTCCATGTACTTCGGCGCGCGCTGGGCCACGCCGGTTTCGATGAAGTCGAAGTCCAGCACCAGGTTCAGCGCCGCCACGACCACCACGAACAGGCTGAAGGCGATGCCCAGCCAGCTGGAGTCGTGGATCACCGGCACGTTGATGTTGAAGAAGCCCAGCACGAACGAGGCCAGGTAGAGCAGGGCGATGCCGCCGGTGGCGGCGACCACGCCCAACTTGAAGTTCTCGGTGGCCTTGATCACGCCGCTGCGGTACGCGAACAGCAGCGCAAACAGGGTGCCGAAGGTCAGCAGCACGGCCTGGAACACGATGCCCGGGAACTTGGCGTTGAACAGGGCCGAGATGGCGCCGAGGAACACGCCTTCCACCAGCGCATACATCGGCGCGGTGAACGGCGACCATTCCTTCTTGAAGATGGTGATCAGCGCCAGCACCAGGCCGCCGATGGCGCCGCCCATGGCATACAACCTGGCTCCGGCCATGACCTGGCCGTAGTCGTCGATGGTCTGGTTCCAGGCGAAAGCGGCCGTCAGCACGGTCAACAGCAGCAGGAAACCGGTCTTGTTGACGGTGCCGTTGAGGGTCATTGCCTGGTCGGGGCTGGTCACCACCGAACCGCTGGCGAGGTCGAGGAAGGTCGACTCGGAAAGAGCCGGGTTGCCGCTGCGCATGCGTGTTCTCCGTGCGAATGAGGGTCAGGGCGGCCATCCGGCCGATGGGCGTGAGCATAGCCGATGACTGCTTTCGGCGTTGTGGCAGGCCGCGGAACTGCGCATCCTTCGTTGACAGTTCCCAACGCGCTTGGCGACAATGACCAACTCCCCGGGCCTGACTTGAGGGGATTGCAAGACCGGGGTATAGCGCAGTCTGGTAGCGCGCCTGCTTTGGGAGCAGGATGTCGGGGGTTCGAATCCCTCTACCCCGACCAATCCCACGTCACGTCGGATTGGACACCGTTCCGGTTCGGGCGCCCGTAGCTCAACTGGATAGAGCACCGGCCTTCTAAGCCGGCGGTTACAGGTTCGATTCCTGTCGGGCGCGCCATTGGCGGGACAGCGGGATCGCATCGGCGGATGTGAAGAAGTGCTTGCAAAAGCGTAAAGACTCCACCAGAATATCGGACTCGCTTCGGCGGACCGGAACTTCGGTGACAGTCTCCAGGCAAGGTTTCAAGGTTCCAGTGCTGGCGGTATCGGCGGTGGAGCGAAAGTTTCAGTGGTGGCTGTAGCTCAGTTGGTTAGAGTACCGGATTGTGATTCCGGTGGTCGGGGGTTCGAATCCCCTCAGCCACCCCACTGATTCAACCGCATCGGCGCAGCCGAAACGGTATTGCAATAAACAGAAAGCACGCTACAATGCGCGTCTGAGTTTCACGGGCCGTTAGCTCAGTTGGTAGAGCAGTTGACTCTTAATCAATAGGTCCAAGGTTCGAATCCTTGACGGCCCACCAAGACGGAAGCCACCTGGTACGCCAGGTGGCTTTTTTCTTATAGGTGTGACCCTTTCGTTTCAATGGGCCACACGTTGCAGGGCCCCGCCTGGCGTGGATCTGCAACGCATCGGGATCGCAGTGCTGGTTTCAACGATGTTGAAGAAAGTGCTTGCACCCACCGAGCGGATCGGGTCATAATTCGCGCCCCGATTTCGGGCTGTTAGCTCAGTTGGTAGAGCAGTTGACTCTTAATCAATAGGTCCAAGGTTCGAATCCTTGACAGCCCACCAGACGAAAGCCACTTGGTCATCCAGGTGGCTTTTTTCTTGCCCGCACGCCGGGTTGCGCTTCATCCACGCATGGCGTGGATCTACTGAAGCAGTGCTGAAATCAGGGGCATACGCGTCATCAGTGTTTTCAATGCTGTGCACTGCTTCTCACCGCATGGCGTCCTGCATCGCACCCAATAGATCTTCCGCGCCGATGGCGCATGCAGGAAGGAAGATGTTGATGGCTGAGATCACTCGATTGCACGGCACGGTGTGGATTCCCTTCGCGTTGATGGCACTGGCGGCCTGCACGCCGGGCAATGATCCCGCGCAGGCTGTCGAGCGTGATCCGGGCGCAGAGCGCATTCCGGCGCGCCAGATCGACGACGCCATGCAGTTGCGGCCGGCCCGGCCCGCGGAGGGGGAGGTCCTGCCCGGCGCGGTGGACGTACAGCGCAATGCGGACGGTTCGGTGGATGTGCGCAGGGCTGCGCCGGCGTCGGTGGCCCTGCGTCGCACCGACGATGGGGGCGTGGAGGTCCGGAAGGTGGATGCGGCCGTCGACCCGGGCTCAGGCGCGGCGCCGGCCCGCACGGTACCGCAGCAGTAGGCTGCGGCCAGCCCGGCGGGTCGCGCACCCGCCGGGCTGGCCGCGATGCAGCGATGGCGCGGAGCGTAGTGGATTCAGCTTTGTGCAGGCCTTCCGATTCCAGTCGCCGCCTGCGACAATGAACACCTGTGCCGGCCACGCGAAAGTGGCGGAATTGGTAGACGCCCTGGATTTAGGTTCCAGTGCCGCAAGGCGTGGGGGTTCGAGTCCCCCCTTTCGCACCAGTGCCGGCCTGTCCCCGCCCTGATCGGGCCATCGGCGCCCCCTTGACCGGCACGCGCTGGCAGTGCAGGCCGAATTGGGCGAAACTAAAGGGCTGCGGCAAGCAGGCGCGTCCCAGACGTCGTGTCCTAACAACCGTTTCATCCCAATCATCGAGCCGGGGGCCTGGGCCACCGGTGGCAGGAGTCAACATGCAAGCTTCGATCGAATCCACCGGCAACCTGGAACGCCGCCTGAGCTTCTCGCTGCCGGAAGAGCGTCTGCAGAGCCACATCGCCGGCCGCCTGGGCGAAATCGCCCGTACCACCCGCATCAAGGGGTTCCGTCCGGGCAAGGTGCCGGCCAAGGTGATCGAGCAGCGCTTCGGCGCGCAGGTCCGTGGCGAGGCGCTGGACGGCCTGCTGCGCGAGACCTTCGACGCGGCCGTGCGCGAGCACGACCTGCGCGTCGTCGGCAGCCCGCGCATCGACAAGGGCGACGAGGGTGAGTTCTCCTTCGTGGCCACCGTGGAAGTGGTGCCGGACTTCGGCGACATCGACGTCAGCAAGCTGACCGTCGTGCGCCACACCGCCGAGATCACCGACGCCGACATCGACCAGATGATCGAGAACCTGCAGAACCAGCGTCGCACTTGGGCCCCGGTCAGCCGTGGCGCGCAGGACGGTGACCTGGTCGCGGTCGAAACCTGGTCGCAGGCCGGCGAAGAGCGCCTGCCGGCCGAGGGCACCGAGAAGGGTTCGATCGTGCTCGGCCAGGGCATGATGTTCGACACCATCGAAAAGGGCCTGGTCGGCCTGGCCAAGGGCGAAGAGAAGACCCTGGACGTCGAGTTCCCGGCTGACTGGCGCGTGCCGGTGCTGGCCGGCAAGACCGTGCAGGTCACCGTCAAGGTTGCCGACGTGTCCGAGCCGGTCGTGCCGGCGGTCGACGAAGCCTTCATCAAGAGCTTCGGCGTGAAGGGTGGCGACGTCGAGCAGTTCCGCAGCGACATCCGCGCCAACCTGGAGCGTGAGCTGAAGGGCGCGCTGATGAACCGCCTGCGCCGCGAAGTGGGCGAGCAGCTGATCGCGGCCTACTCGTCGGTGGAAATGCCGCCGCGCCTGGTCGAGAACGAAGCCCGCGCCATGCTGGCCCAGCAGGTCGAGCAGCTGCGCCGCAACGGCCAGAACGTCGGCGAGATCCCGGCCGATGCCCACGAAGGCTTCAAGGACGCCGCCGCCAAGCGCGTGCTGGTCGGCCTGCTGGTCGGTGAAGTGGCCCGCATCAACGACCTGCGCCTGGAAGCCAAGCGCCTGAACGAAACGATGCGTCTGATCGCCTCGACCTACGAAGAGCCGGAGCAGGTCATTGAGATGTACCGTAACGACCCCCAGCTGATGTCTGGCCTGCAGAACCGTGTGATGGAAGAGCAGGTGATCGACTGGATCGCCGAGCGTGCCCAGCACACCGAAGAGAAGCTGTCGTTCCAGGACGCGATCCGCCAGTAAGCCGGCGGATCACCGGATGCCCCGCGCCTTTGCCGGCGCGGGGTTGTTGCCCCCCAAGATAGGTACCTCACGTAATGGACAACCGAACCAAAGCCCTGAACCTGGTTCCGATGGTGGTCGAGCAGACCAGCCGCGGCGAGCGTGCCTACGACATCTATTCGCGCCTGTTGAAGGAGCGCCTGATCTTCCTCGTGGGCCCGATCGACGATCACATGGCCAACGTGGTGGTGGCGCAGTTGCTGTTCCTGGAATCGGAGAACCCGGAAAAGGACATCAACATCTACATCAACTCGCCGGGTGGCGTGGTCACCGCCGGCATGGCGATCTACGACACCATGCAGTACATCAAGCCGAATGTGAGCACCACCTGCATCGGCCAGGCCGCCTCGATGGGCGCCCTGCTGCTGGCCGCGGGCGAAGCCGGCAAGCGCTATGCGCTGCCGAACTCGCGTGTGATGATCCACCAGCCGCTGGGCGGCTACCAGGGCCAGGCCACCGACATCGACATCCACGCGCGTGAGATCCTGACCCTGCGTTCGCGCCTGAACGAGATCCTGGCCAAGCACACAGGCCAGTCGCTGGAGACGATCGCCCGCGACACCGAGCGCGACAACTTCAAGAGCGCCTTCGAGGCGCAGGCCTACGGTCTGGTCGACCAGGTCCTGGAGCGTCGTCCGGATGAGTCGATCCAGGCCGGTTGACCGGCCTTCACGGGGCCAGGGAGGCCCCGTTCCTGCAGGGTCGGGCGGGACTGGTGTCCCCTCGGCCCTGTGCTATTCTCGAATCGAACCCCCGTTCAGCGGGTGGGGTAACTGGGTAAGCGAAGCATGAGCGAAGACCGCCAAGGTCGTTCCACGGACACCGGCAAGATCCTCTACTGCTCTTTCTGCGGCAAGAGCCAGCATGAAGTGCGCAAGCTGATTGCGGGTCCGAGCGTATTCATCTGCGATGAGTGCGTGGAGCTGTGCAACGACATCATCCGTGAGGAACTTGAGGAAAAGGCGCAGTCGGCGCGCAGTTCGCTGCCCAAGCCGCGCGAGATCCTCGAGGTCCTCGACCAGTACGTGATCGGCCAGAACCGCGCCAAGCGCACCCTGGCCGTGGCCGTGTACAACCACTACAAGCGCATCGAGAGCCGGCAGAAGAACGACGACGTCGAACTGGCGAAGTCGAACATCCTGCTGGTCGGCCCGACCGGTTCGGGCAAGACGCTGCTGGCCGAAACCCTGGCCCGCCTGCTCAACGTGCCGTTCACCATGGCCGACGCCACCACGCTGACCGAAGCCGGTTACGTGGGCGAGGACGTGGAGAACATCATCCAGAAGCTGCTGCAGAAGTGCGACTACGACGTCGAGAAGGCACAGCAGGGCATCGTCTACATCGATGAAATCGACAAGATCTCGCGCAAGAGCGAGAACCCGTCGATCACCCGCGATGTGTCCGGCGAAGGCGTGCAGCAGGCCCTGCTGAAGCTGATCGAAGGCACCGTGGCCAGCGTTCCGCCGCAGGGCGGGCGCAAGCATCCGCAGCAGGAATTCCTGCAGGTGGACACCAAGAACATCCTGTTCATCTGCGGCGGCGCGTTCGCCGGGCTGGACAAGGTGATCCAGGCCCGTTCCACCGACGTCGGCAGCATCGGCTTCGGCGCCAAGGTGAAGAGCAGCGAGCGCAAGCAGGAAGTGGGCAAGGTGCTGGCCGAAGTCGAGCCGGAAGACCTGATCAAGTTCGGCCTGATTCCGGAGTTCGTCGGCCGCCTGCCGGTGGTGGCGACCCTGGAGGAGCTCGACGAGCCGGCCCTGATCAAGATCCTGACCGAGCCGAAGAACGCCATCACCAAGCAGTTCAAGAAGCTGTTCGAGATGGAGAACGTCGAGCTGGAGTTCCGTCCGGACGCGTTGTCGGCCATCGCCAGGAAGGCGCTCAAGCGCAAGACCGGTGCCCGTGGCCTGCGCACCATCGTCGAATCGGTCCTGCTGGACACCATGTACGACCTGCCGTCGCAGGAAAACGTCAGCAAGGTGGTGGTGGACGAATCGGTGATCGAGCACAAGTCCGAGCCGTACCTGATCTACCAGACCCCGGCGGTCCCTGAACAGAAGGCCGCAGGCGCCGAGTGATCCTTCCAGGTTATTGATTGGAAAGGATTTTCAAGGAATGCCTTGCATCTGAAAGCCGATGGCCCCATAACGGGGCCATCGGCTTTTTTTGTCTCCGGAAGATGCCCTCCCGGAGGCGGTTTTCCCCCTTCCCTGGAGCCCCCATGGCCCGTTCCCCAAGTGAAACCCTCGACCTGCCGGTCCTGCCGCTGCGCGACGTAGTGGTGTTCCCGCACATGGTCATTCCGCTGTTCGTCGGCCGTGACAAGTCCATGCACGCGCTCGAACAGGCAATGGAGGCGGACAAGCGCATCCTGCTGCTGGCGCAGAAGTCGGCCGAAACCGACGACCCGCATGCGGCCGACCTCTACCAGGTCGGTACGCTGGCGCAGGTGCTGCAGCTGCTGAAGCTGCCCGACGGCACCATCAAGGTGCTGGTCGAAGGCCTGTCGCGCGTGCAGGTCACCCACGTTGACGAGCGCAACGGCTCGCTGCACGGCCAGGCCGTGGAGATCGACGCCAGCGACGAGCGCGAAGCGCGCGAGGTCGAGGCGATCGCCCGCTCGCTGATGTCGCTGTTCGAGCAGTACGTGAAGACCAACCGCAAGCTGCCGCCGGAACTGCTGCAGACGCTGTCGGGCATCGATGAGCCGGCGCGCCTGGCCGACACCATCGCCGCGCACATCAGCGTGCGCCTGGCCGACAAGCAGCGCCTGCTGGAAACGCTGGCCGTCGGTGACCGCCTGGAGATGCTGGTCGGCCTGGTCGACGGCGAGATCGACGTGCAGCAGATGGAGAAGCGCATCCGCGGCCGCGTGAAGTCGCAGATGGAGAAGAGCCAGCGCGAGTACTACCTCAACGAACAGATGAAGGCCATCCAGAAGGAACTGGGTGACCTGGACGATGCGCCTGGCGAGCTTGAAGAGCTGGCGCGCAAGATCGCCGAGGCCGGCATGCCGAAGGCCGTTGAGGCCAAGGCGCGCAACGAGCTGAACAAGCTCAAGCAGATGTCGCCGATGTCGGCCGAAGCGGCGGTCGTGCGCAACTACCTGGAGTGGTTGCTGGGCGTGCCGTGGAAGAAGCGCAGCAAGGTTCGCAAGGACCTGAAGGTGGCGCAGGACACCCTCGATGCCGATCACTACGGGCTGGAGAAGGTCAAGGAACGCATCCTTGAATACCTGGCGGTGCAGTCGCGCGTGAAGCAGATGAAGGGCCCGATCCTGTGCCTGGTCGGGCCGCCGGGCGTGGGCAAGACCTCGCTGGGACAGTCCATCGCCAAGGCCACCAACCGCAAGTTCGTGCGCATGTCGCTGGGCGGCGTGCGTGACGAGGCCGAGATCCGTGGCCACCGTCGCACCTACGTCGGTTCGATGCCGGGCCGCATCGTGCAGAACCTCAACAAGGTCGGCAGCAAGAACCCGCTGTTCGTGCTCGACGAGATCGACAAGATGTCGATGGACTTCCGCGGCGATCCGTCCTCGGCGTTGCTGGAAGTGCTCGACCCTGAGCAGAACAACGCGTTCAACGACCACTACCTGGAAGTGGACCTGGACCTGTCTGAAGTGATGTTCGTGGCCACCTCGAACTCGCTCAACATTCCCGGCCCGCTGCTGGACCGCATGGAAGTGATCCGCATCCCCGGCTACACCGAGGATGAGAAGCTCAACATCGCCACCCGTTACCTGGTTCCCAAGCAGGTCAAGGCCAACGGCCTGCAGCCGGAAGAGCTGGAGATCGGCAGTGACGCCATCCAGGACATCGTGCGCTACTACACGCGCGAGTCGGGCGTGCGCAACCTGGAACGCGAGATCGCCAAGATCTGCCGCAAGGTGGTGAAGGAGATCGCGCTGGCCGGCCCGCAGCCGGCGAAGGCGAAGAAGGGCGCGAAGAAGAAGGCGCTGGTGAGCGTGTCCAGCAAGAACCTGGACAAGTACCTGGGCGTGCGTCGCTTCGACTTCGGCCGTGCCGAGGAAGAGAACGAGATCGGCCTGGTCACCGGCCTGGCCTGGACCGAGGTGGGTGGCGATCTGCTGCAGATCGAATCGACGCTGGTGCCGGGCAAGGGCCAGCTGATCCTGACCGGCCAGCTCGGCAACGTGATGAAGGAATCGGCTTCAGCGGCGCTGTCGGTGGTGCGTTCGCGCGCCGTCGGCTTCGGCATCGACAGCGACTTCCTGCAGAAGCACGACGTGCACCTGCATGTGCCCGATGGCGCTACGCCGAAGGACGGCCCGAGTGCCGGCGCGGCGATGGTCACCTCGCTGGTATCGATGCTGACCAAGGTGCCGGTGCGTGCCGACGTGGCGATGACCGGCGAGATCACCCTGCGTGGTCGCGTCACGGCCATCGGTGGACTGAAGGAGAAGCTGCTGGCCGCACTGCGTGGCGGAATCCGCACGGTCATCATTCCCGAGGAGAACCGCAAGGACCTGGCCGACATCCCGGCCAACGTCACCCGCGATCTGGAGATCGTGCCGGTGAAGTACATCGAAGAAGTCCTGGACCTGGCGCTGGAGCGTCCGTTGGCACCGAAGAAGGCGCGCAAGAGTGCGCAACGTGTCACGGTGCGCAGCAAGGCCAAACCGAGTGGAAACGCGCGCGTCAAGCATTGACGCGCGCTGTCCAATGGCCCGAAACCCGCGTCGTTGCTGGCTTTCCAGCTTGCGTGGGGGTAGGGCCACTGGTATAAAAGCAGCACTCGCGAATGAGTGATCGCAGTCTGGCGATCGCTGAATTCGGCGAACCGTTTCCACATGGCGGCCGCATGCAGAGCGCGTGCGGTTGCTTCCCTGTCGAATAAGCGGAACCCACCGCCAAAGGAGTTGTAGAGAATGAACAAGACCGAATTGATCGATGCCGTTGCTGAAGCTGCAGACCTGACCAAGGCCGAGTCCAGCCGCGCTGTCGATGCCGTCGTTGCTGCCGTCACCAAGGCGCTGAAGGACGGCGATGCGGTCACCCTGGTTGGCTTCGGTACCTTCCAGGTCCGCGACCGTGCTGCCCGCACCGGCCGCAACCCGAAGACCGGCGACACCATCAAGATCGCTGCTTCGAAGAATCCGTCGTTCAAGGCTGGTAAGGCCCTGAAGGATGCTGTAAACTAAGCGGCTCGCTGGGGTGCTTAGCTCAGCGGTAGAGCGTCTCCTTTACACGGAGAGGGTCGGGGGTTCGAAACCCTCAGCACCCACCACAGCACCGCGGTAAAAGTTTGAGTGTGGAGCGGTAGTTCAGCTGGTTAGAATGCTGGCCTGTCACGCCGGAGGTCGCGGGTTCGAGTCCCGTCCGCTCCGCCATTCAACGAGGCCTCCGGCCAAAAGCTGGAGGCTTTGTTTTCTCCCCGGTCCAGGCCGGCTGAAAGCAAAAAAGGTAACAACGCGGAGCGGTAGTTCAGCTGGTTAGAATGCTGGCCTGTCACGCCGGAGGTCGCGGGTTCGAGTCCCGTCCGCTCCGCCACTACATCGAGGCCCCCGGCCTGAAGCTGGGGGCCTTGTCTTCTCACCGACAGGTTCGGAAGGAAGGCGAAAAGGTTTTTGCAAGAACGGAGCGGTAGTTCAGCTGGTTAGAATGCTGGCCTGTCACGCCGGAGGTCGCGGGTTCGAGTCCCGTCCGCTCCGCCATTGCAGAATTCTTAAGTCCCTGTGAAAAAACTTTGAAAAAAGTGTTCATCGGGCTGGGTTTCCAGGGAGTCTTCGGATATACTGGGCGCCTGCAAAGTTCAAGCGCGGAGCGGTAGTTCAGCTGGTTAGAATGCTGGCCTGTCACGCCGGAGGTCGCGGGTTCGAGTCCCGTCCGCTCCGCCAACTTCAAAAGCCCTCGGCGCAAGCCGGGGGCTTTTTCTTTGCGCCATGGTGGAAATGGCCGACACACGGATGGCGCATGCCTGCCGATGTGGGCGCAGGCCGCGCTGGCGCTGCTTTTGGTCCCTGCGGCGAAGCGGGTTACACTGCCGGGCTCGCCAATAAGGCCTTGTGATTCCTCACCATGCTGCAGAAACTCCGCGACAAGACCTCAGGCTGGATCGTCACTGTGATCCTGGGGCTGCTGATGATTCCGTTCCTGTTCGTGATCGACAACAGCTACCTCGGTGGCGTTGGCGCACAGAACGTGGCCAAGGTTTCCGCGCCGCCGACCTGGTGGCGTTCGGCGCCGTCGTGGTGGCCGGTGCGCATGCTGTGGCAGCACCACGAGATCAGCTCGCAGGATTTCCGCACGCGTTTCGAGCAGGAGCGCATGCGTGAGCGCCAGCAGCAGGGCGACAACTTCGACCCGCGCGCGTTCGAGAGCACCGAGAACAAGATGGCCGTGCTCGATCAGCTGATCGACGAGCAGGTCGTGCGCCTGGTCGGTGAGCAGGCAGGCGTGGTGATCGGCGACGGCGCGGTGCGCGAGTACATCGCGACCATGCCCGCATTCCTCGATTCGAACGGCAAGTTCAACGAGAACAACTATCGTCTGGCCCTGGCCGGCGGCAACCCGCCGCGTACGCCGACCCAGTTCCAGGAGCTGGTGCGCGAGAGCCTGCAGCAGTCGGTGATTCCGTCGGGCCTGCAGAGCTCCGGCTTCGTCACCCAGGCCGAGACCGAGCGCCTGTTGAAGCTGCTGGGCGAAACCCGCGACGTCGAGCTGGCCGCGTTGCCGCCCGTACCGGCCGATACCGCGCCGGTGACCGATGAGCAGATCAAGCAGTGGTACGACAGCCACGGCAAGGATTTCCGCCAGGCCGAGAGCGTGTCGCTGGAATACGTCGAGATCAACGGCGCGAACCTTCCGGCACCGGCGGCGGCCGATGAAGCCACCCTGCGCAAGCGCTATGAAGACGAGAAGGCGAAGTTCACCTCGCCGGAGCAGCGCCAGGCCTCGCACATCCTGATCACCGGTGACGGTGCAGAAGCCAAGGCGAGCAGGATCGCTGCCGAAGCCAAGGCCGCTGGTGCCGATTTCGGCGCGCTGGCCAAGGCCAATTCGGAAGATCCGGGCTCCAAGGACCAGGGCGGTGACCTGGGTTGGGTCGAGCGCGGTGCGATGGTGAAGCCGTTCGAGGACGCGCTGTTTGCGGCCAAGGCCGGTGATGTGATCGGCCCGGTGAAGACCGAGTTCGGTTACCACATCATCAAGGTGGCCGCTGTGCGCGGTGGCCAGGGCAAGTCGTTCGAGGAAGTGCGTGACACGCTGGCCGCCGAACAGCTAAAGGCCGACGGTGAGCGTGGCTTCAACGAGCTGGCCGGTCGCCTGGTCGATGCCATCAACAAGAGCCCGAGCGACCTGGCCGCTGCCGCCAAGGAGGTGAACCTGCCGCTGCAGACGCTGGGCCCGATCACCCGCGCGACCGCCAGTGGCATTGCCGCTGACCCGGCCGTGCTGCGTGCGGCGTTCTCCGACGTGCTGGTGCAGGACGGCACCGCCAGTGACCCGATCGCCCTGGGGGGCGCGACCAACCACAGCGTGGTCATCCGCGTGGCTGCGCACACCCCGGAACAGGCCCTGCCGCTGGACAAGGCTCGTGACCAGGTGATCGCCGCGATCCGCGCTGACCGCCAGCGCCAGGCCAGCGACAAGGCGGCCGATGCGATCCTGGCCAAGCTGAAGGCGGGTGCCACCCTGCAGTCGCTGGCCGCCAGCGAGAAGCTGCAGCTGAGCCCGATGCCGGGCCTGCCGCGCAGCCAGCCGGTGCCGACCCCGGAAATCAACCGCGCGATCTTCAGTGCGCCGGTGCCGGCCGAAGGCAAGCCGAGCTATGGCAAGGTCGACGTCAATGGCCACGCGCTGCTGTTCGCGGTGAACAAGGTCAATCCGGGCGACATCAAGGAAGTGACTGCAGAGCAGCAGAAGCAGCTGAAGGAACAGCTGAGCCAGATCGATGGCATGGCCGCGGCCAAGGCCTACATCGAGGCGATGCGCAAGAAGTTCGTGATCCAGACCACCGAGGCGAACCTGTAAGCCTTGCGGCTGCATCCATGAGAAAGGCCCGGCACTGCCGGGCCTTTTTTTGTGCCTGCCGATGTGTAGCGTCGAGCCATGCTCGACTGCGTCTGCCGGGCGCAGGCATGAAAAAGCCGAGCAAGGGCTCGGCTCTGCAGGAAACAGGGCAGGGCGCGGCGGTGCCGCGCCGGACTCAGTCTTCCACGCGCAGCACGGCGCCCGGCTTCAGCACGCTGCTGCCGCTCAGGCCGTTCAGCGACAACAGGGCCTTGACCGGCATGCCGTAGCGGCGGGCGATGGTCCAGGCCGACTCGCCATCACGCACGGTGTGGCGGCGGCTGCGCGGACGATCAGCGATCGCGGCGACGGTCTTGGCCACCTGCGGCGTCGGTGCTGCGGTGGCGACTGGCGCAGCGCTGGCGACCAGGGCGGATGCGGTGTCCGCCACCGTCGCATTGGCAGCCGAGACAGGAGCCAGCACGCGGGTGGTACCCGACGAGGCGCGGCCACCGCCCGCCAGGGCGGGGTTGAGGCGGGCGATCCTGGCCGGGTCCAGGGCGCGCTGTGCGGCCCACTGCTGGACGCTGGTGCCGGCGGGCAGGGTGTGGTCCTTCAGCACCGGCACGGTGCGGTCCAGCGAGGCCATCACGCCCGGCTGGTCTTCCACGTCTTCCAGCACGCAGGCCAGGGCGTGCAGCTTCTCGACGTAGGCATGGGTGACCGGCGACAGGCCGGGCAGCGCCGACGGCTTGGCGTTCTGCGCGTTCATGCCGGCCTTGCGCATGGACTGCAACACGCGGTACTCACCGGCGTTGTAGGCCATGGTGGCCAGGCGCCAGTCGCCGCCGAACATGCCGTGCAGGGTCTTCAGGTAGCGCACTGCGGCCTGGGTGGAATCGACCGCCGACAGGCGGCCATCGTAGCCGTTGGCCATGGGCACGCGGTGGTTGCGCGCGGTGGTGGCGATGAACTGCCACAGGCCGGTCGGGCCGCTGCCATTGCGGGCATTGGGCCGGTAGCCGCTTTCCACGAACGGGATCAGTGCGAATTCGGTAGGCAGGTTGGCCTTGCGCAGCTCTTCAACCACGTAGCCGAACAGCACCAGCGCATCGTCATCCTGGTTGGCCAGGCGCGACGGGGCGTGGGCGAACTGCTTCTGCCAGCGCGGGCTGGTGGCCTCGGCATTGCAGGTGGGCTCGGCCAGGCCGTCGCGGAAGCTGGAGAAGATCTCCTGGCCATTGCGGACCGACGCGGCCGGCAACGCGGCCGGATCCAGCGGCAGGGCCGCCGCGGCGGCCAGGTTCTGGCCGATGCCCGCGCCCAGCGACTGGGCACCGGCGGTTCCGGCCAGCCCCAGGACCAGGCCCAGGGCCAGCGGCAGACTTCGGCGCATCATGCGCGGAAGCCGTCTTTCCAGTGCCGGAGACCGGCCATGACGTCGACGTCGTCAACGACGTCGCGGCCCAGGTGCGCCGACACTGCCGCGCGGATCGGCGCCGTGTGCACACGCAGGAACGGATTGCAGTCGAATTCGTTGGCCAGGGTTACCGGCAGGGTGGAACGGTCATCGCGGCGCATGGCCAAAGCCTCCTCTTGGCGCTGCCACAGGGCAGCGTTGGCGGGGTCGACATGCCGCGCGAAGACGGCATTTGACACGGTGTACTCGTGGGCGCAACAAAGCAGCAGTTGCGCGGGCAAGGTACCCAGCTTGCGCATCGATGCCAGCAGCTGGGACGGCGTACCTTCGAACAGGCGTCCACAGCCCAGGCTGAACAACGAATCTCCGCTGAAAAGATGTTCAGCAGTGTGAAACGCGATGTGGCTGCGGGTATGCCCGGGCACGGATAGTACGTGGAACGTCCGGCCCAGTGCCTGAACGCGTTCACCTTCGCCGACCCGCTCGGTCGCTGCAGGGATGCGCTCCTCGACGGGCGCGATGACCCGTACACCGGGAAAACGTGCCCGCAACGCGGGCACGCCACCGATGTGGTCATCGTGATGATGGGTGAGCAGGATCGTGTCCACGCGCAGGCCCTGATCGGCCAGCGCAAGCACCGGCGCGGCATCGCCGGGATCGACGACCACGGCGGCGCCAGCGTCGTCGATCAACGTCCAGATGTAGTTGTCCGCAAATGCGGGCAGGGCAGTCAGTCGCATAGAATTGGACCATGCCCGCGCTGCAGAGCACCCGTCAAGCGAGCCAGGCCCCGTGGTTCGACACTGAACCGGCGGGCTCCTTGCGCGTGCTGGAGCGGCAGTTGCTGCTGCCGCAGCTGTCTGTCCTGCCGACGCAGCCCTGGCTGTGGATCGCACCGAGTGCGGCCTGGCTGGAGGATGCGCAGCTGGGCGGGCGCGGGCTGCGGCTGTTCCGGCAGGGCCAGGGCTATGCCGGCGACACCCGCTGTGCGCTGCCGCTGCCGCTGGCCAGCGAGAGCGTCAACGCGGTCGTGCTGCAGCATGTGACCGCGGGCGATGCGGAGCGACTGCTGGACGAGTGCGAGCGCGTGCTGATGCCGGGCGGCCACCTGTGGCTGAGCAGCCTCAACCCGTTCAGCCCTTACCGCACGCATTGGCGCCAGCACGGACTGGTGGTGCGCACGCCACAGCGGATCCGCCTGCTGCTCGGCCGCCACGGGCTGGAGTGCGACGATATGCGTTACCTCGGCCCGCTCTGGCGCGGTGCAGGCAGTCGCCGCACGGGCGGTTGGGCGCCGCTGCGCGCGGCCTGCCTGTTCCATGCTGAAAAGCGCACGCTGGCCCTGCCCGGGCCGAAACCGTTGCCGGTGCGTTGGCTCGGCACCGTTGCCACCTGATCTGGAGTTGTATTGAAAACCATCGAAATCCACACCGACGGTTCCTGCCTTGGCAATCCCGGCCCCGGCGGCTGGGCTGCGCTGCTGCGCTACAAGGGCCACGAGCGTGAACTGAGCGGCGGCGAAGCGCACACCACCAACAACCGGATGGAGCTGATGGCGGCCATTTCCGGGTTGGAGACGCTCACCGAGCCCTGCAACATCGTGCTCTATACCGATTCGCAGTACGTGCGGCAGGGCCTGACGCAGTGGCTGCCCGGCTGGATCCGCAAGAACTGGAAGACCGCCGGCGGCGACCCGGTGAAGAACCGCGAGCTGTGGGAGCGCCTGCATGCCGCGACGCTGCGGCATCAGATCGACTGGCGCTGGGTAAAGGGCCACTCCGGTGACCCGGACAACGAGCGGGTGGATACGCTGGCGCGCAACGCGGCCATCCAGATCCGCGACGCCAGCCCGGTAAACTGAGCCCATGCGTCAGATCATCCTCGATACCGAAACCACCGGCCTGGAATGGAAGAAGGGCAACCGCATCGTCGAAATCGGCTGCGTGGAGCTGTTCAAGCGCCGCCCGACCGGCAACAACTACCACCAGTACATCAAGCCGGACTGCGAGTTCGAACAGGGCGCGCAGGAAGTCACCGGCCTGACCCTGGAGTTCCTGGCTGACAAGCCGGACTTCGCGCAGATCGCCGATGAGTTCCTGGCCTTCATCGATGGCGCCGAGCTGATCATCCACAACGCGGCGTTCGACCTGGGCTTCCTCGACAACGAGCTGTCGCTGCTGGGCCCGCAGTACGGGAAGATCACCGATCGCTGCACAGTGATCGATACCCTGGTGATGGCGCGCGAGCGCTTCCCGGGCCAGCGCAATTCGCTGGATGCGCTGTGCAAGCGACTGGGCGTTGACAACTCGCACCGTGCGCTGCACGGCGGCCTGCTCGATGCGCAGATCCTGGGTGACGTGTACATCGCGCTGACCTCGGGGCAGGAAGAGATCGGATTCGGCCTGGGGGATGACGATGGCGGTGGCGCCGGTGCGGCGCTGCAGGCCTTCGATACCAGCAAGCTGCTGCCGCGCCCGCGCGTAATGGCCACGCCGTCGGAGCTGGAAGCGCATGCCGCGCGGCTGGAGCGGCTGCGCAAGAAGGCCGGCCACGCACTGTGGGATGGGCCGAAGGTGGAAGAGGCCGCCAGCGCGTAATGCCTGGAAGAGGTAGTGCCGGCCGCTGGCCGGCATTTGCGTGAACACGTTTCCCGGTGAACCGGCCAGCGGCCGGCACTACCGCCTCCACGCATGGCGTGGATCTACGGGTTAATGGCAGCGCACCAGGATCACGCTGATGTTGTCGCGGCCACCGCCGTCGAGCGCGGCGGCGACCAGCGTGTCCACGCATTCCTGTGCGCTTGCATCCTCGAAGGCGAGGGTGCGGGCGATGCCGCGGTCGTCCACTTCCTCGGTCAGGCCGTCACTGCACAGCAGCAGCTGCATGCCGGGGCGCAGCTCGCCGCTGGTGGTGGCCACGTTCAGATGTGCCGGATCGGTGACGCCCAGCGCCTGGGTGACCACGTTGCGATGTGGATGCGCGCGTGCCTGTTCGGCCGTCAGGTTGCCCTGCGCGACCAGTTCCTGCACCACGCTGTGATCCTGGCTGAGCTGTGCCAGCTGGCCGTCACGCCAGAGGTAGGCACGGCTGTCGCCGACCCATGCCACTTCATAGCGATTGCCCTGCACGCGTGCGGCGACCACGGTGGTACCCATCGGCAGGGTGTCGTTGCGCCGCCGCGAGGCGCGGATGATCTCTTCGTCGGCGGTGCGGATGGCCTGGGCCAGCGGCGCGCCACGGCGGATCTCGCGCACGATGGTTTCGCGCGCCAGCGCGCTGGCCACCTCGCCGCAGGCGTGGCCGCCCATGCCATCGGCCACCAGCCACAGGGCCAGCTCGCTGTCACCGTAGTAGGTGTCTTCGTTGAGCTCGCGGCGCAGGCCGGGGTGGGTGAGGTGTCCGAATTCGATCATGGTGTGCAGGGGCGGGGTATTGCTGGGGAGACAGGCATCATCGGGGGGCTGCGGGCATCCGGCAAGGCATGCATCCAGGAAATTTTCACTTCATTGACCGGAATGACTTGTCGTCGGCCTGACTTCCTCGTATGATGCGCGTCCCCGGTCCGCCGGGGACCACCCGGAGAGGTGGCAGAGTGGTTGAATGTACCTGACTCGAAATCAGGCAGGCGTTTATAGCGCCTCGGGGGTTCGAATCCCCCCCTCTCCGCCAGATAAAGAAAAAGGGCTGCCGAAAGGCAGCCCTTTTTCTTTATCTGGCGCGGGACGCGACGCGCTCTGCGCGTCGCCCCACACGTTGCTGCGCAACGCGTGGGCCCCTCCCTTTGCCGGCCTCTCCCCGCCCCTGTCGGGGCAGCCCCTCAACAGAGGGGCTTGATCCTCCAGATGCATCACTGAGATCCGCGCGGTGCGTGGATGCGCGGCGGGAATCACGCCGTAGTGACCCTGTACTGATCTGGCGCGGGACGCGACGCGCTCTGCGCGTCGCCCCACACGTTGCTGCGCAACGCGTGGGCCCTCCCTTTGCCGGCCTCTCCCCGCCCCTGTCGGGGCAGCCCCTCAACAGAGGGGCTTGGTCCTCCAGATGCATCACTGAGATCCGCGCGGTGCGTGGATGCGCGGCGGGAATCACGCCGTAGTGACCCTGTACTGATCTGGCGCGGGACGCGACGCGCTCTGCGCGTCGCCCCACACGTTGCTGCGCAACGCGTGGGCCCCTCCCTTTGCCGGCCTCTCCCCGCCCCTGTCGGGGCAGCCCCTCAACAGAGGGGCTTGGTCCTCCAGATGCATCACGGGAGATCCGCGCGGTGCGTGGATGCGCGGCGGGCATCACGCCGTAGTGACCCTGTACTGATCTGGCGCGGGACGCGACGCGCTCTGCGCGTCGCCCCACACGTTGCTGCGCAACGCGTGGGCCCCTCCCTTTGCCGGCCTCTCCCCGCCCCTGTCGGGGCAGCCCCTCAACAGAGGGGCTTGGTCCTCCAGATGCATCACGGGAGATCCGCGCGGTGCGATGCGCGGCGGGAATCACGCCGTAGTGACCCTGTACTGATCTGGCGCGGGACGCGACGCGCTCTGCGCGTCGCCCCACACGTTGCTGTGCAACGTGTGGGCCCCTCCCTTTGCCGGCCTCTCCCCGCCCCTGTCGGGGCAGCCCCTCAACAGAGGGGCTTGGTCCTCCAGATGCATCACTGAGATCCGCGCGGTGCGTGGATGCTGTTCCTGCTGGCAGGCTCATCCACGCATGACGTGGATCTACCGGGGATATCCGTGCGGACGCTGCGGGTTACCATGTACGCATCACCTGCTGGAGCTTTTCCCCATGACCGCTGAAATCCTCGTTCCCGTTTCTTTCGGCGAGCTGCTGGACAAGATTTCGATCCTGCAGATCAAGTCCGAGCGCATCAGCGACGAGGGCAAGCTGGCCAACGTGCGCAGGGAGCTGTCGGCGCTGGAGCAGACCTGGATGGCACACCCGGCGGCCGTGAAGGACATCGCCAGGCTGCGTGCCGAGCTGAAGGTGGTCAACGAGCAGCTGTGGGAGATCGAGGACGACATCCGGCTGAAGGAGAAGGCGCAGGCGTTCGACCAGGGCTTCATCGACCTGGCGCGCAGCGTGTACCTGCGCAATGACGAACGCGCGCGCATCAAGAAGGCGATCAACCTGGCGCTGGGCTCGGCGTACGTGGAGGAGAAGTCCTATCAGGATTACGCGCAGCGCGTGTAATCCCGGGCGGCCTGCCGCTCACCCCAGGTGGTCGGCGACGTAGCGTTCGAAGGCAGCGATACCGTCTTCCACGGTGATCAGTTCCATCACATCGTCGAACTCGATCTTGGTGCCCCACTTCAGATCGGTGGCCTGCTTGGCGAGGTACTTGCGTGCCGCATCGTCGTAGCGGTCCACGCAATAGCGACGATCCGAGTACGGGCCGCTGCGGTTCGGATTGCTGGCCGCATGCAGGCCCAGCACCTTGGCGCCCATCGCGTTGGCGATGTGCATCGGGCCGGAATCGGGCGTCATCACCAGGTTGGCGCGGGCCAGCAGGGCGGGCAGCTGCTTCAGCGTGTCCTTGCCTACCAGGTCCAGCGCCGGCGTGTGCAGCTGTGCCTGGATGGCGTCGGCCATGCTGCGCTCAAGTTCGCTGCGGCCGCCGCACAGCACCACCTGCCAGCCGCGCGTAACCGCGTGGTTGGCCACGGCGGCGTAGCGGTCGGCGTACCAGTTGCGGCGCACGTGGCTGGAGCACGGCGAGATCATCAGCACCGGGCGACCATCGTCGTGCCACTGCGCGGCGGCCCACTCATATGCCGACTGCGGCACGGCCAGGTCCCAGCTGACCTCGGTCTGGCGCAGGCCCAGCGGTTCGCAGAAGCTGCCGATGGCATCGAGCACATGGATGCCGGGACGGTCAGGAATGCGTTCGTTGATGAAAAGCCCATGCAGGTCCTTCGAGCGGCTGCGGTCGTAGCCGATGCGGCGCTCGGCCGGAATGAAGGCCGACAGCAGGTTGGCGCGGAACGCGACCTGCATCTGCAGCAGCGCTTCGAAGCGCCCCGGCGGCAGCTGCCTGCGCAGTTCCTTGACCCCGGCCATGCCGCTCTTCTTGTCGTAGGGATGGAAGGTGACGCCGGGCAGGCCGTCGAGCAGCTTGTGGCCGACCTTGTCGATGATCCAGTGGATCGGCGTGTCCGGGCGCGCGGCCTGCAGGGTACGCACCAGGGGCACCACGTGGGTGACATCGCCAAGTGCGGACAGGCGCAGGAGGCACAAGGAGGAGGACGCTGATGCCATGTGTTGTTAGACTCAATGAAATGGTCGCATTCGACGCCAATGAAGCGCTGACGCCATGCCGCGAGGGTCGCGGCATCGGGGCCATTCTGTTCGACCGCGAGCGGCTGCGGCAAGCCGAGATCGGCCTGTTCTCGCCCCAGCACTGGGGCAGCAGGGCCCGGCCGGTGGGCGAGGGCGGCCGCGGCAGCGCCTGGTTCGTCGATGCGCCGTTCGGTGCCAGCGTGCTGCGCCACTACCTGCGCGGCGGCATGGCGGCCCGTATCAGCCATGACCAGTACCTCTGGCGCGGCTCGGACCGGACCCGCAGCTTCGCCGAATTCCGCCTGATGCGCGCCCTGCGCGAGAAAAAGCTGCCGGTGCCACGGCCGATCGCCGCGTTCTACATGCGCGAGGGCCTGCGCTACCGGGCGGCGATCCTGATGGAGCGGATCGAGGGCGTGCGCTCGCTGGCCGACCGCGCACTGGTGGCCGGCCGGGGGGCTCCCTGGGAGGAGACCGGGCGCCTGATTGCCCGTTTCCATCGTGCCGGCCTGGACCATGCCGATCTCAACGCGCACAACATCCTGTTCGATGGCAGCGGCCATGGCTGGCTGATCGATTTCGACCGCGGCGTGATCCGCATCCCGGCGACCGCCTGGCGCGAGCGCAACCTCAAGCGCCTGCTGCGCTCGCTGATCAAGCTGCGCGGCGAGCGCAGCGTGGAAGACGTGCAGAAGGACTACGCGCGGCTGCGCCGTGCCTATGACATGGCCTGGAACCGGGGCACCTGATGGACTGGGCGTTGCGTTTCCTCGGCGTCGGCAATGCGTCGGCGGTCGAGCTGGGGTCGCCGATGTCGGTGATCGAGCGCGATGGGCGCCCATGGCTGACCATCGATTGTGGTGGCGAAGGCCTGACCGCATTCAAGGCGCACTACGGGCAGATGCCGCAGGCGCTGTTCGTCACCCATGTGCACCTGGACCACGTGGCCGGCTTCGAGCGCCTGTTCGTGGATACCTTCTTCAATGCGCACCGGCGCGGCAAGGTGCGCCTGTACGTGCCCGCCACGGTGGTGCCGCTGCTGCACAAGCGCATCGGGGATTACCCGAACGTGCTGGCCGAGGGCGGTGCGAACTTCTGGGATGCCTTCCAGCTGATCGTGGTGGGCGAGGCGTTCTGGCACGAGGGCGTGCGCCTGGAAGTGTTTCCGGTGCGCCACCACTGGCCGGAGACGGCCTATGGCCTGCGCCTGCAGGGCGCGCTGACCTGGAGCGGCGATACCCGGCCGATTCCGGAGATGCTGGCCCGCTTCGCCAGTGACAACGAACTGATCGCTCACGATTGCGGCCTGCACGGCAATCCCTCGCATACCGGCGTGGACGATCTGGAGCGTGAGTACAGCGCCGAACTGCAGGCGCGGATGATGCTGTACCACTACGCCAGCGCGGCCGATGGTCTGGCGCTGGCTGCGCGTGGGCACCGCGTGGCGCAGCCGGGGCAGTGCGTGCCGCTGGCGAGCCCGACCGCCCCGCACGTGCTGGCCCAGGACCCGCCGTGAGGGGTACCGGCCAGCCCGCAGATGCGGCGTTGGCTGCCGGGCTGGAGGCGCTGGAGCGCGCACTGCATGCGCCGCAGGTGCGTGCCGAGCGCGAGCAACTGGCCGCATTGCTGGATGAGGATTTCAGCGAGATCGGCAGCTCCGGCCAGTGCTACGACCGTGCGGCCGCGCTGGTGGAGATTCCGCTGGAGCGTGCCCAGGTGCAGATCGAATCGGAGCAGTACGCCGTCTGGCTGCTGTCGCAGGACCTGGCCCAGGTGCGCTACCGCAGCCGCCATCACCTTGATGGGCAGCTGCAGCACTGGGTGCTGCGCAGTTCGCTGTGGCGCCGGCACGGGGACAGATGGCGCATGGTGTTCCACCAGGGCACGCCCGAGGCAGGGTAGCGCGGTGCCATGCCGGGCCAAGAATGCGGAGCCGGGGTCAGATCCCTTTGCCATGCAAAGGGATCTGAGCCCAGTGCGGAAAAGGCGGTGGCCCCGCCGGCTGACCTCGGCGCCCGCGTCGATCGATACCGTTGCTGCCTTCCGGCCCTGGCGGGGTTTTCGACCTAGCGTCGCGAGGGGCCGACGGGGCCACCATAGAGACGTTGGCCGCCCGGTGGGCGGCCAGTTCACGGATCAGGGGAAACAGCGCGCGGCGCGCCGGAGACCACAGCCGGACTGCACATCGGGCTGGCCGATGGCAGACGCGCATTCTAGCGCAGACGGGCCCATCGACGCCAGCTTCATGCACTGAATCGGCTGTAACCCGCTTCCGGCGGCAGCGGCCGGTACCCACCCCCGTTGCTAGAATGCCGGCCAGGAGGAACGACCTCCCCCACATCGGGAACCAATGACCAGGACGGCCTGGCCCTACCAAGAGGAGGGCCGTCATGGCCTGGATCTATCTGTTGTTTGCCGGCCTGCTGGAAATCGTCTGGGCCGTGTCCATGAAGCAGTCCGAAGGCTTCACCCGGCTCACCCCCACCGTGGTCACCATCATCGGCATGATCGCCAGCTTCTGGTTGCTGGCGGTGGCCATGCGCAGCCTGCCGCTGGGAACCGCCTATACGATCTGGACCGGCATCGGCGCGGTCGGGGCGTTCGTGGTTGGCATTGTGTTCCTGGGCGAGCAGGTCAGCCCGATGCGGATCGGTGCGGCGGTGTTGATCGTTTCCGGCCTGGTGCTGATGAAACTCTCCAGCAGCTGAATTTATTTACTCATGGCGGGGAATGGATTCTCCGCCACATGCAGCAATATGCATTTTCGGCAAAACCATTTTGTCCGCCCCTGTTATTTGACGCACGTCATAAAAATAGCGCGCGTGATTCACATGCCGCTGGCACCGTCGGTCGCACAGTGCCGCCATTCGTCGGGCGAAATCGGGGAGTTTTCGGCTTGACGGACGCGCTGGCGCACCTGTCCCCGGGTGCGATCGCGTGAAGATGTGAAGATTTTCAGGAGTTAATGCCTTCAGGCCTTGTTCCCGTTCGGGGAGCCGGGGTGGGCCGCATTGTCTCCAAAAAACCTGCCAGCTGTGCCATCCGGTCTTTTCATGGAGATTTACCGATGAACCGCATTTACCGTCTGGTTTTCAATCGTGCCCTTGGGGTAATGCAGGTTGCTTCGGAGGTCGCCCAGAACCCCGGCGGAAGCGCGGTCAGCGCAGGGCGGGTGCCGCGATTGCGGGCGCACCAGCTGGCGGCGGCTTTGGCCGCCACACTGGCCAGCGGATCGGCATTCGCAGCGTGCACGGGCACCACAACCGTAAACTGCGACAGCACCACCAGCATCAACAACTACTCCAACGCGACCAACGGCCTCACGCTGAACATCGACGCGGGTGCATTGCTGCGTACGCCGCCGATCGTAGGCGGCGGCAACGCAGCAACGCTGACCGGCGACAACGTGACGGTCAACAACAATGGCACGATCGATCCGAGCTCGATCATCCTCGCCTCGCCCGGCCTGGTCATCGGCAATGGTTCTGCCAACAACAGCGCGATCGTCGTCAACAACAACGCCAGCGGACAGATCAAGGGTGTCGTCAACATCGCAACGCTGTTGGGCTTCGGTGGACAGGCGCTGGTGGCACAGAATGTCAACGGCACCACCACCATCAACAACGCCGGCCTGATCAGCACGTCGCTGATCGGTGCAGGCAGCGTTTCCGACGCGACCACGGTGGTGACCTATGGTGGTGCAGCCGCCAATGTGACCAACACAGGCACCATCGACGGACGCGTCGGCCTGGGTGCTTCTGGCGGTAACACGTTCCTCAATGCGGGGGCGGTCAGTGGCAGCGTTCACCTGGGTGATTCAACCGGCGGCAACACCTTCACCGCAGTGTCGGGTTCCAGCGTTGTGAGCGGCGGCGGCAGCGCTCTTGCCGGCGTGATTACCGGTGTCACCGGGGTAAAGGTTGCGGCTGCGGGATCGGTCGACGCCGGTACCGGCAGTGGTGCGGCCAACAACACGCTGGTGTTGCAGAACGTCGTCAGCGGTCCGGGGTCCGGCACCGGCGGAGCGGTGACCACGCTGGGCTGGAACCAGTACCTCAACTTCCAGAAGCTCACCGTCAACAGCGGCACCTGGAACCTGCAGGGTGCGTGGGCGGGTGCAGGTACGACCACGCTCAATGATGGCCTGGTCAATTTCAACAATGCCGGTTCCTTCGGCACAGGGCTGTTCACCGCCAACGGCGGTGCCATCGCCTCTGCCACGGCCGGTCTGAACCTGGCCAACGCTTTCAGCCTTGGTGGCAATCTGTCCCTGGCAGGGACCAATGCGTTCAGCCTGGGGGGCTTGCTGTCCGGTACTGGCGGGCTGACGGTCAACAACACCGGCATCGTTACTCTCGGCGGCGCAAACCTGTTCTCCGGCGGCGTCAACCTCAATGCCGGCGGCCTGGTACTGGGCAATGCCGGTGCACTGGGCAGCGGCAACCTGACCGTGGGTGGCAGCGCTTCACTGGATACGACGGCGGGCTTCACCCTGGGCAACAATCTGGTGATCAATGGCGGGGGCTCGCTGAACCTGCTCGGCAGCAATGCGTTGTCATTGAACGGTTCGATCTCCGGTGCCGGCAACCTGACCAAGAGCGGCGCCGGCACCCTCACCTTGAACGGCGCCAATGCGCTGACCGGCAGTTTCAACCTGGCCGGAGGCGCGTTGGCGCTGGGCGCGGGCGGCAGCCTGTCACCCACCGGTGCGATCACGGTCGGCGTCGGTACCACCCTGGACCTGTCGGCGGCCGCCAACCAGACCATCGGTTCGCTGGCGGGCCTCGGCGGTTCGGTCAACCTGGGCAGCCACACGCTCACCCTCGCCGGGCTGGGCGATACCAGCTACAGCGGCACGTTCGCCGCAGGCACGGGTGGCCTGGTCAAGCTGGGCACCGGCGTGCAGACCTTGTCGGGCGTAAACAACCTCAGCGGCGGCGTGGCACTCAACGGCGGCGGCCTGCTGCTGGGCAATGCTGCTGCGCTGGGCAGCGGTGCGCTCAGTGTCGGCGGCAACGTGACGCTCGATGGAACCACGGGGGCGCTTGCACTGGCCAACGCGGTCAACCTCGGTTCGGGTGCCAGCCTCAATCTGCTCGGCAACCAGGCGTTGACGTTCAACGGCGTGATCGGTGGCACCGGTGGCCTGGTCAAGAGCGGTGCGTCGTCGCTGACGCTCAATGGCGCCAACACCTTCGGCGGCGGCGTGGCGTTCAATGCCGGCAGCCTGGTGCTGGGCAACGGTGGAGCACTGGGAACCGGTGGGCTGAATGTTGATGGCGTGGTGTCGCTCGACACCAGCGCGGCGCTTGCGGTCGGCAATGGCATCACGCTGGGCGCGGGTGGCTCGCTCAATGTGCTGGGCTCGAACGCATTGACGCTGGGCGGCGCCATCGGTGGCACCGGCAGCCTGGTCAAGAACGGTGCCGCCACGCTTACGCTGGGTGGCGCGAATACCTTCACCGGCGGCCTGGCGATCAATGCCGGCAAGGTTGCGGTGGGCAGCGGCGGAAGCCTGGCCGCCGGCGGTGCGGTCAGCCTGGCCGGCGTTGGCGCGGACCTGGACATCTCGCTCGGCGGCAACCAGACCATCGGCGCGCTGTCCGGTATTGCCGGCAGCACGGTGACGCTGGGCAGCAGCACGCTCACCTTCGGTGATGCCACCAACCAGACGTTCGCGGGCGTGATCGGTGGTACCGGCGGCCTGGTCAAGCAGGGCACGGGCATCCAGACGCTGAGCGGCGCCAACACCTTCAGTGGCGGCGTGAATCTGACGGCGGGCGGCCTGCTGCTGGGCGACAGCAGTGCGATCGGCAGCGGGGCGTTGACGGTCAGCGGCAACGGTTCGCTGGATACCACGGCAGCGTTGAACCTGGGCAATGCGATCAACCTCGGCGCGGCCCTGACCCTGCCGGGCAGCCAGAACCTGGCCCTGGCCGGCAACATCACGGGCACCGGCAGCCTGGTCAAGAACGGCGCGGCGACACTGTCCTTGAACGGTACCAACACCTTCAGTGGTGGACTGAACGCAAACGCTGGCGCCCTGCTGCTGGGCAACAGCGGCGCACTCGGCACGGGGACGCTGGGCATCGGTGGCAACGTCTCGCTCGACGGCAGTGCGCCGCTGAACCTGGGCAACAACGTGGCACTGGGTGCAGGCGCCGCGTTGTCGCTGCCGGGTTCGCAGTCGATCACGCTGGGTGGGGTGGTGTCCGGTGCGGGCAGGCTGGTGAAGAACGGTGCCACCACCTTGACCCTCAATGGCGCCAACAGCTTCGGTGGCGGGCTGACCGTCAACGGCGGCGGCCTGCTGCTGGGCAATGCCGGCGCGCTGGGCACCGGTGCATTGTCGGTGGGGGCCAATACCACGCTGGACAGTTCGGTGGCGCTGGACCTGGCCAACAGCGTCAACCTCGGCGCCGGTGCGGTGCTGGATCTGCTGGGCAGCCAGAACGTGTCGCTGGGGGGCGTCATCAGCGGCACCGGCGGGCTGGTCAAGAACGGTGCGGCGACACTGGCGTTGAACGGCGCCAATACGTTCAGCGGGGGCGTCGGGCTCAACGCGGGCGTACTGCAGCTTGGCAACGCACAGGCGCTGGGTACCGGCCAGCTGGACGTGGGCGGCAACGCTTCGCTGGATGCCACTGCGGCGCTTTCGGTGGGCAACACCCTCGGCCTCGCCGCCGGCGCCAACCTCACCGTGCTGGGCAGCAATGACCTGACGCTGACCGGTCCGGTGTTCGGCGCCGGCGGGCTGATCAAGGATGGCGCGGCGCGCCTCACGCTGTCTGGCGCCAACACGTTCGGGGGTGGCACCACCGTCAACGCCGGCACGCTGGCGCTGGGGGCCGGTGGCAGCCTTGCCGCGGCCGGTGCGGTGGATCTTGCCGGCGCCGGTGCGACGCTGGACATCTCCGCAGCCGGTGCCGCGCAGACCATTGGCGCACTCAACGGCGTCGCAGGCAGCCAGCTGGCGCTGGGCGCGCAGTCGCTGACCTTTGGCGGCGCCGGCAACGGCAGCTTTGCCGGCGTGATCGGTGGCACTGGCGGCCTGGTCAAGACGGGTACCGGCGTGCAGACGCTGTCCGGTGCCAACACCTTCAGTGGCGGTGTTGCACTCAACGCGGGTGGCCTGATCCTCGGCAATGCCAGCGCGCTCGGCACCGGTGCGCTGGGCATCGGTGGCACCACCACGCTGGACAGCACGGTGGCGTTGAACCTGGCCAATGCAGTGAACTTCGGTGCGGGCACGCAGCTGACGCTGGGCGGCAGCAACGATGTCACGCTCGGTGGCGTGGTGGCCGGCAATGGCAGCCTGGTCAAGAACGGTACGGGCCTGCTGACCCTCAACAACACCAACACCTTCGCTGGCGGCCTGACCCTGAACGGTGGTGGCCTGGTCGTCGGTGCGGATGGTGCGCTTGGTACCGGCGCGCTGGCGGTGAATACCAGCACCACGCTGGATGCGGGCGCGGCAGTGACGCTCGGCAATGCGGTCACGCTGGGCTCGGGCGTTGCACTGACGGTGCCGGGCAGCAATGCGCTGACGCTGTCGGGCGTGGTCGGCGGCAATGGCAGCCTGATCAAGAACGGCGCTACCACGCTGACGCTGTCCGGTGCCAACACCTACACCGGCGGTACCACCATCAATGCCGGCACGCTGGCGCTGGGCACGGGCGGCAGCCTGGCCGCGGCGGGTGACGTCACGTTGGGGGCGGGCGCCGGCTTCGATATCTCCGGTGCCGGCAGCAGCCAGACCATCGGCGCACTCAATGGTCTGGGCGGCAGCACGCTGGCGCTGGGCGGAAACTCATTGACGTTCGGTACGGCCGGCAACGCCGCGTTCGACGGCGTGATCAGTGGCGGCGGGGGGCTGGTCAAGGTGGGCGCGGGCGTACAGACGCTGTCCGGTGCCAACACCTTTGGCGGCGGCGTGACCCTCAATGCAGGCGGGCTGGTACTCGGCAATGACGCGGCGCTGGGCACCGGTGCATTGACGGTCGGCGGTGCTGCCACGCTGGATACCACCGGCCTGGCAACGCTGGCCAACAACATCGCGCTCAACGCCGGGCTGACCGTGCTCGGGACCAACGCACTGACGCTCAACGGCGTCCTTTCCGGTGCCGGCAGCCTGACCAAGAACGGCAGCGCGACGCTGACCTTGAATGGCATCAACAGCTATACCGGTGGCACCAACATCAACGCCGGCACGCTGGCGCTGGGGGCCGGTGCCAGCCTGGCGGCGAGCGGTACCGTGAACCTCGCCACAGGTGCCACGCTGGATCTGTCTGCCGGCAGCGGCACGCAGGTGTTCGGAACCCTGGTCGGCAACGGTACGGTGAACCTCGGCGCCAACTCGATCGAAGTCGGCGGCGCCACCAATGGCACCTTCAGTGGCTCGATCGCAGGCACGGGTGGCCTGACCAAGGTCGGTACGGGCATCGAGACGCTGACCGGTGCCAACACCTACACCGGCGGCACCTTCATCACTGCCGGTACGCTGGCGATTGGTCCGGGCGGCAGCCTTGCAGCCACCGGCGCGGTGACGCTGAGCGCTGCAGGCACCGGCTTCGATATCTCCACCGCAGGTGCCAACCAGACCATCGGCTCGTTGAACGGCGTGGCGGGCTCGACGGTGAGCCTGGGTGCACAGACGCTGACACTCGGTGGTGTGGGCAACAGCCTCTTCGATGGCGCGATTTCCGGCACCGGTGGCCTGGTCAAGAATGGCGCCGGCGTCCTCACACTGGGAGGCGCCAATCTGTTCAGTGGTGGCGTCGCACTCAACGGCGGTGGCCTGGTGGTCGGCAACAACGCTGCGCTCGGCAGCGGTGCGCTGGCAGTGGGCGGCAACGCGACGCTGGACGCATCGACAGGCGTCAACCTGGCCAACAACATCGGGCTCGCAGCGGGCGCGAACCTCGACCTGCTTGGCAGCCAGGCGCTGACACTGGGCGGTGTGATTTCCGGTACCGGCGGCCTGGTCAAGGACGGTGCGGCCACCGTGACCCTGAGCGGTGCCAACACCTACACCGGTGGTACCACCATCAACAACGGCACGCTGGCGATCGGCGCGGGTGGCAGCCTCGCCGCGACCGGCGCGGTGAACCTGGCCGGTGCCGGCACGTTCGACATTTCGGCGGGCAACCAGGCCATCGGCTCGCTGGCCGGCGTCGCCGGCAGCACGGTGGCGCTGGGTGGCAGCACGCTGACCCTGGGCGGCACCGTGGACAGCACCTTCAGCGGTGCGATCAGTGGCAACGGCGGCCTGGTCAAGAACGGTGCAGGCGTGCAGACGCTCAACGGCGGCAGCACCTTCAGCGGCGGCGTAACGCTCAACGCCGGCGGCCTGGTGGTCGGCAACAATGCTGCGCTGGGCACCGGTGCGGTGACGGTCGCAGGCGCTGCGACGCTCGATTCGAACACAGCGGTCACCCTCGCCAACAACTTCACCCTCAACAACGCGTTGACCGTCCTCGGCAGCAACAACCTCACCCTCAACGGCAACCTGAGCGGCACCGGCAGCCTGACCAAGGAGGGAGCCGCAACGCTGACCCTGAACGGCACCAACACCTACACCGGTGGCACCAACATCAACGCCGGTACATTGGCACTGGGCGCTGGCGCGAACCTGCACGCCAGTGGCATCGTCAACCTGGCCTCGGGTGCGATCTTCGATCTGTCGGCGGGCAGCGGCACGCAGCAGTTCGGCACACTGGTCGGCAACGGTACGGTGAACCTGGGGGCCAACACGCTGACGATCGGTGATGCCAGCAATGGCACGTTCAGTGGTTCGTTGGCCGGCTCGGGTGGCCTGATCAAGGAAGGCTCGGGGACCCAGACGCTGACCGGCACCAACACCTTCACCGGGGGTACCACCATCAACGCCGGCACGCTGGCGATCGGCGCCGGTGGCAGCCTGGCGGCGACCGGTGCGGTGAACCTGGCCAATGCCGGTACCACCTTCGACATCAGCGCGGGTGGTGCGCAGGCGATCGGTTCGCTGGCAGGCGTGGCGGGTTCGACCGTTGCGCTGGGCGGCAGCACGCTGACCCTCAATGGCGTGGGCAATACCACGTTCGCCGGCACCATCGGAGGGGCCGGTGGCCTGGTAAAGAACGGCGCAGGCATCCAGGGCTTGACTGGCGTCAACGTCTTCACGGGCGGCGTGACCCTCAATGCCGGTGGCCTGCTGCTGGGCAACGACGGTTCGCTGGGCACCGGCGCGCTGACCGTGGGCGGCAACGCCAGCCTGGACGGCACCAGCGCGCTGACCCTGGCCAACACCGTGCAGCTGGCCAATGGCACGCTGACCCTGGCGGGCAGCAACGCGCTGACCTTGAATGGCCCGATCAGCGGCGCTGGCGGCCTGCTGAAAGATGGCGCGGCAACCGTCACCCTGGGCGGCGCCAGCACCTACACCGGTACCACCACCATCAACAGCGGCACGCTGGCGGTGGCGGCCGGTGGCAGCCTGTCCGGTGCCAGCACGGTGAACCTGTCCGGTGCCGGCACGTTGGACATCAGTGCCGGTGGCAGCCAGAGCATCGGTGGCCTGGCCGGCGTGACCGGATCCAGCGTGGTGCTGGGCGGTGCGACCCTGACCACCGGCGGCAACAACGGCAGCACCACCTTCGGCGGTGTGCTCAGCGGCACTGGTGGCCTGGTGCAGAGCGGCACCGGCACGCTGACCTTGAGCGGCGACAACGTCTATACCGGCGGCACCACCATCAATGGTGGCAGCACGCTGCAGATCGGCAATGGCGGCAGCACCGGCTCGGTGCTGGGCGACATCACCAACAATGGCAGCCTGGTCTACAACCTGGGCACGACGGCAACCGTGGGTGCGGTGGTCAGTGGCAGCGGCGGCCTGACCCAGGCCGGTAGTGGCACGCTGGTGCTGACCGGCAACAACACCTACACCGGCGGTACCACCATTAATGCCGGCGGCACGCTGCAGGTGGGCAATGGCGGTGCGACCGGCGCGATCGTCGGTGACATCACCAACAACGGTGCGCTGGTGTCCAACGTGGCCGGCAACACCTTGCTGGGCGGCACCATCAGCGGCACCGGTGGCCTGACCCAGGCCGGTGCCGGTACGCTGACCCTGACCGGCAACAACACCTATACCGGCGGTACCACCATCAATGCCGGTGGCACGCTGCAGGTGGGCAATGGCGGTGCCACCGGTGCGATCACCGGCAATGTCGCCAACAACGGCAGCCTGGTCTTCGACGTCGCGGGCAACACCACCGTCGGCGGCGCGATCAGTGGCAGTGGTGGCCTGACCCAGGCCGGCAGCGGGGTGCTGACCCTGGTCGGCAACAACACCTACAGCGGCGGTACCACCATCAATGCCGGCGGCACGCTGCAGGTGGGCAATGGCGGTACAACCGGCGCCATCGCCGGCGACATCACCAACAATGGTGCGTTGATTTCCAACGTGGCCGGCAACACCGCGCTGGGCGGCACCATCAGTGGCAGTGGCGGCCTGACCCAGGCCGGCAGCGGTACGTTGCTGCTGACCGGCACCAACACCTACACCGGCGGTACCACCATCAATGCCGGTGGCACGCTGCAGCTGGGCAATGGCGGTGCGACCGGTTCGATCGTCGGTGATGTCACCAACAATGGCACGCTGCTGTCCAACGTGGCCGGCAACACCACGCTGGGCGGCACCATCAGCGGCAGTGGCGGCCTGACCCAGGCCGGCAGCGGCACGCTGACCCTGACCGGCAACAACACCTATACCGGCCCGACCACCATCAACGCCGGTGGCACGCTGCAGGTTGGCAATGGCGGCGCGACCGGTGCGATCGGCGGCAGTGTCGTCAACAACGGCAGCCTGGTGTTCAACGTGGGTGGCAACAGCACCGTCGGCGGCGCCATCAGCGGCAGCGGCGGCCTGACCCAGGCCGGCACCGGCACCGTGGTCCTGGCCGGCAACAACACCTATACCGGCGGCACCACCATCAACACCGGCGGCACGCTGCAGGTCGGCAACGGTGGCGCGAGCGGTGCGATCACCGGCAACGTCAGCAACAACGGCAGCCTGGTGTTCAATGTGGGTGGCAACAGCACCGTCGGCGGCACCATCAGCGGCAGCGGCGGCCTGACCCAGGCCGGCACCGGCACCGTGATCCTGACCGGCAACAACACCTATACCGGTGGCACCACCATCAACGCCGGTGGCACGGTGCAGGTCGGCAACGGTGGGGCCAGCGGCGCGATCACCGGCAACATCACCAACAACGGTGGCCTGGTGATCAACACCGGTGGCACCACCACGCTGGGCGGCAGCATCAGCGGCGGCGGCAGCATCGTGCAGGCCGGCCCCGGTGGCCTGAACCTCGGCGGCAACAGTGGTGGCTTCAACGGTACCGGCCAGGTCACCGGCGGCGGCCTGAATGTCACCGGCACCATCGGCGGCCAGTGGACCATCGGCAGCGGTACCACGCTGTCCGGCACCGGCACCATTGGTGGCACCGGCGGTGGCGTGACGGTGTCCAGTGGTGGCGTGCTGTCGCCGGGTAATGGCCCGGGCAACGGCAGCGGCACAGGCAATGGCACCGGCACGATCACCGTGGGTGGCAACCTGACCCTGTCGCCGGGCAGCACGCTGGGCATCGATCTGGGTGCCAGCGGCAGCGATACGGTACAGGTGGGCGGCAGCGCCAACGTGGGTGGCAGCACCGTAAAGGTGAACACCATCTCGCCGAGCACCAGCTACCAGCAGGGCCAGCAGTACACGGTGATCAACGCGGGCGGTGGGGTGAGCGGGCAGTTCGCCTCGGCGAACTCGCCGTCGGCCTTCCTGACCATCACCCCGGTCTACACCGCCAACACCGCCAACCTGCAGATCGACGTGGCGCAGACAGCGGCGTTCACCACCGTGGCCAACACGCGCAACCAGTACAACACCGCTGCGGCGCTGGACAGCCTGCCGCAGAGTGGCGCGGCGCTGGGCCTGTACAACACGGTGCTGCTGTATGACGCCAGCACTGCGCGCAGCGCATTCGACCAGTTCTCCGGCGAAGTGCACGCGGCCAGCCGCGCGGTGCTGCTGTACGACAACTACCTGGAAGAGGGCATCCGCCAGCGCCTGGGCAGTGAGCTGCCGACCGTGCGTGGTGAGCGTGCCTCGGCCTGGCTGGCTGGTAGCGGCAAGGTGTTCAAGCAGGATGGCGATGGCAATGGCGATGAGATCCGTTCCAACCGCAATGCGGTGATGGCGGGTGTGGACTGGCAGCTGGGTGAACACGTGGTGCTGGGTGCGGCGGCCGGCAACGAACGGCTGTATACGCGCCTGTACGATCGCAGTTCGCGCGCCCGCCTGCGCGGCAACACGTTCGGCCTGTATGCACAGGGACAGTGGAACAACGGCTTTGCGGTCGGTGGCAGCGTGTCGCGCGGTGACTACCGCACGCGCACCACGCGTGAAGTGCCTCTGCTGGGCCAGACCCTGTACAGCCGCCAGGATTCGGACGTGACCATCGCCCAGGTCGAAGGCAGCTGGACCTGGACCCATGGCAGGACCCAACTGCAGCCGTACGTGCAGTTCACCCGGCACTGGGTCGACAGTGATCGTGCGCTGGAGCAGGGTGGCAGTGCCGCACTGGTGCTGGAAGGTGGCAAGGACACGCTCAACGTCAGCACAGTGGGCGTGCGGGGCCGCTGGGACGTGGGTAGCGGCGCGCGCTTCCCGGCGCAGCTGACCGTCGGCCTGGGCTGGCAGCATGCATCGGGTGACACCGATGTGGCCAGCCGCAACCGCTTCGCGGTCGGTGGCGATGCCTTCGATGTCTACAGCGCGGTGATGGCACGCAATGCGCTGGTCAGCCAGCTCGGCGTGGCGGTCGGCCTGGGTCGCAACAGCCAGCTGTCGATGTTCGTGCAGGGCCAGCACGGTGATGGCCGCCGCGATGTCGGCGGGCAGATCAACCTGCGGGTAGGCTTCTAAGGGGGGCGGGCCAGCGGTAGATCCACGCGCTGCGTGGATCTACCGGCGCGGAGGGAGTGAGACCTCCCGCGCCACGGTGTCGGCACTGCAACCACCTCGCTCAGTTCGCCGCATCCTGCGTGCGTCGCCGCAATCCGGCGGGCGGGTCGAACAGGCTCGACGGCACCTCATCGAATGTGACCTCGGTAACCCGCAGGCCGCGTTCGGTACGCTGGTTGCCGGTGCGTCCGCGGTAACCCAGCAGCAGGCCCGTGCGGGTATCGATCCACAACGTGCCGGAGGTGGTGCCATCAGGGCCCTGCGCATTGTCATAGCGCCAGCCGGCAGCGAGGCGACCCAGGATGAACTCGCCGGGTGCGGGAGAGCAGCGCCCTCCGATCGTGTGGCATGGGGCGGCAGGATCGTACCAGTAGGGACCACTGGCGTCGGCGACCGGCAGCGTGTAGTTGCCGCGCTCGCTCACCAGCCATGCCCGGCCGCGCTGGCCCTGGGTGGTCAGCCATGCATCGGGCGCATTGTCGCCGCGGAAATCAATACGGATGGCAGGCCCGCGCAAACGGATCTCGACCTCGACCTCACCACCAGGCGAGCTTGGACCGAGTGGGCCCAGGCCATAAGCGCGTGCCAGCAATCGCGCCTGTGGAGGTTCGTTGTCAGCAGCGTCCGTGGATTGTGCGGCGACGGCCCAGGTTGCTGCCATCAACAGGCTGGCCAGCAGCACCTGCATGTCAGCGCGCCAGGTTGTTGCTGTCATGCACAGGGCTCTGCATGCGGACGATCGCGTAGGACTCGATCGGCATGCGGCGATGGCCGGTGATCGGGTCCTCGATCAGCATCGAGGCCGGGCGGAAGCTGTCGCCTTCGCTGACCAGGTCTGAAAGACCGGCAATCACCCGGTCGGCAAAGGGAACGATCAGGGGCATCGGATAGGTGACCTTGATCTTGAGGATGTTGGCGTCCTGCACGCTGACGCGGCTGCTGCCGACACGTGCATCGCGGAAGGCAAGATTGTCGTTCGGCAGCGCATAGCGCCCATCGAACTGGCGCTCGCGGAACTCGTTGTACGCCGCGCGGCTGGGTGAAATGACCTCGATCTTCGGTGACAGCAACGGGTTCTTCCACAGCAGGGCGACCTTGGCGCGGGCGGCGACGGCACCGGCGGCATCCGGCGAGGTCGCGTACAGGGGAGCCATTGCCATTTCCAGTGCGCTGCGCATCTCGGAATGATTGACGCCACTGACCGCGCCGGCACGCGCGGCCTGCAGCGTGGCGAAATCCAGCAGCGACTTGGCGCGATAGATCAGGACGAACTGGAAGATGACCAGGATGAGGAAGACGAAGGCCGGAACCACGATGCAGAATTCAATCAGCGATTGCCCCCGCTGCTGGCGGATGGATGTGCGGATGTGCTTCATTGCAACGCCCTCGTGGATGGCGGTGCCGCAGGCGGAGAAGGGCACCATTGGAACGTCTCGCCCAGCACCGGAGCAATATGCCTGAGGCTGTCCACCGGCATTTCCAGCGTCGAGTAGGCGCCGCGGCACCAGGCGCCGCGCCATGGGCGCACGGCCTCGCGCCAGCCAACGGCGCGCTGATCGCGGTCCAGGAACAACAGGTCGAGTGGATACCCCATGGCCAGGGTGTGCACGCTCGAGCAGGGGGTTATCAGCAGGCCTTGCCCAGGCTGGAGTGGCGCGCGCAACAGCAGGCCGCGCAGCCGCTGGTGCCAGCGATCGGCATGCCAGACGCAGCTGAGCAACTGCTGGTGGTTGCGGATCAGGGCGCCGGTTCTCATGTGCGGGGACTCACAGGATGCCCTGCTGCTTCATCTGCAGGAAGATGAAGTAGGCCAGGACGACGAAGATCAGCGGGAAGAAGAACAGCACCAGCGGCAGCATCATTTTCACCGGCGCTTCCAGGGCCAGCTTCTCGGCGCGAAGGAAGCGCTCTTCGCGGCGCTGCATGGCCTGCGAGCGCAGTGTGTCACTCAGGCTGGCACCCACCCGGTCCGCCTGGATCAAAGCGCTGGTGAAGCTGGTCACCTGGGAAATGTCGGCGCGATCGGACATGCGCCGCAGCGCTTCGGCACGCGGAAGGCCGGCGCGCAGATCACGCAACATGCGCGAGAACTCCTGTGACAGCGGACCGGGTGGACCCTTGTCGACGGACTGTTCGATCGCACCGGTGATGTTCAGGCCCGCTTCGACGGCCATGGTGATGAAGTCGAGGAAGATAGGCAGGTCGCGGATCACATGCTTGGAGCGCGCTTTCCGCCGTTCGCCCAGCCACAGCGTGGGATACATCCACCCGAAGGGTGCGCCGAATGCCAGGGCCATCAGCACGGAGCCGACTCCGAAC
The DNA here is from genome assembly GCF_004795795.1 of Stenotrophomonas sp. PAMC25021. Lineage (NCBI taxonomy): Bacteria > Pseudomonadati > Pseudomonadota > Gammaproteobacteria > Lysobacterales > Lysobacteraceae > Stenotrophomonas > Stenotrophomonas sp. PAMC25021. Next base: position 1,067,064 of record NZ_CP039255.1, on the reverse strand, counting down.
CGGCCCAGCAGGATGATGGTGAGCAACAGGAAGGTACTGGCCACGGCGGCGGAGACGATCCGTGCGCCATACAGTTCTTCCGGTGACAGCACGAAGTCCTGGCCGGCCGACTGCAGGCTGCGATGCGCGCGCTCCAGCTGTGCCGAGGACAGGCGCGGCCCGGCCAGGCGCGTAGCGACCGTAATCAGCGGCCACAGGATGCGCAGCAGCAGCGGCAGCGGATCCTGGTAGTTGCGCTGGTCCACCTCGACCGACTGCACCAGTCCGCGCAGCGCGAATGCAAGCAGCCCAACAGCGGCAGCGGCAAGCAGTGCGACCAGGATGAGCAGGGCGTTCATATATCGATCGTCATGATTTTGCGGCACATGCGGTAGCCGAGGTATTCCAGTACCCCGATCAGGGCCATGACGCACCAGCCGATGAAGGTGTGGAACATGGGGTTCATCGTTTCTGGATAGAACAGCACGAGGAAGCCGACAAGGCCGGCTGGCAGCATCGCCATGACGATGCCCTGCAGGCGCCCCTGCGCGGTAAGTGCCTTGACCTTGCCTTCCATGATGAGCTTGCGCCGCAGCGTTTCGGCGAGCGTGGAGAGGCTCTCGGCGAGATTGCCACCAACCTCGCGCGAAATGCTGACGGCGGCCACGAACAGCTTCACGTCGGCAATGGGCACGCGGGCGGCGAAGTTGTCCAGCGCCTCCTCCGTGCGCACGCCCATGTGCTGCTCGCGCAGTACCAGTGCCAGCTCCTGGGCCAGCGGAGGCAGGCCGTCATGGGCCAGTGCTTCCAGCGCAGGATTGAAGCCGACGCCGGCCTTGAGGCTGCCGGCCAGCATCAGCAGCCCGTCGGGCAACTGCTGCTGGATCTGGTCGAGGCGGCGCTGCTTCAGCCACAGGTAGATCTTGCGTGGCGCTATGGCCAGCAGGATCAGGGCCAGGATCGGCAGCAGCAGGTTGCCGCCGGTGACGATCCACAGCAGCACGGGAATCGCCAGCAGCATCAGGACATTGGTCCTGAACAGCACGCGCGGGTCGACGAACAGGAACATGTCGGCCAGATTGACCCGCGCCTGGTCCATGAAGTTGGCGCGGTAGCGGTCCATGAAGCCGGAGCTGGCACGCGCCAGCAACAGCACCGAGCCCGTCACGCAGGCAAAACACAGCAGGGCGATCAGCAGGATGTCACTCATTCCGCCGTCCCCCGGTACGGAAAATGTCCAGGTCAACGGCGACGCCGCGCTCGGCAAGCTCTTCATAGAACTCCGGCACTGCACCGGTCGCGACGAACTCGCCCACCACCTTGCCATCGCGTCCGGCAGTGGAGCGTGCCTTGAACAGGAACACATCCTGCAGCTGGATGGTTCCGCTTTCCATGCCCGTCAACTCAGTGATGTGGCTGACCTTGCGCGAACCGCAGGGGAAGCGCTTCTGGTGCACGATCAGGTCCACTGCCGACGAGATCTGTTCGCGCACCACCGTCATCGGCAGCTCCATGCCGGACATCATGACCATCACTTCCAGGCGCGACAGCGCCTCGCGCGGATTGTTGGCATGGGCGGTGGTCAGCGATCCTTCGTGGCCGGTGTTCATGGCCTGCAGCATGTCCAGTGCTTCGCCGCCGCGGCACTCGCCGACCACGATGCGGTCCGGGCGCATGCGCAGCGCGTTGCGCACCAGGTCGCGGATGGAAATGTGGCCCTTGCCTTCCATGTTGGGAGGACGCGCTTCCAGGGCAACCAGGTTGGGCTGGACGAGCTTCAGTTCGGCCGCGTCCTCGATGGTGACGATGCGATCGGTATCGGGAATGAAGTTGGAAAGGATGTTGAGCAGGGTGGTCTTGCCGGAGCCGGTGCCGCCGGTGACGACGATGTTGCGCCGTTCGCGCACCGCAACGATCAGGAATTTCAGCATCGGCTGGCTGAGCGAACCGAAGGTGAGCAGGTCCTTTCCTTCCAGCTTGCGCTTGGCGAACTTTCGGATGCTGATGCTCGGACCGCGCAGCGCCACCGGCGGAATGATGGCGTTGACGCGGGAGCCATCCTTCAGCCGCGCGTCGACCATCGGCGAGCTTTCGTCGATGCGGCGACCGAGGGGCGTCACGATGCGCTCGATGGCTGACAGCACCGCGCGGTCACTGGTGAAGACAATGGGGGACCGTTCGATCCGGCCCGCACGTTCAATGAAGATCTGGTCGTGCGCGTTGACCATGATTTCCGTCACCGTCGCATCGTCGATCAGGTCTTCCAGCGGGCCCAGGCCGATGGCCTCATCGAGCACCTCCTTGGCCAGCCTGCGTGGGTTGATCGTCTTGGGCAGCTCGGAGAACTCCCGTTGCATCACCTCATCGATCAGCTTGATCGTGGCGTTGCGCAGCGACTCATCGTCCATGCTGCGCACGTCAAGCCGGCGCAGGTCCATCTGCTTGACCAGCGAGGCATGCAGCTTTGCACGATAGACCGCCATGTCCGGCGGCAGCTGCTCCGGCCGCGCCAGCTGGCGTTCGCTGGATGGCTGCGCCGGTGCGGGTGCCGGTGCGGGCGTGGCGTCCACCGGTACATCGTTGGCCGCGCCCGCATTGAAACTTCCAGCATCGGCGAGGGGTTCGGCCGGCGGGTCGTCGTCCACCACCTGCAGCAGGTAGTCGCCGATCTGCACGCGGTCACGGCTGGTGAGCGGGCCACGGCTGCCTTTGACCTGTTCGCCATTCACCAGTACCGGCGAGCGGCCTCCCAGGCTCTCGATGAAGATGCCCTGGTCCTCGCGCTTCAGCGCCGCATGGCGTTGGGCGATGCTCCAGCCCTGCAGCACCACCAGGTTGCCGTCGCCACGGCCGATCCCGCATTCACGGTGCAGGCAGCGGACACGTCGCTGGTCGCGGTTGGGTGTGTCGATGAGGATGTTGAACATGCGACGGCTCCGGTCACTGCACGAAATCTTTGTTCCGGCGCGGCATGGCCTGCTGGCCGCGCTCCTGGATCTGTCGCGCACGCTCCAGGCCATCGAGGTTTTCCTGCGAGCCCGGCGTCACCACGCGCGGAGTAACGAACATCACCAGCTCGGTACGGTTGCCACGGAAGCCATCGGAGCGGAACAGCTTTCCGAGGATCGGGATATCGCCCAGCAGCGGCAGGCGCTTGGCATCCTGCTGCGCGCTGGAGTCGATCAGCCCGGAGATGACGATGGTTTCCCCTGCGTGGACGTTGATTTCCGACTCGGTGCGGCGGGTGGTGAAGCCAGGCACGCCCTGCACGGTCACCGTCGGATCGACGCGGCTGACCTCAGCCAGGATGCGGGTGGAGATGTCCTGGTTGAAGTTGACCAGGGGCTCGATGTCGAGCTTGATGCCGTATTCCTTGTAGTCGACGGTGACCTGGCCGAAGCCCTGCGGAACCGGGATCGGCACTTCGCCGCCGGCCAGGAACTTGGCCTGCCCGCCGCTGCGGGCGCTGAGTTGGGGCGAGGCCAGCAGGAACGCCTTGCCCTTGTTCATCATCAGGTTGATCGCCGAGCCGATCTGCGTGGCGATGCCAAAGAAGGCCTGGGTTCCCTGCAGCTTGTTCGGCAGCAGCACGCCGTTGGCCGGGCTCTGCTCGGGGTTGATGCGGTAGTAGTTGTTGTTGGTGAAATCCTTGACGATGCCCGCCACCGGGCCACGGATGACGTTGTCCCACTGGATGCCGAGTTCTTCCAGCGCATTGGTGTCGAATTCCATGATCTTCACGTCCATCTGCACCATCGGGCGCATGCCCACCGGGTCGGCAGTAGTGAAATTCAACACCGTCGGGTAGATCTTCTGGATCGCATCAATGCGGCTGCCGATGCCCGGGTTGATGTCCTGGCCGGTAATGACCACACGGTCGGCGACCGCATGCACATTGATCTTTTCCACGTCGGCCAGCAGGGTACGGATGGTCTCGGCCAGGCTGACGGCATCGTTCTCGGAGATGTCCACCTGCACCTGCAGCTGCTTGCCGTTCTGCAGCCACAGGTGAACCGTGGTGGAGCCGGGCTTCATGCCCATCATGATCAGGTCGCGCGGGCCGACGTTGGTGACCTCGAGCATCTCGCCACTACCGACGGCCACGCGCTTGAGCCCGCTGGGCAGCGTGTAGACGGCGGCCTGGCCGGCATAGATCCGGGCGCGGGTGGGCAGCGGCACCGCAGGCATGGCCGATGCGCTGGTGCGATAGGCGGGATCGGGAACCGGCGCCGGGAAGGCGCTCTGCCCACCGGGTACCGGTGCATGGTTGGTGTTGGGCTGCGGTTGCGCCTGGACAGCAGGGCGCGGTGCGGCCATGACCGGTACCGGGGTCAGCTGGGTGCCGGTGGTCTGTGCCACGGCCAGCAGTGGCGAGGTGACAACAGCGATGGCCGCAGTGGCGGCGATGAGGCTGCGGATTCCATTATTGCTGCGCATTCGTCGACCCTTTGCCCCCAATGATGAATTGCACGCCAGCACGACCCTGCGTGCCGTTGCCGAGCAGTTCCCTCTGCGTCATGCCACTGAGGCCGAACGCACCACGATCCTCCACCTGGCGAAGCATCACCCGCATCGAACCCGCCTTGGCGGCGACCGTGAGTCGCTGCGCCTGTGCCGGTGTCAGTTCCAGAGTGATGTTCGAATAGCCCTGCTGGTCTTCCGAGGCCGGCGTTTCGCCGACGCGGTTGCCGGTTGCCAGAACGTTGATGTCCTCAAGCAGCGGCAGCACCCGGGCACCGGTCTGTTCCTGCTCGACGGTGAGCAGGATGTCGACGTGATCTCCGGGAGCAATCATGCCGGAGATCGAGTTCGTCTCGTCCACCTGGAGGGTGTAGCCCACGTTGCCCTTGGCGATCACGCGCGAGAACTGGTCGTACAGCGGTACCAGTGCACTGGCACCCAGCGGTGCACCTTCGCGGATCGGCGCGCGCAGCATGCGGCCGCTGTACTCGGACACATTGTCCGGCGTGATCGCATCGGCAGGCGGCAGGTCGGCGGGGACTTCGCGCACTGCAAGGTCGGCAACGGTGACAATGCTGCCCGGCTCCATGTCGGTCTTGGGCACGGCTACCGGCACCATTTCCACCGGCGGAGCGGCACGCTCGTTCACTGCCTTCTGCACGTAGCGCACGGCGACCAGGGCCGCGAACAGGCCGAGCGCGAGGGCGATGATGATGAAGACGACGTTGCGGTTGGCTTTCAGCGGGAGCGCCTTCATACGACTCCCATCGACAGCATGTAGGTGAACCCCTGGTACGCCTTGCGCAGTGAATCGATCAGCTCGAGCACGATGTTCGGCTCGGCGACCAGGACCAGGACACCGACGGAAGCGACCACGGCGTACTCGATCAGTGCGGCCCCGCGCTGGCGGCGTAGGGACGGGGGAATGCGTTTTCTCATGGCGGTGGTCTCAGTGCTGCGACTGGTTGACGACAATCGAGGTTCCCTGCTCGTGCCGGTTGAAGGTCATGGTCATTTCCTGGCTGCCCTTGCTGTAGCGGACAACGCACTGCAGCGCGATCATCGAACACCCCGCAGGGCCGGAACTTCGGCTCCAGCCGTCCGCAGGGAGGCGGCTGGCATAGAAGGCATCGGTCTGGAACGGAGACAGCGTGCTTTCCATGGACAGGCTGCGCCCGGGCGTGTCCAGGTAGGTGATGTCATTGATCACCTGCGTCCCGGACGGTTTCGGGAAATCGGCGCCGGCCGCGGCATCGGGCTTGCGCTTGAGCAGGCGTGTAATGCCGATCTGTGACTGGCTGCCACTGCCCTTGGCCGATACCTCGATGGTCACGTAGTACTCGCCGTGTGCGTGGCCGATCACGGTCTTGCCGCCGACCTCGTTGATCACGGTCTGCCCGGGCCATTCGCGGTTGTAGTAGCTGACGATGGACGACACCGGCAATGCGGACGTGAAGCGCGAGATGCGCATGGGCAGGCCGTTGTAGAGCATGTCCTTGGCCACCCACTCGCTCTGCGCGCCCTCGGGCTCGGGAATGTCCGGCCAGGACGCGGCCAGCGCAGGCCAGGCGAACAGCAGCGCGGCCAGTGCCGCCAGCAGGTCAACGCGACGGCGCATAGGCAGGCAACTTGTCGACAGGCACCACGTCGGGCGCGATGTAACCGGGATCAAGCCTGCTCAGCGTCCCGATCATCGGGATGCCGGAGAGGCCGTCAAACGCCTTGGCGATGCCCGCCATGTGCTGGGATGGCACCAGTGGCTTGACCTGCGCGATCACCGAGCGTGACGAGTTGACCTTGAGCCCGGAACCGGCTGCATTCCAAGGGTCGGCCAGCACCACATGGGTGGCCTGCAGCTTCAGGCCCAGCGAATCGAAGGGTTCCAGATAGGCGGCAGCACTGCCGTTGGCACTTTTCAGATCCTGCACATCCAACCGCAGCTGGGCCTGGGTCAGGCCGTTGCGGTTGGGCGGGAACGAACCGAACATCGAGGTCACGTCGCCGATCTTCTTCATCATGCCGCCTGCCGACGTGCTGGTGTAGGAGACCAGGGCGAGGTCACCGCGCCGCACCAGCGGCTGGTTGGAGAAGGTATTCATCAGGACGTCGCCGACGGCGGCATCGCGTGCGCCGGTCTGCGCCTGGCTGACGATGGGATCGTTGGCACGCCCGAAATAGCGGTCGACGGCAAGATCGCGCTGGCGGCCGCTGGCCGGCAGCTTGTAGTCCGGCGATACGGTGGCTTCCCAGGCGATCGCGCGCGCGGCCTGCTGGGTGGCCTGGCGGGCGTGGATGTACTTGGCCAGGATCGGGATCAGCAGGAAGATCGGCACCAGCACGGCGCAGAGCACGGCGACTTCGGTGAGACTCTGGCCGCGCTGGCGACGCGCGCCGCGGAATGGGCGTTCCCTGTCCATGGCTACCTCAGCAGGTCATCGTTGGGAGGACGGTTCGCGCGGTACCTCGAGGTCGCCGCGTTCAAAGGGTTGGCCCACCGTCATGCGCTGCGTGGTCAGGCGGGTGCCATTGCCGTCGAGGGGTTCCTGCTCCAGGACAATGGCGTAGCGGCTCGGCCGGTAGTCGTTCAGTGCACCGGGGGTAAAGCCCCAGCTGGCACCAGCCGACCACACGCACTGGCTGAACCGTCCGTTCTCGTCCTTCCACACGTTGCACGGCTGGCCAGCGACCCTGCGGTTGCCCGCGCGCTGGAAGCCCGGCGAGGCGCTGCCTTCGTCGGCTTCGGCGGCAAAGCGGGTGAGCCCGTCGCTGTCGGCGGGGGACTGGCTACGCTCTCCCGTTGCCAGATCGACCTGCTCCACGCCGGAGGCGCTCTGGGTCTCCTGCAGGCCGGTAGCCTCCAGCCGGAACTGGCAGCTGGTCGCAGGGCCATCGTTGAGCAGGCGCCACTCGCGGGTACGGAACACTTCCTCTTTGCTGGAAAGCCAGGCTTCGTAACGAACGGTTCCCAGGCGGGCGACATCGGCGTCATCCAGTGCGCGGGTCGGCAATCCTGCCGCCTGGCAGTCGCTCAGTGCCTGCTGGTAGCTGGTGCGCGCCGCGTTGCGTCCATCCACCAGGGTTTCGGCAATCTGGTCAAGATGGATGCCCGGCATGTTCCTGGCAGCGGCGGGCTCGCCGTTGTCCGCCGCGCTGCCACAGCCGCTGATCAGCAGTGTGGCGATCGACAGGTGCAAGCGATTGAAAACAGCAAACGTCATGGCATCAAGGCTCCGGCTGCCGCCAGGGCAGCCTTGGTGGTGGCATCGGTCTTGACCAGTCGTGCCTGCCAGTAAGGGCTGAACAGGTTTCCGGTTTCACGCTTGCGGTCATCGCGGCTGAACATGCGCAGCTGCACCGGGCGGTCGAAGAACACCTGCGCGGAGGAAAGTGCGGCGATCTTGTTGTTGGCCATCCTGTCCGGCAGTTCCATCTGCGAGCCGGCCGGGGCGCCGATGCCGGCGCCGGACGTGGTGCGCGCGCTGGTGCCGGCGGTCTCGGCATAGATGGTGAAGACCGGGCCGACCTTGTCGCGGTCACGATCATTCTCGGCGTAGGGCTGCAGTGCCTGCCCGGCCTTGACGTCGTGATAGTCGCGCAGGCCGTTGTAGCCGGTGAAGAAGGCCTTGCGATGCTGGCCATTGGCGAAGCGCACGTTGGCATCCTGGCTGCGGTCGACAATCCACGCCGCGCCACGATTGCGGCGCACCGCTTCGCCATACGGGCGGTAGCGGCGGCGGTCCCAGTCCGAGTACCAGCCGTTGCCGTTGCCGAAGCCGTTGAGGAAGCGCTGGTTGCGATAGCTTTCCACGGCCTGCGCACCGCCCCAGCCGACCGGAATATCGATATCGGAAAGCGGCCATGGCAGCGGAAGCTCGACGGCCATGGTATCCAGCGCTGCCCATCGGTTGTAGTCGACCATGTCGGTGCCGCCGGACTGCACCAGGAAGCCGAGGAAATCATCGCTGCGGCTCTTGCTGAAGCCATCACGCGACTGCATCACCACATTGCGGAAGCGGTCGGCGCCCTGGCGCTGCGTGGCCGAGCCACCGTTGGCGGTACGGGGAATGCTGTAGCGCTGCAGCAGCCGGTTCTCGGCCGTGGCCAGTTGCGTGCCGAGCACCGCGGTTCCGATGGTGCCCAGTTGTGCCTGCGGTGAGTTCCGCTGCAGCACATCCTTGGCGATGGTGTAGCTGTCCAGCCGCGATACGCCCTCGATGACGAGCTGCACCGAGGCGGCGAACATCATGTTGAGCTTGTCGATGGCGATGATGGCCGCCTGCGCGACAGGCTGGAACGTCTGGCGGGTGACCTTGAGAATGCGTTCGGCGACCTTGAAGGCGGTTGCCAATGCCTTGAACACCACGCCGATGTAGGGAATGGCGGAGAGCACATCCAGCGTGGTGCGGATGACGATGGAGGTGGTGTGCATCTGGTTCAGCCACGAATAGAGGCTGATCGTCTGTGCCACGGCCACTTCGTTGGCAACGCGGGCACGGTTCATGTAGGCCGCGTAGTTCAGTGCGCGTGCCTGCTGGATCGCAACGCTGTAGGCGGCGGCGTCAGCCGCATTGACCAACTCCACCTTCTTGTTCACCACCTGCCCTGTGTTGAACAGCAGGACAATCCCGATGCATAGAACCAGAATGAGTGCCAGCCCGAGAACCATTGCTTGGCCGGCGACCGTTCGGTGGCTGGAAACGCCCCGGGCCGCACGGCTTCGTGCCAAAGCCAATGCGCTGCGCATAACGAATTCCTGGGCCGGAGGCCATGGCTGCCCGTCGCGCGCCGCGTGCGGTGCGCGCAGGGAGATTATGCTGGGAGGGCCCTGGCGGCTTCATGCCGCCAGGGCTGGGGTATTACTTGTTCTTGTACGCGTCCATGCCCTTGGTCTTGTCAGCTTCCTGCTGGGCGCTGTTGGCCTGGTTCTTGGCGCGGTTGATCGACTGCGTCGCGCTCTGGCCGGAAAGTTCCTTCGACATGCCTGCCACCTGGCTGCGAACCGTGCCTCCGAAGAAGGTGACGGCTCCGATCGCGGCGATGGCGATCAGCGCGGTGATGATGATGTACTCGGTCATGCCCTGACCGGCCTGCTTACGGGAAAAACGGATGTGACGACGGCTGCGTTCCATGTATTTCCTCCTTGATGGCAGGAATCCTCCCGGGTGTGCGGGATATTCGGCGTGTCCGCTGGGGGATCCTGATTAATGGCAGGGCGAGGTAAAGACAGGAAGCTCACACCCTGGTTCGTCGAAAATTTGTCGCTTGTTCGAGAACGGGGCCAAGCCTATCGACAGAAAATTGACGATACAAGTCAGGTTTTTCCGATATGCAATGAAATATTTGAAAATGTGATGCACATTGCAGATTAACAATTGTCTGCACATAATCACGTCAAATTTGAGCTAGATGCACCGCTTTTCGTTAAGGAAATTAACACTTAACTGACATATTTGTGTCACGCAGGCGGCTTGTGGTGCCGGAATATTGGCGCGCTACAGAGGGCGCGTGCACGGCCTGCTTCTTGTTCGAACGGGATGAGAGATCCGCGTGTTTTTATCTCGTTGCATCCGCGGCAAAACAAATGACCGTGCGGCGCGGAAAAGAAAAAAGCACATGCAGGGCATGTGCTTTTTCCGGAGTGCTTCAACGCAGTAACGTCGTGGTGATATCAGCGCTTGACCAGTTCCACGCGACGATTGGCGCGGCGCCCTTCTTCGGTTGCGTTGTCGGCGACCGGCTGGCTCTGCCCATAGCCTTTCGCGCTCAGGCGTTCGGCTGCGATTCCACCGCCGACAAGACGCGTGCGCACCGACTCCGCACGCGCCTGCGAGAGCGTCTGGTTGTGCGATTGGCTGCCGCTGTTGTCGGTGTGTCCTTCAACGGAAAGGCGAAGCTGTGGGTCGGCCTTCAACAGCTGGGTGACCTGTGCGATCTGCGGTTCCGAATCGGGCAGGATCTCGGCCGCGTCGGTTGCGAAGTTCACCTGGATGGATACCTTGCCACTGCTGTCCAGTGCCTGTTTCAGCGTGTCCGCTTCAATGACCTTGGCCGTGATCTGCACCGGTTTTGTCTCTGCGACGAGCAGGCCGCCGGAGTTTCCACCCGAGCCCAGGTGAATCCAGATATCGCGATCTTCGCGATGGATGACATAGGTTTCTGCGGGTTCGTTGTAGATGTCGCCGATGCCGCCGACATAGGTGGTCGCCGCCTTGCTGTTGCCGATGTCACGCGATGCATCGGCCGGTATGGTGCCGGAGAAAATGCGCTTGCCCCCCAGGGCTTCGACCAGGCTCTGTACATTGCGGCTGAGCTCCAGCTGCGAATAAGGGTGATCGCTGCTGCTCTGCAGGACCGAAGAATGAACCTTGCCTTCAATCCATTCCACGCGATCGCCGGTCCAGAACGGTACGCGATCGAATTCGCTGTCTACGACGTCCTGGCTGGTGTAGCCCTGCGGCAGTCCGAGATAAGGGAAGCTGCCGATCGTTGCCTGCGATACGGGCAGCTCGGCAACATTGAACGCTGCGGCCTTCTGGCTTCCATCCGTGGCCGCAGCCGCCTGCGGTGATGGTTCGGCTGCGGTGCTGGAAGGTGCGGCCGAGGAAGCGCCACCCTCTGCAGGCGCTTCGCCAGCGCGCTTGCAGGCACCCAGTGCCAGTACCAGGCTGGCGGCCAACAGGCTCGCGCGCACTGCGGACATCGTCGATCCGTGCTTCTGCGTCATGAACGCACCTGCTTCATCAGTTCGTTGCAGACTTCGCTGGTGGGCTTGTACTGGCCCTTCTTCCAGGCATCGGTGATCTTCTTCTGTGTCTGCGCTTCGGCCGTGTCATAGGCCTGGTCGAAGCCTGCTTCGGCGCCGAACACGGTTTTTGCCTGTGCCTTGTGGCTTGCGCGCAGCTTGGCGGCCTGTTCCGGGGTTGCGCCGCACGCCAGGGCATTGCCTGCATGCGTGCCTCCCAGTGCGCCGAACTGCGCCGCACCGCCGCCCTGTGCGACTGCGGTGCCGCTGCCGATCAGCAAGGCGGAGGTGATCACTAGCTTCGTCATGAAATACCGCATGTTGATGTTCCTCATCCGGCCCGATAGCGGGCATCAATCCCCTGTGGCCCGAGCATAGCAACAGGCAGTGAGTGCCAGCGTGTCGTTGCATCGCCACGGCACGGCCAGTGGTCAGGGCGTGGACAGGAAGCGCGGGGTGCCACGACGTGGGGCAGATCCTGTCGTTGGACGGCCATCGAACGTGGAAGCGGGACGGTCGACCAGGCATCCCCGCACGACGGAAACCCATTGATGGATCTGGAGCAACAAGCCCCTCTGTTGAGGGGCTGCCCCGACAGGGGCGGGGAGAGGCCGGCAAGGGGAGGGGCCCGAACGTTGCGCAGCAACGTCTGGGGTGAAGCGCGCGCAGCGCACTTCGCATCTCCCGCCAGCGGCTTCTGCGAGGTACAACCGACCAGGCATCCCCGCACGGCGGAAACCCATTGATGGATCTGGAGCAACAAGCCCCTCTGTTGAGGGGTGCCCCGACAGGGGCGGGGAGAGGCCGGCAAGGGGAGGGGCCCGAACGTTGCGCAGCAACGTTTGGGGCGAAGCGCGCGCAGCGCACTTCGCATCTCCCGCCAGTGGCTTCTGCGAGGTACAGCCGACCAGGCATCCCCGCACGGCGGAAACCCATTGATGGATCTGGAGCAACAAGCCCCTCTGTTGAGGGGCTGCCCCGACAGGGGCGGGGAGAGGCCGGCAAGGGGAGGGGCCCGAACGTTGCGCAGCAACGTTTGGGGCGAAGCGCGCGCAGCGCACTTCGCATCCCCCGCCAGATAACTGAAAAAGGCTGCCCGAAGGCAGCCTTTTTCAGTTATCTGGCGGAGAGAGGGGGATTGTCGGGTGCATCCATGCACCCGATCCCGGTGCGCGCTGCGCCCCGGGACCCGCCTTCGGCGGTCCGGTTCTGCTCCTGCAGAACCGTCGAACCCCGGCAGGGCTTCTCTCGCCCGATGCTCTCCGCCAGCCAAATAAAAAAGCCGCCCAGAGGGCGGCTTCTTCATTTGTCTGGCGGAGAGAGGGGGATTCGAACCCCCGAAGCGCGGTTTAGACGCTTACACACTTTCCAGGCGTGCTCCTTCAACCACTCGGACACCTCTCCGGATCCCTGCCATCGGCAAACGCCTCAGCAGGGGCGCAGATTCTAGCGGGCGGCGCGGCCGGACACAAGCACCCCGATCGACGGCGTATCCATGGCCATGGGTGGCGAGGGGGCTGGACAGGCATGGCACAATGGAACATCCGATGGAAAACGGTGGCCTGATGTCCTATCTCGTCCTTGCCCGCAAGTGGCGTCCGAAGCGTTTCGCCGAGCTGGTGGGCCAGGAACACGTGGTCCGTGCGCTCAGCAACGCGCTGGACAGCGGCCGGGTCCACCACGCGTTCCTGTTCACCGGCACCCGCGGCGTGGGCAAGACCACCATCGCGCGCATCTTCGCCAAGTCGCTGAACTGCGAGCAGGGTACCAGCGCCGACCCGTGCGGCCAGTGCGCGGCCTGCCTGGACATCGACGCCGGCCGCTACATCGACCTGCTGGAAATCGACGCCGCGTCCAACACCGGTGTGGATGACGTGCGCGAGGTGATCGAGAACGCGCAGTACATGCCCTCGCGCGGCAAGTACAAGGTCTACCTGATCGACGAAGTGCACATGCTGTCCAAGGCGGCGTTCAACGCGCTGCTGAAGACGCTGGAAGAACCGCCGGAGCACGTGAAGTTCCTGCTGGCCACCACCGATCCGCAGAAGCTGCCGGTCACCGTGCTCAGCCGCTGCCTGCAGTTCAACCTCAAGCGCCTGGATGAAGACCAGATCCAGGGCCAGATGACCCGCATCCTGGCGGCGGAAGCGATCGAGGCCGATGGCAGCGCCATCGTGCAGCTGGCCAAGGCCGCTGACGGCAGCCTGCGCGATGGCCTGTCACTGCTGGACCAGGCGATCGCCTATGCCGGCGGCGCGCTGCGTGAGGACGTGGTGCGCACCATGCTGGGTACCGTGGACCGCACCCAAGTGGCGGCGATGCTCGATGCGCTGGCCGACGGCGATGGCCCGCGCCTGCTGCAGGTGGTAGCCGCGCTGGCAGAGTTCTCGCCGGACTGGAGTGGTGTGCTGGAAGCGCTGGCCGAAGGGCTGCACCGCATCCAGGTGCAGCAGCTGGTGCCGGGCGCTGCCGCGGCGGAAGGCCTGGATGTCGCCGCATTCGCCGAGCGCCTGCGCCCGGAAGTGGTGCAGCTCTGGTACCAGATGGCCTTGAATGGCCGCCGCGACCTGCCGCTGGCACCCAGCCCGCGCGCGGGCTTTGAAATGGCCGTGCTGCGCATGCTGGCGTTCCGTCCGGCCGCAGCGGTACCGCCGGTGCCGAAGGCCGTCGACGGTGCGTTGGGCGGCACGCCGGGTGGCAACGCTGCCGGTGGTGGCGCCGGTACCGGTAGCCGCGATGCGACGCCGGCCGCTGCTGCCGCTTCGGGCAGCCCGGCGGTAGCGGCGCAGGCCGCCGCGCCGGTGCAGGCCGCGCCGCGCGAACCTGAACCCGAGCCCGAACCGGCCCCGCAACCGGAACCAGATCCGGCGCCGGAGCCCGAGCCGGTGCCGGTGGAAGAGCCCGTGTCGCCGCCGCCGGTGAAGGCTGAGCCACAGGCGCCGGCGCCTGCCGTCACTGCAGAGGCAGGCGACGACCTGCCGCCGTGGGCCACTGACGAAGCCGAGGCGCGTGACGAGGCATTGGCGGCCGAGATGTCCGGCCCGGACGCCGCCATGGCTGCGCCCTGGCACGAACCGCCGGCTCCCGTCGCGGCTCCCAGCGAGCCTGCGCCGCCCGAGCGCCCGTTCCGCGCCGAAGGCATTGCCATTGCGCCGGCCGAACATGCCAAGCCGGCCCCGGCGCATGCCGCCGCGCCGCAGGAAGGTGTCAGCGAGCTGGCCACGGCCGAAGACTGGCTGGACCTGGTCGCCAACAGCGGCCTGAGCGGCCCCTCGCGACAGCTGGCCGCCAACGCCGCCTTCATCAGCTGCCAGCATGGGACCTTGAAACTGGGCCTTTCGCCCGGATTTGAATACCTGCGCTCGGAGCGCGCGCTGGCTGCCCTGGGCGAAATGCTGCAGAAGGCCCTCGGCCAGGCGCCGAAGATCGTGGTCGAGACCGTGGAAACCGAACACGTTCCGGCCGAGACCCTGCATCAGCGGGCCGACCGCCAGCGTGGCGAGCGGCAGCAGGTGGCAGAGGCCGTTTTCATGGACGACCCGGAAGTGCAGGTGCTGATCCAGCAGCACGGTGCCCGGGTTGTTTCCGATTCCATCCGTTCTTTTGACGAGTAAGACACCATGCGCGGAAACATCGCCCAACTGATGCAGCAGGCCCAGAAGATGCAGGAAAACCTGCAGAAGGCCCAGGAAGAAATCGCCAAGATCGAAGTGACCGGCAGTGCCGGCGGCGGCATGGTCAGCGTGACCCTGACCGGTGCCAAGGAATGCCGCAAGGTGCGCATCGACCCGTCGCTGACCAGCGACCCGGAGATGCTGGAAGACCTGATCGCCGCCGCCTTCAACGACGCTTCGAACAAGATCGACGCCGAGTCGAAGTCGAAGATGGGTTCGGCCACCGCCGGCATGCAGCTGCCGCCGGGCATGAAGCTGCCGTTCTGATTGCCAGCGTGGCACCCGTGCAAGCGGGTGCCACAGAATCTGTAGCTGTCGAGCCTGCTCGACGCCATGAAAGCATGCCGCCGTGTCCGCACCCCTGCTTGAACAATTGATCGACGCACTGCGGGTGCTGCCTGGCGTGGGCCAGAAGACCGCACAGCGCATGGCGTACCACCTGCTCGAGCGCGAGCGCGAAGGTGGCCAGCGACTGGCCGAAGCCCTGGCGCTGGCGGTGGAGCGCATCGGCCACTGCGCGCAGTGCCGCGACTTCAGCGAAACCGAGCTGTGCCCGACCTGTGCCAACAGCAGCCGCGAGCGCAGCCAGCTGTGCGTGGTCGAATCGCCGGCCGACCGCCTGGCCATCGAAAACGCCACCGGCTTCCGCGGTGTCTACTTCGTGCTGCAGGGCCGGCTGTCGCCGCTCGATGGCATCGGCCCGCGCGAGCTGGGCCTGGAGCAGCTGGAGCAGCGTCTGGCCGAAGGTGAGGTGCAGGAGCTGATCATCGCCACCAGTGCCACCGTCGAAGGCGAAGCCACCGCGCACTACCTGGCGCAGCTGGCGCGCGCGCGCAAGGTGCAGCCCAGCCGCCTGGCGCAGGGCCTGCCGCTCGGCGGCGAACTCGAATACGTTGACCGCGGCACGCTGTCGCACGCGTTCGGCACGCGCAGCGAATTCCGCGACTGAGCGCTGTCCGGGCAGCGCCCGGCGTGTCCGGCCTACAATGCGGAAGACATCCCGCCGAGGCCGACCATGAGCAACGAAACCCTCTTCAGCAAGATCATCCGTCGCGAGATCCCGGCCACCATCGTCTACGAGGACGACGAGGTGCTGGGCTTCAAGGACATCGCACCGCAGGCGCCGGTGCACGTACTGTTCATTCCGAAGAACGAGATCATCCCGACCCTGGACGACCTGCAGCCGTCGCAGGCGCACCTGATCGGGAAGCTTGCCCTGGCTGCCGCCGAATATGCGCGCCGCGAAGGGTTCGCGCAGGACGGCTACCGCATCGTGATGAACTGCCGCGAGGATGCCGGGCAGACCGTGTTCCACATCCACATGCATCTGCTGGCCGGTGCGCCGCTGGGGCATTTCGGTACGCCGGGGCGCTGAGCGCCCGGCATCCACCATTGCCCGCAGTGGATCCATGCGATGCGTGGATGAAAAAAAGGCCGCCCGAAGGCGGCCTTTTTCGATCACGCATGGCCGGTGGCGATCACCACCAGCCCCAACGGCCGTAACCACCCCAGTACGGGCCATACGGGCCCGGGCCCCACGGGCCATAGGGGTAGGGCACCACATCGACCTGGCGCTGTTCCGGCCACAGGTAGATCACATCGGCCGACAGCTTCGGCAGGCGATAGTCGTACTCCCCGATGCGGGTGTTCTGGTAGCCGTCGATCTTGCCGATGAAGGTCACGTCGCGGCCGGCTTCAAACACGGCCGGGTCGTAGAAGCCGGCGCGGCAGGCAATGAAGCGGCCGTCGCTGGCGTCGGACGAGGTGGTGTTCGGGCGGCCACTGGCGTTGAGGGGGCGCGAGATCATCTGGAAGCAGGTCTCGCCCTGGCCGGGCTTGGTCTCGATGATGCGACCACCCCATCGGACCGGCGTGCCGACCTGCTGGGTGGCGACCGAGTCGCGCGGGGAGACCAGGCTGAACTGTCCCTGCAGCGGCTTGGGGGCCGTGGCGCAGGCCGACAGGGCCAGCGTGGCCACAGCGGTGAGGAGGAACTTGGTGTTCATGGGAAGGCTCCGGAAGTCGGGCGATGCCTGCGCAGGTCCCGCAATAATGAAGCGAGGTCGGTGCAAGTTCCAGCGTAACGCGCGTCGGCGAAACGCTGGCTGAGTGCCAGCAGGGCGGGGTCGGGGCGCACGGCGTGTACCCGTCGTGACCAGTCGCATGCCGTCTCGTGGGGGGCGCGGGCCAGGCCAAGGCGCGCATAGCGCCGCCCCAGCCGGTGCCAGGCGCGCAGCAGCGGGTCGCGCTCGCGCTCGCCGCGGGCCAGCAGCCAGGCCATCCATGCCAATGCCAGCAGTGCGGCGACCACGAAGCCGGCCACCAGCTGCGCCGGCCCGAGATCATCCAGCCCGAACGGCCTGAGCAGCTGCTGCTGACGGCGTGCGTCGAAGGAAAGCACCAGGTCGTTCCAGCCACGGCGCAGCCAGTCACCCATCTGCCCCAGCTGCAGCCAGCGCTGCTGCAGCGGGGTGTCCGTGCCGGCCTGCAAGCGGTCGTCCAGCGTGTCCAGGATGCGTTCCGGTGCCACGGCCGCAGTCGGGTCCACCCGGACCCAGCCGCGCTGGGGCAGCCAGACTTCGGCCCAGGCGTGGGCGTCCATGCGCCGCACTACCCAGTAGTCCCCGATGCGGTTGCGGGTGCCACCTGCGAAGCCGGTCACCACCCGGGCCGGAATGCCGGCGTTGCGCATCAGCACCACGAAGGCCGAGCTGAAGTGCTGGCAGAAGCCGGCCTTGTAGTTGAACAGGAAATCGTCGACCGGATCGCGCCCGGCCACCGGGGTATCGAGCGTGTAGGAGAAGTCGCGGGTGATCCACTGCAGCGCTCGGCGGACGATGGCTTCGTCATCGTTGCCGGCCTCCTGCCGCCATTGCCGTGCCAGCTGGGCGGTGCGCGGATTGAAGCCGGGGGGAAGCTGCAGCGCGGCACGGCGCAGGTAGGGCGACAGATCGGTGTCGAACCGTTGCGGAGGCGCCGAATGCAACCGCCAGCGGCTGAGCGCGGACAGCGTGCGGTCGCTGCGCAGGCTCATGTCCGCATCGAAACTGCTGCCTTCCGGTGCGCGGCTGGGCAGGTCCAGGGCCACCAGCAGGCGACGGTCGGTGGGTTCGTAGTCGATCTGGTAGTCCCATCCCTGTGCGGTGGCTTCGACCACGGGGGCGGGGCGCCGGGCCGTCGCGCGATCGCGGCTCCAGCGGTGGCCATCGAAGGAAGTCAGCACCGGGCCGCGCCAATAGCGCTGCGTGGGCTCGGGCACGGCGCCGAAGAACTGCACGCGCAGCGCCGGGGTGTCGTCGGCCATCAGGTCCAGCCATTGGTCCGGCGCCATGCTGTCAGCCAGGCCGGGCGTACCCACCGCTCGTTCGGGTACGCCCCACAACGGCGTGGACAAGCGCGGGAACAGCCAGAAGCAGGCCAGTGCCAGCGGCAGGCCGATGCCAAGCAGGCGGCCGACGCCGCGCAGTTGACCGTGCAGTGGCAGGCGTGGGCTGCGGCCCTCGTCCTGGGCCAGGCGTTGCAGGGCCAGCAGTGCGGCAACCGCGGCCAGCGCAGCCAGTCCCGTGGTCAGCGGGCCCTGGTCGAGCAGGAAGGCCGCGAACGGCGAGAACAGCGCGAAACCGAGCAGGCTGCGCGCATCACGCAGGTTGCGCAGTTCGCTGGATTTGATGGCCAGCATCGCCGCCAGCAGCGCACAGCCGGTATCACGCCCCGGCCGCACCATGCCCATCTGCCAGACGATGGTGGCGAGCATGGCCAGCACCAGCAGCAGGCGCACCGGCATCGGCAGCACCCGCCGCCAGGAAAGCGCAGCGGTCAGCACGGCGGTGATCGCGATCACGACGGCCAGCACCGGCGGCAGCTGCAGCAGCAGTGGCAGCAGCGCCAGCGCTGCGCTGGCCAGGGTCCAGCTGCGGGCGTTGCGATCGAGCAGGACGGCAGGCTCAGTCATGGGGCATCAGCGCCAGTGCGCGCAGGCACAGGTGGTGGTGGCTGGCGCCCTGGCCGGGCCCGAACGGGGGATGGGCTGGAAGCAGCAGCGTGTAGCGCCGGCCTTCGCGCTCGGCCATGTCGACCCAGCGTGCCAACCGCGCGATGCGTGCTTCATGGCCCAGCGGCGCCAGCGTGCGCCAGTCCAGCACCACTTCGATGCCGATCGGCTTCTCGTATTCGCGTACCAGCAGGCTGTCGCGGCGCGCCGAGTGTTTCCAGGCAATGCTGCGCGGGGCGTCGCCGGCACGATAGGGTCGCAGCTGGTGCAGCTCTTCGCCACTGGCATGGGCGCGGGTGTGCAGTGGATCGCTGCCACTTTCCGGAAGGGGTGGTGCCAGTACCTCGGCCAGTGGATAGACCAGCAGCGGCTGCTCCGGCCACACCCACGACCATGCCCGCACCAGCCCCAGCGGCTGCGTGCTGGACAGGCGGATGCGCGGCAGTTCCAGCCAGCCGCGGCGCTCGCTGGGGACATCCAGCTCCACTTCGCCGCGACCGTGTGCAGGCAGTGCGACCCACGCCTCGCTTGCGCCCAGCTGCAGGTGCAGCCCGTGGCGCGCGCGCGGGTCGCGCAACGACAGGTCCACGCGCAGGCGCAGGGGGTGCCCGGCCGGAACCGGCTCGGCGGAGATTGCATCGATCTGTATGCCGGACAGCTGCAGGTGCGCGGCAATGGCGCTGGCGATCGCTGCTGCGGCCAGCAACAGGGCCAGCAGCAGGGCCGGGTTGTTGTTGTAGTTCAATGCGCCCAGCAGCATCGCCGACAGCAGGGTGGCGACGAACAGGCCGAAGCGCGTCGGTAGTACATAGATGCGATGGCGATCCAGTCGCTGCGGCAGGGCTTCGGGCCTGCGTGGGCGTGCCAGCAGCTGCATGCGTGCCCAGCGTGTGGCCACCTTCAGTCCACCGCGACGGTCTGCAGGATCGCCCGCGCCAGTGCCGGCCCGGAGCTGGATTCGGCCTCCGCCACCAGGCGATGGCCGGCCACTGCCACGAACAGGGTCTGCACGTCTTCGGGCACCACATGCCCGCGGCCGAGCAGCAGTGCATGCGCCCTGGCGGCACGCAGCAGGGCCAGCCCGGCGCGCGGTGACAGGCCCACGCGTACGCCGGCATGCTGGCGGCTGCGGGTCAACAGTGCCTGCACGTAGTCGATCAGCGCGTCGCTGGCGTGTACCTGGCCAACGGCTTCACGCAGCGCACGCACCTGGGTGTCATCCAGCTTCGGCACCGCGCGGGCGATCAGGTCGCGGCGATCGCTGCCACGCAGCAGCTCGCGCTCGGCCTGCGCGCTCGGGTAGCCCATCGCCAGCCGCAGCAGGAAACGATCGAGCTGCGAATCCGGCAACGGGAAGGTGCCGGACAGGTCGACCGGGTTCTGCGTGGCGATCACGAAGAATGGATCGGGCAGTGGATGCGTCTGTCCATCCAGGGTGACCTGCTGCTCGGCCATTGCCTCCAGCAACGCACTCTGCGTGCGCGGCGGTGCGCGGTTGATCTCATCGGCCAGCAGCACGTGGGTGAACACCGGGCCGGGGTGGAACTGGAACTGGCGGCTGCCGGCCTCGTACACCGATACGCCCAGTACGTCCGCCGGCAACAGGTCGGAAGTGAACTGCACGCGCTGGAAGCTGAGGCCGAGGCTGCTGGCCAATGCATGCGCCAGCGTGGTCTTGCCCAGCCCAGGCAGATCTTCGATGAGCAGGTGGCCGCCGGAAAGCAGGGCGACAAAGGCCAGCCTGACTTCCGGCACCTTGCCCAGTACCAGTGCGTTCACCTGATCCTGTGCCTCCCGCAGGGCCTGGCGCAGTTGATCGGTTAGCATGCTGGGATTGGGGGACGAGGCTGGCATGATCGTCTCAGGTCTGGAATCCACTCGATTATCCATAGAGCAATGCAAGGCGAACAGCGCGCGCGGGCAATATTTCTCTGGTTATGGACGCTGATCACAGCGGCCAAGCTGGTGGTGGCTGCACGCCTGCCGCTGTTCGTCGATGAGGCGTTCTATTGGCAGGAAGGCCAGCACCTGGCTGCTGCCTATTCCGACCTGCCGGGGTTGACAGCATGGCTTGCACGCCTGGGCGTGGAAATCGGTGGCCATCACGTGCTCGCATTGCGCCTGCCGTTCCTGGCCATCGGTGCGTTGCTGCCGTTGCTGGTGGTGCGCATCGCCACGCGCTGGTTTGGCAACGTCGCAGGGTGGCAGGCGGGCAGCCTGACCCTGCTGATGCCGCTGTCGGCCACGCTGGGCCTGCTGGCCGTGCCGGATGTGCCGATGGCGCTTGCGGCGGTGATCTGCCTGCACGCCGGTGCGCGCCTGCTGCACAACGTGGATGCGTCGTCGGCGATGAAGCTGGCGCTGGGCCTGCTGATCGGTGCGCTCAGCCACTACCGTTTCATTGGCGTCATCGGTGTCGGCTTCATTGCGCTGCTGGCGCTGCCGCAGGGCCGCCGCATGCTGGCCGACCCGCGCGTATGGGTGGCGCTGGCGGTGGGTGTACTGGCCTGGCTGCCGTTGCTGGCGTGGAATGCGGACAACCATGATGCCGGCCTGAAGTTCCAGGTGGTCGAGCGCCACCCGTGGACGTTCGAGTGGGAAGGGCTGTGGTTCCTGGTGATCCAGCCGATGCTGGTGACGCCGATCCTGTGCATCGCGATGTGGAAGGTCGCCCTGGCGGGTACCCGCAGCGGTGGTGGTGTGCGGGTGCAATGGCGCTATTTCGGCCTGGTGGGCGGGGTGTCGACGCTGGGCATCTTCCTGCTGGGCTTCTTCACCGATGTCGAGCGGATCAGTTTCCATTGGCCGT
This sequence comes from Stenotrophomonas sp. PAMC25021, assembly GCF_004795795.1. Taxonomy (NCBI): domain Bacteria; kingdom Pseudomonadati; phylum Pseudomonadota; class Gammaproteobacteria; order Lysobacterales; family Lysobacteraceae; genus Stenotrophomonas; species Stenotrophomonas sp. PAMC25021. Next base: position 1,045,408 of record NZ_CP039255.1, on the reverse strand, counting down.
TGCCGGGCTACCTGGCGCTGCTGGTGGCCGTGCCGGTGGTCCTCAACGGCTGGCCACGCTGGCTGCGCCGCACCGGCTGGTGGCTGGCAGCTGCAGGCACCGTACTGGCTTTCGGCTACTACCTGATGGCGTCCACGCCGGCGCTGCGCGAGCAGATGGCCGGCAGCAAGTACTACCCGCGCAACTTTGCCGGCTGGCAGCCGCTGGCCGTGGCGGTGCGCGACGAACTGCGGCAGATGCCGCCGGGCACGCGTGTGCTGGCGGGCAACTTCAAGGTCGGTGCCGAACTGGGCTTCCAGCTGGGCAACGGTGATATCGAGGTGCTGCCGCACCCGCTCAACGACAAGCATGGGCGGACCGCACAGCTGGCACAGTGGGGCCTGCTGCACGAAGGCCCGCGCAGTGCGCCGATGCTGCTGGTGCTGTCACCCAGCGACCAGCGCTACCGCGATCTGCTGGCGCGCTATCACGCGATCTGCGAGCAGGTGGGGCCGTTGCCGGCGCCGCGCGTGGTCAGCAGCGATCATGGTTTCCAGCGCTTCCTGCTGTTCCGGCTGCCGGTGCAGCGCGCGCAGGGGCCCTGCGTGACGCCGGCAATGGCCTGGCTGGATGCACCGTCCAACGGTGAGAAGGTCTCCGGAACGCTCGCCATCAAGGGCTGGGCATTCAAGGATGGGGTGGGGTTGGCGCGCATCGAAGTGCTGGTCGATGGCCATTCGATTGGCGATGCGCGCTACGGGCGCATGTTCGACATCCGCCACACCTGGCCGGACAGCACCGATCCGCAACATCCGGCGGTGGGCTTCGACGCATCGCTGGATACCACCACGCTGGCGCCGGGGCGGCATTGGCTTGGCCTGCGCCTGCACGGCCGCGACGGCAGCGTGGAGGCGTGGCAGGAGCAGCCGTTCGAAGTTCGTTGAGGTCCCCTGGTCCTGTAGAGCCGAGCCGATGCTCGGCTGCTTCTGCTACAGATGGCGGGCAGCCTAAAAAAAAGACGGCCGAGCAAGGGCTCGGCTCTACCGTTCACGGCACCGCGAATCCAGCCCTGCGCAGCAGGCCGCACACCGCGATCAGTGGCAGGCCGACCAGCGCGGTCGGGTCGCGGTTGTCGATTGCCTCGAACAGGCTGATGCCCAGGCCCTCGCACTTGAAGCTGCCGGCGCAGTCCAGCGGCTGCTCGGCGGCGACGTAGCGGATGATTTCCTGCGGGTCCAGCACGCGGAAGCGTACTTCGGTCAGATCCAGGGTGGCGAGGGATTCTCCATCCCGCCTGAGACTGATTGCCGTGTGAAAGCGCACCGTCTGTCCGGACATTGCCGCCAGCTGCGCACAGGCCGCCTCCGCCGTGCCCGGCTTGCCCAGCGGCTGGCCGTTCAGGTCGGCCACCTGGTCCGAGCCGATCACCCAGGCGCCCGGATGGCGGGCGGCCACGTCGGCGGCCTTGACGGCGGCCAGGCGCGTGGCCAGGGCCAGCGGGGTCTCGGCGCCCAGAGGGGTTTCATCCACGTCCGGGCGTGCGCAGTCGAAGGGCAGGCCCAGCCGTTCCAGCAGTTCGCGACGGTAGCGGGAGGTGGAGGCCAGGACCAGTGACATGTGACAATACCGGGGCAGGGCGCGGCAGTCTGGCCCCTCCACGGCGCCAGCGGCAAGTGCTGCAGGGCGGGCATTTGACAGCGGGCGGTGCGATCCTTAGTATTCAGCGGCTTATGTCCGCGAACGTGCCCGAAACGCTGGATGCCTGGCGGATGGTTGTAGCGCGAAGGCGCTTCGACGGTCAGGTCTCCCTGGCTGAATTGACCCGCCTGCAGGGGTTGGTCGCAGATACCGACGGCGAGTGTGTCTACTCGCTTGAATTCGGTCGCGACGACGTCTTGCGGGTATCCTATGTGGAACTGACCATCGACACCGCGCTGCCGCTGACCTGTCAGCGCAGCATGCAGCGATTCCTGTTGCCGGTGAAGGTGACCCAGAGGCTTGGCCTGATCCGCGACGAGGACGAGGAATCGTCCCTGCCGGAGGAGTACGAGGCGTTGCTGGTGCCGGAAGACGGCCAGCTGCGTCCGCTGGATCTGGTCGAGGACGAATTGGTGCTGGCGGTGCCCGTGGTGCCGCTGTCGCCCGACGGTGAAGCAGTCGACAAGGACTGGGCACCGAGCGAAGAAGAAACGAAGAAGGCCAACCCGTTTGCGGCGTTGGCAGCACTGAAGAAACAATAGCAGCCGGATTGTCGTCGGCGGCTGCGGCGAAAGCGAAAGTGTGCTGGGCGCTGGCGTCCTGCGCGACGATACGACGAAGCAAATCGAACCGAGTTTGGAGCAATCCCATGGCTGTGCAGAAATCCCGTGTCACCCCGTCCCGCCGCGGCATGCGTCGTGCCCACGACGCCCTGAGCGCCAAGCAGCTGTCGACCGACCCGACCACCGGCGAAGTGCACCTGCGTCACCACATCACTGCCGACGGTTTCTACCGCGGCAAGAAGGTCATCCAGACCAAGACCTCGGCTGTCGAAGAAGATTGATGTGCCGGGAAGGCCGCTGCCTCCGGGCAGCGGCCTTTGCCTTCTTTCCCGGGCGTGCCGGTGATCGGCGGCCCGCGCAACAGGAAACATGATGAGCAAGCGGATCTATTCGAGGATCGCGGGCACCGGTAGCTATTTGCCGGAAAAAGTCCTGACCAACGCCGACCTGGAAAAAATGGTCGAAACCTCGGATGAGTGGATCCAGTCGCGCACCGGTATTCGTGAACGGCACATCGCGGCCGAAGGCGAAACCACCAGCGACCTTGGCTACAACGCCGCCCTGCGCGCGCTTGAAGCCGCAGGCATCGATGCCTCGCAGCTCGACATGATCGTGGTCGGCACGACCACCCCTGATCTCATTTTCCCGTCCACCGCGTGCCTGATCCAGGCCAAGCTCGGTGTGGCCGGGTGCCCCGCCTTCGACGTCAACGCAGCCTGTTCCGGCTTCGTGTTCGCGCTGGGCGTGGCCGACAAGTTCATCCGCTCCGGCGACTGCAAGCACGTGCTGGTGATCGGCACCGAAACGCTGACCCGCATGGTCGACTGGAACGATCGCACCACCTGCGTGCTGTTCGGCGATGGCGCCGGCGCCGTCGTGCTCAAGGCCGACGAAGACACTGGCATCCTCAGCACCCACCTGCATGCCGATGGCAGCAAGAAGGAACTGCTGTGGAACCCGGTCGGCGTTTCGACCGGCTTCAAGGACGGCGCCAACGGTGGCGGCACCATCAACATGAAGGGCAACGACGTGTTCAAGTACGCCGTCAAGGCGCTGGACTCGGTCGTGGACGAGACCCTGGCCGCCAACGGCCTGGACAAGTCCGACCTGGACTGGCTGATCCCGCACCAGGCCAACCTGCGCATCATCGAAGCCACCGCCAAGCGGCTGGAGATGTCGATGGACCAGGTCGTGGTGACCGTCGACAAGCACGGCAACACCTCCTCCGGCTCGGTGCCGCTGGCGCTGGATGCCGCGGTGCGTTCGGGCAAGGTCGAGCGTGGCCAGTTGCTGCTGCTGGAGGCCTTCGGCGGCGGCTTCACCTGGGGTTCGGCCCTGCTGCGCTATTGATAGTGCAAGTTACGACAATGTGAAGTCTTGTCGTTACGGCCCCTTCGGGGCCGTAACGCGTTTAAGGAGGACCTGTCATGGTTGAGCCCATCGTCATCGAAGGGCAACGTGCCTGGCTGAAGCAGTACGGCAAGGGAAGCCGGGCAATGGCCCTGGGCCTGCTCAATTTTGTTGCGCGCCGTTTCCATCTGGATGCGCTGCGCCCGCCGCCGCACCGCGGTGGCGACGCCGCACGCGAAACCGAGGCCCGCCGCCTCGCGGAACTGCAGGCGCAGGGTGTGAACGTGCCGGACGTACTGGGCACCGGCCATGCCGCGCTGGTGATCGGCGACAACGGCAGCTCGTTCAATACCTGCCTGCGCGAAGCCGACGAAGCCGGTCGCGATCGGCTGGTGATGGCGGCGATGCTGGCCATTGCTGAAGCTCATGCCCGCGGCGCCTATTTCGGCCAGCCGTTGCCGCGCAACCTCACATGGGATGGCGAGAAGGTCGGCTTCATCGATTTCGAGGAAGATCCGCTGGAAGTGATGGATCTGTCCGAAGCGCAGGCCCGCGACTGGCTGATGTTCGGTTACGGCGTGGCCAAGTACTACGCCGACCGCCCCGGGCACCTGCAGGCGATGATGGCCGAGGCGATGGGTGACGTTCAGGCGCCGGTGCGCGAGCACGTGCATGCGGTCAGCGGCCGCCTGCGCAGCCTGGCCCGGGTCTGCATGAAGCTGGGCCGTTCGGCGCGCGCGCTGGCCCATTCCATCTTCATCGCCCACGGCGCCAGCACCGCCGGCGTGTTGATGCTGGTGGGCCTGTGCGTGGATTTCCTCGCCGACGGCGACCTGGACGTCCTGCAGCTGTTCTGCTGAGGCTGATAGGGGTCAGATCCCTTTTCCGCAGGAAAAGGGATCTGACCCCGTTGCGCTTGCCCGGCCGCGCTCCATACGCCTGCATACGCGCACGTACAGACGACACAGCGGATTCGCCCTTATCATGGCCCGCTTCGATTGCAACAAGCGGATGACCGCGTGACCGTATCCACCCTCGCTTTTGTCTTCCCCGGCCAGGGCTCGCAGTCTGTGGGCATGGTGGCCGAGCTGGCCGAACTGCACCCACAGGTGCGTGAAGCCTTCACCGAGGCATCCGATGGTGCCGGCGTCGACCTGTGGGCGCTGTCCCAGGGCGGCCCGGAGGAAATGCTCAACCGTACCGAATACACCCAGCCGGCCCTGCTGGCCGCGAGCATCGGCGTGTGGCGCGCCTGGAACGCCGTGGGCGGTCCGCGCCCGTCGGTATTGGCCGGCCACAGCCTGGGCGAGTACACCGCCCTGGTTGCCGCAGGCGCACTGAGCCTGCATGACGGTGCGCACCTGGTGCGCCTGCGCGGCCAGCTGATGCAGGAAGCCGCACCGGCCGGTGTCGGCGCCATGGCCGCCGTGCTCGGCGCCGAAGACCAGCTGGTGCTGGACGTCTGCGCCGAAGCGGCAGGCAGCCAGGTGGTGGTGCCGGCCAACTTCAATTCGCCGGGCCAGATCGTGATCGGTGGCGACGCCGACGCGGTCGACCGTGCGCTGGCGCTGCTGGCCGAGAAGGGCGTGCGCAAGGCGGTCAAGCTGGCCGTCAGCGTGCCCTCGCACACCCCGCTCATGCGCGAAGCCGCCAACCGCCTGGCCGAAGTGATGGCCGGCCTGTCCTGGCACGCGCCGCAGCTGCCAGTGGTGCAGAACGTCGACGCCCAGGTGCACAGCGGCATCGACGCGATCCGCACCGCGCTGGTCCAGCAGCTGTACCAGCCGGTACAGTGGACCGGGTGCGTGCAGGCGCTGGCTGCCCGTGGCGTCACCCGGATCGCCGAGTGCGGCCCGGGCAAGGTGCTGACCGGCCTGGTCAAGCGCATCGACAAGGCCATCGACGGCCGTTCGCTGGCCACGCCGGGCGACTTCGAAGCCGCCCGCGAGGCATGGTCGGCCTGATCCCCCCTGTTCCTGCCGACCGTACCGGTGGCCGCGGCAAGCGGCACGGGTGCGGCGGTCGCCCCAGCCTGAGGAAAACATCATGAGCAAGCCCCTGCAGGGTGAAATCGCACTGGTCACCGGCGCCAGCCGTGGCATCGGTGCCGCCATCGCCGATCTGCTGGCCGCCCAGGGCGCCACCGTCATCGGTACCGCCACCACTGAATCCGGCGCTGCCGCGATCGGCGAACGCCTGGCCGCCCACGGTGGTCACGGCCGCGCGCTGAACGTCACCGATGCCGCCGCGCTGGACAGCGTGCTCGATGGCATCGCCAAGGAATTCGGCCCGATCTCGATCCTGGTCAACAATGCCGGCATCACCCGCGACAACCTGCTCATGCGCATGAAGGACGAGGACTGGGCGTCGATCATCGACACCAACCTGACCAGCGTGTTCCGCACCAGCAAGGCGGTGATGCGCGGCATGATGAAGGCGCGCAAGGGCCGCATCATCAACATCGCATCGGTGGTGGGCGTGACCGGCAATGCCGGCCAGGCCAACTACGCCGCGGCCAAGGCGGGCATCATCGGCTTCAGCAAGTCGCTGGCCAAGGAAATCGGTTCGCGCGGCGTCACCGTCAATGTTGTCGCACCTGGCTTCATCGACACCGACATGACCAAGGCGTTGCCGGAAGAAGCGCGCACCGCGCTGATCAACGACATCGCCCTCGAACGCCTGGGGTCGCCGGAAGACATCGCCCATGCGGTGGCCTTCCTGGCCAGCCCGGCTGCCGGTTACATCACCGGCGAAACCCTCCATGTGAACGGCGGCATGTACATGCCGTAAGCAAGGGGCGCAGGGATTGCGCCGCAAGTGGTTGATCTGCGGAGGTTTTTGCTGCAATGCATGGCCGCGCCGGTTTCCACTACACTATCCCACGGCCATCGCCTTTGATGGCGACCACTTTTGAACCACAACTCCATCTGGAGCGAGATCCCATGAGCACCATCGAAGAACGCGTCAAGAAAATCGTCGTCGAACAGCTTGGCGTCAAGGAAGAAGAAGTCACCAACAGCGCATCGTTCGTCGATGACCTGGGCGCTGACTCGCTGGACACCGTCGAGCTGGTGATGGCCCTGGAAGAAGAATTCGAGTGCGAGATCCCGGACGAAGAAGCCGAGAAGATCAGCACCGTGCAGGCCGCCATCGACTACATCAAGGCCCACGTCAAGGCCTGATGTCAGACGGCAGTGCGCGCGCGGGCCCACGCTCGCCGCGCACCGCACCCCATGGGGCCGCAGTTGCGGCCCCGTGTGTTTGAGCATCACACCGAAGCAAACCGAGTTGCCCGTTGAAATCAGCCGGGTCAGGAGAATCAGCAATGAAGCGTCGCGTCGTCGTAACCGGCCTGGGTATCGTCTCGCCGTTGGGCAATGATCTGGCCAGCAGCTGGGAAGGCATCACCCACGGTCGTTCGGGCATCGGTCCGCTGACCAACGTTGCGGATGCCTATCTGGATCGGTTCACCACCAAGATTGCAGGTGAGGTCAAGGGATTCGACATCACCGCCGACAATGAATTGTTCGGCAAGTTCCGGGTCAGCGGCAAGGATGCCAAGAAGATGGACCCGTTCATCCATTACGGCCTCGGTGCCTCGTTCATGGCCCTGCACGACTCGGGCCTGGAGATCACCGACGCCAATGCCGATCGCATCGGCGCCATCGTCGGCGCCGGCATCGGCGGCCTGCTCGGTATCGAAGAGCAGACCATCGAGTTCCACGAGGGCAAGAAGATCTCGCCCTTCTACGTGCCCAAGACCATCATCAACATGCTGCCGGGCCAGCTGAGCATCATCACCGGCCTGAAGGGCCCGTCGTTCTCGGCGGTGTCGGCCTGCGCGACCTCGAACCATTCGATCGGTACCGCGATGCGCATGATCCAGTACGGCGACGCCGACGTGATGGTGGTTGGCGGTGCCGAGCGTGGCTCGTCGCCGACCGCGCTGGGCGGCTTCTGCGCGATGAAGGCCATGAGCACCCGCAACGATGCCCCGGAACAGGCCTCGCGCCCGTGGGACAAGGACCGTGACGGCTTCGTGCTGGGCGACGGCGCCGGCATCCTGATCCTGGAAGAGTACGAGCACGCCAAGGCGCGTGGCGCGAAGATCTACTGTGAACTGGCCGGCTTCGGCGCCAGCTCCGACGCGTACCACATGACCGCACCGAGCGAGAACGGCGAAGGCGCCGCGCGCTGCATGGCCATGGCCATGAAGGACGCGGGCGTGACCCCGGAACAGGTGGGCTACCTCAACGCGCACGGCACCTCCACGCCGCTGGGCGACCTGGGCGAGACCATGGCGATGAAGACCGCCTTCGGCGACCACGCCTACAAGATGATGGTCAGCTCCACCAAGTCGATGACCGGCCACCTGCTGGGTGCTGCCGGCGGCGTGGAAGCGATCTTCTCGGTGATGGCACTGCAGGACAACGTCATCCCGCCGACCATCAACCTGCAGCAGCCGGGCGAAGGCTGCGACCTGGACTACGTGCCCAACGAAGCACGCCAGGCCAAGGTCGACGTGGTGATGTCCAATGGCTTCGGCTTCGGCGGCACCAACGGCACGCTGGTCTTCAAGCGCGTCTGACCGAGTTGTAGCGTCGGGCCATGCTCGACGCCGCGTTCTACGGAGCCGCCGCAAGGCGGCTTCCGTGCATCTGAACCCCAGAACTGGCTGCCATGACCCACGCACCGCTGATCCACCCGCTGCCGCACCCGATCGATCTGCTGGCCCTGCAGCAGCATGACCCGGCGCGCTTTCCGCTGCTGATGGAATCCACTGCCTCGGGCACCGCGCAGGGCCGCTGGAGCCTGCTGCTGGCCGCGCAGGGCGATGGCCTGCGACTGGATGCGGATGGCCAGGTGCGCGACCAGCACGACGCGGTGCACGCCGGCAGCTTCCTGCAGGTGCTGGACCGTGCCTGGCAGCGCGAACGCCTGCCGCATGACGGCAGCCACAGCCTGCCGTTCCGCGGCGGCTGGGCGTTGATGCTCGATTACGAAGTGGCCAGCCAGATCGAACCGGTGCTGCCGGCGCGTGCGCGCGAGGACGGCCGCCCGACCGCGCTGGCGCTGCGCTGCCCGGCCGCGGTGCTGCATGACCATCACAACGGCGCCAGCTTCGTCATCGCCGAGGCCGGCGAGCAGGCGTTGCTGGATGCGCTGGTGGCACTGGCCTCGGCCGCGCTGCCCGAGGCCGGGCAGGGCTGGCAGCCGCCGCAGGCGGTGGGCGAGGATGCGCCGCAGCGCTTCACCGACGGCGTGCGCCGGGTGATCGAGTACCTGCGTGCCGGCGACGTGTTCCAGGTGAACCTGTCGCGGCGCTGGAGCGCGCAGTTCGCTGCGCCGGTCAGCCCGCAGGCGCTGTACGCGCAGCTGCGCCGTGCCAATCCGGCACCGTTCGCCGGCCTGTTCAGCGCCCACGGCCGCCATGTGGTCAGTTCCTCGCCGGAGCGGCTGGTGTCGGTGCATGCCGGCCACGCGCAGACCCGTCCGATTGCCGGTACGCGTCCGCGCTTCGAGGGGGACGATGATGCCGCACGCATCCAGGAGCTGGTCGGCCACCCCAAGGAGCGCGCCGAGCACGTGATGCTGATCGACCTGGAGCGCAACGACCTGGGCCGCATCTGCATGCCCGGTACCGTGGTGGTCGACGAGCTGATGACCGTGGAGAGCTACGCGCATGTGCACCACATCGTCAGCAACGTCAGCGGCCACCTGCGCCCCGATGTGACCCCGGGCGAGGTGATCGCCGCGACCTTCCCGGGCGGCACCATCACCGGCTGCCCCAAGGTGCGCTGCATGCAGATCATCAGCGAGCTGGAGCAGGTGCCGCGTGGTGCCTACACCGGCGCGTTCGGCTGGCTGAACCGCGATGGCGACCTGGACCTGAACATCCTGATCCGCACCGCCGAAGTGGATGGCCACCAGGTCAGCTTCCGCACCGGCGCCGGCATCGTGGCCGATTCGGACCCGGACAAGGAACTGGACGAGACCCGCGCCAAGGCCCGCGGCCTGCTGCGCGCACTGGGCCAGCAGGGCTGATCCGGTCGGGGTCGGATCCCTTGCGCACCGCGCGAGGGCTCTGACCCCCGCAGTCATGCCGCCGGGCGTTCATCCACGCATGGCGTGGATCTACTGATCGACCGTTGGCCGGCACGCAGGCGCCACCCCGGTCATGACCCCAATCCACCGGCACGGTATCCTGCACGACGGAATCGAGTTCAGAGGTAGTCCATGGCGGGAGCCAAGCGCGGGTGTCTGTTCGTGGTAACGCTGGTGGTGGTGCTGGCCGCCGTCGTGGCGGGCGCGGGCGCGTGGTTCTTCTACCAGCAGACCCGGTTCGCCGATGCCCCGATCACCCCGACCGCCGAGAGCGTGGTCATCGCCAGCGGCGATGGCATGAACAGCGTGCTGCGCAAGCTGCGCGACGCCGGCGTGGACGAGGGCCAGGACACCCAGTGGCAGCTGTTGGCGCGCCAGCTCGATGCGGCCGGCAAGCTGAAGGTGGGCGAGTACGCGCTCGGTGGCGAGCTGACCCCGCGCGAGCTGCTGCTGCGCATGCGCGCCGGCAAGGTGCTGCAGCACCGCGTCACCATTGTCGAGGGCTGGAACATCCGCCAGCTGCGTGCCGCACTCAAGCGCGCCGAGCCGCTGCTGCACACCACCGACAACCTGGATGACGCCGCGTTGATGCAGCGCCTTGGCTTCGGTGGCCAGCACCCGGAAGGCCGCTTCCTGCCGGAGACCTACGTTTACCAGCGCGGCGACAGTGATCTGGACGTGCTCAAGCGCGCCCACGCCGCAATGGAAAAGGCGCTGGACGAAGCCTGGGAAAGCCGCGCGCCGGACCTGCCGATCAACACGCCCTACGAACTGCTGACGCTGGCGTCGATCATCGAGAAGGAAACCGCGCTGGCCAGCGAGCGCCCGCAGATCGCCGGCGTGTTCATGCGCCGCCTGAAGATCGGCATGCGCCTGCAGACCGACCCGACCGTGATCTACGGCATCGGTGCCGCGTATGACGGCAACATCCGCCGCCGCGACCTGACCACCGATACGCCGTACAACACCTATACCCGTGCGGGCCTGACCCCGACCCCGATCGCCATGCCCAGTCGCGACGCGCTGATGGCCGCGGCGCAGCCGGCCGCCGGTGATGCGCTGTACTTCGTCGCCGTGGGCGACGGCAGCGGCGCGCACGTGTTCTCGCCCAGCCTGGACCAGCACAACGCCGCCGTAGCCCGCTACCTGCAGCAGCTGCGCCAGCAACGTACCCAGGAGACCCCGGCGCAATGAGTCCCGCGCTGCTTCGCCACCCGCGTTTCGTCAGCCTGGAAGGCGGCGAGGGCGCAGGCAAGACCACCGCCATCAATGCCATCCGTGACTGCCTGCGCCGCCACGGCCACGAGGTGGTGCTGACCCGCGAGCCGGGCGGTACGCCACTGGCCGAGCGCATCCGCGGCCTGCTGCTGAAGCCCGATGCCGAGATCGCTGCCGAACCGCTCAGCGCCGAAGCCGAGCTGCTGCTGGTGTTCGCCGCACGCGCCCAGCATGTGCGTCAGGTGATCCGGCCGGCGCTGCAGCGCGGTGCCTACGTGCTGAGCGACCGCTTCACCGATTCCAGCTACGCCTACCAGGGCGGTGGCCGCGGGCTTGACCCGCAGTGGATTGCCGACCTGGAGCGCCGCGCGGTCGGCCTGCTGCCAGGGCTGACCCTTCTGCTGGATGTGGACGTGGCCGTCGGCCGCGCGCGCGCCAACGGTCGCGACCTGTGGCCGGACCGCATCGAGAGCGAGCAGGACGATTTCTTCCAGCGCGTGCGCGCCGTGTTCCGCAGCCGCGCACAGCAGGACCCGCAGCGCTTCGCGCTGATCGACGCCGGCCAGGTGCAGGAACGCGTGGCCGCCGATGTGGTCGCACATGTCGAGCGTTGGCTGCAGGAAGGGGAGGGCGCATGAGCACGTTTTCGCCGTGGCAGCAGCGTGCGTTCGACCAGACCGTGGCCGCGCTCGATGCGGGTCGCCTCGGTCATGGCCTGCTGATCTGCGGCCCGGCCGGGCTGGGTAAGCGCGAGGTAGCGCTGGCGCTGGCCGACCACGTGCTGGCGCAGGGTGATGCAACGCACGCCACGCGTACGCGCCAGCTGATCGCCGCCAGCACCCATCCGGACCTGCAGCTGGTCAGCTTCATTCCGAACAAGAGCGGCGACAAGCTGCGTACCGAGATCGTCATCGAGCAGGTGCGCGAGATCACCGACAAGCTGGCGCTGACCCCGCAGTACGGCGTGGCGCAGGTGGTGATCGTCGATCCGGCCGATGCGATCAACCGCTCGGCGGCCAATGCGCTGCTGAAGACCCTGGAAGAGCCGCAGCCCGGCCGCTACCTTTGGCTGATCAGCAGCGACCCGGCACGCCTGCCGCAGACCATCCGCAGCCGTTGCCAGCGACTGGAATTCAAGCTGCCGCCGCAGCACGAAGCACTGGCCTGGCTGCAGCAGCTGGGCCACAGTGAAGCATCGGCGCGCGAAGCGCTGGAGGCCGCCCGCGGCCATCCCGGCCAGGCCGACAACTGGCTGCGCGAAGACGGCCTGAGCCTGCGCCGCGAAGTCGGTCGAGATCTGGAACAGCTGGCCGCCGGCAAGACCGGCGCGGTGGAGCTGGCGCAGAAGTGGTGTGGTGATGACAACGCGGCGCTGCGCCTGCGCTTCGCTGCCGACCTGGCGCTGGCCCAGGCCAGCACCGATGCCTTGACCACGCCGGAGCGATTGCACAAGCTTGCAGCCTGGTTCGATGCGGCCAACCGCACCCGCGACCTGCTGCGCACCACGGTGCGTGCAGACCTTGCGGTGGTCGAGTTGCTGCTGGCCTGGAACAAGGTGAACGAGCGGCCTGCCGCAAGGGGAAATCGATGAGTGCCAGCAACGCCCGCCAGGGCATCCTGTCCCTGGCTGTGAAGGACAAAGCCGCGCTGTACAGCGCGTACATGCCGTTCGTGAAGAATGGCGGCATCTTCGTGCCCACGCCCAAGCGCTATTTCCTGGGCGACGAGGTGTTCCTGCTGCTGACGCTGCCCGATTCCAGCGAGCGCCTGCCGGTGGCCGGCAAGGTGATCTGGGTGACCCCGGCCGGCGCGCAGGGCAACCGCACCGCCGGCATCGGCGTGCAGCTGGCCGACGGTGCCGAAGGCGAGGGCGTGCGCCACAAGATCGAGACCCTGCTGGCCGGGCTGACCGGTTCGGACAAACCGACCCATACGATGTGATTCCGGTAGCGTCGGGTCATGCCCGGCTGCGTGCCCCGAAATGCCCGTGAACACGACTGTGAAAAACTGTTGACGGCCTCTGAAAAGCCCCTATAATGAGCGGCTCAGCAACACACCGGGCGGTTAGCTCAGCGGTAGAGCATTGCCTTCACACGGCAAGGGTCACAGGTTCGATCCCTGTACCGCCCACCATGTTGCAGAACGAAAAAAGCCTCCAGCAATGGGGGCTTTTTTGTTGCCTGCGATCCAGCAGGATCAGCCGGAAGCGCACACCCTTTCAGCCGTGCCGCTCCAGCAGCTCGCGCGCGATCATCGCCGTAGCATCCAGCAGGTCGTGGCCGCTGCCGGCCTGCACCACCACCGCCAGCAGAGTCCGGCCCACCTCGGCATTGCCGCTGGTCAGCTCCATCTCTGCTTCAAAGCACAGATCGGCCAACCATTCGTTGGCCTGTTGCAGCCCGCGCTTGCGGACGCGGCGGAACTCCGCGAGCAGCTTCGCCTGGCCGGCCTCCTGCTCGCCATCGGCCAGCAGGCCGATGGCACCGCCGTGCGCCGCGCGCCAGATGGCCGGTAGCGGGCGACCGTTCGCGTCCACCACGTCCGCCGAGAACTGCGCGCAGTACATTTCGTAGCGCTTGCCCGCTGTGCTGCGGGGCACGATGCCGGCTTCGGCGAGCAGGCGTTCGGCTTCATCCAGTGTGCTGAACTTCAAGCGCAGCAGTGCAGGGCGGCTCAGCTGTTGCGCCAGCGCGTGTTGGTTGGCCGCGAACCAGACGTTCCAGCCCACGGTTGCGCGGCCTTCCAGTGCGGCCTTGAAGTACTCCAGGTGTTCGGCGTCCATTGCGGTCTCCTGCGCTCCCTGCGCGATTGTAGCGGCAGCACATCCGGGCCGGTCAGGCATCGCCGCTGAAGAGGCAATGATGCGCCTCGCGCACCAGCTGTCGTGCGGCCACGATCAGTCCGTCGATATGGAAGGCGCCCAACTGTTCGTCCGGGCCGCCTTCGTTGCGCGCATGATCGGCGGCCTGCAGCAGATCGAGCAATGCGCCGAGCCCGGATAGCGAGCGGCGCAACGAAGCGTGATTGCTGGCGCCGAGGGTGAGGCTGATGCATGGCTGTCCGTCATCGCCGTCAGCATGGTTGATCGCATTGAGACGGGCGAAGAAAGTGGGCAGCTGCGCGGGCAAATTCTGTGCGTTCAGGGCGCACTCGATCTCGCGTGCGAGGTCTTCCGGCACATCGGTTGCGACGTCGCCGATCAGGGTGTGCAGGCGGGGATGGACGGCGGTGCGGTTGGTCATGGCGAAACCCTCACTGGCGTAGGGCCACCTTCAGGAGTGAAGGTGGCGGACGGTGCGGGTTGGCGTACCAAGGCAAACAAGCTTCAGGGGAGAAGAATGCCTGGCGGATCTGGCGATCCCCACGCACCGGCCGCCATTGAAGGCAGTCGGTGCATTCTCTCTGCTGCGATTGTTCCTGCAGCCCCTAAATCTTGTTTGATTATTCGAGACGCCAATCCCGGCCAAGGCGTCTTGCCTCGGCGCGGCGATCTTCAAGCCGGGCAATCACATCGGTCTGTAAGGAAAATTCTCAACTGTCCCTAGGCAGGCCAGATGTTTCCCAATGTGTGCAGTCCAGCACCCGCGAGTAGTGCGGCCCATCACTGATGGCGCACATCGCCGCACCTGCCGACCGTGCACGAGACGACTCCACAGCGGAGCCACCACGGCAATCGCGTCACCCCGCGCGGCGGAGGCGGGACCATGCCACGCATGGAGCCAGAGGGTTCCATCCCTGTGCTGTCCCACCGCCTTGGGCAGGCGTAGTCTCAGCCCATTGCCGTGCCCATCCACCCCGGAGTACCACCATGCCGCTCGCCCGCATCGATCTTCGCAAAGGTAAATCCGCCGACTACCTGCAACGCGTCGGCGAAACCATCTACCAGGCCATGCGCGCGGTGGGCGTGCCGGAAAACGACCGTTTCCAGATCTTCCAGGAACACGCGCCCGGCACGCTGATCTACGACCCCGGCTACCTGGGCGTGGACCGTACCGATGACTTCATCTGCATCCAGATCACCTGGAACGAAGGGCGCACGCTGGAGCAGAAGAAGGCGTTGTACCTGGGCATCGCCGACGGCCTGCATGCGGCGGTGGGCATCCGCCGCGAAGACGTGTTCATCAATCTGGTGGAAGTGAAGAAGGAGAACTGGTCGTTCGGGAACGGTCAGGCGCAGTACGTGAGTTGATGCGGGTGCGCTGCGCTGTTTCTTTAGGGCGTGCCAAGGCGCTGTGCTACTTGGCGAGCGGACGGGATTCGTGAATCAGCATCCTGGCGCTTGCGCCACGAAGCGGTGCGATGTCTTCAACCGTGCTGATCTGGACGCGGTAGCGACGTCGCGCCTGCAACGGCAGCAGCGCGACATGGAGTCGATAGGCCCCGTCGCTGCCTCGTTGGGTCTGAGCGTAGTTCAGTCCCGCATCGCGGTGCCAGTCTGGCAGTGGCTGGCCAGATTGCGACTGTGCGATCTGGTAGGCGTCGGGGCTTGCCAGCGACTGCCACGTGCCGCCGGACCATTGCTGAAGTCCGACGCGTAAAGGAATGTGCAGGTCGCGCGGAGAAGCAGCATCTGGCGATGGGGAGAGGTGCTGCAGATCCAGCTCCACCGCATATGTAAGGTAGCTGGCAAAATTGCGCGCCGTGGTTTCGAACTCGAACTGCACCTGCTGGCCGGGCGTGTCCACGGCGATGGGCTGTGAGAGTTCCAGCGGCTCTGGCGGTGGGGGCGGCCCCTTGTCGGCGCAGGCGGCAAGCAGCGCGGTCAGGCCGAGCAGGCTGATGCGCAGCCGGTGTGTGATTCGGGTGGTCATGCCGATCCCTCTGGCTCCTTGCCGTGGCCATCTGAACCCTAAACTTGGCGAGGCGGGGCCTGCAAGCGTAGGGACCGCGGTGCGGTGCATTCACATGTCGCCGCTGGAGGCGAGCCCCTGCGTCACCGTGTCGCAGGGGCCAAACCCTGAACGGGGTCCAAGGTTGGCTATGGCCCCGTAGAATGGCGGCGTGCGCCATTCTGTTCTCCACCGCCGGTTCCAGGCCCTGGCATGGCTTGCCATGCTGCTGGTGCTGCTCGCCCCGCTGGTGAGCCGCTGGCTGGCGCATGGTCACGTGGCTGCCGCTGCGCCGGTGGCGGCCATGGACCACGCAATGCACGCAGAGCACGCGCTGCACGCGATGGAAGGGCACCACGACCATCACGCAATGGCCATGCCGCACGGCGGGGCCACGAAGAAGCCGCCCGCCGATCCACATGCCGATCATGAGATGGGTGTGGACTGCGATTACTGCCTGATCGCTGCACGGCTGATCACCCTGCTGGTGGCGGCCGTGCTGCTGTTGGCGCCGATGGCACCGGTGTGCCGCGCACTGCGCGGCGCGGTGCGGGCGTTGCCGCAACGGATCAGCGGCACATTGGGCGCGCGTGGGCCGCCGGCACTGATGGCCGCCTGAGCCGCACGCGCGCTGCATTGAACGTTCTTCCATGAGGTTGCCGGCCACGGCCGGTGCCCGCACGCGCGTGTCTGTCCCTTTCTGATTGCTGCCCTGCCATTGCGGGGTGGCCTTGCATGCCGTGAAAAAATGAAAACGAACCCCAACTCCGCGCGCCTGCGCCGGGCGACGCTGCCTGTCCTGTGCGCGTTGCTCCTGCACACCGCCCCCGTACTTGCCGCTGACGCGGCCCCACCGACCACGCTGGATACCGTGCGGGTGGTCGATACCCGCAGCGGTGAACTGTCGTCCACCGCCAGCGCGGGCTCTGCGTTGGGCCTGAGCGTGCTGCAGACACCGGCCAGCCTGACGGTGATTTCGCGCGAGCAGCTGGAGCAACGCGGCGACAGCAACCTCAACGATGCGATCAGCCGGGCGGGTGCGATCAGTGCCATGCCGCACCCGGGCAATGGCCTGAGTGCGCTGTCCAGCCGCGGCTTCACCGACGGTGCCTCGGTGATGCGGCTGTACGATGGGCTGCGCCAGTACGGCGGCGTGGGCATCACGTTCCCGTTCGATACCTGGTCGATCGAGCGCATCGAAGTGCTGCGCGGCCCGGCCTCGGTCATCCATGGCGACGGTGCGATCGGCGGTGTCATCAACATCGTGCCGAAGAAGCCCACGCGTGGGGCGATCGAGAACGAGATCAGCGTGACCGTGGGCAGCGAGGACACCGCGCGGCTGGGCTTCGGCAGTGGTGGCGCCCCGACGCCCGAGCTGGCCTACCGGCTGGATGTGAGCGGCAACTACAGCGGTGGCTGGGTTGATCGTGGACGCAACAGCGACGCGACATTCTCCGGTGCGTTGCTGTGGCAGCCACGTGCGGACCTGCAGCTGATGCTCACCCATGCGCAGGGCTACCAGAAACCCATGCGCTACTTCGGCACGCCGCTGGTCGAGGGCCGCCAGCTGGAGGCGCTGCGCCACCGCAACTACAACGTGGACGACAGCGAGATCCGCTTCCGCGACCGCTGGACCCAGCTCGACGCGCTGTGGACACCGAACGCGAACGTGGAATGGCGAACCCGCGTCTACCAGATCGACAGCCAGCGTGATTGGCGCAATGCCGAGGCCTATGTCTACAACCGCGCTACCGGCTTGATCGATCGCTCGGGCAATACCGAGATCACCCACAACCAGGACCAGACCGGACTGACCTCGACGCTGCGTGTGCAGGGAACGGCGGGTGGCCTGCAGAACAACTTCGCGGTGGGCCTGGACGCCAACCGTGCGCACTTCAAGCACACCAACAACACCTATGCCGGCAGCTCGGGCCCGGTCGATCCGTTCGATCCGGTGCCGGGGCAGTTCGCCAGCGACGCGCCGAACCTGCCGCGCTATCGCAACCGTGCCGAGCAGTACGCGCTGTTCGTGGAAGACCGGCTGGCACTGAGCGAGCGCTGGTCGGTGCTGGGTGGCCTGCGCCATGACCGCGCGCGCATCGATCGCACCGATCTGATCAGCGGCCAGAACGCGTTCTCGAAGACCTACAGCAGCACAGGCTGGCGTGCGGGTACGGTACTCGCGCTGCGGCCGACGCTGAGCCTGTATGCGCAGTATTCGCAGGCGGCGGACCCGGTCAGTGGCCTGCTGATGATCAGCCCGGCCAACGGCGCCTTTGACCTGGCCAAGGGCCGGCAGATCGAGGTTGGCCTGAAGCAGGCCTTCGACGGTGGCGAGTGGACGCTGGCGGCGTATCGCATCCGCAAGACCGGGCTGCTCAGCCGCGATCCGCTGGTGCCGGATCGCCGCGTGCAGGTGGGCGCGCAGACCTCGCGCGGTATTGAAGCGTCCTTGAACTGGAACTTCGCGCCGCGCTGGTCGCTCGATGCCAACGCGACGGTGCTGAAGGCCGAGTTCGAGGACTTCCTGGAAACCACGGGTTCGCCGGCGGTGTTGGTGTCGCGCGACGGCAACGTGCCGCCGAACGTGGCCGAGCGCCTGGCCAGTATGTGGTTGAGCTGGCAGTTCGCACCGGATTGGAGTGCGGCGGGGGGCGTGCGTTATGTCGGCAAGCGCTACGCCGACAACGCCAATACGCTGGAACTGCCCGGCTACAGCACCACCGACCTTGCACTGACCTGGCAGGCGGCACCGCGCACTCAGCTGTCCGCGCGGTTGTTCAACGTGTTCGACAGGGCGTACTACGCCACCGCGTACTACACCAGCACGCAGTGGCTGCTGGGGGCGGACCGGCGCGTCGAATTCACCGTCGACCATCGCTTCTGAGGGCGCGGGCAATGACGTTGCGTTCCACCGCCAAGCGCTGGACCTACCTGGTGCATCGCTGGCTGGGCATCGGCGGATGCCTGCTGATGCTGCTGTGGTTCGTCAGCGGCATGGTGATGCTGTTCATTGGTTACCCGAAGCTGACACCCGGCGAGCGGCTGGCGGCGTTGCCGGTGCTGGGTGAGGCCCGCGACCTGCAGGGGCTGTCGGTACTGCCTGCCGCCGTGCAGGCCGAGCCGGAGGCTGTGGCGTTGACCACGCTGCGTGGAGCGCCTGCCTATGTGGTGCGAAGTGGCAGCAACGTGGGCGCCTGGTCTGCCGTGACCGGCCAGGCCCTGCTGCCGGTGTCGGCACAGCGCGCCGAAGCATCCGCCGCGCAGTTCGCGGGCGGCCAGGCCTTCGTGGGTGCGATGCGCGTGAATGAGGATCGTTGGACGCATTCGCGTGCACTGGACGCGCATCGGCCGCTGTATCGGGTGGAGGTGGGCGGTGCGCAGCCGGGCGACCTGTATGTGTCCTCGCATACCGGTGAGGTGGTGCTGGACGCCCCGCATGTGCAGCAGCGCTGGAACTATGTGGGCGCCTGGCTGCACTGGCTGTACTTCCTGCGCATGCAGTCGGTCGACCCGGTGTGGACGTGGGTGGTGATCGTGCTGTCCGCACTGTGTACGGTGGCGGCGATCAGCGGCATCGTGGTGGGCGTATGGCGCTGGCGTTTCCGTGGGCACTATCGTTCCGGTGCGAAGACGCCGTACGTGGAGTCGTGGATGCGCTGGCACCATCTGATCGGATTGTGTGCTGCGGCCTTCGTGTTCACCTGGATTTTCAGCGGCCTGATGTCGATGAACCCAATGGGTGTCTTCAGCAGTACGGGTGAAGCGATCGATGTTGAGCACTACCGTGGCGGCGCGGTGGCGGTGGATGGTGCGCTGGGTGATCCTGCGAAGCTTCTGGCGATGGCCGAAGCTGCGCGCTTCCAGCCGGTGGAGATCCAGTGGCGACGGATCGGTGGTGAGCTGTTCGCGGTGTTGCTGGACGGGCAGGGTGATACGCGCATCGTGTCCGGCGGCAATGGGCACCTGCATGTCGCACGGTGGCTGCCGACCGCGTGGTTGCAGCAGAGGGCACGTGCGCTGTCCGCTACACCCATCCAGGGTTTCGTGGTGCAGCATGCAGCGGATGCGTACTTCTACCCGCGTGCGCCCGAGGCCATGAATGGTGCAGCGGTACGTCGCTTCCCGGTGGCAGTGGTGGATTTCGGTGATGCCGAGGCGACACGCGTCCATCTCGATCTGGCGACCGGCGATCCGTTGCTGACGATGGGGCATCGTGAGCGGGTGGGGCGCTGGCTGTTCTACTTCCTGCATAGCTGGGACCTGCCGGCGATGCTGCGCCAGGAAGGTGCCCGGTTGGCGGTGTTGCTGCTGCTGAGCGCTGCCGGCACCGCGTTGTGTGCCACGGCGACGGTGATCGGCTATCGGCGATTGCGGATGAAGCTGCGGCGCAGGCGGCGCTGATGCCCTGGGCTACACCCGCAGCCAACGCGTGGACATCGCCACCAGCAACAAGGCCGTGGCCACGCCGATGAATGCAGCGATCAGGCCGAAGTGGTTGGCGGCAAAACCGATCAGTGCCGGGCCAGCAAGGATGCCGGCAAAGCCCAGCGTGGAAACGGCGGTGATGGCCAGCGCGCCGGGCATGCGGGTCTGGTGGCCAGCCAGCGAGAACAGCGCCGGTGCGATGTTGGCGCAGCCGAGGCCGACCAGCACATAGCCGATCAGCGACGCCTGCCACGGCGTGACCAGGGTCAGCACCAGCACGCCCGCGGCGGCAAGCAACGCGCCGAACACGATCGCGCGCTGGCGGCCCACGCGTGCCACCAGTGCATCACCGAACAGGCGTGCGACGGTCATGGTCAGGGTGAAGGTCACATAGCCAATGCCGGCGAGGCCGGCATCGACGCGGCGCACGTCGCTGAGAAACACCGCGCTCCAGTCGAGCATCGCACCTTCGCCGAGGAACGCGACGAACGCCAGCACGCCGATGAACAGCACGATGCCGTGTGGCAGGGCCAGCATCGGTGTGTCGTGCGGCATGCGTTCGCTGTGCCAGTACGACGCCGACAGCAGCATCACCAGCAGCATGGCGCCAACGCCGATCAGCACGGACGCCGAGGGAGGCAGGTGAGCAGACAGCAGCACGGTCATGGTGGCCGCGCCGAGGAAGCCGCCGATGCTGAAGAACGCATGGAAGCCGGACATCATCACGCGCCGTGCTTCGCGCTCGACGATGACGGCCTGTACGTTCATCGTGCAGTCCATTGCCCCCACGGCGGCGCCGAACACGAACAGGACCAGCCCGAGTGTCCAGGCCGAACCGGCCAGCGCCAGGCCGGGCACGGTCAGGCAGATCAGCAGGCTGCTGGCCACCATCACCCGCCGGCAACCGAGGCGCGCGGCCAGCACGCCGGACAACGGCATCGCCAGCAGCGAACCGGCACCGAGGCAGAGCAGCACCAGCCCCAGCGTGGCGTCGTTGATCCCGGTGCGTGCCTTTGCGAACGGCACCAGGGTGGCCCACAGCGCGGTGGCGAAGCCGGGAATGAAGAACGCAGCGCGGGTCGCGTGCTGTTCGGCACGCGCGCGGTTGGCAACGGACATGAGCGGTACGGTCAGGGGGGAGTGGGGTGTACCGCGATGCCTGCGGCGCGGAAGCGTGCCGCCAATGCGGGCGGTGCGGTGGTGGTCAGCACCAGGTCGTCGATCTCGTCGAGGCTGGCAATCTGCCAGTTGCCGCGTGCACCCAGCTTTTCAGTCGTGGCGGCGACGATGACACGGCTGCTGCAGGCCACCATCGCGCGCTTCAGCGTGGCTTCTTCCGCATCCATTGCCCACACGCCGGTGTCGCCGTCCACCGCGCAGGGGCCGGGCAGGTACACATCGGCGCGCAGGCGCTGCACCTGGGCCAGTGCTTCGGCGCCGACCGCGCCGCCACCGCTGGCCAGGCGCCCGCCGATCAGCTGCACCGAGGTGCCTTCAAGCAGGCTGGCGGCCGTGGCGATCTGTGGCGCGTTGGTGATCACCGTCAAGCCGAGGGCGGCCGGCAACTGCTGGGCGATCGCCAGGTTGGTTGAACCGGCGTCGAGCAGTACGACCTGGCCGGGTTGCAGCAACGCGCAGACGCGGGCGGCCAGCTCGGCCTTGTCGCCGCGGTCGCGGGTCAGCCGCTCGCGCAGCGGGCGTTCCTTGGGCGGTGGCAGCACGGCGCCACCGTAGACGCGCTGGCACAGGCCCTGCGCGGCCAGCTCGCGCAGGTCGCGGCGGATCGAATCTTCGGACACGGCATAGCGGCGCGCCAGCTCGGCGGCAACCACGCGGCCCTGCTGGCGCAGTTCCTCCAGAATCTGCCGGGTGCGCTGGGCGGGGAGGGGGCTGGGATCGGAGCTCATGCTGCAAGTCTGCACGTTCGTGCATTAACGTGCAACAACGTGTATGCTGCGTTTGGGCGGGGCACAGGGCGGCTGGACTGCCGGTGAATCCGCCCGCGCCCACGTCTATGGATCGCCCTCGCGGCCCGGCATGATGGCGGGGCACCTGGCATGGAATCCCTGATGTCCCCCACCGTTCACCGCAAGCTGCGCATCGGCGCGGACCAGTACACCGGCCAGAAAGTGGTCGACCAGCAGTTCCATGAGTGCGATTTTTCCGGTGCCGACCTGACCGCCACCGAGTTCATCAACTGCAGCTTCTACGATGCCGACAGCCGCAGCGGCTGCCGCTTCAATGGCGCCACATTGAAGGAGGCCAGCTTCCGCAGCTGCGACATCAGCATGTGCCACTTCAACTTCATCAAGGCGCTGGGCCTGGAGATCAGCGAGTGCCGCGCGCAGGGTGCGGATTTCAGCAACGCCAGCTTCATGAACCAGATCACCACGCGCAGCTGGTTCTGCAGCGCCTTCATCAAGAAGTCGAACCTGCGCTATGCCAATTTCTCGCGGGTCACGCTGGAGAAATGCGAACTGTGGGAGAACCGCTGGGACGGTGCAAACGTCAGCGGCGCCAGCTTTGCCGGCTCGGACCTGTCCGGTGGCCAGTTCGAGGGAATCGACTGGAACAGCGCCAACTTCACCGACTGCGACCTGACCAATTCCGATCTGGGCGAGCTGGACCTGCGCAGCACCAACCTGCGTGGCGCCACGCTGGATGTCCAGCAGGTGGCGCTGTTGATGCAGCGCATCGGCATCACGGTGGTGCCGTAGGCATCAGCCGGCGTACGCCACCCAGCCCTTGAAGCTGAAGCCCGCATAGAACAGCTCCACATCGTCGAAGCCGGCCTCCTGCAGCAGCGTCACTTCCTGTTCGGGGGCCAGCAGCGGCAGCCGCTCGGCAATGGCGTCGATCGCGCGCTGTGCATCGGCGTGGGCAACGCCGGAGGCTTCGGCGAACGCGGCGTAGCGCTGCAACCAGCGCAGCTTGCCGGCCGGATCCTGCGGCACGCTGTGGTGGGCCACCACCAGCGGCGCACCGGGCTGCAGGCGCCTGTGCAGCTCCCGCAGCGTGTGCAGGCGCTGCGCGCCGTCGAGGAAGTGCAGGGTCAGCAGGCAGCTGGCACCATCGAAGCGCACGTCGGGGGCATCGTCGATGTAGCCTTCCAGCAACTGCACGCGCGACATCAGCGGGCCCAGTGTCTGTTCGGCCAGGGCCAGCATCGGTGCAGCCGGGTCCACGCCCAGCAGCTGCCAGCCCGGCTGCGCCTCGGCAAATGCCTTCAGCTCCAGCCCGCCACCGGCGCCCAGCACCAGCACGCGGCCCTGCGCAGGAACGTGTTCGGCCAGCAACAGGCGACTCATCTGCTGCAACGCGAGGAAGCCCGGCACCTGGCGCAGCGGGCCCTCGGCATAGCGGGCAACGGCCTGCGGATCGGAGAACGAAGACATGCGTGCATTCCTGCAACAGGGACATACCACTGTACCGTGGCATGCAAGTGCCTTTGCCGCGGGTCGCTCCTGCCTGCGCTGACCGGCTTGCATCCAGCTCAGCGCAACGCCCGCGCCAGCACCTGCCAGATCCTCGGGTCCTGGCACTGCGAGACGTTGAAGCGCAGATAGTCGGCCGCGCGCTGCGACTGGCTGAACGCGTTGCCCGGCGCCAGCACGATGCCCTCGCGCAGGCATTGCCGCGCCAGTGCGGCGGCGTCGCGGCCGTCGGGCAGCTGGCACCACAGGAACAGGCCGGCTTCCGGCTGCAGCCATGGCGTGATGCCCAGCGCCTGCAGTTTCCGCAGTGTGTGCCGGCGTGCATCGGCCAGGCGCGAACGTATCGACTGCATGTGGCGGCGGTAACCGCTATCGGTCAGCGCGATGTGCATCAACTGCGCGGCCAGATGGCCGCCGCCAAAGCTGGTCGCCAGCTTCAGGTCGGTCAGTGCTTCTATCCAGTCGTGGCGCGCAGCGATGTAGCCGCAGCGCGACGCTGCCGACAGCGTCTTGGAGAAACTGCCGACGTGGATCACCCGTGACAGTCCATCGAGCGCGGCCAGCCGCGGTGCCGGCTGCAGTTCGAAGTCGGCGAAGATGTCGTCCTCGACGATGATCAACTCGCTGCGTTCGGCCAGGCCCAGCAGGCGGTGCGCGGTGTTGGCCGAAAGCACCGCGCCGGTCGGGTTGTGCAGGCCGGAATTGGTGATGTACAGCCGCGGCGAATGCGCCTGCAGGGCTTGCGCGAACGCCTCCAGGTCCGGGCCGCTGTGCGTGTACGGCACGCCGATGGCCTGCACCTGGTGCGCCTTGAGCAGCGCGTGGTAATTGAAGTAGCTCGGGTCATCGACCAGCACGCAGTCGCCGGGCTTGAGCAGGAAACGGCAGAGCAGATCGACCGCGTGCGTACCGGATTCGGTCAGCAGGATCTGCTCCATCGGTGCATCGATGCCAAGCGTGGCGCTGCGCCTTTGCAGCAGCTGGCGCAACGCGGGCAGCCCGAGCGGACCGGCGTAGTCCACCAGTTGCATGGCATCGGCACGCGACAGCCGGCGCAGGCCGCGGCGCACGCCATCGTGATACAGCCAGTCACTGGGCATCCAGCCGCACCCTGGCTTGAGATCGCCCGCGGGCGTTTCCAGCGATTGCCGTGACACCCACAGCGGATCCACCGCGCGATCCAGCCGCGGCTCCATTTCGGCCAGCGCCAGCGGTGCGGCCGGGCCACTGACGTAGAAGCCCGAGCCTGCGCGCGCACTGATCAGGCCTTCGGCCGCCAGGCGCTCGTAGGCCTCGACCACGGTGGAGACTGAAACCCCCATGGTCGCCGCCTGCGCACGTACCGAAGGCAGGCGGGAGCCGGGGCCATCCACCCGTGCACTGATGCGGGTGCGGACGGTCTGGATGACCGATTCGATGCGGGTGAGCGGGCGCGGCATGGTGGAACCGTAGTGGAAGTGTGGGCAGTACAGTTACTTGCGGCTGTACTGGATTGTAGCTGGGGTCGTTCCGCGCCGGATGCTTCCATACAGGTGCAGCCGGGCATCGTCCGGCACCTTCAGGAGTACAGGCGTGGAACGGTCGGCGAGTGGTTGGATCAATGGCTTCATCGGTGTGGTGATCTTCGCCGGCTCATTGCCGGCCACCCGCCTGGCGGTGCTGCAGCTGGATGCCGGGTTCGTCACCGCCGCACGCGCCACCATCGCCGCGGTGCTCGGTCTGGGGCTGCTGCTTCTGCTGCGCCAGCCATGGCCGCGGCGCGGCGACCTGCCGGGGCTGGTGGTGGTCAGCCTCGGCGTTGTGGTCGGCTTCCCGCTGCTGACCGCGCTCGCGCTGCGTCACGCGTCGTCGGCGCACACCATCGTGTTCCTTGGCCTGCTGCCGTTGAGTACAGCGGTGTTCGGCGTGCTGCGCGGTGGCGATCGGCCGCGCCCGGCGTTCTGGCTGTTCTCGTTGCTGGGCAGTGCCTGCGTGGTCGGCTATGCCGCGCGCAACGGAATCGAAGCCTCGTTGCAGGCCGACCTGCTGATGCTGGCGGCGATCGTGGTGTGCGGGCTGGGCTACGCGGAGGGTGGTCGGCTCGCCCGTCATCTGGGCGGCTGGCAGGTGATCAGCTGGGCACTGCTGCTGGCGTTGCCGGTGATGCTGCCGCTGACGGTGCTGATGCGCCCGGCCTCGTTCACCGCGGTCGGTGCCTCGGCGTGGTGGGCACTGGGCTACGTGGCAGTGTTCAGCATGCTGATCGGCTTCCTGTTCTGGTACCGCGGGCTGGCCCAGGGCGGCATCGCTGCCGTCGGTCAGCTGCAGCTGCTGCAGCCGTTCTTCGGCCTGGCCCTGGCCGCGCTGCTGCTGCACGAGTCGGTCAGCCTCAGCATGGTGCTGGTGACTCTGGTCGCGGTGATCTGCGTCGCCGGCGCGCGCCGCTTCAGCCGCTAGGAAAAAGGGGACGGAGGGGATTAAGTCGTTTCAGGCACAGCAGGACCAATTACGACTTAATCCCCTCCGTCCCCTTTTCCGGGGTGCTGCGGAAAAGGTGCGCAACGGCGTAGTCGATGAACACCCGCAAGCGTGCACTGGGATGGCGCCCGCCGGGCCACAGCAGCGAGAACTGCCCCTGGTGCGTGGGCAGTGTGGGCAGCACCTGTTGCAGGCGGCCATCGGCCAGCGCGTCAGCTGCGAGGAAGTCAGGCATCCAGGCCAGGCCCATGCATCCGATCGCAGCGGCCAGCACGGCTTCCATGTTGTTGCAGGTCATCGCCGTGGGAAGGCGCGCCCCGGCGTCGCCTTCGATGCCCGGCAGCTGCCACGGATGCAGCTTTCCCGTGGTGGGGTAACGGAAGCGCAGCGCGGTATGCATGCGCAGGTCGCCCACATCGCCGGGCGTTCCATGCATCTGCAGATAGCCCGGCGCCGCACAGAGGATGAAACGAAAACCCCCCAGTCGCCGTGCGGTCAGGCTGGAATCAGCCAGTTCGCCACTGCGTATCACCGCATCCAGGCCTTCGCTGACCACATCGACGATGCGGTCGTTGAAGTCCAGTTCCAGCTGCACCTGCGGATAGCGTTGCTGGAAGCCGGGCAGCACCGGCAGCAGGAAGCGGTAGCCGATGGTGGGCAGGCCGATGCGCAGCAGCCCGCTGGGGGCGTGCTGTCGCTGCGCCAGGTCCGCCTGTGCTTCGGAAAGCTCGTCCAGTGCACGCCGGCAGCGCTGCAGCAGCAGTTCGCCTTCGTCGGTGAGATGCACGCGGCGGGTGGTGCGCTGGAACAGGCGCGTGCCGAGTTTCTGTTCAAGCCGGGCGATGCGCTTGCCGACGGCCGAGGCTGACAGGCCGAGTACGCGGGCGGCACCGACAATGCTGCCTGACTCCGCGGTGCGGACGAAGGCGAGCAGGGCGGAGATGGAGTCCATGCTTGGATGATTGCGGAACATCTGGCCGCAATCAACATCCACCGAGCCTGTTTTTCTGGAATAGCGGCCTGTCCATCATCAATGCCCCTGATGGATGGAGGCCCGCATGGCCCCGGATTCGATGCTCCCTGTACCTGTCCGCGCGCAGCAGCGCTGGGCGCTGCTTGCGGTCTGCCTGGCCGCGCTGGCGTTGCCGTTGTCCTTCTCTGCCGGTGCAGTCGCGGTGCCGGCGCTGGCCCGTTCCGCGGCGGCATCGCCCACCGCGCTGGCCTGGGTGACCAACGCCTTCATGCTCACCTTCGGCAGTCTGTTGCTCGCTGCGGGCGGCTTGGCCGATCGATATGGCCGTCGGCGGCTGTTCCTGCTGGGCACGGCGGGCTTCACCACCGCCACCGCCGCCGTCTGCCTTGCTCGCACGCTGCTATGGCTGGATCTGGCGCGCGGGTTGCAGGGCGTTGCCGCGGCGGCGGCGCTGGCATCCGGCACGGCGCTGCTGGCACAGGCCTGGCAGGGGCCGGCGCGTGCCCGTGTCTTCGCCCTGCTGGGCACCACGTTCGGCATGGGGCTGGCGTTGGGGCCCCTGCTCGCGGGCCTGCTGCTGCAGACATTGGGATGGCGCAGCGTGTTCGCCGCGGGCGGTGTGCTCACGTTGGTGGCCTTCGGCCTGGGGGCACGCGCGTTGCCTGAAAGTCATGGCGAGCGCCGACCACTGGATATCGGCGGCATGCTGATTTTCAGCCTGACGCTGGCGGCGTTGACCCTGGCGCTGCTGTGGCTGGGCGAGTTCGGCCTGCATGCCGCGCGCGTGCGGCTGGCGCTGCTGGTGACGCTGCTGTTGGGCGGGGTGTTCGTCTTCATCGAACGGCGGCACCCCTCACCGTTGCTGGACCTCTCACTGTTCTCGCAACCGGCGTTCCTCGGTGTCCAGCTGCTGCCGGTGGCGACCTGCTTCGGCTACGTGGTGCTGCTGGTCGTGTTACCTGTGCAACTGCTGGGCGTGCATGGCCAGAGCGCGACGCTGGTGGGACTGCAGATGCTGGCGCTGTCCGCGCCGATGCTGGTCCTGCCGATGCTGGCCGCGCGTTGGGCGGAGCGCGTGGGAAGTGCGCGGCTGTGCACGCTGGGTCTGCTGGTGTGTGCCGCCGGCCTGTACCTGTTGTCGCGGCAGGCGTCGCACCCGTCGCCCTTGCAGTGGGTGCCGCTGCTGATGCTGGTCGGCGCAGGCACGGCTTTGCCGTGGGGGCTGATGGATGGACTGTCGGTGAGCGTGGTACCGGTGCAACGTGCCGGCATGGCCGCAGGCATATTCGGAACCGTGCGGGTGGCCGGCGAAGGCATCGCGTTGGCCGCAGTCACTGCCTTGCTTGCGCTGCTGATCGGCCGTCAGCTGCAGGGCGCGTCGCCGGCATCGCTGGTGCGTGCCGGTGCCTATCTGGCCACGGGGGCGCGGGAACAGGCGCAGGCACTGCTACCGACGATGAGCCGCATGCAGCTGCAGCACGCCAGTAGTGATGCGCTGGCGACACTGCTGCGCGTACTGGCGCTGCTGACCGCCGCCTGTGCCGCCGTGTTGCGCCTGTTGCTGCGGAAAAGGACAGGTGCCTTGGTCGGGAACATGGTGTAGCTGGCTCATCGCCGCCTCCGCCGTCATCCCGTTGTCGTGTCCCGCTCACGCCGCCTATGCCCACCCGGGCCTAGTGTTGATCGTCCCCGTCCCCCACGGAGACCCGCCATGTGGCTGCTCGACCATCTCTGGCCCAGCCGTCGACCCCTTCCTCCCCCGGTCGAGGACGCGCCACAGGCACCGTCACGCCGGCCCTGGCTGAAACGCCCGGCGCGGGCCGGGCGCAGCGGCATGGCGCCCTGGCAGAAGGTGGCCACGCCACCGCGGCGCACGCGCCACTAGCCGGTGCGGTCTGATGGGTGGTTGACCCCATCGCTGACCGGGATCACCCCCAGCGCGAACGGGTCGATGCCCTCCAGGCAGGCCACGTTGTAGCCGTACTGGTCGGGGTTGGAGCGGCGCCGGTGATGGGTGTAGATGCCGCACACCCCGCAGAAGTAGTGCTCGGCCACATGGGTGTTGAACTGGTATTTCTGCAGGTGATGCTGCCCGCGCACCACCTGCAGGCCCTGGCGGGGGACGCTGGCGGCGATGGCACCCCGGCGCCGGCACATCGAGCAGTCGCAGCGGCGCGGGTCGACGACGCCGTCCGGGAGGTCCAGCAACAGCTCGACCGTGCCGCAGTGGCAGGTGGCGCGGTGCTGGGGTTGGACCGGAACGCCGGCCACGGAAGTGATGCCCATCGTTGCTCCTGTGAGGTGAACCTGGCCGCATGGACCGCCGCAGACGGTGCGCCGCGGTCCCTGAACGGGCCGTAGATGCCACGGTGAACCCGCTTGTGGCTAACTATGCGGCTTCGGGACCGCGACAGGATGCCAGTGAGAGCCGCAGGACGTTGGATGACAGGAAGTGCCATGGCGCTGGCAGCGTTGTGGGTGACCGGGCTGCTGGCCTATCAGATGCCGGGGCCGGGCTGGCTGGCCAATGGCATTGCGGTGCTGTGGCTGCTGGTTGCGCTGTGGGCGTCGTGGCAGGTCGCGCGTGGCCGTGGCCATCGTCGCCTGGGCATGGCGTTCGGCGCGTCGCTGGCGCTAGCCGGCCTGTGGTGGCTGCTGCTCACCCCGCGCCAGGACCGCGTCTGGGCCGATGACGTGGCCCAGCGCCTGCACGTGGTGTCCTTCGACGGGCGCCACGTGGTGCTCGACAACGTGCGTGATTTCACCTGGCGCAGCGAGACCGACTACGACGCGCACTGGGTGCGCCGCGCGTACGACCTGGACCAACTCCGCTCGGCCGATCTGGTGCTGTCGTACTGGATGGGCCCGGCGATCGCCCACACCCTGATCTCGTTCGGTTTCGAGGATGGGCGCCACGTGGTGTTCTCGCTGGAGATCCGCAAGGAACGCGGCGAATCGTTCTCGGCGCTGGGCGGCTTCTTCCGCAAATTCGAGATGACCCTGGTGGCCGCGGAGGAGACCGACATCATCCGCACCCGCACCAACGCGCGTGGCGAGGATGTCTACCTGTACCGCCTGCACGGCATGGACCAGGCGCAGCTGAAGCAACTGTTCGCCGCGTACATCGCGCAGGCGCGCGAACTGGATGCGAAGCCGGGCTTCTACAACACGCTCACCAGCAACTGCACCACCATCGTCTTCGATCTGGCCCGCCACATCGCGCCGCGCCTGCCGCTGGACTACCGCCTGCTGCTGTCCGGCTACCTGGCCGAATACGCACAGGAGGTCGGCGCGCTCACGCCGGGCGTGCCTTATGCCGAACTGCATGACAAGGGCCGCATCACCCAGCGTGCGCTGGACCTGGGCAGCGGCGACCACTTCTCCACCGTGATCCGCCAGGGCGTGCCCGGCACCGAGCAGGACCCGCAGTAATGACCCGACTCTTCCTGATCCGCTGGCAGCGCGCGCTGCCGGTGTTGTTCGCCGCCTTCCTGCTGCTGGGCAGCAGCGGCTGCGCGATGGTGACTGTCAAGCAGGTGAAGTCCAGCGATTCGCTGGTGAACAAGCGCGCCGATGTGCTCAACACCGGCAAGCTCAGCCCGGCCGCGCGCGAGACGCTCAGCGCGGCGGGCCTGGATGAGTCGCAGTGCGAGAAGGACTTCCTGGTCTGCCGCAGCACGTTGTTGATGACCGATGACCTCAACGTCGAGCAGCGGCTGTCGGCGCTGTCCGAACTGTGGGTGAAGGCCGCACTGGCGCTGACGCCGAAGAAGACCGCCGCCGGCGATCCGCCGATGAGCGATGCGGCGCTGGATGCCTGGCTGGAAGCCGCGCGCTATGCCTATGCCTACCTGTTCTACAGCGGCCGCTCGCCGTCCGACCGCGCCTTCGAGGACCGGCAGACGCAGGTGCGCGACTACTACAACTACGCCGCCGAGAAGGCGGCGGTGGTGCTGTTCGTGCGCGCGCGTGCAGCGGCACTGGCCGGCGAGGACTATACGAAGCCGATCTCGGTCGGCAGCTGGTCGCTGGCCTCCAACTATCAGCAGTTGAACCTGAAGAGCATTCCGGCGCAGCTGGTGCCGGCCGGCACGGTCAGCTTCGTCGGCCTGCGCAGCACCTATCGCCGCGATGGCTTCGGTGCCGAGCTGGTGATGGTGATGGACCCGCCCAAGCTGGTCGCGCCGGTGATCGCGGGCGATGGGCCGAAGGCGGAAACAGCGGCGGATGATGCTGACGACGAGCGCCGTGGCCGCCGCCATCGGCATGACGATTCGGTGCCGGAATTCAGCGAGATGTCCTCGATCAACGTCACCGCGCTGCTGCGTTTCGAAGGCAGCAGCCTGGAAGACGTGATGCGCACGCGCCGGGTTGAACTGGACGCCTATTCGCCGGAGGCCACTGAACGCATCACCCTGCACGGCGAACAGGTGCCGCTGGCCGGCAATTTCACCGCTGCCTACGGCCTGTGGCTGGCGCAGAGTGGCTTCGCCCGGCAGTCACTGCGCACCCTGTTCGGCATGAGTGAGGGCATCGGCGAACCGCACATCTACCTGATGCAGCCGTGGGACCCGAACCGCCGCATCATCTTCATGCTGCACGGCCTGGCCAGCAGCCCGGAAGCCTGGGTGAACCTGGCCAACGAGATCATGGGCGACCCCGAGCTGCGCCAGCAGTTCCAGGTGTGGCAGGTCTACTACCCGACCAATGCACCGATCGCGCTGAACCGCTACGAGATCGCCAACGCGTTCAATGACACGCTCAAGCACTTCGACCCCAACGGCAGCACACGCGCATCGAAGGACATGGTCTATATCGGCCACAGCATGGGCGGCGTGCTCGCGCGGCTGTTGGTGAGCGACTCGGGTGATGTGCTGTGGGATGACCTGCTGGCCAACTATGACCTGAAGGGCGAGCGGCTGAAGCGGGTGCAGGCCAAGCTGGGGCCACTGCTGCATTTCAAGGCGCAGCCGAACGTGGAACGCGCGATCTTCATCGCCGCGCCGCACCAGGGCACGGATATCGCAGGCAACAAGGTCGGGCGGCTGATCGGGCGCCTGGTACGCCTGCCGCTGACCATTCTCGGCAAGTTCGAGGACGTGTTCATGGCACTGGCACAGGCCGAGCAGCAGGTCGACGGCACCGCCAAGCCGAAGATTCCCAACAGCATCGACAACCTCAAGGCCAGCGATCCGTTCGTGAAGGCCGCCGCACAGCTGCCGATCGAAGCGGGCCTGAAGTACCACTCGATCATCGCCCAGCGCAAGCCGGAGCTGCCGGTGGAGAAGTCCGATGACGGGCTGGTGCCGTACTGGAGCGCGCATCTGCCGGGCGCGCTGTCGGAGAAGGTGATCATTTCCGGCCACAGCGTGCAGGAGACCCCGCAGGCCGTACTGGAAGTG
The DNA here is from genome assembly GCF_004795795.1 of Stenotrophomonas sp. PAMC25021. NCBI lineage: Bacteria > Pseudomonadati > Pseudomonadota > Gammaproteobacteria > Lysobacterales > Lysobacteraceae > Stenotrophomonas > Stenotrophomonas sp. PAMC25021. The sequence continues at coordinate 1,012,972 of NZ_CP039255.1, read as the reverse complement.
CGCCGCATCCTGCATCGGGATATCGATGATGTGGGAGCCGGTACACGGTAATGCCGGCCTCTGGCCGTCGCCATCATGGGATTCCCGCGTGCGCGGAGGTTGCCGGCCAGCGGCCGGCACTACCGGAATCCGGCGGCGCTACACCCGCCGCGCGATCACTGCGGCCAGCACCGCCAGACCGAAGGTGATGGCCAGGCACAGCAGGTAGCCGGTGTGCGGCGCGCTTTCCACGAACATGGCGAACAACGCGCCGGACACCGCCAGCGCGGTGGTCACCGACAACGCCTCGCTCAGCTGCAGCGCCGAGGTATTGGCACCCTGCTCATGCGGTGCTGACAGCGACAGGGTCAGCACCGACAGGCTGGCGTAGATCATGCCCATGCCGAAGCCGGTCACGGCCCAGCCGACCAGCGCGACCGGCAGCGGCATCGGGTTGAACAGCACCGACAGCGTTGCGGCGATGCCGAACGTCATCATCACCGTGCCAACGCGCAGCAGCTGCTGGCGTGACCAGCCACGCTGCTGGTGGCCCTGCAGCCATGAACCGGCGAACCAGCCCAGCGCACCGAGGCTGAGCACGGCGCCTGCCCAGCTGGGCGAGAGCCCGCGTTCGCGCTGCAGCAGCAGGGGCAGATAGGCCTCGCAGGCGAAGAACGCCGCTGCAGCAATGCCGCGCAACGCGATCACGCTGGGCAGGCCGCGGCGCAGGATCAGGGTTCCGGCCGGCAGCAGCCGATGCACGCAGAACAGCAGCGCCAGCATCGCCACGCCGATGCAGAGCAGGGCGGCCATGCCCTGTTGCTGGCCGCCGACGTAGAGCAGTAGTGCGGCCAGTGAGGCGCCAGAGGCCCAGCGCACCACGTTGCTGCGTTCGCCATCGTTGCAGACCGCAACGGGAAGTTGCATGCGCGCCAGTGCCGGGCGCAGCAGCAGTGCGGCCGGTATCGCCAGCAGTGGCACTGCCAGGAATACCCAGCGCCAGCCCAGGTGCTGCACCATCAGGCCACTCAACGCCGGGCCGACCATCGAGGGCACCACCCAGCCTGCGGAGAACGCCGCGAACACCTTCGGTCGCAGGTGCTCGGGGTAGCTGCGGCCGACCATCACGTAGAGCGAGACCGAAATCGCGCCCGCGCCCAGGCCCTGCATCAGGCGCCCGGCCACCAGCATGCCCATGCGCGTCGCAAAGCCGGCCAGCAGCAGGCCCAGCACGAAGCAGCCCAGGCCGTACCAGAGTGGCCGCGCGGGGCCGTGGCGATCGGCCCAGCGCCCGGCCAGGGTCATGCCGATCACACTGGTGGCCAGGGTGCCGCCAAAGGCCAGCGCGTACAGGCGCAGGCCATCGAGTGCTTCGGCCACGGTGGGCATCGCGGCCGCGACGGCCAGTGCTTCGAAGGCGTGCAGCGCGACCAGCGCAACCATGCCGATGGTCGTGGCGCGGTAGCGCGCGGACAGGATCGAGCTGTCAGCCGGCAGGTGGGTGTCGGCGGGAGAGAGGGTCGGGGTCATACGGGTCAGGTGCAGGCCGCGCTTGTCAACGGGCGGCGAAGGTAGCAGCATGCCACCTCAACTGTAGTTGAGGTCAAGCAATGGCATCCCAGGAACTCAGCGTTGGCGAGGTCTCCCAGCGCAGTGGCGTGGCCGTTTCCGCACTGCATTTCTACGAGCGCAAGGGGCTGATCAGCAGCCTGCGCACCTCGGGCAACCAACGGCGTTACAGCCGGGACGTGCTGCGCCGGTTGGCGGTGATCCGCGTGGCGCAGCGGGTGGGCATGCCGCTGGAAGCAGTCGGCCGTGCCTTCGAAAGCCTGCCTGACGGCCGCGCACCGACCAAAGCGGATTGGGCCAGGCTGTCCGCGCGCTGGCGCACCGAGCTGGAAGAGCGCATCCACATGCTGCAGCTGCTGCGCGACGAACTGACCGGCTGCATCGGTTGTGGCTGCCTGTCGCTGCAGCATTGCCGCCTGGCCAATCCCGGCGACGTCCTCGGCGAACGCGGCGACGGCCCGATGCGCTGGGAGTGAGCGACAAAAAGGGGACGGAGGGGATTATGTCGTTTGTGCACTTGCGACTTAATCCCCTCCGTCCCCTTTTTCTTACCAGACCGTGATCGTCTCGCCGCTCTGGATGCCTTCCACCGCGCGCTGGAAGGCCAGTGCCGCGCGCTGTGCGCTTACCGCCTCGAAGCCCGGGAAGTAGGGGCCGTAGGCGGCCATCGATTCGATCAGTACGTTCGGGCTGACCACGTTGATGCGCAGGCCGCGCGGCAGCAGCTCCAGTGCGGCTGCGCGCACGAAGCCTTCCAGTGCGGCATTCACCGAGGTGGCGTTGACGCCGTCGCGGATCGGTTGTGCGCTGACGATGCCGCTGGTCAGGGTGATCGAGCCGCCGCTGTTGAGATGATGCTGCGCGGCCAGTGCCAGCCTCACCTGGCCCAGCAGTTTGTCCTGCAGGCCGAGGTTGAACTGCGCCGGCGTCATCTGCTGCAGCGGGCCGAAGTGCAGCTTGCCGGCGGTGGAAATCACCGCATCGACCGGGCCGGTACGTGCGAACAGTTCGGCGACGCTGGCGTCATCGGTCAGGTCCACGCGCAGTTCGCCGCTGCTGCGGCCGGCGGCGAGAATCTGATGCTGTTGGCCGAGCTGGCGGGCGACTGCCTGGCCGAGGGTGCCGCTGGCACCAACGAGGAGGATCTTCATGGCCGTTCCTTGCGTAAGGGAGTGAGCGCAGTCTGCGCCCTCACAATGGTGTTAGGTAAGCGGCGTATGATTCGCAGATTCCTAACTAGGGATTAGTAATGGATACCCTTCGATGCATGCAGGCCTTCGTTGCCGTGGCCGAGCGTGGCAGCTTCGCCGGCGCCGCCGAACAGCTGCAGGTCTCGGCGGTGATGGTGGGCAAGTACATCCAGCAGCTGGAGGCGCATCTGGGCACCGCGCTGCTGCAACGGAACACCCGCCGCCAGCGCCTGACCGAAGCCGGCAGCGCCTATCTGGCCGGCTGCCGGCAAGTGCTGGAGCAGGTGCAGCAGGCCGAGGCCGATGTGGCCGGTCTGCAGGTACAGCCGCGTGGCCTGCTGCGGGTCAGTGCGCCGACCACCTGGGGCAGCTGCGTGCTGGCGCCGCAGCTGGCCGGCCTGCTGCGCGCGCAGCCGCAGTTGAACATCGAACTGGATCTGAGCAACCGCCGTGTGGACCTGATCGAGGACGGCTTCGACGTGGCGATCCGGGTCGGGCCGTTGCCATCGCAGGAGGTGGTGGCGCGGCCGCTGCCGCCGTATGCGATGAGCCTGTGCGCGGCGCCGTCTTACCTGCGCAGGCGCGGCACGCCACGCACGCCGGCGGACCTGCAGGGGCATGATTGCCTGAGCCATCTTGCCTGGCGTGGTGGCCATGGCTGGCAGTTGGCCAACGGTGAACAGGTGGATTGGGAGGCGCGGCTGACCTGCAACGACGGGTTCGCGCTGCGCGAAGCCGCCGTGGCCGGGGCCGGGTTGGTGTTGCAGCCCACCGCGCTGTTGGCGGGGGAGATCGCAGCAGGGCGCCTGAAGCCGCTGCTGCGCGACTACCTGCCCGAACCGCGACCGATGCATCTGATCTACCTGCCGGATCGACGGCCGCGCCCGCGGCTGCAGTGCTTCGTGGATTTCGTCATGGCCACATTTGGGCAATGAGCATCCACGCCATGCGTGGATGATGGTAGGTGCCGACCGTTGGTCGGCACACATCGGGATCAATCATTCGCCGCAGACAATTCCTGCCCGCGCACCTGCGCAGCACGCAGCGCGTTGTCCACCAGCACTTCGAAACCACCGGCCTGGAAGCTCTCGATCGCGGCCTGGGTGGTGCCGTTCGGCGAGGTCACACGGCGGCGAAGCTCGGCCGGGCTTTCGCCGGCTTCATCCAGCATGCGCGAGGCGCCCAGCAGGGTCTGCACCACCAGCGTGCGCGCGGCGTCGGCCGGCAGGCCCTGGGCAATGCCCGCCGCTTCCATCGCTTCGGCCAGCAGGAACACGTAGGCCGGCCCGCTGCCGGACACGGCAGTGACCGAATCCATCAGCGCCTCGCGCTCGATCCACACGGTACGGCCGGCACTGGCCAATACCTGTTCGGCCTGCGAGCGCTGCTGTGCATCCACCGACGGCGTGGCATACAGGCCGGTCACGCCGGCGCCGAGCAGGGCCGGCGTGTTGGGCATTGCACGCACCACCGGCAGGTTGCCGCCCAGCCAGCGTTCCAGCTGCGCGCTGGTGATGCCGGCGGCGATCGACACCACCAGTGGCCGGCTTGCCTGGGCCAGTGCCTGCAGCGACTGGCAGACCTCGCGCAGCACCTGTGGCTTCACCGCCAGCAGCCAGGTGCGGCCCTGTGCGGCGGCATCGGCGGCATTGTCGTGCACCTGCACGCCGAAATCGGTGGCCAGCGACTCGCGCAGTGCTGCAACCGGTTCGGCCACGTGGATGTGTGCGGCGGGCACGCCCTGGCGGATCAGGCCAGCGATCAGGCTGCGCGCCATGTTGCCGCCGCCGATGAAGGTGATGGAATCAGCTGTCATGAAACTCTCCTTGCAAGATCAGGCCGGGCGAGGACGCGCGCCGAACAGGGCGGTGCCGATGCGCACCAAAGTGGCGCCCTCGGTGATGGCGTCGGCGTAGTCGCTGCTCATGCCCATCGACAGCGTGTCGACCTGCGCGTGCTGGGCGGCCAGCGACTGGAAAAGTGTGCGCATGCGCACGAACGCATCCCGACGGCGTTCCGCCTCGGGCCATGGCGCGGGAATCGCCATCAGGCCACGCAGGCGCAGGGTGGGCTCGGCGGCAATCGAAGCGGCCAGCACCTCGACATCCTCCGGCGCACAGCCGTGCTTGCTGGATTCATCGTCGATGTTGACCTGGATCAGCACATTCAGCGGACCACGCGCTGCCGGGCGATGGCGCGCCAGCGCCGTCACCAGCTTGGGCCGGTCCACGCTCTGCACCCAATCGAAGTGGGTGGCCACGGCCTCGGCCTTGTTCGACTGCAGGTGGCCGATCAGGTGCCACTCCAGCGCCAGGTGCTGCAGCGCCTGCATCTTGGCCAGCGCTTCCTGCACATAGTTCTCGCCGAAGGCCTGCTGGCCCTGCGCGGCCAGCGCGGCCACGGCCTCGGCCGGTTGGGTCTTGGAAACGGCCAGCAGGCGCGGATCGGGCAGGCCGGCCGCCTCGGCGGCGGCATGCAGGTTGCTCAGGATCTGGGGCAGGGGAGTGGCCACGTAACGCGTTCCGTTGAATCAGGAGGCTATACTGCCGCCCGGGGAAAGATCCTTCCAGTCGAAGCCGTTATTGGGGAGTAGCCGCTCATGGATATCGCCGAACTGCTGGCGTTTTCCGTAAAGAACAAAGCGTCCGACCTGCACCTGTCCGCAGGCCTGCCGCCGATGATCCGCGTGGACGGCGACGTTCGCCGGATCAACATCCCGGCCCTGGACCACAAGCAGGTCCATGCGCTGGTGTACGACATCATGTCCGACAAGCAGCGCCGCGATTACGAGGAATTCCTCGAAGTGGACTTCTCCTTCGAGATCCCGTCGCTGGCGCGCTTCCGTGTGAACGCGTTCAACCAGAACCGTGGCGCCGGTGCGGTGTTCCGTACCATTCCGTCCGAGGTGCTCACCCTCGAGGACCTGGCCTGCCCGCCGCTGTTCCGCGAGGTGATCCAGCAGCCGCAGGGCCTGATCCTGGTGACCGGTCCCACCGGTTCGGGCAAGTCGACCACGCTGGCGGCGATGATCGACTACATCAACAAGAACGAATACGGCCACATCCTCACCGTCGAGGATCCGATCGAATTCGTGCACACCTCGCAGAAGTGCCTGATCAACCAGCGCGAAGTGCACCGCGATACGCATGGCTTCAACGAAGCGCTGCGCTCGGCACTGCGTGAGGACCCGGACATCATCCTGGTGGGCGAACTTCGCGACCTGGAAACCATCCGCCTGGCACTGACCGCCGCGGAAACCGGCCACCTGGTGTTCGGAACCCTGCACACCAGCTCGGCGGCCAAGACCATCGACCGCATCATCGACGTGTTCCCGGCCGGCGAAAAGCCGATGGTGCGTTCGATGCTGTCCGAGTCGCTGCGTGCGGTGATCTCGCAGGCGCTGCTGAAGAAGGTTGGCGGCGGTCGTACCGCAGCGTGGGAAATCATGGTCGGCACCCCGGCCATCCGCAACCTGATCCGCGAAGACAAGGTGGCGCAGATGTACTCGGCCATCCAGACCGGCCAGCAGTACGGCATGATGACCCTGGACCAGCACCTGCAGGACCTGGTCAAGCGCAGCCTGATCACCCGCAACCAGGCCCGCGAGTACGCCAAGGACAAGCGCCTGTTCGAGTAAGGCGGGACAACCACGGGCGGCGTGCACCAGTGCGGCGCCGTCTCCGTGCCGTTTCCTCCACCGACCGTTTCCTGGTACATGCCCTCTTGGGAGCCCGCCGTGAACAGCACCGCGACCACCATCGATTTCACTTCGTTCCTCAAGCTGATGGCGCACCAGCGCGCCTCGGACCTGTTCATCACGGCCGGCATGCCGCCGGCGATGAAGGTCAACGGCAAGATCTCGCCGATCACCCAGACCCCGCTCACGCCGCAGCAGAGCCGCGACCTGGTCCTCAACGTGATGACCCCGGCGCAGCGCGAGGAATTCGAGAAGACGCACGAATGCAACTTCGCCATCGGCCTGTCCGGCGTCGGCCGCTTCCGCGTCAGCTGCTTCTACCAGCGCAACCAGGTCGGCATGGTGCTGCGTCGCATCGAGACGCGCATTCCGACCGTGGAAGAACTGAGCCTGCCGCCGATCATCAAGACGCTGGCGATGACCAAGCGCGGCATCATCCTGTTCGTCGGCGCCACCGGTACCGGTAAATCGACCTCGCTGGCAGCGATGATCGGTTACCGCAACCAGAACTCGACCGGCCACATCATCACCATCGAAGACCCGATCGAGTTCGTGCACAAGCACGAGGGCTGCATCATCACCCAGCGCGAAGTCGGCATCGATACCGACAGCTGGGAAGCCGCGCTGAAGAACACCCTGCGCCAGGCGCCGGACGTGATCATGATCGGCGAGGTGCGTACCCGCGAAGGCATGGATCACGCCATCGCGTTCGCCGAAACCGGCCACCTGGTGCTGTGCACCCTGCATGCGAACAACGCCAACCAGGCGATGGACCGCATCGTCAACTTCTTCCCGGAAGACCGCCGCAACCAGCTGCTGATGGACCTGTCGCTGAATCTCAAGGGCGTGGTCGCGCAACAGCTGGTGCCATCGCCCGATGGCCGCTCGCGCAAGGTGGCGATGGAGATCCTGCTGGGCACGCCGCTGGTGCAGGACTACATCCGCGACGGCGAGATCCACAAGCTGAAGGAAGTGATGAAGGACTCGGTCCAGCTTGGCATGAAGACCTTCGACCAGAGCCTGTTCGAGCTGTACCAGGCCGGCGAGATCAGCTACGAGGACGCGCTGCGCTACGCCGATTCGCAGAACGAGGTGCGCCTGCGCATCAAGCTCAGCCAGGGCGGCGACGCACGTACCCTGTCGCAGGGGCTGGACGGCGTGGAGATCTCGGAGATCCGTTGACCTGGCCGGTATCGGTCGTGGCTGGATTGATGAATTCCGGTCATGACCGACTGCGGCCGGGCTGGCTCAATCCAGCGCCACGACAGGCGTATCGTCATCACTCCCCCTCTGGAGCACGACGATGCAGACACGCGAACTGGGCCGCAGTGGCCTGAAGGTTTCCGCCCTCGGCCTGGGCTGCATGGGCCTGACCCATGCCTACGGTCAGCCGGTGGAGCAGGGCCAGGGCATCGCCCTGCTGCAGGCCGCCGTCGAGCGCGGCGTGACCTTCTTCGACACCGCCGAGGTGTATGGTCCGTACACCAACGAAGACCTGCTCGGCCGGGCGCTGGCGCCCTACCGCGACAGGCTGGTGATTGCCACCAAGTTCGGATTCAAGGGCGCGCGCACCGATGACGGCCTGGACAGCCGCCCCGAGAATATCCGTGCCGTTGCCGAAGCCAGCCTCAAGCGCCTGCGCACCGACCATATCGACCTGTTCTACCAGCACCGCGTCGACCCGAACGTGCCGATCGAGGATGTGGCTGGCACCGTGCGCGACCTGATCGCCGAAGGCAAGGTCGGCCACTTCGGGCTGTCCGAGGCGAGCGCTGCCACCGTGCGCCGCGCGCATGCGGTGCAGCCGGTTGCCGCCGTGCAGAGTGAGTACTCGCTGTGGTGGCGCGAACCGGAGCGCGAGTTGTTGCCGACGCTGCAGGAGCTGGGCATCGGCTTCGTGCCATTCAGCCCGCTTGGCCGCGGCTTCCTCACCGGCACGATCAACGCCGACACCACCTTCGATGCCAACGATTTCCGCAACAGCGTTCCGCGTTTCGAAGTGGAGGCGCGCCGCGCCAACCAGGCGCTGGTGGATCGCATCAGTACGATTGCCGCAGCACGGGGCGCGACGCCGGCGCAGGTGGCGCTGGCCTGGCTGCTGGCACAGGCGCCGTGGATCGTGCCGATCCCAGGCACCACCAAGATCCATCGCCTGGAAGAAAACCTCGGCGCGGCCGACCTGCAGCTGGCACCGGAGGAGCTGCAACGCATCGCACAGGCGCTGGACGAAGTGTCGATCGTCGGCGAGCGCTACAACGCGCAGCGTGCCGCCCAGGCCAAGGGCTGATCACCAGCTGGGTGCGGACCGTTGGTGGTGGGTGCGGACCGTTGGTCCGCACGCCTTGCCCCTCACCCCAGCGGCCCGCGCAGCGCATCAAGCACCGTGCGCATCGCCACGGTGACGTGGCGGCGCGACGGGTAGTACGCGTAGTAGCCATCGAAGTGCGGGCACCAGTCGTCCAGCACCGACTGCAGGCGGCCATCGTCCAGCATCGGCTGCACCTGGTCTTCCGGCAGCCAGGCCAGTCCGCTGCCGGCCAGCGCAGCGGCGCGGGTCATGCCCATGGTGTTGAACGTCCATTGCCCGCCAACGCGCACACTCAGTTCGTTGCCATCCTGGCCGAAATCCCACGGCATCAGTCCCCCATGCGTAGGCAGGCGCAGGGTCACGCAGTTGTGCTTGGCCAGGTCGTCCGGATGCTGCGGCACCACGTGCTGGCGGAAGTAGCTGGGTGCACCGACCACGCGCATGCGCAGCGGCGGGCTGATCGGCACCGCGACCATGTCGCGCGCCAGGCGCTCGCCGAGGCGGATGCCGATGTCGTAGCGCTCGGCGGCGATGTCGGCCAGGCCGTAGTCGGTGGTCAGTTCCACCTTCAGGTCCGGATAACGCTGCAACAACGGCGCCAGCCGCGGCCAAGCGATGTACTCGGCGGCATGGCCGGTGGCATTGATGCGGATGGTGCCGGCCGGGCGTTCGCGGTACTCGGCCAGTGCGGCCAGCCCGTCCTCGATCTCGGCCAGGCGTGGGCCCAGGGTGTCGAGCAGGCGGGCACCGGCTTCGGTGGTCGATACGCTGCGGGTGGTACGGGTCAGCAGGCGCACGCCCAGGCGCTGTTCCAGGCCGCGCATGGCATGGCTGAGCGCGGACTGGGACACGCCCAGCTGGGCGGCGGCCCGGGTGAAGCTGCCCTCGCGGGCAACGTGGACGAAGGCCTGCAGGTCGTTGAGGTTTTCGCGGGGCATGCTGGAATGATACGGCCGGGCTGCGCCCGGCACCTGCCGAAGCAACGTCAACGGCCACGTCAACTTCAAAAACTGGCTATCCGTGAGATGGCGGGGTGGGCCCGATTGAGGGGGACGCCGTAAACCCATCCATGGGGGCTTGGTCGCGGCATCCATGCCGCTCACACCCCCTCAACCGGACCCACCCCGCCTTCGACAGTTGGCTGCGGCCTGTCGGGCGAGGCGGGGTCGGACGTTTGGGTGTGTCGATTTCTGCGTCTGTGGTTCGTCGAATGAATGACTTCAACGGGAGCTGCACATGAGCACTGACACCAAGCCGAAAGGCCCGGCCTCGTATTTCCCCTCCATCGAGAAGACCTACGGGCAGCCGGTGGCGCACTGGTTCGGGTTGCTGGCCGGGAAGAAGGGCCTGAAACACATGGAACTGGTCAGCTTCCTGAAGAGTGAACATGGCTTGGGCCATGGCCATGCCAACGCACTGGTGGCTCACCATCTGGCCGGCAAGGGCTGAGCAGCGCCGAGCCCGGGGCAGTGCGAGGCGCATTCAGCTGAACGATTTCATCTGCAACTGTCATGCAGATCGTGTCTAATACCGCTCCCCACCTGCTGTTCCCCCACCGCATGTCCCTTCCTTCCCATGGCCCCGCGCCGTGCGACGACGCTGACGGCCACCTGGTCACCGCCGGTCCGCTGACCCCGCCGCCCGACAGTGCTGGCACCACCGCCGACGAAAAAGCGCTGCGTCACTCGATCGCCGAGGACGTGCAGGGCATGGTGCTGGCCACGATGGTGGCCTCGCTGGGCCTGGCCATCTTCGCCAAGGGCGGGCTGATGATCGGCGGCATGGCGGGCATGGCCTTCCTGCTGCACTACGCGATGGGCTGGAACTTCGGCCTGGTGTTCGTGCTGGTCAACCTGCCGTTCTATTGGGTGGCGCTGCGGCGCATGGGCTGGGAATTCACCCTGAAGACCTTCGCTGCGGTCACCGCCTGTGGCGTGCTGACCGACCTGCTGCCGCGCTGGATCGACTTCTCGCACATCAACCCGCTGTATTCGGCGATCGTCGGTGGTGCGCTGTCAGGCCTGGGCATCCTGTTCTTCATCCGCCACCGCGCCAGCCTGGGCGGCATCGGCATCCTGGCGGTATACCTGCAGCGCACCCGAGGCTGGAGCGCCGGCAAGGTGCAGATGTCCTACGACGCCTGCCTGATGGTGGCCGCGTTCTTCGTGCTGTCGCCATCGAAGGTGCTGTACTCGGCCATCGGCGCGGTGGTGCTCAGCCTGGTGCTGATGTTCAACCACCGCCCCGGCCGTTACATGGGCGTGTGACCGTTCAACGGGGTTGCCGGCCAGCGGCCGGCACTACCGGCATCCACGCGCGGAGATCCCTCAGCGGACGGCGGCCTGCAACCACGGCGGCGACAGCGTCAGCAGCCGCGCATGCACCGGGCAATCCTCGGCGTGCGCGCCGGGCAGGTAGCCCAGGCTCATCAGGAACTCGCCGGTGATCTCGCCACCGGTGAAGCGGAAGGTCTTCTTGAACAGCTTCACCCAGTCGGCCTTGCTGCGCGGGTGATGCGCATCCAGCCACGCCGCGAAGCTGCCATGACTGGCCCGCAGCTGCTGGATCACCTGCGCGTTGTGGATGGCGGCCAGTACCTTCAGCCGGTTGCGGATGATGCCCGCGTCCGATAGCAGGCGCTCGATGTCCTGCTCGGCATAGGCCGCCACGCGGTCGACATCGAAGCCGTCATAGGCCGCGCGGAAGCCCTCGCGCTTTTTCAGGATCGTTTCCCAGCTCAGCCCGGCCTGGTTGATTTCCAGCACCAGCCGCTCGAACAGTTCGCCCTCGTCACGCTGCGGGAAGCCGTACTCGTTGGCGTGGTAGTAGTCGTGCACCGGATGGCCCGGGGCGATGAGGCAGTAGCCGCTCATGGGGAAGACTCGCTGGATTCGGGTTCGGGATCGATGGCCACTGCGGGGCGCCCACCGATGGACAGCATCGGCCAGCGCGGCGGTTCGAGAGTGAGTTTGCCATCACGCAGCGCCTGGTTGATCGCCTCGGCCTGGCCGCTGGCGGTGCCGAACAGCGAACCGGCCCGGCGCCAGTGGGTATCCCTGCCACGTGCGTACAGCACGCAGTCCGGCCCACGGATGGTGTACAGCTCGCACAGCAGCACTTCGCCGGTACCATCGCCGTCGAGGTCGCGATGCACGATCAGGCAGTCGCGCTCGCTCTGGGCGCAGGATTCGCCATCGATCGCGCGCGTGGCCAGTGCCTGCCACCAGTCGTCCGGTGGCGAGCTGGATCCCTTGGCCAGCTTCAGCGCGCGCTGCAGGGCGACGACGTCCTGCGTCCCCTTGTCGAGGCGCTGGCCGTCATCCCAGCACGAGGTACGTGCCAGCGCGGCAGCGATCACCTGTGGCGCGTTGGCATCGGCGGTGATGGCTGGATCACGCTGCAGCTCGCGCAGCGCCCGCACGCCGCGGTGGCCAAGATCGAAGCGCAGCACGTTGACGTCACTGCTGGTGATCGCGGGCGGGTCCGCACGCAGGCGCGCCAGCTGGCTGGACAGGGTCAGCCGCACCGGGTCCAGCAGCGGCGAGTTGCCCAGCAATGCCAGTGCCAGCACCGCCCAGCACATCCAGCGGTTGACCGGCTCCAGCATCTGCAACCAGCGGCGCTGCCGGCGCAGCACCGCCAGCGCGTAGCCCACGGCATAGCCGGCCACGGCCACTGCGACGAGTACCGCCCAGAACCGGTCCACGGTCCAGCCGTACTGCACCACGCGCAGCCCCAGTGCGTACAGCGCCAGTGCGGCGTAGACCGGCAGCGCCAGCAGGCTGGCTTCAACCAGACGGCGCAGCACGACGGGGTAGGGCGCGGTGTCGTCCCCCTGCTGGTAGACCGCATTGGTGAACGTCACCAGCAACAGCGACAGCACCAGCAGCAGGCTGGCGGCCGAGCGGGTCTTCCACAGCGGTTCCAGCCCGGTAAGCGGCAGGCTCAGCACGAACAATACGGCGATGAACGAGAGCAGCGGCAGCAGTCCGCGGCAGATCGCGAACAGCACCTGGCGGGTGATCTGGATCGCGCGGTGCTGGGTGCGCCCGATCAGCACGCCGAACCCGGCCAGGCTGCCGGTAGCCAGCGCAATGAAGGCATCCTGGCGGAACAGGTCGCGGAAGACGGTGACCTCCAGCAGCTGGAACAGCGCCGCCCACAGCCACAGCAGCAGCCAGGTCAGCCCGGTGAACAGTGCCGCCAGGGCGAGGGTCAAACCGTTCTGCCAGGCGCGCTCGAACAGCTCGGGGTAGCTGGCGCGCCAATGCCCGTGCTGCAGCTGGAACTGCCACCAGGGCAGGGCCACGAACACCGCCACGGCGATGCCCAGGGTCAGTGGAAACTGCAGCGCGCTCGACTCCAGCGCGGTCTCGCCAGTGAGGTTCCAGCCGATCCAGGCGGCCAGCGCCAGCACCACCGCCGAGCCGAGCACGGCCTGCAGCCACAGGCGGCGCTGGCCCAGGTCGACCAGGCTCAGCGCCACCGCGCTGGGAATGGCCAGCACCCAGGCGTACCAGCAGTAGCGCCAGCCGATATCGCGGAACGGCCACGCATCGGACAGTTCCTGCGCGGCATACAGCATCAGACCCTGCAGCAGGGCAATCAGGACGATGGCGCCGCGTGCCGGCAGGGTCAGGGGCGATGAAGACTGCATCGATGACCTTCCATGGCAAAGCACCATCCTAGCCCATCGCGGTTCGCCGCCTTTGCGCGACCATCCCGCCCCCAGCAGGTAGAATGGGACCATGCCTGTAACGCCGACCTCCCTCGCCGATCACCTCCTCGTCGCGCTGCCGTCGCTGCTCGACGCGACCTTTGCCCGCAGCGTCGCGCTGATCTGCCAGCACGACGAGAACGGGGCGATGGGCGTGCTGGTCAACCAGCCTTCCGAGTACACGCTGGGTGAAGTGCTTGCACAGATGGACATCACCACCGGTGACGGCGACCTGCAGGCGCGCATGGTGCTCAACGGCGGCCCGGTGCATCCCGAGCGCGGCTTCGTCATCCATGACGACGCGCGCGCGTGGGATTCCAGCCTGATCGTGGGTGACGGCCTGTACCTGACCACTTCGCGCGACATCCTTGAAGCGATGGCGCGTGGCGAAGGCCCGGCCAATGCCGTGGTCACCCTCGGCTGTGCCGGTTGGGGCGCAGGGCAGCTGGAAAGCGAGCTGTCCGAGAACAGCTGGCTGACCGTGCCGGCCGATGCCGAGCTGGTGTTCCAGCTGCCACTGGAGCAGCGCTGGCAGGGTGCGGCCTCGCGCATCGGCGTGGACCTGTTCCGGCTGACCGACTACAGCGGCCATGTCTGAGCCGGCCACGCCCGTACCGGCTCCTGCTGTCCCGGCGATCCGCCGTGACGGCACCGTTCTGGGTTTCGACGTCGGCTCGCGGCGGATCGGCGTGGCCATCGGCAGTGCCTTCGCTGCGCATGCGCGCGCGGTTGCGGTGGTCGATGTGCACGGCAATGGCCCGGACTGGACCGCGATCGAACGCCTGCTCAAGGAATGGAAGCCCGACGGCCTGGTGGTCGGCGACCCGCTGACCCTGGACGGCCAGGACCAACCCAACCGCAAGCGCGCGCAGGGCTTCGCCCGCCAGCTGCGGGAACGTTTCAAGCTGCCGGTGGTGATGATCGACGAGCGTTCCAGCTCGGTCGAGGCCGCCCGCCGCTTCGCCGTCGAGCGCGCCGAAGGGCGCAAGCGCCGCCGTGATGCGGCCGCGCTCGATGCCGTGGCCGCGGCGGTGATCATCGACCGCTGGCTGTCGTCCCCCGACGACGCCACCCCCATTCCCTGACTGCCCGACACCGCCATGACCGCCCAGCAAATCGATGCCTCCGGACGCCTGCGCCACCTGCTGACCCTGGAGGGCCTGCCGCGCGGGACCCTGCTGCAGCTGCTTGACCGGGCAGGTCAGATCCGCGATGCCGCAGTCGGCCGCGTCGGCAACAAGCGCCACGTGCTGGCCGGTTCGGCGGTGTGCACGCTGTTCTTCGAGCCGTCCACGCGCACCCGCAGCTCATTCCAGCTGGCCGCGCAGCGCCTGGGCGCCGATGTGCTCAACTTCGATGCCTCGACCTCGTCCACCCGCAAGGGCGAAACCGCCTGCGATACGCTGCGCAACCTGGAAGCGATGGGCGTGCGCGGCTTCGTGGTGCGCCACCCGGAGGATGGCGCGGTAGCCGCACTGGCAGAAGCGGCGGGCGAGGGCACCGCACTGATCAACGCCGGTGACGGCCGCAGCGCGCACCCGACCCAGGGCCTGCTGGACATACTGACCCTGCGCCAGGCCAAGGGCCCGGATTTCTCGAAGATGAAAGTGGTGATCGTCGGCGACGTGAAGCACTCGCGCGTGGCCCGCACCGACCTGCATGCGCTGCGCACGCTGGGCGTGGGTGAGATCCGCGTGTGCGGCCCGCAGTCGCTGCTGCCGGACGATGAGACCCTGAAGGGCTGCGTGGTCGGCGATGATTTCGACGCGATGCTGGAAGGCGTCGACGCGCTGATGATGCTGCGCCTGCAGCGCGAGCGCATGGAAGAAGGCCTGGTGCCGTCGCTGGAGCAGTACCACGCCCAGTACGGCCTGACCCGCGAGCGCCTGGCGCGCGCCGGCAAGGATGCCGCGGTGCTGCACCCGGGCCCGATCAACCGCGGCGTGGAAGTGACCGACGACGTGGCCGACGGCCCGCAGTCGTGGGTGCTGCGCCAGGTCGCCAACGGCGTCGCCGTGCGCATGGCCGTGCTGGAAACCCTGCTGGGCTGACCACCCGCTCTGGTAGGTGTCAACCTTGGTTGACACACTTGCCGCGCGGCTTGTCCGCGCACCGCTCTGGTAGATGCCAACCTTGGTTGGCACTATCCATCCGCGCCCAAGTTGTCGAGCGGATCACACGAAGCCCCAAGCTCCCATTCGCACCATGCATGGGGATATTGCCCAAGCCGCGTCGCCAGTCCGGCCCTGATCGGATTTCCCATCAGGTACATCGCACGCCGGTGCAACGATTCGTCAGAGCGGATCGCATGATCGTGATAGCAGGCCTGCCAGAAGCGCCCGACTCGCCCCAGCAACCGGTTTGCCTGCTGGGCTGTGCGCGACTTGAAACGCTTCATGACGGTTTCCAGCGTTCCCGCACGTAGTTCGACCAGCCAGTGGATGTGGTCGGGCATGACCACGTACGCAATCGAGCGGGTGAAGCCTTCCTGATCCAGTCGCTGGAATTCGCGGACTGCCAAGGCGGCCGCTGCGGCGTTGGTGAAGAGCGGCGCGCGGTCATGGACGACGGCGGTGAGGATATAGCTGAGGCCGATGCTGGAGCGACGACCGAGCAGGAGACGTGTGTTCTGCATGGAGCAAGCATGGACGGGCCTGCTTCCAGTGAACATCGGGGAATGGGTTGGTTTCAGGTAGGCCAGTGCCAACCAAGGTTGGCAACTGCCAGGGCAGTCAATGCCAACCAAGGTTGGCAACTACTGAAGCTGCGGCTCAGCGCTTCTGCGCGAACAGCCATGCCCACATCGCCGGGTCGGCGTAGGTGGCGTCCCAGGCATTGTGGTTGCCGTCCGGGTACTCGGTGTAGCGCACGTCGCGTGCAGCGGCGCTCCGGAATGCGGCGTGCAGTCTGCGATCGTCGTCCGGTGGCACTACATCATCCAGCGCACCGTGGAAGATCCAGATCGGCGTGCCTCTCAGGCGCTGGGCGATGGCCGCATACGGATCGGTTTCCTGGGCGACCTGCTCGACGAACAGGGTCGGGCGCACCGCGCGTGGCGCCAGCACCGCGCCGCACACGGGCACGATCGCGGCGAAGCGCCCGGGGTCATCCAGCGCGATGTTCCAGCTCCCATAGCCGCCCATCGACATCCCGGTCAGGTACTGCCGTGAGGGATCGGCACCGAACTCGGCGATGGTGGCGTCCAGGGCGGCCAGCGCAACGCGGTTGTTGCGCCCGCTCCATTCCTGGTGGCCCGGCACCTGGGGGAATACGGCCAATGCGGGGAAGTCGGCCGCGTGCCTGCGCAGGTGCGGCCCCAGCCCCGCATGGGTCTGCTTGACACCGTCGCCGCCACGCTCGCCGGAGCCGTGCAGGAACAGGATGACCGGGAGTCTGGTGGGAGCGGTGGCCTGAACGCCGGCCGGAATGAACACCTGGTAGTAGGCGGTCTCGCCGTCCACCTTCACTGCGCGGCCCTCGAAGCGGCCGCGCGCGCTGTCCGGCAGCGAAGTGCAACCGCTCATCATCAGAAAGGCCAGCAGCGGCAGCCAGCGCGACATCGATCGGACCATGGGATTTCCCGGGGCGGCAGGGTCAGCTGCATCCTAGCCCGCCGCAGGTCAACGCGGCATCGTGCGGCGCGTCACTCCGGTCGCGGGAAACTGGCAATGATGTCCAGCTGCTCCTGCGCTTCGGCATTGCCCTCGGCGGCGGCCGCCTGCACCTGCGCGATGTCCGGATGCAGCACCACCAGCAGCGGGTTCTCGCAGACCGGGCAGGCGTACTCGGTGGCGTCCTCGTCCAGCTCCATCTCCATGGCACGCGAGCTGCCCTTCCATTCGCAGGCCGGGCAGGTGTGCTGCTGGTCGCGCCAGCCGGGCTGGAAATAGTTTTCGATCGTGGTGGCCATGGGTGTCCAGTTGGAAACGGGTCAGAGCCCCGCGCAGCGGAGATCCGACCCTGGGTTTTGGCGTGGGTCGGAACTCCGCGCGGCGGGGATCGGACCCTGCAGGGTTCAGTGCAGCAGCACCAGCGTGGCCAGGCCGAGGAAGGTGAAGAAGCCCATCGAGTCGGTCACGGCGGTCAGGAAGATGCCGCTGGCCAGCGCCGGGTCGAAGCCGAAGCGTTTCAGGGTCAGTGGCACCAGCACGCCGGCCAGTGCGGCGAACAGCAGGTTGCAGGTCAGCGCGATGGCGATCACTGCCGACAGCCCGGGCGAGTGGAACCAGGCCAGCACGATCAGCCCCAGCACGGAACCCAGCATCACGCCGTTCAACAAGGCGACCCGCACCTCCTTCCACAGCAGCGTGCGCGCGTTGGACGCGCCTACCTGGCCCAGTGCCAGGCCGCGCACCATCAGCGCCAGCACCTGGGTACCGGCATTGCCGCCCAGGCCCGCCACGATCGGCATCAGCACGGCCAGCGCCACCAGCTTGTCGATGGTGCCTTCGAAGTGGCCGACCACGCTGGAGGCCAGGAAGGCGGTGCACAGGTTCACCGACAGCCACATCAAGCGCCGGCGCATGGCGCGCCAGACCGGGCTGAACAGGTCTTCGTCCTCGTCCAGGCCGGCGGCGCCCAGTGCCTGGTGCTCGGCCTGGCCACGGATGATGTCGACCACGTCATCGATGGTGATGCGGCCGATCAGGATGTTGTTGTCGTCCACCACCGGCGCGGAGATCCAGTCATGGTCGGAGAACTGGCGGGCGACCTCCTGGTCGCTCTCGCCGACGTCAATGGCCGGCTGCTCGTCGTCGATCAGGCGGTTGATCGGGGTGGTGTCCTCGTGGGTCACCAGTGCCGCCAGCGACACCCGGCCGAGGTACTGATGGCGCCGGCTGACCACGAACAGGTGATCGGTATGGTCCGGCAGTTCGCCGCGCAGGCGCAGGTAGCGCAGCACCACGTCGACATTGACGTCGGCGCGCACGGTCACCACGTCCGGGTTCATCAGGCGGCCGGCGCTGTCCTCGGGATAGGACAGCACCTGCTCCAGGCGCTCGCGGTTCTCGCGGTCCATCGACTTGAGGACCTCGTCGATGACCGTATCGGGCAGGTCTTCGACCAGGTCGGCCAGGTCGTCGATGTCCAGGTCTTCGACCGCGGCGATGATCTCGTCCGGGTCCATGTCCGCGAGCAGGCTCTCGCGCACGTCTTCGCCGACGTGGACCAGCACCTCGCCGTCATCTTCCGGATCAACCAGGCCCCACACCACCTCGCGCTTGCCCGGCGGCAGCGATTCAAGCAGGTTGCCGATCTCGGCCGGGGCCAGGGTGTTGACCAGCCGACGTACCGGGCCCAGCCGGCCGCTGTCCAGTGCATCGGACAACATCCGCAGTTGGCGCGCAGTCTTGTCGTGGCGTACAGCTTCAGCCATCGCAGCTCCCGCGGGATAAGAAAAGCCGCGATCCCGGCAAGGATGCGGCAACAGGGGTGTTCAGCGCGTCATTATCGCAAGGGGATGTTTCAGCGCATAGCCGCCGGGTGGCGGTAGTGCCGGCCGCTGGCCGGCAACCTCTTGGCCTTCAACGAGACGGGGTCAGATCCCTTTTCCCGCGGAAAAGGGATCTGACCCCAGGCGTGCATGCCCGGCGAGCGGGTGGTGTCAGGGCGTATCGGCCACCAGCGCCAGCCAGCGTTCGATGGCGCGGCGGTCGCGCGCGGCCAGCAGCTTCGGGGCACGGGCGCGCAGCGCACCCAGATCGGCTTCGCGGATGGCACGGCGCACCTCCAGCAACGTACCGGGATGCAGGCTGAACTCGCTCAGGCCCAGCGCCAGCAGCAACGGGGTCATCCGCGCATCACCGGCCATCTCGCCGCAGACCGCCACCGGGATGCGGTGGCGTGCGCCGGTCTCGATCACCATCTGCAACAGCCGCAGCACCGCCGGGTGCAACGGTGAATACAACTCACCCAGCGCCTCGTTGTTGCGGTCGGCGGCCAGCAGGTACTGCACCAGGTCGTTGGTGCCGATCGACAGGAAATCGACCAGATCGATGAAACTCTCCAGCGCCAATGCCGCCGCCGGGACTTCGATCATCGCGCCCAGCGGCACGTGCTCGGACACCATATGGCCTTCGCTGCGCAGCTGTTCGCTCAGCTTGAGCATGCGCCGGCGCACCGCCAGCAGTTCCTCGCGGGTGCTGACCATCGGCACCAGCACGCGCAGCTTGCCGTAGGCCGAGGCGCGCAGGATCGCGCGCAGCTGGGTGTCGGCCACCTTGGGCCGTGCCAGCGACAGGCGCACGCCGCGCAGGCCCAGTGCCGGGTTCTCTTCGTTGCTCAGGGTCAGACCGGTACGATCGGCCTTGTCCGCACCCAGGTCGAGCGTGCGGATGGTCACCGGCCGGCCGCTCATGCCCAGTGCGGCATCACGGTAGGTCTGGAACTGTTCTTCTTCGTCCGGCAGCTCGTTGCGCTGCAGGAACAGGAATTCGGTGCGGTACAGGCCCAGCCCCTGCGCGCCCAGCGCATGCGCCTGGGTGACGTCCTCCAGCGATTCGGCATTGGCCAGGAGGGCAATGTCGACCTGGTCGCGGGTACGGCTGGGCTTGCTGCGCAGGCGGCCAAGCTCGCGCTGCTCGCGCGCGTGTTCCTTCAGGCGTGCGCGGTAGTCACGCAGGTTGTCGGCCAGCGGGTTGACGGTGATGCTGCCGTCGGCACCGTCGATGATCAGCACGTCGCCGTCGGCGACGCGGCTGAGCAGTTGCGGCACATTGACGATCAGGGGCAGGTGCAGGCTGCGCGCCAGGATCGCGCTGTGCGACAGCGCGCTGCCGGCGGCGGTGACGATGCCGACCACGCCCTGCGCCTGCAGCTGCGCCAGTTCGGATGGGGCGATGTTGTCGCAGACCAGGATCTCGCCGGCCAGGCCCTTCATCACCGGCGGGCGTTCGGGTTGCAGGAAGGCGTGGATGCGGCCGATCACATGGTCGAGATCGTCCATGCGGCTCTTCAGGTAGGCATCGTCCATGCCATCGAAGACCTTGGCCAGGCGGTCACGCTGCAGGCGCAGCGCGTAGCCGGCACTGTACGGGCCGCTGCGGATCAGTTCGTCCAGGCCATACAGCAGCTCGGGGTCGTCCAGCAGCAACGCGTGCAGGTCGAGGAACTCGCCCACTTCCTGGTTCAGTGCGCCATGCAGGCGCTGACGCAGTTCGTGCATTTCCGTACGCGCGGCATCCAGCGCACGGTGCAGGCGGGCCAGTTCGGCCTCGACCTGGTGGGCGGCCACGCGTTGCTCGGCCACTTCCAGTGCATGCGGCAGCCGCACGCGCGCCCGGCCCATCGCCGTTCCGCGCGCCGCGCCATGGCCGGCCAACAGCTGTACCGGCCGTTGGCCGGAAGGGAGCTGGCCGGCGCGTGCGCGTGGCACGCTCAGCTGTCCTCGTCGAAGCGGCGTTCGAACAGGCCCACCACCGCCTCCATCGCGGCGGCTTCATCTTCGCCGTTGATGCGCACGGTGACCGGAGTGCCCTGGCCGGCGGCCAGCAGCATCACGCCCATGATGCTCTTGGCGTTGATCTCACGGCCCTTGGCGGCCATGGTCACGTTGCAGCGGAACGGCGCCAGGGTCTGCACCAGCTTGGCGGTGGCCCGGGCATGCAGGCCCAGGCGGTTGCTGACGGTGAGTTCTCGTTCAAGCATCGTCGACTATCGCTCCATTACGGGTACCCGCCGCGGCTGTGGCGGGCAGTTGATCCAGTCCCTGTTCCGGATAATTCATCACCCGCAGCAACATCGGCAGGCTCAGTGCCGACACCCGGCGAACCGGGGTCCCCAGCCGGGCCAGCTGCCCTGCAAGGTTGGCGGGGCTGGCGCCGTACAGGTCGGTCAGGATCAGCACGCCCTCACCACTGTCGACCCGCCGCAGGGCGGCCGAGGCGAGCGGGAGCAGGGCGTCCATGTCTGCGTCGAACGGTACTTCGAAAGCTTCGGTTTTCAGCGGCAATTGCCGCAGGAGCCGGGTCGCCACGTCAAGCAGGGCGGTCCCGACCCCGGGATGTGTTACGAGGAGAATGCCACAGGTCATTACTGCACGTTAACAGGTCAAGGTGAATCGGCGATAGCAGCAGATGAGGGGCACTGTGTCCCGTATTCAGCGTTATCGGGGTCAGAGCCCTTTTCCCCTGGAAAAGGGATCCGACCCCATGCGTTTTTCGATGCCTGACAGCGAATCATCCACGCATGGTGTGGATCCATCGTGTCGACCAAGGTCGACACCTACCAACAGCGCACGGAATCTGTCAGAGGCGGGGCGGTGTGGGTAGGCAGGACCGTTGGCGCCATGGATGGCGCCATCGAGCCCCCATGGGTGAGGGCGCTTTGCTTGCGAAGCACTGCTTCGCAAGCGCCCGAACGCCCAGCCGCCAGCGGCTGGGCCGGACCCCGGAGGGGGGTTCACGGCGTGTCCTGCCTACCCACACCGCCCCGCCATCCCACGGAATGCCGCTTTTGCTGTTGCTGTTGCTGTTGCCGGCCAGCGGCCGGCACTACCGACGGGTGCCGGGCGCAGCCCGGCCGGCCCCCCTCAATCCTGTTCGCGGTGGTACGTCGCCACGTCCTGCCAGCCCATCTCGCGGGCATGCCGGGCCATGCGCTCGGCCAGGAACACCGAGCGGTGCTTGCCGCCGGTGCAGCCGAACGCCACGGTCACGTAGCTGCGGGTGCCATCACCCAGTTTCGGCAGCCAGGTATCGAGGAAATCCATCAGCTGGGCCAGGTAGCGCTGCACGTCCGGTTGCGCTTCCAGGTAGTCGCGCACACCCGGTTCGCGGCCGCTGAGCGCACGCAGGTCCGGGTCCCAGTGTGGATTGGGCAGCACCCGCGCATCGAACACGAAGTCTGCCTCGGCGGGTACACCGCGCTTGTAGGCGAATGATTCGAACAGCAGCGACAGGCCGGTGGCATGGTCCATCGCGAACTCGGTGATGATCCGCCGCCGCAGTTGGTGCACGTTGAGGTTGCTGGTATCGATCACCGCATCGGCCTCGCGGCGCAATGGCGCGGTCAGCTCGCGCTCGCGGGCGATCGCCTCGGGCAATGACAGGCCCAGCTGGCTCAGCGGATGGCGGCGGCGGGTGTCGGCATAGCGCTTGAGCAGCGTTTCGTCGCTGGCCTCGAAGAACAGCACCTTCACTTCCACGCCGGCGTCGGTGGCCAGCTGCCGCCAGTCGCCCAGCTGGCTCAGGTCGGCCTGGCCGCGCACGTCGATGCCCACCGCCAGCCGGCGCGGCGCGCTGCCATCGTGGTTGGCCAGCAGGCTGCGCACGAAGTCCGGCAGCAGGTGGATCGGCAGGTTGTCCGAGCAGTAGTAGTCCTGATCCTCGAAGGTCTTCAGGGCGACGGATTTACCCGAGCCGGACAGGCCGCTGACGATGATCAGGGTCGGGGCGGAGGGGGTGGCGGTGCTCATGAACAGGCTCTTCGAGGGGCAGGGGAATCAGGGTGTTCGCCGTTCCAGCAGATTGCTGTGGCGGGCGATGAACATCGCTGCCGGATCAATGCCCTTGGTGCGCAGGATGTGCAGGCGGGTGGCGGCTTCGGTCAGCACGGCCAGGTTGCGGCCGGGCATCACCGGCAGGGTGATCAGCGGAACGTCGAGGTCCAGCACATGGCGGGTGCCCGAGTCGCCGGTCAGGCGCTCGTAGCCATGCGGGGTGGGTTCGGTCATCGGCTTGGTCAGATGGACGATCAGCCGAAGGTACTTGTTCTTCTTTACAGCCGTGTCGCCGAACATCTCGCGCACATTCAGCACGCCCAGGCCGCGCACTTCCAGCAGGTCCTGCAGCAGTTCGGGGCAGGTGCCGTCGAGCACGTCCGGGGCGATCTGGGTGAATTCGGGCGCATCGTCGGCTACCAGCCGATGGCCGCGGCTTAGCAGCTCCAGCGCCAGCTCGCTCTTGCCCGACCCGGCCTCACCGGTGATCAGCACGCCGATGGAATAGATCTCCATGAACACGCCATGCAGGATCACCCGCGGCGCCAGCGTGCGCGCCAGGTGGTAGGACAGGTGGTTGAGCAGTTCGTGGCCGCGCTTGGGCGACAGCCACAGCGGTGTGCCGGATTCATCGGCGGCCGCGCGCAGGTCTTCCGGGCACGCCTGGTTGCGGGTCAGCACCAGCGCCAGCGGATGCGACTGCATGATCTTCTCGATGGTCTCCCAACGCTGGCGGGGTTCCAGCGCGTCCAGCCAGGACAGTTCCTCGGTGCCCAGGATCTGCACCTTGTTGGGATAGATCGCATTGAGGTAGCCGGCCAGCGACGGACGCCGCGAGACCGTGTTGCCGGCCTCCAGCTCGCGTTTCTCACCGGATTTGCCAGCGGCCCAGCGCAGCCCCAGCCGCTCGCGCTGCTGTTCGAACAGTTCACGGGCGGTGATGCTGGTATTCATGCGGCACTCGCAGGTGGGGTCATGTCCAGCGCCTCGCGCAGCGCCCGGGCATCGCCGGCTTCGCGCAGGGCCTGGCGGATGTCCGGTGCGGAAAACAGCTCGGCCAGCTCGGACAGCAGCATCAGGTGCTGGTGGGTGTAGTGGGCGGGGACGGCCATCGCGAACACCAGGTCCACCGGTTCGTCGCCGCCGAAATCGACCGGGGTCGCCAGTCGCAGCAGGGCGCCACGGGGGCGGTCCAGGGTCGGCGCGCGGCCGTGGGGGATGGCGATGCCGTGGCCGATCGCGGTGCTGCCCAGGGCTTCGCGCTGGCACAGGTTCAGATAGATCTGTTCGGCGTTGGCCTGGCGGCAGGCCAGCAACCCGGCGGCGGCCTGCAGGACGCTGTCACGGTCGGTGGCCGTGCAGAGCTGGGTCTGCACGGCCGCCAGGAGGTCAGTCAGGGGCATGTCTGCGGGGAACGGTGGCGATCAGCCACCATTGTCGCCCACCGGCAGCGGTGCGTGCTGCTGTTTTTTCTCCTTGTGCTTGATGACCAGGCGGTCAAGCTTGTCCGCAAGCAGGTCGATCGCGGCATACATGGTCTGGCCGCCGGCCTCGGCGTGCAGGGTCTGCCCCGGAATGTTGAGGCTGGCGTCGACGTGGTGTTCGGTCTTCTGCAGCTTGAGGGTCACCCGCGCTTCGCAGTGCTGGTCGAAGTGTTTTCCGATCCGGGCCAGCTTCTCCTCTACATAGGACTGCAGGGCCGGGGTGACTTCGACGTCTTTGCCAAACGTTTCGATGCGCATCGGGTTTCTCCTGTGTTCGGATGTGCCAATGAACCTCTCCGCCGGGCGCGGCGGCGCGTCAAGCGATTCTGACCCTTTCGTGCGAGGCGGAAATGTTCATGGCTTCACGATACTTCGCCACGGTGCGTCGCGCTACTGGAATTCCCGACGATTTGAGCAGGTCAGCCAGCTTGGCGTCAGAAAGCGGCTTGCGCGGGTTCTCGTCGTCGATCAGGCGGCGGATCATCGCCTGGATGGCCGTGCTGGACGCCTCGCCACCGCCTTCGGTATCGATACCCGAGGCGAAGAAGGCGCGCAGCGGCAGGGTGCCGCGCGGCGTGCGCACGTGCTTGCGGGCGATCGCGCGCGACACCGTGGATTCGTGCAGGCCCAGCTCGGCGGCGATCTCGCGCAGGGTCAGCGGGCGCAGCGCCTGCTCGCCGAATTCGAGGAAGCCGGCCTGTTGCAGGATCAGGCTGCGCACCACCCGCAGCAGGGTTTCGCCGCGCTGCTGCAGGCCCTTCAGCAGCCAGCGCGCCTCCTGCAGCTGGCCGCGCAGGTAGCCGGCGTCGGCCTCGCCACAGCGGCGGATCAGCTGTTCGTAGCCACGGTGGATCACCACCTTCGGCCCGGCATGGGCCGCCAGCGCTGCGCGCCAGATGCCGTTCTGCCGCCACACCACCACGTCGGGCACCACATAGGTGTCCTGCGACAGCGGCGCGATCTGCGTGCCCGGACGCGGGTCCAGCGAGCGCAGCAGCGCGACCGCCGTCTCGACCTCGTCCAGCGGCTGTTTCAGTTCATGCGCCAGCCCGGAGACGCCACTGCGCGGCAGCCGTTCCAGCGGGCCTGCGGCAATCTGTCGCGCCAGCGCCAGCCCCGGGGTGTCGGCAGGCAACACGTCCAGCTGCAGCTGCAGGCACTCGCCGAGCGTGCGCGCGGCAACGCCGACCGGGTCGAAACGCTGGATGCGATGCAGCACCGCGAGGATTTCATCCTCACCGGCATGGACCGCCGGCAGCAGGGTTTCGGCGATGGTGGCCAGCGGTTCGCGCAGGTAACCATCGTCGTCCAGGGCATCGATCAGTGCAGCGCCGATGCTGCGGTCATGCGTGGAAAGATGCGACAGGTGCAGCTGCCACAGCAGGTGGTCGGCCAGCGTTTCGGTTTCCGCCACGCGCTCGGCGGCACTGCCGGTGTCATCGTCATCGTCGAAGCTGCCACCACTGCCGGCGGCACTCCAGTCGAGTTCGGCCGGCGCCCAGTCGTCGCCGTTGTCGGTGCGTTCGGCGGGCGCGTCGGCATCGGTGCTGTCGCTGGCCTCATTGGCGGCACTGCTGTCGTTGCTGTCGGCCCAGTCCAGCAGCGGATTGCTCTCCACGGCCTGGGCGATTTCAAGCTCCAGCTCGGTCGTGGACATCTGCAGCAGCTTGATCGCCTGCTGCAGCTGGGGCGTGAGCACCAGCTGTTGTCCCAACGATGTCTGCAGCCGAGTCTTCATGCCTGTGCCGAACGGAAGGAAAGGGACCCGGCGCCTGCGGTCACAGCTTGAAGGAATCCCCAAGGTAGACGCGACGTACGTCGGCGTTGTCCAGGATCGCCTCCGGCGAGCCCTGGGCCAGCACGGTGCCCTCGGCGAGGATATACGCGCGGTCGCAGATTCCCAAGGTCTCGCGCACGTTGTGGTCGGTGATCAGCACGCCGATGCCACGCTGCTTGAGATGGGTGACGATGCGCTGGATTTCACCCACCGAGATCGGGTCGACACCGGCAAACGGTTCGTCGAGCAGGATCAGGCGCGGCTGCGCGGCCAGTGCGCGGGCGATCTCGCAGCGACGACGTTCGCCACCGGACAGGCTGGCGCCGAGCTGGTCGGCCACATGGCCCAGCTGCAATTCGTCGAGCAGGCTGTTCAATTCGCGTTCGCGGCCGGCCGAATCCAGGTCTTCGCGAAGCTCCAGTACCAGGCGGAGGTTGTCGGCCACCGTCAGCTTGCGGAACACCGACGGCTCCTGCGGCAGGTAGCCCACGCCCTGCTTGGCACGGGTGTACATCGGATCGCTGGTGATGTCCTTGCCGTCGAGCACGATGCTGCCGGCATCGGCGGCGACCAGGCCGACGATCATGTAGAAGCAGGTGGTCTTGCCGGCACCGTTGGGGCCGAGCAGGCCCACCACTTCACCGGCGTCGAGGGTCAGCCCGAAGTCCTTCACGACTTCGCGCTGCTTGTAGCGCTTGCGCAGGCCCTTGGCGACGAGCATTACTTCTTGCTCCCGGCCGGCTTGGCCGACGTGCTGGCCGGCGCCGCCGCCTTGGGCGTGGCCGCCGGCTGTGCCGCCGCGTTCTTGTTCTTCGGCGGAATGACGGTGCGCACGCGGCTGCCATCGCCACCGGAATTCATTTCGCCGCTACGGGTGTTGTAGACCATGCGCTGGCCGGCATTGGTGCCGCGCGCGCTGGTGACCTTGTAGTTGCCGGTCAGGGTGATGATCTCGGTCTTGATGTCGTAGTCGATGCGATCAGCCACCGCGTCCATCCAGGTGCCATCGTCGAGCTGCTGCTTCATCGTGGCCTGCTTGCCGGTGAACACCGCACGCACGGCCTCGCCGTCCTTCAGGTAGATCTCGGCTTCGGACGAGCGGATGTCCAGCGAGCCCTGGGTGACGGTCACGCCCTGCGAGAGCACGGTCTTGCCATCGCCGGTGAGCACGCCCGACTGCGCGCCGGAGTCGATGTTCATGTTCTCGTTGCGGTCGGTGGACTTGGCAAAGGCAGCGCTGGGAACAAGGAGACCGAGCGCGAGTACGGCTGCAAAGGGAATCTTCATCGGGGTCCGTTCTACCGGTGGGGCCGCCCGGGAAACCGGGGGCGGATGGGTGGGCTGCCTGCCTTGCGCCTGTCCGGGGACGTCGCAGGAGGGCGGCGGAATCAGCGTCGGGGCGTGTAACGGCCCTTGGACTGGCTGAGGAAATGATACGTGTTGTTCTTCGAATCCACCTCGAAGCCAACGCCGGACTGTTCCATGCCGGGGCGGGTCATGGTGACCAGCGCATCGGTGCGGGCACGGTTCTCCTTCGGGAACACGTCCAGGTGGTCGGTGCGGAAGGTGGTCGGCACCACGCCCGGATCGGCCGGGCTGTCGCCGGCGACATTGCCGCGCAGCTTCATCTGGTCGCCCTTGGCGCTGAGCCAGCCCGTCTCGGCACGCAGGGTCCAGTGCTTGCCATCCTTGTCCGGCATCTCGAACAGCGGCGTGGCGATGTTGATGGTCTGGTCGCCACGCTGGCGCTCCAGCAACGGTGCGCGCAGGGTGGTCGATTCCTTGCCGTGCTCATCCAGGGCGACGACCTGGAAGTCGTGCAGGACGTAGTCCACGCCGACATCCTGGCCGGCAGTGGCCGGACCCTTGTCGCGGTTGCGCAGGGCCGCCCAGCTGCTGAGCAGGGCCGCCAGCAGCAGGCCGATGCCGAGCAGGGTGCGCCAGTTCAGGCTCGGCAGGTTCATGCGCCGAACCTCGCCAGGACCGCGTCCACATGTCCCTGCGCGGCCAGCAGGATGTCACACAGCTCACGGGCTGCACCACGTCCGCCATCGGCGCGGGTCTGCCAATGCACGCGCTCGGCGATCCACGGGTGCGCGTTGGCCGGCGCCACCGCCAGGCCGACCGCGCCCAGCGGTGCCAGGTCAGGCAGGTCGTCGCCCATGAAGGCCACCTGCTCCAGGCCGATGCCGTGCTGCGCACACAGCGCCTGCACGCTGGCCAGCTTGTCGCCCACGGCGATCTGGGTATCGATGCCGAGGTCGGCGCCGCGCCTGAGCGCGGACTGGCTGTTGCGCGCGGTGATCAGCACGGGGTGGATGCCGTGCTGCTGCAGCAGTTTCAGGCCCAGGCCATCCTGCACGAAGTACGCCTTGCTCTCGTTGCCGTCCTTGTCGTAGTACAGCCGACCGTCGGTGAGGGTGCCGTCCACGTCGAAGCAGGCCAGGCGGACGCGGGCCGCGGCGGCATGCAGGTGGGCGGGGAAGGCGGGCAGGGGGGACCAGGGCATCAGGGTGGCAGGCTCGGTGGATTCGGGTTGGGACGGTACAGACTGAATGGGGTCTACGGACTGTCGGTTAAACCACCCGGGCCCGCAACAGGTCATGAATGTTCAGGGCACCGACCGCCCGGCCCTGGTCGTCGACCACGATCAGGCCCGTGATCTTGTGGGTCTCCATCAGCCGGGCAGCCTCCACCGCCAGCTGGTCGGCGCCGATGGTACGTGGGTTGCGGGTCATCACATCGGCGATCTTCGCGGCGCGCACGTCCAGCGCGCTGTCCAGCGCCCGGCGCAGGTCACCGTCGGTGAACAGACCGATCAGCACACCGTCGGCATCGACCACGGCGGTCATGCCCAGCCGCTTGCGGCTCATTTCGACCAGCGCCTCGCTGAGGCTGGCGTCGGCCCCCACGCTGGGCAGGTCCTCCCCGGTGTGCATGACGTCGGTGATATGCAGCAGCAGGCGGCGGCCGAGGCTGCCGGCCGGGTGCGAGCGGGCGAAATCGTCGGCGGTGAAGCCGCGTGCGTCGAGCAGGGCCACGGCCAGCGCATCGCCCATCGCCAGCGAGGCGGTGGTGCTGGAGGTCGGCGCCAGCGCCAGCGGGCAGGCCTCGGCCGGCACGCTGACGTCCAGGTGGATATCGGCGGCGGTGGCCAGGCTGGACTGCGGGCGGCCGGTCATGGAAATCAGCACGTTGCCCTGGCGCTTGAGCACCGGCAGCAGCATCAGCACTTCGTCCGATTCGCCCGAATAGGACAGGGCCAGCACCACGTCGGCCTCGGTGATCATGCCCAGGTCACCATGGCCGGCTTCGCCCGGATGCACGTAGAACGCGGGAGTGCCGGTGGAGGCCAGCGTAGCGGCGATCTTGCGGGCGATGTGCCCGGACTTGCCCATGCCGGTGGCGACCACCCGGCCGCGGCTGGCCAGGATCGCCTGGCAAGCCTGCTGGAAGGCCTCGCCGAGGCGGTCGGCCACGGCATCCAGCGCCTGCCGCTCGATCTCGAAGACGCGGCGGCCGCTGGCGACCAGGCCGGCAGGGTCGACGGAACGGGGGGGCAACAGGGATTCGGCCATGCGGACGCCACGCAGCGGAAGTAGAATGGAGGCACATTTTATTAGGAAAGCCCGTTGGACGCCGACACCATCCGCAACCTGATCGAAACCGGCCTGCCCGGCGCCCGCGCCGACGTGCAGGGCGACGATGGCGTGCATTTCGAAGCGACCGTGGTCTGCGAGGCCTTTGCCGGCAAGATGCCGCTGGCCCGCCACCGGATGGTCTATGCCACCCTGGGCGACCTGATGGGCGGCGCGATCCACGCGCTGGCGCTGAAAACCGTGACCCCGGCCGAAGCCGGCTGAACCGCAGAAGATCCCGAATACATGGCCAAGATCGTTGTGACCGGCGGCGCTGCGCTGCACGGTGAAGTGAGCATCTCCGGCGCCAAGAACGCCGTCCTCCCCATTCTCTGCGCGACCCTGCTGGCCGATGCGCCGGTGGAGATCACCAACGTGCCGCACCTGCACGATGTGGTCACCACGGTGAAGCTGCTGGGTGAACTGGGTGCCAAGGTCACCATCGACCAGGGCACGCTGTCGCGCGGCAGTGCGATCGTGGTCGACCCGCGTCCGGTGAACCAGCATGTTGCCCCGTACGAGCTGGTCAAGACCATGCGCGCCTCGATCCTGGTGCTGGGCCCGCTGCTGGCCCGCTTCGGCGCGGCGGAAGTGTCGCTGCCCGGCGGCTGCGCGATCGGCTCGCGTCCGGTCGACCAGCACATCAAGGGCCTGCAGGCGCTGGGCGCCGAGATCGTGGTCGAGAACGGCTTCATCAAGGCCACGGCCAAGCGCCTGAAGGGCGGCCATTTCACCTTCGACATGGTCAGCGTTACCGGCACCGAGAACGTGCTGATGGGCGCGGTGCTGGCCGAAGGCACCACCATCCTCGACAACTGTGCGATGGAACCGGAAGTGACCGATCTGGCGCATTGCCTGATCGCGCTGGGCGCGAAGATCGAAGGCCTGGGCACTGCCCGCCTGGTCATCGAAGGCGTCGAGCGCCTGTCCGGCGGCCGCCATGAAGTGCTGCCCGACCGCATCGAGACCGGTACCTTCTTGGTGGCTGCGGCGATGACCGGCGGCAAGGTCACGGTCAACCGTGCGCGCCCGAACACCATGGACGCGGTGCTGTCCAAGCTGGTCGAAGCCGGTGCGAAGATCGAGACCACCGACGACACCATCACCCTGGACATGCAGGGCAAGCGGCCGAAGGCGGTCAACCTGACCACTGCGCCGTACCCGGCGTTCCCGACCGACATGCAGGCGCAGTTCATGGCGCTCAACTGCGTGGCCGACGGCGTCGGCGTGATCAACGAAACGATCTTCGAAAACCGTTTCATGCACGTCAACGAGTTGCTGCGCCTGGGCGCGGACATCCAGGTCGAAGGCCACACCGCCATCGTGCGGGGCAGCGAGCACCTGAGTGGCGCACCGGTGATGGCCACCGACCTGCGTGCCTCGGCCTCGCTGATCCTGGCCGGCCTGATGGCCAGCGGCGAGACCACCATCGACCGCATCTACCACCTTGACCGTGGCTACGAGAACATCGAAGAGAAGCTGTCTTCGCTCGGTGCCACCATCCGGCGCGTGCCATGATCCTGCGCGGCAAGTTCAGCCCGCGTCGCAAGGCGCTGCTGGCGCTGGTGCTGATCGTGCTGGCGTGGCTGGGCTACGCCTGGTACGCCAACATCGCCATCACCCAGGGCATCGAGCAGAAGGACATGGACTGGAATGGCGATGGCACGGTCTCGCGCGACGAGATCATCGAGTCGTTCTATGCGGTTGCGGTGAATGACAGCCAGGACGGCAACCGCCATTGCCGCACCTTCGTCTGGCGCAGCACCGGCGAGCAGATCCGCGTGGACTGCCGTACCGAGTTCAAGCCGGCGGCGGCCGAAGAAAAGAAGTAAGAAAAACGCCCGCGAAAGCGGGCGTTTTCTTTTCGCGGGGCCTGGGGTCGGAGCCCATCCCCGAGGGAATGGGATCCGACCCCGGCACTCAGTTCATCGCCTTGATGGTCAGGTCCAGTGCATCGCGGTCGTTCTCCCGCTGCAGCATGCGCGCCGGCACCGGGAACTCCGGCACGATCCAGGCGATCAGCTCCTTGTTGCCGTCGGCACGCGAGACCTTGGTCGCTTCGTAGCTCTTGCCGCCCACGGTGATCGACTCCTTGCCGATCACGCGGTAGGTCATGTTCTTGATGCGGCCTTCGTCGACCATGCGATAGGTCAGCGGCTTGCCGGCGGCGAGGTCACGGGCGATCGCCAGGTTGATCAGCAGCGCGTCCATGTCACCGGATTTCAGTGCGATAGGTCCAGCGCGGTCCGGCTTGATGTCGCCGGTCCAGGTGGCCTGGTTGCTGGTCCAGTTGTAGTTGGCCTGCACGTTGCGCTTCTTCACCAGCAGCGCCGAACGGTCTTGGCTGCTGAGCGGGCGCAGCTGGCCGCGCACTTCTTCGAACACGGTGCTCTGGCTCAGGTCGGCCAGCTGGTTCTTCACCTGCAGCGTGTAGCGCCACTTGTTGGCACCCTCGCTGCTCAGCGTCATGCTGCCATTGGCCTGCATGCCCATGTAGCTGGCCAGGTAATCGGCCTTGAACGGCTGCAGGGCCATGGCCGGCAGGCTGGCCACCGACAGCGCGGCTGCAGCGATCCAGGTGAGGGGGCGGGTCAGGGTGCTCATGCTCAGACTCCTTGGTATTCGATCAGGCGCAGATCGACGCGGTCTTCGCCGTCTTCGCGTTGCAGGATGCGCACCGGGGTGGGGACACCGTTGGCGATCCAGAGGATGGTTTCGTTGTTGCCGCCGTTGGTCCGGTAGACCCGCAGCGCGTTGTAGGACAGGTCGCCGACCTCGACGTTCTCGGTCTGCGGCGCGGCCTGGTAGTCGTGCTGGCGGACCTTGCCCATGTCCACGTAGCGGTAGTGCATGGTGGCACCCGGACGGGCATCCCGCATGATCGCCAGGTTGATCAGCAGGGCGCTCTGGTCGCCCGGCTGCAGCGGAATCGGCTGCGCACGCTTCTTCTCGACGTCGCCGGTCCACTGCGCGGTACCGGCCTGCCAGTTGTACGTGCCGACCGCCTTCTTGCCCAGGAACAGGCCCTTGCGCACCGTGCTCTGGCTCAGCGGTGCATAGGCGCCGGCGCGCTCCTCGAACACCGTGCTCTGCTCGATGTTCAGGCCCAGCACGCTGGCAAAGCCGCGGCGGCCGACCACCTGCATGTCGACCCGCCACTGGTTGCCGCCGGTATGGGTGACCTGCATGCTGGCGTCGCCGGCCTCCTTGCCTTTGTAGAAGGCCTGGTAGGTGGCGCTGAACGGCTGCAGCGGCGGCGGTTCCCACGCCAAGGCCGGCAGGGCCGGGGCCGCCGCTTCGGCCGGCGGTTGCACCGCTGGCAGCGGCGCCGGAGCCGGAGCCGGCGAGGCGGCAGGCGCCTGCGCCTGGCCCCAACCCACGCCGGGAAGCACGACAAGCGACAGCAGCAGCGAAGTGGACAGCAGGGTCGTGGTCTTCATGGAAGAGAGGAGCCGCAGGAGGTGGGCAGGATGCCAGCCCCGCAGTCAGCGGGGCGTGTGCGTGGGCGTTACCGGTTCAGGTTCCCGGCGGAATCTAGGGCCAGCGGGCTAAACAGGGGGTGACCGTCCAGTTGCGGCTGGCCCTCCCGTTCAGTCAGGCGGCCGGCGCACAGCAGCTGCAGCGTGGCGATCAGCAGGGGATGCTCCACCGCCAGCACACGCGCGGCCAGGGTGTCGGCGTCATCGCCGGGCAGCACCGGTACCCGCACCTGGGCCAGCACGGCGCCGGCGTCCAGCTCGGGTACGACCAGGTGCACGCTGGCACCGTGCTCGGCATCGCCTGCATCCAGTGCCCGCGCATGCGTGTCCAGCCCCTTGTGCAGCGGCAGCAGTGACGGGTGGATGTTGACCAGGCGGCCATTGAAGCGCTGCACGAAGGCGGCGCCGAGTATGCGCATGTAGCCGGCGCAGACGATCCAGTCCGGTGCGACCGCGGCCAGTGCGTCGCCCAGTGCCTGCTCGTAGGCGGCGCGGTCCTGGAATTCCTTCGGCGCATGCGCCCAGCGCAGGTTGGCGCTGACCCGCTGCAGCGCGGCGGCGGCCGGGCGGTCGGAAAATACGCCGACGACCTCGGCGCGCAGGCGTCCCGCAGCGATGGCATCGAGGATGGCCTGCAGGTTGCTGCCGCGGCCGGAGGCAAGCACGGCAATGCGGGTGGGCGCGGTCATTGCGGGGTACTCCGGCGGATCAGCGGCCAGGTCAGCAGGCTGCCCACGGTGGCCATCAGCATGTCGGCATGGGCGTCCCACATGTCGCCCTGCTGCCCGTTGTAGGCCTCGGCGGCGTCCGGCGACAGGGCGAGCGCGATGGCCCATTCGAACCACTCGTAGACCAGGCTGGCGCACATCACCGTCATCACCGCCAGGGCGAAGGCCTGGCCGCGGCGCAGCGCCGGCCAGGCGTGACGTGCCAGCTGCAGCAGTGCCGGCGTGAAACAGACGCCGAACAGGAAGTGGATGAGGCGGTCGAAATGATTGCGCTGCCAGCCGAACGCCGCATTCGGCGACCAGCCGATCAGCGCCTGCGTCCACGCGTCGTAGGGAACGTTCGAGTACAGCCAGCGGGCGGCCACACAGTGCAGCGCGATGAAGCCGCAGATCGCGATGAAGGCACCGTTGCCCAGCCAGCCACCCCGGCGGTCGACCCACAGCAGGGCGCCCAGGCCGATCACGGTCAGCGTGCTGTGCAGCGCCTGCTCGGTGGGCCACAGCGGCTGGATCCAGCTGACCGCGAATACCGCCAGCACGGCAGCGAAGGCCAGCTTCTTGGGGCGCGAGACACGGAAGGCGCTGGGCGAAGCGGTCGTGGGGAGGGCAGGCGCGGACATGGGAAGTCGATCAGGAAAGGGCGGGGCGTCTGCCGGCAAGTTCAGACGCGGAGATGGTCGCCGCGGTCGAACAGGGCGGCCATGTCAGGCTTGGACAGGAACACCCAGGCATAGGCGGTCAGGGCCATGCCCAGCGGGCCGGCCAGCACCGCCAGCCAGGCCGCGCGCTGGCACCAGGCCAGCCCGGTGCGGCGCGACAGCAGGCGCGCGGTGTGCAGCTGCACGAAGCCCAGCGCGGCAGCCAGCGCTGAAACGACGCCGTACACGGTGGCCAGTACCGCGCCATCGTCCAGCCCGCGCGAGCTGGCAACCAGGCCGATGAAACCGAGGAAGGCCAGCGCGGCCATCCAGTGGAAAACCGCCAGCGCGTAGAACAGCACCTTCAGCGTCTGCAGGTGGCTGCCCAGCTGAAGGTGCGCCAGGGTCTGCTGCGGCAGCGGCGGCGGTGCGCCCGGGCTCGTCATGCCGCCGTGCCCGCTGTGTCGAACGCGGCCTTGACCTGCGGACGCAGCAGCGTGATCAGGCTGAGTACTCCCAGCACGGTACCGATCGGCGTGAACAGACAGGCCAGCCCGGCCACGATCAGGCACAGCAGGTAGCGGCGGCGGCGGGCCAGGCAACGGCCGGCGTAGGCCACGAACGCGCCCAGGGTGACGCCACCGAACACGATGGCACAGCCGATCACGACGAACATCCAGCCGAACACGCGCTGTTCGGCCGGCGACGAGGGCTGGCCGCCGGAGTTCATCGGCAGGTTGCCGGTGAGCGCGGTGACGCCGAGCACGATGTGGACGATGAAGATCAGCGAGAACAGCGCGATCAGGCCGCCGACCACGTAGTGCGCGATTGACAGCATGCGCAGGTGGTCGGCGTCCTGGGGGCTGAACGCCGGTACCGCCGTCGTTGGCGGCGGCACGGGGGTAGGGGGCAGCGGGGGCATTGCGTCCATGCGGGCTCCTCGGGGCCGGGTTCAGCCGATGTGGACGCGCTCGGCGCCTTCAGCAGTGACCACCTGGCCGATGGTCCAGTGGTCCAG
Organism: Stenotrophomonas sp. PAMC25021; assembly: GCF_004795795.1. Lineage (NCBI taxonomy): Bacteria > Pseudomonadati > Pseudomonadota > Gammaproteobacteria > Lysobacterales > Lysobacteraceae > Stenotrophomonas > Stenotrophomonas sp. PAMC25021. The sequence continues at coordinate 977,311 of NZ_CP039255.1, read as the reverse complement.
GCCCTGCGCCTTGACCGCCTCGGACACGGCGGCGACCTGGTCGGCTGCCACGATCAGCACGAAGCCGATGCCGCAGTTGAAGGTGCGCCACATCTCGCTGTCGGCCACGGCGCCTTCCTTCTGCAGCCACTGGAACACCGGCGGCAGGGTCCAGGACGATGCCTGGATGTCCAGGCCGAGGCCGTCGGGCACCACGCGGATGATGTTCTCGGTCAGGCCGCCACCGGTGATGTGGGCCATGCCGTGGATGGCCTCGCCGTGCGACTTCAGCAGTGCCAGGATCGGCTTCACGTACAGGCGGGTCGGTGCCATCAGCGCGTCGACCAGCTTCACGCCGCCCTCCAGCTCCAGGTCGGCCGGGCGGCCGGCGCGGTCGTAGATGCGGCGCACCAGCGAGTAGCCGTTGGAGTGCGGGCCGGACGAGGCGATGCCGATCAGCACGTCGCCGGCGGCCACGCTGGCGCCGTCCTTCAGCTCGCTCTTCTCGACCGCGGCGACCGTGAAGCCGGCCAGGTCGTACTCGCCCGGGGCATACATGTCGGGCATCTCAGCGGTTTCGCCGCCGATCAGCGCGCAGCCGGCCTCGGTGCAGCCGTTGGCGATGCCGCCCACGACCGCTGCGGCGGTGTCGATGTCCAGCTTGCCGGTGGCGAAGTAGTCCAGGAAGAAAAGCGGCTCGGCACCCTGCACCAGCACGTCGTTCACGCACATGGCGACCAGGTCGATGCCGATCGTATCGTGGCGGTTCAGCTGGTGGGCCAGCTTCAGCTTGGTGCCCACACCATCGGTACCCGACACCAGCACCGGCTCGCGGTACTTGTTGGACAGGTCGAACAGGGCGCCGAAGCCGCCCAGGCCGCCCATCACTTCCGGGCGGAAGCTGCGCTTGACCAGGGGCTTGATCCGCTCGACCAGCGCGTTGCCGGCGTCGATGTCGACACCCGCGTCACGGTAGGTGAGGGGGGAAGGGGCGGAAGACGGGGTGTTGGTCACGGGCGTCGGCGCTGGCAGGGGTTGAATGAGCGATTTTAACAGGCCGCATTGGCGCAAAGGCCGTATTCGGGCAACAATTCCCCCGGATTCGTCGAGCCAATGGATGTCCTGATGCGCCGCAGCCTGATTCTGACCCTGCTCCTTGCACTGAGCCTGCCGGTGGCCACGATGGCCCAGAGCGGCCTGCGCACCGAGGGAGATGTCGCCACCGCTTCGGGGGCCTACGAGGCCGAAGTGCCCGTCAACAGCCAGGCCGAGGCCGATCGCAACGGTGCCCTGGCCCGTGCCCTGAGCGTGGTGCTGGGCAAGCTGTCCGGCGACCGCAACGTGATGTCACGCCCCGGCGTGGTGCAGGCGCTGCGCAATGCCAAGGACTACGTGGCCAGCTACGACTACAAGCAGGACCAGAGCGTGGGTGCCAGCGGCGCACCGAGCTTCCGGACCCTGCTGGTGGCCCGCTTCCGCGAGGATGACGTCGATTCGCTGGTCTCGGCGCTGGGCCTGCCGCTGTGGCCGCAGCCGCGACCGAAGCCGGTGCTGTGGCTGGCCGTCGACGACGGCAGTGGCCCGCGCCTGGTCAGCGTGCAGCAGGCCAATGCCGCCCGCCCGCTGCTGAACCGCGCCATCGAGCGGGGTTACAAGCTGGGCCTGCCCAGCGGCGGTGCTGCCGAACAGGCCCTGGCCGGTGCCATCTGGCGCCAGGACAGCGCCGCCGTGGCCCGTGCCTCCTCGCGCTACTCGCCGCCGATGCAGCTGATCGGCAAGCTTTACCGCGCCAACGGTGGCTGGCAGGCGGACTGGGTGTTCGTCGACAACGGCCGCGAACTGAACAAGTGGACCAGCAAGGACGCCAACGCCATGCGCGCGATGGCCGCCGGTGCCGACGGTGCCGCCGATGCGCTGGTCAAGCGCTATGCCAAGGCCGGCGTGGCCGTCGGCCAGGCCGGCACCTACCGCCTGGTGGTGACCGGCATCAACAGCGCCGATGACTACCTGCGGCTGGCCGCTGGCCTGCGCGAGGTGCCGGTGGTGCGCAGCGTCACCCCGCTGCACGCCTCGGCCGGCCAACTGGAGCTGAGCGTGGAGATGACCACCGGCCTGGCCGGCTTCAACCGCATGCTTGGCGACAATGGCGTGCTGGTGCCAAGCGCGCCGCTGCCGGCCCTGCCGACCCCGATCGATGACACCACCGGTGCCCCGGTGGCCGCGCCGGTCAGCAACGAGTACCGCCTGCGATGATCCTGAGCCCGGAAGCTGAAATCGCGCAGTTCCTGCGCCGGCTGAAGTACATCCTGTTCGCCGGCCTGATCGGCTGGGTGGTGTGGCTGCTGGCGCCGATCCTGACCCCGTTCGTGCTTGCACTGGCGCTGGCCTGGCTGGGTGACCCCCTGGTGGACCGCATCGAGGCCACCGGCCGCTCGCGCATGACCGGCGTGGTGCTGGTGTTCGCAGCGATGGTGCTGGTGATCGTGGCACTGCTGCTGGTGCTGGTGCCGATGATCGAGCGCCAGATCACCACCCTGATCGCGGCCGCGCCGCAGGCGCAGGCGTGGCTGATGCAGACCGGCATCCCCTGGTTCGAGCACAAGACCGGCCTGGAAGTGATGCAGTGGCTGGATCCGGACCGCCTGATCGAATGGGTGCGCAGCCATTGGCAGCAGGCCGGCGGCTTCGCCACCACGTTCATGGGCTACGTCTCGCGTTCGGGCTTTGCGATGGTGACCTGGGTGGTCAACATCCTGCTGCTGCCGATCCTGGCGTTCTACTTCCTGCGCGACTGGGACAAGCTGGTCGAGCGGGTGGCCTCGGTGATTCCGCGCAACCAGATCGGCACCATCAGCGCGCTGGCGCGTGAATCCAACGAGGTGCTGGGTGCGTTCATCCGTGGCCAGTTCCTGGTGATGCTGGCGCTGGGCGTGATCTACGCCGGTGGCCTGTCGCTGGTCGGCCTCAAGCTGGGCCTGCTGATCGGCCTGATTGCCGGCCTGATCAGCTTCATCCCGTACCTGGGCGCGACCACCGGCGTGCTGATGGCGGTGATCGCCGCGCTGGTGCAGGCGCAGGGCTTCGACCTGAAGCTGCTGATCCTGGTCGGCGTGGTGTTCACCGTGGGCCAGCTGCTGGAAAGCTACGTGCTGACCCCGCGCATCGTCGGCGACAAGATCGGCCTGCACCCGGTGGCGGTGATCTTCGCGGTGATGGCCGGCGGCCAGCTGTTCGGCTTCCTCGGCATGCTGCTGGCGCTGCCGGTAGCGGCGGTGACCAACGTGCTGCTGCGCTATGCCCACCAGCGCTATCGGCAGAGCGAACTGTACGTGGGCGAGAAGCCGGCGATCGTGCTTGATGGCGTGGTCGACGCGCCCCATATCATCGTTCCGGACGACAAGGGCCCCGACCTGAAGTGATGGGTGTGCCGCAACTGCCGCTGGCCCTGCATTACCCGCGGGACCAGCGCCTGGAGACCTTCATCGGCGCGCCGGATGGCGCGCTGGCGCAGCTGCGCGCGATCGCGGTTGGCGCCAGCCACGACTGGGTCTACCTGGAAGGTGCGGCGGGAACCGGCAAGACCCACCAGGCGCTGGCGATGTGCTCCAGCGCCGAGCAGGCCGGACGGTTGCCGACGTACGTGCCGCTGGCCAGCGCCGCCGGCCGTGTCCGTGCGGCGCTTGATGGGCTGGAAGCGCGCGAACTGGTGGCGCTGGACGGCCTGGACGAGGTTGCCGGCAACCGCGAGGATGAGATCGCGCTGTTCGATTTCCACAACCGTGCGCGCGCTGCGGGCGTGACCGTGCTGTACACGGCACAGAAGGCGCCGGGCGAACTGGGCCTGGTGCTGCCGGACCTGCGCTCGCGGCTGGGCCAGTGCGTGCGCGTGCTGCTGCAGCCGCTGGATGAGGAAGGGCGGGCGGCCGTGCTGCGCGAGCGTGCACTGCGACGCGGCCTGGCCATCGACGAAGCGGCCATCGAGTGGCTGCTGTCGCACACCGGCCGTGAGCTGGGTGGATTGATCACCCTGCTGGACTGGCTGGACCGCGAATCGCTGGCGGCGAAGCGGCGGATCACCGTGCCGTTCCTGCGCCAGGTGCTGGAAGAAGGCCGGCCTCGTTACTGAGGGATGTTGTTCGGCAGGGCTGCGCCCTGCACCCGCGGTAGTGCCGGCCGCTGGCCGGCAACGTCAACGTCAACGGCAGAAGTGGCTTCCTGAGGGGGGCGGGGTGGCTCAGGTTGCGGGGGACGGCGCAAGTACGTCCCTGTAGCCTCGGTCGCGCCATCCATGGCGCTCACGCCCCCGCAACCTGAGCCACCCCGCCTTCGACAGGTTCCCGCGGCTGTTGGTGGGTGTCGACCTTGGTCGACACCCGAGCAAGCGCAGCGAAGCGACCCGCTTTTGCTTTTCTTTCTTTCTTCCGTGGCTGGACGCGCACGGAAACTGTCAGAGGCCGGGCGGGTGGGCCATGCAGGGGCGTTGGCGCCATGGATGGCGCCATCGAGCTTACAGGGGTGAGGGCGCTTTGCTTGCGAAGCACTGCTTCGCAAGCGCCTGAACGTACAGCCGCCAGCGGCTGGGCCGGGCCCCGGAGGGGTACTTGCAGCGTCCCCTGCATGGCCCACCCGCCCGGCCAAGCACGCGATCCGCTCTACGCGACCAACCACGAGGGGCTCAGCCGTTCGCCGCCAACTCCGCATCCAGCGCGCGCAGGCGATCCACCGTGCCGACGTCGGTCCAGCGCCCGCGATGGTGCTGCCCGGTCATCAACCCCTGCCCCATGAAGTGCTTCTGCAGCGGCACCACCGAGAACTTCGGTGGCAGCCGCTCGCTGCCCGGCGCATCGCCGATCACCGCGCGCCAGTCGGCCACGATCGAAGGACGGTACACGCCGATGCCGGCATAGGTCAGGCATGGTCCTTCGCGGTCGTGGTGCAGGAACCCCTGTGCATCCAGGCGGTAGTCACCATTCGGGTGCTGAACCGGATTGTCGACCAGCACCAGGTGCGCCTGGCCCTGCGGCTCGCGCGGCAGCGTGGCGAAATCGAAATCGGTCCAGATGTCGCCGTTCACTACCAGGAACGGGGCATCGCCCAGCACCGGCAGGGCGTTGAGGATGCCGCCGCCGGTTTCCAGCGGGGTCTGCCCTTCGTACAGGAAATGCAGGCGCAGGCCCCACTGGCTGCCATCGCCAAGCGTCGCCGGGAACTGTTCGGCCAACCATGCGGTGTTGACCACCACCTCGCGCACGCCGAGTGCGGCCAGGCGTTCCAGGTGCCAGACGATCAACGGCTTGCCAGCTACTTCCAGCAGCGGCTTGGGCGTGTGCAGGGTCAAAGGGCGCATGCGCTCGCCGAGGCCGGCGGCAAAGACCAGTGCCTTCATCGGGCCACGCGCATCGGTGCACCCAGCTCGGCCAGCGCCGGCTTGATGCGGTCGTCCAGCAGCTGCTGCAGCGGTGCCAGCTCGCGGTAGCGCGGCAGCACTTCATCCAGATAGGTGATGAAGCGCGGTGCGTCGTCGAGGTAATGGCCCTTGTTGTCGCGGTAACGCAGCCGGCAGAACAGGCCCAGGATCTTCACGTGGCGCTGGATGCCCATCCAGTCGGCATCGCGCAGGAAGGTGGCGCGGTCGGGCACCGGCAGGCCGGTGTCGCGGGCGCGCTCGTGATACTGCGCCAGCCATTCGTCCACGCGTTGCAGTGGCCAGCTCAGGAAGGCGTCCTTGAACAGGCTCACCGCATCGTAGGCGATCGGGCCGCGCACCAGGTCCTGGAAATCCAGCACTGCGGGGCCATCGTCGACCGGCATCAGGTTGCGCGGCATGTAGTCGCGATGGGTCATCAGCTGGGCCTGGCCCAGCGCGTTGTCCATCAGGCGGCGATGCACCAGCTGCAGGCCTTCGATCTCGCCGCAGTCGAGTTCAAGGTTCAGGTGGCGCTGCAGGAACCATTCGTCGAACAGGCCGGCATCGCGCTGCAGCAGTGCTTCGCCGAACTGGCCGAAGTCGGCCGGCACCGGGATCGCCTGCAGGCGCAGCAGCTGCTCGATCGAACGACCGAACCATTCGTCAGCGTTGCGCTCGTCGAGGATCCTGGCCAAGGTCGGGCCGCCGAGATCTTCCAGCAGCAGGAAGCCGGCATCCAGGTCCTGCGCGAGCAGCATGGGCACGCGCAGACCGTTGTCGTGCAGCAGGCCGCGCATGCGCAGCCACGGCCGCGGATCTTCCAGCCCCGGCGGGGCGTCCATCACGATGTGGCTGCCGCGCGTGCTGGTGGCGCGCCAGTAGCTGCGCATGCCGGCGTCAACCGAAGCGCGTTCGACCACCGCGTTGGCATCATCGAGCTGGGTACGGGCCCACTGCAGGCGCTGCGCGCTGCGCTGGGGATCGGAGGCGGGTTCGGTCATGCGGGCATATCCGGGCGCGCCGGGCGCGCCAACGTCGGCAACAGGAAGGGAAGGGGGAGCGGCGTCAGCGGCGACCGCTGAACAGGCGCAGGACGGCCAGCACGGCCACCGCGCCCACCACCGCGCCGAGGAAACCGGCCGGTTCGCCGGGGGCGTACCAGCCCATGTACTGGCCGAACCAACCGGCCAGCAGGGCACCAAGGATGCCCAGCACGATGGTCAGCAGGCAGCCCATGCGGTTGTTGCCGGGCATGAAGAAACGCCCGAGCAGGCCGACGAAGAAGCCGACCAGCAGGATGTACAGCCAGCTGCTGCTGCCGAACAGACCATTCATGCGCGCGGATTCCGCTTGAGTGTGGACGCAGCCTAGCAAGGCCAGGCTGCGTCCGTCACGAGTGCCGGATCAGCAGCAGCCGTGGTCGCCGTGGCGGGTGCCGCTGTCGGCAGCCACCGGCGAGCCGCTGGTCTCGCCGCGCAGGCTGGCGGCGTAGTGCTCGCTGATCACCTTGGACACGCAGGCGGTGACCTTCTTGCCCATCGGGATGTGCAGGAACTCGTTCGGGCCATGCGCATTGGAGTGCGGGCCGAGCACGCCGGTGATCATGAACTGCGCGCCCGGGAACTTCTCGCCCAGCATGCCCATGAACGGGATCGAGCCGCCTTCGCCCATGTACATCGCCGGCTTGCCGAAGAAGGCCTGGCTGGCGTCGTCGATGGCCTGGGTCAGCCACGGCGCCATCGCCGGGGCATTCCAGCCGGTGGAGGCCTTTTCCAGGTCCAGGGTGACCTGCGCGCCGTTCGGCGGGTCGCGCAGCAGTGCTTCCTTCAGCAGCTCGCCGCAGGTCTTGCCATCGGCGGTCGGCGGCAGGCGCAGCGACAGCTTCACCGAGGTCTGCGGACGCAGCACGTTGCCGGCCGATTCCAGCGGCGGCATGCCACCGACGCCGGTGACCGACAGCGCCGGGCGCCAGGTGCGGTTGAGCACCAGCTCGGTCAGGTCCTCGTTCATGGGGCGCAGGCCGTCGACCATCGGGAACTTCTCGAAGATCTCGGTATCCACCACTTCGGCGGCACGCTTGGCCTGTTCCAGGCGCTCGGCCGGGATCTCCACGTTCATGCCGTCGATCAGGATGCGGCCGGTGTCCTGGTCCTCGATGCGCGAAAGGATCTGGCGCAGCAGGCGGAAGCTGGACGGGATCACGCCGGAGGCATCGCCGGAATGCACGCCTTCGTTGAGCACCTTCACGGTGAAATTGCCGCCGGTCAGGCCGCGCAGCGAGGTGGTGCACCACAGCTGGTCGTAGTTGGCGCAGCCCGAATCCAGGCAGACCACCAGCGACGGCTTGCCGATGCGGTCGGCCAGGTGGTCGACGTAGGCCGGCAGGTCATAGCTGCCGGACTCTTCACACGCTTCGATCAGCACCACGCAGCGGGCGTGCGGCAGGCCCTGGGCCTGCAGTGCCAGTACCGCAGCCAGCGAGCCGAAGATCGCGTAGCCGTCGTCCGCACCGCCGCGGCCATACAGCTTGTCGCCGCGCAGGACCGGGGTCCACGGGCCGAGGTCGTCGTCCCAGCCGGTCATTTCCGGCTGCTTGTCCAGGTGGCCATAGAGCAGGATGGTGTCGTCGCCGGTTTCGGCGCCGGTAGCCGGAATTTCCAGGAAGATCAGCGGGGTACGGCCTTCCAGGCGCACCACCTCAACCTTCAGGCCGGGCAGCTGCTGGGCCTTGGCCCAGTTCTCCATCAGGGTGACCGCCTGTTCCATGTAGCCGTTCTGCACCCAATTGGCGTCGAACATCGGCGACTTGTTGGGAATGCGGATGTAGTCGACCAACTGCGGGACGATTTCGCTGTCCCACTTGTCATTGACGAATTGGCCGAGCTTGGCGCTGTCCATCTGAAACTCCGGTTGCATGGGCTGATCCGGCCATTCTACGCCTGTGCCGCGGGTAGGGTTTTTCCTACATCACGTCGGGTATTTGGCTGGCTTACGGAAATCCGGGAAACCGATAGGCTGTGCACATGTGGTGACGGACACTGTTCCTGCCGACGGGATTGCCGGTCGGGGCGGCCAGAATCACAGGGAGATACACGTCGTGCCTTGGTTTGTCGTGTTGAGGGCGCTGGTGCTGGTAGTGGGGATCGCTGGGGCGCATGCCGCCGAACCGATCGACATCAACCGCGCCGATGCCCAGGCGCTGCAGCAGGGATTGACGATGGTCGGAGCCGCCAAGGCCGAGGCGATCGTCGAGCACCGGCGCAGACACGGCCCGTTTCATCGCGTCGAGGACCTGACGCAGGTGAAGGGAATAGGGAAAGCGATCGTCGAACGGAATCGACAGCGGATCACCGTAGGCAACAGGTTGTTGCCGGCGGATCCGGTACCCGGATCGGTACCGGTGCGGACCGTACCCAGGCGCTGACAGCAGGAATCGTCGGAACCGGCAGGAGGCTGGTTCACCGGTCACGGACAGGAAGGCCGTGACCACCGACCGCCGCAGGACGCGGCACCAATCACCAGGATGGTGGCATCACAGACCTGTGGAAGGGGCTGAGATACAAACAGGACAGACGCGGCCGCGTGCAGGATGCAACGCTACCCCCACAGCGCAGGATGCGAGGGGGCGGCAGCAGGCCGACAAGGACGTAACGATTGCCCGGTACGACACATGGCTGTGTCGCCGGGCAATTTCATTTCCGGCGCCTGGTTTTGCCGTGGCCACCACGGGCCGATGGTGTACGGTGGCCGCTCCGCATGGAAAGGACCCCGCTGGATGCTTGTGCACCGCCCCACGACCCTGATGCTCGCCCTGGCACTGACCCTGCCACTGCTGGCCCATGCCGCTGCGCCGACGCCGACAGTCAAGCCTGCGGCCGAAGCCAGCACCGCCGACGTGCGCGGGCCGACCGACCTGAAACCGGGCGAGTACCTGTGGCATCCGGAAATCTCGCCGACCGGCCCGATCGTGCTGGTGGTCAGCCTCGATGAGCAGCGTGCCTACGTTTACCGCAACGGCATCGCCATCGGCCTGACCACGATCAGCTCGGGCAAGGCCGGGCACGAGACGCCGACCGGCGTATTCACCATCCTGCAGAAGGACAAGGACCATAAGTCCAACCTCTACAACAGCGCGCCGATGCCCTACATGCAGCGGCTGACCTGGGACGGCATCGCCCTGCATGGCGGCAGCCTGCCCGGGCACCCGGCCTCGCACGGCTGCGTGCGCCTGCCGCAGGCGTTCGCGCAGAAGCTGTTCAGCGAAACCCAGCGCGGCGATACGGTGGTGGTGGCCGACGCCAAGAGTTCGCCGATGACCCTGGCCTATCCTTCGGTGCTGGCCCCGGTCAACGCGCGCGGCCAGGCTTTGCCGGAAACCGAGGGCGGGGCCCCGGCGCAGGCTTGGTGGGACGACAGCGCAGCCCCGGCCGGGCAGGTCGGCATCCTGGTCAGCCTGCATGACCAGCGCCTGTACGTGCTGCGCGATGGCGTGATGATCGGCGAGTCGCCGCTGAAGGCCGACGCCCTGCCCGCATTCCAGGGCACCACGCTGTTCGTGATGGGGCAGGGCTACAGCGATACGCCCAGCCCGCTGGACGTGAACCAGCGCCTGCACCAGTGGACGGCCTATCCGCTGCTGGGCCAGGATCGTGCCCAGGCCACCCCGGACCTGCTGGCCACGCCCTCGTTGCCAATGGCGCTGCCGGCCGATTTTGCCCGCCAGCTGTACCAGGTGCTGGTGCCGGGCACGACCCTGCTGGTGACCTCGTTGCCGGCGGTCCGCCCAAGCCCGGCTGAATCCGGAATGCAGCCGGTCTTGGAATCCGAGCCGCCAGGGTCCACCCTCAAGGGCAACTGAGTCCCCTCGTTGTGCCCATGACTGCATCCCGCCTGTGCCGGCTGGCCGCGTTCGGCCTGCTGGCGACCTCGGCCAGCGCCCCGGCGCTGGCACAGACGCCCGCCCTTGCCACCAGCGCTGATGATCTGGCTGCCTTGCTGTCGCGCAGTGCGCCCAAGGCTGACCGCCACGTGTTGCAGCTGGCGGCGCACGCCATGCGCTGTGCGTTGCAGCGTCCGGAGCTGGGCATCAACGGTGATCGTCTCAGCGTGATCGATTATTCGCGGCCGTCCACCGAGCCGCGCCTGTGGGTGTTCGACCTGGCCCACCAGCGCCTGCTGTTCGAGGAATGGGTGGCGCATGGCCGCAACAGCGGCGAGAACCGCACCCAGCACTTCTCCAACCGCGATGGGAGTTTCATGTCCAGCCTCGGCGCGTTCACCGCGCAGGAGACCTACATGGGCGGTAATGGATATTCGCTGCGCCTGGCCGGGCTGGAGCCGGGCTTCAACGACCGTGCGCGCGAACGCGCGATCGTCATCCACGGTGCGCCGTACGTGAACCCGGCCACCGCGCAGCTGCAGGGGCGCTTGGGTCGCAGCCTGGGTTGCCCGGCGGTGCGCCTTTCGGTGGCCAAGCCGCTGATCGATGCGTTGCGTGGCGGCACGATGGTGTTTGCTTACTACCCTGACCAGGATTGGCTGAAGCACTCGCAGCTGCTGGCCGGCGGATGCGGTGGCCAGGGCACGCTCGCTACGCGGTGATGCATGATGGCGCGTGGCGTGATGCAATGCGCCGATGAACGTCGACTCCCTGTTGCACACTCCGAGCCAGGTCATTTCCAGCCTGGACTATCGTCGCGAACGCTGGCGGAATGGACTTGGCTGGACCCGCGAGATCCTGCGCCTGCCCGCACAGGGTGATGACTGGGCGCTGCGCCTGTCGGTGGCCGAGATCGAGCAGGACGCTGCGTTCTCCACCTTCCCCGGCGTGGAGCGAGAACTGGTGCTGCTGCAGGGCAATGGCGTGCGCCTGCGTTTCGAGGATGGCCGCGTGGCCCAGGTGCTGCCGCCGCACGGGCGGGTGCGCTTTGCCGGTGAAGAAGCGCTGCACGGTGAACTGGTCGATGGCACCACCCACGACTTCAACCTGATGTGGAAGCGCGAGCTGCTGCAGGCCGAACTGCTGCACCGGCCGCTGGTGGGATCGATGTTCTTCTTCTGCGAACCGGGCGTTGCGTGGGCGCTGCATCTGCTGGCCGGACAGGCGCAGTTCGGTGCCGATAGTGGCCTGCCGGCGCTGCAGGCGGGAGACACCGCGTGGTTGGCGGCGGGCGAGAGGCAACGGCATGCGCTCAGCGGTGGTGGCGAGTTGTTGGCGATACGGGTGAGCGCGGCGGGGGCATGATTCCTGGGCGCCGGTGGGCGCCATCCACGCATGGCGTGGATCTACTGCTGTGCGGTTGCCACCATGCCTGGGCACGCCGTCATGGTGCGGCTGTGGTTGGGGTCAGAGCCCTTTCCTGCGGAAAGGGAACCGACCCCGACGGTTCGTTCAATACACATCGCGGCGGTAACGACCGGCCAGCAGCATCGCTTCCTTGCCTGCGGTACCCAGCACCCGCTCGATCACTGCATCCACGCCCGGGGCCATGCCCTGCAGGCTGCCGCAGACCAGGATCGTCGCGCCTTCATCGACCCACTGCCGCAGCGTCGCCGCTTCGGCCTGCAGCCGGTCCTGCACATAGCGATGCGCGCCGCCGTCGCGGCTGAACACTGCATCCAGCCGTGCCAGCGTGCCGCTGGCCAGCATCGCCTGCAGTTCTTCGCCGAAATGGAAGTCGTGCGCGGCGGTGCGCTCGCCGAACAGCAGCCAGGTGCGGCGCGCGCCGCGCTGGGCACGTTCGTGCAGGTGCGCGCGCAGGCCGGCGATGCCGGTGCCGTTGCCGATCAGCAGCAGCGGTACATCGGCGGGCACGCCATGGAAATTGTCGTTGCGGCGCAGCCGCAGTTGCACCGGTTCGCCGATGGGCGCGTGGTCGCACAGCCAGCCGCTGCCGATGCCGGGTGTACCGTCGGCGCGCAGTTGGCGGCGCACCAGCAGCTCCACCGCGCCGTCGGCCATCACCGAGGCGATCGAGTACTCGCGATGCGGCAGCGGTTGCAGGGTTGCCAGCAGTGCGGGCAGATCACCCGGGGGAACCAGCGAGGGCAGATGCGAGCGCTCGATACGGGCCAGCAACGCCTGCCCGTCATCCAGCATGGTGTCTGCATTGAAGCCCTGTGCATCGAGCCAGGCGCGCGCGCTGTGGCGTGGGTGCTGCGGGCCGATCTCGGCGATGTCGCCGGCCTGCCACTGCACATCGACGCCAGGCGGTGGCTGCAGGCGCACCCAGTACACCGGGCCGCCGGGGCTGCCCGGATTCAGATGCTGGCGTTGCAGCAACGTCCACGGCTGATACTCGGCCGGGCTCCAGTCGGGCAGTTCAGTGGCGCCTCCGCCAAGTTGTCCCAGCAACTGCTGCCAATGTCGCAGCGCCGCCGGATCGGCATTGTCGACCTCGATCGCATCGAACAGCGGGTGCGCGCCATGCTGGCGCAGCCACTGGTCCAGCTGGTGGCCGAATCCGCAGAAGTGGCCATAGCTGCGGTCGCCCAGCGCGAGCACGCCGTACTGCAGATGCTGCAACGGAGGCGGCGTGGCCATCACCCCGCGCAGGAACGGCAGGGCGTGGTCGGGCGGATCGCCTTCGCCGGTGGTGCTGGCAATGAACAGCGCGCGCTGGCTGTCGGCCAGCAATGCGGCGTCGACCTCATGCAGCCCGCGCACACGCACCGGCACGCCGGCACCACGCAGGGCCTCGGCACTGCGTCCGGCCAGTTCGCGGGCAAAGCCGGTCTGGCTGGACCAGACCAGCAGGAGCGGTGCGGTATCGGCGGACGCCGCGTCATCGCGCGGACGAGTGCGCCACCACAGGGCTGCGCAGGCCAGCGCGTACAGCGCGGTGGCGATGATGGCGATCTGCGATTGCCGTGCCGGCGGTGCGCCCTGCCACCAGGCTTCGCCGAGGTGCAGGCGCAGCAGCGCCCAGGCGATCAGCGCCAGTACGATCAGTACAAGTGTGTTGCCGAGCCACGCACGCGATGGCCGAGTGCTCATGCGTCCTGCCCGTCGAGCAGGCGCTGGAAGGCGCTGCTGAGAAATTCCTGCGGGGCGTCTGCGGTGCGTTGCAGGTAGCGCGCGGCCAGTCCTTCGCGCTCGGCCAGCGCCATGCCCTGTTCGCGACCCAGCACGGTCAGTGCGGTAGCCCAGGCATCGGCGTGCATGGCGTCGTCGGCCACGACGGTGACCGCTGCGGCGACCTGCTGCACCGGCCTGCCCGTACGCGGGTCGAGGCTGTGGCTGTAGGCCTCGCCATCGGCCTGGTACTGGTGCCAGCGATCGCCCGAAGTGGCCACCGCCTTGCCGTCCAGCGCCAGCACCCGTGGCGGGGTTTCGGTGTGCACATCCTCTTCCGGTGCGGATTCCACCAGCACGCGCCACGGTTGGCCGTCCGGTTTGCGGCCGTAGCCGGCCAGTTCGCCGCCGACTTCGATCAGCGCCGCCCCAATCCCTTGCCTACGCAACCAGGCGGCTACGTGATCGACGCCGAAGCCCTTGGCGATCGCAGAGAGATCCAGTTCCAGCCGGCCCGGTTGCAGCAGCGCATCATCCTGCCACTGCAGGCGCTGCCAACCGCAACGCTCACGGGTGGCCTGCAGGGTAGCGGCGTCGGGCTGGCGGCGTTCACCGGCATGTGCACCGAAGCCCCACAGTGCAACCAGCGGACCGATGGTGGGATCGAAGGCGCCGTCACTGGCGGCAGCGATGGCCTGTGCGCAGGTCACAACGTGGCGGGTCTCCGCCGGCAGCACGCACCATTGGCCAGCGTCGGCGCGGTTGTAGCGGCTCAGATCCGAGCCGGGCTCCCAGGTGCTCATCTGCGCGACCACGTCGTCCAACCGCGCCTGGATGCCGGCGTGCAGCGGGTGCAGGTCGCGCTGGCGCGACGCGACCAGCGACACGCTCCAGGTGGTGCCCATGGTGGTGCCACCGAGGCGGGCGATGTCGAGATGGGAATCGGTCATGGTGATGCGTTGCGGTGGCGATGCCGGGGAATGCCCGGCATCGCGGTCCACATTACTGCGGCAGCACTTCCAGCGTGGCGACGTAGCTCAGGCGGCGCTTGGCGGCCTGCTTCACCGACGTCTTGTTGTCCTCGGTGCCGGTCTCCAGCCAGTACATGCCGGCTTCCGGCCAGGTCACCTTGATCTCGCCCTTGGCATCGCTGGTCAGCTTCAGCTCGTCCTGCGCGTTGCGGTAGCGGGTGGCGCCACGCACGATCTCGAACTGCAGGCCGGCGGTCGGCTTGCCATCGACCAGCACGCGGAAGGTGGCTTCCTCGCCGGCGAACAGGTCGTTCGGGTGGCCGACGGCGACCAGCTCGATGCCACGGTTGGTCGGCTTCAGCGCGGTGTCGTTCGGCGCACCGTTGGTGACAAAGGTCTCCACGCGGCCGATCGACTGGCTCACTTCCAGCTTCTTCGCGTCCTTCGGCAGTTCACCGAAGGTAGCCGCGCTGCCGCGCCAGCGCTTGCGCTCGCCGTTCTGCTCGTACGTGGCGAACAGGCCGTCATTGACCGACGCGATGCGGTAAGTGCCCGACTGCTTCAGTTCGATGTCGAACACGCTGCGGTACTTGCCGGTCGACGCGTTCTGCGGCTGCACGGTGCTGCCGTCCGGCGCGGTGATCACCAGCGATTCCAGGCGCAGCGGCACGTGGTTGAAGTAGAACAGATCGTTGGAGACCGCACCGTCGACGGTGATCCACGGCGCGTTGCCGGCGATCACGGTCTGCGAGGGCAGCAGCCAGGCCTTGTGGGCCAGGGCGGAGAAGGGAAGGGCAGCGGCCAGGGCGGCGGCGAGGACGAGCGTGCGCTTCATGCGGAAGACTCCAGTTGGAAGGGGTCGGATCCCTTTCCAGCGGAAAGGGCTCTGACCCCGAGGGATAGGGCGATGGGGTCAGAGCCCTTCCTGCGGAAGGGATCCGACCCCGGCTCAGGCAGTTATGGTTTGACGGCGAGGGTGACCTGGCCCAGTTCGGTGGCGCCCTGCGCCTTGCCGTTCTGCGCGGCGGTGGCCGGCCAGGTGAAGGGGATCTTCAGCAGTTCGCGGCCACCGACTTCGCGCACCGCTTCCACCACCAGGGTGTAGTTGCCCGGGGCCAGTTGCTTCAGTGCCGGCTGCCTGTCGTTGAACGACAGCGCGTGCTTGCCGGCCGGGCGGGTCGGGCCGGTCACGCCGTCCACCGGCACCTGCAGGGTGCGGCCGCTCTTGCGCCACCACTGGCGCAGGTCCGGCAGCCATTTGGTGCCGTGGCCTTCGCTGTTGCTGGTCTGCTGGTACCAGACCGACAGGTTGGCCGCGACCTTCTGGTCGGCGCCTTCCAGCCACACCGCCACGTACGGGCGGTGGTACTCGGCCACGTTGAGCTTGGGCACTTCGACGTTGATGTCGAGGGTGGTGGCGTACGCCGGCGAGGTGGCCAGCAGGCCGCTGAGGGCGATGGTCAGGGTGACGCGCATGGGGCGGCTCCGGAAACGAAGGAAAGTCAGTGGATCAGCAGCAGGGCGATCAGCAGCGGAATCATCAGGCCGAGGCCGACCAGCGGCCAGGTCATGCGCCGCTGGCGTGCATGCAGGTGCAGCAGGAACAGGCCGGTGATGCAGAACACCAGGCAGGCCACGGCGAACAGGTCCAGGAACCAGCCCCACGCCGGGCCCGCGTTGCGGCCCTTGTGCAGGTCGTTGAGGTAGGACACCGCGCCGCGCGAGGTTGATTCGTACTCTACCGCGCCGGTCCCGCGATCGATGCTCAGCCAGGCGTCGCCGCCGGGGCGCGGCAGCGACAGGTAGATCTCCTCGGCCGACCACTCTGCCGGGCGCCCGCCGATGGCGATGCCCAGCTGCGTGTCCAGCCAGTGCCGGGCCGGGCGCGGAATCGGTGCATTGCCGTTTTCGCGCGTGCCGAGCTGGCCGAGCAGATCGGCCGGCAGTTCCAGATGCTGGTTCTGCACCTGGGGTTTGGCTTCGATCTTCGCGGCGTGGTTGAGGGTCAGGCCGGTCACCGCGAACAGCAGCATGCCGATCAGGCACACCGCCGAGCTGATCCAGTGCCACTGGTGCAGCGTCCGCAGCCAGAAGCCACGGTTCTGTTGCTGCGCCACGGTGGAAGAGGCAGGACGGCTCACGGCACGGTTCGAGGCGGACGGGGACTGCCCATTACATCATTGATGAGAATAGCTCGCAATTGCGTGTCGTTCTGTATCGCTGGAGGGCGATTGCCGGCCAGCGGCCGGCACTACCGATCGGTAGATCCACGCCACGCGTGGATGAAGCGGTGCCGACCAAGGTCGGCACCCACCGGGGCCGGGCGCGGCGATCAGAACTTCGCGTTCAACGAGATCCAGTAGCTGCGGCGCTGGTCCTTGGTCGCGTAGTTGTCCACGCAGTTGAACTCGCTCTGGCTGATCAGCAGGCACGACTGCGAAACGAAGTCCTTGTCGAACAGGTTGTTGACCCGTGCGTTCACCGTCAGCCATGGCGTGGCCTTCCAGCTGCCACCGAGATGGAAGATGGTGTAGTCCTGGTAGTAGCGGGTGTGGCTGGCGCCGTTGGCGTCCAGCAGCGTGTCGCGGTAGCGGTCGTAGCGGCCTTCGCCGATCAGCGACAGGCTGATCGCTTCGTTGACCTGCCAGTTGAGGCTGGCATTGGCCATGTGCCTGGCCGGCATCGTGCCGCTGATCGGCAGGCCCTTCTGCGCGCCGCTGGTCTGCTCGCTCCTGGTCCAGGTGTAGTTGCCGCGCAGCTGCAGGGTGTCGAGCAGGTCGACATGCGCGGCCAGTTCGGCACCGCGGGTCTCGGCCTTGTCGATGTTCACGCTCTGGGTGAACGTGCTGTAGCCCAGTGCCGCCCAGCCCGGGCCGATGTCCACGCAGTAGCCGCTGCCGGCGCGGGCCACTTCGCAGTTCGCAAAGGTGCCGCCGCTGGCGATCTTGTCTTCGAACGTGTTGAAGAAGCCGGTGACGTTGAAGCCCCAGCGCTGGCCTTCATAGTAGGCGGCCAGTTCGTAGTTGGTGCTGGTTTCAGGCTTGAGGTTCGGCGAACCGACCAGTGGCAGCACGCCTTGGCCACCGAAGCCGGTGATGCCCGGGAACAGCTGGTCCGGACGCGGGGTCTTGTAGCCGGTGCTGACGCCGCCCTTGAAGGTCCACGCATCGCTGGCATTCCACACCAGGTAGCCACGCGGACTGACATGGCTGCCGAATACGTTGTGGTCGTCGTAGCGCAGGCCGAAGGTGGCGGTGAGGGTGTCGGTCAGCGCCCAGTTGTCCTCGGCGAACAGCGCCCACATGCGGTGCGTCTGCTTGACGTTGCTGCGGTAGCCGGCGCCATCCATGCCGAACACACCGTCGACCATGTCAGTGTCGTTGTACTGGCCGCCCACGGTCAGCGTGTGCGCGCCGAAGTCCAGGTCGAGCATCGTGTCGAGCACGTAGCCTTCCAGTTCCATGGTGCGCAGCGGGCGCGGCAGGAACGCCTGCAGGCGCGCCATCTCGCTCGGGTTGAGGGCAACCAGGGCGTTGCCGCGGCCGGCCGCACAGTTGTTGGCAGCACCGGTGCGGCGGCAGACGTCATTCCAAAGCGTCTGCAGGTTGGCGCGCTCTTCCAGGGTCAGCGGCAGCGAACGGCCCAGGTTGCTGCTCTTGCTGTGGGTCAGCGAGGTCTGCCAGGTACCGAAGCTGTAGCGGCCCTGATGGGTCAGCGACAACTGGTCGCGTTC
Organism: Stenotrophomonas sp. PAMC25021; assembly: GCF_004795795.1. Classification (NCBI taxonomy): domain Bacteria; kingdom Pseudomonadati; phylum Pseudomonadota; class Gammaproteobacteria; order Lysobacterales; family Lysobacteraceae; genus Stenotrophomonas; species Stenotrophomonas sp. PAMC25021. The sequence continues at coordinate 959,207 of NZ_CP039255.1, read as the reverse complement.
GTAGCGCTGGTAGGCGGTGTAGCCCACGCGCGGCTGCACCACGCGACGGGTGACGGTACCGCTGCCGTTCGGGTTGGGAATGACGGCATTGCCGACGCGCCACAGGCTGGCCAGGCTGTCGAGGGTGCCGGTCTGGCCTTCGCTGTTGTCGAACTTCTGCCGCGACACGTCGTAGTCCAGCCACAGTTCGTGATCGTCGTTGATGCGGACGTCCAACCGCACGCCGCTGTTCCAGTTGGTGTTGGCCACCGACTTGCCACCACCGCCGAAGCCGATGCTGCGCTCCCACAGGGTGCCGTCGGGCAGGGACAACGCATCCCATTCCGGGTTGGAAGCCTTCGCGTCGTAGTAGCTGCCGCGTACTGCCAGGCTGAGGCGCTCCTTCAGCAAAGGGCCGCTGAGGTAGAGGTCGGTGGTGCGTGCATCGCCGAACTGGTCGTCCTGCTGCACGGTGAAGCCCTGGCTGACCGAACCGTGCCAGCTGTCCTGGTTGCGGCGGGTGATGATGTTGATGACACCGCCCATCGCGTCCGAACCGTACAGCGTGGACATCGGCCCGCGCACGACTTCGATGCGTTCGATCGCGTCCAGCGGGGGCAGGTAGGCGAACTGGCCGCCACCGAAGTTGTTCGGATAGATCTGGCCGACATTGCTCTGGCGGCGGCCGTCGATCAGCACCAGGGTGTACTCGGACGGCAGGCCGCGCAGCGACACGGTGGCGCGGCCGTTCTTGTCGGTCGCTTCCAGGCCGACGTCGATGCCTTCGACGTCGCGCAGCGCATCGACCAGGCTGGTGTACGGGCGCTTGCTCAGTTCCTCGCGGCTGACCACGCTGATGCTGGCCGGGGCATCGATCACCTTCTGCTCGAAGCCGGCGGCGGTGACCACCACCTTGTCCAGCGTCTGCGGCGCGCCTGCGGCGTCACCGTGGGCGAAGGCGGGGCTGGCGAAAGCCGCCAGCACGGCGCTGGTCAGCAGGGTACGGGACAGGGACGAACGGACACGATGGCGCTGGGCCATGGCAGTTACCTCGAAGGATGCAGGGTGGCGCGGTGCCGTGCGCGAAGGGCGCGGCAGGCACGGAAGGGCCGGTCAGGGGCGGCAGGGATGAAGCAGGCAGCGGCGTGCAGGCGCGACCGCGCAGGCGGTCACGTCGGGCCGTGGATCAGGCGAGCGGCGGCGCCTGGCCGCGTTGCTGACGGCGCCCGGGCGCATCGGCCCAGGGCGTGTCCGGAGCGGCCAGCGGCCAGTCCGGGCGCACGCCGGGCATGGCCGGCATGGCGGGTACGAGGTCGAGCTCAGTGCGCAGCCAGTGGCTGGCCAGCAGCAACGGCGGGCGTGCCTTCTCGGCCGCCTTCACCGGAGCGGAGGCGCAGCGGCGCAGCTTGGCCGGCGCCTCTTCCTGCAGGGGTGTTTCGCCGCCACGTTCTTCCAGTGGCATCTGCACGGCCATTCCGGCCTGGGCCTGTGGCAGCAGCGGCAGGGTGCCCAGCAGCAACGCCAGCATTGCCACCCACGCCAGCAGGCTGGCCAGCGCAGGACGCTGGCCGCGCATGGCGGTGCCCATCTTGCGATGGATGAGTGGGCGAGGGCGAAGCGGGCGCAGCAAGCGGGGGTTCCCTGTGGCTGCCGGCAGCGGCCGGCATCAACGGGGCGTGATTGTAATGAGAGCTGTTAGCTGTTGCAAATGAGAATGATTGCCAAAATGTCGCAGGCCGGCCCGGCAAGGCTCAGACTTCGCTCCAGCGCCGCAACAGGTTGTGGTACACGCCGGTCAGCTGCAGGACCGCCTCGGCGTCGCCGCCGGTCTGCCGCAGGCGCTCGATCGCGCCATCCATTTCCCACAGCAGGCGGCGCTGCACATCGTCGCGGATCATGCTCTGCACCCAGAAGAACGAGGCCACGCGCGCGCCGCGGGTGACCGGCCGCACCTGGTGCAGGCTGCTGGACGGATACACGACCAGGTCGCCGGCCGGCAGCTTCACTTCGTGCTCGCCGTAGGTATCGCTGATGATCAGCTCGCCGCCTTCGTATTCGTCCGGCGCCGACAGGAACAGGGTGCAGGAGATGTCCGAACGCAGCTGTTCGCCATTGGCCAGGTTCATCACCGCGCCATCGACGTGGTAGCCATAGGTGCCGCCACCGCTGTAGCGGTTGAAGCGTGGTGGCAGGTACTTCAGCGGCAGCGCGGCACTGAAGAACAGCGGGTGCCGGGCCAGCGCGACGAGGATGATCTCGCCCAGTTCGCGGCGCAGCGGCGAAGCCTCGGGCAGCTGCTGGTTGTGCTTGGCCTGTGCGCCCAGATGCCCCACGGTTTCGCGGCCATCGGTCCAGTCGGCGGCGTCGAGGCGGCGGCGGAAGTCGGCGACCTGGTCGGCGCTGAGAATGTCGGGGATGTGCAGCAGCATGCGGGACTCCTCAGAGGGACGGCGGTGCGACCAGGGCGCGCACCTGTGGATGCGGTGACGCGGCCAGCTCCGGCACGATGTGCGCCATGAATGCCGGGCTGCCGTGCGCCAGTGCGAGCCGCAGCCAGTGCACGGCCTGCTCGACCTGGCCGGCCTGCAGCAGGATCGAGGCGTAGTTGGCCTGGCCGCGGAAATCACCGGCCTCGGCCGCGCGCTGGTACCAGGCCAGCGCCGCCTGCGGATCGGGTGCGGTATCCAGCCCGTCTTCGAGGTGGCGGGCCAGCAGGTTCATCGATTTGGCGTGGCCCAGGTGCGCGGCACGGGTGTACAGGGCCAGTGCCTGCGCGCGGTCCTGCGCAATGCCGCGGCCGGTGGCCAGCAGGTTGGCCAGGTTGTACAGGCCCCAGTCCAGGCCGGTGTCGGCCGCGCGCCGGTACCACACCGCCGCCAGCGCCAGGTTGACCGCCGTGCCGTGGCCCAGCTCATGGCAGCGGCCGAGCATGTTCATCGCCATCGGCGCGCCGTTGTTGGCGGCGGTTTCGTACCAGAGCAGCGCCGCCGAGGCGTCCTGTGCGGTGCCTTTGCCTTCCATGTGCATCTGCGCGAGCAGCAGCTGTGCATCGACCTGCCCAGCCTGCGCAGCGTCGCGCACGCGTGCGAACGCGGCCTGCGGATCGTGCTGCAGCAGCTCGGCCAGGGCGTCGCTGTCGATGGGGGTACGGGTTGCCATGGGGTGAGTATCGCCGGAAACAAAAACGGCGGCAGGAGAGCCTGCCGCCGTGGTGGAGCGAAGCTACATCAGAACTTCACGTTCAGTGCCAGGGTGGTCGAGCGACCCGGGGCGATGCTCGCGTAGTGCGAGGCATAGGCCTTGGTGAAGTAGGTCTTGTCGGTCAGGTTCTGCACGTTGAGCTGCAGGCTGATGTTGTCCTGGATCGCGTAGCTGGCCATCGCGTCGAAGCGGGTGTAGCTGGCGATCCACTTGGTGTTGGCGACGTCACCGTACTGCTTGTCCGAGTAGAACGCACCGGCACCGACGGTCAGGCCGATGGGGAAGCGGTAGGTGGTCCACAGGTTGGCGCTGTGCTTGGCGGTGTTCGGGAATACGTTGCCGTTGTACGGCGAGGGCACGTAGACGTTGGACGGGCAGGTGCGGCCGACCGGTGCACCACAGACGAAGCCGTTGTCCTTCAGTTCCGAGTCCAGGTAGGTGTAGCCGCCGTACAGGCTCCAGGCGTCGGTCAGCTGGCCGGTGAAGCCCAGCTCGAAGCCGTTGATTTCCTTCTTGCCGGCATTCTGGCTGGTGCCGTTGTCGACCGTCACGCGCGCGTTGTTCATCACCGTGTGGAAGATCGCCGCGGTGAGGTTCAGGCGCTGGTCGAACAGGTCCCACTTGGTGCCCAGCTCGAGGTTCTTCGTATCCTGCGGCTTGAGGTCGGCCACGGCGGCGCTCAGGCCGTCCGAACCATCACCACCGTCCATGCCCGGCGGAGTCGAGGAGGTGCCCCACGACAGGTAGATGCTGCCGTTGGCGGCCGGCTTGAACACCACGCCGGCCTGGTAGTTCAGGAAGTCGTTGCTGTTGCGCACGCGGGTCGGTGCCTTGCCGGCCACCGGGGTGGTCAGGGTGGTGCGGAAGTCGTCGTAGCGCAGGCCGAGGTTGATCATCCACTGCTCATTGAGCTCGATGGTGTCGAACACGTAGGCCGAGGTGGTCCTGGTGCGCTGCTCTACGTCCAGTGCCTTGTCGCTGCGGTACACCGAATGGGTGGCCGCCCACGGATCGCGCGGGTTCGGATTGGCGAAATCGGTGCAGTTGTAGCCGGTGGCCGCGCCGGTGGTCGGGCACTTGCTGTTGCCGGTGAGCGGGTTGCTGGTGCCCGGGGTCATCAGATAGCTGCCGCGGGTCATCTTCTCGTCGCTGTATTCCACGCCCGCGCTGTAGCTGTGCTTGAGCGCACCGGTCTGGAAGGCACCGGTCAGGCCCAGCTGGTCGGCGAAGCTCTTGACGTCGACGGCACGGCTGTTGGTCCGGCGCCACAGGGTGCCGTAGTTGTTCGGGTTGCCCTGGCTGTCGTCCGGCTGGGTCCACAGGTAGTCGTTGCTGGTGTTGCCCAGGCGCGCGATGTTGCGCAGCTTGTGGCCGCCGAAGTCGTAGCTGGCATCCAGGGTGCTGATGTCGGCGCGGGTACGCTGGAAGTCACGGTCGACCAGGCCGTAGTAGTTGTTGCGGTCCGGCACCATCGGGCGGCCGTCGACCCACTTCGAGGCCGGCGCACCGTTCGGGTTGCCATACGGGAAGCCACCCGCGTCCGGCAGGTCATCGCTCTGCATGTGGTAGTGGCTGGCGATCAGCTGGGCCGGGCCTTTCAGGCCGAACGCGATCGACGGCGCGATACCCCAGCGGCTGACATTGGCGGCGTCACGGCCAGCGATGTCCGATTCGTGCTTCATCAGGTTCAGGCGCGCGGCGATGCCATCGCCCAGCACGTAGTTGGCGTCCACGGTGCCGCGCGCGTAGCTGTCGGTGCCGATGCCCATGCTGGCGCTGGTCTCGTTCTTCAGCTTCGGCGTCTTGCTCACAAGGTTCAGGCTGCCACCGCCGGAATCACGGCCGCCGTAGGCCGAGCTCGGGCCCTTGACTACTTCCACCTGCTCCAGGTCGAAGATCTCGCGGGTCTGCGAGCCGACGTCGCGCAGGCCATCGACGAAGACGTTGCTCTGCGAATCGAAGCCACGGATGAAGGGGCGATCACCGGTCGGATTGCCGCCTTCGCCGGCACCGAAGGTGATGCCCGGCACCATGCGCAGCGCATCCTGCAGGTTGGTCGCACCGGTTTCGGCGATCAGCTTTTCCGAGACGATCGACACCGACTTCGGGGTGTCCAGCAGCTCGGCGGTGAACTTCGGTGAGGACGGATTGAACCAGCTGCCGCGCACCTGCACCTTGTCCAGGTCGGTGGCCTTGCGGGAGGAGGCTGCGTCAGCGCTGTCGGCCGCCTGTGCAGCCAACGGCGCGAAGCCGGCGGCCAGGGTGGCGGTGGCGAGCAGGGAAACGCGCGGGGCGCGCTTGCGGGACGTGATGTGGGTCATGGCTTGGGTGGTAGTGGCTGGGATCGGAAAGGGGCGAGAGCCGAAGCGCAGACAGCGCGACGGCATGTAGAGGGCGTCTTCTGTAGAGCCGAGCCGATGCTCGGCTGGGCGGCGGACGACTCCAGGCGCACGGCAATGGCCGCAGGGCGCCTCAGCTGGCGTGCGGTGCGGGCGGTGCGTGGCCGGGGTTCAACCGCAGTGCGGGATCGTGCAGCTGCCAGTGCAGGGCATCGGAGCGCCACAGCGGAACATGCCCGACCAGGGCGGCGCGCGGGGGAGCCAGTCCGGTACAGGGCGTTGTGCCCTCGCCATCCAGCGGCGGCTCCGGTGCTGGCACCGCATGGCGCGGGCACTCGTCCGCCGGCGGGGCCGGCATCGGCATAGCCTGCTGAAGATCTTCAGCGTGTGCCTGCCAGCCGTAGGTGGCGGGTCCATCGCGCCCTTCGTGCAGGGCCGACCAGCCCAGCAGCAGCGTCAGCAGCAGGGCCACAGCCAACGGCCACCCATGGCGGGCAAGCTGGCACAGCGTGGCGGCGGGCGCGGGCAAAGCCATGGCGCAGGGGACGGAGTCGTTACGAAGATGTTACGTAGGATAACATCAACGATAATGATTCGCATATGCGCGGGCGAACGAGCAGTCTGGAGGCCCGGGGAGGCCCCTGAACGCCTCTCAGCGCGCTCCGCTGGCTTCCACCCCTGGGCGGAGTCGCCGGCGGCCAGGGACGCTTCAATCGCGGTCGTCGCGGGTCCAGACGGCGTCGTGTTCGCGCTTCACCGGGAACTTGGGTACCGGCGTATAGGCCGGGGCGCACAGGGCGCGGCCATCGCGCACGTCGAAGCGCGCGCCGTGCAGCACGCATTCCACGCTGCCTTCGTCGGTGTTGAACTCGCCCGAGGACAGCTCGAACTCCTCATGCGTGCACTGGTCTTCCAGCGCGTACAGCTCGCCGTCGAGGTTGAACACCACGATCGGCGTGCCGGTCACTTCGTCGAACACGCTCTTCATTTCACCGGGCAGCAGCTCGTTGCCGGCACACACGAAGGTCCAGGTATCGCTCACGCGGCGGCTCCGGCCAGTGGCTTTTCCAGGACCTCGAAGCGCAGGTCGTCGCGCTTGGGGATTCCGAAGCGTTCGTCGCCATACGGGAACGGCTTCTTGATGCCGGTACGCTGGTAGCCGCGGCGCTCGTAGAAGGCGATCAGTTCGTCGCGTACGTCGATCACCGTCATCTGCATCACCGGCACCTTCCATTCGCGTGCGGCGTGCGCTTCGGCGGCGTCCATCAGCTGCTTGCCGACCCCGCCGCCCTGCTGGGCCGGATCGACCGAGAACATGCCGAAGTAGCCGTTGCCGTCGACGTCGGCAACGTGGGCGCAGGCCACAAGAACGCCTTCGCGCTCGGCCAGCAGGATGGTCGAGCGCGGGCGGTCGAGGTCGGCCTGGATGCCTTCGGCGTCGATGCGGGCGCCATCCAGCAGGTCGGCTTCGGTGGTCCAGCCAACGCGGCTGGCGTCGCCACGGTAGGCCGAGGTGACGAGGGCGATCAGGGCGGGGATGTCGGCCGGCGTGGCGGCGCGGAAGGTCAGGGTGCTCATGGCCCCATTCTAGGTGGGGCGTGGGCGGGCGCAAATGGGGGAGTGGGGTCAGATCCCTTTCGCAACGCGAAAGGGATCTGACCCCGGCATCTACTGACTCAACGGCAGGCCATGGACCGACTGGCACGGGCCCGGAATCGGCAGATGCTCGGGGTCAGATCCCTTTGCGCAGCGAAGGGCCCTGACCCCCTGCTACCAGGAGCAGCCCATGCCAAGGCCACGGCGCATCGATGCGCCCGGATATCCGCAACATGTCGTCCAGCGCGGCAACAATCGTCAGCGCGTGTTCTTTGCGGATGGCGACCGCGTCGCCTACCTGCGCCTGCTGTGTCATCACGCAGACCAGCAGCACTGCCGGGTCCACGCTTATGTGCTGATGGACAATCACGTCCATCTTCTGGCAACGCCTGATCTCTGCGGCGGGCTGTCGCGGATGATGCAGGCCGTGAACCGGACCTACGTACGTCGGGTGAATGATCGGCAGGGCCGCACCGGCACGTTATGGGAAGGGCGCTTCCACTCCACGGTGGTGGATACGGATCGCTATCTGCTGGCCTGCCAGCGCTACATCGAGCTCAACCCGGTTCGGGCGGGGAAGGTGGCGCATCCCGGTGACTATCGCTGGTCGAGCTATCGTGCCAATGCGCGTGGCAGGCCCAATGCGCTGCTCGAGCCGCATTCGGCATTTGAGCTGATGGGTTCTGATGCGGATGAACGGTGCAGGCGCTATGTGGAGTTCATCGAGGCGGGTATTCCGGCGGGGGATCTGCTGGCGATCCGGCGGGCATTGCAGTCGCAACGGCGGCTGTCGGGAATGCTGGTGGGGTCAGATCCCTTTCGCGTGGCGAAAGGGATCTGACCCCGGTGTGCTGCGGGCGGTATGCCACGTTCATCTGGTCGCGATCCGGCGGGCATTGCGGTCGCAACGGCGGTTGTCGGGAATGCTGGTGGGGTCAGATCCCTTTCGCGTGGCGAAAGGGATCTGACCCCGGTGTGCTACGGGCAGTATGCCGCGTTCATCTGGTCGCGATCCGGCGGACATTGCAGTTGCAACGGCGGCTGTTGGGAATGCTGGTGGGGTCAGAGCCCTTTCGCGTGGCGAAAGGAATCTGACCCCGGTGTGCTGCGGGCGGTATGCCGCGTTCATCTGGTCGCGATCCGGCGGGCATTGCGGTCGCAGCGGCGGCTGTCTGGAATACTGGTGGGGTCAGATCCCTTTCGCGTCGCGAAAGGGATCTGACCCCGGTGTGCCGGCTCAGCCCAGCAGCTTGCGTACCTTGGTCAGCGCGGTCATGAAGCGCTCGATCTCGGCGTGCGTGTTGTAGAACGCCAGCGAGGCACGGCAGGTGGCGGCGACGCCGAAGTACTGCAGCAGCGGGTGTGCGCAGTGCTGCCCCGAGCGCACGGCCACCCCTTCCAGGTCGAGCAGGGTGGCCAGATCGTGCGCATGCGCGCCATCGATCAGGAACGAGACCACGGCGGCCTTCTCCGGCGCTTCGCCGATGATGCGCAGGCCGTCGACGCGGCGCAGCTCCTCGGTGAAGTGCGCCAGCAGTTCGGCTTCGCGGGCTTCCACGTTCTCCTGGCCGAGCTGCTGCAGGTAGTCGGCGGCCACGCCCAGGCCGATGAAACCGGCGATGTTCGGGGTGCCGGCTTCGAACTTGTGCGGGGCATCGTTGAACACGGTGCCGTCGAAGCTGACTTCCTTGATCATCTCGCCGCCGCCGAGGAACGGCGGCATCGCGTCCAGGTGCTCGCGGCGCGCCCACAGCGCACCAGTGCCGGTCGGACCGCACATCTTGTGGCCGGTGATGGCGTAGAAGTCGCAGCCGATCGCGGCGACGTCGACCTTGCGGTGCGGCACCGCCTGCGAGCCATCGACCACGGTGATGATGCCGCGCTTGCGCGCTTCACGGCAGATCTCGCGCACCGGATTGACCGTGCCCAGCACGTTGGAGACATGGGTGACCGCCAGCAGCCTGACCTCCGGGGTCATCGCCGCGCGCAGCGCATCCAGGTCCAGCGCGCCATCGGGCGTGATCTCGGCCACGCGGATGGTGGCGCCGGTACGTTGCGCGACCAGCTGCCACGGCACGATGTTGGCATGGTGTTCCATGCGCGTGATCAGGATCACGTCGCCGGCCTTCAATCGCGGCAGCGCCCACGAGTAGGCCACCAGGTTGATGGCGAAGGTGGTGCCGCTGCACAGCACCAGGTCGCTGGCGCGCACGTTGAGGAAGCGTGCCAGCTTGTTGCGTGCGCCTTCGTAGGCGTCGGTCGCTTCGCTGCCCAGTGCATGCACCGCGCGGCTGACGTTGGCGTTGTAGCGGCGGTAGAACTCATCCACCGCGCCGATCACCTGTACCGGCTTCTGGCCGGTGTTGGCGTTGTCGAAATAGACCAGCGGCTTGCCGTGCACTTCACGCATCAGCAGCGGGAAGTCGAGGCGGACGCGATCCCAGTCCGGGGCGCCGGTGCGTTCTTCGATCGGGCGTGGCGTGGACAGGTTCATGCCACACCCGCCTCGGCCAGGGCCTTGTCCAGGCGGCGTGCCAGCTGCTCGCGCAACGCGTCCGGCAGGATCTTCAGCGGTTCATGGCAGAACGCAGCGCTCAGCAGTGCCTGCGCCTGGACCTGGGGCAGGCCACGCGAGCGCAGGTAGAACAGCGCATTGGCATCGAGCTGGCCGACGGTCGCGCCGTGCGCGGCCTTCACTTCATCGGCGTCGATCACCAGCGTCGGCTGGGTGTCGATCTCGGCATCGGCCGACAGCAGCAGGTTCTTGTTGGACAGGTTCGCGTCGGTGCCGTCGGCGCCTTCGCGGATCTGGATGCCGCCATGGAACACCACACGGCTGCGGTTGGCGGCAACGCCGCGCCACAGCAGCTCGCAGGCGGTATCGCGCGCGATGTGGTCGATGCCCAGGCGGGTCTCGACGTGGCGGCGGCCATTGCCGAGCAGCACGCCGTTGGCGGTCAGCCGGGCGTTGTCGCCTTCCAGGCGCACGTTCAGTTCGTGGCGGCTGAGCGCGGCGCCCAGTTCCAGGTCCACGCGGTGGTACTGCGCGTCGCGGGCCAGCACCGCGTCGGTACGCAGGAAGCTGGTCTGGCGGGCGCTGCCGGCCTGCACGCGGGCGTGCTTGAGTACGCCATCGCGGGCGACGTGGGCATGCAGCACGGTGTTGTCCAGGTGGGCGGAGTCACCCACGCTGAAGCGGTGCTCGACCACGCCGAGGCTGGCGCCGGCGCGCAGTTCGATCAGGTGGCGATGGTGCCAGGCCAGGTCGGCTTCCCCGGCGACGCTGGCGAATACCAGCTGCAGCGGCGTTTCGACCTGCACGCCTTCATCCACGCGCAGCACCACGCCTTCATCGGCCAGCGCGGCGTTGAGCCGGGCGAAGATCTCTTCGCTGCGCTCGTAGCGACGGCCAAGGAATCGCACGGCGTCTTCGCCAGCGGCCAGCGCGGACGACAGCGGCTGCAGCTGCACGCCGGACGGCAGGGCCTGCACATCGCTCAGCGCGGCATCCAGGCGGCCGTTGACGAACACCAGGCGCGGCGCCGGGATGTCGTCCAGCAGCGCGGCGTCCAGCGCCGGCGCCTGCAGCGGTGCCGCAGCGAACGCGCGGCGCTCCAGCTGGCGCAGCGAGGTGTACTTCCAGGCTTCGTTGCGGGCGGCGGGAAGACCGTCGCGCAGGGCCGCATCCAGCACTTCGCGGCGCGCATCGCTGCCGCAGAAGGCCTGGGCCATGGAGTCAAGCAGGGCGCTCATCAGACCGCCGCCTCGGGCACGACCCGGTCCTTCAGGAAATCATAGCCGTGCGCTTCCAGCTCCAGCGCCAGCTCGGGGCCGCCGCTCTTGACGATGCGACCATCGGCCAGCACGTGCACGACGTCCGGCTTGATGTAGTCCAGCAGGCGCTGGTAGTGGGTGATGACCAGGAACGAACGGTCGGCGCCGCGCAGTGCGTTGACGCCGTCGGCCACGCTCTTCAGCGCGTCGATGTCCAGGCCCGAGTCGGTCTCGTCCAAGATCGCCAGCTTCGGTTCCAGCACGGCCAGCTGGAAGATCTCGTTGCGCTTCTTCTCGCCGCCGGAGAAGCCTTCGTTGACGCCACGGTGCAGCAGTTCGTCCTTCAGGTGCAGCACGGCCAGCTTCTGCCGCACCAGCTTGAGGAACTGCATGGAATCGAGTTCTTCTTCGCCGCGCGCCTTGCGCTGGGCGTTCAGTGCCGCGCGCAGGAAGTAGGTGTTGTTCACGCCCGGGATTTCCACCGGGTACTGGAACGCCAGGAACAGGCCCGCGGCGGCACGTGCTTCCGGGTCCTGCTCCAGCAGGTCGACGCCGTCGAACTGCACGCTGCCTTCGGTCACTTCGTAGCCGTCGCGGCCGGCCAGGACGTTGCCCAGGGTGGACTTGCCGGCGCCGTTCGGGCCCATGATGGCGTGCACCTGGCCGGGCTTCACATCCAGCGACAGGCCCTTGAGGATTTCCTTGTCGCCGATGCGGGCGTGGAGGTTTTCGATCTTCAGCATGGTGGGGGTTTCCGTGGGGCGGGCCAGGGCCCGCCGGTAAAGAGAATGCGTTTGCGAGGGGCAGGGGCGGGCGGTCAGCCCACCGAACCTTCCAGCGAGACTTCCAGCAGCTTCTTGGCTTCCACCGCGAACTCCATCGGCAGTTCGCGGAACACCTGCTTGCAGAAGCCGTCGACGATCATCGACACCGCGTCTTCCTGGCTGATGCCACGGGCGCGGCAGTAGAACAGCTGGTCATCGGAGATCTTGGAAGTGGTCGCCTCGTGCTCGACGGTGGCGCCCGGGTTCTTCACCTCGATGTAGGGGAAGGTGTGCGCGCCGCACTGCTTGCCGATCAGCAGCGAGTCGCACTGGGTGTAGTTGCGCGCGCCCTCGGCGTTGCGGTCCACCCGCACCAGGCCGCGGTAGGTGTTCTGGCCACGGCCGGCGCTGATGCCCTTGCTGACGATCTTGCTCTTGGTGCGCTTGCCGACATGGATCATCTTGGTGCCGGTGTCGGCCTGCTGGCGGTGATGGGTCAGCGCGACCGAGTGGAACTCACCGACCGAATCGTCGCCCAGCAGCACGCAGGACGGGTACTTCCAGGTGATCGCCGAGCCGGTCTCGACCTGGGTCCAGGTGACCTTGCTGCGCGCGCCACGGCATTCGGCACGCTTGGTCACGAAGTTGTAGATGCCACCGACGCCGTTCTCGTCGCCCGGGTACCAGTTCTGCACCGTGGAGTACTTGATCTCCGCATCTTCCAGCGCGACCAGCTCGACCACCGCGGCGTGCAGCTGGTTCTCATCGCGCATCGGCGCGGTGCAGCCTTCCAGGTAGGAGACGTAGGCCTTGTCCTCGCACACGATCAGGGTGCGCTCGAACTGGCCGGTGTGGCCGGCGTTGATGCGGAAATAGGTGCTCAGTTCCATCGGGCAGCGCACGCCCTTGGGAATGAACACGAAGCTGCCATCGGAGAACACCGCCGAGTTGAGCGCGGCGAAGTAGTTGTCACCGACCGGCACCACGGTGCCCAGGTACTGGCGCACCAGCGCCGGGTGTTCCTTGATGGCCTCGGACATCGAGCAGAAGATCACGCCCTTCTCGGCCAGTTCCTTGCGGAAGGTGGTGCCCACGGATACCGAGTCGAACACCGCATCCACCGCCACGCCGGCCAGCTTGGCGCGCTCGTGCAGCGGCACGCCCAGCTTGTCGTAGGTGTCGAGCAGTTCCTTCGGCACATCATCCAGCGAGGCGTACTTCGGGCCCTTCGGCGCGGAGTAGTAGCTGAGCGCCTGCAGGTCGATCGGCGCGATCTCCAGCTTGGCCCAGTCCGGCATCGGCAGGGTCAGGAAGTGGCGGTAGGCATCCAGGCGCCACTGCGTCATCCACTCCGGCTCGTCCTTCTTGGCCGACAGGGCACGGATGGTGTCCTCGTCCAGGCCCGGCGGCAGGGAGTCCGACTCGATCTCGGTGATGAAGCCGGCCGAATACTTGCGGCCGAGCTGCTCGTGGATCTCGCGGTTGGGGGTGTCGCCGTGGGCGACGTTTTCGATGGTTTCGGTGGCCATGGGGGGGCTGCCTACGGATCAGGAGACGACGTCGACAGCGATGGTGCGGCGCTGTTCGTCATCGGCAAGGGGGAGAGGGGGCAGGATCTGCGCGAGGGTGACATCGCGCAGGGCCTCGGAGACCACGTCGTTGATCAGCCGCCAGCTGCTGCGCGCGCCGCACTTGGGCGCCATGCCGCACTGGTGGTGGTCGTGGCTGCATTCGGTCAGGGCCAGTGGCCCTTCCATCGCTTCGACCACTTCGAACAGCGAGATCTCGATGGCCGGGCGGGTCAGGCGGTAGCCGCCACGGACGCCACGCAGGCCTTCGACCAGGCCGGCCTGGGCCAGTGGCTTGAGCACCTTGCTGACGGTGGGCGGCTCCAGACCGGTGAATTCGGCCAGCTCGGTGGCACTGAGCACTTCGCCCGGACGGGCGGCCAGCACGGTCAGCACGACGGTGGCGTAATCGGTGAGTTTGGTGACGCGCAACATGGGGATGCGAGTGGTTCTTAAAGCGGACTGAAATTGTACGCTTTTATTCGCCACCATCCAAGCCGGGCATTCAGCCGGCGCTTGGGCCAGGCCGGGAGCACACACCGCGGCCGTTGCCGGGGCGCAATGCTGCGCCAACGGGGTGATTTTCGCAATCACCCGGAATGGGCGAGAATCCCCATTCCATTCGCTGCAAACAGCCCGCGCCGATGCCGAAGAAGATCCAAGCCCGCAAGTCCGCCATCCATGGCAACGGCGTGTTCGCCGTGGCCCCGATCAAGCAGGGCGAGCGCGTGATCCAGTACAAGGGCCTGCTGCGCAGCCACGGTGATGTCGATGCCGATGACAGCGGCGACGTCGAAAGTGGCCATACCTTCCTGTTCACCCTCAACGATGACTGGGTGATCGACGCCAACTACAAGGGCAACGACGCGCGCTGGATAAACCACAGCTGCGACCCGAACTGCGAGGCGGTGATCGAGGAGGACGAGGACGGCGACAGCCGGGGCGACAAGGTGTTCATCGAGGCACTGCGTGATATCAAGGCCGGCGAGGAGCTGACCTACAACTACGGCATCACCCTGGCCGAGCGCCACACCGCCAAGCTGAAGGAGATCTGGGAGTGCCGTTGCGGCTCGCCCAAGTGCACCGGCACGATGCTGCAGCCCAAGCGCTGATCGGTACCGGGTAGTGCCGGCCGCTGGCCGGCAAGGCGCAATCCAGGTGCCGGCCAGCGGCCGGCACCACCCGGCGGCTCTCCACCTGCCGTGCACGACAGGGTCACCGCCGCGCAAGGGCCGTTCTTCCATTCTGTGGGCTCCCCCAACCGGAGTGCCTCCATGGCAGAGCGATTGAAGGGCAAGCAGATTGCCATCCTTGCCACCCACGGCTTCGAACAGTCTGAACTGATCGAACCCAAGCGTTTGCTGGAAGCGGAAGGGGCGCGCGTCAGCGTGGTCTCGCCCGCAAAGGAAGCGACGATCAAGGGCTGGAAGGAGAAGAACTGGGGCGACGCCGTCGCGGTGGATATCCCGTTGGATGAGGCCGATCCTGCACGCTTCGATGCGGTGGTTCTGCCCGGCGGGGTCATCAATCCGGACACACTGCGCACCGATGATGCCGTACTGGCCTTCATCCGTTCAGTGGATGAAGCCGGCAAGCCCGTGGCGGCGATCTGCCATGGCCCGTGGCTGCTGATCAACAGCGGCCTGGCCGATGGCCGCGAGCTGACCTCCTGGCCTTCCCTGCAGCAGGATCTGGCGAACGCGGGCGCGACATGGCGCGATGCCGAGGTGGTGGTCGACGGCAACGTCATCACCAGCCGCAAGCCGGATGACATTCCGGCTTTCAGCGAGGCGGTGGTAAAAGCGCTTGCCGCCTGATGCGCTACCGGTAGTGCCGGCCGCTGGCCGGCAGATGCAGTGACGTGCTGCCGGCCAGCGGTCGGCACCACCTCATTTGCCCAGCAGGCCTGCCGGTACCAGGTTGCCCAGGTTCTGGTTGAAAGTGACCACCAGCTTGCCGTTCTTCACCTGTGCCGACTGCACCTGCAGGGCGCCGAGCACCCCGGCCACGGCCGGGTCCAGCTTGTAGATCGGTTCGCGCTGGGCGTAGTCGCTCAGCCACGCATTGAGCAGGCCACGGGTGCGCGAGTCGAGGCGGCCGCCCTGGTTGGCCGGGGTGAAGTCATCCACGCTCGGCTGCTGCAGGTGAAAGCCCTGTGTCTGCGCGTCGTAGCGCAGGCCGCTGCTGAGCTTCACCGTGCCCAGTCGGGCCGGGTTGCCGCCGGCGGTGGCCAGCGCGACGTCCATGCCCAGGTTCAACCGTTCGCCGGCCGGAAGGCTCAGCTGCGGATGGCTCATGGTCAGGGCGATCAGGCCGCCGAGGGCGTCCTGGGTGCGCGGGAAGCTGCCATCGAGGTACTGCTGCACGTCGCTGGCGCCCACCGACAGTTCGCGGCCGGAAATGGAGGGAGCCGCCTGCGCACCGATCGCAGCGGCGATCAGCACGGTGGAGGCCGCGAGGCGGGTCATCAGGGAACGCAGGCGCATGTCGGTGACCGGTGGGAAGCAGATGGATGGATCAAAGAGTAGCCGCGCAGGCTGAATCGCGCGTGCATGCCGCTGCAACGGTTCAGTCCAGCGTTGGACGCAGCTGTGCCGACTGGATCTGCCAGGCGCTGCCGTCACTGCTGGGCTGCACGCGGTACCAGCCGCCGAAGCGGAACGTGCCATTGGCGGTGACCGCACGGATCTGCACAGGGACTTCAAGCAGCCGCGGTGGCTGCCGGTCATCTCGGGCGATCGGGGTATCGCTGTGCAGGCGCAGCGTGCGCAGGTCCTGCAGCTGCCGCAGCGCGGCGTCGTCTGCATGCCGCGGGTCGCCGGGTGGGATCGTCCAGGCAGCATCGCTGGCGGCGCGGTCGCGGTTGAGCAGTGCGGCGACGTAGCGGTTGAGCATCGTCGACGGCGGCTCTGCGCCGTCGTCGACGGCGGACAGCAGCGTCATATCGCTCGCCTGCAATGCTGCGGGACCGGGGCCGGTACCGGTGTCCGCTGCTGCGGCGACGGGAGCGGACGCTGCCGTGATGTGATCATTCGTCTGTGCCGCCGGGCGTGAACAACCCAGCAGCACCAGTGGTGCGATCAGGAACAGGATCCTGCGCATGCCCGCCTCCTCCCCGAGGCAACCTGGAGGGCGGCAGTGTATCGGTTGCGCCGCTATCAGCGGGAGGAGGGCAGCTGCTCCAGCGCGTCCAGCGCCGGCAGGACCTGGCCGGCGATGGCGGCCAGTGCGTGGCCGTCGGTCTCGGCGTGGCGCTGTACGATGTCGCGCAGCAGCTGGGTGGCGATCACCAGGGTCGCGCGCTCGTCGCCACTGATGCCGGCGGTACGCGGGGCCGCTTCCAGCAGGCGCATCAGGTCGCGTCCGGCGCGGTGTTCCAGTTCGATGGTGCAGCGCCCGGTGCACTGCAGCCCGTCCTTTTCGATCGGGGTTACCGAGATCCGGTAGCGGGTGGAGGGGCTGGCCATGAGGGTGTGCTCGCCGTAGCTGTGGAGGATGTGCCCACCATAGGCAAGGCCACGGCTGGCGGCGACGGCCGGCGCTGCACGCAGTGTTCCACCCGGTACGTTCCGCGCCCTTTGCGGAGCACCGGCAGCCAATGCTGGCGGGCCTGTACGGGGATTGCCGGGGCCGCGGCAACGCTGTGTTGCGGGGTGTGGTGCGGACAAAAAAAACGGGACGGCCAGAGCCGTCCCGTCGGAATCCGCGTTGGGGCGCGCGCTTACAGCGCGGCGTCCTTCAGCTTCTTCAGCGGACGCACCTTCAGCTTGGTGGTGGCCGGCTTGGCAGCGAACCACTGCTCTTCCTTGGTGAACGGGTTGATGCCCTTGCGCTTCGGCTTGGCCGGCACATTGACGGTGGTGATCTTCAGCAGGCCCGGCAGGGTGAACGAGCCAGCGCCCTTCTTGTGCACCGAGGAGGCGACGGCGCTTTCCAGCGAGGCCAGCACAGCGCGGACGTCCTTGGCGATGACGCCGGAGGCTTCAGCGATGTGTGCAACCAGGCCGGACTTGGTCAGCACTTCCTTGATCGGCTTCGGAGCGGCCGGCTTGGCGGCTGCCTTCGTCGCGACTTTCTTCACTGCCTTCTTCGGGGCAGCCTTCTTAGCGGTCTTTGCCATGGTTTCCTGTTCCGTGAACGGTTGGTTGTGTGGTCGGCGCCGAACCCCGTCGGCAAGCGCAATGTAGGGCAACTCTCGGGCGCCGCCAATAGCCCGAAGCGCGGAAAGTGCATGTTTTTTCATATCCAGGCCGATTCAGTACATGGCCGGCGGTGGGGGACGGGGGCGCTGCAGCGTGCGCGATGGCTGCTGCCTGCCCGTTGCTGGAATGTGCGAAACCACTGAAAACAAGGGAAAAGTCCACGTCGGTCTGGCGAAGAAGTGACCAGCTGTCCGATGTCCGGCGGACGTGCGGCATGCGGCGGAGCGACGCAGGGCTAACGCGTCCCGTGCGAGAGTGGCCGTTCATCACCGCCACGCAGGAGCAGCACATGGGAATCTCGCGACACGCCACCGCGCACTGGGAAGGCGATCTGAAGTCGGGCAAGGGACAGCTGAGCACGCCGCAGAGCGGGCTGCTGGACAAGACCCGCTACGGTTTCAACAGCCGCTTCGGCGACGAGAAGGGCACCAATCCGGAGGAGCTGATCGCCGCCGCGCACGCCGGCTGTTTCACCATGGCGCTGTCGGCCAAGCTTGGTGAGGCCGGCTTCACCCCGACCTCGCTGGACACCGAGGCCAAGGTCGATCTGTCCCTGGAGGGCGGGCCGCAGCTGTCGCAGATCCGGCTGAAGGTGAAGGCCGTGGTGCCGGGTATCGACGCCGCACAGTTCCGTGCCATTGCCGATGACGCCAAGCAGAACTGCCCGGTGTCCAAGGCGCTGAGCGCGGTGCCGATCAGCCTGGAAGCCGAACTGGGCTGAGCCACGGTAGTGCCGGCGGCGGGCCGGCAACCGCATGATGCCGGGGTCCATGTAGCAGCCGGCCAGCGTTATGGCGGCCTTCCTGGTCCCCACCCTCCGGGCCGTCGCGTCCGACGTTGGCAGCGGCTCCTGCCGCTGCCTTCGGCTCTACCACCCGCCAGCGCGATCACCAATCAAGGGTGCCGGTAATCACCGTCTGCACCTGCCCGCCCGACCAGACCTCGCCGTCTTCATCGACGCGCAGGGTCAGGCGCGCGTCGTGGCCGACTTCGCGGCCCTGGCTGACTTCGAACGATTCACGGCCCCGCGGCAGCGCATCGCGCAGGTCCAGCCATGCGGCCAGCACCGCATTGGCAGCACCGGAGGCGGCGTCCTCGAAGCGGCGGCCATTGCCGACAAAGGCGCGCACCGCCAGATCGAAGCCTTCGCCGCCATCGCTGAAGGCGTAGGCAAACACGCCCATGCTGTCGGTGGATTCGGCCAGAGCCGCGACCGCGTCCCAGTCCGGGCGCAGTGCGCGCAGTGCCGCTTCATCGGCCACCTGCACCACCCACCAGCTGCGCCCGCCCTGCATGCGCGCCGGCGGCAGCGAGCCCAGCGGCCAATCCTTCAGCGCCGCCTGCAGGCGCGGGTCGGTGGCCTCGGCGATCTCCGCCAGCTGCGCGCGCGGGGTGCGGATGGCAATGCGCTGCTGCGCGCCCTCGCCGCTCACGCGCAGCGGCAGCGCACCGGCGATGCCGTCCTGCACGAGCACGCCGTCGACTGGCGCGGCCAGGCCCGCCTGCAGCACCGCATGCGCGGTGCCGACGCTGGGGTGGCCGGCGAACGGAACCTCCTTCTGCGGGCTGAACATGCGCAGCCGGTAGCTGGCGCCTGCGACCTGCGGCGGGAACACGAAGGTGGTCTCTGGCAGGCGCGTCCAGCGCGCAATGGCCTGCATGCTGGCATCGTCCAGGCCTTCGGCATCAAGCACCACGGCCAGCGGATTGCCGGCACCGGCGCGCGGGGAGAACACATCCAGCTGCAGGAAACGGCGGGTGGACATCGGGCAGGACTCCAGTAAACAGGCGGCATAGCGTAGCGCGGGGCACAAAAAAGGGGACGGAGGGAATTAAGTCGCTTATGGCACTTGGGGCACAAGCGACTTAATTCCCTCCGTCCCCTTTTTTCGTGCGCTACCAGCGAAGGTGGCCGTCGATGACCGGCTGCACCTGGCCGCCGATCCAGACCGTGCCCTGCGCGTCGACCTGCACCTGCACGTGGCCATCGCGGCCGACTTCGCGGCCCTGGCTGGCCACGTAGTGGCCCTCGCGGCCGGGCAGGGCGTTGCGCTGCCGCAGCCAGGCAGCGATCAGGGCATTGGCGCTGCCGGTGACCGGATCTTCCGGCACGCTGGCCGCATCGGCGGGGCAGAATGCGCGCACCACACGGGTGTGGTCGGTACCGGCTTCGTCGGCGAATACGGCCACGCCGGTGGCCTCGGTGGCAAGGCTCCAGTCGCGCAGGGCGGCCATGTCCGGCGCCAGGCCGCGCACAGCGGCGGCATCGCGCAGCGGCAGCAGCCACCAGCGCGCGCCGTTGTCCCAGAGTTCGGGCACGTGCCCGTTGGCGGCGAGGGCCAGCAGTGCTTCGGGTGCCGCATCTGCGCCAGTCGCCAGTTGCCGCGCCGGTGGGCTGGCCAGCTGGATCTGGAGTGCCTCGGCCGGGCCGCTCACCCGCACGGGCAGCACCCCCGCCGCGCACTGCTGCAGCAGGGCGCCGTCGCGAGGCTGGGCCAGGCCGCAGCTCACCGCCGCCCAGGCCGCGCCGACGCTCGGGTGGCCGGCGAAGGCCAGCTCACGGGTCGGGGTGAAGATGCGGATGTGGTAGTCGGCGCCGGGCGCGCTGGGGCGCAGGAAGAACACCGTCTCGGACAGGTTCAGCCAGGCGGCCAGGGCCTGCATCTGCTCGCCGGAGAGCGCATCGGCGTCCAGCAGGGCACCCAGTGGATTCCCGGTTCCGGGGCGGGAGGCGAAGACATCGAGCTGCAGGTAACGGAGGAGGGCCATCTACGGGGATATTGCGCTTAGAATCAAAGGTTCCGCCCCCGAGGGCGGCTTCCCCACATTCTACATAGCCAATCCATGTCAGCTTCCCCCCTTGTCGATCGTTGGATCGTACTGAAGTTCGGCGGCACCTCGGTGTCGCGTCGTCACCGCTGGGACACGATCGGGAAGCTGGCGAAAAAACGCGCGGAAGAGACCGGCTCGCGCGTGCTGGTGGTGGTGTCGGCGCTGTCCGGGGTCACCAACGAGCTGACCGCGATCGCCGATGGCGCGCCGGACAGCCGTGATCGCGTGGCCGCGCTGGTCGAACGCCATGAAGGCTTCCTGGCCGAACTGGGCCTGGGCCGCGAAGTACTGGCCGAGCGCCTGGCGGCACTGCAGGGCCTGCTCGACGACCAGCGTGCGGCCACCCGTCCGCTGCAGTGGCAGGCCGAAGTGCTGGGCCAGGGCGAACTGTTGTCGTCCACGCTGGGCGCGGCCTACCTGCACGCCTCGGGCCTGGACATGGGCTGGATGGATGCCCGCCAGTGGCTGGACGCGATGCCGCCGCAGCCGAACCAGAGCGACTGGTCACAGCGCCTGTCGGTGAACTGCCAGTGGCGTGCCGACGCGGAGTGGATGCAGCGCTTCCGCGCGCAGCCGACCCGCCTGCTGATCACCCAGGGTTTCATCTCGCGGCATGCCGATGGCGGTACCGCCATCCTCGGCCGTGGTGGCTCGGATACCTCGGCGGCGTACTTCGGCGCGCTGCTCGGCGCCAGCCGCGTGGAAATCTGGACCGATGTGCCGGGCATGTTCAGTGCCAACCCGAAGGATGTGCCGGACGCGCGCCTGCTGACCCGCCTGGACTACTACGAGGCGCAGGAAATTGCCACCACTGGTGCCAAGGTGCTGCATCCGCGCTCGATCAAGCCGTGCCGCGATGCAGGCGTGCCGATGGCCATCCTCGATACCGAGCGTCCGGAACTGCCGGGCACCAGCATTGACGGCAGTGCTGCACCGGTACCAGGCGTCAAGGCGATCAGCCGCCGCAACGGCATCGTGCTGGTGTCGATGGAAGGCATCGGCATGTGGCAGCAGGTCGGCTTCCTGGCCGATGTGTTCAACCTGTTCAAGAAGCATGGCCTGTCGGTGGACCTGATCGGTTCGGCCGAGACCAACGTCACCGTGTCGCTGGACCCGTCCGAGAACCTGGTCAACACCGATGTGCTGGCCGCGCTGTCGGCCGACCTGTCGCAGATCTGCAAGGTAAAGGTGATCGTGCCGTGCGCGGCGATCACCCTGGTCGGCCGCGGCATGCGTTCTCTGCTGCACAAGCTGTCGGACGTGTGGGCCACCTTCGGCCGCGAGCGCGTGCACATGATTTCGCAGTCGTCCAACGACCTGAACCTGACCTTCGTCATCGACGAGGCCGATGCCGATGGCCTGCTGCCGATCCTGCATGCCGAGCTGATCGACAGCGGTGCGATGCCGGTGGAAGAAACCGAAGTGTTCGGCCCGCGCTGGCGCGAGATTGCCGGCACCGTGCGCCCGCGCGGCACGCCGTGGTGGCGCGGCCAGCGTGCGCACCTGCTGCAGCTGGCCGATGCCGGTACGCCGCGCTATGTCTACCACCTGCCGACGGTGCGCGCCCGCGCCCGCGCGCTGGCCGCGATCAAGCCGATCGACCAGCGTTACTACGCGATCAAGGCCAACAGCCACCCGGCCATCCTGCAGCTGCTGGAAGCCGAGGGCTTCGGGCTGGAGTGCGTCTCGTACGGCGAGCTGAAGCATGTGTTCCAGCACCTGCCGGAGCTGTCGCCGCGGCGCGTGCTGTTCACTCCCAGCTTCTGCCCGCGCAGCGAGTACGAGGCGGCGTTCGCCCTTGGCGTGACCGTCACCGTCGACAACGTCGAAGCGCTGCAGCGCTGGCCGGACCTGTTCCGCAACCGCGAGCTGTGGCTGCGCGTCGACCTGGGGCGTGGCGAAGGCCACCATGCCAAGGTCCGCACCGGCGGCAAGGAGTCCAAGTTCGGCCTGCCGATCGCCCGCGTGGACGAGTTCGTGCGCGCGGCCACCGAGCTGGGCAGCCGCGTGGTCGGCCTGCATGCGCACCTGGGCAGTGGCGTGGAAACCGCGCAGCACTGGCGCCTGATGTGCGATGAGCTGGCCGGCTTCGCCCGCCGCATCGGCAGCGTGCACACCATCGACATCGGTGGCGGCCTGCCGATTCCGTACAGCGACGAAGACGAGCCGTTCGACCTGGACGCCTGGGCCGAGGGCCTGGCCGAGGTCAAGGCGCTGCACCCGGCATTCCGCCTGGCGATCGAGCCGGGCCGCTACCTGGTGGCCGAATCGGGCGTGCTGCTGACCCATGCCACCCAGGTGGTGGAAAAGGACGGCGTGCGCCGCGTGGGCCTGGATGCCGGCATGAACACGCTGATGCGCCCGGCGCTGTACGACGCCTGGCACGACATCGAGAACCTCAGCCGCCAGGGTGGTTATGCCGAAGCGGCGTTCGATGTGGTCGGCCCGATCTGCGAATCCAGCGATGTGTTCGGCAAGCGCCGCAAGCTGCCGGTGTCGACCGCGCCGGACGACGTGATGCTGATCGCCGACGCCGGCGCGTACGGCTATGTGATGGCCAACACCTACAACCAGCGGATGCTGCCGCGCGAAGACGTGATCGAATGACCACCGCGCGCGCCCTGCACCCGCCCACCGACACGCCCCGCGCCATCGCGCGGGCCCGTGCCTGACCGGATACACCATGACTGCTTTCGACAAACACCAGGTTTCCCGCTTCCGCTTCGTCCGCTGCGAATTCGCCGCGGATACCGGCGTGGCCAGGCTGGTCTACGCCTTTGATGACGGCCCGGAGATGGTGGAAACCATCACCGTGCCCGGCGCCCCGTTCGTGCTGGACGAAGCGCGTAGCGCCGCCGTGCAGCGCGCGCTGCAGCTGCTGCACCTGATCGCCGGTGTCAGCTACTACAAGGCCGGCGTACCGGATACGGTCAGCATCGACAGCTACAGCATCGATGCCGATACCGCCGCGCTGGTGGAGACCATTTACCTCAACGGCCTGGGCGAATTCGCCTACCGCAACGGCCTGAACCTGCGCGGCCGCTTCCGGTTGCCGGTGCAGGGCGTAGCTGCGCAGGCGCCGGCGCTGGGCCTGCAGCCGCACGCGCTGGTGGCCATCGGCGGCGGCAAGGATTCGCTGGTCAGCATCGAAGCGCTGCGCCGTGCCGGCGTGGACGAGACCGTGACCTGGATCGGTGGCTCGCAGCTGATCCGTGCGTGCGCCGAGCGCACTGGCCTGCCGACCTTGAACCTGGGCCGCACGCTGGCACCGGAACTGTTCGAGTTGAACCGCCAGGGCGCCTGGAACGGCCATATCCCGGTGACGGTGGTGAACTCGGCGATCATGGTGCTGGCCGCGTTGCTGCACGGCGTGGACCAGGTTGTGTTCTCCAACGAGCGCTCGGCCAGCTACGGCAGCCAGATTCCAGGCACCGGCGAAGTGAACCACCAGTGGTCCAAGGGGTGGGCCTGCGAGCAGGCCTTCGGTAGCCATGTGCAGAAGTACGTGGCGGCGGACCTGCAGTACTACTCGCTGCTGCGCCCGATGTCCGAGCTGGCGGTGGCCCGCCAGTTCGCCAAGAGTGACTTCTACGACGCGCATTTCTCCAGTTGCAACCGCAACTTCCACATCCTCGGCGAGCGCCCGGTGAACCGCTGGTGCGGCGTCTGCCCGAAATGCCATTTCGTGTTCCTGGCGCTGGCCCCGTTCATGCCCAAGACGCGCCTGGTGCGCATCTTCGGCCGCAACCTGCTGGACGATGCCGAGCAGGCCGGTGGCTTCGATGCGCTGCTGGAATTCCAGGACCACAAGCCGTTCGAGTGCGTGGGCGAAGGCCGCGAATCGCGTGCGGCGATGGCGACCCTGGCACAGCGCCCGGAGTGGAAGGAAGACGTGCTGGTGAAGCGCTTCTGCAACGAGATCCAGCCGCAGCTGGATGCCGCCGAATTGGAACTGGCACCGCTGCTGCAGCTGCAGGGCGAGCACCGTGTTCCAGCTGCGCTGTGGGAACGGATGCGTGAAGATTTCGAAGCTTGAAGGAAAGCGCGTCGCGCTGTGGGGCTGGGGCCGTGAGGGCCGCGCCGCGTTTGCGGTGCTGCGCGCGCGCCTGCCCACGCTGGCATTGAGCCTGTTCTGCCCGGTGTCCGAGGTCGAGGCGGCGCGTGCGGAAACGGAGGGCGCGCTGGACGTGCGTGGCGAGCCTTCCGCTGAAGCGCTGGCCGCGTTCGACGTGGTGATCAAATCGCCCGGCATCAGCCCCTACCAGCCGATCGCGATGGCGGCTGCAGGGCAGGGCACCAGCTTCATCGGTGGCACCGCGCTGTGGTTCGCCGAACACGCGGCCGACGATGGCATCGTGCACGACACCGTGTGCGTGACCGGTACCAAGGGCAAGAGCACCACCACCGCCTTGGTCGCGCATCTATTGCGCGCGGCCGGCCACCGCACCGGCCTGGTCGGCAACATCGGCCTGCCACTGCTGGAAGTGCTGGATCCCCAGCCCGCGCCCGAGTACTGGGCGGTGGAACTGTCCAGCTACCAGACTGGTGAGGTGGCACGCAGTGGCGCCCGCCCGCAGGTGGCGGTGGTGCTGAACCTGTTCCCCGAACACCTGGACTGGCACGGCAGCGAACAGCGCTACATCGAAGACAAGCTGCGGCTGGTGACTGAAGCCGCACCGCGCATCGCTGTGCTTAACGCCGCCGATCCGCACCTGGCCGCGCTGTCGCTGCCCGACAGCGAAGTGGTCTGGTTCAACCAGCCGCAGGGCTGGCACATGCGCGGCGACATCGTGCATCGCGGTGAGCAGGCCGTGTTTGATACCCGCAACACGCCGCTGCCAGGCCGCCACAACCGCGGCAACCTGTGCGCGGTGCTGGCCGCGCTGGAAGGGCTGGGGCTGGATGCCGCGGCGCTTGCGCCGGCGGTGCAGGACTTCCGTCCGCTGCCGAACCGCCTGCAGCGCATCGGCGTGGCCGATGGCCTGACCTACGTCAACGATTCGATCAGCACCACGCCGCATGCCAGCCTGGCCGCGCTGGAGTGCTTCGCCGGCCAGCGCATCGCGCTGCTGGTGGGGG
The DNA here is from genome assembly GCF_004795795.1 of Stenotrophomonas sp. PAMC25021. NCBI lineage: Bacteria > Pseudomonadati > Pseudomonadota > Gammaproteobacteria > Lysobacterales > Lysobacteraceae > Stenotrophomonas > Stenotrophomonas sp. PAMC25021. The sequence goes on along the minus strand of NZ_CP039255.1, from coordinate 933,873 downwards.
GGCATGACCGTGGCCTGGACTGGACCGATTTCATGCAGCACATGGCGCACGATGTGCCGCCGGTGGAGATCGTGACCATGGGCAGCAACGGCCCGCGCATCCACGCGATGCTGCAGCCGTTGGCCGACGCCGGTCGCTTCGGCCTGCATGCGGCGGGCGATCTCGCCGAGGCGATGGCCTTGGCGCGCGCCGCGCTGGGCGAACAGGGCGGGGTAGTGCTGCTGTCGCCGGGTGCACCGAGCTTTGGTGCGTACCGCGACTACGTGGCGCGTGGCCGTCATTTCGCCGCGCTGGCCGGGTTCGATCCGGACAGCATCAGCGCGATTCCCGGGCTGGGTATCGGGTAAGGGGTCGGATCCTTTTCCGCAGGAAAGGGCTCTGACCCCATCGTGCATTTATCATGCAGGCATCCCCGGACGGACCCGGATGCCCGCATGTGCACCTTCATCACCGTGTTCCTGCCCACGTCATTGCCGCACGACGCGGCCGCCGCGGTCTTCACCCGTAGCGGCCGGCGCCTGTTCGCGCAGGCATCACCGAACCTGCAGGCGGCGGTGGGCCCGGATTGGCAGCCGTGGCTGAGTGCCGCGCACTGCGATTGCGGCACCGCGCTGGCCTCGACGAGTGTGCAGCCGGAATGGAAGGGCGATGCCGAACGTTGGCGGAAGAAGGGCTGGAGTGAGGCCAGGATCGCTCGCGCGCTGTCCGAGCAGTTGACGCGGCATGAACAGGATCAGCAGGTGTGCCGCGATAGAGCTCTTGCCGACGCCGGCCAATGGCTGCAGCGCATTGATGCCCTGCTGGGTGTGGGTGCGGCGCGTATCGGACTTCTGGTGCGTGTTTACGACGGCTCTGTGGGGGCCCGGCAGCCGAAGCCGCCGGAACATCATTGGTCGCGGGATCAGCTCGCCGCGGCGGATCTGTTGGCGTTCGCGCCCGGCACGTTGCACTGGATCGAACGCGGGTGAGAGCGCCATCCACGCATGGCGTGGATCTACTGTAGAGTCGAGCCCATGCTCGGCTGGGTTTCAATCCTCGTCCTGGTCGATGAATGCGTAATCGCGATCAATCATTTGTTGCAGGTAGGCGTCGAAGCTGGGCGCGATCACCGCGTAGCTGTCCGGATCGTGCAGGTAGCGCACCACCTGGCCGACCGTGCCGCCCGACCCCGGGTCGAAATCCAGGTACAGCATCGACGTGCCGCCGTTGTTCATGCAGTGCGAGAAGCACAGGCGGCGGTTCATCGGCAGATCGGCGTCGATGCCCTCACCCAGGATCTCCGGTTCGTCATCCAGCCACTCTTCGTAGATCGAACGGATGCTGTCGTCCCACTGCTGCTGGTCTTCGAAGATCTGTGCGACCGAGCGCAGGTAGTACGGATAGTCGCCGACATCGGAGCCGAGCATCAGCACGCACACCTCGCCGCCTGGATACTCGCGGAAATGGGTGCCATCCACGCGCGACAACAGTTCCATCAGGCTGTCAGGGACCTGTGGCCACTGCGCCCGCAGGCGCTGTAGGTCTTCGACAGTGGCACCCTGTACCCACGCCCATTGCGGAGCATCCTCGGCGGGCAAGCGCGGAATCAGGCCAGACAGAAAGCGATCAACAAGGGTCATCGGAAGATGCCAAGAGCAGGGCAGGCACAGCCGGCTTCGCGCATCGAGGCCGGCCGTGCGGCGCGGCGTGTCAGCGTACCACCTGGAAATCGATGATGTCGTAGACCGATGAGTCGTACTTGCCATGCGATTCCAGGGAGATCGCGATGCCGAGGTCCTCGATGAAGGCACGAACACTGCGATCGCCGTCGACCTTGCACTCCAGCCGGATCGCATCGCCAGAAAGCGAGGCTGATACATCGCGTGCCGGGAAGCGTTCTCCGATCACGCAGGACAGCGTGGTGGTGAGTGGCTTGGAAGTGCTGCGTTCCGGATAGAAGACCATCGTCGTCTCTGCGCGGAACCGGCTGCCGGGTGTCCACGCTGCGGGAAGATCCTGCTTCAGCGACCGGGTCTGCAGGGTCATCGCAGCGTCGCGCATGGATGCCAGCTGGAAGAGATTTGCCTTTGACAGCCGATGCATGGTGAACGAGGTGTAGTCCTCGGTGATCTTCAACAGGCCGTTGTCGGCCACCATCGTAATGGTGGTCGGAGTAGTGGAGGGGGCCCTTCCCTTGATCCGGTAGCGGTAGGTCAGCGATGTGAACCGGGGGGCCAGCAACGGGTTGTCCACGCCATCAACAACAGCCTTGATAACCGGCACATCTTCCAGTCGCCGGCCGGCCGCCTGCGGCTGCGGGCGATCGGCAGCGGGTACGTCGGGGCGGAGCTGGGCCATGACATCTGCATCTACCGCCCCTTGCAGCGAACATCCCACCATGGTCCTGCCGCCGCTGGATTCCACCATCAGCACCCGTTCCAGAAGCATGCGTCCGGAGGCAATGCCGCCGCGATTGGAAGTGGGCAGCCACTGATCGCCTGCGCGGACCTCGCTACGGGCATGCATTCCGCGATCGCCCTGCAGGCGCTCGGCATGTTCGATCAAGGGCGACAGCTGCTTGACAACCGTGTCCAGTGGCGCATCGAAGGTGAACCCCCAGCTCATATAACGACCCAGGACGCCCAGGTCCGACGTGTTGTCGAAGTAGGTGGCGACCGGCAGGCCGCCGATGCGAGGTCCGCCACGGAGCTGGACCTCGTTGGTGGTCTCGGAACGATCCTTGGTCTCGATCCAGTTGATCGTGCCTGTCCCACCCAACGATGCGTGCGCGGCCCATGCATCTGCGTGCGTGTGCAGGCTGGAGAAGAAGCTGGCGTCGCAGCGGCTGAACGCGGTGAAAGTCTCGTCCAGCGGACTGGCGCTCAGCTGGGCAGCAGGCAGGAGAAGGGCAAGCGAGGCAAGCGAAGTGGAACCCAGGTTTTTCACGAAACGGGACATCCTTGTTGGGGAAGGGGGGGGGGCACACAGCTGGACACTAGCTATCGGCCTGTTCGTCTGGATCTGAAGTGGGGGCTGCATTGCGTGCTTCGGCTTCACGCCGGCCCCGTACACTCCGGGTTCCCTCTCGGTGGAGCAGGCGCATGAATCGTTGGCGATGCGGTGTGGCGGTGATCCTGGGGCTGGCGGCGATGCCGGCGTGGGCGGCGATGAAGACCCAGCCGGTGGAATGGAAACACCAGGGCACGACCTTCAGTGGCGTGCTGGTCTATGACGACGGCGACAACGACAAGCGCCCGGGTCTGGTGATGGTGCCGAACTGGAAGGGCGTGAACGAATCGGCGGTCGAAAAGGCCAAGCAGTTGGCCGGCGATGACTACGTGGTGCTGGTGGCCGATGTCTACGGAAAGGGCGTGCGGCCGAAGACCGATGCCGAGGCCGGGCCGGTGGCAACCAAGCTGCGCAATGACAGGCCGCTGCTGCGCGCACGTGCGCTGGAGGCGGTGAACGTGCTCAGGGCGCAGGCGGGCAAGGTGCCGCTCGATGCCGGCCGGATTGGCGCGGTGGGCTTCTGTTTCGGCGGCACCACGGTGCTGGAACTGGCCCGTGCCGGTGCGCCGCTGGCCGGTGTGGTCAGCCTGCACGGTGGGTTGGGTTCACCGCTGCCGGCGCAGGCCGGTGGCAGCCATCCGTCGGTGCTGGTGCTCAACGGCGCAGACGACAGGAGCGTGACTGCCGAGGACATCGCTGGCTTCCAGAAGGAAATGGACGCGGCCAAGGTCGATTGGGAGTTCACCAACTACAGCGGTGCGGTGCACTGCTTCGCCGAGCGCGATGCCAACAGTCCGCCGGGGTGCCAGTACAACGAGCGGGCGGCGAAGCGCGCATGGAAGGCGCTGGATGAGTTCTTCGAGGAACGCTTCGAGAAACGTTGATTCGTGCAGTGGTAGTGCCGGCCGCTGGCCGGCAACCTCATGATGCTGCGGATGTCATCGGGAATGCCGGCCAGCGGCCGGCACTACCGATGCTTCAGTGCCGACCAACGGTCGGCACCCACCGGAATGCCGGTTTGGTGGGTGCCGACCGTTGGTCGGCACACCTCAGCCGGTCAATGCGAGCGCTGCACCGCGTAGCGGGCCAGGCCGCGCAGGGCGGCCACGGCATCGTTGTCGCCCAGGCCGTCGAGCGCGCGCTCGGCGGCTGCGGCATATTCCTCGGCACGCGCGCGGCTGTACTCCAGGCCGCCGGTGGCACGGATCGCGGCCAGCACTTCCGGCATCGCCGAGGCGTCACCGTCCTGCACGATGGTGCGCAGGCGCTCGCGGGTGATGTCGTCGGAGTGGGCCATCGCGTGGATCAGCGGCAGCGTGGCCTTGCCCTCGGCGAGGTCGTCGCCCAGGTTCTTGCCCAGCTCCTCGGCGTTGGCCGAGTAGTCCAGCACGTCGTCGGCGATCTGGAACGCGTAGCCCAGGTGCATGCCGTAGTCGAACAGGGCCTGCTGGGTCGCTTCATCCACGCCGCTGGCCAGCGCGCCCAGGCGGGTGCCGGCGGCGAACAGCACCGCGGTCTTGCGCTCGATCACGCGCAGGTAGGCGGCTTCGTCGGTATCCGGGTTGTGCACGTGCAGCAGCTGCAGCACTTCACCCTCGGCGATGCGGTTGGTGGCGTCGGCCAGGATCTGCATCACCGGCATGCGCTCCAGCTCGACCATCAGCTGGAAGCTGCGCGAGTACAGGAAGTCGCCGACCAGCACGCTGGGCGCGTTGCCCCACAGTGCGTTGGCGGTGCTGCGGCCACGGCGCAGGCTGGATTCGTCCACCACGTCGTCGTGCAGCAGGGTGGAGGTGTGGATGAACTCGATGATCGCCGCCAGCTGGTGGTGCTCCGGGCCGGCCTGGCCGACCGCATGGCCGGCCAGCATCACCAGCATCGGGCGCAGGCGTTTGCCGCCGGCGGAAATGATGTGGTCAGCGATCTGGTTGATCAGCACGACGTCCGAGGACAGCCGGCGCCGGATCAGGGCGTCGACGGCGGCCATGTCGGCCGCGGCAAGCGACTGGATCTGGGGCAGGCCCAGGGCGGGACGGGTGTCTTCGGTGATGGTCATGCGATCAGGCTTTCAGGCTCACCACCGATTATAGGCGCTGGCCGTGAATTCGGGCGCAAACCGGCCCGAGCGGCAATTCCAGCCCGGCCTGCGCGGCCCTCCGCGTGAATACGTATGCAGGTTGCGCCATGCCTGGGAGCCCGCCGCTAAGCTTGCCGGATCAGGATTTCGGCCCGCTGCCGGCGGGTCCCGCATGCCCGGAGGGGGGCTGTCGATGTCGCACTATCCATGGTGGCGCGGAGCCGTCATCTACCAGATCTACCCGCGCAGTTACCTTGATGCCAACGGCGATGGCGTGGGCGATCTGCCCGGCATCATCCAGCGCCTGGACCACATTGCCGCGCTGGGCGTGGATGCGATCTGGATCTCGCCGTTCTTCAGGTCGCCGATGGCCGACTTCGGCTACGACATCGCCGATTACCGCGATGTCGACCCGCTGTTCGGCAGCCTGGACGACTTTGACCGCCTGCTGGCCAAGGCCCACGGCCTGGGCCTGAAGGTGATGATCGACCAGGTGCTGAGCCACACTTCGATCGAGCATGCGTGGTTCCGCGAGAGCCGCCAGGACCGCAGCAATCCGAAGGCCGACTGGTACGTCTGGGCCGACCCGCGCGAGGATGGCACCCCGCCCAACAACTGGCTGTCGCTGTTCGGCGGCTGCGCCTGGCAGTGGGAGCCGCGCCGTGAGCAGTACTACCTGCACAACTTCTTGGTCGACCAGCCGGACCTGAATTTCCATCACCCGGACGTGCAGCAGGCGACCCTGGACAACGTGCGCTTCTGGCTCGACCGCGGCGTGGATGGCTTCCGCCTGGATGCGATCAACTTCTGCTTCCACGACGCACAGTTGCGCGACAACCCGGCCAAGCCCGCCGACAAGCGGGTGGGGCGCGGCTTCAGCCCGGACAACCCGTACGCCTACCAGTACCACTACTACAACAACACGCAGCCGGAGAACCTGCCGTTCCTGGAGCGCCTGCGCGCGCTGCTGGACGAATACCCGGGGGCGGTCAGCCTGGGCGAGATCTCTTCGGAAGACTCGCTGGCCACCACGGCCGAGTACACCCGCGATGGCCGCCTGCACATGGGCTACAGCTTCGAGCTGCTGGTGGACGACTACAGTGCGGCCTACATCCGCGATACGGTCTCGCGCCTGGAAGCAGCGATGACCGAAGGCTGGCCGTGCTGGGCGGTGTCCAACCACGATGTGGAGCGCGCGGTCAGCCGCTGGGGCGGCCACCCCGCCGACCCGCGCCTGGCGCGGATGCTGGTGGCGATGCTGTGCTCGCTGCGCGGTTCGGTCTGCCTGTACCAGGGCGAGGAGCTGGGCCTGGCCGAGGCCGAGGTGCCGTTCGAGGCCCTGCAGGACCCCTATGGCATCACCTTCTGGCCGAATTTCAAGGGCCGTGACGGCTGCCGTACCCCGCTGCCGTGGACCGATGCACCGCTGGCCGGCTTCACCACTGGCCAGCCCTGGCTGCCGATCCCGGCCGAACACCGGGCCGCGGCGGTCGCCGTGCAGGAGCGCGACCCGCATTCGGTGCTGGCGGCGTTCCGCGCGTTTCTGGCCTGGCGGCATACCCAGCCGGCCCTACTGCATGGCAGCATCAGATTTCTTGAAAGCGCCGAGCCCGTGCTGCTGTTCGAGCGTATGCTTGCAGATGAAACCCTCCTGCTGGCCTTCAACCTGTCGGCCGAAGCGGTGAGCCATCCGCTGCCGCCGGGCAACTGGCAGCAGGTGGTGGTACCGGGCCCGGATGCGGGCACGGTGCAGGGCAATGAACTCCAGCTGCCGCCACGCGCGGTGTATTGCGCCCGACGCAGCTGACCGTTTTCTCCGGTGGCGGTACTTGCGGGGACGGGGCCGAAGCGCCCCGTCCCTTTTTTGTGGGTGGGCCTTGCCGACCAGCGGCCGGCATCCGCGCAAAGGAAAACCCGCTGCCTGCGCAGCGGGTTTCCGGTCCTGCTCCCTGTTTTCTGTTGCCGGCCAGCGGCCGGCACTACCGGGTCGGGGCTGCCGGGCAGGGCCCGGCGCTGCCTCAGAACTTGTAGTTCACGCCCAGCATGTAGGTGCGGCCCCATTCGATGTACTCCAGCGGGCGGTCCTTGCTGCCGGCGTAGGTGCGGTACGGCTCGTTGGTCAGGTTGCTGCCCTGCAGCAGCAGGGTCAGGCCACGCAGGGCGCTGCTGTCGCTGAAGGTGTAGCTGACCTGCGCATCGGTCACGTTTTCGCCGACGACATAGCGCAGGCTGCGGTTGCCGTTGAAGTTGCCGATCTCACCGATGAAGTCCGACCGGCGGCGCTGGCTGACGCGTGCTTCAAAACCGCTGCGCTCGTAATAGGCAGTGAAGTTGTACACGCGCTTGGACAGACCCGGCAGGCTGATCGGGTCACTGCCCACGCTGGAGGCGCTCTCCGGATCCAGGATGGTGATGTCGCTCTTGTTGAAGGTCGCGCTGGCCTGCAGGCCGAAGCCACGCAGGCTGTCGGTCAGCATGTCCAGCGGGAACGATGCGGTCAGTTCCAGGCCCTTCAACGTGCCGCCCTTGCCGTTCTGCGGCGCGGAGAAGGTGCCGGTGGTCAGCACCGGCGCGGTCATGCCCGGCGGCGGCACGTAGCTGCCCAGCAGCGCGGTGAAGTCGTAGTTGTCCACCGATTGGGTATAGACGTAGCTCTTCAGGTCCTTGTAGAAGATCGCGGCAGCCACGTAGGCCTTCTCGCCGAAGTACTTCTCATAGGACAGGTCCAGCGCGGTGGCGCGCCACGGATCCAGCAGCGGATTGCCACCACTGCCGCCCGGCCGGCCGGTGCCGGTATCCACGCCGAACTCCAGGCCGGCGCGCATCTGGTCCACGCGCGGGCGCGCGACCTGCTTGGCGGCGGCGAAGCGCAGCGTCTGCTGGTGGGGGAACATGAAGGCCAGGTTCAAGCTCGGCAGCCAGTCGTTGTAAGTGCGGCCGTTCGAATACGGCTGCACGTTGTTGCCGGCTGACTGCGAGCTGTCCCAGTAGCGCGAATCCGAGCTCTGGTCGGTGTGCTGCATCTGCACGCCGATGTTGCCGCGCACGCCCACTTCACCGATGTCGGTGTTGATGTTCAGGCGCGCCCAGGCGGTGGTGATCTTCTCTTCGACCGTCCACGACTTGGGGATCAGGTAGTCCAGGTTGTCGACCGGGTTGAAGGTCATGTAACGACCCACAGCGGCCGGTACGTTCCAGGCCGGGATGGTGCCGAGGCCGGCGAAGCCCAGGTCCACCGGACGGTACTGCAGGTCCGAGGCGATGTTGGCATCGCCCTGTGCGCCGAGCAGGATGTTGCCTTCGGACTGGGTCTTCACCTTGCGGCGGTCGGCATAGTTCACGCCGATGTCGATATCCGGTGCCCACGAGGCGATGGCATCAGGAAGGGCGATGGTGGCAGCCAGCTTGCCGCCCTTCAGGCGGTCTTCCACCTGCGGCACCTTGCCGTAGCCGGAGCCGTAGATCGTGTTGGTCAGGAACAGCGCATCGGGGTTGGAGTAGTTCAGGCCCGGTGTGATCTGCGAGAAGCCGTCCTGGCGGATCGACACGCCGACCGTATCCAGTTGCGGCATCGGGGTCAGCTGCAGGTTGTTTTCCAGGTTCAGCTCGTCGCGCGTGGCCTTGGAGTAGTTCAGGTCGGCGACCAGCTTGACGCCGCCGAAGTTGAACTCGTTGTTCCAGCCGAACGCATCGATCTTGTCCTTGCGCTTGTTGTACATGCCGCGCACCAGCGGATACACGCCGCTGGCGGTGCCGCCGGTGAACGAGCCGTTGGCGTTGACCTGCGGGTTGCTGACCAGCAGGCCCGGGGTGTAGTTGCCGTTGTAGTTGCTGAGGTTCAGCTCGAACTGGTTGGCGGTGTCGATCTGCTCGGCTTCGGTGTGGAAGGCATCGAAGGTGCTGGTCCAGCTGTTGTTCGGGCGGAACTGGATCGTGGCCATCACGCCGTCGCGCTTGTTGTTGCCGGTGCGGCGCAGCGCCTTGATGCCATCGGAGAAGTAGGTGCCGGCACCCACGCCCGGGCGGTCGCCCTTGTCGGTGTGCTCGGTGGTCCACGGCTCGTACAGGCCGACCTGGTTCTCCTGGATCGGCATGTCGCTGTGCGCATAGCCGATGGCGATGCCCAGGGTCTTGTCCAGGAACTGGTCGATGTAGCTGGCGCTGAAGCGGTTGCCGTACGGATCGGTGTTGGCGGCGCGGCCCAGCGAGCTCTTCTGGTAGCGGCCACTGACCGCGATCACGCGCTCGCCGAAGCTGAGCGGGCGCGCGGTCTGCATGTCGATGGTGCCTGACAGGCCCTGGCCGACCAGCGCCGCGTCCGGGGTCTTGTACACCGTCACGCCGTTGACCAGCTCGGACGGGTACTGGTCGAACTCGACGCCGCGGTTGTCGCCGGTGCTGACCACTTCGCGACCATTGAGCAGGGTGGTCGCGAAGTCCGGCGACAGGCCGCGCACGCTGATCACCTGCGCACGGCCGGCCACGCGCTGGGCGGCCAGGCCGGGCAGGCGCGAGATGGATTCGGCGATGCTGACGTCGGGCAGCTTGCCGATGTCTTCAGCGGAGATTGCCTCGACCACCGAGGTGGCGTCCTGCTTGACCGCGATCGCGCTCTCGATGCCGCGGCGGATGCCGGTGACCTGCACCGTATCCAGGTTGGTGGCGGCGGTGCCGGCCGGCGTGGTGGTGTTCTGCGTGGACTGTGCCGACGCCAGCGTCGGCGCCAGGACAACGGCCAGCGCGATGCTCAGCGCGCTGCGCTTGTGGTTCAACATTTTCCCCTCCCAGGCAATGTTGCAGATCGATTTGTGAGCGTTCCGGCGGGGCCGTGAACGTGCGACGCGGTGGCCGCTGTCGTCGCCGCTATGGTAGGCAGCGCGTTCTTCGCGGGAATCACCCTGCATACGTATTCAATGGCGTCTGCAGGGTTGTAATCGCTTTCAGGTGCCTTGTTCGGTAGAGCCGAGCCCATGCTCGGCTGCGTTTCGGTGCTACGCACCGCCGCCCGAGCATGGGCTCGGGCGCTACGGGAGCGCAGGTAGGAAAACGTTCAGTGGATGGGCGTGAAGCGAATGGCCTGCCCACCGCCCGGTGCCAGCACCAGCGTCAGTGCATCGGCACTGGTCACCTCGCGGGTTTCGCGTGCGAACGCGAACGGGTTGCTGCGGAAATCAGCGCCTTCACCATCGCGGTAGATCTCGGCGCGATAGCGCACGCCTGGCTCCAGGAAGCCCAGCGGTACCGGCAGCACGCGGCCGTGTTCGTCGGTGATGCTGCCGAGGAACCAGTCGCGGCTGTTGCGGTCGCGGCGCACGATCGTCACGTAGTCACCCACTTCGCCATCGAGCACGCGGCTCTGCTCCCAGTCCACCGCCACGTCCTCGATGAAACGGAACGCCTCGCGATGCTGCAGGTAGTGTTCGGGCAGGTCCGCGGCCATCTGGATCGGGCTGTACAGCACCACGTACAGGGCAAGCTGGCGGGCCAGCGTGCTGGGAATGGCCTGGCCGTGGCGGCCCTTCAGGCTGAGGATGCCGGGGGTGTAATCCATTGGCCCGGCCAGCATGCGGGTGAACACCAGGTTGACCTCATGCTCCGGCGGGTTCGGCGGCTGGCCCCAGGCGTTGTATTCCATGCCGCGCGCGCCTTCGCGTGAGATCCAGTTGGGATAGGTGCGGCGCAGGCCGGTATCCTTTATCGGCTCATGCGGGTTGACCGACAGGTGCCGGCGCGCGGCTTCCTGCACCACCTTCAGGTGGTGGCGGGCCATGAACTGCCCGTCGTGCCACTCGCGCCACAGTGGGCCCCCGGCCGGATTGCGGCGGTCGACCTGGCCGTCGTCGCAGACGTAGCCGGTCTTGAACTGGTCCACGCCCAGTCGTGCGTACAGGTCCAGCGCGGCGCCCAACTGGTCCTCGTAGTGCTCGATGGCGCAGCCGGTTTCATGGTGGCCGATCAGGTGCACACCCTTTTTCAGGCCGTACGCCGACAGCGCTTCAATGTCGAAATCGGGCGTGGCACGGGTGAAATCGAAGTCGTAGCCATTGCCCACCCAGTTGCCGTCCCAGCCCGGGTTCCAGCCTTCCACCAGCACGCCACGGAAGCCATGCGCGGCGGCGAAGTCGATCACCTTCCTGGTCTTGGCGGTGGTGGCCGCGTGCTTCGGTCCGGTTGCCCAGCTCTCGCTGTCCAGGTGCATCGACCACCACACGCCCAGGTACTTGGCCGGCTTCACCCAGCTCACATCGCCCAGCGCGTTGGGTTCATTGAGGTTGAGGATCAGGTCCGATTCGACCAGGCCACCGGCACGATCGGCGATCTGCAGCGTGCGCCACGGCGTGGCGAAGGGCAGGGTGCGGCGTACCTTCCAGCCTTCGGCCGAGGGCGACAGCTGCGCGCGCAGGCGCTGCCCCTCGGTGCGCCGCAGCCACATGCCGGCATAGTCCACCAGCGCGGCCTCGTGGATCGCCACGTGCAGGCCATCGCGGCTGCGCAGGGTCATCGGCGTATGCACCAGCGGCACTTCGCGCAGCGGCGTGTGCTGATACAGGTATTCGTAGTGGATCGGTTCGCCGGCGGGAATCCACCAGGCGGTTGATTCGGGCGCGATGGCGAATTCGGTCAGTTCGTCATCAATGATGGCTTCGCGCAGGTTCGGTTGCTCAGGGAACACATAGCGGAAGCCAAGGCCATCATCGTAGACGCGGAACACCACATCCAGCCGCCGCTTGCGGCCGGTGGTTTCAGTCAGCTGCACGGTCAGCTCGTTGAAGTGGTCGCGGGTGAGCCGGCGCTCGCCCCACGGCTGCTCCCAGGTGTCGTCGACGCTGCGCCGCTGCTGGCCCAGCAGGGCGAAATCGCGGTCCAGGCGACCGTCGCGCAGGGCAAAGCCAAGCTTCGAATCCTCCACCACGGTGTCGCCCAGGCGCTCGACACGGTAGCGGGCGGTGCCGCCGTCCAGCAGCAGACTGACCTTCAATACCTTGCCCGGCGATTCGACGCTGGCCACCTGCGGCGTGGCCTGTACCAGCGTGGACCACCCGATCAGGGCCAGCCCGAGCATGTGCGCGAACACCGCGCGTACAGCAGTGGATGACATCGGCAATTCCCCTCCCAAGGCGCCGTTGGCAGACCCGGACCATAAGCCAGCGCGGCGGGCGCGCCACCGCGCGATGCCATGAATACGTATGCAACTGGACGCAGCCGACAGCCCCGCGTCTACCATGGGGCCCAGGCACCTTGAGGGAGGGGCCGCGCCCGCCCGCCGGCAACGACGGTGCGGACCTACAACGCGTGCAGAGAGGGAGGGAGGCCGACGGGCGCAAGCCGGTCCGCCGCTTCGATGCTGAAGATCATTTGCCTGACCGCTGCCCTGGGGGCAGCGCTGGGATCGACCGCGCAGGCGGCCGACCTGCAATTCGACGGTCGCCATGCGCGCGCCGAAGCCGCTGCCAAGGGCAGCTTCGTGCTGCATGCGCCGAAGGGCGCAGTGCAGATCGCAGCCGCACCGATGCGCAGCCAGACCGGCAGCGTGATGTTCGATGCCCTGTTCGCGCTCGCCCAGCAGGAGATGTCCCAGGACCGCGTGGACGCGATCCGTGATCCGGCGTTCGACGAGGGCCGGCCGGTCCCGTGCGAGTGCTTCCAGACCGGTGCACGCTGGCCCTATGTGTGGACCCGTGATGTCAGCTTCGCCGCCGACCTGGCGCTGGCGCGGCTGGACCCGCAGCGCACCCGGCAGTCGCTGCAGTTCAAGCTGTCGGCAGCCCGTGACGGGCGTACGCCCGGCCTGTTCGTGGCGCAGGACACCGGTTCCGGCGGCAGCTGGCCGATCAGCAGTGATCGCGTGGTGTGGTTCCTGGCGGCACGCCATCTGCTGGAGGACCGAGCGTTTGCCGATCAGGTCTGGCAGGCGCTGCAGGGCACGCTGGCGCAGGACCGCGCGATGGTGTTCGACGCGCAGATGGGTCTGTACCGCGGCGAGACCTCCTTCCTGGACTGGCGCGAGCAGACCTATCCAGACTGGACCCGCGAGGACGTGCGTTTCATCGGTGATTCCTACGCACTGTCCACCAACGTGCTGCACTACCAGGCACTGCGCCTGGCCGAACGCCTGGCCGGGCAGCACGGCGATGCCCGCGCGACCGACTACAGGGCCTGGGCCGATGCGTTGGCGCAGCAGATCAATGCGCGCTTCTGGCGCGAGGATATCGGCCAGTACATGAGCTACATCGGCGAGGCCGCGCACCCGGTGCCGTACGCCAAGGTCGATCTGCTCGGCCTGTCGCTGGGCATCCTGGCCGAGGTGCTGCCGCCCGAGCGCGCGCGGCGTGCGCTGGCGGCGTATCCGATGGGCCCGGCCGGCAGCCCGGTGGTGTGGCCGCAGGAGGCGCAGCAGCCGATCTACCACAACCGCGCGATCTGGCCGTTCGTCAGTGCCTATTCGCTGCGCGCGGCGCGCCAGCTGGACGATGCACCGCGCATCGCCGCCGAGATCCGCTCGCTGATGCAGGGCGCCGCGCTGGCCGGTTCCAACATGGAGAACTACGAGCTGGTCAGCCAGGCGGTGCATGTTGACGAGGGCGTGCTGAGCGGCCCGGTGGTCAACTCCGAACGCCAGCTGTGGTCGGTGGCCGGCTATCTGTCGATGGTGGTCGAGGGCGTATTCGGCGTGCAGGACGATGGCCGCGTGCAGCCCAAGCTGCCGGCCGTGCTGGTGCCCGAACTGTTCGGCAATCAGCGCCGCATCTCCCTGGAGGCCGATGGCAGGCGTTATGTGCTGGAGCGACCGAAGCAGGTGGGTGATGGCCTGCTGGTGGCGGGCAAGGTGAAGACCCGTGGCGCCACCACCACCGTGCAGCTGGTGCCCGCCGCAGCGGCGCCACGCAGCGCGGCGACGACGGCCGGCGCAGATGCGCGCGCACCGGCCACGCCGGCCGCACCGCAGGTGCAACGCAAGGGCAGGGGCTGGAATGTCGTGGTCGCTGCCGGCCAGGTGCTGTGGCAGGACGGCCGGGCGCTCGCCGCCAGCAATGGCCTGGCACGCATCGGTGACGATGGCCTGCAGCATTGCCTCAGCCTGACCCGGCGCGACGGTGCAATTGAATCGCTGCACAGCCCGATGGTCTGCGTCGGTCCGCAGCAGCGACTGAAGGGTACGCAGCGCTGGCAGTTCACCTCCGCCAGGGCCGGGCAGGTGCGCCTGCGCCTGCAGTACCGGAATCCGAACGGGCCGATCAACACCGGCGTCACCGCTGCGGTGAAGCAGCTGGTGCTGCAGTGCCCGGGCCAGCCGTTGCAGCGGCACACCGTCACCCTGCCGCACAGCGTGGCCGTGCAGGACTCGACCTCGGCGACATTCACGGTGCCCAAGGGCCGATGCACGGTCACGCTTGAAGAAGGCTTCAACATGAGCGCGCTGCAGCACTTCGCGCACTACACCGGGGGCAAGGGCGGACGCGATGGCGTGCTCAACCAGGCCCAGGTGCAGGCGCTGATGGTGGCGCCGGTGGCCGCGGCAGAGGGCGCACGATGAATCGTACCGCCAAGCCGCAGCTGTCGTTCTGGCAGATCTGGAACATGTGTTTCGGCTTCCTGGGCATCCAGTTCGGCTTCGCCCTGCAGAACGCCAATGCCAGCCGCATCTTCGAGACGCTGGGCGCGGACATCGACGCGGTGCCCGGGCTGTGGATCGCCGCGCCGCTGACCGGCCTGCTGGTGCAGCCGGTGATCGGTTACCTGTCCGACCGCACCTGGACGCGCTGGGGGCGCCGCCGTCCTTATTTCATGATCGGAGCGGTGCTGACCACGCTGGCGCTGCTGGTGATGCCGAACTCGCCGACGTTGTGGATCGCCGCCGGCACGCTGTGGGTACTCGATGCTTCGATCAACGTGTCGATGGAGCCGTTCCGCGCCTTCGTCGGCGACCAGCTGGCGCCGCGCCAGCGTCCGGCCGGTTATGCCATGCAGAGCTTCTTCATCGGCGTGGGCGCCATCGTCGCCAGCTTCCTGCCGTTCATCCTGGCCCACTTCGGGGTCGCCAATACGGCCGCCGCAGGTGAGGTGCCTGATACCGTGCGCTATGCGTTCTACTTCGGCGCGGTGGTGCTGTTGGCGGCAATCACCTGGACGGTGGTCAGCACCCGCGAATACTCACCGGCGGAGCTGGCCGGTTTCGATGACGCCGAACCTCCGGCACGTCACGCAGCAGCGCCGATCAGCGGCCCGGCGCCCTGGGTGCAGGTGGCCGGATGGCTGGGGCTGGGCGTACTGCTGGCGCTGCTGATCACCTGGCGGCAGGGCGACCGGATGCTGTACGTGCTGGCCGGCCTGTGTGCCGGCTATGGCCTGCTGCTGGCGCTCGCGCGTACGCTGCCGGCCACGCACATGCTGGCCGCCATCGTCGGCGACCTGCGCGCGATGCCGGTCACCATGCGTCGCCTGGCGTGGGTACAGTTCTTCTCGTGGTTCGCGCTGTTTGCGATGTGGATCTACACCACCGCCGCGGTGGCTGGCGCCCACTTCGGTTCGACTGAACCAGAGTCGGCGGCCTACAACGAGGGCGCCAACTGGGTGGGCGTGCTGTTTGGCGCCTACAACGGGTTCGCCGCGTTGGCGGCGGTGCTGATTCCACTCATGGTGCGTGCGATCGGCCTGCGCTGGAGCCACCTGGTCAACCTGTGGCTGGGCGGTGCCGGCCTGGTCTCGCTGATGTTCATCCGCGACCCGCACTGGCTGCTGCTGTCGATGGTCGGCGTCGGTTTCGCCTGGGCGTCCATCCTCTCGCTGCCGTATGCACTGCTGTCCGACAGCGTGCCGGCATCGAAGATGGGCGTGTACATGGGCATCTTCAATTTCTTCATCGTGATCCCGCAGCTGGTGGCGGCCAGTGCACTCGGCTTCGCCCTGCGCACGTTGCTGGGCGGCCAGCCGATGCATGTGCTGGTGCTGGGCGGCTGCAGCCTGTTCATTGCCGGCCTGTGCGTGTTGTGGGTTCCGTCCCGTCCGGAGGTGGTGTGATGCGTGCTGCGTTGTCTGTTGCTGTTTCCTTGATGCTGCTGGCCGGCCATGCGGCGGCCGCGCCGCGCCCGGACTATGTGGGCACCACCGAACCGTTCGCCAGCGATGCGGTGTACTTCGTGGTCACCGACCGCTTCGTCAACGGTGATCCGTCCAACGATCACCGTGACCAGGGCGGCGTGCACCGCACCTTCGATATTCCGGTGCCATGCCCGGACAAGGTGGACGGCAACATCGGCTATCTCGGCGGCGACTTCCGCGGCGTGCTCGACAATGCGCAGTACATCCGCAACCTCGGCTTCGGCGCGGTGTGGATCACGCCCATCGTCGACAACCCGGACGAGGCCTTTACCGGCAGCAAGCCGATCAGCTGCACCAGCACGCTGACCGACCGCGGCAAGACCGGCTACCACGGGTACTGGGGCATCAACTTCTACAAGCTCGATGAGCACCTGCCCAGCAAAGACCTGGATTTCGCCGGGCTGACCAAGGGCCTGCACGGTGCCGGCTTGAAGGTGGTGCTGGACATCGTAGGCAACCACGGTTCGCCGGCCTGGACCATGCCGACACGGCAGCCGCAGTTCGGGCAGATCTTCGACAAGGACGGAAAACTGATCGCCGACCACCAGAACCTGCCGCCGCAGGAACTGGATCCGAAGCACAACCCGCTGCACGCGTTCTACAACAGCATTGGACCGGTCGACAGCAAGGACGGCTCGATCTTCGATGGCAACCTTGCCGAGCTGTCCGACTTCAACCAGGACAATCCGGCGGTGATGGACTACCTGGTCGGTGCTTACCTGCAATGGGCCGCTCAGGGCGTGGATGCGCTGCGCATCGACACCATCGGCTGGTTGCCGCACCCGTGGTGGCATGCCTTCGTCAAGCGTATCCGCGCCGAGCACCCGGGCATGTTCATGTTCGGCGAAGCGTTCGATTACGATGCCGCGCGCATTGCAGAGCACACCTGGCCGGCCAACGCCAACGTCAGCGTGCTCGACTTCCCGTTGCGCGGTGCGCTGGAGCAGGCGTTCGGCACCGCCGGCAAGGGCTTTGAAACCCTGGCCGAGCCGCTGCACCTGAGGGGGGGGCCGTATGCCAACCCGTACGAGCTGATGAGCTTCTACGACAACCACGACATGCCGCGCCTGCAGGCCAGTGACAACGGCTTCATCGATGCGCACAACTGGCTGTTCACCGCGCGCGGCATTCCGGTGGTCTATTACGGCTCGGAGACGGGCTTCATGCGTGGCCGTGCCGAGCATGCCGGCAATCGCGCTTACTTCGGCCAGCCGCGTGTGGATGCTGCGCCGAAGAGTCCGATCTTCGCGCCGCTGCAGCGTATCGCCCGGCTGCGCGCAGCCACTCCGGCGCTGCAGCGCGGCCTGCAGGTGAACGAGCGCCTGCAGGGTGATGAGGCGGTGTTCTTCCGCGTGCTGCAGCATGGCGAGGTGGCGCAGACCGCGCTGGTGCTGCTGAACAAGGGCGACAGTGCGAAGACCTTCACCGTGGCGCGGTACGTCCAGGCGGGCCGCTGGCGTGATGCGCTGGACGGCGGTTCGTTGCAGGTGGATGCTTCCCTGAAGGCCGAAGCGCCGGCGCACGGGGTGAAGGTGTACGTGCTCGATGCCGCCGTGCAGCAGCCGGCGCTGCAGGCCGAGCTGGACAAGGCGATGGCCGACCAGCGGGCGCGGGACGTGCGTCTGGGGCGGTAGTGCCGGCCGCTGGCCGGCAACCCATGAATCCATGGCACCTTCAGGTGCCGGCCAGCGGCCGGCACTACCGGGGTGACCATATCCGGCACAATAGGCCCCCCCTCACGCCCCGCCGTATCGCCATGACCGACCTCGCCCCGCAGACCCCGATCGAAACCCTGCTGAAGGCGGCGATGGACGGGTCGGTGCCGATCCGCGCCTTCATGGAGGCCTTCGTCGCCTCCGAGGTGGTACTGCTGACCGGCAGCCTGGTGACCCCCGATGGCAGCGGCTTCGACCCGCTGCTGTTCGACAAGCAGGGCACCCTGCACGTGGCCGTGTTCACCGATCCGTCGCGGGTGGGCATCTACAGCCAGCAGGCCGAACACCAGATCCGCTGGCGGATGCTGGACGTGCTGCGCCGCGTGCCGGGTGGCTACGGCGTGGTGATCAACCCGGGCACTTCGCTGGGCTTCGAGATCTCGCCCAGCGGCGTCGGCGAGATCCTGAAGGACTTCGCCCAGGGTTGATTGTCATGTAGAGCCAAGCCCATGCTCGGCTGCCGTTCGCGCAATGCCGGATCAGTCGAGCACGGCTCGATACTACAGAGAGCTTCCCTTCGGGCACCGTACGTGATCCCCTTTGGACTACATCGGGATCGAGGCACTCTCCATGGAATTCAGCGAATCACCCGCCGACGCACCGGCACGATCACGCCATTCCCGCTCCGCACTGGTCTTCCTGTTCGCGGCCATCGTCGCCGCACTGGTGTTCATGCCTGTTCTGCGTGCGGTGGGCATGGTGCTGTGGCCGGTGTTCGCCATTGCCTGGCTGATCAACCTGGGGGCGGCCTGGCATCTGGGCCAGTGGGCGCGCCAGCAGGGCCGTCCGGCGTGGGCATTCGGGTTGCCGGCGGTGCTTGGCACCGTCGCCTCGATCGTGGTCTTCGTGCTGCTGGCGTTGCTGGGGCCGAAGGCCCCGGTGCGCTGAACCTTCGCGGTTGTCGTGGACGGTGTGCGGGGCATGGCTCGGCACTACAGCAAGGCCAAGCCAAGCCCGCACGCGTCGCGCGGAGCACCGGCACATCGGCCGGCGCCCCGTTGCTTCACATCGTCACTTTGCGCCGGTTGTCATCGCTCACCCGGTCGATCAGCTTGTTGTAGGGATCGAAGCCTGCTTCGTCCGGCTTTTCATCCACCGTCACCGTGATCTTCGGCGCGGCGCTGGTGATGTGGTGGCGCTGCAGGTACAGCACCTTCTGGTCGCGTTCCTTGCCCGACGGGCCGGTGGCGAACACGCCGATCTCGACCCAGTCATCCATCTTCGCGTCGCTCTCCCTGCCCTTGCCATCGGCGTACTGCTTGGCGGCATGCAGGTCCAGGGTCACGTCGTAGCGGCCGTCAGCACGTTTGCGGGCGCTGGCGGCCATCACCCGGTTGTCGTAGAAGCTGATCTTCTCGAACAGGTCGGTGACCAGCTGCTGGCGGTCGGCCGGGGTCTCGGCGCGGATGTAGCCCAGCAGCTCGCGTGAGGTGGTGTACGGCGGCTGCTGGTAGCCCTTGTCCTGCAGGAAGCGCTTCAACGCACGGTTCAGCGCCTGCTCGCCGATTTCCTCGCGCAGGCGGTAGAACACCAGCGAACCCTTCTGGTAGTGGATGTACTGCTGGTTTTCCACGCGTTCCAGCGGCTGTTCCTCGATGGCTTCGCCACCGCGGCCGGACAGGTAGCCGTCCAGTTCGCGCTTGAGGAACTGGCGCATGTGCTGGCGGCCGTATTCCTGCTCCATCACCATCAAGGCCGAGTACTGCGACAGCGATTCGGACAGCACGGTCGCGCCCTGCACGTTGGCGCCGATCACCTGGTGCGCCCACCACTGGTGCGCGATCTCGTGCGCGGTCACGTAGAACACGTAGTCCACCTTGTCCGGGTCGCGCAGGTCGGCGATGAAACCGATGGCCTCGGAATAGGGGATGGTGTTGGCGAAGGACTGCGCGAAGCGGGCATAGCCCGGGAACTCGATGATGCGTACCTGGCGGTGCTGGTACGGGGTGAAGTTCGCCTCGTAATAGGCCAGCGACTTCTGCACCGCCTCGATCATCCGGTCCACGTTGTAGCCGTGCGCCGGATCGAAGTAGACCTCGATCGGGATGTCCTTGTACTTCGCCTTGCGCACCTCCCAGCGTGCCGATAGATAGGCATAGAAGTTCAGCATCGGCCGGTCCATGGCGTAGCTGAAGCAGCGCCGGCCGTTGACCGTGGTCTCGCGCTGCAGGTAGCCCGGGGCCAGCGCCACCTGGTCTGGTGCGGTGCAGACCGTGGTGCGGAAGTCGAGCCAGTCGGCATCGTTGGCAATGTACGTGTTGGCGCGCGCCGCTTCGTCCTCCAGCCTGGGCATGCGCCGCGGCTCACCCAGGCCGCGCTTGCGCCGCTCGTTGCGGTCGCTGATCTCGGCGCCCTCGTTGTAGCCGAACGAGGGCAGCACGCGGCTGTTGAAGAAGGTGCCGTTGTCCACGATGTTGCTCGGCGCCAGCCCGGCGGTGATGCCGTTGGGTTTCTGCACCACCCGGAAATGCACGCTGCGGGTTTCGCCCGGCTGCAGCGGCTTCTGCAGGCGGTAGATGCGGTAGCCGAGATCGGCATCGTGCAACGACAGCGTCTGCCCACCCAGGTCGACGTCGACCAGCTGCTTGTCATCGCCCATCGAGACATGCACGTCCTGGATCGGCGAGGCATGGGTATTGCGCACCGTCCAGTTCGCATCGATCACCATCGACTGCGATTCCGGGAACAGGTCCACGCGGTTGTCCACCGCCACGATGCGCGGCTGCGGCTGGGTGCGGTACTTCGACAGCTCGCGCTCGTAGCGGGCCTGCAGGTCCAGCTGCTGGTCGGGCGAGATGAACTCGTTGCGGATATTGGTGCTCCAGTACAGCCAGCTGCCCACGCCGGCGAAGGCCAATGCCGCAAGTCCGGCGAAGACGCCGGTCGGGCCGCGCAGGCGGCGGCCGGCCAGGGCCAGGCGCTGGCGCAGGCCCTGGCTGACACCGCGCACCCAGAGCGCCGATGCCAGGCACATCAGGGTCAGCAGGAACAGCGCCCAGTAGCCCTGGAATGCCAGCTGCCCCGGCAGGAAGTGGCCGTAGCCGTTCATGTCCGAATAGGGAGCGTTGGGCCAGCCACCGAAGGTGTACAGGTTCTGCGTGTAGTCCAGCATGCCGAGCACGCCCTGGCCGATCATCACCACGATCAGCAGCGCGTAACCGACGAACTTGTTGTTGGTGAGCACCTGCAGCACCATTGCCAGGCCCCCCATCAGGATGTAGATCACCGAATCCAGCGCCAGGCTGCGCAGGTACAGCAGCGGCTCCAGGTGGGTGTAGCCCTTGACCAGCTGCACGCCCATCGCCGCCAGTGCACCGGCGGCCTGGAAGCAGATGATCACTGCCAGCAGTGCGGTGAACTTGGCCAGCAGCGGTACCCAGTTCGGCACCGGCATGGCATCGGTCACTTCGTTGATGCGCGCGCTGCGTTCCTTCCACACCAGCTCACCGGCGAAGAACAGCACGATGATCACCAGCAGCCAGCTGAAGGCCCCCTGCAGGCCCATGATCATCTGCGAGGTGACCGGCCAGATCGAGGTGCCGTACAGGGTCTGCCGGAACAGCGCGTTGGGCAGGAAATTGGCCAGGCCCAGCACCAGCAGCACGATGAACGGCACGCTGCGCAGGACGCCGCGCGTGTCGAAGCGCACCTGGCGCAGGAACTGTTGCCACGCGGTGGTCGCGCTGAATGCCGGTACCACGCGCGGCAACGGGTTGCGGTTGGGCCGGAGGGCGGCGGCGTCGGCAACCGGCTGCGCCTGCCGGCGGCCCCAGCGACGACGGCCGCTGCCGCTGCGCTCGGTGCGGAACAGGGCGAACGTGGCGGCGAACAGCAGCGCCGTCACACCCAGCCACAGGGCACGGTTGGCCAGCAGGTAGCCCGCCAGGCCGGGAACGCCGCTGTTGTGCTCGGCGGTGGACCAGTAGCGGATGGTGCGTGACAGGGCGCGCATGCCCAAAGGCTCGCTGAGCACCGCCAGCCAGGTGTTGTCGATGTCGCGCAGCACCGCCGCGCTGGCGCCGAACAGGACCAGGTAGGCCACCAGCCCGATGTAGACCCACAGGATTGAACGCGTGACCGCTGCCAGCAATGACAGCAGCGCGGTGGTGAACAACAGGTTGGGAATGACGATGACCGCAAAACTCCAGGCATAGCCCTGCCAGCTGATCGGCCCCATGCGCTCGGCGTCCACCCAGGGCATGAACGGTGCCAGCCAGAGCCCGAAAGCGACCAGCAGGTAGAACAGCAGGCCGGTAGCCAGGGCGGCGGCGATGCGGCCGGCCAGGTAATCGCGGCGTTGCACCGGGCTGGCGAAGATCAGCTCGGCGGTGCCCAGTTCGAAGTCACGCAGCAGCGCATTGCTGACGAACAGGGCGGTGACCAGCATGCCGAGCAGGGTGAAGATGCCCAGCATCTGCGCGATCACGGTGGGCGCGTTGCTGTGCACGTTGCCGCTGCCACCACCGATCTGTACGGCGTCGCTGGACGCAGCGGCGAAGGCGAGCAGGGCGAACAGCCCGGCCAGCAGCCACAGCAGCGGGGAACGCAGCTGCTCGCGCAGCTCGAAACGGAAGAAATCGAGGATCATGGCGTGCTCCGCTCAGGCTGCCGCGCGAGCACGGGCCTGCAGGCGCAGGCGCTGGAAGTACACGTCTTCGAGGTCGGGAGCCACGGCCGCAAAGCCGTCGCCGGGGTCGTTGGCGCTGTGCACATGGATCACCGGGCGGCCACCGACCAGACGGGTCGACAGCACCACGTAGCGCGCTTCATGGTCGGCCAGCTCCGAAGGATCGACCTGCTTGCGCCAGACCTGGTGCTGCAGGGCGTTGATCGCTTCGCTGGGGCGGCCGGTCAGCAGCACCTGGCCCTTGTTCATGATCGCCATCGTCGGGCACAGGTCGGTCACGTCCTCGACGATGTGGGTGGACAGGATCACCGCCACGTTCTCGCCGATCGCCGCCAGCAGGTTGAGGAAGCGGTTGCGTTCCTCCGGGTCGAGGCCGGCGGTGGGCTCGTCGACGATCACCAGCCGCGGGTCGCCCAGCAGCGCCTGGGCAATGCCGAAGCGCTGGCGCATGCCGCCGGAGTAGGTGCCCAGCTTGCGCTTGCGGGCATCCCACAGGTTCACCTGCTGCAGCAGCCCATCGACCACCTCGCGGCGCTGCGCGCGTTGGGTCAGGCCCTTGAGCACTGCGAAATGCTCCAGCAGGTCCAGCGCGCTGACTTTCGGGTACACGCCAAAATCCTGCGGCAGATAGCCCAGCCGACGGCGCACGGCGTCCTTGTCGCGCAGCACGTCGATCGACGCCTCACCCGGAATGCTGAGCGTCGCCGTGCCGCTGTCGGCCTCCTGCAGGGTCGACAGCGTGCGCATCAGCGAGGACTTGCCGGCGCCGTTCGGGCCGAGCAGGCCGAACATGCCGCGCGGGATGTCCAGGGTGACGTTGTTGAGGGCATGCACGCCGTTGGCGTACGTCTTGGACAGCGAATCGATCTTCAGCATGCGACGTACACCTTTCCCTGGGCGATGTCTGCGCGTTATCCGCGCATCGGCGTCCGTGCGCATCCGCCGTTGGTCATGGGGGGAGAATCCCGCCGTCGTGCGTTGGCCAGCGCGCCGGCCCAGCGGCGCCTTACCCGCGCAGGGATGATTCGCGCACCACCAGCTTCACCGGGATGCTCTGGCTGTCCACCGGCTGCCGGCCGATCAGCGCCAGCAGGCGTTCCACCAGCAGCTGGCCGGCCTGCTTGGTGTCCTGCTGCACCGTGGTCAGCGCGGGGGATACCGAAGCGGCCAGCGGGATGTCGTCGAAGCCGGTCACCGCCACGTCCTGCGGCACCCGCAGCCCGGCCTCGCGCAGGGCGCGCATCGCACCGATGGCGATCAGGTCGCTGGCCGCGCAGATCGCATCGATCGGCTCGCTGCGCGCCAACAGGGCCTGGCAGGCTTCCTGGCCGGAGGCTTCAGTGGTGATCGCATCGTGCTGCAGCGCCGGTTCGGCGGCCAGGCCGTGGTCCTGCAGGGCCGCGACGTGGCCGCGGTAGCGCTCCTGGAATTCGGGGTAGTGGCTGGAGGCATGGCCGAGGAAGGCGATGCGGCGGCAGCCCTGCTGCAGCAGGTGGGTGGTGATGTCATGCCCGCCCTGGAAGTTGTCGCTGCCGATCGAGACACCGGGCTGGCCGGGCAGGGCGGCGCCCCAGCGCACGAAGTGCGTGCCCTGTTCGACCAGCCGCTGCAGGCGGTCGCGCGATTCGTGATAGTCGCCGTAGCCGAGCAGGATGATGCCGTCGGCCTTGTTGCTGTCCTCGTAATCGGCCTGCCAGTCGGTGGACAGCTGCTGGAACGAGACCAGCAGGTCCTGCCCGTGCAGGGCGCAGGCGCGGGTGATCGAGCCCAGCATCGAATGGAAGAACGGGTTGATCAGCGAGTCGTCGTTGGTCGGGTCCTCGAAGAACAGCAGGGCCAGCGTGCCGGCATTGCGCAGGCGCAGGCTGGAGGCATTCTTGTCGACCTTGTAGTTCAGCTCGCGGGCAATGCGCAGGATGCGCTCACGGGTCTCGGCGTTGACCATCGGGCTGCCACGCAGGGCCCGCGACACGGTCGGCTGGGAGACCCCGGCCAGGTGGGCGATGTCCAGGGAGGTGGCTTTGCCTTTGATCGTCATGTGTGGGCGGAGCGGGCATGTGGGAGGTGCCCGGGCATGATGCCATGCGCAGACGCGAATGCCCCTCCGGGCGTCGGCCTGGGCGCAGGTAAGTTATTGCCGGACAAGGAAATCAGCCTGATCCTTCGGTGCGGTCGGGGTCTCCTGACCGGGCGGAAGGCGGCGGCAATGGTAAGATGCGTCGTTCTCGCATTCCCCCAAATTTCACCAGGGGCGGCTCAGCGTACTGCACCCCGCCCGGGGCTGTGCTATCACTGGCGGTCTGCCCCTGGACAACGGACGAAGGTACCTATGGCGCGCGGCATCAACAAAGTCATCCTGGTCGGCAATCTCGGCAACGACCCGGACGTGAAGTACACCCAGGGCGGCATGGCGATCACCCGCATCAGCCTGGCCACCACCAGCGTCCGCAAGGACAAGGATGGCAACCAGCAGGAGCGCACCGAATGGCACCGCGTGGTGTTCTTCGGCAAGCTCGGCGAGATCGCCGGCGAGTACCTGCGCAAGGGCAGCTCGGTCTACGTCGAAGGCAGCCTGCGCTACGACAAGTACACCGGCCAGGACGGCGTGGAGAAGTACTCCACCGACATCATCGCCGATGAAATGCAGATGCTGGGCGGTCGCGGTGAAGGCGGTGGCGGTGGTGGTGGCAACTACGGCGGCGATCGTCCGCAGCGCCAGCAGGCGCCGCGCCAGGAGTATGGCGGTGGCGGCGGTGGCCAGCGTGGCGGCCAGGGCGGTGGCTATGGCAACCAGGGCGGCAACCAGGGCGGGGGTTACGGCAACCAGGGCGGCAACCAGCGCCCGCAGCCGCAGCAGGCGCCGCCGATGGACGACTTCGCTGACGACGATATTCCGTTCTAGACCACACTTTGTCGAAAGAGTAGATATAAACCGAGGAGGAGCCCTTTTTAGGGGGCTCCTCCTTTTTTTTTACCTCCTCGACCCGGTAAGAAAACCGGGTATAGTCATGCATACGTGAAATCAGGCGAGCAAGGGGTTATGCCCAAGCTGTCGGTCCATGTAATGCAAAGCGGTGAGCGAGTTCCCATGCTCCAAGACGAGCTGGGGCTGCCGCTGTTCTATCCCACACTGTTCGCGACCTCGCAGCTACGAAATGCCGGGGTCGCTGTGAACACCATTCGCAACAAGCTTGCCGATCTCATGGTGTTGCTGCGTTGGGAGGCCACGAGTCGTCGGGATCTGGTTTCGGAGTTCCGGGACGGGCTCTTTCTGACCATCGCGGATGTGGTTTCGCTACGGGATTTCGCCAAGCTTGATATGCGGAACTGGAAGCTCGATGAAGCGGGCATGGAAAGGCCAAGCGGTCGAGTCTTGGAATTTTTGGAGGCAAGGCTTGCTTCGAGCCAAGCGCGACCCGCAATTGGACCGCAACAGCATTTCAATCGTCTAACCACGTTTGCCGACTATCTGGAATTCACGGCCAGCATCGTTACCCAGCCCAAGGCCTCCCCCCAGATAGCGCAAGAAATTGCGAGGATGGCTTCCGCCATGCGAATGCACGGGCCGCGTGGTCTGGCAAAGCATCGTGAGGAAGAGCCAGAACGTCGCTCGCCACCTACCGATCTCGTGAATCGGTTTATGGCAGTGGGGTCTGAGCATGATCCAAGAAATCCGTTCAAGCATCCAGAAATCAGGTTGCGCAATGCAATCATCTTCGGCCTACTGAGGCATACCGGTATGCGGCGCGGAGAGCTGTTAAGCCTTCGTCTCGACCAAATTGACCTGGGACACGAGCCTCTTGTTTGGATCAGGCGCAATCAAGATGACAAGCATGATACTCGACGTCATCAGCCCGTCGCCAAGAGCAAGGAACGGCCACTTCCGCTGCCGGATGAGCTCGCCGAGCAGCTCGGCCGATACATGCTGCAGGTACGTGCGCCCATCACTCCTTCAAGGCGGCACCCATATCTTCTAATCTCGCACCGGAAGGGAAGTACTTGGGGTCAGCCTCTCTCCATCTCTGCCCTAAATAGCCAGATTTTCGGTCAAATGCGTGCAGTGGACGCGGACTTCGAAGGGATACATCCCCATGCATTCCGCCACCATTTCAATTATGAGCTGTCCGGAAGTATCGACGAGCACAATGCAAAGGTTCGATCGGGTGCCGCAAGTGAAGGTGCCGTGCCGATCAGTGAGCATCGAGAGTTGGATGTAAGAGCGTTCCTAAACGGGCATCGCCATAGAGCCTCCGGTGCGGCGTACAACCGCCGTCATGTTCGCGAAGCAAGCCACAAGGCGGCTCGAAATCTGCAATACGAGATCATACGCAAGGCGGCGACCAGCGAGGACGGCGATGAAACCAGTTGAGTCTAGGTCTCTCGGAAATAACGGACGGGCCGTTCTCGAAGCGGTATCTAAAGATGGGTACTCCTTCAATCCTTCGCACAGCCACTGGCGTTTGAACAAGGATGTGCAGCTGTCACTAGTTCTTCCGGCAACGATAATGCCAGCTGTTGAGGCTGGCTTTCGAGCTGCGCTGATGCGCTATGCCGAAGAGGCGTCAGCAAGGCACTGCGAGAACATGGCCACGCGATTCAAGCGATACCTTCGGGACACCGGCGCGTTGCAGGTTTCGGTGGCTGACCTCATGAACTGGCGCGCCATCCTGGGCGCGCACGAAGAATGGCAGCTGGGAGGATTGAAGGGTTTCTTGCTGGCATGGTACGACTATGGCTTTGGCGGCATCTCCAAGGACGTTGTCGACCTCTTGCAGGGTTGGCGAATTCAAGGAAATGAAAAGGGGGCTGGGGTCGCCAGCGGTTGCCCCGATAGTGGGCCTTACACTGACCTGGAGATGGCAGCTCTTTTCGACTGGGCAAATCTGGCAGTTGCGCGTAGGAGCATCTCTCTAGACGACTATGCATACTTGCTGGCGCTGGTAATGACGGCGCGCAGGCCGGTGCAGCTTGCTGCACTTCGAGGACGCGACCTGATCCGTGACGAAAGCAACGGTACTGAGAGCTTCAGCCTTCGAGTTCCTCGCGCTAAGCAACGCGGACTCCGATTTCGGGGCGAGTTTCGCACCCTTGCCATCATCGAAGATCTCTACCTGGTACTTCAGCAGAGCCATCGTCGCTCCCTTGGTTTGGCCGGCAAGGCGGTTGGGCAGGCGATACATCCAGAATTAGCGGGCGAAATCCCGATCTTTGCCAATCAGGAGCGTTTGGCCAAGGTGACCAGTGTTCGCGAGCTTGAGCGGCTTCTGATGGGAAACGCGCCGGATCAGCTACACGCCACGACGTCCTCCCTTTCATCGGCCCTGCAGCGTTGCGCGAGGGCGTCGACAGCTCGCTCGGAACGGACCGGTGAGTTCATCCGTCTATCCGCAAATCGCTTCCGGCATACGCGAGGAACAAAGCTCCGTCGAGACGGATTCGGTGCTTTCGTGATCGCAGAGCTTCTCGATCATTCGGAC
Organism: Stenotrophomonas sp. PAMC25021; assembly: GCF_004795795.1. Classification (NCBI taxonomy): domain Bacteria; kingdom Pseudomonadati; phylum Pseudomonadota; class Gammaproteobacteria; order Lysobacterales; family Lysobacteraceae; genus Stenotrophomonas; species Stenotrophomonas sp. PAMC25021. Next base: position 905,889 of record NZ_CP039255.1, on the reverse strand, counting down.
GTCCAGAATGTAGGGATCTACACCCAGAACACAGCGCAGGAAGCAGTAGTAATCAACGAACTTGTTGGGGCTCAGCTAGCGCCGTTCGCCCAGGCCTGCCTTGGTACGCTGGTCACCACTGAGAGGAACGCGATCCGGGGGGACGATCCCAGGAGTCGGGTGCCGAATGACCGCCAGAATGCGGTTGGCACCTGCGGTAGCTATGGCTTCTGCGCAAGTGGCTACCGCGCTTGTTACACGTGTAGCCACTTTCAACCTTGGCTTGAAGGTCCTCATGAGGAGGTCCTGGTGGATCTTTACGCTGAGAAAGATCGCGCTCGATCTGCTGGGTGTGCCGAAGTTGTGGTGAACGCGAACGACCAGCTTATCTTGGCCGTTGAACACTGTGTCTTGCTCTGCAGGGATGCAAGGCTGCGTTCTCAAACAGTGCTGACGCAGGAGTAGCCATTCATGGGGAACGTCGTGCACTTTGTGCCTCGCGCCAATCTGAGCGCTGCTGCGAACCTCGCTGAGTTCATTCGTATGGCGAGAGAAGATCTGACAGCTTTCGAAGATGAAGGTGCTTGGGATGGCGATAAATGGGGTCAAAGGCGACGCGGCATTGTCTTTTCAACCAAGACCGAGGTCACAGATTCCTGCCGCTTCACACCTATGACCGAGCCCTTCAAACAATTCGCTAAAGCCTACGTCCGCTATGGATGGAGCCACAAGCCCGTTAAGTACGTGGGCACCGTGCTTCAAGGACTACGTTGCGTGGAGGCTGCATTACTTGCCACCAGCGGCCGATCGGATGTTGGAGATCTGACCGGCGCTGCTATGGACGTTTGCGCAAGCAAATGCAGGGAGTTCTATAACGCCAAACAGGTGCAATACGCGGCGGGCCGTCAGATTGAAGCAATCTTTGACTTCCTTCGGGAAAAGTCGCTCGTTCCGTTGGTGCTGCCCTGGAAGTCTCCATTCAGAAAGCCGGCGATTCTGACCGAGGACGTCGGAGAGGCGGGGCAACAGTATCGTGAGTCAAAGCTCCCGTCGAGCAGGGCCATGCTCAAAGTGGCCGACTATTTCGCGGAGGCTGACAACGCCGATAGCCGCTACTTCAGCTCAGTGCTCGTCCTGCTAATGGCAACACCAAGCAGGATCTCGGAGGTGCTCCGACTTCCAGTTGATTGTATTCACTGGGAGCCGGATGACGCGGGTCAGCCTCAGATGTACCTGCGCTGGCAAGCGGCGAAGGGGAGGGGGGCAATGAAGAAGTGGGTCATCCCCGCAATGCATGAGGTTGTCAACGAAGCAGTGCGTCGACTGACAGAGGTTGGCCAACCAGCTCGAGTTGCGGCCAAGTTCGCCTTGGATCACCCAGGGCAGTTCATGCACCATTCCGGGTGCTTGCGAGCACAGGAGGGCATCGATGAAAGGCCTCTGACGCCAGAGCAGTTCTGCGCCGCTATAGACATCAGGTACCCCCTGGGTAAGCCGCGAGCAGGCAAGCGACTCTGGCATGAGGTCTTCTTGGACAAGAAGATCAAGGTACTCGTTGAGCAGGGAAGGACAAGCTACAAAGACCTTGCAGGCCATGTGTTACGCGAATACGGAGGGCCTTACTGGCCGTATGTGGATGTAGATCGAACGGTTCTGGCGTGGGACGCGCTATGTCTTCATCGGGTAAATGAGTTCCATAAGGACTTCTCTCCTAAACAGTTCTCTTGGCGAATCCCGACTACGGGTGAAGTGAATCGGCGTCTCGGCATTCAGACCTCGAGTAGTCCCGACTATGGTGGCGAGATAGAATGGGATGGTGGCAATTCACTCAAGCTGACCACCCATCAGCTACGCCATTGGATCAGCACAATGGCAGAGCGAGCGGGCATGGATGACTACACCTTGGCCCAGTGGGCGGGCCGCGCGAGGGTCGCAGATAACATGCACTACGACCACCGCACGCCACTGGAGCGCCTGCAGGGTGCAAGAGAGTTACTGGCCGTACCGAACAAGCCGATGCTAGAGCGGATCAGGCAGCGAGAGCCAGTAACCTATCGGCAGCTTGGGGTTGACCGGTTAGGCACTGCAAAGGCGACTCTCTACGGAATGTGTGTTCATGACTTCGCCATGGCACCTTGCCAGAAACAACGGGAGTGCATGACCTGCAAGGAGCATGTCTGTATCAAGGGGGACCACGGGAAGTTGGAACGCATTCGACTGCTGGAGGCGCAGACGAAGATGCTGCTCGAGCGTGCTCAGGTCGCGCACCAGGAGGGTGACTTCGGTGCCGATCGCTGGGTGGATAGCCACAAGTGGAAGCTTGCTCATGTCCAGGCCATGCGTATAGCTCTGGAGCACGCTGATGTCCCGACGGGATCGATCCTTCGGATACCTGACGGTCACGATCCGTCGCCGGTTCGCAGAGCGCTGATGGATATTGATTTGATGGAGAGGCCACCGGTGGAGGCCGTTTCCGGCATTGGTATTGCCACCACTAGAGGCCTAGAAAAATGCCAAAAATCGTAATCACCAAGACTGCTCTGCCAAAGATCCTGCGTGAACTGGATCGCTGGGAGGGAAAGCTGACCTGGCCGCTCTTCTGTGCGCGGGTAGCTTCCGTGCTCCGGGTTGGATCGATTTCGAAGCACACCATGTACCTGTATCCCACAATCAAGGAGCGGTTCCAGCATCGTCAAAGGGATCTTCGGGATGCAAGGGAGGCGCTTCCAAGAGATTTCACTCTGGCTGCTGCGACGCGGCGGATAGCAGAACTTGAAGCCCAAGTGCGCCGCCTCGAAGAGACCAATACCCTGCTGCTCGATCAGTTCCGTCGTTGGCAATACAACGCGTATGCTAACAACGTTCGAATGGACCTAGCCAGGCTGGACGCACCACTGCCTTCGGTGGACCGCGCAAATCCATCACGTGGGGACCATCGCCGAAGCAGATAGCTGTTCCAACCGAGGGCACTCCCGATAGGCAAGTTCGGCTGCAAGCCGCGTAGTCGGGCGGTGCGCGAGATCTGACAGGCTCTGGAGCAAATGTGTCGAATCGAGATCCAATCTAATCAGTGCTATGAAATTGCTCGTGCTTGGCGAGTTCATAGCATCGGAAGCAGCGCCCGCTAGATCTCTTTCCACTGAAGCTCGCTCCGATTTCGCTCGCTAAAGCGTGGGGGAAATGTCTCATATCCGTGGGGAAAACGTCGAATCTGTAGTTTTCCAAGGAAAGCGCTTGCCCAGAACGGTGATAGTGGATAAGTATCGCGATGTGCACTGTTTGGAGGAGCTGTGGAGTCTGTCGTCGCCGGGGTGCTGTGCGGGCTGTGGTTGGCCTTGTATCTTGTAACCGTGCGCCTCTGGCGTTGGCTGTTCCGTCGCGTCTGCCCAAGGTGAGGACTTTTGTGTCGTTTTTCGAATGCCTGGTTGTATGGCGAAGGTTGGAAATACTGGAAGGTGCCTTGTAGAGGCTACCGGCCATCGGAGAATTCAATGAGCGTGGAACGGGATATCCTAGATTCCCGAGCGAGAGAAGCGTTTCTTTCGCAGGTTGGCAGTCATGTGTGGGCAGCGGCGTTCGTTGCTAATCTGGATGGCGGGCACGAGGCAGCGGCGACTGCTGCAGACGCGGCGGTAGCTGCGCTGGAGCAGGTCAGGCGCGCGGCTCCAGAGCCATTGGAGGGAATTCTAGCCAGCTCCGGACTCGCTGTTTCCGAGGAGGAATTCTACGCGTGGTATCGCGTCTGTTCCGGGCTCCGTAGAGGCATCGAAGTGCAGCCGACTGCACAGGAGTTGAGAGACGCGTACATCTCGTATTCGCGTTGCCGAACTGACTTCTATTAGAAAGTGCCTCGTGTATGTGCACGCATTGGACACCCAGCTTGGGCGCAGCGTTGAGGCCGCAAGCGAGCAGATGGCGGCCATCCTAGTAGTGGTGGCCAAGGACAACGAGCCGGGGTGGGTCGACCGCGTGCCAATGAGCAACGCCGTTGAAGGCAGGTCGGTTGGACATACGCAGTCCGTGGTGCAGGGAGAAGCCAACGACCAGGCTCACCTGCTGGTAGCGGTGTCGACGGAACAAGCCGCGCAGACCCTGGTGAAGAGTCGGTCCAGTTGATGTGGTGAGTCAGGAAGCCCAGCACGGGCCCTGGCCCAGCATGCTTGCATGCCTGCAGGTATTGCATCACCGTCATATTCCGGCGAGCGTCCGGGTCCAGCAGGGCTTCAAACGTGGCTGCATCTATTCGGCCTGCCGCCGCATCTTCCGTGGCCGACCAGACTCGTTCGTTTCCATTGGGCAAGTTCCAGCCCGTAAAGCACGTGCTGCATGGGCGACGGTCCCTGGGGATGTCACGGTGTGAGAGTCGGGCATCCTATGGGGAAAATGTCCCATGCACGAAGTCGGCAGGTAACTCTGCCATGGCCCCCTTTGCTGTCGACTGCCGGACCGCTAGGCCTGGACACTCATGCAGGTCTAGGGCCAGGCGGGGGCGCTAGGTCAGGTGACTGGGCCAGGGTGACCGTAGCGCCACTTGTCTCATCCACATGCCCTCCCACGCAGCGGGTAGTCGCAGGGTGAGGCGGCGCTAGACGCTGCCCGCACTGATTGTTGAGGGCTCTCGCCCCTTGGGCCGAGGGTGTACCGGAGGCCCTGTTCAGTTACCATCTCTTCAAATCACCCAAGCGTCCCTCATGCGCCAAGTCTCAGCCCCGTCCAGTGGTCGAAAGCTGCATGGCCAGTACTACACCAAGACCGAGGTGTGCCGGCTGCTGGTCGCGTCAGTGCGGCAGCATGAGATAGGAACGGCTCTGGAGCTGGGGGCCGGGGAAGGTGCGCTCATCGCTGCGGCGCACCAGCGCTGGCCCAGCGCTCATTTTATCTCCGTTGATATCGATCCGCGGAATGCGCCCGCTCCCCCCGTATCCCAGCGATCCCATTTTGTGGCCGATGCATTGCGCCATGACCTTCCTGCGCGGATCGGGGTTAGTGAAGCAAGCGCGGACCTAGCACTATGCAATCCCCCGTTTGCGCTTCCGCGCTGGGAACGCCGCTATCAGCGCATCCTCGCCCGAGCCGGACTGCCTACGGCGGGTGCGGCAAGCTTTGGCGCGGACGCTTTCTTTATCGCTCAGAACCTATGGATGCTAAGAGAACGGGGCGAGCTGGGGGTCATTGTTCCTGCCGGGCTAGTGGCCGGCAGCCGTAGCCAAGCTATCCGTGAGGCGTTGCTGGCGCAACACGAGATTCACCAGATCGTGGAGCTACCTGCTGGTGCGTTCAGCAACACTGAAGTACGAACCTACCTGCTGTGTCTGCAGAAGGGCGGCGGGTCGCGGCGGCCGATTCTGCTGAAGCGATTTGAGTCCGATGGCGTCGAGCGCATGCCGGTCAGCATCTCCGCCGATCAGGCTGCTCAGCGAATGGACTACTCTCACTACCAATCGCGACACATCGGTACAACTAAGAATGCCGCGGCGCCCCTGCTCCAGGTCTATCGCGGCAATGTTGAAGTAGGCCGCGCGCAGGCGCTAGGCGCTGATGTGCTTCACACCACCGATCTTCAAGCCAGCACCCTGAACTGGCGCAGGAGCCGCAGCAACGCGCTCCTTACAAGCGCAGTGCGTGCCAAGCGCGGTGATATCCTGTTAGCGCGTGTAGGTCGACGCTTCTTTTCCAAAATATCGAGGCTTACCGGGGACAATGTCCCGATCAGCGATTGCGTCTTTGCGATTCGCTCCCAGGTGTATAGCCCCGCTGAAGTGTTCGCTGCGCTCACTAGTGACGGCGGCCAGCGCTGGTTGGAGGCCCGGGCGCGGGGTGCGTGTGCGCGCTACATCACAAAGGAAGATCTCCAGATGTTCCCGATCGCGGAGTTTTTATCGTGAAGTTTGCAGCTGCCGGTGCGGGTGTAGTCTTCATAGAGCGGGCCGATGAACTGGATGAGGCATCGCTGGTCAGCAAGACAGTCGACAACGCCTTCTATTCGGACATCCGTCGCCGGCTCTTATCGCAGGGTGCCAAGTTATTGGTAGGGCCGCGTGGTACCGGAAAAACGCATCAGATGCGCTTTGTGTATCAGGAGTGCGTGCGCGACCGGACGAGACCTGCTGCCATCTTCTCGAGCTTCTCCCGCTACGTTCGCTTGGAGCCGCTTCTGAAAACCTCGCGCTCGGCAGCGATGGTGTTCCAAGCATGGGTGATTGCAAAAATCGCGCTGTCGGGCAGGGCTTTGCTGCACGATCTCGAGCTGCCCGATGCACAAAGCGAGTTGGATTTTGTTGCGTGCTTCGGTCTGGCCAGTGACGCGGCCGAACACTTCGTTTCGCTGATCGAGAGTAGAGGCGGCAAAGACATCGCGCCGCCGGACGGGCTTACACTCGGTGCTTTGCATGAATGGTTTGATCAAGTGCTTGTGCGCGCGCAGCGGGCTCGACTGATTGTGCTGCTGGACGATGCCGCGCTATCGATGACCCCTGAGTATTTGGTTGAATTCTTCAACATCTTCCAGGATCTAAAGTCCCAGACCGTCTCACCCAAGGCGTCGGTCTATCCGGGTACCTCTCAGTACGGTCCGCGCCTGCATCTTCGTCATGATGTGCAGCCAATCAATGCGTGGCTAAGTGTCGAAGACCCAGCTTACGACGAGACAATGGGTAGGCTGGTTGAAGCTTGGTCGGTTCAGTTGGCCGCCCTGCCGGATGGCGTTGTAGACCTGTTCAAGTACGCAGCATTCGGAGTTCCGCGGGTTCTGATGTCGCTCTTGCGAACGTTCATCGAAGGCTCCTGGGGGACCGTGCAGCAAGGCGTAAACACCGTCATTGAGCAGCAGGTTGAGCTCATGTTGGTTGAGTACGCATCGTTGGCGCAAAAGGTTCCGCAGTTTGGGACTGTGATCCAGGCCGGCGCGACCCTGTTCAACACGCTGGCTGATCAGGTAGCAGACACGAACCGGAAAAGCGCGGATGTGCGCCAAGTAATCATTGGTATCGCGGCCAAAGACATCCACACTTTGGAGGCGCGTATGCTTCGCTTTCTGGTTGAGGTTGGCTTCCTGTATCCGATGACCTCAGTCAAGCACGGCGACGAACGCACCTATCTGCGTTTCATTCCACACTTGGCTCCCTTGATCTATAGGCGCGCGTTCCAGCATTCGAGCGGCTTTTCCGCAAAGGATCAGGTAGCCTTCCTCAAGGGTGAGAACAAACGACAGCCGTTGAGGTTTTCCCTCTCGAAACTGCTGCCGGATGTGCAGCTGCACTTGGATCTATCCCGTTGCAGCCGCTGTACCACACCGCGGTTATCAGAGACTCAAAAGTTCTGCCATCACTGTGGCGCCGAGTTGATCAATCAGTCAGCGTATGAGGCCTGCATGGCGTTGTCCATTGATGTGCTGCCGATCACGCAGCGGCAGAAGCTGGCCTTGCGTGAGCAATTTTCCACAATTGGGGACATCATCGCCGCTCAGGATCCGGCCACCGAGCTGCGCAGCTTTGGATTGATTGGCCAGCGCCGGGCAGCCACCATTGCCGAAAAGGCACAGAAGTACGTCGATGAGTATTTCTCATGAGTACTCCCGATCCTACCTCCTCCAATGCGCGGCGGACAGAACTGGTCCTCCAAGCGACCATGACCCAGCCAATGGCAGCGTTTTCCAGTGCCGACGCCATCGACCCGGAGCTAGAAATCGACGAACGCTCGGCGATTGATCAGTTCGTGGCGACCATCGAGGCGCTGAATGTGGTGCTTGCGCGGCATTCGCCCGCGGCTACTGGCGCATCGCCGCGATCGGTGCCACGCGGGCCTTCGGACGACGCGCTGGAATCGCTGTTCGCCATAGAGGCATCCGAGGAGCTGGAGCAAATCTCGGAGCCGATTGCAGATCCTCACGCCCTAGCCGGCGCAGCTGCCGCGACGCCGGCCGAGCGCGAGGATGAGGTAACGCTGCAACTCAACAACCTGGTTTTTCTGGGTTACATGTCAGCGGTGGAGAGCTATTTGCGCTGCCTGACACGGCAGCTGATCTGGGCCGACGAGTTCACCGCTGAGTCGATGCATGACGTCAAAATCACCTTCGGCGCTGCTCGTCACGCCACGCCTGGATTGCTGCCGGAGGTGTTGATGGAGGACATGACGTTCATTACCTTGGACTCTGTGAAAGACCTGCTGGTTAAGATGATCGGGGTAGGGGTGGGGTCAATACATGAATTGATCAAGGAGTACGACCGGATCTGCCAACTGCGGCATTGCATCGTTCACAGGTTTGGTCGACTCGGTTCAAAAAACGCCGCTAAACTTGGCTTTGCCACCCATGGCACGTTGATCGAGCGCAAAATTAAGATCCGTACCTCGCAGCTGGAGGCATTGGCCTTCAACCTGCTGAATTTCGTCAAGGAAATAAATAATCACATCTATGCTGGCGTCATGAAGCGGAGTGCCTCGCGAAGTCTCGTCTGGCAGTGGGATGAGCAGTCGGATATTGCAGCGTTTGAGCGGCTCTATACGGTCTTTCGGCAGACAAGCGCGCCGGGTGCTTCCGAGGCATCCTCTCAAGCGTATGCGGTATTCAAGGCCCAGTGTGAAAAGGGCAGCGCTACGCAGATCGAGCGGGCGAAGCAAGCCAATCCACGCTGAGCGGTACCCTTCCTAGCTTGAGCAGACGCAGTCGCTTCCGGACGTAAATTCCATCCTAGGATGGGCTCGCGACATGTGCCATTTTCCCCAAGGGTGCCACGGTCCGTTGCTCAGGCAACGTGTGGGAGAATGTCAAAGGATGTTGGACTGACTGCGTAGTGTCACCGAAAGGCGTGCTGGGCGCTTGAAATTCCTGCCGCGCCTGGTCGCCCATCTGCGGAGTCTAAGCCTGTTGGCCACTCTTACCGCGCCGCTCGGCCGCAATGCTTGGATCAACCAACCTCACTAACGCCGGATGCAACTGAGACCGATCACCCCGCAAATCTATAGGTACATATCTTGGTTCTTTAACGCCTCGCGGACCGTGCCGGGTCCCAGCACGAGCGAGGCCAGTAGGTGCCCAGTACGGACAGAAGTTCTCAAAAGAGCGTATGGTTCATAGCTATGGTAGTGCGGCAAGCGCTTTGTCCGCAAAATCTTCGTAAGCTTGCAGATAGACGAAGAAGTATCTGTTTGTGGCGCTGACGCCAGTGGGGTAATCTCGGATATAGCGTCCCACACTCATGCCTTGCCGTTGAGCAGTTGGAATTCCCTCCGCGGTAAGGTGCTTTACGAACTTAGCCTGAGCCTGCCCGCCAGAATGGGCTATCCTATTTCTGACCATATGCGCCGCAACTAGGTGGTTGTACGTCAATGCTCCTAAAGTTGCGTGGATGTTCGCAAAAAAAGACGAAGACCCAAGAATATTGTCACCACGTTCCTTCAGCCTCTGGGGGCTGCCCCAGCCAAGCTTGTTGTTGAGGCCCTGATCCGGATCCCCCATGACGAAAGGGCTTTGCTTGACCGTGATCTTCAAGCGAGAGCGAACCTCAACCTGGAACATTGTCTTTGCGAATTCTTCAAATTTGGCGGCAACCTCAAAGAAGATGAACTGCGCAGCGTCTCTTGTGTCTGGGTTGGTAAGGCGGACTGAAGTCGCTGCAGATGCTCCTGTGTAGCCATGTAGGACGATCTTCTTGTAAAGATCGCGCGCACGGTCGAGGTTCAATTTGAAGTCACTGACTTTGGTTGTGACGAACGCCTTTGTTACACGGGGTGGTGGCATGGGAGCTCCAAGTGCTGAACAAACGGATTTAGGGTTCGCCTAGTTCACGTATTGACACGCCGCAGGCCGGGCTGGTCCCTTTAACGCCATCCGATCTTAAGACGGACTTGTCCCGCTAACAAGCAGGCGCGTAGAGCAGTTCAACGGGTTTCGGTGTCACGCCACGCGCCGGGTACCATGGGTCCGCCGAGGCATCTGAATCAGCGTCCTGCTTTGCGTGTGATCCATCGGGTCATTACCTGGGCCGGGTTCTGTGGCCGACAAGCGAGGGCACGCCAGGAAAAGGATGCTCCGATATACCGGAAGAGGCTCGCAGCCTGTCCGTAGACCACCAAGTTACGCAAGGACGTGACCTATGACTCAGCAGCTCACGCTGCGCTGGCGGCAAATGGCCAGTTGCGACCGCCCTGTGGAGTGCGGTTAACTGTCGAAACGCGGGCACTACCCCTGCGGCGCTGGGCAAGGGCTCGGTGCAGGGGCGTCGTATTCGAATTGACGCGTTTCGGCTAAATGCTTCTACAACGCAAGAGAACATTTGACACGAATTTTACCATCCACAGCGCAGGGGGAAGGCACGTGATCCTAGTTTCCGCAGACATTGGGCCGTTTCGCTCGATGAACACTACTCAGACGATTAAGGTCGATCCTGAAGTGACTGTGTTCGTAGGCATGAACGAAGCAGGAAAGACTGTTGTTCTTAAAGCTCTTCAAAAGTGCCGCGACGCTCTTGGTGAAGACAAGTTCCAAGTTATCGAAGACTATCCACGTAAGGATCTTGCGTCCTACACGAAGAGGCATGCGGTGACTCCAGCAACGGCCGCTGTGCTCACCTATCGCCTCGATGATTCTGAGGTCGCGGCAGCTAACGCGGAGCTCCACACGTCGTTGCCAAATGGCTTCGAATTCTCAGTGAAGCACCGTTATGACAACAAGTCTGAGGTCATTCTTAAGGTCGATGAGGGTCCCGTCCTCCAGTTCATACGACAGCAAATTAGCACCGATGCTTCAGAGGCGCTCGAGGGCGCTACCCAGTTCAGTGAGGTTCCGGAGATGCTAGCGGAAACTGCGCTGACCGCCGCCGATTCTGCCATCCTTCAGGATGTGAACAGGCGAATAGCTGCTGCCGGGTCAGACTGGTCGAGTGTTGTGAGTATGGAGGTTTACCAGCAAATTGCATCGAGCATTCCGAAGTTTCTCTACTTCAGCGAGTACGACCTGCTGCCAGGCAAGATTAATCTTGCAGATCTGACTGATCGTGTCGTTAAGGCAAAGAGCGATCCGAAGCAGCTCCAACCAAAGCATCGCGCCGTTTTGGCGCTTCTTCGCATGGCGGACGTGGCTGTTGCAGATCTTTCGACGCCGTCCGGCTATGAGGAGTTGAAGGCGAAGATCGAAGGTGTGTCAATCAATCTAACCGACCAAGTCATGGAGTTCTGGAGGCAGAACGAAGATCTCGAGGTCGAAGTCGACATCAAGACTGACCAAAGCGACGAGGCTCCATTCAATAACGGTCCGAATCTGTACCTGCGCATCAAGAATCGGCGACACCGCGGCGTGAGTACCCCGTTCGATCAGCGCAGCCGAGGATTCATCTGGTTCTTCAGCTTTTTGGTTTGGTTTGACAGCGTACAACAGCAATTGGAACCGATCGAAAGTGGCGAAGATAAGCGACTTATTTTGTTGCTGGACGAGCCGGGGCTTGCTCTTCATGCATTGGCGCAGGCGGACTTTCTAAGATATATCGATAGCCTGTCTGGAGAGCATCAAGTGTTGTACACAACACATTCGCCATTCATGGTTCATTCGGACCGCCTGCACCAGGTGCGGCTTGTGGAAGATAGAAAAGTTGAAGGTTCGGTTATCTCCGAGAATTTGATGGGAGCGGATTCCCGAACCATTTTTCCGCTCCAAGCGGCGCTGGGATGGACGATCGCCCAAAACCTTTTCATTTCTAAACGCAACCTGCTCGTAGAGGGTCCCAGCGAGCTTAACTATCTACAAGCCGTATCCGCGCTTCTAGAGGCAAGCGGTGGCGGGGGGCTTCGGGAGGACATCACGATCGTTCCGACCGGCGGTTTGGATAATCTTGCTACATTCGTAAGCCTATTGAATGCCAGCGGCTTGCAATTGGCTATCTTGCATGACTACAAGGGATCTCCCGAGCAGAAGCTGACTGGCCTAGTACGTGACAAATTGCTGTCTAGCAAAGCCATCTTCAATGCCTCGCAGTTCCGGGATCTGTCGGCTATTGGTACGGACGGGCGCCCCAGCGACATTGAGGATCTGTTGCCCGCCGAGCTCTACCTGGAATACTTTAACTCTGCATTCGCAAAGGTGCTCGGCGGCAGGAGGTTGACCGTTGGTGACCTCGGGCCCGGCGACAGAGTGATTCTCCGGATTGAGGCGTACCTCAAGGCCCAATCGATTTCACTTCGCCCAACTGGAGGTTACAACCACTATCTGCCTTCAACGAAATTCGCATCGACACCACCCGATGCCCTCGATGCTGATACTGCCGCGCGTTTCCGGGCGATGTTTTCCAGGATTAACGCGATCTATGATTGATCGAGAATGAAATGCAGTAGTACGCAAATGCACCCCCCAGCTATATCGAAGGTGTCTAATTAGTTCGCGTCATCAGTAGTTTGGTCGACCCGCTAGGGCCGATGACGTTGTCGGGATTGCCTAGAAAATTCCCCGATTTCCGATTGGCGCCCTGCCAGTACCTGACTGCGAGCACCAAGAACTATTGTGGTTCTGAACTAGGCGTATCGGGCTAGTTCCGGTCGCCAAGATGCACCATGCCGGAGGTCAAGTCGCGAAGAGCGGCCATTGGACATAGATTTATTCTCTCCATTTCGAGAGCGAGGTGGAGAGATTGGTTTCTTTAGGTGCTTCTAACCTCTTGTAAATTAAGGAAATTTTGTTGATATCGTGAGAACTGGTTGTCAGTTTGGTGTACACAACCGTTCTAGAGGATACCTTTTAGTATCTGTTAACAAGGGCTCTTGGCGCATTTGCCAAGGGCCTTTTTTTGTTGTTAACGTTTTCCGGCGGCTGCCGATTTCCCGGCTTACCGACTACCTTTCGGAAACGTCAACATGGCCGCTGGCTACAGGGTGAAAACCGTTCGGTTCGAGTCTGGAGAGCGACTTCCGATGCTTCTCTGCAGGGAATCGGGATCCCCCCTCTGGCATCCAAACCTATTTCTGGTTACCGAGCTTCGAGCAGTTGGCCTGGCCACCAACACGCTCGAGCACGCGGCCAGGGCTGTGATGATTGGCCATCAAGTGTTTCGTCATCTCGGTATAGACATTCACGATCGAATCAATGACGGTCGGCTCTTTACCCTAGGAGAGGTGGAGTTGCTCACCAAGCTGGTTGGATTGCGGCAAGAGGAACTCGACGCTCTGAGCCAGATGGATGAGTCACCCCGAGCGGTGGTGTCTAGGGTCGTAACGCTGGAGCAGGCCCGAATGCGCCCCACGGTGAAAGCGCCGGCTCAGGTGGGTGCCGACACGAAGGCAACCCGTATGGCATACATTCGCGACTACATCTCCTGGCTAACAGCCGGTCGGCGCCTGAAGCTAGAGGTAGGACATCCTCACAATCACAGCTTGCTCGAGGCCACTCAAACTTTCGTCAGCCTTATCAATGCCAGAATGCCCAGCCGCCATTCCGCGCAGGCTAGCCGTCAGGGGGTAGACGCGGAGGTCCGTGCACGCATTCTCGAGGTGATTGATCCCGACAGTGCGGACAACCCCTGGAAGAACAGGCACGTCCGGGTTCGCAACCAACTTATCTTCCTCTGGCTACTCCTTCTGGGCGTTCGTAACGGCGAGCTGCTTGCTACCTACGCTAGTGACGTCAACATTCGGACCGGGGAGGTCACGATCGTTCGGCGGCCTGGTAACCCCGAAGAGCCGCGAAAAAGCGCGCCGCTTGTCAAAACGCGAGGTCGCCTACTTGCACTGAGTCCTGATCTGGCGAAGTTGATCCAGAGTTACATAATGGGGGAACGAGCAAAGATCAAAGGTGCGCGCCGCCATCCCTATCTTTTCGTGGCGACGGGAACAGGCCAGCCGCTGTCAAAGCCGGCGCTCAACAAGCTTTTCAGGGAGCTGCGTAGCAAGGTCCCCGGTCTTCCTGATGACCTCTCACCACATGTCTTGAGGCACACCTGGAACGACGACTTCTCTGATCTCATGGATAGCCAAGGTGTGTCTGCAGAAGACGAAGAAAGGATGCGGACCCAGACGATGGGCTGGTCACCTAGGTCGAAGATGGCTTCGCACTACACGAAAAGGCACGTGCAGCGAAAAAGCAATGATGCGTCGCTGGAGATGCAAGCCAAGTCCTTTAGCCGCCCAGTGAGGAAGAGCAGGTGACACATGACCCCTTGTATCAGCAAGAAGCTAGCGAGGCGCGTGCACTCACTGTATGGGTAGGCAGTCGCACTAAGTCGGGCATCGAGTTCGATCCAAGCGCCGATATCTGGGCATACCGCGATGGTGTCAATAACATTCATTTGGACTTCGATCAGCTGCCAAACGCTTCGCCAGCGCTGCGTAATGGTGCCAAGTCCGTACTGATGTGGTATGCAGAGAATCGTTCTCCCGACCATCTAAAGAATATGTTTCAAAGGCTGCAGCACTTCCTACGTGCTACGCCTATGCAGGTTTCCAGCATCACAGCCGTAGATTTGCTGAACTACCGTGCGGGCCTCCATCAGTCGAAGGAATGGTACTTGGGGTCCTTCGCGGGGTTCCTCCGCAAATGGGTCCAGCTGGGCTACCCAGGGGTCGGTGAAGACGTCGAGCTGCTTCTCAAACAATTGCGGCTCAAGGGCAATGACAAGGGTGTGTCAGTACTTACATGGGATCCACATGATGGTCCTTTCACCCATCTCGAAGAAGAAGCGCTGCAATCAGCGCTCAATCAAGCATATGCAAAAGGTGATGTGTCTACAGCGGATTTCACCTTGGCGTGGCTTTTTATCCTATTGGGTCAGCGCAGCAAGCAGTACGCGTCCTTAAAGGTCTGCGATGTTAGGGTGGAAACAGATGCTGATGGGATGCTGAAGTATTCCATCCAGATGCCAAGCGCTAAGAAGGGTGCCAATTTTTCGCGTGCTCAGTTCGTAGAACGCCCGCTTGTCGAGCAGTTTGGTGAGCATGTCAGTTCGTACGCTGAGAGCGTTCGCGCACGCTTCTGTTCGATCCTAGACGATGCAGGGCAAGCCCCTCTCTTTCCCTCTGTGCGCTCGAAGGGGGGTGCCCAAGGATTTGAATTCCATCGGACTTCCGTCATGATTGGCCGGACGATTACGGCCGTTCTCGAAAGCCTGTCAGTCGTCTCCGAGCGCACGGGTAAGGCGATGAGCATAAGCGGTGTCCGATTCAGGAGAACGATCGGAACGCGAGCTGGAGAAGAGGGGTACAGTCCTTTGGTCATCGCCCGACTTCTCGATCACACAGACACCCAGAATGTTGGCGTTTACTCGGCCAGTTCGCCTGCAATCATCGAGCGCATTGATCGTGCCATTGCCATGGAGATGGCTCCCTTGGCCCAGGCGTTCGCGGGAACGCTTGTGGAGGGATTGGGCGAGAATACGTCGAAGCGCGTAATCGATCTGCGTATTGATCGAAGCGGTTCCCCTATGGGCGATTGTGGAACACACGGATTCTGCGGATTCAATGCTCCGATCGCCTGTTACACCTGCACCAGCTTCGAGGCGTGGATGGATGGGCCACATGAGGCGGTACTACAGCACCTGCTTGACCAGCGTGAAAAGCAGCTCAGGCATTCTGATAAGCGCATCGCTTCCATCAATGACCGAACCATATTCGCAGTTGCGGCCGTGATAGAGGAATGCCGCCAGGCTAAGGTGCGTCGTTGCTCACTCGGTGGAGCTAAAGCCTGTGGCTAAAGTAGTTCTCTTCCAGCCGCGTAGTGAGCGAAATGCCGAGCAAAATGTCTCTGCGTTTATCGCTCTGTGCCGGAATGAGTTGACCATCTTTGGTGCCGAGCTTGCCTTCGATGAAATGGCATGGGAGATCGCGGATTCTGTCAGAATCAAAGCTAAGCGAGGCGCGTTTCGCGCTATTTTTAGCTCATGGGAATCAGTTAACGAGCGCGTACCACGCCCGATGCCCGAGCCCTTCGGTTCGTTCGCCAAGTCCTACCTTCGATATCAGCATGGGATGCGGCCAACGAAGTGTATAGGGTTTCGGCTCGCCTCCCTGCGAGCATTGGCGGCTGTACTGGAAGATCAGGGGGCTTGTAACGTCGCATCTGTCACTGCGGCGACCTTTAATAGAGCGGCTCTACTCATCCGGGCCAAGTTCAGCCCATCTGCGGGCTATCGAGTCGGTTCACAATTGGAGATGCTTGCGTCGTTCATTGATGACAATCGCTTAGCGGCTGTCCCATTGCGGTGGTCCAATTCCATACCTCGCCCGACGGACGCGAACGGTAGGGTAGGAGAGGAGTTCGAGGCTGCACGACAGGCTAAGCTTCCCAGCCCCCGCTCGTTGGAATGCCTAGCGCTGGCCTTTCGCGCGGCGAGCGAACCTGCCGATCTGTTTGTAACGTCGGCGGCGGGGATCATGTGCTCGGCCCCGGATCGGGTGAATGAGGTTTTGCTGCTTAGGGCGGAGCCTGAGGTCACAACAGCTCGTCCCGATGCGTCGCCGGCATATGGGCTGCGGTTCTGGCCTTCCAAGGGTGCAGACCCCATGGTCAAGTGGGTTGTGCCATCTATGAGTTCGGTCGTGCGCGAGGCCGTGAGAAGACTCAATGAACTATCTGCAGAGGCGCGTCGCGTGGCGCGCTGGTACGAACGCAATCCCAAGTCGATGTTCCTCCCATCACATCTCGAGCATTTGCGCGGCGGTGACTTGTCAATTGCAGAGCTCGGCGAAGTCCTTTTTGCAGAATCGGCGTCGCCCGCGAGCACTAGGGCGTGGTGTTTGGGTAATGGCGTGCCTCTCGAGAAGCGTCGCGGCAGAACTGTGATCAAGTTCTCGGATGTTGAGGCTTCTGTCATCAGCTTCCTGCCCAGAGGATTCCCATGGTTGGATGTCGATTCTGATCTGCGGTACAGCGAAGCGCTTTGCGTGGTTCGGCGTAATGAGTTGCATCGGACCAGGCGTACGTTCCGTTGCGTCATCGAGGCGCCAGATCAGGACTTTATTTCTACTGGTCTTGGTGGTCGTACAGAGCACGGAGTCAAGTCCGTCTTCGATCATCTGGGCTACTTCGATTTGGACGGATCTCCAATCGTCATTCGTACTCACCAATTCAGACACTATCTGAATACCTTGGCTCAGGCCGGTGGCATGAGTGAACTCGACATCGCAAAGTGGTCGGGTCGGAATGATGTTCGTCAGAATGACTCATACAACCACGTCTCTGATCGCGATGTTCAGGCGCGGCTTGTGGGGCTGCGGCAGGAAAGGCAGCGCGAGTCGGTGACTGAACTGGCGGTCGAGCCGCTGCCGCAGGTCCGCGTTAGCCTAATTCCTCGAGAGAAGTTCGCGGAAATGGGCATCCAAGCCGCCCACACGACCGATTTCGGATTCTGCGTCCACGACTTCGTCATGTCTCCTTGTTCCTTGCATCGGGACTGTGCGAATTGCAACGAGCAAGTCTGCATTAAGGGGGATGAGGTGGGCGAAGCAAACGCGCGATCTAAGCTGGCTGAAACTGCAGCTCTTCTGGGTGAAGCGGAAGTCGCCGAGGCTGGTGGAACCTACGGCGCATCACGGTGGGTTGAACACCAGAGATTGACGCACTCCAGACTTCTAGAGCTGATCAAGATCTTGGACGATCCCGCGGTGGCACGCGGCGCGTTGATTCGATTGAATCATGTAAGGCCTGCATCACGGTTGCAGCAAGCGAAAGAGGCACGCCGGTCACTAACGCATCGAGACGAGGGCTCAGTGCTTATGGAGTGGAAGGTTGAAGTGGAGGGGTCTGCATCATGAGTAGAGCAAAGAACCTCAGTGATTCGGATGTTGCGAAGATTGTCGGGATCCTTGACGGCTGGTCTGGCCGTTTGACCTGGGAGGGACTGCTGGATGCCGTCGAAAAGCATCTCTACGCAAGGTATACGCGGCAAGCCTTGCATAAGCACACTCGAATTCAGGCTGCTTTTGAGCAGCGCAAGCTTGCACTAGCTAACGGTGATCGTCGCCAGCGATCCTTTGAGAACTTGCCAGAGATGCAGGTGGCGATGGATCGTATTGCCCGGTTGGAGGGCGAGCTCGCACGGCTCGAAGCGGAGAACGCTCGCTTACTTGAACAGTTTGTCAGATGGGCATACAACGCCAGTGTCCGAGGCCTAGACGACGTGTACCTTAATTCGCCGTTGCCAGTGGTCTAGCATGCGGGTGCGGGTGCGGGTGTCGTTAGCAAAGCAGAGCGCTCCGTCACTAAGAAGGGTTGATTTTTCCCCATAGGTGAGCGGTGCGAATTTCTGGGGGGGCATGTCTTCCCTTTATGTGTGTAGAAGCAATGATTTTTTTTAGGTCTACGAGGTGCAAGTCGATTCGTGTTTCGGAAGTAAATTTGCACTTGCCCACAACCGATAAGATTTAGGTCATGAAGAGAGAATGGATCCTCCAGACCCGGGAGACGCGTCGGCGTTTCGACAACTCCACGTGGGTTCCCTTGCGCGCATTGGAGACGCTGGAGGACCGCGGAGCCGACCCGCAGACTGTTGGGTACGTCAGCGAGTTCTTTGGCTGCGGATCTGTCGCATTTCCTCCGGAGCACCGTGAGAGAGCAGAGCGCTTGAGTTGGGGGCAGATAGGGATATCGCACAGCGTTCGGCCGTATGCCTACGATGATGGGCACTATTCTCCTGTCGATGAGTTCGAGTACAACGACAGGGAGCCCCTCGGGGTTGAGCTTGTGTACGAACATGACCAGCCAGTGGTTGGCGGTAGGAAATGGATACTTAGCCCTGATCTGGTGATCGCACTTCGCCTAGTGAAGGATGGAAACAGCTGGGTTCGTCCTGAGGAAGACTTCGTTGAGGTGGTTCGTGAGAAGTTGGAGGAGGATGGAAGTCATACGTCCATCGAGATTAAGCGTGAGTTCCTGCTCGACTACTTGGCCGCGAGGGGCTTGGCGCTGCGGCTGTCGTACTACCGCAGGCGCATTGAGAACGTTCCATCGTTGATCGGGACCGAGTACGAAGAACTCGTAGATGTCGATGAGGAAAGGGACGGAGGGAGGTTCGAGCTCAGGCTTCGCGAGCTGGACCGCGTCTTTGGAGGGAGCTGGGCTTCATTTCGCGTCTGGAGGACGGATGTGGACCCAGAAGAAGATGCGCCTGTGATGGGGCCGGAGCGCGACGACAATACCGAGTCTGAGCAGAGGCAGGGGCAGAGAGGTGGATATGTGGGGGTCAGGGTCGAGGGAGAGTTCTGGCGAGACGAATGGATCGATCACAAGGGACTTAGCGTGCGTGTCAGAGGTGACGCTGACTCTGCGCTCCCGCACTTCGTGACGGAAACGGACGGTACTCGCGTAGCTTCCCAGGACCTGAAGGACGAGGATATCGGCCGATGGCTCTGGTTCCGTCCAGGTGTGGTAAATGAGCTACTAGCCCACAGAGGATTCTCCTTAAAGTGGTACACCCGGGAAACTGGGGCGATCATATCCACATCGGGGTATCAGACGCATTTTGGGATCAACTCAGCGGATTTGTTGACCATCTATGCGTACGACATTGCAAAATTGCCAACTTGGGAGCAGCACGTATGGGCGTCTAACAACGTTGCTCCGGAAGGGAAGGTATCTCCAGAGCTCTTGATGTCCCAGGTCGAGGCGCGTCCTGCCTCGACAGATGCATTCGAGGAGCTGCTGTTCCAGACTATGCGGCTGCTTGAGAGAAGCTTTAAGGAGCGCTATGGGATATCTCTTTTCACTCATGAAATAGATGATCAAGCCGCGATGCAGGTCGTGACGAGGTTTGTTAGCGCGGATAGGTCAACACTTCTTCGGCTTGCAAAAGAATTAGTGCGAGTTTTTTCCGACCGACTCAACGTGCGTGAGCTGCGTAAAATCGCTGCACGCTCAGACAAAGACAAGCTGGGATCCAACAAGCTGCTTGAAGATGTGCTTGCTCAGAAGGTCGGCGTTGACAAGGCACGAGGCGTGTTTAGCGTGGTAGCCGGGGTATACGACATGCGCCTAGCCGACGCGCACCCAGCCAGCGACAAGGTGGCCGATGCTCTGAAGCTAGCAGGGATTGATACAAGCCAGTCGTTCCTGAAACAAGGGGAGCAACTCATCTACAACTTTGGGAGCACGATCTACATGGTCGGCAAGCTGATCTTTGGGGAGGATGAACAATAGAGGCTCCGCAGAGCCCGATGCTCCAGCTGGGAGGCGAGGATCAGTCAAAGCGTTAACAACCATCCGCTAATTGGGTAGTCTGTTGACAGTATTTCGCCGCCTCGGGACGGAATGTTCATCTGCACAGGGTTTTTTGCTCTCGTTGTCAAAAAAAGGTAGCCACTTCCGTTCTAAGCGTACCTTCCGTTTATCCCGACAAGGGCTCCTGGCACGCGTGCCCGGGGCCCTTCTCGTTACAGGCGACGTGGCAGGATCCCATTGCCCGGCGGCAGGATGCGGACGTTCGTCGACCTCGTCACCGATTGCCGAACATTCCCTGGTCCAGCAGGCAGTCAATGAACGCGCCCAGCAGGGCGGGGCGATGCCGCCTGTTCGGGTAGTAGAGAAAAAGCCCGGGCCGCGAGACCGACCAATCCGCCAGTACCCGCACCAGCAGTCCCTGTGTCAACAGTTCGCCCACACCATCCTGTTCGAAGTGATAGGCGATTCCAAGGCCGGCCAGGGCCGACGCAATCCCGATGTCAGCGTGATTGGTGACGACAGGACCGTCCACGGCGACCTCGAGGTGGCGACCTCGCTTCTTGAACTCCCATCGGTACTGCCTGCCATCGCTCTGCAGCCGCCAGTTGATGCAGGCGTGATCCTGCAGTTCCGCCGGAGTTCGCGGTGTTCCGCGGCGTGCCAGGTAATCCGGTGACGCCACGGCCACCATGTTCAGGTCCGGGGTGAGGCGGATGGCCACCATGTCCTTCTCGAGCTGACCACCCACGCGGATGCCCGCATCAAACCGGCCACTGACGATGTCGCTGAGCGCGTCGTCGACCACGATGTCGACAACGACATCAGGGTAGGCCTGGTGGAAGCGGGCAAGCCGCGGGGCAATCAGTGTTCTCGCGGCGATGCCCAGCGTATTGATTCGCAGGGTCCCGTTGATCCGTCCGCTGGCTTCGCTGGTTTCAGCGACCGCGACGGCCAACTCCTGGAACAGCGGCGCGATGCGCGCGTACAGTCGCCCGCCGCTTGCCGAGGGCGCCACGCTTCGTGTCGTGCGATTGAGAAGGCGGGTGCCGAGACGGCCTTCCAGTTGGCGGATGGTCTGGCTCAGGGCCGAGGGCGATACCCCCAGATGTTCCGCCGCCCGCGCGAAGCTCTGACGTTCCACTACCGCCACGAAGGCCTTCAGTTCAGCGAACTCGGATCCGCGCATTATGTGAGATTCTTGACATAACCCATTCGGATTATAGGGCATTCACTTAACCGGCCTGCGTGCACATCCTGAGCGCCTGACCACTGCAGGAGCCAGGAATGAATGCGTTGACCCTCCCAGAACCCATTGCCGCGTACTTCGCGGCCGAACATGACCCTGAACTGCTGGCGCGTTGTTTTGCCGCCCAGGCTGTGCTGAAGGACGACGGGCACACCCTCGTCGGCGTCGACGCCATCAAAGCCTTCCTGGCCGAGGCATCGGCCAAATACAGCGCCACCAGCGTGCCGAGCGCCATCGAACGGCAGGAGAAACACCACGTTGTCCGTGCCATCGTGAGCGGTAACTTCCCCGGCAGTCCGATTCTGCTGAGCTACCGTTTCGAACTGGAACGGGGCCTGATCGCATCGCTGGAGATCACGGCATGAGCTTCGATCTTCAACTCGGTGGCCTGCGGGCCGTGGTGACCGGAGGCACGGCCGGTGTGGGGGCGGCCGTGGTCAGGACCCTCGCCGAGGCCGGGGCCAGGGTAATGACGTCGGCGCGCAGCCTGCCGGCACGCCCGGTGGAAGGAGTCGCCTACGTAGCCGCCGATCTGTCGACGGCCGAGGGCACCGGCATTTTCGCCCACGCCGTGCTGCAGGCATGGGGCGGCGCAGACATCCTGGTCAATGTGCTGGGGGGATCAAAGACACCTGCCGGTGGCTTCGCAGCGATCAGTGATGCGCACTGGCTTGCCGAGCTGAACCTGAATCTGATGCCCGCGGTCCGCCTGGATCGTGCCTTGCTGCCATCCATGCTCGCGCAGAGCGCTGGCGTGATCATCCACGTCAGTTCGATCCAGCGCATGCTGCCTCTGCCGGAGTCCACCACCGCCTACGCCGCCGCCAAAGCGGCACTCACGACCTACAGCAAGTCGCTTTCACGAGAGGTCACCCCCAAGGGCGTGCGGGTGCTGAGCGTAGCGCCGGGCTGGATCGAGACAGAAGCATCCAGGGAATTTGCAGAACGGATCGCTGCGGAAGCGGGAACCGACTATGAAGGAGGCAAGAAGGTGGTCATGGACTGGCTCGGCGGGATCCCGGTGGGACGGCCCGCGGCACCGCAGGAGGTGGCCGATCTGATTGTGTTCCTGGCGTCTCCCCGGTCGGCGTCGATTGCCGGAACGGAGTATCGGATCGACGGCGGCACGGTTTCGACCCTGTAGCCAACAGGCGTCGTCCTGCTCCCACCGCCAGAAGGAAAGCCCCGCTCACGCGGGGCTTTTGTTTTCCAGGTCGGTTGCGGAGTTGTGCCTCGCAGCATTGATTTTCGTGCACTGCGACTTGCAAACACACAAATTCCTCCCCTATGGTGCAATCGATTGCATTGCCGTGAATCCTCAGTGTTTGATGTCGGTTGGGAGGCCGGCAGGTGGATGTCCATCCATTCGATCAGACCGGCTCCGGCGACGGGCCTCACGCGGCGTGATGCGTTGCGCATGGCGGTTGCTGGAGGCGTAGCCCTGGGTACTGCGGGAGCGTTGCCTGCATTCGCCGCCACCGCAGCGCTCAAGGGCAACCTGAAGCACTCCGTCGCACGCTGGACCTTCCCGCAGCTGTCGGTCGCCCAGCTCTGCACGACGGTGAAGGACATCGGCTTCGCCGCCATCGACCTGGTCGGCCCGGAAGACTGGCCCACGCTGAAGGCGAACGGCGTCTACAGCTCGATGTGCAATGGCGCGGAGCTGGGCCTGACCAAGGGCTTTGCCGGCCGCGAATTCCACGACCCGCTGGTGGAGCGCTACACGCGGCACATCGACCTGGTCGCCGATGCCGGTTACCGCAACCTCATCTGCTTCTCCGGCAATCGCAACGGCATGGACCCGCAGGACGGCATGGCCAATGCCGAGGCGGGCCTCAAGCGCATCCTCGGGCATGCCGAGAAGCGCGGCGTGGTGCTGGTGATGGAGCTACTGAACTCCAGGGTCGATCACCACGACTACCTGTGCGATCACTCGGCCTGGGGCGTGGAGCTGTGCCAGCGGCTCGGCTCGGACAACTTCGGCCTGCTCTACGACATCTACCACATGCAGATCATGGAGGGCGACATCATCGCCACCATCGGCAAGCATCACGCCTGCTTCAAGCATTACCACACTGCAGGCGTGCCGGGCCGGAACGAGATTGGAGACCAGCAGGAGCTCCACTATCCGGCCATCTGTCGCGCGATCCGCGACACCGGTTTCAAGGGGTATCTGGCGCAGGAATTCACGCCTGCAGCGCCCGATCCCGTTGCCTCATTGCGCGAGGCGATCCGCCTCTGCGACGTCTGAAACGATATCCACCCAGGTGAGAGACCATGGCAGATAATCACTACGACGCCATTGTTGTTGGCTCGGGAATCAGTGGCGGTTGGGCAGCGAAGGAGCTGACCGAGAAGGGCCTGAAGGTCCTGATGCTGGAACGCGGGCGCAACATCGAGCACGTCAAGGACTACGTCAATGCGATGAAGGAAGCGTGGGACTTCCCGCATCGCAACCGGCCGACGCAGGCGATGAAGGCCGCCTTCCCGGTGCTGATGCGCGACTACGGCCTGGCCGAGAACCTGGAAGGAATGTGGGCCAACGAGCAGGACTCACCCTACATCGAAACCAAGCGCTTCGACTGGTTCCGTGGCTACCACGTAGGCGGGCGCTCGCTGATGTGGGGCCGGCAGAGCTATCGGTTTTCCGACCTGGACTTCGAAGCGAACCTCAAGGATGGCATCGCCACCGACTGGCCGATCCGCTATGCCGACATCGCGCCGTGGTACGACCATGTAGAGAGGTTCGCCGGCATCGCCGGCACGCGCGAAGGACTGGACGTGCTGCCGGACGGCGAGTTCCTGCCGCCGATCCCGTTGAACATCGTCGAGAAGGACGTGGCCGCGCGGATCAAGAAGGCCTTCGGCGGAACGCGGCACATGATCCACTCGCGCACCGCCAACATCACCCAGCCGATGCCCGAGCAGGGGCGCGTGAACTGCCAGTACCGCAACAAGTGCATCCTGGGCTGTCCCTTCGGTGCCTATTTCTCGACCCAGGCGGCGACGCTGCCAGCGGCGATGAAGACCGGCAACCTGACCTTGCGGCCGTTCTCGATCGTCAAGGAAGTGCTCTACGACAAGGATCGCAAGCGTGCGCGCGGCGTGGAGGTGATCGATGCCGAGACCGGGCAGACCTACCAGTACACCGCCAAGGTCATCTTCCTCAATGCATCGTCGTTCAATTCGACCTGGCTGCTGATGAACTCGGCGACCGATGTGTGGGAGGGGGGACTGGGTTCTTCGTCGGGCGAGCTGGGGCACAACGTGATGGACCATCATTTCGGTGCGGGCGCCTCGGGCCGGGTCGAGGGCTACGAAGACAAGTACTACTTCGGCCGCCGTCCGTGCGGTTTCTACATTCCGCGCTTCCGCAACGTCGCGGCCGACAAGCGCGGCTACCTGCGCGGGTTCGGTTACCAGGGCGGTGCCAGCCGCACCGGCTGGTCGCGCGAGATCGCCGAGCTCAACATCGGTGCCGACCTGAAGGAGGCGCTGACCGTACCGGGCGACTGGCGCATCGGCATGACCGGGTTCGGTGAAATGCTGCCGCACCACGACAATACGATCCGCCTGGACCACGACCGCAAGGACAAATGGGGGCTGCCGGTGCTGGCGATGGACGTGTCCATGCGCGCCAACGA
The DNA here is from genome assembly GCF_004795795.1 of Stenotrophomonas sp. PAMC25021. Lineage (NCBI taxonomy): Bacteria > Pseudomonadati > Pseudomonadota > Gammaproteobacteria > Lysobacterales > Lysobacteraceae > Stenotrophomonas > Stenotrophomonas sp. PAMC25021. The sequence goes on along the minus strand of NZ_CP039255.1, from coordinate 880,895 downwards.
ACTGGCGATGCGCAAGGACATGGCCGCCGATGCTGCCGAGATGCTGGAGGCGGCTGGCGTCAAGGACGTGAAGATGCACGACCACGACTATGCCCCGGGCAAGGGCATCCACGAGATGGGGACCGCACGCATGGGACGTGACCGGAAGAGCTCGGTATTGAACGCGCACAACCAGGTCTGGGATGCGCCCAACGTCTATGTGACCGACGGTGCCTGCATGACCTCCAGCGCCTGCGTGAATCCTTCGCTGACCTATATGGCGCTGACCGCGCGCGCGGCCGACCACGCGGTACGCGAACTGAAAGCGGGGAACCTCTGATGGATCGCCGCGAACTGTTGAAGATGATCGTTGCCGCCACCGGCGCGGCCATGGTCGGCCTGCCTGCGCTCGCGCAGGGAAACGCCGCTGCGGCACCGGTGAAGACCCTGTTCTCCGATGCCGACATCGGCACGCTGGACGAGATCGCCGAGACCATCCTGCCGCGGACCCGGACGCCAGGGGCGAAGGATGCCGGCGCTGGCCTGTTCATGGCGACCTTCGTCAGCGATTGCTACACCGCCCGGCAGCAGGCAACGTTCCGGGCAGGCCTGGTCGATATCGACAAGCGCGCCGGCGGCCGGTTTGTGGCGCTTGCGCCGGAAGCCCGCACCCAGTTGCTGCGAACGCTGGACGCCGAAGCCAAGGCGCGCTCTGCCGACGTGACCGAGACCGGTACGCCTGAAGAGGGCGAGGCGATGCCGCATTACTTCACGATGATCAAGCAGCTGGCCATCTTCGGCTTCTTCACCTCCAAGGTCGGGGCGACCGGCGTGCTGCAGTACGTCGCGGTGCCCGGCCGCTACGACGGCGACCTCGCCTATGTCCCCGGTACGCCCGCGTGGGGGACCAGCTGATGGACACCACCCTGATGATCCGCCCTGCGTTGATCACTGTTGGCCTGCTGGCCGCTGCATCTGCATTCGCGCAGGACAGTGCCGACGCTGCGCGCGACCCGAAGAAGACCGAAGTGTGGACCCCCGTGCCCGCTGTCGTGGCCACGCCGCCAGGCAAGGCCCCCTCCGACGCGATCGTGCTGTTCGATGGCAAGGATGTCTCCGCGTGGGAATCGGAGCAGGGCGGACGCGTGCCCTGGAAGGTTGCCGGGGGCGCCATGACCGTCGTTCCGGGCAGCAAGGGCATCCGCACCCGGCAACGCTTCTGCGATGTCCAGCTGCATGTGGAGTGGCGCACGCCCACTGACACGAAGGGCTTCGACGGCCAGAACCGGGGCAACAGCGGGATCTTCCTGCAGGAACTGTATGAACTGCAGGTGCTCGACAGCTACAACAACCCGACCTATGCCAATGGCCAGGCGGGCTCCATCTACAAGCAGGCCATGCCGCGGGTGAATGCCTCGCGCGCGCCGGGCCAGTGGCAGGCCTACGACATCATCTGGAAGGCACCGCGCTTCTCGGTGGGCGGTGGGCTTGTGTCGCCCGCGCGCATCACGGTGCTGCACAACGGCGTGCTGGTGCAGGATGACACCGTGCTGGCAGGCAAGACCGAGTACATCGGGGCGCCCTCGTATTCGCCCCATGCGTGTGCGCCGCTCTATCTGCAGGAGCATGACTCCAGGGTCAGTTACCGCAACATCTGGGTGCGCGAGCTGTAGTGGCATGCGGCTGGCGTGGCCGCCGGCCGCTTACTTCGCCAGGTAGCTGGCGATATCGTCTATCTCCTGCTGTGACAGCTGGGAGAAGGGCGGCATCAGGCCGCCGCCCTTGCTGATCTTTTCCTTGATCTGTGCAGGTGCCATGCGCTTGCCGATGTCGGTGAGTGCCGGGAACGCGCCCGGCATGCCCGCGCGATCGGCGCCGTGGCAGGCCACGCAGTTCGCGGTGTAGAGCTTTGCTCCCGCAGCCGGGTCGCCCTTGCACCAGGCGGCTGTCGCAACACTCATGCCGCCCAGGGCCACCGCCATTGCCAGGATCATTTTCATGTGGGGCTCCTTGATGCGTCAGCGCCGCGCACGGGCAGGCGTATTGGTGGTCAGGTGTTCACGCAGATAGTCGGCGCCGGCCTGGACGACCTTGGCCGGCTCGCGTGGCTGGTCGTGCTCGATGATGTACCAATGCACGCCGGCGCCCCTCGCAGCAGGCAGGATCGTGTTCCAGTCCAGTACGCCCTGGCCGACCGCAGCGAATCCGCCTTCGTCTTCGGCCTGGCCCTTGAGCGCATTGTCCTTGGCGTGTACCGCGAATACGTGGCCGCGGAACTTTCCCAGCATCACCGCCGGGTCCAGGCCCGCACGCGCGACCCAGGCCAGGTCCAGCTCGGTCTGCAGGTCGGGGCCGGCGGCGGCAAACAGCAGTTCCAGCCCGGTCCTGCCATCGAAGTCGACCAGCTCGAAGTCGTGGTTGTGATAGGCCAGGCGCATGCCCTTGCCGCGCACCTGTTTCGCGATCCGGCCCAGCTCCTGTCCCAGGGCGGTCCAGCCGGCGGCATCGCTCGGGCGTTCCTTCCTGTCCAGGTACGGCACCACCAGCGTGGTGTTGCCGATCGACCGGTTGAAGGTCACCACCCCATCCAGGTTGCTGCGCAGCTCGGCCAGCGGCACATGCGATGAAATGGCCTTGATCGAATACCGGTCCAGCAGCTGCTTCAGTTCCGCGGCACTGACGTTCTGCGTGCCGACGGTTTCCACCGCGTGCACACCGGCATCGTGGACGATCTTCAACTGTTGCTCGAGCGAGCCGGCATCGCGCAGGGTGTACATCTGCACCGCTATCGGCTTCTGCGCGCTGGCGGCTTCGACTGCGAAGGCGGGCAGCGCCGCGAGCAGCAGGACGAGGCTTGCACTTCGACGGACAAGGGCTTTCATCAACAGATCCTCCCAGGATTCAACCGATGGTGGTCCAGGCGCGTGACCTGGCCGATGCAATGACACGATCAACGATCCGCGCCGAACGCATGCCGTCCTCGAAGGTGGGCAGGCCGTCCGGTTGCTCGCCGTCGATGGCGCGATAGGTGTCGGCGACAAACGCCTCGAAGCACTGGGCGTAGCCCTGCGCGTGCCCGGCCGGCAGCACCGACAGCCGGCGCTGTTCGGCAGTGCCCGCGCCGGGCCCGCGCACGAAGATTTCCTCGCGCTGGTCGGGCAGGCCGATCCACAGCCGCTCGGCGTCCTCCTGGTCGAAGGCGATGCTGGCGTTGGCGCCGTCGATCTCGAACCAGAGGCGGTTGCGGCGTCCGGCCGAAACCTGGCTCACCGTCAACGACGCCAGCGTACCGGCGCCGGTCCTGAACATCGCCGTTGCCACGTCCTCGCTCGCGACCGCCTGCGTCGCGCCGTTCGCTGCCGGTGTGCTGAAGCTCTGGCCGGTGACGGCGCTGCGTTCGGCGACCACCGTGGCAAACGCCGCGTTCACTTCGGTGAAGCGCTCGCCACTGACCCATTCGACCAGGTCGCACCAGTGCGAACCAATGTCGGCGAACACGCGCGAGGTGCCGCCCAGCGCCGGATCCACGCGCCAGTTGTTGCTGGCCGGGTCCAGCAGCCAATCCTGCAGGTAACTGCCATGGATCAGGTGCAGCGGCCCCAGGTCACCCTGGGCGATGCGTGCACGCGCCTCGCGCACCACCGGGTGGTAGCGGTAGACGAAGGGGACGGTGGCAACCAATCCGGTCGAGGCGGCCAGTACCGCCAGCGCCTGCGCATCGTCCAGCGTCGTCGCCAGCGGCTTCTCGCAGATCACGTGCTTGCCGGCTTCCAGCGCAGCCTGTGCCATGGCGCGGTGCAGATGGTTGGGCGTGCACACGTGCACCACCTGTACCTGCGGATCGGCGATCACCTCCTCGATATCCCGGTAGGCGCGTGGGACATTCCAGGAGTGCGCTGCCTCATGCGCGCGCTGCGGTGACGAGGCGGCCACGCCGCGTACCTCGGCGCCGGCGAGCAAGGCCGCGCGGCGGTGCACGGCGCCGATCATGCCGGTGCCGACGATGGCGATTCCAAGCTTGGGCATCGACGGGGATCCTCAGGGTGTGGAGGGCGCGGCCGCAGCCGCCGGCCGGTCGCGGAACAGCAGCAGGAAGGCGACCAGCACCACCAGCGCAACAGCGGCCGGGAACAGCCAGATCTGCTGCCAGTCGGGACCGGCCTCGGTGGTGAACTGCTCCACCACCGCGCCGGACAGGAAGGTGCCGATCAACATGCCCACGCCATAGGTGGCCAGGGTGATGAACCCCTGTGCGCTGCTGCGCGCGGCAGGGCCGGCATGTGCATCGGTGTAGATCTGGCCGGTGACGAAGAAGAAGTCGTAGCAGATGCCGTGCAGCACGATGCCGATCACCAGCAGCGGGAAACCGCCACCTGCATCGCCGAAGGCGAACAGCGCGTAGCGCACCACCCAGGCGGCCATGCCGACCGCCAGCATGGTTTTCACCCCCAGCCGAACGAACAGGAACGGCATGGCCAGCATCAGCAGCACTTCGGAAACCTGGCCCAGCGACTGCAGGCCCGCCGCGCCGCGCACGCCGAGGTCGTTGAGATAGGGATTGGTGAAGTTGTAGTAGAACGACAGCGGGATGCAGATGGCGATGGAGGCCAGGAAGAACACCAGGTAGGCGCGCGACTTCAGCAGCCGCAGCGAATCCAGCCCCAGGATCTGCCCCAGCCCGGCATCGCGCTGCTGCGCCAGTGGCGGTGTGTGCGGCAGGGTGAACGCATACAGCCCGAGCACCAGTGACGCCGCCGCCGCCATCCGGAACGTCAGCTCAAGCCGATGCGCCTGTTCCCAGCCCAGCCAGCCGATCAGCACGCCCGCCACGATCCAGCCGATGCTGCCGGCCACGCGGACCAGCGGGAACTGCTTCTCGGGTGATTGCATGTGCCGCATGGCCACGCTGTTGGCCAGTGCCAGGGTCGGCATGAACAGCAACATGTAGCCCATGACGCACGCAGAGAACATGCTGAAGCTGGTTGCCGTGGACGCCAGCCACATCAGCGCGGCACCGGCCAGATGCAGTACCGCAAGAATGCGCTGCGCCGCGAAGTAGCGATCCGCGATCAGCCCGACCAGGAACGGCGCCACGATGGCACCGATCGACTGGCTGAGGAACGCGGTCGCCACCTGGCTCGCGCTGGCCTGCAGCGGGCCCTGCACCAGGTAGGTGCCCAGGGTGACGAACCACGCCCCCCAGATGAAGAACTGCAGAAACATCATCGCGCCCAGGCGCGACATGGCGTGCGTCATGGCTTGCCCTCCCAGGGCGGTCTTGGCTCAGATTCCCAGCATGCGGTGCAGTGATGCGGCGTCGGTGCCACTGTCGGCGAAGTCATCGAAGGCGCGTTCGGTCACGCGGATGAGGTGGTCGCGGATGAAGGCGGCACCCTCGCGCGCGCCGTCTTCCGGGTGCTTCAGGCAGCACTCCCATTCCAGTACCGCCCAGCCGGGGAAGTCGTACTGCGCGAACTTCGAGAAGATCGCCTTGAAGTCGATCTGGCCGTCACCGGGTGAACGGAACCGGCCCGGACGGTCGATCCAGTCCTGGTAGCCGCCGTACACGCCGCTGCTTGCGCTGGGGCGATGTTCCGCGTCCTTGACGTGGAAGATGCCGATGCGCGCGTGGTAGCGGTCGATGAAACCGAGGTAATCCATCTGCTGCAGCAGCAGGTGGCTGGGGTCGTACAGGATCTTCGCGCGGGGATGGTGGTCGACCTCATCGAGGAAGCGCTCGAAGGTTGCACCATCGTGCAGGTCCTCGCCCGGGTGGATCTCGAAGCACAGGTCAACGCCGCAGGCATCGAACGCATCCAGGATCGGGCGCCAGCGACGGCCGAGTTCGGCGAAGGCTTCTTCCACCAGTCCCGGCGGGCGCTGCGGCCAGGGGTAGAAGTAGGGCCAGGCCAATGCACCGGAGAACGTGGCATGCGCGGTCAGCCCCAGGCGCTGGCTGGCCTGCGCCGCCAGCCGCAGCTGCTCCACCGCCCAGGCCTGGCGGGCGGCCGGGTTGCCGCGCTTGTCCGGTGGCGCGAATCCGTCGAACAGGCTGTCGTAGGCAGGATGGACGGCAACCAACTGCCCCTGCAGGTGGGTCGACAGTTCGGTGATCTGCAGGCCGTGCCCGGCCAGCATGCCGGCAATGTCGTCGCAGTACGCCTGGCTGCGCGCCGCCTCCGCCAGGTCGAACAGGTGGGGCGCGGAGGTGGGGACTTGTACGCCAGAATAGCCCAGACCCGCGGCCCATCCGGCCAGCGTGTCCAGCCGATCAAAAGGAGCTGTGTCGCCGATGAACTGCGCCAGGAACAGCGCTGGACCCTTGAGCGTCTTCAACGTGATTCGCCCTCGATGCAATCGATTGCATTATCCTAGCAGGGGCTTACGCAGGACCTGTTGTGCAGTGCACAGCGGGCAGGAGGACTAACGCCATGGCCACCATCTACGACATCGCAAAACACGTCGGCGTGTCCGCCGGTACGGTGTCGCGCGCGCTTTCCCGGCCGGACAAGGTGCTGCCGGCCACCCGCGCGCGCATCGAGCAGGCCGCCGCCGCACTGGGCTATGTGCCCAACACGGTGGCGCGCACGCTCAAGACCCAGCGCAGCGGCAAGATCCTCGTCACCGTCCCGGACATCGCCAATCCGTTCTTCGCGCAGATCCTGCAGGGGGCGGAGGAGGCCGCGCAGGCGGTGCGCTATGCGGTCCTGCTGGGCGATACCCAGCATCAACCCGATCGTGAGGAGCGCTACGCGCAGATGCTCCGGCGCAACGAGGCCGACGGCATGATCGTGCTGGGCCATCGCCTGCCACCGACCGCGCGCGAGATCGTCGAGCAGCGCGGCGCCGCCGCACCGGTGGTCAACGGCTGCGAGTTCGACCCCGCGCTGGGCATCCCCAGCGTCCACATCGACAACGCCGCCGCCGCACGCGCGGTGATGGAGCATCTGTACGGGCTGGGACACGAACGGATTGCGGTGGTCGGCGGGCCGCCTGACAATCCCCTGCACCAGCAACGGCTGGAAGGGGTCCGCGCGGCCGGCAAGGCGCGTGGCCGCCTGCGCCAGCTGAGCATCGTGCCGGGTGACTTTTCCGTGGAATCCGGCCATGCAGCGGCGATGGCGCTGCTGGATGGCACGGCCGCGCCGACCGCGGTGTTCTGCTTCAGTGACCAGATGGCACTGGGTACCCTGGCCGCTTGCCGGGACCTGGGCATCCGCGTGCCGGACGAGCTGTCCGTGGTCGGCTTCGATGATCTGGCGTCCTCCCGCTACCTCACGCCCCCGCTGACGACCATCCGGCAGCCGATGCGGGAGATTGGCGAGCGTGCGGTCAACCTGCTGCTCGCCATCATCGAGCACGTCGATGTGCCGCTTCAGCAGACGCTGGAGTTCAGCTTCAAGCTGCGTGGCTCGACGGCTGCGCCCCGCCCCGGGTAACCACGGGGAGCGGGAGGGGCAGCGGCAGCGGCCCGCGCGATATCGCGCAACCTTGATCCCGAATTGACGCAAAGCTGTCAGACTCATCGCAGGCAGCCCGGCAAGGGCCGTAGCACCAGGGGCGATCGCGCAAGGGGGTCGGCAATGCCATTCTTCACCGATTCGGCGGAAGGCGCGGTCGAAGGCATTGGCGCGGCACGTCGCATCGGCTGGATGCGTTTCGTCGGCAATGGGCTGGGGGCGATCCCCATCGCTTCGATCATGCTTGAACGCCATGACGGCGGGCTGGCCTGGGTCCTGCTGCTGCTCAACGCGCTGGCGTGGCCGGCACTGGCACTGCGGCTGACCCAGCGCTCCCGCCAGCCGGCGGTCGTCCAGTTCCGTTGCATGGTGGCCGACTCCTTCTTCGGCGGTGGCTGGATCGCCTTCATGGCGTTGAGCGCGGTGCCCAGCGCACTGTTCGCCGCGCTGCTGGTGGCCGACAAGATCGCCGCCGGTGGCGTGCGCCTGGCGATGCGCGCCACGCTGGCCCTGCTGCTGGGCTTCGCACTCACCTGGTGGTTGCTCGGCTTCCCTTACCAGCCGGTCACCTCGCAGCGCACGATCGTGCTGAGTGTCCCGTTCCTGTTCGTGTATGGCATCGGCCTCAGCATTCTCAGCTGGCAGCTGGCGCGCCGGGTCAAATCGCAGAACCGTCAGCTGCAGCGGCTCAGCCGGATGGACCCGCTGGTCGAGCTGGCCAACCGTGGCTTCCTGATCCTGCGTGCGCAGCAGGCGCTGGACCGGGCACAGGGCCAGGGCGGTTCTGCCTGCCTGCTGATGCTCGATGTGGATGATTTCAAGCGCATCAATGACTCGCATGGCCACCGCGCCGGTGACGAGGTACTGCGGCATATCGCGGCGACATTGCGCACCTTTGCCCGGCCCGGTGATACGCCCGCGCGGCTGGGGGGCGATGAGTTCGTGGTGCTGCTGCGCGACTGCGCACCCGTCGATGCGATGCACGTGGCCGAGCGGGTGCGCCTGCACCTGCTGGAGGCCGCGCAGCAGGCCACGCCGGGCGTGGAGTTCAGCGTCAGTATCGGCATTGCCGCCACACCGCGTGGCGGCAGTGTCGAGGACTGGTTGGCACTGGCCGACCGCGCGCTGTACCACGCCAAGCGGCAGGGCAAGAACACGGCCAGCTACGGCGAGTGAGTGCGGCACCGCCGCCGCCGAACGAGGGTGAAATGCCCGTTCATCCTGCACGCGGAATCGGCATGCCAATCCTCTACCATGGGCCACCCCGCCCGGACGCGCTCCCATGCAAGACGCTCTCGTTGCCCAGCCCAAACCCCCCATTCCAAGGATCGCGGCGTGGCTGATGATGCTGCTTGGCATGTGGCTGGCGCTGAAGCTCGGCCTGGTAGTGACCCTGCTGTCCGGCCTGCTGGTGTTCCAGCTGACGCACGTGCTGGCCTCCACCGTGGAGGGCAAGCTGCCGCCGGGGCGGGCACGGGCGATCGCAGTGATCGTGCTGTCGGCGATCATCATCAGCGGGCTGGTACTGGCCGGCATCGGCGTGGCCTCGTTCTTCCGCAACGAGACCGGCGGCCCGGACGCATTGCTGGCGCGCCTGATGGAGATCCTCAACACTTCGCGGCACCAGGTGCCGGCGCTGCTGCAACCCTACATTCCCGAAGACATGCCGGCGTTGCGCGCGGCGCTGAACGACTGGGCCGCCGAGCACCAGCGGCAGCTGGGCGTGGCCGGTACCTCGGTGGTACAGGTCGGTGTGCGCGTACTGATCGGTATGGTGCTGGGCGCGATGATCGCGCTGTATGACGAACTGCCGCTGCCGAAGATGGGCCCGCTGGCGCAGGAGCTGGTCGGGCGCACCAGCCGCCTGGCCACCGCGTTCCGCCAGGTGGTGTTCGCGCAGGTGAAGATCTCGCTGCTCAACACCGTGTTCACCGCCATCTTCCTGCTGGGCGTGCTGCCGTTGTTCGGCGTGCACCTGCCGCTGTCCAAGACCTTGGTGCTGATCACCTTCCTGGCCGGCCTGCTGCCGGTGGTGGGCAACATCATTTCCAACACGATCATCGCCATCGTCGCGCTGTCGGTCTCGTTCTATGTGGCGGTGGCGGCGCTGCTGTACCTGATCGTGATCCACAAGCTGGAGTACTTCCTCAACGCGCGCATCGTCGGTGGCGAGATCCAGGCGCGTGCCTGGGAGCTGCTGCTGGCCATGCTGGTGATGGAGGCGGCCTTCGGCCTGCCGGGCCTGGTCGCCGCACCGGTGTTCTATGCCTACGTGAAGCGCGAACTGGTCGACCAGCGCTGGATCTGACGCGGCGGGGCATGACGTAATTTGCCCCGATTCGACAACCCGTGCGGCCTTTGTCGGTGCGTTCGCGGCGGGCGCGGTATACCCATGGCAACGATTGATCCGGTAGCGGCTTGGCGCCTGTGCAGGCGGCCGCTACAGTGTTGTGCACTACAGGGGAAATGTGCATGGCCCGCAAGGCGTCGCCCATCGGATTGCGGACCTGGGTCTGGATCCTGGCCGGGCTGTTCGTAGTCTGTACGCTGCCATTGATGGCCATCGCGCTGGTGCAGGGCACGCTGCGCTTCACTGCCGCCGAGGACAACCTGGTCAGCCTGCGCCAGTTGCGGCAGACCTTCGACCTGGCCAACCTGGTGTCGGCCGAGCGCGGCCCCGCCAACAGCCTGCTCGGGGCCAACACGGCCGATGCGGGCGAACAGGCCCGGCTGGCGGCGGAGCTGGCAGTCGCGCGCAAGCGGGTCGATACCGCCCTGCAACGCCTGGACACCGTGTTCAACGCTGACCCGGGCGTGGTCGACGAACACGGGCTGCTGGCCGATGCGCAACGTCGCCTGCAATCGGCGCGGGCCGCGGTGGACCGGGTGGCGGCACAGCCGCATGGCGCGCGCCAGGTGGAGGACGTGGAGCGCGCGATCAGCAGCATGTTCGCCGTGGTTGATCGCCTGCACGTGCTGAGCTCGGCGCAGATCAACGTGCTGGTCAGCGCCGACCGCGAAGCAGCGATTCCGGCGATGCAGGGCCAGGTGCTGATCGACCTGCGCGAGCATGGCGGCCGCCTGGCCTCGAACGTGATGGCGCCGGTGGCGGTACCGGGGGCCTGGCGTGACGAACAGGTGCGGGCGGCATTGCAGACCGAAGGCCGCCTGCTGGAGCTGTGGCGGCTGGCAGGCAGCCATGAAGCGGTGTTCCGCAGTGATCCGGCGCTGTCCTGGCATTGGGACATGGCGCGCCGGCAGTTCTTCGGCGAATCGCTGCCGATGATCGAACAGTTGATCGAGGATGGCCGGCGCGGCGTGCCGCCGCCGTGGACCTCCGCCGAATTCACCACCCGCTACGTGCCGACCCTGCGGTCGCTGGAAGCGCTGCGGGACGGCTACCTGAGCGTGTCCATCGCCCGTTTCGAGCGCACCCGCAATCGCGAAGCGACGCGCCTGGTGGTGCTGGTGGCGACGGTGCTGGGCACGCTGGTGGTGCTGGGCGTGGCGCTGCGCATCGCGCATCTTCAGATCCTGCGGCCGCTGCTGCAGGCGCAGAAGCAGGTCATCCAGATCGCCTCGGAAGCGCCCGGCCCGGAGCAGCATGTGACCCACCCGCTGGCCGAGATGCAGCGCCTGTTCGATGCCATCGAAGTGCTGCGCGAGAAGTCGCGCGAGCGCTCGGCATTGACCAGCGAGCTGCGCCAGCTGGCCGGCACCGATGAGCTGACCGGGCTGTTGAACCGGCGCGCGCTGGACGAGTTGGTGCAGCAGCGTCATGCCGACGGTGGCAACAGCGCGGTGGTGATCCTGCTGGACGTGGACCGCTTCAAGGCGATCAACGATGGCCACGGGCATGATGCCGGTGACGAAGTGCTGGTGCAGGTGGCGCAGCTGCTGCAGCGCCACCTGCGCCGCAGCGACAGCATTGCCCGCTATGGTGGCGAGGAGTTTCTCGTGTTGCTGGCCGACGGTGATCTGGCCGGTGGCCGCCAGCTGGCCGAGTCGCTGCGGGTGGCGCTGCAGCGGCTGGACATCGCCCTGGTCGGTGGCAAGGTGCTGCGCGTCACCGCCAGCTTCGGTGTGGCCGAGGGCGGCACCGATGCGCTGGGCTGGCGCACCCTGCTGCGTGCCGCCGACGCGGCCATGTACCAGGCCAAGGCGCAGGGCCGCGACCGCGTGCGCGTGGCCGGCGGCGGCCGCAACGCACGTTGACGGCACCCATCAGCCGATCTGCGCATGCACGCGCCGCAGCGTGCGCGCAATCATCCGGCGCGCGATGGGACGCGGCACCGAGAGTCCACGCCAGCGCAGCGCACACACGCGGAAGGTGGCGCTGGCAGTGGCCAGCACCTTGCCGGCCGGGTCGGTCAGCCAGCCGCGGGTGAAGGCGATGCTGCCCTTGCTGTGCTCGACTTCGCCCCAGCCGATGATCCGCCCGGGCCGTGCGGGGCTGACGAAACTGGTCTTGGATTCGACCGTGACCGCGATGCGGTTGGCAGGCAGGGTGGCGTAGATCGCTGGCCCCATGCAGTCGTCCAGCATCGCTGACAGGAAACCGCCCTGCACGTTGCCCATCGGGTTGGTGAGCACCGGCCCGGCCTCGAACTCGACCTGGATGCGGCGCAGTGCATCGTCGTAACCGACGAAGCGCCAGCCGAGCAGGGTGCCGGCCTGGGAGCGTGGAAGATCACCGTTGACCACGCTGTAGAAGATCGATTCGGGATTCATCGTGGAGCCTCGCGGGGGAGAGGGGAGAAAAAGAACTCACTGCGGTAGCGACAACAGGGCCAGCACGAATCCGATGACCGACAGCAGCACCACCGCGGCGCCGGCGGGCACCGGTGTACGCGCACCGGTGCGTCGCCGCACGCCGGAAGCGACCAGGACCGGCGGCAGGGTGGCGACCAGGCAGAACAGCTGGAACGCCAGCAGCTGCGGCAGTGCGAAGTGACCTCCGAAGAAGATCAACCAGGCCAGCATCACGCCGGCACCGGCCAGTGCGATCCAGGCAGCGCCGACCACGCGGATGAGTGCCATCAGCAGCACCTGCATGCGGGGGTCGATCTGTGCCCACGGCCTGTCCACGGCCTGGCCGTGGTAGGGCATGAAGTCGGAGCGTTTCAGATAGGCCGCAGCAAACAGGCAGACAATGAAGAACGCCAACAGGTAGCAGCCGAACGCGAGCCAGGCGGACAGGTCCATGTGGAGGCCATGCGGTTGCGGAGGAGAGGCCGCGTTTGTACCGGCAGCCATGCCGGTCGCGCCACGGGGTTGCGCGATTCTGGGGCAGCACGCCGTTAGGGGCGTGTCGCGGCTTGCAGGGCCGTTCCTCCATCTGCCGTTAACGCCAGTGTGGTGGTGAGGAATGCGTCACGTACGCGCCATGCGCTCTATCTCGTTTCCTGTGAAGAGGCCGCAACTACCCGTCCACGCCCAGGTCACCGCGCTGCGCAGACGCTGGGATTCCATTCCATGAAGGACGACGCCATGACCCAGCTCACCCTGCCCGAACTGGCCAGGAAAATGGCCGGCATTGATTTCAGCCTGCTGCAGACCCACGCCGGTGGAGAGATTGCCGGCCGTCCGATGAGCAACAATGGCGACGTGGACTATGACGGTGACAGCTGGTTCTTCACCACCGAAGACACCGACATGGTGCGCGAGATTGAAGCTGACCCCGCCGTTGCGCTGGGTTTCTCCGGCAGCAAGTCGCTGCTGGGCAAGCCGCCGCTGTTCGTGCACGTGCAGGGCAGGGCTGTGCTGGTGCGCGACCGGGCCACGATGAGCCAGCACTGGGTGAAGGACCTGGAGCGCTGGTTCGAACAGGGCGTGGATACACCGGGACTGGTGCTGATTCACGTGCGCGCCAGCCGCATCCACTACTGGGATGGCGAGGACGAGGGCGAAATCGTGATCTGACCGGAACCGCGCAGCGCCCGGCGCATCGCGTTCCAGGGTCAGCAGTGCGCAGGGTGTGCTGCCGGATCCTCAAGGTTGGCCAGTTCCGGTGCCAAGGCGTGCTCCACCGCACGCCGCAGCAGTGCCGGTGCGACATAGTGCCGGTGCCCGGCGTCGATCAGGGCCATGTACATGCCGCCGAACGCATTGAGGGTCTGCACGCGTGAGCCCAGGCTGATCTCGACATGTCCATCGCGATGCCGCTGCACGCGCACGCTGCTGCGGAAACGCAGGTGCCGATCGTCGGCGCCGAGCAGGACTTCGGCGTCGTTGTCCTGCGTATCGATGTGCGAATCCAGCACCGGGAATCGACCAGCGAACAACCGGCTGCGATCGGTCGACAGCAATGACGACACCGGGCATCCCAGCGGCGACGTGCGCAACCGCAACGGTGCCACCAGTCGGTTTCGCAGCGCCATCAGCTGGCCTACGCCGCTGGGTGGATTGCGCAGGAAGCCCTCCAGTACGTCGGCCAGCAGCGCCGACGCGGAACGGTGGACCACCTGCGAGGGTTCCAGGCACAGGGTGGTCAGGTCCTGGTAGTGGCTGTGCGGCAGCGCTGTGGTCAGCAGGCCATCGGTGGGCGCGGGCCGCGAATGGATGGGATAGGCCGGTGTGGCACGTTCGACGAACCCGCGCAGCGGCCGCATGGGGATGCGGCGCAGCGGGCCGAGCAGGGCACGGGTACGCGCGCACAGGTGCGCGCACACGCTGGGAGGTGCCGCCTGCAGCGACAGCTGCAACAGCGGTGCCGCCGCAAGCGAGGTGCACGAAGGCCAGTACGATTCCGGAAGCACCTCGGTCAGGCTGGGGATATCGGCGGCATTGCGCTCCACCTGCGCACGGGTCTGCTCGCTCATTCGGCCTGCCAGTTCATCGCTGTGGCAGGACAGCGCAAACAGCGCCGGATGTGCAGGATGGTTCGACGCGAACTGGTGCCAGGTGCCGCCGCCGAAGCGCACGGTAAACAGGCAGTCCGGTGGGATGCGGACGCGCCGGAGCGTGCGCGCGAAGGCACCAGGACCTGCTGCCAGCTGCGCGTCGGAGGCGGTAGCGAAACGCAGCTCGGCTCCCGCGCTGCCGGCGATGGCGGTGAACATGCGCGGGCCTGCATGGCGATGAAACGGGTGGCCACCGGCACCGACGGTGAAGCTGTACAGCGAGGAGGCATCCCCGTGCTGCAGGTGCATGCCACCCAGTCGCGCCGAAGGTTCATCCAACGCATCGATGAAGGCCGGGTGGTGGCGCTGACGCTGGCCGGCGTCACTCACCAGCGCGTCGCCGGCACCGATGCCGAGCTGCGCGATCAGGGTGACTTCGGTCGGACTGCCGCCGTCCTGTGCCGGAAGCTGCACTGCTGGAAACGAACGGCGATCGCGGGTCGAACCAGGCATCGTCATGCTCCTTGGCGGGGCGGATCAGCGGGCGGGGGACTTGCGGCGGGCGCGGGCTTCACGCTTGAGCGGGCCGCCGACCGGGCAGACTTCGGCCGCCCACGAGAACAACGTGTTGGCCAAACGGTCGGGTACCTGCCTGAAGTACACGAACTGGCCGCGTTTCTCGCGTTCGATCAGTCCGGCTTCCTCGAGGATGCGCAGGTGGCTGGACAACGCCGGCTTGCTGAAGTCGAAGCGCTCGGCCAGCTCGCCCGCGCTGAGCTCGCCGGCGCTGAGATAGGCCAGGATCTGCCGGCGGGCGGTGGAGGCAAGGGCTTCGAAGATGCGGTCCATGGAGAGCTAGTTAACTAATTCGTTAATTCATGTTGCTCCCGCAGCTTAGGACTGTCAAGCCATGACCCATTGCGCGGCGCGCCCGGGCTTTGCCATCCTCCCTGCTGTTTTCCGTAGCGTGGAATCCCGATGCGTCCTGCGTTCTGGCTGGCTTTGGCCCTGCTGCCCACCCTGGCGGTGGCGCAACCCGCGCGTACTCCCAAGGCCAAGGCCCCGGCGCAGGATCCCTTCAGCGAGTTGTTCGATACCGCCTGCATGCAGCACATCGGCGCGCCGGCGCGGTTGCAGTCGCTGATGGAATCCAACGGGCTGTCACCGCTGCAGCCTGCCGAAGCGGCAACGTTGCTGCAGGGGCAGTCGGGCGTGGCCTGGATGGTGCCGCTGGCCAGCGGCCGTTATGCGGTCAGCTGGGCCGACGATGGCACCTGCTCGGTGTATGCGGAAAAGGCCGAAGCGGCGGTGGTGCAGAAGGGCTTCGCACGGCTGGTGCAGGCGGCACCGAAGCCATTGCAGGCGCGCTCGCTGCCGGGCCGTGGTCCGCTGTCGGCCGACCAGGTGGCGATCCAATACGGCTGGGCCACGCCGGGGCAGGCCAAGCTGCAGGTGCGCTTCCGGCTGGTGACGCGGCAGGCGGCCGAGGCCGGCGTACAGGCGATGGCCTCGGTGACGCCGGGGGACGCGATGCTCGAACCCGCGGCTCCCACCCGATAACGCCTGCCGGGGCCCGCGCCCAGCCGGTGGACCATGCTCGCGATTCAGCCTTTCACGCAGGATGTGGTATATCGTTTATCGATAAATCCACCCTGGGGCGGCGAGGCCACCCCAATGCCGGAGGCCGCTTGACCGCTCGTCCCGCCCGCGCCAGACCCGCGCGAGGCTTGTTCACCCTGGCCCAGGCCGCCGTACAGGCCGTCCGGGCGATGTGCTGGCTGGGCATCCTGGCCGCACTGCTGGCGGTGCCCCTGGTCGCCCATGACCGCCGCTGGCTGCTCGACAGCGTGCATGACGCCGAGGCCGCCGCCGCGCATGGCAACGACCTGTTCCTGCACTTCTGCCTGGGCCTGGGCGCGATCGTCGCGCTGCTGGTGCTGTGCCTGCTGTTCCTGCGCCATCTGCTGAGGCTGCTGAAGTCGGCGGCGCGCGAGCGGCCGTTCACCCATGCCAATGCACAGCGCCTGCAGCGCATGGCCTGGCTGATGCTGGCAATGGAACTGCTGTCGATCCTGATCGGTGCCTACGCGGCCTGGATGGGCCCGGATTTCACCTGGATGGAGGTGGGCGGCGGCATGTCGATCACTGGGCTGGTGGCGGTGCTGATGCTGTTCGTGCTCGCACGCGTGTTCGCCGTGGGCGCGGCGATGCGCGATGACCTTGATGGTGTCATCTGATGGCGATCGTCATCACCCTGGACCGCATGCTGCAGGCACGGGGCATGACCCTGTCCGAGCTGGCCGGGCGCATCGACATCACCCTGGCGAACCTGTCGATCCTGAAGACCGGCAAGGCGCGAGCCATCCGCTTTTCCACGCTGGATGCGATCTGCCGCGAGCTGCAGTGCACGCCCGGCGACCTGCTTGGGCATGACCCGGCGCAGGCGCAGGATGCCGACTGAGTGGACGCCCTTTTCCCTTACCCACTGACGAAACGGACCTGAAATGGAATGGTTGGCTGACCCCTCGATATGGATGGGCCTTGCAACCCTGGTCGTGCTGGAGATCGTTCTCGGCATCGACAACCTGGTGTTCATTGCGATCCTTGCCGACAAGCTGCCGCCGCACCAGCGCGACCGCGCGCGGGTGATCGGCCTGGCGCTGGCACTGCTGATGCGGCTGGTGCTGCTGGCGGCGCTGGCCTGGATCATGAAGTTGACCGAGCCGCTGGTGACCTTGTTCGACCACAGCTTCTCCGGGCGCGACCTGATCCTGCTGGGCGGTGGCCTGTTCCTGCTGTTCAAGGGCACCATGGAACTGCACGAACGGCTGGAAGGCCGCGAGCATCACGAGGATGGCAAGAAGGTCTATGCCAGCTTCGCGATGGTGGTGGCACAGATCGTGGTGCTCGACGCGGTGTTCTCGCTGGACTCGGTGATCACCGCCGTCGGCATGGTCGACAACCTGGGCGTGATGTATGCGGCCGTGACCATCGCCATGGCGCTGATGCTGCTGGCCAGCAAGCCGCTGACCCGCTTCGTCAACAAGCATCCCACCGTGGTGGTGCTGTGCCTGGGCTTCCTGCTGATGATCGGCTTCAGCCTGGTGGCTGAAGGCCTGGGCTACAAGATCCCGAAGGGCTACCTGTACGCAGCGATCGCTTTCTCGATCCTGGTCGAGGCGTTCAACCAGTGGGTGCGTTTCAACCGTGAGCGCAACGAGCGCCGCCAGCCGTTCCGCCAGCGCACCGCCGATGCCGTGCTGAGGATGCTGGGCGCGCGTCCAGCGAACGGCCACGAGGACGAAGGCGTGGACGAGCAGGTGGACGCCGACGAGCGCCTGCAGCCGGCGGAGCACGAAATGATCCGCAGCGTGCTGGGCCTGGCCGATCGTCCGGTGTCCAGCGTGATGACTGTGCGTGCCGACGTGCAATGGATCGACCTGGCGCGTGGTCAGGAGGATGTGGTGGCGCGCCTGGTGGCCTCGCCGCATACGCGCCTGCTGGTCGGCGACGGTGACCTGGACAGCCTGCGTGGCGTGGTGCAGAGCCGGGACGTGCTGGCCGACCTGCTGCAGGGCAAGCCACTGCAGCTGGAGGGCAACCTGCGCGAACCGCAGTACGTTCTGTCCACTGCCAGTGCGCTGCAGGCGCTGGAACTGATCCGCCAGCATCCGGTGCCGCTGGCGGTGGCGGTGGACGAGTACGGCAGCGTGGAGGGCCTGGTGACCGCCAACGACCTGCTGGCGGCGATTGCCGGTGACCTGGTCGATACCCAGGACGAGCGCTATGGCGTGGTGGCGCAGGGCGAGGATCAATGGGAGGCCGATGGTGCGCTGACCCTGGACGACCTGCAGCGTTTGGCGGGCGTGTCGCTGCCCCGCAGTGCCGACTACATGACCATCTCGGGTCTGGTGCTGGAGCAGCTGGGCCGCCTGCCGGACGTCGGCGACGCGGTGGAGGTGGCCGGCGTGCGCATCACCGTGCTGGCAATGGAGAAGCGCCGTATCGCCCGCCTGCGGGTGGAGCGCCTCGACGGAATGGCCTGACCGCCTGTTGTTGTAGAGCCGGGCCCATGCCCGGCTGCGTGTCGAGAAGCCGAGCATGGGCGCGGCTCTACACAACACGACCCGCAGCCGTCACCATGGCGGGCCCGCTTTCTGTCATGGATGGTTGCAGTGCTGAGTACGATCGGTTTGTTGATGGGCCTGTATGTGGCCTGCCGCCTGTTCTGGCCGCTGCGCATGCCCATCGGGTTGAAGGTCGTGCTGTCGCTGCTGGTGGTGGCCATGGCCGTGCAGCTGCGCATCGTGGCCACCTTCTGGGGCACGATGGCATCGCCGGAAATCCCGAAGATGGCCATCGCCGTCCTGGCCACCGGCTCCACGGCGGTGCTGCTGCTGGCGTTGCTGATGCTGGTGCTGGATGTGGGCCTGCTGCTGTCGCGCCTGCTGCGTTGGCCGCGCATCTTATCGGCCCTGCGCGCCTCGAAGCTGCGGCCGTTGGCCGGCCTGCTGGCGCTGCTTGTGAGTGGCTATGGCATCAGCCAGGGCATGGCCGTGCCCCAGCCCAGGCAGATCGACGTGGCGATCAAGGATCTGCCTGCTGCGTTCGACGGCTATCGCGTGCTGCAGCTGACCGACATCCACGCCAGCCGCCTGCTGACCGGCGACTGGGTGCGCAGGGTGGTGGACGAGAGCAACGCGCTGAAGCCGGACCTGATCGTGATCACTGGCGACCTGATCGACGGCAGCGTCGAGGCCCGCCGTGACGACGCGCGCCCGTTGGCCGATCTGCAGGCGCCGGACGGCGTCATTGCCATCACCGGCAACCATGAGTACTACGCGCAGTATCAGCAATGGATGCAGGCGTTCCGCGCGCTGCGCATGCAGGTGCTTGAGAACAGCCACCTGCAGGTGCGGCGCGGCGACGCGGCGCTGACCATCGCCGGTGTCACCGATCCGGTGGCCGCACGCTACGGCCTGCCGCTGCCGGATCTGGACGCTGCACTGGCCGGTGCCGATCCCTCTGCACCGGTGATCCTGCTTGACCACCGCCCGCGCAACGCGCGCGAGGCGGCGGCGCGCGGGGTGAAGCTGCAATTGTCCGGGCATACCCATGGCGGGCAGATCATTGGCATGGACCAGCTGGTGAAGCGGGCCAATGGCGGTTTCGTGTCCGGCCGCTACGACGTGGAGGGGATGACGCTGTACGTGGGCAACGGCGCGGGCCTCTGGGCCGGTTTCCCGGCGCGCATCGGCGTGCCTTCGGAGATCACCCTGATCACGCTGCGCCGCGCGCCTTGACCTGATGTGGGGTCAGATCCCTTTGCCTTTGGCAAAGGGATCTGACCCCGGCCCGTCAGGCCGCCCGCAGCGGCGGCCGCGCATGCGCACTTCGACGCAGGGCCTGCGCCCGCTTGGCGATCCAGCGCACCACGAAGGCGGTGAACAGCAGCGCCGACGGCACCGCATACCAGAAGTTGCCGGGCACGCGCTTGAAGTACGAGTAGGTGAACACCGCCGCGATGATCCACATGCCGGTGACGTGCAGGCGACGCCAGGCGGTGGGTCCCATGCGCCGGGCGAGCCCCCGGTGCGAGGTGATGGCCAGCGCCAGGATGGCGATGTAGCCCACCGTGCCCGGGAGGTTGGCCAGCGCGGAGCGTGCTGGCCAGAACGCCGGGTTGAGGATGCCGAAACTGGTGATGGCGACTGCGTGCAGCAGGTGCGAGAACGCGAAGGACAGACCGATGATGCGCCGTTCACGCAGCAGGAACCGGGTGAACGGGCCGGGCAGCAGGGTGGCGAAGGAGGATGCCGTGAATGCCGCCAGGAACAGCAGGAACGATGTGCGGGCGGTGAGCCGGATCGCCGCGCGGCTCCCTTCGGCTGCATCGGGATACAGGGCGAAGGCGGTCAGTGCGAACGCGATCAGGACCACGGCGATGGCTACGAACAGGCGCCAGCCGTGCAGGAAGGAAATGTTGGAAGCAGCCATGATGAGACCTCGAAGTAGGGGGCGGGTAGTGCCGGCCGCTTGCCGGTCAATGAACGGGTAGTGCCGGCCGCTGGCCGGCAACCTCAGAAAGCAGGCAATGCAACCAGCACCCCCGCCGTGCACAGCTCGCCAAGAACGGGCACGCAGGCAGCACGCAATGCGTCCGTTGCCACGTCATGTGTTTCGGACAGCGCCTGCAGTGCCTCATCCACACGCGCGCCGTCGTCACCGAAGACCGAAAGCAGCGCGTAGGCCAGCGGTGACGGTTGCTCGACCTTCAGGCTGAAATCGGCGCGGCGCTGGATCACCAGCAGCGTGGGAGCTGCGCCCAGCACCGGTTCCAGCCCCTCGTCTTCATGCACCGGCCACCGGTACCCAAGCACCCGCACCAGCGGCGAAACCGCCAGCACATCACTGTCCTCGGGTACGCGCTGCAGCAGACACCCAGCGCCACGCGCTTCAATGTGCAGCGACTGCTGCGTGCTCTCGTAGTGCGCCAGTTCCGCCGCCCAGCCCGGCAGTGCCAGCGTGTCCTGTACTGCCAGCCAGGCCGCGAACTCGCCGGCGATCCGCGGGAACAACGGGGTCTGGCAGGCGTGGTGGGCGTAGTAGTGCGCCACGGTGTCGCGCCAGCGCGACGTGCCCAACTGCTGTTGCAGTCGCGGCAGGCTGCCGGCCAGCAGGGTGTCCAGGCTGTCGATGCACAGGCGGCGGTATACCGCCAGCCTGCGCGCCTCCACGCCATCGGGTGCGGTCTTTGCAGGGTCCCGCACATGATCGGCCCAGCGCCGTTGCAGGGTAGCCAGCGGCTCAGCCATGGGCCACCTCCGGCCAACGTGCCTCAGCCTGTGCCTGGCGGATCTGCGCGACCTCGGCCAGCAACCCGGCCAGCGGCGGGAAGTTGAAGTCGCGCTCGAGCAGCGTGGGACGCACGCCCACCCGCATGTAGGCCTCGCGCAACAGCGCCCAGACCACGCCTTTCACCGGCGCACCATGGGTATCGATCTTGAAGCCGTCGTCTTCATCGAAGTGGCCCGCTACGTGCAGCGAGGCGACACGGTGGGACGGCACGTGGGCCAGGAATTCGAAGGCGTCGTAACCGTTGTTGCAGGCATTGACGAAGACGTTGTTGACGTCCAGCAGCAGGTCGCAGTCGGCTTCGGCGAGCACGGCGTTGATGAAGTCGATCTCGCTCATGTCCGCGCCGGCAACGGCGTAGTAGGAAATGTTCTCCACGGCGATGCGCCGGCCCAGCATGTCCTGCACCTGGGCGATACGGCCGGCGACATGGTGAACGGCCTCGGCGGTGAACGGCAGTGGCAGCAGGTCGTAGACATGGCCACCGGCGGCGCAGTAGCTCAGGTGTTCGCTGTACAGCTGCACCTGGTGCAGGTCGAGGAAGGCACGGGTCTGTGCCAGCAGGGTGCGGTCCAGCGGATCAGGACCGCCAAGCGACAGCGACAGGCCGTGGCAGGTCAAGGGGTGGCGCTCGCTGAGTTGGCGCAGCGCGTTGCCGTGTGCACCGCCGACGCCGATCCAGTTGTCGGGGGAGACTTCGAGGAAGTCGATGGCACCGGCCGGCATGGCCAGCAGTTCGTCGATCAGGCCACGGCGCAGGCCAAGACCGGCGGCATGGGTGGGCAGGGGCAGGGACATGGCGGATGCTCCACAGAGAGCGCCGCCTTGAAGGCGGCGCCGGGTGAACGTCGATCAATCGGCAACGCGGGAGAACAGGCCCTTCGGCATCGGCTTGCCGTTGGCGGTGTAGACGCTGCGCAGGTAGTCGTGCGCTTCCTGCTCGCTGATGTAACCGTCGTGGTCGGTGTCGATGCGGTCGAACTCGGCGGCACGCTTGGCGGCCACAGCGTTGAATTCGGCACGCGAGACCTTGCCGTCGTGGTCGCGATCAGTGCGGGCAAACGAGGCGTCGCCGCACTTGCCTTCGCCACACTGGCCCTCGGCCACCTTGGCCTTGCCGGCGGGCTTGCCGGTGGTGGCCTTGTTGGCCCCGCACTTGCCTTCACCGCACTTGCCTTCGGCGGCGGCGCTCATGGCCACCGCGCTGATCGCCAGCGGCTGGATCGCCGCGGCCTGGCCGGCCAGCAGCAGGCCACCGGCCAGGGCGATGCCGATGGCACCGATGCGCGGCAGGCGGGAGGAAGAGGTGTTCTTGGTCGAGATGGACATGGTGGTGACTCCTTGGGAAAGCACGCGGGGCGTGCGGGATGGACGCCGCCGAAGAGGCGACGGAAAGCGAAACGCGCGGGAACAGGGGAGTCGGCTCAGGCGGCGCGGCGACAGCGCAGCAGATGGCCCAGCAGCAGCACACCGCCGAGCAGGGCACCGCCGAAGCCGATGCCGGGCAACAGCGCGGCAACCGGCAGCAGCAGGGCGATCAGGCTGACGCCCCAACCCAGGCCGTCATTGCGTGCCGTGGCACGGCCGGACCCGGCCAGCAGCCGGTCCACGCTGAGTGCGCCACCGCCGTTGAGGATCAGTGGCAGCAGCATGGCCAGGAACAGCAACGGCAGCTTGAAGTTGCCGTAGCCCTGGTCGGTGATCGCATAGCCCTGCCAGAGTTCACCCAGGCCGTTCCATTGGTCGGGCCAGTGCACGGCGGCGATGGCAACGATGGTGAGTACCCAGAACACGTAGGCCACCGAGCGCGTGGCCAGGCCGAGCAGCAGCATCACCGCACCCACCAGTTCCAGCCACGTGGCCAGCTGCCAGTTCAGCGACGCGGGCAGTGTGGAGAACGGGAACGGGAAGCGGCCTTCCAGGTCGGCGAACCAGTTCTGGCCGCCCAGCTTCTCGCGGCCGGATTCAAAGAACTCCCAGGCCAGCAGGGTGCGCAGCGCCAACGGCGAGAGCCAGCGGCCGACGGCGTCCAGGCGGGGCGTATACACGGAAGAAGCGGTGCTGATCATGGTGGTGTCCTGCGGGCCAGTGGTCGATGGAAGCCATTCCAGGCGGCGCAGGTATCGGCAACGTGTGCCGTTGCCCGGGGTTTTGTCAGCGACTGTGGCCGCGGCCGGGGTTTCGTACAGTCAGATACAAAGACGATGCGCTGATGCGCATCGGGGCGTTGCGCGCCCGCGTGCGGGCAGCGATATCCACCCGAAAGCGCCCGGCCAGGACCGGCGCGCGAATGTATCCCACTGTAGAAACCCGCCTGCGCCCTACAGTCCGGTACAACTCCGCGCTGCGGAGAAACAGCGCCGATACACCGGCAGGCGGAAATGGCCACTCCCAACTCCGGAGTGCCCCCCATGATCCGTACCTGCTTGCTGGCCGCCGCTCTCGCCCTTGCCGCCGCCGCCCCTGCCTTCGCTGCCCGGGCCGATACCGCTGCACCGCCCACCGTCATCCTGGTGCACGGCGCGTTCGCTGATGGCTCCAGCTGGAGCAAGGTCATCAGCACCCTGCATGACTGGAAGCTGCCGGCGGTGGCCGTGCAGAATCCGCTCACCTCGTTGGCCGACGACGTCGCCGCCACCCGTCGTGCGATTGCCGCTGCGCCTGGCAAGGTGGTGCTGGTCGGCCACAGCTGGGGTGGCACGGTCATCACCGAAGCGGGCAATGACCCGAAGGTGCAGGCGCTGGTGTATGTGGCGGCGTTCGCACCGGATGCAGGGCAATCATCGGCGCAACAGGGCGAAGGCTTCCCGGTCGGTCCGGGCCTGGCCCGCCTGCAGGAAAGGGACGGCTACCTGACGTTGCCGGCTGACGCTGTCGCCCAGGACTTCGCGCCGGACGTGATGAAGAAGTCGGCCGCACTGCTGTACAGCACGCAGGTCCCGTTGAAGGCCAGCGCGCTGGGCGAAGTAGTGAACGTTGCGGCGTGGCGCAGCAAGCCGAGCTGGTACGTGCTCAGCCGTGACGATCGCATGCTGTCGCCGCAGCTGCAGGCCGCCACCGCAAAGCGCATTGGCGCGCAGCTGCAATCGATCGGCAGCAGCCATGTGTCGCTGCTTTCGCATCCGGCGCAGGTGGCCGACAGTATCCTCGAAGCGGCGGGGGTGAAGCCGGCGGAACTGCCACTGGCCGAGCAGGGGGGCTGAGCGATGGCCGGCCTGCGTGCGTACGTGCTGCCGTTGCTGATGGGCGTGCTGGGTGGGGCTGCGCTGTTGATGGCCTGGCCCAGCCCGGAGGCCGATGCGCAGCCGGCACAGGCCGTTCCCGCCGCCGGGTTCGACGGTGGCGGGCCCTGGCACAACAGCCCGCCGCTCACACTGGAGCAGTTGCGGGGGAAGGTGGTGCTGGTCGAGTTCTGGACCTACACCTGCAGCAACTGCCTCAACGTGGCGCCGTATGTCCACCAGTGGCATGCGCGCTACGCGTCGCAGGGCCTGAGGGTGATCGGCGTGCATACGCCGGAGTTCGCCTATGAAGGGCTGCCTGGCAACGTGCGCAAGGCCATCGCACGGTTGGACATCGCCTGGCCGGTGGTGCAGGACAACCAGTACCGGATCTGGAACGCCTGGGGCAACCGCTTCTGGCCCGCACTGTACCTGCTCGACCGGCAGGGGCGGGTGGTCTACCGCCATTACGGCGAGGGCGACTACGCACGTACCGAAAGCGAGATCCAGCGCCTGCTGGCCAACCCCTGAGCCGCGCTACCATGGCCGCACCGCGCGGCCTTGACCTTCGTCCTCATCGAGAACGCAATGAACCACGTACCGCACATCCTGGTCGTCGACGATGACAGCGAGATCCGCCAGATGCTGGCCGATTACCTGCAACGCAACGGCCTGCGCGTGAGCCAGGCCGACGGTGGCCGGGCCATGCGCGCGCTGATGGATACCCATGCCGTGGATCTGGTCGTGCTGGACGTGATGATGCCGGGCGAGGACGGACTGAGCCTGTGCCGCAACCTGCGCGCCGGCAAGCATCGTGCGGTGCCGGTGGTGCTGCTGACCGCCCGCGACGACGAAACCGACCGCATCATCGGCCTGGAAATGGGCGCTGATGACTACGTGACCAAGCCCTTCTCTTCGCGCGAACTGCTGGCACGCATCAATGCGGTGATCCGCCGTACCCGGATGTTGCCGCCGAATCTGCAGGTGAGCGAAGCCGGTCGCCAGCTGGCCTTCGGCGAGTGGCGCCTGGACACCACCGCACGCCATCTGCTGGATGCACACGACACCGCGTATCCACTCAGTGGCGCCGAATTCCGCCTGTTGCGCGTATTCCTCGATCACGCCAATCGGGTGCTCAGCCGCGACCAGCTGCTCAGCCTCACGCAGGGCCGCGATGCCGAACTGTTTGACCGCTCGATCGACCTGCTGGTCAGCCGCGTGCGGCAGCGCTTGGGTGACGACGCACGCGAGCCGACCTACATCAAGACCGTGCGCAGCGAAGGCTATGTGTTCAGCGTGCCGGTGCAGTTGCTGGGGCCGGACGAATGAACGCCACCGCACGCCGCCCACGCTGGCCGCGCACGCTGTCGGCGCGGCTGCTGCTGGTGCTGCTGGGCGGACTGGCGCTGGCCCACGCACTGTCCTTCGGCCTGCTGTTCTTCGAACGCTACCAGTCCACCCGCAGCATGATGCTGCGCAACCTGGACGAAGACGTGGCCGTGAGTGTCGCGCTGCTGGAGCACCTGCCCGCGGACCAGCGCGATGCCTGGGTGCCGCGGCTGGAGCGGCGCACCTACCGTTACCTGCTGCGCCCGGCCGCGGCCGGACCGGGGCTGCAGACCGATCGTGCACGCCAGGTCACGGCGATCATCGATGACAGCCTGCAGCACCGCTATCCGTTGCAGGCGCGCCAGGTGGCTCGCCTGCCGGAGCGGTTCGAGGTGGAACTGCGCCTGCACGACGGCACTCCCTTGACCATTGAAGTCACCCCGTCGGGCCTGCCGCTGGCGCGCTGGCTGCCCGCCGTGCTGCTGGTGCAGCTGGCGCTGCTGCTGGTGTGCGCGTGGCTGGCGGTGCGCCTGGCCATGCGCCCGCTGCAGCAGTTGTCGCATGCGGTGGAGCATCTGCAGCCGGGCAAGGACGGGCCTGCACTGCCTGAAGATGGCCCGGCCGAAGTGGGCGGCGCAGCAGCCGCTCTCAACGCACTGCAGGCACGCATTCGTGGCCATGTCAGTGAACGCCTGCAGATCCTGGCCGCGATCTCGCATGACCTGCAGACCCCCATCACGCGCATGAAGCTCCGGGTGGAGACCCTGCCTGAAGACAGCACCCAGCAGCGGCTGCTGGCCGACCTCGACCACCTTGGGCAACTGGTGCGCGAGGGTGTGGCCTATGCGCGCAGCAGCCACGTCGCCAGTGGCGCGCCGGTGTCGATGGACCTGGGCGCGTTCCTGGCCAGTGTGGTCGGCGATTACGAGGACATGGGCAAGCCGGTCAGTGGCGGAGCACCCGCTGGACTGGTCGTGCAGACCTGGCCGCAGCCGCTGCGCCGGGTGGTCGGCAATCTGGTCGACAACGCGTTGCGTTACGCCGGTGCCGCCGAGATCGAGGCGGGCCGCGATGAGGCCGGAAGAGTGTGGATCGGAATTTCCGACCGTGGCCCCGGCATTCCCGAAGACCAGTTGCAGGCAGTGCTGGCACCGTTCCACCGGCTGGAAAGCTCGCGCAATCGCGATACCGGCGGCACTGGCTTGGGCCTGGCCATCGCGGTGCAGCTGGCGCAGTCGCTGGGCGGCTCGCTGCGGTTGCGCAACCGCGAGGGTGGCGGGCTGAGGGCTGAGCTGCAGCTGCCGGGGTAACGGGCGGGGTCGGATCCCTTTGCGGGAGCGGAGGGCTCTGACCCCGATGTGGGATCTGTGACGTTCCTGCACGGCCTTGGGATCGGCGATCATCTGCAGGGAGTGTCGAAACCAGGAAACACGCAATGCAGGGAACGCAGCATTCAATCCAGCGCCCGCGCCACGTCGCGCTGCTGGTCGGTCTGCTCGCGCTGGCGGCCTGCCAGCGCACACCGGACGCGCCGACCGTGGCACCCGCAGCGGGCACACCGCCTGCCGCCCCGGCCACCGCAACAGACCTCTCTCCGCTGCTCGACGCCTTGCCGACCTGCGCGCTGGACGGCTGGTACATCGATCAGCAGACCGGGCGCCCGGCCCATCCCTGGTTGGCGGCGAACGCGCCGAAGCCCTGCAAGGAGGACGGGGAGAACGAGATCGCCACGTTCTGCGTGCAGGGGCAGTGGAAGGGGCTGCCGGTGGAAGAGGTGATCCTGCCGACGATGACATTCGTTTCGTTCCGTGGGGCCAGGATCGGCCTGCCGCTGGAGAAGGCACGTCCCATCGTCCGCCAGCGTTTCGGCCAGGACTTCCCGGGTGGTGCGGCTTACGAGGCGGGCCGCGAGCCGAAGCTGATGGCCGATCCCGAAGATGCGCAGGGTTCGTGGCTGCTGTGCAGCACCCCGGAACTGGGCCACGACGTGGACAGCGAGGGAAGCATCAGCTATTCCGGCATGAACCTGCCCTACGACCACGACGGTTGCAGTTACCGCTACAGCCCGGTCGACTTCTGCGATGCGCGGCACCGCGCAGCCATCGAAGATGCCCTCCAGCATCAGAAACCCAATTTCAACCGGCACTACCTGCTGGTACAGGTCGATGATCGTCCGGAGTATTTCCAGCGCACGCTGGTGCTGGTCGATACCCGCACGGGCAGGGCGACGCCACTGCCGTTCGATGCCTTCACCGGGCCGGCGGGAAAGGGCGGTGATGCTACCGGCTACGGGACACTGGAGACGGGCGTGGACCGGCAGCAGTTCTGCCTCGATGGCGCGTTGCTGGTCTACCGCGTGTTCGAGGAAGGGCGCTTCTGCTTCGGTTTTGACGGTGAGCGCTTCACCGGCCATGAAACCCAGTACATGCAGGCAGCGGATGGCCGATGACCGGTATTTCACCCGGGCCATGACATCCTGCCCCGAACCTGCGCAACCGGGACCGAGGCTGTTGAAGGCGAACACGCAATGACCGCGGCGCGGCAGCGCTCGATGTGGGTGGCGGGCCTGTCCACGGTAGTGGAGTGGTACGACTTCACCCTGTACCTGTATTTCGCCACGGTGCTGTCGCGGGTGTTCTTCGGCGGCGGCGAACAGGCGCTGCTGGTCACCCTGGCAGGCTTCGCGGTGTCCTACCTGATGCGCCCGCTGGGCGCGCTGTGCTTCGGCCACCTGGGCGACCGCCTGGGCCGGCGCTGGATGCTGCTGGCTTCGATGGCGTTGATGGCGGCGGCGATGCTGGCCACTGCGTTGCTGCCAACCGCGGCCACCGCAGGTACCACGGCGGGCGTGCTACTGCTGGTATTGCGCTGCGTGATGGCGTTTTCGGTGGGCGGTGAGTACACCGGCGTGGTGGCGTACCTGCTGGAAAGCGCACCGGCGCGGCGGCGTGGCCTGGTGACCTCGCTGGCCTCGGCCGCCAGTGAAGTAGGCGCACTGCTGGCGGTAGCGATCTCGGCGGTCACCGTGGCGCTGCTCGCGCCCGCGCAGCTGGACAGCTGGGGCTGGCGTATTCCGTTCTTCGTCGGCGCTGCGCTGGCACTGGTGATCCTGGTCGCGCGCTCGGGCATGCACGAATCGCCTGAGTTCGAACGCCAGCGCCGCGAAGGCAGCATTCCTGCCACGCCGCTGCGGCATGTGCTGCAGCACCACCCGCTGGCGGTGGCGCGCACCTTCGCGATCTCGGCCTTGGGATCGATCACCTACTACGTGGGCATCACCTATGTGCCTGCGTTCCTGCACGCGCAGGGCCACGATGAGGGCGATGCACTGTGGCTTTCGACAATTGCGGCGGTGGCAGTGATTGCGATCACGCCGCTGTGTGGCGCATTGTCCGACCGCGTCGGGCGGCGGCCGATGCTGCTGGGCCTGACCCTGCTGGCAGCGTTGTTGCCGCTGTCCCTGTTCGCCTGGATGGCACAGGCGCCGCCGTTGGGCATTGCGCTGGCGGCGGTGCTGCTGGCCTGCGTGGCCGGCGGCGTGAGCGCGGTCGCGGCCCCGGCCACGGCCGAGCAGTTCCCCGGCGAAGGGCGGGTGAGTGGGCTGGCACTGGGGGTGACCATGGCCACGGCCTTCTTCGGCGGGGCAACGCCATGGCTGGCGCAATGGTGGGTGGAGCGCAGCGGCTGGGCAGCAGCGCCAGGCGCGATGATCGCGCTGGTGGCGGTGCTGGTGCTGCCGGTGCTGTGGACCCTGCCCGAGACGGTCCCGGGCAGGGCCAAGCGCTAGCGGGTCAGACCTTGAGGGTCTGCTCGATGTCGGCCAGTACCGCGGCCGCATCCACGCCGATGGCGATCGACTGCACCACGTGGCCGTCCCACACGCTGGGACCGAATGCCATGCCTTCCGGCTTGGGAATGGTCATGCCGCGGGCAACGCCGTCGGTGGCCACGCGCACGCTGGCGCGCTCGAACTGGAACAGTTCCGGACGGGTCAGCGCGATGCACGCGCAGCAGTCATGCACGACCATGCCCTTGTGGCCGGCCTGCAGGTAGAAGTCCACGTAATCCTGCGACAGCGCACGCACCAGTTCGGCATCGGCACCGCCGATGGCGGCCAGCTTGTCCAGACCGTCACGGTCCATTTCCACGCGGGTGGTCACGTCCAGGCCGATGGCGGTGACCGGCCAGCTGGCAGTGAACACCACGTCGGCCGCTTCGGCATCGCCCCAGATGTTGGCCTCGGCGGCCGGGGTGATGTTGCCGTTGACGTGGAACGCGCCGCCCATGATCACCACGCCGCGCACCAGGCCGGCGATGTCCGGGGCCTGCTGCAGGGCCAGCGCGAGGTTGGTCATGCGGCCGACCGCGACCAGGGTCACTTCGCCCGGATGGGCGCGGACCAGGTCGATGATCAGCTGGTGAGCGGGGCGCGCGTCGGCGGCCACGTCCAGTTCGGCCGGCACCGGGTGGTTGCCCAGGCCGTTGTGGCCATGGATGTGCACCGGCCAGGCTTCGGGGGTGGCTTCCGGCTGCAGCGGGCCACCGGCGCCGCGCGCGACCGGGGCGGCAAAGCCCCAGGCCTGCTTCAGGTACAGCGCATTGTGCGTGGTCGACTCCACCGAGGCATTGCCGAAGGTGGTGGTGACGCCGATCAGGTCAATCTGGGCGTGCTTGTGCAGGTACAGCAGGGCCAGGGCGTCGTCGACGCCCGGGTCGGTATCGAAAATGACTTTCAGCATGTTGTTGTTCTTCTTCTTCCGTGTGGTGCGGGGGGCGCCGGCGGCCCGGAAGCAGGCCGGCGCGCCCTGCATTGTCCCATCTTCATGACGGGCAGGGCCATTGCCGGGCTGGCAGGCCCATAATGCCCTCCAGTCCAGGCATGGAGCCGCCGAATGTTGATCGTTGCCCTTCTGCTGGTCCTGCTGGTGCTGGGCCTGAACGTGGCGGCTACCGTGGTGATCGTCAGGCGTGATGGCCTGTCGGCGGGTGGCCGCGCGGTGCAGCTGCTGCTGGTCTGGCTGCTGCCGCTGGTCGGCGCCATCCTGTGCCTGGCAGTGGCCACGGCCGATGGCTCAGGCAGCCGGGGGGATGGCGGTGCAAGCCATGACACCTCCGTTGACTATTCCGGTGACAGCCACAGCCATCACAGCTACAGCAGCTCCGACTGCAGCAGTGATGGTGGTGGGGGGGACGGCGGCAGCTGCGGTGGCGATTGATCAGACGTTTCGGGATGCCGGCCAGCGGCCGGCACTAACCCGCCGAGGTCACGTCCCGGTAGTGCCGGCCACTGGCCGGCAACCTCTTCCCCTCAGCCGCCGCCTTCGGCGGGCAAGTGGCCACGGCACGTTCAGCAGCCCAACCAAGGTCACGTCCCGGTAGTGCTGGCCGCTGGCCGGCAACCAAATCCGCTCAGCCGCCGCCTTCGGCGGGCAAGCGCCCACGGCACGTTCAACAGTCCAACCAAGGGCACGTCCCGGTAGTGCCGGCCGCTGGCCGGCAACCACATCCGCTCAGCCGCCGCCTTCGGTCGGCAAGGGCGCCGGCACGTTCAACAGCCCGCCTGCCGCCACATAGGCGGCCAGGGCCTGGCCCTGGCTGAGCAGATGGCGTTCCATGGTGCGTTCGGCGGCCTGCGCGTCGCGGCGGCGGAAGCACTCCATCAGCTCGCGGTGCTCGGCCAGCGATTGCGCGGTGCGCCCTGGGGTCAGCAGCTGGCGGCCGCGATGCATCTTCAGGATGCGGTGCAGGTCGTGGGTGATGCGGATCAGCCACGGGTTGCCGGCGTAATGCTGCACGGTTTCGTGGATCAGGTAGTTGTTGCGGTAGTACTCGGCGATGTTGCCCTCGGCCGCCGCCGCTTCCATCGCCGCATGCAGGGCCTCCAGCTGTTGCACGCCGGCATCGTCGATGTGCCTCACCGCCTCGTGTGCGCAACGGCCTTCCAGCATGGCCATCACCGGGAACAGCTGGTTGAGGTCTTCCAGCGTCAGCCGGGTGACCCGGCTGCCACGACCGGCATCGATCTGCACCAGGCCTTCGGCTGCCAGCAGCTTCAACGCCTCGCGCAGGGGCGTACGGCTGATACCCAGTTCCTCGCACAGCGCGGGCTCGTCGATCCACTCGCCCGGCGGCAACCGGTAGTCATAGATGCGCTCGCGCACGTGTTCGGCCACCTCTTCGTACAGAGGCGCGCGCTTCTTCGGTGACCGCGGGGCAGGGGCAATGGCCATGCGCAGAGTGTAACGCCAGGTCGCGCCGGCCAGCGGCCGGCACGACCCGATGGCGGTTACATCCAGCCCGGCACCACGAACACCAGCCAGGCCAGCAACGGCCCCAGCGCCACCACCAGACCGCTGTACACCAGGAAGCGACGGAACAGGCTCTCGCGCTCTTCCTTGGCTGCCGAAGCCACCACCAGTGCGCCATTGGTGGAGAACGGGCTGACATCGACGATGGTGGACGACACCGCCAGCGCGCAGATCACGCCAGCGGCGCTGAGGTGACCCTGCATCAGGAACGGCACGGCCAATGGAATCGTTGCGCCGAGCACCGCGGCCGACGAGGCGAATGCGGAGACGATGCCGCCGACGTAGCAGACCAAAAGCGCGCCGAGCAGCGGGATGCCGATTTCGGAGACGCTGTTGCCGATGAAGTCCACCGCGCCGGCATGTTCCAGCACGCCGATGTGGGTCACCACGCCGCAGATCAGCAGCACGGTCGACCAGCTGATGCCGTCAACCGCGCCCTTCTGGCTCTGCGGCGACAGCAGCGCCAGCGCCACCGCCACGGTGATCGAGACCAGGCCGACGTTGAGGTTGTAGATCAGCGCGGCCACGCCCAGGCCGAGCAGGCCGATCAGGGTGAACAACCGCTCGCGGGTCAGGCTGACCTCATCCAGTGCCGCCGGATCGTTGGACAGGGTGCCGCCGCCCGCCGCGACCAGCGCGCCATGGCCTTCGATCGCGAACTGGCGCGAGGATGCCTGCGGGCCACCGGCCATCGCCAGCTCGGCATTGCCGATCGTTCCCGCTGCCGTGATCGAACCGCGACGCAGCAGGGCGATGCCACCGAAGGCGAAGAAGCAGATCGTCGCCATCATGAAGTTGAAGCCCAGGCTGGTCAGGAACACCGCCATCTCGGTCACTTCCAGCCCGGCTTTCTGCACCACGCCATTGGTGATGCTGCCGTACACGCTGATGGGCGAGAAGCCGCCGGCCTGCGCACCATGGATGACCAGCAGGCCCATCATCAGTGGATTGATGTTGTACTGCTTGGCAAAGCGCAGGGCGACCGGGCCGATGATCGCGACCGCGGCCGGGCCCAGAGCGCCGAACGCGGTGAGGACCGCGGTGATCACGAACATCACCCACGGAATGGCCACGATATGGCCGCGCACCGCTTTCACTGCCCAGTGCACCAGCAGGTCGATGGTGCCGTTCTTCTGCGCGATGGCGAACAGGTAGGTGATGCCGACCAGGGTCAGGAACAGATCGCCGGGAAAGCCGGCCAGGACCTCCTTGCCGCCCATGTCGACCCACAGCCCGCCGATGATGAAGGCCAGCGCGAAAGCGACGGCACCCATGTTGATTGGCATCGCGGTGGCGACGATGAACATGATCACCAGACCGATGATCGTTGCGATTTGTGGACTCATGCGCCCTCCCAGACACGTGACTCACGTACAGCGCGGATGGAGACCCGCCATCCCGGGGTAAGGCGACGTACGGCGTGTTGCGTGATACGTACTGCTCGAACCCGTTACTGCAGCCGTTCCAGCGCGCTGCGGACCCATGCCGCCGCGCCTTCGAGGCTCTGGAACTCTTCCACCGCGCGCACCTCGCAGCACGGATAGGCCGGCGCGACCATGCGCGCCAGCGCGTTGCCCGGGCCCAGCTGCAGGAATACCCGCGCGCCGCGCTCGAAGGCCTGGCGCATCACCTGCGCCCATTCGATGGTCTGCGCCAGTTGCAACGAAAGCGTGTTGACTGCCGTTGCGCGGTCCCGCACCGGTCGCGCATCGATGCCGGCCAGCAGCGGCAGGCGTGGGGCCTGCAGTGGCGAGGCATCGAGTGCGGCAGCGAACGGTGCGACCGCCGCCGCCAGCAATGGTGTGTGTGCGGGCACGCGCACCGGCAGCAGACGGATGTCCGCGCCCTGCGCCCGCGCTGCATCGGCCAGCCGCTGCAACGAGGCGTGCGTGCCGCCCACGATGAAATGGTCCTGCCCGTTGGCGATGGCCACGTGCGCACCGTGCAGATCGCACAGCGGCTGCAGTACATGGCGTTCCAGGCCAAGCACCGCCTGCAGGCCTGCATCGGCGGGGCTGGCGCTGTCCATCAATCGCGCGCGCTGCGCCGCAAGGGCAAGGCAGGTGGCCGCATCGAAGCTGCCGGCAATGGCGTGCGCGGCGAGCTCGCCGATGCTGTAGCCAGCGATCAGCGTCGGCGCTGGCACGCAGTCGCGCAGTCCTTGCCACTGCGCCAGGCTGGCCGCGCACAGCAGCGGTTGTGCCTGCGCATTGTCGAAGCGGTCTTCGGCCCCAGCGGCGGAAAATACATCGCGTCCGAGCACCGTGCTGGCCAGATCAAGGATGTGGCGTGCGGCCGGAAGATCGCGCACGCGTTCGAACATCTCCGCGTGCTGGACGCCTTGGCCGGGGCAGAGCAGGGCAAGGCTCATGCGACCTCCTGCTGCAGCAGGAACCAGGCACAGGCCAGCAGGTCGGCACTGCCGCCGGGGCTCAGCCGGCGTGCGACGAATCCATCACCGATGCTGTGCAGGCGTGCCTGCCAGCCGGGTACGAAGGCGCCACCGGCATCGAGGAAGCCTCGCGCCTGTTGCTGGGCCCAGCACAGGCCGTTGGCGCCGCCACGGTGCAGCAGGTTGAGGTCATCCACGCACGCGATCAGCTGCACCAGGGTCTGGCACATCGCGGCCTCGCGTGGCAGGTCGCTGGCCAGCGCGTGGCGCAGTGTAGGCAGTGCCACCTCGCGCAGCAGCGGGTAGCCGGCGGCCGCTTGTTCGCGCACACCCTGCACGCCGTGCCGTGCGCGCGCGCGCTGGCCAGGGCTGTTCGCATCAAGTGGTGCGCCGGCGAGCTCGGCAGCCCAGCGGCGCACTTCCTGGCAGACCTGCTCGGCTGCGATGGCACCGCCCGCGCGGCCCCGACAGGCAGCGGAAGCCGCGACCAGCAGGCCAAGGCTGAAGACCGCGCCGCGATGAGTGTTGATGCCGGCGGTCGCGCGCAGCATCGCGATTTCGGCGGAGATGCCACACCGGCGCAAGGCATTGAAGTCCGCCTCGGCTGCACCGAGGCAGGCCACGGCGATGAAGTAGTGGCGCAGCGTGAACAGGCTGCGCAGGAACGTGCCGGCGTCCATGTCGTGGTGGCTGCCGCTGTCGAAGGGGGTGACCAACCCTGGCTTGGGTGCAAGGGCCAGTTCGGCGTGCAGGCTGGCGATGGCGAGGCGCCCCAGACGCGTGCTGTCCACGGCAGCTGGCCTGACCGCCGGTTGCACGAGGGCGTTCACGCGCTCACCCCGGTGGAGGCGAACAACGCATCACGTAGTTCCAGTGCGGCACCATCGAGGCGCTTGACCAGTACCTCGCGGCTGCGCCCGGCGTACTCGCGCCAGTTCACCGCGCCACCATCCACCAGGCACAGTTCGCCATCGACCCGATGCCCGAAGGTGCTTTCCCAGTGCTGCAGGCGCTCGACCAGCAGGTCGGCCTGGCGCGCGTCGCCCACCTGCCACAGCAGGTCGATGTCCGAGCGTGCGTGCACATAGGGCAGACCGCTGAGGTGCTGCCAGGCGAAGGCGCCGAACACGCGGGCCGGTGCAAGCCGCAGCATTGCCTGCAGTGCCGCCTGCCAATCAGCCGGAACGCCGCCGGCGAGAATCTGATCCAGGGCAGGGGGAGGCTGCAGGTGCTGGATGTCCTGCAGGGCCACGCGCAGCGCCAGCCGTTGCTTGCCTTCGCCTGGCGGCAGCGGCACCCCCAGGCGAAGCCGCGGGTCGGGATCATCCGCCGCACTGCGTGCCACCATGGCTGGCAGGCCCTGTGCGAACCATGCTGCCAGGCGCGGTTCGTGTCCAGTCACGTCAGCCCGCCAGTCGGCTTCGGCCGACAGCCAGGCCAGCGTGTGGCGGGCGGGCCGCTCAGGCATCGCCGTGGGCCACCGCAGTCGAAACCGCTGCCGCCAGGGCGCGACCGCCGCGCTGTGCGCCGCGTGCGGCACGTCGGTCGCCTTCGGCGGGTGTGCGCAGGGCCTGCAGCAGGTGCTGGGCAAGGTCGCCTTCCCATAGTGATTCCACCGCACCCATCGCCACGTAGTTGGCCACGCCCGGCGCGAATACCGGCGAGCTCTGGCTGAGCGCCTGCAGCTTCTCCAGCGGTTGCTTGGTCACCCGTGCCATCGCGCGCAGGTCCATCACCCGCACCTGTGCGTCGGGCAGGGCGTGGATGTGGTCGGCCATCAGGCCGAATGACAGGAAGCCACCACTGACCGATTCGCCGTAGACCAGGGTGATCAGGCGCGCACCACGGCGGCGTGCCAGATCGAGCGTCTGCGCGAGATGCGCAAAGTAACCATTGATGCCCAACAGTTCGTCGCGCCGCGCCAGGCGCTGTCCGGCGGTATCCACCAGCATCACGATCGGTCGCTGTGGATGTGCGCCGGTGCTGGCAAGCACGGTTTCGGCCAGTGCCAGTGCGTGGTCCACGCCGACTTCAAGTTTGTCGGCGGTACCGATCACGGTCACCTCGCCATCCTCGGTGGTGGCGCTGCCGGTCAGCACCGAATCGTTCACCGCAATGGCATGCCCATGCGGGAACAGGGCATCGAGCAGGTTCTGCAACGGCAGGCTCATGGCAGGCTCCGGTCGGCGGTGGCGATGAGGAACTCATCGGTGTCGAGCAGCGGTAGTCGCTCGGGGGCTGCGATGCCTTGGCGGGCCCAGATCTCCAGGCCATCGCGGCAATCGCCCCAGGCCTGCACGCGCGCCTTCAATGCCGCATGGCGTTCCTGCAGCGCAGCCAGTGCAGTATCCGGATCGGTGCTACTGGTATCAGGCTGCAGCGCGTTGCTGGCCGCCTGCGCGAAGGCCTCGATGGCATCCGGCACCAGCACCTGTGCCTGGTCGATCAGGTAGCGGTGCTTGCCTCCCGTTACGCGCCAGACCAGCGCGCGATCGCGGGAATCGAACTCTTCCACGCCGCGCACGGTTTCGATCACTTCCGGGCCGGACAGCGACAGGCGCCCCTCTTCGGACATGATGACCGTGCTGCAGCAGCGGGCGACGATGCCCATGCCGCCGAAGGCGCCGTTGCCGCTGCCGATCAGCGCGATCACCGGCACACCCGCTGCTCGCGCGTCCAGGGTGGCGCGCATGATCTCGGAAATGGCGATGAGCCCTGCATTGGCTTCGTGCAGGCGCACACCACCGGTGTCCAGCAGCAGAAGCACGCCTTCGGGATGTGTTTCGGCTGCGCGACGCAGCAGCCCGGTCAGTTTGGCACCGTGCACTTCGCCCACGCCGCCGCCCATGAATTCACCCTGCTGCGCGGCCAGCAGCACGCGTCGGCCACGCAGCGTGGCTTCGCCGACAACGATGCCGTCGTCGAACGCCGCGGGCTGGTCGAGCTGTGCCAAGTGCGGGCTCATCATCCGCCGCGCCGGGCCGAGGAATTCCCTGAAGGAACCGGCATCGACCAGGCTGGCGATACGCTCGCGCGCATCGGCTTCGTAGTAGCTGTAGCGCTGCGTCCGGTTCATCGTGGATCTCCAGCACGCAGGGTTTCCACGGCTTGGTCCAGGCGCAGGCTGACCACCGCCGGGGTGGCACCGGCATCGTTGATCGAGATGCGTACGTCGCGTAGCGGATGACGCTGTGCGAAGTCGTTGATCACCGCTTGCCACACGCTGCCGAAGCCCTTCGCGACGGTGATGATGCGCACCGTCATCGCGCCTTCCAGCGCAGCGGGTTCCAGCAGGATTTCCAGGTTGCCCGAGGCCAGCACGCCGACCAGCACCGCTTCGCGCGGGAACTGCACCGCAGTGTGTCCTTCGAATCGATAGTCGAGGGTTTCCATGCTCAGCCCCTTACCAGTTGCGGAAGCGCTTGGGCGGGTCGTACAGACCGCCGGACCAGCGCACCAGGTCCTTCACCGAACGCGCCGCCAGCAGGTCACGGCTGGCATCGCGCACGGAGATGCCAAGGTCATCGGGACGGCGGATCACGCCGCGGTCGCGCAGGTTTTCCACCATCGCGCGGTCGCGGCCCAGGCCCACGGCGGTATAGCCGGCCACGCCGCGGATCGCCTGTTCGCGTTCCTCAGGGGTGCGGCACAAAAGCAGGTTGGCGATGCCTTCTTCGGTCAGCACATGGCTGACGTCGTCGCCATAGATCATCACCGGCGGCAGCGGCATCTGCGCGCGCTCGGCCAGTTCCCAGGCATCGAGCCTTTCGACGAAGGCCGGTGCCATGTGCTCGCGGAAGGTTTCCACCATCTGCACCACCAGCTTGCGCCCGCGTGGCATTTCGCCCGGGCGCGCAGCCTGTTGCCCGGCCTTGATCCAGGCCTCGCTGGCATGGCGGCGGCCGCGTGCGTCCGAGCCCATGTTCGGTGCACCGCCGAAGCCGGCGATGCGGTCACGGGTGGCGGTGGAACTGTTGCCCTGCAGGTCGATCTGCAGGGTGGAGCCGATGAACATGTCACAGGCATACAGGCCGGCGGTCTGCGAGAACGCGCGGTTGGAACGCATCGAGCCATCGGCGCCGGTGAAGAACACATCACCTCGCGCGGCGATGTATTTCTCCATGCCCAGTTCCGAACCGAACGAATGCACCGATCTGACGAAGCCCGATTCGATCGCCGGAATCAGTGCCGGGTGGGGGTTCAACGCCCAGTGCTGGCAGATCTTTCCCTTCAGGTCGAGCGATTCGGCGTAGGTGGGGAGCAGCAGTTCGATGGCCGCCGTATCGAAGCCGATGCCATGGTTGAGGCGGTTCACGCCGTACTCGGCGTAGATGCCCTTGATCGCCATCATCGCCATCAACACCTGGATCTCGGAGATCTGCGCCGGGTCGCGGGTGAACAGCGGTTCGATGTGGTTCGGCTTCGGCGCCTGCACCACGAAGTTGACCCAGTCAGCGGGAATGTCGACGCGGGGGAGGGCGTCGACGATCTCGTTGACCTGGGCGATGACGATGCCGCCACCGAAGGCAGTGGCTTCGACGATCACCGGCGTGTCTTCGGTGTTCGGGCCGGTGTACAGGTTGCCGTGCCGGTCTGCGGCCTGCGCGGCGACCAGGGCCACGCGCGGGGTCAGGTCGATGAAGTAGCGGCCGAACAGTTCCAGGTAGGTGTGGATGGCACCGATCTGGATGCGCCCTTCAGCCACCAGGTTGGCCAGGCGCACCGACTGCGGGCCGGAGAACGAGAAGTCCAGTTTCGAAGCGATACCACGCTCGAATACATCCAGATGCGAGGGCAGCGACAGCACCGACTGCACCATGTGCAGGTCGTGCACGCGGGCCGGATCAAGATCGGCCAGGGCCTGGGCGAGGAAATCGGCCTGCTTCTGGTTGTTGCCCTCCAGGCAGACCTTGTCGCCGGGCTCCAGCAGTGCATGCAGCAGCCCGCCTACGTCGCCGGCGGCGACCTCGCGTCCCCGGGCCCACGGCGCGGCACGTTCCAGGCGGGCCTGGCGACTGCGTTCCAACGTATCCCAGCTCGGGTTCATTGACCGGCTTCCGACGGGTGTTGGAATAATCACGGCATAATTACGGCGTAGGGTGCAACCTGCAGTGCAGCAAAAGGAAAGGCCCGCACGGAGACGGGCCCATTCAGGTAGCCCACGACCGTGGTCGTGGCGGAGGGCGTGCCGACCAACGGTCGGCACCCACCTTGCACCCGTCGTTTGCTCAGAACTTCCAGCGCAGGCTGGCCGACACGAAGCGCGGCTCGCCGAAGTTGTTGTAGTCCAGGTTGGCCCAGTAGGTCTTGTCCAGCGCGTTGCGCACGCTCAGCGTCGCGGTCCAGTTGTCGCTGATGCGGTAGTTGGCGTTGAACTGCACCAGCGAATACGCCGGCTGGTTCACCGTCACCGTGCCGCCGAGCGGGTAGGCGATGTTGTAGCCCTGCACCCGGCTCTGCCACTGCAGGCCACCGCCGATGCTCAGTCGCTCCAGTGCGCCACGCAGCTGCAGCTGGGTGTTGAGCTGCAGCAGGTCCTTGGGCGGATTGGCGTACAGCAGGTCGGTGGCGGCGCGGGTCACCTTGACGCGGGTGTAGCCGGCATTGACCGTCCAGCCCGGCAGGATCTCGCCGTTGACGTCCATCTCCCAACCGCGCGCCTTGGTGCCGTTGATGCCGATATAGGCCGAGCTGCCGTCGCTCAGCGTACCTTCCGGCACGCTCATGTCACGCACCGCGTAGTTGTCCTGCTTGGCCTCGAACACCGCCGCATTGGCGGTCAGGCGGCCATCGAACCACTGCGTCTTGATGCCCGCTTCCAGGTTCGAGCCCTGCACCGGTGCCAGCAGGTTCTCGTTGCGGTCCTTGTAGTTTTGCGGATTGAAGATCTCGGTGTAGCTGGCATAGGCCGACACGTTCGGGGTGATCTCGTAGACCAGGCCCACGTACGGAGTGACCTCATCGCTCACCTTGTATGCACCGCTGGTGCCGGTATAGGCGCCGGCAGCGTTGTACGAGCGGCTGAGCGTTTCCCAGCGGCTCAGGCGCGCACCGGCAATCAGCGACAGCGGCTCGGCCAGGCGCAGGCGGGTGGCCAGGTAGACGCCGCTCTGCGTGGTCTTGGCCACGCGGCGTGCGCCGGTGCGGGTGTAGGTCACTTCGGAGATGTCGCCGTTCCAGTTGAACACGTTGGGGATGTAGTAGCAGCGCTCACGCCCGCAGGTCGCCCAGTCGCCCGGGAAGTTCAGCGCCACGGTATTGGTGGTGCCTTCCAGGTCCGACCACTGCGCGCCGACGGTGAGGTCGTGGTCGCGGCCGAACAGCGGGAAGCTGCCGGTCAGGTAGGCATCGACATTGCGGCGGGTGTCCTTCGAATCACCGGCGGCCGCGCGCAGGTAGATGCCCGCGCCGGTCACCGGGTCCGGGTTGCCGGTGCCGTACAGGCGCACGTTCTGCACGTTGCCGCGGGTGTAGGCGGTGTTGATCTTCAGCAGCCAGTGGTCGCCGAAACGCTGTTCCAGGTTGGCGAAGGCGGTATTGCTTTCGCGCTTCCAGTAGCTCCACTTCGGCGACAGGTTGGTCGAGCGCGCCAGATGGGCGAAGTTGCCCTGGTTGTCGAAGAACGCCACGGTGCCCCAGGTCGAACCGGTCGGGTTGTTGTCCTGGGTCTGGTAGCCGACGGTAACCGTGGTGCTGTCGGTGACATCGCCTTCCAGCACCGCCATGCCGGCCATCTTGTTTTCCTTGTAGCGGTCGTAATACAGGCCACGATCGGTGTAGGCGGCGACCACGCGGCTGCGGAAGCGGCCGTCGGCGGTCAGCGGCGCGGTTACGTCGGCTTCCATGCGGCGGTAGTCCCAGCTACCGGCGCTGACCGCGAACGACGCGTCGAATTCCTTGCCGGGGCGCTTGCGCAGCAGGTTGACCGTGGCCGACGGCACGCCGGCGCCGCTGAGCAGGCCGTTGGCACCGCGGATCACTTCGATGCGGTCGTAGAAAGCGGTGTCGTACTCCTGGTTGGTCGAGCCGCTGTAGGTGGGAATGCCGTCGACCTGGAAGTCGGTGATGGCGAAGCCGCGCGCGTAGTACAGCGGGCGTTGCGTGTCATAGAAGGACACGCTGACGCCGGTCACGTTGCGCATCACATCGTTGATGCTGAACAGCGATTCGTCCTGCAGGCGCTGCAGGCTGATCGCGGTGGCCGACTGCGGGGTTTCCTGCAGGGTGATCGGCAGGCGCGTGGTACTGGCCGGCGGCGCCGACTGTTCGGCACGCACGCTCACCCGGTCCAGGGTCTTGGCGTCGGCAGCGCCATCAGTGGCGGCGAACGCGCTGGGCGCGGCCAGCAGGGTCAAAGACGAAAGCAGGGCAGCCGGCAGCAGCGCGCGGCGGGGCAGGCGGTTATCGAAGGTCAGGCACATGGTGGGCTCGAAGCGTGGAGGCGGGGAGGGGCGGCAACAGTCGTCCAGCACCCGGGGCGGCGGCTTCGGGCACGGTCAGGTCCGTCTGGGGCGAGGCGCGGTCACTGCGCAGGACGCAAATGTAAATAATTCTTAACAACATTACAATTCGCGTCATTGTGCGCAGGGTTCCCGGCACGGGGCATCGCTT
Source organism: Stenotrophomonas sp. PAMC25021 (assembly GCF_004795795.1). Classification (NCBI taxonomy): domain Bacteria; kingdom Pseudomonadati; phylum Pseudomonadota; class Gammaproteobacteria; order Lysobacterales; family Lysobacteraceae; genus Stenotrophomonas; species Stenotrophomonas sp. PAMC25021. The sequence continues at coordinate 838,898 of NZ_CP039255.1, read as the reverse complement.
TCTGTAGAGCCGAGCCATGCTCGGCTGCTTTTTGCCGGAGCCGAGCATGGGCTCGGCTCTACAGGCGGTAGCCTGCACAAACGCAAACGGCCACCCGAAGGTGGCCGTCCGTCTGCATCGAAGGGAACCTGCGGGCTTACAGCGCCTGCAGTTCCTCGTTGGCGTTGCGCTTTTCCTTGGCCGGCGCCGGAACCGCCGCCGGAGCGGGCGATGCCGCGTTCGCGTCCACCGGCACCTCCAGGTAGGGCAGCTGCAGGGTCTGGCTGGTCAGCGTGCGGATCTCGTTGACCAGCGCGGCGCTGTCGTTGAGCTTGCGCCCGTACGACGGCACGATCTCGCGCAGGCGGGTTTCCCAGCCGGCCTTCATCTGCTCCGGGAAGGCCTTGGCCATCAGGTCAAGCATGATCGGCGGCGAGGTCGACGCGCCCGGCGACGCGCCGAGCAGGGCGGCGAGGGTGTGGTCCTTGTCGGTCACGATCTCGGTACCGAACTGCAGCACCGGGCCCTTCAGCGGATCGCGCTTGATGATCTGCACGCGCTGGCCGGCGGTGACCAGCTTCCAGTCACCCGGCTTGGCATTGGGGAAGTACTTGACCAGTTCGGCCTGGCGGTCGGCATCGTTCAGGCGCGCCTGTCCCATCAGGTACTGCACCAGGTCCAGGTTGTCCTTGCCCACTTCCAGCATCGGGCCAACGTTGTTGTGGGTGACCGAGGAATACAGGTCCCACCACGAGCCGTGCTTGAGGAACTTGGTGCTGTACAGCGCGAACGGCCCGAACAGGACCACCGGCTTGCCGTCCAGCTTGCGTGCATCCAGGTGCGGCACCGACATCGGCGGCGAACCGGTTTCGGCCATGCCGTAGGCCTTCACCCCATGGCGCGAGGTCACGTCCTGGCCCTGGAAGGCGAGGAACTGGCCGCCGACCGGGAAGCCGGCGTAGTCCTTCGATTCCGGAATGCCCGACATCTGCAGCAGCTTCAGTGCGGCGCCACCGGCACCGATGAACACGAAGCGGGCGTGGGTGGTGGATTCGGTGCCGGCCTTGAGGTCCTTCACCGTCACGTTCCAGCTCTTGTCGGCGTTCTGCCGCAGCGCGCTCACTTCATGGTTCAGGTGCAGGCTGAAGTTCGGGCTGCGCTGCAGGCCGGCGGTCAGCTGGCGGGTGATCACGCCGAAGTTGACGTCGGTGCCCAGCGGCATCCAGGTTGCGGCAACCTTCTGCTTCGGGTCACGGCCTTCCATCAGCAGCGGGGCCCACTGCTTGATCTGGGCCGGATCCTCGGAGTACTGCATGCCGTAGAACAGCGGATTCTTGACCAGGGCCTGCTGGCGCTTGTGCAGGTAGGCGATGTTGTCATCGCCCCAGACGAAGCTCATGTGCGGGGTCGGGTTGATGAAGTCGCTGGGCTGGCTCAGCCGGCCCTCCTTCACCTGGTGCGACCAGAACTGGCGCGAGACCTCGAACGATTCGGCGATGCCGACCGCGCGCTTGGTCTCGATGCTGCCGTCGGGCAGTTCCGGGGTGTAGTTCAGTTCGGCGAACGCCGAGTGGCCGGTGCCGGCGTTGTTCCAGCCATCGGAGCTTTCACCGGCGACGCCGTCGAGGCGTTCGTAGACCTGGATGTTCCAGTCCGGCTGCAGCTCCTGCAGGTAGGTGGCCAGGGTGATGCTCATGATGCCGGCGCCGACCAGCACAACATCGACGGGCTTGTCGTTGCTGGCGGCAGGCACCGAGCGCTGGGTCAGCGGCCAGTACAGGAACAGCGCGGCGGCCAGCAACAGCAGCACGAGCAGGGCGAGAAGAGCCTTGCCAAATTTCTTCATGGGGGCGGGATCGTTGGCGGAGGGGAAGGGGTCAGGATGCGCGTGGGGCAGGGAAAGGGCGTGAAGAAACAACGCCTTGCATCATCCGCCGGTGATTCTAACCGGATCCAGTCCTTTTTTGATGCAACGCAGCATCCGACGTTTCGCGGTGCTGCCACATGGGCGGCAGGCGATGCCCGGCGACGGTGGGATCAGACCAGCTCAAGGATCTCGTCGCCAGCCTCATCGACCCCGCCGGTCGGGCGCCAGCCCAGGCGGCGGTAGAAGCCGTGCGAGCGCGAACGCGGGTCGGCCGAGCAGGCCAGGAACAGCCGCCGGTGGCCGGCATCGCGGGTCAGGCTGACCACTTCCTGCAGCAGCTGGCGGCCGATGCCGCGGCCCTCGTAGTCCGGCAGCAGGGCCAGCACCAGCACCTCGCCGCTGTCGCGGTCGGCGAAGCAGTAGCCGGCCATGCGCTCGCCCTCCCAGGCGACGCGGCCGATCGAATCGCCCTGGGCGATGCCGGCGGCCCAGCTGTCCACAGTGATGCCCAGCTGGGCCAGCTGCTCGGCGCTGAAGGCGTTCTCGCGGGTGCGCCCACGCAGATCGATGCAGGCAGCGGCATCCTCGGGGCGGGCATCGCGCAGGTACACGGGCATGCCGGACATCCTTGTAATGGTCGGCCCGCCAGTATCCGCATCGCGCATGGACCCGGTGTGTAGGCTTGATGGAGATCCGATGGAGCCCCGAAAAAGGGGACGGAGGGGATTAAGCCGTATTTGCCTTGGATGTCGTATTGGCCTTAAGCGACTTAATCCCCTCCGTCCCCTTTTTGCGCTGTGCGTCAGCGCTTGCGCCGGATCAATGCCGAGGATGCATCCAGCACGGCGCGGGTCAGCAGGGCCATGGTCTGCACGTCGCCCTTCCAGTGCTGCCAGTACAGCGGCACGTCTTCCCACGCGCGCTGGCGTACGTAGACCAGTCGCCCGGCATCCAGGTGCCGCTTGACCAGCGGCAATGGGTTCATCGTCCAGCCCATGCCGCCCAGGTTGGCCTGCACAAAGGCGCGGGTGGAGGGGATCCACCAGGTCGGTGCGGTGCTGGGCAGGTCATCGCCGGCCATGCGCCGGGCGAAGCGCGACTGCATGTCGTCCTTGCGGTTGAACACCAGTACCGGTGCCTGCGCCAGTGCCTGCGCGGTCACTCCCTTGGCGAAGTGGCGTTCGCGGAATTCAGGAGTACAGGTCGCTGCATAGCGGATGCTGCCCAGCGCGTGGATCTGGCAGCCCTGCACCGGCTCGTCCAGCGTGGTCACCGCACCCAGCACCGTGCCCTGTCGCAGCAGTTCGACGGTGTGGTCCTGGTCCTCCACGCGCAGGTCCAGGGTGGTCCCGGTGCCCTGCGCGAACTGCGCCGCGGCCTGCGGAAACCAGGTTTCCAGGCTGTCGTGGTTCACTGCCACCGGGATGCTGGCCTGGGGCAGGTCCTCGTCGGCCAGGCCCATGCGGTGCAGCGCATCGTGTTCCAGCAGGGCGGTCTGCTCGGCCAGCTGCACCAGCAACTGGCCCTCGGCAGTGGCGGTGGCCGGGGTGCCACGCTTGACCAGCAGGCGGCCGATCCGGTCCTCCAGTGCCTTGACCCGCTGCGAGATGGCCGAGGGCGTGACATTCAGCGATTGCGCGGCGCGGTCGAAGCTGCCTTCGCGGATCACCGCGGCCAGGGCGCGCAGCTGGGCGTGATCGATGCGCATCGAATTAAGCTCCGCTAATGTTGGTTTAGGAAGTTTAGCTCGTCTTTTCCATGTTGCGGCGCGACAATGGCGCCCGTTCCGGTGCTGTCCGCCTTCGCGAGGCACCGTCCCCCAAGCAATACAAGGCAGTGAATCCCATGTTCTCGGTCATCTCCGCCAGCACCGGCCTCGGTGCCTGGTTCTCTGGTGCAGCCACCGGCATCGGCCTGTTCGCCGTGGTCGGGGCCCAGAGCGCCTTCATTCTGCGCCAGGGCATCCTGCGCAAGCACATCGTGCCGGTGGTCGCCACCTGCGCGGCCATCGATGCCATCTTCATCTTTGCCAGCGTGGCCGGCCTGCGCACGCTCACTTCAGCGCTGCCGTGGCTGACCACCGCCGTGCTGTGGACCGGTGTCGCGTTCCTGGCCTGGTATGCGATGAAGTCGGCACGCCGTGCGATCGCCGGCGGCGGTGGCATGGGCGAGGCCGACAGCGACGACGGCAGCCGTCGCGCGGTGCTGATGGCCGCGGTCGGCTTCTCGCTGATCAACCCGCACTTCTGGCTGGACATGATGGTGATCGGCTCCATCGCCGAGAACTTCGGCAATGCCCGCATGGCCTTCGCTGCGGGCGTGGTCACGGCCAGCTGCCTGTGGCTGACCGCGCAGGGCCTTGGCGCACGCCTGCTGGCGCCGCTGTTCACCAAGCCCAGCACCTGGCGCGTGCTCGACGGCACCATCGCCGTGATCCTCAGCATCCTGGCCCTCATGTTGGCGGTGCGCGGGGTCCACTGACCCGGCGCACGCCCCCCGAACCCACGTCCTGACTCTCTCTCCAAGGTAGTGGCAACGACGGCACCGGCAACGGTGCCGTCGTCTTTTCCGGCTCTGGCGGGAAACCCATTGCCCTGCCTAGAATCGGAGACCAGGACAAGGTGTCCACAGGAGCAGGGGAAGGATGCACAGGACGATTCTGGCGGCCGCACTGGCCGTCATCGGGGGCGTTGCCGCAGGCAGCGCGGGGGCGGTGGATCTGACGCAGTACCTGCGGCGGGAGACCTTCACCGACATCAAGATCTCGCCGGGGGGCGAGTACGTAGCGGCAACGGTGCCGAGGGAGGACAGCACCGCGATCGCGATCCTGCGCCTGAAGGACAAGGAGGTGGTCGGCAGTTTCTGGCCGCCCAGCCGCAACCACGCGCAGGAATTCGATTGGGTCAGCAACGAGCGCCTGTTGATCGGCCTGGCCCAGAAGTGGGGCTCGCTCGACCAACCCAATCCCACCGGCGAACTCTATGCCATCGACGCCAACGGCAACCGTGGCGAGCTGCTGGTCGGCTATCGCGTCGAAAGCAAGGGCCCGGGGACCCGCATCCAGCCGAAGAAGGTCGAAGCAGTGGCCGCCTTCCTGGCCGACGACCTGCCGGGCGACGAGCGCAACGTGCTGGTGACCGTATGGCCGCTGGCCGAGGATCCGTACACCCGCGTAGATCGCATGGATGTGACTACGGGTCGTCGCTCGCGGGTGGCGTCCTCGCCGGTACGGCGCGGCGAGTTCACCACCGACGGCGCCGGCGAAGTGCGCTTCGTGCATGGCTCGGGCAGCGACAACATCAACAAGCTGTACTTCCGCGAACGCAGTGGCGACAGCTGGAAGCTGATCAACGACGAGGCCGTCAGCAAGCGCATCGAAACCGCCCTCGGCTTCTCGGCCGATGACAGCCTGGCCTACCTCAACGTCGAGCAGACCCAGGGCCCGGACGCGATCGTCAGCTGGAACCCGCAGACCGGCGAGCGTGCCACGCTGCTGCGCGACGAGGTGGTCAATCCGTATCGCATCATCCATCGGCCCGGCACCCACGTGCCGGTGGGCGCGCTCTATCTGGGCGATACGCCGCGTACCCGGTTCTTCGACGAGAAGTCGCCGGAGGCGCGCCTGTACCGCAGCCTGGAAGCCGCCTTCGGAGGGCCGGTCTACATCACCTCCAGCACCCGCGATGGCCGTGTCGTGCTGGTGGAAACCTGGTCGGGCTCGAACCCGGGCGATTTCTACGTCTACGACACGGTGGCGCGCAAGGCTGACCACCTGATCAGCCGCAGCGACTGGATTGACGTGGACCGCAGTGCCAGCGTGAAGCCGATTGCACTGAAGGCGCGGGACGGGCTGCCGTTGCATGGCTTCCTGACCCTGCCGGCCGGCAGCAACGGCCGCAACCTGCCGATGGTGGTGATGCCGCATGGCGGTCCGTTCGACATCTTCGATTCCGGCCAGTACGACCGCGAAACCCAGATGCTGGCCGCCGCCGGGTATGCCGTGCTGCAGGTCAACTTCCGTGGGTCGGGCAATTACGGCCGGGCCCACACCCAGGCCGGTGCGCAGCAGTGGGGCGCGGCGATGCAGGACGATGTCACCGATGCCACCCGCTGGGCAATCAGCGAAGGCATCGCCGATGCTCGTCGCATCTGCATCTATGGCGCCAGCTACGGGGCCTACTCGGCGATGATGGGGGCCGCCCGCGAACCCGGGCTGTATCAGTGCGCGGCCGGCTATGTGGGGGTCTACGACCTGCCGATGATGTACACCCGTGGCGATATCCAGGACCGCGGCTCAGGCGTGACCTACCTGCGCGAATGGCTGGGTGATCCGGCCAAGCTGGGCGCGGTGTCGCCGGTGAACCTGGCCGAACGGATCAAGGTACCGGTGTTCCTCGCCGCCGGTGGCGAAGACAAGCGTGCGCCGATCCAGCATACCGAGCGCATGGAAGCGGCGCTCAAGCGCACCGGCACACCGGTGGAAAGCCTGTACTACAAGACCGAAGGCCACGGCTTCTACACCGAGGCGCATCGCAGCGAGTACTACGACAAGCTGCTGGCGTTCCTGGCGCGCAGCCTGGGGGGCAAGACCGCGACGACCGCGCCCGTGGCCGGCAAGGACAAGGCGCCCTGAGCTGACAGGGCGGCGGATGAATTTTCCGCCGCCCTGGTCTTCGGCACGCGGGACTTACTTCACCCCGTGCATCATCTTCTTCAGCAGCGGCGCGGCGATGAAGGCCACCAACGCGCAACCCAGGCCGATCCACATCAGCAGCCAGAACAGGTGCGCGTAGGCACCGGCGGCAGCCACCATGTCCAGCGATTCGCCTTCCGGCACCTCGATCGCGGCCAGCTTGCCGAACAGCGCGGCCAGCGTTTCCGAGAATGCGGTGGCCAGGAACCAAGTGCCCATCATCAGGCTCATCACCCGCGGCACGGCCAGCTGGGTCACCGCCGACAGGCCGACCGGCGAGAGGCACATCTCGCCGCTGGCCAGCAGGAAGTAGGCCAGCACCAGCCACCACACGCTGGCCATCTCGCCGGTGGCGCCCACCTGCTGTGCGGCCAGCGCCAGCGGCACGAACGACAGCGCGCCGATCACCAGGCCCCAGGCCGACTTCACCGGCTTGCCCGGTTCCCAGCCGCGGCGGTCCATCCACGTCCACAGCGCGGCGAAGGCCGGAGCGAGCAGCACCAGGAACAGGCCGCCGAGGTAGGTCAGCGAGCCGGCGGTCTGCGGAATCACCAGGCAGTCGCGCACCAGCAGCACCAGCATCAGTACGACGATGGCGGCGAAGAACGTGCGCGGCGCGGCCGAGCCCGGGCGCCGTTCCGACAGGCGCGCGCTGACCACGAAGCCGAGCGGTGCCAGCAGCAGCGAGAGGATCGACCACGGCAGCGGCGTGCCGCCGGTGATCACCAGCGAGGGCACGATGTCCTTGGTCAGCAGGCGGTCGGTGAAGGTCACCCACGAGCCGTAGGACTGCTCGTACATCGTGAAGAACACCAGCGCCATGAAGATCAGCACCATCAGCGCGATCATCTGCTGGCGCTGCACCGGCGTGCATTTCGTGCCGGTGAACCAGGCGAACCAGACCAGCACGCCGCCCAGCACCACCAGCATCAGCATCAGCGCCAGGCTGATTTCACCGCCCAGCGCGAACGCGCCGTTGCCGGCGGCCCACATCAGCCATGCCACCGGCAGCACGCCGAGCACCGCGCACAGATAGATGAGCCATTCGCGTGGCAGGCCCAGCACCTTCTGCTTCAGCGCCGCCGGTTGCGGCGGTTCGGCATGGCCCTGCAGGTACTTCTGGCCCCACAGGAACATCGCCAGGCCGGCCAGCATGCCGATGCCGGCCGCACCGAAACCGTACTTCCAGCCGTAGGCCTCACCGAGGAAGCCACACACCAGGGACGAGAACAGCGCGCCGAGGTTGATGCCGGCGTAGAACAGCGAAAAGCCCGAGTCGCGACGCGGGTCGTCCTTGGCGTACAGCTTGCCGACAATGGTGGAGATGTTCGGCTTCAGGAAGCCGACGCCCATGATGATCAGCGCCAGCGACAGGTAGGTCACCGCCAGCGCCGAGGTGTCGCGCACCACTTCGCCGTTCACCCGGTACGCGGCGTGGCCCTCGAAGGCCATGCCGAGGTGGCCGAGTACCAGCAGGATGCCGCCGAACAGCACTGCCCGGCGCATGCCCAGCCAGCGGTCGGCCAGCATGCCGCCGAACACCGGGATGCAGTACACCAGGCCACCGTAGGCACCGAGCAGGTCCAGGCCGGCCTTGTCGCCGAACAGGTGGTATTTGGTCAGGTACAGCAGCAACAGCGCCTTCATGCCGTAGAAGGAGAAGCGCTCCCACATTTCAGTGAAGAAGCAGACGTAGACGCCCTTGGGGTGGCCCAGGAAGTCGTCGGAAGCAGAGGCGGCAACGGTCATCGACGGCGGGGACAGCGGAAAGGGCGCGATTATAGGCCTCTGGGCCTGGGCAGGCAGCCGCCGGTGGATCCACGCCATGCAGGGATGGCGCTCCCCCGGCGGCCACCGCTCACAGGTATCGCAACCAAGGCAGATCGCGCCTTCGCGCTTTGAACCGCGCGAAGGCCCGCGTCGGGGGGTACAGCACCACCGCCAGCGCACAGGCCACCAGCAGCAGGCCGCTGACCGAATCCAGGGCATACAGTTCGCCATGGGTCGGTCCCCAGGCCGCCAACGCGGCCAGGTACAGCCCCTTCAGTACGTACAGGTGCAGCAGGTAGAAGAACATCGGCGCGGCGCCGATATCGGACAGCGGGCGCAGCGCACGCGCGAGGGGCGGCCATTCGTACAAGCGCAGCAGCAACAGCCCCACGCCCAGGGTCAGCAACAGGAACTGCAATGACGGCGGGTACTTGGTGACGTTGAAGATGCTCAACCACGTGCGCAGCGTAGTGGTCTGGTACGACCAGGGAGCATCCCCATACTGGTTGGCGAACCGCAGCAGCGCGAACAGGGCCAGCGCGCCGACGCCTGCCCACAGCAGCCAGCGCTGGCGCTGCTCCGGCGCGCGCGCGCGGCCGAACCAGGGCCCCATCAGATAACCCAGCGCAATCACCCCGATCCACGGCAGTACCGGATAGGAGGTGCGCAGGCGCAGCGCGCCGGCCTCGATCCAGTCGCGCTGGTGCAGCACTTTCCACAGCACCGCCAGCAGGCCGTTTCCTTGCACCCGAAGGCCGTCGAACAGGTTGTGCCCGGCCACCACCGCGATTGCCAGCATCAGCAGGGCCGGGCGTGGCAGCCATAGCAGCCCGGCCAGCGCGATCATGCTCAGCCCGATGGCCCAGATCACCTGCAGGTACAGCGTTTCCGGCGGCAGCTGGAAGGTCCAGGCGAAATTCACCAGGGTCAGTTCCAGCACCACCAGGAACAGCCCGCGCTTGAGCAGGAACGCAGCTGTGGCCCCGCGCGGATCCGCCTGGCGCTGGCCGTACAGCCAGGCCGACAGCCCGGTCAGCAGCACGAACACGGGGGCGCACAGGTGGGCCAACAGACGGCAGGCGAACAGCGCAGGGGAGACCGTCGCCGCGTCCATCGGGTCGCTCACCTGGTGCTGCAGGAAGAAGGTCTCGCGCACGTGGTCCAGCAGCATCAACAGCATCACGGTGCCGCGCAGCTGGTCGATGGAGGCCAGGCGGGGGGAGGGGGAAGGGGGCATGCGATGCAGTAACAACAAGGTATCATTAAGATATAACATATCATTTACGGCGTGCCCAGCCGGACTTTGCCGGGTCGGTCGATTGCCGGTCCACGTACCGGCCCATTGCGCCGCAGCACACGCCCCCATCCTTTGGCACGCTGGACTTGATCTGCCCTGAACGCTAGCGTGGCAGGGATTTTTTGCCAGCAGGGGCTTCCATGAACCACGACGCTGCGCCCAAGCAGCTCACCTTCCGCGCAGTGGCCCTGGCCATCGTGCTGGCGGTGGTGCTGTCGGCCGCAAACGCCTACCTCGGTCTGTTCGCAGGCCTGACCATCGCCACCGCCATTCCCGCCGCGGTGATTTCCATGGGCGTGCTGCGCCTGCTGGGCGGTGGCTCCATCCTCGAGAACAACATCGTGCAGACCGGCGCCTCGGCCGGTTCATCGATCGCCGCCGGTGTGATCTTCACCATCCCGGCGCTGGTGATCATGGGCTACTGGCCGGACTTCAAGTACTGGTGGGTGCTGGGCATCGCCGGCCTCGGTGGCCTGTTGGGCGTGCTGTTCTCGGTGCCGCTGCGCCGTTCGATGATTGTCGAAGACCCGCTGCCGTTCCCGGAAGGCAAGGCTGCGGCCGAAGTGCTCAAGGCCGGTGAGAACCCGGGCCCGGGCCTGAAGATCCTCGGCCTGTCGGCGGTGATCGGTGCCTTCGTCAAGCTGGCCGCGGAAAGCGGCATGCGCCTGATTCCCGATGCCTGGGCCACCTCGGCCTACGTCGGCAGTTCCAAGGTCACCGCCTTCATCGGCACCAACCTGTCGCCGGCACTGCTGGGCGTGGGCTACATCGTCGGCCTCAACGTCGGCATCGTGGTGGTGTCCGGCTCGATCCTGACCTGGCACATTGCCATCCCGATCTACCAGGCGTTCTTCATGAACACCGACCCGGCGCTGGCCGCGTCGGTTGCCGCTGCCTCGTCCACCGAGGCCGCGTTCGCTATCTGGGGCGCGAAGATGCGCTACCTGGGCGTCGGTGCGATGCTGATCGGTGGCATCTGGACCCTGATCTCGCTGCGCAAGTCGCTGCTCAACGGCGTCAAGAGCGGCTTTGCCGCCGCCCGCAAGAGCGGTGGCCCGGTGCTGGCGCACACCGAGCGCGACCTGCCGATGAAGTGGATGCTGGTCGCCCTGGTGGTGTTCGTGCTGCCGCTGCTGGCCCTGTACCAGGCCATCGTCGGCCAGTGGCACGTGTCCATCCCGATGACCCTCATCATGATCGTCGCCGGCTTCCTGTTCGTTTCGGTCTCGGCCTACCTGGCTGGCCTGATCGGCTCGTCCAACAACCCGGTTTCGGGCATCACCATCTCCACCATCCTGTTCGCTTCGGCCGTACTGGTGCTGCTGCTGGGCAAGGATGGCCTGCAGCCGGTCGGCGCCTTCGGCGCGCCGCTGGGCGCGGTGGCCGCGATCATGATCGGCGCGGTGGTGTGCTGTGCTGCAGCGGTCGGCGGTGACAACCTGCAGGACCTCAAGGCCGGTTACATCGTCGGTGCCACCCCGTGGAAGCAGCAGCTGATGCTGGGCATCGGTGCGTTCTCGTGCGCGCTGATCATGGCCCCGGTGCTGAACCTGCTGGCCACCGCCTACGGCATCGGCGTGAAGTCGGAGCTGCACCCGAACGCGCTGGCCGCGCCGCAGGCCAACCTGATGGCCTCGGTGGCCAAGGGCCTGTTCGGTGGTGAACTGCCGTGGACCTTCATCGGCATCGGTGCCGTGGTCGGTGCCGCCATCATCGCGTTCGACAGCTGGCTGAAGTCGCGCAACGCCCGCTTCCGCGTGCCTGTGCTGGCCGCCGCCATCGGCATCTACCTGCCGCTGGAACTGATGGTGCCGATCTTCCTCGGCGGCCTGATCGCCTACCTGGTCGAGCGCTTCCACAAGGTGCGTGCCGATGACGAAGAAGGTCGCGACCGCGTGCACAAGCCGGGCGTGCTGTTCGCCGCCGGCCTGATCACCGGCGAAGCGCTGATGGGCATCGCCATCGCGATTCCGATCGTGGTGAGCAGTCGCGCCGACGTGCTGGCCGTGCCGTTCCACCTGCCGGGCGCACAGTGGATCGGCCTGGCCGTGCTGTTCCTGGTCGGCTGGCTGATCTACCGCACCGGCAAGCGCGCCATGGCGTAAGGGTTGGGGTCGGATCCCTTCCCGCAGGGAAGGGCTCTGACCCCGGGTTGACAGCGTCTGGGGTCAGAGCCGATTCCGTCGGAATCGGATCCGACCCCGGTGTCCCCACAAACCGCGCCACGGCGCGGTTTGCTTTTTCTGGCGGCGGGGCCGCGCCCCACCGGCAGCCATGACCGATGGCCTTGGCAGCCCCGGCCGCACGGGCCTACCATCGGTTTTTTGCCGTCCTGCGGAGACCCCGATGAAACTGCGTCATGCCCTGCTGCCACTGAGCCTGCTGGCCGCCCTGCCCAGCGTCGCCGCTGCCCGTGGCCTGGAAGTCCGCGACATGGTGGCCATGGACCGCGTCTCAGCGCCGGTACTGACCGCTGACGGCGGCACCGTGGTGTTCGCCAAGCGCAGCGTGGATGCCAACCTGAAGGCCTCCACCGCGCTGTACGCGCGCAACCTGCGTACCCGCGACGCAGCACCGCCGAAGCAGATCACCCCGGCCGGCTGGAACGTCAATTCCGCTTCGCTGTCGGCCGATGGCCAGACCGTGTATTTCCTCAGCGCCAGGAGCGGCAGCCAGCAGTTGTACGCGCAGCCGCTCAGCGGCGGCGCCCCGCGCCAGCTGACCGACTTCCCGGTCGACGTGGACAGCTACCACGTGTCGCCGCAGGACGACCGCGTGCTGTTCAGCGCCGGCGTGTTCCAGGCCTGTGCCTCGGACCTGGCCTGCACCGAGAAGAAGCTCAAGGACGTCGCCGGCGCCAAGGCCAGTGGAAAGGTCTTCGATTCGCTGTTCGTGCGCCACTGGGATACCTGGAACGACGGCCGCCGCAACACCCTGTTCGTCGCGCCGCTGCCGGCAGCCAAGGCCGGTCCGGTCAAGGGCGCTTCCGCGCTGAGCGCCACCATCGACGGTGATGCCCCGTCCAAGCCGTTCGGCGGCAATGATGATTTCGCGTGGTCGCCGGATGGCGCCAGCGTGGTCGCCAGCATCCGCGTGGCCGGCAAGCAGGAGCCGTGGTCGACCAACTTCGACCTGTACCGCTTCGACGCGGCGGGCAAGCAGGCGCCGGTCAACCTGACCGCCTCCAACCCGGCCTGGGATGCCGGCCCGGTGTTCAGTGCCGACGGCAAGACCCTGTTCTACCGCGCGATGAAGCGCCCGGGCTTCGAGGCTGACCGCTTCGGCCTGATGGCGATGGACCTGGCCAGTGGCAAGACCCGAGAGATCGCCCCGCAGTGGGATCGTTCGGCTGGGGGCATCACCCTGTCCGCCGACGGCGCCAGCATCTACACCACGGCCGATGACCTCGGCGAACACCCGCTGTTCCAGATCGACGTGGCCAGCGGCAAGGCCACCAAGCTGATCGGCGACGGCAGCGTGACCTCGGTGGATGTGGCCGGCAACAGCGTGGCGATCACCCGCAACAGCCTGAAGAGCAACGACCAGGTGTTGGTTGGCTTGCTGCCGGCCGCGGGCGAAGCCATCGGCGAGCTGCGCGCGCTGACCCCGGCCGCTGGTGAGGTGCTCAAGGATGTCAGCTTCGGCGACTACGAACAGTTCGAGTTCAAGGGCTGGAACAACGACACCGTGCATGGCTACGTGGTCAAGCCGCACAACTACCAGGAAGGCAAGTCGTACCCGGTCGCGTTCCTGATCCACGGCGGCCCGCAGGGCAGCTTCGGCAATGGCTGGAGCTACCGCTGGAATCCGCAGACCTACGCGGGCCAGGGCTATGCGGTGGTGATGATCGACTTCCACGGCTCCACCGGCTACGGCCAGGCGTTCACCGATGCGATCAGCCAGCACTGGGGCGACCGCCCGCTGGAAGACCTGCAGAAGGGCTGGGATGCGGCGCTGAAGAAGTATTCCTTCCTCAATGGTGACAAGGCCTGTGCGCTGGGCGCCAGCTACGGCGGCTTCATGGTCAACTGGATTGCCGGCAACTGGAACGGCCCGTTCAAGTGCCTGGTCAACCATGACGGCGTGTTCGACCAGCGCATGATGGGCTACGCCACCGAAGAACTGTGGTTCACCGAGTGGGAGCAGGGCGGTACGCCGTACCAGAAGGCGGCGAACTACGAGAAGTTCAACCCGGTCAACCACGTGGCGGACTGGAAGAAGCCGATCCTGGTCATCCACGGCCAGCAGGACTTCCGCATCCCGGTCGAGCAGGGCCTGGCCGCGTTCACCGCTGCCCAGCGCCAGGGCATCGAATCGAAGTTCCTGTACTTCCCGGATGAAAACCACTGGGTGCTGAAGCCGAACAACAGCATCCTGTGGCATGACACCGTCAATGCCTGGCTGAAGCAGCACATCGGCAACTGATGGTTGCGGCGCCGCCCTCCGGGGCGGCGCTTCTGTTTCACCATCTGCTTTACCGGTGGGTGCCGACCGTTGGTCGGCACACCTTCCTGATCTGCCGCCACCAGCAGCCGGCCAGCGGCCGGCTCTACCAGAGCGCCTGCATGCCTTCGACTGCCCTGATCCAGAACGACATCGTCGTCTTCGGTTTGATCGCCGCCACTCTTGGCGCCGTGTTCTGGACCGCCTCGCGCGAGCAGGGGCTGTGGAAGCGCTTCTATACGTTCGTGCCAGCGCTGCTGCTGTGCTACCTGATTCCCGGCATCTACAACACCGTCGGCCTGATCGACGGCCAGAACACCAAGCTCTACAACCCGATCGCGCGCGACATCCTGTTGCCGGCGGCGCTGATCCTGCTGACCCTGGCAGTGGATATCAAGGGCATCCTGCGGCTCGGCCCGAAGCTGGTACTGATGTACCTGGGCGCCTCGGCCAGCATCATGCTCGGTGCGGTGGTGGCGTTCCTGGTGATGCGCGCGATCCATCCCGACACCGTGGCCGGCGATACCTGGGCCGGCATGGCGGCACTGGCCGGCAGCTGGATCGGTGGTGGTGCCAACATGCTGGCGATGCGCGAAGTGTTCGACGTCAACGCGACCACCTTTGGCCAGTTCGCGGTGGTCGATGTCGGCGTCGGTTACGTGTGGATGGCCGCGCTGATCTTCCTGGCAGGACGTGCAGCGAAGATCGATGCACGCAGTGGCGCTGATACCTCGGCCATCGATGAACTGAAGGAACGCATCGCGCGCTTCCAGGCCGAGCACGAACGCATTCCCAGCCTGACCGATCTGATGCTGATCGTGGCGGTGGCCTTTGGCGGCGTCGGCCTGTCGCATGCGATCGGTGCGCCGCTGGCGGCCTGGTTCAAGGCCAACGTCAGCTGGGCGTCGCAGTTCAGCCTGGACGCGCCGTTCGTGTGGGTGGTGGTGCTGTCGACCACGCTGGGCCTGAGCCTGAGTTTCACCCGCGCACGCAACCTGGAAGGGGCGGGTGCATCGCGGCTGGGTTCGTTGCTGCTGTACTTCCTGATCGCCTGCATCGGCATGCAGATGGATCTGCTGGCGCTGCTGGATCGCCCGTGGCTGTTCCTGCTTGGCCTGATCTGGATTGCCGTGCACATCGTGCTGCTGTGGTGCCTGGGCAAGTTGCTGAAGGTGCCGTTCTTCTATTTCGCCATCGGTTCGCAGTCGAACATCGGTGGCCCGGCCTCGGCGCCGGTGGTGGCGGCCGCGTTCCATCCGGCCCTGGCGCCGGTGGGCGTGCTGCTGGGCACGATGGGCTATGCCACCGGCACCTACCTGGCCTACATCGTCGGCATCACCCTGCGCGCACTGGCCGGGCAGGGCTGATACGGCGACGGGGTGATGGGGTCAGATCCCTTTTGCGACGCAAAAGGGATCTGACCCCGGTTCCCGGTGAATCACGCCACTGGCAACCCGCGTTCGATCAACCATGCCTTCGCGTCTTCGGCGTCCTGCTCGAACCACGCTTTCGTAGATCCCAGCCGATACGTATACCCCCAGGCATCCATGTCGGCCATCAGCCGCTGGCTGCCGACGCCGGGCAGCTGCCCGGCCAGCACGATCTGCAGGTAGCAGGTCGCGTCTTCCTCGGCCACCGAGTCGGTGGCATCGGTATGCACCTGCGCCCGCCGCTCCGGCGGCAGTACGATCAGGTGGCAGGCCTCATGCAGCATCGAGTGCACGGGCGTGTCATCGCGCACGTAGACGTTGCTGGCGATGATGCCCGCCTCGGGCTCGCCCCAGTAGCTGCCGGGAATCGGCTCGCCGGCGGCCACGTGGTGCAGCCGCAGGCCATGCGCGGCGAGCAGGCACTGCGCATCGGCGAAGGCGATGTCGCCCACGCAGGTGATGTCCACGGCGGTTGTCGTATCGGTCATGCGGGTCAGGCAGCCCCGCCCATGCAGGCACGGGCGGGGCAGGGGATCAGGGTTTGTCCGGGCCTTCCGGCAGCGCCACGGAGATGTCCAGCACATCGTGCTGGCCATCCTTCACCAGGTCGACCTTCACCGCATCGACGTCGATGTTCACGTACTTCTTGATCACTTCCAGCAGCTCGCGCTGCAGCAGCGGCAGGTAGTCCGGGCCACCACGGTGGCTGCGTTCCTGCGCGATGATGATCTGCAGGCGGTTCTTGGCGGTTTCGGCGGTGGTCTTCTTCGCTTTGAGGAAATCAAACAGGCCCATGCTTACCCTCCGAACAGCTTGCTGAAGAAGCCCTTCTTCTCGACGTTGGTGAAGCGCATCGGGCGTTCTTCGCCGAGGATGCGCGCGACGGCGTCTTCATAGGCCTGGCCGGCAGCGGATTCGACATCCAGGATGACCGGCTCGCCCTTGTTGGAGGCGTTGAGCACGTCGCCCGATTCCGGAATCACGCCGATCGCCTTCAGGCCGAGGACTTCCTCGACGTCGGCGATGCTCAGCATCTCGCCGCTTTCCACGCGCAGCGGGGTGTAGCGGGTCAGCAGCAGGAAGGCCGGCACGTCCTGGCCGGATTCGGCCTTGTGGGTCTTCGAATCGAGCAGGCCGATGATGCGGTCGGAGTCGCGCACCGACGACACTTCCGGGTTCACCACCACCACCGCGCGGTCGGCGAAGTACATCGCCAGGAAGGCGCCCTTCTCGATGCCGGCCGGGGAGTCGCAGATGATGTAGTCGAAGCCGTCGGCGGCCAGGTCCTTCAGGACCTTGCCCACGCCTTCCTGGGTCAGTGCGTCCTTGTCGCGGGTCTGCGAGGCCGCCAGCACGTACAGGTTGTCGAAGCGCTTGTCCTTGATCAGGGCCTGCTTGAGGGTGGCTTCGCCGTGCACGACGTTGACGAAGTCGTACACCACGCGGCGTTCGCAGCCCATGATCAGGTCGAGGTTGCGCAGGCCGACGTCGAAGTCGATCACCGCCACCTTCTTGCCGCGCCGCGCCAGGCCGCAGGCCAGGCTCGCGCTGGAAGTGGTCTTGCCGACGCCGCCCTTGCCGGAGGTGACTACGATGATTTCAGCCAAAGGACTTCTCCTGGTTCTGCATGAGTTTGGTGCTGCGTCAGTCCAGCGCAGCGATCTTGATCTGGTCCTGTTCCAGCCACACCTGGACGGCCTTGCCGCGCAGGTTGTCCGGAACATCGTCCAGTACCTTGTAGTGGCCGGCAATGGCCACCAGTTCCGCATGGAAATCACGGCAGAAGATGCGTGCCGCGGTGTTGCCCTGGGCCCCTGCCAGCGCGCGGCCGCGCAGGGTGCCGTAGATATGGATGCTGCCATCGGCGATGACCTCGGCGCCGGCGCCGACAGTGGCCATCACGGTCAGGTCGCAGTTTTCCGCGTACAGCTGCTGGCCCGAACGCACGTTGCCCAGCTGCATGCGGCCCGGCTGCGGTGCAGCGGCGTCGGCCACCTTGGCCACCGGCGTCGCTGGGGCTGGCTTCGGTTCGGCACGGGCTGCCCGGCGCGGTTCCGGTGCGGGCGGCGGCGGGGCCGGTTCGCCCTCGGCACGCTCGTACTGCGCGCGGAACTTGGCCAGCAGCGGCAGGCCGAGCTGCTGGGAGAGCAGGTCGACCGCGCTGGTGCCGTAGGCCAGCGCCACCGGCAGCACCCCGGCGCTGCGCAGGCCGTCGACCAGCGCCTGCGCGGTGGCCACGTCCGGCACCTGGCTCAGGCCGCCGAAGTCGAGGATCACCGCGGCGCGGCCGAACAGCTTCGGGGCGCGGGTCACGCGCTCGCGCATTTCCTGCACGAGACGTTCGACATCAAGGGTACGGATGCGCAGGTTGGCGATGCCCACCTGGCCGATCTTCAGTTCACCGGCCTGTTCGTAATCGAAATTCACCGCCACGCTCAGGTCCCCGTCGGCCGCTGTGCCTGCGCCGGCAGCTGCCGGGCGCGTGTCCATGCCACATCCGGCAGCTTGTCGCCGTAGGTCTCCTGGACCCACGGGTAGCTGCACAGTTCCTTGGCCAGCATGCTGGCGCGCACATCGACCTGCGGCATGGTGTTCTGGCCCAGCTCGCGGAAGCCGAAGCTGCCGTGGAAGAGCAGGGCGGCATCGGCGCCATGGTCGAGGAAGACCTCGCAGGTCATCTGCGGGTAGCGCAGCTCGGCGAAGCTCTGCGCGTCGGCGTAGAACGCACGCCCGACGCCACCGCCACGACGGCGGCTGGCGACCACGATGCGGTCGATATAGAAGAACGGGGTGTCCAGCTGCTGCTTGAACCAGGCGAAATTGCTGCTGTCGTGCTGGCTGTCGCTGCCGAAGCCGATCAGGAAGCCGGCCAGGTTGCCGTCGCGCTCGGCGACGCGGAAATACTCAGCGGTTTCATAGAACAGGCGCAGGCGGGCCGCATCCAGGGGAAGGATGGCCAGGCCAGCGTTGTTGTTCAAAGCCAGGACGGAATCGAGCTCGTGCTCGCGCACGTCGCGGATGACAATCGACATTGTGACTCCGTGGGGTAACGCGGTTGGTCCATCAAGGGACCCTGCGCACGATTATTGCATGCCCGGGGTGGGCTGCGGCATGAACAGGCGACCGGGCAGGCATGACTTCCGTGGGGTGCGGTGCGCAGGCGCGGCCCGTAGAGTGCTGGCATGTTGGGAGTCCTCAGCCATACCCGCGTCCTCCGCCTGGCCGGCCTGTTCACCTGGGTCATGGTCGGCCTGCCCCTGGCGTACTCGCAGTTCGAGAACCTGCACAGCCGCGGTGACATGGGCGGCTGGGCGATCCTGTTGTTCGTCGCCTACCTGTCCTTCGGCACGGCCTACTACTGGTTGACCCGCATCCTGCGCAGCGACAGCCACACCAGCTGGCTGGACCGCGGCCTGCTGCTGTTGCTGACGGTCTCGGCGCTGGGGGTCAGTTTCCTCAGCGGTTCGGGCCTGGGCAGCATCCTGATGATGGTCGCCGCCGGGGTCATTCCGTGGATGCTGTCGGTTCGGCTGGGGGTGCTGTGGCTGCTGGTCAGCCAGCTGGCGGTGGCGCCGGTCTATTACCTGCTGCTGCGCTTCCCGCTGTTCGAAGCGGTGATGCAGTCGCTGCTGTATGGCGGCTTCTCCATGTTCATCTTCGTGACCAGCCTGGTTGCACGGCAGCAGACCGAGGCCCGCGACGAGCAGCGCCGGCTCAATTCGGAGCTGCGTGCCACCCGCGCCCTGCTGGCCGAGAGCGCGCGGGTCAACGAGCGCACCCGCATTTCGCGCGAGCTGCACGACCTGCTGGGCCACCAGCTGACCGCGCTGACCCTGAACCTGGAGGTCGCCGGCCACCTGGCCGAGGGCCAGGCGCTGGACCACGTGAAGCGCTCGCACGCGCTGGCCAAGCTGCTGCTGGGCAATGTGCGCGAGGTGGTCAGCCAGCTGCGCGAGACCGGCGCGATCGATCTGGCCGCGGCGCTGCGCCCGCTGACCGAGAACGTGCCCTCGCTGGATATCCAGCTGGAGATCGAGGATCCGTTGAACGTGGAAGACCCGCAGCGGGCCCACGTGCTGCTGCGCTGTACCCAGGAGATCATTACCAACGCGGTGCGCCACGCCGGCGCCCGCCACCTGTGGATCAAGGTGTACCGTGAAGCCCCCGACCGGGTGGTGGTGGAGGCCCGCGACGACGGCGTCGGCGCGGATATGGTCAATGTAGGCAATGGCTTGCGCGGCATGCGCGAGCGCCTGCAACAATGTGGTGGCCAGCTGCAGATCGAAACCCGGCCCGGAGAAGGCTTCCGGCTGCGGGCGACGGTGCCGGCAACGGTGCTGGTGGCGGCCCTTACCAAGGTTCCTGAAGGAGTGCGTTGATGATTCGCGTCTGCCTGGTCGACGACCAAACCCTGGTGCGGCAGGGAATCCGCTCCCTGCTGGCGCTCGACGACGGCATCGAGGTGGTGGCCGAGGCCGGCGACGGCCGGCAGGCGGTCGAGCTGATACCGCAGGTGCGCCCCGACGTGGTGCTGATGGACATGCGCATGCCGGTGATGTCCGGTCTGGAGGCACTGCAGGTGCTGTCGCGGCAGGAACAGCTGCCGCCGACCATCATCCTCACCACGTTCGACGATGACCAGCTGGTGCTGGCCGGGCTCAAGGCCGGTGCCAAGGGCTACCTGCTCAAGGATGTCACCCTGGCGCAGCTGGTCGGTGCCATCCGTACCGTTGCCGACGGCGGTTCGCTGGTGCAGCCGGCGGTGACCCAGCGCCTGCTGTCCGGCCTGGAGCACATGCGCAACGAGTTCGTCAGCCTGGACCGCCCGGACCCGCTGACCGACCGCGAGACCGAGATCCTGCGGCTGATGGCCAGCGGCTTCTCCAACAAGGAGATCGCCAATTCGCTGGGCGTGGCCGAAGGCACCATCAAGAACCACGTGTCCAACATCCTGTCCAAGCTGGGCGTGCGCGACCGTACGCGTGCCGTACTGAAGGCGTTCGAACTCCAGCTGGTCTGAAGAAAATCGTTCAAGTACAAAGACTTGGGTCGTAGTTACGGGTTCCTGCCAAGGTTGCCCCCTACTTGCCGGGTAGCGGTATGCGTTACCCTTCGAATTCTTTGTCCATACAAATACGCAGCCGGCAGGGAAACCGGTGCGCCAATCCCGATAAACAATGCCCGCGAAGCCTGCTAGGATTGGCGCTTCGCTTCAATCAACCCGGCCGTGGGATCGGCCCCGGAGACTCTCTGAATGACCCGTATTATCGAGTTCCTGATCGCCTTGGGGATCGTGGCTGGCCTGTTCGTCATCATTGGCGTATGTCTGCCGGGCGAGCGTCACATCACCGAAAGCATCGAGACCAACCGCAAGATGACGATCGTGTACGACACGGTCAGCAGCCTGCGCCGCTTCAAGGACTGGAACCCGCTGGTACTGCGCGATCCCGCCGTTGAACTGAAGCTGTCCGGCCCGGCCTCCGGTACCGGTGCCACCCTCGACTTCACCTCCAAGGACCTGGGCACCGGTTCCTGGAAGATCACCGAAGCCGAAGAGAACAAGCGTGTTGTGATCGCCATCGAAGACGCCACCAAGGGTCACGACAAGGTCACCACCTTCAACCTGGAGCCGACCGGCAAGGGCGGTCGCAACGTCAAGATCACCCAGGACTACTCGGTGAAGTACGGCTTCGACCTGTTCGGCCGTTACGCCGGCCTGTATGTCAGCCGCCAGATCGGCGACGACATCAAGCTGGGCCTGTCGCGCATCGCCAACATGCTCGCAACCGTGCCGAACGTGGACTACCGCACGCCGGAAGCCCCGCTGACCGACCTGGCCATTGTTGAAGTGCCGGCCGAGAACCTGCTGGTGGTCAACGCCGGCAACGTGGACCGCGGTCAGGACACCATCACCAAGTCCATCAAGGACAACCAGGAGTGGATCAAGCGCGTGATGGAGGCCAATGGCCTTGAAGCCGCCGGCCCGTTCCGCATCATCACCACCGACTTCGGCCAGGAGAAGTACGCCTTCGACATCGCCCAGCCGGTGAAGAAGAAGGGTGCTGAAGGTGCTGCTGCCGACGAGCTGACCGTCAAGATCGACGGCGGCGCTCCGGTCAAGTACGTGCACGTTGCTCCGCACCGTTCGGCGCATGCGGCCTACACCGGCCACATGGCGGGTCTGGACGTGGCCCGCAACGGCCTGCGTGCCTGGGCCGTGACTTCGGGCAACGAAGTCATCGACCGCCCGTACGAAACCTGGAAGGACGGCATCGACAAGTCGTTCACCCCGGAAGCGACCTACGACATCTACTGGGCCGTCAAGTAAGCCTCGGCTGACCCATGTAGTGTTGGACACGAAAACGCGCCGCTCATTGCGGCGCGTTTTTTTTTGATCCGGCGCCCGGCAAGGGGCGCTGCGCAAGGAGCCCCCATGTTCAATCTCGAACGTCGTGCACGTAAGCCGTCCCTGCTCGCCTGCCTGGGGGCGCTGCTGGCCGCTGCCTCGATCGGCCTGTCCGCCTACGCCTCGCATGGCGTGGCCGATCCGCTGGCGCAGCAGCACCTGAACATGGCGGCGCTGTACGCGTTCGCGCATGGTGCGGTACTGGTGGCACTCGGGCCGCGCGCGCATGGGGCGATCGCACACCTGGCGCTGTACGTGCTGCTGCTGGGTGTGCTGTTGTTTTCAGGCAGCCTGGTGGGCGGGGCGCTGTGGCAGTGGCCGACGCGGATGGCGCCGATCGGTGGC
The DNA here is from genome assembly GCF_004795795.1 of Stenotrophomonas sp. PAMC25021. NCBI lineage: Bacteria > Pseudomonadati > Pseudomonadota > Gammaproteobacteria > Lysobacterales > Lysobacteraceae > Stenotrophomonas > Stenotrophomonas sp. PAMC25021. The sequence goes on along the minus strand of NZ_CP039255.1, from coordinate 816,668 downwards.
ACCAGCATGATGGCCGGCTGGGTGGTGCTGGCGATCAATGCGTTGAGGCGGTGACGGCAATCCGGGTACAGCCGAGCATGGCTCGGCACTACATGGGGGCGTTGCGCGGCAGCTGCTGTAGAGCCGAGCCATGCTCGGCTTCGAGCGAAGCGGCCCGCTTTTGTCTTCGCTCTCTCGTTCCATTCCGCGTGCGGGCGCCACGAGGGGCTCAGCCGTTGGCAGGCCTCCAGCACCAGTGCCAGGGTTCGTAGACGATGCCGTGCGGGTTGTCGCGTGGGTAGCTCAGATGGAAGCCATGCCCGCCGGCATGCACCTGCAGCCAAGCGAACGCGTCGGTGGCTTCAAATGATTCCTCGGCCGGGGCATCGCCCGGTGTGCCGATGTCCAGCGCATGGCCGCTGTGGTGTTCGCTGAACCCCGGCGCTGCATTGACCTTCAGGATCTCCGTCACGCTCAACCCACGTGCCAGCTTCCGCTCGAAGATGCCCAGCTGGTAGGCATGGCTGCGGAAGCCGGAAATTGCGTCGAGCGCGATGCCCTCCCGTGCCGCCTGCAGGCGCATCCGCCGCCATCCCTGCGCGGCGCCACGGCGCAGCCACAGCGGGCGGCCGAAGCGGTCACGGCCGGCGAAGTGCAGCAGGCACGGTTCGGGCTGCAGTGGCAGGCCGCTGTCGTCGGCATAGCGCTGTGCATCCAGGCCCAGTTGCTGCAGGCGTTGCTGCAGCCCGGCCAGCGGCAGCCACTGTTCCTGCAGCGCAGCGCCGAACGGACGTGCCGCCGCTGCATCGAGCAGCGCCAGTGCGTCCTCGGCCCCGGGCTCGCGCGGCAGGCGTGGCACCAGCGAATGCACGCCATGCGTCGTTACCGCCGCCAGGTAGCGGCCATCGCGCTTGCGCCGCAGCACCCACTGTGCCTGCGACAGCAGGCGGGCATCCAGGTTGCTTCGTGCGCGCAGCAGGTGGGCGGGCCACAGCTCGATGGCCTCGGTATTGATCAGCAGGGGGGCGCGTCGTTGCATCGCCGCAGCTTACCGCCGAGGCGCCGGTGCGGCCACCTTGCGCAGTGCGTCCAGCAGCACCTGCGGCCGCTCCAGGCTGAGCAGCAGCGTGCTGCCATCGCTGACCGGCAGGGCGAGAACGCGCGTGCGGTCGGTGACCAGCGCGAACCCCTTGCCGCCGCCCTGCAGGCGGAAGTGGCCGGAATAGAAGCCCGGCATCGCATAGCCATTGGTCTTGAAACGAATGCCATAGCGGCGGTCACGCTGCAGGTCGACCACCTCGGCCTGGTCCAGCCGCAGCTGTGCCACCGGAACGCGGCGGCGGTACATCGTCGAGCGCACGTCCAGCACGTCGTCGGCCAGTTCCACCCGGCGGCGGAAGAACGCCGCGCCCAACCCGATGCCGAGCGCGGCGATCACCAGCAGGCTCCAGGCGGCACTGCCGCCCATCCGGAACCAGGGCGGCGACAGCGTCACTTCGATCCAGGGCGCCGTGGCCGGTGCCTTGTACAACTGCGCATACAGGCAGGCCACGAAGGCGGCGAGCAGGGGCAGCACGATCCACAGCACGCGCAACGGCGAACTCTCGGCCACCTCGTACTGCTTTGGATCGCTGGCACCCATGGCTCAGGCCTCCTTCTTGAATACCAGCATCGCCGGGCGCATCGGTGCGGGGATGATGATGTTGACCAGCTCCCAGCCCAGTTGGCCCTGACGGCTCAGTTCGCTCTGGATGTCCTCGGCCTTGAGCTGGCCCATCATGGACGTCTTGACCTCGATCGTCTGGTAGTTCCAGCGCTTGCTCATTCCTTGTCCCCCGAAGATGGCGTGGGTTTCGGCAGGCGTCCTGCCTTGCGCAGGGCGTCGCGCAGCACGTATTCGATCTGTGCGTTGAGGCTGCGCAGCTCGTCGTCAGCCCAGCGTTGCGCGGCGGCCAGGACGTCGGCATTGATGCGCAGCGGGTAGGCTTTCTTCTCACTCATGCAAGCTCCTGGCGGGGTGGTGGGGCACCCCGTTGCGAGGGTGGTTCAGTACAGCGAACCGGCGTTGACGATCGGCTGGGTACCGCGGTCCGAGCACAGCACGGTCAGCAGGTTGCTGACCATGTGCGCCTTGCGTTCTTCATCCAGCTGCACCACGCCGTTCTTCTGCAGTTCGGCCAGGGCCATTTCAACCATGCCCACCGCACCGGCCACGATGCGCGTGCGTGCGGCGATCACCGCGTTGGCCTGCTGACGCTGCAGCATCGCCTGGGCGATTTCGGCGGCGTAGGCGAGATGGCTGATGCGTGCGTCGATCACCTGCACGCCGGCGTCGGCCAGGCGTTCGGCCAGCTCGTTCTTCAGGTGCTGGGAGATCTCGCTGGCATGGCTGCGCAGGGCCAGCTGGCCGTCTTCGTGCTGGTCGTAGGGATAGCTGGTGGCCATCGCGCGCAGCGCAGATTCGGACTGGATGTGCACGAAGCTCTCGTAGTCGTCCACGTTGTAGACGGCCTCGGAGGCGTCGACCACCTGCCAGACGATCACCGCGGCGATCTCGATCGGGCTGCCGTCCAGCTCGTTGACCTTCAGCTTGCCGCTCTCGAAGTTGCGCACGCGCTGGCTGACCCGGCGCTTGGCAAAGAAGGGGTTGTTCCAGCGCAGGCCGTTGTCCTTCACCGTGCCCACGTACTTGCCGAACAGGCTAAGGACCGCCGCCTGGTTGGGCTGGATGGTGTACAGACCGGCCAGGATGAACACGCCCAGCGCCACCAGCAGGGCGCCCAGCAGCATCAGCAGCAGGCTGGGCGAGCCGGTGCTGGCCTTGGCTGCCACGCCCACCACGAACAGGGCGGCGCCGGCGAGGCCGACGAGCAGGGCGCCGACCAGCGTGCCGAGGCCGTTGAGGGAAGACAGCGACTTCTCTTTCATGGCGGTACGTCCTTGAGGGTTCAAATTTAAGATATCAAAGTGATATCACCTGTCCACTACCGTTCGTCGGATGCCATGGTCAGGGTGCCCGGCCAGCTAGAATGCCCTCCCGCCTTCACATCGCTGCTGGAACCGCCATGGCCAAGCTTGGAACGCCGTTGTCCCCCTCCGCCACCCGCGTGCTGCTGCTGGGCTCGGGCGAACTCGGCAAGGAGGTGGCCATCGAGCTGCAGCGGCTGGGCGTGGAGGTGATCGCCGCTGATCGCTATGCCGACGCCCCGGCCATGCAGGTCGCGCACCGCTCGCACGTGATCGACATGCTCGATGCGATGGCGCTGCGGGCGCTGATCGCCCAGGAGCAGCCGCACCTGGTGGTGCCGGAAATCGAGGCCATCCACACCGAGACCCTGGTCCAGCTGGAACAGGAGCAGGGCCTGCGGGTGATCCCGACCGCGCGCGCCGCACGCCTGACCATGGATCGCGAAGGCATCCGTCGCCTGGCCGCCGAAACCCTGGGACTGCCGACCTCGCCGTACCGCTTCGTCGATACCGAGGCCGAATACCGTGCTGCCGTCGCCGCCATCGGCCTGCCGTGCGTGGTCAAGCCGGTGATGTCGTCCTCGGGCAAGGGCCAGAGCACCCTGCGCAGCGAGGCGGACATCGCCCCGGCCTGGGACTACGCGCAGACCGGTGGCCGCGCCGGTGCCGGCCGCTGCATCGTCGAAGGCTTCATCGATTTCGATTACGAGATCACCCTGCTGACCGTCCGCCATGCCGGTGGCACCTCGTTCTGTGCGCCGATCGGCCATCTGCAGAAGGACGGCGACTACCGCGAAAGCTGGCAGCCGCAGCCGATGTCGAGCGCGGCACTGGCGCGTGCCGAAGAGATTTCGCGCGCGATCACCGATGACCTCGGCGGCTGGGGCCTGTTCGGCGTGGAGCTGTTCGTGAAGGGCGACGAAGTGTGGTTCAGCGAAGTGTCGCCGCGCCCGCACGACACCGGCCTGGTGACGCTGGTATCGCAGGAGTTGAGCGAGTTCGCGCTGCATGCGCGCGCCATCCTCGGCCTGCCGATCCCGGTGATCCGCCAGAGCGGCCCGTCGGCGTCGTGCGCGCTGTTGGCACACGGCGAGGGCGTGCCGTACTTCAACAACGTCGCCGCTGCATTGCAGGTGCCGGATACTGCCGTACGCCTGTTCGGCAAGCCGAGCGTGCATGGCCATCGCCGCGTCGGTGTCACCCTGGCGCGCGCGGAAACCATCGACGAGGCGCGCGCCATCGCGCGAGATGCCGCCGACGCCATCGGCGTCGAACTGCGCCCGTAAAGCAAAAAGGGGACGGAGGGGATTAAGTCGTTTGTGCCACAAACGACTTAATCCCCTCCGTCCCCTTTTCAGGGCCGTCGACTCTACCGCACGTCCACCCACACCAGGTGGTGGTCGCTGCCGTCGGCGATCTTCGCTTCCGGGCTTTCATTGGCCGGCCAGAAGATACCGCTGCCGACATATTCGAAACCGGTCGAGGGCAGTACGTAGTCCAGGCGCATGGTGCCGGACTTCGGGCCGAAATCGCCGGTGGCATGGAACGGTGCGCCCTTGCGCTCGATGCCCTTGGCCGCATAGGCCAGGCTGGTCTGCTCGCCACCGACGCTGCGCGGGGTGGGGTAGCGCAGCACGCGGGCGTTCTCGATCAGTTCGACGATCGCCTCATGGCGGCCATCGCCATCGACCGGGTCGTTGTTGAGGTCGCCGAGGATCACGAAGCGCGCGTCCTGGGCCAGGCCGCCGCACTGACCCTTGTCGTCGCACAGCCATGGCTTGTCACCCTTGGACAGGTATTCCTGCCACAGGCGCAGTTCGTCATGGTTGCGCGCCGCGTTGCGCTTTTCCGGGCCGTCGAACACCGGCGGGGTCGGGTGCGACACCAGCGCGTGCACCACGCCGGCCGGGGTCTTCACCGGCACGTCCCAATGCGACTTCGACGACAGGCGCAGCTGCGACCACACATGGTCGTTGTAGAAGCTCTGGCCGGTACGTGGATCGACCGGTCGGATCGCGCCCGGCATCGCGCTCCACTTCAGCAGCTGGAAGCTGCGCACCCTGGCTTCGTCGATCGGGTAGCGCGACAGCACCAGCATGCCGTACTGGCCCGGGTGCAGGCCGTAGCCCCAGGCATCGTTGCCGCGGCTGCGGCCTTCGCCACCGACCACGCCGTTGTTGTCCAGGTCCAGGCCGCTGGGCACGCCGGTGTTGACCGGTGCCAGATAGCGGTAGGCGAAGTGCAGCGGCTTGCCGCCACCGGGCTGGGCGACCTCCAGGTAGCGCTTCTGGAACAGGTCGGCGGCGCGATGGGCGTCGTCGAAGTCGAATTCGTTCAGCAGCACCAGGTCCGGGCGCACCTGCTGCAGCACTGCGGCGATCTTGCGCGCGTGTTCGCTGTCGCCTTCCAGCTCCTTGATCAGGCCACCGGCGTCATCGGAGTACAGCGAGGTGTTGTAGGTGGCCAGGCGCAGCGCAGCGGACGGCTTTTCGGTCATCGCAGGGGACGTGGCGAAGGCAGGGGCGGTGGCGCCGCAGAGCAGGGCCAGGGCGAGGATCAGGGGATGGCGGCGGGTCATGTTCATGGGCCATATTGTGCACCCGGCCCGGTGTCAGCGGTTTGTCAGCGCCCGTCCAGATCCTTGTCGAAATCGTGCCAGCGGCGGCCATCGTAGGCTTCCAGCGGATGGAAGCGGCGCTTGTAGTCCATCTTCTGGTGGCCGCGGATCCAGTAGCCCAGATACACGTGCGGCAGGCCCTCGCGGCGTGCCCACTCGATCTGCTGCAGGATCGCGAAGGTGCCCAGCCCGCGCGTGGCGTGGTCCGGGTCGAAGAAGGTGTAGACCGCCGACAGGCCGTGCTCGGTGACGTCGGTCACCGCTACCCCCAGCAGCTGGCTGGGCTGGCCGTCGTGGCCGGGCAGGCGCATCTCCATGAAGCGGGTGTGCGACCAGCTGCCGATCAGGAACTGCTCGAACTCGTGCGGGCCGTGGTCGTCCATGCCGCCGTTGGCATGGCGGTGGGTGAGGTAGCGGTGGTACAGCGCGAACAGGTCATCGCGGGCGGTGGCGGCGGTGATCCGCACCTCCAGGTCGTCATTGCGGGTGGCACAGCGGCGCTGGCTGCGGTCCGGGGCGAAGCGGGCCACCGGGATGCGCACCGCCACGCAGGCCTGGCAGTGCGCGCAATGCGGCCGGTAGACCAGGTCGCCGCTGCGGCGGAAGCCCCAGCTCAGTGCCAGTGGATAGAGCGCGCCGAGGCGGCGGTCGTTCGGGTCCAGCACCAGGTCGCGTGCCACCCGGTCCGACCAGTACCCGCAGGGGTGCTCGCCGGTCTGGAAAAGTCGCAGTTCGTCGTCTCTGTCGCCATGTATCGCCATGGGCACAGCATAGCCCCAGGTTGTCGCAGTGGCGGCGACTGTCCGCCGGATGAATGGAATCGGCAGTAGCGTCAACCGACGTCGCGCCCGGGCGTTGTTGTCCCCCGAGGGTGAAGTGATCACCCCGACGCTGTTCCCATCCCCAGGAGTGACCTCATGATCCGTACCCCCCTGCTGCTGGCCCTGCTGCTTGGCACCTCCGCATCCGGTATCGCGCTGGCGGCCGACACCCCGGCCACGCCGGCACCGCGCCCGGCCAAGCTGGATACCAACGGTGACGGCGTGATCGACCGCAGCGAGGCGGCCGCCAACCCGCGCCTGGCCGCGAAGTTCGACGAGCTGGACAAGAACAAGGACGGCAAGCTCTCGCGCGACGAGCTGCCGCGCTGGCAGCATGGCCGTCGTGGCCACGGCGGTGAGCGCTGGGCCGCGCTGGACGTCAACAAGGATGGCCGCATCAGCCGCGAGGAAGCCAAGGCCGATCCGCGCCTGGCCGCGCGCTTCGACCAGCTTGATCTGAACAAGGACGGCTACCTGGACAAGGCCGACCGCGAGCTGCGCATGAAGCAGCATCGTGATGCCTGGTTCGCCGCCGCCGACACCAACAAGGACGGCCAGCTGAGCAAGGCCGAGTTTGATGCGGCCAAGGGCCCGATGCATGGTGGCCCGCGCCATGGCGGTCCGCGCGACGGCGGCGCACCGAAGCCGCAGCGCTGAGGGTCAATGCAGTGATGACGACAACGCCGGCGGCACTGCCGGCGTTGTCCGTTACAAGCGGCCGCTGCGCATCAGCGAGTACGCCACAAGCGCAATGACCATCAGGTTCATGGCGATGATGGCGGTGCGGCCGTACATCGATTCGAACTTCCAGTTGATGCCGGTTCGCCCGCGCCGCGCCGAATCGCGCGCGATCATCGGCGCCATCACCCGCTGCAGCGTCACCAGGCACTGGTAGTTGACCACGCCCAACCCGACCGCCAGCACCGTCAGCTGCGTCCAGACCGGTGCCTGCAGCACCACAGCCAGCAGGATCGCCAGGCACCAGAACATGCCGGTGGTGATGTTGAGGTAGAGGAAGCGGCGCACATCGGCCCGCTCTGCCGCAGTTTCGGTGTACGACATCAGGAAGCGCCCGCCGAGGTAGCTGCCGATCGCGCCACCCACCACGCCGCCGATCACCGCCCCCCAGCTTTCGGCCGGCAGCACATGCAACTGGCCCAGGGTGGCGGTCAACGAGCCCATCGCGGTTCCACCGGCAACGCTGGCGCCGCCGAGGCCGAGCTTGCTGCCGCCGATGCCGACGCCGGTGCCGAGCAGCACCGCTGCACTGGCGGTGCCGGGTGCGGCCACCAGCACCATCGACACCACGGCGGTGGCGAATGCGGCGCTTGGTGCACTACTGCGCGCGAATTCGCCGAAGCGCTGCAGCAGGCCTTCGCGCACCAGGGCACGTGCACGCGACAGGCGCTTGCGCACGGCCGCATCGCTGAGCCCGAGCAGGTCGGCGACCTGCTGCGAGCGCTGTCCTTCGCGGTAGTACAGCAACAGGACTTCGCGGCTGTCAGCGGGCAGGGCGGAGATGATGTCCTCGGCGGCGATCTCCTCTTCCACCCGCTGCAGGCGATCAGCCGCACCTGGGGCCGGGTCGGCGGCCATGCCCATCGCCACCTCCGCGGCCTCGCCGGTCAGCGGCCGGCCACGTTGCGCACGCAGCCAGTCGCGGGCCAGGTTGCGGGTGATCTGCCGCAGCCACGGCAGGAAGCTGGTCGCGCTGCGCAGCTGGTGCAGCTGCTGCCAGCCCTTCACGAAGGCCTCCTGGGCGATGTCCTCGCTGGCCTGGCGGTCGCGGGTGATGGCCAGGGCGATGGCGGTGACCGTGTTCTGGCAGGCCAGCACGATACGGCCGTAGGCGTGCTGGCAACCGCTGGCGGCGGCGGGCAGTTCGCGTTCCAGGGTCTGGTCGATCGATGCGGCGAACGTCGTCATGGCGGCGGCTCTCCTGCTGGGATTGTGTCCCATGACGGAGCCGCGCGCCCAATGTGACCGACTTCCTGTGCTGACAAAAAAGGGACGGAGGGGATTAAGTCGTTTGTGCCACAAACGACTTAATCCCCTCCGTCCCCTTTTTGCAGTTGCCGGCCAGCGGCGGGTACGACCCTTGGGTTATTTCGATGGCTGGATACGGACCCGGACTTCTTCCTCTTCCGCTGCGGCCTGCGGGGCCGGTTGCGCCTGCCGCGGCTGGGCCTGCGGGGCAGGGGCCGGTGCTGCCGGGGCCGGGGCACCGCGATGGCGCAGGCCGATCACCAGCGCCACGCCGGCGATCACCACCAGCAGGGCGATGCGGATGCGCCAGGCCCAGCTGCGGCCGCCGCTGCCCTGTTCCGGCGTGTCGCGGAAGGCGAACTCGGCGGTCGGATGGTCGCGGCGGGTGGTGTCGAGCAGGCGCGCCTCACGCAGGATCTCGCGTGCACGCGGCTGGTCGTCGGCGCGCACGATCCATACCGCCGGGTAGGCGTTGGCGTTGCCGAGGTCGGTATAGCTGAACTGGCCGCGGCGACGGGTCTTGTACGAGCGCCCGTTGGTCACCTTGACGTCGATGCCATGCCCGCGCAGGAGCTCGGCCACGCCTTCGACGGTTTCCACGCGCTGGCTGCTGAAGATCTGGCGCATGGGTTTACTCCTTGGCCGGCACGGCGGCCGCGGCAGCCTGGTCGGGAACCACGCGGATCAGGCCCTCCTGCGCGGTGCTGGCCACCAGCACACCATTGCGGGTGAAGAACTGGCCGCGGGCCAGGCCGCGCGAATCCTGCGCGCTGGGGCTGTCCAGCGAGTACAGCAGCCAGTCGTCGGCACGGAACGGGCGGTGGAACCAGATCGCGTGGTCGAGCGAGGCCATCTGCACGTGCGGGTGGTAGTAGCTGATGCCGTGCGGGAACGTCGCCGTGCCCAGCAGGTGGAAGTCCGAGGCATAGGCCAGCAGGGCCTGGTGCAGTTCCGGAGCATCGCCGACCGGCTCGCTCAGGCGCAGCCACACCTGGTGGTAGGGCGGGCGCTTGGGCGGGTTCAGTTCGTCGCGCGGGTAGACGTGGCGGAATTCGAACGGGCCGCCGCGCGACAGCCAGCGCTGCACCTTGATCGGCAGCCGCTCCAGCACTTCGGCCGGCAGCGGCCGGTTCGGTTCGATGTCTTCCGGCTGCGGCACTTCGGGCATCTTGTGCTGGTGCTCGGCGCCGGTCTCGGCCTGCTGGAACGATGCCGCGCAGAAGAAGATCACCTTGCCGTGCTGGATCGCTGTGACCCGGCGCACCGAGAAGCTGCCGCCGTCGCGGGTACGGTCCACGTCGTAGACGATCGGGTGGTCGATGTTGCCGGCGCGCAGGAAATAGGCGTGCAGCGAGTGCACGTGGCGGCCGTTGTCGACCGTGGCCTGTGCCGCGGCCAGCGCCTGGCCCAGCACCTGCCCGCCGAACACGTACTTGGTGCCGATGTCGCGGCTCTGCCCGCGGAACAGGTTGTCCTCCAGCCGCTCCAGCGTGAGCAGGTCGATCAGCTCGGAGACGACGGGTTCGGGCGTGTCGTTCAAGGGGGCGGCCACAGCAGTGAAAGAGGGCCTGATTATACCGGTCAGGGGTCAGATCCCTTTCGCCCGGCGAAAGGGATCTGACCCAGGGCGGGGCAACCGCTATTTGCCCAGCCGTGCGACCAGCGCCTGCAGGGCGTTCTGTGCGTCCGGGGCGAACCAGGCCTCGACGAAACGGTCGAGCTGGATCAGGTCCGGCTGCAGCGCCACGTGCAGGTCGGCGCGGGCGATGGCGCGGGTCAGCAGCATCGGCTGGCGCGGCTGCCTGAGCAGGTCCTGCAGCCAGGCAATCGCGCGTGCCACCACCAGGTCCCCCTCTGCCAGCTCATCCACCAGGCCGATCTGCACCGCCTGTTCGGCCGGTACCAGCGAACCGGTGGTCAGCAGCACGCCGGCGCGGTGCACGCCCACCGCACGGCGCAGCAGGCGCTGGATGCCCTCCGGCGCGATCAGGCCCACCTGCACCTCGTTCAGGCCGATGGCATATGGCCGCGACGGATCGGCGCTGCGGGCCATTACCCGGTAGTCGCAGCACAGGGCCAGCACGCAGCCGCCCGCCGGGGCGTGGCCGGTGATCGCCGCGACCACCGGGATGCGGCTCTCGGCCAGCGTGCGTACGGCGCCAAAGAAGGCGTTCCAGGTGTCCAGCAGCTTGTGCTTGTCATCGCCATGCGAGAGCAGGTGCGGCACGTCCATGCCGCCGGTGAAGATGCGCTCGCTGCCCGACAGCACGATGCCGTGCGCGTCTTCGGCCATGGCCAGCTCGATGGCATGGATCAACTGCCGGCACAGGTCGGTGTCCAGTGCGTTGACCGGCGGCCGCGCCAGGCGCAGTTCGCGGATGGGGCCATGGTTGATCACCTCGATGAGCGTCGTCATGCTGCGGTCTCGTTGCGAAGAAGGAACCTGGGCGATGATAACCAAACCATTCGTTGGCGTACTGTGGCTTCTGTGTGCGGCCGCAGCATCGGCCTCGGCGGCGGAATCGGGCTGCGTCACGGTGGATCAGGGCTGGGCGCGGTTGCCACCGAATCCGGCAATGCCGATGACCGCTGGCTACGGCGTCATCCACAACGGCTGCGGCAAGGCGGTGGTGATCACCGGCGCGACCAGCAGCAGTTTCAATGATGTGTCGCTGCACGAAACCACGATCACGGATGGGGTCAGCCGGATGCGCGCGATCGAGCGCCTGCCGCTGGCGCCGGGTGCACGTGCCGAGCTCAAGCCCGGTGGCCTGCACCTGATGCTGATGCAGGGCAAGGGCGCGCTGAAGGAGGGGCAGGCGGTGCCGCTACGGCTGCAGCTGGAAGGCGGCGGCGAAGCAAGTGCGACGCTGGCCGTACGCAAGGCTGCGCCGTAGCGGGATGGTCGTGCCGGCCGCTGGCCGGCAGCACGGGCAATGCCGGCCAGCGGCCGGCACTACCACAGGGCCTTACGACCAGTCGTACGAGAACAGCACGGTGCGGCTCTCCGGCTCGTACAGCATCACGATCGCATCGGCGCCTGTGGCGCACCAGTTGTAGCCGGCTACGCCGGCCACGGCGAAGAACTTGTTGCCGTTGCGGGTGATGATCACCGTTTCGGCATCGTCCGCAGCGTTTGGGTCATCGGCAGCGTCGGTGAAGCCCAGTTCGAAGGCCGCGGGAATCTCCGCGGTCTCGGTCCAGTTGCCGAAGCCTATCGGTCCGCCCAGCGTATCCAGGTAGTCGCGTTCGCTGGCCTCACCCTTGCCGTAGCGCGAGTAGCAGGCGAGACGGCCGTGCGCGGCATGGTAATCGCGGGCCTTGGCGTAGCTGTCGCGCATCTGCGCGATGTGCTCCTGCGCATCCTTGTCCTGCACCGCCTCGCCGATGAAATAGCCCTCATTGCCGAGGAAGCGCATCTCGTTGCCGGCGGTCAGTTCGAAGGCGATCCAGTTGGTGCCGGTGAAATCGTTGTGGTGTTCTTCGGTGGTCTCGCCGATGCAACCGTCGTACGGCTCGATCGGGCACAGCATCGTCGCCACCTGGCCGGCCAGTTCCGGCCGCAGCACGCCCAGGTCAATCTTCAGCAGCGGCAGCAGGTGCTGGCCGAGCCAGGCCTGGTCAGCGGGAAAGACGTCGGTGGGGAAGGGGACCATGCCGGGCAGCAGGTCGCGCAGTTCAGTCTGGTGGATCATGTCAGTCCATTGAATGGGATCGGTAGTGCCGGCCGCTGGCCGGCAACCTCATTGCAGCCAAAGCGTGCCGACCAAGGTCGGCACCTGCCAGGGCGCGTCAAGTGGAGGCGCTGCGGATCGCCTCCGGCAGCGGCGCGCTCTTGCCGGTCTGCGTATCCATCCACACCACCACCACGTTGCCGTCGGAATACAGCTTCGACGCGTCCTGCTGGTCGACGATGCGGTGGCCGATGGTCACGCTGCTGTTGCCCAGGCGCTCGACGAACAGCTCGACCAGTATGTCGTTGGGCCACACGATCGGCAGCCGGTAATTGACGTTGGTCGCGGCCACCACCGGTGCGATGCGGTCGGTCATCGATACGCCGTCCACGCCCAGCATCCAGCGCACGCGCGCTTCTTCCAGGTAGGAAATGTACTTGGCGTTGTTGACGTGGCCCATGCTGTCCATGTCACGCCAGCGCACGCTGATCGGGATGCGGGCCAGGATCTTGTGTTCGCTGCTCATCAGGCGTCCTTCTTCTTCGATGTGCTCTTGCTGGCCTTGCCGGTGCTCTTGGCGGCCGCGGCCTTCTTGGCAACCTTGGCCGGCTTCTCAGGCTTCACCTTGCGTGGCGGGCGGGCGTCGGGCTTGTTGGCCACGGCGGCCGGCTGTTCCGGGCGCGCGCTGGTGGACGGCAGCATGCGCGCCAGGAACTGGCCGGTATACGACTGCGGACAGGCCGCCACGTCTTCCGGCGTGCCGGTGACCAGGATGGTGCCACCGCGGTGGCCGCCTTCCGGACCCAGGTCGACGATCCAGTCGGCGGTCTTGATCACGTCCAGGTTGTGCTCGATCACCACCACCGTGTTGCCTTCGTCGCGCAGCTTGTGCAGCACGCCCAGCAGCGCTTCGATGTCGTGGAAGTGCAGGCCGGTGGTCGGTTCGTCGAGGATGTACAGGGTGCGGCCGGTATCGCGGCGCGACAGTTCCTTGGACAGCTTCACGCGCTGTGCTTCACCACCGGACAGCGTGGTCGCGCTCTGGCCCAGTTTGATGTAGCTCAAGCCGACGTCGACCAGGGTTTCCAGCTTGCGTGCGATCGACGGCACCGGTTCGAACAGCTTCAGTGCATCCTCGACGGTCATTTCCAGCACGTCGTTGATGTTGAAGCCCTTGTACAGGATCTCGAGCGTCTCGCGGTTGTAGCGCTTGCCATGGCAGACGTCGCAGGGCACGTACACGTCCGGCAGGAAGTGCATCTCCACCTTGATCAGGCCGTCGCCCTGGCAGGCCTCGCAGCGGCCACCGCGCACGTTGAAGCTGAAACGGCCCGGCGAATAGCCACGCGCACGCGCTTCGGGCACCTGTGCGAACAGTTCGCGCAGGGGGGTGAACAGGCCGGTGTAGGTGGCCGGGTTCGAACGCGGGGTGCGGCCGATCGGTGACTGGTCGATGTCCACCACCTTGTCGAACAGGTCCAGGCCATCGATCTCCTTGTACGGGGCGATCGGGTGCGAGGAACCGTTGATCTCGTTGGCGGCCAGCGAGAACAGGGTGTCGTTGATCAGGGTGGACTTGCCGGAGCCGGACACACCGGTCACGCAGGTCAGCAGGCCCGACGGAATCGCCAGGTCCACACCCTTGAGGTTGTTGCCGCTGGCCCCGCGCAGGTGCAGGGTCATCTTCGGGTTCGGCTTGTGCCGGCGCGCGGGGATCTCGATCGCGCGCTTGCCCGACAGGTACTGGCCGGTCAGCGAGCGCGGTGCCTCCAGGATGTCCTGCAGGGTGCCCTGGCCGACGATCTCGCCGCCATGCACGCCCGCGCCCGGGCCGATGTCCAGCACGTAGTCGGCCAGGCGGATCGCATCCTCGTCATGCTCGACCACGATCACCGTGTTGCCGAGGTCGCGCAGGCGGGTGAGGGTGCCGAGCAGGCGCTCGTTGTCGCGCTGGTGCAGGCCGATCGACGGCTCGTCGAGCACGTACATCACGCCGACCAGGCCGGCGCCGATCTGGCTGGCCAGGCGGATGCGCTGTGCCTCGCCACCGGACAGGGTGTCGGCCTTGCGTTCCAGGGTCAGGTAATCCAGGCCCACATCGACCAGGAAGCCGAGGCGCTCACCGATTTCCTTGACGATCTTCGCGGCGATCTCGCCACGCCAGCCCGGCAGGCTCAGTTCGCTGAAGAACTTCAGCGCCTCGTCGATCGGCAGCACCACCAGCTCCGGCAGCGGGCGGTCGGCCACGAACACGTTGCGTGCCGCCTTGTTCAGGCGCGCGCCATGGCATTCCGGGCACGGCTGTTCGCTGATGTACTTGGACAGCTCTTCGCGCACCGCCGGCGATTCGGTTTCCTTGTAGCGGCGCTCGAGGTTGGGAATGATGCCCTCGAAGCGGTGCTTGCGCTGGGTGCGGCCACCGGCTTCGGTGAAGTAGGTGAAGGTGATCGCCTCATCGCCGCTGCCGTACAGCACGGCCTGCTGCACGTTCTGCGGCAGCGAGTTCCATGCCGCGTCGACGTCGAACCGGTAGTGCTTGGCCAGCGAGGCGATCAGCTGGAAGTAATAGGCGTTGCGGCGGTCCCAGCCGCGCACCGCGCCGGCGGCCAGCGACAGCTCGGGATGCACCACCACGCGCGAAGGATCGAAGAATTCGGCCATGCCCAGGCCGTCGCAGCCGGGGCAGGCGCCCATCGGTGCGTTGAACGAGAACAGGCGCGGTTCCAGCTCCGGCAGCGAGTAATCGCAGACCGGGCAGGAGTACTTGGAGGAGAACAGCGTCGGCGAAGCGTCGGCACTGTCCAAGCTCTGCACCGAGGCCATGCCGTCGCCCAGCTTCAGCGCGGTCTCGAAGCTCTCGGCCAGGCGCTGCTTGATGTCCTCGCGCGGGCGGAAGCGGTCGATCACCGCCTCGATGGTGTGCTTCTGGCGCAGCGCCAGCGGCGGCACCGCATCGATTTCATGCAGCTCGCCGTCCACGCGCACGCGCACGAAACCCTGCGCGCGCAGCTGGTCGAACACCTGGGCATGCTCGCCCTTGCGGTCGCGGATGACCGGGGCCAGCAGCATGTAGCGCTGTTCCGGGTCCAGGGTCAGCACCTGGTCGACCATCTGGCTGACCGTCTGCGCCTCCAGCGGATAGCCGTGGTCCGGGCAGCGCGGGGTGCCGACGCGGGCGTACAGCAGGCGCAGGTAGTCGTAGATCTCGGTGATCGTGCCGACCGTCGAACGCGGGTTGTGCGAGGTCGACTTCTGCTCGATCGAGATCGCCGGGGACAGGCCCTCGATGTGGTCCAGGTCCGGCTTTTCCATCACGCTCAGGAACTGGCGCGCATAGGCCGACAGCGACTCGACATAGCGGCGCTGGCCTTCTGCATAGATGGTGTCGAACGCCAGCGAGGACTTGCCCGAGCCGGACAGGCCGGTGATCACGATCAGCTTGTCGCGGGGCAGGTCGAGGTCGAGGTTCTTCAGGTTGTGCGTCCGCGCGCCGCGGATGCGGATGAAATCCATCGCCATGGGGGATCCGGTTGTGGGGGCGTTGGCTGGGTGCCGGGCCAGCAGGGAACGGCAATCGGTCAGCCTACCGAGGTGACCAGATGGGGGCAATGGGCGACAATGCCAGCCCGATGTCTCATCTGGTGAGACAGGCCGTCAGGCAGGGGTCAGATCCCTTTTCACGGGGTGAAAAGGGATCTGACCCCGTTCCGGAGCCGTCCTCCCGCGGCATTCGGGGGTTGACTTGACCCGCGCCCGCTGATCTGCGTACAATTCCGCTCCTGTCCGCCCTCGATGGCGGCAGCTCAGACCACAATAACTACAGAGGAAGGCCTGGTCATGTACGCAGTACTGGTCACCGGCGGTAAGCAATACCGCGTGGCGCAGGGCGAAAAGCTCCGCATTGAAAAGCTCGAAGTCGAAGTCGGCAGCGAGATCAAGTTTGACAACATCCTGATGCTGGGTGACAGCGACGGCGTGAAGCTGGGCGATGCGCTTAAGGGCGCTGCCGTCACCGCCAAGGTCCTGTCCCAGGGTCGTGCCGACAAGGTCCGGATCATCAAGTTCCGTCGCCGCAAGCACCACATGAAGCGTCAGGGTCACCGTCAGTACTACACCGAAATCGAGATCACCGGCATCGCCGGCTAAGCATCAGGAGAAGCAGTCATGGCACATAAAAAGGGCGTAGGCTCCTCGCGCAACGGTCGCGACTCCAACCCGAAGTACCTGGGCGTCAAGATCTTCGGCGGCCAGGCCATCGAAGCCGGCAACATCATCGTGCGTCAGCGCGGCACCCAGTTCCACCCGGGCACCGGCGTTGGCCTGGGCCGTGACCACACCCTGTTCGCCCTCGTGGACGGCAAGGTGGAGTTCTCGGTCAAGGGCGCCAAGAAGCGTCGCACCGTCAGCATCGTCTCGGCCGACGCCTGATCCAGGCATCGCCGGCACCCGTGCCGCGGCATGGCCGTGCTGGATGAAGAGCACGCTGCATGGAGAGCCCCGCTTCGGCGGGGCTTTTCGTTAGAGTTGAAGCAAGACCGGCTGGGCCGGGTTGCCGGCCCGCGGCCGGCATGACATTCAAGGTGGCGGCCAACAGGTCGCGCCCATCGCAGGCATCGAAACAATGAAACTGGTAGACGAAGCAGAAATCGAAGTGTTCGCCGGCAACGGCGGCAACGGCTGCATTGGCTTCCGTCGCGAGAAGTTCATTCCGCTCGGCGGCCCGGACGGCGGCGACGGCGGTGCGGGCGGCAGCGTGTACATCCGCGCCGACGAAAACCTGAACACCCTGGTCGACTTCCGCCATGAGCGTATCTTCAAGGCGCAGCGCGGCGAGAACGGCATGGGCCGCCAGGCCTATGGCAAGGGCGGCGAAGACCTGACCATCACCGTGCCGGTCGGCACCGTGGTCATCAACGTTGCCACCGATGAAGTCATCGGCGACCTGACCCAGCACGGCGACCGCCTGCTGGTGGCCAAGGGCGGTCGCGGTGGCCTGGGCAACATGCACTTCAAGAGCTCGACCAACCGCTCGCCGCGCCAGGCGCTGCCAGGCGAGCCGGGCGAAGAGCGCACGCTGAAGCTGGAGCTGAAGCTGCTGGCCGATGTCGGCCTGCTGGGCTTCCCCAACGCCGGCAAGAGCACCCTGATCCGTGCCGTTTCGGCGGCAACGCCGAAGGTGGCCGATTACCCGTTCACCACGCTGTACCCGAACCTGGGCGTGGTGAAGGTGGAGAACCACCGCAGCTTCGTGATCGCCGACATTCCGGGCCTGATCGAAGGCGCTGCGGACGGCGCCGGCCTGGGTGCGCAGTTCCTGCGCCACCTGCAGCGCACCCGCCTGCTGCTGCACCTGGTGGACATCTCGCCGATGGAAGGCGGCGTGGAGGGCATTTCGCCGGTGGAGCAGGTGCGTGCGATCGAACGCGAGCTGGAGAAGCACGATCCGGAGCTGCTGAACAAGCCGCGCTGGCTGGTGCTGAACAAGGCTGACCTGATGTTCGAAGACGAGGCGCAGGCCGCGGCCGAGCAGATCGTCGCCGAGCTGGGCTGGAAGGAGCCGTGGTTCCTGGTTTCCGCGCTGGGCCGCGAAGGTACCTTCCCGATCATGAGCCGGATCATGGCCTTCTTCGATCGCCAGAAGGAAGACGAGCTGGAAGCCCGCAACGCGCAGTGATGCCGTTGTGGTTCCATGCGGAAAACCCGGCTTCGGCCGGGTTTTTCATTTGGTAGTGCCGGCCGCTGGCCGGCAATCCCGGTAAACCGCAGGCAACAAAAAACCCGGCCGGGGCCGGGCTTTTGTCTGCTGCCCAACCCCGAAGGGCAGGGCGGCAACGCCGGATCAGGCGGCCTTGAGGGCCTTGATGCGGTCGTTCAGGCGGCTCTTGTGGCGAGCAGCCTTGTTCTTGTGGATCAGGCCACGCGCGCTGAAGCGATCCAGGATCGGCTGGGCAACGGCGAAGGCGGCTTCGGCGCCGGCGGCATCGTTGGCGTCCAGCGCCTTGATCACTTTCTTGACAGCGGTGCGCAGCATCGAGCGCTGAGCCACGTTGCGCGCGTTGCGCACGACGGTCTGCTTGGCGCGCTTCTTGGCGGACTTGATATTGGCCACGGTGGTGGTTTCCTGAAAAAATCGGTGTTATGGGAACAGCAAGCTAGCTAGTATGATGGCCCGAGAAATGCACGTCAAGTCGATTGTCAAGAGGGACGCTGAGTGAGTTCACCGAAGATGTTGCGGGGCCTGCTGTCGTTCAGCAGCATGACCATGGTCTCGCGGGTTCTCGGACTTGTCCGGGATCAGGTGATCACTACCACGTTCGGCACCAATGCGGTTACCGATGCGTTCTGGGTTGCCTTCAGGATACCCAATTTCCTGCGCCGGTTGTTCGCGGAGGGGTCCTTCTCCACCGCCTTCGTGCCGGTGTTCACCGAGGTGAAGGAGACCCGCAGCCACGCCGAACTGCGTGAGCTGATGTCCCGGACCGCCGGCACCCTGGGCGGGGTGCTGATGCTGGTCACCGCCCTGGCGCTGATCTTCGCGCCGCAGCTGGCGGTGGCATTCTCAAGTGGTGCTGACACCGACCCGGTCAAGCAGACCCTGCTGGTCGACCTGTTCCGCCTGACCTTCCCGTTCCTGCTGTTCGTGTCGCTGACCGCGCTGGCCGGCGGTGCGCTGAACAGCTTCCAGCGCTTCGCGATGCCGGCGCTGACCCCGGTCATCCTCAACCTGTGCATGATCGCCGGTGCGCTGTGGTTGGCGCCGCGACTGGGCGGCACCCCGGAGAAGCAGATCCTGGCGCTGGGCTGGGCGGTGCTGGCGGCAGGCCTCCTGCAGCTGCTGTTCCAGCTGCCCTCGCTGAAGGGCATCAACCTGCTGACCCTGCCGCGCTGGGGCTGGAACCATCCGGGCGTGCGCAAGGTGCTGACGCTGATGGTGCCGACCCTGTTCGGTTCGTCGGTGGCGCAGATCAACCTGCTGCTGGATACCCTCATCGCGGCCAAGCTGACCGACGGCTCGCAGTCCTGGCTGTCGCTGGCCGATCGCTTCCTGGAGCTGCCGCTGGGTGTGTTCGGCGTGGCGCTGGGCACGGTGATCCTGCCGGCGCTGGCCCGCCACCATGTCAGCACCGACCGCGAGGGCTTCTCGCGCTCGCTGGACTGGGGCCTGCGCATGACCCTGCTGATCTCGGTGCCGGCGATGCTGGGCCTGGTGCTGCTGGCCGAGCCGCTGATCGCCACGCTGTTCCAGTACCGCCAGTTCACCGCGTTCGATACCCGCATGACCGCGCTGTCGGTGTATGGCCTGAGCTTCGGCCTGCCGGCGTTCGCCCTGCTCAAGGTGGTGTTGCCGGCCTTCTACGCCCGCCAGGACACCAAAACCCCGGTGCGCGCCGGTATTGCCGCGCTGGTGGCCAACATGGTGTTCAACTTCGCCCTGCTGGCCGTGCTGTACCAGGTGATGGTGCCCGACGCGCTGAAGGCGCAGGGCGTGATGACGGCGATCGGCAAGCAGCCGGGCCTGCACCTGGCGCTGGGCATTGCCAGTGCGCTGTCCAGTTACCTGAACCTGGGCCTGCTCTGGTACTGGCTGGGCAAGACCGACGTCTACCAGCGGCGGCCGGGCTGGGGCGGCTATCTGGTGCGGCTGGGGGTGGCCTGCGTGGCCATGGTCGGCGTGCTGCTGGCCCTGCTGCACTGGGTCCCCGACTTCACCGGCATGGACAAATGGCACCGTATCGGTGGCCTGATGCTGCTGGTCGGCGGCGGCGGCGCGACCTACGCGGTGGCCATGCTGGCGATGGGCTTCCGCCCGCGCGACCTGCGCGGGCATTGATCGCGGTCCGTGGCGGCTATACTTCAGGGTTACACCATTGAAGCGGCGGCCCCGGTCGGGCCGGAACGAGAGTTGATGAGCAGGCTGTTCAGAAGCGTCGAGGGCGGGGAGCTGTTCCCCAACGGAAGCGTGGTCTGTATCGGTGCATTCGACGGCCTCCACCTGGGCCATCGTGCGCTGGTCCGCCACGCGGTTGCCCGCGCGCGCGCCTTGGGCGTGGCCGCAGTGGCCGTGGCATTCGAGCCGCTGCCGCGTGAATTCTTCGCCCAGGGCACGCCGCCGCCGCGGCTGACCCTGGCGCGCAGCAAGGTCGAGATCCTGCGCGAGCTCGGCGTCGATGCGATCGGCCTGCTGCGTTTCGACGCGGCGATGGCGGCGATGCCGGCCGAGACCTTCGTGCGCCGGTTGCTGGTGCACCGGCTGGGCGCCCGCGAAGTGTGGATCGGGCCCGAGTTCTGCTTCGGCAACCGCCGCCGCGGTGATCTGGCACTGCTGCAGGAGATGGGCGCCGAACTCGGCTTCACCGCGGGCGAGATCGAAGCGGTGGACCTGCATGGCGAGCGCATCTCCAGCACCCGCATCCGCCAGCTGCTGCAGGAGGGCGATTTCGCCCGCGCCAACGACCTGCTCGGCCGCCCCTACGCGATCAGCGGGCGGGTGGTGCGCGGGCGCCAGCTCGGCCGTACGCTGGGCTTCCCCACCGCCAACCTGCGCTTCCCGAAGACCCCGGCACTGTCGGGCATCTACGCGACCTGGGTGCACGGCGTGTTCGACCAGCCCTGGCCTTCGGTGTCCAGCTTCGGTACGCGGCCGACGGTGGAGGGCGTGGAGCCGCTGCTGGAAGCCCACCTGTTCGATTTCCAGGGCGACCTGTACGGCCGCCACATCGACGTGGAGTTCGTCGCCAAGCTGCGCGACGAAGAGAAATTCAATGATCTGGCGGCGCTGACCGACCAGATGCACCGCGACGCCGAACAGGCGCGCGCCATCCTTTCCGAACATAGATTGCGAGCCACTGCGTGAGCCAGGACTACAAGACCACCCTGAACCTGCCAGCCACCGAATTCCCGATGCGCGGCGACCTGCCCAAGCGCGAGCCGGGCATTCTGGCGCGGTGGGAAGAGCAGGGGCTCTACCAGCAGCTGCGCGACAACGCCGCCGGCCGCCCGCTGTTCGTGCTGCATGACGGCCCGCCATACGCCAACGGCCGCATCCACCTGGGCCACGCGGTCAACAAGATCCTGAAGGACATCATCGTCAAGTCGCGCTACCTGGCCGGCTTCGATGCGCCCTACGTGCCGGGCTGGGACTGCCATGGCCTGCCGATCGAGATAGCGGTCGAGAAGAAGTGGGGCAAGGTCGGCACCAAGCTTGACGCCGTCGAATTCCGCCAGAAGTGCCGCGAGTTCGCCGAAGAGCAGATCAACATCCAGCGCGTGGACTTCAAGCGCCTGGGCGTGACCGGTGACTGGGACAACCCGTACAAGACCCTGAGCTTCGATTTCGAAGCCAACGAGATCCGCGCGCTGGCCAAGGTCGTGGCCAACGGCCACTTGGTCCGCGGCGCCAAGCCGGTGTACTGGTGCTTCGACTGTGGCTCGGCGCTGGCCGAGGCCGAGATCGAGTACCAGGAAAAGGAATCGCCGGCGATCGACGTGGCCTACGCCGCACGTGATGCGCAGGCCATCGGCCAGGCGTTCGGCGTGAGCGTGCCGGCCGACGTCGAAGTGGCCGTACCGATCTGGACCACCACCCCGTGGACGCTGCCGGCCTCGCTGGCGGTGTCGCTGGGCGCGGAGATCCGCTACGTGCTGGCCGAAGGCCCGGCCCACAACGGCAAGCGCCGCTGGCTGGTGCTGGCCGCGGCCCTGGCCGAGCGCGCGCTGCAGCGCTATGGCGTGGACGAAGTGGTGCTGCACGGTGAAACCACCGGCGCTGCGCTGGAAAACCAGCTGCTGGCGCATCCGTTCTACCCGGAGCGCGAGATCCTGGTGCTCAATGGCGACCATGTCTCCGACGAGGACGGTACCGGTGCGGTGCACACCGCCCCCGGCCACGGCCAGGAAGACTTCGTGGTCAGCCAGAAGTACGGCCTGCTGGACAAGTACAACGCTGGCCAGGTCACTCCGATCGACGGCCGCGGCGTGTACTTGGAATCGACCCCGCCGGCCGGTGACGTGGTGCTGGCGGGCCAGCACCTGTGGAAGGCGCAGGAGGCCATCGTCGGCGTGCTGCGCGACAACGGTTCGCTGCTGGCGTTCCATCCGATCCGCCACAGCTACCCGCACTGCTGGCGCCACAAGACGCCGGTGGTGTTCCGCGCCACCCCGCAGTGGTTCATCTCGATGGACAAGGCCAACCTGCGCAACGATGCGCTGGCCGCCATCGACACCGTCGGCTGGTTCCCGACCTGGGGCAAGGCGCGCATCCAGAGCATGGTCGACGGTCGCCCGGACTGGACCATCTCGCGCCAGCGCACCTGGGGCGTGCCGATCGCACTGTTCACCCACCGCCAGACCGGCGAGATCCATCCGCGTTCGGTGGAGCTGATGCAGCAGGTCGCCGACCGCGTCGAAGCCGAGGGCATCGACGTGTGGTATTCGCTGGACGCCGCCGAACTGCTCGGTGCCGACGCGGCCGACTACGAGAAAGTCACCGACATCCTCGACGTCTGGTTCGATTCGGGCGTGACCCATGAAGGCGTTCTCGCCGCGCGTGGCTTCGGCAAGCCGGCCGACCTGTACCTGGAAGGGTCCGACCAGCACCGCGGCTGGTTCCAGTCCTCGCTGCTGACCGGCGTGGCGATCGACAAGCGCGCCCCGTACAAGCAGTGCCTGACCCACGGCTTCACCGTGGACGAGCACGGCCGCAAGATGTCCAAGTCGCTGGGCAACGGTATCGAGCCGCAGGACATCATGAACAAGCTGGGCGCGGACATCCTGCGCCTGTGGATCGCCTCGGCCGACTACAGCAACGAGATGTCGCTGTCGCAGGAGATCCTCAAGCGCAACGCCGACGCCTACCGCCGCCTGCGCAACACCGCGCGCTTCCTGCTCGGCAACCTGGACGGTTTCGACCCGGCGCTGCACCTGCAGCCGCTCGAGCAGATGGTCGCGCTGGACCGCTGGATCGTGCATCGCGCGTGGGAGCTGCAGGAGAAGATCAAGGCGGCCTACGACGGCTACAACATGGCCGAGATCGTGCAGCTGCTGCTGAACTTCTGCAGCGTGGACCTGGGCTCGCTGTACCTGGACGTGACCAAGGACCGGCTGTACACCATGCCGACCGATTCGCACGGTCGCCGTTCGGCCCAGAGCGCGATGTACCACATCGCCGAAGCGTTCACCCGCTGGGTGGCGCCGATCCTGACCTTCACCGCCGACGAGCTGTGGGGCTACCTGCCGGGTGAACGCGCCGGCCACGTGCTGTTCACCACCTGGTATGACGGCCTGGCGCCGTTGCCGGCCGATGCCCAGCTCAATGCCGCCGACTTCGACCAGCTGCTGGCCGTGCGCGAGCAGGTGGCCAAGGTGCTCGAGCCGATGCGCGCCAACGGTGCGATCGGTGCGGCGCTGGAAGCGGAGATCACCATCGCCGCCAGCGAAGAACAGGCCGCGCGCTGGCAGCCGCTGGCCGATGAACTGCGTTTCCTGTTCATCAGTGGCGACGTGCAGGTGCGCCCGGCGACCACCGACGAGGTGTTCGTCAGCGCCCAGCCGACCACCAAGGCCAAGTGCGTGCGCTGCTGGCACCACCGCGCCGACGTCGGCAGCAACGCCGACCATCCCGAGCTGTGCGGCCGTTGCGTGAGCAACGTGACCGGCGCCGGCGAAGTGCGGAGCTGGTTCTGATGGCCGCGCCCCGTCCGCATCCGAACGCCCTGGTCTGGCTGCTGCTGTCGGTGGCCATCATCGGCCTGGACCAGTGGTCCAAGGCCTGGGTGCTGTCCAGCCTGCCGGAGTTCCAGCCGGTGGTGGTCATCGACGGCTTCTGGAACTGGTACCGCACCTACAACACCGGCGCGGCATTCAGTTTCCTGAGCGACGCCGGTGGCTGGCAGAAGTACTTCTTCACCGCGCTGGCGATCGCCATCAGCGGGCTGATGGCCTGGTGGCTGCGCGGCACCGCCCGCGGCAACTGGAAGGCCGCGGTGCCGTATGCGCTGATCATCGGCGGCGCCATCGGCAACGTGATCGACCGCCAGGTGCACGGCCACGTGGTCGACTTCATCCAGTGGTACGTGGGCAGCTACACCTGGCCCTCGTTCAACATCGCCGACTCGGCCATCGTGGTGGGTGCCATCGGCATCGCGCTGTTTGGCCTGTTCGACGGCAAGTCCGCCAAAAAGGCGGATAATGCCAACCCGAAACCGTAAGCCGGCTGCCGCCGGGAGACTGAACTGATGGATGTGCTGCTCGCCAACCCGCGTGGTTTCTGTGCCGGTGTCGATCGTGCGATCGAGATCGTCAAGCGCGCGATCGAAACGCTGGGCGCGCCCATCTATGTCCGCCATGAAGTGGTGCACAACCGCTTCGTGGTCGACGACCTGAAGCAGCGCGGCGCGATCTTCGTCGAAGAGCTCGACGAGGTTCCGGACAACAACACCGTGATCTTCAGCGCGCATGGCGTGTCCCAGGCCGTGCGCCAGGAAGCCGAGCGCCGTGGTCTGAAGGTGTTCGACGCCACCTGCCCGCTGGTGACCAAGGTCCACTTCGAGGTCGCGCGCCACTGCCGTGCCGGCCGTGACGTGGTGCTGATCGGCCACGCCGGTCACCCGGAAGTGGAGGGCACCATGGGCCAGTGGAACCGCGAAGCCGGGACCGGGCAGATCTACCTGGTCGAGGATGTCGAGCAGGTCGCGACGCTGCAGATCAACCAGCCGGAAAACTTCGCCTACACCACCCAGACCACGCTGTCGGTGGATGACACGCGCGGCATCATCGATGCGCTGCGCGAGCGGTTCCCTGCGATGCAGGGCCCGAAGAACGACGACATCTGCTACGCCACGCAGAACCGCCAGGATGCTGTGCGCGACCTGGCCAAGCGCTGCGACCTGGTGCTGGTGGTCGGTTCGCCGAACAGCTCCAACTCCAACCGTCTGAGCGAGCTGGCCCGCCGTGAAGGCGTGGAGTCGTATCTGATCGATGGTGCGCACGAGATCGACCCGGCATGGGTGGCAGGCAAGCAGCACATCGGCGTGACCGCCGGCGCCTCGGCGCCGCAGGTGCTGGTCGATGGCGTGCTGGCGCGCCTGGCCGAGCTGGGCGCCACCGGCGTGGGCGAGCTGGACGGCGAACCGGAATCGATGGTGTTCGCGCTGCCGAAGGAACTGCGCCTGCGCCTGGTCGACTGAGCGCGGAAGGACGTCTGCAGGGTACGGCCCGCCACTACCCGGTGTGGGTGCGAACCGAAACTGATCTGGTGGGTGCGAACCTTGGTTCGCACGCCTTTGGCATGGCCGGGTGGGCGCACCGCCCATGACCTTTGGCCATGGGGCCGGCCATCGCACAGGCCTAGCATCGGAGGATTCCCCGTTGTTGGAAACTGCCTGATGAAGACCCGAGCCCTGGCGATGTCGTTGCTGTTCGCGCTGGCGGCCACGCCTGCACTTGCGCAGACCTCGCCACCGGCCAACGCGGCAGCCCCAGGACTGCTGCGCATCGATGTGGACGCGCGCGATCTGGCCCGGCGCATCTTCAAGGTGACCGCCACCGTGCCGGCCACGCCCGGCCCGATGACCCTGCTGTACCCGCAGTGGATTCCCGGCAACCATTCGCCCACCGGCCCGATCGACAAGCTGGCCGGCCTGCGCGTGACCGCCAACGGCAAGCCGCTGGCCTGGCAGCGTGACCAGTACAACGTCTATGCGTTCAAGGTGGACGTGCCGGAGGGCGTGAGCGAGATCGTCGCCCACTTCGATTTCCTGTCCTCGCAGGGCGGCAGCCAGGGCCGGGTGGTGATGACCCCGGAAATGCTCAACCTGCAGTGGAACGCCAACTCGCTGTATCCGGCCGGCATCGACGCGCGCCAGCTGCAAGCGCAGGCCAGCGTGACCCTGCCCAGGGGCTGGTCGTTCGCCACTGCATTGGAGACCGCGCGCCGCGACGGTGACACCGTGGTGTTCAAGCCGATCTCCTATGACCATCTGGTCGATTCGCCCTTGTTTGCCGGCGAGCACTACCAGCGCATCGATCTCGATCCGGGCGCGAAGGTGCCGGTGCACCTCAACGTGTTTGCCGACGACGCCAAATCGCTGAAGCCGAGCGAGGCGCAGATCACGATGCACCGCGCGCTGGTGCAGCAGGCCGACAAGCTCTACGGCGCGCGGCACTACAACCACTATGAGTTCCTGCTGGCATTGACCGACCGCCTCGGCGGCATCGGCCTGGAGCATCACCGTTCCAGTGAGAACAGCGCCGACCCGGGCTACTTCACCGAGTGGGACAACAACGCGTGGATGCGCGATCTGCTGCCGCACGAGTACACCCATTCCTGGAACGGCAAGTACCGTCGCGGCGCGGATCTCGCCACCGCCAACTTCAACACGCCGATGGGCGACAGCCTGCTGTGGGTCTACGAAGGCCAGACCCAGTTCTGGGGCCAGGTGCTGGCGGCGCGTTCAGGGCTGTGGTCGACCGCGCAGGCGCGCGACATGCTGGCCAACGTGGCCGCGACCTATGACCGTGGTCGCCCGGGCCTGGCCTGGCGGCCGCTGCAGGACACCACCAATGACCCGACCATCGCGCAGCGCCGCACTCTGCCTTACCGCAACTATCAGATGAGCGAGGACTACTACTCCGGCGGCCAGATGCTGTGGCTGGAAGTGGAGGGCAAGCTGCGCGAACTGAGCGGCAACCGGCGTAGCCTGGATGACTTCGCACGTGCGTTCTTCGGCGTCGGCAACGGCGACTGGGACGTCAACCCGTACACCTTCAACGACGTGGTCGCGACCTTGAACGGCATCGCGCCGTATGACTGGGCGACGTTCCTGCGCGGGCGCCTGGACGGCCACGGCTCGTTGACCGGCGGCCTGGAACTGGCGGGCTGGAAGCTGGTCTACCGCGATACGCCGAACGATGCCTACAAGGCACAGGAAAAACGCGCCAAGGCGGCGCTGCTGGCGTACTCGCTGGGTGCGACCGTGCTCGACAGCGGTGTGGTCGGCGACGTGATCTGGGACAGCCCGGCGTTCAATGCCGGCCTGGCGCCGGGCATGAAGGTGATTGCCGTTGGCGGGCGCGAGTACAGCAGCCAGCGCTTGAAGGATGCGGTAGCTGCGGCGGCGAAGGACAAGGCGCCGATCGTGCTGCTGGTGAAGCAGTTCGACCGCATCGAAACGATGAACATCGCCTACCACGGTGGCCTGCAGTACCCGGTGCTGGAGCGTATCGCCGGCAAGCCTGACCGCCTTGCGGACCTGTGGAAGGCACGATGAAACCGCGCGCCCGCGATGGCGTGATCCTGTTGATGGCGATCCTCGCCATCCTCGGTGCGTTCCTGCACGGCGACGGGCGCTGGCTGCATTGGCTGGCCAAGCCGACCACCACGCTGCTGATCGCTGCCATCGCCTGGCGCGTGCATGATCCAGCGCAGCCGTTCTACCGACGCGCGGTGCTGGCTGGCATGCTGCTGTCGTGCGTGGGGGATATCGCGCTGATGTTGCCGATGGATGCGTTCGTGCCGGGGCTGGTCGCGTTCCTGCTGGCGCACCTCTGCTACATCGTCGCCTTCCGCGATGGCCTGCGTGCCGGGCGTGGCCTGCTCGCCGCCAGCGTCCTGCTCGGTGCGTTCGCTGTACTCAATGTACTTGGCCTGTGGCCGCACCTGCCCGCACCGATGCGCATTCCGGTGCTGGCATACGTGGTGGTGCTAGCCTCGATGGCGGTCCTGGCGCTCGCACGCCAGTGGCGGCGACCGCACACCGATGCAATGGATGCCAGCAGCTCCCGCTGGGCGGCCGCCGGTGCGCTGCTGTTCGTCGCCAGCGACTCGCTGCTGGCCTGGGACCGCTTCGCCGGCGGCCTGCCACTGGCCAGCCTGCTGGTGCTGTCCACCTACTACGGCGCGCAGTACGCCATCGCCCGCTCCGTGAAACAGCAAAAAGGGGACGGAGGGGATTAAGTCGCAGACGGCACCAAGGCACAAACGACTTAATCCCCTCCGTCCCCTTTTCGCGTTGACTATCGGAGGGTCGCGTTGCCGGAACGGCCTTGTGCGTCGAAAGAGAGGCGTGCGGACTGGCGATCACCGACGACTTCGTCCGGCAGCCAGACCAGAGTGCCACCCTTGCGCACGATCACATAGACGTGGCCGACTTCACCGGGAGTGCCCATCAATGCGTTGCGCTGTGCCTGCAGTGCCTGGGCCACGCGCGGCACCGCCTCGAAATCGATGTTGGCCAGCGCCGTGCTGCTGCGGCGCAGGGTGATGGTGGGCGCGAAGCGCTGCGGATTGACCGGGTCGCCCTTGCGCCACTGGCCGCGTTCGAAGTGGTAGCTGTCCACGCGTGACGGCTGCTGCGGATCCACCAGGTCCAGATTGATCCGGCCATCGTCGTAGAAGTGGATGCTGTGGAATACCGTCAGCCGGTGCCCGGCCAGCGCAGGCATCTGTTCCAGTGCCTGGCGGGCGGCCAGCAGGTAGTCCGCATCGAACAACCGGTTGTTGCGTTCGGGCACCGGCGGCAACCGCGGCTCGGTCATCGGCGCGAGCGAAGCGGGCCTCTCGCGCGCTGGCGGCATGGCGATCGGCGCGCTTGCGCTGTTGGCCTGCACCGAATGGCCCAGTGTTTCGCCCAGCGTCTGCAGGGCTCCGCCAGCCACGGCGACGCCGGCCAGCACCAGCAACACCACGGAGAACACCAGCCGGGTCGAGGGCGGCTGCTTCATACACCCTCCAGGCGAACGTTGCGGCGATCTTCCGGGTCGTACAACAGCGTGACCCGCTCGCGCGGAAGATTGGCCAGCTCGATCAACGGGATGAAGCGGCGCACGCTCACCTGCTGCACGCCACCTTCGCGGTCGATGTATTCCAGCTGGAACTCCACCTGCGGCTGCTCGTTGAGATAGGTGCCGGTCTGGCGCAGCTTCAGCACCTTCGCATCCACGCCGATGCCGCGATACTTCAGCGCGTCACCGCGGGCGTCGGCCTGCAGCAGCCGGCCGAGCAGGCGCAGGCCCAGCGCGTAGCCGCACAACACCAGCGGGCACACCAGCAGCGGATGACCGAGCGACAGGAAGGTCCAGCCCAGTCCCTCACTCTGCAGCCGATAGGCGGCCACATAGGCACTGGCCACCGCCACGATGCCGATCGCTGCGCCGACACCACGACGCCAGAGGCTGGCGACATCCAATTCAGGCTGGGCACCCTCCAGCACCACGTTGGGGAACGCGCCCGGCATCCGGCTCAGGCGTACCTCGATACGCTTGCCGGCCACGAAACGCTGCAGCTGCGGCTTGCTGTCCACCACCAGCATCTGTTCGTTGATGGGCGTGCCGGACAGGTTCTGGAAGCCCAGTTGCAGCTTCCACTGCGCGAAGCCGCGCACGTGCACGCCGGTCGGCTCGGCCTGTTCGATCAACGCGTCGCGCGGCTCACCGCCGGCCAGGATGGTGCGCACCCGATGCAGCGCGCGCGGCGGGCCCAGCAGCAGGTAGTGCAGGAAGGCGAGCAGCAGGGCCAGCCACAGGATCACCGACAGCGCGAGCAGCAGCAGGGCCAGCCATGGCGCGCTGCGGTCGGCCAGTTGCACCGGCCACGACGTGCCGACATAGAGGATGCAGGGGAAGGGCAACGCGAAGAACAGCAGGAACGCGCCCCAGAACCAGAGATAGGCCTTCATGGGGTGGTGGGGAACCGATGGAACAGGGCGCGTAGGGTACTACGCTCAGCGGATCTGCAGGGTCAGCAGGAAGTAGCGGCCGAGCGGATCGTCGAGCCCCGGCATCTGGCCACCGTTGCCAACCAGATAGTTCACCGGTTGCGTGTCGAGCACGTTGTGCACGTCCAGCGCGGCGACCACGCGCGGCCCCAGGCGTCGTGCGAGATGCAGGTTCCAGCGCAGCTGCCGGGGGTTCATGCAGTGGTTCTGCTCGCGCTGTTCCTCCGGGCATTCCGCACCGGGCAGCCAGGCGCGCGTGCGCCCCACCTGGTTGCCGCGCAGGGCGATGTCCCAGTTGCTGTTCTGCCACTGCACGTTCAGCACGGCGGCCATCGTCGGCGTGACATGGCCGCGCAGGTCCACCGTTGCATCATGGCCACGTTCGCGGCGCAGTTCCTGCTGCTTCAGCGCATCGAGCGAGAACAGCCACTGGCCGGTGCTGCCGGTATCGATGTGGTACTCCCCGCGCAGTACAAAGTTGCGCGAGGTGGTGCGGCCGATGTTGTCGAAGGACAGGCGCAGGTTGCTCAGGTGGCCGTCCTCGTCCAGCTCCCAGGTGCCGGGGTTCCACACCGCGTCGGCCGGTTGCAGGGCCAGGATCTCGTTGCGCAGTTCGACGATGTTGTGGGTGAGTGACAGCGAGAACGTATCGGTCGGCGTCCAGGTCGCGGCCAGGGAATGGCTGCGCGACCGCTCGGCCTTCAACGCATCGTTCTCCACCACGTCCACGGTGACGCTGCAGCGCCCGTTGCCGCTGCTCTGCGCGCAGTCGGGCAGGGCGCTGGAGGCCGGCAGCTCGATCGCACCGAAATAGCCCGGGGGGCGCCGCTGCTCGAACAGGCTGGGCGCACGGTAGCCGCGCCCGCTGGCAAGCAGGAAGGACCACCGGGGCGTGGGGCTCCAGCGCAGGCCAACACGGGGTGAAAAGGCCTGGTAGTCGCCATCGCGGTCCCAGCGTGCGGCCAGGTCCATGCGCAGCGTGTGCGCCAGGGGCAGGCCGAGTTCGGCGTAGGCGCCGCCACTGCGGCGCGCCAGGTGGCGCTGCTCCTGCGGCAGGCCCAGCGCCAGGTCACCCTGGCTCAGCAGGGCGTCGGGATGCGAGGTCCAGCGCTCCTGGCGCAGGTCGATGCCGGTGGCCAGCTGTGCAGCACCGCCGGCCAATGGCATCAGCTCCCGCTGCATGCCCCACCAGCCCTGCCACTGCTCGGTGCGCCCGCGATTGCGGATCGACGGGAACAACTGCTCGGCCGCGCCCGCCGGCAACGAGGTGAAGCCGGGCAGGAAATCCAGTGTCTCGGCGACCCGCAGCAGGGGCTCGGCGCGCACGGTGCCCGACGTGGACAGGCTGACATCGCTGCGCTGTGCGCTGATGCCGGCATCCCAGCTGCGCCGGCCCTGGTCGCGGCCAATGCCGAAGGTGACGTCGGCGTCGGTGGCACGTACATGCGGACGCACGTTGCCGGCTTCGCGCAGCACGCTGTTGAAGGTGAACCCGTACAGGCCGATGGCAACGGCGGTTGGACCAAGGTCGAAGCGTTGCCGGTTGTGGCTGGCCCGCGCCTCGGCGTAGGCATAGCGACCTTCGCCGCGCTCATGTCGGTAGCGCAGGTAGGTCGAAGCGGTATCCGAGGCCGGTTGCAGCGAGCGTGGTCGGGCGCTGTCGAACCAGCAGGCACCATCGCGCCGCGTCAATGGGCCTTCGCAGCGTTCTGCCGGCCAGTAGCGTCCATCGCGGAACGCGCCGATCAGGTACTGCGAGGTTTCCGCATGCCATTGGCGGCGATCACCGGCCACGTGGTCGATGCGGTGCAGGTCGATGCCGGCGAACCAGCGGTCCCCTCCGTCGCGCACGCCGCCGGTGGCCGCCTGCACGCGATACTGGCCAGCGTCGCCGCGCCCGCTCAGGCCGGTCTGCAGCATGGCTTCCGGGCCGTCAGCCTGGTCGCGCAGGATGATGTTGACCACGCCAGACATCGCGTCGGCGCCATAGATGGCCGAGGCGCCGCCACGTACCAGCTCGATGCGTTCGACGAAGCTGAGCGGAATTCCCCCAAGATCGGTGAGCCCACCCTGTTCCAGCGACACCATGGGATAGCGTGGCAGGCGACGGCCATTGACCAGGAACAGGGTCGCACGCGGGCCCATGCCGTCCAGGCTGGTGGTGGTGGCCGCACCCACCGGCAGGTACTGCGAATCGCCACTGCGCGAGGTGCTCATCGCCGGGTGGCCGTTCATGCCCGGCAAGTGCCGCAGCAGGTCGAACAGGCTGCCGTAGCCGCTGCGCAGGATGTCATCGCGGTCGATGATGGTGACCGGCAGCGTGGTCTGCACGGAGGTGCGCGGCAGCCGGCTGCCGGTGACATGGATCGGCGCCAGTTCCACCTGCGGCGGCGCGTCGGCGGACTTGTGTGGCGAACCTGCTGCGGGCGTGGCGCGTGCCGCGACCGACGGTGGCGATGGCGGCGCGGGGCGGGTGCGGCGGACGACGAATCCGCCAGCAGGCGTACGCAGGATGTTCACCGGCATGCCCGCGACCAGTTCCTTCAGGGCCGCAGCCGCATCGCGGTGGCCATGGGTGCCGGCCGTGCGCAGGCCATCCAGCTCACGCGCATCGAACAGCAGGGCAATGCCGCTCTGTCGCGCCCACTGCTGCAGGGCCGGCGCCAGCGGGCCTGAACCAACATCGACCTCCAGGGTGCCCGCTTGCTCGGCCGCAGCGGCAGACGGCAGGGCGGGGATGCCCAACGCGAGGCAGAACAGGGTGCGGAGCAGCAGCCCCCCCTGCAGCGCGCCCGGTACTGCCATCACCGCAGGCCTCCTCAGTACGTGCGGCGCAGTTCCAGCGCGCCATCCGGTCGCGTCTGGCCAGCCACCGACCAGCCCAGTTCCAGTGCCGACAGCAGTTCCTGCGCGTCGCCGGCACGGAAGGTACCGCTTACCGCCAGGCTGGCGATCTCCGGATCGGCGATCACCAGCGGCGTGTGGCCGTAGCGGTTCATGCGTTCGACCACGATCGACAGCGGTGTGGCATCGAACACCAGCTGTCCCTGCAGCCAGCCTTCAGCGGCGGCATTGGACGACAGTGCCGGACCGGGCTGGATGCGGCCCGACGGCAGTACCTGCAGTTGCTGGCCGGGCGCCAGGGTGTGCTGGGTGCCCCCGCTGCTGACTTCCACCGCACCTTCCAGCAGTGCGACTTCGACCAGGCCATCATGCAGGCGTTCCACCTGAAAGGTGGTGCCGATGTCGCGGATGGTGCTGTCGCCGGCGCGCAGCTGCAGGGCCTTGCCCGACGGTGCGACCTGCAGCTGCAGGCGGCCACGTTCCAGCACCAGGTTGCGATGGCGCCAACCGAAACGGGCGTGCAGGGTGGTGCCCGCATCCAGCGTGGCCACGCTGCCATCGGCCAGCGTCTGCTGCCGGGGCTGGTGGGAATCGTTGGCATAGCGCAGCGGCGTGGGGTTGCCGTCGACGGCAATCATCCAGCCGATCCCGATGGCCAGGCAGACGCCTGCGGCGGCGGCCACTGCCGGCAGCCAGCGACGCGGCGCCGGCCGTGCCGCACGTGCCGCGGCGGTGCGCAGCCACGGGTCGGCGGCCAGTTCCTCGCCCTGCTGGAACAGGGTCTCGGCCTGGATCCAGGCAG
Organism: Stenotrophomonas sp. PAMC25021; assembly: GCF_004795795.1. Taxonomy (NCBI): domain Bacteria; kingdom Pseudomonadati; phylum Pseudomonadota; class Gammaproteobacteria; order Lysobacterales; family Lysobacteraceae; genus Stenotrophomonas; species Stenotrophomonas sp. PAMC25021. The sequence goes on along the minus strand of NZ_CP039255.1, from coordinate 783,267 downwards.
TGACATGGGCCGGGTCCTCGGCCAACCAGTCCTCGAACGTCTCGCGCTCGCCCGGCGTACAGTCCGGAGCCTCCAGCCGCGCCACCCAGGCGCTGGCGCGTTCGAACAGCTGCGTATCTTCCCTGGGCCTGGCGTGACTCATCCGTTGTCCCTGTCGTTGTGCAGCGGATCCGTTCCGAGTTCCTGGCGCAGGCCCTGCAGGGCGCGGGCGATGTGTTTTTCCACGGTCTTGGCAGTAATTCCACAGTGCCGCGCGATCTGCGTGTAGCTCATGCCGGTGATCCGGTTGAGCAGGTACACCTCGCGCGCGCGCTCGGGCAGCTTGAACAGGGCCTGCCGCAGCAGGGACAGCATCTGCCCGGACTCGGCCTGGCGCAATGGATCGGGCGACGTGCTGGAAGGCTCGTTGCCGCCATCATGTTCGGCGAGGGACAGATGCGGCCGCGACTGCGACGAACGGCCGCGGTCTGCCAGGCGGTTGCGGGCGATACGATACAGCAGCAGCCGCAGCTCGTCGGCACTGTGCGCGCGATAGCGGATCAGCCGCTCCATGCAGTCCTGCGCGATGTCCTCGGCATCCTCCGGCCCGACACCGCGCGTGCGCAGGAACGCACACAACGGCGCGCGTTCCTCCCGCACGAACGCAATGAACGCGTCCGCCGGCGCGGACAGGTCCGGCGCGCGATGGATCAGAGGAGAGGGGGCGGACAGGGCTGGCCTCGGACGTCGGTGGCGGGTACGTCTTCGAGTTTTACGCGACGATGACCGGATGGGGAAGAGTGTGCGTGGCCCACGAATCCATTGTGAATGCGTTCATGTTTCGAGGGGCGCTGCACTGGGGGAGGGCGCACCGTCCGGACGTTGAACTTTCGACCCGTGCGTTGCGGGTGGAGAGAGAGAACACATGAAGCATTCGAAGTTGAGCCTGGCCCTGGCAGCGTTGCTGGGCATCACCGCCATGGCGGCGGTTGATGACGTCATGGCAATGAATTATCACGTGCAGGACGATCGCGTCTTCCTCAGCGGCGGCGTAACCGTTGCCGATGTGGTGGCGCTGCCCGCGCTGCTGGCCAAGGCGCAGGCCGAAGGACGCCCGATCCGCGAAGTCGTGCTGCGCACGTCCAACGGTGGCGCGCTGATCGCCGGCGAGTGGCTGCAGGCGGTGATCCGCACCCAGGGCCTGGACACGATCGTGTCCGGCCACTGCATTTCGTCCTGCTCGATCATGCAGTCCGGCGGCGTCAACCGTTATCTCGGCGGCGACCTGCCGCTGGTCGATTCGGTGCAGATCCATGCCGCCAGCAGTGGTGGCAGGATCACCTACGCACCGTCGCCGCGCATGACCCAGATCTACACCGGCAACTATGGCGGCGGCATGGATGCCGGCCTGCTGCACAAGGCCATGTATGAGGTGGTGCGGCCCAATGGCCTGCTGGTGTTCCGCGACCCGGCGCGCACCACGGGTACATCGGTCACCTTCGATCCGGATGGCAGCGGCAGCAAGCTGGAGTCGTTCCCGGGCCAGGACATCCGCGGCAACAACATCATCAACACGGCAGGCTATCGCGATCCGGGCGACACCCTGCATGTGACCAGCAACGTCAGCGGCGACATCAATCCGGGCTACCTGCGCACCGCGCGCCAGTTGCAGGCCTTCGTCGACGACGATTTCGCGCGCTGGAACACCGACTGGGCCAGCACCTACATCAACTACGCGGTGAGCCTGTACAACGTCTCCACGCGGGGGCCGAACGGCATCGGCACGCAGTCGCTGCAGCAGCTGCTTGCCGACCCCGACCTCCAGGATGAGCTGCGCGGCCAGTTGCGGCTGGCCGATCTGGATGCCTCCACCCTGGCAAGTTCGGCGGGCGTGATCCGTGTCAGCAATGGCGCCACCTGGCGCACCGCCGAAACCACCGGCGCCGATTTCATGCTGGTCGACAACGGCACCATCGCGCTGGAGGGCGGCGCGCTGCGCACCCCCGAGCTGCGGGTGATGCCGGGCAGCATCGTGGTTGGCCACGGTGATATCGCATCGGTCGGCACCGACAGCGATGCCTTGCTGGATGGCACCGGCCCGTCCTGGCGCGAAGACGGCTTCAACCGCCTGCGCGTGTTCGGCACGCTGATGCCGCGTGGCGGTGATCTGGTGACCCACGGCTACGTCAACATCATGCCCGGCGGGCAGGTGCTGTTCGATGTTACCGAGGCCGGTGGCACCGGCAGTGGCCGCCTGCGTGTCGGCAGCTTCTACGATGGCGGTGCCGAAGAGGGGGCGCTGGTGATCGCGCAGGGCGCACACCTGGCGTTGAACGTCGCCCAGGGCTTCTATGCCGGCACCTACCGCCGCGATCTGGTGGAAGGGCCGATCTACCAGGGCGGTTTCCAGGATGCCGTGCGACTGGGCGACACCGGCTACAGCGCCAGCATCACCGCGGGCGAAGTATTCCGCCCGCGCCACAATTCGCTGCTCAGCTTCAACGTCAACCAGACGACCGACGGGCTGTGGCTGACCGCCAACCCGGGCTTCGATCAGCTGGGCCTGTTTGCCAACGGCACCTCCGGCGATGGACTGGGGCGCGCGCTGGCAGCCGCATCGGATCGCCAGGACAGCGGCCTGAAGTCGCTGCTCGGCGCGCTGCAGTTCACCGACCGCGATGTGATCGCACAGCAGGCCGGCGCCCTGCGCGGTGATGCACATGCCAGCCTGCGCCTGGCCGACAATGCACTGCTGGGCAGCATCGGCAACGTGGTGCAGCAGCACCAGGCAGCGATGCGCAGTGGCGGCGATGCCGATGGCCTGGCCTCGCAGGCGGCGCAGTCGGTGTCGGCGCAGCCGGGCATGCGCCATGGCAGCCTGTTCAACCAGCTGGCCATGCATCTGGTCGAGCCGGCCGGCGAGGCTGCTGGCGACAGCCGCGCGGCGGGTGGCAGCCGTGGCCTGTGGGCGCGCGGTTTCGCCAGCCATGGCCGCATCGACGCCGACGGTGGCGTGGCCGGCCTGAGCCATAACATCGGCGGCATCGTGGTCGGTGCCGACACGCACGTGGCCGATGACCGCGTCACCCTCGGCGTCAGCGTGGCCGCCGCGGACATGTCGACCAAGGCCAGCGATGGCTCCGGTTTCAGTGGCGACGTGCGCGCGCTGGATGTGGGCGGCTACCTGGATGCGACCTATTCGCGTGGCTACCTGTCGGCGGCCGTGCGCTACACCGACCTGCGCCACGATACCCGCCGCAGCCTTTCGGCCATCGATGGCCTGCAACAGCCGCTGCGTGCCCGATACAGCAACGACGCGATCTCGGCGCGGGTGGAGCATGCGTTCTCCTTCACCACCGGCAAGGGACTGGTGATCCAGCCGCTGCTGCCGGTGGTGGATTACGCGCGGACCTCGGCCACCCGCTTCAACGAAGGGCAGGGCGCTGGTGCGCTGGCAGGACGCAGCGGCAGCCTGGAGAGCATCCGCGTGGGTGCCGGCCTGCAGCTGTTCAAGACCTTCGAGGGCAACAACGGCGAGCGCATCACCCCGCGTGCCCGCGTGGTCTGGCAGAAGGAGCTGGGCGACTCGCAGGCGCGCTATAGCACCGGTTTTGCTGCGGCCCCGGACCTGGTGTTTGGTGCCAGCAGCCAGGCCGTGGGCGAGCAGGTACTGGCCTGGAACGTGGGCGTGACCAGTCGCGCCAGCGAGCGCCTGTCGATCATGGCCGACTACGTGGGTGAGCGCCGCGACGGGCAGATCCAGAACGGCGTGATGCTGGGTCTGGGCTACCGGTTCTAAGCGGTACCCGGCCCCGGCGATATGCGTATCGCCGGGGCCATCCCATCAGGGCAGGTGCTGCGGTATGGTCGGCAGGGAACTCCAGCCAGGCCCCGTCATGCAGATCGCCGTTTTCAGTGCCCGCCCCTACGATCGTCGCTTCCTGGACGAGGCCAACCAGCGCGATGCGACCGGGCAGGGCTTTGCGTTCGTGTACTTCGATGCCGCGCTGGACGTGCATACCGCTGCGTTGGCACAGGACTGCGCCGCCGTCTGCGTGTTCGTCAATGACCGCCTCGACGCGCCGGTACTGCACGCGCTGCATGCACTGGGCGTACGCGCCGTACTGCTGCGCTGCGCCGGCTTCAACAATGTGGACCTGGCCGCCGCGAAAGCGCTGGACCTGTTCGTCGCACGGGTGCCGGCCTATTCCCCCGAAGCCGTGGCCGAGCACGCGCTGGCGCTGGTGATGACGCTCAACCGGCAGACCCATCGCGCCTACAACCGCGTGCGCGAGGGCAACTTCATGCTCGATGGCCTGCTCGGGCGCACCCTGCATGGGCGCACGGTCGGCATCGTCGGCACCGGCAAGATCGGCCTGGCCACCGCGCGCATCTTCAAGGGCATGGGCTGCACCGTGCTGGGGCACGACCCGTATCCATCGCCGGCCTTCGCCGGCGTGGGGGGCAGGGTTGGTCTGGATGAACTGCTGGCGCGGGCCGACATCGTCTCGCTGCATTGCCCGTTGACGCCCGATACCCAGCACCTGATCAATGACGCCTCGTTGGCGCGGATGAAGACCGGCGCGATGCTGGTCAACACGTCACGCGGCGCGCTTGTGGACACCCATGCGGTGATCCGCGCGCTGAAATCGCGGCGGCTGGGTCATCTGGCCATCGACGTCTACGAGCAGGAAAGCGCGCTGTTCTTCCAGGACCTTTCCGGCGAGATCATCGACGACGAGGCCTTCCAACGCCTGATGACCTTCCCCAACGTGCTGGTGACCGGCCACCAGGGCTTCTTCACCATGGAGGCGCTGCAGGAGATCTCGGCGATCACGCTGGAGAACCTGCGCGATTTCGCCGCGGGGCGCGCCTGCGTCAATGCGGTGGGTACTGGCTGATAATGCGGCCAGGTAGGCCACCGACGATGCCTGCAGAGGGAGTAATACATCCATGACCCAGACGACGTTCAGGGCCATCATGAAGTGGATCAATCTGGCGGTCGCGCTGCTGATCATCCTGCTGGCGACGCGTTACCTGTGGAGCCGGGCCACCAGCGGACAGCTGGGCGGCATGCACGACGTCGCCCTGGTCGGGCTTTCGTTGTTCTGCGTGTTTTTCGGGGTGCTGACCGTGCAGTCGATCCGCCGCGCCAGGGGCAGGCAGGGGGAGCGCCAGCAGGCTGACCTCGATTGACCTGCTGATCGCCACCCCCTACAATTCCCTGCTAGGCCGGAATAGCTCAGTTGGTAGAGCGGCGCATTCGTAATGCGTAGGTCGTAGGTTCGATTCCTATTTCCGGCACCAGTTTCAAGGTTGCAAAAAGCAGTAAAATCAAGGGGTTGGCCGGGTATCCGTCCAGCCCCTTTTTCTTGCCACCCCCAGTCCACCCCGGGAAAAACAGGGATTTCCAGGGATCGTTTTTCCCCACTTTTTCCCCAGCCCATGAACGGAATGCTGCACATCTTGCGCACCATGTTCCCCGACAAGCCGCTCTTGTCGGTCGAAGACGTGGCGCGCGTGCTCAACCGAACGGGGGCCGGCGGCTACGAGCAAACCCGCGAGCAACTGGCGGCCGGCGTCATCGTTCCCGGCCTGCGCAAACTGGGCGGTAGTTGGCTGGTGCCGGTGACCGCGCTCGCCGAGGCGCTCGACGGGCTCACAGACACCGACGCGGCCGGGCAGGCCACCCCAAAGGCCCACCCAGCCCGGCACACGGTCACCCGTGCCAACCCCATCGTGCCGCGCAAGGGGGGGCGGGTTCCTGACCGGGCCAAGCACATGGCACTGGCCGACATGACGTCCCTGGCTTTTGCGTTGGCCACCTTCGATGCAGCGGAGTTTTGGGGCGAGGTGCTGGCCGTGCTGGGGCAGCCCTTGCCGCGCCCTGCGCTGACCGCAACGCCCGCCGACTGCTTCGCCGAGCTTCAGCCCTGGGTGCGGCAGAACGGGCGTTTGGTGGGCCATGTGCAACTGCTGCCCATCGAGGAGCGCGACAGGGCCCTGGCAGAGGGCGAAATCTGGGAGGCCCCCCTGGCCGAGGCGCTGCTGGAGCCTTGGACCAGCGTTGCGGCGCGCGAGCCATTCGATGACGCGATGGAGGCGGCTCAGTCCGCGTTCCAGGCGGCGTGGAGGGAGGTCCGCAACCAAGCCCGTGCTCAAGGCTTGGACGACGGTCTGCCGCCCGCGGCGGACCCAATCACTCGCACGCCGTTCCGCTTCTAAGCATCTACAGTCCCCACCGATCCTAGTGGTTGCCCCGTATGTCGTTTGATTCGAAAGCAAAGACCGAAGCGGCGCTGATCCGTCGCTATGCTGACCGCTACGGGCACGTGGATGACACGTTCGCGGGCGGGTGGGGGGTAACCTGGGGAAAGTTGCTGCGCGCTCTGGACAAAGAGCTGGCCGATGAGAAGAAGCAACGCCAGGAACTGGGGGCTGGCAAGCGGGAGGCGGTGTGGATGGACACATGGACCGCAGCCGAGGCCGCGGGCCTGCTGAACATGACTTACGAAGCCTTCAACGCGTGGGCTCGCAAGGTGGGCGTGGTGGTGGACAAGCCGGGGCAGGCACGCACCCACGCAGCCATATCGTTGGTGGACCTTCTCGACGCCCTCGAGGACGAGAAAACGCGTCCGGCAGGGCGCCCATGGCGGGACGCGAGGGAGCCAGGCCATCTCTTGGGGGCCACGCGAACGTTGCCGGAAGGCTTGGCGACGTTTCGAGAGCAGCTCAATGGCGACCTCCTGCTCACGATTGGGGTCGATGAGCGAGGCGAGCGGGTGGTGGCGTCGGTAAGACCTGGTCAAACCTTGGGCGCGAAGGATCACATTCGGATGTTCTTCCGAGGCAAGAGCATCGCTGAGGTTGATCAACACAACTACTTCAAACTCGAGGTCGAGAAGTGCGGACTGGCCGAAGCGTTCGGCATGCCTTGGGCACAGCCCGCACTGAAAGGCGCGTTGCTCCAATGCCACAAGGACTGGCTGGGTGCCGTTTCCGACTTCATGGCGTGGGAGGAATCCCTGGCCATCAAAGACGCATCGGAAGCCCGGGCTGCATTCGATGCCGAAGAGGACCCGCAGGCCGCGCCAGCCATGGTGCTGAAAGCGCGCGAAGCAGAGCGAATGAAGGACGCGAAGATGGCGCTCACGGCTCGTAACGAAGCAAGGGCGGAACTGCTGGACGTCTCGCTTCCGGCCCCTGCCCCGAGCAGAAAGGGAACGCCCTTTTAGACGGCCCTTCAGGGGCGCAACGCCCCTGTCTCGCCGGCTGCCCGCCGGCTCGGTCGTGGAGAGATAAAAGCGGGGAGGCAGCGGCTTCCGCCGCCGCCCCAGCGTGGCTGGATGAATGAGGATTCAGGTCCAAGAGGGGAGGCCCTCTTAGGGCATCGAAGCGCGCGGATCGTGACTGGAAAATGGAGCCACACCAGCACGGAGACAGTCATGCAACCGCTCATCCTCTCGCTCGACCCCTCGCTCTTGAACCAGTTCTCTAACGTGACCTCGCAGGCCCTCGCGGACGCCCTGGCCGACGTTCTGCCCCACGCGTTGGGCGTGCTTGCCGCCGACACCAGCACGTCGGTCAACGTGCCCAACCGCGACCTGCGGGGCGTGCCCTCCGGCCAGGTGCTCACCCTGCAGCTGGCAACGCTGGACGCCTTCCTCGACGTCCAAGACGCCGCCAACGGCTAAGCCAGCAGCGCAGCGGTAGCCCGGGGCCAGGTCTGGCCCAACCCCTCAACCCTTTTCGCGAAACGCGGCCGACCAGCCGTGCTGGCGGAGCTTTGCCCCAAAAAACTCAAACCTGGAGATTTCCCATGAACGTTGTTGCTCGCCCCCTCCCTGTTTCGACCAAGCCGAAGAAGCCCGCGAAGAAGCCCAAGCAGACCAGGCTTTCGCTCGCCGTCGCCAACAACGTTGGTTACGACCGGGCGCCGGAAGGCATCACGACCGAAACCTGGCTCACCCCGCCGGAGATCGTCCACGGCCTGGGTCCGTTTGACCTGGATCCCTGCATCCCGCAGCAGGGCATGCCCTGGCGCACGGCCACCCGGATGCTGAAGCCCAGCGACGACGGGCTCAAGACGCCCTGGCCAAAGTCGGCGTTTGTGTGGATGAATCCGCCCTACGGCGGGCACAAGAACAGCCCGACCAGCCAGCACCGCTGGATGGAGAAGGCCGCCGAGCATGGCAACGGGATTGCCCTTGTGCTGGCGCGGATGGAAACGAGCTGGATGCAGGAGTCGGTGCTCAACCACCCCAGCGTTTCAGCGGTGGTGTTCACGAAGGGGCGTCTGTCGTTCTGCCGCCCGGATGGGACCCTGGGCACGAGTTGCCCGGCGGGATCGGTGTTCATCGGCTACGGTGCTGCAGCCGCGCGCAGGCTCAAGCGGGGAGTGGAGTCTGGCCTGATTCGCGGAACCTACCTCGACATGGCCCACGTGAGCCGGGTGGCGGGCGCTGACGTGGGGGCGGCTAACAATGAATGAGGTCACTGCGCTTGTGAAGGCCATCCGCGCCATTCCTTCCACTCCTGGCAAGCCGTGGAATCCGCGGGTTGCATTCGAAACGTTCGTTCAGCACGCACTGATGTCAATGGCACATATCCACGCAGACACCAAGGGTCACCTCGACACCAAAGTCCTTGCTTTTGGACCCTTGAAAAAAAATGTCGAAGAAGCGCCTGAAGTGGTAGCAGCCATCAACGCTTACATCAAAGCGGTCTTCGCAAGCAGGCCGTTTGACGATGTCCTGGGACGGGTCCATGCCGAGCTGCTGGCCAGGAAGGGTGGAGAAGGGCTGGGTCAGTCTTTCACTCCCGGCGATCTTCTCGATCTGGTTCAAGCCCTTGCCACCAGGCATCGGCCTGGTGGGAGCGGAGCCAAGGTCTACGACAGCTGTTGCGGCGCGGGTTCGCTTGCCCTTGCCGCGATCAGGAGTCAACTGAAACACCTTCCAAGCGAAAAAATCCTGGTGCTGGCGGGTGACATCGATCCGTTGTGCGCAGCGATGACGGCTTTGCAGATCCACGCGAATCAAACGTTTCATTTCCTGCCGCTTGGGGCGGTCAAAGTCACGGTGGGGAACGAACTGACCGGTCCCAGGCGCCCCGGGTTTTGGTCCCACTTCCACCTCTACGAGTAGAGGCCGGAGGCCCGCCTTCCCTCTTCAAGACTCGGCGGCGAGCAGCCGCCGGCTCTTGCTCCAAGCCGCTTTTGCTTTTGCTCTTCAACCCGCAGAAACCGGGTAACAAGTGCTTGTTACCCCGCTTTCATGAAAGCCGTTCCATACGAAAAATAATCCAACCGTATCGGTTTGTTAGGAAAGACTGCTGGTTAACGCTCCTGCTGGTTAACGCCAAAACCGTTAACCAGCATACAAACCAGCAGCAAAACCCTTGCCACGTAAGGCTTTGAAGGCTCCTGCTGGTTTGCTGGTTAATTTTTTCACTTTTTCTCTGCAACTATAAAATGTTAAGAGTGAGTGAAAATCTCTCGACCAGATGAGACGTTGGCGCGTAGCGTAAACCTGTTTTTTTAACCAGCAAGCCAGCAGCTAGCTTATTTTTTGAACAAAAACGAGATTAAACAATCACTTGGAAGGTTTTTAGTTGCTGGTTTGGCTGCTGGTTTAAGAAAAAACAGAAAACCAGCAGGAAAGTTAACCAGCGGCTAAAAAATATTTCTGGGAAAGGGGCTTGACGGTTTCAAGAAACCTGCTTTCTTGAATGTATTACGGATGCAACACGGAGAACCCATGAGCACGCAGCAGAACCAAACCCCACGCAAAGACCCTTTCAATGCCCGCATGGAAAGGGCGTTGATTGAGCGGCTGAAAGCCGAAGCCAAACGCTCGGGGATCTCGCCCAGCGAGAAACTGCGCCGAATCCTGGACAACGCGTTGCCGCACGTCGCCTAACCCCACAAACGCGAAACCCCGCCTGGCAGGGCGGGGAGTCGTTGGAGCCAACAACAATGTCTACAAACAATCTCGCCCAAGATCCGTCGGTCGTCAACCCCCCAGAGGTTGCTTTTCTCATCGAAAAGCACTGGGAGAAAAACCGTCGGGATTACGCCAGCAATCTCAAGGTTGAACAACGCGCCTTGGATCGCCACAAGCAAACCAAGCTCAACAAAGGCGAGCTGCGCCCGGAAAGCCTGGACTTCCTGTTCGCTCGCCACCTCCAGCTGGGGCTCGACGGGCACCTCTGGGCCAGCGTCCGCGACGAATCCGCGACGCAATCGACGCTGGTCTACCGCTGGAGTGCAAACCACTGGGCGTTGGTTCACCGCGGCCTCGGCGACGGCCTGGCGTCCGACTGGCTCGATGCCAATATCCCGGCGAAGGCCAGCGACAAGCTCGCCTCCAGCTGCTGGGCCTACGCCCGGACGCGGTTGGGTCAGCAGAGCGCGCTGCCGCAACTGGAACCCAAGCGGGCGGTGGTCCCGTGCGCTGACGCTTACCTGGAAATCACGGCAGATGGCATTCAAGCGCTGGAGCCCAAGCCGCGCTATGGCATGACCCACGCCCTGAACATCGCCACGGGCGCCACGCCCGGCCAGCGCTACATCCCCAGCTCGGTGCCCGCCGACAGCCTGCTGGGCAAGTTCTTGGCCCATGCGCTGCCGGACGAGGGCGTGCGTGCCTTGGTGCAGGAACAATGCGGCATGACCTTGCTGCCCGGTTCCTACCAGATTGCAGCGTGGTGGCACGGGGCCGCCGGCAGCGGCAAATCGACGCTCGCCGAATGCGTGGAAGGCGTCCACAACAAGGTGGCTCGCTTGGACTTGGCCACCCTGGGGGACACGTTTGCGCTCGAAGGCATCCTCGGCAGCCAGCTGATCCTGGTGGATGAGGTGGAGTGCGAGAAGTGGAAGGAAGGCACGTTCAAAACGCTGGTGAGTGGCAACGGGATCGGCATCAACCGAAAACACCTCTCCGTTCTGAACTACCACTCCAAGGCCAAGTGGATCATCAGCAGCAACAGCGCGCCGTTCTACCGCGACAAGTCCGGTGGCGTTGCCCGACGCCTTTCCATCGTGGAGTGGGCCAACGTCATCCCGGAAAAAGACCGCGTGGAGGACTTCAGTCGTAAGTTGCTGGAGGAAGAAGGCCAACTGTTCCTCGATTGGATGCTCGAAGGCGCCCGCCGAGTCGTGGCCCGCGGTCGCTTCATGGCCGACCACGAGCTCCCGGAGGCTGCGCGTGCTTACAAGCAGGCCGTCATCCACAACGCCGATTCCATCGCCGCCTGGGCCCATGCCGACCGCGTGCAGTTCGGTGCCGCCGCTGGCAGTGAGCAGTGGCAAAGCGTCAAGGCCATCCATGCCCGCTATGTGGCCTGGTGCGAGAAGAAGGGCTTTGAACCGGAGGAAATCCTCTCGCAGCGCCAGTTCACCCGCGGCTTGAAGACGGCTGGACACCTTCGTGGGCGCCCGTCGAACCGCCGCATCCATGGAGAGCAAGCGGACTGCTACCTCTGCAGCTGGAAGGGCGAGCAGACCGACGCCGAACGCGCGCAAGAGCAGGAGCTCAAGCGGCTGGAGGCCCTGACCCCAGAAGCCCGTCAAGCCGAAACTGAGCAGGTCAAGGCGGCCAACGACGCCCAGAACGCAGCACTGGCCGCCGCCGCCGAACGGCAAGATGAGCAGGATTTTGCCGAGCTGCCCGAGGCGATCCAGCACCTGTTCGGCTTTGCCAACACGCCCTACGAGCAGGTCCAGGCCGAACGCCGCGCAGAGCGGGAGCGCCAAGCCAAGAACGCCGCCGCATGGGAGAGGCAGGATCGCCGGGAGCGACAGGCGCGCGAGCAACGCAAGGCCGAAGCGGAAAAGAAGAAGGCCGGCTAACCCAGCAACGCCGGGCATTTCCGGGGCAGGCCTTTACAACCGGCGACGTTGCGCTATTGCAAAGGGGTATCCAAACCAAAACGGAGCCCCCATGCCATCGCCCAACCACATCCCCGACGACGCGTTCCCCGAATCGGCCATCAGCCCGGCCGATCTAGAGAGCCCAGAGACGCCGGAAGCGGACCCGCAATACTTGCTCGTGCAGAGCGGGTTTGGTCTCCACGTCCGTCTTGGCAAAGACGGCGACCAGGGATTGCGCAGCGAGGACGAAATCGCCGAGCTGGTGCGGCGAGCGTTGTATCACCGCAAGAGTCTGACCCTTCATATCGAGTTCTGACCCCATCCACCCACAACCACCTGTTGAGAGGCGCAGGAGGTTGAAAAAGATTTGAGGCAACCACCCATGTCCAAGTATTCGGATCTCATCCAAACCACCGCCGAGCGAATGCTCCAACTCATGCAGCAAGGCACCATCCCCTGGCGCCGCCCATGGAATGATCCCGACGCCCCGCAGAACGGCTCGATCAACGGGCCTTGGAACCCGACCACGGGCAAGGCTTATCGCGGCAGCAACACACTCATCCTGCGCGGTGCCCAACTAACCCATGGCTACCAAGACGACCGCTGGCTGACCTATCGCCAGGCCGAAAGCATTGGCACCCAGGTCAAGCGCGGCGAGAAGGGGCAGCGGATCGCCTACTGGGATTTCAGCAAGACGGGCAAGGCCAAAGACGGGGCCGAGCCGTTGACCGAGGGCGAAGAGAAGAACGGATACCAAGGGCCATCGGTGTTCGTCGCCACGGTGTTCAATGCCAGCCAAATGGACGGCATGCCCGAGCCCCCGCCGCCCTTCGTCATGCCCGAGTCGATCCGCCACTTGCGTGTGCGGGAGTTGTTGGACAAGCACCAGCCAAAACTTCATCACGACGGTGGCAACCGAGCGTTCTACTCCATCGCCGCGGATTCGATTCACCTGCCGAAGCACCACACTTTCAGAGATGACGTCAGCTATCAGGCCACGTTGCTCCACGAGTTGGCCCACTGGACCGGCGCCAAACACCGGCTCGACCGCGACCAGGCCGGTCGGTTCGGCAGCCAGGACTACGCAAAAGAGGAACTGGTGGCGGAGTTGTCCAGCCTTTTCATTTCCGAGCGCCTGGGTATTGCCCTGGGCAAGGAGCACGAAGAGCAACACGCCGCCTACCTGCAGTCCTGGATGAAAGCCCTGGCCGATGACCCCAGGACCCTGTTCCGCGCAGCCAGCCAAGCGGAGAAGGTCATGACCTTTTTGGACATCCCGGCGTTTGAACGCGAGCCGCTGCCGCAGGTCAAGAAGGAGCAGGACATGGAGCAGGGGCGAAAGACGGAAGCCGGTCGAAGGACCCCATCGCGACGCAAGGAACGCCAGGTTGCTTAGCGCAGGTAGGGGGTTGACCTTTTGAGGTTTCGAGTTAGAAATGAATGTGCTGGGGGAAGACCCGGCTGTGGTCCGATTCCTCTACTTCTAACTGAGAACTTTTCCAGGGTGAGCGGTTAGAAGGTGGTTGGGTGGTTATCCTTGCTGTATCGGTGGTTTCCGGTGGTTGCTGTCGCCGGGGTGGAAAGAATGCTTAGTTAACCGACCTGAGAAATCACTAACTAGGCACCATGTTTTTTCTTGAGCTTCTTACGCTGGGTTGAGAGGGGTGGCGAAAGCCGCCCCTTTTCTCTTTGCGGCCCCTTGCGCATCCCCCTTTCTTTGTTAAGACATGAGTATCACTCACCAAGCGGAGGAACCATGGCTGGCAACGTCTTTTCAAATCTACTTCGACCCTTCATCCGTCAAAAGGACACGGAACTACCAGGCGTGGCTTCTTCTGAGCCGCCTGAACCCCCGGTCCGGGAGCGCTTGGATGATTCAAGCCAGCGGCCAGTGGCTTCGGTGGAGCCGGTAAAAGTTTCACCCGGTGAACGTCCTCAGATGATCCCATCTTCCAATCAGACCCGGTCGGGTCAACAGAGCGCTCTGCAGGCCCAAGGGGCGATCCCATCTTCTAGTCGGACCCGGTTGGGATCGCAGAGTGCGCCCCCATCGTTCAACGATGAGGCAACGGATCGGTTGGGGAGCACTTTGGCCTTCGCTGGTCTGAAGACGAAGGGTCGCTTCGAGGACGAGGTAAGGCAGGCCATCGAAGACGGCGCCGATGTGAAAGGGTATCGCGACGCGCGCGGCGATTCCGCCTTGCATAAATGTCAGGAGCCGTGGCAGATGGAACTGCTTATCTCGGCTGGGGCGGATGTTCACGCGTTGGACAAACAAGGGCGTTCGCCTTTTGATCGCCTGTTGAGCACATACCAAAGGGAACCCGCTTGGTCCGAAAAACCTACTGCGGAAGGTTTGGCGCTGTTGGCGAAGGCCGGAGCGGATGTCAATGCCCTAAGCCAAGGGCAATCCGCTCTGCATGTTGCTGCGAAGCGAGGGCTTGAAGGCGATTGCCACATGCTTATCGATGCCGGCGCCGACGTGAATCTGCGGACGGACGGGGGAGACACCCCGCTCCACCTGGCCAGCGACCCAAGCGTTGTGCTGCGCTTGCTGGATGCCAAGGCCGATCCCTCCCTGCTGAACTCGAATGGCGAGCCAGCGCTAAAACATGATCCTATGCTTTATCGAGAAAGTATTCGGAACCACCGAGACGATTTTTCGCCGCGTGAGCGCGTCGATGCGGCGACCGACCCGATTTTCCTGGCCGAGACGCCCAGCGAGCTTGTCGCTGCGTTGGGGCAGGGCGGTAGTGTGAGGGACACCGATGCGCTGGGCCGAACCGCGCTTCATTACGTCAAAACGGGGGAGATGGTGCAGGCGTTGGTGTTGGCCGGGGCCCAGGTTGACGCAAAAGACATGGAGGGAAACATTCCTGCCCATACCGCGGACGAGCGCGCGATGGAAGAGTTGGTCGATGGGGTGGGGCGAGGCGTTCCCCAGCACCACGTAGAGAACGACAGGGGGGAAACCCCTTATGCGAGCCGGGATTACTACCACGAGGCTCGGTATTGGGATGCCGAAGCGGAAGAGCAGGCCGCGGAAAAGGCGGAGCAGACGAAGGAGGAGCAAGACCGCGTGCTCAACATTGTGGCCCTCGTTGAGGCCGGCGACGCCAAACGTCTGCTGGAGCAGGTGGATCCCAACGAAGAACTGGTCAGTCGGAACCGAACGTTCAACATCGACGGAGACGAGGGCTGGGCCTACAACAACTATGCCGGCTACAGCGTCCTCCATGAAGCGGCGAAGCAGGGAAAGACGGAACTCTGCCGAGAACTGGTGTTCGCAGGGGCGGACTGGGACAAGGGGTGTAAGCTCGTCGGCGAGCAAGGCTTTGACAACCATGTCAACGGCTTTCGAAACGAGCCTGGCATGAAGCCCATCGATTTTGCGAGCAACCGAGAGACCAAGTCGTTCTTGAACAACGCTGAGAACGAGCTGCGAGCCCACAACCGATCCAAGCTCTTGGACGAGCTTCTTCCCGCTGCCAATGCTTGGAAGCCACCGGAAGGCGGGTTTGGGGCCGACGCCCAACGGCAGGTCGGTGCGGCCATGAAGGCCCATGGGCAGGACGGCCAAACCCTGGAAGCCCCTCGCTTGCGAGCGCGCTTCTAAGGCCAAGGGAAAGGGCGGCGAAAGCCGCCTTTTCTTTTCCCGATCCCCTTGCGCAAACCAAACCGTTTGTTATGGGTAGTGCAACCCATTCAAAAAAGGAGGCCTCATGCGCGCGTTGATTCTTTCTCTGGCCCTTGCCAGCCTGCTCCCCCTTGCCGCCAGCGCCGCCGAGCCCCGTAGCGATTCGGTCGCCGTTGCCGTCGGGGTGAATGCCACCGTGATCACGCCGCACACCATCGCAGTAAGGGTCACACACGCCTGGGAGGCGTCCCCCACGGAAACCGCCACCGGGGTTCAGTCCTTCGAACCCATGGAAGCGCCGGGCCGTGGCCCATACGCGGCTTACAACTCAATCTTGAAGAAGAACCCCGCAACACGCGAAAGCGTCACGCTGTGGGTGATTGACGAGGCGCAGCGCTACTACACGCTCCGAGTGACGTATGAGCGCGTCCCATGCCGCGACACGCGAAACAACGGTGTGGATGACAGCGTATGTGCGCTGCGCATCGCTGGCCGCATTCTGCCGTTCTACATGCAGGGCGACGAGCAGGGGGCTTTTGAGGTGGGGGATCAAGTTTTTCTCCGCTCCGAAGGGACCGCGCAGCCAGTGATTACAGAGCTTGAGGCAGCTTCCGTATCCGTAGTCATCGGTGCGGGCAGAGAAAATGTAGCCGTTGGAGGGCAGCGCTGATGGCAATCTATATTATTTTTGTTCCGGTTGGGGTCTTTGTCTGGGACGGCATGGGCTCTTTGCCCCGAGAACTTTTTGAGCTTCCTTTTGACAAAGTTGCTCTCATTTCGGGGGATACAGCGAGACAGATCCTAGATGGCATGGAATGTTCCGGGGTTGCAGGAGCATTGCCGAATGACGCCCGGTTGCACGCGAAGGTCGAGCTCCCAATGGCTTGGAATCTGAAGCCCAGCCAGTGGGGCCAGCCTCTCACCTTCCAGGCGCGCCCGCTGAGGAGTCGCGCGGGAGGCCGCCCATGGTGAGCGCGATCCTTCTGCTGACCCTGCTGAGTCTCATGGTCCTGGTCCCTCTCTGGACGTTTAAGCGCTTTGGCGATGCCAAGGCAGCTTGGCAACGGGTGAGGGGCGGTGAGCGAGACGCTCGCACGCACGGCCGCGTCGTGATCCATGGCGGGCTGTTTGGAGTTGGGATGGTGGTCATCGCCGCGTTCTTGGCCCAAGCCACCTTCAGCGTCTGGCACCAGCTCGCCACCGGGGGAGGCCTGTTTGTCCTCGGCACGGTCGCGGTGCTCTGTCTGCTGGCCTTTTTCTGGGGCAAGGGGAGGTCGCGCGGATGAGTGCGTTGACGATGCTGGTCCTTTCCATGCTGGTCCTTGCTGTGTTTCTCTGCTCGGCGGCGTTTCTCTCTTTTATGATCGCGTTGACTTACCCGACCGTAAAGCAATCGCTGGCCCTATTCTGCGCCGGGAAGCGCGACGCATCGCTCTACGTGGATTTCGCGATTTTTGGGGGGATCTTCGCGGGTTGCGTCCTCACGCTCGCATTCGGGGCGGTGGTAATGGCCCTCAACATTTCCAGCGCTGAGGACGCCGCTCTATACGCGGCCACCTTGCTTAGCGCGGGGCTGGGCTACTGGGTGGGCCGATGAACCGCGAGCCTTCCACCTTGTTTGCCCCAGGCGTTCTTCCCGGGCCTGACGGCATCGAGCTGCTCCCCATGCCTGCGGAGATCCAAGCCATCTACGACGCTGCCCAACGCAACACGCCTTTCAGCATGGACGTGGACGACGCCCTGGCCGCGCACCGCCAAACGTGTGGTGAGCGGGATCAAATCGAGCACGCCCGACGGGTAGACCCGTCCGATGCCATGCCCATCGACCCGGAGGCTCGTCGCCAAGCCTATGAACGTCAGCGGCGGTATGCGATTGGCGCCGGCATGACCGCAGGCCTGACGCTTGGGGCCATCGCCCAGGCGCTTGGTGTGTCACCCTCCGAGATTCAAGGCGACCTGGCGGCGATGGATCGATGAGTCCGCGCAAAGGCTTCCTCGGCGGCCGCTCCCCGGCCCAGGTTCAATCCTGGCTGGACGAAGGGGTGAGCCAGCGCGCCCTGGCCCAACGCCTGGGCGTCACCCACCAGGCCGTGAACCGCTTCGTCCGGCGGCACCGCCTGGCGGGCTCCGGACGGCAGGCGTTCCGGGACCGCCAAGCCCGCGAGCTCGCTGAGCGTCGCCAGCAGGTGCAGCGGCTGGTCCGAGCCGGGCTGACCTCGGCCGAGGTGGCCCAGCGCTTGGGCTTGTCGCCGGCCACCATCGGCCTGGACCGCCGAGCCCTTCGCTTGGGGCGTGTCCTGAAAGGGCCAGAGCACCGCACCTTGCGCGGGCTGGCCCTGGACCAGGTTCGGGCTCGCTTGAAGGAGGTCAGCCGGGCTCACCTGGCGCGGGAACTCGGGGTGAGCAGTTCCGCCGTCTATCGCTACTGCGGGAAGGTGGGCCTCAGCCGTCCGTAGCCGAGATGCTTCTTGGCCCGCTGGTCGCTAAGTGGCCCAGCATATAGTTCGCGATCAGGCCCCGATCACGGGAAGGTTATTTCGATCAATGGCTTAGCCGCCGTTAGGCTTTGGAGCATTGGCCGAAATGCACCCGCTGAACGATACTTGGAGCCTGTTCGAGGGGATGTATTCGATGCCGCTGCTCAACTGGTCCGACCGTGACGAGGACCTAACCCGTTCCGCCCTGACGCCTTACCGCCTCCTGGAGCCGGTGGTCAGCTTGTCCTATGGGGAGGTGGACTCCCCCAACATGCTGATCGAGGGCGACAACCTGGATGCGTTGAAGGCGTTGCTGCCTTACTACGCTGGCCAGGTTGGTTGCGTCTACATAGACCCGCCGTTCAATACCGGAGCGATGTTCCCGAAATACGACGACAACTTCGAGCATTCGATTTGGTTGTCAATGATGTATGCCAGGCTCGAACTCATCCACGAGCTTGTTTCAGAGAAGGGATCTCTTTTTCTTCATCTGGACGATAACGAGGTTGACTATGCGAAGGTGATGCTGGATGAGATTTTTGGCCGGTCCAACTTCGTCAACAGGATAACTATCGCTGCCCGCTCGCCTTCTGCATTTAGCACTGTCAATCCTGGTGTATTCAAAGCATCGGAATACATTCTTTGGTATGCGAAGGACAAAGAGAAGTTTGAAGACGTAAGTGCCCGCATTCCACGCGGTGTTGACTATGCCTACAACCTTTGGCTGGAGAACCGGGATTTGCCTGAGAGTGAATGGAGGTTTTCGTCTCTTGCCGATAAATATGCTGAGGTGCCGCGGAACGCAAGGATCAAACACCCTAAGTCTATTCTCCAGCACTTCGACAAGTGGGTTCTGAAGAACTCAAGCCAAGTCTGCCGCTTGGCATCCATTAGCGACTCCGGTGCGGGTCAGGCAATCGTTGATCTAAAGAAAGAGTCTCTCACTCGACCTGGTGAAGTTCTAAAGCTGGAGCGGGGCGAATCGCTCGATACGGTCTACATCTTGGACGGTCAGCAAATCCTTTTCTACAGCAAGAACGTTGTTGAGATTGATGGAGAGCCTGTCGCCTCCTCAATGCTTACGAATATCTGGAGTGATATCTCGTGGGAGGGCATTGCTGGCGAGGGCGGCGTGACATTTAAGAAAGGTAAAAAGCCCGAGCGGCTCCTGCGTCGTTGCATTGAGTTAACGACTAAACCTGGGGACCTTGTTCTCGATAGTTTTCTTGGAAGCGGGACGACAGCAGCAGTTGCTTTGAAGCTCAATCGCAGGTTTGTTGGTATTGAGCGAGGTGACCAGGCGCGAAGCCATTGCCAAGCGAGGCTTGTATCCGTTGTGGAAGGTGAGCAATCAGGTATTTCGAAAGAAGTCGGTTGGAAAGGTGGCGGTGGCTTTCGCTTCTACAAGCTCGGCGTGCCCGTATTCGATGACCAAGGTCACATCCGCGAGGGCATCAAGTTCGAACACTTGGCCGCCCACGTCTGGTTTGCCGAAACGGGCACCGCACGCTCCACACGTGCCTCGAAGCAACCGTTCCTGGGTGAGCACCATGGGATCGGCTATTACCTGCTGTTCAATGGCATCTTGGGCGACGAGAGCAAGACCGGCGGCAACGTGCTGACCAAGCGGGTGGTGAAAGGCCTGCAGCCATTTGACGGGCCCAAGGTGATCTACGGCGAGTCCTGCGACTTGCCCAAGGAGCGGCTGGAAGAGCTCCAGATCACCTTCAAGCAAACCCCCTACGACATCAAGGCACGCTAAGCATGGCTCTTTCTCTCAAGGTGTATCAGCAGCGGGCCTTGTGCAGCCTGGCCCAGTTCCTAGAAGACGCCAGGCTGACCGGCCCCGCATCCGCGTTTGAGAAGAACGTGGATGCCGGTCTGATCGCCCACTACAAGCCCATGCCGGGTATGGAAGCCTCGCCCTACGTCTGCCTTCGCATCCCCACTGGCGGCGGCAAAACGGTTATGGGCGCGCACATCATCCAGGCGGCAGGCGACGCCTACCTCGAGCGCGAGTTCCCGCTGGTCATGTGGATGGTGCCCACCACCCAGATCAAGACCCAGACGCTGGAAGCCTTCAAGAACCCCCGCCACCCCTATCGCCAGGAGCTGGACGAGGCGTTTGGGGGCAAGGTCGCGGTGTTCGACGTGGAAGACTTCACCCACATCCGCCCTGCTGATCTGGGAACCAAGGTCTGCGTGGTCATTTCGACGATGGCCGCGCTGCGCGTGGAGAACCAGGAAGGCCGCAAGGTTTACGAGCACCACGAAGATCTGGAGCCTCACTTCGCCGGCAGCGTGTCCGATTTGCCCTACTTGGAGCAGAACAAGGCGGGAAAGGCCATCGCGTCCTTTGCCAATCTGCTGAAACTTCACGGTCCGTTGGTCATCACCGACGAAGCCCACAATGCCAACACGCCCCTGTCCTATCAGGTCTACGAGCGCCTGGGTGCCAAGGTAGTGGTGGAGCTCACCGCAACCCCGGAAGCCAGTAAAAGCAATGTGCTGGTCAGCGTCAGTGCCTTTGAGCTCAAGGGCGCGGACATGATCAAGTTCCCAGTCGTGCTCAAGGAGCACGTCGGGCAATGGGAAGTCGCCGTGGGCAGCGCTGTGGCCCGCCGCAACGAGTTGGGCAAGACCGCGCTGGGCGAGCCGGATTACATCCGTCCCATCCTGCTGATTCAGGCTGAGAACGCCAAGGGCACTGCCACGGTCGAGGAGGTCAAGAAGCACCTCATCGACAACGAGAAGGTGCCCGAGAAGGCGATTGCCATCGCCACGGGCGATCAGCGCGAGATCGACGGCGTGGACCTGTTCGCCAAGGATTGCCCCATCGAGGTCATCATCACCAAGCAAGCGCTCAAGGAAGGGTGGGATTGCTCCTTTGCCTACGTCTTCTGCTCGGTGGCCCAGGTCAAGAGCGACAAGGACATCCAGCAGCTGCTGGGCCGCGTGCTGCGCATGCCGTATGCCACCCGCCGCAAGCAGGAGGTCATGAACAAGGCCTACGCCCATGTCACCACTGCGGCGTTCAATCTGGCTGCCGCAGAGCTCACCAAGTCGCTCATCGACATCGGCTTCAACCCTCTGGAGGCCGTGGGCGCGGTGCTGCCGGATCCCACACCTGGGCCCGGCTTGGACTTGCGAGGCGGCAAGGTCAATCCGGTTCCCGTGACGCCCAAGACCACCATTGCCGTGAGCAAACAACCGGATCTTACTGGTATCCCTGCTCGGGACCAGACCAGCGTTGTTTTCACTCCGAACGAGGAAGGCAAGGGCGGCTCGGTGGAGATCACGGGCGAGGTGGACGAGTCCACCGTGGAAGCGATCACCAAGGCTGTGCCAACCAAGGAGCGGGAGGAGGCCACGGCAACCATCGAGCGCCACCAGATCGCTTCCAAGGCCGTCAAAGCCCCCAGCCAGAACGGCGCAGTGTTCAGCGTGCCCCGGCTTGGGGTCATGGAGCAGGGCGAGCTGGAGTTCGTGGAGAGCGGCGCCACGCCGCCGGGCTTCACCTGGGACTTGCTGGCCTATCCCCCGGACTTGACAAGCCTCAAGTTCAATGCAGATAGCAAGACCTTTGAAGTCGATTTGGTGGAAGAGAAGGTCAGCTACACGCCGATTGATGACGACGTGAACACCTACTTGCCAGGCTTCGCCAAGGACCGCACACAGGCGGACCTGGTGGGCTGGCTGGACCAGAAGATCCGCGATCCGGGGATCAAGCAGCCCGTGCTGCGGGAGTGGTTGCGCCGGTCCATCAGCGGGCTGTCCGAAGATCGGGGCTTCTCGCTATCCCAACTGCTCAATGGCCAGTTCGTGCTCCGACGGAAGCTCGGCGAGCAGCTTCAGATCGCCAAGGCGGAGGCGCTCAAGGATGGCTTCCAGCAGGCCCTGTTTGGTGCCGACGCAGAGATCGTGGTCAGCGACGAGCCCGATGCCATGTTCACCTATCCGGCGGACATGACCCAGTATCCAGCGCATTCTTACTACCAAGGCGGCACATATCGCTTCCGCAAGCACTACTACCCCTTCGTGGGCGATCTTCAATGGAAGACCGCCGGGGGCAAGGTGGGCGAGGAGTTCCTCTGCGCCCAGGCCATCGATCAGCTGGACGAGGTGGAGTTTTGGGTCCGCAACCTGGTGGACAAGAGCCAGTTCTGGATGCCGACGTCCAAGCAGCGGACCTACCCTGACTTTGTAGCAAAGCTCAAGGACGGTCGCCTGCTGGTCGTTGAATACAAGGGCGGCGACCGATACACGGCGGACTCCGAGAAGGAGAAGCGAATGATCGGCGAGCTATGGGCTGCTAAGAGCAACGGCCGAGGGGTCTACCTCATGGCCCAGTTGAAGGATGAGAAGGGCAACAGCGTGACCGAGCAGCTGAAGGCAGCCATCGGGGAGTGACTTCATAACAGGGGGAAGGGAATGGCTGTCTATATTTCAGATCTCGATATTCGCAACTTTCGGTCGTGCGTTTCTACGCAGTTGCAGCTGACCGAGTTCACGCCACTCGTTGGGTTGAACAACTGCGGTAAAAGCAACTGCCTCACTGCACTTCAATGGTTGGTAAAAGGGGGGCGCTGGAAGGAGGAAGACTTCCACGATCCACTTCTGCCTATTGAGGTATCTGGCCGTCTCTATGGCATCGTCGAAGAAGACCTTGCCATGCTGGACTTGAAGCATCGAACAAGGATCGAGCCGCATGTGCGTGATGGCGTGCTTCGCATCCGAAAGCATCAGCAAGGGGCTGGCAGTGGCGTTTCACTGACCGTGTTGAACTTAGACACGAACGAGTGGGATCCAAATCCGACTGGCATTGATCAGGCCATCTCAGCTCTTTTCCCGGATCCAATACGGATCGGGGCTATGGAGGATGCGGAAGAGGATGCCAGTAAGGCAAAGACCAGTACGACGATTGGTAAGCTTTTAATAGACATGGTCGCAGCTATTCAAGAAAGGCATCAGGCGGATCTATCGCCGCACCTTTTGGCAATCGTTGGAATGCTTTCCGCTGAGGGTGCAGAACGATTTGAAGAGCTGGGGAGGATTGACGCCTCCATCAATCAAAAAATCGCCGATCTGTTCCCTGGGGTGAGCATCAAGCTGGATTTCCCCGTCCCTGTGTTGAACGACCTCATCAAGGCGGGAACCGTCAAGGTCTATGAGGGAGACGGAAAGGGCAGGGGATTTGGTTCATACGGGCATGGTGCCCAGCGCGCTATTCAGATGGCAATGGTGCGCCACCTGGCTGACCTCAAGCGAGGCGTTGCCATAGCCGGTGGAGTGACGCTGCTGCTGATTGATGAGCCCGAGCTGTTCATGCATCCCTTTGCTGTAGAGCAGGTTCGCGAAGCACTGAGGGCACTTTCCGCGTCGGGCTATCAGGTGGTCTTTTCGACCCACTCTGCTCAAATGATCCTCGCGCGCGACGCTAAAAATGCTTTGTTGATGACGAAGAAGCATCCGCAGGGGACCCAAGCAAGGCCCAGGCTTCAGTCGGTGGTCGAGCAGTTGGTTGCCGAGCCTACGCATCAGCTCCACCAGATCTTCAGTTTGACCAACTCTTCCCAGATGCTCTTCGCTGACAAGGTGGTCTTGACCGAGGGAAAGACAGAGCTCCGGTTGCTCCCCAGCCTCTTCAATGCAGTCTCCGGCAAGACCATGGGGCAGTCTTCGCTCGCGATTGTCGCGATGAGCGGCGTCTCGGATACCCAGAAGTCCATGGAGATCCTGGAGGCGCTGGGCCTTCCAGCATGCGCGATTGTGGACCTTGATTACGCGTTTCGGCAGGCCACCAAGCACGGTTTCCTTGACCCGAGCGACACTGATATCGCTACATGCCGCTCGATGCTAAGAACGATGGCGGACGAGGGTCAGATCACCTTGGACGAAGGGGGACTCCCTAAGAAGGGCCCCCAGGGCCCGGCCTCGAAGGCTTTCGAGCTTCTAGCGGAAAGAGTAGAAGCATTGCCGCACATCCAGGCACTCGTCCGAAAGCTTCGGGACAAATCGATCTGGCTATGGAGCCGGGGTGCCATCGAGCCTCATGTTGGGCTGACCGAAAAGAAGGAGCACGCCTGGCTGGCGTTCCAAGTGAAGGTCGAAAGCGATGGGGTGGATGCAGCATGTGCGGACGCAGCAAGCGTGCGAGAACTCGTGGAGTGGCTGGCTCGCTAACGTCCGCTAGCACGTTGGCTAGTCCACCGGCCCGGAGCGCTCGCGGAGCTTCTCGCAAGCGCGCTGGGCGGCATGACCATCGTTAGTCTGGCAGGGCGAATGTGAGTTTAGCCAACCCGTGCCGGCATGGCTTGGAGCGTGGCGTTCAGTTCGTTGCCGAACGCCACGATGAACTTGCTTTGACGGTTATGTTCTTTTCGCAGCGTCTCCAGCACCCAGCGGGCGGGATAGGATCTGTCTCCGAAGGTGAACTCGCCGAACTGCAAGCCATGTTCCTTTACCTGATCTATCTCAAACTTCGTTTGATAGGAAACTTTGATCAAGGATCGATGCTTGGAATGGTTGTTGAGGTCATCGATGTAGACGAAACTTTCGTCCGCAACGAGTTGGCTGTAGACCTCTTTCAGTGGCTCAGGAAGGCGTCTGTTCACCTCCTTTCGGGTGATGTCTCGCAAGCGCTGGATACGAGTTTTTTCATCCAAGTCCATTCCTAATGCCCAGTAGGCGAAGTAGGCCAAGTGGTCGGGGAGAGAGTGAAGGTTCTGGACGCAAGCAAATGCATGGGCGTGGGAAAAGCGAAAGTGTTCCCAGGCCCCGGGCTCGTCGTCTTCGTCAAATACGCCCAAAAAAACCAACATGGCCTCATCGCTGGTTCGGCCTTCCATCGGCTTCTTGATGAAATAGTTGGCTTGCCTGTAGTGGTATTCGCTGAAGTAAATGCGCTCATTGAGTGCCTGTAGGCAAGAACGCACCTTCTCTAACTGATCGCGGCCAAAGATTCGTTCGACCTGTCCACGCGTTTCGTCGTTATTCCATCGCTTCCTAACCTGGTTCATCCATTCACCCTAACTAGCTGGTCACACCTCGTAGTTTATGCCGGACACAATGCATCCTGCTTGACCGACCAAGCCGGTTTCCGGATGGGCTTGCTTGCCCTTTGGCCGCCATGCCGCGCCCGCGAACTCTTCCTTGGCGAGCCAAAGTCGGCGGGAGAGTGCTGCGGCCTGGTTTCGCGCGCGAGCGTCAATGCTGTGGGCTAGGGCACCGCTGGTGGCACCACGACATCAAGGAGCGTGAAGTCCAGGCCCAATGGGACGGCGAAGGTTTGGGCAATGACTTTCTGACTCTTGCCCAGCGAGTCGCCAGGAGCTTTGACCTCCACGAAGCGGAGCTGCCGTTCCCTCCACATCGTGATGTCCGGCCAGCCGCGGCGGTATTCGTAGGGGTTAGAGGCGAAAATGGTGGCAATGCGGTGAAGCAAATCAGAGCCGGCAACTTCAAACAGTTCCAATAGCATCCAGCGCTCCAGGCCGGGAAACACATCGAGAACTGACGAGGTGTCGGACGAATGCCCCCACGCCGTTTGCTCTATGTGTGGACCCCGAGACGCCATTTGGTCAAAGTTAGCCGCCACTTGACCGGCGGTTGCGCGGGCCAGATTCGTGAGCAACTCGGCAACGGTGTAGGATCGTCCGTAGGATGGTTCTGCGGCCAGCGTATAGAGCGCCTCGACGTAGCGCATGCGCTCGTCGTATCCAAGGTTCTGGAACGACATGGCTTTGATGAGGGTCAGCAAAAGGCCGCCTTCGCCGCTGAACCCTCGCCATCCTTGCTGGGCGAAGTGGGACAGGGCCGCCTTTTCGACCGAAAGCGGCTGGCTCATTTGTGGGCACATCCACTGTTTCGGGCCGGGGCCGCATTTCAGGCGGACCTTCTCGTATCCAAACCCCGCCTTTTCGGCATTTCGCTGTCGGACCGTGATCATGTCTCATCTTAGCTCAGGGGTGACGATTGGAAATGCCTATCCCGACCAGCGCTGAAGGTGTGAGCGCCGCCGGGCGACGGTTAGCAGGGGGATTGATCATGAGATTGAAAGAAGTTTTGGCTCGTCGCTGCACTATTCGCCGTATGCCCACCCGTTATCGCCAAATATGAGGAGGTGAATAAGGCATCCGTCCAAGTCGGCACCGCGACGCCGCGGGGCAACTCGACGAGTCTCGAATGCAAGGCAGGCAGCCTGGCGATCGCCCAGCGCTACGGGAGGGGCTCGATGGCCGTTTCGATGACCAGCTAACACGCCTGAATCCAGTCCACCCGACCGCTAGGGGTCTTCTTCTAAAGCTTTTTGACCAAGAGCGTCGAGGCCGGACGCACGCTGATCTGCCGCACGAGGCTGGTTTCGGTGGATGGAAGTTGGCCGAAGGGCGCGTCCTGCGTTGGCCCTGGCTCCGCCGATGGGCTATAACCCTTGCTTGCCCTCAACGGAGTATTTGCCTTGGCCTTGACCACTCTTCAGTCGATCAACGCAGAAATCAAGCACCTCGAAGCCCAAAAGCGGCTGGTTGAGAAGCGCGATGGTGAGGTGCCCAAGGCGATTGCGGTGCTTCAGAAGTATGCGAAGGTTCTCAGCCCCGCCCAGCGTCGCCAGGTTGCCAAGCTCATTGGCGAGGCCATTGACGTCAAGCCGGCGCGTTCCCCGAAACCTTCTGTGGGGCCGCTGAAGGGCCGAAAGCTCGGCAAAGTCGCCCCCAAGTATCGACTCCCGACGGGAGAGACCTGGGCAGGCCGAGGGCTGGCACCCAAGGCTTTCACGGCATGGGCCAAGTCGGCCGAAGGCAAGGCGTGGGCGCAGGCCAACCCTGGGGCCAAGTTCCCGCCCGCCGCTGGCAAGGTGAAGAAGGCCGCGGCTAAGGGAGCTGCGAAGGTGGGCAAGGTCGCCAAGAAGGCAAAGCCGATTCGGAAACCTGCCAAGAAGGCCAAGGCGAAGCCGGCAGCTTAATCCCTGCACAAAGACCCTGCGAATGCCCGTGCCAAGGCGTTGGCCGCTGCACACGTGTTGCTCGAAATGGCCGACGGGACGCTCTTGCAAGGGGAGGCTGGAACGCGACTGCGCACCGAGTTTGGGCTTCACTGGTCCGCCTTGACGTGCGTCCAATACTTGTCAGGGAAGGACGCGGTCGCTGCATTGACCGCCCTTCCGAGCGATGGGAGCGAGCAGGGGCGGACGAAATCGGATCTCCTCCAAGCCGTGGTCATGGCCCTGGCGGTTGTCCGCGAGGCGCGAGGGAGTGGTTGAGGGAAGGTGTCTGCCAGCAAGCTGTCCCTGCGCCTTCAAGAGGTGCGAGCCGGCTCAAACGAGGGTTCGTAGAGCTTGATGAGGTCATACAGGAGCATGCGCAATCCCTGGCGGCAGTCTGGACCACCATCTTCCCACTGCCAGCCGCTTCTGAACCAAGGCCCGGAACGCTTCAGGGGAGGGAGCTGGTCCCGTTCGCTTGTGCCTGCACTGGTTGCATCGGGCATGCGCGGCCACCACATTCCCGGATACGTCTCGGCCCCCATCCTGCTGGGCGACCAGGTGCTCCGCGGTGCATTGAAAGGCTCGAGCCTTGCTGGGCTTCAGCCCGAGCTCTGAAGGAGCTGCGAGCCACATCGGCAGGCCGCAGTAGTAGCAGCGGCCGAACTGGGCATGGAAGGCAGACGTGCGGAGGGATTTGCGGCGTTTGGTCGTCATGGATGGCTCCGGAATCGAAAAAAGATTCCCGCGCCCCCATTGGGTGGACCTCGGGCACCCGGAGCCTATTGGCTATGCGGGCACAACACCGACGCTTCTGCGACCGGCGATTGCTTTTTAGCTCACTCGTGCCCTCGGTGCAAGCGCTTGGGTTGGCCCCTGCAACTCTTGTTGCCCGATCCTCTTGCGGAAATAGATTTATCGAGTATTGGTGAAGCAAGCCCAATCCGGGCCACTTTCCCTTTCCCTAAATCCGAGGAGGATTTTTCATGCGCAAGACCCTTTCTTTTTCTCTGGCCTTGATGGCCGCGTTTTCTGCCGCTTCGGCCTCCGCCGCCGACGTCACCGAAGACTTGATGATTTCTGCGACCGTGAACAACGAGTGCAGCCTGCTCGTGACCCAGCTGGGCGGCGGTGAATACAACGGTTTGGCGTCCGGCACGCAGGGTTATTCCAACGGCGCGTTGCTGGTTCGCTGCAACCAAGGCACCGCCTTCAGCATCGTGCCCGGCGACGGGTTGAACTACGGCGCCGCGATTGCTCGTCCCAATCACCGCGCCGTGTCCGATGGGGCCGGAAACTTCGTCGCCTACGGCCTCTTCAAAGATCCCGGTGCCAGCCAAGTGTGGGGCAGTGGGGCCGATGCTTGGGAGGGCGTGGGAACCGGTGAGCAGCAGATGATCGGTATCGGTTATGCCTTCTACGATTTGAACAAGGTGCCCGGTGGAACCTTCTCCGACACCATCGCCGTAACCCTGACTTATTGATCCTCAACCGTTTCCCTTAAAGCCCCCGGAAATCCTCGGGGGTTTTCTTTTGGGGGTGGGTTGACAACTTTGAATGTTTTGGTTGGATCAAAGGAGGTGATCGGTTTGGAGGAGTGATGTTGAAGCGTTTGTTGGCCGTTTCGTTGTGCTCATTGTTCGCCGTGCCTGCGTGGGCGGGCAACGTGTCGCTATTTCCCACAAGCATCGTGGCCCCGGCTGGAGAAAAGGCAGGGGCGTTGACCTTGGAAAACCATGGGGAAACCCCCGAGCGCTTTCAGGTGACGGTGCTGGACTGGTCCCAAGATCCCAGCGGGCAGGACGTGACCGGCCCCGCCAAGGCGGTGATCGCGGCACCGTCCATTGTCGAAATCCCGCCTGGGTCCCGCCGGGCCGTGCGGTTGGTGCGCACCCAAGGCATCGGCACGCCGGGCTACTACCGCGTGCTGCTGCGCCAGTTGCCCCAGCCGTCCACGGCGGGCCAGGTGCAGTTGTTGATCCACCAGAACCTGCCGGTGGGGTTTGAAGACGCCAAGGCCGGTCCTCCGGTGCTCACGGCCCGCTTCACCGCCGACGGCCTTCTGCTGACCAACACCGGTTCGACCGCCGCGCGCCTGATCGCCGTCGGTCCTCAAGGCATGCCGGCATGGCGCGAAGGGGCGTTGGGATGGGTATTGCCGGGGCAGAGCAAGCACGTGGAGCTCAAGCCTGGTCTCAAGGCGTCCACGCTCTCAATCACGGTCAACGGGGCTCCCGTCGTCGTCCCCGTGAACTGAGGGCGACACGTGCGGCGGGGAAGCGTCCTGGGCCTCGCGCTGGCCCTGTCCATTGGCAGCGCGCACGCGGCCATCCCAGACGGGGTGGAGCCGGTGCTGGCCGCGCCGATCCAGGCCAACGGGCTGCCCGCGAAGGACCCCGTGTTGCTCTGGCAGCAAAATGGGGCCTGGGTGGCCGAATCCACGACCTGGCAGCAGCTCGGCGTGACCCTTCGCCCGGGCGAGGAGGGCCAGGACCTGACCGACCAAGCCTTGGGCGTGACCGTGGCTTACACCCCCGAGAACGCCACCGTCCAGCTCACCATTCCGGCTGACCGCAAGCCGGCGCAGCAGCTCAGCCAGCACGGCACTCCGGTTTCTCAGGTGTCGCCCGGCATCGGGGGCGTCTTGGTCAACTACAACCTCGCCACCCAGATTGCAGGCGGGCAACAAGCGACGTCCTTGGCACTGGACGCGCGCACCGGAGGGCGTTGGGGCGTGGTCTCCACCACCGGGCAGCTCAACCAATCCCCCAACGGGTTTGGCATGCGCCGCGGCATGACCGCTTGGCAGAAAGACGACCTGCCGCGCCAACGGACTTGGCAAGCCGGCGATGTCTACGCCACGCCCCGCATCGGCCCGGTGGCGCTGGGCGGCATTCGCCTCGCGAAGGACCCGGCAGCGCTGGATCCGCTCACGCCGACGTGGCCCGTCCCGACCTTAGGGGGGATCGCGTTGGACCCGGGGCAGGTCAAGGTCCTGTCCAACCAGGCTGAAATCACACGCCAAGACGTCAAGGCCGGCCCCTTCACCGTGGACGGTCGAAACGTGGCATTTGGAGCCAGCCAAACGGATGTAGTGGTGCGTGACGCCTACGGCCGGGAAACCGCCGTTTCCACTGCACGGCTCTATGTCGCCCCGACCCTGCTGCGTCCCGGGCTCTCCGCCTGGGAAATCGCCGCCGGCCAGGTCCGCGAAGACGAAAATCGCTACGGCACGGCCGGCGTCAGTGCTTCTTGGGCCAAGGGCGTCAACGACCGCTGGACCATCCGAGCCGGTGGGCAGGTGGACGAGAACGGCAAGGGCAACGTCACCGTGGGTTCCACCTGGGCCCCGGGCACCTGGGGCGTGCTTGACGGCGAGGTGGGCCGCTCAAGCGACGGCGGGACGCGCTGGGCTGCCCGCTACGACTACCGAGGGCCCGCGTTTGGCGTGCGGCTGGAACACGAAGAAAACGACGGCTTCTGGCGACTGCAGAGCGAGACGGCGCTGCCCATCGTTTCGCGCACCCAAGCCAGCGTTTCCTACCGCCCGGATCGCCGCTTCACCGTGCGTGGCATCTACAGCGCCATCGACACGGGGCGCTCCAGCCTGGCCTTCGCCTCCTTGGGCGCGAGCGCGAACCTGGGCACTGCAGGCCAGGTGTCCGCCAACGTGCTGAAGGACCTCAACGGCGGCGATCTCCAGGTATCGGCGAGCTACACGTATCGCTTCGGCAGCAAGGCCAGCGTGGGCGTGCGGGCCCGCCAAGCCCCAGGCCAGGATGCCCTGACCACCCGAGCGACCTACCGCACCGACGGCGGCCTTCGCTTGGCGGCAGAGCACACCGAGGGCGATCAGGGCAGCACCCGGGCCACGGCGGATGCCATGACGCGTTACGGCGACGCCCGGATCATGGTGGACCACTACGACGGGCAAACCCAGGTGGCGGCCAACTTCTCCGGCGCCGTGTTCCTGGACCACCGCGGCGTGGCCTTCGGGCGACCCGCCTACGCCAGCTTCGCCGTGGTGGATGTGCCGGGCCAGGCGGGCTTGCCGGTGCGGGTCAACGGAGCGCCGGTCGGCCAGACCAACAAGCAAGGCCGCGTGTTGGTGACCGACGTTCCCTCCCTGCTACCCACCACCGTCAGCCTCAAGGACAAGGAGCTGCCGGTGGGCGTGGAGATCGGGGAGACCGAAAAGCAATCCGTGGCGCCCCGCCAAGGCGGTGTGCGGGTGACCTTCCCCGTGCTGACGCAGAACGCCCGGGCCTTCACCCTGACAGGGGCCCGCATCGCGCCGGGCACCCTGGCATCTACGCTGAACGAACAAGCCATGGTGGGCTACGACGGAGCGCTCTACTTGGAGCACCCCGAGCCGGGGATGGCCGTCGAGGTGTCCGGCGTGTGCAAAGCCGTGTTGCCGTCGCCACTGCCGGGCATTGGGGTTGTGGCGGAGGTGAGGTGCGACTAAGCGTCCGGATCCCCTTCGCGGGTGGGCGGACCAGACGATCCCCGTCCTTACCAGCAATCACTTGGAAAACCTTCGACCTCTAGTCTGCGCCATTGCCTAAACGCCGAGGCACGACTACATTCCGTGGAAGGGGGGACGGCCAGACCAGTTGAGAAGGAGCGCCCAATGCCCATCAGGGCTGTGGTGTATGTCAGCGAGGCGTCCGACGCGTTGCGCGGCGATCTGCTTGGCCTCCGGAGCGGCAAGCTCCAGGAGCTGGTCGACGACGCAACTCGTTTTAACCGGGATGCCGGCGTGAGTGGGGTGCTCTTGTTCGACGGGACGCGCTTTCTCCAATACCTGGAAGGCCCCCCGGACGGGTTGGACGTGGCGTTCTCTAGGGTGCTCGGAGCCTCGAGCCATCACGATCTGATCGAGCTGCAAAGAGGGACGATCACGGATCGCCGCTTGCCTTACTGGCCCATGCGCTGGTTGCCAGTGGAAGTCAAGGAGCTGAGCGAGGTCGCGGTGGGCGATTGGGCCGGCTTCAAGGTGCGGGGCGACGGAGAAGCATTGAACGCAACCGCGATCGACCGTTTGATGTTTCTGGTGAGCAGGCGCGCACTGGTGGGGAAGTGAGTTGTTGGCGACCGCCAGGCCGCGCAAGGACTCCGACCTCTACGTGCAGCCCAAGTCTTCGTGGATCGCCGTAACAAGCTGTCGGAAGCGGTAAGGCTTCGGGAGAAATCGAACCTTCTCGGGCAGCGGGGGCAGCTGCGAGCGTTGAAGGCCAGACGCGAGCATGACGCGGGCCTGGGGTTGAGCAACCGCGGCTTCCGCCGCGACCTCCAGCCCGTCGGCGCTGTCCGGCATGTTGAAGTCGGTCACTACCACCGCGAACTTGGCGCTGCCGCGCAGGAGGACGAGGGCCTCGTCCCCGTTGCTGGCGGGAGTGACTTGGAAGCCCTGAGAGGTCAGGGCCTCGACGACGACGCTGCGGAGATCGTCTTCGTCTTCAACAAACAACACGTGGATCGGCATCTCAATGCTCTGGTGCGGGGAAGCAAAGGCTGACGCGGGTTCCCTTCCCAAGCTCGCTCTGGAGCTCGGTGAACCCGCCGGACTGGGCCGTGAAGCCAAACACTTGGCTCAAGCCCAGCCCGCTGCCCCTTCCAATGGGTTTGGTAGTGAAAAACGGTTCAAATACCCTGGCCTGCTGGTCCGCCTCAATCCCTGAACCGTCGTCTCGGACGCTCAAGCAGATGTAAGGGCTTTCACTGGCGTTGGGCAACGTAGGATCGCGGGTTTGCCGCGCAGAGGCCGTGATGAGGATCGTTCCGCCCTTCGGCATGGCATCGCGGCTGTTGCACACCAGGTTAAGGATTGCGGCCTCCAGCTGTGCTTTGTCCAGCGACAAGGTCGGAAGGCCTCGAGAAACCTCGACCGTCAATGCGATCGCGTCGCCGGCAGAGCGGCGCAGCAGCGCTTCGCATTCGGCCATCAAGGCGGCCAAATCGACGGCCTCTGGCACCAGGGTTTGGCCCTTGCCGAAGGTCAGCAACTGCCGAGTCAAAAGGGCCCCGCGCTCGGCGGCCCGCTGCGCGGTATCGATGAGCTTGGCCACGCCTCCGTCTTTCACCCTCAGGCTGATGAGATCCAGACAGTTGGCCACGATCGTCAACAGGTTGTTGAAATCATGGGCCAAGCCGAGCGTGAACTTGCCGATGGCCTCCATCTTCTGCGCCTGCAGGAGATCGCGCTGGGCTTGGAGCAGCTGCTCCTGCGCTTCGTGGCGCTCGGTGATGTCGCGGGTGATTTTGGCAAACCCCACCAGTTCCCCGTCTTCCCAGATGGGGTCGATCACCACGCTGGCGCGGAAGCGGCTTCCGTCCTGACGCAATCGCCAGCCCTCAGCAACGTAGCGCCCCTCCAAGGCCGCGGTCCGCAGGTTTCGCTCTGGTAGGCCGGCTTGGGCCTCTTCGGGCAGGTAGAAGCGGGAAAAGTTGGTGCCGACCACGTCGGCAGCCTGGTAGCCCTTGATTCGTTGCCCACCCGGGTTCCAGGTCTGGATCACCCCGCTGGGGTCGAGCATGTAGAGGGCGTAGTCGGTGACGGAGTTCACCAGCAGGGCAAACTGCCGGCTCTCGTCCCTCAAATCGGTTTTCGCTTTCGCTGGTTGGTTCATAGGTCATCCTCTCGGCAGGGCCACCGAAGGGCGACAGAGTGCGCAGTGTAGAAGAGCGACGGCCGTCATCCTTTTACGCCCTCTTCACAAATCGGGCGAGCCCTCGGGCCACACTGTTCAATCGTGGCACATCCACTCAGAGCGCTTGTAGGGAGAAAGTCATGGGATTGGACGGCAAAGCAGTAAGGGTTCTTCTTGTAGAGGACGAACCCACCCTCATGATGGTCTTGGAGCAGGCCATTGCCCAAGTCGGCTACGACGTCTCCAAGACGGCGGAAGACTTGCCCACAGCCTTGGCGTGCGCCAAGGAAGCCGCCTTCGATGTTGCGGTGCTGGACGTCAACTTAAACGGGGTCGAGTCTTACCCCGTGGCCGATCGCTTGGTCGAGTTGGGGGTGCCGTTCCTGTTTACGACCGGCCTTGGGGCCAGCCGGCTGCCCGAACGCTTCAAAGGCACG
The DNA here is from genome assembly GCF_004795795.1 of Stenotrophomonas sp. PAMC25021. Classification (NCBI taxonomy): domain Bacteria; kingdom Pseudomonadati; phylum Pseudomonadota; class Gammaproteobacteria; order Lysobacterales; family Lysobacteraceae; genus Stenotrophomonas; species Stenotrophomonas sp. PAMC25021. The sequence continues at coordinate 749,232 of NZ_CP039255.1, read as the reverse complement.
CCCTTCCTTGAAAAGCCGTTCCGCCTGAAAGAGATCGCCGCCGCCCTCCAGTCCCTTTGCCACGAACTGGAGGTTCACTGAGTTTCCGGGCCTTGGGCGCCGGTCGGGACCTTCGGGTCCCTTTTTTTATTTCAGCGGGGCCTCGACCTGCTGGTAGGTTCCCACAGTCTTGCTCATGCCCAGAATGTGGCCCTTCGCGGCCTTTAGCACTTCGTCCCGCGTCGCGCCGGCCTTCAGATCAAGCACGGTGTCCAAGGCCAACAGCTGGAAGTGGTAATGGTGCGGTGGATCGCCCACAGGCGGTTTGGGGCCGAAATAGCCCACCGATCCTCGGCTGTTCGCCCCCTGCAGCATTCCCTCCGGTTTCAGAAGCCGCGGATCGACCGGCAGGCCCTCGGGCAGCGATTGCTCGGTGGCTGGGATGTTGTAAGCGACCCAGTGAACGAAGGGTTTGACGTTGGCTGCATCCGGATCCTCCATGATCAGCGCATAGGACTTGGCACCAGGCATCGGGCTCCAAGAAAGAGCGGGCGATGCATCGTCGTGATACGCGCTGAAGCGGGGAGGCAATGCTTGGCCCGAGGAAAACGCCGGGGAGCGGAACTCGAACGTGGCGGCTTTGCCGATCCGATCCTTGGCCAACGGCACGCCCGAGCCTTGATTGACTTGGGCCATCAAGGGCCCGCTAGGCACTGCGGTCGCGGGGGAGGCGGACGCTTGGCCTGGGCCGTAAGTCACTCTGTAGATGACGCCGTTGGCATCGTCGCCGACCAAAAGTGCACCGCCCTTCGTCATCGCCAGACCGACGGGCCTTGCGATATGCGCCTGGCCGTTGTCGACCAGGAAGCCGGTCAAGAAGGGCTCAAACCCGACCGGCTTGCCGGCGTTGAAACGAACCCGCACCACCTCGTAGCCCGACGCAGGCTTGCGGTTCCAGGAACCGCGCATCGTCACGAAGGCGTCCCCCCGGTAAGCTGCCGGAAACTGCTGGCCGGTGTAGAACAGCATCTGCATGGGGGCCGCGTGGGCTGTGTAGCCGAGCACCATGGGCTCGCTTGTCGCCGCCCATTGCTGTTTGCTGATCTGCCCTGGCGGTGTGCTCTGGGGATTCACCCCGTCCTTGCCCCAGATGTGGGGCCAACCATACTTCTTTCCTTTCTGAATGCGGTTGAGCTCCTCGGGCTGCTCATCGTTGCCCAAGTAGTCGATGCCGTGATCCATCCCCCACAGCTCCCCCGTTTTGGAGTCCCAAGCAAAGCCGATGGTGTTCCGCAGGCCGCTGGCAAAGATGGACCGGCTCTTGCCATCCGGCGAGGACCTCAGCAGCGCCGCATGCTCGGGATTGGTCTCGTTGCACGCGTTACAGGACGAGCCCACGCTGATGTAGAGCATCTCATCAGGGCCAAAGGCCAGCGTGCGGTTGGGGTGCTGACCGCCATCGGGCAGGTCGTTGATGATCCGTTCCTCTGGACCCAACGTCCCGTCCGGGTGTATGGGGGCGCGATACACGTCGTTGGCCGTGGCGACATACAGCTGCCCGTTGGCGATGGCCAGCCCGTGCGCTCCTGGACGTGAGAAGACCACCTTCGGTTCGGCGTCCAAGGCTCCGTCTTCATTGGCATCCTCCAGCAACAGCACGTCGCCTTGATCTCGACGTGAGACATAAATCCGCCCATCTGGTCCCACGGCGATGATCCGGGGATTTTGAAGGCCTTGCGCCAAGGGACGCACTTGGAAGCCACTGGGCACCGTCAGGGCCTGAACGCGCTCGGGCGTCGCCTCCACCTTGGCGGGTTTGAACGTGTGGACGTTGGCTTGGACGTCGGTTCCGTCCCCCTGCTGAGCGAAGGCGAGGGAGGGGGCCAAGAAGACGAGCAAAAGCGCGGAACGGGTCATGAGGATGGCCTGGCGCTGAGGAGCGTTCAGCATGTGGCGGGAGCGGTCAATGGCCTGCGAATGCGTTGCATGCGCGCCGTTCACCACGAGGGCCATCGATCTCCAGGCCCACGCACCGCCGGTCTGAGATGCTCCGCCGTTCGCCAAGCCTTCACTCGGGGATCGCTTGATCCGCATCCCAGCCTCGATACGGTAAGGCTTCGCCCGACACGAGAGGAAGACATCCATGGCAGAGCTCAAAGAGAACCTGTTGGACTGGCTGCGCGACGCACACGCGATGGAACAGCAAGCCGAAACCATGCTGAAGGGGCAGGCTTCGCGGATCGAGCACTACCCAGTGCTGAAGGCGCGCATTGAAGAGCACATTCAGGAAACCATTGGCCAGCGCGAACGGCTGGAAGGGTGCATCAAGCGCTTGGGCGGCTCGCCGTCGACCCTCAAGGACGTGATGGGCAAGATGGCAGCCTTCGGTCAGGCCGTCGGCGGCATGACGGCCTCCGACGAGATCGTCAAAGGCGCGATGGCCGGTTACGTCTTCGAGCATTTCGAGATCGCCTCCTACACGGCCCTGATCGCCGCAGCGAAGACGGTGGGCGATGCAGAAACGGCCCGGATCTGCGAAGAAATCCTCGTGCAGGAAGAGGCGATGGCCGACTGGCTGGCGGCCCACCTGCCCGAGGTGACCGAAGAGTTCATGGTGCGCGACGCCACGCCGGGCGTCGAAGCCAAAAAGTAACCGCTGCGCCGCGCCGGCCGGGTTCACGCCCGGCCGACGCGGCCGGGCCTACAACGAAAGGCCCTAGGATTGGAGGCGGCTGGCATGCCCAGGCCCATCTGGAGTGGTTCGTTGTCCTTCGGGCTGCTCAACGTTCCGGTGTCCCTCATGTCCGGCGAGCGTCGCATGGATCTGAGCTTTCGCATGTTGGACGCACGAAACAAAAAGCCCATTCGCTACGAGCGGGTCAACGCCGAAACCGGCGAAGAAGTGCCTTGGAAGGACATCGTCAAAGCCTTTGAATACGACAAGGGCAGCTACGTCGTCATAGAGAAAGAAGACATCGCCGCGGCCGCCCCCGAGACGCACGAGTCCATCGACGTGGAGGCCTTTGTCGACGCCGAGAGCATCGGGCTGAGGTTCTTCGAAAAGCCCTACATCTTGGTGCCCGGCAAGAAGGCCGAAAAGGGCTATGTCCTGCTCCGAGAGACCCTGAAGGAAACCGGCAAGGTGGGCATCGCCAGGGTGGTCATCCGCACGCGCGAATACATTTGCGCGGTGATGCCCGAAGGCGATGCGTTGATCATGATCCTGCTTCGCTACCCGCAGGAGTTGGTGGCTCCGGACGAATACAAACTGCCGCAGGGGGGGGCGTCGGACTACCGGGTTGCGCCCAAAGAGCTCGAAATGGCCAAGCAGCTGATTGAGAGCATGACCTCTGAGTGGGAGCCGGACAGCTACCAGGACGAGTTCCGCGAGCGCCTGTCCGACATCATCAAGAAGCGGGTGAAGCAGGCCGGAGCCACGACCACCTTCGAGGAACCGGAACATCGCGAGGACTCGGCGACCAACGTGGTGGACTTCATGGCGCTGCTCCAGAAGAGCTTGGAAACCAACAAGCGCACCCCGGCGAAAGCAACGCCGGTGAAGACCGCCTCCAAGTCCTCCACCAAAGACAGCAAGCCTGCCAAGAAGGCCGCCATAAAGAAGGCCCCAGCAAAGAAAGCCGCAAAGAAAGCCCCCGCCAAGAAGGCTCTAAAGAGCGCCTGATCACCCAAGGAGAATCCCATGAGCGACGACAAGAAGAACACCGGCAGCCCGGACCGCGACCGCATCAACGTCAACGAAGACTACGAGCTGCAGTATTGGACCAAGGCGCTGGGCGTGTCGGTCGATCAGGTCCGGGCCGCTGTCAAAGCCGTTGGCCCCACCGCTGCGGCCGTTCGCAAGCACTTGGGCAAGTAACGTGGCGCCGTCATGTCCTTGGTCGAATACCGTCGCAAGCGCCGCTTTGACCAGACCAACGAGCCCGAGCCTGGCAAAGCGCTGCCGCAAGGGCAGCGCGCCATTTTCGTGGTCCAACTTCACCACGCCAGCCGCCGGCACTACGACTTCCGGCTGCAAATCGGCGACGCCCTGAAGAGTTGGGCCGTCCCCAAGGGCCCTAGCTACGACCCCAAGGTCAAACGGATGGCGGTCGAAGTGGAAGACCATCCCGTCGACTACGCTAGCTTCGAAGGCGAGATCCCCAAGGGGCAATACGGCGGTGGGCACGTGGCCCAGTTTGATCACGGCGTTTGGGCCACCCAAGGAGACCCAGAGGCACAACTTGCCAAGGGTCACCTGCGATTCGAGCTGTTCGGCACCAAGCTCAAAGGCGGGTGGCACTTGGTCCGGTCCGGCAAACCGGCCCGTCAGCCGCAGTGGCTGTTGTTCAAGGACGACGATGCGTATGCGAGCGATCTGGAAGCGGACGATCTGCTCGCCGATGTGTCGGCGGCCCCAACGGCAGACATCAGGAGGGCCGGCGGCGGTAAAGCCGACAAGAAGAAGCTCAAAGCCCTCCCTGCAAAGCGTGCGCGACGGAAGAACTGGGCCAAGAAGGCCTTGGCCCTGCCCAAAGCGAAAGAGGCGGCTCCGCCTTCCGGCCCCTTCGAGCCCCAGTTGGCCAAGCTGGGGGAGGCCCCGCCGCAGGGCGACCAATGGGTCCATGAGATCAAGTGGGACGGGTATCGGATCCTCGCAACGGTCGCCGATGGGGCCGTTCGGCTCTGGTCCCGCAACGCGTTGGAGTGGACCGACAAGATCCCCGAGATACGCGACGCCGTGGCGGAGTTGGGCCTTACCTCTGCTGCCTTGGATGGCGAACTCATCGCCGGATCGGGCACCAAGGAGGACTTCAACCTGCTCCAGGCGACATTGTCCGGGGAGCGGCAAGGCGCGCTGGCCTACGCGCTCTTCGACCTGCTCCACATCGATGGCGTGGACGTGGCCGCAGCACCTCTGTTGGAGCGCAAGGCGCTCCTGCAGGAGCTGCTGGCGGGCCAGGCCGGCCACTTGGCCTTCAGCTCTCACGTCCAAGGCGACGGCAACGAAGCCTACCGCCTGGCTGGCGAACAGCACTTTGAAGGCATCATTTCCAAGCGCGCCGATCGCGGCTACCACCCCGGCCGCAGCGACGACTGGCGCAAGACCAAGCAGCTGGCCAGCGACGAGTTCGCCGTGGTCGGTTACACGGCCCCCAAGGGCAGCCGCAGCGGCTTTGGCTCGCTTTTACTGGCCAAGCCCGACGCCAAACACGGTTGGCTCTACGTGGGCCGGGTGGGCACCGGGTTCTCCGACGCCTTGATCAAGGACGTGAGCAAGAGGATCCAAGGGGGAGGCAAGAAGCCGACGGCCTACGTGCCCACCGAGGACACCGATCTTCGCTCTGCCACGTGGTTCGAGCCGCGCTTCGTGGTGGAGGTGTTCTATCGCGGCATCGGGGGGCAGCAACTGCTGCGCCAAGCCTCCTTGAAAGCCGTGCGGGCCGACAAGGAAGTGAATGATTTGGCGGATTCGGATCGCGCCGCCCCGGCGAAACCGGCCCGTGGCAAACGGGCATCGGCGGCGTCTTCTGCCCGCAAGACCGCCGCAACGCCTCAAGTCGAACGCGTGCCCCCCAAACTGTCCTCCCCGAGCAAGGTCCTTTTCCCTGGCGACGGCTATACGAAGCAAGACGTTTGGGATTACTACTCGGCAGTGATGGATCACCTGCTGCCCGAGGTGATCAACCGGCCCTTGTCGATCATTCGCTGTCCCGCCGGCACTGGCAAGCCTTGCTTCTTCCAGAAGCACCACACCGCCGGGCTGGAGCTGGTGGACTCGGTCAAGCTGAAGGAGGACAGCGGCATCAACGCCCACTACCTCGTAGTGCGCGACGCGGCCAGCTTGCTGGAGCTGGTCCAGTTCAATGCCCTGGAGTTCCATCCGTGGGGAAGCCACGCGGAGGAGCCTGACCGTGCCGACCGGGTGGTATTCGATCTAGACCCCGGCCCAGATGTGCCTTTCGCGGAGGTAAAAAAGGCTGCCACTGATATCCGGAAGCTTCTGGCCCAACTAGAGCTGGAGTCCTTCCTGCGGGTATCCGGAGGCAAGGGCCTTCATGTCGTGGTGCCCTTGAATCCCGGGTGCGACTGGGACCTGACCAAGCGCTTCGCCAAAGGATTCGCCGACGCGTTGGCCCAGTCGGAACCTCAGCGGTTCTTGGCCACCGCCACCAAAGCCCTTCGAAACAAGCGGATCTTTGTCGACTACCTGCGTAACGGTCGAGGTGCCACCGCAGTGGCGTCGTATTCCCTGCGGGGTAGACCGGGCGCGCCTGTCGCGATGCCTCTGGCGTGGAGCGAGCTGCCAAACCTCAAACGGGCTGACGCGTTCACGATCAAGGACGTGCCGGGCAAGCTGAAACGTCGCCGCAAGGATCCCTGGGAGGGCATCGATGCGTTGAAGCAGAACTTGTCGAAATGGGCCCGAAACGACTAGCCGCTATCCCCGCGGTCGTGTCCGAGCGTAGACGGGAAGACGCGAGCGTCGTTGGCAGCTGCCGAGCACGTGATGAGCACGCGGGCTTGATGCCGGCTCCTGTCCAATGAGCCTCATGCAGTGCGATGCTCCCGCTCCGACCCCGGTGACCGTCTGGACCATCGGGCATTCCACTCGACCTTGGGACGAGTTCTTACACCTGCTGTTCGCACAAGGCATCTCGGCGATCGCGGACGTGCGTCGTTTCCCAGGATCGCGTCGTCACCCTTGGTTCGCATCCGAGCAGATGGCTAAAACGCTGCCAGCGCACGGCGTGGAGTATCTTTGGATTCCTGAACTGGGCGGGCGGCGCAAGGTGCAGCCGGATTCGCCCAATGGTGCGTGGGACAACGCCGCGTTTCAGGGCTACGCAGACCACATGGCGACCGCCGAGTTCGCCGGCGGGCTATCGAAGGTGCTTGCACTGGGGGGCGAACATCGGACCGCGCTGATGTGCGCGGAGGCACCGTGGTGGCGTTGCCACCGACGTCTCATCTCCGACCTGCTGACGCACCGGGGCCATGAGGTGCTGCACATCGTGTCCCACGCCGAACCCAAACCGCATCCGCTGAACCCGATGGCGCAGGCCGTCGGGCCAGCGCTTGTCTACCCACCGGCTCAGACGGAGCTGTTCTGAACCAACCAGTAGGGCGATCGCGTGTCGGGCCCGCCCGGCGCATTTTCTCCCTATCGAAGCTATGCGGACATGTCGGCTGCCTTGCAGTTGGCGCGCGCTTGCCGCACGGTGTTGTTGATAGACGACGGGCAGCCGCGCAACCCTGCCTGAATCGGCTTAGGCGGTCGTCCCTGGTCCCAGCTTCAGGTAATGGATCGGAGGCTGCCCCGTCAGAAAGTTGGCGTTCTCCTGAGGGATTCAGACTGGCTTTCGATCTTCATGTCTGCCATGAAGTAGTCTGGGATGGATGGTGAAGCGCAGGTTAGAAAACGATGCAAGGGGGAGGGGAGTGAGGAGTGCTCAGTATGATTCGCTTTGCAGCGCGCTCGATAGGATACATGGACGGCAAGCGCTGACGGATTTCGCCTCGGATTGGGGCCTCCACCGCAGTCCCAGCGAGGATGGCACAGTGGAGGTATGGAAAGGCGCGGCGATGGGGGCCGGCGTTGAGATCTTGTTGCTTCCGCCCGTGTCCGCTTCCAGCGACTGGGCCATCTCGACGCTGGTCACGGTCGGAGGCCGGGTCGAGCATGTCAGGCGACGTCCGTTTCGGATCTGACGAAGAGTGGCTGCTAAACGCCTACGACGGCCTTCCTTGGTGCAGCCAATACTGGGTCAGCAGGGAGGCGGCGCGCCGGTTCGCCGACGTCGACGCCAAGCCAGGACCTGTCCCACCACGGCCGTGAGCAGCAGCAGGGCATTGGTCACCACAAACACCGTTGACCCCAAAAGTGCACTGTAGGCGGTGAACAGGGTCGACGCGGTCATCTGACCGACAAACAGCCATTTGGAGACCGTTTCCGGATGGGGAGACTGCCACTGTTTGATCATTTGCCGGACCAACGTGGCTATCAACACGGCGGTTGCAGTCCAGCCAAGAACATCAGGATGCATGGCCGCTCACCCGTCCTTTGGGTCGTGGACAGTTGAACCGTCTTGGCCGTGCGCCGGGCGCTTATGAGGCTCCTCAATGATTTCCTTGTTGAGGATGCGAACCTCGCCCACCATCAGCAGGCGCATGTCGCGCACGATGTAGTCGGCCAACGCCTCATCGGTGATGTCATCACCGGCGATGTCCAGCCGGAAGCCTTGGCCCTGAATCCCGCCCCCGTTGCTGAAATCAATCTCGAAATCAAAGCACACCCGCTTCTCCATGTTGCCCTCTCCATCGGTGAGACTGGGCGGCACTGAAAGGCCGCTTACTACGCTTAGAAGGCGATCATCGGCGTAAGGAGGGCAGCCCACAACTGGCCCCATGCCCGGATCTGAGGGCAGGCTCACTGCCGTTCCCGCTTTCGGCGGTCGTAGAGTTTCATGTCCGCGCGATTGATGGTATCGGCCACCGATTCCGAGGGCCGACCAATGGCGCAACCGCCGGAAAAAGCGGATCGGTGCAGGTCAGCGTGGCCGAAATAGTGCGGCGGGCGTTGAACGATTTCTGACCGTGCCAGCACCCGTGGTGGTGCCCGTGTGCGACAAGATCCTGGCTTGCGGACACTACATCCACGGTCGCCAGTGGAAGCACCCGGAAACCCTCCGGGCCGTGTTTGAAAGTCGGCTCTACCTGCACCCGGCTGATCCGTCTGACGACACCGCAAGCGCTTGGAACTGGGTCAAGGCATGCTCGCCAGCGCAAGTGTGGACGCGCATGGGGGCTCCAACCCCAGCAGAGCTTGAGCGGGTCATACAGGCCGATACGAAGGCCCGAGATGCATTGCTTGCTCCGCGCTTGGAACTATCCGAGGAAGAAACGAGGCGATGCTTTGACGTTCGGTTGATCGCCGGACTGGCCATGACCGTCGCCCGGAAAGGATGGCCAGGGGCGCCATTGATGCATGGCGCGTATGGCCGCCACTGGATCATCGAATCGACCGCGAGAAAGAGGGAAGATATCCGTCTGCAGGACATCGGATTGCGTGTCTGGGCCGAGACGATGGCCATGAAGGCCAATCGCGCCACCCAGCAGGCTGCATCCGATAAGACACGGGGCTCCGAAGGGTTCTTGGTGACGCACGAGGTGGGGAGCTGCTGAAGCCGTTCCTGGGCGGGCGGTTTAAGAACGGCAACATCCACGTCATCTTCCACAAGCACGCCTTGCACCTGGTTGACCGCCTGAACGCCCGGATCGCGGGACCGCTGCCCAAGGCTTTGCCGGCGCCCGGTTGCCCCTGGACATTGCGGCATTGCATGGTGGAACGTGGAGGTGGGCACGGCCGGTCCCCTGAACCGCCAAGGGCTTGCTCCAGTGGCCGGCGGAAGGCATGCCCTCAGTGACTTTTGAGGGTGAAGCCCCGTGGCAGTCGCCACTGGAGAGCCGGGGTTGGGCCGTTGAGGGTTTACAGTAATCTCGCAAAACGGCAGGATCGGGGTTTGACCAAATCCAAGGGAAAACCGTGGCACTGACGCTCGAAGAAATCCGCAAGAAAAAGGCTGAAGCGGAGGCCTTGGTGGCCGAAATGGAAAAGGCCGAAGGCGACGCGCTGGCGGCCGAAGCCGGGGCCAGCTTTGCAGGAGTCTACGAGACCTTGCAGCAGTTTGCGCAGCATTACACGACGAAGCAGAAGAACGATCTGAAGGCGCTGCTTGAGCCACGCAAGGCGGTTTCTGCAAGCGCCGGCATCAGTCGCGCCCCGAAGTTCCAGATCCCGGACGGGACCACGTGGGCTGGCACCGGGCGGCAGCCCAAGGCATTCCTTGCGTGGGCCGAAACTGCTGAAGGCAAGGCGTGGAAGAAGAATAACCCGGACCAAGAATGGCCGGCGCACCCGTATAAGGCCTGACCGGCATTACAGCGTTGCAGATAGAGCCCCGGGAAACCGGGGCTTTTTTTGTGGGCGTTGAACCAATGACAGCCACGCTCAGGCTGGGGCGCAAGCCCCGGCCCCGAGCCTTTCTTCCCCGAAGGGGGCTCTTCAGGCGCGGCCCAAGCCGCGTTCTTTTGAGCTCTTGAAGACAAAAAGCAACGTCAAAAGTAGCATGGAGCAAAAGCGCTTTGGGAAAAAAGGCAGGTGGGGCCTCGGCTTCCGCCGGGCCCGGCGCTTGGCGGGAAATGTGCTGCGTTTCAAGTTTTCCATCGATCTGCGGCCCGTTTGGCGGTTTTGATACTTAGTCAATAAAACGTAGACGCAAAGTATTGCGATTTTTTGGGGGTGGCTTAGTTTGCGTGGGTAGCGAGGGAGCGCCCCCTCTTCAAAGGTTTTCGCATGATTGCTTACGTTATTGGCCGGTCCGGCTTACTTGCCCATGGTTATCGGGGGTTCTTCTAATGGCCCACCACCACGCCAGCCCCATCCAACTCCAGACGGGCGAGTGGGGCGCCCGGGTGCCCGCCCCGAACGTTCGGAACGGCGACAGGCTCACTGTGGTTGCCGGGAGCGGCAGCTCCTGGGAAGCCGTCGTTGTCGGCGTGGTTTGGCAAGGCCCGGAGGCCGCGATTTGCCAAACGGCTCGGGGGCTCATGCAGTGTGGGTGCTGCGGGGAAGTGGGGCAGAAAGGGGCCTACCCCTTCTCAACGTATCCGGCAGAAATGCAGCGTTGCGACGATTGCGCGGGTTCGGCATGAAGACGCCAGCAACGAGTCGCCGCAAACGCTTCTACGCATACCAGCGCCGCTCGGGTGGCCAGTGCTACTTCGACAAAGCCATGCACGCCCACCTCCAGCGGTATCCGCACACCATCGGCCATTACCAGCTCACACGCTTCCTGGGCACTTCCGCGTTGCTGACCGCTGAAGAAGCGGCCGCCCAAGGATGGATGGCCAAGCCGCACGGGAGCCCTGCATGACCAAACGCTACATTCTCCGCCCCCCAGAACGCTTGGTCGAAACCATCCACGAGACGTGGATTGACGCGCCCAGCAAAGCCGCGTTTCAAGCCCTGGCCGCCGCGCAAGGCCTGAGCATGCGCGCTGCACTGGCTCAACTCATCGAGCAACACGCCCAGATTCGAGAACCGTTTTCCCCTCGACGCCCGACGCCGTGGACCGGGGAGGGGTCGAAGGGGCGAGAGCGCTACAGGGCCGCGCTCCCCAGTGTGCAGCTGGGACTCCATGCCGTGACGGCCCTGCAGATTGACGCTAACCGGGCTGGGATTCGTCTGACCGAGGCCGTCCGCCAGCTGGTCTGGCTATGCATCCAAGCCAACGCCTGATCCCTCGGACGCCTTTTGCGGGCATGGGGCCAAGGACAGCCACGCGGAGGCTGGGGGAAGCCCTGGCCCACGTCCTAACCTCCCCGGAGGGGGCTTTTCAGGCGCGGCCCAGGCCGCGTTCTTTTGAGCTCTTGAAGAGAAAAAGGCAACGTCAAAAGTGGCATGAAGCAAAAGCGCATTGGGGGAAGGGCGGGTGGGGCCTCGGCTTCCGCCGGGCCCGACGCTGGGCTGGAAATGTGAGGTGTTTTAGGGTTTTTGTGTTTTCTGCTTTTTTCCGTCAGTTTTGTGTTTTAGTCATAAAAATGTAGGGTCAATCTATTGCGAAAAGTTGGTTTTCTTTTACTTTGAGATCAGAGAAGAGCGCCGATGCTCTTTAACCAAAGGGAACCCCATGTTGACGTTCTTTGCTTTTTGCCTCTTGGCTGGATTGGTCGCCGGATTGGCCATTGCTGATCGACTGGATGCGCTCTGATGAATACCCGCAGCCAAACCCAAGCGCCCGCCCGGTCCTCCACCCCTGGAGCCCTCCTGCGATTCCTGTTCGACGCCATGTCGGGCATGGGAGCGGCCAAGCTGGGATGGGAGATGGTGACCGACCCCAAGGCCAAGCTGTCGGACATTGCCATCGGCGTGTCGCTCTGCCTGGCTCCTGCAGCGATTGCGGCCACTTGGGCGCTTTGCCTGTTCGGCATCGCCCAACACCACCAGCTTTTTTGAAACCCGAACCCCTGACAACCACGGAGGACCTCGCTCGTGCGAAAACTTTTCAACAAACTGCTCAACATCGCCCTTTTTGGCATGGTTCTGTTCGCCCTGGACCAAGTCCCGGAACGCCTGGATCGCATGTCGCAAACCGCCCAGAACCTGGTTCAGCAGGTGGGCTACTCGGGCCCCATGCAGGGCATCCCCTCGGGCGTGCCAGACGGTTACGAGTTCTGATGACCCCCGCACCCTGGCCATCGTCGGAGCTCGTTCGCCTCGCATGGGCGGCACGCCGGGATCCTCTTGCCCGGCAGCACCTGCTTCAGGCGTTCCAAGAGGGGGCCGATTTCCATACCCCTCTGTCCAGCAGCGATCTGAACGACGACCTGTTTGCCGTCCCTGGGGATTGCTTGGCCGGGGTGGTGATTCGGGAAATGACGGGCGTCAAGGACGCCGAAGAGTGGCTGCACGCGTTTCTTCGCGCGCACGAGTTGCATCAAGCGCTGCCACCTGCTGTGGGAAGCGCTGGCAAGCGGCGCTTCTGATGAACGTGAGCACGCAGTAACGGGTGGTCAGGGCTACGCCTTGGGTTTCGCCGCGGTTTCCGCTCGCTTACCGAACTCCTTGCACCATTCGAGCATGTCTTGAACGTCCTTTAGCAGTTCGTCCGGACCCGGAAGCCAACTGGGGGTGTCGGTGGGTTGGGAGTGCTCGAATGCCGAATACTTCGTCATCATCCCGTCGATCAGTGCGCAGTCTGCTGGGGTGATTGCACTGAGCCGCTGTAGCTTGTTGAGCGTGTTGATCTCGCGCCGGTAGCGGTTGATGACGCCAGAACAAAGCTCGTCCTCTACAGAGCGCTCAACCAAGATTCGGAAGTTGCTGCAGGCGGCCTTCAGGGCAAGTTCTTTTAGTGGCGGATCAAGCTTCTTAAGCTGTCCGATGCTGCTGATCATTTGGTTCAAGCCGGATTGTGGCTTCAGAGAGAACGTATTGATCTGCGCCGGCATGCCGGTCCTGCTTCCATCGCGGGCGATCGATTCAACCGCGACCTTGACCGTAGGCTGATCGAGGTTGGCCCGCTGCTTGGCGGCACTCTGCAGTAGGACCATCAGTGACAATCGATGTGTGAACACGATCACCTGGCGATGCTCGGCCAGATCTACGAGGCGTTTGGCGACCGCCTCCTCAAAGCGCTGATCCAGGGAGGAGATGGGGTCGTCGAAGATCACGGGCATGCCCCGTTCAAGGCCCGTCGCGTCGGCCAGGAAGGCTGCCAACGCCACGATGCGTTGCTCACCCTCGCTCAGGATTTCACGATTCTTCTGGGCGCCTTGCGCGTCCTTCAGCTCAACGTAAAACGTGAACGCCCCTTTGCCTTGGGATCGATACGACATGCGGACAGGAAGCGAATGGCCCCCCAGCGCCCGCAACTCGGCATTGAAGCGGTCGCAATAGCCCTTGGCCAACTCCGACTCGCCAATGTCATTGCTTTTGGTCGTCAACTGGCTGGTTGAGGTGGACCGGACAGCGGCTTCCACCGTTCCCACGCGTTTGAGGCGGATCACGTCGGCCCATACCGCATCGCGCTGCTCCGACAGCCACTGTTGTGCTTTCAGCTCTGCTAGGCGGCTTTCCTTCTCCTTCCGTCCCGTCGGGTCCAGCAAGCCCGCCAGCGCGTCGCGATCAGCGCTAGTGGTCTTGACCTTCTGATCGTAGGCGTTGGTCCACACCGACCACTGCACTGCCGGAGCCGCCGTGGCCTCGGCCATGGCTTTCAATCTCGCATGGATGGCCTCAAACAGCTCAGTGGCTTGGGGGGCTTCCAAGCCAATAGCAGCGCACTGGGCCTGCCAGGCGACATCGGTGAGAGGACTGGGCAACGCTTTCTTCAGCGCCGTCAGCGCGTCTTCCGCGCTCTTAGCTTCTGTCTGCAGGGTGTCGTTGAGGTAGCTTTCAAAGCTGGCCAAGCGGGCCTTGCCGTCGTCTCCCAACGGTTGCTGGCAGAGGACACAACGGGATTCGTCCCCAACGTGGGGGAAAGGGTGGTCACGGTAGGCAAGACCTGTCGAATACGCCTTTGCAGCGTCCCAAAGGGTTCGCCACACGGCGTCTCCGACGCCTTTGAGCGGCAGCCCATTGAGGAAGGCCGTGGCATAGGCGGTGGCGGCCTGGCGCTTGACCTCTGCATTGCTGCGGGCATCCAAGAGGGCTTGGGCCTTCTCGCCGTTCAAGCTCTCCTTCAATGCCGAGATGCTTGTGGCCATCTGCGACAAGCGTTCTAGCTCTCCGACGGCCTTGGCGTGGGCCACTTCAGGGTTCGCCTGGGCCAGTGCGGTCTCCAGCGCCAAACGCTCATCGTTCAGTGCAGCGGGGAAGGCGCAACGCTGGTTAATATCCTCTTCGGTCAGTTTCGCCGTCAACTTCCGGAGGACCGTTGCAGCGCTGCTCTGCGCGTGCTCTTCCGGGATGATGGGCAGTTTGCTGGTGAGCTTGGCGGCGCGGGCCTTCAATCGGGTGGCGAGATCGTCTGAGATGTGGATGAGCATCCCGACGAACCGCATCGCCCGGGGAAGATGGGTGGCGGTGGTGGCGCTGTCTCCGAACTCCAGCGCTGTGGCTGAGTCGAAGACCGGGACCGCTTTCAACGTCGAATGGGCACCGTCGGATGCTTGCCAAGTGAGATCAGCAGACGATGTCGTGCCGTCGGATCGGGTCGCCGTGACTTTGATCAAGGCAGAGGCAGCATCGGGATTCTGCTTGAACACGTTGCCGTGGATAGATCCCTTGGCCCGCGCGCCACAAACGTGCTTCATCAAACGGGCGTAGCCCGATTTCCCGGCCCCGTTGGGTCCGTAGACCACGGTCATCTGGCCTTGGCTGAGGTCCAATGCCGCGTCCTCGCCAAGGGCATTGACGCCGCAGATGGAGGAGACCGAGTCGATGCGAAGCTCAGCGGCGGTGGGTGTCCCCAAGATGGTTCCCGGTGCCAACGCCGGGTGGGGAGCATCCAGCTTCTTGGCTGCCTCGGCCAGGCAGTGATCCGCCAGCGCCTCCATCTCCTCTTCGTTCGGCATGCGGCGGTGCTGGATCACCGTGGAAGCGGCCATGCGCAGCCAGCTTGGGCGGCCATTCAACCACTCTTCCAGAGTCGTAGGCGCAGCGGCCCCATTCTTGTTCGCCATCGGTCACTTCCCCTGTGAATGGCCAGAGCCAGGAAGGCTCCGTTCCCCTTCCGCAATAGTGACGCGGGTCACATTTGGAGGCAAGTCGGTGATGGTCGTAGGGGATGGGGAAATGGTTTTCCCGAACGGTAGGGATCAGGCCTCTGAGGGGGCATCGATCTGGGCGGCAGCCAGGGCGGCTGCCAGATCACGGTTCAGTGCTCGCGCTTCAGCCCGCAGTTCGCTCCAGTTCGGCGTCCCGACCGGGCCTTGCCCACGCATCGACGCGAGCCAAGCATGGGATCGCAGCCTGGCCGCTTCCGCGGCTGGCGTCGAGGACTTGAGGGCGTCCAACGCGGCCAACTGGATTTCCAGAAGGTTGATGTCCATCAGCGCCTGCAACTGCTCCGGTGCCATCGGGCTTGGCGCATCCCGCTGCAGCCACCAGCGTCGAAGTCGTTTCAGCATGTCTTCTCTTCCCTGAGATCGTTGTCGCTACTCGGGAGGATGGCCACGCCACGGCTCTGGGCGTAATCCCTCACCTTCGTCAGCAGCTCTCGCTGCTGTTCGGGTTCAAGCCGCGACATCACCAGCAACGTCTCTGCCACTAGATCATTTGTGGCATGGAAATAGGCGACCGGCATGCCAAGTGCTTGGGCCAGCTTTTCCATCGTTGCAGGATCCGGCACGCGATCTCCTCTCTCGTAACGAGAAACCCTGGGAGCGGCGGAGTTTTCCTCGTCCAACCCAAGCACGGCCCCCAACTGTGCTTGCGTCAGGCCCTTGGCCAGCCGGGCCTCGCGCAAGCGGCGGCCAAACGTGTGAGCTGGGGCGAGAGGGGCAGGCATGGGCGATCACGAACCGGGAACAATCCCCAAGTCTGCCGCTTCCCATGCTGCACCGCATTTGCCAAAATGGCAAATAAGGCCATGGTGGCCGGGATCAGGGGGATGCATGAAGCAAGCGATTGCAGCCGTGGCCGTGTGCCTGGCGTTGGCCAGCGGGACGGCCACCGCCCAGGACGGCATTTTGGGAAGGATTGGCAAGGGGTTGATGCAGGCGGGCAAGGACGCCGCCTCGGCCCCGGCGACCAAGCGTTACCTGGAGCCGGCAGGCACTTACTGGGACGACGGCGACCCTCCAGTGCTCGACGGCTACACCCGGATCCGGTGGGGCTTGGCGGCCACCGCGTCGGCCGGTTTCGGCATGTGCGAAGACAACCTCTTTGCCCAGGCCAAGGCCGGCGCTGCCCTGGCACCGGCGATGCGAACCCACTGCATTGGCTCATGGGGGCACCAGTTCAAACGCGTAGGCCTGCAAGGCGATCCGGCCTCTGCGTTTGAGGCCAAGGCGCGGCAGATCGCCTCTACCGATGCGTTCTACCTGCGGCCCTACATCGACGTGGAGATCGACCCCAAGACCAACATTCTCCACGCCTACGTGCTGGTCATGAACCACGACTGGTATCCCCGCTCGCCTGACTTTCTTCCGACGGCCGTTATCGGCCCTTCGCCGTTGGGCAAGGGCAGTGCGGTGGTCGGGGTCGAGCATGGCGGGCGCTACCACGCCGCGCTGCGATTGAAGCCGGAAGACGCGGCCGAGCTGCGACGGGTGGGGCGCGACGCCGCGGGAGACCGAATCTTTTTCAAGGTCGTGGAGGGCAGGTTGAAGCCCAACGGCCTGCCCGACATCGTTCTCCAAATCGACCGGCTGGAGATCGGCTACAAGACCCAGAACATCGGCATCACCCCCTCCAAAGACAAGGACGCATGACATGAAGCACGCACTGATCGTGGCCGCAGCAGCGGCACTTTTGACCCTGACCGCCTGCTCTGGTGACAAGGGCCCCTCAAAGGAGGACGGGGTGAAGGTCGTGGAAGGCTTTTTCACCGAGCAGGGGAGGCAGGCAACCCTCCAGCGCTCTTGGCGGTTTGAAGTCACCGACGCGGGCGGCTTGGATCTCGACTGCGAGAAGAAGCCCAATGGGGATCAAGAATGCATGGTGGGCGGGTCGGTAAAAGCGCAGGGGTCCATCGGTGGCCAGCCCACCAAGCCCGAGCCAAGCACCCTCAAGCCGAAGCTGCGTGCACTGTTCCGCCCGCAGGGCGAGGGCTGGCAAGTGGTCGAAGTGACCGACGAAGGGACGTCTGCGGGCTAAACGGGCCGCAGTCCGCCGCTTGACTGCACGCCGGTCCCGATCAAGCGTGCAGCCATCCAACAGGGGAGGACCATATGAACCGCTATCCGCCGCAGCAAGTTGTGTATGCGCCGCCGGGCCCATCCGCGCTGATCCTCCCTAGCGTCATCTTGGGCCCGTTGGGCCTGGTTGGGCTGGCGGCCGGCCTGGAGGTGATGAAGCGCGACTTCTTCATTGGCCTGGTCTGTTGTGTGCCCGGTGCGCTCGTCTTCGCGTTCTTGGCGTTTTGCCTGGCGCTCCACATCCGGGCTCAGCAGCTCTGGGACTGGCACGTCCGCACGGGGCGGATGCCGTATTTTCGGAAGCACGGCTTCCTGAAAGGGGCGCTGCTCGGGGGCGGATTGGGCGTGGTGACGGTGGTGGCGGCCGCCGTTCTGGGGTTCAAGTATGCGGAGCATCCCCAGTTTGGGGAGATCGCTACCGCAGCGTTTTACTTGGTTTGGCTCTGGGGCGTGCTGTTGATCGGCGTGCTGGCCGTAGTGTTCGGGTGGGTCAAGCGGGCGTGGGATAGAACGGCCCTCCCCAGATGATGCTCTCTGCAACTGGCCGCCTAGTCTGAATGATATATTCGCCTACCTAAGCAGCACCACGCCGGACTTACGACCGCGCCGTTCATTGGGTCAGGAAGACCAGCTGGTGCCGCCTAATGTCATTTGCAACGCGCTTAGGTAAGCGTGCGGAAACTCAATCAGGGGGAGTCATGAAGGTTATCCGAATCGTAGTCTCAGCATTGGCTCTAGTGCCTATTGCATGTTTTGCCAAGGGGCCTATAGGTATTGGAAAGCTTGAGGTTGGAGTGTCGCGCAGCGCCGTTGAGGGCCTTTCGCCCACTGACGGGGTTTACCTTGCCGCTCCTCTGGAGCCTTACGAATACAAACATTCAAGTCCAGTGTCGGGCGAGGATAAGTTTAATACGAAGATCGTCAGTCCTTTGAGTGACCAGCCTCAAGAGGCGGTTCTTACGTTCGTCGCAGGGCAGTTGCAATCGATAAATATTGATCTGGGTGATTCCAATCGGATCGTGGATAGCGTCAAGTCGTTGATCACCAGCAAGTATGGTGAGCCCAAGGTGGACAACTCCATGAAAGAAGAGCAGTGCGTCTACAAGGGCGGGCAGAACTTCAAGGTTTCTTCGGGAGCGATTCGCTACGAGTGGAAGCAGGATCGCCCAAATGCAGAAGCGGTCACAGCTTCGCTGTCGGATGTGGTGATGGACATGTGTCCTTCCAACCTGCGCTATGCGATTGGTGCGATCAAGGTTAAGAGTTTGACGATTGGTATTGCCAAGCCCGAGAAACCAGTGGTGAATCCCTTCTAAGGGCAAATCACCTGTTCTCGGGCTCTAGCTCGATGTCAGGTTGGCCCCCGGCACGTCAACGTAATCTCTTGATAGTCCACCCGCACCGGGTTGTAGAACTGGCGATACCAGTTGAACGCCAAGGTCTGGCCCACGTTGTGCTCGTTGCACGCCGGCAGGCCTTGCTGGGTGCCAAACCCACCGTTGGGCGTGCATCCGGGCTGGCCCGTGCAGGTCGTGTAGGGCGTCGAAGCCACCACGGACGACTCGGGCCACTCCCAGCGATAGGGATTGTTGCTCTTGCCCACTAGGTCGGACGCGCACGCTTGCCGGCACACGGCCAAAGAGGTGCCGCCGCTGGTCCAGTTGTAGTCGCAGTAATGCATGCCCATGTTGGAGACGCATTCGAAGTCGTAGGAATAGGCGTAGCGGATGTTCCCGGCGTCCGAAAGCGCGTTGCATTGCTCTTCGTAGAACGCCGACTCGCTCACGTTGGCGGGCCAGTTGCCGGGCATCGGTGCGGGCGTCTCCACCCGGTGGATGGGCACGTTGGCGATGGCCCAGTCCAGCTTTGCTTTCTCCGCTGGCGTCAGGCGCACCACCGCATCCGGATACCAGTAAGAAATGCCACTCGAACCCGAGGTGGGCGGAACGTCCTGCCCATCGGCGGAGTGCCACGCCACAACCTGCAAGCTGCCATCGCTGCAGCGAGCAGCCGTGGGCTTGCATGTGTTGACCTCGTTGCGACGCGCACCTGTATCCACCCAGTTGGACCAGCCCCCGTAAGTCGGGCTGGGCAGGGCGGTGGTGCCAAACGGGCAATGGGTGAACACGTCTCGAGACCGCACCTGCTGGCGCTCCCAGGTGTGCGTCCCAGCTTGGCCCGACGGGCAGGGTTGAGAAGTGGGCAGCCATTGATCGCGTTCCTCCTGGGAGCTTCCAGGGCAGGCCTGGCAATGCCTCGCCGTCACGGCCGCCACCGTCTGGGCTTGAACCCACGCCTCGGGATGCTCCCACGCGGCGTCTGAGTTTGGATCCACGTCGCCGGGAGCGCAGACCTGGCGCGTGCGCACCGTCTCCGTGCCCCAAGTGCCCGCCGGGCAGCTGGCCCGAGCCACCGAGCTTTCCGATTGCCGGCACGGCACCAAGGCCGGCGGAGCCGGGGTGGGGACCGGCGTTGGGAGCGGCTGAGGCACCGGAACGCTGGGCGCAACAGGAAGCGGTGGAAGAGCCGGGGAAGGAGCAACCCCAGGGCTTGGCGACACGCTCCCAGGAACGCCCGGCACTGCATCGGGCACGCTGGGAGCGGTGGATACGGGGCCAGCCGGGGTTGGCGTTGAAGGGGCCGGGAACGCGGGCGTGGAGGGAGTGGGAAGCGTGGGCACCACGGCCACCGACGACCCGGCGACCAGGCCTGAGTAATAGACGACGTCGACCACGGCCCCATCGGCCCCGCACGCCAATCCCAGCCCGGGGACGTCCAGGGTTCCGCCGTTGCCCAACAAAACACTGGTGTTGCCCACGATCACGTCCCGCACGTTCGCGTCGCCCGCAAGGGCGGAGACGAACGGCACGCAGGCCCGCGCAGGAAGCCCGGACAGCCCCACGGAAAAGGCATCCCCCGCCAAGCGCACCGTGGCCGGGGACACAGTCACTGCACCACCCCACGCGTTGCTCATGGTCGCTGCGCTGGCTTGGCGGAAGTCGGCGGGGGCCAGCCCATCTTCAAGCACGTTCAACGTGCTGACGCCGCGGAACGAGCCAACGACGCCATGGGACCGATCAACGCGGTTGGCCAGGTCCCGAACGTTCTCGACGTCCGATGCCACGTTCACCCGGGTGGTGACGCGGGGGTAGACCAAAAACGCGGCGGCCCCCATTGCCGTGGCAACCCCCAATGCGAGCAGCAACTCGACCAGGCCAAAGCCAGGGGCGGGCAAACAACGGGGAGGGCGAGCATGCAGTGTCATGCATTTGAGCATGCGACACAAATGCATTTTGACAAGCCCTGAGAGCAGTTCCTTATTTTAGTCAAAAATGTTTTGAATCAATGGGTTGACATCGGTTGGCGATGTGGTTGGATCGTGGTGTAGGAGCGGTTTAATGGGTAAGCCGACCTACCCATAAAAGAGAGTGAAGACATGAAGATTCATCCCGTCGAGCCCGCCAGCACCGACCTGGCGCATTTCCAACTCCACACCGCCGCGCGGTTCCTGGACCGCACCAATGGCCTCAATCAGCTGGCCGACAAGCACCGCAGGATCCAGCGCTTGGCCACCCGCGCCCGCCATGAGCGGCGTTGGAAGAAGGAAGAGGAGCGCTTCGTATGAGCCTCTTGAACATGGCCCTGCTGTTTGTCGGTCTCCTGGGCACCGCGGTGTTCTACCGGGACCTGGTCGCCAACCCCATCTCCGCCGGGCGCGCCCTGGTGCGCTTCTATCAACTGCCGGCGGAGCATCGCCAAGGAAGCGTTCTGCAAGAGGTTTCGAAGGCGTGGTGGAGCATCGTGCTGGTGCCGTTCTACGTGCTGGTGGCCTTGGTGCTCATCGGGGTTCTGGGAGGTGGGCAATGAGTGCCGGGACCGAAAGCCTCATCCGAGCCATCCAAACCAACGACCCGCTGGCGTTCTATGGGTGGCTACACACACTCAAGGGAACGTCCGACCTCGACGCTGGCGTGGCCGGCGATCCTGGCATCACTGCGTTGGCCGTCGCCTCCCTCATGTATTCCAAGGCCATCCAGTCGGACCCGGTCCTGGCGACGCGTTATGCGGCAATGATTGAGGCGCTTATGGACGCCGGGGCCAATCCGCTGGTTCAGATCGGGGAGCGGTTCGTGGTGCGACGGGGGCACACCGGGAAGCTGGAGCGGCGCCGGGTGGACGAAGGCCGAACGCTGGCGGAGGTCTGCGGGGGCGTTCTTTGCCCGGCCATGCAGGCATGGTTCGCACGCCATACCGCGGATTTGATGAACACCCACCTTCACCGCTACCACCCAGCGTTCATCAAGACTCAGCAACCGGTCGCTGAAAAGGTTTGAAGCACGTGCCGGCGGCTACTCGCCGCCGAAAGGCGTCGTGGGAGAAGGGGCGGGGAGGGCCACGGCTCCCGCCGCGGCCTGGGTCGCTGAATCCCGGACGTCTGCACGGCGAAAACCCTCTGGATGCAGAGGCCCTTGCGGGATTAGGTTTGCAGCCTAGTGTGTTGCATGACCTACCCATAAAAGGATCTCTATCATGCGTCTCGTCGTCTGTTGTTTCAAAGGGGGCGTTGGCAAAACGACGCTTTCGCTCAATCTTGCTGCGCTCTTCGCCTCCCAACACCGAGTTTTGGTGAACGACCGAGATCCGCACTGCTGTTCTGTTGCCTGGGCCGCGCTTTCCGACGAAACCCCATTCACCGTGGGCCGTTCGGCCTCCCCCGGGTTCGACTTGGAAATCCAAGACCTGCCGCCCAGCGCCCCAGTGAAAGATCAGCTTCCGGATGGCGACCTCTACATCGTTCCCACTCTGCTCGACGGCGGGAGTTACGTCGTCTACCTGCATACCATCGAGACCCTCCGGAAGCAGGGCAAGGCCTTCCTACCGGTGGCCAACCGGGTCAACATCAAGCGGGCTGAACACCGCCGGCGGCTGGAAGACCCGGAGCTGGCCGGGGCCATCGTCATCCCCGAGCGCGCTGCGCTGGGAAGCTTCTATGAGCTGGGGGAGACCGTCTTTTCCATGCGCGGCGCGGGCGTGGCTAACGCCCGAGAAGATATATTGCGGGTAGGTCAGGCTATCCAAAAAAGATTGGCCAACCCGGGCCGGGGGAATGCATGATGGACATCCCAATGCTGCCCCTGCCGGACCTCATGGCTGCCAAGAAGACCCCCGCCAAGAACGCCGTTGCCAAAGCCCGCAAAGACCTGTCCACCGCCGCGAAAGTGGTCCACGCCAAGCCGGAACGCACGTATGCGCCGCTCATTGATCTGGACCAGTTTTCCGAACAGCAGCTGGCAGAGCTGATGGTGGCTGCAGGGGATGCGCCAGGACGAAAGACCTACTTCGATTTCCAAGAAGAGCGGCCCTACTTGCGGGACGGCCAGAGGGTTCATCTGGAGGTGGGACGCGACTCCACCATGTTTGACTACCGCGACGAGAACGGGGCGCGTGTGGAGCGAACGATGGTCACCGTGCCGCCCAAGCTGCGTGAGCAGATTCAGGACGTCACCGGGGAAGAGCAGCCGATTCTCACCACTGCGCTCATCGCGCTGGCGTCCTGGGCCTGCCAAGAGCTCAAGAAGTCGAAGAGGCGCTTGGTGGTCACCACGGCAACCGACGACCTGGATCCGGTGCGGAAACAGGTCCGGAAGGCGATTGTGGGGCGGGCTCGGAAGAAGAGGTAGGGCCGATGCGGCCTGACGAGAGAGAGGCGGCCATGGGCCGCCTTTTTTATGGCTGGCGGCGGGTCGAAAGAGCAACGGCAAAAGCGTGTTGGGGAAAGGCGGGTGGGGCCTCGGCTTCCGCCGGGCCCGGCGCTTGGCTGGAAGTGTGAGGCGTTTCAGGGTTTTTGTGTTTTCTGCGGTTGCCGTCAGTTCTGCACTTTAGTCAAATAAATGTGTTGTTTTCGGGTTTACATTTTTAAGCCCTGTCGTAACCTGGATTCATAGGGAAGCAATGCCGCTGACCTGAAAGCCAAAAAGGTAACCGCCATGCAAAACAACACTTTCACCATTCAAGCCAACTACTCAACCAACAGCTGGAGCACCAACTGGGTGCCCATCGACAACGCGGAATACTCGACGCTCGCCGAAGCCGAAGCCGGCATGGAAGATCTGGAGCAGAACCTGGGCTGGCGCAACATGCGCATCGTAGATGAAACCCGTTTTGTCTGGGCCTACGGACAGGAGCGCGAGTATGAGGACGAGGACGAGGAAGTTGCTTAACCCCTACGCCATCCAACCCAAGCAGCCGGCCCCGCGCCGGTTGCCCACGGTTCGCATTGCCCCGGACAAGGTCGCTCAGTTCCGGGCTCTAGCTCGCCAGAAGGGGCTTACTCCCACCGCCGCCCTTGCTGCCCTGGTGGCCACCCATGCCGACATCCGGCAGCCGTTCGGGCCCCGAGTCCGTGCCAAGCATGGGCCGGATGGGAAGCGTTACGGCGCGATTTTGCCGGACCCGAAGGTGTCTGAAGAGGTGGCCAAGGGCCTGATCCAGGACGCACGAACGGCGGGGATCTCGCTGGGCGAGGCGATGCGGCAACTGGTGGACCGGTGCCTGGAGCAGAGCCGGTGAAGAAATGGAAAGGAAAAACGGCGGCTCAAGGGTCGCCTTTTTTATGCCTAGGGTTTGGCAATGCTGCTGAAAAAGGGGCGCCTGCCCCTTTGCTGAGTTGTTGGGCTACTGGGGCGTGGGAGAGTTGGGCGGTGGCTGGGGCGGAAGCCCCGGCCTATGTCCTAATCTCCCCGGAGGGGGCTTTTCAGACGCGGCCCGGGGCCGCGTTGTTTCAAGAGCAAAAGCGGCCAAAGCCGACGGCGCTGCCGCCGAGTTTTGGAAGAAAAGGCGGGGATGGGCCGTGGCTTCCGCCAGGCCTTGGATCCGCTGAAGCGTAGAAGTGTGAGCCGTTGCAAAGGTTGTTCAAATCTGCTTTTTGCCCGTCATATTTTATCTTTAGTCAAATTAATGTGTTGTTTTCTGGTTTACATTTTTCGGCCCTGTTGTAACCTGGATTTGTAGGGGGGCATAACGCCGACCTGAAAAAAAGAAAAGATAACCGCCATGCTCATGCGTCATTTTTACCACTGCTCCCGTGATGCCAACCTGGCCGACCAGCCCCTAAATCCCTTTGACGGGCAAACCTCTGAAATCCGTGGCCTCTGCTTTTCGGATGGCGAAGAGCAGCATTTCGGGCCCCACAGTTACCAGATCAGCCTCCCAGACGACTGCGATTTTCTCACCGCCAACTTGGTGTGGAACATGAAGCTGGCCGTGGAAGAAGGAACCCGGGCGGTGGGCAGGAATGGCGAACAGCTCCAGTTGACCCTCACCATGGCCGAGCAAGCCTGCAAGGAAGCCATGGCAGAGATGGGCTATGACCTGGACGATGAAACCGTTGAGTTTGTTTTTTGCCGCGCCATTGAGTTCGACGATTGCGATGAGAGCATCGGCGGTGACGATAACGACTGTTGCGACCCCTGGGATGAGCAGATCGACGGCTGGGGCCTGCAAAGCGTTCGGGCCCTGGTGGCGCACAAGTTGGGCTTGGTGGGGGCCGCCATCGATGATGAAAACGGCCAGTGCTACATCAGCGCCAACCCGGACCTGGTGCTGAAAAAGGTGGAAGAGGAAGAGGTGTCTTGAAAGTAAGGGCGGATCAATGGCCGTCCTTCTCTTGTCTGCTCCCCCGTCACCGCCCACCCCATACGCTCCTCCCCATGGAACCCCTCACCACCCCAGACGGCCGCTACCTCATCGTCCGAGGGCGCCTCTGGCGCACCACCAACCCAGGCCTCAGTGAGCAGGAGAGGCAACGCCTGGTCCACGAGCTGATGGACGCCCGGCGTGCCGTCAAAGCAGCGAAGGCCAACAGGGACGAGGACGCACTCGCCGCCGCCCGGTGCGCCGTGGACAGCGCGAAGAGGGGCCTGGGCGAACGAGGCCCGGTGTGGTGGACAGATGGGGAGAGGGATTGGAACCGGTGCTTGGTGAAGAACACCCCCTATGCGGCCTGGCATGCCTCCCAGGTCAACGTCCAGCGTTAGCCCCGGCTCTCGTTCACCAACCGAGCCCAAGCCACCCCCAGCTGCCGCACCTCATCGGCCCACGCCCGGTAATCGTCCAGCGGCATAGGCTCTTCCAATCCGCGTTTCACACGTCCTAGGTGTTTCGACTTCCTCGCCATCGCTTCTCGATACAAAAGTTCCGCTGACTCCAACTTGTCAGCCCGCTTGGCGGCCTGCAGTTGGGCCAGCCGCCGAACCGAATCCGGGTTGCTGGACAGCACGCGGGGGGCATGAGGCAGGGCAGGACCGCCGGTCATCGGAATCCGCTTGTGGTTGCTCACCGGGTCCATCACACGGTGGCGCCAGCACTCCCGCCAGTCGTCATCGTCCACCTGGCCACCGCCCGGCACCTCAAGCGGCACGACGATCCCATGGGCCTCAATGAGCGCCCACACGGCCCCCAGGAACCCGTTTGCCGGAAGCCGCAGAAGGGTCACCTGGCCCTCTGCCACCACCTCGCCCCCGTCCCTCATTCGTAACGCCAGCAGGGCCTCGCTCAGTGCCAAGGCATCGCCTGACCGGGTGCTCCAGCCCACCAAGCACACGCGCTCCCCATCTACCTCACCCGACCAGGCATAGACCCTGAAGCGGGGCTTGTCGAAACGGGCGGACAGGTGTGCTAGCAGCCGCTCACGCTTCGAGTGACGGCTCAACGGGGTGAAATGGTTCTCCGCGTAGAGCAACGCAGAGCGCCGACGCTCCAGCAGCAAAGCCACCCGGTCAGGGTCCGCCGACGCTTGCCAGTCCGACCAGCTCACCACATCGCGCAGGCCTTTCCTCGACGCGCAGGAACGGCAGGCAGGCACCCAGTTCTCCACCACGCCAGCGGGGCCACCCAGTTGCGCGGGGACCAGTGACGTAGCCGTCCAGGACTTGGGAGAGGACAGGTCCAGTGGAGCGGAGCAGAAGGCGCAGGCGTTGCCGAACTCTGCCAGCCCTGCTTTGCGTTGCCACCCGTTGGCCTTGCCTTCCAGCGGGGCATCGGCTCGGGCGATGGCGTCCAAGAAGGGGGTCAGCTCAAGCACGGAACACCCCCCAGCCGTTCAACGCGGGCCCAGCAACCGGATCGCGGAACGGGGGCAGTGGGGCGTTGCAGAAGCCTGAAAAAGATTTGACTAAAGCGCCTTGCCGAGCCTGTCGAACCACCCCAGCAACCGCCGATCCAAAACCCTGGACCTGCTTGCCCGATCCATTCCCAGCCCAGCACTGGACCGCCAATCGCTGATCGAAGGCCCGGGGACAGCGAACGAGAGCAAGGTCAGCCCGCTTGACTAAAACGGATGGGGTCAGTGTTTCCAGGGCATGCGAACCGAGCGCGAGAACCCCCGCACTCGACCATCCAAACCCCCAAGCAGAGTTGACTAAAACGGATGGAGACAGGGCTTTCCGAACACCCGAGCAGCGTGACTGAAACCAACCACTCACGCGATCCCATGCTCGCCTCCGCTTGACTAAAACGAACTGGGGCGGGGGGCGGGAGTGAGGAAAACGGCGGTCCCCGATTTCTGATACAGGGGGTGCGGAGTCGGTGGGGAGGTGGGGAGCTGGCTGGGTGGGGAGGGAGGCTGCGGGGGTTGGCGAAAACTTTTTTGAGCGGCGGGGCGTGGCGGGGGCGAGGGGCATAGGGGTCTCCGGTTGGGTTGAGGATTGGGGCTTTCCTTAACTTCTACCGGGGAAAAGCGGAAGGGCAAGAGCAGGGGAGCGAAAACTGGGGAGGGACTGCGGGGGAAGATGTTGGCTGCCCATTCACCGTTCAGGGTTGTCCGAAGGGTGAAGTGAGTAGGCCATACACAAGTCGCACCTCCGATGGGTTCCGGCTTGGCTAGAAACGCTGCGCGTTTCCACCCGCCCAAGCCTTGCTGCGCCTTGTTTTCAGTCTTGGCTAACAACTTGGCCAACCGTTCGGCTGAAAAAGTGCGGGAGGCGCAGAAAAACAAAGGAATACCGGCTTAGCCCCCTTGCGCTTCAAAAAACTCCTGCTAATCCATTGGGTATGGATTTTCATTGCAGGGGGTTAAGTGGGTCGTCCGTCGCTTCTAACCAAATCTTTCAGCATCGCTCCCGATGAGTTGGAGAGCGCGCGGTATTGCGCGAAAGAGCAAGGCGTTTCCTTGAACAAGTATTTGCGCCTGGCGGTCTTGGAAAAGAACCGGGGCGTGGTTCAGGGGCTGGAGGCGTCCGATGCGTTGGGCGACATCCGAGCCACGGTCCGCGAATCCGAAACGCGGAATGCCCTTGCCCTAGAAAGCGCGCTGGCGGACTTGCGAGCGGAGCAGAGCGCGGCGCTTCAGGCCAACGAGGACCTGGTGGTGAAAACCCTTCAAGCGTTTTCCCAGTTCCTGGCGCAGCAAGAACCCGACGCCGAAACCCTCTCCAAGCAACCGGCCACCAAAGCAGCAAGCCGTGGGCCGGTAGCCAATCCGGCGTTCCTGCCTCCCAAGCCCTACTAACCCCTTTCCCAACTACCTCATAAGGAGGCATACCCATGAAGCGTTTCATCCTCACTCTCACCATCGCCGCGTTGCTGGCTCCGGGGCTTTCGTTTGCCCAGGACACCCCCCAGCCCGAACCCCAGAAGAAGACCGACAAGCTGCGCCTGTTCAAGGCGGGCGGGATTGGCTGCGCTGCCGGTGCAGGCATCGCTCTGCTGACCGGCAAGAAAGACAAGGCCCTGACGGCG
Source organism: Stenotrophomonas sp. PAMC25021 (assembly GCF_004795795.1). Taxonomy (NCBI): domain Bacteria; kingdom Pseudomonadati; phylum Pseudomonadota; class Gammaproteobacteria; order Lysobacterales; family Lysobacteraceae; genus Stenotrophomonas; species Stenotrophomonas sp. PAMC25021. The sequence continues at coordinate 721,152 of NZ_CP039255.1, read as the reverse complement.
TGCGCTGCAGGCGCGGTCGTTGGCGGTTTTGCGTCGTATCGCGCGCAGGTCCAGGAAGCCCAGGAAGTGGCAGACGCCGCCCGCGCTGCGGGGCTGGACGCCCAGGTGCATACCAAGATCGTCCAGGCCAACGACAACGATGGCCCGGTTGAGGCCCTGGACAAGCTGGTCATCCGTTACCCGGCCGCTGACATGCAGCAGGTGAGTGCCAAGACCGCTGCCACGCTGGACAAGCTGGCCGCGTTGCTCAAGGCGAGCAAAGAAAAGCTGACGGTTGGCTTCAGTGGTGCCGATGCCGCCGTGTGCCAGGTGCCGGTCGTTGAGCTGGCAAAGCGCGGCGCGCTTCAGAACGCCACGGTCGATGACCAGTGCGGCCGGGGCGATTACGCCATCACGGTTTCGCCGATCCCCGACGTTCGCTAAGCCAACCGAGAGCTGGGGGGCGAGAGCCCCCTGGCTCAAATCTTTTTCAAGCGCCTGGGAGGAACCATGACACCCGAAGAACTCATCAAACAACGCAAGCAGCGCGAGCTGCTCGCCAAAGCAGCACAAGCCAAGACCACCGCGACCACGGACGCGGAGAAGCTCGTCAGCGATGCGACAAAAGAAAACTTGAAAACCGCAGGCCGGCTAGCTGCAAGTTTTGGCAAAGCCTTGGCAGACAAAACCAAGCAAGCGGCCTCGGTCGCCGCTGAGAAGGGGCGAGAGGCGCAAGAAGCGTTGGCCCGGCGTGCGGAAGAGGCCAAGGCGCGCAAGGAAGCCGAAGCCGCAGAGAACGCGCGCCTGGAAGTCGAGCGCGCCCAGGCGTTGGCCGAGCAAGAAGCGACTGCCCAGCCCGAGCCGCGGGTGGTTGAGCCCGAGCCCGTTCAAACCGATTCCGCTCCCGAAGCGCCCGAGCCGGTTGTTGAGGAGGTGGTTCCCGAGCCGACACCAGAACCAGAAGCAGGCCCCGCGCCTGTCATCAAAGAGCCGGTCAGCGCTCCTGCGCCTGCCGTCAGTGAAGCCGTGGACGCAACGCCTGCCGCTCCAGTGCCGGCCGAGCTGGTGGCCCCGTCTGTTCCGAACCCCGAACCGAGCAAGTCAGCTCAAGCCCCGGCACCGGCCCCCAAGGCGACGTCGACCCGGGCCCCGGTGAAACCGGAAGCCCTCAAGGCCAATCCGGCCGGTGAGGCGTCGGCGAAGGCCAGCAACAAGAAGGGCTGGCAACTTCTGGCTGGGTCGGGCGTGGCCGTCCTTGTGCTGGGTGGGGCGTTGGCGTGGTGGACCACTCACCGCTCCAGCGAAACCGTTCCGCTCCAAGACAAACCGGCTGCAGCAGTGACTGCCCCGGCCCCCGTCGCCGTGCCAGTTGCTCCGGTTGTATCCGCGCCGCCCCAGGTCGAGGAGCCCAAGCCCGTGACTGCCCCGGTGGAAGAGAAGGCCGCGGTCGCTGCCCCGGTTGTGGAAGCCCCGGTGCTGGCAGAGCCACCTAAGGCCCAGACCCCGGCAACTGCCCCGGCGTCAAAGCCGGTGCCGGTTTCGAAACCAGCTGCAAAGCCCAAGCCGGCCCCCAAGCCTGTTGCTAAACCCGAGCCGAAAAACGATTGGCAGGACCAAGCCAACAGCGATATCGACGCGTGGGCAGAAAAGATCAGGTGAGGTGCTTGCGCTTATCGAAAGCCTTGCTAGAAAGAATGTGTATCCATGAAAGATGGGAGGAAAAATGTTTGGGTGGTTGTTTACGCAGTATCGAAAGCCCGGAAAGCTCCACTTCGGATCGAAGTGGCTCAACCTGCATGGGCGATTTTTCATTGGTAACCCAGAAAGATTTGGGCTCTCCGATTGCCGAGAGAACGTCCTGACCTCGTATTACTACCTGCGGGCGGACCGGAAGATGCCGGTGGCAAACGATGGGGACTTTGATGCCTGGAGGATGGACGCCCTGCGCGCCAGCCAGGTTCGGCACGCCAGCGAAAAACATGTGTCCAAAGCCGGCTTTCTTGTCACCTCGGCCGCGTGCGTGGCCCTTTGCTTTGGGGCATTGGTCGTCAACAAAGTGAAAGGAACACGCCCTTCGCCGGCGGCGATCCAACTCGCGCCCTCGTTGTCGTTGAACGAGTGCAAAAAGAAATGGACGAGCGGCACCATCACGCCTCAGGAAATCGTGGCGTGTCAGGCGCTATCTCAAACCAACAACAACAACAACGGGAGGCACTGAGCATGTTGCTATCGCTGATGGATTGGACGGTCGGTATTGGCCGCAAGCTGTTCAAGAAGGACGATCAAGCGTCGAGCACGCTGGAGCAAATCATTCTGGACGGCAATGACCGCTACGAAAACTTGGTCGGGCGCTTTGACGTGAGCGACCGCGTGAAGAGCCGCGTGCTGGACGTTCCCCCAGAGGATGTAGATATGGCGGTCCAAGCGGGCGCGGTTTTCGACGAGAAAGAGATGGCACTGGTTGTGCCCGAAGAACTGGATCTGGACCAGTTCCATCCGTGGTGGCCGAAGGTTCCGGAGGATCTGCGCAACACCCAGGCCCGCATGATCATCACCAAGGAAGGACGTCGTGCCGAAGGCTTCGTGCTGGGGGACGACATGGCGCTGGGCGGCGACAGCACTGCAACCTCGCTGATGTATCTGGCCTTCCCGCTGATTGGTGCGGTTCAATACTTCTTGGGCTCGCTCATTGGCGTTTTTAGTTACGTGGTGCTGCTGGCTGCCATTCCTTACTTTGTTGCGTTGAAGCAAGCGGAAGGGATGAAGGAAGCCTTCAAGGGCCTGGCCCTGATGGTGCTGCCCGTGCTGATTGCAACCGCTTCGGCGGCGTTGTCGTCCGCGCTCCACGTGGACGCGGCCAGCATGGGGCAAGCAGCGGTTGACCCGATGAACACGGGAGCGGGGATGATGGCGGTCGCTGCGGGCTTTGCCAAAATGGCGGGCATCGTTCTTCTGATCTTGACCATTCCTGGCCTGCTGTTGTTTGCGGCCTTCCTGAGTGCGGCCTCGCATCCCCACCGGGGCGTGCTGGGGGGGACCGCCGAGCGCTTCATTCAGATGATGAAGTGGATGGTGGTGATCTTGGCCCTTGTTGGGGTTGGCTCCCTTCTCCCGGACGGAATAGGCGTGGCCGTGGCGTTTGTGATCGCGGCCATGTATGCCCTGCAGTTCACGGAAGGCAACTTCGTTCAAACGGCCGCTCGCCTCTATCTGCAGAACTTGGACAACAACCTGGCGACCCAGGGGGCCCTGTCCAAGTCCCACGTGAAGGCCCGCGAGCAGCAGGCTGCCGAAGCGTTGCGCGACAAGACCCCGCTTTTGAAGGTGGGTCGAGCGTCTGGTCACCTGAACGACCGCGGCCATGGCTTTGCGCCGGACAAGGGCACGGTGATGATGCTGTCCTGGCGCGACCTGACCCAAGGCCTGATCGTCTACGGGCGTATCGGTTCGGGCAAGTCCTTCAGCGTGCTGCGGCCGTTGGCCCGTCGCTATCGCGAGTCCGCATTGGCCGTAGGACTGCGGAATGAACTGAAGGGGAGCGCCGCGGGCGAGACCGTTCTTGATGCGAAGCGCAGCGGGGGTGGAGCACTCATCCTCGACGCGAAGGACGGCGCGATCATCTCCGATTTGGGCAAGGACGCGTTTGATATCGTCGTGCGCGCAGGCATGTCGGTGGCCCCCTACGAGGGCCTGGAGCCGGATCAAATCACCAAGGCCCTTCGCGGCGCGACCGGTGGCAAGGTCGATGAGAAGTCCAAGCTCTGGAGCGATGGCGGCGACGCTTTCCTCTTCCACACCGGCATCGTCCTGAAGGCCGCATGCGAGCACGAGCAGGCCTACCGAGACTTCTGCATCGCCAAGCTGGAAGGGTTGGAGCACGCCCGGTTGATGATGCTGCTGGAGCGGGAGGAGCTGGAGAAGCGTGGCTTGGGGTTGGAAGACCTGGAAGCGGCGCTGGCTCGCGTGGAAGAGCAAATGGGCACTTACGCGATTGTGGCGGAGGCTTCCCGGAACTGGTTCTACACCCCATTCCACCATGCCAAGCTGTTGGCGATGGTTGAGCAGGTGGTGCCGACGCCGCGTGGCGGGGAGATTGCCAGCGCTCGCGTGCTGGAGTTGGTGAACTGGTTGGGGTTGGAGCGCCCGGATACGTCTAGCACGGACGAAGAGCGTGAGGCCTATGCCGCCTACTCCCGGGACTACCACAACCGCTTGGCCACCCGGTCCGAGACCGTCCATCCCGACTTGCTGCGTCCCATGTCCCAGCTGCAAAGCTCGCTGGAATGGGCATTGCTGGGCGTTCCCGCAATGCATAAGGAGCAGCGCCAGTCCTTCACGTTGAACTCGCGGGGGCTCATCGAAAAACTGCTTCGGGGTGAAAAGCTCCGGACGGCGGATGACATCCCGTGGCATTCCGTCGAACGTGGGGAAGTGGACGTCTCTCAGGCGCTTTACGGGAAGTTCGTGGGCTTGTTCCTGCCCCCCACCCAGTTCGGCGAAGCGGGCGACATGATGCAGCGGTTGCTCAAGCAGCGTGTCATGAACGGCATTCGGGCACGTGGGGCGCACGGGGACAAGTGGCGCGAAATGCTGCCGGGCCAAACCGACGTGCTGCTGATGATGGACGAGGCGCATTTGCTGCTGACTTCGGACGATGTGCTGCTCTTCAGCACCTCCCGAAGCCTGGGGTTGATGCCGGTGATCGCGGTGCAGGGCCACGACAGCCTTATCAACACCTACGGGTCGGAGAACGAAGCCGATTTGCTGGCCAACACCATGCAATCGGTCGTCGCGCTCAACCACTCGTTTGTCACACGCAACTACTTGATGAAGCGGCTGGGCAAGGCTCAGTTGACCACCTTCAAGGAGCCGACGCGTGGCATCGATTTCTCGGGTGGCTTGACCAACTTCCGCCACAGCGTTCTCAACGATCCGAACCACCCCTACGCAGCGGCCTACGAGCAAATGCTGATGCAGGGCGCAGGCCGCTTGAGCGCGCTTCGCGTGGATCCGGCGACGGGGCGCAAATGGCGCGTCGGGGCTGAAGACACGGTGGGCCAAGAGGAGCTGGCACGGGACATCGACATGCCCACAGGGGGCAAGCGGGAGGTCCTGCCGCTCTTCCTGGAAGAGGAATACCCGGCCCTGACCGCTGCACGTGGCAATGCGATTGTCTCGCTCTGCCGAGCAGGCGTGAGCCGCACGGACTTGGCCGAGATGATGCCCAACGACTGAGCCCCAAAAGGGCAAGGCAACCCTTGCCCTTTTCCAAAATCGATCAATGCTGACCTAACCATCCATTTCCTTGAAGGAGGACTTTATGAGCAATGCCCACTTCGACGTCTTCAACGACCTGCTGGGCGCTCGCGATAAACGGCGAGCCAAGCTGGCCGGAGAGCGTCCAAACGACCACCAACCGCAGAAGAAAGCCGTCTTCGACCAGTCGCTGGCGAAGGACCAGGCCGATATCCAGGAGAAGCAACAAGCCGTGTTGGACTGGGCCAAGCAAGCCAAGCCCGACGAGATCACCGACGCGCGAGAGCGGTTGCACGCACAGGTGCAGCAGCGCGCTGAAGACGCGCCCAAAGACAAGCACGCCCAAGTGGTGTTCAGCACCGTGGACGAATGGCGACAGAAGCGCCAGCAGAAGGACGGGGGGCAATCCTTGGGGGAAAACATCCCCATGCTGACTGCGGCCCAGCGGCAGCAAACCATGGGGCCTGGTAAGTTGGGCTACGCGCACTACGCCGCCAGCGCGAAGAAGGAAGCGGACTTCATGAAGCGCTATGAGGCAAACTTCGACTGGGATAAGCACGAGGCCCAAGTCCAGAAGAACATCTACCGTCAATGACGGTCCATTCCCCGTGTCGCATCCAGGGCCCTTCGGGGCCCTTTTTGTTGGGCACGTTCCCTTGTTTGTGAGTGGATCGATCTACCCATAAAAGCAAACGTCAAACGCGGCTCAAAGCAAGAGGCGGGATGGGGGTTGGAAAAGAGAAGAAAGGTTTTGACTAAACATCAAAAGTGTCGATCAATCGAGATTTTTAGGGTTGCCAGTTTTGTGAGATGTGGTTGACTGTAATCATTCAAACACAACCGGGGGAGGCCCCTATGTATATTTTTGCCGATGCTTACGAGTTCGCCGTGGACAACGTGGGGAACCTGCTGTTGACGTTGGGTGCGTTTTCGGTGGTGAGCTACGTGGCCGCCAACGTGGCAGGGTTGCTGGCATGATGGCCTGGTTGAGGGAGGATTTAGAGCAGATGGATCTGCACACCGTCTCACTTTTCCTACAAACCGGGGTTTTGGTCGGCGCGGCTTTCATCCTCAAGATCGCTTGCTGATTGCCAAAACCGAAAAAGACGGTATGCAAAGGGGATGGAACCCCAACACGACAACCCAGCAGGCAACCCAGGTGGGGGCGATTTCTTGAATCGTCCCCACGAGCCGTTGCTTCATCCCATCCTCCACCCCCTGACGCTGGCCCAGTTCTACGGGAAGCATCACGAGGCCGCCGCGGCCGCCGATGCGCGGGAAGTGTTGGACCTGGCCACGCGGTTTTGCCGAGAGGCCCAGGTTTGCGGGTTGGACACCCACACCGACGCGGGCTTTGACTGGGTGATGACCCCCAGCCGTTTCTCCAACCGCATTTCCCTGGAGCTGGGGCAGGGTGGCCACACCGCGTTGCTTCAGGTCGATCCGGACCTGTCCGCTCACCCGCTCGACGCAGCCATCCATGCCGGCGTGCTGGGCCACAAGCCCCTAGCCTCCGCCTACGCCTTGCTCCCGGCCGAGCAGCGGGATGGGCTGTTAAGAGAACTGAGGGAATCCATCGGCCAGGTTCAGTCGAACCGCTCCGCAGCGAAGCAGCTTCAGGCCCTCCGAGCCCTGCCTGAACTGCCGGTGCCGTCTCAGCCGCCTCTGGACATCGCCCAACTGCTCCGGCGGTTTGAGGTCCCCGATGCCCAAGCCCGCTTGGCGGCTGACCACATCAAGGCGACCTATGGAGAAGCGCTAACCACAATGCATGGTAGCCAGGTGCTGGCAGCAGCCCATGCGCATGCCCCGCACTTGGGGCTATACGGAGCCCCTTGGCAGACGTGGCTTTGCGAGAGCGCAACGACCGGCAACCTGGATGGGGTGGAGGCCTGTTTGCGCATGCAGGCCGAGCCCAATGTGCCCGACGCCAACGGCGAGACGCCGCTACACCTCGCCGCGCGCCACGGCCACCCCGGCATCGTTCGTCGGTTGATTGAGGCCGGCGCGGATCCAGCGTTGGGGAACCCCCGCGGGGAGACTCCCCTGCATGTGGCGGCCCAACACAAACGCGCGCAGTGCTGCCTGGAGCTCATGGCCGCAGGCGCGGACCCTGGGCAGTTGGATCGTGAGGGGCGCAAGCCGGGCGACGCTCACCGGGAGAAGGCACGTGAGCAAGTCCACGGTTTATGACTGCTGGAGCTGGACGGTCCCGTCGAGCATCGAGCCAAGCCGGGCCGTCCGCTATTGGCCCCAGGCCCTGCTGTCTGGGGCATGCGTCGCGGCGCTGACCTATCCCGCGGCTCTCTGGCTGGGCTGGCAAATCCCATCATCACATTCACTGATGAACTTCGGTCAGGCACTGACTGGCAGCCTGGCGGCGCTGGGGAACCTTGCCACCGGCACGATCTCATTCCGAGAGCCTGCCGCCGCATTCTGGGAGGTGGCCAAGGAGCAGGCAACGTTTGGCACGTTGGCACGGGTCGGCGTTGCGGCGGGCTTGGCAGGGTGGGCGTCGATTTGGGCGACGCGGCGTGGGCTCATCCCGCGCTCAAATACCTGGCATGTGTCCGGCGCTCAACTGTTGCAGGGGAAAGAGGCCCTGACTGAAGCCCGGCGTCGTTCGCTTACAAAGAAGGAGCAGAGGGGCGAGCGGCATGCGTTGTCACTACATCCGGCTTGGGTGGTCAGCAAGAAGCTGCTGGCCCGTCACATGTTCATCTATGGAGCCGTGGGAATGGGCAAGTCAGTCATCCTGAAGCACCTGCTGGAACAGGTTGTTCGGCTCGACAAGAAGGCTTTCATCTACGACATCAAAGGAGACTTTACGTCGATCTTCGAGCGCCCGGTGATCGTCTGCCCCTTCGACAAGCGAAGCTGGATCTGGGACGTGGGCCGGGACGTAGCGACGCAAGCCCAAGCCGCCGCGTTCTCCCAAAGCATCATCCCCCCGGAGGAGGGCAGCGGCGCATTCTGGGCGTCTGCGGCGCAAGCCTTGCTGGAAGGGTGCGTGCGCGAACTCCAGGCCACGAAGGGCAAGAACTGGGGGTGGGCAGAGTTGGCCGCGTTGGTTGCCCGTCCCGCTGAACCGATGGCTAAAGCACTGTCGCTCTACTACCCCCGAGCCGCCGCTCTCATTTCCAATCCCGATTCGAACACCACCAGCAGCTGTATCGCCGTGCTCGCCAACGGCACCGCGGTTATCGAGCGCCTAGCCTTGGCATGGCCCGAGCGCACGCCTGGGCAGATGTTCTCCATGCTGGACTGGATCAAGGACGACTACACGGGATGCAAGCAGGTCATTGTTCAATCAGGTCCTGATGAGGTGCTAACCAAGGCCTACATCTCCGCCATGATCAACGTCGCGGTGCCGGAAATCATCGGCCCCTCGCTGCCAGATGACGAAACCGGGCGATTCCTGGGGTTCTTCTTCGATGAGCTTACCTCCGCCGGCAAGCTCAACATCGAGCTGTTGCTGGCCTTGGGACGCTCAAAAGGCGTGGTGGCCTGCATGGCCGTGCAGGATTGGTCACAGGTCGAGAGGGTCTATGGGGACAAGACCGCGCAAGCCTTTTCAGGGTTGGTCGGCACACACATTATTTGCCATCTCCAAATCGGCGAGACCCGGGAAAAAGTCTCCCGGAACCTGGGCAAGCGCACCGTGGCGTGGCGCACGCATGATGACAAGGCGACCGTCCACGAGGAGTCGAAAGCCGTTGTTCCGCCGGGGCGGCTCACTGACGACTTGGGCCCACGCAATGGCAGCGCCTATGGCTCCGAGAGTTGGGGCATCCGGGCCATTGTGCAGACAAGCCGGGACCCACTCTTGCTGGACTGGCCGGGCGTCAGCTACCCGCACGCGCGCGACGGCCAGGAACGCGCCGCGTGGACCCAACAGGGGGCGCGCCCGGTGGAGCAAAAGCCCATGCCACCGAGCGACGCGCAGAGCGCTGCAGAGGTCCAGCGGGTCTTGAAGATGACCGCCGACCAGGCCGCCGCGGAGCTGCGAAAACGTGGTGCCACGCCGCCGAAGCTCCGCGCCGTTTCAGACGACGAACTGGAAGCCATCTTCCGCAAGTAGTGGGGTTGTGGAGTCGCTGGGTTTTGGTAGATCTGAAGGGATACCCATTCCTGGAGAACTCCATGTTCAACGTCACCGCATTGACCGCTCAAGGCACGGACAGCAAGTCCGGCGCGGCGGTGGTCGAGTATCTGATGCTCACCGAGTATTACCTCGACAAAGACGGGAACGCGCAGGGCACCATGGCCTGGGGCGGCAAGATGGCCGCGCACCTCAATCTCTTGTCCACGGCGGTAACACGGGAGAGCATGAGCAAGCTGGCCGAAGGATTCGACCCCCAGACAGGGAGGGCGCTTTGCCAGAACGCAGGCCAGAAAGGCAAGGTGCGGCCAAAGGTGGACAAGAACGGGGATCCCGTCCTGGACGCCCAAGGCAAGCCCGAGGTCGTGGTGGTCGGCGGCCACCGGGTCGGCTACGACGTCACGGTGTCGGCGCCCAAGGACGTTGGGATTCTCTTTGCAATGGAGTCGCCAGAACGGCGCGATGCCGTGCTCAAGGCGCACCAAGCCGCCTCTACAGAAGCGATGAACCGGCTGGAACAGATGGTTGAGACTCGACGGGGAAAGGGCGGCAAGGACGTGATCGGCGTGAAGGGCCTGGTGTGGTCAAGCCACCAGCACTTCGCCGGGCGTGACCTCGACATGGATCTGCACACCCACCATCTCGTTTATGGGGTGGCGCTGGGAGCCGATGGCAAGGAATCGACCTTCGATGCCGTCGAAATCTATCGCCATGCCCGGGCCATGGATGAAATCTACAAGCTGGAGCTCTACAAGAACCTTCAAGGGTTGGGCTATCAGGTCGAGCACGTCCGAGAACTGGACGACGACGGCAAGGAGACCAACCGATCCTACGCACGCCTTGCGGGCATCGACCAGGACGTCATCGACCACTTCAGCAAGCGCCGGAAGGCCCTGCTCGAATACGCGGAGCAGCATGGGGTCAGCACCCAACAGGCGAACAAGGCCACGCGGAAGCACAAGAACGAGCCCACTTACACGGAGTTGGTCGAGCACTGGCAGGAGGCTTTGAAGGACTTCGAGCTGACGCCGGAGACGTTGAAAGCAGCGCGGGGGAACCTGAACAAGGTGGAACACAAGAGCGACGCCGAGCTGCTGGAACTGCTCCACGAGAACGAAGCCGTGTTCAACGACATTGATTTGGTGCGGGTGCTGGGAATGGAATACGCCGGCAAGTTGGACGCGGCCGGACTCCATGCCCGCATTGAGCAGTTCAAGCAAGACAATGGGCTGGTGCTGGTCAACGCCGAGCGCTTGGCAGACGAAGACCGGGGGCAGACACTGGCCCGCAAGCACACGGAAGACCGGTTCTGCGCGCCATGGATGTTGCAAGCGGAGCAAGCGGTGGTGGACATCGCCAACCGCCGGGCCAACGAGACCCAGCACCATGCTTCGCAGGCCACGGTGGATCGCGTCATTGAGGACTACCAGAAAGCCAAGGGCTTCCAGCTCTCGCAAGAGCAGTTGGTGGCCGTGAACCACATCTGTCGCGGCAGTGGCGGGGTGGCAAACTTGAGCGGCTTAGCAGGCACCGGCAAGACCACGATTTCCGAGCTCTACAAGGAAGCGCTGGAATCTGAGGGGATGGTGCTGCTGGGGGTGTGCGTGTCGAACAAAGCCGCCCAGAAGTTGGAAGTGGAATCAGGGATGCCCTCAACCTCCATGGCACAGATGCTTCACGACTTGGCCGAAGGCAAGCGCGAACTCCAGCCCAACGACGTGCTGGTCATTGACGAAGCCGGCATGGTGGACACGCGGGACACCCGAGCCTTGTTGGCCTACGCAGAGAAGGCGAAATCCAAGGTCATCCTTCAAGGCGACGCCGAGCAACTGCAGCCCATCGGGGCCGGGTCCGGTTTTCAGCTCACCAAGCAAGCGGTGGGCGATGTGAAGTTGACCGAGATTCGCCGACAGGCGCGGCAGGAGGACCGCGAGACGGCGATGGGGTTCTACGCCAAAAACGAGAACGGTGAAGTGGTCGATCTGAAAAAGGGCACCCGCAGCCGGCGCGAAACCTTGGAGCTGGGCGATGAGCAGAAGGAGCGCCTGATGGACTCCATCGTGGAAGCCCACTCGCAGGAGAAATGCATCGAGCGCCTGGTGAACGACTACTTCAAGAATCCAGCGGCGCTGGACGACAAGCTGGTGCTGGCCCACAGCCGGGCCGAGGTCGGCGCTCTCAACGCAGGGATTCGAAAAGGCCTCAAAGAACGCGGCGAGATCGGCACGGATGAGGTGGTGGTGGAGGGGCGCGTCAATGGACGAAAGTTCGATCTGGCCTTGGTAGAGGGAGATCGGGTGATGTTCACAGCCAAACGCAAGGACTTGGGTGTGGTCAATGGCACCCAGGCCACCATCCAATCCATCAAAGCGTCGCGCTCTGGCGGCTACGATATCGTCGGCACCTTGCGTTCGGAGAACCCAAAGGAGAATGGGCGCAAGGTGGTGTGGAACACGCACGAGCACAAGGCGGTGGTCCACGACTACGCGGTGACCGTCCACAAGAGCCAAGGGCAGGGCAAGCGCGAAGTGTTCCACCTTATGAACCTTGGGATGATGGACAACGCCAGTTCGCTGGTGGCCTTTACCCGTTTGACTAAAGGGAGCTACAAGCTGTATGGCACCTACGATGACGTGGAGCAACTCAACACCCGCTTGGGGTTGGAGCGATTGAAGGCGACCGTTCTGGACGCGGGGCTAAAAGACGATCCGCAACGGCCGGTTGTCCAGCGCCTTGGGGCAGCTGCACGCCCCACCGCTCAACGCCCAGCCGCTCAGCGAACGCGCATCCAAGGCAAGCTCGACGCGCTGCTGAAGGAGCACGCGGAACGCCCAAAACCGCAGAGGAGCGAGGGCGAGCGCAAGGCCCGTTGGCTGCTGGAAGTGCTGGAGCCGTTGCGGCGGGCGCGCAAGGCGTCTCCCAAGCTGCCGGCGCAGTCCCCGAAACACACGCAGGGCTTCTCGTTGTGAGCAGCAGGCTGGGCGGCCATGCCGCCCATGTGCTTTTCTCTCCAAACCGCTTTTGCTTGGAGGGGCGGCCCGCGGCTTCCGCCGGGGCCCTTGCTTTACAGGGTGGCCATGACCACGGCCTGCAGCACTATCACCGCCACGCCGAAAAGGAAGGGGTAGAGGAACAGCCATTTGAAGAACCCCCAAGCCAGGGACGACGGAGCCCCCGCCGAGCGGCGCGGAACCGCCTCGGGCCACGCATACCCCGCCGCCAAGGACTTCATGTAACCAGTGGTGCGCCTGCGGGGATCGCGGATAAGAATGCCCGGTGGCTTGCTATAGATTCGCCAGCCATGCTGAAAGGCTTTGTAACGCCAAGCGTATTCGTGAGCCTCCGCATCGGCCTGGGTGCCCGTCATGCTCGACAGCGGCACGAACGAGAATCGGCGCCCCTGCCAGCCCCCACGAGCGCTGCGGTGCTGCTGCTCGCGTTGGTTTAAGTCGACGGTCTGCCCCACGTAGCAGCACCCGTTGTCAAAGAACAAGCCGTAGAGATGGCGTGGGCGGGACAGGTATTTCTGATTGCGTTTCCAGTTCAAAGGTCCTCCCAAGATGGGTATACCTACATACCCATAAAAGAAAGATCCGATTCGTCAAGGCTCGCCACGAACAAAGGCCCCGAAGGGCCCTTGCCGAGATACGATCACCTCCTTTTCCACCACGCAATCGTTTAGCGCCCCAAGTTGATGCTCAACCCGAAGCCGGCCACCGGCTTGTTGCCAGAGCCAAAGGACAGGCCAGCAGAAATACTGGTGCGCTCAGACACCCGAGCACCCCAGCCCACGGCCATTGCAGCACTGCCCCCCGAGAATCCCACGCCCACGTTCAGGTTCACCTGGCCAACGGCCGTGCCCCCGTTCTGGGCCGCAGCGGTGGCCATCTGGCTCATCGCGCCGAGTTGTGCGCCCAAGCCGTTGACGCGGCGATCCTGGTGCCGCAAACGGCGGTCCGTATCGACCCAGCGGTCATCCCACACCTGCTGCATTTCGTAGACCTGCCCACCGTTCACAGCATCCGTGGACCCGCGTTCGATGCGCCCCGGAGCCACGCCGGTCACGCGCTGATTGCCCGCGTTGACGCCCGCAGTCGTCACCGAAGGGCCGCCTTGAATCGTCACGCCTTGGCCGTTGAGCGTGGTGGTGCCGACCTGGACGGAGCCCGCGTCAGACAGTTGCACGTTGTCGCTGACCGCCACGGTTTGGGTGCCGTCCGTGTTGTCGGTCACCTCGACGTTCTTGCCCGCCCTTACAGTCGAGCCCGCGCCGGTCCCGGCGGTTCCATCCACCCCATCGGTGCCGGCAGGTCCTTGGACCCCTGGCTCCCCTTTCAGGCTTGCCAGCCAATCTTGTTCATTGCCTTGGAAGCCGTTGGCCAACGCCACCTCGTAGGCGCTTAACCCATCTGCGCCGCGCGGGCCGGGCGTGCCCGAACCGCTGCCTGGGTTTTGTTCAAGGAAAGTCACCCGTCCATCTAGGTCGTCCAAAGCGGCTCCCACAGTTTGATGCGTGGCACCGCTGCGGAACTGATAAATGGGCGCGACAAAGTTGCCGTTGACGAACGTGGCGCCGCCGCCCAACGCTTGGGCCGCCTGACGGACCTGACCGAGGTTTGCGACGTCGGTGTCTGAGGTGCCGGCCCGAACGTTCGTGATTCGGCGGGTGCTCTGGCCTCCGTCCTCAAAAGTGGATCCCACGCTGACTTCGTCGCTGGCCCAGCAACGGCTATGAGAACCCAAAGCGACGCAATCCTGCGCTCGGGCCTCAGCCCCAACGCCTAGTGCAAGTGACTGAAATGCATCGGCAACGGCAGAACTGCCTATGGCGACTGCATGGTCAGCGTTTGCCTCTGCCAAGATGCCTTGAGCAATCGATGCATTGCCCCGCGAACGGCTGAAGTAGCCAAAGGACATGGAAAGATCCCCACTGGCTTGTGACTGGACACCAACCGCCAAGGAATGGGCTCCGGTAGCCGCGGATTGCGCGCCCAGGGCTATGGACGCTTCGCCCCCCGCGTAGCTCAGCGTGCCTACCGCGACGGCGCTCACCGCCGCGGCATTTGCGGCTTGGCCCGTCGCAATGGAGTTCGCGCCGGACGCTTGGGCATTCGTCCCCGACGCCACCGCGTTGTCTGCGGAGGCATTGGCTTGAACACCCGTGGCGACGGCCCCGTTCCCGGAGGCATTGGCATAGGCGCCCGTTGCAGTGGCATTCGGGGCTGAGGCTTGGGCGTATTCCCCGGTCGCCGTCGAGTTGTCTGCGGAGGCGTTGGCTTGAACGCCCGTGGCGATGGCCCCGTTCCCGGAGGCATTGGCATAGGCCCCCGTTGCAGTGGCATTCGGGGCTGAGGCTTGGGCGTATTCCCCGGTCGCCGTCGAGTTGGGTTCCGAAGCCGTGGCCCCGGTTCCCGTGGCGGTTTGAGCAAACGATGGGGAGGCAAACAACGAGGCCCCCATCAAAGCCGTTAAGATCGAAATGCGAAGCGAAGACATGAAAACCCTCCCGAGTATGGATTGATACTTCATCCATAGCAGGCGATTGCATTTCCGCAAGGCGATCAGGCGATCTTTTTCAAGGTGTTAGGGAAGGTGCCGACACAAACCCGAGCCGGGAGCGTCCAGTTCCAGGTCATCCGGTTTTCATTGCCCCACGCCAGACACGACGTTTCCATCCCCGCAGGGCACCAAGCCGGCGCCAGCGCACGGGCCAGCACTTCCGAAGAGGGCTCTCCGGTCACCGAAGGAAACGCGCCCGGCTTGCGCCCCTGCCGGTAGGCCCACTTGGCTTGGCCGCACTCGGCTTTCATCTCGACGTGCGGATAGTCTTTCGGGCTGGTCCATCGGCCGCCCCAGTTCAGCCCCACGATCTCCGCCAGCTCCCCAAAGCGTTGATAGCCGGCCATCACATGGGCATCGTCCAAGTTCCAGCTGGGCTCCCCATTGACGAACACGGCGGCATCCAAGGCCAGTCCGAAGTTGTGGCAGCTGGAGAATGCCCCAACGCTGGTCACGCCAGACCCGGAGGCAAGCAGGGCCGCCTGGCGCTCGGGGCTTCGATACCCTTCCACGGGCCGCACATCAAACCCTTCCGCGGCCAGTTGGGCTTGGACGGCTTCGACCTTTTCCCGCAGCGCTGGGGAAACCCCTTTCCACGTCCTTTCGCTTTTCGGGTGGAAGAATCGGTAAATGGCGCCGTGCGGCTTCGGGGTTTGGAAAACCCAGGGGCTGCTGGGCTTGGGTTTGGATTTGGGTTGAACGGTCGAACACCCGGCCAAGGCCAGGCAAGCCAGAACGGCGGCGATGGTGAAGCGGGGCTGCATGCTTTCCTCCCAGAAAGAACAATGGATGCTTTCAGGGGTAGTGGATTTTCGGAAAAGCGCAAGCGGGCGAAAACAAAAAAAGCCCCCGAACAACCGGGGGAGGAGGCCTGCAGCTCGGGGGCTTAGTGGGGCAGGGAAAAAGGAGTAAGAAACCCCGTCCCGTTGAAAGCCATAGCACACACCAAGGCGAAGTCAACTGCCTTTTTTCTTCCTCGTCTTTTTCAAGTAGTCCCGCTGGGCTTTTTCAGCCGCTGCTTTCGTGACCTCAAAAAGCTCGCCCAAATCTTGCATGTCAGGGTTGTAGTAACGGGTCAGCATCTGGGTGGTCTTGTGCCCCGAGAGTTGCATGACCTGGTGCATGGGCAGCAAGTTGGCCAGCTCGGTGATGCGGGTGTGGCGCAGGTCGTGCAGGGTGGCGTCGGTCACCCCCGCTTGTTCGCGGGCGCGTCCCCAGGCCTGGGTGAGCGTGTCCGAGGCAATCGAGGTCTTGCCCTCGTCCAAGCTGAAGACAAAACCGGAGCTGGGGCGCACGGCGGGCGGGTTCTGGGGAGAGGGCGGGATGCGATCCTTGCGCAGCTTGGCGGCGTGGAGCTCCTTGGTCAGGGTGTCCAGCACCGCAACCGCTTCAGGAGTGAGGAAGATGGTCCGATGGATGGGCTTGCCACCCTTGGGGTTCTTGGTGTCCCGGAACGTGGCCTCGGGGCGCTGCTTGCTGTAGTCCAAATCTTCCCAGCGCAGCTTGATGGCTTCGCTGCGGCGGGCCGCGGTCCAGCGCAGGAAGGCAATGGCGCCCCGGGTGGCCGCGGACATGGGGGCAAGGGCGGTCAGGATGTCCGCCCACTCCTTATCAGTGACCACCCGCTCGCGCTCGTTCCTCACCTTGGGCTTGAGCGTGGCGTGGATGGGGTTGTCCATCTTGAAGCCCCAGCGCTTGATCGCTGCCGTGAAGACGCTGGAGAGAACGGCGAGTTGGCGAGTGATGGTGGCCGGGGCGAGGTAGTAGTCATCTTCCAAAGACCGGGCCATGCCGCCGTTGGCGAGGCCGAAGTCCTGGGGCGTGAGCTTGTCCACCGGCTTGCTGAAGGTGGCGGGGAAGCGCTTGGCGAGCAGGCGCAAGAGGCGCGCATCGTTGTCGCTCCCCTTCTTCTTGCCATCCTTGGCCTTGAGTGAGAGCACCTCGGCGATGTAGCGCTCGATCCAGACCCCCAGGCTCTGGCTGCTCATCAGGTTGGAGGCGGGTTGCTTCTCTTCGTGGAGCGCGGCGCGCTCTGCAGAAGCGAACGCCTCGGCCTGGGCGAGGGCCTTGGCTCGGGTCGCTTCGCTGTAAGGGAAAGTGCGGTTGATGGCGTGCAGGTTGCCCGCTGCATCCTTGCGCTTGATCTTCACTTGGAACGCCGAACCGCGGTCGTAGACGCCCTTTGTGCGGGCGGTTTTTTTGGGACGGGCCATTCGTTCAGTCCTTGATTAGAAGAATGGATTTTCCCAAGGTTTTCCCTTGAGTTCAATAAGTCATTGTTTTTAAATGACTAAAATGAGAATCGTTCGCATTCGTAATGCGTAGGTCGCAGGTTCGACTCCTGTTTCCGGCACCAGTTGTAGAAAAGCCCCGGCCTTTGGTCGGGGCTTTTTGTTTGGGCTGTGCTGGCGCCGGCCCAGGGCCCGCGCCAGCGTCCGATGGAACCGCGGGCATGTACCTGCTTGGTCGGGGTTAACATTGCCAAGGTGTATTGCTTGCGGCGCTGGACCGGGCAACACAGTTTCAATAAACGGCGGATCTCATGAAGAAGATCGTGCTGAGTCTGATTGCGTGCGTCGTTCTTGCCGGCTGTGCAACCCGCCAGATCAGCTCCGAACAGGCGCAACCGGTGCCCGCCGAGCGGGTTTTCGCCTTCAATGGGATCGGTGACACTGCTTCCGGACAGGTAATTGTTACGCGCGACGTTGGCGCGGTTGGTGGGGCGTGCCCGATTGCACTGTATATCGACGGCACCTTGGCAGCCCATCTGCAGCGGGGAGAGTCTGTCTCGCTGCCTGTTCCCGCCGGGAATCGCATTGTCAGCGCAAGTTTCGCAGGCAAAGGTCTCTGTTCGTGGGGGGATGAATCGGCGCATAGGCGAGAGATTTCCCAAATGGTCACGGCGGGTGGCAGAACCAAGATCCGTCTCGCGTTGGCCCATGATGGCGTGATTCAGATCGGTCCGACCGCGTTCTAGGCGCGCTCCACGTAAGGCGAGCAGGTCCATCAACAGAACGCCCCGGCCCTCGCGGGGGCTTTCTGTTTCTGCCCAAGGAACAGGGTTGGTCGGCAACGTCACCGATCGAAACGCGCCTTCATTTGCGTCCAGCGACCACCGCATCCTGTGCCAGCCACCACGCCAGCTGCCGGAGATAGCCACCCGCTGCTCCCGCCGATGCACCGATCAGCAGGCGTGCGAGCACTCTGATTCCGCGCCCGGCCCGCTCCCGCACCCAAGGCAGGACCGCCACCACCTGCGCACCCAGCAGCAGCATCAGCACGTCCAGCCCCAGCGCATCCACCACCGGCAACAACGGCAGCAGATCCGGATTGCAGGCGAGCACGATCACCAGCGCGGCACCCAGCACGGCCATCAGGCGGCGCCCGGCGGGCAGGGTGGTCCAGTGCAGCAGTCGGTTGATCAGGTGCATGGCATTCCTTGTGTCATGTGCCGGAATCCTCATCAGGCTTGATCGGCCGCACCGGCTGCCGCAGCACGGTTTTCAACCGCGCCGCGTTGGTCCTGCGCGGGTCGCTCAGGTAGATCTCATGATGGGGGCCGGCGAAGGTGTAACCCAGTGCGGGCATCACTTCGTCATGCAGATGCGCCAGGACGGGGCCTTCGTCGTCGTAGGCGCCCACGTGCAAGGTCTGCAGGCTGGGGCCCTCGGCAAGGATTTCATGGCGGAGGCTGGGCGGCGCATCCCCAGCTTCGTGCGCGCCTTGCTGATCGCGGCCTGCCACTGCGTAGGGCCGATGCCCTCGGGCGTGCGGATCATTACGGTCCAGGCCCACTCATCCTTGCGTCGCGCGATGAAGCTGGCCGGGTCCTCGGCGCTCCACAGCGCCTCCAGCGGTGGCACCACGTAGTCGCGCCCTTCGGCCTTCAGCGCGAACTTCAATGCATAGCTCACCGAATACAGCCACTGCACGGCCTGCAGGTAGGCGGGGGCCGTGTTCGGGTCGCCGCGACCATCGACCATCACGTAGGGCAGGGGCGGCACATCGACCGGTACGAACCTGCCGGCGGGCGGTTGATAGAGCGCCCGGTCGCGCTTCTTGAAGTCGATCTTGTCCATCGGGGGCTTCCTCCTGTGCAGAGCATCCCACGCCAGGCACCCGCCAGTACGCTGAACCGGTTCAGGTGACTTTGCCGAACGAGGGCGAATGGCCCCACGAGCGCGCGGGGCCGGCACGCAGTCCTGGGTCATGGGCCCGTCACACCCGTGCGGTGCGACAACGTGTCGCAGCCAGAATCGGGCCTTTCCTGCGCTCGATCAATGTCAATGCCTTTCTTAAATGGTGGGTGACGGCCTAAAATTGAAAGGCTGACTCGACCCCACCTCCCTGCCTGTCTTCCGGACCGGTGGGACCGGCTTTTGGCCGGAACAGGCAGGGACGGGGAACGGCATTCCCTCGCAATTGGATCGACCGATGATTCCGTTGAAAACCCTTGGGCGCTGGTTGCGCCCGGGCCTGCTGCTGTCGTTGCTGGTGATGCTCACCGGTTGCGATGCGGTGGCCATCCTCAGTCCGAAGGGCCAGATCGGCCAGGATGAGAAGACCCTGCTGATCACGGCCACCGTGCTCATGCTGCTGGTCGTCATCCCGGTCATCATCATGACCCTGACGTTCGCGTGGAAGTATCGCGCCTCCAACACCAAGGCCCGTTACGAGCCGAAGTGGTCCCACTCGACGGCGATCGAGGTGGTGGTGTGGTCCATTCCCTGCATGATCGTGCTGGTGCTGGCGGTCCTGACCTGGCGTTCGTCGCACGCACTGGACCCGTATCGTCCGCTGGATTCGGACGTCAAGCCGGTCACCATCGAGGCGATCTCGCTGGACTGGAAGTGGCTGTTCATCTATCCGGAAGAGAAGGTGGCGGTCGTCAACGAAATCAAGTTCCCGGTCAACACGCCGCTGAACTTCAAGATCACGTCCGATTCGGTGATGAATGCGTTCTTCATCCCGCACCTGGGCAGCATGATCTACTCGATGGCTGCGATGGAGACCAAGCTCCACCTGATCGCCAACGAGACCGGCGAATTCCCGGGCATGTCCTCGCACTACAGCGGCGCGGGCTTCGCCAAGATGCACTTCACCGCCTACTCGGTCACCGATGCCGAATACCGCCAGTGGCTGGACCAGGTCCGCGCCGGTGAGCAGACCCTGGACAAGGCCTCGTTCAAGGCGCTGGGTGAAGCACGCAACGCCGAGTGGTATCCGGTCACCTACTTCGGCAAGACCGAAGAAGGCCTGTTCGACTGGGTTATCGCCAAGCACATGGGCGACAACAAGCATTACGGCATGAAGCACTCGCATGCTGGTGCCGCCGCTGCCGATGCCGCCACCCATGAAGCGCACGAGGGCCATGCCCCCAGTGACGCGCATGATTCCAAGGAATCGGGTGAAAACCTGGATGCCAACGAACACGAACACGCAGGCCATGCCGGCCACGCGGGTTCGGGAGAATGAACATGTTGGGAAAACTCTCTCTTGAGTCGATCCCCCACGATCCGATCGTCCTGACGACGTTGATCGGCGCGGTTCTTGGTGGCCTGGGCGTCGTCGCCCTGATCACCAAGTTCAAGCTGTGGGGCTATCTGTGGAAGGAGTGGTTCACCTCGGTGGATCACAAGAAGATCGGCGTGATGTACCTCATCGTCGCCTTCGTCATGCTGCTGCGCGGTTTCTCCGACGCCATCATGATGCGTACCCAGCAGGCCATCGCCGTCGGTGGCTCCGAGGGCTACCTGCCGCCGCACCACTACGACCAGATCTTCACCGCCCACGGCGTGATCATGATCTTCTTCGTGGCGATGCCGCTGATCACCGGCCTGATGAACCTGGCCGTGCCGCTGCAGATCGGTGCGCGCGACGTCGCGTTCCCGTTCGTCAACTCGCTCAGCTTCTGGCTGTTCGTGTCCGGTGCGGTGCTGATCATGCTGTCGCTGTGGATCGGTGAGTTCGCTGCCACCGGCTGGCTGGCATTCCCGCCACTGTCGGGCATCGAATACAGTCCAAGCGTCGGCATGGACTACTACATCTGGGGTCTACAGGTCGCAGGCCTGGGTACCACGCTGAGCGGTATCAACTTCTTCATCACCATCCTGAAGATGCGTACCCCCAGCATGAAGCTGATGCAGATGCCGGTGTTCACCTGGACCGCCCTGGTGACCAACGTGCTGATCGTCGCTGCCTTCCCGGTGCTGACCATCACCCTGGTGCTGCTGACCCTGGACCGTTACCTGGGTACGCACTTCTTCACCAATGACGGTGGCGGCAACGCCATGCTGTACATCAACCTGATCTGGATCTGGGGTCACCCGGAGGTGTACATCCTGGTCCTGCCGGCGTTCGGTGTGTTCTCCGAAGTCATCGCGACCTTCTCGCGCAAGGCGCTGTTCGGCTACAAGGGCATGGTCTACGCCACCGCCTGCATCGGCGTGCTGTCGTTCATCGTGTGGCTGCACCACTTCTTCACCATGGGCTCCGGTGCCAACGTCAATGCCTTCTTCGGCATCACGACGATGATCATCTCGATCCCGACCGGCGTGAAGATCTTCAACTGGCTGTTCACCATGTTCCGCGGCCGCGTGCACTTCACCACCCCGGTGCTGTGGACCATCGGCTTCATGGTCACCTTCGTCATCGGCGGCATGACCGGCGTGATGCTGGCGATCCCGGCCATCGACTTCGTGCTGCACAACAGCCTGTTCCTGATCGCCCACTTCCACAACGTCATCATCGGCGGCGTGGTGTTCGGCATGTTCGCCGGCATCACCTACTGGTGGCCGAAGATGTTCGGCTTCCGCCTCAATGAGTTCTGGGGCAAGTGCGCGTTCTGGTGCTGGTTCATCGGCTTCTACGTGACCTTCATGCCGATGTACGTGCTGGGCTTCATGGGCATGACCCGTCGCCTGCAGAGCACGGTCAACCCGGCCTATGAGCCGCTGCTGCTGATCGCCGCCGCAGGTGCCTTCATCGTTGGCGCCGGCATCCTGTGCCAGATCATCCAGGTGGCCGTCTCGATCCGCGACCGCAAGAAGACCGTCGACCTGACCGGCGACCCGTGGGATGCCCGTACGCTGGAGTGGGAAACCTCTTCGCCGCCGGCCTTCTACAACTTCGGCACGCTGCCGGAAGTCACCGAGCTGGACGATTTCTGGGAGCGCAAGCAGCGCGGTGAAGCCTGGCCGAAGCCGGCCAAGTACACCGACATCCACATGCCGCGCAACACCGGCACGGGCGTTGTCATCGGTGCCTTCAGCCTGGTGTTCGGCTTCGCGATGATCTGGCACATCTGGTGGCTGGCCATCGTCGGCTTCGTCGGCATGATCGCCACGTTCATCTACCGCACCTTCGACCAGGACGTGGACTACTGGGTCCCGGCCGCCGAGGTGGAACGCATCGAGAACGAACACCGCAAGCACCTGGAAGCCCAGGGCCTGGTGAAGTCGGAGCTGAAGGCATGAGCACCAATACCTCGACCCTGAGCCACGGGCACGCCGCGCACGCGGCGGCCCATGGCCATGACGACCACGAGCACCACGACACCGGCGGCAACACCGTCTTCGGTTTCTGGGTGTACCTGATGAGCGACTGCCTCATCTTCGCCTCGCTGTTCGCCACCTACGTGGTGCTGGCAGGCGGTACCGATGGTGGCCCGACCGCGAAGGAGCTGTTCGAACTGCCGTTCGTGGCGTGGGAAACCGCGCTGCTGCTGACCTCGTCGCTGACCTTCGGCCTGGGCATGATCGCCATGCACCGCAAGCAGGTTGGCCAGATGTTCCTGTGGCTGGCGGTTACCTGGCTGCTGGGCTTCGGCTTCATGTGCATGGAAGTCTATGAGTTCCAGCACCTGATCCATCAGGGCTACGGTCCGGACCGCAGTGCCTTCCTGTCGGCGTTCTTCGCCCTGGTCGGCACCCACGGCCTGCACGTCAGCGCCGGCCTGCTGTGGCTGCTGGTGATGTTCGTGCAGCTGAAGAAGTACGGCCTGACCCCGACCAACAAGACCCGCATGGCGTGCCTGAGCCTGTTCTGGCACTTCCTGGACCTGATCTGGATCGGCGTGTTCTCCGTCGTCTACCTCAATGGAGCGCTGTAATGGCACATGACAACCACGCACACGACCACGGCACCGGCGGCGAAAGCCACGGCAGCGTGAAGTCGTACCTGATCGGCTTCGTGCTGGCGGTGGTGCTGACCGTCATCCCGTTCTGGATGGTGATGTCGGGTGATTTCTCGCGCACCGTCAACGGTGTGGTGATCGCGGTCACCGCGGTGCTGCAGATGCTGGTCCACCTGGTGTTCTTCCTGCATCTGGACCGCTCTTCGGAAAGCCGCTGGAACGTCAACGCTGCGGCCTTCACCGTTGTGGTGATCGGCATCATCGTGATCGGCACCCTGTGGGTCATGCACAACATGAACGTGCACATGATGCACTGACGTCCTCGCGACGTTGCCACGCAGAAAGGCCGCCCTCGGGCGGCCTTTCTGTTTGCTGTGGTTGCGCGTTTCATGCACCCACCAGGCTGGTAGTGCCGGCCGCTGGCCGGCAATTACGCGAAGCCGGCCAGCGGCCGGCTCTACCAGGAGATCCACGCCATGCGTGGATGGGGTCAGAGCCCTTGCCTGTGCAAGAGATCCCACCCGGCATGGCCGGCACAGGGTGGTAGTGCCGGCCGCTGGCCGGCAATTACGCGAAGCCGGCCAGCGGCCGGCTCTACCAGGAGATCCACGCCATGCGTGGATGGGGTCAGAGCCCTTGCCTGCGGCAAGGGATCCGACCCCGGACCTGGCGCCTCACCCCACCCGGCGCAGGAATTCCTCGGCGTCCATCGGTCGGCCCAGGTGGTAACCCTGCAACTGGTCACACCCCAGTTCGCTCAGGTACTCGCGCTGCGCCTGCGTCTCCACGCCCTCGGCCACCACCTGCAGCTGCAGGGTGCGGCCCAGCGCGATGATCGACGAGACGATGGCGGCGTCCTCGTCATTGCGCTCCAGGTCGTGCACGAACGCACGGTCGATCTTCAGTTCGGTGGCCGGCATGCGCTTGAGGTACAGCAGGCTGGAATAGCCGGTGCCGAAATCATCGATGGCGATGTGCACGCCCATCGCGGTCAGGTCGTTGAGAATCGCGAGGCTGGCATCGACGTCCTTCATCGCCGTGGTCTCGGTGATCTCCAGGGTCAGCCGCGCCGGTTCGATCCGATGCCGGTGCAGCACCTCGCGCACGCTGTCCAGCAGTGCCGGCGAGGCGAACTGCAGCGGCGAGAGGTTCACCGCCATCGACCATTCCGTATGCCCGGCCTGGTGCCATGCCCGCAGCTGCGCACAGGCGCGGTCCAATACCCAGTCACCGATCGGCAGGATCAGGCCGCTGCGCTCGGCAATGGGGATGAACACGTCCGGCGCCAGCAGTCCCAGCTCCGGGTGCTGCCAGCGCAGCAGCGCTTCGGCCCCGGTGGCCGGTGCGCCGGCGGCAGGGAACTTGGGCTGGTAATGCAGGATCAGTTCGTCGCGGGCGATGGCCTTGCGCAGGTCCTGCAGCAGGCGCAGCTGGCGGTTGGCACTGAGCTGCATCGAGGGGGTGAAGAAGGTGTAGCCGTTCCGCCCGGTTTCCTTGGTGTGGTACATCGCCGCATCGGCGTGGGCCATCAGCTCGCGCTCGTTGCCGGCGTCATCCGGGTACAGGGCAATGCCCAGGCTGGCGCTGACCTGCAGTTCGGCCGCATCCAGCAGGAACGGTTCGCCGGCCGCGGCGATGATGCGCTCGGCCACCACCACCGCATCGTCGGGAATGTCGATGGCCAGCACGATCACGAACTCATCGCCGCCGAGGCGGGCCAACGTATCCTGCGGTCGCAGCTGGCCGCCGATGCGCTGTGCCACCGCCACCAGCAGGCGGTCGCCGAGCTGGTGGCCGTACGCATCATTGACCGCCTTGAAGCCGTCCAGGTCGCAGAACATCACCGCCACTGCATGGTTGCGGCGCCGCGCCTTCTCGATGGCCTGCTCGATGCGGTCCTGCAGCAGCATGCGGTTGGGCAGCTGGGTCAACGGGTCGTGCAGCGCGGCCTGGATCAGCTTGTCGTTGGCGTGCGCCAGCGAATCGGCCAGCAGACCGGTGCGCACGCGCATCTGCCGGTCGAACAGCGAGGCGACCAGGGCGATGCCCAGCGTGGCCACGGTGGTGACGATCACCAGCACCGCCAGCCAGCGCGTGTCGATGCCGCCACTGCCGACGGCGCCACAGATGCTGCCTTCGGGGAAGCGCGCCGCCGCCATGCCGGTGTAATGCATGCCGACGATGGCCAAGCCCATCACCAGCGAAGCAAGCGCGCGCAGCAGCAGGGTGTTGCGCCGCTCGGCGCGCAGGCGGAAGGCGATCCACAGTGCGGCGCCGGCGGCACCGATGGCCACCGCGATGGAGGCGGCAAACCAGCCCGGGTGGTAGTCGATGCCCGGCTGCATGCGCATCGCCGCCATGCCCAGGTAGTGCATGGTGGCGATGCCCAGGCCCATCAGCACGGCCCCGGCCAGCAGCCGGCGCCAGGGCAGGCTGGGCCGCGACACCAGCCACAGCGCATAGGCCGAGGCGCCGATCGAGACCGCCAGCGAGTACAGGGTGATGCCAAGGTCGTAACCCACCGGAATCGGCAGGTCGAAGGCGAGCATGCCGATGAAGTGCATCGACCAGATGCCCAGGCCCATGGCCGCCGCGCCGCCGGCCAGCCACCAGCGGGCCACGCGACCCTCGGCCGTGGCCAGGCGCCCGGCCATGTCCAGCGCCGTGTACGAAGCAAGAATGGCCACCAGCAGGGAGATGATGACCAGGCTCTGACTGTAGCTGCCAGTCATGATGAATCCAGTGGGGGAGGGAGGGGCGCCCGCAAGGCGCACGCCCGCGACCCCTATCGGCGCAGGTGGGCAGGACTTGAGTGGTCGCAGCACCTGCGACCCGGCTCGGCTATCCTGCCACGCCTGTTCCCGTTGCTGGAAATCATCCGATGGCAAAAGCCCGCACCGCCTACGTCTGCAATGAATGCGGCGCCGAATTCAGCAAGTGGCAGGGCCAGTGCACCGAGTGCAACGCCTGGAACTCGCTGTCGGAGATCGTGCTGGAAAGCGCGGCGGCGGCCAAGGCGCCGGCTTCGCGCCGGGCCGGCTGGGCCGGCAAGATCGACCCGCCGAAGATCACCGCCCTGAAGGACGTGGAGCAGACCGAGCATCGCCGGGTCTCCACCGGCATCGGCGAGTTCGACCGGGTGCTGGGCGGTGGCCTGGTCGAGGGCGCGGTGGTGCTGGTCGGTGGCGATCCGGGCATCGGCAAGTCGACCCTGCTGCTGCAGGCGGTGGCGAAGATGGCGGCCGAACTGCCGGTGCTGTACGTCACCGGCGAGGAATCGCTGGCGCAGGTCGCCGGCCGCGCGCACCGCCTGGAGCTGCCGCTGGACGGGGTCAACGCACTGGCCGAGACCGGGGTCGAATCGATCCTGCAGCATGCGTCCAAGGCCGGCCCGCGGCTGATCGTGGCCGACTCCGTGCAGACCCTGTGGACCGAGAGCCTGACCGCTGCGCCGGGATCGGTCAGCCAGGTGCGCGAGAGCGCGGCGCGGCTGGTACGGTTCGCCAAGGAGACCGGCACCGCCGTGTTCCTGGTCGGCCACGTGACCAAGGAGGGCGGCATCGCCGGCCCGCGCGTGCTCGAGCACATGGTCGACGCGGTGCTGTATTTCGAGGGCGAGAGCGGCAGCCGCTTCCGCCTGCTGCGCGCGTTCAAGAACCGCTTCGGTGCGGTCAACGAACTGGGCGTGTTCGCGATGGGCGACAAGGGCCTGAAGGAGGTCTCCAACCCATCGGCGATCTTCCTGTCCGGCGGCAGCACCCATCAGCCGGGCAGCTGCGTGATGGTCACCCGCGAGGGCACCCGGCCGCTGCTGGTGGAGGTGCAGGCGCTGGTCGATGCGTCGCCGCTGTCGAATCCGCGCCGTGTCGCGGTCGGCCTGGAGCAGAACCGCCTGGCCATGCTGCTGGCGGTACTGCATCGCCACGGTGGCGTGCTGGTCGGCGACCAGGACGTGTTCGTCAACGTGGTCGGTGGCATCCGCGTGCAGGAAACCGCCGCCGACCTGCCGGTGCTGCTGGCCGTATTGTCCTCGCTGCAGGACCGGCCGCTGGCGGAAAAGACGATTGCGTTCGGCGAGGTGGGCCTGTCCGGTGAGATCCGACCGGTGCCCAATGGCGAAGACCGCCTGCGCGAGGCCGCCACCCATGGCTTCAAGCGCGCCATCGTGCCCAAGGCCAATGCGCCCAAGGGCGGATCGGTGAAAGGCATGGAAGTGATCGCGGTGGAGCGCCTGTCCGAGGCCATCGACGCGGCGTGAGGCATGGGGGGCTGCTGCGGGGCCTGCCTCTACATACGTCATATACGGCAACGGTCAGGCTGGCTGTGCTAGTTTTTCCCGCTCGACGAAGGCGCCCTCTGGCGCCTTTCCGTGCCCAGGAGTAAACGATTACATGCAGGACACCGCGCTCACCGCCCCCAACGCCGAGATCCGTCGTGCCGGGGTCGATCTCAATGGACTGATGACGGTGCTGGGCAAGCACCTGTATTCCACCCCGGTGGTGGCGCTGCGTGAGCTGGTGCAGAACGCGCACGACTCGATCATCCGCCGCCGCATCGAGCAGCCCGGCGTCGAGGTGCCTTCGCGCATTTCGGTGCAGGTCGATGCCGGTGCCGGCGTGCTGCGCATCACCGATACCGGTGCCGGCCTGACCCGCCAGGAGATCCACGACTACCTGGCCACCGTCGGCGTCGGCTATACCCGTGGCCTG
Source organism: Stenotrophomonas sp. PAMC25021 (assembly GCF_004795795.1). Taxonomy (NCBI): domain Bacteria; kingdom Pseudomonadati; phylum Pseudomonadota; class Gammaproteobacteria; order Lysobacterales; family Lysobacteraceae; genus Stenotrophomonas; species Stenotrophomonas sp. PAMC25021. Next base: position 693,413 of record NZ_CP039255.1, on the reverse strand, counting down.
CGCCAGGGCGGCGAGGATGATGAAGGCCTGATCGGCATGTTCGGCCTCGGCTTCCTGTCGGCCTTCGTGCTGGCGCGCCGGGTCAGCGTGCGTACCACCTCGTACCAGACGCCGGAGCTGGGCCATCTGTACGTGTCCAGCAATGCCGAGCAGTACACCGTCAGCGAAGTGCCGGCACGTGCGGTCGGCACCGAGGTGGAACTGGAGCTGCATCCGGACTTCCTGCCGCTGGCCAACGAGGCGCGCCTGCACGAGGTGCTGGGCCGCTACTGCGCGCTGCTGTCCGAACCGATCTTCATCGGTGCTGCGACCGAAGCGCTCAACCCCGAGCCGCCGCCGTGGCGGGGGCAGGGTGACGTGGCCGTGCACCCGGTGCAGGCACGCCGCCAGGCACTGCAGTTCGCCGCGCGCTTCGAGCACGATTTCGAGCCGATCGTCACCGTGCCGCTGCGTGCCGACGGCAACAGCGATGCCACCGGCCTGCTGTGGGTGCAGGATGGGGCCACCTATGGCACCAGCGACAACCGCAACCTGTCGGTGTTCGTGCGCGGCATGCTGCTGGATGACGATGCCCGTGACCTGCTGCCGCCGTGGGCCGGCTTCATCGGCGGGGTGATCGAATCCTCGCGGCTGACTCCCACCGCCAGCCGCGAAGACCTGCAGCGCGATGACCAGTACCGCGCTGTGCAACATGCCTTGCTGGAGGCGCTGATCGATGGTCTGGCCGACGTTGCGCGGCAGCAGCCGGAGGCGTGGCGACGCGTATTGAGCCGCCACAACGAGGCGCTGCTGGGCGCGGCGCTGTGCGATGACCGCCTGTTCGACCTGCTGATGGAGCATGTGCGCGTGCCGACCTCGCAGGGCGACCTGCCGGCCAGTGCCCTGCCGGCGCGCGGTGCCGTGCATGTCATCCTCGACAATGGCGGTGGCTTCGAAGAGATGCTGTTCCGCGCGATGGGGGTGCCGGTCGCGCATGGCCATCGTTACGCCGTGGTGCCGTTCCTGCGGCGCTGGGCCCAGGCCAAGGGCCTGCGCCTGGTTGAACTCGGCACCGAGCAGGGCAATCGCGCACTGTTCCGCAGCGATGACAGCCTCGACGACGCGCAGCTGGCCTGGCTGCGCGAACAGCTGGGTGATGGCGAGCAGCTGCTGCCGGCGCGTTTCAGCCCGGAAGCACTGCCGGTGGTGGTGGTGCCCGACCGCGAGGCCGAACTGAAGCAGCGCCTGGAAGACGACGAGAACGACAAGCGCGTTTCGATGGCGGCGCTGCGCCTGGCGCGCCAGTTCACCGCACGCATCGAATCGCGTGCACCCTCGCGGCTGTACCTCAACCTCGACAACCCGGCGGTGCAGGCGCTGCTGCGCGCCCAGCGCGAGGGCCACCCGCAGGCCGAAGCGGCGGCACGCCTGCTGCGCTCGCTGAAGATCATCGTCGCTGCGCAGGGCCGTCCCTTGGCCCGGGCAACGACCGCCACGCAGGGCCCGGATCTCAACGGCGCCTTTACCGATATCGCCGGTGCCCTGCAGCAGATGCTGCGCTGAGCACCGCGCCCTCTCATCCAGCCTTCGCTAGACAGGAGTACTTACCCCATGGACATCTGGAACTGGGTCGAAAAACTGCAGGGCGACCTGCGCCAGGCCGGCCAGGCGCAGAACGCGCACCTGCTGAACCGCCTCGCCGACGAGGTCAGTGAACTGCAGATCGACCGCGTCGATGCACTGCTGCCCGAAGCACGCGCACTGGGCAAGGCGCTCGACAACCCCTGGGTCGACGTCTACGTCGGCCACTGGGCGCTGCGCAACCGCGTCGGCAACCGTGTTGAAGGCGAGAGCGCACTTGGCGAAGCCGTTTCGCTGTTCGAGCGGGCACACCGCGAAGACACCCTGGAATGCCCGCAGTCGATCTGCGTGACCCAGGACCTGGCCGCCTGCTACGGCAACATTGATGGCCCGGGCTGGGTGCCCGAGCGCATCGAGGTGTGCGACGAGACCCTCGGCCGCATCGATCCCAGCTGGGCCTGCTTCCAGTGCCTGAGCTGCGAGAAAGCCGATGCGCTGCTCGACGATGGCCGTGGCCAGGAGGCGCTGGATTACCTGCAGGCGCAGGCCGACGCCGTGGAGGCCTGTGGCAAGGAAGTGTTCGACAGCTTCCCGGAGATGCAGATCAAGATCCTGCTCGCTGTCGGCCGCGCCGACGAGGCACTGGCGCTGATCGAGAAGCGCGAAGCCGAAGTGGCCGCCTCCGGGGAGTACGAGCCGGCCAACTGCACGGTGCCGCGCCGCTTGTCCAAGGCATGGGCGTTGGCCCAGCTGGGCCGCGACGAAGAAGCGCTGCAGCAGCTGGTGCCGTGGAGCGAGCTGACCCCGAATTACTGGCGGCTGTGGGCGAACACCGCCGCAGCGCTGTGCCAGCGTGACCCTGCGCGCAATACGTGGGACCTGGGCACGCGCTTCAACACGATCATCGAGCACTTCGCCCGGGTCGGTTCGCATCGCCTGCTGATCGAAGTGGCGGCGCTGAGCCTGGAGCTTGCGCTGCAGCGTGGTGCGCGCTGGGTGGCGCTGCGCCAGCTGGAACTGGCCCGCACCCATCTGGCGCAGCTGCGCCAGGACCGGGGGGCGGCAGCGCTGGTGGCCGGCCTGGCGGCACGCATCGATGCATTGCCGGATGTCGCACCGCTGCCGGTGCCGGCCGGCGAGCTGCTGGCATGGCTGGACGCGCAGGGCGAACAGAACCAGGCGCGCGACCCCGAGCGCGAGGCGCAGTGGTTGCTGCAGGCGCAGGCGCAGCTGCCCGATGACGAGGCCTTGGCCGAGATGGCCGCCTCGGCGCTGAGCGCCTGCGGCGCGCAGGCCGAGGCGCGAGCGCTGTTGTGGCGGTTCGTACGCAGCCATGCGCAGAACGATGGTCCCGCAGCCTACACGCTGATGCGCTGGCTGGCCGAGCAGGGGGACGACGACGGCCTGCGCCAGCTGGCCGAGGTCTACCGCAGCAGCGTGCCGGTGTTCGCGCACTGGTGCGACGTGCAGCGCGCACGCCGGGTGTCCGACTGGCCGGCGCTGGAGCAGGCGGCCCGATCGCTTCTGGAGCTGTCTCCGGGCTCGCACGGCGCGCGCGGCACGCTGGCGCGCATGTACATGGAAACCGGCCGCTTCAGTGAGGCCCAGGCCTGCTATGCGCAGTTGGTGGAGCTGCTGGACGAGCCGAACGCCGCGCATTGGGACCACATGAGTGCGGCCAGCGCGGCGCGCGACTGGGACGCGGTGCGCCGCTCGGCCGCGGCGATCGGCATGGAGCTGTCCAGCCAGGAAGGTGTGGTCGAGGAGCCATGGGGCTGGGTGATCATCCGCAGCGAAGAGAACGGCGAGCCGATGGAGTACTACGCCCGCCGCAGCGGCCCGGTGACCGCGCGCATCGTCGAGAATGCGCCGTCCAACCGCGCCCAGCAGGTGGGCGACTGGGTGGTGTTCGATGCCGCACTGGTGCATCCGGCACCCGAGGAGGAGGAAGCGCGCGAGCATTTCATCCCGACCTATGCGCAGGTGCATGTGCTGGAGCGCGGCGGCTTCGCCCGCAGCTGGATGATCGATGGCGCGCACCCGGGCGAAGAGGCGTGGAATGCCTTCGTCGAGGCGGCCGAAGCACAGGGTTGGAAGGTGTGGTCGCACAGCCGCCCGGACTACACTGTCACCGACCCCGACAGGGAGGAGGGCACGCTGCCCGGCCTGCTGTTCACCGTCGCCCAGCCGCAGGACCATGCGCCGCTGGCGCTGCACCGCTTCCTCCAGCAGCACACCGCGACGTGGCCGCATCCGCATTGCTGGCTGCGCCTGGCTGAAGCCTGTGACCAGGATCGCCAGCCGCATCTGGACGTGATCGAGCGTTACGGGCTGTAAGCTGCACGCTCCTGTAGAGCCGAGCCTGCGCTCGGCCCACGCGGAAAGCAGCCGAGCATGGGCTCGGCTCTACAACGGATCATCATCACCACCAGGGAATGGAATACATGCGAAAGACAGGGATGTTCGTGATCGCCGGGCTGCTGCTGGCCCCCACCGTGCAGGCCGCACCGGCCTGCCAGGAACCCATGGCCGTTGCCCGTGCCTTCTTCGAAGCCACGACCGGCAATGGTGACCTGCTGGAGCCACCGCCCGCGCTGGTCAGCCCGGCGTTCGGCAAGGCACTGCGTGGCGAGCGTGCCTGCCAGCAGCGCGAAGAGGGCATCTGCACGATCGATTCCGACCCGTGGCTGGATGCGCAGGACGGCGACATTGAAACCCCGGTGCGTTACCGCTGGAAAGAGGCCTCGGCCACTGCCGGCCAGGTCGAGATGCGCTATGCGGTATGGAAGAAGGCCTACGTGACCCGTCTGCCGATGGTGCGCCAGGGCCAGGGCTGCTGGCAGGTCGATGACATCCTCACCAACAGCGGTCGCTCGGTGCGGAAGATCCTGGCGCAGTCGATTCCCTGATCGGCGGCAGCATCCGCGCAGGGTGCGGTTCAGTTGCCGGCCAGCGGCCGGCACTACCCGGTGATGTTGGGGTGGGTGCCGACCGTTGGTCGGCATGCCTTTATCGCGAATGCCCGAACACCAGTTCGATCACGAACTGGCTGCCGAAGAACGCCAGCAGCAGCAACAGCATTGCCGCCAGCGTCCAGTGCACCGCCTTCATGCCGCGCCAGCCGTAGCGGCGACGGCCGATCATCAGCACGCCGAACACAATCCACGACAGCACGCTCAGCACGGTCTTGTGCACCAGCTTCTGCGCCAGCAGGTCGTCGACGAACAGCACGCCGGTGACCAGGGTCAGGGTCAGCAGCGCGAAGCCGACCGTGATCACCCGGAACAACAGCGATTCCAGGTCGGCCAGCGGTGGCAGCGCGCGCAGCCACGGGCGGAACTCGCGGCGGCGCAGGGCGCGTTCCTGCAGCCACAGCATGATCGCCAGCAGCGCGGCGATGCTCAGCGTGGCGTAGGCCAGCAGCGCCAGCCAGGCATGGCTGGCCAGGCGCCAGCCCAGCACCTTGCTCGGCTCGTGGCCGTAGCCGTGATAGGCCAGAAGCAGTACCGCGGCCAGTGGGAACACCACCACGCCCAGCGCCGACATGCGGCCGCGCGCGCCCACCAGCGAGGTCAGCCAGGCCATGCCTAGGCCGACCAGCGACAGCGCGGCGAAGAAGTGCATGTCCGGCCCGCCGTTGGTGCGCATCGCCACCATCACGTGGTAACCGCCATGCAGCAGCATCGCTGGCAGGGCCGGCCACAGCCAGGTGGGGGAGCCGGTGCTTTCATCGCGGCCGAGCGCACGCACCAGCAGGGCACTGGCAGCCAGGTAGAGCAGGACGGCGATGAGAACGATTGTCATCGTTGCAGTTTCGCATACCCCTGTGATGCTGGCGACGGCCCGGTGGTCGCAGTCCGGGCGGACAGCCGGACCCGTTATACTGTCTGCCTTATTGTCCCCCGCTTTCAGACAGGTTGCGCCGCATGTTCGAGTCCCTGACCCAGCGCCTTTCCGGCACCATCGAGCGCCTGCGTGGCCGCGGCCGCCTGACCGAGGAGAACATCCGCGAGGCGACCCGCGAAGTACGCATCGCGCTGCTCGAAGCCGACGTCGCGCTGCCGGTGGTGCAGGCCCTGATCGAGCGCATCAAGGTGCGCGCGGTCGGCCAGGAAGTGCTGAAGTCGCTGACCCCGGGCCAGGCCCTGATCAAGGTCGTGCGCGACGAGCTGACCGCGGTGATGGGTGCCGAGGCCAGCGACCTGAACCTCAATGTGCCCGCTCCGGCCATCATCCTGATGGCGGGCCTGCAGGGCGCCGGCAAGACCACCACGGTGGGCAAGCTGGCCAAGCACCTGAAGGAAAAGCGCAAGAAGAAGGTGATGGTGGTTTCGGCCGACGTCTACCGCCCGGCCGCGATCGAGCAGCTGAAGACCCTGGCCGAGCAGGTCGGCGTGCTGTTCTTCCCGTCCAGCGCCGACCAGAAGCCGGAGGCCATCGTCCGCGCCGCCATCGACGACGCGCGCAAGTCGTTCGTCGACGTGCTGCTGGTCGATACCGCCGGCCGCCTGGCCATCGACGAAGCGATGATGGCCGAGATCAAGGCCCTGCACGCTGCCGTGAACCCGGCCGAAACCCTGTTCGTGGTCGACGCCATGACCGGCCAGGACGCGGCCAACACCGCCAAGGCCTTCGGTGATGCGCTGCCGCTGACCGGCGTGGTGCTGACCAAGACCGACGGTGACGCCCGCGGCGGTGCCGCGCTGAGCGTGCGCTACATCACCGGCAAGCCGATCAAGTTCGTCGGTGTCAGCGAAAAGCCGGAAGGCCTGGACGTGTTCCATCCGGACCGCATCGCCAGCCGCATCCTCGACATGGGCGACGTGCTGTCGCTGGTCGAGCAGGTGGAGCAGCAGGTCGACAAGGACAAGGCCGCCAAGCTGGCCGAGAAGGTCGCGAAGGGAAAGAAGTTCGACCTGAACGACATGCGCGACCAGCTCGAGCAGATGCAGAACATGGGCGGCATCGGCGGCCTGATGGACAAGCTGCCGGGCCTGGGCAACATCCCCGACCACCTGAAGCAGCAGGTCAGCCAGGGCAAGGAAGTGCCGCGCATGATCGCCATCATCGGCTCGATGACCAAGAAGGAACGGCGCAACCCGAACCTGCTCAACGGCTCGCGCCGCGCGCGCATCGCCAAGGGTTCGGGCGTGACCCCGGCCGACGTCAACAAGCTGATGAAGCAGTACATGCAGATGGAAAAGATGATGAGCAAGATGGCCGGCGGCGGCATGAAGGGCATGCTGCGCAGCATGAAGGGCATGATGGGTGCCATGGGCGGCCGTGGCATGCCGTTCCGTTGATGACGGCCCCGGTCGCAGTGTGATGTAGCGCCCGAGCCCACGCTCGGGCGGCGGCGCGCAGCAGCAGGCTCGACGCCACCCCTGTCCCGCGCGCACCATGGTGGCCTGTCCGAAACGATGGGCCGTCATGCAGAGTTCCGCTGTAACTTCCCGCGTCGAGGCGTTCTGCCAGCGCTTTGGCGTATCCGTTCCGATCCTGCTGGCACCGATGGCCGGTGCCTGCCCCGTACCGTTGTCCGCCGCGCTGGCCAATGCCGGCAGCATGGGGGCGATGGGCGCGGTGCTGTCGTCGTCGGCCGATATCGGTCGCTGGATGGAGGACTTCCGCGCGACCTCCACCGGCCCGGCGCAGGTGAACCTGTGGCTGCCGGACCCCGCACCGAGCCGTGATGTCGCTGCCGAGGCCGCCAGCCGCGCTTTCCTCGCGCAGTGGGGCCCGGACGTGCCGGCCAGCGCCGCCGACGCCACGCCTGCCGATTTCGAAGAACAGTTCGCTGCGTTGCTTGCGGCACGCCCGGCGGTGGCGTCGACCATCATGGGCGTGCTGCTGCCGCGCCACGTGCAGCAGCTGAAGGACGCCGGCATTGCCTGGATCGCCTGCGCGACCACCTTGTCCGAAGCGCGTGCCGCACAGGACGCCGGTGCCGACGCCGTGGTGGCGCAGGGCATGGAGGCCGGTGGCCATCGCGGTGCGTTTGATCCGGCAATGGCCGAACGCCAGCTGGTCGGGCTGTTCGCGCTGTTGCCGCGCCTGGCCGATCACCTGCAGATTCCGGTGATCGCTGCCGGTGGCATCGCCGATGGCCGTGGCATTGCTGCCGCACTCACCCTGGGGGCCAGCGCCGTCCAGATCGGCACCGCCTTCCTGCGCACGCCCGAGGCGGCGATCGCGTCGGCGTGGGCCGATGGGCTGGCCGCCAGCGAACCGGAAGATACCTGGCCGACCCGCGCCTTCAGTGGTCGCCTGGGCCGTGGCCTGGCGACCGCGTATGTGCGCGCCGCTGCTGCGGAAGGCGCCCCTGCGCCGCGCCCGTACCCGGTGCAGCGCGGCCTGACAGCCCCGATGCGCAGGCAGGCGGCGCAGGAAAATCGCCTGGCGGCGATGCAGGCCTGGGCCGGGCAGTCGGCGTGGATGGCGCCTGCACAGCCGGCCGCCGACGTGCTGCGCGGCATGTGGGAACAGGCGCAGGCGCTGCTGCGATGAGGGTCACCTGCAATGGCCAGCCGGCGCAGGTGGCGGACCTGCTGCCGGCGCTGGTGAACTACGGCCACTTCACCTCGCTGCAGGTGCGTGGTGGTGCAGTGCAGGGGCTGGACCTGCATCTGGCGCGGCTGTCGCAGGCCACGCGCGAACTGTTCGGCAGCGAACTGGACACGGTGCAGGTGCAGGCGTGGATGGCGCAGGCGCTGCGGCAGGCCGGCCTGGCCGATGCCTCGCTGCGGGTGACGGTGTACTCGCGCCGCTTCGATTTCCGCAATCCGCTGGCGGCCGTGCCGGTGGACGTGCTGGTGGCAGTTTCAGCGCCGGTGGCCCTGGCCGCGCCCAAGCGCGTGCGCAGCGTGGCCTGGCAGCGCGAAATGCCGCAGATCAAGCATGTGGGCACGTTTGGCCTGTTTGCCGAGCGGCGCGCGGCGATGGCGCAAGGATTCGACGATGTGCTGTTCGTGACCGCCGATGGCGACGTGAGTGAAGGGAGCACCTGGAACCTGGCCGTGCACGATGGTGAACGGCTGCTCTGGCCGCAGGCGCCGGCCCTGCGCGGGACCGCCGAGGCGCTGTTGAAGCAGCATTGGCCGGGGGCACAGGCGACGCAGCCGTTGCGGCTGGCGGACCTGGCCGGTGTGAAGAGCGCGTTTGCCTGCAACGCCAGCGGTCTTTGGGCGCTGGACGCCATTGACGGGCATGTCCTGCCCGGCTCGCAGGCCTTGGCTGAACGGGGCAGGGCAGTGCTGGCGGCGGTGCCTTGGGACAGATTGGGGTCAGATCCCTTTTGCGGCGCAAAAGGGTTCTGACCCCGGGCGGGTTCCCCGGGGTTGGCTCGGCCGGGCTCTGCCGCTATAATCGCCCGCTTACCTCGCCATCCTGGCGACTGGGCAATAGGAAAAACACCATGGTCAAGATTCGACTGACCCGCGGCGGCGCCAAGAAGCGTCCGTTCTACCACATCATCGTCACCGACGTGCGCAGCGCGCGCGACGGCCGCAACATCGAGCGCGTTGGCTTCTACAACCCGGTTGCCCAGGGCGCCGAGAAGCGCATCGAGCTGGACCTGGCCCGCGTTGACCATTGGGTCAAGAACGGCGCCCAGCCGACCGACAAGGTCCGCAACCTGATCAAGGAAGCGACCAAGTCCCAGGCCGCTGCGGCCTGATCCTGACGGGCCACGCTTCGGCGTGGCCCTCTTGGTTGAAGCAGATGAAAGATATCGAGCGCCGCATCCTGCTGGGCAGGGTTGTCGGCGCTTTTGGTGTGCGCGGCGAAATCAAGCTCGAGTCCTGGACCGAGCCACGTTCCGCCATTTTCCGTTACCAGCCGTGGATCGTGCGCAGCCCGTCCGGCGTGGAAACCACGATTGAAGGCGTGCGTGGCCGCGACAGCGGCAAGCACCTGGTCGCCCGTTTCCCCGGCGTCGAGGACCGCGATACCGTCGAAGCGATGCACGGCACCGAGATCTACGTGGCCCGCAGTGCATTGCCGCCACCGAAGCCCGATGAGTACTACTGGGTGGACCTGGAAGGCCTGGACGTGAAGACCACCGAGGGCGTTGCCCTGGGCCAGGTCTCGCACCTGTTCAGCACCGGCGCCAACGACGTGGTGGTGGTCCGCGGTGACCGCGAGCGGATGATTCCGTTCGTGCAGCCGGACTTCGTCAAGTCGGTCGACTTCGAGGCCAACCTGGTCGTGGTCGACTGGGATCCCGAGTTCTGAGCGTGAGCATGCGTTTCGATGTCATCACCCTGTTCCCCGAGTTCCTCGCCCAGTCCGCCGGACTGGGCGTGGTCGGGCGCGCGCAGGAGAAGGGGCTGTTCAGCCTGCACAGCTGGAACCCCCGTGATTACGCCGAAGGCAACTACCGCCGCGTGGACGACCGTCCGTTCGGAGGTGGCCCGGGCATGGTGATGCTGATCGAGCCGCTGCAGGCCTGCCTGCAGGCGATCCGTGAGGCCGATCCGACCCCGGCGCGGGTGATCTACCTCAGCCCGCAGGGGGCGCCGCTGACCCAGGCCAAGGTGCGGGAACTGGCGGCGCTGCCGCGCGTGGTCCTGCTCTGCGGCCGCTACGAGGGCATCGACGAGCGTTTCCTGGAGGCCAATGTCGACGAGGAGATCTCCCTCGGCGACTACGTGCTGTCCGGGGGGGAACTGGGCGCGGCGGTGATCATCGACGCCGTGGCCCGCCTGCAGGACGGTGCCCTGAACGACGCCGAATCGGCGGCGCAGGACAGCTTCGAGGGCGACCTCGGCCTGCTCGACTGCCCGCACTACAGCCAGCCGGCCCAGCACCCGCTGGGTGACGTGCCGGACGTGCTGCGCTCGGGCAACCACGCGGCCATCGCCGCCTGGCGCCGCCAGCAGTCGCTGCTCCGGACCGCCGAGCGGCGCCCGGACCTGCTGGATGAACAGGCACTGGGCAAGGCCGACCGCAAACTGCTGGAGCAGGGCCGTCAGGCCCGGAACCAGAAGGCCAGCCCCTAGCGCAGGGTCGGCTTTATCGGCTATCATGGCCAATTCCCGTCGACCCTGGTCGGCGCGCGCAGTACCCAAAACAAACGTGCAGCACAGTCCGGTGACTGCATGAGCCTACGTTGTCGATACGACACGCCCACCCGAACAAGAATCGGTGTAACCCATGAGCAAGCTGAACAAGTCCATCGTCGCGGAATTCGAATCCGCCCAGATCACCCGTGAACTGCCGAAGTTCAGCCAGGGCGACACCGTTGTCGTCAACGTGAAGGTGAAGGAAGGCAGCCGCGAGCGCGTGCAGGCCTACGAAGGCGTCGTCATCGCCACCAAGAACGCCGGCCTGAACTCCTCGTTCACCGTCCGCAAGATCTCGCACGGCTACGGCGTCGAGCGCGTTTTCCAGACCCACAGCGCCATCATCGACTCGGTCGAAGTGAAGCGTCGTGGTAAGGTCCGCGCCGGCAAGCTGTACTACCTGCGTGGCCTGGAAGGCAAGGCTGCCCGCATCAAGGAAGACCTGGCTGCCGCTGCTGCCGCCAAGGCTGCCCGTCTGGCCGACAAGGCCTGATAAACAACTTCGGTTGTTGCCGCGACGGCCACCTTCGGGTGGCCGTTTGCGTTTCCGGCATCGCATCGGCCACGATCAGGTGATGAACGACATCAACCTTCGCTATCCGGCCGTGATCCAGTCGGCGTTGCGCTTTCTCGACGGCAAGGGGCTGGCACGCGTGCAATCGGCGCCGTTGCTGCATCGCCTGTTGTGGTGCCTGGGCATCGCACTGCCGCCACCGATCCTGGCCGGCTTTGGCACCAACGCGTTGGTGCAGGGCCTGCTGTTCGGGCTGTTCTGGACCGCGCTGATGTGGCTGATGCTGTGGCAGGGCAGCGAACGTCCGCTGGTGCTGTTGCTGGTGGCCGGTCTGGTGGCCGGCGCGCTGTTCGGCCTTGTGATGGCGGCGCTGATGCGCTCGCTGCGCCGCCACCGCAAGCTGCCGGATTGGCGCCAGTTCCGGGCGCGGCAGGCGGACTGAGCCGATGGCGCACTGCGCCGTGACCGCTGGCTACGGGCCGCGCTAGGCTGCGGTTTCATCCCGATGGACGTGCCGTGCGATGCCTGCCAAGCGAACCGCACCTTCCACCGCGCCCACGCTGTTGTCCGGCGGCAACCCCCGGATCGCCAAGGGCGAGGGCGATGCTCCGGTGCAGGCATACATCGCCGCCATGCCGGACTGGAAACGCCCGGTCGGCGCACAGCTGGATGCGTTGATCGAACGGGCCGTACCCGGCGTGCACAAGGCGGTGAAGTGGAACTCGCCGATGTATGCGGTGGCGCCGGGCGAAGGCTGGTTTCTCAGCTTCCATTGCTTCACCCGCTACATCAAGGTGGCGTTCTTTCGTGGCGCGGTGCTGAAGCCGATGCCGCCCGAGCCGTCCAGGAGTGCCGATACGCGCTACCTGCATATCGCACAGGATGGCGCGCTGGATGAGGCACAGTTCCTCGACTGGGTGCGCCAGGCCGCCGCGTTGCCCGGCGAGCGCATGTAAGCCCACCGTTCTGATTCCTTTCCCGACGAGAACCGCTGATGGCCACGCACGCGCCGAACCCTGACGATGCCGGAACCCCGGCGACCGAACTGATCGATGCACGCATCGCCGAGCTGGGAGACTGGCGCGGCGAAACGCTGGCACGCGTGCGTGCATTGATCCATGAAGCGCTGCCGGACGTGCAGGAAGCCTGGAAGTGGCGCGGTACACCGGTGTGGGAGCACAACGGCATCCTGTGCACCGGCGAAACCTACAAGCAGGCAGTGAAACTGACCTTCGCCAACGGTGCGGCGCTGACCGATCCCAAAGGCCTGTTCAACGCCAGCCTGGAGGGCAACACGCGGCGTGCGATCGACATCCATGAAGGTGCGATGCCGGATGCCGCTGCGTTCAAGGCGCTGCTGCGCGCAGCGGCGGCGTTCAATGCGGCGAAGAAGAAGAAGCGCTGACCGTCTTCTGTAGAGCCGAGCCCATGCTCGGCTGACAGGCCTGTGCGGACCAACGGTCCGCACCCACCTTACCGTGGCGGTGCGGCATCCGGGTCGGCCACCGGCGACGGCGGACAGGCCGGAATCTCCGACGGCGTCGCCAGTTCTTCGGCATGCGAGGGCTTGCCCATCATCTTCGCCTTGCGCCAGCCGCCCCAGCGGTAATACGCCAGCGACAGCAGCATCGACACCAGCGAGCTGACCGGGAAGCTCCACCAGATTGCATCGGCGCCCCAGTACGGCTGCAGCAGTTCGGCGAACGGCACGCGCACGCCCCACAGCGAGCCGGCCAGGATCAGCAGTGGCGGAATCACCGCGCCGGTGGAGCGCACCACGCCGGAGATCACGAAGCTGACGCCGAAGAACAGGAACGAGCCGATCACCACATGGTTGAGGTGGCGGGCGATGTCCAGCGCCTGGCTGGCCGGCGGCAGGAACAGCGCCAGCAGCTGGCGATCGAACACAACCAACGGCAGGATCAGCGCGCCGGTCAGCAGGAAGTTGAACAGCACGCCCTGGCGTGCGGTACCGCGCACGCGGTCCCAGCGCTGCGCACCGACGTTCTGTGCGGCCATCGAAGAACACGCCGCACCGATCGCCATCGCCGGCATCTGCAGGTAGTTCCACAGCTGCAGGGACGCGCCGTAGCCCGCGGCGGTGTCGGTGCCGTACTGGTTGACCATGGTCATCAGCAGGATCACCGACAGCGAAATCAGCACCATCTGCAGGCCCATCGGCACGCCCTTGACCACCAGCGCCTTGAGGATGGTCATGTCGAGCTTGAACAAGCGCAGGTCGGCGCGGCCCAGCCACAGGGTGTGGCGCTTGTGCCGCATGTACAGCAGCAGGCCGGCCAGCGACAACGTCTGCGCGACCAGCGTGGCCCAGGCCGAGCCGGCGATGCCCAGCGCGGGGAAGGGCCCCATCCCGAAGATCAGTACCGGGTTCAGCACGATGTCCAGTGCCACCGATACCATCAGGAAGCGGAACGGCGTGCGCGAATCACCGGCACCGCGCAGGGCGGCGGTGAGGAAGGCGAACGCGTACAGCGTCGGCATCGCCAGGAAGATGATCTGCAGGTAGGCCTCGGCCAATGGCAGCGAGGCGGCCGGCGTGCCCATCGCTGCCAGCAGCGGATGGGCCATGAACCAGCCGGCGATGGCGATGATCACCGACAGGCCGATGAAGAAGGTGGCACTGGTGCCGACCACGCGCCGCGCCTGCGCGATGTCGCGCGCGCCGATCGCCTGTCCGATCAGGATGGTCGAAGCCATGCCGAAGCCGAACACCGAGCCGATAAGGAAGAACATGATGTTGTTGGCGTTCGCGGTGGCGGTCAGTGCCGCCTCACCGAGGAAGCGCCCGACCCAGACCGCATTCACCGAACCGTTCAGCGACTGCGCGATGTTGCCTGCCAGGATCGGCAGGGAAAACAGCAGGAGATTGCGGCCGATCGGGCCGGAGGTCAGGTCAAGCGGCGCTTTGGCCATGGAGTGGTGATCGAATCCCGGGAGGCGCACACTAGCACCAAGCCGGTTTGCGGGATGTGGCAATGCATCAACGACTGCAGGTGAAGTGGAGCCTGGCGCTGGCCTTGATCAGCGTCGTACTGGCCGCATGTTCGACAGGTGACCGGCTGGGCGATACCCAGGTGCGGCCCACCGACCGGCCCGAGTGCCTGGTCGGCAGCCAGCGCCAGGATCTTTCTGCCGGCGTACCCACCCTGATCGGGGGCAGCGGCTGCCGCACCGACCCCGACAACCCGCGTCCCCTGAACAAGCGAACGGAGTAGTCCCTACCGATGACCGAGCTTTCCCCGCTGCCGCCCAGTGTCCGCCTGGACATCTGGCTGTGGGCGGCCCGTTTCTTCAAGACCCGCAGCCTGGCCAAGCAGGCCATCGAGACCGGCAAGATCAGCGTGGCTGGGCAGCGCCCGAAATCCTCACGCGCGGTGCGCGTCGGCGAGCAGCTGCAGGTGGAACGCGGCGAGGAGCATTTCGAGATCCAGGTGCTGGGGCTGAGCGATCAGCGCGGGCCGGCGCCGGCGGCGCAGCAGCTGTATGCCGAGAGTGAGGCCTCCAGGGCCCGCCGCGCCGAGCAACGGGCGCTGCGCATCGCCGCACGCGATGGTTTCCAGCCGCCGGAGCACAAGCCGGACAAACGCGCACGGCGGTTGATCCGCGCGCTCGGCGATATCGACGCGTTGTAAGTTGCAGGGCGCCAGACCGGGTCCGGCGCCGCCTTGGCTCAGCGCTTGCCGCCCAGCAGGCTGCCGCCGATCTTCAGCAGATCGCCCACGCCGAGCTGGCCGTCACCGTCCTGGTCCAGCACGCTGCCAAGCAGGCCGCCGGCAAGGCCGCCCTGTTGCTGCACCTGCTGCTTCTCCTGGCCGAGGGCCTGGCTGAGCGAGCCGGCATCGGCCTGGCCACCACCGAGGCGCTGGGCGAGGAAGGCCATCACGATCGGTGCGAGGATCTGCAGCAGCTGGCTGGTACGGCCGCTGTCGAGCTGGGTGGCCTGGGCCAGGCCGGTTTCCACCTTCTGCTGGCTGCCGCCGAAGATGTGGCCGAGGATGCCGGCACCGTCGCTGGCGGCGCCACCGCCACCGCCGCCCAGTACCGAGCCGAGCACGCTGCTCAGGTCCAGGCCGCTGTGGTTGTTCTGCAGTGCACCGAGCAGCGCCTGTGCGCCCTGCGGCTGCGAGGCGTTGTTGCCCAGCGCGCCCATCAGCACCGGCAGCGCGGCACTGATCGCACCGGAGGCCTGGGTATCGCTGATGCCGAGCTGCTGCGATACCTGCTGCAGCGGGGCGCCCTGCAATTTGGCGAGAAGTTCGTCGGTCAGGCTCATCTGCGGAATCCTTGATTGGGGTTGGGCGTGCAGAAGGTACGACGCAGACCGTTAAAACGGCGACGCCGCCTCACGGGGAGGCGGCGTGGCGTTCACGGGGCAGGGCGATCAGAGCTCGATGTCTTCGGCACCCGGGGTCGCGGTGGGGAAGTCCGCTTCCGGCTGGGCCGGCTTGAACGGATCCGTTGGCTGGCTGGCCAGCGCCTTCAGCGCCGCGGCAACACCAGCGCCATAGGCCGGGTCGGCCTTGCTGCAGTTGTCGATGTGGCGCTGCTTGATGAAGTCCGGCGCATCGCCCAGGGCACGGGCGGTGTTGGCGAACAGTCGCTCCTTCTGTGCCTGGTTGTAGCTGCGGAACAGCGCACCGGGCTGGCTGAAGTAGTCGGCGTCGTCCTCACGGAAGTTCCAGAAGTCGGCGTCGCCCCGGATCTTCATCGGCGGTTCGCGGTACTGCGGCTGTTCCTGCCACTGGCCGTAGCTGTTGGGCTCGTAGTGCGGCAGGCCGCCGTAGTTGCCGTCCACGCGCATCGCACCGTCGCGGTGGTTGCTGTGCACCGGGCAGCGCGCCGCGTTCACCGGAATCTGGTGGTGGTTCACGCCCAGGCGGTAGCGCTGCGCATCGGAGTAGGCGAACAGGCGCGCCTGCAGCATCTTGTCCGGCGACGGGCCGATACCCGGCACCAGGTTGCTCGGCGCGAACGCTGACTGCTCCACGTCCTGGTACCAGTTGACCGGATTGCGGTTCAGTTCGAACTGGCCCACTTCGATCAGCGGGTAGTCGCTCTTCGGCCACACCTTGGTCAGGTCGAACGGATGGATGCGGTAGGTTTCCGCCTCCAGTTCCGGCATGACCTGGATGAACAGTTTCCACTTCGGGAAGTCGCCCTTCTCGATCGCGGCGAACAGGTCGCGGCCGTGGCTTTCGCGGTCATGGCCGACCAGGATCTGCGCCTGCGCGTCGGTCAGCGATTCGATGCCCTGCTGGCTGACGAAGTGGAACTTCACCCAGAAGCGCTCGCTGTCGGCGTTGGTGAAGCTGTAGGTGTGCGAGCCGAAACCGTGCATGTGGCGGAAGCTGCGCGGAATGCCGCGGTCGCTCATCACCACGGTCACCTGCAGCAGGGCTTCGGGCAGCAGCGTCCAGAAATCCCAGTTGTTGCGTGCGCTGCGCAGGTTGGTATGCGGGTCGCGCTTGACGGCCTTGTTGAGGTCGGCGAACTTGCGCGGGTCGCGCAGGAAGAACACCGGCGTGTTGTTGCCGACCAGGTCCCAATTGCCTTCTTCGGTGTAGAACTTCAGGGCGAAGCCGCGGATGTCACGCTCGGCGTCGGCGGCGCCACGCTCGCCGGCCACCGTGGTGAAGCGGGCGAACATCTCGGTCTGCTTGCCGACCTTCTCGAACAGCTTGGCGCGGGTGTACTTGCTGATGTCGTGAGTGACGGTGAAGGTGCCGAATGCGCCCGAGCCCTTGGCGTGCATGCGGCGCTCGGGAATGATCTCGCGGTTGAGGTTGGCCAGCTTTTCCAGCAGCCACACGTCTTCCATCAGCAGCGGGCCACGCGGGCCGGCGGTCTTGCTGTTCTGGTTGTCCACCACCGGCGCGCCGAAGGCCGTGGTCATCGGCGTGACCGGTTCATCGCCGTGCTTCTGCTTCGGGGTAGTGCTCAGCTCGCGCTGCTGCTGGGCGCCTTCCGCAGGCGACGGCGCGGTGTGATACGGACATTTCGGGCTGTTGTTATCGGACTGGCTCATGGCTGGCTCCTGCGGGTGAAGACGGGATGGAACATCTTCACTCGACTTTAGCTAGGGCCAGATGAAATGAATAATCGAATGATCCGTTCAGTTTGATAGTTTCTGTCAATTGAAACGAAGAATCAGATTTGCCGGATCTTTCGATAGGCCTCCCGCGTGGCGGCGGGAAGCCAGGGGTGCGTGCTGCGGTTACAGCAGTGCTTTCAGTCGGTACAGCGCTTCCAGTGCCTGCTTCGGCGTCAGTTCGTCCGGATCGATGGCGGCCAGTGCTTCCTGTGCCTTGTTCGACGGCGCCGCGAACAGGCCGAACTGCTGCGGTGCATCCAATGCCTGCGGCGCCAGCTCGGCGGCATGGCTCTCACCGCCGCGCTGTTCCAGCTCGGCCAGTCGACGGCGCGCCTGCGCCACGGTGGCGCGCGGCAGGCCGGCCAGTGCGGCCACCTGCAGGCCGAAGCTGCGGTTGGCCGGGCCGTCCTTAACGGCGTGCATGAACACCAGCGCTTCACCGTGCTCGACGGCATCCAGGTGCACGTTGGCGATGCCGCTGCGGCCGCCCTCGTGCTGCTCGTCGGCCAGCGCGGTCAGCTCGAAGTAGTGGGTGGCGAACAGCGTGTAGCAGCGGTTCTGGTAGGCCAGGTGGCGGGCCACCGCGTCGGCCAGCGCCAGGCCGTCGTAGGTGGACGTGCCACGGCCGATCTCGTCCATCAGCACCAGCGAATGCGCGGTGGCGTGGTGCAGGATGTAGCTGGTCTCGGCCATCTCGACCATGAAGGTCGACTGCCCGCGGGCGAGGTCGTCACCGGCGCCGATGCGGGTCAGGATGCGGTCGATCGGGCCGATCAGCGCCCGGCTGGCCGGCACGAAGCTGCCGATGTGGGCCAGCAGCACGATCAGCGCGTTCTGCCGCATGTAGGTCGATTTACCACCCATGTTCGGACCGGTGATGATCAGCATGCGGCGGTCCGGATGCAGATCCAGATCGTTGGGTTCGAACGGCTGCTCGCGCACCGCCTCGACCACCGGATGGCGGCCACGCTCGATCTTCAGGCACGGTGCCGTTTCAAGTTCCGGCCGCGACCAGTCCAGCGCCTGCGCGCGTTCGGCGAAGGCGGCCAGCACGTCCAGTTCGCTCAGCGCGGCGGCGCACTGCTTCAACGGTTCCAGCTGTTCGCCGAGGGTGTCCAGCAGCTGCTCGTACAGGTACTTCTCGCGCGACAGCGAACGGTCGCGCGCGGACAGCACCTTGTCCTCGAATGCCTTCAGTTCTTCGGTGATGTAACGCTCGGCATTGGTCAGCGTCTGGCGGCGGGTGTAGTGCACCGGCGCGCGATCGGACTGGCCCTTGCTGATTTCGATGTAGTAGCCGTGCACGCGGTTGTAGCCCACCTTCAGGGTGGGAATGCCGCTGCTCTCGCGCTCGCGCAGTTCCAGGTCAACCAGGAACTGGTCGGCATGGGTGGACAGGCGGCGCAGCTCGTCCAGCTCTTCATCGAAGCCATCGGCCAGCACGCCGCCGTCGCTCAGCTTCAGTGGCGGCATTTCGGCGATGGCGCTGGCCAGCAGTTGTGCGCACGCGTCGTGCTCGCCCAAGGCGGCATGCAGTGCCTGCAGGCGCGGTGAATCCAGCGGCGCCAGCACTTCGCGCACCGCCGGCAGCAGGCCCAGGCCATCGCGCAGGGTGGAGAAATCACGCGGGCGCGCCGAACGCAGTGCGACGCGGGTCAGGATGCGTTCCAGGTCGCCGAGGCGGCGGAACTGTTCGCGGATGTCGGCATCGCTGCCGCGATCGATCAGGGTTTCCACCGCATGGTGGCGCTGTACCAGCACCTCGCGCAGGCGCAGCGGGCGGTGCAGCCACCGGCGCAGCAGGCGCCCGCCCATCGGCGTCACCGTGCTGTCGAGCACGCCCAGCAGGGTATTGCGGGTATCGCCGTCGACGCGCGTATCCAGTTCCAGGTGGCGGCGGGTGGCGGCGTTCATCGCGATCGCCTCGCCGGCGGTTTCCATCGCGATCGAGGTCAGGTGCGGCAGGCGCTGCTTCTGGGTTTCCTCGACATAACCGAGCAGGGCGCCGGCGGCGGCGGTGGCACGTGGCTTGTCATCGATACCGAAGCCGCTCAGATCGTGCAGCTTGAAGAAGTTCAGCAGCTGGCGGCGGCCGCTGTCCGCGTCGAACAGCCACGGCGCACGGCGGCGCACGCCGGTGCGCTGGCGCAGGAAGTCGGGCCAGTTCTCCTCGTCGGGCACCAGCAGCTCGGCCGGTTCCAGTCGGGCCAGTTCGGCTTCCAGCGCGTCGTCGGTCTCGACTTCATTGACCAGGAAGCGGCCACCGGCCAGGTCGGCCCAGGCCAGGCCGTAGCCCTGCTTCGTGCGCGACAGCGCCATCAGCAGGGTGTCACGGCGCTCGTCCAGCAGCGCTTCGTCGGTGACGGTGCCGGGGGTGACGATGCGCACCACCTTGCGTTCGACCAGGCCCTTGGCCAGCGCCGGGTCGCCGATCTGCTCGCAGATCGCCACCGACTCGCCCAGCGCCACCAACCGCGCCAGGTAGCCTTCATAGGCATGTACCGGCACGCCGGCCATCGGAATCGGCGCGCCGCCGGAGCTGCCACGCTGGGTCAGGGTGATGTCGAGCAGGCGCGCGGCCTTGCGCGCATCGTCGTAGAACAGCTCGTAGAAGTCGCCCATGCGGAAGAACAGCAGCAGGTCCGGATACTCGGACTTGGCTGCGAAGAACTGCTTCATCAGCGGGGTGTGTTCGGCGGACTTTTCTTTGGACATGGGGCTCGTGAATCCGGGGCGTCCGTTCGCGCCGGAGGGCAGCGGCAACGGAGCGGGTACAGGGCCGTCCATGGTAACTGCTGGGGCACAGGGCTGCCGCCACCGGTGGCAGGCGGGTACCGCACAGCCACGGGGTCAGGCCGGGACCAGGGTGATCTGCCGGTGGCTGGCGAAGATATCCATCACGATCTCGAAGTAGGTTGGGCCCTCGCCCCGTTGCAGGGCGTCCAGCTGGCGCGCAATGGTCCGCGTGTTGAAGGTGCCCGGGGCTTCCAGCTTGGACTGCAGCCACTGGCGGGTGGTAGTTCGTCCCAGTGCGGCGCGGCTGTGCTCGATATCACTCCAGATCACCGTGGCCCGCTCATGGCCGGCCAACACGCCATGGACGCCATGCAGCAGATCATCCAGGGCGTCCAGGCTTGGCCCGAGCTGCCAGTCCTCGCCGGCCATGAACACGCGGTTGATCTCCGCGTACAGGCTGGGGATGTCGTGAATGGCACAGCCTTCGATCTGCAGGATGAGCGTCATATGTCGACTGTAGCGTTGTTCCCTGTGCGTTGGACATGGCTGAGCGCCGGATGCTTTGGGGACCCATGCTGGGGTTTGGCAAACTTCTTTGCTGAGTCAAGTGCTCGGCACTCCCGTCGTGGCGCGCGCCGGTTTGCAGGGAAGAAAACGACGTGACCCATCGCCAATAGCAGGGCCATCAGCTGGTAGAGAGTTCGCCCGAAGTCTTCTTCTTCATTGATTGGTGCCATCGGCAGCAGGACCCCCTCGGGCGCGTTCAACTTCCACTGTCAGTGATGACTGGCTGGGTGATGGAAATAGATTCTCCTCCTGTATCATCGGCAATAAAGGTCTGGAAAATTGTTTCTGGGATGGTCAGTAACGTTGTATCTGCGTCTCCGGTGAGGTGGGGGGGAGTTTGATCTGTCCCCGTTGTGAGCAGGGTGAGGTGTTGAAAGCTCAAGTAAAGGAGCGCGGCGTTCAGATATTTGTCTGCGACGAGTGCGATGCCGTGTGGTTCTCCTTCGCTGCTATAGGGGTCTCTCCGTTCAGAGACCTTGAGCGGTATCTTGAGGAAATTTCCGTCGCCCCGTCCTGGGAGTCAATTTCCGTGGACAGGCATGAGTAGAAAGTACGCAGTTTCCATGCACTCCTCGATCGTATTGCCTCAGCGCAGCGCGTGGGTCCGTGCAGCATGGGGTGACCTTCCCGTCTCCTACTTCCAGAGCGACGAGAATCTCAATGACTGCGGTTTTATTGACTTGAAGGTCAATAAGTGGGAGATCAGTGGCAGTCGATTGTAATGGGGTCTGGACCCCTTCATCAGGGTTGAAATACTCAAGGGTCGGGGCCCTGCGATGGCAGATGCCAGATTGCAGCCCTGACGGTAGTCGCGAAGCGGCGCGTTGTTCCTCTGGACAGAAGGGTGCCGGGATCGATGGGCTTCATCCTCCCCCTCCGTGCATCAAGTGACGGTTTCCGCGGTCACGACTCGCGAGCGATGCGTGATGACTGCGATTGATGTGCTCGTACATTGATATGCCCGGCAGGAATAACCACCTCCATTAAGTGTGTCCTTCACACCTGTCTGCATAGTTCCAGAGATTTGGATCGATACAATAATATCGACCCATAAAGTTTCCGTGCGCTGCGCCGCCATCGATCGTACGGCCATGATCAAGGGAATTGAGATGCTCGCCTTACGCAACCTCCGAGTGGGATCCCGGCTGGGTGCCGGGTTTGGATTGCTGCTGCTGTTCATCGTGGCCATCGTTGGCCTGGCGCTGTACGGAAATCACCTGAAGTCCGCCCAGTTCGAGAAAGTGGTGGACGTCAACATGGTGAAGATGCGGCTGTTGAACGACATGCTGGATACCAACAACGCGGTGTTGATGCACCGACGGCTGATGGTGATCAAGCGCGGCGAGGATTTCGACAAGGATTATCAGAAGGCGCAGGAGCTGTCGCAGACCTACGACGGTATCTGGGCCAGGTACATCAGGATTCCACGCGACGCGACCGGCGATACCCTGGTGGCGAAAATCGACGCGGCACGCGAGGCCACCGACGCCTCCACCCGGCATCTTCACGAGCGCATGAAGGCCGGGGATTTCGACGGCGCGGCCAAGGAACTGCTTGCCGAGCAGGGGCTGGCAACCGCGTGGAACGAAGCGATCTCGACCCTGCTGCGGCATCAGGAGACACTGACCGAGCGCAGCCGCGAGGAATACCGTTCAACCGAATCCTGGACCGGCACGCTGTCGATCGTGTTCGGCGTGTTGAGCCTGGTACTGGGCTCGCTGGCCGCGTGGGCCATCACCCGCAGCCTGACCCGCCCGCTGGAAGGCGCGGTGAAGCTGGCCGACGGCATCGCCAATGGGCGGCTGGACAACAGCATTGACGCCTCCGGCAACGATGAGGTCACGCAGCTGCTCAGGTCGATGCAGCGCATGCAGGCGCAGTTGCAGTCGGTGATGGCGGCGCAGGGCGAGTTGGCCCGCCAGCACGATGCGGGCAGCCTCAGCTATCGCATGGACGAGAGTGCCTTCCCTGGTGACTACGGGCGCATGGTGCACGAGACCAACGCGCTGGTCGGCTCACACGTGCAGGTACAGAACCGGCTGATCGAAGTGATGAAGCATTACGCCCGTGGCGACCTGTCGGTGGACATGGATCCGCTGCCGGGCGAGAAGGCGGCGATCACCCAGGCAATGGACGAGACCAAGACCAGCCTGTCGGCGATCAACAGCGAGATCCGCCGGCTGGCGACGGCCGCGGCGGCGGGCGACTTCAGCCTGCGCGGCGATGAAGATCGCTTCGCCTACGATTTCCGCGACATGGTGGCCGGGCTCAATCGCCTGATGCAGACCACCGACCAGAACCTGGTGCAGGTGTCGAGCCTGCTGCAGGCGATCTCGCGCGGTGACCTCACCGTACGCATGCAGGGCGACTTCCACGGCGTGTTCGCCCGCATGCGCGATGACTGCAATGCCACCGTCGATCAGCTCAAGCAGATCGTCGGGCGCATCCAGGCCAGCGCGTCCAGCATCAATCTGGCGGCAG
This sequence comes from Stenotrophomonas sp. PAMC25021, assembly GCF_004795795.1. NCBI lineage: Bacteria > Pseudomonadati > Pseudomonadota > Gammaproteobacteria > Lysobacterales > Lysobacteraceae > Stenotrophomonas > Stenotrophomonas sp. PAMC25021. The sequence goes on along the minus strand of NZ_CP039255.1, from coordinate 670,381 downwards.
GCGAAATCGCCTCGGGCAACACCGATCTGTCGCGGCGCACCGAGCAGCAGGCGGCGAACCTGGAAGAGACGGCGGCGTCGATGGAGGAACTGACCTCCACCGTGAAGCAGAACGCCGAGCACGCCCGCCAGGCCAACCAGCTCGCCATCGGTGCGCACGGTGTCGCCTCGCAGGGCGGCGAGGTGGTCGGCCAGGTGGTCACCACGATGTCGGCCATCGAGGCCTCGTCGAAGAAGATCGCCGAGATCATCTCGGTCATCGATGGCATTGCCTTCCAGACCAACATCCTGGCGTTGAACGCGGCGGTGGAAGCCGCGCGTGCCGGCGAGCAGGGCAGGGGCTTTGCGGTGGTGGCAAGTGAGGTGCGCACGCTGGCACAGCGCTCGGCCGGTGCGGCCAAGGAGATCAAGGGCCTGATCGAGGATTCGGTTGGCAAGGTCGCCGATGGATCGGCCCTGGTCCGACAGGCAGGCACCACGATGGGCGAGATCGTTGCTTCCGTGCAGCGCGTGACCGACATCATGGCCGATATCTCTGCTGCCTCGCAGGAGCAGAGCTCGGGCATCGAACAGGTGAACCAGGCGGTGGTGCAGATGGACGAGACCACGCAGCAGAATGCGGCACTGGTGGAAGAGGCCAGTGCTGCGGCGCGTTCCATGGAGGAGCAGGCGAACCTGCTGGCCGAGGCGGTTTCGGTGTTCCGCACCGGCGCGGTAACGGCGGCTGCAGCCGTGCGTCCGGCCCTGGCTGCGGTGGCCGCGAAGGTCACCCCGGTGCGCAGGGCGGCAACGCTGTCGCCGCGCATCGAGCCGACACTGGCGGCCAATGCCGGGGGGTGGGAAGAGTTCTAGCAGAGGGCAATGCCGGCAGGGAGACGGCGCCCATCACGCTGGCTGATCGTGATGGGCGCGGATTTTCTTCCTGAACGCGCGATGGCCGATGAGGCCGCGGACACGCGCATTTCACTTCCGGTTGCCAGCCGCGGGAGGACACTTGCGCCATACCGGAACCTAGGAGATGGCCATGAAGACCTCGACCCGATTGCTTGTGCTGGGCACCCTGCTGGCGGCTTCGTCGGTGGCCGGCGCGCAGACCTATGGTCCGCGTGATGAAGGACGCCGATTCAACGATGGCAGCCGCGTGGTCTGCAAGAACGTGGAAGTGCAGCGCAACTCGCGCGATCCGAACCGCATCGCCGGTACGGCCACTGGCGCGGTGATCGGCGGCCTGCTGGGCAACCAGGTGGGCGGCGGCAATGGCAAGAAGCTCGCTACCGTGGCCGGTGCTGTTGCCGGTGGTGCGGCGGGCCGCCAGATCCAGGGCAACAGCCAGCAGAAGAACGGCGACCGCGTGGTCGAGCGCCGCTGCGAACGCGTCTATCGCTGATCGATCGCCGACGGCCCCCGTTTTTCCCCTTCCACATCGCAGTACTCGAACGCCGGCCTCGCGCCGGCGTTCTTCATTGCGGGAAAAGGGAACGGAGGGGATTAAGTCGCAATCCCCCCAACCGGCCGCTTACGACTTAATCCCCTCCGTCCCCTTTTTTGCGAGGAGGCGCCAGGTGGCGAGGCTGCCGTAGAGCAGCAGCAGGACGGTGAGGGTGATCAGTTCGTGGCTGACTTCGGCCAGGCTGGCGTCCATCTGGTTCAGGCGCACCATCAGGTTGATGCCGGAGGTGGTCGGCAGCAGCTGCGCCAGCCAGACCAGCGGTTGTGGCGTCATCACCGAGGGCCACGACAGGTTGGCGAGGAAGAACAGCGGGATCGAGGTGGCGATGATGTACTGGAAGGCGCGTTCGCGGGTGCGGAAGAAGCTGCCGACGAACAGGCCGAAGGCCACCGTCGCCGCGATGAACAGCGTGCCACCCAGCAGCTGGCCCAGCGGGTTGCCTCCGCGTGGATAGTCCTGCACCCAGGCAGTGAACCCGGCATACCAGAACAGACCGAACAGGCCGATCAGGCCGAAGCCCAGTGCCATGCCGGCCAGGGTCGGCAGGTCGAAGCGCAGGCGCCGGCCGAGCGCGAGGCGGCGGCCGCCGAGCAGGACGCCGATGCCCATCAGCAGCGTCTGGTGCACGATCAGCTCGGCCACGCCGGGAACGATGGCGCTGCCATAGCCTTCCTGCGTGTTGTACAGGGGGCGCTGCACAAGCGTGACCGGTGGTGCCTGCGGTGCGCCCATGAAGGCGGCCTGGCCGACCACGGCATCACGCCCGAACGCACCCAGCGCGTCAGCCACGCTGCCCAGCACCCAGCTGGCGCGTCCCAGGTAGGCACCGTTGCCAAGCAGTACCAGCTTGGCCGGGTGGCCGCGCAGGATGTCGCGCTCCAGATTGGCCGGGATCACGACGATCCCCTCGGCATGGCCGGCTTCCAGCTGCCGGCGTGCGCTGTCGACGTCCGCGGGTTGACCGACCACGCGCGCAACGCGCAGTGCGTCGAGCCTGCGCAGCAGCTCGCGGCTGGTCGCGCTGTGGTCTTCGTCCACCACCAGCACCGGCAGGTTGCCGGCCACCTGGTGCCGGTAGGCGGCTGGATAGAAGAACGAGTACAGGATCACCGCCCCGACCATCACCACGATCGCGTAGCGGTCGCAGAGCACTGCCATCAGGGTCTGCCGCAGGCTGCGCCAGAGTGCGCTCATGCGTCGGCCCCTGCGGGCTGTGCGGCGGCAGGTGTGCGCGCAAAGGCGATCAGGCGCAGGCCGCCGACGCCTCCTGCCACCACCGCCATCAACAACAGCGTGGCCAGCGGCCACACCGAAACCTGCAGCGGCGAACCGATGAACTGCTGCTGGGTCTGCAGCTTGATGTAGGCGCTGAGTGGCAGCAGCTGATGCCAGACGCGGGTGAACAAGGGACCGTCGAGGACCGGGAAGGTGGCGCTGGAGAAGGCCAACGCGGTGCCGATGCTGAGGCCGACTGCGGACAGCGCGGTACCCATGTCGCGGGTGACGCCGACGAAGAACAACGCGTAGGCGGCCGTGGCAAGGTAGAACAGTGGCTGTGCGAGCAGCAGCAGGAGCACGCTGCCGGCCACGCCGTCACCGCGCAGCCAGGCCAGGTAACCGATGCCGAGCGCGCCATACAGCGAGAACAGCAGGATGTATGGCCCGACCTTGCCGGCAATCGCCGGCCATGGCGTGCGGCCCAACGAGGCGGGCAGGGTGCCGTCGCGGATCTCGCGGCCAAGGCTGCCGGCCACTGCAAGTGCCAGTACCAGCGACAATACCGCCGGGAAGATCAACGGCAGCAGGAACAGCTCGTAGCTGCGTGCCGGGTTGTAGAGGATGTCCGACTGCACCGCGATGGGTGCCGCGCGCAGCTTGCCCGGGCCGACCTGCAGGCCGATGCGCTCGCGCAGCAGGCGCGCGTTCCAGGCCGAGACCGCGTCGCCGATATCGCGCGACGCGGACTGGCCGGTGGTCATGTAGGTGGCGTTGTAATAGGCGAACACCGTGCCCTGGCGTCCACGCAACGCCTGCCGGGTGACATCGCGCGGCACCAGTACGATGGCGAACACATCCAGCCGACGCAGGTGCGAACGTGCGTCTTCCAGGTCCACCGGCTGGCTGGCGACGCGCACGCCGGGACTGGCGTCGAGCATGCGCAGCAGCAGGCGGCTGTCACTGCTGTGGTCGAGGTCGACCACCGCGATCGGGATATCGCGCATCACCGAGGGCGTGAACATCCATGCCATCACCGCCAGCATCAGCAGCGGCAGCAGGGTGACCAGCATCAGGTCGGCGCGGTTGCTGCGCAGCGACTGCAGCTCGCGCCGCCAGCTGGCGGCGAAGCCGCCGCGGCCGGGGCTCAGTGCTGGGGCCATGCGAACAGCACGCTCATGCCGGGGCGGAAGCCCTCGATGCGGCGTACCGGGCGCACCCGCACCTCGAAGCTGCGGACGTCGTAGCCGGACGACTGGCGGGTGGTACGCCAGGTTGCATAGTCACCGGCCGGATTGATGAAGTAGACCTCGAATTCGCCGTCCAGGCCGAGCGCCGGCACGTTGCCCTGCAGCTTGCTGCCGACCTTCAGGCCCTGCATCTGCGATTCGCGCAGGTTCATGGCGACCCACATGCGGTCGATGTCGACCAGGGTGAACACCGGGTAGCCGGCCGGCACCAGCTCGCCCGGGTCGGCCATGCGCTTGTTGATTTCGCCGGCCACCGGCGCGCGCCCTTCCACTTCGACACGCGCGGCGTTGACTTCGGCCACCGCGCCCTGTGCCTGTTGCACCTGGCCCTGCGCGGCACGCTTGTCCTGCTCGCGCGCGCCGGCCAGGGCCATGTCGTACTGCGCGCGCGCGGCACGGGCCAGCTCACGCGAACTGGTGGCCTGGGCATGCGCTTCATCACGCTTCTGCCGGGTCATCACCCCTTCGTTGAACAGGTTCTGCACGCGCTGGTAAGTGGCTTCAGCCAGCGTCGCACCGGCTTCGGCCCGCTTCCAGTTCGCTTCGGCGGCGCGGATGTCTTCGCTGCGCGCGCCTTCGTCGGCCTTGTCGGCCACTGCCTGTGCGGCGGCCAAAGCGCCGTGCGCCTGCTGTTCCTTGGCGGCCACTTCGGGGCTGTCGAGCAGGAACAGCACCTGCCCGGCCTGCACGCGGTCGCCCTCGCGCACCTTCAGTTCGGCCACGCGCGCGGTGATCTTGGCGGCCACGTTGATCGTGTCCGCATCGGCCATGCCCTGGATCTGGTCGGCCGGGCTGCGCCAGGCCAGCCACAGGCCGAGCACCACCACGACCAGCAGCACCACTGCCAGGATCGGTCCCAACCGGCGCTTGCTCGGGGGCGTCGTCGCATCGTCGTGCAGCACATCACTCATGGTCGATCACCTCGTCCGCCCGCCGCCGGAACTCTTCGAAACGGTCCATCTGTCCACTGATCTCCAGCAACTGTGCCAGCGCAATATCGTATTGGTAGGCGGCCTGTGCGCGCTCGACGCGGGCGCCACCCAGGCCGAGCCGCGCGTCGATCACATCCAGCGAAGTCGCTTGGCCTTCGCGGAACGCCAGCTCCTGCAGGCGCAGGTTTTCCTGTGCCTGGGCGATACTGCTGTCGAGCAGCACGTACTGTTGGCGTGCGGTTTCCAGCTCGTTCCAGGCCTTGCGCACGCCCAGCGCGACCTGGTTCTCGGCCTCGCGCAGGCCCGCTACGGCCTGGTCCTGCTGCGCACGCGCGGCGCTGATCTGCGCCGGCCGCGAGTTCGGCGACAGGAAGGTGTACTTCAGGCCGATGCCGAACGCCCAGTCCGGATCGGTCAGCATCTCGTCGCGGCGACGGAAGTCGTACTGGCCGAAGGCGAAGATCTGTGGTTTCAGCTTGGCCTGCTGCACGCGCACGCCCTGTTCGGCCTGCGCCACCATCGCCCGCAGGCGCGCGATCTGCGGCTGCCGCGCCTGCGCGGTGCGTTCGAAGCTGGCCACCGGTTCCAGTGGCACGCGCTGCACGAACAGCGGCGACACCGGCTGCACCTCGCCGCCACTGCGCAGCAGCGTGGCCAGTGCGGCCTTCAGCGTGGCCAGGTCGTTCACCGTCTTCTGGTATTCGCGCTCGGCCTTGTCGCGGGCCACGGTGGCCTGCAGGCGCTGCGCGCGGGTGGCGAAGCCCTCGCGTTCCAGCTTCTCTGCGTCGGACAGGTGGCGGTTGAGGCCATCGCGCACATCGCGGCGCACGTCCACCGCCTGCTCGGCCAGGCGCTGGCCGAAATAGGCCTGGGCCAGCTGCACGGTCAGCGATTGGCGTTGTGCTTCGCGCTCGGCGCTGGCCTGTTCGTGGGCGGCACTGGCCGCACGTTGCGCGGCCGGAATCACGCCGCCGGTGTACAGCGGCAGCACTGCAGTCACCACCGGGCGGGTACGCCAGTCGCGTTCGGTGAACGACAGCGGCGAGTCGATGCCAAAGGCCTCGGCCACCGGAGCCAGCGAACCCAGGGGCAGGGTGAGCGTCTTCTGGAACTGCAGCCGGCGCACTTCGCCGGTGATCTCCGGCAGGCGCAGCAGGCGGGTCGCGTCCTGCAGGTCCTGCTTGTTGCGCACGGCGGCGTCGGCAGCGGCCAACGCATCGGAGACCTGCTCCAGGCGTTGCCGTGCCTGTTCCCAGTCCAATGCCGGTGCGTTGCTGGTGGGCTGCGCGGCGGCAGCGAATGGCAGGCAGGCTGCCAGCGCCAGCGCGGCCTTCGCGCGGTGCATCCTTGTACGTCGGCCGATCACGCCCATGCCGTCCCAGAAGTGAAGAAGTGCGCAAACGGTAGTGCGTGCAGCGTGAAGCCCGGGTCTGCGATCATCGGTTTGTCCTCAACGAAGGGTGCCTCTGGCCGCAGTGCGCAGCGCCTGGGTGATGTGCTGCAGCGTGCTTGAGCGCACGGCGGCATGCTGCCAGTACAGCGGCACATCGAGCCAGCGGCGGGGTTCCAGTACCACCACGCGGCCGGCGCGCACGGCGGGCGCGACCAGGGTTTCCGGAGCCATGCCCCAGCCGAGTCCGCAGGCGGCGGCTTCGACGAAACCGGTGGAGGAGGGCAGGTAGTGTAGCGGCGGCTGCAGCCGCGCGCGGGTCAGGCGCCGCACGAAGCGCCACTGCAGTTCATCTTTGCGGTTGAACACCAGCATCGGTGCGTGCGCCAGGGTTGCGGCCTGCATGCCATCGTGGAAGTACTGGCGGGCGAAGCCGGGCGAGGCGATGGCGTGGTAGCGCATCGCGCCGAGCGGGTGCACGTTGCATCCCTTCACCGGTTGGCTTTCGGCGGTGACCGCGCCGAGCACGCTGCCATCGCGCAGCAGCTGCAGGGTGTGGTCCTGGTCGTCCATGCGCAGGTCGAACAGATAGCCGTGGCGCTGGTGCAGGTCGGCGATGGCCGGTACGAACCAGGTATCAAGCGAGTCATCGTTGACCGCCAGGGGGATCGGCGTGCGCGCAGCGTCGCTGCCACGCTCGGGTAGCAGCTCGGCCAATGCCTCGGCCTCCAGCGCCTGCATCGGTCGCACCCGGCGCAGCAGCGCTTCACCCGCGGCAGTCGGCCGGCAGGGTGCCTGGCGCACCACCAGTACCTGCCCGAGCCTGTCCTCCAGGGCCTTGATCCGCTGCGACAGTGCTGACGGGCTGATCGACAGGCGGCGTGCCGCAGCCTCGAAGCTGCCTTCCTCCAGCACCGCGGCAAACGCGGCCAGTTGCGGGTGTACCAGGTCCATGCCGGTGCCTCTTCAGTTTTCCTGCACAGGATAAAGAAAAATCAGTTTGTCTAATCAAGGCGGTTGGCCGCACCCTGCGCGTCCCCTCGCTGCCTGGCCTGTCCCGATGTGGATTGCCGCTACCGCCGCCGGCCTGTTCGCAGGTGCCGGCCTGATCATCGCCATCGGCGCGCAGAATGCATTCGTGCTGCGCCAGGGCCTGCAGCAGCGCAATGTGGGGACGGTAGTGCTGGCCTGCGCCGGCGCGGATATCGCGCTGATCCTTGCTGGCGTTGGCGGCATGGGCGCGCTGGTGCTGCAGTGGCCGCTGCTGCTGCAGGTGCTGCGCTTCGGTGGTGCGGCCTTCCTGTTCTGGTATGGCCTGCGGGCGGGGCTGCGCGCGTGGCGCGGTGGCAGTGCCCTGGCCGCCGCCGAGGCGCAGGGCGGCAGCGGACGGCAGGTACTGCTGACCTGCCTGGCGTTCACGCTGCTCAACCCGCACGTCTATCTGGATACGGTGGTGCTGCTGGGCAGTCTGTCCACGCGCTACCCCGGTGACCTGCGCTGGGCGTTCGCCGCCGGTGCCTGCGCCGCCAGCGTGGCCTGGTTCTGCACGCTGGGCTATGGCGCGCGCCTGTTGCAGCCGGTGTTCCGCAGGCCGGGCGCCTGGCGGGTGCTGGATGCCGCCGTGGCGGTCTTCATGTCCTGCCTCGCCACGCTGCTGCTGTTGCGCCCGCTCTAGGCCGCGTCCACCGCGCACTGCGGGGTTTCGCCGGGGCGCAGGGTCAGCACGCGCACGCCGCTGCGGGTGACCGCCACGGTGTGCTCGAACTGCGCCGACAGCTTGCCGTCGCGGGTGTAGACCGGCCATTGGTCCGGCTGCTGACGGATGGCCGGCTTGCCCTGATTGAGCATCGGCTCGATGGTGAACACCATGCCTTCCTCCAGCACCATGCCGGTGTTGGGATGGCCGTAATGCAGGATCTGCGGTTCCTCGTGCATCTGCTGGCCGATGCCATGGCCGCAGTATTCCTTCACCACGCTGTAGCCGTGGCTGCGCGCGTGGCGGGCGATGGCGTGGCCGATATCGCCCAGGCGCGCTCCCGGGCGCACCGCAGCGATGCCTTTCCACATCGCCTGGTAGGTGGCCTGCACCAGCCTGCGCGCGGCGTAGTCGACCTCACCGACCAGGTAGGTGGTGCTGGAGTCGGCGATGTAGCCGTTCTTCTCCAGGGTGATGTCGAGGTTGACGATCTGGCCGTTGCGCAGCACGTCGGTGGTGCTGGGAACGCCGTGGCAGACCACGTTGTCGATCGAGGTGTTGAGCACATACGGGAAGCCGTACTGGCCCTTGCTGGCCGGCCGCGCCTGCAGCTCATCGACGATCATGCGCTCGACGAAGTCGTTGATCTCCATCGTGCTGCGTCCCTGCAGCGGCAGCTGGTCGAGCGCGGCGAATACCTGCGCCAGCAGGCGCCCGGATTCGGCCAGCAACGCGATTTCGTGCGGCTGCTTGATCATCGTCATGTCAGGCCCGCCCGGGCGCCAGCGCCTGCGGCTGCACCCCGGCTGCCCGCAGTTCGCTGGCGACGATGTCCTGGAAGCTCAGCGTGGGGTTCATCTCGCACAGCATGCCGACCCGGATCCAGAAGGTGGCCTGGGCGTTGATCGAACGGCTGGAGACGGTGCAGGCACGGCGCAGCTGGTCGTGCAGGGTGTCATCGATGTTGACGATGCCCATGGGCGGTCCTGGCGGAATGGATATATGAAGCATATATGTTCCGTATATCCGCCTCAAGCCCGCATCGTTCAGTCCACGTGGGTGGCAAAGCGCAGTCGGTTGCCGTCCGGGTCACGCAGGAGCATCTCGCGGCTGCCCCATCCGGTGTCGTGCGGTGGCTGCTCGATCGGTACGTTGGCGGCACTGAAGGCGCGGTGCAGGGCGTCGACGTCTTCAACGATGAAGTACACCGCGCCGCCGACCTCGCAGTCGCCGCTGTGTTCGGTGAGGAAGATCGTCTGGCCGTCGCGGGTGAGCTGGGCGAACAGCGGGAAGCCGGGTTCGAAGCGGTGTTCCCAGTCGACCACGAAACCCAGCCCCTGCACGTAGAATGGCAGGGTGGTGTCGGCATGGCGCATGCGCAGTTGCGGGATGACGGTCTGGGGCATCGCGAGGCTCCGGGGCGGGAGTCCAGTGTAGTGCCGGCCGCTGGCCGGCATCCCGGCGAGCCTGGGAACGATGAGGTTGCCGGCCAGCGGCCGGCACTACCGAAGCCACGCCGGCCAGCGGCCGGCACGACCGACGCGGTCAGCAGGCGGTCGGCACGGCGGCCATCGCCGCCAGCAGTTCGCGATTCACCTGCTGGTGCCGTGCCTGCCACACCGGCAGATCCTCGGCGCTGACGTCAGGTTGGCCGTCCAGCGACGACAGCCAGCGCTTGAAGCGGCTCTGGTAGTTGGCCAGCGACACTTCGCCGGTGATGTCGCTGCCGACCAGGCCGCCGGCGCGCAGCGCTTCGATCACCACCAGTGCGTGTTCCAGCTGGAAGCGGCCCTGGTCCCAGTTGCTGCGGGCGACGTCCTCGGCGAACACATCCTTGTCGATCGACAGGTAGGTCGGTTGCGGCGACTTGGCCTGCTCGGCGGCGAACGCGGCAACCAGTGCCTCCGGGTGCTCGAACCGTCGGAATGCACGGCCGCTGCCGAGGCGGTGGCCCCAGCCCACGTCCACATCCATGCACCAGTAAGTCAGGCGCCCGCCCATCAGCGGGCGCCAATGGTTCTCCCAGGCGTGGCCCAGGCCGATGTCACTGGAGGTGATGCCGAGCACATGGATGTGCGAGATCTGCGGCAGCTTGCTGGCCGCGTTCACCCACGACCCGCAGTGCATGCCGAACGGGAAACGCATGTTGTCCGGATGGTTGTCCAGCACCACCAGCTGGAACGGCTGGTGCGCGCGCATGCGACGCAGCAGCGGCAGGCTGAGGTGGTGGAAGTCGCCACTGCCGAGCATCACCGTGCCGAGCTGGGCCGGCAGCGGTGCCAGCACTTCAGCGGCGAAACGGTCCAGGGTTGAAGTGCTGCAGGCGAAGCGCAGCGGATCGTGCCACTGCGGCAGCGCCAGGGTCTGCGCCTGTGGAAGCGGCAGTACGCCACCGTCCAGGTCCAGGATCAGCGGAAAACGCGACGACATCGTTCAACCGCCTCCATCAGGTTCGCCCTGCAGGTACGGGGCCAGCTTGCGCAGGGCAGCGCGCAGCAGCGGGGAGCGAGCGTGGATCGCGTGCCGGGTGGAGGTGAAGCGGGCGCCCAGCTCGGCCTTGATCCGCGAGTCGGTCCAGCCGGCCACGTAGTGGCTCAGGCTGTGCTGCAGCGCGTACTCGAGGTTGTGCATCCAGCTGACCGCGTACAGGTTGTGCTCGCGTGATTGCGGGTAGGCCAGGCCGATGTACTTGTCCACCAGCTTTCCGGCGTGGATGTAGCACAGGTTCCAGCCGATCAGCAGACCCTGGTGGCGGTACAGGAACATCCGTCCCTGGCCCTGGCTGTCGGCCAGCAGGTGTTGGAAGTAGGGCAGGTCGAGCTGGTCGAAATGCACCGCGCTCTGCGCGAACACGCCCAGGTACAGCGCGTACAGTTCGGCCTGCAGTTGCGGGTCGGCGAGGGCCGGATCGCCGGTGGCGATGCAGTCGATCTGCAGGCCATCGCGCGAGCGCAGCTTGCGCCGGATGTTCTTGCGGCGCGAGGACGACAGGCGTCCGAGATAGCCATCGATCGAATCGAAATCGATCGCCACCCAGGCCAGCGGCATGCCTTCCAGCTCGACGAAGCCGCGTGCCAGCAGCGCCTGCAGGAAGGCGCTGCTGTGTGCATTGGCCGCGTCGTCCAGCAGCGGCGAATCGATTGCCAGGTCCTTGACCACCAGCAGCCGGGTATCGCCGATCGCGTGACGCGTCACGTCCTCGGCCAATGCCTCTGGTGCGACGTGCGCGGGCAACGGGGTGTACTCGGTGCTGGTGGCACCGACGAAGCGGGTCTTCCAGGTAATCCAGGGCCGCCACAGGCGCGACAGCGGCAAGCCAAGCAGCTTGCCGCGCAGGTCGTCGTCCATCGTGGTGGTCAGGTCGAGCGGCGCACGGAAGGTCGGCAGGCCGCTGGGAAGCAGGCCTGCCTCGAATCCAAGCGGCGGGTGGGCCAGGAAGCCCTCCAGCAGCGCGGCCGGTTCCAGCGCGGTGCTGGATGCGCGTGACGTCATCTCCATCGGCACGGGAACCGGCAGCGCATCGACCTCAGCCCTTGGCCTTGGTCAGCGCCTGGTCGAGCAGGGTGATCGCCAGGTCGATCTCTTCGTAGCTGATGTCCAGCGACGGCGCGAAGGTGATCACGTTCTTGTACCAGCCACCCACGTCGAGCACGAGGCCCATGCGCTTGCCGTCGTGCAGGAGGTCACCGGCCAGGCCGATGTCGACCATGCGGTCCAGCAGTTCCTTGTTGGGGGTGTAGCCGTCGGTCTGGCAGATCTCGGCGCGCAGGGCCAGGCCCAGGCCGTCGACGTCGCCGATCTCCGGGTGACGCTTCTGCAGGCCACGCAGGCCGTCCAGGAAGTACGCGCCCTTCTCCGGCACGGTGCGCTCGTAATCCATTTCCTTGCCCAGCTTCAGCACTTCCAGGCCGAGGCGGGTGCCCAGCGGATTGGAGTTGAAGGTGGAGTGGGTGGAGCCCGGCGGGAACACGGTCGGGTTGATCAGTTCTTCGCGCGCCCACAGGCCCGACAGCGGGTTCAGGCCGTTGGTCAGCGCCTTGCCGAACACCAGCACGTCCGGGGTAACGCCGAAGTGCTCGATCGACCACAGCTTGCCGGTGCGCCAGAAACCCATCTGGATTTCATCGACGACCATCAGGATGCCGTACCTGTCCAGCACGCGCTTGAGGCCAGTGAAGAAGTTGCGCGGCGGGATGACGTAGCCACCGGTGCCCTGGATCGGCTCGACGTAGAACGCGGCGTACTCGGCCTGGCCGACCTTGGGATCCCACACGCCGTTGTACTCGCTTTCGAACAGGCGCTCGAACTGCCACACGCAGTGGTCGGAATACTCGTCCGGGGTCATGCCCTTCGGGCGACGGAACGGGTACGGGAACGGGATGAACATCGCGCGCTCGCCGAAGTGGCCGTAGCGGCGGCGGTAGCGGTAGCTGGAGGTGATCGACGAGGCACCCAGGGTGCGGCCGTGGTAGCCGCCCTCGAAGGCGAACATCAGGCTCTTGCCGCCGCGCGCGTTGCGCACGATCTTCAGCGAATCTTCAATGGCCTGCGCGCCGCCGACGTTGAAGTGCACGCGGCCGTCGAGGCCGAACTTCTGGTGCATGTCCACGGCAATGGTCTTGGCCAGCTGCACGCGGGTCGGGTGCAGGTACTGGCTGGCGACCTGCGGCAGGGTGTCGATCTGGTCCTTCAGCGCGTCGTTCAGGCGCTTGTTGCTGTAGCCGAAGTTGCAGGCCGAGTACCACATCTGCAGGTCGAGGTAGGGCACGCCCGCACCATCGAACATGTAGCTTCCTTCGCCGCGCTGGAAGATCTTCGGCGGGTCGACGTAGTGGACGGTGTCGCCGAAGGAGCTGTAGCGGGCTTCGTCGGCCAGCAGCTGCGCGTCGGAGGCAGCCGCGTCGGCGTTCTTGTCAAAAATGTTCATGCAGTTCGGTTCCGTGAAGGACGTTCGAAAGGGGTGACGGGGGAGCGCGCCTGGAAGGGAGTGCTCAGGCGGTGGCCAGCAGCAGGGGCAGTGCGGCGGGCTGCGGGCTGGCGTCGAGGCGACGTGGCTGCAGCAGGCTGCCATCGAGCAAGCGCGGCAACAGTGCGATTGCATCGTGGAAGGTATCGATGGCGGCATGCTCGATGCCGGCCTTCGTGCAATGGGTGATCAGGCGGCGCTTGGCGAACACGAAGTCGGCATCTTCGGAGACGCAGAAATCCGAGCTGCCATCGCCGATCATCAGCACGCGTGGTGCTTCGTCGGCACGCGCCTGCGCGGCGCAGGTGCACTTGCAGGTACCACTGCGGCATCCTTCGGCCTGGTAGGGCGACTCCAGTTCCCAATGGTCTTCGCACCAGCGCAGGTGGTTGGCCACCACCGGCAGTCGCGACAGGCCGTGGTTGGCGAGGATGCGGTGGATCGCATAGTCCAGCCCGTCGCTGACGATGCGCAGCGGCACGCCCAGCTGTTCGGCGCGGCTGACAAAGGCGGCGAAGCCCGGATCGATCTGCACCTGGTCCAGGTGCGCGTCGAGCGTGGCCGGGTCCAGCTTCAACAGCCGCACCTGGCCCTGCATGCATTCACGCGAGCCGATCTTTCCCGCCTTCCACTGGTCTTCCAGTTGCTGCCAGCCCGGCTGGCCGTACTTCTCCAGCAGCGAGTCGATGACATCTTCGAGGCTGATGGTGCCATCGAAGTCACACAGGATGCTCCAGTGCATGGGCAGGTCCGTCGATGAAAGAAACGTCCGGCACGATGCCGGGGCAGGCTCAATGTAGGCAGGCAGCCTTTCTCGTTCCTTTCCTGTTGAAAGCCTGCACCGCCGGGTGGGGAAAGTGTTCAGGAATCGAGCGTGCTGAATGGGCGTGATGCCGTGAAAACCGCGCTTTCAGGGCTGCGCAGCGGCCAGCGCCCGCAGGATCTGCGCGGTCTCTTCCCGGGTCTGCCAGGCGCTGTTGCCGAGGGTCAGCATGCGTGCGGCGAAGTCGCGCGCGTTCGGCATGTCGTCCTGCGGCACGATGCCACGCAGGTAGGCGTAGTCGGGCAGGGCATGGATGAACATGCGGCTGGCACCGAGACCGCGCGGCCACAGTTCGTCCAGTGCGGCATCGCGCGCGCGCTGGCTGGGCAGCAGCAGCATCAGCATCGGCCAGGTGCCGCCGGTGCCGGCCAGGCCATCGACCACCTCCACCGCCGGCAGCTGTGCCAGCTGCACACGCAGCTGCAGTGCGCGCAGGCGCCCGGCCTGCAGGAACGCAGGCAGCCGCCGTGCAGCGTGGGCGCCCACGTTCTGCCGCCACTGGCTGACCCGGTGCTGGGGGATGTCCAGCGGGAAAATGTCTCCGACCGCGTCTTCCAGATCGCCGCGTTGCAGGGCGCTGCGCAGCGGATTGCCGTACACCAGCGACAGCAGCGAGGGGCGGTAACAGGCGGCAAGACCCAGCAGCTGCACGCTGCGAAGCAGCTCCCAGCGCAGGCTGAAACGTACCTGTTCGGCGGCATGTTCGGCCAGCGCGGCGCGCAGCTCGTCATCGCGGCTGACCAGCAGGCCGCCTTCATGCAGGCTCAGCCCCTTGCCGGCGGCCAGGCTGAAGAATCCGATGTCGCCACGCAGGCCCACGCTGCTGTTGCCGACCCGTGCGCCCAGCGCCTGTGCGGCATCTTCGATCACCCAGGCGCCGGCGCCGCGTGCGACCTCGCAGGCCCGTTCGACATCGGCGATGCGCCCGCCGAGGTGGGTGGGCAGGATCGCCAGCGTCCGTGCGTCGGCCAGGCGCGAGAGCTGTGCCGGATCAAAGTCGAAATGGCCACGCCGGGTATCGCACAGCTGCACGCGCAGGCCGAGGCTGTGCACCGCGATCGGCACCAGCGGACAGGTATAGGCGGGCAGGATCACGGTATCGCGCTTGGGCGCGCGCTTGCGCAGGGTGCGCAGTGCGATCAGCAGCGCGTGGGTGCCGGAACAGGTCAGCTGCAGCGGCGGTGTGCCGAGCTGGGTGGCCAGGATGTCGCGCAGGTCGCCGCCGCCGGGAAGGAAGTCGCTGGCCTGCATCGGCAGGCCAGCGGTCGGCGGCAGTTCGCGCGCGAACAGGCTCATCGCAGCCCGCTCACGAAGTGCTGTCGGCGGGGCTGTGCGGATCATCCGCTTCGGCGCGGCCGAGGCAGACGATGCCAGCCACGATCAGTACCGCACCGACAAGGTGATGCAGGGTCAGCGGCTCTTTCAGCAGCCAGGCCGACAGCAGCAGCACACTGATCACCTCCAGGTGCGAGGCCGCGAACGCCGGGCCGATCGGCGCATGGCGCAGCAGGCTCATCCAGGTGAAGAACGCGCCGACGTAGCCGAGGACCGCGCCGTATACCCACGGCTGCGACAGCACGCGCAGCAGCCACGCGGTGTTGGCCTCGACCGGCAGCGCGGCGTCACCGGCGTACTTGAAGCACAGCTGGGCCAGCGTGTCGAAGGCCATCAGCAGGGGAAAGCCGATCACATACAGGCGCCTCATGAGCCGGCCCCCACCACCGCCACGCCCGCCGTGACCAGCAGCATGCCGGTCACCCGCAATGGCGTGAG
Source organism: Stenotrophomonas sp. PAMC25021 (assembly GCF_004795795.1). Lineage (NCBI taxonomy): Bacteria > Pseudomonadati > Pseudomonadota > Gammaproteobacteria > Lysobacterales > Lysobacteraceae > Stenotrophomonas > Stenotrophomonas sp. PAMC25021. The sequence goes on along the minus strand of NZ_CP039255.1, from coordinate 654,887 downwards.
CTTTTCGCGGAACAGGATGCGGCCGGCGATCATCAGCGCGACGATGTTGATCGAGCCCAGCAGCACGCCCTTGGACAACGGCACCAGCGACAGGAACGCGATCCAGGCAACGAACTCAAGCACGTAGCAGGCGATGCCGATCCACAGCCAGGGGCGGCTGAGCATGTGTTTCCAGCGTTGCAGTCCTTCGCCATCCTGCGGGTCGCTGGCGGCGGCCTTGAAGGCGAGCTGGCCACCGGTATCGAGCACCACATTGGCCAGCCACAGCAGCGTGGCGAGTGCCCCCATCTCAGGCCACCGCCTTGAGCACGCCGCTGCGTTCACCGATTTCGGTGAAGAAACGCGCGCTGCGGCGGATCACCTCGCGGCGTTCGCGGTCGATCGTGATCATGTGGTAGCTGTCTTCCAGCACCACCAGTTCCTTCGGACCGCTGACCCTCGATATCACCAGTTCAGCGTTGCCCATGCTGGCCACGTCGTCTTCGCGGGCGTGCATCACCAGGCACGGTGCGGTGACCTGGTGCAGGTGGCGGCGGGTCCAGTTGCTCAGGGCGCGCATCTCGGCCAGCGCGTGCCAGGGGTTGCCCGGCAGGCCGGCCGCGGCGCTGTCGCCGGACAGCATGGCGGCACTGACCTGCGCACGCAGGCGCTCGTCACGCAGGCCATAGGGCGGTTCTTCCATGAACATGCGGTCGCGGCCGATGTTGAAGCGCTTGAACCACGGCAGCAGGAACGACAGGCGGGCCACGGCGGGAATGTTCCAGCCGTCGTAGCGGAAGGTGGCGCCATACACGCCGACGCCGGACACCCATTCGGGGCGGCGTGCAGCCAGCGCCAGCGCCAGTACCGCGCCCATCGACAGGCCGCCGACGAACAACTGGTCGACCTTGCCACGCAGGCTCGCCGCTGCATCTTCCACGCCCTGGTACCACTGTTCCCAGGTGGTCGCCAGCAGGTCATCCACGGTGCCGCAATGGCCGGGCAACTGCACGCCGTGTACGGTGAAGCCGGCGTTGTTCAGGCCCTTGCCCAGCATGCGCATTTCCGCCGGGGTGCCGGTCAGGCCGTGGACCAGCAGCACGCCCTGCGGGCCACCGGGGAGGAAGAAGTCGTGCGATTCGGTCACCTGGCGGCTCCGGGACGGCAGTGGGGATGGTCAGGATCGCAAGCGCGATTTTCGCCAGCCTTTCAGCGCCCCGGTACGGGTCAGGGGGCCTTCAGCAGCGGCAGTGTGATGGCGACCTTCAGGCCCCCACCGGCGCGGTTGAGGAAGGTCAGGCGGCCGCCGGAATGCTCCACCGCTTCGTGCGCGATGGCCAGGCCCAGGCCGGTGCCGCTGGCTGCGGTGCCAGGCGCTCGGAAGAAGCGCTCGCCCAGCCGTGGCATCACGTCCTCGGGCACGCCGGGGCCGTTGTCCTCCACGTACAGTTCGACGTCATTGTCATCCAGCGCATGCACGCCGACCGTGACGGTCGCATCGCGGCCGGCATAGCGCAGCGCGTTGTCGATCAGGTTGTCCAGTGCTTCCTGCAGCTGGGCACCATTGCCGAGCACGCGCAGCGGGTGGGGGCTGCCGCGGTAGCCCAGATCGATGCCATCGCGGATCGCTTCGGGCACGCGCATGCCGACCCACTGCGGCACCAGCTCGCACAGGTCCAGTGCCTCCACGGTATCGGGCACGGTCTGCGCCCGGCTCAGTGCGAGCAGCTGGGTGCTGACCCGGGCGGTGCGCTGGTTGAGCCGGCGGATGTGCTGCAATGCCTCGCGCACCGTGTCCGGGTCGCCATGTGCCAGTGCCTGGTCCACGTGCAGGGCCATGCCGGCCAACGGCGAGCGCAGCTGGTGCGCGGCATCGGCGATGAAACGGTTCTGCAGCGTGATCATTTCCGCCTGGCGCGCGAACAGATCGTCGATGGTGCTGATCAGCGGCTGGATCTCTTCGGGCACGTCGGCATCGGAGATCGGTGCCAGCTCGCCGCGGCGCTGCGCCAGGCGGGTCCTCAGCGGGGTCAGGATGCGCAGGCCATGGGTCACCCCGAACCAGACCAGCGCGGCGGTGCCCAGCGCCAGCATGGTCATCAGCGGGATGATGATCATCAGGATCTCGCGCGCGCGCTGGCGTCGTTCGGCCATGCTTTCGGCCACCGTCACCGCCAGCTGGTCCTGCGGATCGTTCATCGCACGCGTGCAGACGGTGGCCATGCGCACCGGCTGGCCGTTGAGAATGCCATCGTACAGGGTGGGGTCCACGCCGGTGCATTCCTGCGAAGGCGCGTAGGCACTGAAATCCGCATTGCCGCTGAGTGTCCCCTGGCGGCTGCTGTCCACGTTGAAATAGCGATGGCCGTCGGGCTCGTATTCGATCAGGAAGCGCGCCTGCGGAGACAGGTCGCTGGTCACCGGCATGGTGCTCAGCATCTGCGCGAACGAGTGCGTGTCGTCGATCAGGTTACGGTCGTGGATGCGGTTGGAATAATCCAACGCAACGTAATAGGCCAGGATCGTATTGAAGGTAAGCAGGCCCAGCATCGGCAACGCCAGGAAGGCGAGCAGGCGCCGGCGCAGGCTGGGGGGGCCACTGATCACGGGGCGCTGTCGTCCTGCGCGTCTTCCAGCATGTAGCCCAGTCCGCGCACGGTGCGGATGCCCATGCCGCCGGGCTGCAGCTTGCGGCGCAGGCGGTGCAGGGCGATGTCCAGGCCGTTGTCGGTCAGGTCCTGGCCCCAGTCGCACAGCGCCTCCACCAGCTGTGCGCGCGAGACGATGCGCTCGGCGCGTACCGCCAGTGCCGACAGCAGGCCGAACTCGCGTGCGGTCAGTTCCAGCGACTGGTCGTCGATCCACACCCGATGCCCGGCCAGATCGATGCGCAGGCGGCCGATGCGCAGGTCCGGGTTGCCATTGCTGGTCACGCGGCGCAGCTGTGCGCGCACGCGGGCTTCGAATTCGTCCAGTGCGAATGGCTTGACCAGGTAGTCGTCGGCACCGAGGTCGAGCACGCGCACGCGTTCGGCCAGGCCGTCGCGGGCGGTCACCACCAGTACCGCCAGGCCATCGCCGCGCTGGCGCAGGCGCTGCAGCACGTCGCGGCCATCCAGCTGCGGCAGGCCCAGGTCCAGCACCAGCAGCGCGTATTGGGTCGAACCCAGCGCGGCGTCGGCGTGCGCGCCGTTGTCGACGTGGTCGACCACATGCCCCTGCCGGCGCAGCGAGGCGCACAGGCCGGAGGCGATGTCCGGGTCGTCTTCAGCAATCAGAACGCGCATGCGCGGGAGGCTCCTGTAACGGTCGGGCCCAGCGGATGGACAGGGTGGGCCTCTCGGCTGCCGAGGGTAGCCGCAAACGGGGTGAAGGTGGAGCGCGCCGGCACCTCCCGGCGCCGTCGCGCTGTCCCGCCATTCAGTCCTGCAGGCCCGGCTCACCCAGTACCAGCGGCACCCGTGAGCCGTCCAGCAGGCCGCGGCTGAGCCTGCCATCCTCGATGAACAGCAGTTCGCCGTTCTCGCCGTTCTTGATGCTGCTGTCGATGGCGATCACGCGGTCGCCATGGAAGCTGCTGACGTGCGGCATCGAGGTGTGGCCGACCACGATGCGCGTGAGCTGCAGGCGGTCGAGCACGGCCTGTACCGCCGCGGTGTCGAGGCGGCCATCGAAATAGCCGCGGTACCAGATCGGGCTGGTCTTGCCGTCATACAGCGGTGCGGTGGCCGGGTCAGCCTTCACTTCGGCCTTGGGCAGGCCCAGAGAGGCCTGGTAGGCCGCATTGGTGCGTACCGGGTCCAGCGCCAGCTGCAACGCCTCGGGCGAGATGCCGCCATGCAGGAACAGGGTATCGCCGATCTTCAGCAGCACCGGGCGGGTGCGCAGCCACTGCCCGATCACCGAGTCGGCGCCATACAGTTGCGGGTAGCTGCGGCCCAGCAGCTGGGCGCTGCGCAGGTACTTCGGGTTGACGTAGCGCAGGTCGTCGTACAGCACCATGGTTTCGTGGTTGCCTAGCACGAAGTGCACTGCGCCACCGGCGGCGGCGGCCTGCTGCTGCAGGCCGTACAGCAGCCAGAACGCCTCGGTCACCTGTGGGCCGCGGTCGAATACATCGCCAGCGATGACCAGCGTGTCCTTGCCCAGGGCCCAGCGATCCTGGGCGTCGATGACCTGGTGGGCGCGCAGCAGGCGCACCAGCAGCCCGTACTGGCCATGGATGTCCGACAGCGCGACGATGCGCGGCGCGGCCGGCAGCACGGAGACCGAGGCCGCATTCGGCGCGGCCACGTGCACGGTGTGTTCGTAGCCACAGCGCGGCGCGATATCGGTGCCCGTCGTGTTGATGGCCAGCGAGCGCGACTCGACCTTGTCGTCGCAGATCCACTTGGCCTGCAGCTGGTCGCCCTGGCGGAATACATAGGGGCCATCGGCCTGCACGTGGTCGGCGGGCGCGGCAACCTCGCGGGCCTGCGTGGTTGCTGTGGCGCAGGCCAGCAGCGGCAACAGCAGGGCGGTCAGCAGGAAAGGGCGATAGCGCGGCATCGGCGGCGTCCGGCGGCGGAAACCTCCGATGCTAACCGGCGCGGCCCGATCGTGGTGTGCGCGAATGGGCGGATCAGGCGCCGCGCCGGTCGTCCTTGAGCTTGCGCACGCGGGTGGCGGCGGCCTGCAGCGGCTGACCGTCGCGCCCGTGTGGCTGCATGTAGGGCAGTGGTCGCCGCGTGCTGGATTCGATCAACTGCGAATGGGCTTCACCGGCGCTGAAGCGATGGCGTTCTCCCCACTGGCGCAGCGCGACCAGCAGCGGGAACAGTTCCTGGCCGGCGTGGGTGAGCACGTATTCCTGGTAGGCCGAGCCATCGGAGGCCGGTTGCAGTTGCAGGATGCCGGCCTCGACCAGCCTGCGCAGGCGATCGCTGAGGATGTTGCGCGCCGCGCCGAGGCTGCGCTGGAAGTCGCCAAAGCGCGTGACGCCGTCGAAGGCATCGCGGATCACCAGCAGTGCCCAGCGATCACCGAGCAGGTCGGCGCTGCGGGCAACGGGGCAGGGACTGTTGGCGTGCATGCTGTGGCCTCCGAATGTGGTTGCAGTTTAAAACCAATGACGATAGCCTGCATCAAGTTTCAAATTGCAACTACATCATGAGCGCATCGATGTCCCGCCCATTGCTGACCCTGCTCGCGGTCGCGGCCGGCGCCAGCGTTGCCAACGTCTATTACGCGCAACCGCTGCTGGATCGGCTGGCACAGGCCTTCGCACTGGACCGTGCCGTGGCGGGCGCAGTGTTGGCGGCAACCCAGGCCGGCAGTGTGCTGGCATTGCTGGGCCTGCTGCCGCTCGCCGATCGCGGTGACCGGCGACGCCTGCTGCGGATGCAGTTGATCGCGCTGGTGCTGGCCCTGCTGTGGCTGGCAGCGGCACGCACGGCCGGTTGGCTGTTGTCGGGCATGCTGCTGGCCGGGCTGTTGGGCACCGCGCTGACCCAGGGCTTGATCGCCTATACCGCCACGCTTGCGCCGCCCGAGCAGCGCGGGCGCCTGGTGGGCGTGGTGCAGGGCGGCGTGTTCATCGGCCTGTTGCTGGCGCGCGTTGTATCGGGCGCGGTCGCGGCCACCGTCGGCTGGCGGGCGGTCTATCTGCTGTCGGCAGCGCTGATGGCGGCCCTGGCCGTGCTGCTGTGGCGGCGCCTGCCGCCGGTGCCGGCGCCGGCGGCACCACCGCGCTGGCGCGAACTGCTGGGTTCGATGCTGGGCATGCTGCGCCGGGACCGCGCGCTGCGCGAGCGTGGGCCGCTGGCATTGCTGCTGTTTGCTGGCCTCAACGTGTTCTGGGCGGCGGTGCCGCTGCCGCTGTCGGCGCCGCCGTTGCAGTGGTCCACCGCGGCCATCGGCGCACTGGGCCTGGCCGGCGTAGTGGGCGCCTTGATGGCGGCGCGGGTCGGGCACTGGATGGACCGCGGTTTCGCCGGTCGGGTCAGTCTTGGCGCGTTGCTGCTGATGCTGGCCGCGTGGTGGCCGCTGCTGGGCCTGCCGCAGTCGCTGTCGTTGCTGCTGCTGGGCGTGATCGTGCTCGACCTCGGTGGGCAGGCACTGCACGTATCGAACCAGGCGCTGCTGCTGCGTGCACCGGCAGAACAGCATGGACGCCTGGTGGCGTTGTACATGCTGTTCTATGCAGTGGGCAGTGGTGCCGGTGCGGCTGCCGGGCCCTGGATGCAGGCCCGGCATGGCTGGCCTGCCGTGTGCCTGCTGGGTGCAGGCATCGCGGCACTGGCGCTGCTGTGGTGGGCAGCATGGCGGGTGGTGGCGTCCAATGCATCGGCTGGCGGGCGAACCGGTAGAGTCGACTGTCGGTAGAGTCGACTGTCAGTCGACTGCTCTTCGCCCCGCGTGCGAAAAATCCCGCGCTGCGTGCGATAGTCGACCAGCGGTCGACTCTACCTGTCCTGTCGTCATCGCTGCAGTGCACGCCGTCCCGGTGCTTCCTCAAGGTCCGCGCTGGCCACTACCACGCGGTTGCGGCCGCTGCGCTTGGCCTCGTACATCGCCGCATCGGCCCGTGCCATCAGCCGCTCGTAGTCCGGGTGGCCGTCATGGCCGGCTACGCCGATGCTGGCGGTCAGTGCCAGTACCTGGCCGTTGGCCAATGCCACCGGTGACTGCGCGATCTGCCGCCGCAGGCTTTCGGCGATCACCGCGGCCTGTGATTCGCTGGCCGCGACCAGCACCACCACGAACTCCTCGCCGCCATAGCGGAACAGGTAGTCACTGCCGCGGGTCAGCTGGCCGAGCAGGCCGGCGACGTGCTGCAGCGCGCGGTCCCCGGCGTCGTGGCCGTGGCCGTCGTTGATCGCCTTGAAGTGATCCAGGTCGAGCAGCAGCAGCGAGAACGGCGTGCGGTTGCGCGTGGCCAGCTCGATCTCCCGGCGCAGCACGGTAGGCAGGAAGCGGCGGTTGAGCAGGTTGGTCAGCGCATCGCTGCCGGCATCCAGCTCGCCGATGCGCTCGAACAGCAGCGTCATCAGGGTGCGGATGGCGGCCAGGTCCTCGCGGATGGCCGGCAGCACCGCCAGTCGTTGTGCCGGGGCATCGTTGCTCGCCCGCTGCAGGTTGCTGTCGATGCGGGCCATCAGCTGGCCGACCTGCCGGGTCTCGCTGCTCTCGCCGAAGCTGGGGATGCCCTTGTGGGTGAACCACAGGCCGAACTCGGAAGTGGCCAGGCTGGCGCTGTCGCTGGCCTGTACGTGGCCAGCGAGCGCGTAGAGCAGGGCGTTCTCCCAGTCCAGCAGCAGTGCGCGCTGGCGTTCGCGTTCGGTGCCGACGTTCTGCACCAGCGAGAACAGCCGGTACGCAGCATCGGCGCGGGTCGAGCGCTCGCGTGCATGGGTATAGGCCAGGGTCATGCCTTCCATGGCGATGTCCATGATCGCGCTGAGGCAGTCGATGGCGGCGAACGCAGTGGCACTGTCGGGCGCGTCGTCGTGCAGGCGCACGAACAGTTCGTGCTTGAGCACGCGCGCGCCGCGGGTGACCAGGTCGACCGGAATACCGACCCGGGCATGCACATCGCCGATCACCCGCTGCGAGGCAACGGCGCCGGCAATACCGTCGGCATTGGTGGTGAGCAACTGCACCAGCCAGCGCTGCATGGCCGGCTGCAGGCGCTGCTTGACCTGATCGTGGGACAGGAAGCGGCGTGCACGCCCGTCCTGCAGCAGTACCTCGTAGAAGCGTTGGGCCAGCGCCGGCGGGGCATCGGCGGCGGCGGCGTGCAGCAGCGCGGTGGCGGCAGGGCCGGCCTGTTGCAGGCAGTGCTGCCAGGCCTCGGCCAGCGGTTGGCTGGAATCGTCCAGTTGGGGTGGTTCCACGTCGATCTCTGACTGCGTACGGCAAACCACGGGTATCGGCCGCGGTGGCGCACGGTTGATGGCGGGTTGGCCGGTCAGTTTATGCGCGATGCAGGGTTGCACGGCGCGCAAAGCACGTCGGCGCCGCGGCGGCAATGAGTGAACGCATTTGAGAATCACTCGCATTGATGGGAGAATGCGCGCACGGATCGGCCCGCAGGCGACTGCAGCGACGCTCCGCCTCCCCCTCGTCGTTGCCTCAAGCCCTTTGCCAGAGGCCCCGTTGCCCTGCCAGAAGGTCCAGATCATGTCTCCTGCCGTTGTCCTTTCGCCGCGCCCGCTGGCGCTCGCCGTTGCCGCCCTGCTGGCGGGAAGCGCCCTGACCGCCCAGGCCGAAACCGATGCCACCGATATCGACACGGTGCATGTCACCGCCTCGCAGATTGCCCGCCAGGCACTGGGTACCTCGACCATCACCGCCGAGGACATCGCCAAGCGCCCGCCGGCCAACGACATCGCCGAGCTGCTGCGCACCATGCCGGGCGTCAACCTCACCGGCAACAGCGCCTCGGGCCAGTACGGCAACAACCGCCAGATCGACCTGCGTGGCATGGGCCCGGAAAACACCCTGATCCTGGTCGACGGCAAGCGCATCGGTGCGCGTGATGCCGTGCGCATGGGCCGTAGCGGTGAGCGCAATACCCGCGGTGATACCAACTGGGTGCCGGCGGAAATGATCGAGCGCATCGAAGTGCTGCGCGGCCCTGCGGCGGCACGCTATGGCTCCGGTGCGTCCGGTGGCGTGGTCAACATCATCACCAAGCGCCCGACCGGCGACCTGACCGGAGCGGTCGACCTGTATGGCCTGGTGCCCGAGCACAGCGCCGAAGGCGGCAGCGAGCGCGTCGGCCTGCAGCTGAGCGGGCCGATGACCGACACCCTGTCGTTCCGCCTGTACGGCAACCTCAACAAGACCGACGCCGACTCACTGGACCTCAACCGCCAGTACGCCACCAACCCGAACGCGGTGCCGCCGGCTGGCCGCGAGGGTGTCAAGAACCGCGACGTCAACGCGTTGCTGCGCTGGGACATCACCGCCGACCAGGTGGTGGAGTTCGAAGCCGGCACCAGCCGCCAGGGCAACATCTACGCCGGTGACCGCGCGGTCAGCACTACCGGTACCTCGACCGGCGTTGACCTGGCGGCGCTGGCCGACGGCGAAGCGGAAACCAACCGCATGTACCGCAACACCGGCGCGATCACCCATCGCGGCCGCTGGGGCGACGTGACCTCGCGGGTGACCGCCGCGGTGGAAGCGGTCAACAACTCGCGCATCAATGAAGGCCTGGCCGGTGGCCCGGAAGGCAGCTTCAACGGCACCGACTGGTCGACCTCGCGCCTGCGCAACTACCAGCTGGATGGCGAAGTGAGCTTCCCGACCTCGCTGGGCAGCGCCGAGAACATCTGGACGCTGGGCTTTGAATACCTGGACAGCCGCCTGACCGACCCGTACTCGATGAGCCAGTCCAGCAGCAGCGGCGGCGGTATCCCGGGGCTGTCGGCCGATCGCGCGCGGGGCAAGGCCGACGCGCAGACCACCGCAGTGTTCGTCGAAGACAACATCTACCTGGGTGAGCGCTGGATCGTCACCCCGGGCCTGCGCTTCGACCACCACAGCCAGTTCGGCAACAACACCAGCCCCAGCCTCAATGCGCAGTTCCGCATCAACAGCGACTGGGTGGTGAAGGGCGGCATCGCCCGCGCGTTCAAGGCGCCGAACCTGTACCAGTCCAATCCGGACTATCTGTACTACACCCGTGGCAACGGCTGCCCGAATGCACTGCCGAGCCTGGGTGCCGGTTGCTACATGCGCGGCAACGCGGACCTGAAGGCGGAAACCAGCCTGAACAAGGAACTGGGCATCGAGTGGGCACCGCAGAGCGGCTGGCAGGCCTCGTTGACCTACTTCCACAACGACTACAAGGACAAGATCCAGGCCGGCTACACCCAGGTTGGCCTGACCGCCGACTCCAAGGGCCGCATCTTCCGCTGGGAGAACGCGCCCAAGGCGATCGTGCAGGGGCTTGAAGGCAACCTGGTGATCCCGCTGCTGGGCGAGCAGGGCAATCGCCTGAAATGGAGCAACAACTTCACCTACATGGTGGAAAACGAGAACAAGAGCACCGGCCAGCCGCTGTCGGTGATCCCGAAGTACACCGTCAACACGATGCTGGACTGGCAGGCCACCGACAAGCTGTCGGTGCTGCTGACCGGCACGTTCTACGGCAAGCAGGAACCGGCCACCGCCAACATCAACAATGATCCGCGCTGCACCGGCAGCTGCGATCCTTCGATCGCGCTGCAGGACCGCGGTGCCTACAACATCTGGGGCGTGAGCGCGCGCTACAGGGTGACCGGGACCGTCAGCTTCGGCTTCGGCGTGAACAACCTGGCCGACAAGCGCCTGTTCCGCGAGGCCAACAGCAGCGATGCCGGTGCGGCGACCTACAACGAACCGGGCCGCGCCTACTGGGCCAGCCTGCGCTTCGGGTTCTGACCGCACGCGGACGCCGGTCCGCTGCGGTCGCCAGGCCAGGCCAGGCGCTGCCGGCCACGCTCCGGTAGCGCCGGGCCTTGCCCGGCGACACCGGCGCCGCGTGCCTGCAATGTTATAAACACCGTAATAGTCTCCCCCGCCAGCACGGCGTAGCCTGCACCGCATCGCAAAGGAGCTGTTGCCATGGGCCACGACCACGATCACCTGCCATCCCAGATCCGCCACGAGAAACCCTTGTGGTGGGCGCTCGGCCTGACCTCCACCTTCCTCGTCATCGAGGTGGTGGGCGCGTTCTGGACCAACAGCCTGGCGCTGCTGTCCGACGCGGCACACATGGCCACCGATGCACTGGCACTGATGATCGCGCTGGTCGCGGTGCGGTTGAGCCGACGCCCGCCGGACGCGCGCCGCACCTACGGCTATGCACGCCTGGAAGCGCTGGGCGCGATGATCAACGGCGCCATGCTGTTCGTGGTCGCCGCCTACATCCTGTGGGAGGCGATCGGTCGTTTCCGCGAACCGCAGGAGATCGCATCTTCGGGCATGCTGGTGATCGCCGCCGCAGGCCTGGTCATCAACCTGATCTCCATGCGCCTGCTGCAGGCCGGCAGCGGCGAGAGCCTCAACGTGAAGGGCGCCTACCTGGAAGTGTGGGCGGACATGCTTGGCTCGGTGGCGGTGATCGCCGGTGCGTTGTTGATCAAGTGGACCGGCTGGAAGCCGATCGACCCGATCCTGGCGGTGCTGATCGGCCTGTGGGTACTGCCGCGCACCTACGTGCTGATGCGCGAGGCGATCAACGTGCTGCTGGAAGGCGTGCCCAAGGGCATGAACGTGGCCAAGGTGCGCGACAGCCTGTCCGGTCATGCTGCGGTGCTGGACGTGCATGACCTGCATGTGTGGGCGCTGGCCTCCAGCACGCCGGCGCTGACCGCGCACATCGTGATGCGCGACGGCACCGACGCCGATGCGCTGCGCCGTGAGCTGGGCGGGCGCCTGCACGATGACTTCGGCATCGAACACGTGACGCTGCAGATCGAAGCGGACCACTGTGGTGAAGCCTGCGCTGGACCGGCGTCGGCAAAGGGCGGCGCGCAGCAGGGCCATGAAGGCCACGACCACGGTGAGGACGCGCAGGGCCATCGCGGCCACGTGCATCATTGAATGAAAATGAAAGCCGCACCGGGGAATGCCCGGTGCGGTCATTCGTCGCGTCGCGAGGCCAGCCGATCCGCCAGCCGGGTCGGTTCCGGCAGCCGGTAACCGCGCAGCGTGCGCTGCACCCAGTCCAGCGCGGTATCGGCACTGACCCGATGGCCGCCGGCCACGAACAGCGGCTTGCAGCGCACCTTGCTGCGCAGCACCCAGCCCAGTTGTTCGTCGCCATCCTGCAGCGGCGCATGTGCACCGGCCTCGGCGCCCGGTTCGACGAACCGGCCCACCAGCTTTGACTTGGCCACGCCGATGCTGGGCAGGTCGGTGACCACGCCCAGATGCGCGGCCACGCCCAGCCGGCGCGGATGGCTGATGCCATGGCCATCGACGAACACCAGGTCCGGCGTGCGCGGCAGCAGCGCCAGCGCGGCCAGCAGTGCCGGCAGCTCGCGGAAGCTGAGCAGACCGGGGATGTAGGGCATCACCGTGGGGATGCGCGCGATCTCCTGCGCCACGGGCTTCAGCGTCTCCACGTCCAGCAGTACCGCCGCGGCGCGGGTGATGGCGCCGTCGTCTTCAAAGCCAACATCCAGCCCGGCCAGCCAACGGACGTCGCGTGGCAGGCGGTCCTGGCGCTCCACGCGGCCGGCCAGCTGGAGCTGCTGCGCGCGTGCCGCGGAGACGCTGCCTTCCCAACATCCGGGATCGATCACCGTATTCATCGGTCACAGCATCGCACGGGCGGCGCCACGGCCCGGTGAGCGGCGGCCGGGCTACAATGGCGGCCTGCCTTTCCTCGCGTTGGAGACCCTGCAGTGACCCGTAAACTCGTACTGTTGCGCCATGGCCAGAGCCAGTGGAACCTGGACAACCGCTTCACCGGCTGGGTCGATGTCGACCTGACCGAGCAGGGGCGCCGGGAAGCGGCCGCCGCCGGTCGCCTGATGCGCGAGGAAGGCCTGCAGTTCGACGTCGCCCACACCTCCGTGCTCAAGCGTGCCATCCACACCCTGCAGGGTGCGCTGGCCGAGCTGGAGCAGGACTGGCTGCCGGTGAACAAGTCCTGGCGCCTCAACGAGCGGCACTACGGCGGCCTGCAGGGGCTGGACAAGGCCGAGACCGCGGCCAAGCACGGCGAAGAGCAGGTCAAGGTCTGGCGCCGTTCGTACGACATCCCGCCGCCGCCGATGGACCTGGAAGATCCGGGCCACCCGATCCATGACCGCCGCTACGCCGGTCTGGACCGCAACGCGCTGCCGGGCACCGAGTCGCTGGCCACCACCCTGGACCGCGTTCTGCCGTACTGGCACGACGCCATCGCGCCGCAGCTGAAGGACGGCAAGACCGTGCTGGTCACCGCCCACGGCAACTCGCTGCGCGCGCTGTACAAGTACCTCAACAATGTCTCGCGCGAGGAGATCCTCGAGCTGAACATCCCGACCGGCATCCCGCTGCTGTTCGAACTGAACGACGACCTGACCGTGCAGTCGTTCCGCTACCTGGGCGACCCGGAAGCAGCGCGCAAGGCCGCCGAAGCCGTGGCCAACCAGGGCAAGGCGAAGTAAGAAGCACAAGGCCGGCGCAAGCCGGCCTTCGCTTTTGTCGAGCCGAGCCCACGCTCGGCCGGCGCTGTCGCAACCCGGTAGAGCCAACCCATGGGGGCTGCATCAGCCAGCTACGAGGGATCCATGCGGCGCACCTTCGGCGGCCGCAACGCGGCAATGTCGATGACGTGTTCCTGGCATATCACCTGATAGTGCGTGAATGGGCCCGGGTAACTGACATCGGCAAAGGTGCCATGGTCCAGATAATCGAGGAACTTCGAACGGCTGTAGCGGCGGAACAGGTTGCCGCTCCAGGTTTCGGCGTCGTCCCAGCGCTGGTAGGACTCGTTGTGCACGGCGTAGCTGATGTAGTGGTCCCAGATCAGCTCAAAACGCTGCGAGTGGGGCATCACCTCTATCGCACGCGCATCATCGATTGAACGTCCATGAGCGAGCTCCACACGGGAGGGCTTTCCGACCACCAGGCCTTCCTCGACGACCAGGCGCAGACGATTCGCTTCCGGCTCGCCGATGCCCGCCAGGAACAGACACTCACAAGCGTCGATGGCCTGCAGCAGCGCAGCTTCGTCCATGGTCATGAAGTCCAGTGATCGCGGAAGCCAGAGCATAGCGGCATGCAGACGGAGCCGCGCCATGCGGTCGTGACCTTTGGCCGGTCCCCAGCGTCGCTCCCGCGGCTACCCTGTGAAATTACCCGCAGGAGAGCCTCATGAACGTCCGCAACCTAGTCCCGCTGGGCCTGACCATCGCCATCGCTGCCTCACTGGCGGCCTGTGGCAAGAACGAAACCGCCCCGGCGGCCAGTGCCGACGCCAAGCCGGCCTTCGACCTGTCGCAGATCAAGACGCCGCTGATCTCGCTCAACAGCGCCGACCTCGATCCGGCCATTCCGGCCTGTACCGACCTCAATGGCTTCGTCAACAGCAAGTGGCTGAAGGCCAACCCGGTGCCGGGCGACCAGACCACCTGGGGCAGCTTCGAGATCCTGCGCGAGCGCTCGCTGGAAGTGCAGCACGCGCTGGTGCAGCAGGCCGCCGCCAGCCAGGCCAAGGCGGGCTCGGTGGAAGCGAAGATCGGTGACATCTGGAAGACCGGCAACGATGAAGCGAAGATCGAAGCTGCCGGCCTGGCGCCGCTGCAGCCGCAGCTGGACAAGATCACCGCGCTGAACGACACCGCCGCCATCACCCGGTACCTGCGCGACAGCCAGGCCGAGGGCAAGGGCGTGCTGTTCTCGCTGTTCGCCAATGCCGACTACAAGGATTCGGCCAACGTCATCGCCTACGTCGGCCAGGGTGGCCTGGGCCTGCCGGAGAAGGGCTACTACTTCGATGATGCGCAGGCCAAGATCCGCGACGCCTACGTGGCCTACATCGCACAGGTGCTGACCCTGTCCGGCGTGGACGCGGCGCAGGCCGCCGAGCAGGCCAAGGCCGTGATGGCCTTCGAAACCCGCCTGGCCAAGGCCTCGATGTCGCGCATCGAAATGCGTGACCCGGCAAAGCGCTACAACCCGCTCAGCGCGGCTGAGGCCGACAAGCTGACCCCGAACTTCAGCTGGACCGCGCTGTTCGAGACCCTCAAGGTGCCGGCCGCGCAGAAGTTCTCGCTGGCCCAGCCGGGCTTCTTCGCTGAAATGGACAAGATGCTGGCCGATGTGCCGGCCAGCACCTGGCAGGCCTACCTGCGCTTCCACACCATCGACGACGCCTCGCCGTACCTGAGCAGCCAGTTCGAGAAGGCCAACTTCGATTTCTATGGCACCACCCTGCGTGGCCAGAAGGAAATGCAGCCGCGCTGGAAGCGCGTGCTGGAGTCGGTCAACGGTGGCATGGGCGAAGCCCTGGGCCAGCTGTACGTCGACGCCGTGTTCCCGGCCGAGTCGAAGGTCGCCATGCAGCACCTGGTGGAAAACCTGTCGCAGGCGCTGAAGGCGCGCCTGGAGCAGCTGCCGTGGATGGGCGAAGAAACCAGGAAGAAGGCCCTGGAGAAGTGGGCCAGCTTCACCCCGAAGATCGGTTACCCCGACAAGTGGCGTGACTGGGCGGGCCTGCAGACCAACGGCGACAGCTACCTGGGCAACATGCAGGCGGCGCGTGCGTTCAACTACCGCTATATGCTGGACAAGATCGGCAAGCCGGTGGACAAGACCGAGTGGGGCATGACCCCGCAGACCGTCAACGCGTACTACAACGCCACCAAGAACGAGATCGTGTTCCCGGCGGCGATCCTGCAGGCACCGTTCTTCGACGCCAAGGCCGATCCGGCGCTGAACTACGGCGGCATCGGTGCGGTCATCGGCCACGAGATGATGCACGGCTACGACGACTCGGGCAGCCAGTTCGCCGCCAACGGCAACTTCGACAACTGGTGGACCGACGCCGACCGCAAGGCCTTCACCGAGCGTACCGACCAGCTGGTCGCGCAGTTCGACGGCTATGAATCGGTGCCGGGCGTGTTCGTGAAGGGCAAGCTGACCCTGGGCGAGAACATCGGCGACCTCGGCGGCCTGACCGTGGCCTACGACGCGTTGCAGATGGCGCTGAAGGAAGACCCGAAGGCGAATGTCGAAGTGGATGGCCACAGCCAGGACCAGCGCTTCTTCATGAACTGGGCCACCGTGTGGCGCCGCAACTTCACCGATGGTGAGCTGCGCGTCCGCCTGAACACCGATCCGCACGCCCCGGCCAACTTCCGTGCCAACGGCGCACCGTCGAACATGCCGTCCTATGCCGCTGCATTCCAGTGCAAGGCCGGCGACGCGATGGTGCGTGCCGACGACAAGCGCGTGGTGATCTGGTAATCGATCACCCGTGACTGCGTGATGCGAAAGGCCCGGCAAATGCCGGGCCTTTTGTCTTCCAGGCCGGTAGCGCAGCGCCGACTGGTAGAGTCGACTGTCAGTCGACTATCGCGCGCAGCGCGGGATTTTCGCGATCTGGACGAAGAGCAGTCGACTGACAGTCGACTCTACCGACGGGTCGTTTCACCTTCCGGAAGATCTCAGGCCAGCTCCGGCTCCCGCGCCAGCATGCGATGGAAGCGCTGCAGCACGTAGGGATCCACCAGCCCTCCAGACTGCGAATCGATGATCCGCAACGCGGTTTCGTGCTCCATCGCGTCGCGGTACGGGCGCACGCTGGTCATCGCATCGTAGGCATCGGCGATGGTGACGATGCGCGCGCCCAGCGGGATGGATTCGCCGCGCAGCCCATCGGGATAGCCGCTGCCATCGAAGGCTTCGTGATGGGCGCGGATCAGCCGCGCCACGGGCGCGGCGTCGCTGCGGCCGGTGGCCAGGAAGATGTGCTCGCCGCGCACCGGATGCTCGCGCATGATCGCGCGCTCCTCATCGGTATGCCGGCGCGGTGCCAGCAGTACGTCGTCGGGAATGCCGATCTTGCCGATGTCGTGGAAGCGCGCGGCCAGGCCGACCTGCGCACAGGCCTCGTCGTCGAGATCGCAGTGCGCGGCCAGCCGCTGCGCGAACAGGCCGACGCGGTCGCAGTGATGGCGGGTGTAGGCGTCGCGCATCTGCAGCGACATCGAGAGGGCATCGATCAGGCAGGCGTGCGCGTGCAGCAGGTCGGGGGCGGGTACGGCGTCAGGAAACATGGTCATCCGCCCGCACCGGGTGGGGACCGGTGCGGGGTGTTCGGGGGGCGATCAACCCGGGGCGAGGGTGGTCAGGAGGGCGCGGGCCGCGTTGAAGCGGTCTTCCGGCAACGGCAGCGGGTGCTTGATGCGCAGCTTGTCGGGCCCTTCCATGGCGTACAGGTTCGGTTGCTTCTGGATCAGCTGGATCACCGCCATCGGGTCGATGTTCGGCTTGGATTCGAACACGATGCGGCCACCATTTTCGCCCAGGTCCAGCTTGCGGATGCCCAGCGTGTTGGCCTTCAGCTTCAGCTCGGCGATGGCGAACAGGTGCTTGGCCGCATCCGGCAGCAGGCCGAAGCGATCGATCATCTCCACCTGCAGTTCGCGCAGCGCATCGCTGTCGCGCGCGCTGGAAATACGCTTGTACAGGGTCAGGCGGGTATGCACGTCCGGCAGGTAGTCTTCCGGGATCAGTGCCGGCACATGCAGTTCGACCTCGGCACCACGCACTTCCTCGCCGGCATCAAGGTCGGGCAGCTTGCCCTGCTTGATGCTGCGCACCGCGCGCTCCAGCAGCTCGGTGTACAGGCTGAAGCCGACCTCGGCCATCTGCCCGCTCTGGTCCTCGCCGAGCAGTTCGCCGGCACCGCGGATTTCCAGATCGTGCGTGGCCAGGGTGAAGCCGGCGCCCAGCTCGTCCATCGAGGCGATCGCTTCCAGGCGCTTCTCAGCGTCGGGGGTGATCGCGCGGCGGTCGGGCGTGATCAGGTACGCGTAGGCGCGGTGGTGCGAACGTCCGACGCGGCCACGCAGCTGGTGCAGCTGGGCCAGGCCGAAACGGTCCGCACGGTTGATGATGATGGTATTGGCGTTGGGGATGTCGATGCCCGACTCGATGATCGTGGTCGACAGCAGCACGTTGAAGCGCTGCTTCTGGAAATCCAGCATCACCTTTTCCAGCTCGCGCTCGGGCATCTGCCCATGGGCGATGCCGATGCGCGCCTCCGGCACCAGCTCGGACAGCTCGCGCTGCATGCGGCCGATGCTTTCCACGTCGTTGTGCAGGAAATACAGCTGGCCACCACGCGCCAGCTCGCGCTGGAAGGCTTCGCGCAGCAGCGCGTTGTCCCACTGGGTGATGAAGGTCTGCACCGCCAGCCGGTTCGGCGGCGGCGTGGCGATGATCGACAGGTCGCGCAGGCCGGCCATGGCCATGTTGAGCGTGCGCGGAATCGGTGTGGCGGTCAGGGTCAGCAGGTGCACGTTGGCGCGCAGCGCCTTCAGCGCTTCCTTCTGGCGTACGCCGAAACGCTGCTCCTCGTCGACGATGACCATGCCCAGGTCCTTGAACTTCACGTCCGGCTGCAGCAGGCGATGGGTACCGACGATCACGTCGATGGTGCCGGCGGCGACCTTTTCCAGCTCGGCCTTGATTTCCTTGGTGGTCTTGAAGCGCGACAGCACCTCGACCTTCAGCGGGTAATCGGCGAAGCGGTCGCGGAAGTTGCGGTAATGCTGTTCGGCCAGCAGCGTGGTCGGCACCAGCACAGCCACCTGCTTGCCGGCACTGGCGGCCGCAAAGGCCGCACGCACCGCCACCTCGGTCTTGCCGAAGCCGACGTCGCCGCAGACCACGCGGTCCATCGGCTGGCTGCTGGCCAGGTCGCGCAGGGTGGCGTCGATCGCGGCCAGCTGGTCCGGGGTCTCCTCGAACGGGAAACCGGCCGCGAACGGCTCGTACATCGCGCGGTCGACCTGCAGTGCCAGGCCGGCACGCGCCTGGCGGCGGGCCTGGATCTCCAGCAGTTCGGCGGCGACGTCGCGTACTTTCTCGGCGGCCTTGCGCTTGGCCTTGCTCCACTGCTCGCCACCGAGCGAATGCAGCGGCGCGGTTTCCGCCGACGCACCGGAATAGCGGCTGATCAGGTGCAGCTGGGCGACCGGCACATACAGGCGGTCGCCCTTGGCATATTCGATTTCGAGGAACTCGCCGGGCATGCCGCCGACGTCCATCGCGATCAGGCCACGATAACGGCCGACGCCATGATCCTCGTGCACGATCGGCGCGCCCTCGGTCAGTTCACCGAGGTCGCGGATGATCGCTTCCGGCTCGCGGCCGGCACGGCGCGTGCGCCGGGTGCTGCCGGCGCGCTCGGGGAACAGCTGGCGCTCGGTCAGCACCGCGATGCGCGGATCGTCCAGCGCGAAGCCATCCTCCAGCGGTGCCACCGCGATCGCGAAGCGCGCGTCGTCGGCGAGGAAGCTGGGCAGGTCGGCCACCACCGGCGGCTTCAGCTCGGCGGCCTGCAGCACTTCCAGCAGCGCCTCGCGGCGGCCGGGTGAATCGGCGGCGATCAGTACCCGGCCCGGATAATGGCCGAGGAAGGATTTCAGCGCATCGCCAGCGGGGGCTTCGCGCGCGGCCACCGGCAGCGGTGGCAGCGGCTGGTCCCCCAGCGCGTGCGCGTCGGCGATGCGCGCATGGTCAGCCGCCCACACCTCGATGCGCGGGGCATCGTTCAGGCGCTCGCGCAGCAGCTCCGGCGACAGGTACAACGCCGACGGCGGCAGCAGCGGGCGCTCCACATCATGGCGGCGCTGCTCATAGCGGTCCGCAGTCTGCGCCCAGAACGCGACGGACGCTTCATACGCACCGGCACAGACCACCGGCAGGCTGCCGCTGGGCAGGTAGTCGAACAGGGTTGCGGTGCGTTCGAAGAACAGCGGCAGGTAGTACTCGACGCCGGCCGGCGCCAGTCCGGACTTCAGGTCCTGGTACAGCGAACTGCGCCGGGTATCGACATCGAACCGCTCGCGCAGCGTGGCCAGCACGCGGGCGATGCTGGCTTCATCCATCGGCACTTCGCGGCCGGGCAGCATGTGCACCGCCTCGACCTTGTCCAGCGAACGCTGGCTTTCCGGGTCAAAGGCACGGATCGAGTCGATGTCCTCGTCCAGCAGTTCCACCCGCAGCGGCTCGTCGGCACCCATCGGGTACACGTCGAGCAGGCCGCCGCGCACAGCGAAGTCGCCCGGGTCCATCACCTGCGGCACGTTGCGGTAGCCGGCGCTTTCCAGGCGGCGCTTCTCGGCTTCCAGGTCCAGGCGCTGGCCGACCTTCAGGTCGAAGCTGCCACCGATCACGTAGCTGCGCGGGGCCAGCTGCTGCAGCAGGGTCTGCACCGGCACGATCACCAGGCCACGCTTCAGCGCGGGCAGGCGGTGCAGGGCGGCCAGGCGCTGCGAAATGATGTCCGGATGCGGACTGAAGCGGTCGTAGGGCAGGGTTTCCCAGTCCGGGAAGGCGACCACCGGCAGGGCCGGATCGCCGCCGAGCAGGGTGTGCAGGTCGGCTTCGAGCTGGTTGGCACCGTGGTTGTCACGGGCGATCACCAGCAGCGGGGCGTCGTGCGCACGCGCGGCCTGGGCAAGGTACCAGGCCAGGGCGGTCGGCGAGGCGGGGGCGCGCCACCAGGCGCGGAGCTGGCCGGCGCGCGGCAGCGGCGGGGCGGGGTATGAGGTACGCGACATGGACCCCGGATTTTAGCAGAAGCCCGATCGAAGCCCGGTGGGTCGTGCCGGCCGATTGCCGGCAGCCTCATGTGCCGTTGGGGTAACGCAGTTCAGGCCAGCGGCCGGCACTACCGGCAGGCGTCGCCGGGCGGGGCCCGGCGCATCTGTCAGTTGTCCAGCTCCAGCACCATCCGCACCAGGCCTTCGGCACCGGCCGGGTGCGGGACCGGCTTGAAGCCCAGCGAGGCGGCCAGCTGTTTCATCGGCTCGTTCTCGGCGGCGACGTCGCCGTACAGGCGGTCCAGGTACTTGCCGCGGCCCCACTTCACCAGCTTGCGCATCAGCTGCCGGCCCAGGCCCTGGCCAATGAGGAAGCGGCTGATCAGGATCGCGTACTCGGCTTCACGGGTGCCGGGGATGATCGAGGCCCGGGCGACCGCGCCGACCACCGCTTCGCCAGCAGGCAGGGATTCGGCTGCGACCAGGGTGATCTCGGTCTTGGGATTCGGGTGGGTCAGGCGCTGGGTGGTTTCCGGCGAAAGCTCGGTCACCGCCTGCAGGAAACGATCACGGATTTCTTCCGGCCCGAACAGGCTGAACGCCGCTTGCAGCGGTGCGCCATCTTCCGGGCGGATGGGGCGGATCAGCAGCTCGTGGCCGCTGGGAGCCTTGAAGATCTCATGCCAGGGCGGCATGCGGTTGCGAGTGGCCATACCGGGTGATTCCTTGGTGGTCCATCGATTGTGGCATCACCGGGGCTGCATTCCGTGAACGAAAGGCTCACGGCGGTACAGCCTCGTGAAGGCCGTCATTCGGGGGCTTTGAGCCAATCCAGGCGGGTGCTGGCCCCCGGTTCGCCCAGGTGCTGGCGCAGCGCCGGCAGGGCCGGGCCGACCACCCGGTCGAACTGCCACGGCGGGTTGAGCAGCAGCATGCCGCTGCCGTTGAGGCGCAGCGGCGAGTCGTCCGGGCGCACCAGGAACTCGATCGTCATCGCCGATTTCACCGGCAGGGCGGTGGCCTTGCGCAGGAAGTGCAGGATGGTGCGGCGCTGCTTGATCGGGAACCACACCGCGCAGGTCGCCTGCGGCCAGCGCGCCAGGGTCTCGGCCAGGGCGGCCAGAACGGCCTGGTACTCGGCGTCCTGGGCCTCGTACGGCGGGTCGATCAGCACCAGGCCACGGCCGATCTTGCTGCCGTTGAACTTCGGCGGCAGCAGCGAGCGCAGCAGGGCATAGCCATCGCCAGCGCGCACATCGACGCGGCTGTCATGGGCGAACAGGGCCTTCAGCGTGGCCGTTTCGGCTTCCTGCAGCTCGCAGACCGCCATGCGGTCCTGCGCGCGCATCGCCTGTGCGCTCAGCAGCGGCGAGCCCGGGTAGTTGGTCAGCGCGCCCACCGGGTTGTCGGCCTGCACCGCCTTCAGGTAGCGCTCGACCACCTCCGGCAGCCTGGGCTGGGCCATCAGCCGCATGATCCCGGATTCGGCCTCCAGGGTCTTGCGGCTCTCTTCGCTGGCCAGCAGGTAGCGGCCGGCACCGCCGTGGGTGTCGAGCACGAAGAACGGGCTGTCCTTGCGCTTGAAGCTGTCGATCAGGGCCAGCTGCACGATGTGCTTGAGCACATCGGCGTGGTTGCCGGCGTGGAAGGCGTGGCGATAGTTCATGGGCGGCAGTGTACGGGGCGGCGGCCGCAGCGGCTATGCTGCGCGCCATGACAGCTCCCGTTGCCCATGTCCTGGTGGTCGAGGACGAAGCCGCCATCGCCGAAACCGTGCTCTATGCGCTGCGCAGCGAAGGCTATGCCGCCAGCCACTGCCTGCTGGGCGGCGAGGCCCTGCAACGGCTGCAGGCCGGCGATATCGACGTGGTGGTGCTGGACGTGGGCCTGCCGGACCTGGGCGGTTTCGAGGTCTGCCGGCGGCTGCGTGCGCAGCCCGGACCGGCGGCGCAGCTGCCGGTGATCTTCCTGACCGCCCGCAACGATGAAGTGGACCGCGTGCTCGGCCTGGAACTGGGCGCCGACGATTACATGACCAAGCCGTTCTCGCCGCGCGAGCTGGTGGCGCGGGTGCGTGCGCGCCTGCGTCGTGCGGCAGCGGTCGTCGCAGCGCCCCGCGCGGACGCCGGCTGGCAGGAACACGGGGCGTTCGCGATCGACCGCGAAGGCCGGCGTATCCGCTTCCGCGGCCATGCGCTGGACCTGACCCGATACGAGTACGCGTTGCTGGAAGCGCTGCTGCAGCGCCCCGGTGCCATCCTCAGCCGCGCGCAGCTGATGGACCGGGGCTGGGACAGCAGCGCCGACAGTGCCGACCGCACCGTCGACACCCATGTAAAGACGTTGCGCGCCAAGCTGCGTGCGGCTGGTGCCAGCGACGACCCGATCCGCACCCACCGTGGCCTTGGCTACGCGCTGGAGGTCTAGCCGATGCGCCTGGTACTGAAGCTGTTCCTCGGCTTCTTCCTGATCACCGGCATCGCCGCGTTCTTCGTGATGCGCGTATTCGTCAACGAGGTGAAGCCCGGTGTGCGCCAGGCGATGGAATCGACCCTGGTCGATGCGGCCAACGTGCTGGCCGAGATGGCCGCCGCCGACGTCAAGGACGGCACCATCCGCAGCGGCAGCTTCACCCGCAACCTGGCCAAGGCGCGGCAGCGCGACCTGAAGGCGATGGTCTGGCGTTTTCCCAAGCGATCGCTGGATTACCGGGTGACCATCACCGATGCCAGGGGCATCGTCATCTACGACTCGCTGGGCCGCGACCTCGGGCGTGACAATTCGCGCTGGAACGATGTCTACCGCACCCTGCGTGGCGAGTACGGCGCCCGCTCCAGCCCGGAAATACCAGGCGAAGAAGGCGATACGGTGATGCACGTGGCGGCGCCGGTATACGACCCGGCCGATGGGCGCACCCTGATCGGCGTGCTCAGCCTGGCCCAGCCCAACCGCAGCATCGATCCGTTCATCGCCGCCAGCCAGCGCGCCATCATCGAGCGCGGCGCCTGGTTGATCGGGCTGTCGGCGCTGGTCGGCGTGCTGGTGACGATGTGGCTCACCACCGGCCTCGGCCAGCTCAGCCGCTATGCACGCGCGGTCAGCGCCGGCGAACCGGTGCCACCGCCACGGCGCCGCCGCGACGAGATCGGCGACCTGGGCCAGGCGCTGGAAACCATGCGCCGCAAGCTTGAGGGCAAGGCCTATGTCGAACAGTACGTGCAGTCACTGACGCATGAAATGAAGAGCCCGCTGGCGGCGATCCGCGGTGCCGCCGAGCTGCTGCAGGAGCCGCTGCCCGAGGCCGACCGCGTGCATTTCGCGCGCAGCATCGTCGACCAGCAGGAGCGGCTGACCGAGACCATCGACAAGCTGCTGGCGCTGGCCGAAGTGGAACAGCACGGCTGGCTGCAGACCCGCGATCCGATCGCGCTGCCAACGTTGCTGGCCGATGCGGCAGCGGCGGCGCAGGTGCGTGCGCAGGCGGCCGGCGTGCAGGTCAGCATCGGCAGCGCGCCCGACCTGCGCGTGCAGGGCGATGCCTATCTGCTGCGGCAGGCGTTGCACAACCTGATCGACAACGCCATTGCCTTCTCACCGCCCGGCGCGGACATCGCACTGCAGGCCGAGGTGGACGGGCAGGGCGTGCGCCTGCAGGTGGCGGATCGCGGTACCGGCATTCCCGACTACGCGCGCGAACGGGTGTTCGAACGCTTCTATTCGCTTGCCCGCCCCGGCAGCGGCCGGCGCAGTTCCGGCCTGGGCCTGCCGTTCGTGCAGGAGGTCGCGCGCCTGCACGATGGTCGCGCCAGCCTCGACGCGCGCGACGGCGGTGGCACCGTGGCCAGCCTGTGGCTGCCGTTGTCAGTGCCGGGCCAGCGTCCGCGCCGCTGACTTCACACTCGCTTCAACTTCGCCACAAACCCTGCTCACCGCAGCGGTCCATCCTGCAGCCCTCTCCAACGAGGATGGACCATGAAATCCCTGAAGATGCTGCTGAGGTTCGCCATTGTCGGCGGGCTGATCCTGTTGCTGCTGGTGCCGCTGATGATGATCCGCGGGGTCATCACCGAGCGCAGCCAGTACCGCGACGAGGCCTTTGCCCGGGTGGCCGACAGCCGTGCCGGCACGCAGCAGCTGGTGGGCCCGGTACGGGTGGTGCCGTGGGTGGAACGCAAGCAGGTTGAACTGGTTGACCCGCTGGGCGTCAAGAAGACCGAGATCCAGGTGACCGAGGGCCACTGGCTGCAGATGCCGGCGTCGCTGGAGGTGGGCGGCGAGATGCTGCCGAGCCAGCGCGAGGTCGGCCTGTTCAAGGTGCCGGTGTACAGCTGGAATGGCCAGTTGAAGGCGACTTTCGCCGAAGACGACTATCCGGTGAAGAACGGCCGCACCTATGGCCAGCCCTATGTGGCGCTGGGGGTTTCCGATGTGCGCGGCCTGGTGGGCACGCCGAACCTGCGGGTGGACGGCAAGCAGCTGCGGTTGCTGCCCGGTGTAGGCGTGGCCAGCGAAATCGGACGTGGCCTGCATGCGCCGGTGAGCGGTTTCGCCGCGGATCAGGGCGGCGCGCTGGCCGCCAGCACCGTTGAACTGGAGCTGCGCCTGGATGGCAGCCGCATGCTGTCGGTGGTGCCGGTGGGCGATGACACCCGGATCGCGCTGCGGTCGAGCTGGCCGCATCCGTCGTTCAGCGGCGCCTTCCTGCCCAACGAACGGCGTGTCGATGCACAGGGCTTCGAAGCACGCTGGGCGGTGTCCTCGCTGGCCTCCGATGCACAGCGCCAGCTGCGCAGCGAGGGGACGATCGATTCGCAGGCCGTGACGGTGTCGCTGGTCGATCCGGTCGATACCTACACCCAGGCCGACCGTGCCTCGAAGTACGGCGTGCTGTTCGTGGTGCTGACCTTCGTCGGCTTCATCCTGTTCGAACTGATCAAGTCGCTGCGCATCCATCCGCTGCAGTACCTGATGGTCGGCCTGGCGCTGGCGATCTTCTTCCTGCTGCTGATCAGCCTGTCCGAGCACATCGCGTTCTGGAAGGCCTACCTGGTCTCGGCCGTGGCCTGCATCGGCCTGCAGGCGGTGTACCTGGCCAACGTGCTGGGCCACTGGAAGCGCGGCCTTGGCTTCGCTGCGCTGCTGACCGTGCTGTACGGCGCGCTGTATGGCCTGCTGGTGTCGGAGAACAACGCACTGCTGATGGGATCGCTGCTGCTGTTCGTGATCCTGGCGCTGGCGATGTGGGTGACCCGCCGGGTCGACTGGTACGCGCTTGGCGCAGACCTGAAGTAAGGAGCACGCCATGAGCTGGCGCCAGGGATTGCGGCAACGGGCGCGGCAGGGCATTCCGGCCCTGCTGGAAGTGGATGCACTGCTGCAGGCACATGGCGTGCTGGCGGCCCTGCCGGGGGCATGGATCGCCCCCGGTCTGGTCCGCTTCCAGCTGGCCGCGGTGACCTGCGAGGGATTGCAGGGCAAGGGCCTGGCCTGGTTGCAGGGCGCGCGGCAGGGACGCGGTGCGCTGGCGGGGAGGGTGCCGCGCTACCGGCCATGGAAGGCCGGGGCGGAAGCACTTGCGGAAATCGGCATCGGTGGCCTGCCCGATGACTGGCCCGCGCATGCGGCGGTGTATGGCTGCAGCAGCATCGACCGGCGGCACTGGTTGCTGCTGCTGCCGGAGCGGGCGCAGCTGTGGCTGGGGTGGAGTGGGTGAGGTGGTTTGGCAGATGCGACCCAACCACTCTTCTGTGGGGGCGAACCCTGGTTCGCACGCTTCCGCGCCGCCCATGACCGATGGGAGGGTATCGCGGCGCCGCTGCTGGCTAGACTCGATGGGTTGATGAGAAGGCCGGAAGGCAGGGGTGCGATGTGTTGAAGTGGGGTGTGCTGGCCGTAGCGCTGGCGATGGGTGGCAATGCAGCGGCGCAGCAGCGCGAGACGGTGGACCTGGACATGGTCAGCCGCATCCGCCAGGAGGCCTTCCACCGTTCGCAGGTGATGGACACCTTCAGCTATCTCACCGAACGCATCGGCCCGCGGCTGACCAACTCGCTGGCGATGGGCCGCGCCAACGCGTGGACCCGCGGCAAGTTCAACGAATGGAAGCTGGACAACGTCCACGACGAAGCGTTCGATGACTTTGGCCGTGGCTGGGAGTTCACCTCGGCCAGCGTGGAAATGCTGGGTGACCGTGTGCAGCCGCTGCATGCACTGCCCAAGGCCTGGACGCCGGGCACCAAGGGGCCGGTTGAAGGCGAGCTGGTGCAGGTCGAGATCAAGAAGCCCGAAGACATCGAAAAGTACCGCGGCAAGCTGCGCGGCAAGATCCTGCTGCTGGGCGAGGCGCGCGAGTACAAGCGCGGCACCGAGCCGGATTCCCATCGGCATGACGCGACCTCGCTGGAAGGCCTGCAGGCGTTCACCCTGCCGAAGGACCAGGACGCCACCGCCGAGCGCGCCAAGCGGGTCAAGGAGTACCAGGAACGCCAGCAGCTGGCGACCAGGGTCAATGCGTTCTTCGTCGAAGAAGGGGCGCTGGCCTCGATCAGCATCAGCAGCTGGGACAACGGCATCATCCGCGTTGCCGGTGGTGGTTCGCGCAAGGCCGGCGAGCCGGTCGGCATCCCCGAGCTGGCGATGATCAGCGAGCACTTCAACCCGCTGGTGCGCGCGCTGAAGGCCGGGCAGACCGTGCGCCTGCGCGTGGATGTGGCCGCGCGCTTCACCGATGACGCCGACCAGCCCGGCTACAACACGCTGGCCGAGATCCGCGGCAGCAGCAGGCCTGATGAAGTGGTGATGATCGGCGCGCACCTGGATTCCTGGCACAGCGGCACCGGCGCGGCCGACAACGCCGCAGGCGTGGCGGTGATGATGGAGGCCATGCGCATCCTCAAGGCCACCGGCGCCAGGCCCAAGCGCACCATCCGCGTGGCGCTGTGGAGCGGCGAGGAGCAGGGCCTGATCGGCTCGCAGGCCTATGTGGCCAAGCATTTCGGCCGGTTCCCGGAGCCCACCGACCCGGCGCAGAAGGCGCTGCCGGCGTCGCTGCGCGAGCCGACCGGTGCACTGCAGAAGACCCGCGATTACAGCAAGTTCCAGGTCTACTTCAACATGGACAACGGCTCCGGCCGCTTCCGGGGCATCTACGCCCAGGAAAACCTGGCGGCGATGCCGATCTTCGAAGCCTGGCTGGCGCCGTTCCATGACGTCGGCGCCACCACCGTGGCGACCCGCAACACCGGCAGCACCGACCACATCAGCTTCGACCGCATCGGCCTGCCGGGCTTCCAGTTCATCCAGGACCGGCTGGACTACTTCACCAATGTCCACCACAGCCACCTGGACACCTGGGACCACGCCGAACCGGAAGACCTGAAGCAGGCCGCAGCCATCGTCGCCTCGTTCGCCTACAACGCCGCGATGCGCGAGCAGCCGTTCCCGCGCAAGGTGGAACCGTAAAAGGGGACGGAGGGGATTAAGTCGCATCTCCCCTCCGTTTCCCGGTTGCAGTACCCACGGGCTGGGCAATCGCGACTTAATCCCCTCCGTCCCCTTTTTCCGTCGGGGGCGGCGGGCTGGTAAAATCGGGGGATTCCCGTTCCTCGAGCCGTCCATGACCTGCCGCACCCGCTTCGCCCCCAGTCCCACCGGCTACCTGCACATCGGTGGTGCCCGCACCGCGCTGTACTGCTGGCTGGAGGCCCGCCACCGCGGCGGCGAGTTCGTGCTGCGCATCGAGGACACCGACCGTGAACGCAGCACCCAGGGCGCGATCGACGCCATCCTGGAGGCGATGGAGTGGCTGGGCCTGGACTACGACGAAGGCCCGATCTATCAGACCGACCGCGTCGCCCGCTACCGGGAAGTGGCAGAGCAGCTGATCGCCGACGGCAAGGCCTACTACGCCTACGAAACCCGCGAAGAGCTGGACGCGATGCGCGAGGCCGCCATGGCCAGGCAGGAAAAGCCGCGTTACAACGGCGCTGCACGCGAACTGGGCCTGCCGTACAAGGACGACCCGAACCGCGTCATCCGCTTCAAGAACCCGCTGGAAGGTACGGTGGTGTTCGACGACCTGATCAAGGGCCGCATCGAGATCGCCAACAGCGAGCTGGATGACATGGTCATCTTCCGCCCGGACGGCTACCCCACCTACAACTTCGCGGTGGTGGTGGACGACTGGGACATGGGCATCACCGAGGTCATCCGCGGCGACGACCACATCAACAACACCCCGCGCCAGATCAACCTGTACGAGGGCATTGGTGCGCCGGTGCCGAAGTTCGGCCACATGCCGATGATCCTGGACGAGCAGGGCGCCAAGCTGTCCAAGCGCACCGGCGCGGCCGACGTGATGCAGTACAAGGACGCCGGCTACCTGCCCGACGCGCTGCTGAGCTACCTGGCCCGCCTGGGCTGGTCGCACGGTGACCAGGAGCTGTTCAGCCGCCAGGAGCTGATCGACCTGTTCGACGTGAAGGACTGCAATTCCAAGGCCTCGCGTCTGGACATGGCCAAGCTGGGTTGGGTCAACCAGCACTTCCTGAAGACCGAGGACGTGGCCGCCATCGTGCCGCACCTGGTCTACCAGCTGGAGAAGCTGGGCCTGGACGTGGCCGCCGGCCCGGCCCCGGAGGATGTGGTGATCGCCCTGCGTGAACGCGTGCAGACCCTGAAGGAAATGGCCGAGAAGGCCGTGGTCTGGTACCAGCCGCTGACCGGGTACGACGAAGCGGCGGTGGCCAAGCACCTCAAGGCCGGTGCCGAGGTGGCGCTGGGCAAGGCCCGCGAGCTGCTGGCAGCGTTGCCGGAGTGGACCGCCGAGTCGGTGGGCGTCGCCCTGCACGACGCGGCCGCAGCGCTGGAAATCGGCATGGGCAAGGTCGCCCAGCCGCTGCGCGTGGCGATCACCGGCACCCAGGTCAGTCCTGACATTTCCCATACCGTGTACCTGGCCGGCCGCGAGCAGGCCTTGAAACGCATTGATGTGGCCATCACCAAGGTAGCAACGGCCTGAGGCATCCTTGCCAGGCCCGAACCGGAGAACACGCATGCCCGCCAAGACCGCCACTGCCTGTACCGCCCCGCACCACCATGTCCACGACGCATCGGATTTCGTGGCGGTGGTCGAGCGTGTCTCGCGCGAACGCGGGCTGCGCCTGACCCCGATCCGCGCCAACGTGCTGAAGCTGATCGCCGAGGCCGGCAAGCCGGTCAAGGCCTACGAGCTGCTGGAATGGGTGCGCAACGGCAAGGGCGTGGGCGCCGATGCCCCGCCCACCGTGTACCGCGCGCTGGACTTCCTGATGGCCAATGGCTTCGTGCACAAGCTGGAATCGGTCAATGCCTTCGTGGCCTGCCATCACCCCAGCAGTGCCGCGCATTCGGTGCCGTTCCTGATCTGCAACAGCTGCCACAGCGCGGTGGAGCTGGAAGACCGCGAGATCGTCACCCAGCTGGAGAAGCGCGCCAAGGAGCTGGGCTTCCAGCCGCAGGCACAGACGCTGGAAGTGCATGGCCTCTGCGCGCGCTGCGCCGGCTAACGCAACGGTAGGGCCGGCCGCTGGCCGGCATTTTTGGAAACGGGGTCAGATCCCTTTGCCACTGGCAAAGGGATCTGACCCCGTTTCATACCGGTGCGGCAGGGCCTGCGTCCTAGTCCATCGGCTTGGACCGGGTATCCACCCGCACGATCACCGACATGCCGGGCCGCAGCTGCTTTGCCAGCTTCTGATCCCTGTTGATCGATATCCGCACCGGCAGCCGCTGCACCACCTTGGTGAAGTTGCCGCTGGCATTGTCCGGGCGCAGCACGCTGAATTCCGACCCGGTGGCTGGGGCGATCTCCTGCACGCGGCCCCGCAGCACCTGGCCCTGGAACGCGTCCACCGAGAACGTCGCCGGTTGGCCGATCGCCATGCCCCAGGTCTGTCCTTCCTTGTAGTTGGCCACCACCCACAGCGTGTCAGGTACCAGGAACAGCAGCTGCGAACCGGCAGCGACGTACTGGCCCACGCGTACGCTGGCTTCGCTGATCTGGCCGTCGCGTGGTGCGTGGATCACCGTGTTGGCCAGGTCGATGCGGGCCAGTTCCAGCTGCGCCTGCGCGCTTTCCACCTGCGCTTCCAGGCTCTTGCGCGCGACCTGGGTCGACACCAGCGTTTCCTCGGCGATGCGGATCTGCGCCTGCGACTGTTGCACGCTGGCCTGTGCCGACGCCTGGGTGGTGCGGAACTTGTCGCGGTCGTTGATGGACACCAGCTGCTGCGCCGCCAGTTCCTCGTAGCGTTTCAATTCATTGCGCGAACGCTGCAGTTCGGCCTGGCCAGCCGACAGCGTGGCGCGGGCGGAGGCAATCTGTGCGCGGTTCTGCGCCTGTGACTGGTCCGAGTTGGCCAGCGCCGCGCGCGCGCTGTCCAGCGTCGCCTGCGCCTGGGCCACGCGCTGCGCATAGATGCGGTCATCGATGCGCAGCAGCGGCTCGCCCTGCTTCACATGCTGGAAATCCTTCACCAGCACTTCGGTCACATAGCCGTTCACCTGCGGCGCCATCACCGTGATCTGGCCGCGTACATAGGCGTTGTCGGTCACCATCACGCTGCTGGTGAACGGCCACAGGTGCCAGGCGCGCAGGATCAGCGCAATGCCCAGCAAGGCCACTACCACCATCACCACCACGCTGCGGGCGCTGGGCTTGAGGTACTTCGGCGCGACCGCAGGTTCTACCGGCGTGGCCGCGGGCGCCGCGTCGGTCGGCGGCGGTGGGGTGACGTTGTCGGTGTCGTCGGGGCGGGGCGGGACGGGAGGCATGGGAGGACTCAACGGGACGCGGCCGGCGTGGACGCGGTGGAAAGGGCGGGGTGGCGCTTGCGCCATTGCTTGAGCACGGCGGTGCGCAGCGACAGCAGCAGCAACCAGCACAGGAAGCCGATCGCCAGCCAGCCGCTCAGCGTGAACACGTCATTGAAGCCACGCACGTTGGCTTCGCGGCGCGTGGTCTGCGCCAGCTGCGCGCTGCCCTGCGCACTGCGCAGCACCGGGTCGGTGATCTGCGCAGCGTACAGCTGCTGCTGGATGCGCAGCCGTTGCGCGACCACCGGATCGGCCGGATCGAGCTGGCTGGTCAGCGCGCTGGAATACAGCTGCTCGCGATGCAGCTGGAAGGTCCCCAGCACCGCCGAACCTGCCAGGCCACCCAGGGTCTGCGTGATCGACAGCGTCACCAGGAAGGTGATCATGTGGTCGACGCCCTGTTTCAACGCGGCGGAGATGCCGAGCATGATCAGCGGGCCCATGAACATGCCGGCACCGACCGAGGCCAGGAACTGGCTGGCGTAGAAGTCGTGCGGCCGGTCCAGGCTGGTGCGGTGCTGGTCGAAGAACGCGGCGGCGCCCAGCAGCAGGATCGCCATCAGCAGCTGCGCGATCAGCCGCTTCGGTCCGAAGGTGAGCGAGGCACCGGCGATGCCGACGATCACCCCGGCCAGGATCACTACGAACAACGGCCGCATCTGGTCAGGCCCCATGCCCAGCGTGCGCATCAGGTTGACCACGCCGTAGGACTGCTCGGTGGTCAGGAAGCGGATCAGGAACGCGCCGACGATGAAGTGCAGCACCGGCAGCTTCGACAGCCAGCGGATCTGCAGCAGCGGATTGCGCCGGTAGTGTTCGATGATGAAGGCGGTGGTGGACAGCACGATCGAGGCGACCAGCGCCCAGCCCAGCCATGGGGTGTTGAGCCACCAGCGCGTGTAGCCCTGCGCCAGTACGATCACCAGCAGCGCGACCGCCGGCGCGAGCAGGGCGAAAGTGAGGAAGTCCAATGGCTCGAACGCCTTTACCTGGATGCCCGGCGGCAGCTTCAGCACCACCACTGCCGCGAACGCGCACAGGGCCAGGCCGGCTTCGAAGGAGTACAGCTGGTGCCATTGGCCGGTATCGACCAGGCCTGGTGAAACGATCCAGGCGATCGGCACCGCCAGCTGCGACAGGCCGACACCGACCACCAGGAGATTGCCGGTGAATCGGCGCGGCAGCGCCTGCAGCATGTACAGCGTGCCCAGTGTGGAACAGGCCGCACCCGCGAAGCCGCTGGCGGCTCGGGTCAGCATCGTGGTCTCGAAGCTGCCGACGAACAGGTGCAGCACCGCCAGCGCCGCATACAGGCCCAGGCCGATCTCGGCGAACAGGCGGATGCCGTACTGCTGGCGGAACTTGAAGGCCAGCAGATTGGCGGTGACATTCACCATCGCATACGCGGCCACCAGCCAGCTGCCCTGGGTCGGAGTGAGCGCCAGCTGGCCCTGCAGGAACGGCAGGTTGGCGGTGACCAGCGCATTGCCGAGGCCGCCGGTGATCGCCACCAGCAACGATACCAGCGCATAGGCCGCGCGCCGGTACGGCGGGTGCCAGGGCATCGACGCCGAGCCGGGCATGGTCGGCTTCTCATGCTCCTCCCAATCCGGAACCGGCTTCAGATACGGCTGGACCATCAACGGGCCTCGCTGGCAGCTCCCTGGAGACCCCCACGCAGCAGCTGCAGGGCACGCCCGGCCAACTGGGCGCGCTCGTCGCGGGTCTTGCCGCGCAGGGCCGCACCCAGCATGCCCGAGATCAGTGAAATATCCGTCTTTTCCAGGTCGTCACGGCACAGCCCGGCGGCCTTGGCGCGCGCGATCGGTTCCTCCAGCAGGTCGCGCACGGTCTCGCGCGCGGCGCGCATGGACGGCACGTCCGAATCAACCGCACGCCAGTAATCGGCCAGTGCCGGCGAATCGATGATGCGCTGGGCCATGCCCTCGAACACCTCGAACAGGGCGTCATCGCGGTCACCGAGCTGTTCGACCTGGCGCCGGATGCGGTCGACCGTGCGCTGCAGCAGCGCCTGGATCAGCGCGGTGCGGTCGGGGAAGTTGCGGTACAGGGTGGCGCGGCCCACCTGGGCGCGTTCGACCACCAGATCCAGCGGGGCGGTGACGCCATGTTGGCCGAAGACATGATCGGCGGCGTCGAGGATGAGGGCACGGCGGGCAGCAGCATCGGCACGTTGAGCGGTCATGGAATCATTTTCGGACAAAAGTGTCCGATTGACGAGACTTTGAGTGACGGGATTGTCCGGTTGTTGTCGTACGCACACCTTTGTGACGGATGCGTGATGGCGTGGGACGGAATGAAAACGGGGGCCCGAAGGCCCCCGTTCAATGCGGTGGTGCCAGAGCCCTTTCCTTCGGAAAGGGATCCGACCCCGCCGTGCGCGATCAGAAGAACGCGCGGATCCCGAATGCGACTCCACGGCCTGGCAGCGGCGAGTAGTCGCGCAGCAGCGAGGTATGCGGGCGCACTTCGCGGTTGGCCAGGTTGCTGCCATCCAGGAACACCTCGTAGCTGTTGCCCGCGTTGCGATCCCAGCGGTAGGCCAGGTGCGCGTCGACCAGCGTGTAGCCGTCGCTCGGGGCTTCGTTCTGGGCAACGTCCTTCTGGCGGCTGTAACGCACCGCACCGACCGAGGCGCGCCAGCCGTCCTTCGACCAGCGCAGGTCGGCACCCACGCGGGCCGGGGCGATACGCGGCAGGTAGCCGGTGTTGGCCAGCTCCACGTTGTAATTGTGGTTGTGGTCGCCGTGCGGCACGGCGATGTCGAGGTTGCGGCTGCCGCTGCCATCCAGCTTGGCCTTCACATAGTCACCGAACAGGCGCAGATCCCAGTCACCGGCGCCACCCTCGAACAGGTGCACCAGCGCTTCGGCCTCGGCGCCGCGGAACACCGCGTCCTGCTGGGTCCAGGCGCGGACCGGCAGGCCTTCGGTAACACCGGTGTCGGCGAGGTAGATGAAGTCCTTGAACTTCGTCTGGTAGACCGACGCGGAGAAGTCCAGGCGATCGCTGTGGGTATGGATGCCCAGTTCGACGCGCTGGCCGCGCTCGGTTTTCAGGTTGGCGTCGCCGATCTCCAGCGAGCGGGTGGCGATGTGCGCGCCGGCGGCGTACAGCTCTTCGTTGGTGGGTGCACGCTCTGAGCTGTCCACGCCGATGCGCAGGTCAACGGCATCGTTGAGCTTCCAGATACCGGCGGCAGACAGGTTGGTGGCACCGAACGTGCGGCGACGGTAGTCACCGGTCGGGTCCAGCTTGACCTGGTCGTGGCGGCCACCCAGTTCCAGCTTGAACGGGCCGAACTGCTTTTCCTGCAGCACGAACAGGCCGATGTTCCTGGTGCCGGTATCCGGTACGAACGCCTCTTCGCCCTTGGCGCCGAAATCGCTGTTGCCGAACTGCAGGCCGAACGCGCCGTCCCAGCCGCCGATCTGCTGCTGCACGGCTTCCAGGCGCGCTTCGATACCACGGTTGGTGAAGCGCGTCGACGGCGTGCCGGCCTCCAGCTCCACGTGCTCGTAGTCGGTGTAAGCCACGCGTGCGTTGATGTTCTTCAGGAACGAGACCGGG
Organism: Stenotrophomonas sp. PAMC25021; assembly: GCF_004795795.1. Classification (NCBI taxonomy): domain Bacteria; kingdom Pseudomonadati; phylum Pseudomonadota; class Gammaproteobacteria; order Lysobacterales; family Lysobacteraceae; genus Stenotrophomonas; species Stenotrophomonas sp. PAMC25021. Next base: position 620,220 of record NZ_CP039255.1, on the reverse strand, counting down.
TTGTAGATGCCGGCCTTGGTCTCGAAGCGGTTCTGCACCATGTCGATGCGCACGTCATGCTCGTCGCCGCCTTCCTCTTCATCGCCGTGGTCGTGACCGTGGTCATGGCCGTGGTCATCACCATCGGCATGCACGTGCGCGCCATTGGGAATGCCGTAGTTGGTGCGATAGGTGCTGGCCGACACACCGAAGTAACCACCGTCGCCCAGCCACGTTGCGCCGACGCCGCCGGCGCGGGTGCGGATCGAACTGTTGTCCAGGCGGCCGCGGCGCGGTTCTTCGCCCTCGGCTGCATCGTGATCATGGTCGTGATCGTGATCGTGGTCATGGTGGTCTTCAAGGCTGTCGATCACCGCGTAGCCGGGAATGCGGTAGTCGTCGCCATTGCGCACCAGGCCATCCACGTGCAGCACGACGTTGCCGCTGACACCATCGAGGCGGAACATGCCGCTGCGCTCATTGTTCACCGAGTTGCCGCGCAGCTCGGCGCGACCGCTGAGCGGGCGCTCCGGCAGTTCGCGCGCGATGCGGCCATCCACCACATTGACCGCACCACCGATGGCGCCGCTGCCGAACAGCAGCGTGGCCGGACCCTTCAGCACTTCGATCTGGTCGGCCAGGAACGGCTCGATGCTGGTGGCATGGTCGGCGCTGACCGTGGAGGCGTCCATGTTGCCCATGCCGTTGGACAGCACGGCAACGCGCGGGCCTTCCTGGCCGCGGATGATCGGGCGGCCGACGCCGGGGCCGAAGAAGGTGCTCTGTACGCCCGGCAGCTTGGCCACGGTATCGCCCAGGGTGCCGGCCTTCTGCTCGTCCAGGCGCTCACCGGCCAGCACGTCCACCGGGCGCGCCAGGGATTCGGCATCGCCCTGCAGCGGCGACGCGGTGACCTGTACCGAGGAGAGTTCGGTCAGGTGGCGGTCACGGTGGGAGGTGTCCTGGCCGGCTGCAAAGGCGACGGACGGCAACAGGGCGGCGAGGGCCAGGGCCAGGGAATGCGGCTTGAGCCGAGGGGTGTGGGCGGGCATGGGCAGGTCCTTTGTTACAATGTATCAATCGCAGGGCGCACGAATCCCGTCGAGGGGACAGGGGGAGGGAAAACCGTGCGGTTCGGAGAGGGATGTTATATTATTCCATAACGATTCGCCGACCCTGCTGGAAGTCATGTCCCTGTCCTCACGCCTGCGCCACCTGCTCGACCGTTTCGGTGCCACTGGTTCGATGCTGTGCGCATTGCATTGCGCGGTGATTCCCGTGCTGCTGGCGGCGGCGCCGTCGCTGGGCCTGTCGTTCTGGCTGAGCGATGGCGTGGAACAGGCGCTGGTGGTGTTCGTGACCCTGCTCGGGCTGTTCAGCCTGGTCTGGGGCTATCGCCGCCACGGTGCGCTGCGTGCGCTCGGCTTCCTGATCCCCGGCCTGGTCGCGCTGTGGGCCGGCGTGCTGTACGACCCGCTGCACCACAATGCGGTGCCGCATGCGGTGGTGATGACCATCGGCGGCCTGCTGGTCGGCGTTGCCCACCTGGTCAACCTGCGCCTCAACCACGGCCACGTGCACGACGCAAGCTGCGCGCACTAGGCACGCCGTGATAGGATTTCCGATCGTGCGCGGGGGCGCCCAGCAAGGCGGCCCCGCCGAACCCGTGTCAGTACGGGGTAACCAGATTTCACACTTGAGGAGTTGAAGACATGGGTAAGGGTGACCGCAAGACCGCCAAGGGCAAGCGCTACAACGCCAGCTACGGCAACGCCCGTTCGCACACCGCGAGCAAGGTCGCCGTAGGCGCCGCCGCCCCGGTTGCCAAGAAGACCGTGGCCAAGGCTCCGGCGAAGAAGGCCGTGGCGAAGAAGGCCGTCGCCAAGGCCTGATCAGGCCGACCGACCGGTCCAAGGAAAACGCGGCGCCTGGCGCCGCGTTTTTTTATGCGCGTTCCTGCAGGGCCGAGCCCATGTTCGGCTGGCGTAATGCAGCCGAGCATGGGCTCGCTCTACAGGGAATTCAGCGCAAGGTCTGCTTCAGCGTTTCCGGATTGCCATCGTTCGGCGCGGCCGGCACCTGCAGCAGGTGGGCCAGCAGCGGGTAGACGTCGACATTGTCGAAGCCGTCGATCACCAGGCCCTGGCGGAACGACGGGCCGCTGGCCACGAACACCGCACGCATCGACGGCAGGGCATTGTCGTAGCCGTGCGAGCCACGGTCCTGCTTCGCGCGCTTGGCGATCTTCTCGCGGTGCAGCGCATCCCAGCCTTCATCCATCGCACAGACGATGGCCGGAACCCGCGGATGCGTGCCGTAGTGCCAGCGCGCCGGCAGGTTCTCCTTCTTCCAGCACTCGTAGTGCGCATGGCGGCCGAGCAGGGCGCGTTCGGCCTCAGCCTCACGACCGGCCACTGGCGCGAAGCCCACCGACTGGCCCTGGCTGACGTTGCGCGCGATGGACGGGTCGGCCATCGATTCGGTGGCGATCACGTGGCCGTCGGCGACGCTGGCCATGCCGTGGTCGGACACCACGATCACATTGGTGGTGGCGGCCAGGCCGCGCTGCTGCAGGCCGTCGAGCACCTGGCCGACGATCAGGTCGGCGCGTGCGATGGCGTCGGCGTACTGCTTCGACCCGGGGCCGTAGTTGTGCCCGGCCTTGTCCACGTGCTCCATGTACAGCGTGGTCAGTCGCGGGGCATCGGCGTCGGTCTGTGCCAGCCAGTCGAGCACGATACCGGCACGCTGCTCCAGCGGTTCCTTGCCGTCGTAGATGCGCCACTGGCTGGGGCGCACACCACGGATTTCCGATTCACTGCCCGGCCACGACGTCGTGGCGGTGCGCACGCCGGCGTTCTCGGCGCCGACCCAGATCGGTTCACCGCCCCACCAGGCACTGGTGGTGACGGCCTCGCGGTTGCTCAGCTCGAAACGGCCCAGCGCTTCATCGTCCATGCTGTTGTTGACGATGCCATGGTGGTCCGGTCGCAGGCCGGTGACGATGGTGTAGTGGTTGGGAAACGTCAGGGAAGGATAGGACGGTGTCATCCAGCGGGCGCGCACGCCGCCGTCGATCATCCGCTGCAGGTTCGGGGTCAGCCCGCGGTCCAGCGCATCGGCGCGCAGGCCGTCGATGGAGATCAGCAGCAGCTTCGGCGGTGCGGCCGATGCGACGGACGTGGGAACGGAGGCGGTAGGGGCAGGCGCAGTGGTGCAGGCAGCCAATGGCAGCAGCAGCGCCAGCGAACAGGTCAGGCGTACGGAAGTCATCCGTGCATGATAAGCCGGTGCAATTACCGGCCCAAGACACGGCGCGCCAGGATCGCCCGGGGTCAGATCCCTTTTCCACGGGAAAAGGGATCTGACCCCGATGTTCAGGCGAACAGCGGGGCCTGGCGTTGTTCCAGCCGCAGCAGCGCGGCCTTGGTTTCCAGGCCACCGCCGAAACCGGTCAGTGCACCGTTGCTGCCGATCACGCGGTGGCAGGGCAGGATGATCGGCAACGGGTTGCGCCCGTTGGCCGCGCCCACCGCGCGGGTCGCGCTGGGCTGTCCCAGGTGTTGCGCCAGTTGCAGGTAGCTCCAGGTCTGGCCGAACGGAATCAGCGCCAGCGCCTGCCACACGCGCAGCTGGAACGGCGTACCACGCGGCGCCAGCACAAGGTCGAAGCTGTTGCGCTCGCCGTGCAGGAACTGCAGCAGCTGCTCGCGTGCTTCCGGCAAGGCATCCGGTGCGTAATGCCAGTCATCACGCCCGCGCGCGGGGTGGCGGTTCTCCGGGAACAGCACGTGTGACAGGCCACGCTCGTCGCCGGCGATGGTCAACACGCCGATCGGGCTGTCGAAACGATCGAACAACAGTGTCATGTCGGTTCTCCAACGAATGTGCCGGACAGGTGCCACAGGTGCAGCACGGCGTAGGCGCGCCAGGGACGCCACGGTTGCGAGCGCGCTTCGGTTGCGCGTTCGCTCAGGCGCTGGCCCTGCGCGTGGCCGAGGACCTGCTGCAGTACAAGATCGCCGGCCGGGAAGGCATCGGGCTGGCCGAGGCCACGCAAAGCGATGTACTGCGCGGTCCATGGGCCGATGCCGGGCAGTGCCACGCAGCGGGCAACAAACTCTTCCAGCGCCTGGCCGGGCCCGAAGTCGAGCTGGCCGCTGGCGCAGGCGGTGGCCAGTGCACGCACGGTCGCGGCGCGGCTGCGCGGCAGGCCGATTGATTCCAGAGGCGCCTCGGCCAATACCTCGGGTGCCGGGAACTGGCGATCAAAGTCGGACGACATGCCCGGCAGGTGCGCGCCATAGGCATCGACCAGCCGCCGCGCGAAGGTGGTGGCGGCGGCAACAGTAACCTGCTGGCCGAGCACGGCGCGCACGCCCACTTCGAAGCCATCCCAGCCGCCGGGCACGCGCAGCCCCGGGCGCTCGGCGATGCCGCGCGCCAGCAAGGGTTCCTCACCCAATGCGGCGTGCACCTGCTGCAGGTCGGCATCCAGATCAAACACGCGACGCACGCGGCGCACGATGTACGGGATCAGGCGCGGATCCACCGCACCCAGCTGCAGGCGCAGCTCCGGGCGCTTCGGGTCGGCAGTGACGCGCAGCAGGGTGGGGCGCTCCGGCGTGCCCAGCACGCGCTGGTAGCTGTCCTCGCCAATCAGTTCGATGCCGGGCAGGCTGCGCTTGCGCAGGAACGCCAGCATGCGCGGGAAGTCCAGCGGTGGACGGTAGCCCAGGCGCAGCACCAGGCCGCCATCGTCGGCGGCCAGCGGTTGATGCTGGCGGCGCAGTGCGGTGGGGGCCATGCCGCAGCCCTGCAGGAATGCGGTATTGAAGCGGCGCAGGCTGTTGTATCCGGCGGCCAGTGCGACGTCGGTCACCGCCAGCGTGGTCTCGGTCAGCAGTTGCTTGGCCAGCAGCAGGCGATGGGTGGCGTGGATCTGCCCGGGCGTCGCGCCCAGGCGTTCGACGAACAGGCGCTGCAGCTGGCGCGCGCTGAGGCCGAGCTTCGTAGCAAGATCGGCCACCGGCTGCTCCTGCAGGAAGCCGCCGTGGATCAGGGCCAGGGCGCGCTGTACGGTCTGCCCGGCCAGTGCCTGCTGGGCCTGTGGTGCCAGCTCCGGGCGGCAGCGCAGGCACGGGCGATAGCCGGCGGCCGCGGCGGCCGCGGCGGTCGGGTAGTAGGTGATGTTGCGCGGCTTCGGGGGCGGTGCGGGGCAGACCGGGCGGCAATAGATGCCGGTGCTGCGCACGGCGGTGAAGAACACGCCGTCGAAACGTGCGTCGCGGGCCAGGCGGGCGCGGTCGCAGGCGGCGGTGTCGAGGGCGAGGGCGGTGTCCATGGCGGCAGTCTAGGCGGGTGCGGGCGGGGATACTCGCCACATTCGGACATGGATGCTGAAGGGGGTCACGCCGGGCTGCGCCCGGACCCGCGGTAGTGCCGGCCGCTGGCCGGCAACAGCAACAGCAGAAGCGGGATTCCTGTGGGATGGCGCGGTGGGTCCGGTGGCAGGGGACGCCGTGAACCCCCAGACCGGCCCAGCCGCTGGCGGCTGTGCGTTCGGGCGCTTGCGAAGCAGTGCTTCGCAAGCAAAGCGCCCTCACCCCTGGGGACTTGGTCGCGGCATCCATGCCGCTCGCACCCCTGCCACCGGACCCACCACGCCTTCGACAGGTTCCTGAGGCTGTTGGTAGGTGCCGACCTTGGTCGACACGCTTTCCCAAGGGTCAGAAGGGGTTCAGTGCCACGCGCTGAATGCGCGGCCTGGACGGGTAGACTGTGGCTCTTGGTCCCATGAATCCCGGTTGCCCGATGTCCGCCAAATTCCGCTGGTTGCCCCTGTTGTGCCTGGCCCTGGCGGGCTGCAGTCAGCTGGAGAATCCGGGCAACGTGACCGCTGCCGACAAGGCAGCGCGGGCGCCGGCCAGTGATGGCGAGAACATGGTTTCGATCAATGCCGCCGACGCGCCACCGGCACCGGCACCACCGCGCAGCCAGGCGGGTCGGCCGTGGCCGCAGGCGCAGCTGGAAAATGGGCGTGCGTGGGTCAGTTGCAGCACGGAATATGCGGGCGATGCCGGCGACGGTGCCGAACTGGAAGGGCTGCAGCGCGAGCAGATCACCCAGGCCCTGGCGCCGTGTGCCGAGCGTGGGCTGATGCGCGTGCGTTACGCCGGCAAGATCAATCCGGGCTTCGCCGAAATGATGTGGCGGTTGGCGGTGGTCGCTGACGAACTGAAGATCCACAAGCGCATCCTCGACCTGGACTCCAGTGGTGGCCAGGTGGAGTCGGCGATCGTGGCCGGTGACAGCATCGGTGAATCGGGCTGGACCATCTGGGTGCGCGAAGGCTCCATCTGCCACAGCGCCTGCGTGTTCGTGCTGGCTGCCGGTGACAACCGCCTGCTGTCGGGCAAGGTCGGCATCCACCGCATGATGCGGATCAGCTCCAAGGCCACCTCGCGCGCCGAGCTCAACCGCGAGCTGCACGAAGTCTACGACAACGTGAAGGATTACCTGCAGCGCAATGGCGTGGCGGTGGGCGTGGCCGATCTGATGATGACCGTGCCCAATCGCAGCCTGCGCCTGCTGACGCCGGATGAGCTGCGCCAGTACGGCCTGGATGGCACCAACGCGGTGCAGGACGATCTGGAACGGATCAAGCAGATGCGCGCCTGCGGCGATGACTTCGTGCAGCGCAAGGACGCGTTCCTGATCGCCTTCGACCAGCAGTGCAAGCGCGACGGCGCCGACATGGAATCGATCAACAGCTGCGGCCAGGCCCTGAAGCAGCGCTTCGGTTTCCCGGATGCGGTATGCCCGGACGAAAGCCCGCTGTCGGAGATCGATGTGGCGACGCTGCCACCGGCACCGTCGGAGCCGCCGCCGGTGGCCGAGCAGCCGCCAGCGAACACCGCCGCGCCCGCCGCGCAAGCTGATGCGGCAGCGGTGGAGGGCAACGCTCCGGCACGCTGACGGCGTAGTCACCGCGCTGGCGTAGACTGCGGTTCTCTCCAGAAAACCGGCGGTGTCCATGAAGCGCGCGTTCCTGCTGCTGTCCCTGCTGCCCCTGACCGTGTTGGCGCAGGCCCCTGCGCCGGCCACGCCTGCACCGGCCCCGGCACGCCCGGCACCAGCCTCGCCGGCAGCTGCGAAGCCCGCTACCGCCGGTTCCCCTGCGTTGACCGCTGCTCAACAGGCGCAGGTGCAGAAACAGGACGCGGAAATGGGCGCCGCCGCAGTGAAGGCAGCGCAGCTGGTCGACGCCAACCGCGCCGGCGAATTGTGGGATGGCGCTTCGGCCGTCGCGCGTCGTGCGGTGCCGAAGGCCGCTTTCGTCAGCCAGTTGGCCGCCGAGCGCACGCGCCTGGGTACGCTGGCCGGGCGTGGCCAGCCGACCATCACCCGGGTCAAGTACAGCGCCGGTGCAGCAGTGCCGGAAGGGCTGTACATCAACGTCAGCTTCCCGACCCGTTTCGCCAACAGCGCACAGCCGGTGCGCGAGCTGGTCTCGTTCCGTTTCGACGAGGACCAGGTGTGGCGCCTGGCCGGTTACAGCCTGCGCGCGTCGGCACCCTGAGGAGGTGAATGATGGCAACTGAACTGACGATGCTGGCCTGGTCGGTACTGCTGGGCTTCGTGTACATCTTCGCCACCTCCACGGTGGTCACCCGCGAGCGCGGGATGAAGTGGAATGCTTCGGCACGCGATGGCGATGCAAAGCCGCTCAGCCCGCTGGCCGGTCGCCTGCAGCGTGCGCAGGCCAACTTCCTGGAGACCTTCCCGTTCTTCGCCGCCGCCGCCATCGCAGTGGTCGTGGCCGGGCGCGGCAACGACACCACGGCGCTGGCCGCGCAGGCCTACTTCTGGGCGCGCGTGGTCTATCTGCCGCTGTATGCCGCGGGCGTGCCCTACGTGCGCAGCCTGGTGTGGCTGGTGTCGCTGTTGTCGATCCTGGCGCTGGTGTTCGCACTTCTGTAAGTCGGCCTGATCCAGATCAAGGCCGCTCAGGCGCGCGGCGCTATGCTGGCGCGGACTGGATCAACGGCAGGAGGCGCGCATGCGCAGGTTGGACGTGGTGGTGGTCGGCGCCGGACCGGCGGGCCTGTGTTTCGCGCGTGCGCTGGCGGGCAATGGCCTGCAGGTCGGGCTGGTCGAAGTGCAGCCGCGCCAGGCGCTGGCCGAGGCCGCCTTTGATGGCCGTGAGATCGCGTTGACCCATGCCTCGCGGCAGAGCATGGAGCAGCTGGGGCTGTGGCAGCGCCTGCCGCACGCTGAAATTGCTGATCTGCGCGATGCCAGGGTGATGAACGGCGGCTCGCCGTTCGCGCTGACCTTCGCCAGCAGCCAGGTCGACGGCCAGCCGCTGGGCTGGCTGGTACCCAACCATCTGATCCGTCGCGCCGCGTGGGATGCCGTGCAGGGCCAGGACGGCCTGGAGCTGTTCGACGGGCGCAAGGTGCTGGGCGTGCAGGCCGATGCGCAGGGCCACGTGGTCAAACTCGATGACGGCAGCCAACTGCATGCGCGGCTGCTGGTGGCCGCTGACAGCCGCTTCTCCGCCACCCGCCGCATGCTCGGCATCGGTGCGCAGATGCGCGACTTCGGCAAGTCGATGCTGGTGTGCCGCATGCAGGTCGAGCGCGACCATCACCACACCGCCTGGGAGTGGTTCGGCTACGGCCGCACGATGGCGCTGCTGCCGCTCAACGAGGGCCAGGCATCGGCGGTGATCACGCTGCCGCCGCGGCAGATCGAGGCGCTGCTGGCGATGGACGAGGTAGCCTTCGGTGAGGCCATCAGTGCCTGCTTCGAACACCGCCTGGGCCGGATGCAGCCGGTGGCCACGCCGCAGGCGTATCCGCTGGTGGGTGTGTACGCGGATCGCTTCGTCGGCGAGCGTTCTGCGCTGATCGGTGATGCCGCGGTGGGCATGCATCCGGTCACCGCGCATGGCTTCAACCTGGGCCTGGCCAGCGCACAGCGGTTGGCGCAGGGCATCGTCGCGCAGCAGCGCCGTGGTGCCGACATTGCCGCCGCCGGCATGCTGGCCAGTTACCAGCGTGGTCATCGGCTGGCGTCGCGGCCGCTGTACGAGGCCACCAATGCGATCGCCAGCCTGTACACCGACGACCGTCGCCCGGCGCGCCTGCTGCGTGCGGCCGGCCTGCGCCTGGCGCAGGGCGTGGCACCGTTCAGGCAGCTGATTGCCTCGCACCTGACCCAGCGCGTGGCCTGAACAGCTTCAGATCAGCCTGCAGCCAGCACCCGGATCTGGCTGTCGGCGAATTCGACCACCTGGCCTGCGCGGATCTTGCAGGCCTTGCGCAGTTCCACTTCGCCGTCGACCCGTACCTGGCCCTCGCTGATGACCATCTTGGCCTCGCCGCCACTGGTGACCAGATCGGCCAGCTTGAGCAGCTGCTTGAGTTCGACGTAGTCACCGTCGAGGTCGAATTCGAGAATCTGCATGGAGCGGGGTTCCTGGGAAGAGGGCGCAGGCCAGCGGCCGGGCCGGGAAGAGGGCGCGTATTGTGCGCCAGCACGGGCCCGACGGCATCTGTGAGGAAAGCTGTATGCCTCGTTCAGCATCAATGCGGTATCATTCCGCTCTGAGCGAGTGAAATCTCCTCCGACCGAGCAGCGCCAGGGCACGCGATAAGAAGGGCGCCCAAAGCGCGGACCATCACCTTTTTTATCGCACTGCCAGGAAGACGGCAGTGCCTTCGGAGTTCCCCATGTCCCAAGATTCCCAAGCGCCGCTGCAGTTTGCGCAGCTCGGCCTGTCCGAGCCCGTGATGCAGGCCGTCACCGCCATCGGCTACGAAACCCCTTCGCCGATCCAGGCCGCCACCATCCCGGCGATGCTGGAAGGCCGCGACGTGCTGGGCCAGGCCCAGACCGGTACCGGCAAGACCGCTGCCTTTGCACTGCCGGTACTGTCCAACATCGACCTGCAGCAGATCAAGCCCCAGGCCCTGATCCTGGCGCCGACCCGCGAGCTGGCCATCCAGGTTGCCGAGGCGTTCCAGTCCTATTCGTCGAAGATCCCCGGCTTCCGCGTGCTGCCGGTGTACGGCGGCCAGCCCTACGGCCAGCAGCTGTCGGCCCTGCGCCGCGGCGTGCATATCGTGGTCGGTACCCCCGGCCGCGTGATCGATCACCTGGACCGCAGCACCCTGGACCTGTCCGAGCTGAAGACGCTGGTGCTGGACGAAGCCGATGAAATGCTGCGCATGGGCTTCATCGACGACGTCGAAGCGGTGCTGAAGAAGCTGCCGGAGCAGCGCCAGGTGGCCCTGTTCTCGGCCACCATGCCGCCGCAGATCCGCCGCATCGCGCAGACCTACCTGCAGGACCCGGTGGAAGTGACCATCGCGGCCAAGACCACTACGTCGGCCAACATCCGCCAGCGTTACTGGTGGGTGAGCGGCATGCACAAGCTGGACGCGCTGACCCGCATCCTGGAAGTCGAGCCGTTCGACGCGATGATCATCTTCGCGCGGACCAAGGCCGGCACCGAAGAACTGGCCAGCAAGCTGCAGGCGCGTGGCCTGGCCGCTGCCGCCATCAACGGTGACATGCAGCAGGCCCAGCGTGAGCGGACCATCGCCATGCTGAAGGAAGGCAAGCTGGACATCCTGGTCGCCACCGACGTGGCCGCGCGCGGCCTGGACGTGGAGCGCATCAGCCACGTGCTGAACTACGACATCCCGTACGACACCGAAAGCTACGTGCACCGCATCGGCCGTACCGGTCGTGCCGGCCGCAGCGGCGAGGCGATCCTGTTCGCCACCCCGCGCGAGAAGGGCATGCTGCGCCAGATCGAGCGCGCCACCCGCCAGCCGATCGAAGAGATGCAGCTGCCGAGCGTGGAAGCGGTCAACGACACCCGCATCAACAAGTTCACCTCGCGCATCAGCGAAACCCTCGGCGCCGGTGGCCTGGACTTCTACCGCCAGCTGCTGGAGCGCTTCGAGAACGAGCAGAACGTGCCGGCCATCGAGATCGCTGCCGCGCTGGCCAAGCTGCTGCAGGGCGATACCCCGTTCCTGCTGCAGCCGCCGGTGCGTGCCCCGCGCGAAGAGCGCGCACCGCGCGAGCGCTTCGACCGTGGTGACCGCCCGGAACGTGGTGATCGCTTCGACCGCAACGAACGGGGTCCGCGCTTCGAGCGTGGCCCGCGCCGTGACGACGCCGAAGGTGGTTTTGAACAGCGTCCGCGCCGTGAGGTTCCGCCGCGTGGTGCACCGGAGCAGGGCATGGAGACCTACCGTATTTCGGTCGGTCACCAGCATGGCGTGAAGCCGGCCAACATCGTCGGCGCCATTGCCAACGAAGCCGGCCTGGAAAGCCGCTTCATCGGCCGCATCGACATCCACGACGACTTCTCGCTGCTGGACCTGCCGGCACAGATGCCGCCGGACGTGCTGTCGCACCTGCAGAAGGTCTGGGTGTCCGGCCAGCAGCTGCAGATGCGTGCGCTGGCTCCGGGTGAAGACACCAACCCGGCCCCGCGCCCGTTCAAGCCGCGCTTCGACAAGCGTGGCCCGGGCGGTCCGGGTGGCCCGCGTCGTGGCGGCCCGGGCGGCCATGGCGGCGACCGCGGCGGTGACCGCGACAGTCGCCCGCCGCGTCGTGACGGCTTCAAGCCGCGCGGCCCGCGCAGCCTCTAAGCCGCACCCGCAGCCGTCCACACCACCGCCAGCCCCCGGGCTGGCGGACAGAAAAAGGGGACGGAGGGGATTAAGTCGTATCTGGCTGGTCATGCGCCTGTGCCAAGAACGACTTAATCCCCTCCGTCCCCTTTTTCGCATGGCCCACACATTGCCGGTCCTAGGCTGAGCCGGTTCCTAAGGAGGTTGTCACCGCAGCACATTCAGGGGGATCCGGGATGGGTAGGAGTGGCACGGACCAACACAGCCGGCGGGTGCCGATGACCCGGGGGCTGGGACTGCGATTTGCGCTGTTGACCGGCATGGCGATCGGACTGGTCGCACTGTCCGCCCTGATCCAGGAACTGCAGGCGGCCTCTACTGCCTGGATCGCCGGCCAGGGCTACTGGTCGCGTGGCCAGCAGGATGCCACCGCCGCACTCAGTCGCTACCTGGCGCGTGGCGATGCCGAGGACCTGGACGACGCACGCCAGGCCCTGCAGGTGCCGTTGGGCGATCTGCAGGCGCGACTGGCGCTGGAACAGGCCGAACCGGACGAGGAGAAGGCCAGGCAGGGCTTCCTGCAGGGCGGCAATGCGCGTGCCGACATCCCTCGCCTGGTGTTCTCGTTCCGCTACGCGCGCGACATCGGTGCATTCCGCGAAGCGAGCGCGTTGTGGCGGCAGACCGATGGCGACCTGATGGCGCTGCAGCGACTGATCGATGAACTGCAGCTGCGGCACGACGGCAACCTGGTGCCCGTTGCCACACGCGACCGCTACCTGCAGCAGCTGCGTGACCTGGACCAGCGGATGAAGGTGCAGAGCCAGGCGTTCTCGCAGGCACTGCTGCGGATGGCGACGCTGGTGAGGCTGGCCACGTTGATGGTGGCGGGCCTGTCGGTGCTGGCGATCAGCCTGATGGCGGTCGCCCTGGCGCGCCGCGTCGGCAAGGACCTGACCGAACACGAGAGCCGTTTCCGCGCGGCGTTCTACCAGGCCAACGTCGGCATGCTCAAGCTCGATGCCGAAGGCAAGGTGATCGAGGCCAACCAGGCGATGGCCGATATCCTCGACCATCGTCGTGACATGCTGCTGCAGCTGTCGCTGGGCGACCTGCTGATGGACGGCGAGCTGGTCATCGATGGGGTGGGCCGCATCGATTGGGACCGCCAGCTGCGCCCGAGCGAACTGCGCTTCCGCCGTCGCGATGGCAGCCTTGTCTGGGGCCGCTGGAGCGGCACCGGCGTGCGCAGCACCGGCGGTGGCCTGTCGGTGTTCGCCATCATCGAAGACGTCAGCCAGAACCATGCACTGGCGCGCGAGATCGAGCACCACGCCAGCCACGACCCGCTGACCGGCCTGATCAATCGCCGCGAGATCGAACGGCTGCTGGAACGCGCGCTGCTGCAGGTGCGCAGCGAAGGTGGCACGCACGCGCTGTGCTACATCAACCTGGACCATTTCAAGCTGGTCAACGACAGCTTCGGTCACGCCGCCGGCGACCAGATGCTGCGCAGCTTCGCCGACTACCTGGTGGCGGCGGTGCGCGATGGCGACTGGGTGGGCCGGCTGGGCGCGGACGAGTTCGCCGTGTTCCTGGCCCATGCCGGGCAGGACGAGGCCAAGCGCGTGCTGCAGCGGGTAATCCGCAACCTGGGGCAGGCGACGTTCCCGGTCAGCGAAGGCAGCCCGCAGCTGAGCTGCAGCATCGGCGTGGTCGAGGTCAGCGCCGATGCGCCGGATGTGAACTGGCTGATGAGCGCCGCCGACAGCGCGTGCTATGCGGCCAAGCAGGCCGGCCGCAACCGCGTGCACTGCTTCAACGAGAACCGCATGGCGCTGGAGGAACGGCGCCAGGAAGCCGAGCGGCTGCAGGGCGTCAGCCTGGCCATGGCCGAAAACCGCATGGTGTTGTATGCGCAGCGCATCGCCCGCGTCGGCGATCCCTCCTACCTGCACTACGAGGTACTGGTGCGCATGCGTGGCAGCGATGGCAGCCTGCACCTGCCGGGCCAGTTCATGCCGGCGGTGGAGCGCTATGGCATGGCCGTGGCGCTGGACCGGCACGTGCTTGGCCTGCTGTTCCGGCACCTGCAGGTGTGCCCGGCACACGTGCGGCAGCTGGGCCTGTGCAACGTCAACGTTTCGGCGCAGTCGATCGCCGAGCCCGGCTTCCTCGCCTTCGTCTGCGACCTGCTGGAGCGCAACCGCGCGCTGGCCTCCAAGCTGTGCTTCGAGATCACCGAGACCGCTGCGATCAGCAACCTCAGCCAGGCGCGTGCCTTCATCGATGCAGTGAAGGCGCGTGGCTGCCGGATGGCGTTGGACGATTTCGGTTCCGGGCTGTCCTCGTTCGGCTACCTGCGCCAGCTGCCGGCCGACATCCTGAAAATCGACGGGGCCTTCGTGCGCGACATGGATACCGATCCGGTCAGCCATGCCACCGTGCGCGCGATCAGTGAACTGGGGCGCGAGCTGCAGATGGAGGTGGTGGCCGAATGGGTGGAGACTGCCGACGTCGCCGCCGCGCTGACCCGGCTTGGGGTGCAGGGCCTGCAGGGTTATGCGGTCGAGCGGCCGCAACCGCTGGAGCGGATGACCCTGGCCGACCTGCGGCCGGTGCGCCTGGTGGCGGTGAAAGGTCCGCCCGCCGCTGGCTGAACGCCCGTCGGCGACTTTGGTCTACACGTGGGCTGCAGCCGCGGCTGCGATAATGCCCGGCAGGGGCGACGCGCAGTGGGCGCGGGCGTAAGCAGGAACAGGACGTGGCGTGGGCGGCAGGCAGGGGCAGTACGGAACGGGAGCGGTGCTGGTCGTGCTGCTGGTGTGGTTGGCAATGCCGTGGCCGCTGTCGGCGGCCGTAGCCGAAGCCGGGCGTGACTACCTGCTGGTCGGTGCGGCGACCGATGAACCCACCCCGCATCGCGCATGCACGCCGGAGATGCTGGCGGGGCCACGGCAACAGGTGCAGGTGTCCGCGCCAGCGGGCGGCTGGTCGGGCCAGCCGCAGGCACTGGACGTGTTCAATGTGTTCGCGGGCGAAGTCCGCGTGCAGCATGGGGATCGCGAAATCTGCGGCAACATGCACGATGCCCGTACCCGTGATTCCCGGTTCCGCGCAGGCATCGGCCTGGTCGCGGTGCCGCCGGCGGGCAGCCATGAACCGTTCCTGGTGTCATGGCAGACGCCGCTGAAGGCGCGCTGGGTACCGACCCTGCGGCTGGGCGCGCCCAGTCCCGTGCAGCAGAACGATACCGCCCGCCTGCTGGTGCGCGCGGCCTGCATCGCCGTGGCAATCGCACTGGCGTTGTCGGCCCTGATGGCCTTCCTTACCACCCGCGACCGCAGTTTCCTGGTCTACATCGCCGGTACCGCCGTGCTGGTGCTGTGGCAGGCCATTCTCGGCGGGCTGAGCGGCTACCCCGAGCCATGGCTGCCGGTGGGTGAGCGCAGCGCGTGGTGGCTGCTGTCGTTGACCGCTGCATCCCAGGCGCTGGTGCTGCCCGCGTTGTGGCGACTGAACGGCGGCGACCGCCTGCTGCCGCGATCGCGCCCGGTGCAGCTGCTGGCGCTGTGGGGATTGCTGGCGCTGGCCGCGTGGGTGCCCTGGCTGCAGCGGGACAGCCTGGCCTGGGTGGCGCAGGGCCTGCAGGTGTCCTACCTGCTGGGCTGCGGCCTGGCATTGATGGCCGGGGTGTGGGCATGGCTGCGCGGCGACCGCTGGGCGCAGGCGGGGTTGGCGGCGCTGGCACCGATGCTGGTGTTGATCCTGGCCGACGCCTGCCGCGCTGCGTGGTTGCTGGAGTACCGCGTGGAGGCACTGCAACTGTCGGTGACCTGGCTGCTGATGATGGCTGCCTATGCGCTGAACCAGCGGCTGGGCCGCCTGCGCCAGCAGCGCGATGAACTTCGCCAGCTGGCCGAGACCGATGGCCTGACCGGTCTGCCCAACCGCCGTGCCGGGCTGCAGCAGCTGGCACGGCATCTGGAACGGGTTGATCGCGAGCGCGGCCCGCTGGTGATCGGTTTCCTCGATATCGACCTGTTCAAGGACATCAATGACCGCCATGGCCACGCCGTGGGTGACCAGGTACTGGTGGCGGTGGCACGTGCATTGCGTGCCGCGGTCCGCAGCCAGGACCAGGTGGTGCGGATGGGCGGCGAAGAGTTCCTGCTGCTGATGCCGGGCATGCCGCGCGAGGCGGCATCGGCGCGCCTGGATCGCCTGCGCCAGCACCTCACCGAGGCGGCCCGGGCGCTGCAGGTGCCCGGCCTGGAGGTCACCGCCAGCATCGGCCTGGCGCAGTGGCGGCCGGGCGAGGACGATCTCGCCGCGCTGCTGCGCCGGGCCGACCATGCCATGTACGTGGCCAAGCGTGCCGGCCGCAACCGGGTATTCGACGGCGAAGAACTCGATCCGCCGGCCCCGGCATGAAGCGCAGCGGGCGGGGATGCCCGATAATAGGGCGATGACCACCCGACTCAACAAACATATCGCCGACACCGGCTTCTGCTCCCGCCGCGAGGCCGATCGCCTGATCGCCGCCCGCCGGGTCACCGTCAACGGCCATCCGGCCGGCACCGGCGCGGTGGTGGGCGAGGAAGACCAGGTGCTGGTCGACGGCCAGCCGCTGCGCGCGCGCGTGGCCCGCAAGCCCGGTGCCCGCCGCCATGTCTACATCGCGCTGAACAAGCCGGTCGGCGTCACCTGCACGACCGAGACCTCGGTCAAGGGCAACATCGTCGACTTCGTCGGCCATGAACAGCGCATCTTCCCGATCGGCCGCCTGGACAAGGAGTCCGAAGGCCTGATCCTGATGACCAGCAACGGCGACATCGTCAACCAGATCCTGCGCGCCGAGAACGGCCACCAGAAGGAGTACCTGGTGGCGGTGAACAAGCCGGTCACCGACGAGTTCCTGCGTGGCATGGCCCGTGGCGTCCGCATCCACGACCAGATGACGCTGCCGTGCAAGACCTCGCGCATCGCCAAGTTCGGTTTCCGCATCACCCTGCAGCAGGGCCTGAACCGACAGATCCGCCTGATGGCGGCCGAGTTCGGCTATCGGGTGACCCAGTTGCGTCGCGTGCGCATCGACAACATCAAGATCGGTGCGCTGAAGCCGGGCCAGTGGCGCAACCTGACCGATCAGGAGCTGCAGGGCCTGCTGCCGAGGCAGCTGGACTGGTAAACGGCTTCTGTAGAGCCGAGCCCATGCTCGGCTGCTCTTTTGTCCGGGTGCAGCCGAGCATGGGCTCGGCTCTACATCAGCTAGACTTCGCGGTGACCTGCCGGAACGTGACGCTGCATGATCAAGCCCGACAAGCCTGCCAATGAAGCCCTTCGGCTTGAGGCGCTGTACCGCTACCGTATCCTCGATTCGGAGCGTGAAAAATCCTTCGACGACCTGGTGGTGATCGCCAAGGCGGTCTGCGGCACCTCGATGGCGGCGGTGACCCTGATCGACGTCGAGCGGCAATGGTTCAAGTCGATCCAGGGCATCGATGCGGCAGAAAACCTGCGCAGCGAATCGATGTGCGGCCACGCGATCCTGCAACCGCAGCAGGTCATGGTAATCGAGGACGCGCTGCAGGACATCCGC
The DNA here is from genome assembly GCF_004795795.1 of Stenotrophomonas sp. PAMC25021. Classification (NCBI taxonomy): domain Bacteria; kingdom Pseudomonadati; phylum Pseudomonadota; class Gammaproteobacteria; order Lysobacterales; family Lysobacteraceae; genus Stenotrophomonas; species Stenotrophomonas sp. PAMC25021. The sequence continues at coordinate 602,979 of NZ_CP039255.1, read as the reverse complement.
TTCCACGACAATCCGGTGGTGGTGGGCGATCCGCACATCCGCTTCTATGCGGGCGCGCCGCTGATCAGCTCCGATGGCCTGCCGCTGGGCACGCTGTGCGTATTCGATGCGCAGCCACAGCACCTGGCCAGCGACAAGGCCGAAGCGCTGGCGGCGCTGTCGCGGCAGGTGATGCTGGTGATGGAACTGCGCCGCTTCGCGCTCGACATCCAGAAACACATGCTGGAGCGCGATGACTACGAGCGACTGCTGTCTGAGTACCAGGACGTGCTGCTCGCGCAGAATGCCGACCTGGCCGAACAGAGCCGCACCGACGCGTTGACCGGCCTGCCGAACCGCCGTGCGATGGCGGCAGCGCTGGAAGAGGCGGTGGCGGTGAACGGAGACCAGCCCGGGGCGGCCTGCGTCGCGCTGCTGGACATCGACCATTTCAAGCACATCAATGATTTCCAGGGTCACGCCACCGGCGACCGCGTGCTGGCCGAGCTGGGCGTGCTGCTGCGCTCGCATTTCGCCGGTCGCGGCATGGCCGCACGCTATGGCGGCGAGGAGTTCGTGGCGGTGATGCCAGCTACCGACCTGCGCACCGCCGAACTGCAGTGCGAGTTCCTGCGCCTGGCCGTGGCTGATCTGCCGCTGGGATTCCCGGTCACGATCAGTATTGGAGTGGCCCAGCACCAGCCCGGTGAAAGCGTGGATGACACGCTGGCACGTGCCGACAAGGCGCTGTACCGGGCCAAGGGCAATGGCCGCAACCGGGTGGAAGTGGCCGGCTGAAGCATCTGCCACCCGCGCGGTAAACGGATGCCGCTCCAGTAGATCAACGCGACGCGTGGATGCTGTCACCGATTCACATCGCGTCGCAGCTCCTGCGATCAGAACCGGGCAGCATGACCCCCTGGTTCCCCGGACGCCGACCATGCTGCAGACCCTGGCCATCGCCCACTATCGTTCGCTGCACGGACTCGTACTGCCGCTGCAGCAGTTGAATGTGGTGACCGGCGACAACGGCAGTGGCAAGTCCAGCCTGTACCGTGCCCTGCGCCTGCTGGCCGAGACCGCGCAGGGCGGCGTCGCGGCGGTGCTGGCCCGCGAAGGCGGGCTGGGCTCGGCGCTGTGGGCGGGTCCGGAAAAGATGGACCGTCGGGTTGCTGCCGGCGAAATCCCCCTGCAGGGCGGCCCACGCCAGGAATCGGTGGGATTGAAGCTGGGCTTCGCCACTGACGAATTCGGCTACGCCATCGATCTGGGCTACCCGCCGCCCAGTCGATCGGCCTTCGCACTGGACCCGCAGATCAAGGCCGAGGCGATCTGGGCCGGCCCGTTCCTGCGCAGCGCCAACCTGCTGGTCGACCGTCGTGGAGCGATGGTGCGGCAACGCCATGCGCGCGGCTGGGATCTGGTGGATGACCGGTTGTCGCTGTTCGACAGCCTGTTCACCCAGGTCGGCGATCCGCAGCGCCTGCCGGAAACCATCGCCCTGCGCGAGTACATCCGGCGTTGGCGCTTCTACGATCATTTCCGCAGTGATGCCGATGCCCCGGCGCGGCAACCGGCGATGGCCACGCGCACGCCGGTGCTGCATCACGACGGCCGGGATCTGGCGGCGGCCTGGGTCACCATCCTCGAGATCGGTGACCCGGTGGCGTTGGCACGCAGCGTCGACGATGCGTTCCCGGGCGCCACGGTCGGCTTCGAGGAGCTGGATGGACGCTTGGCGCTGCGTTTCCACCAGCCTGGGCTGCTGCGGCCCTTGTCGATGGCCGAACTGTCCGACGGCACGCTGCGCTTCCTGCTGCTGGCCGCTGCGCTGCACACGCCGCGTCCACCGCCGCTGCTGGTGCTCAACGAGCCGGAGACCAGCCTGCATCCGGACCTGCTGCCGGCGCTGGCGCGGCTGATCATCGCAGCCAGTGCGCGCAGCCAGGTATGGGTGGTGTCGCACGCCAGCCGGCTGATCGCGGCGCTGGAACAGGCGCCAGGGTGCCATTCGCTGCATCTGTACAAGGAACAGGGCCGCACGCTGTTGAGCGGGCAGGGCCTGCTGGATGCACCTGCATGGCACTGGCCGCAGCGTTGATACGGGCATCCACGTCATGCGTGGATGCACTCAATCGGCGATGTTGCGCGCCTCGGCCGTGCCAAGAATCTCCGGATGCTGCACCGGCTTGCGGCGGTTCAGCAGCGGATGCAGGAACACGGCGCCTACGATGATCGCCACGCCGAGGTAGAACCACGGGGTGACTTCGTGCTGCTCGCGCAGCAGCACCACCGCCAGCACCACCGCATAGACCGGCTCCAGGTTGGTCACCAGCTGCACCGTGTAGGCGCTCAGGTGGCGCAGTGCGACCAGGGCCAGGGCAAACGGCAGCAGCGTGCAGAACCCGGCCAGCACCAGCAGCAGGATGCCGTCGTGCAGGTCCGGGACCACCCACAACGGGCTGGCCAGCGCAGGCAGCAGGTAGGGCATCAGCGGCGCCAGCAGGGTCAGGGTGAGGGTGCCCGCACCCAGCTCCAGCGCGGTGACCGTGAGCGGATCGGCGTGGCTGACCATGCGCTTGTTGAGCGAGCCGAACACTGCCACCAGCAGCGCCGAGATCGCGCCGATCAGCACACCCAGGCGCATGCCGTCGGGCACGCCACCGACCACCAGCGCGACACCCGGCAGCACCGCCAGGCCGAACGCCAGTTCACGCAGCTGGAATGGCCGCTTGGCCACCCACGGTTCGATGATCGAGGTGAACACCGGCGCCAGCGCGATGCAGGTGGCGGCCACCGACGCATTGGCCAGCTTTACCGCGCCGTAGAACGTCAGCCAGTGCAGGGCGACCAGGGCGCCGATGCCGGCATAACCGGCCACCAGCCGCACTGGCAGCGTACGCAGTCCACGCCAGACCCGCGGCAGCAGCGCCAGCATCGCCGTCACCAGCAGCATGCGCCACCACACCAGCGGCAGTGCGGGCAGGGTGATCAGCTTGCCGAGGATGGCGGTGACGCCCCACAGCAGGACACAGAAGTGAATCTGCCACAACGCTTTGCGGGTGTCGGGTGTGCTCATCCGCCTATTGTGCGGCAATCGCACGGCCGCCGGCGATGCCTGTGGCATGCTCGCGGAAACTCCCCAGGGGAACCCCGCAATGGCTGCCAACCGTTCCGCCCAGCGTGCATGGGCAGCGCTGACTGCACTGATGGCGGCCACCTCGTTGCTGCTGCAATACCTGTTGCTGCTGCATGGCCCCGGGGCGGCTGCCGGGGTCGGCATGGCGACGCTGCGCTTCGTTGGTTACTTCACGATTCTCAGCAACCTGGCGGTGTGCCTGGGATGCGTCTGGCTGATCCGTGCGGGTGTGCTGAACGCGACTGTCGCCGCGGTGATCGCGTTGTGCATCGGGGTGACCGCGTGCATCTACGTGCTGGCGTTGCAGGGGCTGTGGCAACCCACCGGGCTGCAATGGTGGGTCGATGCCGGCCTGCACTACGCTGTGCCGGCGCTGTACCTGCTGGGGTGGTGGTGGCTGCTGCCGCATGGCGCGCTGCGCTGGCGCGCACTGGGCGGGGTGCTGCTGGTACCGCTGGTGTACCTGGGCTGGGCGATGCTGGTGGCCGAAGTGACAGGACAGGCGCCGTATCCGTTCCTCGAACTGCAACGCCTGGGGCTGGCGGCGTTCCTGCTCAACGTGCTGCGCGTTGCGAGCGTGTTCGTGGTGGGGTGGACCCTGCTGTGGGGGCTGGACCGCTGGCGCTGTCGATGAGGCGCTGCAGGGCCATCGCTGCCGCCGGGTTGCGCGCTTTGCCTGCGCCGATGCACAGCAGGTAGACCTCGCGCGGGGCCTCCGCAGCGGGCCCGGCCAGGCAGGGCAGGTCATCCACTGGTTCACCGCGTGACCAGCGGCGTGCGCGTTCGGCCCAGCGTTGCTGCACGGGCGCCGGCAGGCCCTCGTTCAAGCGGGCCTGGCTGCGCTTGATCCGCGCATAGACGAAGCCGGCACTGACATCACCGTGCAATGGCGCCTCGTCGCTGTCCTCGATCACCAGCGCCACGCCATGGCGGCGGGCGGCGTCGACCAGTGCCGGGCCATGTGCCTCGGCGTTGCGGACCTCCAGCGCATGCTGCAGCGGCACCCCGTCCAGCTGCTTAGGCAGCTGTGCCATCAGCGCCTCCAGTGCATCGGCGTCGGCCGGGTGGCGCGGATCGAACTGCCACAGCAATGGGCCGAGCCGGTCACCGAGCGCCAGTGCCGCCTGCAGGAACGGTGTGGCCGCTTCCACGGTGCTGGACAGGTCGCGTCGCTGCACCAGGTAGCGCGGCGCCTTCATCGAGAAGCGGAAACCGTCGGGTGTCTGCGCAGCCCATTGCGCGCACTGGGCCGCAGTTGGCGTGCGGTAGAACGTGCCGTTGATCTCGATGCAGCGCAGGGTGCGGCTGGCGTGGGCCAGTTCCTCCCGCTGCGGCAGGCCTGCTGGATAGAACACACCGCCGCGCCATCCGGGAAACACCCAGCCGCCGATGCCGCAGCGGATCTCTGCCTGCCGGCCGGCCGTGGTCACTGGCCGTGGTCCGTGCGCCACGGGTCGTAGCTGCCGAACCACCACAGGTAGCCTTCCGGGTCGGCGCAGGCGTAGCCGCGTCCGCCATAGTCCTGGTCGGCGATGTCGATGACGATGCGGGCACCGGCGGCCTTGGCCCGCGCGTAGTGCGCATCGGCATCGGTGACGATCACGCAGGCGCTCTGGGTCTGGCGTCCGCCGACCTCGTCAGGCAGGGCAGCGTGTTTGCTCCACGCACTCTGGTTGCTGGCCGAGCCCAGCATGATCATGCCGCTGCCGAAGGTGAGCTGCGCATGGAAGACCGTATCGCCATCGGCGTAGACGGCCTGGGCATGGAAGCCGAAGGCGCGCTGCAGCCAGTCGATGGCGGCCTGCGCGTCGCGATAGCGCAGGCACGGAATGATCGTGGAGCCGCTGCTGGGTTGGCCGTTCTCGCCCATGACACCCCTCCTATGGCACAGGGCAGGATGCGCCGCCGGACGTTACCATCCCGCGAAACCCCGGTGACGGCCTGCACATGGCCGCCACCCCTGTTCGGAGATCGTGCTGGATGAAACCCTGGATCGGAGGAGCCGTGCTGCTGGCGTGCACGACCATGGCGAGCGCGGCGACCCCGCCGCCGCTGCAGGACCTGGATGCGACCGTCGAGCGCGTGCGCGCGCAGTTCGACGTGCCCGGCATTGCCGTAGCGGTGGTCAAGGATGGCGAGGTGGTGCTGGAGCGCGGCTGGGGCGTGCGCGAGCAGGGCAAGCCGGAACCGGTGCAGGCCGATACGCTGTTTGCCATTGCGTCCAACACCAAGGCGTTCACGGCCACCTCGCTGAACCTGCTGGCGGAAGAGGGCAAGTTGAAGATGGACGACAAGGTGATCGACCACCTGCCGTCGTTCCGCATGTCCGACCCGTTCGTGACCGGGCAGATGACGATCCGCGACCTGCTGTCGCATCGTAGCGGCCTGAGCCTGGGCGCCGGTGACCTGCTGTTCTGGCCAACCACGTCCTACAGCAACGCCGAAGTAGTGCAGCGGCTGGGCAAGGTGCCGCTGAAGGGCGGCTTCCGCGAAAGCTATGCCTACGACAACATCCTGTACGCGGTCGCCCAGCAGGTGATCGAGCACGTCTCGGGCGTGAGCTACCAGCAGTTCCTGCAGACCCGCATCTTCGACAAGGTGGGCATGGCCGGCACGCGCTACAACGCCGACCACCTGAAGCCGGGTGACACGGCGGCGGTCGGCCACGCCAAGTACGATTTCAAGGACCTGCGCACCGTCGCACCGCTGACCTGGTCGAACAATGCCGGCGCCGGTGGCATTTATTCCAGTGCGCACGACATGGCGCGCTGGATGCAGGTGCAGCTGGCCGAAGGCAAGCTGGCCGACGGCACTGCGCTGTTCAGCGAAAAGAGCCAGCAGCAGATGTGGCGGATGATCACCCCGCAGTCGATCCCGGCGCCGAGCGTGCCGGAGCTGGCACCGGCACGGGCCAACTTTGCCGGCTATGGCGAAGGCTGGAGCCTGAGTGACTATCGCGGCCGGAAACTGGTCTGGCACACCGGTGGCTGGCCGGGCATGGTCTCGCGCTTGACCCTGGTGCCGGGCGAGAAGCTGGGCGTGGTGGTGCTGACCAACCAGGAAGTGGGCGCGGCGTTCAACGCGATCACCCTGAGCGTGCTTGATGCCTATCTGGGCGGCGACAAGCACGACTGGGTGGACGCCTATGCCAAGGCCGTGGCCAAGGGCCAGGACAAGGCCGACGAGGCCTGGGCCAAGCATCAGAGCGCGCGCGACAAGGGCAGCAGGCCGTCGCTGCCGCTGGCCGGCTACACCGGCACGTTCCGCGACCGCTGGTATGGCGACATGCAGGTCAGTGCCGCAGGCAAGGGCCTGCGCCTGCGCTTCATGAAGACCGCGCAGCTGAGCGGCCGCCTGGAGCACTGGCAGCACGACACCTTCATCGTGCGCTGGGATGACCGCTCGCTCAACGCCGATGCGTTCGTGAACTTCAGCCTGGACCCGGACGGCAAGGTGCGCGAGGTTCGCATGCAGTCGATCTCCGACCTGACCGATTTCAGCTTCGATTTCCAGGACCTGCTGTTCACCCCGGTCAACGAATGAAGGTAGTGCCGGCCGCTGGCCGGCAACCTCATGATCTTCCGAAATGCCGCAAGGGTGCCGGCCAGCGGCCGGCACTACCGGAGCGGCGGCGATCATCGGCTGGCGTACACATCCGGCGTGGGATACTTCGCCGCTTGCAAGAGGCGAGGGAGTGCGATGTTCCGTTGGTTTGAATCCCTGATCCCGGTGTTCCCGCCCGTGGATGGGCGCATGCCACCGCGCAAGGTGCTGCCGTTCTACCTGCACTACCTGCGCCCGGTGTGGCCGGTGCTGCTGGCGACCCTGATCGCCGGCCTGCTGCTGGCGCTGGTGGAAGTGGCGATGTTCGATTACCTGGGCCGCATCGTCGACATGGTCGCCGAGCAACCGGGGGCCGATTTCTTCAAGCGCCATGCCAATGAACTGGGCTGGATGCTGTTCATCACGGTCATCGCGCGGCCGATCCTGGTCGGCCTGCACAACCTGCTGGTCAACCAGGCGATCGTGCCCGGCCTGAGCAACCGCTCGCGCTGGCTGATGCACAACTACGTGGTGCGGCAGAGCCTGAGCTTCTTCCAGAATGACTTCGCCGGCAGCGTCGCCAACCGGGTGATGCAGACCGGTACCTCGCTGCGCGAGTCGGCGGTGCAGATGGTCGACTCGCTCTGGTACATCGTGGTCTACACCGGCACCGCGCTGTACCTGTTCGCGCAGGCGGACTGGCGGCTGATGGTGCCGCTGATCCTGTGGCTGCTGGCCTATGCGGTGATCATGGTCTACTTCGTGCCGCGCGCGAAGGAACGGGCCTGGATTGCGTCCGAAGCGCGTTCCAAGGCGATGGGCCGCATCGTCGATGGCTACACCAACATTCCCACGTTGAAGCTGTTCGCCCATGGCGGGCGCGAGCAGGCCTATGTGGCCGAATCGATCCAGGAACTGGCGGTCAAGCACCGCGCGCAGACCCGGGTGACCACCGGCATGGACCTGACCATCGCCATCGTCAACGGTTTCCTGATTGCCGGTACCTGCGGGCTCGCGCTGTGGTTGTGGAATGGCGGCCACATCACCGTCGGTGCGATCACGCTGGCGACCGGCCTGGTGATCCGCATCCACAACATGTCCGGCTGGATCATGTGGACCATCAATGGCATCTTCGAGGACATCGGTACGGTGCAGGACGGCATCACCACCATCGCCCAGCCGCTGACCGTGCAGGACCGCGAGGACGCGGTGCCGTTGCAGGTGACCCGCGGTGGCGTGCACTTCCAGGACATCCACTTCCACTATGGCAAGAAGGGTGGCGTGATCGCAGGCCTGGACCTGGTGGTGAAGCCGGGCGAGAAGATCGGCCTGGTGGGTCCTTCCGGTGCCGGCAAGTCGACCCTGGTCAACGTGCTGCTGCGCCTGTACGACCTGGAAAGCGGCCGCATCCTGATCGACGACCAGGACATTGCCTACGTCACTCAGGAAAGTCTGCGCCAGCAGATCGGCGTGGTCACCCAGGACACCTCGCTGCTGCATCGCTCGATCCGCGACAACCTGCTGTACGGCCGTCCGGACGCGACCGATGAGCAGTTGCGCGCTGCGGTGGCCAAGGCGCGTGCCGAAGCCTTCATCGACACGCTGGTGGATGGGCAGGGGCGTCGTGGTTACGACGCACATGTCGGCGAGCGTGGCGTGAAGCTGTCAGGTGGCCAGCGCCAGCGCATCGCCATTGCCCGCGTGCTGCTGAAGGACGCCCCGATCCTGGTGCTGGACGAAGCGACCTCGGCGCTGGACTCGGAAGTGGAAGCGGCGATCCAGGACAGCCTGGATGAGCTGATGGGCGGCAAGACGGTGATCGCGATCGCGCACCGGCTGTCGACCATCGCACGCATGGACCGGCTGGTGGTGATGGACCAGGGCCGCATCGTCGAGACCGGCAGCCACGCCGAACTGATCGCCGCCGGTGGTCTGTACGCGCGCTTGTGGGCGCGACAGACCGGTGGTTTTGTGGCCGCCGATCAATGATTGCTTTCGGGGTCGGAGCCTTCTCTGCGAGCAGGATCCGACCCTGGCCACGTATGCCTTGGGGTCGGATCCCTTTCCGCAGGAAAGGGCTCTGACCCCAACGTGTTTCCGGAGACCTGCATGATCCGACCCGTACGCTCCTTGTTGCTGGCACTCATTCTGGCCACCACGGCCGCAGCCGCGGCGACGACACCGGTGCAAGGCGACCAGCTCGAGCAGGTCGTCCTGCTCAGCCGCCACAACCTGCGCGCGCCGGTGGTGGCGTCGGGCGCCCTTGCCCATGCCACGCCGGAGCGCTGGCCACGCTGGGACGTAGGCCCCGGCGAGCTGACCACCAAGGGCGGCGTGCTGGAAGTCTACATGGGGCGCTACATCGGCCAGTGGCTGCGCCAGGCGCAATTGTTGCCGGCGTCGGGTTGCCCGCAGCCGGCTGACTTCCACGCCCATGCCAACAGCCTGCAGCGTACCCAGGCCACCGCGCAGTTCTTCATTGCCGGTGCGTTTCCGGGCTGCCATGTTGCGGTCGAACAGCGCATGGCGCTGGGGACGATGGATCCGCTGTTCGACCCGGTGATCCACAACGATGACGCGGCATTCCGCAAGCGCGCGCTGGCGGCAATGCAGCAGGCGCTGACAGCATCGGATCTGGCACCCGCACTGTCCGTGGTGGAGGAAATCACCCGTTACCCGCAGTCGGCGGCCTGTACGGGGCGCAGCGACTGTCATCTGGTGCTGGGCGACACGACCTTCAATGCGGAGCCGGGCAAGGAGCCACGCGCTTCGGGTTCACTGGCACTGGCCAGCGGTCTGGTCGATGCCCTGCTGATGGAGCATTACCAGGGAAGTGGCGTTCCGCGCGAAGGTTGGGGCCGCTTGAACACGGAAGGCCAATGGATGGCGTTGGCGCAGATCCGCAACCGCTACCAGGACATCCTGTTCGGAACACCCGCGGTGGCGCGTGACGTGGCCGCTCCGCTGCTGGCGCGCGTGGATGCGTCGTTCGGTGATCCGGCGTCGCCGAAGGTGATCCTGCTGGTCGGCCATGATTCCAATATCGGTTCGGTGCTGGCGGCGTTGGGAATCAGCGACTACAGCCTGCCAGGCCAGTACGAGAAGACGCCGATCGGCGGCCTGCTGCAGTTCGAGCGTTGGCGTGACCGCCAGAGCGGTGGCGAGCGGTTCCGCCTGGCCTACGTCTATCCGACCACCGCGCAGCTGCGCGATGCCGTGCCGCTGACCGAGGCGCAGCCGCCGGGACGCGTCGCACTGCCCTTGCCGGGCTGTGACCGGCAGGGCTGCAGCCGTGCGCAGTTCCAGCAGCTGCTACAGCGGGCCCGTCGCTGAAACAAGGGGCTATCGCAGCGGCGTGCGCACGATGCCCTGCGCAGCCATCAACGTAAGGTCGCCGCCCAGCCGTGGGGAACGGAACGGTCCGCGTGCATGCGCGGCGTCGAACAGGCCGCCATCGGGTGAGCGCAAGCGGTAGAACTCGACCCAGCCGCTGGCCTGCAGGGGCAGCTGTGCAACGCCGGTGTGTTCGTTGAACCATGCAGGGTCCTTGCTGCCTTCGATGACGCGGCGGGCAAGACGGTCAATGGCGTGATCCCTGCTGGCGTACCAGTCCTGGCCGCGCAGCCGTGCCAGCTCGGCCATCATCACCAGCGGCGCCAATGCGTAGTCGTGGTAGTGCAGGGCGCGTTGCCCGCGCGCCATCTCCAGCGGCAGGCTGCCATCGTCCTGGATGTCATCGACGCCCTTCTGGAAGGCGGCGTGGCCGGCTTGCCACAGGGCATCGTCGTCGGTGGCCAGCCCGGTGGCCAGCACGCCCAGACCGCCCCAGTAGTAGTGGTTGTTGCGGCGCCGTTTCGGATTGTTCCAGTACGCCAGGTTGGCCCGGGCCAGCCTCTGCAACCACGGATCGATGCGCGCGCGCTGCCGGGCATCTGCCTGGTCGTGCACCTTCAGGTAGGCCATCGCTACCGCATCGAGCATCCACTGCCGCATGTAGAACGACTGGTTGTTGTTGACCCGGATCATCTGCCCGAGCATGGCGCCGTCGTCGGCCCACGCACCCAGCCAGTTCAGCGTGCACTGTGCGGCTGCCGGGTCACCGTCGCGCAGGTAGTCGTCGCTCATGCGCGCCACGTCGGCGGCATAGCGGTCCAGCGGCGCAGTGGCGTCCTTGTTCTGCTGGCGAAGTGCCGGGTCGATCACCGAACCAGCCTTGTCGGTGTAGTAGCCCAGGGCACGGATGTCGGGCTGTCCCGCCGGTGGCGGCGGGCAGGCAGCGTAGGCAGGAGTGCTGGCCAACAGCGCGGGCAGCAGCGCAAGACGCAAGAGGGGGAGAGACATGGACGCCGGCGGAAGGGGGAACCTGGCGAAAGATGCGCCCGGAGTTGTTCGCCAGGTGTGAGGTCACGCACGCCCGATGTGCAACGGTTCAGGACCGGAGCGGCTCCAACGTGGCGGGAAGGATGCGTTGCCCTGTAGGCGACGCGTGCCCTTCTGGGCTGCGGGGTTGCGATGTAGTCTGCGGGTGATTCACCTACTCTGGAGATCGACCATGAAAATCACGGACTTTCTGGTAATGGATCACTATGGCGACCAGATCGACGCCGATCCCCATGGCAACAACATTGCATTCTGCTGTTTCGACTGCGGGCATCCCATACTGGCCGTCGCGCTGGAGAACCAACGTGGGTTTGATGAAGTGCATCCGGCGGCATGCCGGGGCTGCAAGGTGAAGTACTTTCTTGATATCCGCAGCAATGCCGGGAAGCTGTACATACACCGGATGTGAGGCCGTCGGGCGCTTCAAACGAGAACGGCCCGGGAAGCCCGGGCCGTGAGGTGCTGCCAGAGCCGCGGGGCATTCAGCCCCGCAGCCGATCACTCGATCGGCTGGTCCAGCATCAGCTGGCGTGCGAAACGCACCGGCGGTGCGCCGTAGGACAGTACCTGGTCGTGGTACGCCTTCAGGTTGAACTTGTCGCCCAGCTTTTCCTGCACCGCCTTGCGGGTGTCGAAGTGTTCCTGCGCACCCACGAAGTAGGTCGGCAGCTGCGCCGAGGTCAGCTGCGCGCGCACCCACTTGCCGGCCGCTTCGCTTTCCTGCTGGAACGCGTCGTGGGTCATCAGGTGCATCGCCTTCTCGCGATCCCAGTTGTCCACGTGCACGCCCTGGTCGAGGATCGCGTTGGAGATCGTGCGCAGGTAGAACTTCAGCTGCACCAGGTGGAACAGCGGGTCGTTGTCGAGGTAGCCCTGCTCCTGCATCATGCGCTCGGTATAGACCGCCCAGCCTTCGGCGAACAGGCCCGAACGCAGCACCGCACGCAGGGTGGAGGGGAACTTGGCCGAGTGCCAGCCTTCCAGGTAATGGCCCGGGGTGCCTTCGTGGATGCTCAGCAGGTGGATCATGCGCGAGTTGTATTCACGCAGGAACGAGTCGACCTGCTTCTCGTTCCAGTCGTCCGGAATCGGCGACACGGCGTAGAAGGTCTTCAGGTTCTTGTCCAGCGGGCCCGGAGAGTCGCAGTAGGCCACGGCCACGCCACGCTGGAATTCCGGCATCAGGATGATGTCCACCGGCGCGTCGGGCAGGGTCACCAGGTCGTGCTCGCGCACGAACGCGGTGGACTGCTCCAGCGCGGCCTTGGCATCATCGACCACCTTGTCGCGCGCCGGCTTGTCGGCGTAGGCCAGTTCCAGTGCGGCCTCGATCGCCTTCTGCTGCTGCTCGTCGGTCGGCTGGGCCGGCATCTCCGGCGCACCCGGCTTGTCCTTCAGTACGGTCTGCGCGATGCCGTACATGTCCTCGCGCACGCGCTTGAGTTCGGCGCGTGCACGCTCACCGATCTCCTGGCGCGACAGCGAGGAGCTCAGCGCGAACTTCAGCTTCTGGTCGTACTTTTCCGCACCAATGCGGAAGTCGCCCTTGGCGTTCGGCACCAGGGTCTTGTCCAGCCAGGTCTGCTGCTCGTCCACGGCCTTCTTCAGGCCGTCGATGGCGGCCTGCAGGCGCTGCTGGTCGGCCTGCGGCAGTTCGCCGATGTGCGGGGTGATGAAGGTATCGACGATGCTGAGGATGCCCTTGTTCTGCTTGGCCACCGTCTCGGCATGGATCTTCGGAACGCGGGCCGGATCCAGGTTCTCGCGTGCCTGGGCGAAGATCGCCGGCAGCTTTTCCATGCGCGCGGTCGCCGACTTCAGGCGTTCCGGCAGCGGTGCGAACTCCCGGGCCATCAGGCCATAGATCGCGCTGCCGGCGATGCCGTTGTACAGCTGCGGGTCCCACTTGCCGGACTGGAGCACTTCGGCGTTCCAGATTTCCGACTGCAGCTGGTTGCGCAGGATCGCCGCGTCCACCTGGTTCTCGCGGCCCAGCTTGGCCACCTCGATCTTGTCCAGCTCGCCCAGCAGCGCCTTGTAGGCGGCCACGGTCTTCTGCTGGCCGGCGGCGCTCAGGTCGTCCAGTTCGCTGTCGTAGCGGTGGTCACCGATCTGGGTGGCGCTGACCGGCGACAGCTGCATCCAGGTGTCCAGGGCGCGCTTGGACAGATCGGCGAAGGCGGCATCGACCGCCGCGTCACCGGCCTGCTGGCTGGTGGCCGGGGTGGAAGCGTTGGTCGGGGCGTCGGCAGGCTGGCAACCGGCCAGCGCAGCGACCAGGGCGAGGGCAAGAAGATGCGGGCGCATCGGCATTCCTGTACGGGGTCAAACCCTGAGCATAGGGGCCCGTCGCTGCTTTGTCCCCGTGCCATAGGATTACCATGGGCGGTTTCAAGGACCCTCCAAAGGAGCGCAGGACATGGAATACCAAGGAAGCTGCCATTGCGGCATGATCGCATTCACCGTACAGGCCGAGGCGCCGATCAGCGACGTCATCGACTGCAACTGCTCGATGTGCCGCCGTCGCGGCAGCCTGCTGTGGTTCGCCCCGCGCGAGGCGTTCCAGCTGGCCACCGATCCGGCTGACGTGGCCACCTACCACTTCAACAAGGCGCATATCGACCACCACCACTGCCGCCAATGCGGTATCGCCCCCTACAGCGAAGCGATCGATCCGCGTACCGGCACACCGATGGTGGCGGTGAACGTTCGCTGCGTGCCGCAGGTCGATCTGGCCGGTCTTTCGGTGACCTCCTACAACGGAGCCGCGCTGTGAGGCCGCTGTGCGCGTGGACGCGCACGCTGGCAGTGCCGGTGCTGCTGTTGGCACTGGCAGCCTGCGCCAAGAACGGTGAGCGCGCTGCAGAGGCGGGCGCGACCGCGGCCGATGCCGCTGTTGCTTCGCCGGAAGGCGCATTCCTGGCCTACGAACATGACGTGCAGGTGCAGCTGGAGGCGGCGCAGATCGCACCGCGCATCCAGCAGATCGCCCAGGCCTGCCAGAGCGCGAAGTTCGGCGACTGTGCAGTGTTGCAGGTCGACCAGCGCGGCGGCGAGCAGCCCAGCGGTGAAGTGAAGGTGCGCATCGCGCCGAAGGGCACCGAGCCGCTGATCGCGATGGCCGGTGAGGGCGGCACGCTGCAGTCGCGCAACACGCGCGCGGAGGACCTCGCGCAGGAAGTAGCGGACACCGCGCTGACCAAGTCCCGGCTGGAGAAGGAACACGCGCGGCTGTTGTCCTACCAGGACCGCAAGGACCTGAAGATCGAGGACCTGATGGCGATCACCACGCGGCTGTCGGAGATCGAAGCAGGCGTCGAGCAGGCCAACAAGGATGCCGCACAGCAGCGTCGGCGCATCGATACCCAGCTGGTGACGATCCACTTCGACACCACCTCGGGCCAGCGCAGCCGCAGCGAGATCGGCGAGGCGCTGAGCGAGTCGGGCAGCATCCTCAGCGGCGGCATTGCGTTCCTGATCCGCGCCGTCGCCGCGTTGCTGCCGGTGGGTGTGCTGGCCCTGGTCGTGGCCTGGGGTGTGCGGGCGTGGTGGCGTCGCCGCCGTCGCACGCTGCCGCCCACCCGCTGAGGTGACGGCTGATGCCGGCAGGGAGCCGGCGTCAGCCCTCGTCGGTCTCGTACTCGACGAACACATCCAGCTCCAGCGCCAGTTCCTGCACCGCGTCGCGCACCTTCTGCGCGGTGCTTTCATTGCCGACTTCCACTTCCAGCTCGTGGATGCCCGGGCCGATGTCATCGGACAGCCCGGCCGAACTGGAATCGTCGTCGTCCATGTGCGGCATCAGGTCGTCGGTTTCCTCGACATGTTCGATGCCCTCCAGGCCGAGCAGCAGGTCGCTGATGGCGCGGGCGTCGTCTTCGGTTCCGGTGATGCGCAGTCGCAGCATGGCCATGGCGTAGGTACGTTGTGGAGTTGCCTGCAGCCTAGCCAGCGCCGGGCAAAGAACGGGTGAGGGCGCAGTCAGGCGCGTGTGGCCGGGCGTCCGAGCAGGCTGTCCGGCAATGCGGGAATCGGCGTGCGTTCGTCCTGCGCCTGCTCCAGCAACCAGTCGATGAACAGGCGTGCGGCCGGGCTCGGCGGTTGTCCTTCGGCCTGCACCACGTGATACGCATAGCGCGCCTTCAGCGCCGGGCCGGGCAGGCGTACCACCTCGTAGCGCTGCAGGTAGGGCTGCGCGATGTGGGTACGTGCCAGCACCGCGCCCATGCCGTACACCGCTGCACGCATCGCATCGGTGCTGTCGGCGAAGGTGTGCATCGGCGGCAGCGGCGAGGGCGGGCGCACGCCGGCATGACGGAACCAGTCGCGCCAGCCCTGCGGCGACAGGTCGGTCAGCAGCGGCAGGTCGGCGATGCGCGCCGGATCGACCAGTGCTTCGACCCCGGCCAGCGCCGGCGAGGCCACCGGGAACAGGTAGTCGTCCATCAGGTGCTGCGCACGCAGGCCCGGCCACTGGCCCAGACCGTAGCGGATGCCGACTTCCGGCCCATTGTCGTCGTAGCGATCCAGGCCGCTGCCGGTGTGCAGCTCGATGCGGATGTGCGGATGGGCCTGGGTGAAGCGCGGCAGCCGTGGCAGCAGCCAGCAGTAGGAGAGCGAGCGCAGCGTGGTGATCCGCAACGGCACGCTGTCGGCATCCGGCTGCAGGTGATGGGCGACGGCCGCGACATCGGTGAAGGCGGCGCTGGCGGCGTCGGCCAGTTGCCGGCCCTCGGCGGTCAGGCGCACGCCGCGGGCGTGGCGCAGGAACAGGCGTACTTCCAGCACTTCTTCCAGCCGGCGCACATGGTGGCTGACCGCGCTGGCGGTCAGGTGCAGCTCCTGCGCGGCCTGGGCGAAGTTCTGGTGGCGCGCGGCGACCGCGAACACGGCCAGTGCGGGGAGCAGGGAAGGGCGTAGCTGCATGTCGAGCCTCAAACCATATTTGTGGCTGGCAGCGATACTACGCGCTTGTGCGGCAGGCGTCTGCGCCCGATCCTGTCTGCCTTGACGAGGAATTGACGATGGACGGAGGCGAGGCATGAATGCGGTCCCACAGGCAGCCGAGCGCGACTGGCGCACACCGCTGGAGTTGACCCTGCTGGGCGCCATCTGGGGCTGCTCGTTCCTGTTCATGCGGGTGGCGGTGCCGTCGTTCGGTCCGTTCGCGCTGGTCGAGGTGCGGCTGGTGCTGGGCGCGCTGGTGCTGCTGCCGTTCCTGTGGCGTGCCCGCGCGCAGTTCCCACCGCGGCGCTGGCTGTGGCTGGCACCGATCGGGCTGATCAACTCGGCGCTGCCGTTCGTGCTGTTCGCCTACGCGGCCGAGCGAGCCCCTGCGGCGATCGGCGCCATCTGCAATGCGATGACCGTGCTGTTCGCCGCGCTGATCGCCTTCCTGTTCTTCGGCGAGAAGATCGGCATGCGCCGTGCGGGCCCGCTGCTGGTCGGCTTCGCCGGCGTGGTGGTACTCGCCACGGCCAAGGTCTCGGGCCTGAGCATCGGCACTGCAGTGCTGGCTGGTGCCGCGGCTTCGTTGCTGTACGGCCTGGGCGTGAACCTGGTGAAGCGGCACATGACCGGCCTGCCCTCGGCGGCGGCCGCTGCTGCAACGCTGTCGTGTGCCTCGCTGTGGATGCTGCCGATGGCGGTGACCCACTGGCCGCAGGCGGCGATTCCGCTGAAGGCGTGGGGCGCGGCGATTGCCTTGGGCGTGGCCTGCACCGGGCTGGCGTTCCTGATGTTCTACCGCCTGATCGGTCGTATCGGCCCGTCGCGGGCGTCGACGGTGACCTACCTGATTCCGCTGTTCGGCGCGGCGTTTGCGTGGTTGTTCCTGGGTGAGCCGGTGACGTTGCAGATGTTGATTGCCGGTGTGTTGATTCTGGGCAGCGTGGCGGTGAGTCAGAAGGGCTGAGCGCGCCGACGCACTGGTAGTGCCGGGCGCTGCCCGGCAGCTCTTTTCCACGCCTGCGGAGAGGTGTCACTTTCTTTGCTCGTGCAAAGAAAGTAACCAAAGAAACACGCCGCCAGGCCGCGAGCCGGTGCTGCGCACCGGTGCCCTGCGCTCCTCGGCCCGTCGAGGGACGGCGCGGGAACTCGCTGCGCTCAGACACCCGCGCCTCTTCGCCCTCGCCAGACCTGCGGTGCTCGGCTCGCTCAAGGCGGACTGGAAGGTCAAGATCAACAGCAAAAGCATCCACGCATTGCGTGGATCTTCTGGATGCAGCTGTGGCCTTTGAACTGGGTCCGCCTTGAGCGACCCGAGCATCGCAGGGGAATCAGGGGCGAAGAGGTGCCGATGTCCTGTAGAGCCGACTGCTAGTCGGCTGCCTTGTGCACACCGTCCCCTGATTCACCGAGAAGCGCAGGGGACCGACGTGCGAAACACGGCGGCTCGCGACCTGGCGGCGCGTTTCTTTTGGTTACTTTTCTTTGCGTACAAAGAAAAGTAACGCCCATGAACAGTGAAGCACCTTCAGCACGCGTCACGCGCAGGAAACCATCAGCGCACCGGCACCGGAATATTGCACAGATCGATATGCCCGGCCGGACGCTTGTAGAAATCATCCACGCGGTTGCGCCGCGCCTCCACCGTATCGGCGAAGGTCTTCGAGTCGGTACGCAGTACCTGGATCGGCGTGCGCTCGGCTGCCGGCACGTCGCTGGCGCGGCGGATCGACACGATCGGCGTGCGCAGTGTCGGGTCGGTGTAGAAGCCCATCGGCGCCGGCCCGCGCGGCGTCGCGCTGAGCAGCTCCATGCCCTTCAGCACGCGACCGACCAGGGTGATGTTGCGGTCCAGTTGGCGCGGCGACTGTCCGGTCACCACGTACAGTTCGGCACCGATGCTGCTGTCTTCCTCGTTGCTGCGGCCCGCGCCCAGCATGCCGTAGCAATGTGCCAGCCAGGCCTTGCCGGCCTGCGGGTCCTGGCCGACCGGGAAGCCGTCGACAAAACCGGTCTGCGCGGCCCAGCCATCGCGGTCCGGCAGCACGGTGACCTTCAGGCCGGCGCTGGTGCGCTCGAACTCGGCCGGCAACTTGCGCGCGGCGCTGCCGAACGGCTTGGCCTTGGCTGCGTCATCGGCGTCGGCATCGCCGAACTGCACCACGAAGTTGTCCTGCGAGCGGTAGATGCTGGTGCCGTCCCAGAAGTGCTCGTGGGCGAAGGTCTGGATGTTGGCGACATGGCGCGGGGCGAACTGCGGGGCCAGCTCGATGATGACCCGACCGGCCGGCAGGTCCATGTACAGCAGGTTGGCCGGGTCCGGGGTGCGCCAGTCGCTGGCCGCCGAGGCGTCGAGGATCTGCTGAGGGCTGCGGTAGGGCGTGGCCGCGCTGGCCAGGGCGGGCAGCAGGCAGGCCAGGGCGAGGGCGGTCAGGGCAAGGCAACGGCGGTGCGGCATGGGAACCCCGGAACATGAACGAGGCTTCGATTCTGCGCGAGCCGCGCAGCGGCGCCAACCGGGAGAGTGACTAACGACACATTCGCTATACCGAACTTCGCACTACTGTGGACTTCAACGTAGTGGAGGGCCGGTCATGTCCGAGGACGATGTCCACCTGAAGAAGTTCCAGAAGGAACTCAGCGCCGGAACGGTGTCGCTGGCCCTGCTGGCGGTGCTGGCCCGGGCCGGGGAGCCGCTGTACGGCTACCTCATTGCCAAGGAGCTGGAGCGGGTGGGCGAGGGCGTGCTGAGCGGCAAGCAGAGCGCGCTGTACCCGGTACTGCGCAACCTGGAGGGCGCCGGCCTGCTGGAAAGCCATGTGGAACCTTCCAGCAGCGGGCCGCCGCGGCGCTACTACCGCATCAACGAACGTGGCCGCGAGGTGCTGGCGCAGTGGCGCCAGGCCTGGCAGGCCACCCGCGATTCCGTCGATTCCGTGTTGGAGGGGGTACCGCAATGAACGACCCGAGCCTGGCAGGCCGCGCCCTGCCCACGACCATCCCGCAGTACCTGGCGCAGCTGCGCGCGGCGCTGGAAGGTGCCGATCCGGCGATGGTGCAGGACGCGCTGTACGACGCCGAGGAATACCTGCGCTCGGAGCTGGCGGCGCAGCCCGGCCGCAGCGAGGCCGAGGTGATCGCCGACGTTGCCGGCAGCTATGGCGCGCCGGATGAAGTGGCCGACATCTACCGCGAGACCGAAGTGACGGTGAACCGCGCGCTGCGTACGCCGCGTGCGGATACCGCGCCGGTGCTGCGTGCAGCGGCGGAAGCCAGTGGCGTCGAGCCGGCCTCACCGCCGCAGGCGCCGGTGCAGCGTTCGCTGCTGGCGCGCTTCTTCGGCGTGGTGACCGATCCGCACACCTACGGTGCGCTGTTCTACATGCTGCTGTCGCTGGCCACCGGCATCTTCTTCTTCACCTGGGTGGTGACCGGCCTGTCATTGTCGCTGGGCCTGCTGATCCTGATCATCGGCATTCCGCTGACCGTGCTGTTCTTCGGCTCGGTGCGCGGGCTGGCGCTGCTGGAAGGACGGCTGGTGGAAGCGCTGCTGGGCGAGCGCATGCCGCGCCGCCCGCGTTACACCGACCGCAGCCGCACCTGGCTGCAGCGCATCGGCGACATGTTCACCGATGGCCGTACCTGGCTGACGCTGCTGTACTTCGTGCTGATGCTGCCGCTGGGCGTGATCTACTTCACCATCGCGGTGACGCTGCTGTCGCTGTCGCTGAGCCTGATCTGGGCGCCGGTCGCGGCGATCTTCAGTGGTGACATCCCCGGCGTGTACATCAACGACGTGAATGTGCTGCCGATGGCGGCCTCGCCGCTGGTGGCGATCGCGGTTGCTGCGGCGGGCGCACTGCTGCTGGTGCTGACGATGCACCTGGCACGCGGCATCGGCAAGCTGCATGGGCTGATTGCCAAGAACCTGCTGGTGCGGTTGTAACAGGCCAGGGGTCGGATCCCTGTTCGCAGAACAGGGCTCTGACCCCGGATCCCATCATGCTGGGGTCAGAGCCCTTTCCGTTGGAAAGGGATCCGACCCCGGGCGGGGCATTACCCCGCCTTGCGCCGCAACGGGGTGACGTTGCTCTTCTTCTTCGCGGCCTTCGCCGCCGGGGCTTCGGCATGCGCGGCGAAGAAGTCGCGCACCTTCGGGTACACCACCTCGCGCCAGCGACGGCCGCTGAAGATGCCGTAGTGGCCGGCACCTTCGACGATGAAATGCTCACGGCGGTCCGCAGTGATGCCGGTGCACAGCGCCTGCGCGGCTTCGGTTTGACCAAGGCCGGCGATGTCGTCCAGCTCGCCTTCGATGCTCAGCAGCGCGGTATCGCGGATCGCCGACGGATCGACCTTCTCGCCGTTGACCACCCACTCGCCACGCGGCAGCAGGAAGTCCTGGAACACCACGCGGATGGTATCGAGGTAGTACCTGGCCGGCATGTCCAGCACCGCGTTGTACTCGTCGTAGAAACGACGGTGCGCGTCGGCGTCTTCCAGGTCGCCCTTGACCAGGTCGGTGTAGAAATCCCAGTGCGAGCTGAAGTGGCGGCTCGGGTTCATCGACAGGAAGCCGGCGTGCTGCAGGAAGCCCGGGTACACGCGGCGGCCGGCACCCGGATAGCTGGCCGGCACGGTGTGGATGACGTTGTTCTCGAACCACGACAGCGGGTTCTGCGTGGCCAGGTTGTTCACTGCGGTCGGGCTGCAGCGCGCATCGATCGGGCCACCCATCATCACCAGCGTGCGCGGCGTCGGTTCACCACGGCTGGCCATCAGTGAAACCGCGGCCAGCACCGGTACGGTCGGCTGGCACACGCTCACCACGTGCAGGCGTTCGACGCCGAGGTGGCGGATGAACTCCTGGATGTAGGCGATGTAGTCATCCAGCCCGAACTCGCCTTCGCTGGCCGGCACCATGCGCGCGTCGACCCAGTCGGTGACGTACACGCGGTGGTCGCGCAGCAGCGTGCGCACGGTGTCGCGCAGCAGCGTGGCGTGGTGGCCGGACAGCGGCGCCACCACCAGCACGAACGGCTGGTTGAGCATGGTGTGCAGCTGGTCGGCTTCATTGCTGTGGCGCTTGAAGCGCAGCAGCTTGCAGAACGGCTTGCTCACTTCCTCGTGCACGACGATCGGCACGCGCTCGCCATCGACGTCGATTTCGTTGATGCCCCACTCGGGCTTCTCGTAATCCTTGCCGATGCGGTGGAAGAGTTCATTGACCGCCGCCAGGCGATCAGCGCCGGGCATCTGCGACCACCAGTGGCCCTGGTTGGCGAAGAACCTGGCGTTGGCCTGGGCCTGGTGCACCCAGGGGGCGAGCAGGTTGCGGGTCAGTTCGTGCAGTTGATAGAGCATGACGACCGAATATGTATGGTCATATGTTGCCGCGCAGCATATCCCATCCGGGTGTCCCGCAGGTTAAGTCGGCTGAAAATAATGAATCCGGATTCACATCCGTTCCAGCGCGGCCGCATCGCCCGCCAGGGCGGGACCGAGCCAGCAGTGCGACCCTACCGGCTGCAGGCCCTGGCGGGCCAGCGTGCGGCGGTACCAGCGCGCCGGTCGGGCCTGGAAGCCGTCGTGGTCGCGTTCGAACGCGTCCTCGGCGGCGAAGGTCTCCAGGAAGGCCACGCCGCCGGTCAGCTCGGCCACGCCGGCCAGTCCTGCACGCAGCTCGCGGTCGGGCACGTAGTGCATCACGTCCGAACACACCAGCAGGTCAACCGGGGCGCAGGGCCGCAGCCAGGCGAAGTCGCCGAAGCGGGCCAGGTGCAGGTTGCGGGTCCTGCCGTAGCGGCGCACAGCGTACTCGCTGCTGTCGAAGCCGAGATATTCGACCTTCGGACGCAGCTTCAGCAGCGGCGCGCGCCAGGCGCCTTCACCGCAGCCGATATCCAGCACGCTGCGGATCGGCCGCTCCAGGTAGTACTCGGCGCTGGCCACGGCCAACGCCACCTTGCGCGCCAGGCGGGCGCTGCCGCCGATGTCGGCACGGCGGTACCAGCGTTGGAAGTAGGCGGCGTCGTAGGTCTTGTCCATGGGGCGGTGCGCGATCGGGGAAAACGGCGCCTATCGTACGGTGTTGCGGCGCGCCATGCGTCGATGTGTCGCGGCGGGCGTGCCTGCGGCGGCTTCGCCACGGCATGCGAGAATGGCCGCCAACCTACGCCAGCCGCCGGAGCGAGCGCATGCAGAGCTACTACTGGGTCAAGACCTTCCACATCGTGTTCGTGGTGGCGTGGATGGCCACGGTGTTCTACCTGCCGCGCATCCTGGTGAACCTGGCCGAGACCGCGGGCCAGCCGGCGGTGACCGAGCGCCTGCAGCTGATGGGCCTGCGCCTGTACCGCTTCGGCCACTCGATGTTCGGCCTGGCGTTCCTGCTCGGCCTGGTGCTGTGGCTGGGCTACAAGGTCATCCCCGATTTCCCGACCATGGTGGCTCCGGGAGCTGCCGGCTGGCTGCACGCCAAGCTGGGGCTGGTGGTGGTGCTGCTGGTGTACTTCGGCTGGACCGGCCGCTTGCTCAAGGGCGTGGCCAAGGGCCGGGCACTGCCGTCGTCGCGCGCGCTGCGCTGGATCAACGAGATCCCGCTGCTGGCGTTCATTCCGATCGTGTGGCTGGTGCTGGCCAAGCCGTTCTGAGGCGGGGTCACCTGCGTCCGGTAGATCCACGCCATGCGTGGATGCTGTCAGGGCGCAAACGAAGGAGCCGGGCAAATGCCCGGCTCTTTCATTTCTGCAATCACCTCGTGTTGCCGGCCAGCGGCCGGCACTACCGGGCTTAGGCCGCTTCGTACGTGCCGTAACTGCGCAGGCGCGTGTAGCGCTGTTCCAGCAGCTGTTCGGTGGACAGCTTGTCCAGCGCGTCCAGTTCGTTCAGCAGCACGGCCTTCAGGCGCTTGGCCATCTGCGTCGGGTTGCGGTGGGCGCCACCGGTCGGCTCGCGCACGACCTTGTCGACCAGGCCCAGGCTCTTCAGGCGAGGCGCGGTCAGGCCCAGCTGTTCGGCCGCTTCCTTGGCCTTGCCCGCGTCCTTCCACAGGATCGAGGCGCAGCCTTCCGGGGTGATGGTCGAGTACACCGCGTATTCCAGCATCACGGTGCGGTCGCCCACACCCAGTGCCAACGCACCGCCGGAGCCGCCTTCACCGATCACGGTGCAGATGATCGGCACCTTCAGCTCGGCCATCTCGATCAGGTTGCGCGCGATCGCTTCGGACTGGCCGCGCGACTCGGCGTCGATGCCCGGCCAGGCGCCGGCGGTGTCGATCAGGGTCAGCACCGGCAGGCCGAAGCGCTCGGCCATCTTCATCAGGCGCAGTGCCTTGCGGTAACCCTCCGGCTTGGGCATGCCGAAGTTGCGCTTGATCTTTTCCTTGGTGTCGCGGCCCTTCTGGTGGCCGATCACCATTACCGCGCGGCCATTGATGCGGGCCAGGCCGCCCATGATCGCCTTGTCGTCGGCGAAGGCGCGGTCACCGGCCAGCTCCTGGAACTCATCGAACATGACGCGGAGGTAGTCGGCGGTGTACGGGCGCGACGGGTGGCGGGCCAGCTGCAGCACCTGCCACGAGGTCAGGTTGCGGAAGATCTGCGCGGTGCGCATGCGCAGCTTGTCCTGCAGCGCGTGCACTTCCGCCTCGACATTGACCGCCGGCCCGGCACTGGCGTTGCGCAGCTCCTGGATCTTGGCTTCCAGGTCGGCGATGGGTTGCTCGAAGTCGAGGTAGTTCGGATTCATCGGAAGCCGTCGTGTAAAGAAGGGGGGAATTCTAGCCGAATGCGTGCAAACCACCCGTACGCCTTCGTCTGGAAGGCGACGGTAGCGCAGCCGGGCAGGGGGCGCCAGTCAGCTCAGGGCACCACCAGGGCGCTGCGGCCCATCAACTGGCTGCGCTGGGAGACGAAGTCGTTGTAGGCCTCGTTGGCTTCCCGGCCAAGGCCGCTGCCCAGGGTGGCAGTGGCCGAGGTGAAGGCCATCTGTGCGGCGAAATCCTGCTTGCGCAGGGCCTTCTGTTCATCGGCGGTAGTGGCCTTCAGCCAGCGCGCATAGACCTCGCGCAGGGGCGCGGCGTGGGCCTCGAAGGCCGGCACCAGCGCCGGCAGGCTGGCCGGGGCCGGTTCCAGGCTGTAGGCCGGGGCCACGTAGCCACCTGGCTGTTCGCGCTTGAACGCGCCGGGCTCGCCCATGCCTTCTTCCACGTAAGCGATGAAGTCGGGAGCGGTGAACACCTTGGCCACGATCTGGCCGCCGCTGGAATCAACGTGGGCCACCACCTTTTCCTTGGGGAAGGGTTCGCGCACGCCGTAGGTCCAGGTCTTGTCGATGAACAGGTCGTGGCGCTTCTCGAACGGGCCTTCGAAGTCGACGCCGCCGAGCTGGATACCGCTGTTGCCGACGCCGAAGTTCTTCACCTTGCTCTCGTCGGTGACGTAGATCTCGCGGGCGATCACGTACTCGCTGAGGGTCGGATTGATCAGCCCGCCACGACCGTCGACGTAGACGATGAAGCGCACATCACCGAGCTTGTCGGTATGCAGGCGATGCTCGCCGACAGCGAGCGAGACCGGGCGCGAGCCCTGTGCGGCCACCGGCAGGTCCTGGCCGTCGATGCTCAACGCCAGCGGCGTGTCGGTCGGGTTGTCGATCTGGAACTCGATCTTCGACGGGGAGCAGGCGGCCAGGGCCAGTGCGGCAGCGAACGGGAACAGCAGGGTCTTCATCGGCAATCGTCCTTGATACTTGGAACGGGGAAACAGGGGAGACAGGACCGTGAGGGAGCCAGCCTCAGCTGGCCCATGGCGGGCTGTAGCGCACCTTCAGCGTGCGCACGGCCGGGTCGGCGCGCAGCGCCTCCATCAGCTTGGAATCGATGCGTACCGCGCTCTGCCCGGACACATCGAGCATGCCGGCGACGCCGCCGTGCGGCCCCTTCAGCAGCAGGTCCAGGCGCAGTGGCGTCCGTCCCGGGCGATGGCGGTCGAGCAGCGCATCGATGCGCTCCCAGACCGGGCGCTGCTGGCGCAGGTCCAGGCGCAGCGACAGCCGCGTGGCGTAGTTGGCGCAGACCTCATCGAAGTCCCAGCACTGGCGGATGCGCAGCGCGAAGCCGCCGTTGAACTCGTCCTCGCGCAGGCCGCCCTTGACCACCAGGATGCGGTCCTTGGTCATCAGGTGGCCGAACTCGGCCATCGCGTCGGAGAACGCGCTGCACTCGACGCGGCCACGTCCGTCCTCAAGCTGGATGAAGATCTGGCTCTCGCCCTTGCGGCGCACGCCGACCACCTGGCCGGCCAGCACCGTCTGCACTTCCGGGCGCCAGCGCTTTTCGCCGCCGCCGCCACCACCGCTGTTGGCGCTCCAGATCTTCTCCACCGAACCCAGGTCGTTGCCGACCAGGTCGCGCACATCGTCGCGCCAGGGATCGAACGGGTGGCCACTGAGATAGAAGCCCAGCGTGTCGCGCTCGCCGTTCAGGCGCTGCAGCAGCGGCCACTCCTCGGCTTCGGGCAGGTCCAGCTGGATCGTGGTCGCGCTCGGGTCCGGGCCACCGAACAGCGAGTTCTGTCCCGAAGCCCGCTCGCGGGCCATCTGGTCGGTAGCCTTGATCACCTCCGGCAGCTGCAGCATCAGCGAGGCACGGTTGCGGCCGAGCTCGTCCAACGCACCACAGTTGATCATCGCTTCCAGCGTGCGCCTGTTGAGCTTGGCCGAACCAACGCGCGTGCAGAAGTCGAGCAGGTCCTTGAACGGGCCGCCCTTCAGCCGCTCCTCGACCACCGCCTCGCAGGCACCCTGGCCGACGCCCTTGATCGCCCCGAGGCCGTACTGGATGGTGTCCGGCGTCACCGCTTCGAACATGAAGGCCGACTGGTTCACCTTGGGCGGCAGCACGGTCAGGCCGAGGTTGCGCACCTCGTCGAGGAAGCCGACCACTTTGTCGGTGTTGTCCAGATCGGACGACAGCGTGGCCGCCATGAACTCAGCCGGGTAATGGCGTTTCAGCCAGGCGGTCTGGTAACTGACCAGCGCGTAGGCAGCGGCGTGCGACTTGTTGAAGCCGTAGCCGGCGAACTTCTCCATCAGGTCGAAGATTTCGTCGGCCTTGGGGCCATCGACGCCGCCCTTGGCTGCACCTTCGCGGAAGATCTCGCGGTGCTTGGCCATTTCGGCCGGCACCTTCTTGCCCATCGCGCGGCGCAGCAGGTCGGCGCCGCCCAGCGAGTAGCCGCCGACGATCTGCGCCATCTGCATGACCTGCTCCTGGTACACCATGATGCCGTAGGTGTCCTTCAGGATGGCTTCGGTGCGCGGATCGGGATAGATGATCTCTTCCTGGCCGTGCTTGCGCGCATTGAAGGAGGGAATCAGGTCCATCGGGCCGGGGCGGTACAGCGACACCAGCGCGATCAGGTCTTCGAAACGGTCGGGGCGCGCGTCCTTCAGCAGGCGGCGCATGCCGGAGGATTCGAACTGGAACACCGCGCCGGTATTGCCGTTGGCGAAGATGTCCCTGTAGGTGGGCGTGTCGTCCAGCGGAATCGCGGCGATGTCCACCGGCGGGATGCCGGCGCGCTCATGGCGCTTGTTGATCGCCTTCACCGCCCAGTCGATGATGGTCAGTGTGCGCAGGCCCAGGAAGTCGAACTTCACCAGGCCCACTTCTTCCACGTCGTTCTTGTCGAACTGGGTGACCGGGTTCTTGCCGAGGCCGTTCTCGTCGTGTTCGGCGTACAGCGGGCAGAACTCGCTCAGAGGCTCGGGCCCGATCACCACGCCACCGGCGTGCTTGCCGGCGTTGCGGGTCAGGTCTTCCAGCTGCAGCGCCAGGTCGATCAGGTCGCGGACATCGTCCTCGGTCTCGTAGCGCTGGATCAGTTCGGCCGACGCCATCTCAGAGCTCGGGCCTTCCTTGCCCTTGCCCAGCGCATCTTTCAGGTGGATGCCCAGAATGTTCGGGATCAGCTTGGAGACGCCGTCGACCAGGCCGTACGGGAAGCCGAGCACGCGGCCGGAGTCGCGCACCACCGCCTTGGCGGCCATGGTGCCGTAGGTGATGATCTGGCTGACGCGCTCGCGCCCGTACTTGCGGGCGACGTAGTCGATCACCTCGTCGCGGCGGTCCATGCAGAAGTCGATGTCGAAGTCGGGCATCGACACGCGTTCCGGGTTCAGGAAGCGCTCGAACAGCAGGTTGTACGGCAGCGGGTCCAGATCGGTGATCTTCAGCGCCCACGCCACCAGCGAACCGGCACCCGAACCACGGCCGGGGCCGATCGGAATACCCTGGTTCTTGCCCCACTGGATGAAGTCGGCCACGATCAGGAAGTAGCCCGGGAAGCCCATCTTGATGATGGTGTTGAGCTCGAATTCCAGGCGCTCGAAATACTCTTCGCGGGTCTTGCCCGGCGCCAGCGGATTCTTCTCCAGGCGCTCTTCCAGGCCATCGCGCGACATCTTCTGGATCCAGGTGTCCAGCGTCTCGTCGTCCGGCACCGGGTAGTTGGGCAGGAAGTAGGTGCCCAGCCGCATCTCGATGTTGCAGCGCTCGGCCAGCGCCAGCGTGTTGTCGATCGCATCGGGGATGTCGGCGAACAGCGCGCACATCTCCTCGGCCGACTTCAGGTACTGCTGGTCGCTGTATTCGCGCGGGCGCTTGGGGTCGTCCAGCACGCGGCCGGTGGAAATGCACACGCGCGCTTCGTGCGCGCTGAAGTCCGACGGCGACAGGAAGCGCACGTCGTTGCTGGCCACCACCGGCAGGCCACGCTGGCCGGCGGCCATCAGCGCGAACTGGTTGAAGGTTTCCTCGCCCTCGCGGCCGGTGCGGGTCAGCTCCAGGTGCAGGCCATCGCCGAACACGCGCTGCCAGTCGGCCAGCTGCTGCTCGGCCAGTTCATGCTTGCCGTCCAGCGCCAGGCGCCCGGCCAGGCTCTGCCGCCCGGCCAATGCGAACAGGTTGGCGTTGCCGGCCTTCAGCCAGTCCGGGTGCACGGCCACGCCGCCCTCGGGGCGATGGCCTTCCATCCAGGCGCGGGTCAGCAGCCGCGACAGGCTCAGGTAACCCTCGCGGTCGCGGCACAGCAGGGTCATCCGCCACGGGTCCTGGCCTTCCTCGGCGATCAGCACGTCGGCACCGGCGATCGGCTTGATGCCCACGCCTTCGGCGGCCTTGTAGAACTTGACCAGGGCGAACAGGTTGTTGAGGTCGGTCACCGCCAGCGCGGGCAGGCCGAGTTCGACCGAGCGCGACAGCAGGTTGGCCTGCTTGGCCTTCTTCGGGTCCGCCTGGTCCGGTTTGGCCGGCACACGGATGGTGGAGTCCGCCAGCGAGAACTCGGTGTGGACGTGGAGATGTACGAAGCGGGAGTTGGACATGCCGGACCAGGTTGGAGCGCGCGGGCCCCGGGTGCTGACGGACGATCGTCGCCGGGGTCGGGAAGCGCTGGAATGCCCGGTCAGGGTAGCGAGGGCAGGGGGTTGCCACAAGGCTTGACAGGGGCACGGCGTGGCGCCGGATTCAGGCGTGCGGGAGGCCGCCTTCTGTAGAGCCGAGCCCATGCTCGGCTGTCCACAGCAGCCGAGCATGGGCTCGGCTCTACAACTCCAGCAGGCTCAGGCGATGGCCGCCGCCTGCGTCAGGCCCAGGCACTCACGCACCGGGGCGAAGCTGCGCCGGTGTTCCATGCAGGGGCCGTGCTCGCGCAGGGCGGCCAGGTGGGCCGGGGTGCCATAGCCCTTGTGCTGTTCGAAGCCGTACTGCGGGTGGCGGGTATGCACGACCTGCATGTAACGGTCGCGCGAGACCTTGGCCAGGATCGAGGCGGCCATGATCGCGCGGTCGATGCCATCGCCGCCGACCAGCGCCTGCGCCGGCAGCACCAGGCCCTTGGGCACCACGTTGCCATCGATGCGGGCGAAGCCGGCCACATGGGCAACCGCTGCAACAACGTCACGCATGCCCTGCAGGGTGGCCTGGTAGATGTTCAGGCGGTCGATGGTGTCCACGTCCACCAGCACCACGTGCCAGGCCAGGGCACGCTCGATGATGCGGTCATGCAGCTGTTCGCGGCGGGCCGCCGTCAACTGCTTGGAATCGTCCAGGCCGTTGATGCGTGGCCGTGACGGATCGAATACCACCGCCGCCACCGCCACCGGCCCGGCCAGCGGGCCACGTCCGGCCTCGTCGACGCCAGCGACCAGGCGTTCCGGCTCGACCACCGTCGCGCCGTCGAACAGGGCCAGGCTGGCCGCTGCGGCGTGACGGCGGCTCATGCCTGCGCCTGGTCGCGCATCAGCAGTTCGCCGACGGCATCGGCGGCACGCGCCGAAGCATTGCGGCGCAGGCGCTCGTGCAGTCGCACGTACGTGTCCTGCAGGTCGATCACCCGCTGCGGGTGGTCGAACCATTGCTGGATGGCCGCGGCCAGCCTGTCCGGCGTGCAGTCGTGCTGCATCAGCTCCGGCGCCAGGTCCTGGCCGGCCAGGATGTTGGGCAGGGCGAAGCGGTCGACCTTGATCAGGCCCAGCGCCTTGACCAGGCGATAGGTCAGTTCGTTGACGCGGTAACCGACGACCATCGGCCGCTTCACCAGCATGGCTTCCAGGGTCGCGGTGCCGGAGGCCAGCACCACCACGTCGGCGGCGATCATCGCGTTGCGCGCCTGGCCATCCAGCACGTGCGAGTAGGCCACCGGCAATGCCGAGCGCGACAGCTGTTCTTCGATCAGCTGCCGGCAGGCCGGGTTGGCGGCAGGCACCACCACATGCAGGCCCGGAATGCGTTCAGAGACCTGCCAGGCGGCTTCGAAGAAGGGTTCGCCCAGGCGCGAGATCTCGCCCAGGCGGCTGCCCGGCAACACCGCCAGCACCTTGGCCGAGGTCGGCAGCCCGAGCGCGGCACGGGCTTCCTCGCGGTTGCCCTGCAGCGGAATGTCATCGGCCATCGGGTGGCCGACGAAGCGTGCGTCGATGCCGTGCCTGGCATAGATCGGCGGTTCCATCGGGAACAGGCACAGCACCAGGTCCGCGCTGCTGCCGATCTTCTCGGCGCGCTTCTCGCGCCAGGCCCAGACCGAGGGACTGACGTAATGCACGGTGCGCACGCCGCGTTGCTTCAGCCAGCGCTCGATGCCCAGGTTGAAGTCGGGTGCGTCGATGCCGATGAACACGTCCGGCTGCCATTCCAGGGCGCGCTGGCGGAACGCCGAGCGCAGCTTGAGCAGCCGCGGCAGGTGGCGCAGCACTTCGGTCAGGCCCATCACCGCCAGCTCGCTGGCATCGTGCCAGGTCTGGCAGCCGGCGCTGCGCATGGCATCGCCGCCAATGCCGGCGAACTCGGCATTCGGGAAGCGCGCCTTCAGTTCACGCACCAGGCCCGCACCGAGCAGGTCGCCGGACGCTTCGCCGGCAACCAGCGCGATCCGCAACGGGCGCTCGCTGAGCACCCGCTGTGCGGGAACGCTGCCGGCCATCGAGGCCAACGGAATCACCGCGGCGCCGGCCGCCGCCTGGCCGGTCGTGCTGCTCATCGCAGCAAGGGCCTCTCGGCGTGCTCGATGAAGTCCAGCATGGCCTTCACGTCATTGCTGTCACGCGCCTGTTCGGTCAGCTGCTGCTTGGCTTCGGCCAACGGCAGGCCGGCCACGTACAGCGTGCGGTAGGCCCGCTTGATGGCCGAGATGCGGTCGGCGTCGAAGCCGCGGCGCTTCAGGCCTTCGCTGTTGATGCCGCGCGGGCGGCCCAGCGAATCGGTACCGACCATGGTGAACGGCGGTACATCGCCATTGGTCAGCGCGCCCATGCCGAGGAAGGCATGCGCACCGATGCGGCAGAACTGGTGGGCACCGGCGAAGCCGCTGATGATCACGTAGTCGCCCACGGTCACGTGGCCGGCCAGGGTGGTGTTGTTGGAGAACACGCAGAAATTGCCGACATGGCAGTCGTGCGCCACGTGCGTGTAGGCCAGCATCCAGTTGTCGTTGCCGATGGTGGTGATGCCGCCGCCGCCGCCGGTGCCACGGTTGAGCGTGACGAACTCGCGGAACACGTTGCGGTCGCCGATCACCAGTTCGGTGCGCTCACCGGCGAACTTCTTGTCCTGCGGCTCGCCACCGATCGCGGCGTGGCCGACGAAGCGGTTGTCGCGGCCGATCCGGGTCGGGCCGTGGATGCTGCAATGGGGGCCCACCACCGTGCCGGCGCCGATTTCAACATCGGGGCCGATCAGGGTGAAGGCGCCCACCTGCACATCGTCGGCCAGGCGCGCGGCCGGATCGATGACGGCGGTGGGGTGGATCCGCGGTGCGTTGTCAGTCATTGCTGCCTCCAGTGGATCAGCCCTTGGCGCCGGCGCACATGACCTCGGCCGACGCGACGACTTCGCCGTTGACCTTGGCTTCGCCGTAGTACCAGCCCATGTTGCGGATCAGGCGCTTCATCTGCACGTCCAGCATCAGCACGTCGCCGGGCACGACCTGCTTGTTGAAGCGGGCGTTTTCCACCTTGACCATGTAGAACAGCTTGGACTGCGCATCGCGGCCGAGCGTGAGCTGGGTCATGACGCCGCCGGCCTGCGCCAGCGCTTCGATGATCAGCACGCCGGGCATGATCGGGCGGCCCGGGAAGTGGCCCTGGAAGAACGGCTCGTTGATGCTGACGTTCTTCTGCGCCAGGATGCGCTTGGCCTCGACGTCGAGTTCAAGCACCCGGTCCACCAGCAGGAACGGGTAGCGGTGCGGAAGCAGTTCCTGGATCTGGCAGACATCGATCGGAAGCTGCAGCGAATCGTTCATTCTTTCTCCTTGCCAGCAGCCAGGACGCGGCGAGCCAATGCGTCCAGCTGCTTGAAGCGCGCGGCGTTCTTGCGCCACGTGCGGTTGTCGGTCAACGGGGTGCCGGACGAGTACTCGCCTGGCTCATGGATGGAGTTGCGGACCACCGACTTGCCGGTGATCACGACCTTGTCACAGATTTCGAGGTGGCCGACCACGCCAACGTGGCCGCCAAGCAGGCAGTAGCGGCCGATCTTGGCGCTGCCGGCGATGCCGGTGCAGCCGGCGATGGCCGAATGCGCGCCGATCTGCACGTTGTGGGCGATCTGCACCAGGTTGTCCAGGCGCACATCCTCGTCCAGCACGGTGTCTTCCAGCGCGCCGCGGTCGACGCAGGTATTGGCGCCGATCTCGCAATCGTCGCCGATGCGGACGCCGCCGAGCTGCGGCACCTTGATCCACTTGCCAGCGTCCATCGCCAGGCCGAAACCGTCGGCGCCGAGCACGGCACCGGGATGCACGCGCACGCGCTTGCCCAGCGTGACCCGGGTGACCAGGGTCACGCGGGCGATCAGTTCACAGCCGGCATCCAGGCTGCAGTCCTCGCCGATCACGCTGCCGGTGCCGATGATGCAGTTCTCGCCGACCACGCTGCGCGCACCGACCGAAACGAACGGGCCGATATGGGCGCTGGCGGCCACCTGGGCGCTGGGGTCGATGACGGCGCTGGGGTGGATGCCCGGCGGGCGGGTCGGCGCGATGTCGAACAGCGCGGCGATCTTGGCGAACGCGGTGTACGGGTCCTTGGCGACGAGCGCAGTGCCCGGGGCGGCCTCGGCGTCGTCGGCACGCAGGACCACCAGCGAGGCCTGGCTGTCGGCCAGCTGGGCGCGGTAGCGCGGGTTGGCAAGGAAGGTCAGCTGGCCAGGGCCGGCATGGGCGAGGGTGGCCACGCCATGGATGGCGGTGGCGGGGTCGCCATGGACCTGCAGGCCGAACTGCTCGGCGAGTTGCTGGGCGGTGTAGGTGGGAGTATTCACGGCGGGAGTTTAACGTGTGACGCCATTTCGGTCATGCGGGGGCAGGGCTTGGCGCCTGCCTGGTACGGGCGGGAGGCGGCGGGTGGCCCTGGCCAGGACACGCAAAACCCCCTCCATGGTGCTCGATGGCGCCATCCATGGCGCCAACGGTCCTGTCCAGGGCCACCCGCCGCCTCTGGACAATTTCCCGCGAGCGCGGCCAAAAGCCCGTGCCGTGCAGTGTCATCTGCAAAACGAAAACGCCGGGCAATGCCCGGCGCTTCGCGCCCCGTCTGGTGGAGAGCCCCCCTTCTGTTAAGGGGGGCGCGCCAATGGCGCGGGGGATAGGAGGTAGGTCGGGACCCGCTGCTTGCGCAGCAAGCCGCGGCGCACCTTCGGTGGTCAGTTCTTAGAACTGACCGCCGAAGGTGAACTGCAGACGCTCGATCTTGTCATCGTCTTCCTTCTTCAGCGGGAAGGCGTAGCTGATCGAGATCGGGCCGACCGGGGCGCGCCACAGCAGGGCCACGCCGGTGGACACGCGCAGCTCGTTGGCCTTGAAGTTCTGGGTGCCATTGTAGACGTTGCCGAAGTCGACGAAGGCCGACACGCGTGCCGACGGGCTGTCGAACAGGCGCGGGAAGTAGGCTTCGACCGAACCGACGGTCTTCAGCGAACCACCCAGCGGCTGGCCTTCCGGATAACCGGTGGTGACTTCGCGCGGGCCGAGGGTGTTGTCCTCGAAGCCGCGCACCGAGTTGGTGCCACCGGCGTAGAAGTTCTCGAAGAACGGCAGGCCGCTGGCGGTGACGGTGCGGGTGGTGCCATCCGGATTGGTCAGCGTACGGGTGTAGTCGTTGCCGTAGGCATCGCCGTAGCCGATTTCCGCGCGGGTGTTGATCACCAGCGACGGCATGATCGGCCAGTACTTGCTGATCTGGTAGTTCAGCTTGTAGTACTCGATGGTCGAACCCGGCAGCGTGGTTTCCAGGCCGATGCGCTGGTAGGTGCCGCGCGTTGGCATGAAGTAGTCGTTGCGCGAGTCGCGCGCCCAGCCCAGCTCGGTGCGCCAGGCGTGGAAGGTGCGCTGACCGACCGCGTTGATGTAGTCGATGATCGACTGCGGGGTCGAGCCCTGGTAGGTGGTGATCTGGTTGCTGTCGATGCCGAACATCAGCGAGACGGTATCGGTCTCGGTCAGCGGCACGCCGAACACCACCTGCGCCGAACCATTGGTGCTGTTGTACTGCGCGGTATTGAAGTCGGAGTAGTCCAGTTCGCGCCAGGACAGGTTATAGCCCAGCGACACGCCGTCATCGGTGAAGTACGGGTTGGTGTAGCTGAAGCCGTAGCGCTGCAGGTAGCTGCTGCGCGAGGCTTCGACCGACACGCGGTTGCCGCCGCCAAGGAAGTTGTTCTGCGAGAGCTGCACCGAGGTGGTCATGCCGTAGGACTGCGAGTAGCCCAGGCCGAACACGAAGCTGCCCGAGGTGGTTTCCTTGACGTTGTAGACGACGTCGACCTGGTCGTTGCTGCCGCTGACGGCCGGGGTCTCCACTTCCACCGATTCGAAGTAGCCCAGGCGCTGCAGGCGGATCTTGGAGCGGTCGATCGCGGCCTGCGAGTACCAGCTGTTCTCGAACTGGCGCATTTCGCGGCGCATCACCTCATCGGAGGTGCGGGTATTGCCACGGAACAGGATGCGGCGCACCGACACGCGCGGGCCGGGCACGACCTGCATGTTGATGGCGACGGTCTGCTCGGCGCGGTTGGTGGTCGGGATCGGGTTCACCTTGGCGAACGCGTAGCCGATGTTGGACAGCGAATTGGTGATGGTGTCCGAGCTGAATTCCAGCAGGGCACGCGAGAACGTGTCGCCGGACTTCTGGATCACCATGCGCTCGACGTCCTCCTGCGGGAGGATGGTGTCGCCGCTGACCTTGATCTCGGAGATCTTGTACTGCGCACCCTCGGTCACGCCCGCGGTCAGGAACATGTCGCGCTTGTCGGGGCTGATCGAGACCTGGGTGGAATCGATGCTGAAATCGACGTAGCCGCGGTCCAGGTACCAGGAGTTGAGCTTTTCCAGGTCACCGGACAGCTTTTCCTTGGAGTACTGGTCGTCACGGCGGTACCACGACGCCCAGTTGTGCTCCTTGGACTCCCAGGTCTCCAGGATGTCCTTGCTCTCGAACTTTTCGGTGCCGACCAGGTTGACGTGGCGGATCTTGGCCGCCTTGCCTTCCTTGATGGCGATGGCGATGTCCACGCGGTTGCGGTCCAGCGGGCTCACCGTCGGGGTGATGTCGACGTTGTATTTGCCACGGTCGTTGTACTGGCGGCGCAGTTCCTGGGTCACGCGGTCCAGGCTCAGGCGATCGAAGGTGCCGCCCTCGGTCAGGCCGATGTCGGACAGGCCCTTGAGCAGCTGGTCGGACTTGATGTCCTTGTTGCCGGTCACGGTCAGCTTGTTGATCGCCGGACGTTCCTTGACGGTCACCACCAGGATCGTGCCCTGGCGGTCCAGCTGCACGTCTTCGAAGAAGCCGGTCTTGTACAGGGCGCGGATCGTCTCGCCGACCTTGTTGTCGGTGACCGTCTCGCCACGTTCCACCGGCAGGTAGGTGAATACCGTGCCCGAGCTGATGCGCTGCAGGCCATCGACGCGGATGTCGCTGACAGTGAAGGGCTCGGCTGCCTGGGCCAGGGCGGGAGCGCCGGTGACGGCGGCGAGGGCGAGGGCCAGCAGGCGGCGATTGGGGAGTCGCGTCATGTCACGTCCGGTAGGAAGGTCGATTTCATTGGTGCGGGATGCCGACGCTGTAGACGGCAACAACATGGAAAAGTTCATCGCGGGACCAGGCCGAGGATGTCGTTGTAGAACGCCAACCCCATCAGCCCGGCCAGCAACGCCAGGCCGATGTATTGGCCGGCGGCGATGGCACGCTCGCTCAGCGGGCTGCCCTTGACCAACTCGATAAGGTAATACAGCAGGTGGCCGCCGTCCAAGATCGGGATCGGCAGCAGGTTGATGATGCACAGGCTGAGGGACAGCAGGGCAAGGAACTGCAGGAACCAGTCGAGGCCGCGCTTGGCCGAGACATTGGCCACGCGGGCGATGGTGACCGGCCCGGAAACGTTCTGAAGCGAGGCCTTGCCGGTGACGATGCGGCCCATCATGCCCAGCGAGTCGGCCGCCAGGCGGCCGGTTTCGCGTACCGCGACGGTGACCGAGTCCAGGGGGCCGTAGCGCAGGAGGGTGTCATAGGGGGGGCTGAACTTGGTCGGGAACTGAACGCCGATCTGCCACGTGGGGCCGCCCTTGGCGTCCTGGCCCTTGCGTGGCGTCACTTCCAGCGCCAGGCGCTCGCCGCCACGCAGGACCTCGATCATGCCCGGGCCACCGGCACGGCCCAGCGCCTGGATCTCGCCGATCACCTGGTCGGCGCCGTCGATGCGCTGGCCGTCAATGGCCACGATCAGGTCGCCCGGCTGCAGTTGCCCGGCCACCACGGAGTCCGTGGTGAGCGACTCGACCAGCGCGGGCTGCAGCCACGACTGCCAGTACATGCCAGCCAGGATCGGCACCCGCCGCTCATCGAAACCCGGCGGCAGCTGCGACAGCGGCAGCGTGCGCGTGCGCACCTGGTCGGCCGTATCCAGCACTTCCAGCTTCACGTCGCGGCGGTCCATCGCGGCCGCGGTCAGTGCCATGCTGGCCTCGCCGAGGGTGACTACCTGGCGGTCGTCCACGCGCAGCACGCGGTCGCCGCTGGCCAGGCCGGCACTGGCGGCGATGCCGCTGACGCGGCCGACGGTGGGCGAGTAGTCCTGCTTGCCGATCACGAACATCGCCCACAGCAGGAGGATGCACAGCAGCAGGTTGGCGATCGGGCCGGCGGCAACGATCGCGATGCGCTGCCAGACGGTCTTGTGGTTGAAGGCCTGGCCGCGCTCGTGCGGGTGGACTTCGACCTCGCGTTCGTCGAGGAACTTCACGTAGCCACCCAGCGGAATGGCGGCGATGGCGAACTCGGTACCATGCCGGTCGCGGCGCGACCACAGCGGCCGGCCGAAGCCGACCGAGAAACGCAGGATCTTGACCCCGCACAGGCGCCCGACCCAGTAATGCCCGAACTCGTGGAACGTGACCAGCAGCCCGAGGCTGACAATCATCCACCAGACCGATCCGATGAAGTCAGTCATGCAGGCTCACAGTGGCGGGCAGGGGCGGCGGCGTCATGCTGGGCGAGGCGGTCGTTCAGGCGGCGTCGATGGCGTTCAGGGTGAGCTGGCGTGCCCGCTGGTCGGCGGACAACAGGACCTCCAGTGTATCGGCTGCTTGCGTCGGCAGTGTTGAAAGAGCGTTAGCAACCAGCGCCGGGATCGTCAGGAAACCGATCCGGCCCTGAAGAAACGCTGAAACCGCCTCCTCGTTGGCAGCATTCAGCACCGCCGGTGCGGCGCCGCCGGCCTGCATGGCCTGCCAGGCCAGGGCCAGGCAGGGGAAGGCGTCGGTGTCCGGGGCCTCGAAATCCAGCCGGCCCTGGGCCAGCAGGTCCAGCCCGGCCACGCCCGATTCGATGCGCTGTGGCCAGCCCAGGCCAACGGCGAGGGTGGTGCGCATGTCCGGCAGGCCCATCTGCGCCAGGGTCGAGCCGTCGACGAACTCGACCAGCGAATGGACCAGGCTCTGCGGGTGCACCAGCACTTCGATGCGTTCACCGGGCACGCCGAACAGGTGGTGGGCCTCGATGACTTCCAGGCCCTTGTTCATCAACGTCGCCGAATCGACCGAGATCTTCGGTCCCATCGACCACTTCGGGTGGGCAACGGCCTGGGCCGGGGTGACCTGGGCCAGTTCGGCGCGGCTGCGGCCACGGAACGGGCCGCCGGAGGCGGTCAGCAGGATCCGGCGCACGCCGGCGCCGTCGACGCTGGCGTCGCGCGAGCGCAGGCACTGGAAGATGGCGCTGTGTTCGCTGTCGATCGGGATGATTTCGGCACCGGCACGTTCGGCGGTACGGGTCAGCAGTTCGCCGGCCAGCACCAGCGATTCCTTGTTGGCCAGCAGGATGCGCTTGCCGGCGGCGGCCGCGGCCAGGGTCGAGGACAGGCCGGCAGCGCCGACGATGGCCGCGACCACGGTATCGCAGGCGTCGCTGGCGGCCAGCTGGTCCAACGCGGCATGGCCGGCATGGGCTTCGGTGGCCAGTCCGGCGTCGCGCAGGCCGTCACGCAGTTCGGCAAACAGCGATTCGTCGGCGATCACCGCGTGCGCGGGTTTGTGCTGGCGGCACAACGCCAGCAGCCCCTGCACCTGGCGTCCGGCGGCGAGCACGGTCGCCTGGTAGCGCTGCGGGTGGCGGGCGATCACGTCCAGCGTGGAGGCACCGATCGAGCCGGTGGCGCCGAATACGGCGACCCGGCGCAGGTCTGCAGCAGCATTCATGGTCAGAACCCGAAGATTTCCTTGCCCAGCGCGAACACCGGGACGGCGGCGAGGACGCCGTCGACCCGGTCGAGCACGCCGCCATGGCCCGGGATCAGGTGGCCCGAATCCTTGGCGCCCGCGTGGCGCTTGATGAGGCTCTCGAACAGGTCACCCAGCACCGAGGCGAACACGGCCACGACCGCGGTGATCAGCAGGCCCGGCAGGTGTGCGGTATCGATCCCGGCCAGCCAGCCCAGGCCGACGGCCACGGCGACACCGGCCAACAGGCCGCCGAACAGGCCTTCCCAGGTCTTGTTGGGGCTGATCCGCGGGGCCAGCTTGTGCTTGCCGAAATGGCGGCCGGCGAAGTAGGCGCCCGAGTCGGCCGCCCACACCAGTGCCAGTGCAGCCAGCAGCCACAGGTGGCCCTGCTTGCCCGGCGGATCGCCACCGGCATGGATCAGCACCAGCGCGGCCCAGGCGGGCACGATGGCAAGCGTGCCGGCCAGCATCTTCAGGATGCGCGAGGGCGCCGACGGCTGTGCACCGAAATTGAAGAAGCGCAGCCAGACCAGCGCGGCCAGCCACCAGGCAACGCCGGCCAGCGTGGTTATCTGGAACAGCACCAGCGTACTGCCATCGGCCCAGACCAGCAGCACCATCAGCAGCAGGTTCAGCACCAGAAGTACGGTGCGTGCCAGGGTGTCTTCGATACCGGCCAGCTTCAGCCATTCCCACAGGCCGATCAGCAGCACCGCAGCGGCGGCGGCGGCCAGCCATTGCGTGGGCAGCAGCAGGATCGCCGCAATGGCAACCGGCGCCATGATCAGCGCGGCGAGGACTCGGGTCTTGGTCATGGGCTGGAAGTCTCGGTGGCCAGTGCGGCAATCTGGGCGCTGGTCAGGCCGAAACGACGCTCGCGGCCGGCATAGGCGTCCAGCGCCTGCTGCAGCTGCCCGGCATCGAAGTCCGGCCACAGGGCCTCGGTGAACCACAGCTCGGTGTAGGCCAGCTGCCACAGCAGGAAGTTGCTGATGCGGGTGTCGCCGCCGGTGCGGATGAACAGGTCCGGCGGCGGCAGGTCGGCAAGGGCGACCTGGCTGCCCAGCAGCGATTCGTCGATCTGCTCGGGCAACAGGCGACCGGCCGCCACTTCGACGGCCAGGGCGCGCGCGGCGCGGGCGATGTCCTGGCGGCCGCCATAGCTGGCCGCGATCGACAGGGTCAGGGTGGTGTTGTCGGCGGTGCGCTGTTCGGCCAGCTGCATGCGGCTGACCAGCCCGGCACCGAAGCGCTCGCGTTCGCCGATGAAGCGTACGCGCACGCCGCGCCGGTGCAGCTCGTCCACCTCGCGGTCGAGCGCACCGAGGAACAGCTTCATCAATGCATCCACTTCCTCCTGCGGCCGGCCCCAGTTCTCGCTGGAGAAGGCGAACAGGGTCAGCGCCGGAATGCCCAGTTCAAGGCAGCGCTCGATGGTGCGGTTGACCGCGCGCGCGCCGGCACGGTGGCCGATCACGCGGGGGCGACGGCGCTGCTGTGCCCAGCGCCCATTGCCATCCATGATGATGGCAATGTGGCGGGGCAGGGCGGCCGGTAACGGAGGCGGGGCTGAAGGCATCGACTTCAGACCGACAGCAGTTCTTTTTCCTTGTCGGCGACGACCTTGTCGACGTCCTTGATGTTGGCGTCGGTCAGCTTCTGGATGTCGTCTTCGCCGCGCTTCTTCTCGTCTTCGCTGATCGCCTTGTCCTTGACCAGCTTGGCGATTTCCTTGTTCGCGTCCTGACGGATGTTGCGGATCGCGATCTTGGCGCCTTCACCTTCCTTCTGCACCTGCTTGGCCAGCTCCTTGCGGCGCTCTTCGGTCGGCGGCGGCATGTTGATGCGGATCGCGGTGCCGAGGGTGTTCGGGGTGAACTCGGCGTTGTAGAGACCCTTTTCGATCTCCTTGATCATGCCCTTGTCGAACGGCGTGACCA
The DNA here is from genome assembly GCF_004795795.1 of Stenotrophomonas sp. PAMC25021. Classification (NCBI taxonomy): domain Bacteria; kingdom Pseudomonadati; phylum Pseudomonadota; class Gammaproteobacteria; order Lysobacterales; family Lysobacteraceae; genus Stenotrophomonas; species Stenotrophomonas sp. PAMC25021. The sequence goes on along the minus strand of NZ_CP039255.1, from coordinate 562,771 downwards.
GCAGCGAGTGCGCGTCGGCGTTGGAGATCGAGGCAACCTGGTTCAGCGGGGTGCTGGCGTTGCCATAGGCACTGACCGTCACGCGGTCCAGCAGGGCAGGCGTGGCACGCCCGGTCCGGATGGAGGTGAGGGTGTGCTTCAGAGCGTCGATGCTCTTGGCCATGCGCGTCTGCGCGTTGTTCTTGATGTCGTTGAGCATCGCCCGGTCCTGGATGTATCTGGAATCGGGCGATTATAGGCGAATACGGGACGCTGCCGGGCCTGAATCGGCCCGATCGCCGCTTTGCGCTCAGGCTCAGGCCGGGTCGCGGCCCTGGACCAGGGTGCCGATGTTCGCGCCGTTGAGGATCTTCAGCAGCTCGCCCGGCTGGCCCATGTCGAACACGCGCATCGGCAGGTCGCTGTCGCGGGCCAATGCGAAGGCCGCCGTGTCCATCACTTCCAGGCCGCGGCGGATCACTTCGTCGTAGCTCAGGCTGTCGAAGCGGACCGCATCGCTGTGCTTGTTCGGGTCCTTGTCGTACACGCCATCGACCTTGGTGGCCTTCAGCAGCAGATCGGCGCCGATCTCGATCGCGCGCAGGGCGGCGCCGGAATCGGTGGTGAAGAACGGGCTGCCGACGCCGGCGGCGAAGATCACCAGGCGGCCCTTTTCCAGGTGGCGGATGGCGCGGCGGCGGATGTAGTCCTCGCACACGTCGTTGATCTTGATCGCGCTCATCACGCGGGCCTTGGCGCCCAGCTTCTCGAGGGCATCCTGCATGGCCAGGGCGTTGATGACCGTGGCCAGCATGCCCATCTGGTCGCCGGTGACCCGGTCCATGCCGCCGGCGGCCAGGCCGGCGCCGCGGAAGATGTTGCCGCCCCCGATCACCAGCGCCACTTCGGCACCGGCCTGCTGGGCTTCGATGACCTCGCGGGCCAGGCGATTGATGACCTTCGGGTCGATGCCGTAGTCCTCGTCTCCCATCAGCGCCTCCCCGGACAGTTTCAGAAGGATGCGGCGATAGGCGAGCTTGGACATGAGGACCTCGGGTGCGTGGAAATCGCGGGCGATTCTACGCGCATGCGGCGTCGTGCCAAAGTGTTTTGTGCACTGCGGCGCAGAATCCGGTCGTTCGCCCCGGTCAAACGGGGCTTCCCGTTCAGCCCAGCTCGGCGCCAGCGGTGGCCGACAGCTCGTCGTGGCCGAGGGCACCTGGCGAGCGGGCGATCACCCGGTTGCGGCCCAGGTTCTTGGAGCGGTACAGCACGTCGTCGGCTGCGCGCAGCAGGTCCTGCACGTCGGCGAAGCGCTCGTACCCACCCTGGGTGGCCACGCCGGCGGAGAAGGTGACGAACAGCGGCCCGCCCTCCAGCTCGGCCATCGGCGTGGCGACGATGTTGGCCAGCACCCGGCGGATCACGTCCAGGGCCACGCTTTCGCTGGTGTTTGGCAGCAGCGCGACGAATTCCTCGCCGCCGAAGCGGGCGACGGTGTCACTGTTGCGCAGCTGGCCCTGCAGCTTGCCGGCGAAGGCGCGCAGTACCTCGTCGCCGGTCAGGTGGCCGTGGGCGTCGTTGATCTTCTTGAAGTCGTCCAGGTCGATGAAGGCCACCGACAATGGCCAGCCCTGGCGGCCGGCGCGCAGGAATTCCTGCTCCAGCACCGCTTCCAGCTGGCGGCGGTTGAGCACGCCGGTCAACGCGTCACGATGGGCCTGGTCGGCGAGGCGCTTGGCGCGCGCCTCGAACTCGTCGGCGCGGCGTCGTGCCTGGTCGGCGTCCTGCAGTTCGCGCAGGTTGCGCAGCGTGGCCAGCTCCTGCGCGTGATCGATCAGCTCGCGCACCCGCGCCGGGGAATTGAGGCCGGCATCAAACAGGCTGGCGATGTCGGGCAGGGCTTCACTGATGCGGGCGAGGACCTGGTCGAAGCGCGCGCTGTCCAGCTCCAGGCGGTCGTGCACCTGCTGCAGGGCGCGCTCACGCGCGGCGTCGGCGTCGCTGTCCAGCCAGATGTCGGCCACCGCGCCGGACAGCTGCACGCAGGCCTGGAACGGCGATTCGGCGGCGTCCTCGTCCTCGCTGTGGCTGATGCTCTCCACCAGGTAGCGGGGCAGGCCCCATTGCTCGGCCACCCACGCGCCGACTTCGGCATGGCTGCAGCCCAGTTCCTCGCGTTCGCGGGCGACCAGGTCGATGTTGTCGCGTGCCTCGCGCAGCAGCGGCAGGTAGCGCTCCGACTCGGCCTGGGCCAGGCACAGTACGCCCAGGTCCTGCAGCAGGCCGGCCAGCATCAGTTCTTCCAGCCGGCGCAGGCCGCGCGCCTGGCCCAGCTGGCTGGCAGCCAGGGCGCTGAGGATGCTGCGCTTCCACGCGCGCTGGCGCAGGTCGTGGTCGGCGCCGGTGCCGCCGGTCAGGCCCTGGGTGACGGTGAAGCCGAGGGCGAGGCTGATCGTGGCGTTCAGGCCCAGCATGGTCAGCGCCTGGCCGAGGTTCTCGATCCGGCGGCGGCTGGCGTAAAGCGGCGAATTGGCGATGCGCAGCATGCGAGCGCTCAGCGCCATGTCGATGGCGATGATGTCGGCAGCGGTGGCGATGTCCGCTTCCGGGTCCTGGGCCAGTTCGATGATGCGCAGGGCAATACCGGGTGGCGAAGGCAGGTTGCGGCAGAGCGCCAGGGCAGCTGTCAGCTCGGGAGGCATGTCGGGTCGTTCAATTCCATTAGGACAAGAATACCTAGGAATGCATCACAGTCCGCGATTTTCGTTCCTGCTAAATGACTGTGGATTCCCTGCGCCGAGTATCGGCTTGATTCGCGCGCAACGCAAAGGTGCCGGTTGTGCGCACCAACGGTGCGCACCCACCGGTGGGCCATGGGTTGATCCCTGGGTCCATGCATAAAAAAAGAGCCGCGGTTTCCCGCGGCTCCTTCTGGTCGCTTCACAGTCGGAAGGCTGGAATCAGACCTGCATCGCCTTGGCAACTTCGGCGGCGTAGTCTTCCACCACCTTCTCGATGCCTTCGCCGACGATCAGCAGCTTGAAGCCTGCCACGTCGGCGCCGGCGGCCTTGACCACCTGCTCGACGGTGGTGTCGCCCAGCACGTAGGTCTGGCCGTACAGGGTCACGTCGCTGACGATCTTGTTGATCTTGCCGCTGATGATCTTTTCCAGGATGTCGGCCGGCTTGGCCTTGTCCTTATCGGTCATCTTGGCCAGCTCGATTTCCTTTTCCTTCTCGACGAACTCGGCCGGGACGTCCGCAGCCTTGTTGTGCGGCGGCTTCAGCGCGGCCACGTGCATGGCCAGGCCACGGGCCAGCTCGACGTCGCCGCCGATCAGGTCGACCAGCACGCCGACCTTGCCGTTGGTGTGGACGTAGGCGCCGATGTTGCCGGTGGTGTCGACCTTGACCATGCGGCGGATCTGGATGTTCTCACCCAGGGTCTGCACGGCGGTGGCGCGGGCTTCCTCGACGGTGCGGCCGTCGGCCAGCGTGGCGGCCTTCACGGCTTCGACGTCGTTGGCGCCCGATGCCAGGGCAGCAGCGGCGACGGCGTTGACGAAGGACTTGAAGTTGTCATCGTTGGCGACGAAGTCGGTTTCCGAGTTGACTTCGACCAGCACGGCCTTGCCGCCGTCCTGGGCCAGGCCCAGGCGGCCTTCGGCGGCCACGCGGTCAGCCTTCTTGTCGGCCTTGGCGGCGCCGGACTTGCGCATGGCTTCAGCAGCGGCGTTGATGTCGCCGTTGGCTTCGGTAAGCGCCTTCTTGCATTCCATCATGCCGGCGCCGGTGCGCTCGCGCAGTTCCTTGACCAGGGAAGCAGTGATTTCCACGGGATTACCTCACGAAAGAAAGGGGTTGGGCCGGCATGGTGGCCGGCCCGTGTGACACGGTCCTGTCACGCGCCGATGGCTGCGTGCAGGGAGGGTGGACGCCGGGCGTCCACCCGGGGCCTGGATCAGGCCTGGGCGTCGTCGCCCTTCTTGGCAGCCTTCTTGGCTGGAGCGCGGCGGGCCGGCTTCTCTTCGCCTTCAGCAGCGGCTTCAGCGAATTCTTCCTCGCGCACCGAAGCGGCGTGCGGGGCAGCCGCCTTGCCTTCCAGCACGGCGTCGGCAGCGGCGCGGGCGTACAGCTGCACAGCGCGGATGGCGTCGTCGTTGCCCGGGATGGCGTAATCAACCAGTTCCGGGTTGTAGTTGGTGTCGACCACGGCGATGACCGGGATGCCCAGCTTCTTGGCTTCCTTGATCGCGATGTCTTCGTGGCCGATGTCGATCACGAAGATGGCGTCCGGCAGGCGGTTCATGTCCTTGATGCCGCCCAGCGAGGCTTCCAGCTTGTCGCGCTCGCGACGCAGGCCCAGCACTTCGTGCTTGACCAGCTTCTCGAAGGTGCCGTCGGTTTCACCGGCTTCCAGTTCCTTCAGGCGGGCAACCGACTGCTTGACGGTACGGAAGTTGGTCAGGGTGCCGCCCAGCCAACGCTGGTTCATGAACGGCATGCCGCAACGCTCGGCTTCTTCCTTGATGGTTTCGCGGGCGCTGCGCTTGGTGCCCAGGAACAGGACGGTGCCGCGCTTCTGGGCAACCGACGAGATGAAGTTCATCGCGTCGTTGAACAGCGGGACGGTCTTTTCCAGGTTGATGATGTGGATCTTGCCGCGGGCGCCGAAGATGTACGGAGCCATCTTCGGGTTCCAGTAGCGGGTCTGGTGGCCGAAGTGGACGCCGGCTTCCAGCATCTGACGCATGGTGACCTGGGGCATTGCAATACTCCTGATATGGAACCAGCGATTCCGCCCGCGGGGATAGGTATGCGGGACGCGTGGAAGCGCGATCGGTTCCGGGGTTGGGCTTCCCTGTTGCCTCCGTGGCCGAACTCCTTGCGGAGCACCCCGGCACGGATGGGGGCAGCAGGTGTGGATTCACCGGTGACGTCCGGTGTGGACGGGTTCGCGCGCACGCTGGCGGCAGGAATCCGGTCGATTATAGCCCGCTGGGGGCGCTTGCTGCAATTGCAGGGTCAGTTGCGGCCAGATCGACCTCGCGACCGTCCTGCAGGCGTGCCTGGAAGCGGCCGCCTGCATAGCCATCGGCGCGGGCAGGCAGGGGCCAGCGGCGTTCATGGCCCGCAAGAATGTAGCCGGCCAGGCCAGCCGTCAGCAGCGTTGCCTGGCCGTCCGCCGTGATGAAGCGCAGATCGTGCAGGCGGCCGTGCAGGGTACCGGCATTGCTGAGTCGCAGTACGGCCAGAGACCCGTGGGCCTCGACGCGGCCCAGCAGCCGGGCCTGCAGTGCTGGCCCCGCTGGGCCGCGGAACAGCGGCAGCGAATAGCGCGGCAACCCCGGCAACGTCGGTGCCAGTACGACCCGATAGGCCTGTTCAGCGGCCGCCGCTGCCGGATCGCCCGGCAACAGCCAGACGCGCTGGGTGCTGCCGGGGGCCAGGTCCAGCCGCGCCGGGCTGACCCGGATCTGGTCGCTGGGGTGCAGTCGTTCGGCGTCCAGCTGCTGATCCCACGCCAGCACCTGCACCTGGCCCTGCCAGCGGCCGGGCCCGGGGTTGTGCAACCACAGTTCGGCGCTGCCGCCCTGGGCCGGCAGCTGCAGGGTGGTCGGCAACAGCTCCAACGCTGCGGCAGGCAGTGCCAGCAGCAGTGCCAGCAGGATCAGCAACGCGCGCATCAGTAGATGAGGGTCACGGAGGGTGTTGCGTTCCCGTCCGTCGCCGGTGGTGCGAGCTCGCGGACCTGGCGCGGCGCCTGGGGTGCGTCACTGCGCTGGTGCGGTGCGGGGCAGCGGATGCCGCCGCCATCGTCGCTGCAGGATTCAACCACGGTCAGCCGGATCTGCAGGGGGCTGCTGGGTTCGGCCCATGCCGGCAGGCTGGCGACCAGCATCGCCCCGATCAGGAATGTGCGAACCACCTGCCATCCACCATGCTGAAAGACTTGCTGCGCGGTATCGGCGGGATGTGCCGGAACTGTAGCGCCGAGCCGGCGCTCGGCACGGCCTTCGTCCGGTGGGTGCCGACCGTTGGTCGGCACGCCGGTCAGTAGGTGATCGTCACCGTCACCAGGTCGTTGTAGGTGCCGGCCGGCGGCTGGCCACTGACCGGCGGCACCCGGCCATGGATGGTCAGCTGCTGCGCGCTGCCGGTACCGGTGCCGCTGGCCGTGTCGACGGTCAGGGTATTGCCCCAGCGCAGGCTCCGCGCCGAGTCCCGGTAGAGCTCGTAGGCGAGGTAATAGGTGCTTCCGCCGAGGGTGGTGGCCATGCGCCGGGTGGTGGTGGCGGTGGGATTGTTCTGGCCGTTGTCGAGGCCGACCTGGAAGGCAGTGTTCTTCAGGCAGGTCAGGGTGAGGGTGGCGGTCCGGTCGATGTTGGCCGGAATGCCGCCGGCGACGTTGCCGAAGTCCATGGTGGTGGTGACGTAGCTGCCACATTGCGGCAGCACGTTGGCGGTGGCGGTGAAGCTGAAGGCTGCACTGGCGCTGTTGGTGCCGGTGGCGCCGCCATTGCAGGTGGCGGGCACGGTGGCGGTACCGAGCAGGACTTCGTTCCAGGCCCAGGTCAGGACCACGTTGGCCCCGCTGAAGGTGCTGCTGTACGCGCCGGAGGCCAGGATCTGGTTGGCCGGGATCTGCCCGAACAGCTGTATGGACTGCGCACCGCTGCCGCCCGTCACCAGCGGCACGTTGTAGGTCATGGTCAGTTCCTGCGCAGGTGGCGTGCCGCGCGGCACCAGTCCGGTGGCCTGGCCGAAGCTGGCGTTGTTGTACAGCTGGAAATTCAGGGTGTCACTGCTGGAGGTGGCCATCGTGCGGAAGGTGGAACTGCTGCCGCCGCCACTGCCTGCGCCGATGCCCACGCAGACGCGCACGCCGGTGGTGGCCAGCAGGCTCAGCGCGGCGGTGGTGCAGGTCACCGTGATGTTGAGGTTGGCCGTACTCGGGCCGGGTGCATTGCTGTTGATGTTGCCGAACGGCAGGGTCGGATTGGCGACCGCCGTGCAGACCGCGGTGGCACCGGCGGGCGCCGCTGCCAGCAGGCCGGCCCAGAGCAGCAGGACGAGCAGCAGCACCCTCATGGCGCCACCTCCGGGATGCACTGCTGCGGCGCCGGCTTCGGCCGTGCGCCGGACGCCACCACCTTGGGCAGGTCCGGCACTTTCACGCGGCAGGGGCCGCGGCTGGTGGTGACGTACAGCACGCTGCCGGCGGCAACGTCTTCCAGATAGAGCAGGCCGTCGTAGCCGACCGTGGCCTGGCGGCCATCGGGCAACCGCACCTCGCTGCCGACCTCCAGAGGCTGGCCGTCCATTGCCAGCAGGGTCAGGCTCAGTGACGGCCGCGAGCGCAGCTGGAAGGTCACGCGGGTGCCGGCGCGCTGGCGCGGGGTCACCCAGTCCTCGATGCGGTCGGCGCGCATGTCTTCGGGCAGGTCCAGGGTGTCGATCGAGACCCGGTTGCGCTGCCAGGACAGCAACGGACTGACCAGCAGCAGGCCGCGATCATCGGTGACGCCGATCAGGCGGTTCTCCAGCCGCACCGGGACGCCGCCCACCCCATTGGTGCTGATCACCGCGAACGCATCGGACACCTCGCGCGTGGCGAAGGTGTGCCCGCCCATCCACACCAGGCTGCCGCTGGCGCTGGCGTAGGCATAGTTGAGTCCACCCTGGCGCGAGGCGCCGAACGAGTAGCGACCGACATCGTTGAGGATGCCGACCTCGGCCAGGCCGCCGTTGCCGTCCTCGCCGTGGCGCAGCTGCGCGCGCCAGCCGACGCCGCCGGCGCTGCCATCGCCCGGCACTGGCTGGGTCACGTCCGCCACCCAGCTCTGGCTGTCGCCGTTGCGCTGGCTCGAAAGGCTGGCCTGGCGGTTGTTGCCCAGGCTGGCAGTCACCGACAGGTAGATGCTGCGGTCGTCGCTGCGGTCCAGGTTCTGGTTTACCGAAAGATAGGCCGACCAGCGCTGGCTCCAGGTACGTGACCAGAACAGGCTGGCATAGCGGTTGTCGTCTCCATCCGGGTAGCGCAGGCGCAGATAGCTGGCGCTGAGCGTGCCCAGCCGCAGCAGGTCCAGGCCGAGCGTGGCCTGCTCGCTGATGCTCGGCGGCAGGTTGCCCTGCAGCGCGCCGAGGTCGCGGTAGTCGCCGTGGCTGCGTACGCTGCGCAGATTGACGTTGAAGCGACGGTTGTTCCAGCTGTAGCCCAGCGCCCATTGCCCACCCTGCAGGCCGTGGTAGCCGCTGTGCGCATAGGCGGCATTGAACACGCCAGCGGCGCCGAGCAGCCACCAGCCACCGACACCGGCCTGGGCCAGGCCGCCGCCGCCTTCGGCATGCGCCTCGCCGGTGAACGTGTCGGTGACACCGCCGCGCCAGCTGGCACTGGCCACCGTGCGATCGTCATAGGCGAAGGAGCGCTGGCCAAAGTCCTCGCGCAGGTGGCCGACGCCGGCCGACCAGTCCGAAAGGCCCCTCGCCAGCAGCTGCTGGGTGCCATAGAAACTGAAATCCAGCGTCTGCATGCGGCCGAACGCATCGGTCACCACCACCTGCGCGTTACCGGTGCCGCTGATGCCGGGCTGCGCCGCCAGCTGGAAGGGCCCGACCGGCACCTGGCCGCTGTACTGGCGCAGGCCATCGACATACAGCTCGACCGTGGAGGGCACCACCGCCTGGCCGAGGAAGCTCGGCGTGGGCGTGAGCACGCGGTAGGGCTGCAGGCCGTAGTTGCGGCCGATCTGCAGGCCGCCCAGGCGAACCGGGCGGGTCCAGTCGACGAAGCCGCTGTAGAAGTCACCGACCTCCAGCGTGGTTGCACTGTCCGGGAAATCCAGGCTCCAGCGTGTGTCCAGGCGCACGCTCTCGCCGCGCCAATGGCGGTCGCCGGGTTGCTGGTAGCGGCGGCTGATGGCGGTGTTTTCGAAGGTGCCGTTGCCGATACCGAACACGCGCAGCTCCGCGCTCAGGCTGAGGTTGCTGAGCGTGTCCACCCGGCTGCCGTAGACGTCGTAGTTGAGCAGCGCGCCGGGCGAGGCGTTGCCGGTGGGCGCGCGCGTCTGCGGGCGGCTGAGCACGGTGGTGGGCAGGATGAGCTGGTCCAGCGGCACGTCCAGTGCCAGGGTCTGCATGTGCGCGTCATAGCGCACCACCGCACCGCTGATCTGGTCCAGGTAGACCGGCGCATCGCCGCTGGCGTTGAAGCCAAGCTGGCGCAGCACTTCAGGGCTGGCCTGCAGCCGGCCGCGGTTCTCGGTGAATGGCAGCAGGCCGCGCGGGGTGCTGTTGAGCGACACATCCAGGTACAGCGCCTGGCTGGCGGTCAGCGGGGTCGGGGGAGGCAGGATGGCATCGGCCGACACGCCGGATACATCAACGGCCGCCACGCCGGACACATCGGCGGCCTCGGTCGCCGCGGGAGCCAGGGCCGCCAACAGCGCGCCCATCAACGCCTCAGCGAGCCGGTGGGGGCGACAGTGGCGTCTGTTCCGACTCGCCATTGAGCTTGGCCGTGATCTGGTCGTTGTCGCGGTCGATCGCCGTGCGTTCGATCGGCCAGCGCATCACCTGGCCCGGCAGCACGTAGCCCAGCAGCCCGGGATGGACAATGCGCGGGCGCGCGGCGCTGCCCAGCGCAAGATCGGCGATCTGTGCGTAGCTGTCGCCCGTATTGGCGACTTCCACGCCATTGCGGCCGTCCGCCAGTTTCACCAGGCGCGCCTGCAGCCGTGGGGCCAGGCGGCCGGCCGAAGGCTGCACGAACACCGGGATCGAATAGCGCAGCACGAACTGCATGCCCTCGGCACGGGTGGCCAGGTCGGGTACCTCGTCCACGATCAGCCGGTAGTGCCGCTGTGCAGGCGGTGGCTCGCTGTCCGGACGCATCACCCGCACCAGCTGCTGCTGGCCGGCGGCCAGTTCCTGCATCGGCGGCGTGGCCATCACTTCATCGGTGGGCAGCAGCTGTTCCTGGCCGTCCTGCTGCACCCAGCGGAACACGCGCACCTGCAGCGTCACCGGTGAGGTGCCGCTGTTGGTCAGCCACAGCTCTCCGGCACGCTGGCGGACTTCCAGCTGCAGGCTGGTCGGGGCAACCTGCAGGCTGGTGGCGCCGGCGCCGGCGGGGGCCAGCAGGTACAGGGCGAGCAGCGCCACGCCGGTGGCGCGCCACGGGCGGGGTCCGGCCATGCGGGCGTGCTCCATCAATAGGTGATCGTGGCGGTAACCGTATCCAGGTAGTTACCGGTGGCCGGGTTGTTGGTGCTCAGGTTCAGGATCTGGCCATAGACGATGTAGGGCACGGCCAGGCCAGTGCCGATGCCGGCCTGGGTATTGGTGCCGGTTGTGGCGCCCCAGACCAGGGTATGTGCGGCATCCTGGTAGAGCTGGTAGCCGACATAGTTGTTGGCGGTCACCGCGGCATTGGTGTTCTTCATGCGCCGGGTGGTGACGTCGTTGGCGGTGCCGGCGTTGGCGCCCGCGTTCAGCGCAATCGTGTAGGGCGTCAGTGCCGAGCACTGCGCGGTCACCGTACCCTGGCCCAGGGTGGGCGTGGCGGTGGTCGAGGCCGCCGTGCCGAAGTCGACGTTGGTGGCGGCCGCCGCCGTGATGGTGCAGGCCTTGGTGACCACCAGGGTGACGTTGAAGGTGGTGGTGTCGGCGGCCAACGCCGGGCTGGAAAGCAGCAGCCCGGCCATGACCCATGTCAGCGGGGATCGAACTGGGGATCGCATGGACAACCTCCCTGACCCGAAGGTCCGTTGAACAAGGCGAAGACGGCACGTTCGGCGCCGCTTTGACGACAGTGGGTCCAGCTTAGGAGGCGTAAGTGTCTGTAATCCGTGATAAATAGGCAGGCGCAAGAGTGGAGGCCATCACGCTTTCACTTTCCTTGCCGGAATCGTGCATGGCCCGGATCGCCAGTTGGGCGGCGTTCGTTCAGATTGCGGCCGGATCGGCGATAATGGGTGCCATGAGCGTGAATCTGAAAACCCCGCAGGAAATCGAGATGATGCGCATCGCCGGCCGCCTGGCCAGCGAAGTGCTCGACATCGTCACCCCCCACGTCAAGCCCGGTGTCACCACCGAGGAACTGGACCGCATCTGCCACGACCACATCGTGAACGTGCAGGGTGCCATTCCGGCCAACGTCGGCTACCGCGGCTTCCCGAAGACCGTGTGCACCTCGGTCAACAATGTCATCTGCCACGGCATCCCCAGTGAAGGGAAGGTGCTCAAGGATGGCGACATCATCAATATCGACGTCACCGTCATCAAGGACGGCTGGCACGGCGACACCAGCCGCATGTACTTCGTCGGCACCCCGTCGGTGATGGCCCGCCGCCTGGTGGAAACCACTTACGAAGCGATGTGGCGCGGCATCCGTGCGGTGCGTCCGGGCGCCACCCTGGGCGACATCGGCCATGCCATCCAGAGCTACGCCGAAGGCGAGCGTTTCAGCGTGGTGCGCGAGTACTGCGGCCACGGCATCGGCAAGGTCTACCACGACGAGCCGCAGGTGGTGCATTACGGCCGCCCGGGCCAGGGCCTGGTGCTGCAGCCCGGCATGACCTTCACCATCGAGCCGATGATCAACGAGGGCACCCGCTACAACAAGGTGCTGCCGGATGGCTGGACCGTGGTGACCAAGGACCGCAAGCTGTCGGCGCAGTGGGAGCACATGATCGCGGTCACCGAGACCGGCGTGGACGTGCTGACCCTGTCGCCAGGCGAGTCGCAGGTTTCCTGAAGATGCTGCCGGCGAGTTCGCTGCTGGACACGCCGGCCGCGTCGCTCAACGACCCGGATTGGGCTGCTGCCGCGCGCCAGGCGCTGCAGCAGGCCGACGCGCGCCTGTACCGCCGCTTCGACCAGGGCGACAACATCGAGCGCCTGCTGGCGTTGCGCGCGCGCGCTGCCGACCATCTGATCCGCCTGGCCTGGCAGCGCTGCCTGCCGGCCGACAGCGGCCTGTCGCTGTTCGCGGTCGGCGGCTATGGCCGCGGTGAACTGTTCCCGCGTTCGGACATCGACCTGCTGGTGTTCGGCGATCCGCCGGCACAACTGGCGCACGAGGCGGCATTGGCGCGCCTGTTCGCGCTGCTGTGGGACTGCGGATTGGCTGTCAGCCATGCGGTGCGTTCTGCATTGCAGTGCCGGGAGGCGGCGGCTGACCAGACCGTGCTGACCGCGCTGATCGAGGCGCGCCCGATCCTGGCCGATGATGCTGCGCGCCGCGCGCTGCGCGAGGCGATCGACGACCGCGAACTGTGGCCGGCACGCGCCTTCTTCCTGGCCAAGCTGGAAGAGCTGCGCAACCGCCACCAGCGCTTCGGCGATACCGCCGACAACCTGGAGCCGGACCTGAAGGATGGCCCCGGCGGCCTGCGTGATCTCAATACGCTGGGCTGGATGGCGTTGCGTGCCTTCGGCGTGCGCGACCTGGAGGCCCTGGTCGGGCTTGGCCACCTGGGCGCCGACGAAGCCGCGGCGTTGAAGCGCGAACGTGCAGTGCTGGCGCGGTTGCGCTTCGGTCTGCACCTGGTCGCGCGCCGTCCGGAAGAGCGCCTGCGTTTCGATTACCAGAAGACCCTGGCCGCGCGGCTGGGCTTCGAAGACGATGCCGAGAACCTCGGCGTCGAGAAGATGATGCAGGGCTTCTACCGCGCCGCGCTGGTGGTGCGCCGGATCAGCGACCGGCTGCTGCAGCGCTTCGAGGAACAGTTCGACGGCGAGGCCCAGCCGGAGCCGCTGACCGTGGGTTTTTCCCTGCGCCGTGGTTACCTGGCCGCCAACGAGGCCGACTGGCCGCGCGGCGACATCGGCCAGGTGTTCGCCCTGTTTTCCAGCTGGGCCAACAACCCGCAGGTACGCGGCCTGCATTCGCTCACTGCGCGTGCACTGGCCGAGTCGCTGCCGCTGCTGCCGGCCTATGACCAGGCCGATGCCGATGCACGCGAGCAGTTCCTGGCCCTGCTGCGCGGCCAGCGTCCGGTCGATACGCTTTCGCGCATGGCGCGGCTGGGCGTGCTTGGCCAGTGGATTCCCGCGTTTGCCCAGGTCAGCGGGCGCATGCAGTTCGACCTGTTCCATGTCTATACGGTCGACCAGCACACGCTGATGGTCCTGCGCAACATCGGCCAGTTCGCCAGCAGCCGCGCCGACGAGCGCTTCTCGATCGCGCACGAAGTGTGGCCGCGCCTGCGCAAGCCGGAACTGCTGCTGCTGGCCGGCCTGTTCCATGACATCGCCAAGGGGCGCGGCGGCGACCACTCGGAGCTGGGTGCGGTGGACGCGCGCGCGTTCTGCCAGGCGCATGCGCTCAGTGGCACCGATACCGAGCTGGTGGCATGGCTGGTCGAACAGCACCTGCGCATGTCGGTGACCGCGCAGAAGCAGGACATCGCCGATCCGGTGGTGATCCATCGCTTCGCCACCCTGGTCGGCAGCCGCGACCGCCTGGATTACCTGTACCTGCTGACCTGTGCCGACATCGCCGGCACCAGCCCGAAACTGTGGAATGCCTGGAAGGACCGCCTGCTGGCCGATCTGTACTTTGCCACCCGGCGCGCGCTGCGCGAGGGGCTGGAGCACCCGGTACCGGCCGCCGAGCGCGTGGCCGAGGCACGTGACAGCGTGCGCGCACTGGTGCGCGAGCAGGGTTACGACGATGCCACCATCGACCGCCAGTTCGCGGTGATGCCGGATGAGGGCTTCATCCGCCTGCGCCCCGAGCAGCTGGCCTGGCAGGCCGCCGCACTGGTGCCGGTGAAGCAGGGCCAGGCGCTGGTGAAGGTGCGCCGGATCAGCGTCGACGACCCGGCGCTGGAAGTGTTCGTGCACTCGCCCGACCGTGATGGCCTGTTTGCCGCGATCGTGATGACCCTGGACCGCAAGGGCTACGGCATCCATCGCGCGCGCGTGCTGGACGGTCCGGCCGACACCATCTTCGATACCTTCGAAGTGAACCCGGCCGACACCTTTGCCGATGGCAGCAGTGCCAACCTGGAAGCGGCACTGCGCGAGGCACTCAGCGGTGACCTGTCGCGCCTGCGGCCGTCGCGCCGGGTGGTACCGCGGCAGCTGCGGCACTTCCGCTTCGCCCCGCGCATCGAGTTCCGCGATGAACCGGGCGCAACCCGATTTGCCCTGGTCGCACCCGACCGTCCCGGCCTGCTGGCCGATGTGGCGTTCGTGCTGCGCAACCAGGGCCTGCGCGTGCATGATGCGCGCATTGCCACGTTCGGCGAACGCGCCGAAGACACCTTCGTGATCAGTGACGAACACGACCTCCCCCTGACTGAACCTGCCCGGCAGCAGCTGCATGACGCGATGCTGGCCTGCCTGGACCCTGATCGAAACGCCGGAGACCCCGCCTGATGGCCACCAAGCCCGCCAAGAAGACCGCCGCGACCCCCAAGAGCGCAGCGGCCCGGAAACCCGCTGCTGCCGCACCGGCCGCGAAGAAGACTCCTGCGCCGAAGAAGGCCGCTGCGGTGAAGGCCCCGGCGAAGAAAACGGCTGCAGTGAAGCGTGCTGTGAAGAAGCCGGCCCCGGCCAGGAGCGCCGAAGCCGTCCGCGCCGAAACCATCGCCCGCAAGTCGCTGCGCAAGCCGTCGGCACCAGGCGTGGAAGAACTCAAGTTCGGCATCGAGAGCGCCTTCGAGCGCCGCGCCACCTTGACCCTGCACGAGCTGGAAGGGTCGACCAAGCCGCTGGTCAACCGCGTGATCGACGGCCTGGAGAGCGGTGAGTTCCGCGTCGCCGAGCCGGACGGCCAGGGCGGCTGGAAGGTCAATGAGTGGCTGAAGAAAGCCGTGCTGCTGTATTTCCGCGTCAACGACATGGCGGTGGTCGATGCACGCCCGGCGCCGTTCTGGGACAAGGTCGAATCGCGCTTCGCCGGCTATGACGAAGCGAAGTTCCGCCGTGGTGGCGTGCGCGTGGTGCCGGGCGCGATCGCCCGCCGCGGTACCTACTTCGGCAAGGACGTGGTGCTGATGCCGAGCTTCACCAACATCGGCGCCCATGTCGGCGAAGGCACCATGGTCGACACCTGGGCCACCGTCGGTTCCTGCGCGCAGATCGGCCAGCACTGCCATCTGTCCGGCGGCGCCGGCATCGGTGGCGTGCTGGAGCCGCTGCAGGCCAGCCCGACCATCATCGAGGACCACTGCTTCATCGGTGCGCGTTCGGAAGTGGTGGAAGGCGTGGTGGTCGGCCACCACAGCGTGATCGGCATGGGCGTGTTCCTCAGCCAGAGCACCCGCATCTACAACCGTGCCACCGGCGAGGTCACCTACGGCTACATTCCGCCGTACAGCGTGGTGGTGTCCGGCTCGCTGCCGAGCAAGGACGGTACCCATTCGCTGTATTGCGCGGTGATCGTCAAGCAGGTTGATGCCAAGACCCGCAGCAAGACCAGCGTCAACGACCTGCTGCGCGGCCTGGCTGACTGAAGATGACGGCGCCGGAGGATCTGGCGCAGTCCGCGATCTACCAGCATCCGTCCGACACCCTGTTCGGGCGGATGCTGCCGCGCCTGCTGCACGCTCCACGCTGGACCCGGCTGCGCCGCGCGCTGTCGCGGCGCTGGCCGATGCCGGCGCTGGTAAGCGATGTGCGCGACGTGGTCTACGTGAGCTGGTGGGTCGACGTACGCCAAGCGCCGATGCCACCACCAGGCCATCACTACGTGGTCCATGCCGGACGCACGCCCTACACCATCCTCAGCTACCGGCACGGCCACTTCGGGCCCGCGCTGGCCGGGCCGCTGCGCTCGCTGATGCCGTCTCCCAGGCAGAGCAACTGGCGCTGGTACCTGCGTCGTGACGACGATCGGGACGGGACGCCGGTGGTGCTGTTTGATCGCAACGTGATGGACCAGCTGGCCTTCGTCGCCGGCGCGCGCGCTTTCAGCGATGCCATGCAGCCGCATCTGTCGGTGCGCTTCGCGCACGTGGTGCGCGCCGATGGCGGTGGGTACACCCTGATCGAGGGCGGGCAGGGCAGTGCGCCGGCGCTGCACCTGCAGTGGCAGGGCGCTGCGGGCTGGGACGATGCCGGGTGGGCGGCGGCCTTCGGCGGCCACCAGGCCCTGCTGCGCTTGCTGACCTGCCAGGACGAGGCCATCGCCCGCACCTGCGACCAGCGCTGGGCCAGCACCCGCATTGCCCTGCCGGTGGACATCGCGCAGCTGCAACCGCTGCAGCTGGAAGGCGAACAGCAGTGCCCGCGCCTGCAGGCGATGGGCGTGGCGCTGCACGAGGGGCTGGCCTTCCAGCTGCCAAGGGTACCTTTCCGGGTCGTGTCCGAGCGCCTGTTGTGAGATTCTGGCCGTCTGTTTTCCAGCATCACAGATGGCCATGAGCACCACTGTCTACGGTTTGAAGAACTGCGATACCTGCAAGAAGGCGACCAGGTGGCTGGACCGCTTCGGCGTGCCGTACACCTTCGTCGACTACCGCGACAACAAACCCAGCCCGGAAATGCTGTTGGCGTGGGCCGCGCAGCTGGGGGGCCTGGCCGCGATGGTCAACAGGTCCTCCACCACCTGGCGGCAGCTGCCGGACAACCGCAAGGCCGCCGATTCCGAGGCCGAATGGAAGCTGCTGCTGCGCGAGTACCCGCAGCTGATCAAGCGCCCGCTGGTGGTCACGGCCGATGGCACGGTCAGCCAGGGCTTCAGCGACAACGGCTTCAAGGCCCGCTTCGGCGTGGGTGACGCATGAGCGCGGTGCTCGACCTGACCTGCGAGCTGATCGCGCGGCCCTCGGTGACGCCCGATGATGCCGGTTGCCAGGCGCTGCTGGCGGCACGCCTGAAGCAGGCCGGGTTCCAGTGCGATCACCTGCGGCTGGGTGAGGTCGACAACCTGTGGGCGACCCACGGCCAGGGCGCGCCGGTACTGGTGCTGCTGGGCCATACCGACGTGGTGCCGACGGGCCCGCGTGAGGCCTGGGCCAGCGACCCGTTCATGCCGCAGATCCGTGACGGCGTGCTGTACGGCCGTGGCACCGCCGACATGAAGGGCAGCGTGGCGGCGTTCGTGGTGGCCGCCGAGCAGTTCGTTGCCGCGCATCCTGATCATCCCGGCACGCTGGCGGTGCTGCTGACCAGCGACGAGGAAGGCGACGCCATCGATGGCGTGCGCCACGTCGCACGCCTGTTCGCCGAACGCGGCCAGCGCATCGACTGGTGCATCACCGGCGAGCCGTCTTCGACTGCGACGCTGGGTGACCTGCTGCGCGTGGGGCGTCGCGGCAGCCTGTCGGCCAAGCTGCGCGTGCAGGGCGTGCAGGGCCACGTGGCGTATCCGGAGAAGGCACGCAACCCGATCCACCAGGCGGCGCCGGCCCTGGCCGAGCTGAGTGCGCGGCGCTGGGATGACGGCTACGAAAGTTTCCCGCCGACCAGCCTGCAGGTCTCCAACATCCATGCCGGTACCGGTGCCAACAACGTGATTCCCGGCGAGCTCGAGGTGGATTTCAACATCCGCTACAACCCGCACTGGGATGCACCGAAGCTGGAAGCGGAGATCACCGCGCTGCTGGAACGGCATGGCCTGCAGTACACGCTGAAGTGGCACCGCAGCGGCGAGCCGTTCTACACCCCGGAGGGCACGCTGCGCGCCACCGCGCGTGCGGTGCTGGCCGAGCACATCGGCCGTGCACCGGAAGAAAGCACCGGCGGCGGCACCTCCGATGCCCGCTTCATCGCGCCCTTGGGCGCGCAGTGCATCGAAGTGGGGCCGGTCAACGCCAGCATCCACCAAGTGGACGAGAACGTGCGCGTGGCCGATCTGGAGGCATTGCCGGGGCTGTACCAGCGGCTGGTGGAGCGGCTGCTGGCGTGAACCTGCGACGCTGGGTGCCGACCGTTGGTCGGCACGCCTTTCGCCGGCATTGCTTTCCTGTAGAGCCGAGCCATGCTCGGCTGCTTCTGCAGGGAATGCCCAGCCGAGCGTGGCTCGGCTCTACTCAGAAAAAATGAAGAACGGCGGCTCGACCGCTTTTTCCCAGTAGCTCGGCGCCGCCATGTAGAAGTGCTGCGCCTCGGCCCGGGCGAACCAGCGTGCGGCTGCGTCGGTGTCCTTCTCCACGCCCGGTGCACCGCGGCCCAGCAGCAGTCCGGCGAAGTACTGGCCGAACACATTGCCCTTCTCGCCGGCACGCTGGTACAGCTGCAGCGCACGTGCGGGATCGCGCGGCAGTCCCATGCCCTTTTCCAGCAGCGCGCCCAGGTCTACCTGCGCTTCGGCATCGCCACGCTCGGCGCGGCGCTGGATCTGCGCAACCAGTGGATGCACGGTGCCATCCTGTGCGGCCACCGCATCCGGTAGCCGTGACGATGAACTCGGGTAGCGCTCGTAGATCATTCCGCGCAGGTCCGAGCGCAGCGCCTGTTGCGCGTCGCCTCGCTGACGATAGGCCTTGGCGAGTTCGTAGAACGCATAGGGATTGCCGTGGTAGGCCGCCGCCAGGTAGGCGCGTTCTCCGCGTCGCCAGGACGCACGCAGCACCGGCGCCGGATTGATGTGGGGGCTGTCGGCATGCCGCAGCGTGCCGGAGATCCAGATCCTGCCCAGTGCTTCTTCCGCCTTGGTGTTGTGGAAGGTCCAGGGTGTGACCGCGGCGGCACGCTCGTAGTAGGCGATGGCGCGCGGATCGTTGAAGCGTTCGAAGGTTTCCGCGGTATCGAAGGCACCCTCGAAGCTGCCGTCGGTGCCGTGTTGCTCCAGGCCCTGCAGCTGGGCCGGCGGCAGGGGCGAGGGTGGGGCCAGGGTCTGGCAGGCGGCCAGGCCCAGGCAGAACAGGGCGGCCAGCGCCGCGTTGCGTCCAGTGCGGTGTTGCATTTCCATTACACGTTTCACGGCCGGCCATTATGCGCGCCGGGGAGTGGTTGCCAACGCAACGGTTGCACCATGCCGGAAAGCGGGGTAGGGTCAATGCCATGTCGATCCGCCTGGCCACCGCCGTCAATAACAACAACCGCAATAATCTGCGCGCGAATAATCGTGCGCGGCCGATGCGGGACTGCGCCCTGGGTAGATAGACAGCAACACACGCCCGGACACCAGAAAACCCGCATCGGTCGATGCGGGTTTTTTTGTGCCCGGGCGTAGTCCCACCCGGGCCTGGATGGCCGGTCGAACACCCTCCCACCCGTGAAATCCCCAACAGGAGCTCCCCCATGTGTTCGATCTTCGGAATCTTCGGCCTGCAGGCCGGTGACGATCTTCCCGCCCTGCGCCGGCACGCGCTGGAACTGTCGCAACGCCAGCGCCACCGTGGCCCGGACTGGAGCGGCGTGTACCTCGACGAAGGTGCGCTGCTGGTCCATGAACGGCTGGCCATCGTCGATCCGGTCGGTGGTTCGCAGCCGCTGCTGTCGGCCGATGGCCAGCTGGCGCTGGCGGTGAACGGCGAGATCTACAACCACCAGGCGTTGAAGGCGGCGCTGACCACCACCTACGACTTCCAGACCGGCTCGGACTGCGAGGTGATCAACGCGCTCTACCGCCAGGGCGGCGCGCCGGCGCAGTGGCTGGAACAGCTCAACGGCATCTTCGCCTTCGCGCTGTGGGACCGTGACAGTGGACGCGTGCTGGTGGCGCGCGACCCGGTGGGCGTGGTGCCGCTGTACTGGGGCCACGATGCCCAGGGGCGCTTGCGCGTGGCCTCGGAAATGAAGGCGCTGGTCGATACCTGTGCCGATGTCGCGCAGTTCCCGCCGGGCCACTATTTCGACAGTGCCAGCGGTGAGCTGGTGCGCTACTACCAGCAACCGTGGCGCGACTACGCCGACGTGCAGGGCCGCCAGGCCGATCTGGCTGAACTGCGCCAGGCGTTCGAGCATGCGGTGGAGCGCCAGCTGATGAGCGATGTGCCTTATGGCGTGCTGCTGTCCGGTGGCCTGGACTCGTCGCTGGTGGCGGCGGTGGCCGCGCGCTATGCACGTCGTCGCATCGAGGATGGGGGACAGACCGAAGCCTGGTGGCCGCGCCTGCACTCGTTCGCGATCGGCTTGAAGGGCTCGCCCGATCTGGCCGCCGCAGCGATCGCCGCCGAAGCGCTGGGCACCGTGCATCACGGTTTCGAGTACACGTTCGAGGAAGGCCTCGATGCGCTGCCGGAGGTGATCCGCCACATCGAGACCTACGACGTCACCACCATCCGCGCATCGACGCCGATGTTCCTGCTGGCGCGGCGGATCAAGGCGATGGGCGTGAAAATGGTGCTCTCCGGCGAGGGCAGCGACGAGATCTTCGGTGGCTACCTGTACTTCCACAAGGCACCGGATGCGCGTGAATTCCACGACGAGCTGGTACGCAAGCTCGACGCCCTGCACAACTACGACTGCCTGCGCGCCAACAAGTCGATGATGGCCTGGGGCGTGGAGCCGCGCGTGCCGTTCCTCGACCGTGAGTTCCTCGATGTGGCGATGCGCTTCGATGCCGCGCACAAGATGGTCGGTGCCGGCTTTGGTGGCCGCCGCATCGAGAAGGCGGTGCTGCGCGAGGCGTTCGATGGCTACTTGCCGGACAGCATCCTGTGGCGGCAGAAGGAACAGTTCAGCGATGGCGTGGGCTATGGCTGGATCGATGGGCTGAAGGCACATGCCGAGGCGCAGGTGAGCGACCGTGTACTGGCGGCCGCCGACAAGCGCTTCCCGCACAACCCGCCGCAGACCAAGGAGGCGTACTACTACCGCCACCTGTTCGAGCAGTTCTTCCCGAGCCGGGCAGCGGCCGAGACCGTGCCGGGAGGCAAGTCGATCGCCTGTTCGTCGCCCGCGGCCATCGCCTGGGACGCCAGCTTCGCCGCGGCGGCAGATCCCTCCGGTCGCGCGATCGCCGGCGTGCACGAGCAGGCACTGGCCTGAGCACCCCCAAAAGGGGACGGAGGGGATTAAGTCGTTTGTGCCATTAACGCCTTAATCCCCTCCGTCCCCTTTTTGTATGATCGCCCCCTGCGCATTGGGGAATGTTCATGGACGTACAGGCAGGCGGCAACGCGCCGCCCACGAAATGGGGATGGCGCTACCTGGCGTGGGCCGGGGTTCCGTTGCTGGCTGGCGTGCTGCTGGCGCGGTATGCCGGGCCGGCGGCGCCCGAGGCGGTTGCCCGTGCCTCCGTCGCCGCCGAAGGCGGCTGGGTGCAGCATCTGGCGTCTCCGCTGGGCCTGTTCCTGCTGCAGCTGCTGGTACTGCTGCTGGTGGCCAAGGGCGCGGGGGCGCTGCTCAAGCGCATGGGACAGCCGGCGGTGATCGGCGAAATGGCCGCTGGCCTGATGATGGGGCCGCTGGTGCTTGGCAGCCTGCTGCCGCAGCTGCATGGTGCGCTGTTCCCGGCCAGTTCGCTGGGCCCGCTGGGCATGCTCAGCCAGCTGGGCGTGCTGATGTTCCTGCTGGTGGCCGGTGCCGAACTGGACCTGGCGGCGCTGCGTGGCCGTCGGCGTTTCGCCTTTACCGTCAGCCATGCCGGCATTGCAGTGCCGTTCGTGCTCGGCGTCGCCTTGGCGATCTGGCTGTATCCGCAGCATGGCCCACAGGGTGTGGGCTTCACCGCATTCGCACTTTTCGTAGGCATCTCGATGAGCATCACGGCCTTCCCCGTGCTGCTGCGCATCCTGGCCGACCGCGGGATCACACAGACGCCGCTGGGGCAGACCGCGATCGCCTGCGCTGCCTTGGGCGATGCCACCGCGTGGTGCCTGCTGGCGCTGATCGTGGCTGCCGCCCAGGCCAGCGGCTGGTTGCCGGCCAGCATCAACCTGGTGTGCGTGGTCGCGTTCGTGGCGCTGATGCTGGGGCTGGTGAAGCCGTGGTTCGCGCGCCGGCAGATTGCGCCGGGCCGTGAGGGGCGCTGGCTGCTCGGCATCCTGCTGCTGTCGCTGGGCAGTGCGCTGGTCACCGAGATGCTGGGCATCCACGCGCTGTTCGGCGCGTTCGCTGCGGGTGTCGCGGTATCGTCCAACGCGCAGCTGCGTGACCTGCTGATGGCCCGTGTCGAGCCGTTCGCGGTCACGCTGCTGCTGCCGTTGTTCTTCGCCATGACCGGGCTGCGCATGCGCGCCGATGCGCTGCAGGCCAGCGACATCGTGCTGTGCGTGGTGGTGATCGCGTTGGCCACGACGGGCAAGCTGCTGGGCACCTTCAGTGCCGCGCGCAGTGCCGGCATGCCCACGCGCGAAGCGTGGCGGCTGGGCGCGCTGATGAACACCCGCGGCCTGATGGAGCTGATCGTGCTCAACCTGGGGTATGAGCTGGGCCTGCTCGGTGACCGCCTGTTCGCGGTGCTGGTGATCATGGCGCTGGTGACCACGGCGATGACCGGGCCGCTGCTGAACCTGATCGAACGGCGCAGGGCCTGAACGTTGAACGGTAGTGCCGGCCGCTGGCCGGCAACCTGATGATGCTGGACACACCTGCATGGATGCCGGCCAGCGGCCGGCACTACCGCGCTGGCACCAGTGTCATCACGTGCTGCGTCTTGCCCGGCAGGAACGGTGTCGGGCGCCCATGCACCCAGTCCTCGTGGCCGGCACCCCAGTACGGTGACAGCGGATGGCCGCTCTGGCCGCCGGGCATGTGCACGATGCCGTCGGCCTCGTGGCCGGGCGAGACCACCATGCGCTCGGAGGCGCCGAAGTTCGGCGTCTGCACGCGCGGCATGTCCCGGTCGCCGGGCAGGCGGTCGGCGGGCATGCACAGCCAGCGCTTGGCGATGTCCGGCAGCGCCCGTGCGATGGGGTGGCAGATCGCCGCGGTATTGCGTTCACCCCAGCTGCGCTTGGCCAGCGGCCCCTGCTTGGCCAGCTCACCCTCGGTACGGCGGGCGGCGTCGATCAGCAGCGCATCCCAGCTGTCGAAGGCCGGTGGCAGCAGGTTGGCCGGGCGCTGTTCCAGCATCGGCCAGGCCACGCCTTCCAGCTGTGCCAGGCGTGGGTCCAGGTAGGCATCGCCCAGCTGCGCGTTGGCCGGGGCCAGCAGTGCATCGGACAGCGTGGCCATGACCTGCGTGCGGAATTCACGCACCACCCGGTAGCTGACCGAACTGGCCGAGGCGCGCCCGCCCCATTGATGGCTGGCCTCCTTCAAACGCTTCAGCGCAGGGTCGTCACTGCGTTCGATGACGTCGTGCAGCAGAGCCCACCAGCGCTGCAGGAACACCGCGCGGTCGTCGAGCTGGATCGCCAGCAGGTCGTGCTCGTCGAAGCGCTCCTGGATTGCCAGCAGGTCGCGGATCTGCCGCGCCCGCGCACCCAGGTCATAGCCGCCGTTGCCGACGCTGGCGAGTGCCTCGCCGTCGAGGACGCGTCCATTGGCGGTCCACAGGCGATGGTTGGGGGGATCGATCAATGCCGGCGAGGCATCGCTGCGGATCGGCCACGGCGCGCAGCCCTGGTTGCTGGCGGCATTGAAGCCGGCCGGTGCACAGCCGGGGCCGCGGTCCGGGCGAGCGCCGATCAGGCGCCAGGCAATGCGCCCGCTGCGATCACCGACCACCAGGTTCTGTGCGGGGATGCCGACACGGTCGGCGAAGTGCAGTGCACCGTCGAGGTCACCGGCGCGGGCTAGGTCAGCGAAATCCAGGCGTACGGCACCGGGCAGGTGTGCGACCCAGCGCAGGGCGTCGCCACTGCCATCGGCATGGGTATGCAGGATCGGCCCCCAGTCGGTTTCGCGCACCGCGAACAGCACGTCGGCCTGGCCGGCCACGGCGATGCGCTCTTCGTGCACGGTCACGGCGGCGCTGGCCGGTTCCGTGCGATAGTCCGCCGTGTCGATGTAGCTGTTGGTGAAGCCCCAGGCGACGTGCCCGTTGCTGCCGACGATCACCGCCGGCAGGCCCGGCAGGGAGAAGCCGGTGACATCGACCTGGCCGCCGGCGGCCTGCGGGTCGGGGTAGCGCAGGCGCACGCGGAACCACAGGCCGGGTGCACGCAGGCCCAGGTGCATGTCGTCGGCAACGATGGCGCGGCCGTCGGCGGTAAGCGCGCCGGCCACCGCGAAGTTGTTGCTGCCGATGACGTCGCCCTCTTCCTGCTCAGTGCCCGTTTTTCCCTTCAATGTGCGCAGGTCCAGCTGGCTGGCATCGGGCAGGGCGGCGTTGCCGGTGGGTTCGCCAAACAGCGGCGCATCCCATTCGGTGCCGTCATGGGCGATCAGCGCGTACAGCGCCGGCGGCACCACTGCGCGGATGCGGCTGAGCGCAAGCTCGGTCTGGTTGCCGGGGTCCTGCAGGTCGGCATACATGGCCAGCCCGGTCAGCACGCTGTCGCTGGCCTGCCACGGTTGTGGTGATTGCCGCAGCAGCAGGTAGGCCCACGGGCGCACGGAGAGATCGGCCAGGCCTTCGTTGACGCCATCCACGTAGGCGCGCACGGCCGTGCCGTTGTCGCCCAGTGCGGCCTGCAGATTCGCCTCGGTGCGTGCACGCAGCCGGTGCACGCGCATGCGCTTGTCGGCGTCGATGGCCTTCGGCCCGAACAGCGCCGACAGCTCGCCAGCGGCACTGCGGCGCATCAGGTCCATCTCGAAATAACGTTCCTGCGCGTGTACGCGGCCGAGCGCACGCATCGCGTCGGCCTGGCTGCCGGCAGTGATGGTGACCACGCCCAGCCCATCGCGCTCGATGGTGACCGGCTTGGCCAGCCCCGGCAGCGCATGCTCGCCGTCCAGGTCGGCCAGGCTGCCGCGCAGCAGCAGCCACAGCACCAGTGCGGTGACCAGCACGATGGCGATCAACGCGCCCAGCACCCAACGCCATGTACGTCGCATCGCACGTCCTTTCCGAACTCGTGGGCCGATTGTAGCCGCAGGCGCAACTGCGACTGATTCCGATTAGATCACCGTATTTTGAAATGCGGCACCCTATGCCGCATCGATTCACAGGAGCCCCCCATGAAAGGCAACCCGGACGTCATCGCCTGCCTGAAGGAACTGCTGCGCGGCGAGCTTGCTGCGCGCGACCAGTACTTCATCCATTCCCGCCGCTACGAGGACCAGGGCCTGTTCGCGCTGTACGAGCGCCTGAACCACGAGATGGAAGAGGAAACCCAGCATGCCGATGCGCTGCTGCGCCGGATCCTGTTCCTGGGTGGCGACCCGGACATGCGCCCGCATGCCACCGAGCCGGGCAAGACCGTGGAGGAGATGCTGCAGAAGGATCTCGATACTGAATACGCCGTTCGGAACAATCTCGCCGCCGGCATGAAGCTGTGCGAGGAGAAGGGCGATTACGTGAGCCGCGACATCCTGCTGGCGCAGCTGAAGGACACCGAGGAAGACCACGCCTGGTGGCTGGAGCAGCAGCTGGGCCTGATCAAGCGCATCGGCCTGGAGCTGTACCAGCTGAGCAAGATCGACGGCAACGGCGCCCCGGCGCACTGAGCGGGCATCGTTTTTGTAGAGCCGAGCCAATGCTCGGCTGCCTTCCGGTAGAGCCGACCGCTGGTCGGCTGCTCTGCAGAAAGCAGCCGACCAGCGGTCGGCTCTACCAGGAGCCAAAAGCAGCCGACCAGCGGTCGGCTCCACCAGCAGCACAGCGTTCTGTCGCCCGCCAGCACCGGAGCACCGCCAGCCAGCCTTCGCCAGCCAGCTGCTCCACCGCCCGCCAGCCGACAACGAAAAAGCCGGGGAATGCCCCGGCTTTTTCGTGCCTGGGGTCAGAGCCCTTTCCCATGAAAAGGGATCCGACCCCGTACCTCTTATTCCACCGACAGCCCTTCCACCTTCTGCCAGCCGCGCGGCAGCAGGTGGCCGCGGGTGGCACGGGCGCCGAGGTAGGCGTCGAGCTCGTTGAACTTCAGGCCCATGGTGCGCTGGCCGCTGCGCACCTGCAGGGTCTGCCCCGGACTGATCGCCACGATGGCGACCACGCGTTCGGTGGCGAGCTTGGCCTTCGGGATCTCGATGATCTTGTTGCCCTTGCCCTTGTCCAGTTCCGGCAGGTCGTTGGCGGCGATCGCCAGCAGGTTGCCGGAGCTGGTCACCGCCACGATGCGGTCGGTGGCCACGTTGGCGACCATCGACGGGGTGAGCACCGACGAGCCGGACGACAGGTTCAGCATCGCCTTGCCGGCCTTGTTGCGGCCGATCAGGTTCTCGAAGCGGGTGACGAAGCCATAGCCATGACTGGAGGCCAGCACGAAGCGGGCATCCGGCTCGGCACTGGCCAAGGTCACGAAGCTGGTACCGGGAGCCGGCGAGAAGCGGCCGGTCAGCGGTTCGCCATTGCCACGCGCGGAGGGCAGGGTATGCACCGGCGTCGAGTAGGCGCGGCCTTCGCTGTCGAGGAACGCGACCTGCTGGGTGCTGCGCGCACGCACTGCGCCCTGCAGGGCGTCGCCGTCGCGGTAGGACAGGGCGGACGCATCGACGTCGTGGCCCTTGGCCGCTCGGATCCAGCCCTTCTCCGACAGCACCACGGTCATCGGCTCGCTCGGCACCAGCTCGGTCTCGTCGATGGCCTGCGCGGCCTGGCGCTGCACCAGCGGCGAGCGGCGTGCGTCGCCGAACTTCCTGGCGTCGGCGGTCAGTTCGTCGCGGATCAGCTTCTTCAGCTTGGCCTTGCTGTCGAGGATGCCGAGGATCTTCTCGCGCTCCTTGGCCAGCTCGTCCTGCTCGCCACGGATCTTCATCTCTTCCAGGCGGGCCAGCTGCTTCAGCTTGGTTTCCAGGATGTACTCGGCCTGTTCCTCGGACAGGCCGAAGCGCGCGATCAGCGCGGCCTTCGGTTCGTCCTCGGTACGGATGATGTGGATCACCTCGTCCAAGTTGAGGAAGGCGACCAGCAGGCCTTCCAGCAGGTGCAGGCGGCGCTCGACCTTCTGCAGGCGGTGCTGCAGGCGGCGGGTGACGGTGTTGCTGCGGAAGGTCAGCCATTCGCTGAGCAGCATCTTCAGGTTCTTCACCTGCGGACGGCCGTCCAGCCCGATCACGTTGAGGTTGACGCGGTAGCTGCGCTCCAGGTCCGTGGTCGCGAACAGGTGGCCCATCAGCTGGTCGGCGTCGACGCGGTTGGAACGTGGCACCAGCACCACGCGCACCGGGTTGGCGTGGTCGGATTCATCGCGGATGTCTTCCAGCCACGGCAGCTTCTTGGCGCGCATCTGCGCGGCGATCTGCTCGATCACCTTCGACGGCGACACCTGGAACGGCAGCGCCGTCACCACGATGTTGCTGGCCTCCTTGGTGAAGGTCGCACGTGCACGCACGCTGCCGTTGCCGGTCTCGTAGATGTTCCGCAGGTCGTTGGCCGAGGTGATGATCTCGGCGCTGGACGGATAGTCCGGGCCCTGCACGTGCTCGCACAGGTCGCGCACGCTGGCATCGGGGTTGTCCAGCAGGTGCAGCAGTGCGCTGACGATCTCGTTGAGATTGTGCGGCGGCACGTCGGTGGCCATGCCCACGGCGATGCCGGTGGTGCCGTTGAGCAGCAGGTGCGGCAGCCGTGCCGGCATCCAGGTCGGCTCCTGCAGGGTGCCGTCGAAGTTCGGTGCCCAGTCGGTGGTGCCCTGGCCCAGTTCGCCCAGCAGCACTTCGGCGATCGGGGTCAGCTTGGATTCGGTGTAACGCATCGCCGCGAACGACTTCGGGTCGTCGCTGGAGCCGAAGTTGCCCTGGCCCTCGATCAGCGGATAGCGGTACGAGAACGGCTGTGCCATCAGCACCAGGGCCTCGTAGCACGCGCTGTCGCCGTGCGGGTGGTACTTACCGATGACGTCACCGACGGTGCGCGCGGACTTCTTCGGTTTGGACGCGGCATTCAGGCCCAGCTCGCTCATCGAATAGATGATGCGGCGCTGCACCGGCTTCAGGCCGTCGCCGATGAACGGCAGGGCGCGGTCCAGGACCACATACATCGAGTAGTCGAGGTAGGCGCGTTCGGCGTACTCGCGCAGCGGCAGTTGTTCGAATCCGTGGAACACGGGGCGGGCAAGTTCGGTCATGCGGCGTTGTTACCTGTTGTCGGGAGGCGGCGACGGCGGTCGCCGCTCGCAATCCTGTGATTATCCGGATGCGGCGGGGGATGCCAAGCCGCGCGCAGGGTCCAGCCCGGTTTCCAGGCCGTGCCCGGCCCGTGCCAGGTAGCGACCGGGCGGCAGCCCGAAGTGGCGGCGGAACACGGTAACGAACGCGCTGGCGCTGCTGAAGCCCAGCGCGTGGGCGATGTCGGCCACGCTGCGGCCGTCGGTCAGCTGGCGCAGGGCCTCTGACAGGCGCGCCTGCTGCCGCCACTGGGCGAAGCTGAGCGTGGTCTCGTCGCGGAAGTGACGGGTCAGGCTGCGCGGTGACAGACCGGCCCAATGCGCCCATTCGGCCAGGCTGCGTTCGTCGGAGGGGTCGGCCAGCAACTGCGAGGCGATCTTCAGCAGGCGCCGGTCGTGCGGCATCGGCAGGTGCATGCGCTGGCGCGGCGCGGTGCGGATCTCGTCCAGCAGCACGTCGATGATGTGCTGGCGCTCGGGCGTGGTGTCATGGCCGAGCGGCCATTCGCAGATGCGGTCGGCCAGCGCCTGCGCCAGCTTGGACAGGCCCAGCACGCAGGGATCGGCGGGCAGGGTGGCGCAGGCCGGTGCAGCCAGTGCCATGCCCCAGCCGCGCAACGGGCCGTCGAGGGTGACGGTGTGCGGTTCCAGCGGCGGCATCCAGCCGGCCGAGCCCGGCGCCAGCGACCACGTGCCATGCGAGGTGCGGGTGGTCAGCAGGCCGCGTTCGACGCAGATCAACTGGGCACGCTGGTGGTGGTGCCAGTCGACCTCGCGGGCCAGGCCCTGCTGGCTGTCGAAGCGGAAGGCGATGACCGGCGGGCCGTCGTTGCGCTCGAACCAGTCCAGTGCCTCATCTCTGAGTAGGCGTTTGGGAACCTGAATTTCTGCCTTGTTCATCATGTCCGCTGGCTGAAATGTGACATCCATTGGCTGGATTGTACTACCGGGCCACCTGACCAGATCATTAAGGTAGGCGCCTTCACTGATCGAGCCCGCTGCTGCAACACAGCATTCGATGCCAGATCGAATATTTCCATTGAGAAATATTTTTTTTGGAAGAGAATGCTCCCCCATGATCTGTCCTGCAACCACTCCCCCCAGCTTCGGCCTGCTGCTGCGCCAGGTGCGCGACGGCCTGGTGCGCCAACTCGACGCGTCCATGGCGGAAGAAGATCTGGGAATCGGCTTCACCCATTACATCGGGTTGAAGGTGCTTTCCCACATGGCGCCCTGCACCGCCAACGAACTGGCCCAGGCCATCGACCAGGTGCCCAGCGCGGTCACCCGCCTGCTGGACAAGCTGGAGGCGCTGGGCTGCGTCCGCCGCGAGGCGCATGCGCAGGACCGGCGGGCACTGCAGATCGTGCTGACCGACGAAGGCCGTGCGTTGTGGGCGCGGCTGAAGCTGCGCGGCGACGCGGTGATGGATTACGCGCTGCGTGATCTTTCCGCCGACGAGCGCACGCTGCTGCTGTCCCTCCTTACCCGAATCCGCGATTCACTGACGACCCCATGAACCCGATCCCGCATTCCACTCTCCGCCGGTCCGGGCGCGCGCTGCTGGTGTCAGCGCTGGCGCTGGCCCTGGCCGCCTGCGCCAGCAGTCGTGGCCTCAACCCGCAGGGCCACGTGCTTGACGTGGACAGCCTGCACAGCGAACGCACCCTGGCTGACACCGACCTGAGCGCCGCCGGCTTCCCGGCGCAGGACTGGTGGAAGGCACTGGGCGATGCGCAGCTGGACGCACTGGTCGCCGAAGGCCTGGCCGGTCATCCGAGCCTGGACGCCGCCGACGCGCGCCTGCGCCAGGCCCAGGCCCAGGTCGGTACCGCGCGCGCCGACGAGCTGCCCAGCCTGTCGGTGTCCGGCGGCTACACCGGCCTGCGCCTGCCCGAGTCGATGGTCGGCAGCGAGATGGGCGGCCGCTATGGCGGCAGCAGCCAGGTCGCCTTCGATTTCAGCTACGGCGTGGACCTGTGGGGCGGCAAGCGCGCTGCCTGGGAAGCCGCCGTGGATGGCGCGCATGCCGCCACCGTTGAAGCCCAGGCCGCACGCCTGAACCTGTCCACCGGCATTGCCCAGGCCTATGCCGACCTGGCCTACGCGTGGCAGCTCAACGACGTGGCCGAGGAAGAACTGACCCGCTCGCAGAAATCGCTGCAGCTGACCCGCCAGCGCCGCAGCGCCGGCATCGACAGCGATCTGCAGGTGCGCCAGGCCGAGGCCCGCGTGCCGGCCGCGCAGCAGCAGGTGCTGGCCGCGCAGCAGCGCATCGACGCCGCCCGCACCGCGCTGGCTGCACTGGTCGGCAAGGGGCCGGACCGTGGCCTGTCGATCCAGCGCCCGCAGCCGTTGAACCCGATGGCACTGCAGCTGCCGGGCGTACTGCCCAGCGAACTGCTCGGCCGTCGCCCCGACATCGTGGCTGCGCGCTGGCGCGTGGAAGCGGCCGACAAGCAGATCAAGGTCGCCAAGACCAAGTTCTACCCGAGCTTCAACCTGACCGCGCTGGCCGGCGTGGCCGCCCCGAACGTGGGTGACCTGCTGAAGAGCAGCTCGACCTTCGCCTACATCGGCCCGGCGTTGAGCCTGCCGATCTTCGAAGGCGGCAAGCTGCGCGCCAACCTGGCCAACACCGACGCGCAGTACGACCTGGCGGTGGCCAACTACAACCAGGCCGTGCTCGATGCACTGCGCGACGTCGCCGACCAGGTCAACGCGGTGCGCTCGCTGGCGCAGCAGGCGCACGCGCAGCAGCAGGCAGTGGACACCGCACGCTCGGCCTTCGACCTGGCCCAGCAGCGCTACCGCGCCGGCATCGGCAGCTACCTGGACGTGCTGACCGCGCAGTCCACCCTGCTGCAGTCGCAGCAGCAGCTGGCCGGCCTGCAGTCGCAGCAGGTGCAGACCTCGGTGCGCCTGAGCAAGGCGCTGGGCGGTGGTTTCCAGCCCGCCGACACCGACCGCGCACCGATCGCCTCCCATTCCGATTCCTCGCATTCCTGAAGACGCCCGCCATGAGCCAGACCCAAGACACCGCGGCCCCGGCCGCCCCCAACCGCCGCGGCAACCTGCTGCGCGGCCTGTTCGTGATCGTCGTGCTGCTGCTTGCCGCCCTGGCGCTGTGGTACTTCATGTTCGGCCGTTGGTTCGAAGAGACCGACGATGCCTACGTGCAGGGCAACCAGGTGCAGATCACCCCGCTGGTGGCCGGTACCGTGGTCGCCATCAATGCCGATGACGGCATGCGCGTGGAGCGCGGCCAGCTGCTGGTGCAGCTGGACCCGTCCGACACTTCGGTGGCGCTGCAGCAGGCCGAAGCCAACCTGGCCAAGACCGTGCGCCAGACCCGTGGCCTGTACCGCAGCGTGGAAGGCGCGCAGGCGGACCTGAACGCCCGCCAGGTGACCCTGAAGCGCGTGCGCGAGGACTTCGCCCGCCGCAAGGATCTGGCCGCCACTGGCGCCATTTCCAACGAAGAACTGGCCCACGCCCGCGACGAGCTGGCTGCGGCCGAAGCGGCCGTTGCCGGTTCGCGCGAGACCGTCGAGCGCAACCGCGCGCTGGTCGACGACACCGTGATCGCCACCCAGCCGGACGTGCAGGCCGCCGCCGCGCAGCTGCGCCAGGCCTTCCTCAACAACGCCCGCGCCGGCATCGTCGCGCCGGTCACCGGCTACGTTGCCCGTCGTTCGGTGCAGGTGGGCCAGCGCGTGCAGCCGGGCAATGCACTGATGGCCGTGGTGCCGACCGAGCAGATGTGGGTCGAGGCCAACTTCAAGGAAACCCAGCTGCGCCATATGCGCCTGGGCCAGGAAGTGGAGCTGAAGTCGGACCTGTATGCCGGTGACGTGAAGTACAAGGGCCGCATCCAGAGCCTGGGCCTGGGTACCGGCTCGGCGTTCTCGCTGTTGCCGGCGCAGAACGCCAGCGGCAACTGGATCAAGATCGTGCAGCGCGTGCCGGTGCGCATCGCCATCGATGCCAAGCAGCTGGCCGAACACCCGCTGCGCATCGGCCTGTCGATGAAGGCCGAAGTGAGCCTGCGCGACCAGAAGGGTGAAGTACTGCCGAGCACCCCGGCCAAGGGCACCGTGTTCGACACCGACGTATATGCCAAGCAGCTGCATGATGCCGATGAGGTGATCCACACGATCATCCAGGGCAACCTGCCGCAGCAACAGGCAAAGGTGGGCTGAGGTCGCCATGTCCGCACAAGCTCCAGCCGCACCCGGCGCTCCGGGTGCACCGGCGGCGCCGGGTGCGGCCTCCGGGTTCCTGCCACCCAGCGTCGCCCTGTGCACCGTGGGCCTGGCGATGGCGTCGTTCATGCAGGTGCTCGACACCACCATCGCCAACGTTTCACTGCCGACCATCGCCGGTAATCTCGGCGCCAGCTCGCAGCAGGCGACCTGGGTCATCACTTCGTTCGCGGTCAGCACGGCCATCGCGCTGCCGCTGACCGGCTGGCTCAGCCGTCGCTTCG
This sequence comes from Stenotrophomonas sp. PAMC25021, assembly GCF_004795795.1. NCBI lineage: Bacteria > Pseudomonadati > Pseudomonadota > Gammaproteobacteria > Lysobacterales > Lysobacteraceae > Stenotrophomonas > Stenotrophomonas sp. PAMC25021. Next base: position 530,293 of record NZ_CP039255.1, on the reverse strand, counting down.
GCGAGCGCAAGCTGTTCGTCTGGGCCACGCTGGCCTTCGTCATCACCTCGCTGCTGTGCGGCCTGGCGCAGAGCATGGGCATGCTGGTGCTGTCGCGTGCGCTGCAGGGTTTCGTGGCCGGCCCGATGTACCCGATCACGCAGTCGCTGCTGGTCTCGATCTATCCGCGCGAGAAACGCGGACAGGCATTGGCGCTGCTGGCGATGATCACGGTGGTGGCGCCCATCTGCGGTCCGATCCTCGGTGGTTGGATCACCGACAACTACAGCTGGGAATGGATCTTCCTGATCAACGTGCCACTGGGCATCTTCGCCGCGCTGGTGGTGGGCAACCAGCTGAAGGGACGCCCGGAGCAGATCGAGAAGCCGAAGATGGACTACGTCGGCCTGGTCACCCTGGTGATCGGTGTCGGTGCCCTGCAGCTGGTGCTCGACCTGGGCAACGACGAGGACTGGTTCTCGTCGATGAAGATCGTGGTGCTGGCCTGCGTGGCGGTGGTGACGCTGACGGTGTTCCTGATCTGGGAGCTGACCGACAAGGATCCGATCGTCGACCTGAAGCTGTTCCGGCACCGCAACTTCCGCGCCGGCACGCTGGCGATGGTGGTGGCCTACGCGGCGTTCTTCAGCGTGGCGCTGCTGATCCCGCAGTGGCTGCAGCGTGACATGGGCTACACCGCGATCTGGGCAGGCCTGGCGACCGCGCCGATCGGCATCCTGCCGGTGATCATGACGCCATTCGTCGGCAAGTACGCATCGCGCTTCGACATGCGCATGCTGGCCACGGTGGCCTTCATCGTGCTGTCGATGACCAGCTTCCTGCGTTCGAACTTCAACCTGCAGGTGGACTACATGCACGTGGCCGGCGTGCAGCTGATCATGGGCATCGGCGTCGCGCTGTTCTTCATGCCGGTGCTGCAGATCCTGCTGTCGGACCTGGATGGGCGCGAGATCGCGGCGGGCTCCGGCCTGGCCACGTTCCTGCGTACGCTGGGTGGCAGCTTCGCGGCGTCACTGACGACGTGGCTGTGGGCGCGGCGTACCCAGGTGCACCATGCCGACCTGACCGAGCACATCTCGGCCTATCAGCCCGGCATGCAGGACCAGGTGACGGCGATGGGGCAGGGCGACCTGCAACACGGTGCAGCGGTACTGAACAACATGATCAACCACCAGGCATCGCAGATGGGCTTCAACGACATCTTCTTCCTGCTGGGCTGGATCTTCCTGGCGATCATCACGTTCCTGTGGCTGGCCAAGCCGCCGTTCGGCGCGGGTGCAGGTGCTGCCGCCGGTGGCGGGCACTGATCGTTCATTGCTGTTGAAACGCAGAAACCCCGCCGCAAGGCGGGGTTTTTCTTTTGGTGGATCCACGCCACGCATGGGTGGATCTCGGGGCGTGAATTCCCAGACCCCGGAAACGAAAAAACCCGCTTTCGCGGGTTTGATCATCTTGAGTCGTGGTGCCCAGGAGAGGACTCGAACCTCCACGGTTTTACCCGCTAGTACCTGAAACTAGTGCGTCTACCAATTCCGCCACCTGGGCGACTCAGGAGATGAATTATGGGGAGCGACAGAAGATGTGTCAACAACATTTCACACTTTTTTCTGGGGCTGCACGCCCAGGTGATGCAGCAGGCTGCGCATCGCCGGTGACAGTCGTGTCCACTCGGCAAAGCATGCGCACAGGCGTCGTTGCGCCCACGCATCGGCGAGCGGTACGGCGACGGTGTGCGTGCTGCGCCGATGCTGGCGCGCGATGGTCCGCGGCGCGATGCCGACGCCGATGCCGTGGCCGACCATGATGCACACGCCTTCGAAGGTCTTCATGCGGATGCGTACATCCAGGCGGCGCCCGATGTCGCGCGCCTGGGCCTCGATGTAGGTCTGCAGTGCATTGCCGTCGGCCAGGGCAACGAAGGTCTCTCCGGCAGCCTCGGCAAAAGCCAGGCTGCGCCGAGTCGCGAAGCGGTGGTCGGCCGGCAGCAGCATCACCAGGGGATCTTCGGCGACCACATGCTGCTGCAGGCCGGCAGCGTCGACCGCATCGCTGATGATGCCGGCTTCGGCCTGGCCGGCACTGATCGCGCGTACGACTTCGGGGCTGGTGCGCTCCAGCAGTTCGACATGCAGGCGTGGGCGTTCGGCCAGCCACGGCGCGAGCCGCGAGGGCAGGTAGTTGGTCAGCGCGGCGGTGTTGGCATACAGGTGCAGGGTGCCGCGCGCACCCTGCGCGAACGCCTGTAGTTCGCCACGCAGCTGTGCCTGCTGCTGCAGGATCAGGCGTGCGTGGTGGGCGAGGGCGGCGCCGGCCTCGGTCAGGCTGACGCCGCGTGGGTGCCGGTGCAACAGCGCGGTGCCGGCATCGGCTTCGATCGTGCGCAGGCGCTCGCTGGCTGAACCCAATGCCAGGTTTGCCTGTGCCGCGCCGGCGGTGATGCTGCCGGCTTCGGCGATTGCCAGGAACAGGCGCAGGTCGGCGATGTCCATCCGCATGTCGTGCCTCATTGCTGATCCGGCGCCTTCGGGTCAGCCGAAGGCTGGGCCGGGAAGACCGCATTGTGCGCCTGGCGAGGGCCCGGTCCAATGAAGCCATGCATGAATCGACATACTTCTATTTGCTGCTGGTGGCGGTGTTCGTGCTGGCCGGCGTGGTCAAGGGCGTGACAGGGATGGGGTTGCCGACGGTGGCGATGGGCCTGCTGGGCAGCACCCTGTCACCGGTGGCGGCGGCGTCGATGCTGTTCATTCCAACCTTCGTCACCAATGCGTGGCAACTGCTGTCCGGGCCGTCGCTGGGCCACATCGTGCGGCGTTTGTGGCCGATGATGCTTGCCGTGGTGGTGGTGACGCTGGGTTCGGCCGCACTGCTGGTGCGGGTCGATCGCACCTGGTCGCGCGTTGCGCTGGGCGTGGCATTGGTGGTCTATGCCGCCTATGCGTTGCTCGCGCCGGTGTTCCGCGTGCCGCAGCGGCGCGAGCGCTGGCTGGGGCCGCTGGTGGGTGCGCTGTCCGGCGTGGTGACGGGGGCGACGGGTGTGTTCGTGATGCCGGCGGTGCCGTACCTGCAGTCGCTGGGATTGCAGCGCGAGGAGCTGGTGCAGGCGCTCGGGCTGGCGTTCACCGTGTCGACGATTTCGCTGACCACCGGTCTGGTGCTGCACGGTGCGTTCGGCATCCAGCAGCTGGGGCTGAGTGCGCTGGCGGTGCTGCCGGCGCTGCTGGGCATGTGGCTGGGCCAGGTGATCCGGCAGCGCATCAGTGCCCGCGTGTTCCGCGCCTGCTTCCTGGGGTTCCTGCTGCTGCTCGGGCTGGAACTGGTGCTGCGGCCGTTGTTCTGATGCCGGATCCGGGGCATGAAAAAACCCGCTTTCGCGGGTTTTTCTCATTCTCGACGTGGTGCCCAGGAGAGGACTCGAACCTCCACGGTTTTACCCGCTAGTACCTGAAACTAGTGCGTCTACCAATTCCGCCACCTGGGCGTCGAGGAGCGAGATTATGGGGTGCCGTGACGGGGGTGTCAACACTTTTTGCTGATCCCGGGTCGGTTGCCGTTGCGCATGCGAAACGGGCTCTGCCCCCCCATCTCACTCGCTTGGGGCCAGAGCCCTTTCCTCTGGAAAGGAATCCGACCCCGGCTGCCGGATCACAGGCAAAAAAAATCCCCGCCGAAGCGAGGAGTTTTTTCGTTGGTGCCCAGGAGAGGACTCGAACCTCCACGGTTTTACCCGCTAGTACCTGAAACTAGTGCGTCTACCAATTCCGCCACCTGGGCGTTCCAGAGGCGCAATTGTGAAGATGAATCCGCAGGCTGTCAACGACTTCCTGAATATTTTTGACGCGATCGCTTGAAGGCGACCGCTGACCCGTTCTGCACGCCGCCAGCGGCTACCATGTAGGGCGATGACTACCAAAAAACCAAGCAAGGGCGGGAGCAAGTCCCGCAGCCAGGCCCCGAACAAGGGCGCCAAGGCGGGTGCAGCCCGCACCACCAAGCCGGGCAAGCCGCTGCCGGGCTGGTTCCCCGAATTGAATGAAGGCGGTGCACCGCCACGCGGCCGCAAGGTCCGCAGTACCGATGCACCGGGCCCGGCCCCGGGCCGCAAGCTGCCGCCGGCCGGCAAGGTGATCGACGATCCCTATGCCGCCCGCGAAGCGGAGAAGTACGAACAGCCCATCGCCAGCCGCGAGGCCATCCTGGCCCTGCTGGAGCGCTGCGAAGGGCCGCAGACCGCCGAGGAACTGGGCGCGCGCCTGGGCCTGACCGCTCCGGACCGGGCCGAAGCGCTGTCGCGCCGGCTCGGTGCGATGGTCCGCGACGGCCAGCTGGTGCAGAACCGTCGCGGCGGTTTCGCCCCGATCCAGACCCTGAACCTGGTCACCGGTGTGGTGATCGCCAACCCGGAAGGGTTCGGCTTCCTGCGCCCGGTCGAGGGCGGCGACGACCTGTTCCTGCCGCCTTATGAAATGCGCAAGGTCATGCACGGCGACAAGGTGCTGGCCCGCGTGACCGGCATCGATCACCGTGGCCGTCGCGAAGGCAGCATCGCCCGCGTGCTGGAGCGCGGCATGACCCGCCTGATCGGCCGCTTCAGCATCGAGATGGGCATCAACTACGTGGTGCCCGACGACAAGCGCGTGCAGCGCAACGTGCAGGTGCCGCCGGACCAGACCGGTGGTGCGCGCGACGGCCAGCTGGTGGTCTGTGAACTGACCCAGGCGCCGGACAGCCGCCGCCCGCCGATCGGCCGCATCATCGCGGTGCTCGGCGACAAGCTGACCGCGTCGCTGGTGGTGGAGACCGCCATCCATGGCCACGAGCTGCCGTTCGAGTTCCCGCAGGAGGTGCTGGACGAAGCGGCCTCGGTGCCGCTGGTGGTCGAGCCGGCGATGATTGGCGACCGTGTCGACCTGCGCAGCACGCCGCTGGTCACCATCGATGGCGAGGATGCCAAGGACTTCGACGACGCGGTGTACTGCGAGCCGAATGCCGAGGGTTTCCGCCTGGTGGTGGCGATTGCCGACGTCTCGAATTACGTTCGCCCTGGTACGCCGCTGGATGAAGAGGCGCAGAAGCGTGCGACGTCGGTGTACTTCCCGGGCTTCGTGGTGCCGATGCTGCCGGAGACACTGTCCAACGGCATCTGCTCGCTGATGCCGAAGGTCGACCGCATGTGCTTTGTCTGCGACATGCAGATCGACCGCGATGGCCTGGTCACGCATTCGCGCTTCTACGAGGCGGTGATGAACTCGCATGCGCGCCTGACCTACACCCAGGTGTGGAAGGCGGTGGGCGAGGACGATGCCGATACCAAGGCCTGGATGGGCGACCTGCTGCCGCAGGTGCAGCGCCTGCACCAGCTGTACAAGGTGCTGTCCAAGGCACGCGCCAAGCGCGGTGCCATCGAATTCGAAAGCAGTGAAGTGCGCTTCGTGCTGGACAACCGTGGTGAAGTGACCCAGGCCGGCATGCTGGTGCGCAACGACGCGCACAAGCTGATCGAGGAGTGCATGATCGCGGCCAACGTCGAGGCCGCCAGGTACCTGCTGTCGCGCCATGTGCCGGCGCCGTACCGCATCCACGAGAAGCCGCCGGAAACCAAGTACGCCGACCTGCTGGAATTCCTCAAGGAGTTCAAGCTGAGCCTGCCGCCGTGGTCGAAGGTGCGCCCGGGCGATTACACCAAGCTGCTGAAGAAGATCCGCGACCGCCCCGATGCCACGCTGCTGGAATCGGTGTTGCTGCGCAGCCAGAGCCTGGCGATCTACAGCCCGGAGAATCACGGCCACTTCGGCCTGGCGCTGGAGGCGTACGCGCACTTCACCTCGCCGATCCGCCGTTACCCCGACCTGCTGGTGCACCGTGCGATCAAGCATGCGTTGTCCGGCAAGCCGCTGGACAAGTTCACCTACAACGCGCGCGAAATGGCGGCCCTGGCGCTGCAGTGTTCCGAGCGCGAGCGCCGTGCCGACGAAGCCGAGCGCGAGGTCGACGAGCGTTACCGCGCGGCGTGGATGGAAAAGCACGTGGGCGGCCAGTTCGACGGCGTGATCAGCGGCGTGACCAGCTTCGGCCTGTTCGTGGAACTGGACGAGTCCAAGGTGCAGGGCCTGGTGCATGTGACCCAGCTGCCGCAGGACTATTACAAGTTCGACGCCACCCGCAAAACGCTGACCGGCGAACGCCGCGGCAGCAGCTACCGGCTGGGTGACCGCGTGCGGATCCTGGTGCTGAAGGCCAGCATGGAAGAGCGCAAGATCGACTTCCGCCTGGTCGAGCACAAGGGCGAGGACGAGGGCGATGGCCTGCCGCCGCCGCCCGAGCGGGGCAAGCCGGCCAAGCGCACCAAGAAGAAGTATTGAAAGGTGTGCCGACCAACGGTCGGCACCTACCGCAACTGGTAGGTGCCAACCTTGGTTGGCACGACGTTCCGGAGGAACCCCAGCATGCAAGGCCAACCCGAATACAGTGGCGGCTGCCAGTGCGGCGCGGTCCGCTTCCAGGCGCGTGGCGAGCTCACCGACAGCTCGATCTGCCATTGCCGGATGTGCCAGAAGGCGTTCGGTGCCTATTACGCGCCGCTGGTATCCGTGCGCGGCGTGCAGTTCAGCTGGACCCGCGGCCAGCCGCGCTATTTCCAGTCGTCCAACGTGGTGCGGCGTGGTTTCTGCGCCGACTGCGGTACACCCCTGACCTATGAAGCCCCGGATGGCGTGGCCGTGGCTGCCGGCGCCTTCGATGAGCCGGAACGCCTGCCACCGACGATCCAGTACGGGGTGGAGCGCAAGCTGCCGTTCGTCGACAGCCTGTCCGGCCTGCCGGCGCGGCGCACCGAGGACGACGTCGCCGCGCTGGAGTTCCTGGCCACCATCGTCTCCCACCAGCACCCCGACCACGACACCCCGCACTGGCCGCCGCGCAGTCGGTAACGCCTCTCTAGCGCCGAGCCCACGCTCGGCTGCTCCGGGTTCAGGCTTCATCGGCCCCCCGCCAGCCAGCCGAGCATGGGCTCGGCGCTACAGAGGGGCGGCCGGTCGCAGCGCCCGGCCTGCCGATGCTCTACCATAGCCACCCCCTTTCCGGTCCCCGCCCGCATGAGCAAGAACAGCCAGTGGATTGTCGGCGTCAACGCCGTCGCCTCCTCCATCGAGAACGACGCCGAGAACGTCCGCGAAGTGCTGGTCGAGGCCGGTGCGAAGAACCCGCGCCTGACCGAGATCGAAGAGAACGCCCGCCGCAAGGGCATCGATGTGCGCAAGGTGAACAGCCAGGCGCTGGACGGTGTTGGCGGTTCGGTGCGCCACCAGGGCGTGGCCGCGCGCTACGCCGCCGCCCGTACCTACAGCGAGAACGAGCTGGAAGGGCTGGTCACCGCGGCCGAGGGCAAGGCCCTGCTGCTGGTGCTCGACGAGGTGCAGGACCCGCACAACCTCGGCGCCTGCCTGCGCTCGGCCGCTGCCGCCGGGGCGACCGCGGTGATCATCCCGAAGGACAAGTCGGCCACGGTCAATGCCACTGTGCGCAAGACTTCGGCCGGTGCCGCCGACCTGATCCCGGTGGTGGCGGTGACCAACCTCTCGCGCTGCCTGAAGGACCTGCAGAAGCAGGGCGTGTGGATCTACGGCCTGGCCGGTGAAGCCACGGCCTCGCTGTACCAGCTGGACCTGAAGGGCAACATCGCGCTGGTGCTGGGCGGCGAAGCCGATGGCCTGCGCCGCCTGACCCGCGAGAACTGCGATGGCCTGGTCAAGATCCCGATGCCGGGCGAGATCGAGAGCCTGAACGTGTCCGTCGCCGCCGGCGTCAGCCTGTTCGAGGCCGTGCGCCAGCGCGGTTGATCGGCCAGCGCGATGTGATCGGGGTCAGATCCCTTTTCCAATGGGAAAAGGGATCTGACCCCGTTTCATGGGAAAAGGGATCTGACCCCGTTTCATGTCCCGCCTCACCCCGCGCTGCCGCCCAACGCCTTGAACAGCGTCACGTCGTTATTGAGCTGGCCCTGGCGCGCGCGTGCCAGCGACAGTTCGGCATCACGCCGGGTCTGCTGCGCTTCCAGCCAGGTGCGCAGATCGGTGGCACCCACGCGGTAACGCACTTCCTGCGCGCGTTCCACTTCCACCGCTTCGTCGTATGAAGCCTGCGAGGCCGCCACCTGGCGCGCCAGCTGCTCGCGCGCCGACAGTGCGTTGTCCACTTCCGAGAGCGCGGTATACAGCGTCTTGCGGAAGTTGCTGGCGGCGATCTGGTAGGCGGTGCCGGCGATATCGGTATCCAGCTGCGCACGCTGCAGGTTGAGGAACGGCAGCGACAGGCCGGCGCCCAGCGTGGCCACCGGGTTGCGCAGTACGTCGCCCAGCGAGGTCGCGCTGGAACCGAGGCTGCCGGTCAGGCTCAGCGCAGGGTAGTACTGGGTGGCGGTGACCTTGATGGTCTTCAGGCTGTTGCGCAGGCGAAGTTCGGCCGCGCGCAGATCGGGGCGGCGGCCGAGCAGATCGGTCGGCAGGCCTTCGCTGATGGCTGGGCTGCGTGCGCCCAGCAGGTCCTGTGGCTCGTCCTGCTGGGGCCAGGGCGTGCCGTCCAGCAGCACGGTCAGCGCGTTGCGCACCTCCACCCGCTGCTGTTCCAGCGCGCTCTGCGAGGACCGCTGCGACTGCAGGTTCTGCAGTGCCTGGCGCACTTCCAGGCGCGATACCGCACCGGCGTCGAAGCGGGCCTGCACCAGTTCGCGGGTGCGTTCCAGGCGCTCCAGGTTGGCCTGGCCGGTGGCGATCGACTGGTTGAGGTAGGCCAGGTTCCAGTACTGGGTGATGGTGTCGCTGATCACCAGCAGCGCGGTGTTCTGCCGGTCTTCCTCGCTGGCCTCGGCTTCCCAGCGGGCGATGTCGCGCTGGGTGCGCAGGCGGCCCCACAGGTCCACTTCCCAACCCAGCGAGACGCCGGTGGAATAGCTGCGGCGCCAATCATCAGACTGGTCGGTGGCGCGGCTGGCGCTGCCGCTCACGCCGGATGATGAGGGCTGCGGCCACAGTGCGTTGCTGGCCAGGCCGGCCTGCAGGCGCGAACGCTGCACGGCCAGGCCGGCGGCGGCCAGATCGCTGTTGGCGGCCAGCGCCTGCGCCACCAGACGGTCCAGGCGTTCATCGCCGAAGCCGGTCCACCAGGTGTCCTGGCGGATGTCGCGGCCCGGTGTATCCAGGCTGCTGCGCGGGTCATCGGCTGGCGCGTTGAGGGTGGCATCGCCACGTCCATACTGCGCCGCCACGGCCGGGTCGTGCACCGGGTAGCGGCCGACCGACGCGCAGCCGGACAGGGCGAGTAGAACGGCACCGGCCAGCAGCAGGTGCCGGGGAGCGGGGAAGGGCAGTCGGGTCATCATCTTCATTCGCGGGCCAGGGCCTCCACCGGGTCGAGCTGCGCGGCGTTGCGCGCTGGCAGGAAGCCGAACGCAACGCCGATCAGGGTCGAGCAGGCAAACGCGGCGACGATCGAGGCGGTGGAGAACAGCACCTGGAAGTCGCTGGCGAAGCGGCCGATCATCGAGCCCAGCAGCAGGGCCAGGCCGATACCGAGCACGCCGCCGAGCAGGCAGACCAGCACCGCTTCGATCAGGAACTGCTGGCGGATATCACTCTGCCGTGCACCGACGGCCATGCGCACCCCGATCTCGCGGGTGCGCTCGGTCACCGATACCAGCATGATGTTCATCACGCCGATGCCACCGACCAGCAACGCGATGGCGGCGATGGCACCGATCAGCAGGGTCATCGTGCGCGTGGTCTGCTCGATGGTCTCGCGGATCTCGGCGCTGTTGCTGAGGAAGAAATCCTCGGTGCCATGACGCAGGGTCAGCAGGCGGGTGATCGCTTCCTGCGCGGCGTCCATCGGCGTGTCATCGTCCACGCGCACGGTGATGCTGGACACGTGGCTCTGGCCGAGCATGCGCGACATCACCGTGGTGTACGGCACCCACACGCTGAGGCTGGTGCTGCCGCCGAAGCCGAAACTCTGCCGCTTGGCCACGCCGACCACGCGCGCCGGCACGTTGCCGAGCAGGATCACCTGGCCGACCGGGTCGACATCGGGAAAGAACTGGGCCTGGGTGTTCTCGTCGATCACCGCCACCTGGCCCAGGCCCTTGACCGCATCGGCATCGAAGAAGCTGCCGCTGAGCAGGGTCACGCCCTTGACCCGGAAGAACTGCTCGCCAACGCCGCTGACCTGGGCGGTGGACGACTGGTTGCGGTAACGCGCGGTGACCGAAGTCGATACGCTGGGGGTGGCGCTGTCCACGTAGCTCTGCCTTGCCAGTGCATCGGCATCGCTGGCCTTGAGCGTCTGTACGCGCGCCGAGCGCATGTCGCCGAAACCGCGGCCGGGATAGACGTCGATAGTATTGGTGCCGAGCGCGCTGATGTTCTGCAGGATCTGCTGCTGGGAGCCATTGCCCAGCGCCACCACCGAGACCACCGAGGCGATGCCGATGATGATGCCGAGCATGGTCAGGAAGGTTCGCAGCCGATGTGCGTTCATCGCCAGCAGCGCCATGCGGAACGCTTCGGTGAAGCGGTCGCGCGCGGCCCGCCAGCTGTTGCCGCGGGCGACGCCGGTACTGGCCTCGCGCTGCGCACGGTAGGTCGGCGCATTCGGGTTGGCGCGGTCGGCGATGATCTCGCCATCGCGGATTTCGATGATGCGCTGCGCGTGCTCGGCCACGCTCATGTCGTGGGTGACGATGATGATGGTGTGGCCTTCGGCATGCAGTTCGCCGAGGATCGCCATCACTTCCTCGCCGGATTTCGTGTCCAGCGCGCCGGTCGGTTCGTCGGCCAGGATCACCTCGCCGCCGTTCATCAGGGCGCGTGCGATCGACACGCGCTGCTGCTGGCCACCGGACAGCTGGCCCGGCTTGTGATGCATGCGGTCGCTCAGGCCCAGCCGCTGCAGCAGTTGCTCGGCACGCGCGTTGCGCACCGGGCCGGGGCTGCCGGCGTACACCGCCGGCACTTCCACGTTGCCGCGCGCATCCAGGTCGCCGAGCAGGTGGTAGCGCTGGAAGATGAAACCGAAATGCTCGCGGCGCAGTTCGGCCAGTTCGTCCGGTTGCATCTTCCCGGTTTCGCGGCCGGCCACCTGGTAGCTGCCACGGGTGGGACGATCGAGGCAGCCGAGGATGTTCATCAGCGTCGACTTGCCCGAGCCGGACTGGCCGACGATGGCCACCATCTCACCGGCGTGGATGTCGAGATTGACGTCGCGCAGCACGGCGATCACATCATCGCCGGCCGGGAATTCACGTCGCAGGTCGCGCAGGCGCAGCAGCGGCGCCGTCGTGCTCATCGGCGCCCCATGCCCGGGCCGCCAACCCGCATCTGCATGCCGCCGCGGTTGCCGCCGCCGGCGCTGGCACCGGCCGCACCCGCTTCGCCGACCACCACGCGCTCGCCTTCCCTCAGCCCGGACAGGATCTCGGCCGAGGCGCCATTGTTGATGCCCACCGTGACCTTGCGCGGCTGCGGCTGGCCCTTGTCGTCCAGCACCCGCACCATGCGCTCATCGCCACCGCGCTTCGGTCCCAGTGCCACCGCCGGCACCATCAGCACGCCCTTGGCCTGCTTGAGCAGTACCGAGACCTGCGCGGTCATGTCGATGCGCAGCGTGCCATCCGGGTTCTCCACGTCGAACAGCGCGTTGTAGTAGACCGCGCTGCTGGAACTGGAACTGGAGGAGCTGCTGGAGCTGGATGAATTCTCGTTGGCGATCGAGGCTGGCGCCGGATTGATCTGGCGCAGCGTGGCGTGGTACTTGCGGTCCGGGTCGCCGAGCGTGGTGAAGTACACCGGCATGCCGGCCTTGATCTTGACCACGTCGGCCTCGGAGATCTCCGCATTGACGGTGACCACGTCCAGCCGCGCCAGCATGACGATGGTCGGCGCGGTCTGGTTGGCGTTCACCGTGCGGCCTTCCTCGGCCACCACCGCCACCACGGTGCCGTCCATCGGCGCGGTGATGCGGGTGTAGGCCAGGTTGGCGCGGGCGGTGCCCAGCTCGGTTTCGCGACCCTTGATCTGCGCCTCGTAGGACTGCAGCTGGGCACGGGCGGTCTTCAGCTGCGCCTCGGCGGCATCGTATTCCTGGCGCGAGGTGGCCTCGGCGGCCAGCATCTGCTGCTGGCGCGCGAATTCCAGTTCGGCCTGGCGCAGGGTGGCCTGCTGGACGGCGCGCTGGGCGGTGACCTGGTCCAGCGAGGCCTGCGCGTTGAGCACCTGGTTCTGCTGGGTGGTGGCGTCGATCTCGGCAATCAGGTCGCCTTCCTTCACGGTGTCGCCCAGCTGCACCTTCAGCGACTTGATCTGGCCCGAGGCCTGCGCACCGACGCTGACCAGCTTGTAGGCATCGATCACGCCGGTGGCGTCCACCGTCTGCTCGATGTCACCGCGGCTGACCGGCGAGGTGGCCACCGCCGGCGCGGCGGGCTTGCGCAGCAGCCACCAGGCGGTCGCGGCGACGATCAGGGCAAGCAGGGCGATCAGTATCAGGCGACTCCGGCGGGTCGCGGGCAGCAGGCGGAACGTCACGTCGTGGCTTCACTCTCGGGGCCGCGCGTGCGGCGTTGGCGGGCATTGTGAAGACCGGGCGATGGACGGCTCAATCCTCGGGGTATGTCTGTATGTAACACTGTCGGTGAATACGCGTAACCACAGGTATCCCGCCCGTGGGTAGATACACTGGTACGCATTGCCCCGGATGCGGTTCAGCTGCCGACACGGGATGATCGCGACATGGAGACTGAAAACCCGATGCATCGACTGCTGATCGTCGACGACGACAACGACATCCGCACGCTGCTGGCCGAGCAGCTCGGCCGCGCCGGTTACCTGGTGAGCACGGCGGCCGATGGCACCGCCATGCGCCAGCTGCTGGACCGCGAGCACGTGGACCTGATCGTGCTCGACCTCAACCTGCCGCGCGAGGATGGCCTGACCCTGTGCCGCGACCTGCGTGCGCGTTCCAACACGCCGGTGATCATGCTGACCGCGCGCGCCGAGCCGATCGACCGCGTGCTGGGCCTGGAAATGGGCGCCGACGACTACCTGGCCAAGCCGTTCGAGCCCCGCGAGCTGCTGGCGCGCATCCGCAACGTGCTGCGCCGGACCGAGGCGCTGCCGGCCAACCTGGAGCCGCTGGCGGTGCGCCGTGCGCGCTTCTCGCGCTGGGTGTTCGACCTGGAGCATCGCCACCTGGTCGATCCGGATGACCGCGTGGTGGTGCTGTCCGGCGCCGAGTTCCGCCTGCTGCGGGTGTTCATCGCGCACGCCAACAAGGTGCTGTCGCGCGAGCAGCTGGTCGCGCTCAGCAGTGGCCGCAACTACGAGGCACAGGACCGCGCGATCGACCTGCAGGTCAGCCGCCTGCGCAACAAGCTGGGCGACGACGGTGGCCCGGACGGACTGATCAAGACCGTGCGCAACGAGGGCTACGTGCTGGCCTCCGCGGTCAACCTGGAATAAGCCGCGATGAAGCGCCTGCGCCATTTCCTGTCCTCGATGGTCGGGCGGTTGTTCGTGATCCTGCTGCTGGGCATGGCGGTGGCTGCGATCGGCGCGACCATGCTGGCCACTTCCAAGCGCCAGCAGGAGTTCGAGCGGCAGAACCTGAACCGCATCGCCGACCGCCTGCAGGGCTACGTCAACCTGCTGGACGGCAATCCGGAGCTGCGCGAGCGCCTGCTGGCGATCGGCGGGCCGAGCGTGCGCGCGCTGCAGCCCGGAGCCCGCCTCGGGCGTGCCGACACGGCGCTGATGGAAGTGCTGGAAGACCGCCCCGGACCGGTGTCGCGCGCGCATGTGCACTTCGCTTCGTTCCGCTCCTGCATTCCCAAGCTGCAGGACCTGCTGCCGCCGCCACCGCCGGGTCACCGGCGGCCGCCGCGCGAACGCGACCCGGCGTTCATCCCGCCCAAGTGCCGCGCGGTGGACGTGACCCTCAACGACGGCACGCTGCTGAAACTGGCGCTGGACTCGCCGGCGGTGGCGCACAACGGCATCCTCGCCGTGGACCCGTGGTTCCTGACCCTGCTGGTGCTGGCGATTGCCGTGCTGGCCTATATCGTTGCGCGCATGGCCAGTGCGCCACTGCAGGAACTGGCCGCCGCTGCCGAGGATCTCGGCGACGATCTGCAGCGCGACCCGTTGCCATTGCGCGGGCCGCGTGAAGTGCAGCGCGCCGCCGAAGCCTTCAACGCCATGCAGCACCGCCTGCAGCGGCACCTGGCCGAACGCACGCAGATGCTGGCGGCGATCACCCATGACCTGCAGACGCCGCTGACCCGGTTGCGCCTGCGCCTGGAGAATGTCAGCGACGAAGCCCTGCGCGAGCGCCTGATCGGTGACCTGGCGGCGATGCAGGCGCTGGTGCGCGAGGGCCTGGAACTGGCCCGCAGTGCCGAGAGTGCCGAGCAGCGCGCCGCACTCGACCTGGATTCACTGCTGGAGAGCATCGTCGAGGACACCGCCGAAGGCGGCGCCGACGTGGTCTTCGAGGGGGGCAGTGGTTCGGTGCTGATGCTGCGTCCGCTGGCCATGCACCGCCTGTTCTCCAACCTGGTGGACAACGCGGTGATGTACGCGCAACGGGCGCGGGTACGGGTCGAGCGCAGCGGCGGTGCGATCACCGTAGTGGTGGCCGATGACGGCCCCGGCCTGGCCGAAGAGCAGCTGGAGGCGGTGTTCGATCCGTTCGTGCGGGTGGAAACCTCGCGTTCGCGCCAGACCGGCGGGGCCGGCCTGGGCCTGACCATCGCCCGCGCCCTGGCCGAGAAGGACGGCGCGCGGCTGTGGCTGCGCAACCGGGCCGAAGGTGGCCTGGAGGCGGTGGTGCAGTGGCCGGCCAGTGCCCAGGTGGTGGCGCCCGGCCGCGCCGGCTGAGCCGGCGGGCCGCGGACGGTGACGCCGGGGCCGGGGTTTGGCCTATCATCTGCCCATCTCCCCAGTCTCCCCTCGATGAGCCAGCCCGTTCCCGCCGGCATGCCAGTGCGCGCTGCCCGGCTGTTCCCGCACGCTGCCGCGCCCTGCAGCCGCACCTGGCCGCCGCTGCTGCGGTGATGGGCGGGCAGGGGGACGAGGGGCGCTGGGTGGAGCGCCGCGCATCAGGATTCAGGCGGGCACTGCGGCAGGGCCTGCTGTGGTTGCTGCTGGCCCTCGCGCTGCCGCTGGCGGCACAGGAGGGCGCGCCCCCGCTGCGCGACTACGCCATCGATGTATGGACCTCGCGCAACGGCCTGCCGCACAACTCGCTGCGCGACATCGCACAGACGCCGGAGGGCCATCTGTGGTTCGCCACCTGGGAAGGGCTGGTGCGCTACAACGGACTGGACTTCACCGTGTTCGACCGCAGTACGCGCCCGGGCCTGCGCGACAACGGCATCGGCGCACTGTTCGTCGACCGCCAGGGCGGGCTGTGGATCAGCGATTCGCGCGGCAACGTCAGCCACCGCGGCAGCGACGGCCAATGGCGGGTCTGGGAGCACCAGGCCGGTACACCGCAGGTGCTGATCCAGTCCATGCAGATGGACAGCCAGGGCCGGCTGTGGCTGCTGTACGAAGGCAAGGGCATCGGCTACCTGACGCCGGATGCCGGCATCGTCTACCAGGCACCGGCGGCGGACCTGCCGATGGCGATGAGCTTCACCAAGCTGGTGGTCGATGCACAGGACCGGGTATGGGTCGGCACGCTCGACGGGCTGGTGCTGCGCGACAACGACGGCGTGCTCAAGCGCGCGCCCGCCGCGTGGGGGCTGGGCGCCGGCAGCGGCCTGTCGTGGCCGTACCGGGCACCGGATGGCGCGCTGTGGATCGTCGCCGGCGAGCGCCTGTACCGGGTGGAGGACGACCAGCTGGTGCTGGTGCACCGCCTGCCGGGCCAGCTGCACATGACCTCGATGCTGCAGGACCGGCATGGCGATCTGTGGCTGGGTACCGAGAACCAGGGCCTGCTGCGCATTTCCGCCCATGGCCTGGAGCGGCTGCCGGCCGGCCTGAACCTGCCGGGCGGACGCGTGGTCAGCCTGCGCGAGGATGCCGAAGGCAGCATCTGGGTGGGAGCCAATGGGGGCCTGTACCGCCTGCGCGAAACACTGTTCAGCAGCTTCACCGAGCGCGATGGGCTCAGTGGCGACTACGTGCGCACGGTGTTCGAGGATCGCGACCGCCAGCTGTGGGTCGGCAGCGCCAGCGGCCTTGACCTCCAGACCCGCGACGGTCGTTTCCGCGCGGTGCCGCTGCACAACCGCGGCGGCAAGGCGCCCTCGGTACTGAGCCTGGCACAGGGGCCGGACGGTGACCTGTGGGTGGGAACCTTCGGCGACGGCGTTTACCGGCTGGGTCGCGATGGGGGCCTGCGCCACAACTATGCGGCGGCTGACGGCATGCCGGGCGGCAACATCCGTGCGATCACCGTTGACCCGCAGGGCGTGGTCTGGGCCGGCACGCAGAAGGGCGTGGTGCGCATCGACGGCGACCGGGTGCAGGTCTCGAACGTGCCGGGTATGCCCGGCGGCCTGATCACCGCGCTCGAGCATGACCACCAAGGCAACCTGTGGATCGGCACCATCGAAGGCATCCGCGTGCTGCGTGGCGACCACGTGCAGTCGATCGACCTGGCCCCGCTGGGGGGCGGCCGCAGCGTGTTCGGTTTCCACCAGCTGGGCGATGCGATGTGGATCAGCAGTGATCGTGGCCTGTACCGCTGGCGCAACGGTGCGCTGGCGCGGGTCGGCCTGGAGCAGGGCATGCCGGTGGACGCGGTGTTCCAGCTGGTGCCGGACCGCCTCGGCAATGTCTGGATCAGCAGCAACCGTGGTGTGCTGCGCACCGACATGGCCACCCTCAATGCGGTGGCCGATGGCCGCACGCCGCGGGTGGTGCTGGAGCGCTACAACGAGATCGACGGCATGGCCAATGCACAGGCCAATGGCAGCTCCAGTCCATCGGCGATCCTGCGCCAGGATGGCACGTTCTGGGTGGTCACCGCCGGTGGCCTGAGCACGGTCGACCCGCAACGCCTGCAGCGTTTCCGCGAGCGGCCATCGCCGCCGGCGGCGATCGAGAGCGTGCAGGTGGATGGTGCGCCGGTGCACTGGGAGGGACCGGATCGCAATTACATTCCCGGTGGCCGCCGGTTGGCGGTGAGCTATGTCGGCCTGAGCTACCTGATGTCCGACCGGATCCGCTACCGCACGCGGCTGGACGGCCTCGATGCCGGCTGGGTCGAGCGTGGCCCGCAGCGCAGCGTCGAGTTCGTTGGCCTGCCGCCGGGCGACTACACCCTGCATGTGGCTGCGGCGCATCCGGGCGGCAGCTGGGGCCAACAGGAGGCGGTGTGGAGCTTCAGCGTCGAGCCGTTCTGGTGGCAGCGGCGCAGCGTGCAGGCGCTGGGCGGGCTGTTGCTGCTGGCCGGCCTGGTGGCACTGTACCGCCTGCTGCTGCAGCAGCTGAAGGCCAGCAACCTGCGCCTGGCGCGGCGGGTGGACGACGCGACCTTCGACCTGCAGGCCAAGACCGTGCACCTGCAGGCGCTGAACCAGGAAAAGACCGAGCTGGCCGAGCGCCTGGCGCGCCAGGCCGAAGCCTTCGAGCGCCAGGCCCGCGAGGATGCGCTGACCGGGCTGGCCAACCGCCGCGGCTTCGACGAGACGCTGGCGCGTGACTTCGCCCGTTCGCAGCGCAGTGGTCATCCACTGTGCCTGGTGGTGCTGGACATCGACCATTTCAAGGACGTCAACGACCGCCACAGCCACAGCATCGGCGATGCCGTGCTGGTGCAGGTGGCGACGCTGATCGCAGCCGCCAGCCGCGACTCCGACCTGCCGGCGCGAACCGGCGGCGAAGAGTTCGCGCTGCTGCTCAACGACACCCGCCTGGAGGAAGCCGCGCAGCTGTGCGCGCGCCTGCGCGGCCTGTTCCATGACCACCCCGACTGGGCCGGTGTGGAAGGCCTGCGCGTGACCTTCAGTGCGGGGCTGGTGGAGCTGGATGCCGACGACCGCACCCCGGCGCTGCTGTACCAGCGCGCCGACCGCGCGCTGTACCGCGCCAAGAGCGACGGCCGCGATCGCACGAGCATTGGTTGATCGCATCCACGCATGGCGTGGATCTACTGTGCGGCGATTGATTCGCCACCATGCATCGATGGAACGACGTCGGCCTGTAGAGTCGAGCCGTGCTCGACCACCGCGCGGCAGCGCGGAAAAAGGTGCAGCCGAGCATGGCTCGGCTCTACAGAAAGCGCTTTCTTACCGCGGCCAGGCGTTGGCGATGGTGCAGAACAGCCGCGCGGTCTGCTCGGTGTCATATACCGCGCTGTGCGCTTCATTCGCATCCCAACCCAGCCCGGCGGCAGTGGCCGCACGCGCCAGCACGGTCTGGCCGTAGGCGATACCGGCCAGGGTGACCGTGTCGAACACGCTGAACGGATGGAACGGGTTGCGCTTGTGGCCGGTCCGCGCCACGGCCGCGTTGACGAAGCCGAGGTCGAAATGGGCATTGTGGCCAACCAGGATCGCGCGCTGGCAGCCGTACTTCTTCATCGCCGCACGCACCGGAGTGAAGATGTGGTCCAACGCCGCTTTTTCTTCCTTGGCCAGCCGGAACGGATGGTCGAGGATGATGCCGGTCACTTCCAGCGACTTCGGGTCGATCTCCAGGCCCTCGGCCGGGACCACGTGGGCACTGGCGGTCTGGCCGGGGTAGAGCAGGCCGTTCTCGTCCATCTCGATCGGCACCGCAGCGATTTCCAGCAGCGCGTTGCGCTGGCTGTCGAAGCCGCCGGTTTCGACATCCACCACCACCGGCAGGAAGCCGCGGAAGCGTTGTGACATCGCGCGCTGCGCCTGGGGAAGTGCGGAATCGGGAACGGCGGCAGGTGCGGGGATGGGGTCAGTCATGCGTGAATTCTATCAGAGCGGCCCTGAGCGCCCGGCCACGCAGCCCATGCCAGCCACCGTGGTGGCACGAACGCAGAACCCGGTAGGTGCCAACCTTGGTTGGCACATGACGCGCCGACCAAGGTCGGCATCTACCGAACCGCTGGCCGCGCAGGTGTGGCCGAGGGAGACCACCGCGCCAACCAGGCGTCCACGCTCAGCTTGCCGGCGCCGGTGAAGATCAGCGGCAGCAGCATGGCCATGAACAGCACCGGCAGCTTGAAGTTGCCGAAGCCCTGGTCGCTGATCGCATAGCCCATGGCCAGGTCGGCCAGCGAGTTCCACTCCATCGGCCAATGCACCGCATAGGTGGCCACCACGGTCAGCACCAGCAGGCTCGCGGCGGCGAAACGGGTGCCGAAACCGAACAGCAGGCAGGCCGCCCCGAGCAGTTCGAACCAGGTCGCCAGTTGCCAGTTCAGGGTGGCCGGCAACTGGTCGAACGGGAATGGAAAGGCGTCCTGCAGGTCGGCGAACCAGTTCTGGCCGCGCAGCTTCTCGCGGCCGGATTCGAAGAATTCCCAGGCCAGCAGCAGGCGCAGGCCGAGCGGGGCCAACCAGGGGGCGAGACGGTCCAGCTGGTCACGCGCGGCGGCCAGGGTCGGAAGGTTCATCAGGGGATCTCCGCAAATGGGGTGTCAGGGCGGGGCGGTGAGCGGGCCGATCACGCCGGCCTGCAGGAACTGCCGCAGCAGCGCGGCACCGGGGCCGGCCAGCGCGTCTTCGGCCAGCCCATGCGTGGTGGCGAGGCGTTGCAGGTACGTACGGCCTTCCAGCCCAGGCTGTTCACCGATGCTGGACAGCAGGTGCACCGCCAAGGGGCTGAGCGCGGCGAATCGCACTTCACCGTCGGCTTCGCGGCGGACCAGCAGGCCGGTGGGTTCTGGGAGGGGCTGGGTCGGCGCATCCTCTGCACCGAGACGGTGCACCGGCCACTGGTACAGCAGCGGCCACGCCAGCGGCGAACGCTGCAGCGGCACCCGCAGCGGATCGACATCGCCAGGCGCAGGAAGTGGCTCGGCCTGCAACTGGTACAGCGCGGTTTCCACCCACTCGTAGTGGGCCAGTTCGGCCAGCGCCGGGTGCGGCAGCTGCGGCTGTGCCTGCAGCCACTGCACGAACTCGGCGGCCAGCTCGGTGAACAGGGGGGTCTGGCAGCGATGGGTGGCGAAGTAGTGGCGCACCAGCGCGCTCCATGCCGGTTCGCCGAGCAGGCGGACGCAGACCGGGAAACCGTTGCTCAGGAGCCCGAGCAGGTTGTTGAACAGCAGGTGCTGGTACACCGCCAACCGGCGTGCATCCAGGCCGGCCGGTGCCGGCACCGCCTGTGGATCGCGCAGGTGCGCGGTGAACGCGTGCTGCTGCGCGCGCAGGGTGTCGATAGCGTCAGCCATGTGCAGCCCCGGCGTGTGCGGCCTGCAGGCGGCGGATGGTCTGCAGTTCGCCCTGCAGTTCCGCATAGGGCGGGAAATTGAAATCGCGTTCGAGCAGGGTGGGGCGTGGGCCGATGCGAGCATAGGTACGCGCCAGCAACTCCCAGACCGGATCAATCACCGCGCTGCCATGGGTATCGATCTTCAGGTCGGGTGCCTCGTCCAGGTGCCCGGCCACGTGCAGGCAGACGATACGCTGCGCGGGCAGGCCGGCGATGAAGCCATCGGCATCGTAGCCGTGGTTGCAGGCGTTGACGTAGACGTTGTTGACGTCCAGCAGCAGGTCGCAGTCGGCTTCGGCGAGCACCGCATTGGTGAACGCCAGCTCGTCCATCGCCGGTTCCGGCGCCAGGTAGTAGGACACGTTCTCCACCGCGATGCGGCGGCCGAGCAGGTCCTGCACGCGGCGGATGCGCTGCGCGGTATGGCGCACGGCTTCGTCGGTGAAGGGGATCGGCAGCAGGTCGTACAGGTGGCCGTCGTCGCTGCAGTAGCTCAGGTGCTCGCTGTACAGCGGCACGCGGTGCTTTTCGAGGAACCGGCCGACCTGCTCCAGCAGCGGGGTGTCCAGGGCGGCACTGCCGCCCAGCGACAGCGACAGGCCGTGGCAGCTCAGCGGATGGCGGTGTGCCAGTTCGGCCAGGGCATCACCGGCCGGGCCGCCGACATGGATCCAGTTCTCCGGCGCGCATTCCAGGAAGTCGAAGTCGCCTGCCGGAGCGTCACGCAGATCCTGCAGCAGCGCCCGGCGCAGGCCCAACCCTGCAGCCGCCGCGCGAAGCGGCGACTGCGGGTGGACGAGGCTGGCGCGGACGTCAGTGCTTGCCACCGCACTTGCCTTCGCCGCACTTGCCTTCAGCCGACTTCGTGTCGCCGGTCTTGGCCTTGGCGCCCGCTGCGCCGGCAGCCTTGCCCTTGTCGGCACCGCACTTGCCTTCGCCGGTCTTGCCGTCGGCACCACACTTGCCTTCGGCGTGCTTGGTCGCGTCGGCTGCCATCTTGGTATCGGCGGCCTTGGCATCGGTGCTGGCCTTGGCTGCCTGGCCGGCCACCAGGTAGCCCTGGGCGAGGTCGCTCATGCTCAGCGCCGAGGCGCTGGCGGTCATGCCCAGGCCGGCGGCCAGGGCGGTAGCGGTCAGCAGGGACAGGGTCTTGTTGGAACTGCTCATCGGTCTTACTCCTGGGTGGTGGGCAGGTGCCCGGGGTGAATCGATGGTGCAGCGATCCTACTCAACGAATCCTCGCCAAGAACTCAAATTTTCGTGAGATCTGTTACAGAAGCATCCGGCAGGTCCGCACCGGGCACGCGTGGCGCCCACAATGCGGATGAAACACCCCAAAAAAGAAGGCCGCTGTCACCAGGACAGCGGCCACCTTGGAGTCGACTCCGGTGTTGCAGTGCAGCGTCAGGGCTGGCCGGTGCTGGAGGTCTCGTCGCGCTTTTCACGCGGTGGCAGCGGCTGCTCGCCATGCACCAGGAACCATACGTTCTCGGCGATGTTGGTGGCGTGGTCGCCCACGCGCTCCAGGTTCTTGGCCATGAACAGCAGGTGCGTGCACGGGGTGATGTTGCGCGGGTCTTCCATCATGTAGGTCAGCAGCTCGCGGAACAGCGCGGTGTACTGCGCGTCCAGGCGGGCGTCGTCCTCACGCAGTTCCAGCGCGGCATCAGCATCGTTGTCGCGGTAGGCGGCAATGGCACGCCGGACCTGCTGCGCGGCCAGGCGGCCCAGTGCACGCAGGCCCTGGATCTGCGGCAGCGGCGGCACCTTGCCCAGCGCGATCGAGCGCTTGGCGACGTTGGCAGCGTAGTCACCGATGCGCTCGATGTCGGCCGGAATGCGCAGGCCGGCAAGGATCTCGCGCAGGTCGCGCGCCATCGGGCCACGCAGCGCCAGGCGCATCACGTCGTGGCTGATCTGCTGTTCCAGCGCATCGATCGCCTCGTCGTTGGCGATGATGCGATGGGCAGCGTTCTCGTCGCGCTTCTCGATCACGTCCATCGACGCTTCGAGCTGGGCGACGGCCATCTCGCCCATGCGCACGATCTCGGCCACCAGGCGCTGCTGCTCTTCGTCGTAGCTCTTGACGATGTGGTCGTTGGGAAGGTTCATGGTTGTTCCACTCTGTAGAGTCGAGCCACGCTCGACTGATGGTGTCTGCAGGGTCGAGCCGTGCTCGACTGACGTTTCAGCCGAAGCGGCCGGTGATGTAGTCCTCGGTCTGCCGCTGCGACGGCTGCGAGAAGATCACTTCGGTGCGGTCGTGCTCGATCAGGTCGCCCAGGTACATGAAGGCGGTGTAGTCGGACACGCGAGCGGCCTGCTGCATGTTGTGGGTGACGATCACGATGGTGTACTCGTGCTTGAGTTCTTCCACCAGCTGCTCGATGCGGCTGGTCGAGATCGGATCCAGCGCCGAGGTCGGCTCGTCCAGCAGCAGCACCGACGGGCGCAGGGCCACGGCACGGGCGATGCACAGGCGCTGCTGCTGGCCGCCGGACAGGCCCAGTGCGCTCTGCCCCAGCTTGTCCTTCACTTCGTCCCACAGCGCGCCCTGGCGCAGCGCCTGCTCGACGCGGTCGGCCATGTCGGCCTTGCTCAGCTTCTCGTGGTGGCGGATGCCGTAGGCCACGTTCTCGAAGATGGTCATCGGGAACGGCACCGGCTTCTGGAACACCATGCCGACCTTGCTGCGCAGGCGGTTCATCGGGTACTTCGGCGACAGGATGTTCTCGCCGTCCAGCAGCACTTCACCGCGCGCTTCCAGCTTCGGGTACAGCGCGTAGATGCGGTTGAAGATGCGCAGCAGGGTCGACTTGCCGCAACCGGAAGGACCGATCAGCGCGGTCACGCGCTTTTCCGGGATTTCCAGGTTGATGCCCTTCAGGGCGTGGAACTTGTCGTAGTAGAAGTCCAGTCCACGCGCAGCCAGCTTCACCGGCGACGGCGTGTGCAGGCTCTCGTGCGAGGACGGCACGGCGATGCGCTGCATCGGCACGGCGTTGGAAAGGTCGTTCATGGCGTTATCCACGGAAAGGTCAGTCATGGGAGATACGGTTGCGCAGCAGGATGCCGCGGGCGGCAAGGCTGACCAGCAACACGAAGACAGTCAGCACCAGGGCACCGGCCCAGGCCAGCACCTGCCAGGATTCATACGGGCTGCCGGCGAACTGGTTCATCACCACCGGCACCGAGGCCATCGGCTGGAAGATGTTGTTGTTCCAGTACTGGTTGCCGAAGGCGGTGAACAGCAGCGGTGCGGTCTCGCCGGAGATGCGGGCCAGTGCCAGCAGGATGCCGGTGATGATGCCGGCCGAGGCACTGCGGTACAGCACCTGCACGATCACCTTCCACTGCGGGATGCCCAGCGACAGGGCCGCTTCGCGCATCTGCGAGGGCACCAGGCGCAGCATCTCGTCGGTGGTGCGTACCACCACCGGCAGCACGATGAAGGCCAGCGACAGCGCACCGGCGAACGCCGAGAAGTTGCCGCCGGTCTGCATCACGTACAGGGTGTAGACGAACAGGCCGAGCACGATGGACGGGGCCGACAGCAGGATGTCGTTGACGAAGCGGACCACGGTGCCGGCCTTGCGGGCGTTGCCGTACTCGGCCAGCCAGGTGCCCGCCAATACGCCCAGCGGGGTGCCGATGCCGATGGCCAGCGCACACATCACGGCGCTGCCGAAGAACGCGTTGGCGAGGCCGCCTTCCTGCATCGGCGGCGGCGTCATCTTGGTGAACAGATCCAGGTTGATGCCGGCCAGGCCCTTGGAGGCCAGGGTGAACAGGATCCAGCCCAGGAAGAACAAACCGAACAGCGCGGTGGCGCAGGAGGCGGTGATCGCAACGACATTGCCGATGCGGCGGCGCAGGTACAGGGAGTCAGCGGTGCTGGACATCAGTTGCCCTCCTTGCGGGACAGGCGCATCAGCATCAGGCGGGCGATGGCGAGCACCACGAAGGTGACGATGAAGAGGACGAAGCCGAGCAGCAGCAGGGCCGAACGGTAGGTTTCAGTGGCTTCACCGAAATCGTTGGCGATCAGCGCAGCAATGGTGGTGCCCGGTTCCAGCAGCGACGGCGACAGGCGCACGCTGTTGCCGATCACGAAGGCCACCGCCATCGTCTCGCCGAGGGCGCGGCCGAGGCCGAGGAAGATGCCGCCGATCACCGCCGAGCGGGTGTAGGGCAGCACGATGTCCCAGCTCACTTCCCACTTGGTGGAGCCCAGCGCATA
Organism: Stenotrophomonas sp. PAMC25021; assembly: GCF_004795795.1. NCBI lineage: Bacteria > Pseudomonadati > Pseudomonadota > Gammaproteobacteria > Lysobacterales > Lysobacteraceae > Stenotrophomonas > Stenotrophomonas sp. PAMC25021. Next base: position 505,639 of record NZ_CP039255.1, on the reverse strand, counting down.
GGCCGATTCCTTCAGGCGGGTCGGCACGGTCAGGAACACTTCGCGCATCACCGAGGAGATGAACGGAATGACCATGATCGCCAGCACGAAACCGGCGGTGAGCATGCCGATGCCCAGCGGCGGGCCCTGGAACATCGGGCCGATGATCGGCCATTCGCCCAGGGTCTCGTTGAGGAACGGCGTGACGTACTCGGTCATCACCGGCACCAGCACGAACAGGCCCCACATGCCGTAGATGATCGAGGGAATGCCGGCCAGCAGTTCGATGGCTGTGCCGACCGGGCCACGCAGCCAGCGTGGCGCGACTTCGGTGAGGAAGAAGGCGATGCCGAAGCTGACCGGCACGGCGATGACCATCGCGATGACGGCGGTGACCAGGGTGCCGTAGATCGGGGCGAGCGCGCCGAACTTGTTTTCGACCGGATTCCAGTCGGCGGAGAAGAAGAAGCTCAGGCCCTGCATCTGCAGGGCATGGCGGCCGCCCCACAGCATCGACAGCGCGGCGCAGGCCAGGGCGATCAGGACGAAGATGACGGTGCCGACCAGCACCCATCGGAACAGTTTGTCGTTGCGGGCATCACGCGCATCACGCGTGGACGGGGCGGCTACAGGCTGGGCGATGGCATTCATGGGGACGGCAGGGCCAGGAAGGGGCGGGGCGGCACGGCGTGGAAGCGGTGCCCGCGCGGGGCGGGCACCGTCGAGTCCGTCACTTCAGGTCGGTCGCCCAGTAGGCCTCGATCTGCTTGACCAGTTTGGCCGGCAGCGGCACGTAGTGAAGTTCGTTGGCCTGGGCCTGGCCGTTCTCGAAGGCCCACTTGAAGAAGGCCAGGGTGTCCTGGTTGCGCTTGGCGTCCTTCGGCTGCTTCTGCATCAGCATGAAGTTGGTGGCGGTGATCGGCCACGCCTGCTCGCCCGGGGCGTTGGTGATGACCAGGTTGAAGTCCTTGGCGCTGGCCCAGTCGGCGCTGGCGGCCGCCGCGGCGAAGGTTTCCGCGCTGGGCTCGACCCAGTTGCCGGCGGCGTTCTGCATGGCGGTGTACGGCATGCCGTTCTGCAGCGCGTAGGCCAGCTCGACGTAGCCGATGGAGCCCTTGATCTGCTTCACGTACGAAGCGACGCCTTCATTGCCCTTGCCACCGACGCCGTCCGGCCACTGCACCGAGGTGCCTTCGCCGACCTTGCTCTTCCACTCCGGGCTGACTTTGGACAGGTAGTTGGAGAAGTTGAAGGTGGTGCCCGAACCGTCCGAACGGTGGACCAGGGTGATCTTGCCGTCCGGCAGCTTCACGCCCGGGTTGGCGGCGACGATGGCCGGATCGTTCCAGGTCTTGACCTTGCCCAGGAAGATGTCGGCCAGCAGGGCGCCGCTCAGGCGCAGCTTGCCGGCTTCCAGGCCTTCGATGTTGACCACCGGCACCACGCCGCCGATGGCCGACGGGAACTGGGCCAGGCCGGCCTGTGCCAGCTCTTCGCTGCTCAGCGGCTTGTCGGAGGAGCCGAAGTCGACGGTGCCGGCCTTGATCTGGGCGATGCCGCCGCCGGAGCCGATCGACTGGTAGTTGATCTTGGCCCCGGTGGTGGCGTTGTAGTCGGCCGACCACTTGGAGACCAGCGGGAAGATGAAGGACGCGCCCGCGCCGGACACTTCGGCGGTCACCTTGGCACCGGCAGCGGCCGGGGCAGCGGCACCGTCGGCCGCCGGCTGCTGCGCGGCCTGCTTGTCGCCACCGCAGGCCGACAGGCCCAGGGCGATGGCCAGGGAAAGGGCGGCAAGGCCGGCCGAGTGCAGTTTCATGGTCACTCCATAGCGGGGAAGAGCCGACGTGGTCGGCGGATGCGGCTATGAAATGATGTTTTTGTTACAGCCGTATTACGACCATGACAGAGGTGTCCTGGATCACGTTCTGACAAGGGTTTCACCGGGTTGGCCCCCATCCGGCAGAGCCCCGGAGACCCCGGATCTGCGCACCGGTATGGCGGCCGGTTGGCCCTTGTGGAGTCAAGCCATGTTCGATAGCTCCCTGCCCTCGGTAGGTGCGGACCGTCGGTCCGCACGCTCCAGCACCCAGCCGAGCGTGGGCTCGGCGCTGCAGAGGCAGATGCATGCATCCCCGAAAACAAGAAGAGCGCGAGATCTCGAGGATCTCGCGCCCGGTTGGGGCCGGCGGGGGAGAGAGGACCCGCCGGCCCCGTTCCTGCGGGGGAACGTGCTTACTTCAGGTTCTGCGACCAGTAGGTCTCGATCTGGCGGACCAGGCTGTCCGGCAGCGGCACGTAGTCCAGCTGGCGGGCCTGGGCGTCGCCGCTCTTGTAGACCCAGCGGAAGAACTCCTGGGTGGCCTTGCCGTTGGCAGCGTTCTTCGGCTTCTTGTGCACCAGGATGAAGTTGGTGGCGGTGATCGGCCAGGACTCGGCGCCCGGGGCGTTGGTCATCACCAGGTAGAAGTCCTTGGCGCTGGCCCAGTCGGCGCTGGCGGCAGCGGCGGCGAACGATGCATCGCTCGGCTGCACGAACCTGCCGGCAGCGTTCTTCATCGCCGTGTACGACAGCTTGTTCTGCAGTGCGTAGGACAGTTCGACGTAGCCGATGCCGCCCTTGATCTGCTTCACGTAGGCAGCAACGCCTTCGTTGCCCTTGCCGCCGATGCCGGCCGGCCACTGGACCGAGGTGCCTTCACCGACCGAGCTCTTCCACTCCGGGCTGACCTTGGACAGGTAGTTGACGAAGTTGAAGGTGGTGCCCGAACCATCCGAGCGGTGCACGACGGTGATCTTGGCGCTCGGCAGGGTCACGCCCGGGTTCAGCGCGGCGATGGCCGGGTCGTTCCAGGTCTTGATCTTGCCCAGGAAGATGTTGGCCAGCACGGTGCCGTCCAGCTTGAGTGCGCCCGGGGCGATGCCGGCCACGTTGACCACCGGCACCACGCCGCCGATCACCGACGGGAACTGGGCCAGGCCCGAGGCGGCCAGTTCTTCCGGCTTCAGCGGTGCATCGGAAGAGCCGAAATCAACGGTCTTGGCCTTGATCTGCGCAATGCCGCCGCCGGAACCGATCGACTGGTAGTTGACCTTGTTGCTGGTGGCAGCGTTGTAGTCGGCCGACCACTTCGACATCACCGGGTAGATGAACGAGGCGCCCGCGCCGGTGATTTCAGCGGCGTTGGCGGCGAACACGGACGACGCTGCGAAGACGGCAACGGCAACGCGCGACTTGAAGGCGTGGATCACGGGGTGGCTCCTGGGTTGATTGGAATGCGGGGTTACCCGCCCGGCGCACATTCCATAACGGTTCGATGACAGCGCGGGGACCGTTGTATGACGCATCCGTTACAGCGCTGGCTGGCGCTTGCGCAGCGCGGGCCGTGAAGGTTTTGCGCAGCGGCTGAGGCGGTCGTGCGGGCACAAGGGAGGTGCGCCGGCGCCGGCTGCGGTCACCTTGCATAGGTGGCCGATGAGGTGACGGCTGCCTCCCTTCGCGCGGTCTGCGCCTGGCGTTGCGCAGGGATTCCGCGTCATCCGCGCGAAGCCGGGCGGTGCGGACCAGGGTGACCCGGCGGCTTGCCCGCGTGTCGGTGCCGATACACCACGCCATGGGGCGCAACGGATCGATAAGCATGTGCGCGCAAATGAGTCGTACGCATGACCGCACGAAGAAATCTGGGGTTGGTGCTCAATCTGTCATTCGGCTGTCATGGTTTTAACGGAACGTTCGCAAAACGCTTGACCGGCCTGCCGGCGTGGCGTTCTGCCCAAGCCATTCCAACCCTCTGGAGAAATCCAAAATGCGTTCCCATTTGCTCGCCGCCGCGGTCGTTGCAAGCCTCGGTCTGGTTTCCGCCGACGCCTTCGCAGCCCCCGCCAGCTCGGGCGTGTCCCAGGCACAGTTGCAGCAGCTGCAGGCACAGATCGCTGCGCTGCAGGCCCAGGTCCAGCAGTTGCAGAACGATTCGCAGGCGCTGCAGGCGCAGTCCGACGCGCAGTCCGAAGTGAACATCACCCAGGCGCAGGCCCTGGAAGGTGCGCAGAAGACCCAGACCAGCGTCGACAAGCTGGCCAAGCTGGTCAATGACAACAAGATTGGCGGTCGCATGTTCTTCGACCTGACCAACATCGACAAGACCAGCAACGGCAAGGACACCGCCGCCAGCGGCACCGGCCTGGACGTCAAGCGCTTCTACCTGACCGTCGACCACAAGTTCAACGACATCTGGTCGGCCAACCTGACCACCGACTTCCAGTACAGCTCGGCCATCGGCAACACCGAACTGTTCGTCAAGAAGGCCTACGTGCAGGGCAGCTTCGACCCGGCCTTCAACCTGCGCGTCGGTGCCGCCGACATGCCGTGGATCCCGTACGTCGAGAAGTTCTACGGCATGCGCTATGTCGAGAACACCCTGACCGACCGCCTGAAGTACGGCAACTCGTCCGACTGGGGCCTGCATGGCTTCGGCAACCTGGGCAACAACTTCAACTACGCCGTCTCGGTCGTGTCCGGCGCCGGCTACAAGAACCCGACCCGCAGCAAGGGCATGGACGTGGAAGGCCGCGTGGCCTACACCCCGAACGAGAACTTCGTGGTCGCCGTCGGCGGCTACAGCGGCAAGCTGGGCAAGGAAACCGACATCCAGAGCGCCGAGAACACCTACACCCGCGCCAACGCGATGGTGGCCTACGCCGACAGCAACTTCCGCGTCGGCGGCGAGTACTTCCAGGCCAAGAACCTCAACAACGTGCTGACCGTTGCCACCGACAAGACCAGTGGCTGGTCGGTGTGGGGCAGCGTGCGCGTGACCGACGGCGGCATCAACGTGTTCGGTCGTTACGATGACACCGACGTCAGCAAGACCCTGGACCCGACCCTGAGCGACAAGTACTGGAACGTCGGCGTCGAGTTCCCGGTCATGAAGAACCTCAAGCTGTCGACCGTGTACAAGTACACGCACCTGGCCAACGCCAGCGACAAGAAGAACGACAAGACCAAGGAATTCGGCGTCTGGGGCGACCTGTCGTTCTGATCTCCTGAAGCACCCTTGTCCATACACGCGGACGGCGGGCCTGGTGCCCGCCGTCTTCGTTTCGTCACAACACGATCCGCGTCACGTCTCGGCTGTGGTCTTTTCCTTGAACCGGCACAGGTCGGCGATCACGCAGCCCGGGCAATCCGGCTTGCGCGCCTTGCACACGTAGCGGCCATGCAGGATCAGCCAATGGTGCGCGTCGAGCAGGAACTCGGCCGGAATCACCTTCACCAGCGTGTCCTCCACTTCGCGCACGTTCTTGCCGGGGGCCAGGCCGGTACGGTTGGAGACGCGGAAGATATGCGTATCCACCGCTATCACCGGCTCGCCGAAGGCGGTGTTGAGCACCACGTTGGCGGTCTTGCGGCCCACACCGGGCAGCGCTTCCAGCGCTTCGCGGTCGCGCGGCACTTCGCCGCCGTACTTCTGCAGCAGGATCGCGCAGGTGGCGATCACGTTCTTCGCCTTGGCGTTGAACAGCCCGATGGTGGCGATGTACGGCTTCAGGCCATCCTCACCGAGCGCGAGGATCTTCGCCGGCGTGTTGGCGACCGGGAACAGGCGGCGGGTGGCCTTGTTGACGCCGACGTCGGTGGCCTGGGCGGACAGCGCCACGGCCACCAGCAGTTCGAACGGCGAGCTGTACTCAAGCTCGGTCTTCGGGTGCGGATTGAGCTCGCGCAGGCGGGTGAACATTTCCACCACGTCGGCGCGCGGCATGCGGCCGCCGCGCCGCGCCGGTGCGCGGGCAGTCTTCTTCGCGGTGGCCATTACGGCTCCTTGCCGGTGACGCGGGCCTTGGCCCGGGCGAGAATCGCGGCCGCCGCGGCGGGCAGGGGGGGCTTCACGTCCGGCGCCGGGGGCGGGGTGCGACGTGCATCGCGCTCGGCTTCGCGGCGGGCCAGGCGCACCGCGCGGGCGCGATAGCGTTCGCGTGCGGCCCAGGCCGTACGCAGTTGCTGCTGGGCCTGCTGCAGCCGCTGCGGAAGGTCCGGGTGGCCAGGCAGCAGCTGTTCGTCGCCGGCTCGGGCGACGTAGTCCATCAGCCCCGCCTGCAGGGCGCCATCGAGATCGTCTGCCTGGACCCGGGCGAACAACTGCGCGGGGTTGGGTCGGGATGCCATGGCGTCAGCGGTTCTGGAAGGCCGGCGGGCGGCGCTGCAGGAAGGCACTGGTGCCTTCACGCATGTCCTCGGTGGCGAACAGCAGGCCGAACTGCGCACTTTCGTATTCCAGCCCGGCCTCCAGGCTGCACTCGCCGCCCACGTGCACCGCGTCGAGCAGGCCACGCAGGGCCAGCGGCGCTGAGCGTGCCAGCTGGCGGGCGACGTCCTGTACACGGTTGTCCAGCGCGTCGGCCGGCACGACTTCGTTGACGATGCCCAGTTCCAGCGCACGCGCGGCGTTGATCGGCGCCCCCAGCAGGCACAGCTCCAGGGTGGCGGCGCGGCCACACAGGCGCAGCAGGCGCTGGCTGCCGCCGAAGCCGGGAATCAGGCCGAGATTGATTTCCGGTTGGCCGACCTTGGCGGTATCGGCGGCGATGCGCAGGTGGCACGCCATCGCCAGCTCAAGCCCGCCGCCCAGCGCGAATCCGTTCACGCGCGCGATGACCGGCTTGGGCATGCGTTCGATCTGGCGCATCAGGGCCTGGCCCAGCAGCGAGAAATCACGTCCCTGAACGGCGCTGAGGGTGTTCATTTCCGCGATGTCGGCACCGGCCACGAAGGCCTTCGGGCCCGCCCCGGTCAACACCACCACGCGCACCTCCGGATCGGCAGCGGCGTCCCTGAAGGCATCGGCCAGCGCCTGCAGGGTCGCGGCGTTCAGGGCATTGAGCTTGTCCGGGCGCTGGACGGTCACGGTGCGGATGGCGCCTTCGTCGGCAACGGCGATCAGGGCATCGGCCACGGGGAAACTCCTGGAACGTTAAAAAAAAGTGATATTGAACTCTGCAAACGCAGACGGGTCATAGCCTGCATCGTGAGTAGCGGTTACACGTTGCGCCCGTTATCCTAACCCGTCGCCTCAGGGCGGCGAAGAACGTCCCTGAGTTACCACCCCTGGAGAACTGTTTGATGAAGTTGCGTTCTATCGCGGTCGCCGTCGCGGCCCTGGCCCTGACGGGCAATGCCTTCGCCCAGGACATCGCGTCCGAGAAGGGCAAGCTGAGTTATTACTTCGGTTACGACTACGGCAACAACCTGGCGGAGCTGACCGGTCGCGGTGAGCAGCTGGACATCAACTCGGTGGTGAAGGGCCTGCAGGATGCCTACGCCAAGAAGCAGCCGGCGATCACCGCCGAGCAGCTGAAGCCGGCCGTTGAAGCGTTCCAGAAGCGCGAGCAGGGCCGTGCCCAGGCTGCCAAGGCCGAGTACGAAAAGGCGGCTGCCGAAAACAAGACCAAGAGCGATCAGTTCATCGCGGCGAACAAGGCCAAGGCCGGCGTGCAGTCCCTGCCGAGCGGCGTCCAGTACCGCGTGATCGAAGCCGGCAAGGGCGCCAAGCCGACCCAGGCCAGCACCGTGCAGCTGGAGGTGGCCGGTCCGTTCCCGTACGGCCAGCGCCCGACCGAAGCCCGCCCTGCCCAGCAGATCCCGTCGATCAAGGTCAGCGAAGTTGAAATGAAGGCCATGCGCGAGACCCTGCTGCAGATGCCGGCCGGCTCGAAGTGGGAAGTCACCCTGCCGCCGGACCAGGCCTACGGTGCCGACCCGCGCACCCCGTTCCCGCCGAACGTGGCTGTGCAGTTCGAGATCAAGCTGGTCAGCGTCAAGTAAATCGAAACAGCAAACGAAACGCGCCGGTGATCCCACCGGCGCGTTTCTGTTTGTGCAGCCCCTGGCGGTGAAACGCCCGCGCTGCGCGCGAGCGTCGACTCTACCGTTGGGCCGGGCCACCCGCGCAAATTCAGCCCGATCGCGCTACTGTTGCCGGGTGCAAACAATGGAAGAAACGGCGCGTGTTGTCGCAAGTCCCTGCATCGGAGTGTGCACGCTGGATCCGCACCGGCAATGCACCGGCTGCGCGCGGCATATCGATGAGATCGCGCGGTGGTCGTCGATGAGCAACGAGGAACGCAGCCGCATCCTGCACCGCGTGCAGCCCCTGCGCGAACAACTGCAGCAATCGCTGCGTGGCTCGCTGGCCGACCACGAGCGACTGATGCGCGCGCTGCACCCCTTGGCCCAACCGCCGGCCGGCGACGGCTGGAACCGCAGTGAGCTGATCGACCTGCTGCCGCCCGGGCCTCCGGTGGAGGCTGCGGTGCTGGCCGGCATCGTCCCGCGCGCCAACGGCGCACAGGTGATCCTGACCCGCCGCACCGAAACCCTGCGCACGCACGGGGGCCAGGTCGGATTCCCCGGCGGCCGCACCGAGCCCGATGACCGTGACGCATTGGCGGCCGCGCTGCGCGAGAGCCAGGAAGAAATCGCATTGGCGCCCGGCCAGGTGCAGGCGCTGGGGTATCTCGATCCCTTCGTCACCATCACCGGCTACCGGGTCACGCCGGTGGTGGCGGTGGTGGATCCGGATTTCGTGCCGGTGCCGCAGCCCAGCGAAGTGGCCGAAGTGTTCGAGGTGCCGCTGGATTATCTGATGGCGCCCGACAGCCTGCGCCAGGTCGAAATCACTCATCGCGGCCGGGTCCGCCACGTCCTGGAGTATGGCTGGCCGGGGCAGCGCATCTGGGGCGCGACCGCCGCCATTCTCTACAACCTGCGTCGTCGCCTGGAGCAAGTGCAATGAAGCCGATCGATCCGCCGTGGACCACCCTGGTCGATGTCACCACCCTTGCCGCTGCGCTGGGCGCAGGCGTGCGCGTCGTCGACGCGCGTGCCACCGCCAGCACCGCCGTGCGCGTGGTCGATGCGCGTGCTTCGCTGGCCGATCCGCAGGCTGCGGGCGGCCAGTATCTGGCAGGGCACATACCGACTGCGGTGCATGCCGATCTCAACCGTGATCTGTCGGATCTGACCCGAAGCGGCCATGGCCGGCACCCGCTGCCGGACAGCGATGCGTTCGCCGCGAAGCTCGGTACGTGGGGCATCGGTCCCGAAACCCAGGTGGTGGTCTACGACGGCAGCGACGGCAGCATGGCCGCCTCGCGCCTGTGGTGGCTGCTGCGGCTGATCGGGCACACCCGGGTGGCCGTGCTCGACGGCGGTATTGCCGCCTGGCAGGCCGCCGGTCACGCGCTGGCGAGCGGGCCGACTGAAGTGACGGTGTTACCTGCCTACCCGGGCCGTTTCGACACCACCCAGATCGCCAACGCCGATGAAATCAGCGCACGGCTGAAGCACGCGCCGGGCTGGTTGGTCGACGCGCGCGCGGGTGAGCGCTTCCGCGGTGACGTCGAGCCGCTGGACCCGGTCGCCGGCCATGTGCCGGGCGCGGTCAACCGCCCGTTCGCCTTGAACGTACTCGATGGCCACCTGCGCGACCCACAGGCGCTGCGCGCCGAACTGCAGGGCGTGATCGGCAACCGCGATCCGCAGCAGGTGGTGCTGATGTGCGGCTCCGGCGTGACCGCCTGCCATCTGCTGCTGGCGATGGAAACGGCGGGCCTGTCCGGCGCGCGCATCTACGCCGACTCCTGGAGCGGGTGGGTCAGCGACAGCAGCCGCCCGGTGGCGACCGGCGCCTGAGCCGCGCGGGGTCGGATCCGTTTTCCAACGGAGAACGGTTCTGACCCCATCAACCGAAAATCGGGTCAGAGCCCGTTGCGTAGCAACGGGATCCGACCCCGTGTCGATTCGAAGGATCGCGGAGAACTGTCGAAGGCGGGGTGGGGCCGGTTGCGGGGGTGTCTGCAACCGGACCCACCCCGCCATCCCTCGGAATGCCAGCTCTTGACGTTGACGTTGCCTCTGCGGGTGCAGGGCGCAGCCCTGCCGCTTACCCAACCGGCTGCAACGGCACCTTCGCCAGCACCCGCGCCCACGGGAACAGCGGCCCCGGATCGCGCTTGCGCGCCACCGTCAACGTCGCATCGTCGCTGGCCGGCACCCGTTCCAGGTCCAGCTGGTCATGCCCGGCAATCCGTCGCAGCGACGGGTAGTGCGCCACCAGCGCCAGCAGCAGCTGTTCCAGCGCCTGCAGCTGTGCCTCGGTGTACGCCTCGTCCATCGCCTGGTGGCGGCTGTCGAACCAGTCCGGATAGCGCCCGGTATTGACCAGCTCGATGCCCAGCGTATGCGCGTTCATGCCGCGCACGTGATGGGCCACGCGTTCCGGTGCCACGTACTGCACCACGCTGCCATCGCGGTCGATGTAGAAGTGCCCGCTGTTGCCGGCGCCGCTGTCGTACAGCACGCGCTCGCCGTACTCGCGGGCCGTCGCCAGATCGGGCAGCTCGGTGCAGTGGATCACCACCATCTCCAGCGTGGCCGGGTCGCGCAGCGGCAGTCGGTCGTGGTAGGGCAGGGGCTGCAGCTGCAGGCCGGGCAGGAGCGGGTTGGGCATCCGGCGATGCTAGCATTGCGGCATGAACCTGCCTTCTCTTTCCTCGTTGGCCCGCTCGCACGGAGCACGTGCATGAGCCGCGGCCACTGCATCCTGTCGCATGGCTTCGAGAGCGGCCCGGAAGCGACCAAGGTCACCGCGCTGGCCGACGTGGCGCAGCGCCTGGGCTGGACCCATGAGCGCCCGGACTACACCGACCTGGACGCGATGAGCGAGGTCAGCCGGGTAGGCGACGTGCCGACCCGCCTGCGCCGCCTGGTCGAGCGCGCCGCCATCGCGGCCCGGCAGGGGCCGGTGGTGCTGGCCGGCTCCAGCCTGGGCGCCTACATCTCCGCCATCGCCTCGTTGCAGGTACCGGTGGCCGGCCTGTTCCTGATGGTGCCGCCGACCACGATGGGCCCGATGCCGGCGCTGGATGCCGCCGCCGTGCCGACCACCGTGGTCCAGGCCTGGCATGACGACGTGGTGCCAGCAGCGGGAGTGATCGCGTGGGCGCAGGCGCGCTCGGCGCAGCTGCTGCTGGTCGACGACGGCCACCGCCTCGAGCGCCACGTGGAGGCTTCCGCGCAGGCCTTCGAGCGCTTGCTGCGGCAACTGTGAAGCCCGGGCGCACGGCGCGCCCGCCCGCATTGACTACAATGGCAGCCCCGCCGCCCCCGGCGCGGGCCTGCCGGCCGTGCCTACGGCCCTCCTTTCCGACCGGCCCGGCCCCTGTGCCGCGCCCGACCACCTGCGAACCGATCCCGTGAAATTCTTCGTCTCCTGCGCCAAGGGCCTGGAATACCTGCTTGCCGATGAACTGTCGGCCCTGGGCCTTGGCAAGGCCACTGCCACCATTGCCGGCGTCAACGCCGAGGGCGAACTGGCGCAGGCGCTGCGGATCGTGATGTGGTCGCGCCTGGCCAGCCGCGTGCTGTGGCCCATCGACGAGTTCGAGTGCCCGGGTGAGCAGGCCCTGTATGACGGCGTGCGTGCGCTGCCGTGGCACGAGCACATCACGCCGGAGATGACCCTGGCGGTGGACGCGCACGTGTCCGGCGACAAGATCACCCACGCCCGCTTCGCCGCGCAGCGGATCAAGGACGCCATCGTCGACCGCATGCGCGATGAAGGCCTGGAACGCCCCTCGGTCAACACCGATCTGCCCGACGTGCGCGTCAACCTGTCGCTGCGCAAGGGCCGTGCCTCGTTGTCGATCGATCTCGGCGGCGGCCCGCTGCATCGCCGTGGCTGGCGTGGTGCCGCCCACGAGGCACCGCTGAAGGAAAACCTGGCCGCCGCGCTGCTGCTGCGCGCGCAATGGCCGCGCCTGCACGCTGCCGGTGGTGGCCTGCTGGATCCGATGTGCGGCAGCGGTACCCTGCTGATCGAAGGTGCGCTGATGGCCGCCGACGTCGCTCCCGGCCTGATGCGTCATGGCAGCCTGCCGCCGAGCCGCTGGCTGGGCTTCGACAAGGCCGCCTGGAAGTCCATCCAGAGCGAAGCACGTGAGCGCGAAGCGGCCGGCCTGGCCGCGCTGAAGCCAGTCATCCACGGCAGCGACATCGATCCGACCGCGATCCAGGCGGCACGCGAGAACGCCGAGGTCGCGGGCGTCGCCCACGCGATCCGCTTCACCCGCGCCGATGTGGCCGACCTGGCCGCGCCCGAACAGGAGATCGGCGCGGTGGTCTGCAACCCGCCGTACGACGAACGCCTGGCCGCCGATCCGGCGCTGTACCGCGCGCTGGGCAACGCCCTGCAGAAGGCGGTGCCGCAGTGGCGCGCCAGCCTGCTGTGCGGCAACGACGAACTGGCCTTCGCCACCGGCCTGCGCGCCGGCAAGAAGTACCAGATGTTCAATGGTGCCTTGGAATGTGCGCTGATCGTCTGCGACCCGATCGCCGTGCCGGGCCGTGACCCGGCGCAGCCGCGCGAGCTGAGCGAAGGCGCGCAGATGGTGGCCAACCGCCTGCGCAAGAACCTGAAGAAGTTCAAGAGCTGGCGTGCCCGCGAAGACATCACCTGCTTCCGCGCCTATGACGCCGACCTGCCGGAGTACGCGGCCGCCATCGACGTCTACGAGGAAGACGGCGGCAAGCGCCGTACCTTCCTGCACGTGCAGGAATACGCCGCACCGGCTGCCATTCCCGAGAACGACGTGCGCCGCCGCCGCAACGAGCTGCTGGCCGCTGCGCGCGAAGTGTTCGGCGTGCCGCCCGAGCAGGTCTCGATGAAGTCGCGCGAGCGCGGCAAGGGCGGCAGCAAGTACGGCCGCTTCGAGCAGCGTGACGAATTCATCGTGGTGCGCGAGAACAATGCACTGCTGCAGGTGAATCTGTTCGACTACCTGGACACCGGCCTGTTCCTCGACCACCGCCCGCTGCGCCGGATGATGGCCGAGCAGGTACGTGGCAAGCGCTTCCTCAACCTGTTCTGCTACACCGGCGTGGCCAGCGTGCAGGCGGCGGTGGCCGGTGCCGCCAGCACCACCAGCGTCGATCTGTCGGCGACCTACCTGCAGTGGTGCTACGACAACCTGGCGTTGAACGGGCAGGGCGGCAACCAGCACCTGCTGGTGCAGGCCGACGCGATGGCGTGGCTGGAGGGCGACCGTGGCCAGTACGACGTGATCTTCTGTGACCCGCCGACCTTCTCCAACTCCGCGCGCGCCGATGACTTCGACGTGCAGCGCGAGCAGATCAAGCTGCTCCGTGCAGCCGTGGCGCGGCTGGCGCCGGGCGGCGTGCTGTACTTCTCCAACAATTTCCGCCGCTTCAAGCTGGAAGAGAACGCCATCGCCGAATTCGCCCAGTGCCGCGAGATCACCGCGCGCACCATCGGCCCGGACTTCGAGCGCAACGCGCGCATCCACCGCGCGTGGGAATTGAAGCGGTTGGGGTAACGCGACGCCCGGGGTCGGATCCCCTGCGCGAAGCGCAGGGGCTCTGACCCCATCCGGATTTACGCACCAGGGGTCAGAGCCCTTGCGCTTCGCGAAAGGGATCCGACCCCGGTGGCCCGGCTACAGCACCGCCACCACCAGCCCCAGCACCGGCAGCACGATCGCCAACGCCGCGATCCACTTCGGCCGGTACGGGTACAGCCCGAACGACAGCGCCAGACCGCCCAGTGTCATCGTGCCCAGCCACAGCACCGGGCCCATCGCCCAGCCGTGGTCGATCACGCACAGCGCGAACGCCACCGTCAGCAGGGCCCAGCCCAGCACGCGCCACTGGGTGCGCCGTGCGGGCGTGGCTGCGGCGCTGCCGTGCAGGTCGTGCTGGTGCTTTTCCATCGCCAGCGACAACGCGGTGAACGCGGAGAACGACAGGGCCAGTGCCAGCAGCATCATGCGCTGGCCTCCGCTTCGGCGGTTTCCGCAGCGTCCACCGGGGCCCTGGGTGCTGCTGCTGCGGCGGCGCGCTTCTTCTTCTCGGCCGCGCTCAGCGGTGGCGTCCAGCGCTGCATGCGCCAGCCGCACAGCGCCAGCATCGCACCGAACGCGATCATCGACAGATCGACGCCAGCCAGTACCCAGTCACCGCTGCGCAGTGTGATGCCAAGATGCGCGTGCGTGGTCAGCGCGTTGACCACCGGTACCAGCGCGAACGCAGCCGCACCCAGGTACAGCTGCCACGCCCACATCATCCGCTTCGGCCAGATGAAGGCGGCCAGCAGCGCGCCGCCCCAGGCGTAGAAGAACACGTTGGCCTCCGCACTCGCGCGCCCGGCGATGTCCAGCGGCAGCAGGCGGTTGCCCCAGAAGTAGGCCGCGAAAGCGATCGGCAGGCCGGCCACGGTGCCGATGTTCAGCGCATCGACCAGGCGCAGGCCGAAGCCGGTGCGGCCGCTCTTGGCATGCCTGGGCCGTTCCTTCACCGCCCACAGCACCACGCCGCTGGCGACCATCAGGCAGCCGACCAGGCCGGACAGGAAGAACAGTGCACGCAGGCCCCAATCGGCGAAGCGCGCCAGGTGCAGGCCGTACAGCACGCCACGGGTGGCGGTGGCACCGCCGGACGGCGGCGTCTCTTCCAGCAGCGCGCCGTTGACCATGTTGTAGCGAACGGCGGGAGTGTCGGTGGACAGGCGCTTGCCGTCGCGTTGGCGGATGTCGATCACCGCATTGGCCGCCCCCGGGTTGGACACGGTGAAGCCGGCCACTTCCACGCCGTGCCAGTGCGCACGTGCGCTGTCCAGCAGCTGCGCGATCGGCAGCGGCGTGGCGCGGCCTTCGGCCGGCGCGGTCACCTCCGGCATGCCACCGAAGGCTTCGCTGAAGAACTTGTCTTCGTCCTGCGGGTAGGCGACTTTCACCCCCCACGGCAGGTACATGACCATCAGGGTGACGATGCCGGTGTAGGTGATCATCGCGTGGTAGGGCAGGGCCATCACCGCGCTGACGTTGTGGAAATCGAGCCAGGAACGCAGGCCCTTGTCCTTGCGGAAGGTGAAGAAGTCCTTGAAGATTTTCTTGTGGGTGATGACGCCGGTGATGATCGCCACCAGCATGAACATCGCGCAGAAGCCGACCAGGTAGCGCGCCCACAGCACCGGGATGTAGTGCAGGTCGAAATGCAGGCGGTAGAAGAAATCACCGCCCCGCGTTTCGCGTGCCTTCAGTGCCTGGCCGGTATTCGGGTCCAGCGTGGCTTCGCCGAAGCCACCGCGACGGCCGCGACTGGGATCGGCCAGCTCCGGTGGCAACCGCCAGAACATCTGCATGGCCGGGTTGCGCGGCTGCGGCAGGGTGACGAACCAGTTCCCGGCCTGCGCCGCATTGGCCTGCAGGTAATCCACGGCGCGCTGCGCGGCGACATCGATGCTGACCTGGTTGGACGGAAGTTCCGGTCGCATCCAGCGGCTGATTTCCTCGCGATAGTAGCTGGCGGTGCCCGCCATGAAGATCAGCAGCAGCAACCAGCCGACCAGCAGGCCGGTCCAGGTATGCAGCCAGGCCATCGACTGGCGGAACCCGTTCTTCATGCCCAGGCCCCCAGCAGGCGCGCAATGGCGGCCACCAGCAGCGCGGGCGCGAGGATGCCCACCCAGGCGCGCAGCGCGCTGCGGGTCGCGAACGCCCACAGCGCTGCGCAGGCGGCCACCAGGATGGCCAGCAGCATGCCGGTCAGCACGGCCTGGCCGCGCGCACCGGGCAGCGCCACCGCGCAGAACACGCTGGTGGCCGAAGCCAGCGCGTAGCCGCCGAAGATCGCGGCCAGCGAGCGTGACAGCACGCCCCAGCATGGATTGGAGAAGAAGGTGCGGGGGCTGGCGGTTGCGGGCGAGCGGTCCACGGCGTTCCTGCAGGTAGGGGAGGGGATGGAACGCGTCCGCGGCCCCCTTGCGCCCTGCGCATGTCGCCCAGCGTGTCCCATCGACGAAGCACTGCCCGCGCAGGCGGGCAATCCAGAGGTCGGGGATGTACACGGGCGATGGGCGCGTCTTCCGCGCCCGCTTGGCTAAGCGTACAACCGATCAGTAAATGATAGGCATTCGCATTTTATGAATCAAGCATGATGATCCGGGGGCGCACCGAGGCCTAGAACCTGAACACCACTGTCGCCGCATGCAGCAACAGGCCGATCAGCCCACCCACCAGCGTGCCGTTGAAGCGGATGAACTGCAGGTCGCGGCCCACGCTCAGTTCCAGCTGTTCGACCAGATGGCGCTCGTCCCAGCCCTTCACGGTCTGCGCGATATGCGTGGTCACACCCTCGCGCAGGCGGCCGGTCAGGCGTTGCGCACCTTCCAGCAGGTGCTGGTTGAGGGCCTCGCGCAGGGCCGGGTCCGCCTGCAGGCTGGCGCCCAGCGAGGCGAGGCTGCGCTGCAGGTGCCCGACCAGCGCCGAGTCCTCGCGCTGCAGGTCGTCGCGCAGGCTGGCGTGGATGCGCGCCCACAGCCCCTGCACGTAGTCCTGCAGGGCGGGGTGGTCGATCATTTCCCGCTTGAGCTGTTCGATGCGCTCGTCCAGGGCCGGGTCCTCGCGCAGGCGCTGCACGTAGTTCTGCAGCCAGGTCTCGTAGTCCTGGCGCAGCGGATGCTGCGGCTCGGCCAATACCTGCTGCAGTTCTTCCAGCACCGCCCGCGCCAGGCGCTCGGCCAGGCTGTCGCCGATCTCATCGATCGGCTTCACCCAGTTCACCGTGCTCGACAGCGTCGGCCATTCGCGCTGGATGTAGCGCACGATCAGCTGCGAGGCGCGTTCCTTTACTTCTGGCTGTTCCAGCCAGCGGCCGAGCCGCTGCAGGCCCTCGTCCAGCACGCGCTGGTGGCGCCCGTCGGCGGTCAGCAGGGCCAGCAGCTCACCGGCGGTGGCGGCGGCATTCCACTGCCGCAGCTGCTGCACCACGAACGCATGCAGCTGCCGGCGCACCGCTGTCTCGTCGAAGAAGTCCAGTGCCTGCAGGGCCCAGCCGCGTGCCATGTCGGCCAGCATCCGCGAGCGCGCCGGGTCGGCCAGCCAACTGCCGAGGCGGCTGGCCGGATCGAACACCTGCAGCTTGGCCAGCAGCACCTGCGGTTCCAGGAACTGGTCACGCACGAACAGGGCGAGGCTGTCGCCGATGCGTTCCTTGCTGCGCGGGATGATCGCAGTGTGCGGAATCGGCAGGCCCATCGGGCGCCGGAACAGCGCGACGACGGCGAACCAGTCGGCCAGTGCGCCCACGGCTGCGGCCTCGCAGAACGCCGACACCCAGGCCCAGATGCCGCGTTCGCCCTGCCAGTGGCTGACCGCGAATCCGGCCAGCATCAACAGCAGCAGGCCCAGTGCGAGGGCTTTCAGGCGTCGCAGCTGAGCGCGGCGCGGATCGTGGGCAGGCGTCATGCCGGAAGTCTAACCGCAGCCCGGTGACGCCTGCCTGTAGAGCCGAGCCCATGCTCGGCTGCCTTGCGCGTGGCAAAGAGCAGCCGAGCATGGGCTCGGCTCCACAGAAGCGCGTCGAGAGCGCTTACAGCGCTTCCAGTTGCTTGCGCAACGCAGCCAGCTGCGCGCGCAGGGTGTCGTTCTCGCGGGTCAGCGCGACGACGCGGCGGCGCAGTGCCGGGGCATCCTCGCCCAGTTGTTCCAGCGCCGACAGCACCTCGGCGTCGCGGCTGGCGATCTGCTCCTCGTCCGGTTCCTCGAAGTCCATCTCGGCCGCTTCCGGCTTCGGTGCGCGCGGCTTGCGCTTGGACTCGCGCACGCGCTTGGCGGCCTGCTTCAGCTCGTCCTTGCCACCGGCGGCGGCGGCGCGCTGCTCTTCTTCCGGCAGGTCGGCCACGGCGGCGGCGGCGCTGATCGAGATCACGCCGGCCTTGACCGCTTCCACCACCTCGGCGGCGGCCTGGGCGTGGATGCGCTCGATCATGCCGACCTGGCTGGTGCTCAGCTTGGCTTCGCGCGCCAGCTCGGCGCGGCTGATCTTCGGTGCCGGTTCCCACGGCGGACTGTCTTCACCGGTCTCATCGGCGACGTCGGCGGTGCCATCGCTCTCGCGCTGCAGCTGCGCCTGCTCGACCTGCTTGCGGGCGGCCAGGATGTCGCGCTTGCGCAGCGCCAGCACGCCGCGCTGGAAGTCGGACACGCTGCGGCGGCCCAGATGCTGTTCGATCATCCACAGGTGCACGTCTTCCATGCTCTGGAAGCGGGTGTTCTGCACGGTATTGAAGGGCAGGCCATGCTTCTGGCAGATGCCGAAACGGTTATGGCCATCGACCAGTACATTCCCCCACAACACCAGCGCATCGCGGCAGCCTTCGGCCAGGATGCTGCGCTCCAGCGCGTCATGTTCGTCCGCGGTCAGCGGGTCGATGTAGGCCTTGAGTTCTTCTTTGACGACGATATCCATGGGCACGGCAGCGAGCAGGAGCGGAACCGCCCATTGTACCCGCTCGCCACCACCGGCCCGGGCTCAGGCGGTGGCCCGGATCATCTCGCCCAGCGTGCCGGTGATCTGGTCGATCTGCGCCTTGTCCACGATCAGCGGCGGCGACAGCGCGATGATGTCGCCGGTGCAGCGCACCAGCAGTCGGCCGTCGTGGAAGCAGCGCCGGTAGACCTCGTAGCCCCGGCTGCCCGGCGCATCGCGGCGAGGCGCCAGCTCAACCGCGCCGACCAGGCCGAAGTTGCGGATGTCGATCACGTTGGGCAGGCCCTGCAGCGCATGCAGTCGTTCCTGCCAGTACTCGCCCAGCTCGATGGCGCGCTCGAACAGACGCTCCTCGGCATAGACCTCCAGCGTCGCCAGCGCCGCGGCGCAGGCCAGCGGGTGCCCCGAACAGGTATAGCCATGGAAAAGCTCGATGGCCTGTGGCGGTGCCTGCATCAGGGTTGCATGCACGGCGTCGCTGGCCAGCACGCCACCCAGCGGTACCGCGCCGTTGCTGACCGCCTTGGCGAAGGTCAGCAGGTCCGGGGTGACCCCGAAGCGCTGCGCGGCGAAGGGCATCCCAACCCGGCCGAAACCGGTGATGACCTCGTCGAACACCAGCAGGATGCCGTGCTGGTCGCACAGTTCGCGCAGGCGCTGCAGGTAACCCGGTGCGGGCAGGATCACCCCGGCTGAGCCGGCAATGGGTTCAACGAATACGGCGGCAATCGTCGAGGCATCATGCAGCGCGATCAGCCGTTCCAGGTCATCGGCCAGCTCCGCGCCCTGGCGTGGCAGGCCCCTGCTGAACGCATTGCGCGGCAGGTCCAGGGTGTGGCGCAGGTAGTCGACGCCGCCCAGCTGCAGGCCGAACGGCTTGCGGTTGTTGGGCAGCCCGCCCAGCGCCATGCCGCCGAAACCCACCCCGTGGTAGGCCTTCTCGCGGCTGATGAAGCGGGTGCGCTGGCCCTCGCCGCGCTGGCGGTGGTAGGCCAGCACGATCTTCATCGCGGTATCCACCGCCTCGGAACCGGAGCTGGTGAAGAACACATGGTTGAGCGGGCCCGGCGCCAAGGCGGCCAGCCGCTGCGCCAGCGCGAAGGCCGGCGGCGAGCCCATCTGGAAGGCCGGCGAATAGTCGAGCGTGCGCGCCTGCTCGACGATGGCCTCGACGATGCGCGGCCGTGCATGGCCCGCGTTGCAGCACCAGAGGCCGGCGGTGCCATCGAGGATCTGGCGGCCGTCGACATCCTCGTAGTGCATGCCCTCGGCACGCACCAGCACACGCGGCGCGGCCTTGAACTGGCGGTTGGCGGTGAACGGCATCCAGTACGCCTCCAATGACTCCGGGCGTCGGGTGGCCAGATCGTGCAGGTCGCTCGCGGAACGCTTCATGCCAGCTCCATCGGGTCCGATGGGGGAAATGTAGCGCAGCCACGTCACGGTGGAGTCGCGGCCGCGCCGGTATAACCGGGGAAACTGTTCCGAGGAGCCCGACATGGCCGACTTTCCCGACCGCAGCCACTGGCAGGCGCTGGCCCAGCAGCTTTCGATACCCGGACAGGCCTTTATCGAGGGTCGTTACACCGACGCTGCCAGCGGCGCGCGCTTCGACTGCATCAGCCCGATTGATGGTCGCGTGCTGGGGGTGGTCGCCGACTGCGATGCACAGGACGTGGAGCGCGCAGTGGGCGCGGCGCGGCGTGCCTTCGATGCGGGCCACTGGTCACAGGCCAGCCCGGCCCATCGCAAGCGCGTGCTGCTGGCGTTGGCGGCGTTGGTGGAAAAACACGCGGACGAGCTGGCCCTGCTGGAAACCCTGGACATGGGCAAGCCGGTGCGTGATGCGCGTCGTATCGACCTGCCCGGCGCGGTGCGCTGCCTGCGCTGGACGGCCGAAGCGGTGGACAAGCTGTACGGTGAGGTCGCGCCCACCGGCCCGCATGAGCTGGGCTTGGTCACGCGCGAGCCCGCCGGCGTGGTGGCGGCGATCGTGCCGTGGAATTTCCCGTTGCTGATGGCGTGCTGGAAGATCGCGCCTGCATTGGCCATGGGCAACTCGGTGGTGCTCAAGCCTTCCGAGCGCTCGCCCCTGAGTGCGTTGCGGCTGGCGGCGCTGGCCGCCGAAGCGGGCCTGCCGGAGGGCGTGCTGAACGTGCTGCCGGGCCACGGTGCGCGCGTCGGTGAGCCGTTGGCCCTGCACATGGATGTGGACGTGCTGGCGTTCACCGGCTCCACGGCCACCGGCGCGCGGCTGCTGCAGTATTCAGGGCGGTCCAACCTCAAGCGGGTCTGGCTGGAGTGTGGTGGCAAGAGCCCGCACGTGGTGTTTGCCGATGCCCCCGATCTGGATGCCGCTGCGAAGGCCGTGGCACGGGGCATCTTCTTCAACCAGGGCGAGGTCTGTACTGCCGGGTCACGGCTGCTGGTGCAGCGCTCGATCCGCGAGGATTTCGTGCACCAGGTGGTTGCCTACGGCCAGCACATGCAGCCGCGCCACCCGCTTGACGCCGACGCACCGATGGGCGCGCTGGTGGATGCCGCGCATCTGGACAAGGTGATGGGGGATATCGTGCGTGCCGAAAGCGAGGGCGCCCGCCTGCTGCTGGGCGGTCATCGCGCCGATGTCGAGGCGGGCGGTTGTTATGTGCAGCCCACGGTGTTCGATCAGGTGAGCCCCGACCAGGCATTGGCGCGCGAGGAAGTATTCGGGCCGGTGCTGGCGGTGCTCGGCTTTGACGACGAAGCCGAAGCGGTGCGCCTGGCCAATGACAGCCGCTACGGCCTCGCCGCCGGCCTGTGGACGCGCGATCTGGGCCGCGCCCACCGCGTCGCACGCCAGCTGCGCGCCGGCAGCGTCTGGGTGAACGGCTGGGATGGCGGTGACATGACCGCCCCGTTCGGTGGCTACAAGCAGTCCGGCAATGGGCGCGACAAATCGCTGCATGCGTTCGACAAGTACAGCGAGATCAAGGCCACCTGGATCCAGCTGTAACGGCGTCGGGGCTTGCGCCCACATGTAGAGCCGAGCCGATGCTCGGCTGCATTTCGTGGAATGTGGTCGAGCAGGGGCGAGAACCTGCAGAACAATGGCGCCTGCCACCCTCGTTGGCATCGGTGTCGGCTGAAACCATCGTCCCGTGCGGCCACCGGCCCGTGGCAGAATCGGGCGATCCGCCGTTACCCGTGTTGCCGATGTCGACGATCACCGCTGCCGCACCGCCCGTGAACTCTCCCCGCCGCGTCCTGTTGGCCAGCCTGATCGGCACCACCATCGAATTCTTCGATTTCTACATCTACGCCACGGCCGCAGTGCTGGTGTTCCCGCACCTGTTCTTCCCGGACAGCAGCGAACAGGCGGCGCTGTTGCAGTCACTGGCGACCTTCGCGGTGGCGTTCATCGCACGGCCGGTCGGCTCGGCGGTGTTCGGCCATTTCGGCGACCGCATCGGCCGCAAGGCCACCCTGGTCGCCGCGTTGCTGACCATGGGCCTGTCCACGGTGCTGATCGGTCTGCTGCCGACCCACGCGCAGATTGGCCTGTGGGCGCCCGCGCTGCTGGCGCTGTGCCGCTTCGGCCAGGGCCTGGGGCTGGGCGGCGAGTGGGGTGGGGCGGTGCTGCTGGCCACCGAGAACGCGCCGCCGGGCAAGCGCGCCTGGTACGGCATGTTCCCGCAGCTGGGCGCGCCGATCGGTTTCCTGTTGTCGGCGGGCATTTTCCTGGCGCTCGGCCGCTGCCTGAGCCAGGACGACTTCCTGCAGTGGGGCTGGCGTATTCCGTTCGTGGCCAGCGCGCTGCTGGTCGGCCTGGGCCTGTGGGTGCGCCTGAACATCCATGAGACGCCCGACTTCAAGCAGGCACTGGAGCGCAAGGCGCCGGTGCGGCTGCCGATGTGGACGGTGCTGCGTGACCATCCGGTGGCGATGCTGCTGGGCACGCTGGGGGCGTTCGCCACCTTCGTGCTGTTCTACCTGATGACCGTGTTCAGCCTCGGCCATGGCACCGCCGTGCTGGGCTACAGCCGCGAGCAGTTCCTGCTGATGCAGATGGCCGGCATGCTGTTCTTCGCGCTGGGCATCCCGTTGTCGGCGCGCTATGGCGACCGCTGGGGCACGCGTCGCACGATGATCGTGGCCAGCGTGCTGATCATCGGCTTCGGCGTGCTGTTCGCTCCGCTGTTCCAGCCGCACAGTCCCTGGCTGGTCACGGCGTTCCTGTGCCTGGGCCTGTTCCTGATGGGGCTGACCTACGGCCCCTGCGGCACCTTCCTGGCCGAGATCTACCCGGTGGAAGTGCGCTACACCGGCGCCTCGCTGTCATTCAACCTGGCCGGCATTCTGGGTGCGGCGCCGGCGCCGTACCTGGCCACCTGGCTGGCGGAACGCTTCGGCCTGGTCGCGGTCGGCTACTACCTGTGCCTGACTGCGGCAGCGACCCTGTGCGCGCTGGTGGCCCTGCACCGGCGCGCGCTGCGGCTCAGCCAAAGAAGCGCTTGAGCGTGCGCCCCAGCCAACCGCCGCCCTGGTGTTCGCGGGCGAACTGGTTCAAGTGCGCCTTGACCTGTTCGGCGTAGGCCTGGTCATCGCCGCGGATGTGGTTGAACAACCAGCGCGAGAGCATGGTGCGCAGTTCATCGCTGATGTCCTCGCCGGCCTGGAAGCGCATGCGGTACTCCGATACCCGCTTGATGAAGACTTCATGCACGCGCTTGTGCGCGGCACAGAACGGATAGCCCGCTTCCTCCATCAGTTCTTCCTCGAACGCGAAGTGCGACATGGTGTAGTCCACCACTTCGTCGATCACCTCGCCCACTGCCGCACGCTGCATGCTGGCCTGGGCCACGTGCAAATGGTTGAGCATCTCGATGATGCGGCGGTGTTGTTGGTCGATCACATCGATGCCGATGTTCAGATCGTCCTGCCAGACCAGTAGTGCCATCCCCGGCTCCCCTTCATGCGTATGTCGGGGCTGACTGTAGAGCTGCCGCGCTGGCGCGGCGTTGATCTGGATCAAGGCTGCCCGGTCAGGTCAGCGCGGGCTCGCGCGGGCGCAGCGGGCTGGCCACCGTGGTGCAGCTGACCCGGTTGCGGCCGCCGGCCTTGGCCAGGTACAGCTGGCGGTCGGCTTCAGAGATCAGCCGGTGCAGTGCATCGCGCTGCGGGCGCAGGCAGCACAGGCCGATGCTCACCGTCATGCGCAGGCTGGCGGTGCCGATGTCCACTTCCAGCGCGGCGATGCGCTGGCGCAGTTCCTCGAAGTACAGCAGGGCCTCGTCCTGCTCCATGTCCGGCACCAGCAGGCAGAACTCCTCGCCGCCGAAGCGGGCGGTCAGGTCGTGGCTGCGGGCATGCGCGGCCACCGCACCGGCCACCGCGCGCAGCGCGTCATCGCCGGCTTCGTGACCGTAGGTGTCGTTGATGTGCTTGAAGTGGTCGATGTCGATCATTGCCACCGCCACGCACTGGCCATGCAGCTGCAGTTGCGGCAGCTGGCGCTGGCTCTGTTCCAGGAAGCAGCGACGGTTGGGCAGGCCGGTGAGGAAGTCGCGGGTGGCCAGGTCCTGCAGCGTGCCGATCAGCTCCAGCTGATCCACGTTCTGCGAGACCCGGCAGAAGAACTCCTCGCGCGAGAACGGCTTGCGCAGGAAGTCGTTGGCGCCGTTCTTCAGGAAGCGCGGGATCAGCGAAGCGTCGGTGTTACCGGAAATGCCGATCACCGCCACCTTGTCGCGCGAGCGCAGGGTGCGCAGGCGGCGGGTGAACTCCACGCCCTGCATGCCGGGCATTTCCTGGTCGACCACGGCCAGGCGGATCGCAGGATGCGCGTCGATCGCGGCCAGGCCCTCGTTGCCGTCAGCGGCCTCGTGCACCTCGTGGCCGTACATGCGCAGCAGGGCGGCGGCATAGCCGCGCGCGGACGGCGAGTCGTCCACCACCAGTGCCGCAATGCGCCGGTTGCGCTCCAGGCGCTGCACCAGCCACACCAGGTAGTCGATGCTGCCCGGCGTGTTCTTCAGCACGTAGTCGATGATCTGCTGCTGCAGTACGCGCTTGCGCAGATCCTCGTCGTAGACGCTGCTGACCACCACGGTGGGCAGGCCGCGCCTGAGGAAGAACTCGACCACCGCGTCGCGGTCGCCGTCGGCCAGCACCAGCCCGGTCAGTACCAGGAACCAGCCCCCATCCTCGCTCAGCAGGCGATCGGCCTCGGCCAGGGTGGAAGCGATCACCACCGGCAGTTCCAGGCGCTGCTCGATGGCCTCGCGCAGCATGCCGGTGAACGCACGGGAGTTTTCGACCAGCAGGATCCGCTGCGGCAGCGGATCGGCCAGGTCGCCATCGACGGCGGCCTGCGGCAGGACGGGCATGATGCGGTGGCTCACGAGGGAGGGACTCGGCACGGATAGCGGCGGTTTCGGGTGCAACTTTAGCCGGAGCAGCGTGCCCTGCGCGTCGTTCACCGATCAGGCAGGCGATGCGAATGCCGCCGCTGTACCCGCAAGCGATTCGTGCAGGACGAGCCGGAGCCGGTTGCCACGGCAATGCACCGTGCCGCCGTAGGCCATTATCCGGCCGGCCAGACGCTCGATGGCCTGCTGAACGGTCCGGTTCGACAGCGTGCGACCGCGGTCAAGCAGGCCAACGACCACCACGATGCCGCGCCGGTCGCCCGCCTGGCCGCTCCGGGCGCGCACGCTGACCTGTCCCGACTCCAGTTCCAGCAGCAGC
Source organism: Stenotrophomonas sp. PAMC25021 (assembly GCF_004795795.1). NCBI lineage: Bacteria > Pseudomonadati > Pseudomonadota > Gammaproteobacteria > Lysobacterales > Lysobacteraceae > Stenotrophomonas > Stenotrophomonas sp. PAMC25021. The sequence goes on along the minus strand of NZ_CP039255.1, from coordinate 480,588 downwards.
GACACCGCCTCGATCAGCGAGCGATAGATGGCGAGCTGCAGGTCGACAGTCAGCAGGCAGGGGTTGCCCTCCAGCCGGGGCGGAATCACGCGATGGGAGTTGTCCCAGCTTTCGCATGCGCCGCTAACCCGCAGCGCGATATACAGCCCAACCTGCTCCAGCCCCGTGGGGTAGACCAGACTGGCCTGTTCACGGAACAGCCGCGAGTGCACGGATGAGGCGTGCTGCAGGCTGTTGGCCACCGCATGATGCCCCTGCGCCTTCAGCCAGCTGACCATCTCGCCGAGCGAGCTGTCCATGCCTTCGCCGAGTTGCTTGAGATGGGAGGCGCGCTCGCGAAGCTCACGCTCACGGGTCTGGTGCGAACTACGTGCCAGGCGCAACGTGGTTTCCTCTGCCAGTCCACGGCACCGTGCACGCTCATGGTGATAGCTGATGCTGGACCCCAGGGCGAGCAGTGCGACACTCATCACGGCCATGTTCTGCTGGGTGGCGAAGGTGCCCAGGTCGAACGAGGACGGTAGGCCGGTGCTGGGTGTGGCGAAATGGAGTGGAAGGTTCAACAGCGGAATCGCGATGGCAGCGCCACGCCACCCATGCATGAAGGTCAGGGCGATCGCTGGGAGGGAGGACAGCAGTACCAGGTGGGTGCGTGTGGTGTGGGCGCTGATGGCCGTAAGCTGCATGCACAGGCCCAGGACCAGCATCACCAGGATGGCCGTGACCGTAGGCGCAGCAAAGCGGCGCGTCCAATTGGGGGCCGCGTGTCGTCGCGACCAGAGGAATGCCAACGGCACGAGGGTGATGATGGCGGCGAAGTGGCCAAAGATCGTGCGATCAACTGCGCTAAGCAGGTTGCTCGGCGGTGGGTTCGACCACAGAGCAAATGAAATGCCCATATTGAGAGCCGGGACGAACAACGCCGTGCAGAAGGTCAACGACAGCAACCAGAGGCCGGTGGCGGACTCCGATGGCATTCTAATGCGATGCAGGTAGACCACCAGCATCGCCACCGGCATCAGCAGCGTCGAGGCCAGGATGACCCAGGCCAGGCCGTAGCTGTCGATCATGGGAATGCGCAAGGTTGCGAAGTACGCGTACTCGCCAAGCAGCAGGTAGGGCCACAGGCGGGTCGGGACGATCAGTAGTGCCGCTGCCCGGATGCCCGCGGGCAGGAAGAACTGATCCAGCGAGAACTGACGCGAGGCAAGGCAGCCCAAGGCGTAGACGGCCGCGAGTGCGATTCCGACGGGTCGGATCCGGAAGCTCAGTTCAATTGCTTCTTTGAATCGGTCCAAGCCCGCGCCTCTCGTCTCCCGGCCAATGATGACTGACCACTTCCGCAGACACTATCGACAGTTGGAGATGGGTGCAATCGAGGTGTCTGGCCTCCCTTTGCGCTGCAATCGGCGGCTTCCCATGCTTCGAGGCCCTACATGCCCGGCAGTGCGGCGGCATAGCCACCAGAGGACGGTGAATCATCCACAATCAGTGCGCCCATGTGTCGATCGCGTTTCAGCCGTTGCACCCGCCACATTCGGCGGTTGATGCTGTCCGCTGTGTTCGCCGTCACACAATCGACGACATCCTGCTGTTGCACGCGCCTGTCCAGGTCCTTGTCGCAGATGCCGCTGACCCGCACCGTGCGCGGGTTTCGCCGCGGGTATTGGCGATTTCGGAGGCAGATTCGGCGTGGCATGGGTTTGCATCGATCCAGTGGATTATCTCCGACAGGCACTGCGGAGTCCGCCCGGTATATGCTGATGCGATTGGCGGTAGCATCCTTCTTGATCCGTATTGCATCCAACCTGGAGGTCAGTGTGAGAAGTTTCCGAATTCATGCATTTGCTGGTGCATTGATGTTGGTGCCGGTATCCGTTTTTGCTTTTGCCCCGAGTGACGACCATGGAATCAAGTTGGCCGGCCAAGGACTCGGCCAGTCGATTCCGCAGGCACAAGACCTCAGCGTGGATCCCGGCTGGTTGGTCTATGGGTTCGAGCGCGATGGCATGGATTATTTCCAGGTAAACGATCTCGCAGGGCACGTGCACATCGTGATCGGCAATGCTGCCGGCACGTTCTGGGTGCTGCCGGCAGGTGACCCGTCTGCGAAGGTGTCGTTGCCGGAGCAGCGCCTGCCTGTTCCCGCCAAGGCCACCAGAACGGTTGTCTATCGGGCCCCCGCATTCACGCTGGTCAGATATGCAAGCGGAGCTGATGTGTTGTGGGCAGTAGAGGCACCCTGATACTGACAGTTGCCGGGATATCGGCCAGCTTCAGTATCAGACTGCATGGGCACCCGGTGTTCGCCGGGTGCCCATGACGCCCTGGGCCAGGGGGACGAGCGGGACGTTATGCGATTCTGCTGTGTTGGTTCGATCCGGTCGCTTGACTGTGAAATGCACTACTGCAGCGCAGAGGGTGCGGGGCAGCCGTACCGCGATGGAGTACTGGCTACTGCCTCCAGTCTGGTTTCGCGGTCGAGGAACAGAATCCTGACCCGGTTGCGATAGCAGTCAACGGTCCCGTCATAGGGGAGGGTTCGCCCGGTCAGTCGCTCGAACGCTGCCATCGTTGTCTGCTTGGAAAGGCGTCTGCGCTGTTCCAGCAGTGACACGACCATGAGGATTCCGCGCCTGGAGCCCATTCCGCCGCACCTTGCACGAATGCGAATCTGACCACCTTCATGCTTGAGAAGAATGGAGACCGCATCAATCAGTGTCCGGTAAGCGGCCAATTGCAGTTCCACGCTCAGGTTGCAGGGGTCGCCTTTCAGATCCGGGCGGAGAACGCGCTCCGTCAGCTTCCACGACTCACGGATGCCACCCGCCTGCAGGGCCACGTAAAGCCCAAGATGCTCCAGGCCCGAGGGATAGACCATGCTTGTCTGTTCGCGAAAGAGCCGCGAATGTACATTCGAGGTATGCAGAAGGCTGTTGGCCACTGCGTGATGTCCCTGGGCCTTGAGCCATTCGGCCAGCTCAACCAGCGACGTATCAATGCCGTCGCCGAGCTTGCGAAGGTGCAGGGCACGTTCACGCAGCTCCATCTCGCTGGCCAATTGCGAGCTCCTCGCCAGATGGATGGCGTCCCTTTCCCCCATCTCGCGCAGCCTGTAACGGTGGTAGAAGTGGGTGATGCGTGATCCGAGCAGCAGCAATACGATGCCGCTGATCGCCATGATCTGCTGGGTGATGAAGGCCGCTGGATCGAATGCGGTGGGATGGGTGTTGGGCGTGGTCAGGCCGATGACCATGTTGAGCACCGGCACTGCAAGGGCAGCCCCCTTCCAGCCATACAGGCAGGTAAGCGCGGCCGCGGGGAGTGCCAACAGCAGCAGGAACGTTGCCTTCAATGCAATCCAGTCTGCGGGCAGTTGAGTCGCTGCTATCCCGATCAGCAGCATCGATGAAAGTGCTGCCAGCATCGGGGTCTTTCGTCGAGCGTTCCACTCCTGCCCCACGTCCTGCCGCGCCCACAGCATGGCGATGGGGGCCACCGTCAGAATGCCGATGAAATCACCCACGCTGAAGCGCGCGGCATTGGTCAGGAAGGGTGTGGAAGGAGGTGTTGGCCAGAGCAGATGGGAAAAGCTGAGGTTGAGCAGAGTAATAACGACGCTGGAAGCGGCGGCAATCAACAAGAGGCCGATCGTCTGCGACTCCGCCATCAGTCGCCGTTGCAGCTTCACAATCAGCATCACCGCTGGCATGAGGAATGCGGAGGCAACAATGACCCATGTCAGGCCGTACTTCTCGATCATCGGCACGCGGGACTGTGCAAAGTACGCATATTCGCCCAGCAGCAGGTAGGGCCACAGGCGCGGCGGGCACAACAGCACGGCTGCCACCCGGATGCCGGCTGGCAAATAGAACTGATCCAGCGACAGCTGTCGGGTTGCCCAATAGGCCACTGCATAAAGCAAGGCAATCATCAGGCCAGCCGGACGAATGCGCACCTTCAGCAACAATCCTTCTTTCCACCAGTCCAATCGCACGTCCCCCTCTCCTACGTGTCCCCTGTCAGCATCCATTCGCCGCGGGGCCCGGTTTCTCAGGACGGTATCGGTCTGCGAACGATTATGCAATTGCATAGCTGCGCATTTAGGAAATTGTCCAGCCATCCATCACAGATGTCGCGTGAAAATCTGTGACGTGTGCAGCACGATCAGCGCTGCGGTACGTTTGTCAGAACGTTCAATACAGGTGGAGATGCAGAATCTTCACCACAACGCATCCCGCAGCTTGTACCAGGACATCGCCGCCACCAGCAGCGGCGTGCGCAGCAGCCGGCCGCCGGGGAAGGGCGCATGCCGCAGGCGCTGGAATACGTCCAGGCGCTCGCTCTGGCCCTCGATGGCGGCCGCGATGACCTCGCCGGCCAGCCCGGCGGCGGCCACCCCATGGCCGGAGAAGCCCTGCGCGAAGTACAGGTTGCCGTCAAGCCGGCCCCAATGCGGGGCGCGGTTGCGGGTGATGTCCACATAGCCGCCCCAGACCTGGTCCAGGGCCACGTCGGCCAGCTGTGGGAACACCTGGTGCATGCGCCGCTGCATCACCCCGCGCAGGCCGGGTGGGGGCAGCGCCGAGTAGCTGGCGCGCCCCCCGAACAGCAGCCGATGGTCATGGCTGAGGCGGAAATAGTCCAATGCCCAGGCGGTGTCGGCCACGGCCATGTCGTTGCCGATCAGGGCGCGGGCGCGCTCGGCCCCCAGCGGCGCGCTGGCGCCGATATAGGTGCCGACCGGCATGATCCGCCGTTCCAGCTCGGGCAACAGGCCCTGCAGCCAGGCATTTCCGGCCACCACCAGATGCGCGGCGCGTACGCTGCCCTGCGCGGTGTGCAGGGTGGGCTGCGGTCCGCGCTGCACGCGGGTTACCGCCGAATCCTCGTGGATCACCACGCCGGCCGCGCGCGCCGCATCGGCCAGACCGCGCGCATAGGCCAGCGGGTGCAGGTGCGCGCTGAGCGGATCGAACATCGCGGCACGATAGCGCGGGCTGTCCAGCTGCGCGCGCAGGGCGTCACGGTCCCACCACTGCATGGGGTAGTCGTAATGGCGTTGCAGGTGCTCGCAGTTGGCCCGCAGCTCGCGCTCATGGCGTTCGCGGATGGCGACGCTGGCGTGGCCTTCCACCCAATGGCAGTCAATGCCGTGGCGATTGATGCGGGCGCGCATCGCCTGCACCGCGTCGCGCGACCAGTCGAACAGGTGGCGCGCATCATCACGACCGAGCTGACGCTCCAGCTCATCCACCTCGCAGCCGTAGCCGACCAGCGCCTGGCCACCATTGCGGCCGGACGCGCCCCAGCCGATCCGCTGCGCTTCCAGCACTACCACGCGCCGGCCACGCGCGGCCAGTTCCAGGGCTGCGGTCAGGCCGGTATAGCCGGCGCCCAGCACCGCAACGTCGGCCTGCACATTACCCTGCAGCGGGGGCAGTGCGGGCGGTTCGGGCAGGCTGGCGGCGTACCAGCTGGGCGGGAACGCGGCGCTCACTGCAGGCCTCGCGGGTGCAGGGCGGGAGGGCGGAGCGGGGCAGGTCGATCGGCGTTCACCCCGGTAGTTTCGCCGATGCGTGACGGCTGTGGTGTGACGGCACCGACTTGCCGGCTTCGCCGGGCGACGGGTAACGTGTCGGCACGCCAAGGAGTTTTCCCATGCGCCGCCTGCCCTGGGTGGGCCTGCCCACCGACAGCACCGTGCTCGGCCATCACCGTTTCGCGGTGGCCGGCGAGAAGTACGTGCGCGCGCTGGCCGAGGCGGCCGAGGTGACTCCGGTAGTGTTGCCGAGCCTGCAGCCACCGCTGCCGGCCGGCGACTGGCTGCAGGGGCTGGATGGCCTGCTGCTGACCGGCGCGGTCAGCAATATCGAACCGCAGCACTACGAAGGTGGCCGCAGCTGGCCAGGCAATCCACATGACCCGGCCCGCGATGCCAATGCCTTTGCGTTGCTGCACGAGGCACTGGCGCTGGACCTGCCGGTGCTGGCGATCTGCCGCGGCTTCCAGGAGTTGAACGTCGCGCTGGGCGGCAGCCTGCATCCGCAGGTGCACGCGGTGCCTGGCCTGGCCGACCATCGCGAAGAACCGCAGGCGCCGGTGGAGGTGCAGTATGGGCCGGCGCACGCGGTCACGCTGGCCGCCGATGGCTGGCTGGCGCAGTGGCACGGCAGTGGCCGCGCGCAGGTCAATTCGGTACACGGGCAGGGTGTCGCCCGCCTGGCGCAGGGGCTGCAGGTCGAGGCCGTGGCCGACGATGGGCTGGTCGAAGCGGCACGCAGCCTGCACCATCGTTTCGTGCTCGGCGTACAGTGGCACCCGGAGTGGCGTGTCATGCAGGCGCCGTTCTATCACGCTATTTTCCGTGCGTTCGGCCAGGTTTGCCGGCAGCACCAACAGAACCGACTGGATTCCCGATGAGTTCCCGAACGCGCCCGCGCAAGACGGCCACGCCCCCCGCACCGCAGGAAAGCACGCTGCTGCGCTGGCTGAAGGAGCGGCGCATCACCGAGGTGGAATGCCTGGTGCCGGACATCACCGGAAACGCGCGCGGCAAGATCATTCCCGCCGACAAGTTCTCGCACGACTACGGCACGCGCCTGCCTGAGGGCATCTTCGCCACCACCGTCACCGGCGAGTTCCCTGACGATTATTACGAGCTGACCTCGCCGTCGGACTCGGACATGATGCTGCGCCCCGATCCGGACACGGTGCGCATGGTGCCGTGGGCGGCCGACGCCACCGCGCAGGTCATCCACGATTGCTACACCAAGAGCGGTGAGCCGCACGAACTGGCGCCGCGCAACGTGCTGCGCCGCGTGCTGGCAGCCTACGCCGAGCTGGGCCTGCGCCCGGTGGTGGCGCCGGAACTGGAGTTCTTCCTGGTGCAGAAGAACACCGACCCGGACTTCCCGCTGCTGCCACCGGCCGGCCGCTCCGGGCGCCCGGAGACCGCGCGGCAGTCGTACTCGATCGATGCGGTCAACGAGTTCGACCCGATCCTCGACCTGATGTACGACTACGCCGATGCGATGAAGCTGGACGTGGACACGCTGATCCACGAGTCCGGCGCGGCGCAGCTGGAGGTCAACTTCACTCATGCCGATGCGATGGACCTGGCCGACCAGGTGTTCCTGTTCAAGCGCACCATGCGCGAAGCGGCGATGCGCCACGGGGTGTATGCCACGTTCCTGGCCAAGCCGATGGAAAACGAGCCGGGCAGTGCCATGCACATCCACCAGAGCCTGGTGCGGGTGAGCGATGGCAGCAACGTGTTCGCTGGCGAGACCGATGCCGAGGGCGAGTTCAGCCCGGTGTTCGGCCACTACCTGGGCGGCCTGCAGAAGTACGCACCGCAGGCGATGGCGTTCTTCGCGCCGAACGTGAACTCTTACCGCCGGCTGGTGTTCGGCGAAGTCTCGCCGAGCAACGTCCACTGGGGCTTCGACAACCGCACCTGCGGCCTGCGCGTGCCGCTGGATACGCCGGAGAACATGCGCGTGGAGAGCCGTTTCGCCGGGTCCGATGCCAATCCCTACCTGGCGATGGCCGCGACCCTGGCCTGCGGCCTGCTGGGCATCCGCGAGCGGCTGGCACCGGATGCGCCGGTGACCGGCAGCGCCAAGGAACTGGGCTACGACCTGCCGCGCTCGCTGGGCGAGGCGCTGGACGGGCTGGAGCGGTGCAGCGAGCTGCAGGCCCTGCTGGGTGAGCGCTTCTGCCGGGCCTACATCTCGGTCAAGCGCAAGGAATACGAGACCTTTTTCCGCGTCATCAGCTCGTGGGAGCGCGAGTTCCTGCTGCTGAACGTCTGAGCATCCGGAATAGAAAAATCCGCCGCCGGGGGGTAGGCTGGCACCCGTCGCCGGCCCCGCCGGCCCCCCCTTCCCGCATTCTGGAGCACCCGATGAAGCTGCGTATCCTCACGCTCGGCCTGGCCTCCGCCATGCTCGCCGCCTGTGGCGGTGGCAATGGCGGCGCGCAGGACAGCCAGGTCCTGAACGTCTACAACTACAGCGATTACATCGCCGAGGACACCATTCCGACCTTCGAGAAGGAGAGCGGGATCAAGGTGACCTACGATGTGTTCGACAGTGACGAGATGGTCGAGACCAAACTGCTGGCCGGCAACAGCGGCTATGACGTGGTGGTGCCGACCCTGAACTTCTTCGGTCGCCAGATCCAGGCCGGTGTGTTCCTGCCGCTGGACAAGAGCAAGATCCCGAACCTGGCCAACCTCGATCCGGCGGTGATGAAGCGCATCGCCACCCAGGACCCGGGCAACCAGTACGGCGTGCCGTACATGATCGGCACCACCGGCATCGGCTACAACGTGGACATGCTGAAGCAGCGCTTCGGCGGCAGCGCCGACATCGCCAACAGCTGGGACCTGGTGTTCAAGCCGGAGAACATCAGCAAGATGAAGGACTGCGGCGTGACCATCCTGGACACGCCAGCGGACATGATCCCGATCGCACTGCATTACCTGGGCCTGGACCCGCACAGCGGCGACCCGGCCGAGCTGCAGAAGGCCGCCGACCTGCTGAAGTCGATCCGCCCGTACGTGCAGAACTTCCACTCCTCGCAGTACGTGGGTTCGCTGGCCAACGGTGGTACCTGCCTGGTGGTCGGCTGGTCGGGTGACATCATCCAGGCCCGCGACCGCGCCGAGGAAGCCAGCAATGGCGTGCACGTGGCCTATTCGATCCCGAAGGAAGGCGCACCGCAGTGGTTCGACATGCTGGCGATCCCGAAGGACGCCAAGCATCCGGAAGCCGCGTACGCCTTCATCAACTACCTGCTGCAGCCGAAGGTTGCCGCGGCCAACACCAACTTCATCCACTACGCAAACCCGGTGCCGACCGCGACCCCGCTGGTGGACGAGGCGATCCGTACCGACCCGACCATCTACCCGCCGGCCGACGTGGCCGAGAAGATGTTCACCTACTCGATCAACACGCCGGAGACCGACAAGCTCTACACCCGGCTGTGGACCGAGGTGAAGACCGGGCGCTAAGGGCTGGCTGGCAGGTGGGTGCCGACCGTTGGTCGGCATGCTTTTCCGGCAGGGCCGACCAACGGTCGGCCCCCACCAGATCTGCAGATCCCCCCGGCCCGGTGGTGCCACCCGTTGCCGTCATATCCCCTGCAGCCCCCGGCCGTTAGAATGGCGGCCGCTGTCCACCGCCCGCTCCCGGAGCCCCCATGCCCGTTGAAGCCCAGCCGGTAGCCGCCGTCGTCGACACGACCGGTGCGCCCGGCTATCTCTCCATTCGTGACCTGCGCAAGGAATTCGACGGTTTCGTCGCCGTCGACGACGTCAATCTGGACGTGCGCAAGGGCGAGATCTTTGCCCTGCTCGGAGGCTCCGGCAGCGGCAAATCGACCCTGCTGCGCTGCCTGGGCGGCTTCGAGACGCCCACCAAGGGCAGCATCACCGTCGATGGCCAGCGCCTGGACGCGCTGCCGCCGTACCAGCGGCCGGTCAACATGATGTTCCAGTCCTATGCGCTGTTCCCGCACATGACGGTGGAGCAGAACATTGCCTTCGGCCTGAAGCAGGATGGCCTGGGCAAGGACGCGATCAGCAAGCGCGTCGGCGAGATGCTCGACCTGGTGCAGATGGGCCACCTGGGCAAGCGCAAGCCGCACCAGCTGTCCGGTGGCCAGCAGCAGCGCGTGGCGCTGGCGCGGTCGCTGGCCAAGGGGCCGAAGCTGCTGCTGCTGGACGAGCCGATGGGCGCACTGGACAAGAAGCTGCGCTCGCAGATGCAGCTGGAACTGGTCAGCATCATCGAGTCGTCGGGCGTGACCTGCGTGATGGTCACCCACGACCAGGAAGAAGCGATGACCATGGCTACCCGCATCGCGGTGATGGATGCCGGCTGGATCCAGCAGGTCGGCAAGCCGGACGAGGTCTACGAGCAGCCGGCCAACCGCTTCGTCGCCGAGTTCATCGGTTCGGTCAACCTGTTTGACGGGGTGATCGACGAGGACCTGCCCGAGTACGTGACCGTGCGCTCGCCGCTGTTCCCGGCACCGATCTACATCGCCCATGGCATCACCTGTTACGAAGGGCAGCCGGTCGCATTCGCGCTGCGCCCGGAAAAGGTGATGATCGGCAAGGACGAGCCGGAAGGGCACACCAACAAAGCGCAGGGCGTGATCGAGGACATCGCCTATTTCGGCAGCCATTCGGTCTACCACGTGCGGCTGCCCAGCGGCGCCAAGGTGCTGGCCAACTTCGCCAACTCGCAGCGCTGGGCCAGCGACGGCCTGACCTGGGGTGACAGCGTATGGGTGCACTGGCGTGACAACGACGGCGTGGTGCTGACCTCATGAGCGTCGCCGGCCTGAAGCGCTGGCTGCCGGGGCTGCGTGCCACGGTGATCGGCATTCCGTACCTGTGGCTGCTGCTGTTCTTCGCAGTGCCGTTCCTGATCGTGCTGATGATCAGCTTCTCGCTCAGCCGGGTCGGCTCGCCGCCGTATACCTGGCTGCTGCAGTACGCCGACGGCGGCTTCTCGCTGAAGCTGAACCTGGAGAACTACCTGGCGCTGTTCCGCGATTCGATCTATGCGCAGGCGTTCCTGAGCTCGATCAAGATCGCGGCGATCTCCACCTTCTTCACCCTGCTGATCGGCTATCCGATGGCCTATGCCATCGCGCGCCTGTCGCCGGCCGCACGCAATGTGGCGATGATGCTGGTGGTGCTGCCGTCGTGGACCTCGTTCCTGATCCGCGTGTATGCGTGGAAGGCAATCCTGGACCGCAATGGCCTGCTTGACCAGTTCCTGCAGTTCACTGGCCTGCAGACGCTGATGACGTCGATGGGGCTGCCGAAACTGCAGCTGATCGATACGCCGACCGCCGCCTATATCGGCATCGTCTACTGCTACCTGCCGTTCATGGTGCTGCCGCTGTACGCCAACCTGGTCAAGCATGACCACCGCCTGCTGGAAGCGGCCTACGACCTCGGCGCCAAGCCGTGGCAGGCGTTCCTGCGCATCACGTTGCCGCTGTCGAAGGCCGGCATCATCGCCGGCTGCATGCTGGTGATGATCCCGGCGGTGGGTGAGTTCGTGATCCCGGAAATGCTCGGTGGTTCGGAGACGCTGATGGTCGGCCGCCAGCTGTGGAACGAGTTCTTCAACAACCGCAACTGGCCGGGCGCTTCGGCGATGGCGGTGGCGATGATCCTGTTGCTGCTGGTGCCAATCCTGCTGTTCAACCGTTCCCAGCAGCGCCTGCTGGAAGGGAAGCAGGCATGAGCCCGCGTACCGCCAAGGGCCTGGGGCTGGGCGTGCTGCTGCTCGGCTTCGCCTTCCTGTACCTGCCGATCCTGTTGTTGATGTTCTACTCGTTCAACAGCTCGCGGCTGGCGATGGTCTGGGCCGGGTTCTCCACCCGCGCCTACAGCGACCTGTTCGCCGACCGCGCGCTGATGGACGCGATGTGGACCAGCCTGGTGGTGGCGTTCTGGACCGCCTGTACCGCCACCGTGCTGGGTACGCTGGCGGCGATGGTGATGACCCGCTTCAAGCGATTCCGTGGCAAGCCACTGTTCGGCGCGCTGGTGACCGCGCCGCTGGTGATGCCGGACGTGATCCTGGGCTTCTCGCTGATGGCGCTGCTGGCATCGATGGGCGCGATTCCCGGCTTCCCGGCGCGTGGCCTGGCCACCATCTGGATCGCGCACGTGACCTTCACCCTCTGCTTCGTCACCGTGGTGGTGTCCTCGCGCCTGCAGGAAATGGACCTGTCGCTGGAAGAAGCGGCGATGGACCTGGGCGCCAGCCGGTTGACCGTGTTCACCCGCATCACCCTGCCCATCATCGCGCCGGCGCTGGTGGCGGGTTGGCTGCTGGCCTTCACCCTGTCGCTGGATGACGTGGTGGTGGCCAGCTTCGTGGCCACGCCGGGCTCGACCACGCTGCCGATGAAGGTGTTCGCTTCGGTGCGCATGGGCATCAGTCCGAAGATCAACGCGTTGGCCACGCTGCTGGTGTCGGCGGTGTCGATCGCTGCGGTGATCGGCTGGTACATCAACGCCCGCGCCGAGAAGCGGCGCCAGCGCGACCTGCAGCTGGCGCGGCAGGACAACGGCTGAGTACACGGCCTGTCGACAGTGCCGGCAACATCCGGCTCACGGACAGCGGCGCACAATGGGGGTCTTCCAGATGGAGATCCCCCATGACCGTCGAGATCATCGACCCGGCCACCGGCCAGGTGACCTACCGCCATGAACTGATGGGCGCTGCTGACATCGAGCAGCGCCTGCAGGCTGCCGCCGATGCCTTCCCCGGCTGGGCCGATCGCTCGCTGCAGGATCGCGGTGCCGTCCTTCGCCAGATCGCCGCGCAGCTGCGCACGCGTCGCGACGACCTGCAGCAGGCGATGACCCATGAGATGGGCAAGCTCAAGGCCGAGTCGCTGGCCGAGGTCGACAAGTGCGCTGCCGCCTGCGAGTACTACGCCGACCACGCGGCCGACTATCTCAAGCCGCAGCTGATCGATACCGAAGCCCAGCGCAGCTACGTGCGTTACGAGCCGATCGGCTGCGTGTTCGCGGTGATGCCATGGAATTTCCCGGTCTGGCAGGTGTTCCGTTTCCTGGCCCCGGCGTTCATGGCTGGCAACGTGGCCCTGCTCAAGCACGCCAGCAACGTGCCGCAGTGCGCCGACCTGATCCTGGCGGTGTGTCGTGACGGAGGCCTGCCTGAGGGCGTGTTCGACGTGCTGCACATCGACAACGACCAGGCTGCCGAGGTGCTGCGCGACGCACGGGTGAAGGCGGTGACGCTGACCGGCAGCGAACGGGCAGGGCGCTCGATCGCCTCCAATGCCGGCAGCCAGCTGAAGAAGTCGGTGATGGAGCTGGGTGGCAGCGATGCCTTCGTGGTACTCGACGATGCCGACCTCGACAAGGCCGTGGCGGCGGCGGTGAAGTCGCGTTTCGACAACAGCGGGCAGACCTGCATTGCGGCCAAGCGCTTCATCGTGGTCGATGCGGTGGCCGATGACTTCACCCGAAGCTTCGTTGAAGCCGCGGGCCAGCGCCAGTATGGCGATCCCAGTGAGCGTGGCACCACGCTGGCGCCGATGGCCCGTGCCGATCTGCGCGACGAACTGCACAAGCAGGTGCAGGCCAGCGTCGCCAAGGGCGCGCGCGTTCTGGTCGGCGGCGAGCCCATTGCCGGCACCCATGCGGGCTATCCGGCGACCGTGCTCGATCAGGTCGGCCCAGGCATGCCTGCCTACGACGAGGAGCTGTTCGGGCCGGTGGCTGCGGTGATCCGGGTCAAGGATGAGGCCGAGGCGCTGCGCGTGGCCAACGACACCCGCTTCGGCCTGGGCGGCAGCGTGTGGACGCGCGACCCGGTGCGCGGCGAAGCCTTCGCGCAGCGCATGGAATGCGGCGCCGCGTTCGTCAACGCCATCGTCAAGAGCGACGCTCGGCTGCCGTTCGGTGGCAGCAAGCAGTCCGGCTTCGGCCGGGAGCTGGCCGACCACGGCATCCACGAGTTCATGAACATCAAGACCGTCTACGTGGCTTGATGCCGAACGGTAGTGCCGGCCACTGGCCGGCATTGCCCTGGTTGCCGGCCAGCGGCCGGCACTACCAGAAGCGGGGCATGTGCCACGACCAACGGTCGCGGCCTACCGGATTGCTGGGTATCGACACCCCCGTGCATGGTGCGTATCGACCGTTGGTCGATACGCGCTACAACCACTTCGCGCGCTTGAACAACCGGTACAGGCCCACGCACACACCGCCCACGCCGACAATCATCAGCGGATACGACCACGGCTGGCTCAGCTCGGGCATGTGGCTGAAGTTCATGCCGTACCAGCTGGTGATCAGCGTCGGCGCTGCCAGTAGTGCGGCCCATGCACCCAGGCGCTTGACCGTCTCGCCCTGCGCCAGCGTCACCAGCGACAGGTTCACGCTCAGTGCGGTGCCCAGCATCTCGCGCAGGGTGTCGATCACATCGCTGATGCGTACCGCGTGGTCATGCACGTCGCGCACGTAGAGCTTCACTTCATCGGGAATCAGGTCACCCTGGTAGCGGCGCAGCTGCGCCAGCACATCCTGCAGCGGTGCCACCGCCATCCGCATCTTGTTCAGTTCGCGCTTGAGCTCGTAAAGCCGTACCACCGTGCTGCGCTTGTAGCTGTCGGCAAAGATGTCCTTTTCCAGCAGGTCCAGGGTGTCGCGGAAGCGGTGCACGATCGGCAGGTAGTTGTCGACCACGAAGTCGGTCACCGCGTACAGGCAGTACGACGGGCCCATCTTCAGCAGCTGCGGTTCACGCTCGACCCGTGCACGCACCGGGGCGTAGGACAGCGAGGCGCCGTGGCGCACCGTAACCAGGAAACGCGGGCCGAGGAAGGCGTGGGTTTCGCCGTACTGGATGCGTTCGTCCACCATCTGCGCGGTGGTCACCACCACGAACAGCGAATTGCCGTAGGTCTCGACCTTGGGCCGCTGGTGCGCATTGCGCGCGTCCTCGATGGCCAGGTCGTGCAGGCAGAACTCTTCCTGCAGTTTCAGCAGCACATCGTCGTTGGGGTCGTACAGGCCGACCCAGACGAAGCCGTTGCCACTGGCAATGACATCGCTGATGGCATCCAGGCTGATGTCGTGGCGTTTGCCGTCGTCATCGTAGTGGACGCAGTTGATGACGCAGGCGGGATTGGCCGAGGCAGGGGCGGAAGCGGAGGCGGGCAATGACATGCCCGCCATCGTGCGTCAGTGCCGTGTTTCGGACAAGTGAGGACGGCGCCCCAGTACCCATGCCAGCGCGACGTGGACGGGCAGCAGAAGCACGATCCACTGCACGTTGTACTGCGCCTGCAGGCTCAGCCAGTGCAGCACCAGCGCCGCCACGGCCTGCACCGCCAGCAGCCACAGCACGACCCTGAACATGCGGCCCGGCGCGCGCCGGCGCAGCAGCGCGATCGCGCCTGGCAGCAACAGCACGGCCAGTGGCGAAAGCAGCAGCAGGTTGCGGTTGGCCCAGGCGGCGTAGTGGGTGCTGAAGCCCCACAGGAACACCAGCAGGCTGCCGGCGATGGCACACAGCAGCCAGAACGGCAGGGCCAGCCCGGCCAGCAGGCGCGGGCGGTTGCGCAGCGCCAGCACGCCGCCGGCCACGACCAGCCCAAGCAGCAGCCACGGCCACCAGCGGCGTGCGAATTCCTTCGGCTCCGGGTCGATGCGGTGCGGCAGCAGTTCCTGTTCGGACTGCACCAGCGGCCGGCCATCGCTGTTGCGCGCCTGGCGCAGCGCATCGGCCAGGCGCATCGGCACGAAGGCTTCCTGCCAGCGCGACAGCGGCTGGTCGGCGAACGGCCCGAGGCCGACATCGAAGCCCAGCCACATCCATGGTGCCGGCGAGGCCAGGCGCACCGATTCACTGCGGTAGGTATTGCCGCGCGAGCGCCCCGACAGCTGCGACTGCAGGCCGCCACCCAGCGCCTTGTCCACCGTGTCGCGTACCATCGTGGCGCAGTTGGCGGTGTAGTAGTCGTAGTGGTAGCGCGCGTTTTCCGGCTTGGCCCGCTCGGCCAGGTCGGCGGCCAGTGCACGTGCCTGCTCCGGGCGCAGGTCCAGCCACTGCACGCTGGCGCCACGGCCGGTCTCGTCGTAGTACGACAGATCCTGCTGCAGCGGCAGCGCCACCAGGTAGTACATCATGTCGCCGCGCACGAAGCGGCTGATGAAGTCGTCCTCGGACGGATCGAAGTAGCCGAAGTTGTACGAGGTCGCTTCGCCACTGAGCGGATCGATCACGACGATGGCGTCATGGCCGAAGCGCTCGAAGAACACGGTGCCCGGCTGCATGGTCACCACCCCGATGCGCGGGGCGGGAGCCTCGGCGCTGGTGGCGGGTGCAGCAGGTTCGGGTGCCGCCGGCTGCGCGAAGGCGGCCAGCGGCAGGGCCGTGGCCAGCACGCACAGTGCCAGCCACAGCCTCAGGCGCAGTGCCAGGAGGGAGCCGCGCTTCAAGCGTCGTCCTGCGCGTCCGGCGGCAGCACGGTCACGTGGAAGGCCTGGACCCGGCGCGCATCGGCGCGGGCCACGCGGAACATGAAGCGGTCCAACGCCAGCTCGTCACCGACTTCCGGCAGGTGGCCCACGGCCTCGGTGACCAGGCCACCGATGGTGTCGTAGTCCTCGTCGGAGAAGGTAGCGCCGAAGCGTTCGTTGAAGTCGCCGATCGGGGTCAGCGCGTCGACCACGTACTGGCCGTCGGACTGGATGGCGATCTGCGCCGACGGATCCTCGGCCTCGTCATGCTCGTCGTCGATCTCGCCGACGATCTGTTCCAGCACGTCCTCGATGGTGACCAGGCCGGCGACACCGCCGTACTCGTCGACCACGATGGCCATGTGGTTGCGTGACAGGCGGAATTCCTTCAGCAGCACGTTGAGCTTCTTCGCCTCCGGGATCAGCACTGCCGGGCGCAGCAGCTCGCGCACGTTGGCCGGGCCGTTGTCGGCGACCACGCCGCGCAGCAGGTCCTTGGCCAGCAGGATGCCAAGGATGTCGTCCTTGTTCTCGCCGTGCACCGGGAAGCGCGAATGGCCGGATTCGACCACCTGCTTCATCAGTTCCAGGAAGGGCGCTTCGACCGGCAGCGAAACCATCTGCGAGCGCGAGATCATCACGTCGCCCACGGTCAGCTCGGCCACCGAAATGGCGCCTTCCATCATCTTCAGGGTATCGGCGGCGATCAGGCCCTCTTCCTGCGCGGTGTGCAGGACAGCGACCAGCTCGTCGCGGGTATGGGGTTCGCCGGAGAAGGCGGAGGTCAGGCGTTCAAGCCAGCCGCGCTTCTTTTCACTGGGCTCCTGTGCGGAGCTACTACTGTCGTCTTCTGACATCTCTGGAAAAAGGGCACCCGGCAAGCCGGGCGTTGGCCCAAGTCTAGCAGGATGTGGCGGCCTGTCAGTGACCGTCGCTGCCCGGTCCGGTGATCGGCGGCGGGGCCAGTTCAGGCCGGGCGGGGGCTTCTTCCTCGGGCAGGTCCAGGCTGTAGGTGCAGCCGGCCAGGGTTTTGCCGGGATGGGAGGCCACGGTGGAGACGCTGAGGATGATCGACTCGATCCGGGCCTCGCCGGTCTTCGGATCGGTCACGTCGCGGCTGACCAGCTCGCGGCCGGCCATGAACTTGCCGTCCTGGTCGTAGCCGGTCTCCAGCCCCAGCTGCCTGGCCAGCGGCCGCGGATCGGCCTGGTCGAGGATCGCCATGACGCTGGACCCGGCCACGGCGACCCGTTCGGTGCGGGCGCCGAACACGCTGATCGGCTGGGCCAGCCGGTACTCGCTCATGAACTGGTTGCCCTGCGGCAGCGGCTGCAGGCCGTGGGCGACGGCTTTCAGTGGATCAGCCAGCAGGGGCGCCAACGCGGCCTGCTCGGCCACGCCCTGGCGGCATTCAATCAGGGCCGGCAGGTCCAGGGCAGCGGCCGGGGCGGACACGGCGAGCAGCAGGGGCAGGGCAATACGCAGCACGGGCACGGGATCCGCAACGGGAGGCAGGCCGGTGATCGTACCGGTCCCGGCCAGCCATCGCGAGCGCCCCAAGGCAATCAGGGCGGATACCGGCGCGTGGTCGCAGGGTACCAGCGCAGCCTGACCGGATAGCCCAGTTGCACCTGCAGGTGATCGCGCACGGCCGCCGCCGTCGCGCGGTTGGCCGGGGTATCGCGCAGCTCAACCTCCAGTTCCCCGGTCGTGACATCCAGGCTATAGCCGAACAGGTCGGGCAGCTGGGCCAGCAGCCAGTCCCGCTGTGCGTGCAGGCGGCGCTGCATCTCCGCTTCGGTCATCGCGGCGCCGGTGATGTAGCGCACGCGTTGCGGGCCATCCGCCCCTGGATGTGTCTCATCGGCCGCGGGTGCTGGGCCAGTCAGTCGAACGACGACGTTCCAACCTGCCGCGTTGTCCACCCAGATTCCGGCGAGGCGTGCCGCGTGGCGCGCTTTCAAACGTTCCATCAATGCGTGCTGCTGCGCCTCGGCGACCGCCTGACGCGCCGTCTGTTGGCTGACGTCAAAGAACGCCTGCACCTCGGCGACCTTGGCGGCAATGTCGGCGGCGCTGTCGCTGGCCGGGAACGGCGACGGTCGTTCCCGACCGGGGTCGATGCCCGGGGCAGTGGTCACCTGCAGAAGAGCGGCGATGAGTGCGGGCAGCAGCGCGATGGGCGCGTCCTCCGTGAAGATCCCGGTGTGCGTGGGCCTCAGCGCTCGCCGGCGTAGGGGTCGGCGATGCCGAGCTCGGCCAGGATCTCGCGCTCCAGCTGTTCCATGGCGTCGGCTTCCTTGTCGTCCTCGTGGTCCCAGCCGAGCAGGTGCAGCACGCCGTGCACGGTCAGGTGTGCGTAGTGGGCGTTGAGCGCCTTGCCCTGTTCATCGGCCTCGCGGGCCACCACCGGTGCGCAGATCACCAGGTCGCCCAGCAGCGGAAACTTCACGCCCTTGGGCAGCCCTTCGGGCACTTCGGCCGGGAAGCTGAGCACGTTGGTCGCGTAATCCTTGCCGCGATAATGGCGGTTCAGTGACTGCCCTTCCTTGGCATCGACCACGCGGATGGCCAGGTCGGCCTCGCGGATGCGGCCTTTCAGCGCAGCAGCCACCCACTTGCGGAAGCTGACCGCCGCCGGCAGGCCGGTGCGCGGCAGGGCATAACTGACGGCGACGTCCAGTCGCACGGGACCACGGGTCATGGAGTTGCTCCAGGTTGGATCTGATGCAGGTCACGGCGATCGTAGGCGCTGACGATGCGCGCCACCAGCGGGTGGCGGACCACGTCGCGCGACTCGAAGAAGGTGAAGCTGACGCCCTCGACCTCGCGCAGCACGTCGATGGCATCGCGCAGGCCGGACTTCACGTGCTTGGGGAGATCGGTCTGGGTCAGGTCGCCGGTGACCACGGCGGTGGAACCGTAGCCGAGGCGGGTCAGGAACATCTTCATCTGCTCGATGGTGGTGTTCTGTGCTTCGTCCAGGATCACGAAGGCATCGTTGAGCGTGCGGCCACGCATGTAGGCCAGCGGCGCGATTTCGATGACGTTCTTTTCCAGCAGCTTGACCACCTTCTCCACGCCCATCATCTCGTAGAGGGCGTCGTACAGCGGTCGCAGGTAGGGGTCGACCTTCTGGCTCAGGTCACCGGGCAGGAAGCCCAGCTTCTCGCCGGCCTCCACCGCCGGGCGCACCAGGATCAGGCGCTGCACCCGTGATTCGTTCAGCGCTTCGACCGCGCTGGCCACGGCCAGGAAGGTCTTGCCGGTGCCGGCCGGGCCGATGCCGAAGTTGATGTCATGCGTGGCGATCTGGTGCAGGTAGCGGCCCTGGTTGGCACCGCGGCCGCGCACCGTGCCGCGCTTGACCTTGATCGCCACCTCCTGCGCTTCGTAGGAGCGTTCGGCGATCTGCTCGACGTTGGCCTGCGCCAGGCGCAGGTGGATGGCGTGGTTGTCGAAGGTGGTTTCGCCGGCTTCGGCGTACAGCGCTTCAACCAGCTTCTGCGCCTCGACGATGGCTTCGTTGGGCCCGCTGATGCGGAACACGAAACCGCGGTTGGCGATCTCCACGCCGAGCTTCAGCTCGATCTGGCGCAGGTGCCCATCGAAGGGGCCGCACAGGTTGGCCAGCCGCTCGGTGTCTTCCGGCGACAGGGTGAAGTCTCGATGTTCGATGCTTTTCATTGCCTTGGGTGGGGCGGAAGCCTTCCACCGCAGTGTATTCAGGGAGGACAAGGGTAGCGCGCGCAGCGGGCGCGCGGCCAGCACGGGGTCGATACATGCTTTTCCACACCCGGTGTGGACGGGGGCTGCGGAAACCTGTGGATAGACCTCTACAGTGCTTGTGCCACAAGCGTCATGAGGGGGTGGTGAAAAAATCGTCACGGACCCGGGCGTGCCGGCACCCGCAGGACGGGCGGACCGGGAGGGAGGGCACGTCGCAGCGCGTGGCCGAGAACTTCCCGGGCACGCCGGCGTTCTTCGTGATCGCAGCGCAGGTTCCGCTGCCAGGCGAGCAACAGGATGCCGTGTTGCCGGTTTTCCACACCGGTTGTGGAATGATGCCGAATCAACCTGTGGATAGGTGGCGCGGAGCCTTGCAGCCAAAGGCTCGCCAACGCGTGGTGAAAAAACCGTCAGGGCTGATCGTAATCATAGAGGGTGCACGGGGCGGATGGCACCGTGGCGCCGTCGCAGGAGGGGATGGCATGGGCATCGGCAATGGGATGCGTGGAATCGGATTGGTGGGTATCGGCCTGCTGGCCGGGTGTGGGCAGGCGCCGCCTGCAGCGCTCGGCACGCTGGAGTGGGACCGGATCACGGTGCCGGCGCCGGCGGCCGAAGTGATCGCCACGGTGGAGGTACGCGAGGGGCAGCAGGTCAAGGCCGGAGCAGTGCTGATGCAGCTCGACCCCGCCCGCGGCGACGCGCAGTTCGCCGCGGCGCAGGCCGACACGGTGCGCGCGCAGGCCCAGTTGGAAGAACTGAAGATCGGCCCGCGCCAGGAACAGATCGCGCAGGCCCAGGCGCAGCTGGCCGCGTTGCGCGCGCAGTCTGCTGAAGCCACGGCCTACTACCGTCGGGTGCAACCGCTGGCACGCCAGCGCCTGATCGCCGCCTCCGAGCTGGACCGTGCACGGGCGGCTGCCGGCAGTGCCGAGGCCAGCGTGCGGGCCGCCGAGCAGGCCTGGCTGGAACTGGTGCACGGCAGCCGCGCGCAGGACATCGCCCAGGGCCAGGCGGCCGCCGATGCCGCGCAGGCGCAGCAGGTGGTGCAGGGCGTCAACCTGCAGAAGCTGCAGCTGCGCGCGCCGCGCGATGGTGTTGTCGATGCCCTGCCTTACCGGCAGGGTGACCAGGCGCCGATCGGGGCGCCACTGGCGGTGATGCTGGTCGGCGAGCGCCCCTATGCACGCGTCTACCTGCCGCAGCCGCTGCGCCTGCAGGTCAAGGTCGGGCAGGCTGCGCAGGTGCAGCTGGAAGACGGCAGCACCGTGCTGAAGGGGCACGTGCGCTCAATCCGCAGCGAGCCCTCGTTCACCCCGTACTACGCACTGACCGGTGATGACGTCGAGCGCCTGAGCTATCTGGCCGAGATCGAAGTGGACACGGCCACCGACATGCAGAAGCTTCCGGCCGGACTGCCGGTGCAGGTGCGCTTCTGAACACCGGCGACGACATCGCGGTGCATGCGCAGGGCTTGACCCGCCGCTTCGGCGATCTTCTGGCCGTGGACAATGTCGACCTGACCGTGCCGCGCGGGCAGGTGTACGGCTTCCTGGGGCCCAATGGATCCGGAAAGTCGACCACCATCCGCATGCTGTGCGGCCTGCTGGAACCGAGCGCTGGGCAGATCCAGGTGCTGGGGCTGGCGGTTCCCGAGCAGGCCGAAGCACTGCGCCGGCGCATCGGCTACATGACCCAGCGCTTCTCGTTGTATGAGGACCTGTCGGTGCGCGAGAACCTGGAATTCCTCGCCGCCATCCAGGATCTGCCACGCGCGCAGGCCCGGCAGCGGGTCGACGAGCTGCTGGAGCAGTACCATCTCCTGGACCGTCAGCCACAACTGGCCGGAACCCTCAGCGGTGGCCAGAAGCAGCGCCTCGCCCTGGCCGGCGCCGTCGTGCACGCGCCCGAGCTGCTGTTCCTGGACGAGCCGACCAGCGCGGTCGATCCGGAATCGCGCCGTGATTTCTGGGAAGCCCTGTTTGAACTTGCCAACGCCGGTACCACCGTGCTGGTGTCGACCCACTACATGGACGAGGCCGAGCGCTGCCACCGGCTGGCAATCCTGGACCGTGGTGCGCTGGTCGCCGATGGCACGCCGGCTGAGCTGTGCGCACGGCTGGACGGCCGCACGTTGCAGGTCACGTCGTCGCAGCCGCGGCAGGCCAGCCGCGCACTGTCTGAGCTGCCCGGTGTGCTGAGCGTGGCGCAGATCGGCACCCAGCTGCGCGTGCTGTGCAATGAGGGCGCAGCGGACGTCGCAGTGCTGGCCCGTGCACTTGCCA
The DNA here is from genome assembly GCF_004795795.1 of Stenotrophomonas sp. PAMC25021. NCBI lineage: Bacteria > Pseudomonadati > Pseudomonadota > Gammaproteobacteria > Lysobacterales > Lysobacteraceae > Stenotrophomonas > Stenotrophomonas sp. PAMC25021. Next base: position 458,538 of record NZ_CP039255.1, on the reverse strand, counting down.
ACGCTGACCCGCAGGCCCGTATCCAGACGGTGGCGCCGAACCTGGAAGATGTGTTCGTGGCCGCCACCCGTGGCCGCGGCCGGGAGCCGGCGGGATGAACCTGCGCCGGCTGTGGGCGATCATGCTCAAGGAGCTGCGGCAGCTGCGCCGCGACCGCATCACGCTGGCGATGATCGTTGGCATTCCGGTGATGCAGCTGTTGCTGTTCGGCTATGCGATCAACCTCAACCTGCGTCATCTCGATGCGGGTGTCGCCGATCAGGCCAACAGCGCCGCTTCGCGCGCGCTGGTGCAGGACATGGTGGCCACCGGCGTGATCACGCCGCGCAGCGAAGCCTACACGCCTGCCCAGCTGATGCAGGCGCTGCGCCGTGGCGAGATCAGTGTCGGCATCGTGGTGCCGGCCGACTTCGAGCGTCGCCGCTTCGATGGACGCGAGGCGGTGCAGGTGCTGGTCGATGGCAGCGACACCGTGGTGCAGAGCGCGGCGATCCAGCTGGCGCAGGTGCCGCTGGACACGCGCCCGACCAGCAACACCCGTCCCCTGCGCGAAGGCAGCATCGCCAGTGGTCCGGTCAGCGTGACCAGCTTCTACAACCCGCAGCGGCGCTCGGCGGTGAACATCGTACCGGGCCTGATCGGGGTGATCCTGACCATGACCCTGGTGATGTTCACGGCGGTAGCGGTGGTGCGCGAACGCGAGCGCGGCAACATGGAACTGCTGATCGCCACGCCGGTGTCGCGCAGCGAGCTGATGGTCGGCAAGGTGCTGCCCTATGCGGCCATCGGCCTGCTGCAGACCACGCTGGTGCTGGTGCTGGGCACCTGGCTGTTCCAGGTACCCATTCGCGGCAGCCTGCTGGACATCTATCTGGCCGCGGTGCTGCTGGTGCTGGCCAACCTGGCGCTGGGCCTGCTGATCTCCACGCGTGCGCGCTCGCAGTTCCAGGCGATGCAGATGACGCTGTTCCTGTTCCTGCCGTCGATCCTGCTGTCGGGCTTCATGTTCCCGTTCGCTGGCATGCCGCGGCCGGTGCAGTGGCTGGCCGAGGTGCTGCCGCTGACCCACTTCCTGCGCCTGGTGCGCGGCATCATGCTGCGCGGCGCCTCGTTGTGGGAGCTGTGGCACGACGCGCTGGCGCTGCTGGCCTTCATCGTGGTGATGATGACCCTGGCCATCCTGCGTTTCCGCAAGCGCCTGGATTGAAGGCAGGGGGTCGGATCCCCGCAGGGGCTCCGACCCCAATTTATCGGGCCGGCGGGTCGGAGCCCCTTTGGGGCTCCGACCCGAAGATTCATTCCGTCACCACCCGCGCGCGCAGCGAATTGGTCAGCGCTTCGGTGATCACCACATCCACGAACTGGCCGATCAGGCGCGCCGGCGCCGGGAAGTTCACCGAACGCATGTTCTCGGTCTTGCCGGTCAGCTCGTTCGGGTTCTTGCGCGAGGGCCCTTCCACCAGCACGGTCTGCACGGTGCCGACCATCTTCTCGGAAATGCCGGCGGCATGCGCATTGATGCGCTCCTGCAGGCGCGACAGGCGCGCGTGCTTCTCGGCATCGCTGATCGTGTCCTCCAGGTCCGCGGCCGGCGTGCCGGGGCGGCGTGAATAGATGAAGGAGAAGCTGTGGTCGAAGCCGATGTCCTCGATCAGCTTCATGGTCTTCTCGAAATCGGCGTCGGTCTCGCCGGGGAAGCCGACGATGAAGTCCGAGCTGATCGAGATGTCCGGGCGCACCGCCCGCAGCTTGCGGATCTTCGACTTGAACTCCAGCGCGGTGTAGCCGCGTTTCATCGCCGACAGCACGCGGTCGCTGCCGGCCTGTACCGGCAGGTGCAGGAAGTTGGCCAGCTGTGGCACGTCACGGAACGCATCGATCAGCGAATCGCTGAACTCCAGCGGATGCGAGGTGGTGAAGCGGATGCGGCCGACGCCATCGATCTCGGCGATGGTGCGGATCAGCAGGCCGAGGTCGGCGAACTCACCGTCACCATAGGGCCCGCGATACGCGTTGACGTTCTGCCCGAGCAGGTTGATCTCGCGCACGCCCTGTGCGGCCAGCTGCGCCACCTCCACCACCACGTCCTCGAACGGGCGGCTGACTTCGGTGCCGCGGGTGTAGGGCACCACGCAGAACGAACAGTACTTGGAACAGCCTTCCATGATCGACACGAATGCCGAGGGTCCTTCGGCGCGCGGCTCGGGCAGGCGATCGAATTTCTCGATCTCGGGGAAGCTGATGTCGACCTGCGGGCGCTTCTGTTCGCGGCGTGCGCGGATCAGCTCCGGCAGCCGGTGCAGGGTCTGCGGGCCGAACACCAGGTCGACGAACGGCGCACGCTTGATGATCGCTTCGCCTTCCTGCGAGGCGACGCAGCCGCCGACGCCGATGATGACTTCACGGCCCTTGTTCTTCAGCCCCTTCCACACGCCCAGCTGGCTGAACACCTTCTCCTGCGCCTTCTCGCGGATGGAGCAGGTGTTGACCAGGATGACGTCGGCGTCGTCCGGGCTGTCGGTCAGTTCCAGGCCATCGCTGGCGGCAAGCACGTCGGCCATCTTGGCCGAGTCGTACTCGTTCATCTGGCAACCGTGGGTCTTGATGTACAGCTTGCCTTTCACCTGGTCGGGCTTGCGCGGACCAGCGGGCAGGGCAACGAGGGGGGTACCGCCCGGTGTGGTGGGCGGAAAGACGTCTGGCGTCCCGGTCATGGCGCTTAATCCATTCGGGTGGCGGGAAAGCGGGTAATTCTACCCGCATCCCGCGCCAGCCGCCGCGCCCGTGCAACCGAGCCCATGCCCAGCGTGGCCATCACTGTAGAGCCGAGCCCGTGCTCGGCTACCTTTGCAAGGCGGAGGAGCAGCCGAGCGTGGGCTCGGCTCTACAAGGGGCCGCTGCTTACGCCGCCAGCTCCGCATCGATCTGCCGCGAACGGTCGAAGGCGGTCATCGCGCTCATCCGTGCGATGTAATCGGCCGTGGCCGGCGCGGGCTGCACCAGGCCGAAGGCCGTGGTCCAGGCCAGCGCATTGCCCCACAGCACGTCGGCGGCGCTCATCGTCTCGCCGAGCAGGTAGGGGCCCTGCGCCAGCTGGGCCTCGATCACCTGCAGCACGGTCTCGGCGTCGTTGTACGGCGACATCAGGCGCGGCGGCGGCTCGCGGTGCATCGCCTTGTCGATCATCGCCGGCTCGAAACAGGCGCCATAGAAGGCCATCCAGCGCAGGTAGGGCCCGCGCAGGGCGTCGCCGATCGGCGGTGCCAGGCCGGCCTCCGGATACAGGTCGGCCAGGTACAGATAGATCGCCACCTGCTCGGTCACCAGCGCACCGTTGTGGACGATCGCCGGCACCTTGCCCATCGGGTTGATGGCCAGGTAGGCCGGGGCCAGGTTGGCGCCCGCCTTCAGGTCCAGCACCTGCATGCGGTAGTCGGCACCCAGTGCTTCGAGCAGGGCCACGGCGCCGCTCGAGCGGGAACGGGCGGCGTGGTACAGGGTGATCTGGCGTGAATTCATGGCATTGCTCCTTGCGGTGGGTGGTGAACTGGAGGCCATCCTGGGGCACTATTGCGGACGACTTCTGTCCTCGATCCTTCATGCGCCATACCGCCCATCGACTGCTGCGCCTGATCGCCCTGCTGCAGGCCCGTCGCCAGTGGTCCGGGGCCGAGCTCGCCGAGCGCATGGGCGTGGACCGGCGCAGCATCCGCCGTGACGTCGAGCGCCTGCGCGAGCTGGGTTATCCGGTCCGGGCCTCGTCCGGGGTTGGCGGCGGCTACCAGCTGGGGGCAGGGGCGCCGGTGCTGCCGATGCTGCTGGACGAGGAGGAGGCGACTACCCTGGCCATCGCCCTGCGCGCGGCCTCTGCGACCGTCGCCGGCATCGACGACACCGCGCGCGGCCTGTTGTCCAAGCTCGATCCGCTGGTGCCGACCCGTCGCCGCCAGCAGGCCGGCGAGGTGCATGCCGCCACCGCCACCCTGTCCGACCTTCCGTCCACCGACGCACGCCTGCTTGGGCAGCTGGCCCAGCACTGCCGGCAGGCGTCACGGCTGGCCTTCGAATACCGCAGTGCCCAGGAAGCGGTGACCCAGCGCGAGGTCGAGGCGCAGCACCTGGTCAACTACGGGCGGCGCTGGTACCTGCTGGCCTGGGACCTGGGCCGGCAGGACTGGCGCACCCTGCGCGTGGACCGGATGGGCGCGGTGCGCGAATGCGCCGAGCCGGGCATGCACCGCCGTACGCCCGCACCGCCGGATGTGATGGTGCGGCAGGCGGTCAGCCAGGCCCCGTTCGCCCTGCAGGCCATCGTCCGCCTGGCCGGCAGCCGCGCCGAGCTGGAAGGCCGCATCCCGCCCTGGTGTGGTGTGCTGGAGGACGATGGGCCCGACCATTGCCTGCTGCGCATGGGCGCCGAGAGCCGCGGCATGATGCTGGCGCAGATCCTCAGCCTGGACCGGGTGCCGGTGGCGGTGTGGACCACGCCGCCGGGCCTGCGCGATGAACTGGCACAGCGCCTGGCCGGATTGGGGCAGGTGCTGGCTGTGCCGCCCGTCACAGGCTGAGCCGCGTCGCTTGGCAAGCCCCGGCGAAGCTGGGACACTCGCCGGCATGAAGGGGATACTGGGGACAACGGCGATCATCATCGCTGCGCTGACCGCTGCGCCGGCCAGCGCGGGCACCCTGTTCAAGTGCCAGGGCGCCGACGGGGTCACCAGCTATGTCAGCAAGCGCCTGGCCGGGGCCCGCTGCAGCGCCATCAGCTACAGCCGCGACCTCCGCCCGGCACCGCGCCCGGTGGTGGCCGCGCCGAAGCCGGCGCCGACCACCGTGGCCAGCATCGAGCGCAACCCGGTGGCGGTGGCGGCCAGCGCTGCGACGCCGGCGGCTGCGCCAGCCGCCGTACCCGCGCCCCCGGTTGCCTCGCGCAGCGGGCGCATGGTCAGCGGCCAGGTCTATTCCTTCATGAAGGACGGCGTGCGCCACTACACCAGTGCGCGCCCGACCCAGGTCGCCAACCTCGGCCCGGTGCGCACCATCCGGTACAGTTTCATGGAGCGCTGCTACGCCTGTGGCGTCAACCCGCGCGTGGACTTCGGTTCGGTGCGGTTGAACACCACCGCGTTCCAGACCGAGATCAGCTCGGCCGCGCGCGAGTTCGGCGTCGACGAAGCCGTGGTGCGCGCCATCATCCACGCCGAGTCGGCCTACAACCCGACCGCGCTCAGCCGCGCCGGCGCGCAGGGCCTGATGCAGCTGATGCCGCCAACCGCGGCCCGTTTCGGAGTCAGCGATTCCTACGATGCCGGGCAGAACATCCGCGGTGGCGTGCAGTATCTTGCGTGGTTGTTGAAGCGTTTCAATGGCGACCTGACCCTGGCCGCGGCTGGCTACAACGCGGGCGAAGGCGCGGTTGACCGCCACGGTGGCGTGCCGCCCTACAGCGAGACCCAGTACTACGTGCGCCGGGTCGGGCAGCTGGCCGAGCGTTACCGCACCGCATTGACGCACCAGTAGTGCCGGCCGCTGGCCGGCAACCTTGGGCAATGGCCGGCACCGACCGGCCACTGGCTGGCAGCCCCGTAATCAATGTTGTTGCAATGCGTTGTGTGGCGCTCGACGGTTCCGCTACACTCGCCCATGATTCAATGCGGCTCTGGCCCCCACCGGATCCGCTGGCAGCCTTAAAGCTACCTAATCAATATCGGAGTGCCGGATGGCCAACGATGGGGTACACGATCCAGTCAACACCGGACGTCGGCGTTTTCTTTCTGCCACCACAGCCGTGGTGGGCGCCGTCGGCGTCGGATTCACCGCTGTTCCTTTCATCAAATCCTGGAACCCCAGTGCCCGTGCCAAGCTTGCCGGCGCACCGGTGGTGGCCGACATCAGCGCCCTGCAGGAAGGCCAACGCCTGATCGTGGAATGGCGTGGCCAGCCGATCTGGATCGTCAAGCGGTCCAAGGCGATCCTCGATGCACTGCACGGGCTCGATGGCCGCCTCAAGGACCCCGAGTCCGGCGAGAAGGACCAGCAGCCGGACTACGTGCTGAAGCAGAACCCCGAGCTGCGCTCGATCAAGCCGGACATTTCCGTGCTGGTCGGCCTGTGCACGCACCTGGGCTGTTCGCCGGAAATGGTCGCCGAGATCCGGCCTGAACCCTATGACCCGCAGTGGAAGGGCGGCTACTTCTGCCCCTGCCACAAGTCGCGCTTCGACATGTCCGGCCGCGTCTTCAAGGACGTGCCGGCGCCGATCAACCTGAAGGTGCCCGCGCACCATTACCAGGACGACAACACCATCATCATCGGTGTCGATCCGCAGGGGGCAGCCTGATGGCCAATATCCTCGCTCGTACCGCCAGCGGCGTGGCCGACTGGGTCAATGCCCGCGCGCCGGGCCTGATGCCGGTCTACCGCAAGCACGTCACCGAGTACTACGCGCCGAAGAACTTCAACATCTGGTACTACTTCGGTTCGCTGGCGCTGCTGGTGCTGGTCAACCAGATCGTCACCGGCATCTTCCTGACGATGCACTACAAGACCAACGCCGCCGAGGCGTTCGGCTCCATCGAATACATCATGCGTGATGTGGAGTGGGGCTGGCTGATCCGCTACATGCACTCCACCGGGGCCTCGCTGTTCTTCATCGTGGTCTACCTGCACATGTTCCGCGGCCTGCTGTACGGCAGTTACCAGAAGCCGCGCGAACTGGTGTGGATCCTGGGCATGCTGATCTACCTGGTGCTGATGGCCGAAGCTTTCATGGGCTACGTGCTGCCGTGGGGCCAGATGTCGTTCTGGGGCGCCAAGGTGATCATTTCGCTGTTCGGCGCGATACCGGTGATCGGCAACGGCCTGACCGAGTGGATCATGGGCGACTACCTGCCCAGTGACGCCACGCTCAACCGCTTCTTCGCGCTGCACGTCATCGCACTGCCGCTGGTGCTGCTGTTGCTGGTGGTGCTGCACCTGGGCGCGCTGCACGAGGTGGGGTCGAACAACCCCGATGGCGTGGAGATCAAGAAGGGGCCCAAGGGCAACCGCTGGTCGCCGAACGCCCCGGCCGACGGCATTCCGTTCCATCCGTACTACACGCTCAAGGATGGCGTCGGTGCCGGCTTCCTGCTGATCATCGCCGCCTTCATCATCTTCTTCGCCCCCGGTTTCGGCGGCCTGTTCCTGGAGCACGACAACTTCACCGAAGCCAACCGCCTGGTGACCCCGGAACACATCAAGCCGGTCTGGTACTACACGCCGTACTACGCGATGTTGCGCGTGGTGCCGAACAAGCTGGGCGGCGTGCTGGTGATGTTCTCGGCCATCGCGATCCTGTTCCTGGTGCCGTGGCTGGACAAGGCGAATGTGAAATCGGTGCGCTACCGCGGCTGGATCTCGAAGGTGATGCTGGGCGTGCTGGCGGTGTGCTTCGTGTGGCTGGGCGTGATTGGTTCCGGCCCGGGCACCGATGTGCACGAGACCTACATCGGGCGGGTGTTGACCTTCCTGTACTTCGCGTTCTTCATCACCATGCCGCTATGGACAAGGTTGGACAGGACCAAGCCGGTACCGGAGAGGGTGACCACGCATGACTGAGCGCTGGATGGTCCGGCTGGCCCTGGCGGCCACCCTGATGCTGGGCAGTTTCCTGGCCTCCGCCGCCGAAGGCGGCACCCCGCTGCTGCAGGCCGGCAACGACCTCGGTGACCGCGCCTCGCTGCAGCGCGGCGCGCAGCTGTACATGAATTACTGCTCCGGCTGCCACGCATTGAAGTACCTGCGCTATTCGCGGATGGCGCAGGACCTCGGCCTGACCGAGGAAGAGGTGATGAACAACCTCAACTTCACCGGCTCGGCGATCGGCGACCCGATCCCGGTGGCGATGCCCAAGGAGAACGCGGAGAAGTGGTTCGGCAAGATGCCGCCCGATCTCAGCCTGATCTCGCGCGTGCGGGGCAGTGACTGGGTCTACACCTATCTCAAGTCGTTCTATCTGGACAGCAGCCGCCCGCTGGGCTGGAACAACGCGCTGTTCGCCAATGCCTCCATGCCCAACCCGCTGTGGGAGATGCAGGGCCTGCAGCATGCGGTGCACGGCAAGGCGGAAGCGCCTGGCATGGACCCGCCGGTGACCGGCCTGAAAATCGAAACGCCCGGGTCGGTCGATGCCGGCCAGTACGATCAGGCCGTTCGGGACATCACCAACTTCCTCGAATACGCCGGTGAACCGGCCGCGCTCAAGCGGCAGCAGCTGGGCGTATGGGTGATCCTGTTCCTGGCCCTGCTGACTTTCCTGCTGTACCTGCTGAAGAAGGAATACTGGAAGGACGTCCACTGATTCTGCCGCCGGCCATCGCCCGGGCCTATTGGCTTTTGTGATGGTCGGTTGCACACTCGGGGTGGAGTCGACCGCTGGCACGGTGCCGGCGGCGCCGATGCGGCAGGCGGTCTCCTGTCGTGGGAGAGCCTTTGATGGCGGCGAGCGTACGCATGCGCAATACACTGACGCTGTTTTCCTCGAACGACGACGTACTGTGCCACCGGGTACGCCTGGTGCTGGCGGCCAAGGGGGTCACCTTCGACTTTGTCCCGGTCGATCCGCAGAACCCGCCTGAAGACCTGATCGATCTCAATCCGTACCACTCGGTGCCGACCCTGGTCGAGCGCGAGCTGGTGCTGTACGCCGCGTCGGTGGTCAGCGAATACTTGGACGAACGCTACCCGCATCCTCCGCTGATGCCGGTCGATCCGCTCTCGCGTGCGCGTATCCGCTTGGCCATGCTGCGCATCGAGCACGACTGGGTACCGCAGGTGCAGGCCATCCAGCTGGGCAACAAGACCCAGGCCGAGGCCGGCCGCAAGCGCCTGAAGGAACTGCTGACCGCCTCGCTGCCGCTGTTCAAGGCCAGCAAGTTCTTCCTCAATCCGGAAATGAGCCTGGCCGACTGTGCAATGGCACCGATCATCTGGCGCCTGCAGTCGCTGGACGTGCCGCTGCCGAAGGACGGCAAGGCGATCGAGGACTACGGCAACCGCATCTTCCGTCACCCGGGTTTCGTCCGCAGCCTGACCGACCAGGAAAAGAAGCTGCGCGATCTGCCGGTCTGATCCGACCTTGCGTAACCCGTCTGCACGCCGACCGGCGTGCAGGCGATCCGCCCCGGCGGGGCGCCGGGCGCGTACACTTCACGCATGACCGAAGACTTCTTCCACATGACCAGCCACCGCCCGTACCTGCTGCGGGCGCTGGTGGAATGGATCAACGACAACCAGCTGACCCCGCACATCCTGGTCGACGCCGGCGTCCCCGGCGTGCAGGTGCCGCCTTCGGCGGTCAAGGATGGCCGGGTCGTGCTCAACATCGCCGAACGCGCCGTCGTGCGGCTGATGATCGACAACGAAATGGTGAGCTTCTCGGCCCGCTTCTCCGGCACCAGCTACCCGGTGCAGGTACCGATCAGCGCCGTGCTGGCGGTCTATGCCCGCGAGACCGGGCAGGGCATGGCGCTGCCGGATGACATTCCGGGCAGCGAGACCGCGCCGACCAGTGACGAACTGCTGCACGAGGACGGCACGCCGCCGGACGATACGCCACCGGCCAGTCCGCCGCCCAAGGGCCGCCCGAACCTGCGCGTGGTCAAGTAACCATTCCGACGCCGCCCCGATGGGCGGCGTCTTCCTTTGCAGGTTTTACCGGTGGGTGCCGGAATTGTGTGGGTGCCGACCGTTGGTCGGCACACCTTCAGTTCTTACACATCCTCGGCATCCTCCACATCCGGCCGGATCTGGCTGATCCGCGCGGCACCGGGGCCGGTGAACGAGATCAGCTGGTCGCCGCGCAGCACCATGCGGCCCACGTGGCGATCGATGCCATCGTAGGAATACTCGAACTTGAAGGTGCGCTCGAAACCGAGCCGTCCGTCCTCGCCACGCGACAGTCGCAGGCCGGTGGCATGTACCGCCTGATCCAGCCACTGCACGTCGGCAGCGCGGCAGGCATTGCGGCCCAGCTCGACCGCGCGCTCGGCGGCCGAACGCGCCGCATTCCAGAAGAAATAGATGATTCCGCCGGCAATCAGCAACAACAGCAGGGTGGGCATGGCGTCAGCCGTCAGAGGTGGATCCGGCAAAGATGGCGGCGAACGCGCGCTGGATCAAGCGCTGCACTCACCGCCGTGGCTGCGGTTCGCTGGACATCGGTGATGCGGGCACGTTAGACGGCGCCGTCGCCGGCACCGTCTGCATCGGCGCGGCGGAGGGCGAAGGCATCACCAATGGCGCGGTCGCCGTCAGCTGCAGCAGCGCTGCCCAGTCCTGGCGGTTGAAGCTGCATTCGTCCTCGCGGCCCGGCGTGCAGCTGGGCTCGATGCCGGTGCTGTTGCGTTCGCGCGCCGGCGGCAGCTTGATCAACCCGGTGCGGTCCAGCGGCAGCAGTCGCATCGCCACCGTGTTCATCACGTTGCCGCCCACCAGGTACAGGGTCTGGTCGCCCCCCAGGTTGGCGGCCACCACTACTTCGCAATGTGATTTCCAGTGGCCCACCGAACCGTTGCCCAGTGCCTGCACCAGCCCACTGTAGCTGAGCGTGGTGCTGCGATCGCGCAGGAAGCACAGCAGGTCGCCCGGTGCGGGCTTTGCGGTCGCGGGATCGACCAGCCGGTACGGCACGCCCGAGGGTCCGCCCTGGTACGCGGCACGGATGTAGTCGATGTGGCGTGGCGACGCGTTGAAGCCGGGGACGCCGGACTGCACCATCACCCAGGAAATGAACGCGGCCGACCACGGGTTGTCGATCAGGAAGGTGCGGCAGTCGCTGTCGGTGTAGCGCGTGCCCAGTGGTGCCAGACAGCTGCTGGCGCCGGCGATGCTGCCCATCGCGTTGAGCGTGCCGCTGTTGCGCCAGTAGCCGGCCACGCGTTGCCAGGCAATCAGCCCGTTGTCGGTCAGATGTTCGTTCTCAGCCTCGGTGACACTCAGGCTCGCCGCGCGGCCATCGCGATCGATGAAAGGCCGGAACCAGAGCCGGTGTTCATTGCAGGCAGTATTGCGGATGGCCACCGCCAATGGGCTCAGGCCGAAACGCGGTGGCACATCGCAGGCTTCGGCCGCCGCTGCGGACAGGGGGGCCGCGGCCAGCAGCAGACAGGCAGGCAAGAGCATCCGGCGCATGCGCGGCTCCTGTGGGGGATGCCGGCAGCGTCGCAGAGGCGGCCGTAGCCGAGCCGTGAAGGCGTCCCGGGTCGTGTAGAGCCGAGCCCATGCTCGGCTCATCGCGCGAAGCGCGCGCAGGGCGTGCCGCAAATCGACAAGCAGCCGAGCGTAGGCTCGGCTCTACAAGTCCTGCAGGCCTCAGCCCGGCGGTGGGCCGAGCTTCAACGACAGATCGATGGCCTGCACGTGCTTGGTCAGGCCGCCGATGGAGATGCAGTCGACGCCATCCTCGGCGATCGAGCGCAGGCCACCCAGGCCGACGCTGCCGGACACTTCCAGCGGAATGCGGCCGGCCGTGATGCGTACCGCCTCGCGGCGCAGGTCGGGGCTGAAGTCGTCCAGCAGGATGCGTTCGCAACCAGCGTCGAGCGCCTGGCGCAGCTGCGCCAGATCCTCGACCTCGACCACCAGCGGCAGCGCAGGCCACTGCCGGCGTGCGCCCGCCACGGCGTCGGCCAGTGAACCGGCAGCGCGGATGTGGTTTTCCTTCAGCATCACCGTGTCGTACAGGCCGAAACGATGGTTCTCGCCACCGCCGCAGCGCACCGCGTACTTCTGAGCCAGGCGCAGGCCGGGCAGGGTCTTGCGGGTGTCGAGGATGCGCGTGCCGGTACCGGCCACCGCCGCCACGTAGCGGGCGGTGGTGGTTGCCGTACCGGACAGCGTCTGCAGGAAGTTGAGCGAGGTGCGTTCGGCGCTGACCAGGCTGCGGCTGCGCCCATGCAGCAGGGCCAGCACGGTGCCTGCGGTAACCGCGTCGCCGTCGGAAACCTGCCATTCGATGCGTACGTCCGGGTCGAGCGCGCGGTGGGTGGCGTCGAACCAGGGGCGGCCGGCGATCACCCCGTCCTGCTTGCACAGCAGGTAGGCGCTGTCGGCCTGGTCGGGCAGCAGGGCGGCGGTGACATCACCGCTGCCCAGGTCCTCGGCCAGTGCACGCGCGACATCGGCGGCGACAACGGCCGCATCCGGCGTCGGCAGCGTGCTCATGCGGTCGGGAAATCGGCGATCTGGGCGGTCGGGATGGCTTCCTCGGCCAGCAGCACCGGGATGCCGTCGTCGACGCGGAAGACCTGCTTGCGGTCGCGGGTGACCAGCGCTTCGCGCAGCGGCTGCGCCAGCGGGTTGCCATCGGCCTTGTTCACCGCGCCGGCGGAAATGGCCTTGTTGAGGGCTTCCAGGCCCTTGCCATCCAGCAGGGACAGGGGCTGGCGGGTGTCAGGCGACACCAGCAGGTCGAGCAGCTTGCGATCCATGGTTCTTCGTCTTGCGTGGAAGATGGCTAGAATACGTCTTTAAGGCAGGTGACGGCCAATGACCCCCAACCCGATCGCGCCGCTTGTCGGCATCGTCATGGGTTCCCGTTCCGACTGGGAAACCATGCAGCACGCCGCCCAGAAGCTTGAAGCCCTGGGTGTTCCGTTCGAAGTGAAGGTGGTGTCCGCGCATCGGACGCCGGATGTGTTGTTCAGTTACGCCGAGCAGGCGGGCCCGCGTGGCCTGCGCGCGATCATCGCCGGTGCCGGCGGGGCCGCCCACCTGCCGGGCATGATCGCCGCCAAGACCGCCGTGCCGGTGCTGGGCGTGCCGGTGCAGTCCAAGGCCCTCAACGGCATGGATTCGCTGCTGTCGATCGTGCAGATGCCGGCCGGTATCCCGGTCGCCACCTTCGCCATCGGCAATGCCGGCGCGTCCAACGCGGCGCTGTTCGCCGCCGCGATGCTGGCCAGCGACCAGCCGGCGATCGGCCAGGCGCTCGACGCCTTCCGTGCACGCCAGACCGAAGACGTGATGGCCCACGACGATCCGCGCCAATGAGCCTGACCGTCGGCATCCTGGGCGGCGGCCAGCTCGCCCGCATGATGGTCCTGGCCGGTGCGCCGCTGGGGCTGCGCTTCGAACTGTATGACCCGGCGGCCGACGCCTGCAGCGGCCCGCTGGCGCCGCTCACCGTCGGTGCCTTCGACGACCGCCAGGCGCTGGCGGACTTCGCTGCCAAGGTCGATGTGGTCACCTTCGATTTCGAGAATGTGCCCGCCGACAGTGCACAGTTCCTGGCCGACCGCGTGCCGGTCTACCCGCCGCCGGCCGCGCTGGCGGTGGCCCAGGACCGGTTGAGCGAGAAGACCCTGTTCCAGCAGCTGGGCATCCCGCTGCCGGCCTTCGCTGATATCCGCAGCCGCGACGAGCTGGCGGCGAAGGCCGCCGAATTCGGCCTGCCGTGCATCCTCAAGACCCGCCGCCTGGGCTACGACGGCAAGGGCCAGTTCCGCCTGCGCAGCGAAGCCGACATTGATGCCGCCTGGGATGCGCTGGGTGCACAGGTCGAGCGCACCGGACTGATCCTGGAGGGCTTCGTGGCCTTCCAGCGCGAGGTCAGCGTGGTGGCCGTGCGTGGCCGCGATGGCAGTTTCGAAGCCTGGCCGATCACCGGCAACTGGCATGTCGACGGTGTGCTGTCGGCCAGCGTGGCCCCGGCCGTGCTGTCCGCCGCCGAGCAGCAGGCAGCCATCGGCTATGCACGCTGTGTCGCCGAACACCTGCAGTACGTCGGCGTGTTCGCGCTGGAACTGTTCTGCCGCGATGGCGAGCTGCTGGCCAACGAGATGGCGCCACGCGTGCACAACTCCGGGCACTGGACCATCGAAGGCAGCGAGACCTCGCAGTTCGAGAACCACCTGCGCGCCGTGCTGGGCCTGCCGCTGGGCAGCACCCGCATGCTCGGCCATGCCTGCATGCTGAATTGGCTGGGCCGGATGCCCGACCCGTTGCCGGTGCTGGCCCAGGCCAGTGGCCACTGGCATGACTATGGCAAGGAGTCGCGCGAAGGCCGCAAGGTCGGCCATGCCACATTGCGCGATGACGATGCCGCAGCACTGGCCGACGCGTTGGACCAGGTGGGCCTGGAACTGGACCGCCAGGCCCAGGTGGCACCGGCGGTGCACGCGCTGCGCAACCGCTGAACGCGGGCGTGCCGGCGTGCTGCCGGCAGACGCCTGTATGGCTGCAACGGTGTGGCGCACCGGTGCAGCCATCGGCGCAACATTCCCGGTGGTAGCGTGGAGCTCCTTTCACAGGAGTCACGACCATGCTCGACTGGAATGCCTACCGCAAGGAACTGAAGGGCCGCATCGGCGAGATCGGCAAGCTCTCGCCGGATACGGTCAAGGGCTACGCCACCCTGGCCAATGCCGGTGCCCAGACCAACCACCTGGATGCCAAGACCCGGGAGTTGATCGCGCTGGCGGTGGCGGTGACCACCCGCTGTGACGGCTGCATCACCGTGCACGTGGACGCGGCGCTGAAGCATGGCGCCAGCCGCGAGGAAATCGCCGAGGCGCTGGGCGTGGCGGTCTCGCTCAACGCCGGCGCCGCGCTGGTGTACTCGGCGCGGGTGATGGATGCGGTGGCCGCGCACGAGAGCGCATGAAGCTTCATCTGTAGAGCCGAGGCCATGCTCGGCTGCTGTCCGGCCAGCCGAGCATGGGCTCGGCTCTACAGGGGGTCAGCGCAGCTGGCTCTCGGCGAATTCCCAGTTGACCATCTGCCAGAACGCGTCCAGGTAACGCGCGCGGTCATTCTGGTAGTCGGTGTAGTACGCGTGCTCCCACACGTCGCAGCACAGCAGCGGGGTGCTGTCGCCGGTCAGGGGCGTGCCGGCGTTGCGGGTGGCCTGGATGCCCAGCTGGCCCCCCGGGTGCTGCACCAGCCACACCCAGCCCGAGCCGAACAGGCCCAGTGCAGTGCGGTTGAATTCCTCGCGCAGGCGCTGCGCGTCACCGAACTGGCGCTTGACCAGTTCGCCCAGCCGGCCCTGCGGTTCGCCGCCGCCGCGCGGGCGCAGGCACTGCCAGTAGAAACCGTGGTTCCAGGCCTGGGCGGCCGCATCGAACAGCGTGCCCTGGGCATGGCGCACGATCTCTTCCAGCGACGCCTCCTCCCACTCGGTGCCGAGGGTGCCGGCGTTGACCGCGTCGACATAGTCGCGGTGGTGGCGGCCGTGATGCAGTTCCACGGTCTGCGCGGACAGGTGGGGCTGCAGGGAGCCGGAGAGGTAGGGCAGGGCGGGCAATTCGACGGGCATGTGCAGGTTCGTGGCCAGGGGACGACGGCAGCCTGTTCCATCCGCTTACAATGGCGGCTACCGTGGGCAGTCTAGCCGACCATCACGGTCGGGTTGTCCGGCGAAGCAAGGAGTGTGGTTGTGGCGGTAATGCAGCAAATCCAGGCCGAGGTCGATCGTTACCCGCTCGTGCTGTTCATGAAGGGTACCCCGCAGTACCCGATGTGCGGCTTTTCCAGCCGCGCCGTGCAGGCGTTGATGGCTGCCGGCGCCGTCAGCCTGCGCACCGTCAACGTGCTCGAAGAACCGGAGATCCGCGCCAACCTGCCGCGCTTCTCCAACCTGCCGACCTTCCCGCAGCTGTTCATCAACGGCGAGTTGATCGGCGGCTGCGACATCGTCATGGAACTGTTTGAATCCGGCGAGCTCAAGCGCATCGTCGAAGAGGCGACCCAGGGATGAGTGCCTGGCCGTCGACGTCACCGACTGACGGGGCGCTCGATGGCCGCCCGCTGCAGGACCGCGTGGTGCTGGTTGCCGGTGCCGGCGGCGGGCTGGGCAGTGCGGCGGCGATTGCCGCTGCGGCGGCCGGGGCTACCGTGGTCCTGCTGGGGCGCAAGCCGCGCCGGCTGGACCGGGTCTATGCCCAGGTCCAGGCGGTCGGCCCGGAACCCCTGCTGTACCCGATGGACCTGGAGGGTGCCGGCCCCGATGACTATGCCGAACTGGCCCAGGCCCTGCAGCGTGAGCTGGGGCGGCTGGATGGCCTGCTGGTCTGCGCCGCGCATTTCCCCGGCCTGACCCCGTTCGAGCTGGCCGACCCGGCCAGTTTCGCCCGTGCGGTCCATGTCACCCTGACCGCCCCGGCCTGGCTGGCCCAGGCCTGCCTGCCGCTGCTGCGGCAGCGCGAGGATGCTGCCCTGGTGTTCGCGGTCGATGCCCCCGAACGGGTGGGGCAGGCCTACTGGGGCGGGTATGGCGTGGCCCAGCACGGCCTGCGTGGCCTGATCGCGAGCCTGCACGATGAGCTGGGCCGCAGCCCGGTCCGGGTCAGTGGCCTGTACCCGGGGCCCCTGCGCACGGCCCTGCGCGCCCGCGCCTATTCCGTCGACCAGGACCCGGCCGCGCAAGGGCCCGAAGCGGCCGCCGCTGCGGCCGTCACCCTGTTGTCCCGGGCCGGCCATGCCTGGCGGGGGACGATTCTCGATGCCAGCGAGGCAGTTCCCCGCGAGTGAGCCCCGGGGAAAGGCGGAGTGAAGAACCCGTCACGATTGCGTTGCGAACCGGTGCCGTTTGTCGCACAACCGTCACATTGATGGCGTAGCGTGTTAATCTAGTGTTAACCGTTATGGCTGCCTTCAGCCAAGCGGTAGGGAACCCCAGATAACTCTCCGACCAGCCACCCGCAGGGCTGTTTGGATGCGCTTTTTTTTCCGCCATCGCCAACTCGCATCGAGGCTACCGAAAAATGACCCACCCACTCCGGATGTCCAAGCTTACCCTTGGTCTCGTGGCTGCACTTGCTGCCGCTCCCGCCTTCGCCCAGAGCACCTCCGCTGGTGTCGGTGGCCAGGTCGTGACCCGCGGCGGCCAGCCCGTCGCTGGTGCTGAAGTCACCATCACCCACACCGAGTCGGGCACGGTTTCGCGTGCTACCACCGATGCGGCCGGTCGCTACAACGCACGCGGCCTGCGCGTGGGTGGCCCGTACAGCATCACCATCACCAAGCCGGGTGAAGGCACCAAGACCGAAGATGGCGTCTACCTGGGCGTGAACCAGACCGGCACCATCAACGCGACGCTGACCGGCGATCTGGCCGGCGCGACCAATCTGGACACCGTGCAGGTCACCGCCGTCGGCGGCGGCTCGGAAGTGTTCAGCGCCACCAAGATGGGCTCGGGCACCAACATCAGCCAGCAGCAGATCGAAGTTGCGCCGTCCGTCGGCGGCAACATCCAGGATCTGATGCGCCTGGATCCGCGCGTCACCTTCATCGATCGCGCCTCGGGCTCGATCTCGGCCGGCGGCCAGAACCCGCGCTTCAACTCGATCAACATCGACGGCGTCTCGGCCAGCGACACCTTCGGCCTGGAAGGCAACAACATGCCGACCCGCCGCCAGCCGGTCGCGATGGAAGCCATCGAAGCGCTGGACATCAACCTGTCCAACTACGACGTCAGCATCGCTGCCGCCGCCGGTGCCACCGTCAACGCGGTGACCAAGTCGGGTACCAATGAATTCCACGGCTCGGTGTACGGCACCTACCGTGATGGCGACTGGTTCGGCGACAACCCGGAAGGCCAGCCGTTCAAGGGCTTCACCAAGGAAGAAACCTACGGCATGACCCTGGGCGGCCCGATCGTCAAGGACAAGCTGTTCTTCTTCGCCAACTACGAAAAGTTCAAGCAGGCCGCCCCGGGCGCCGACCTGAGCGGCACCGCGCTGGGCAAGGCCAACCCGCAGTTCACCCTGGCCGACGTGACCCGCGCGCAGCAGATCGCGCAGGGCTACGGCATCAACGCCGGTGGCCTGGAAAGCAACGGCGACACGGAGATGGAAGAGTACGCGCTGAAGCTGGACTGGAACATCAGCGAGAACCACCGTGCCAACATCCGCTACAGCAAGATCGACCAGAGCAAGCTGCGCATCAACGGCATGGCCACCAGTTCGGCCTCGCTGAGCTCGTACTGGTACCAGCATGACAAGACCAACGAGAGCTACGTCGCCCAGCTGTTCAGCGACTGGACCCCGAACTTCTCGACCGAATTGAAGGCGTCGTACCGCGAGTACTCGGCGATCCGCAACGTGTCCACCGACGCACCGAGCATCCGCATCTTCTTCGGCGGCAACGAGGCTGCACCGTCGGGTGACTCGCTGTACCTGGGTACCGAAGTCAACTCGCAGAACAACATCCTGGAAACCAAGGCGTGGAACTACTACGCCGCAGCTACCTGGACCCTGGGTGACCATGACGTCAAGTTCGGTGCGTCGTACGACACCAACGACATCTACAACTACTTCGGCGCCAACTCGTGGGGTGCCTACACCTTCTACGGCCTGGACAACTTCGCCGCTGGCCGCTGGAGCAGCTACAACTACAATCCGGAGCGCACCCCGGGCTCGATTCCGGCTGACTACAAGTACAGCAACCTGGCCCTGTTCGTGCAGGACACCTGGTATGTCAACAACAATCTGACCCTGACCCTGGGTGTGCGTGCCGACCGTGCCGACACCAGCCCGGCCCCGGCCTACAACGCTGCGGCGTCGACCTTCTTCGGTCGCGATAACAGCGAAGTGCTGAGCAACAAGTTCCTGATCCAGCCGCGCGTCGGTTTCAACTACACCTTCGACAGCGAGCGTCCGACGCAGCTGCGCGGCGGCGTGGGCCTGTTCCAGGGTGATGCGCCGCAGGTGTGGCTGAGCAACAGCTACTCGGCCACCGGCTTCAACAATTCGGTGTACGCCTACACTGCCTACGATCGCACGCTGCCGTTCAACCCGAACAAGGACAGCCAGCCGGTCCCGACCACCCCGGGCTCGAACCGTCAGAACGTCAACTTCGTCGGCAGCGACTTCAAGATGCCGTCGGTGTACAAGGCCAACCTGGCCTTCGATCATGAAACGCCGTGGTACGGCATCGTGGCTTCGGCAGAGCTGCTGGTCACCAAGGTCAAGGATGCCCTGTACTACAGGAACCTGAACCTGGGCCCGGTGCAGCAGCTGGGTCCGGACGGTCGTGAGCTCTATTACGCTGCGTCGCGCAACGGCAACCTGTGGACCAACAACGATGCCCGCTTCGGGCGGAACCGCGGCTACGACGCCGTCTACGAAATCGCCAACACCGACAAGGGCCGCACCTCGCAGTTCACCGTGTCGCTGAGCAAGCCGTGGTCGGACGCCAGTGACTGGTCCTGGAACATCGGTTACACCTACACCGACGCGACCGAAGTGGGCTCGCTGACCAGCTCCACCGCAAGCTCGGGTTGGAACTACCAGTACGCCTTCAACGCCAACAGCGAAACCGAGAACACCTCGCGCTACCAGATCCGTGACCGCCTGTCGGGCTCGCTGAACTGGAAGCACAAGTTCTTCGGCGACTACGAAACCAAGGTCGGTCTGGTGTATGAGGGCCGTAGCGGCCGTCCGTACAGCTACGTGTACTCGAACGATGCCAACGGCGACGGCCGCTCCGCGAATGACCTGTTCTACGTGCCGAACCCGGGCGAGGTTCTGTTCGGCAATCTGGCGGGCAGCACCTTCACCCCGGATGCGGAAATGGAGAAGTCGTTCTACGCATGGCTGGCCGCCAACCCGCAGCTGGCCAAGTACGCAGGTGGCTACGCTCCGGCGAACCAGTTCCGTACCGGCTGGATCAACACCTTCGATATCCGCATCAGCCAGCAGCTGCCGGGCTTCATGAAGGGTCACAAGTCGGAAGTGTGGCTGGACATCCAGAACGTCGGCAACATGCTCAACAAGAAGTGGGGCAACATCTACGACTACGGCTTCTTCGCCGATGCGCGTGTGGCTACCCTGCAGGGCATGAAGGACGGCAAGTACGTCTACAACTTCCGCGGTGCTGACCTGCCGACGGTGGCCAACAACGACGCAGACGGCTTCGACGTCGGTGTCTCGCAGTGGTCGCTGCAGCTGGGCTTCCGCTACCAGTTCTGATGCACTGACGTAGCGCTGCTGTAAACGGAAACGGCCGGGGAAACCCGGCCGTTTCCCGTTCAGGCGAAAGTCCTTGCGGGGCGCTGGGCAACGGCGTAGCATCTGGAAATGTGCGCGGCGTCAACGCCGCCCAGGCGGTCCCGGACAGGCGAACGCGGGCAGCACACATCCAACGGTCGGGCTTCCCGGCCGTTTTGCTTTTTAAGGGGGCGGCAGTACAGTCGGAAACCTTGAAGGAAGCGAAAAATTGGATATGACCACGAACGAAAAATCAGCCCGTGCACTGCCGGTGCAGGATGCGCGGATCTACCCGCGCGGTGGGCTGGATGTGCTGTCGCGCGCCGAGGTCGCACGCCTGCGCGATGCCTCCGCCGGCGGCATGCATGAGCTGCTGCGCCGCTGCGCGCTGGCTGTGCTGACCAGCGGCAGCGCTTCGGACGATCCGCGCGCGGCGCGCGACCTCTACCCTGATTTCGACATCCAGGTGGCGCAGCAGGATCGCGGCGTGCGCATCGACCTGGTCAACGCACCGGCGATGGCCTTCGTCGACGGCGAGATCATCCGCGGTGTCGCCGAACTGCTGTTCGCCGTCGTGCGCGACCTGGCCTACATGGCCATCGAGATGGGCCCGGCCTACGCGGCCGAGCTGGAGTCGTCCGAGGGCATCACCAACGCGGTGTTCGGCCTGCTGCGCAATGCGCGCATCCTCAACCCGGGCGATCCGAACCTGGTGGTGTGCTGGGGCGGCCATTCGATCTCGCGCGACGAGTACCTGTACACCAAGCAGGTGGGTTACGAGCTGGGCCTGCGCGGCCTGGACATCTGCACCGGCTGCGGCCCGGGCGCGATGAAGGGCCCGATGAAGGGTGCGACCATCGCCCATGCCAAGCAGCGCCGCACCGTCACGCGCTACATCGGCCTCACCGAGCCGGGCATCATTGCGGCCGAGTCGCCGAACCCGATCGTCAACCACCTGGTGATCATGCCGGACATCGAGAAGCGCCTTGAGGCCTTCGTCCGCATCGGCCACGGCATCATCGTGTTCGCCGGCGGCGTCGGCACTGCCGAAGAGATCCTGTACCTGCTCGGCATCCTGCTGCGCGAGGAGAACAAGGACCTGCCGTTCCCGCTGATCCTGACCGGCCCGACCGTGGCGGCGCCGTACTTCGAGCAGATCGACCGCTTCATCCGCCTGACCCTGGGTGATGAGGCTGCCGAGCGCTACGAGATCATCATCGGTGACCCGGTCGCGGTGGCCAAGAAGATGGCCAACGGCATCAAGCGCGTGCGCGAGCACCGCCTGGCGCAGAAGGACTCGTTCTTCTTCAACTGGTCGATCGAGATCCCGTGGGAGTACCAGCAGCCGTTCGTGCCGACCCACGAGGCGATGGCCGCGCTGGACCTGCACCACGGGCGTGCGCCGCACGCGCTGGCGGCCGATCTGCGCCGGGCGTTCTCGGGCATCGTCGCCGGCAACGTGAAGGAGGACGGCATGCGCCGCATCGAGCAGTTCGGGCCGTTCCAGATCCACGGGGATCCGGACATGATGCAGGCGCTGGATGCGCTGCTGCGCGCCTTCGTCGAGCAGCGCCGGATGAAGATCTCCGGCGAATACCAGCCCTGCTACCAAGTGCTGGCCTGAACCCGGGCCGGCGCGATGGGGATCGCGCCGGCACGGGCAGGGGAGGGCGGGTCGTCAAGCCTTTGACGCCCGTCGCCCCGGATTGACCGTTCATCCTGCCGCCGCTTGCCGGTGGCGGGACGATGGCCCATCGTGGTCACCAACACGCTGGGGAGCGTCCAATGTCTTTGCGCCGGGAAAGCGGCTTCACCTTGATCGAGCTGATGGTCACCATTGCCGTGGTGGCGATCCTGGCTGCGATCGCCTTTCCAAGTTTCCAGGGCACGATTCGTTCGAGCCGGGTGAGCTCGACCAACAACGAGGTCCTGGGCCTGCTCAGTCTTGCCCGCAGCGAGGCGATCCGCAGCAACCGCGGTGGCGGCGTCTGTGGAAGCAGCGACGGTGCCAGCTGTGATGGTGGCTGGTCGGGCGGCATGCTGGCCTTTGCCGATGCCAATGGCGACGGTGCGCTGTCGGCAGGTGAAACCGTCCTGCGCTTCGTCAGTGGCAATCCCAAGCTGAAGATCACTGGGCCGGCCACGGAGATCGCCTTCGACGGGCGCGGCCGTCGCCGCGCCAGCGCCGAGCAGGAGGTACGGCTGGAGCCGGACGTCTGCAGCAGGGGCGCACTGCACAAGCGCACACTGACAGTGAACGCCTCCGGGCAGATCCGCAGCACCAAGGAAGCCTGTCCATGACCACCCGTACCTTCCGCGCGCGCCAGGCCGGGGGCTTCACCCTGCTGGAAGTACTGATCGCCATCATCGTGCTGGCGTTCGGCCTGCTGGGTTTTGCCCTCTTGCAGACCCTGAACGTCCGCTTCGTGCAGAGCGCCAATTATCGAACCCAGGCCACCAACCTGGCTTACGACCTGACCGAGCAGATGCGCAGCAACCGCTTCCAGGCGGCCTGGTACACCGGCGCGTCGTTCGCGGCAGGCAGCAAGACCGCCGCCACTGCGTGCACCAGCGATACCGGCGACGTCTCCATTGAAAAGAAGATCGCGCGCTGGCAATGCCAGGTGGTGAAGGCGCTGGGCGACGATGCAGGCGCCAATGTCACCTTCAGTGGTGGCGTGGTCAATGTGGCCATTACCTGGGGCGACCAGCGCTGGGATCCGGATGACCCGGACAAGGCCACCACCTTTGCACTGGCTACGGAGCTGTGAGCATGCGCCTGAACCGACGTGCCACCATGGCCGGCCTGTCGCTGGTGGAACTGATGATCGCCCTGGTGATCAGCCTGGTGCTGATGCTGGGCGTGGTGCAGGTCTTCATGGCCTCGCAGGCTGCCTCGCGCCTGTCCGAGGGGGCCTCGCGCGTGCAGGAGAACGCCCGTTTCGCGCTGGATTTCCTTGAGCGCGACATCCGCATGGCCGGGCACATGGGCTGCGTGAACGACCAGGCCCACGTGGTGAAGAACCAGGGCGATCCGGTATCGCACCTGGGTGCATCCTCGGGCGATGGCAGCCCGCTTGATTTCAGCGTTTCCATCCAGGGCTTCGATGCACCGGGAACCGCGCCGGGCGGGAGGCTCGCACTCGGGGCGACATGGTCCGCACCGTCAGCGCTGCCGGCAGCGATCACCCGGCTCAGCCCCGCGCCGGCAGGCGGAAGCGATGTGCTGGTGCTGCGCTACCTGGCGCCTGAGGGGGTGCCGGTGACCGGCATTTCGTCCAGCGGCGGCAATGCGCTTCTGGACATGGACAGCACCCGGGTGGCCCGACTCACCTCGGGGGGCGTGGCGGCACCGACCTTGTTCGGCATCGCCGACTGTGCCCACGCGGACATCTTCGCCGGTACGTTGAGTGCGGCCCGTGTGACCGCGCCCTCGCTGGACCTGTCGCGCTATGCCGCGCAGCCGACCGGGCAGACGATGCTCTACCGGGCCGAGTCGATGGTCTATTACGTCGGCATCAATCCGGAGACCGGACAGCCGGGCCTGCGCCGTGCCCGCGCCAACAGTGCTGGCGCCTATGCGGTCAATGAAGAACTCGTGGAAGGCATCGAAAGCCTGCAGCTGCTGTATGGCCTGGACAGTACCGCCAACATCAGCCTGGGCACGCCACCGGCCGGCAACATCACCAACCTGGCCGCCGCAACTGGCGTCAGCACCAACGCGAACGCGTCCGGTGCCGCGCAGTGGCTGCGGGTCGGGCAGGTGCAGGTGGGGCTGCTGGCACGCAGCCCGACGCCGTCGTCTTCGAGCACACCTGCCAACCCGCTGTCGGTACTCGGCGTGGGCTTTGTCAGCAGCGACAGACCTGACGGCCGCTACCGCTCCAGCTATGAAGTCTCGATTGCACTGCGCAATCGCCTGTTCGGGAACTGACCATGACGACCTTTTCACGTTCGTTCAGGCCCGCCCCCGCTCGCACCCAGCGCGGCGCCGTGCTCTATGTCGCGTTGATCATGCTCATCCTGCTGGCGCTGTTGGGCATTGCGGGCATGCAGGTGGCCGGCATGCAGGAGAAGATGGCTGCGAACTACCGCGCCGCCAACCGGGCCTTCCAGAACTCCGAGGGCGTGGTGCGTGCGGCCGAACGCTCGGTGGAGAAAATCGCCAACCGCCAGGATGTGGGGAGCGGCAGCCTGGTGCAGTCCAGCACTCTGTCGCGGGCCTGCGATGACGGCTTCGATCCGGTTATGTGGGCGGAAAATCGCCGCAACCAGACGCGTCCTGCGGTCAATGTCCGCCAGATCGACAGCTGTGTGATGGGCGAATCGTCGCTCGACATGGGCCGTCCGCTGGAAGACGTCACGCCGATTTACCAGATTACCGGCTTCGCGACCGACGATGCCGATGCGAGCTCGTCGTCGGTGGTCATCGATACCGTATTCAAACTCTGAGGACGCAGGCCATGGCTTCGCGCAAATTCCGTTTCATGGCCGCAGGCAGCGTCGCATTGGCGCTGGGGGGGGGCTATGTCATCTACAGCCTGATGGCGGCCCAGGCCCAGGGCACGCTGGCGCAGGCACCGCTGAACATCCAGGTACAGACGCCGCCGGCCTTCCTGATGGCGCTGGATGATTCCGGCTCGATGTTGTGGGAGACGTTGAACAACACGCGCGATGGCGTGTACCGCTGGGATGGCAGTGGCTTCTACAACCAGGGTGCCGTCAACGGCTACGATGGGTCCGGGCAGCGCTACCTGTACGTCTTCCCCAGCTATGGGCGCGACGACCAGGCAGCCATTCCGCCGCTTGACAGCTTTGGTTTCGCCCGATCACCTGACGTCAACTCGTCCTACTACGATCCGCGTGAGATCTATCCTGGCTGGAAGACGGGCTTGTCCGATACAGCCCTCGCCAACTATCTGGACATCAGGGCGTCCAGTGCGCCGCTGGACCCGCGTCCGGACAATGCACCGAACAAGATCGCCGGCGCCCTGGACCTGACTGTGGACTCGCTGTTGACCAGCATGGACACCGGCGGGCGGACCGGCGCGAACTGGCGCTTCCGCTTTCGTTCCGGCATGACGCTGCCGGTCGGAACCCGTATTGAGCGTGGGCGATGCAACCTGAGCGGGGGGGCTGTCCGGCAGGAAGGCTCGTTCGACAACGTGACGCGCCAGACCACCATCAGCAGCTCAAGCTGCGATGCTGCCGTCGCCTTCTATCCGGCCACGTTCTTCCTGGCAGATCCGTCTACACTGCCGGCGGAATATGGGTACACCGCGGCACCTGTTGCCGTTGCAAATCCTCCGGGCGGCCGTCCAGGTACGTTGTACAAGTACGAAATCAAGATTGCGAACTTCGGCAACAATCAAGCGAAGTACAACGCTGCCATGCAGAGCTTCGCCAACTGGTTCAGCCTGTATCGGACGCGACGCGAAGCGCTGATCGGTGCGGCCACGAACGCGCTGTACGACACTACCAATCTGCGCGTGGGCTGGTTCCGTATCAATGGCCGCCGCGCGGTGACCATGTTCAACATGACCAACGAGCCGGAGAAGCAGCAGCTGCTCAGCCAGATCATCGGCGAAATGCGGGCCAGCAGCAGTACGCCCAATCGTTCCGCCGCACAGTACCTTGGCGAACAATTCCAGCGCACGGATCAGAACGCGCCGGTACTCCTGTCATGCCAGAAGAACGCGGGCATGCTGTTCACCGATGGCTATATCAATGAGTCCGGCAACACGACGCTGATGAAGGATCTCGTGGCGCCGTACTACAACAGTTCTCTCGTGCCGGGCAAGGAGACCAATTCCGTGCCGGTGCCGGCCGAGTGCAAGGGGCCGAATCCAAATCCGTCGCTGGATTGCAAGACCCACCTGCACATGAATTTCTACGGCGTGACGCTGGGCACGCAGGGCAAGGAGTTCGGCGTCCGGTACCTGCCGGATCCGCTGCGCCCGTGGGTGCTCAGCCCCGACCCGTACGTCGTCAAGCCCAACTTCCCGACGACGACGCAGGACCTCAAGCCCGAGGCCGTTGATGAGCTGTGGAACGCGGTCTATGACACCCGCGGTGAAATGGTCAACGCCACGCGCCCGGCCGAAATCACCGCAGCCATGCGCCGCATCATCAGCAACGTCGCCCAGGGCGCCACGCCGTCCGGCTCGCGTTCGCTGACCGGCGCACGCATCGGCGTCGGCTCGTTGTCGGTGGAGCCGTTCTACGAGGCCACCAACAACGGCACCGACTGGTACAGCAAGTTGCGCGCCTTCAAGCTGAGCGTCGAGCCGTCCACCCGCAAGATCGTTTCGGAAGAGGCCTGGGAAGCATCTGCGAAGATGCCGGCGCCTGCATCACGCCGCATCCGGTTCTGGCGCAACGGCGCGCTGGAAGACTTCACCGGCAGCAATGTCAGCCTGGCCAATCTGTGCACCAAGTCATCGACGCTGTATCCGGGCATCCTGATCTGCAGCGCGTCCGAGCTGGCCGGCCTGACAACGGATTCCACCACGGCCGTGGCCTACCTGCGTGGTGAAACCTCCGGCGAGAAGCGCAACGGCGGCAAGCTGCGTGATCGCAGCACGGTACTGGGCGACATCATCACCTCCACCCCGGTGCTGAGTTCGCCTCTGGATGACTATGGGTTTGGCCGCCTCCCGGGCACGATGGGCAGCAGTTACGCCGCCTACATGACCACCAAGCGCAATGGTCGCCGCTACATGGTCTACGCCGGCGCCAACGACGGCATGTTGCATGCCTTCGATGGTGGCATGGGCGCCGACGGCCAGATGGACGCTGACGGTGGCAAGGAGCGGTTCGCCTACATTCCCTCGACCGCGTTGGGCCACATGGGCAACCTGTTGTTGCCCAACGACCCGACCAACCAGAACGCCCAGCGTTTCCAGCACCGTTACTACGTCGATGGCCCGGTGACGATCAGCGACACCTACGGCAGCAACGGGTGGACCACGTCACTGGTGGGCACGGCCGGTGCCGGCGGCCGCAGTGTGTTCGCGCTGGATGTGTCCGATCCGGGCAACTTCGGCGCCACCGGCTCCCTGCTGTGGGAGATCAGTGACCTCGATGCTTCGCTTGACGATGCTGTGCGCGCCAACATCGGCCATGTGCTGGGCAAGCCGGTGATCGTGCCGGTGAAGAATGCCGACGGTTCGGTGGGCTTCAAGGCGATCTTCGGCAACGGCTACGAGAGCAGGAGTGGCAAGGCGGTACTGTTCGTGGTTGACATGGTGGCAGGCCGCACGCCGACCATCCGCATGATCGAGGCGATCGAGTCGGGTACCAACCTGCCGTCGGGCAGCAACGGGCTGGGCAACATCGTGGTGGTTGATCGCTGGGGCGGAACCGGGCAGAACGCGCGGGTGCGCGATGGCCTGGCGGATACGGTCTATGGCGCCGACAAGCGTGGCGTTATCTGGAAGTTCGACCTGCGCGGGACCACCGCGCCGACCGTACCGTTGTTCACCACCAATACCCATGTCGATCCCGCCGACCGCCGGACCTACCGTCAGCCGATCACCGGTGGCATGACGGTGACCACCGGACCGTCCGGTGGCGTGATGCTGATCTTCGGCACCGGCAGCTTCTCCTACTACGGTGACGAGAGCGATACGGCGGTGCAGGCGTTGTACGGTATCAACGACACCGCAGCGGGCCAGCCGACGACGACGCTGACCTCGGCAAACCTGAGCTCGTATACGGCCGAGATCGGTTCCGGCGTGCGGACGTTGCGTGCCGGAACCGTGCCTACGGTCAGCCGCGGCTGGACCGTGGTGCTGGCCAACAAGGAGCGTGCCGTCGGTAATCCGAGGATCGTGTCCGGCGTGGTCTTCTTCCCGACCTATATTCCGTCCGACGCTCAGGGTTGCTCGGTGGACGGTGCGAACTGGTTGCTTGGCCTGCAGGCCAGCACCGGGCAGGCAGCGATGTCGCAGGTGCGCTTCGGTGCCCCCGACGGCCGGTCGCCGGGAGCGGGTACTGCCGGCGTTGCTCTCAACACTGGCGGCAACGCGCCGGTGAGGGATGTGACGACGTCGGTGGTGCCGCGCCTGGCGCCGCCGGACAGCACTCCCGGCAACCCGCCGCCGCAGCCGCCAGGTGAGGCGTGCCTGATGCAGATCTCGGTGGCCGGTGCTGATCCGATGTACCTGCCGTACCCCTGTGGCCGCCAATCCTGGAGGCAGATCCAGTGACCGGCGTCGATCCTTCTCCGGCAGCAGGAGCCCGTGCAATGCGCCAATCTTTCGCGGCGGGTCGCCTGGCCCGCGGTTTCACCCTGATCGAGCTGATGATTGTGGTCGCGGTCGTGGCAATCCTCGCCGCGATCGCATACCCGAGCTACAGCGAACATGTGCGCAAGTCGCGCCGGGCCCAAGCCAAGGCCGATCTGGTGGAATACGCACAGTTGGCCGAGCGCTTCCACACGGTCAACAACACCTACGTCGGTTTCAAGTTCCCGGGCAATGCCGATTCGATCAACTCCCCGCGCGAGGGCGGCACGGCGGCCTACACCCTGTCCATGCAGACTGCGCAGTCCACATTCACCTTCACCGCCACAGCCGTCAACGCACAGGCGAAGGACAAGTGTGGAAATCTGACGCTCAACCAGGCCAACGTGAAGACCGCCAAGACCACGCTGTCCGAGTGCTGGTGACACTGCTGGAAACAGACGACGCAAGCATGTGAACGGGAGTGTTGCACTCCCTGTTCGACGTGATTACAATGCGCCTCCCCGCCCGAATAGCTCAGCCGGTTAGAGCACTTGACTGTTAATCAGGGGGTCGTTGGTTCGAGTCCAACTTCGGGCGCCAAATGTTACACATCAAAGGCTTGTGGACTTCCGCAAGCCTTTTTTGTTGTCTGCTTGAAGGCCAGGGCATCGTTCAGCAGGCTTGCCCGGCCCGCAGGGTGGACGAACGCGCCCGCCCACTGTTGCTGACGATGACCCGCGCGTGCTCGCGTCCCCGCACGCAGATTTGCAGTGTCAGGTTGCTGCCGGGACTGCGGCCATCCGGTTGGAAATAGAGTTGCGGTCGCCCGCTGCTGCTGGCGGCACTGATCGTGACATCCGGGCGGCCGGCCTGATGCAGGACAATGGCATCGGCCGTGGATGGGGGCTGCCACGCGGCTGCGGCCCGGTAGGCAATCCAGCCCTGGCTCCAGTCGTCCCCGCAGCGGTGGCCGTCCGCGCTGGCGCAGAGGCCGATCAGTTCGCGACGCATGATGGCCTGGCTGCGTGCCGTTGCCAAGGCGGTTTGCAGGCTGAACCGGGTGGCTTCCGCGCGCTGGTGCAACAGCAGCGCTCGCAGCGAGGGCCAGCCGGCGGCCAGCAGCACGGCCAGTACCACCGTGATGACCAGGATCTCGATCAGGTGCATGCCGCGCGACGCGGCGCGGCTGGAAGTGTGGTCAGGGTGCATGCATCCAGCCTCCGCGCCCGGCTGCGCGGCCGCCATCGGGAATCCCCGTGGCGGGCTGCCCGGCCACTCCTCAGCCAGCCGTCACCCCTCGCCCCGTATACTCATCCTTCCCGGGAACTGGCAACACCATGAGCGACAGTTTTGAACTTGTCTCGCCGTATTCGCCGGCGGGCGACCAGCCCGATGCCATCGCGAAGCTGACCAGCAACTTCGAGGCCGGCATCGCCAAGCAGACCCTGCTGGGCGTGACCGGCTCGGGCAAGACCTACACCATCGCCAACGTCATCCAGAACATTCAGAAGCCGACGCTGATCATGGCGCCGAACAAGACGCTGGCGGCGCAGCTGTATGGCGAATTCAAGGCGTTCTTCCCGCACAACGCGGTGGAGTATTTCGTCAGCTATTACGACTACTACCAGCCGGAAGCCTACGTGCCGTCGTCGGACACCTTCATCGAGAAGGACAGTTCGATCAATGAACATATCGAGCAGATGCGGCTGGCCGCGACCAAGACCCTGCTGTCGCGCCCGGACGCGATCGTGGTGGCGACGGTGTCGGCGATCTATGGCCTGGGCGCGCCGGAAGACTACCTGTCGCTGCGCCTGATCCTGTCCAAGGGCGAGCGCATCGACCAGCGCGACCTGATCAACCACCTGACCCAGCTGCAGTACACGCGCAATGAGTACGAACTGCAGCGCGGCACCTTCCGCGTGCGCGGCGAAGTGATCGACGTGTTCCCGGCCGAGTCGGACAGTGAAGCGCTGCGCCTCGAGCTGTTCGATGGCGAGGTCGAGAAGATCACCCTGTTCGATCCGCTGACCGGCGAGACGCTGCGCAACATGCAGCGCTTCACCGTGTATCCGAAGACCCACTATGCGACCACGCGCGAACGCGTGCTGGCGGCGATCGAGACGATCAAGGTGGAGCTGAAGGAGCGGCTGGAGCAGCTGTACGCGCAGAACAAGCTGGTGGAGGCGCAGCGTTTGGCGCAGCGCACCCAGTTCGACCTGGAGATGATGGCCGAGGTCGGTTACTGCAACGGCATCGAGAACTACTCCCGGCACCTGACCGGCAAGGCCGCCGGCGAGCCGCCGCCGACCCTGTTCGACTACCTGCCGGCCGATGCGCTGCTGGTCATCGACGAATCGCATGTGACCATTCCGCAGATCGGCGCCATGTTCAAGGGCGATCGCTCGCGCAAGGAAACCCTGGTCGAGTTCGGCTTCCGCCTGCCGTCCGCGCTGGACAATCGTCCGCTGCGTTTCGAGGAATGGGAGGAGCGTTGCCCGCGCAGCATCTACGTGTCGGCCACGCCGGGTCCGTATGAATACCGCGAGGCCGGAGACGAGATCACCGAACTGGTGGTGCGCCCGACCGGCCTGATCGACCCGGTGGTGGAGATCCGGCCGGTGGGTACCCAGGTCGACGACCTGATGAGCGAGGCCAACGCGCGCATCAAGGCGGGCGACCGCGTGCTGGTCACCACGCTGACCAAGCGCATGGCTGAAAACCTCACTGAGTACCTCACCGAGCATGGCATCCGCGTGCGTTACCTGCACTCGGACGTGGACACTGTCGAGCGTGTGGAGATCATCCGCGACCTGCGCCTGGGCAAGTTCGACGTTCTGGTCGGCATCAACCTGCTGCGCGAAGGCCTGGACATGCCCGAGGTATCGCTGGTGGCGATCCTGGACGCCGACAAGGAGGGTTTCCTGCGCTCCACCGGCTCGCTGATCCAGACCATCGGCCGCGCCGCCCGCAACGTGCGCGGCAAGGCGATCCTGTATGCCGACCGGATCACCCGTTCGATGCAGGCGGCGATCGATGAAACCGACCGCCGCCGCGCCAAGCAGGTCGAGTACAACGAAGAACATGGCATCGTGCCGCGTTCGGTGGCGCGCCCGATCGTCGACGTCCTCGAGGGCGCGCGTTCGGATGCCGCGGAGAAGGAAGCCAAGAAGGGCAAGGGCAAGGGCCGGGCGGGCGTGGCCGAAGAGGCGACCGACTATCGTTCGCTGTCGCCGGCGCAGCTGGCTGTCCGTCTCAAGGCGCTGGAACAGCAGATGTACCAGCACGCCAAGGATCTGGAATTCGAGGATGCCGCGCGCGTGCGTGACCAGATCCGCCAGCTGAAGGAAGCCAGCCTGGGCTGAACGCGGCAGTGCAGCATCATCTTCACAAAAGTGTTGCGCTTCCCTGCCGGCATCCGTAATATACGCGGCCTGCACCGACGCAATCGCGGAAATGCAGAAGCAAAACGGGCGGTTAGCTCAGCGGTAGAGCACTACCTTGACATGGTAGGGGTCACAGGTTCGAACCCTGTACCGCCCACCACGAAGTCCTCGCAAAAGGGCTCTCGTGAACTGCAAAGCCCGGCCCTGGCGCCGGGTTTTTACGTAACAAGGCCAGCCTTCGGGCGGCAAGAACAAGATGGGCGGTTAGCTCAGCGGTAGAGCACTACCTTGACATGGTAGGGGTCACAGGTTCGAACCCTGTACCGCCCACCACCTGTTCCCGGCGTTGCCGGTGAAGCGGTGGAAACGATGAAAGCCGGCCCTGGGGCCGGCTTTTTTTCTTTCCAGGGGCAGGACCCCGGCGTTCCCGCGAAGCCACATTCCTGCAGGTTCAGTGGCGTGAAATCAGTGGGTGATGGTGATCGAACGCTGGATCCGCCAGTGGCCATCGACGCGTTCCCACAGCTGCGCTACACCTGCCCGGGCCAGCGCAGCATTCGGGCTGCCGCCATGGTCGCCTGCCAGTTGCTGGCTGCCCAGGCGCAGCACGCGGTCCTGGCGCAGGTGATAGAGCTGCAGGGGCAGCGCTTCATGCGTGTCCTGCGGTCCTTCGGTGCGCAGGATCTGGCTGCGCAGGGCATCCTCGGTGGGCCCGCTGCCGTCGCCGAACAGGCTGGAGAACAGCAGGACCAGGGCAAGCATCGGCATGGCACGGTGCTCCAGCGGGAAAGTGCGTGCAGGCTGGCATGGCCGGCCGGGCACCGCAGCCGGCCTGCGACGAAGACGGGGATTGCGCCGCCAAAGGCGGGCAGGCGGCGATGAATCCGGGACGCGCAGGCGTAGACTCGGCGCTACCGCGCAACCGCGCCGTCACTTCAGCGAGCTGCCGCATGAGCGATCACGTCCCGGTGTCCAGGCCCAATCCGTTCCTGGAACGCCTGTTCGGCGGCAACATGCTGGAAGGCACGTTCAAGGCAGTGATCTGGGTGGCGATCCTGTGCGCGCTGCTGGCGTGGACCACGCTGCGCTGAGCGACGCTACCGCGTGGGCTTGGCTGCTGATGCAGTGAATACGGGTGCCGCGGCAAGTGTGCGGCGGCAGTGTCCGTGCATGTGCCGTCAGGCGCTGAAGGCCTGGCGCAGGCTGCGCAGGGTTGCCTGGCGGTGCTCCCTGGCCGTCGGCTCGCCCATCTCCAGTTCCTGCAGGCGCAGTCCAACCAGGGTCATCGACAACGCATAGCCGCGTGCCGCGTCGGCAACGCGTGACAGGCCCACTGCACGGCGTGCCAGTGCATTCACATGTTCAAGGTCGGGCATCAGTCCCAGATAGACGCGCTCGGCGCTGTCCAGGTCGGGCGCGCGCAGGATCGCGTGGGCTTCGGTGGCGGAGGAGACGGAGGCCATGGGGGTCCTTGTCCGTAGGGGGCGCTCGCTCAGAACGAGCGCATCAGGGAAACGAAGGCCGACGTCTGCGTGCCACGTCGTGCCATCGGGCTGTCCTTCACTGCATCACCGAACCACTGGTTGGCCACCACGCCGGTGGCGCGCCATTTGGTGCCCAGTGGCGTGCTGACCGCGATCTGCAGGCTCGGCGACGTGGTGCTGCCGGGGCGGTAGGCGGCAAGGCCCGAGCGCAGGGCTTCTTCATCGCTGATGCCGTAGTAGTAGTCGAGCAGCCGTGCACTGGAGTGCACCACGCCCGCCCGCGGCACCCAGGTGAAGCGACCCGCCTGGATCGGGTAGCTGTAATGCAGGCGCGACTGGAAACCGCCGCCATGGCCGGTCACTTCGCGCATCACGCTGGCCTCGACCATGCCCCAGTCGGCGCTGTATTCGCCGTTGATGCCGGCCATGGCCGACATCTGCCGGCTGTGCAGGCGGCGCAGCTGAGCATCGTTCACGTCGTTGGTCTTGAAGCGCAGCGTGTAGGGTGTGACCGCTGCCGACAGGCGCAGTCCCTGGCCCTTGTAGAGGTACATGCCCAGCGAGCCGGGGCTGGCGAAGAAGCGCTCGCCCTGCCAGGCAATGGCCGGTACCACCAGCGGTTTGACGTCGTAGTGCGCGTACGCACCGGAGGTCGCGCCAGCGCTGATGCCGGCCTGTACGCCCGGGTTCTGCTCGGCAGCGTGGGCGAGCAACGGCACGCCGAGGGCAGCGGTGAACAGCAGCGGGCGCAGCAGGGTCGGGGACAGCGACGGCATCGATCAGCCACGTTGCGGAGGATGGCTGCGCATGGTGAGGGGGCAACATTGTCAGAACATTGCGCCCGCGTGATCGGCACGCATGGGCGCAAAACCCTGGCGCCAGGCACTATGATCGGCAGCGTTTCCGGCAGACGAGTTCCTGATGCGCATCCTCCTGGTCGAAGACGATCCTGATCTGTCCCGCGCCCTGCAATCGGGCCTGGAGCGGCAGGGCGTGGTCGCCGACGTGGTCGGCAGCCTGGCCGAGGCCGCGCTCGCGTTGCGCGAACCGGTGCACCAGCTGCTGCTGCTCGATCGCCAGCTGCCCGATGGCGATGGCGCCGGATTCGTCGCGACGGCGCGTGCGCTGCGGCCGAACCTGGCGGTGATCATGCTGACCGCCAAGGGCACGCTGTCGGACAAGGTCGAAGGCCTGGACGTCGGTGCCGATGACTATCTGGTCAAGCCGGTGGCGATCGAGGAACTGATGGCGCGCATCCGCGCGGTATCGCGCAGGCCTTCGGCGATGGTGACACCGAGCCTGCGGCTGGGGCGGCTCGAGTTCGATTTCGAATCGCTGCAGGCGCAGGTGGAGGGCCAGCCTCTGGCGCTGCCACGTCGGCAGGTACTGGTGCTGCAGGCATTGGCGATGCGGCAGGGGCGCACGGTCACCCGCAGTGCGTTGGAGGCTGCGGTGTACGGTTTCGACGATGAGATCCAGTCCAATGCGCTCGACGCGCACATCTCCAAGCTGCGCAAGGCACTGCAGCAGGCCGGTGCCGGCGTCGAGATCCACGTGATACGGGGCGTCGGCTACCTGCTGGCGGAGGCCTGAGATGGCCCGTCCGATCCGTTCGATCACCCTTGGCCTGGCCTGGCGCCTGTTCCTGGCGCAGGCCTTCACCGTACTGTTCGCGGTGGTCGCGCTGATCCTGACCTGGGGTGACAAGGACTCCTGGGGCATGGACATGTTCGTTGCCGAGGCGGTGGCCAAGGCGGTGCACAGCGAAGACGGCCGCCTGGTGCTGGACCAGGCGCGCTGGGACAAGCTCGATGCCAACGCCGGGGGAAATCTCTGGTTCGCCGCGGTGGATGACAAGGGTATGTGGCTCGAGCGCGGCACCATCCCCGCGATCCACGCGCCGATGCTCGCGCGGCTGCCGACCGTGGGTGCCACCGAGCTGGGTTCGCTGGTACCGCCCTACCTGGACGTGGCGCGGGTGATGATCCGCAACGAGGATGGGCGCCGCATCACCGTGATGGTCGGTGGAGCACCCAAGGGCGGGCTGCTGGACGGTGCGCTGATGGTGTTGCGCCTGATCGGCCTGTGGTTCTTCCTGCCACTGATCGTGGTCACCCTGCTGGTGATGCCGACCGTGATCCACCGTGCCATGCGCGGTGTGCGCCGTTCCGCGCAGCAGGCCAAGGAGCTGGACATCGGCCAGCCCGGTGCGCGGCTGGATGCGCGGCTGGTCTCCACGGAAGTGGCGCCGCTGGTGGAAGCGTTCAACGATGCCATCGACAAGGTGCAGCAGGGCTACGCCGCGCGCGACAAGTTCCTTGCCGACGCAGCGCACGAGCTGCGCGTGCCGATCGCCGTGGTGCAGGCGCGCCTGTCGCAGCTGCCGCAGGGCGAGCTGAAATCGCAGTTGCTGACCGACGTGGCGCGGCTGGGCAATGTTGCCGAGCACCTGCTTGATCTGCAGCGGCTTGACCGCAATGTCGGCGCATTGCAGCGGCTGGACCTGGCCCTGCTGGTGCGTGAGGCAGCCGCGGACCTGGCGCCGTTGGTGGTGGGCGCCGGCTATGGATTCGAAGTGGACGCGCCGGAAGCGCCGGTGTGGATCCACGG
The DNA here is from genome assembly GCF_004795795.1 of Stenotrophomonas sp. PAMC25021. Classification (NCBI taxonomy): domain Bacteria; kingdom Pseudomonadati; phylum Pseudomonadota; class Gammaproteobacteria; order Lysobacterales; family Lysobacteraceae; genus Stenotrophomonas; species Stenotrophomonas sp. PAMC25021. Next base: position 422,863 of record NZ_CP039255.1, on the reverse strand, counting down.
TGACAGCCTGGCGCTGGGGCGGGTGATTGCCAATCTGGTACACAACGCGATCGTGCATGGTGGTGGCCGTGGCACCATCTGTGTGCGGTTGGACACGCGCGGGTTGCTGGAAGTCAGCGACCAGGGCGCGGGCATTCCAGTAGGCGACCGCGAGGCGATCTTCGAGCCGTTCCATCGCCTGCGCGCGGCGGGCAGCGGCAGTGGCCTTGGCCTGCACCTGGTGAAGGAGATCGTGCAGCACCATGGCGGCTCGGTCAGTGTCGGTGAGGCCGCGGGCGGCGGCGCAAGCTTCCGGGTCAATTTCCATCGCGGCAGCGCGCGGCGCTGACGCGTTTGCGGGGCAAGTCCCGATAGGCAACCTGCCGCCGGCAGCGGCAGGCTGGCCTCATGGCCATCGAGCGCTCCCCGTCTCCCTTGCTGGGCAGTGGCACCGCTGGGGCGCTCACACTGGGGGCGTTGGGCTGCGTGCAGCTGTCGCAGCTGCCGCCGCTGTGGGTCTGCACGGTGATGATCGTGCTTGGCATGGCCGGGTGGGGCCTGCGATGGCGGGGGCGCCTGCCGGCGGTCATGCTGCTCGGTGCCGGATGGACGTCGATGCACGGGCACTGGGCAATGCAGGACCAGCTGCCACCGGGCCAACCGGCTCGGGATGTAGTGGTCAGTGGCCGGGTCATCGATCTGCCGGATCATCGGGCCGCGCACACCCGCTTCCTGCTGCAGGTCAGCGAGAGCCGCGAACTGCCATCGCTGCGCGGCAAGCGCCTGCAGGTCACCTGGAACGACGGCTGGCAAGGCAGGTCCAGCGCCGCTGCCGAGGGGCGGCGCAGGCAGGTCCTGGCCGGTGCGCAGTGGCAGCTGGCGCTGCGTGTGCGGGCCCCTCGCTCGCGGATCAATCCCGGGGGTTTTGACAGTGAGCGTCATGCGCTGCTGCGTGGCGTAGCCGGCACTGGAACGGTGAGGGCGCCGGCCAGCGCGCGTGAGCTGCAGGCCGGACATGGCCTGCCGGCATGGCGTGAGCGCACCAGCGCCGCCATCGCGCTGCAAGTGGCCCATCCGGCCGCCCGTTTCGTGCAGGCGCTCGCCCTGGGCGACACGCGTGGCCTGTCCGACACCGATTGGGATCAGCTGCGGGCGCTGGGGCTGACCCATCTGGTGGCCATTTCCGGATTTCATGTCGGGGTGGTGGCGGGGCTGGGGGCGTTGCTGTGCCGAGGGCTGTGGTGGCTGTGCCCCCTGCTGGCCCGGCATTGGCCACGTCCACAGGCGGCGGCCTGCGCCGCGGCGCTGTCCGCAGCGGGCTATGCGGTGCTGGCCGGTGGTGAGTTGCCGACCGTGCGCACGGCACTGATGATCGGGCTGGTGGCCCTGGCGCGCAGCGGGCGGCGCCCGCTCGGTCTCGTGCAGGGGCTTGCGCTGGCGGCGCTGGCGCTGCTGCTGCCGGCGCCCCTGTCGGTGCTGTCAGCGGGCTTCTGGCTCAGCTTCGGCGGCGTACTGTGGCTGGTGTGGTGCTTGCCGCAGGGACGTCCGCGCGGGGTGGCCGCCAACCTGCGCGGGTTCCTGGCCGCACAAGGGGTGGCCAGCGTCGGCCTGTTGCCGCTGGGCATCGCCTTGTTCGGTGGCACCGCCTGGCTGGGGCCGCTGGTGAACCTGCCGGTCATCCCGTGGTGGACATTGCTGGTGGTGCCCCTGTCGCTGCTGGGCACCGCCCTGCAGGCGCTGCACGACGGCGCTGGGCGCTGGGCGTGGCGCGCGGCGGCGTGGCTGTTCGAGATCAGCTGGCAGGCCCTGCAGCCACTGGCGGCGCACCCGCAGGCGATGTGGTGGCTGGCCGAGGCGCCGGCCTGGGCGGTGCCGGCGGCGCTGCTGGGGGTGTTCTGGTGGCTGCTGCCACGGGGGGCCGGGGGCTGGCTGGCTGGCCTGCTGCTGTGCCTGCCGCTGCTGTGGCCGGCGCGTGAGCGCCCGGCCGAGGGGGAGCTGGAGCTGCTGGTGCATGACGTCGGCCAGGGCACGGCGGTGTTGCTGCGTACTGCGCGGCATGCCCTCTGGTACGACGTGGGGCCGCCGAACGGGGGCGAGGGCAGCGAGCGGGTCCTGGTTCCGTCACTGCGGGCCCTGGGCCAGGCGCCGCCCGAGCGGGTGCTGCTCAGCCACGACGATCTCGATCATGCCGGCAACCTGCCGAGCCTGCGTCTTCAGCTGCCGGGGCTGCCATTGCTGGCGCCGCCGGGAAGTACGATCGCCGGGGCCGGCCGTTGCCAGCGCGGCCTGCGCTGGCACTGGGATGGCGTCGATTTCCAGGTGCTGCACCCGGATGCCGGCAGCCAGCGGGCCGAAAACGAAGACAGCTGCGTGCTGCGCGTGGCCGGTGCCCATGGCGTGGTCCTGTTGCCGGGGGACATCGGCCGTCCGGCCGAACAGGCGCTGTTGCGGGCGTCTGCGGCGGCGCTGAAGGCGGATGTGGTGCTGGTGCCGCACCATGGCAGCGGCGGCAGTTCCAGCGCGCCCTGGGTGGCGGCGGTGTCAGCCCGGCTGGCACTGGTCTCCGCCGGCCACCAGAACCGTTTCGGCCACCCGCGCCAGGACGTGGTCCGGCGCTGGCAGGGACAGGGCGCCGAGGTGGTGTCCACTGCGGAGTCCGGGGCGATCCGCGTATGGCTTGGCGCACAAGGGCTGCAGCTGCGTGAACAGCGCATCCATGCATCCCGGTGGTGGGATGCCGCTGGGCGGGCGCGGTCGGCTGCTATCCTATCGCCGATCGAACAAGCGGCCGTTGGGCCGGAGGGTTGAAACGTGTGGGAACTGGTCAAGGCCGGTGGCTGGCCGATGGTGCCGCTGCTGCTGTTGGGCGTACTGGCTTTGGCGATCATCCTGGAGCGTTTCTGGTCCCTGCGGCGAACGGAGGTGCTGCCGCCCGGTCTCGGCCAGGAAGTGCGCAACTGGGCCGCGCGCGGCAAGCTTGACCCCGCGCACCTGCAGACCCTGCGTGCCAACTCGCCGTTGGGTGCGCTGCTGGCGGCCGCGCTGGAAGCCCGCAACCGCCCGCGCGACCAGATCCGCGAGCGCATCGAGGATACCGGCCGCCACCTGGTGCACCGCATGGAGCGGTTCCTCAACGCGCTGGGCACCATCGCTTCGGCCGGCCCGCTGCTGGGCCTGCTCGGCACCGTGATCGGCATGATCCAGATGTTCCTGGGCATCCTCGACCATGGCGTGGGTGATGTGAACCAGCTGGCCGGTGGCATCGGCAAGGCCCTGGTGTGCACCGCCACCGGCATGATCGTGGCCATCCCGGCACTGATGTTCCATCGCTACTTCAAGGGCCGCATCCACGGCTACGTGGTGGAGATGGAACAGGAGGCCAGCGCCCTGCTGGATACGCTCGACGGCCGCCCGGGGGTGATGAACCCGTCCCCGTCGGCGCGCCCGGCCAACGCCGCTGCGGCGAAGGCCTGATCGATGCGTATCGGCAATGACCGATCCCAGGATGAGCCGCATATCGATCTGGTCCCGCTGATCGACGTCATCCTGGTGCTGATCATCTTCTTCGTGGTCACCACCACCTTCGATGCGCGCTCGACGTTGCAGGTGCAGCTGCCCACCGCCAGCCAGCAGCCCAACAACGAACCGCCGCGTTCGCTCAGCGTGCTGATCAACGCCGAAGGCCGTTATTTCATCAATGACCAGGAAGTGCTGCGCAGCGATGTCGAGTCCGTCAAGCAGACCATCGCCGCCGTCGCCGGCAGTGATCGCAGCCAGCCCGTGCTGCTGCGCGCCGACGCGCGTACTCCCTACCAGGCCGTGGTGACTGCGCAGGACGCGCTCGGTCAGCTCGGTTTCCGTCGTATCGCCATTGCAACTGCGCCAGAGGTGCGTCCATGAGTTCCCATCACGCGCCGGTGTGGCCGATCTACAAACGTCTGCTGGGCTACACCCGCACCTACTGGGTGTTCATGGTCGGCGCGGTCATCGCCATGGTGGTCGAAGCCCTCGCCGGCTACCACTTCACCAAGCTGATGGAGCCGCTGGTCAACGAAGGTTTCGTCGATCCGCAGCCGCGCGCGGCCGTGGTGCTGCCGCTGACCATCCTCGGCCTGTTCCTGATGCGCAGCCTGGCCACCTGGGTCAGCGACTACACGCTGGCCAAGACCGGCCGCAGCGTGGTCCGCGACCTGCGTGAGCAGGTGCTGCAGAAGTACCTGCACCTGCCGTCGTCGCACTTCGATACCGAAGCGACGCCGGTAATGGTCAGCCGCCTCAACTTCGATACGGAACAGGTCACCCAGGCCAGTGCCGACGCGCTGAAGACCGTGGTCGCCGATACCCTCACCATCATCGCGATGCTGGCGGTGATGCTGCAGATGAGCGTCAAGGTGACCCTGGCGATGCTGCTGGTGGTGCCGCTGATCGGCGGCATCGTGTCCTACGTGGGCAAGCGCTACCGTCGCATCAGCCGCGGCATCCAGGACGGCATGGGCACGATGGCGCAGACTGCCGAGCAGTCGCTGGCCGCGCAGCAGGAAGTGAAGGTGCACGGCACCCAGCAGCATGAGATCTCGCGCTACTCGCGCCTGGCCAACCGCATGCTGGCGCTGAACATGAAGGTCGAGGTCACCCGCGCCGCCGCGTCCAGCGTGGTGCAGTTCCTGGCCGCACTGGCGCTGGCGGTGATCGTCTGGGTGTCGACCCGCGAAGCCCTGGCCGGCCGCCTCAATGCCGGCCAGTTCATGGGCCTGATGACCTCGATGATGGCCATCATTCCCTCGCTGCGCCGACTGACCAGCGTACAGACCTCGATTTCGCGCGGCGTCTCCGCCGCCGAGCGCCTGTTCGGCATCCTCGACATGCCGGTGGAGCGTGATGAGGGCCAGCACCGCGTGCAGCGCGTGCGCGGCGAACTGGCGTTCGACCACGTCATGCTGCGCTACCGCGAAGACAGCGGCATTGCCCTGGACGACATCAGTTTCGTTGCCAGGCCGGGCACGGTGACGGCCATCGTCGGCCGTTCCGGCAGCGGCAAGACCAGCCTGATCCGGCTGGTTCCGCGCTTCTACGAGCCCAGTGGCGGCGTCATCACCCTCGATGGCGTGGCCCTGGATGACTATCCGCTGGCCGACCTGCGCCGGCAGGTGGCGATCGTCGGGCAGAAGGTGATGCTGTTCGATGACACCATCGCGGCCAACATTGCCTACGGCATGGAGGCGACCGATGAGCAGATCCGTGCGGCGGCCGAAGCGGCCAATGCCTGGGAGTTCATCGCACGCATGCCGCAGCAGCTGCAGACCCCGGTCGGCGAGAATGGCGCGCTGCTGTCCGGTGGCCAGCGCCAGCGCCTGGCGATTGCCCGCGCGATCCTGCGCGACGCGCCGATCCTGATCCTCGACGAAGCCACTGCGGCGCTGGACAACGAATCCGAGCGCCTGGTGCAGGATGCGCTGCAGCGCCTGATGCCGGAACGCACCACGCTGGTCATCGCGCACCGCCTGTCGACCATCGAGCATGCCGACCAGGTGCTGGTGATGGACCATGGCCGCATCGTTGAACGTGGCACCCACAAGGAGCTGCTCGAACTGGGCGGCCTTTACCAGCATCTGCACAGCATGCAGTTCCGCGAAAGGCAGGACTGATGGCCGGCAAGGGTACCCAGACCCCGGCGTACTGGTACGACGGCAGCCCCGTTCCGTGGACGATGCGCCTGCTGGCGCCGCTGTACGCAGGTGTCACCGCGCTGCGTCGGCGCGCCTATCGGCGTGGCTGGCGCAAGCGCCACTCGCTGCCGGTGCCGGTCATCGTGGTCGGCAACATCACCGCCGGTGGTACCGGCAAGACGCCGCTGACCATTGCCCTGGTCGAGCGCCTGCGCGCGGCCGGCTGGAAGCCGGGCGTGGCCAGCCGTGGTTATGGTCGCGAAGACGCCGACAAGCCGCTGTGGGTGCAGGCCGATACGCCAACTGCCAAGGGCGGTGACGAGCCGGTGCTGATCGCCTGGAAGACCGGTGTGCCGGTGCGCGTGGACCGCGACCGTGTCGCCGCCGGCAAGGCGCTGATCGAGGCCGGCTGCGATGTGATCGTCTGCGACGATGGCCTGCAGCACTACCGCCTGGCGCGCGACATCGAGATCGAAGTGGTCGATGCGCAGCGTCGCTACGGCAATGGCCGGATGATTCCGGCCGGGCCGTTGCGCGAGCCCGTCAGCCGCGCCAGCGAATGCGATTTCCGGGTGGTCAACCTCGGCCAGGCCGATGAGGAAACCGCAGCGCAGGCCTGTGGCTTCGGCCAGTGGCCGATGGCGCTGCACATCGACAGTGCACAGCCGCTGGCCGGTGGTCGCGCTCGCCCGCTGGCGTACTTCAAGGGCCAGCGCGTGCATGCGGTGGCCGGCATTGCCCATCCCCAGCGCTTCTTCGACATGTTGCGCGCGCGCGGGATCGGCGTGGTGCCGCATGCGTTCGCCGACCACCAGGCCTACCAGCCGCAGGACCTGTCCTTCGGCAGCCAGCTGCCGGTATTGATGACCGAGAAGGACGCGGTGAAATGCCGTGCGTTCGGCAACGACTGGCACTACGCGGTTCCGTTGCGCGCCGAGCTGCCCGCGGCGTTCTGGGTGGCGCTGACCGATCGCCTGGACAAGCTGCGGCCGAACTGAGTGGTGCGGCGGCGCTTGCATTCACGCGCTGCTGCCCGCATTCCCGTTGTAACGAGCCTGCCGAGTACCGCCTGCATGACTGAATTCGTCGTCGCCATTCCGGCCCGCTATGCCGCCTCGCGGCTGCCGGGCAAGCCGTTGCGCCCGCTGGGCGGCGAGCCGCTGGTGCTGCATGTGGCGCGCCGCGCGCTGCAGGCCGGTGCCCGTGAAGTCTGGGTAGCGACCGACGATCAGCGCATTGCCGATGCGCTGTCCGGGCTGGCCGAAGTGAAGGTGGCGATGACCGCGACCGCGCACGCCTCCGGCACTGATCGCCTGGCCGAATGCGCACGCATTGCCGGCTGGGCCGATGACACGGTGGTGGTCAACCTGCAGGGCGACGAACCGTTCGCACCGGCGGCCGGTATCCGTGCGGTGGCCGATGCGCTGGTCGCAGGCACTGCGACGATGTCGACTCTCGCCACGACCGTCGAGGACGCGCACACCCTGTTCGACCCGAACGTGGTGAAGCTGGTGCGCAACGTGCGCAACGAGGCGATGTACTTCAGCCGCGCGCCGATCGCCTGGCACCGCGACGGCTTCGCACGCAGCCGCGACACGCTGCCGGACGGCCACCACTGGTTGCGCCACATCGGCATCTACGGCTATCGCGCCGGCTTCCTGCAGCAGTTCGCGGCGATGCCGCCGGGCCAGCTGGAGCAGGTCGAATCGCTGGAGCAGCTGCGCGTGCTGGAAGCGGGCTATCCGATCAGCGTGGCGATCTCGCCCGAGCCGTTCCCGCCGGGCATCGACACGCCCGAGGACCTGGAGCGCGCCGAGGGGCTGCTGCAGGCGATGGCGCCGCGATGAGGCTGCTGGTCGTCTGCCTCGGCAACATCTGCCGTTCGCCGATGGCCGAAGGCGCGCTGCGCGCACGCCTGGATGCCTCGCCGCTGGCCGGGCGGGTGCAGGTTGATTCGGCTGGCACCGGCGACTGGCACGTGGGCGAGCCGCCGGACCGCCGCGCGATCGCCTGCGCGGCCGGGCACGGCGTGGACATCGGCGGCCTGCGCGCACGCCAGCTGCAGGCCGTGGATTTCGACCGTTTCGACTGGATCCTGTGTGCCGACGAGGCCAACCTGCGTGATGCAGGGCGCCTGGCGTCGGCGGCCCAGCGTGAACGGCTGGCGTTGTACCTGCCCTGGTCGGGCGTTCAGGGGCGGGTAGCCATCCCCGACCCCTACACCGGCGGCAGCGATCATTTCGAACAGGTCTGGTCGCTGGTCGACGATGCGGCAAAACGTGCGGTGGCACGACTGTTGCATGACGCCGACTCCGGCATAATCGGGTCATGAACGTCCAGCCCGTCCCGGACCTGCCCGAGTTCGCCACCTGGCTCAATGCCACCCCTTGCACCCTGACCGAGCTGCGCGGCCGGCCGGTCGCGCTGCTGTTCGTCAATGCGGCCTCCGCCTGGAGTGCGCAACGCCTGGCCGAGTTCGGCCAATGGCTCTCGCGCCACCCCGGCAAGCTGCAGCCGCTGGTGCTGCAGGTGCCGCGCTTCGATTTCGAGCGCGACGCCAGTGCCGCACTGAAGCTGCTGCGCCGCCAGGGTCTGACCATGCCCGTACTGCTCGATGCCGATTGGGATGGCTGGCGCCGCTTCGGCGTTACCGCCTGGCCGACCGTGGTGCTGCTGGACGCGCAGGGTCGCGAGCAGCAGCGGCTGGTCGGGCAGGGAGCACCCGGTGAACTGGAGCGCGCCCTGAACACGCTGTGCCAGGGCGCGCCTTCGGCGCCGCCGCGCGGCGGCAGCGAACTGCATCCGGAACCACGCCAGGCGCTGCGGTTCCCGCTGGGCCTGGCGGTCAGCACCGAACGCCTGTACATCGCCGACAGTGGCCATCACCGCATTCTCGAATGCAGCCATGGCGGCCGCATCCTGCGCCAGTTCGGCCTCGGTACCGCCGATTTCATGGACGGCAACCTGGCCGAAGCGGCGTTCCACCGCCCACAGGCGCTGGTGCTGGAGCGCGATTCGCTGTACGTGGCCGATACCGGCAACCATGCCGTGCGCCGCATCAATCTGCTGACCGGCATCGTCGACACGCTGTGTGGCAACGGGCGTCCCGGCGCGCCGGTGGAAGGGCCGGTGGCGCAGGCGCGGCAGGTCTCGCTGGACCATCCGGTCGGCCTTGCCATCGCCGACAACCAGCTGCACATTGCGATGGCTGGCGACAACCGCATCTGGAGCTACCACCTCGGCCAGCGCAGCCTGCAGTGGCGCGCCGGCAGCGGCGCCATCGACGAGCGCGACGGCAGCGGCCATCTGGCGGCCTTCGCCCAGCCGACTGCGCTGGCCGTGGTGCAGCAGGTGTTGTACGTCGCCGACGCCTTGGGATCCTCGATCCGTGCACTGCAACTGCGCGGCGACCTGGTGCAGACGCTGGTCGGGCAGGGGCCCTGGCGCTTCGGCAGCGAAGACGGCCCGCGTGCGCAGGCCAGCCTGCAGTATCCGCAGGCGATCGCATTGAGCGCGGACGCTCCGCTGCTGTGGATTGCCGATACCGGCAACGGTCGCCTGCGCACGCTGCGCCTGGGCGGCGGTGAACTGACCACCCAGCCGCTGCCGCGCCGCCTGCATGGCCCGGCCGGATTGGCGGTGGGCGCCGGTGCGGTGTGGATCGCCGAGACTGACGCCCATGCCGTGCTGCGATTCGACCCCGACAGCGGCGTGCTCAGCGAAGTCCCGATCAGCGAATGACCGACGTTCCCGCCCCGGCCTTCGACGGCAAGGCCTTCGCGGCCCAGCTCAGCACCGCCCCTGGCGTGTACCGCATGTACGCCGCCGACGACACCCTGCTGTACGTGGGCAAGGCGCGCGCGCTGCGCAACCGTGTCGGCAGCTATTTCAACGGCAGCCCGAAGAACGCGCGGATCATGTCGATGATCTCGCAGATCACGCGCATGGACGTGACCGTGACGCGCTCGGAAGCCGAGGCGTTGCTGCTGGAAAACCAGTTGATCAAGTCGCTGTCGCCGCGTTACAACGTCTCACTGCGCGATGACAAGACCTATCCGCATGTGCTGCTGACCCGCGAGGACTGGCCACGCATCGCGCTGCATCGTGGCCCGCGTGCCATTCCTGGGCGCTACTTCGGGCCGTATCCCGGCGTCACCGCCGTGCGCGAGACGCTGAACCTGATGCACAAGCTGTTCAAGCTGCGCAGCTGCGAGGACAGCGTGTTCCGCAACCGCTCGCGGCCGTGCCTGCAATACCAGATCGGGCGTTGCAGCGCGCCGTGCGTGGAGCTGGTCCCGGCGCCGGAGTACGCCGAGTCGGTGCGCCGCGCCGCCCTGTTCCTGGAAGGCAAGAGTGACGAGCTGACCCGCGAACTGGGCGAGCAGATGCAGGCCGCCAGCGAGGCGCTGGAGTTCGAGCAGGCCGCGCGCCTGCGCGACCTGATCTCCTCGCTGCGCAGCATGCAGACCCGCCAGTACGTGGATGGCCGCGCCGCGGACCTCGATGTGCTGGCCGTGGCCATGCAGGGCTCGCAGGCCTGCGTGCTGCTGCTGGCCTTCCGTGATGGCCGCAACCTCGGTACCCGCCCGTTCTTCCCGCGCACCAATGGCGAGGAAAGCCCGGAGGAAGTGCTGGCGGCCTTCGTTTCGCAGTACTACATCGAATTCGAGCCACCGCGCGAAATCCTGCTGGATCGCGAGATTCCCGATGCCGACCTCCTTGTCGCCGCGCTGTCGGCCTCGGCCGAGCGCAAGGTGCAGCTGAAGTGGAACGTGCGCGGCGAGCGCGCCGGCTATGTGGAACTGGCCAGCCGCAACGCGCAGCTGACCCTGGCCACCGAACTCAACAGCCGCAATGCGCAGCACGCGCGCAGCGACGCGCTGCGCGAGATGCTGGGCCTGGCCGAGCCGGTCAAGCGTGTCGAGTGTTTTGATATCAGCCACACCCTGGGCGAGGCCACCGTAGCCTCGTGCGTGGTGTTCGACGCCGCCGGCCCGGTGCGCGCGCAGTACCGCCGCTTCAACATCAGCGGCATCGAGCCGGGCGACGACTACGCCGCCATGCGCCAGGCCATCGACCGCCGTTTCCGCCGCGCAGTGGAAGAGCAGGGCGTGCTGCCGGACGTGCTGCTGATCGACGGTGGCGCCGGCCAGCTGTCGCAGGCCCAGGCCGCACTGGCCGATCTGGGCGTGGAAGGCGTGCTGCTGGTGGGCGTGGCCAAGGGCGTGGAGCGCCGTGCCGGCCACGAGGCGCTGGTGATGCCCGATGGCCGCGAGCTGCGCCCGGGCGCGGCCAGCCCGGCGCTGCAGTTCATCCAGCAGGTGCGCGACGAGGCGCATCGCTTCGCCATCACCGGCCACAGGGGGCGCCGCCAGAAGGCGCGGATGACCAGCAAACTGGAGGATATCCCCGGCATCGGGCCGCGCCGCCGCGCCAGCCTGCTCAAGCATTTCGGCGGCCTGGTGGGCCTGAAAGCCGCTGGCGAAGCGGAAATCGCCAAGGTGGAAGGCATCAATGACGCCCTCGCGGCACGTATCTACGCTAACCTGCACGGGTTGGCCACGCCTGATGCGGCCGAGTAGAGAGAGAAGCACGCAAGCATGAAGTTGACCCTGCCCACCTGGCTGACGCTGTTGCGGATCGTGATGATCCCGGTGCTGGTGCTGGTGTTCTACCTGCCCTACACCTGGACCAACTTCGCTTCGGCGGCGATCTTCGGCCTGGCCGCGATCACCGACTGGCTCGATGGCTGGATCGCACGCCGTTACCAGCTGGAGTCGGCCTTTGGCGCCTTCCTCGACCCGGTCGCGGACAAGCTGATGGTGGCGGTGGCGCTGTTCCTGATCGTGCAGGGTCATCCGACGCCGTGGATGGCGTTCTGGGCGGCGGTCATCGTCGGCCGCGAGATCGCGGTGTCGGCGCTGCGCGAATGGATGGCCGAGCTGGGCCAGCGCGCGAAGGTGCGCGTGGCGATGATCGGCAAGGTCAAGACCACCGCGCAGATGGTCGCGCTGCTGTGCCTGCTGTACTCGGTGGCCCCGAACGTGCCGGTGGAAGACATCTGGATGGGCTGGCCGGTGTTCCATATCGGCGACTGGACTCTGGCCATTGCCGCGGTGCTGACCCTGTGGTCGGGCCTGCAGTACCTGCACGCCGCGTGGCCGAGCCTGCGCGACGATGAGCGTGCGGCTCGCGAGCGTGCGCGGCAGAAGAAGCTGGGCAACTGAGCCCGGGGTCTGAGCCCCGGGGTCGGATCCCTTTCCGAAGGAAAGGGCTCTGACCCCACGGTTGCTGCCATCCACGCATGGCGTGGATCTACCCTGGAAATGCCGCATCCACGGAGGGGGCGTATCCATCAGTTTGCGGAGACGCCGTAGTAGATCCACGCCATGCGTGGATGGGCGGTGCAAGACGCCTCGCAGACCCTGAAAAAAAGCGCTTGACGCCATGCTTGGAATAGGTAAAATTTCGCCTCCCAAGCGGGAATAGCTCAGTTGGTAGAGCGCAACCTTGCCAAGGTTGAGGTCGCGAGTTCGAGTCTCGTTTCCCGCTCCAGATTCAAGAAGAACGCTCCCGGAAAGGAGCGTTTTTCGTTCTGGTTTGAATCTGTCCTTTCAACGTTCTAGATCGCCGCAAGGATCTGATCGATGTGACCAGCGGCGTCAGCATCGCGATCGTCCAGCCTCAAGTGCGCCTCGGTCGCGATGAACTTGCTGATCAGTCCAAAGCAGGCTTCGCCAAGTCGCGCTCTCCACAGTGAGAGAAAATCGAATCGAACAGTGAATGCCTGCACGTCGTTAAACACGTACACGGGCGCATCGTCAATTCCATCCATCAACGAAGCAATGTAACGATCCTGCTCGGACTGCGAATGGGTCCAGGCTGCATGCCAATCCACGCAGGGCGGCTCGCGTTGCAGGCCAAGCGGTTCTATCACGGCGATCGCATCAACGAGCTCCGCTGTAATCGGATTGCATAGAGCCTTGCTTTCCAGCCAGAAGAGGTAGCTGGCGATGGACGTGATCGTATCGCACGCGCGGATCGTTGCTGCTCCGGGAGTTGGTAGTGCTTGAATCACAAGTGCAACGTGGTTCTGTAATCGGGCGGAGGCGCCAAGCGAGCGAAGATCGTCGAAGAATGCATCATGAGTGCTTCCTATCCTTGCTTCGCTGAAGCTGGCGCACAGGTAGTAGTTATCTCCTCCATCGACCAGCTGGCTCACTGTCCGCTGTGCTGCAAGCCGCGCAGCTTCAGCATCGCTTCTCGGAAATGTTGAAAGGAGGACCTCCCTGAAACAGTCGGTGGCCAGCAGAAACACGATTTGATCGACTGGAATCGCCATCGTTGAATGCGCGAGGAAGGGGCATGCACCATCAGGCTTTGATGTGGCGCGGTCCATGCAATTTTTCCGAAATGGAAGCAGTGGCTTGGTATTCCTGCCGGAGCTGGCCGCTGGTTTGGGTGACGGTGCCACTCATACATTACGCAGTCAGCTGCTTCAACCGCTACCTTGCCAAGGTTGGGACCGTGGATTCGAGTCTCGTTTCCCGCTCCAGATTCAAGAAGAACGCTCCCGCAAGGGGGCGTTTCTCGTTTGCGTGTTCTACGCTTCATCCCCACTTCACCGCCACCCCATCACCCCGCCACGCTACCGTTCGAAGCTGCATCTCCGTTCCTCCAGGACGATGCAGCAATGCCTCACACTCCCTCCGCCTACGACCACGATGTGGTCATCGTCGGCGCCAGTTTCGCTGGTGCCGCCTGCGCCTTGGCCGCCGCGCAGTACGGTCTGCGCGTCTGCGTGCTGGAACGCAAGGTCGACCCCGGCGAGCGCCTGCACACCACCGGTATCGTGGTGAAAGAAGCGATGGAGGAGACCTGGTTGGGGCGCATGCCCGAACATCTGGTGGACCGGGTCGCAAACGTGCGCCTGTATGCGCCGAACCTGCGCAGCGTGTTGCTGGCCGCACCGGGCTATTACTTCCTCACCACCGATACGCCGAACCTGATGCGCTGGCTGGCCCGTGAGCTGCGCGCGAATGGCGTCGACCTTCGCCTGCAACAGTCCTTCACCGACGCCCATCGCAGTGGTGACGGCTGGCAGGTGGAAGGGGCAGGGCGCTGCGCCTATCTGGTTGGCGCTGACGGCGCACGCTCACGCGTGGCACAACGCACCGGGCTTGGCCAGGTGCGTGACAACCTCTACGGCGTCGAGCGTGAGTTCGCCGGCCTCCAGGTGTCGCAGGGCGATGCACTGCATTGCTTCGTCAGCAAGCGCTACGCACCGGGCTACATCGGCTGGGTCGCGCAGAATCCGACCGGGCTGCAGGTGGGATTGGCGCTGCGTCATGACCCGCAACAGGTACGGCCGCCGGATATCGATGGCTTCCTCGACCACGTGCGCAATGTGGTCGGCATTCCGCCTTCGGCGCGTCCCTCGGCCACCCGCGCCGGCTTGGTCCCGTGCGGCCGGCCGGATGGGCCCTTCACCGGCCAACGCGTGATCCTGACCGGCGACGCGGCAGGCATCGTCTCGCCGCTGTCCGCCGGCGGCATCCACTCCTCGTGGCGGCACGGCTGGGCGGTCGGCGAGGCGATTTCCCGCCATCTGCGTGGGCAAGGGCCGGAAGCGGAACGGGTGGCGGGGCAGGTGGCGCCGGCATTCCATGGCAAGCGCCTGCTGCGCTGGGCGATGGACCATCTGCAGGCCGACTGGCCGCTCAACGCACTGCTGCACACGGGGGCCACGCGGCGCATCGCCGAGCAGGTCTACTTCCACCGCCGTGGCCTGCGAACCTGAGGTGTCGGTCCTGAGGGCCTGAACGCCTCCCGCAATGCCGGTGAAAATTCCTGTTGACGCCGTGCAGCAATATCGACACAATAGCGCTCCTTCGACGCAGGTCGAACGGAATCTGCGGGAATAGCTCAGTTGGTAGAGCGCAACCTTGCCAAGGTTGAGGTCGCGAGTTCGAGTCTCGTTTCCCGCTCCAGATTCAAGAAAAACGCTCCCGCAAGGGGGCGTTTTTCGTTTGTCATGACGTTGGCCAGGCGGGTCGCTACAGGCGGGCCACGACATTTTCATGGTGGGCGTGGTAAGTCTGCAGCTGGGGGGCGATTCCGACATTGGTGTCGCAATCGGCATGACGGGGGCGCAGCGATCGTGGGGACGATCGGAAGCACCTGGCACGAGGGGCTGCAACAGACGCAATGACCTGGAATCCGCACCAGTGTTCCACCTGCTGCAGGCACTGAAAGGCTGGCGAAAGGCCTGCGCCGGCGTTGCCTGAACCGCACGCGTGCTGTGACCTTTTTCGGACCATTTCTCCATGTTCGCTCCACAATCGCACGGTAGCCTTCATGCTCCTTCTACACGTTGGCGGGCTGGTGGTCAGGCGTATCACTTCAGTGGCAGTGCCCAGGACGGGGCGCGGACTCTCCCTGCAGGCAGTGCTGCGACCCGGCGCGCTGCTCGCAAGTCTCGCATTGGCGGGCTGCATGTCGGTGCCGGTTCCGGATCTGCCTGATCGCACGCCCAGCACCTGGACCCAGGTGCCGCAGGGCCAGGGCGTGGCGGTGGACGCCAAACAGTGGTGGAAAGTGTTGTCCGACCCAGCGCTGGATGGACTGGTCGATCAGGCCATCGCCGGCAACCTCGACCTGCAGCAGGCCACGCTGCGCCTGCAGGCCGTGCGGATTGTCGCCGGCACGTCCGATTCGCGCTTCCTGCCGGAAATCACGGCCAGCGCCAAGCAGGTGCAGGATGCCGCTGCGGTCGACACCTACTTCCACGCGGGTATCGAAGCGATCTGGGACCTGGGCCTGTTCGGCGCCGCCGAGAGCGCGCAGTTGAGCGCGCAGGCGTCGGCCGGCAACGCCGAGGCGCTGCGTGGTGCCGCGCAGGTCGCGGTGATCGCCGACGTGGTGCGCAGCTATCTGGATCTGACCGTGGCGCAGGCCCAGCAGGACCTGTTGGCCCGCCAGCAGGCGGTGGACGATCGCGGCGAACAGTTGGCCCTGGTACGCCAGCGCCTGCGCCTTGATGAGCCCGGCGAACTTGATCGCCTGCGTGCACGCCAGGCCGCCACCCGCGCGGCCACGGCGCAGGCACGGGAAAACGCGGACAACGCTGCCCGTGCGTTGGCTTTGCTGCTGGGACGCGATGGCCCGGACCTGGCCTGGCGTGCCTATCGCACGCCGCCGACGCTGGGTGCCTTCTCGCTGCAGCAGGTCCCGGCCGATCTGCTGCGCCATCGGCCGCAGATCCTGCTGGCCGAATCGGAGGTGATGCAGGCTGCTGCCAGCAAGGGTTCGGCACGCGCCGCGATGTATCCGCGTGTCAGCCTCGGTGGCTCCATCCTGTACGCCTACAACCTCACCCAGAACGCCCGCTCCAATTCCGATTCGAGCCCGTCGATCGGCCCGTACATCGATATTCCGCTGTGGGACTGGGGCCAGCGCCGCGCACGCTTCCATGCCGATGAAAAGCAGCTGGATGCCGCCTTGCTGGGTTACCGCAAGGCGGTGCTGGAAGGCGTGAGCGAAGTGGAAGGCGCGCTCGGCAGCCTGGCGCGCCAGGACAGCAGCATCCAGTCGCTGCGCGCGGCCGATGATGCCGCCGGGCAACAGGTCAAGCGGCAGGCGCGGCAGGTGCAGCTGGGGCTGTCCAGCGAATTCGACGGGCTTGACGGGCAGCGTGCGGCACTCGCCGCGCAGGCCGACCTGATCGGTGCACAGGGTGCGCGCGTGCTGGCCTTTGCGTCGCTCTACCGCGCCCTCGGTGGTGCTCCGTTGCCTGTCGAGGGTGAGGGCGAATCGCAATGATCGCGCTGGCCCGCAAGACCCTGGCCTATGAGTGGCGCCGGTTCCTGCCGGTGGTGCTGGCGATGTGCTTCGCCGGTGTGCTGTTGATCGTGCAGGCGGCACTGGTGCTGGGCATCTTCGGTACCGCTGCGATCTACGTGAAAGCGTCCTCGGCCGACATCTGGGCCGGCTTCCCCGGCACCCAGAGCGTCAACTACGGCCATGCGATCAGCGCCGACGTCGAAAGCCACCTGCGCATGGACCCGGATGTCACCCGCGTCGAATCCTACGAGTGGGTCGATGGCGAATGGCGCTCGGGCGCGCAGGGTACCGGCAACGTGTCGGTGTACCTGTCCGGCATCTCCACCGGCGATGACGCAATGATGTTCGCGCGCATCCTGCCTGCCGACCTGCGCGCGCAGCTGCGCGAGCCGGGGGCGGTGATCGTCGACAGCGCCGACCTGGATACGCTGGGCGTGGACCTGCAGAGCAACCGTGCATGGATCAATGGCAAGGCGGTGCGCGTGGTCGCCGCGCAACCCGGCCTGCGTGGCCTCGGTGGCGTCAACGTGCTGGCCTCGCTGGATACCGCGCGTGCCATCGCCGGTACCGATCCGCACGAGGGTAGTACCTATTTCGTGGCGGGCCTGCGCTCGCCGGACCTGGCCGACCGCGTGCGCGACCGCCTCGCTGCGTCGATGGGCCAAGCCACGCCGGTCGAGTTCTGGACCGCGCCGGCGTTCGCCAGCCGTTCGCAGCAGTACTGGTTGTTCGACACCGGCGCCGGCATCGCGGTGCTGTTCATGGCCGTCATCGTCTGTTTCGTCGGCGCGGTGATCACCAACCAGTCGTTCGCCTCGGTGGTGGCTGGTTCGGTGCGCGAGTACGCCACGCTCAACGCGCTCGGCGCAGGTCGCTACGCGCTGGCACGGGTGGTATTCGAGCAGGCATTGCTGATCGGTGGCGTGGGCATGTTGCTGGCGGCGGCGTTCAGTACCGTCGTGCTGTTGATCGCACAGTCCCAGCGCGTGCCGGTGCAGCTGACGCCGATGGTCATCATCGGCTGCGTGGCGCTGGTCGCGGTGATGGCCATGCTGTCGAGCATCATGGCGGTACGCAG
The DNA here is from genome assembly GCF_004795795.1 of Stenotrophomonas sp. PAMC25021. Classification (NCBI taxonomy): domain Bacteria; kingdom Pseudomonadati; phylum Pseudomonadota; class Gammaproteobacteria; order Lysobacterales; family Lysobacteraceae; genus Stenotrophomonas; species Stenotrophomonas sp. PAMC25021. Next base: position 405,298 of record NZ_CP039255.1, on the reverse strand, counting down.
CGTGGTCCGCTCCGATCCATCGTTGCTGCTGCGTTGAGGACCGGCCGATGACCTCCAAACATGCCGTCGCCCCCACGTTGCAGGCCGACGCACTGGAAAAAGGCTTCATGTCCGGCGATATGCAGGTGCCGGTGCTGCGCGGCCTGTCGCTGGACATCTATCCGGGCGAGTTGACCCTGGTCTCGGGCCCTTCGGGGTGCGGCAAGAGCACGCTGCTGTCGCTGCTGTCCGGCCTGTCCGCGCCGGATGGCGGTCGCGTGCACGCGCTGGGCCAGGACGTGGGCCACATGACCCGCGGCGAGGTGGAGCGCTTCCGCCTGCACCATGTCGGCTTCGTGTTCCAGGGCTTCAACCTGTTCCCGGCACTGACTGCGCTGGAGCAGGTGCAGCTGCCGCTGGGCTACCGCGGCATGCGCAATCGCGAAAGCGAGCCGCTGGCGCGCAAGGCGCTGGAAGAAGTGGGCCTCAGCCACCGCAGCCACATGCGCCCGGCGCAGCTGTCCGGCGGCGAGAAGCAGCGCGTGGCGGTGGCCCGTGCCTTCGCCAAGTCGCCGACGCTGATCTTCGCCGACGAACCCACCAGCGCGCTGGACGCCGAGAACGGCCAGCGCGTGATCGACATCCTGCACCGCTACGCACGTGCGCATGGCGCCACCGTGCTGTGCGTGAGCCACGATCCGCGCCTGATCCGGCATGCCGATCGGGTGATCGCCATGGAAGACGGCATGGTCCGTGATGACCGCCGCCAGAACGAAACCGTAGAGTCCGCCCCATGACCAAGACGTCGCACCTGCTTCCCCTCAGCCTGGTACTGTCCGCGGCACTGCTGCTTTGCGCCTGTTTCAGGGACGCGCCCGCCCAGGCACCTGCAGGTAAAGCCAGCACTGCCACCGCCGGCAAGGTTGCGGTGGCGCGCGGCATCATCGATGTCGAGGGTGGCCTGATCGCGCTGGCGCCGCCGGTGGATGGTTCGATCACCGCCGCGCTGGTGAAGGAGGGCGCCACGGTGAAGAAGGGGCAGCTTCTGCTGTCGCTGGACGGTGCGCTGCTGCAGCAGGAAGTGGCGATGGCCACCGCTGATCTCGCACTGGCCAATGACCGCCTGAAGGGCAGCCAGGCGCAGCTGCGCGAACTGGAGCGCAATGCCACCCGCCTGTCCACGGGTGCGAGCGAAGGCGTGTCGTCCAACCAGCAGGCCGATGCGGCCAAGCAGCAGCTGGCTGGCGTACGCGCCGATGTCGACCTGGCCGGTGCGCAGGTCGACATGGCCCAGCACAAGCTGGAACACGCCAGGCTGAAACTGCAGCAGATGTCGCTGAGCGCGCCGGAAGCCGGCACCGTGGTCGGCCAGGTGCCGGGCCTCGGCGCCTTCGTGCAGGCCGGCAAGCCGGCGATATCACTGCTGCCGGCGCGCCCGCTGCAGGTACGTGCCGAACTCAGCGCGGCCTACGCCGATGCCGTGCAGGTGGGCATGAGGGCCACCGTGGTGCCAGACAGCGATGGTGCCGAGAACGCCAGCACGCTGCCGCCCGCACGCGTGGTACGCATCAGCCCGGTGTTCGCGCAGGCTCGCCTGCCTGAAGACGCGGGGCGTGGCGTGGCCAAGGTGGTGGAGTGCGTGCTGGAGTTCGATGGCGAGGCCAAGGCGCGCTTCGGCCAGCATGTGCGGGTGGAGTTCCGGAAGTAGGCCTAGTGCTGCAACGGGGGCGCATCCGCGCGCCCTCGACGCCTGAACGCCCGCCACGCGCTCACCGCCGACACCATGCACAGCGCCAGCAGCAGGCCCACGTCCAACAGCAGCAGCCACAGCAGATGCATGCCTTGTACCGGCGGCTGATGCATCGCCGACAGCATCCACGGCACCGACCACAGCAGCAGAAGGGCGAAGGCGATCAGCAGGCGCAGCCACAGGCGTTTCAGTCTCCACGGCCGCACGATCAAGGCGGCTACCACCAGTTCGACCGTGCCCAGCAACGCGAAGACGATGACGGTGCTGGTCGGGTAGGGCAGTTCGGCGCCTTCCAGGTGGTGCAGCAGCCAGTAGTCCGGAGTGAAGCCGGCATTGACCAGTGCGGCGATCAGCGCCAGCCAGGTCAGCGCGACCAGCAGCCAGAACAGGCGGATGTAACGTCTAGGCATCGGTGGTGTCCGTGGTGTAGCGGGAGGTTGCCCGCGACGAATAGCGCAGGCTTGCGGCGATTGCGGCCAGTGCCAGCAGGCCAGGTCCAACGGTGAAGTACACCAGGCGCAGCGGATGGTCGTGCATCAGCGTCCAGCTGGCGAACGCCAGCGGCGCCGCCAGCACCAGCAGCTTGGCGAACAATGGCCGCAACACTGCGATCAGCAGTTGGGCGCCAATGAACATCCAGAACAGATGGAACTGGGCGATGCCCAGGCCGATGTCGCGATGGGCGGTGAAGCCGAAATGGTCGCGATACCAGTTCATTCCCAGCGGAATCAGTGCCCAGTACAGCAGCGCCACCAGCAGATGCAGCAGCAGGGCGATCAACAAGGGTTTGCCGCGAAGGAACATGGGCGCATGGGGCTGGGCGGGGCAGCGTACCCCAGTGCGGACGCCCGTGACCGCATGATGTGAAGACTGTTGACGGCGTGAAGGAATTTGGACACAATAGCGCTCCTTCGACGCAGGTCGAACGGAATCTGCGGGAATAGCTCAGTTGGTAGAGCGCAACCTTGCCAAGGTTGAGGTCGCGAGTTCGAGTCTCGTTTCCCGCTCCAGATTCTACAGGGCCCCGGTAGGGGCCTTGTTTTTCTCCCGCCACGGCAAGGCGGGGCACGTTGAGCCGCAAGGCTTTGCGCGCAGTCAGAAAGGTGAAATCGCTGGTGTGTTTTCCGGATTTCCGGTAGCATGTCGGCTTACGCGGGAATAGCTCAGTTGGTAGAGCGCAACCTTGCCAAGGTTGAGGTCGCGAGTTCGAGTCTCGTTTCCCGCTCCATGTTCCGACAGGCCCCATCATGGGGTTTTGTCTTGTCAGGGTTCCGTTCCTGGCGCGCAGTACGTTGGCCTCATGGCAGAGTGGCTATGCACCGGATTGCAAATCCGTTTACAGCGGTTCGATTCCGCTTGAGGCCTCCAATTGAAAAGCCCTGACTCCGGTCAGGGCTTTTTTGTTGGCTACGATTGCGTTCCCGCTTGCGCGATCGTTGCGCGGCCTGGCGGCCAGTCATGGCGGATCCGGTGGCGCTACACTGGTCTGATGAACCAGATTGATCACTTCCGCGGCGCCTTGCTCGGCCTCGCGTGCGGCGATGCCGTCGGTACCACGCTGGAGTTCAAGCCTCGTGGCAGCTTCACCCCGATCACCGACATGGTGGGTGGTGGGCCGTTCCAGCTGCAGCCGGGGCAATGGACCGACGATACCTCCATGGCGATGTGCCTAGCCGAGAGCCTGGTGCGTTGTGACACCTTCGATGTGCACGATCAGATGAACCGCTACGCCAACTGGTACCGGCATGGGTACTGGAGTGCGACCGGCGAGTGCTTCGATATCGGTATGGCAACGCGGGCTGCGATCGACCGGTTCCTGCAGGATGGCCATCCGCTGGCGGGTAGTGACGACCCACGCAGCGCTGGCAATGGCTCGATCATGCGTTTGGCGCCGGTGGCATTGCGCTACGCCGGGACCCCCGACCTGCAGGCAATGGCCGAGCTGAGTTCGCGAACGACGCACGCTGCGCAGGAGTGCCTGGAGGCGTGCCGCTTGCTGGCGGTCGCGCTGGAGCGGGCGTTGGCAGGTGGCACCCGTGACGCGGTGCTGGATCTCAGCAATGTCCCCGTCGAGAGCGCGCGGCTGCAGCAGATCGCGGCGGGCGGCTACCGCGGTGCCGTGCGTGAGCAGATCCGTGGCAATGGCTATGTTGTCGACAGTGTCGAAGCTGCACTCTGGTGCTTTGATCGCCACGACACCTTTGAAGCCGTCGTACTCGAGGCGGCCAATCTTGGCGAGGACGCCGACACCACGGCCGCCATCGCGGGGCAGCTGGCGGGCGCATTCCATGGTGCGCGCGGAATCCCCGGGCGGTGGTTGCAGCGGCTGGCCCTGCGTGCCGAAATCCAGGCGCTGGCCGATGCGCTGCACGCCTTGAACCAGGGCAGCGACCGCGCTGGGTGAGTCGGGTTCCCTGCCTGTGAATTGCGCCTGCAGGACGCTCCCTGCCGTCGCCATTTCCGACGCCGCGAGGGAACCCGTGCGGCAGCTCGCATGCCGCGGCCGCCAGTCTCAGCCGGCCACGACATGGAAAGGCGCTATGGTCAGGTTCCACGTCTCAGGGAGCCGCAATGGCGAGCAAGGACATCACGCGTCGCTTCAGCCACGGAGCGAAACGGAAATGAGCAAAGTCATGGCAGATGTGCGTTGGCTGACCTTTCGCTTGAAGAACGGGCAATCCATCGGGCCGGAGCGGCTGAAGGACGGATGGGTGATTGCCTCGGAAACCGCCCGCTGCGAGGTCCGCCGCGAGCATATCGAGGGATCGGGCCTGGTGTATGCGCTGTATGCGCCGGCCAGCCTGGCCTCACCGCGGCGCGCGGAAATGCGCATGCGCGAATTCCTGATGAGCTCGGGCTACACCTTCACGATGGGCACGCTGGGCGGCTGACTGGGCCCGTCATGGTTGCGCTCGCACGGTCAGCGCCTGGCCCTGCATGCCGATCGGGCGGCGTGCATCGTGCAGCACCATGCTGGTCAGGCCGAGGCCTTGGCGGCTGAACAAGACACGCCACCCGAGCAGCCCCTTCCGGCACGGTGGTGATGCGTTGGGCACGCGATGGACTCAGCGTTGCACTGCTTTCAAGGCGTCGACCACCTGTGCCCCAGAAAAACCACAGTGTCCTTCGCCCACCGGCGGCAACACGCGTGGCAGCGGGCGTGCGCCAGCCCGTACGGCCAATTGCGGATACACCGTCTGCATGTGCGGCACGATGGTCGGGTCGTTGTGGTTGAACTGGATCACCAGCGGTCGCTTCAGTGCGCCGGTCATTGCCAGCGTGTCGCGGACATGCGCCTGTGCCGCAGGCACGGGATCGATGCGCTGAACGCCGGCATTGAATGCGGCGTCGTCACCGAATCCGCTGTACACCACCCCCAGGTTGCCGACCGGCATGCCGCCGCTGCGCGTGGCCAGTTCGTGCAGCACCAGTGCGTGCAGGCTGATGGCGCCGGCCAGTGCATCAGGGGACACCTGCAGCTGCCGCGCCAGCACTGCGGCGTGCGACGGATCACGTTGCAGGGCATTGGCGATGCCCTGGTACAACTCGCCCTGTGGCAGCGCGGCGGCTTCGCGCGATACCAGGCCGGCGGCCGGCAGCCCATCGGCCTTGCGGAAGAAGTAATCGAACGCGACCAGCGTGGTCAGCAGATCGGTCGCGATCTGTTCGCCACTGAGATTGGCGCCGCACAGCGATACACCGCCGGTGTAGTGCTGCGGGAAGCGTTCGAGGCTTCCGATGGTCACGGCACCGCCCATCGAGAATCCCAGCATCCAGGTGTGGCGGACATGCTTGAGTTCACCCACTGCCTGCTGGCGCAGGCGTTCCATGTCGGTGATCGCATCGGCCACCGCCCAGCCCTGGCTGGCATAGGCGCTCTGCGCGACGGCGTAACCTGCTGCCAGCAGTGGTGCGGTGCTGTCATTGGCCGCCATGGGGGCGGTGCGCGGCACGCCGACCGGTTCATAGCCATGGGCCAGCATTACCAGGTCGCCGTTCCAGTCGGCAGGCACATCCAGCCGCCACGGTGCGCCCTGCCGCTCGCCGCTGAGCGTACGCGCTGCTGGCGGCGGTGCAGCCAGCGATGTCATCCAGGGCAGCAGGCAGAGGGCAAGTGCGCATCGAAGCAAGGTTCGCATCGGGGTCATTCCATGCGGGAATGGCGCCGAGCATAGATCCCTGCACAACCTTGCGCGCGCTGCAGTGCCGCAGCGCATTGCCGGTCGGCGGTGCTGCGCTCTACGCTGGCGGCATGGCTCTGTACAGCATCGCGTCGATTATCCGCATTCCCCACGGGAAGGCGGGGTAGCGTGCGGTCATCACGGCCAAGCAACCTGCCCGGGGAGGCGGGTTGCATGCAGCGCTCTCCCGGGTAATGAATCCACCAAGGAGAATGCAGATGCACGACCTTTCATCGAACGACGCTGCGCCGACGCTGCACCTGGTGTGCGGCAAGATCGGTGCCGGCAAATCCACCCTGTCGCAGCAGCTGGCGTTGAAGCCGCGCCACGTATTGATCAGCGAAGACACGTGGCTGGCGGCGCTGTATCCGGGCGAAATCCATTCCATTGCCGACTATCTGCAGCGTGCAGCCACGTTGCGCAATGTGCTGGCCGATCATCTGCGCACATTGCTGCAGGCCGGTGTTTCGGTGGTGCTCGATTTTCCATTCAATACGCCAGCCAGCCGCGCGTGGGCACGTGAAGTGTTCTCGCCGGTTGGCGCTGCACATCAACTGCATTTCCTCGACATTGCCGATGAGGTCTGCAAGGCGCGGCTGCGCGCGCGCAATGCTCTCGGCGAACATCCGTTCCAGGCCAGCGACGAGGAGTTCGAACGTATCACCCGCCACTTCGTTGCACCGGCCGCGGAAGAGCGCTTCGTGGTGATGCGCTATACCGAGGCAGGCCCGGCGTAGCGCAGCACCAGGCGGCCGTCGTCATGCTGGCGCAGCTGCATGAATTCGAGACGGATCACTCAGCCAGTGCCGCCCCCTCAACCGCCGATTCCGATACGATCTGTCACATTGCGTTAGTCTCGCTTGACCCGGAGTCCCGTCATGGTCGACCGTCTCGCCATTCTGCTGGAACGTTTTTCGGTCACCGCCTCGGTGTTCCATGCCGGCGCGCTGTGCGGCATCAACACGCTGGAGGGCGAGGATGAAGCCGGGCAGTTGCACCTGGTGCGACGTGGCCCGCTGCAGGTCAGCCACGGCCAGCAGACCGTGCTGGTCGAGGTGCCGAGCCTGCTGCTGTACCCGCGGCCGATGCCGCATCGGTTCAGTACCGATCCGCAGCACGGCGCCGACATGGCCTGCGCCAACCTGCATTTCGAGGGTGGACGGCTCAACCCGATCAGCGCCGCATTGCCCGATTTCATCTGCCTGCCGCTGGCCGATCTGTACGGCGGCAACGCAGCGCTGGAACTGCTGTTCGAGGAAGCCTTCGAGCAGCGCTGCGGGCGTGCGGCGATGGTCAACCGGCTGTTCGAGGTGGTGATGATCCAGGTGCTGCGCCAGCTGATGGAAGGGGGCGAAATGCGTGGTGGCCTGTTTGCCGGGCTGGGTCATCCGCGGCTGCGGCTGGCGCTGGTGGCGATGCATGAGGCGCCCGCACAGTCCTGGACCCTGGAAGACCTGGCCGAGGTCGCCGGCATGTCACGCAGCGTGTTTGCTGCCAGTTTCCGTGAGGCGATGGGCACCACGCCCGGTCAATACCTGCAGGGCTGGCGGGTGGGCCTGGCGCAGCAGGCACTGCGCCAGGGCAGACCGCTCAAGCGGATTGCCGACGATGTGGGGTACGGCAGCGAAGCCGCGCTGTCGCGCGCATTCAAGGCGCACACCGGGCAGTCGCCGCGCGAGTGGCGCGGGCAGGCCCGCGCCGGCGCGGCCTGAGTCTCAGCCCAGTACCAGCCGGGCCAGTTTCATGCCACCGAACAGGCCGACCAGGCCCAGTGCCACCGAACCGCCGGCGTACAACGCTGCCAGGCCGTGCTGGCCGCGCTGCAGCAGCACGCCGATTTCCAGCGCATAGGTGGAGAACGTGGTGTAGCCGCCGAGAACGCCGGTGGCCAGCAGCAGGCGCAGTTGCGGCGAGGCGCCATTGCGCAGGGCGAAGGCTTCGACCAGCACGCCCATCAGCAGCGCGCCGCTGATGTTGATCAGGAAGGTCGACCATGGCCACGGGCTGCCGACTGCCACCCGCGTACCGATCAGGTTGCAGGCATGGCGAAGGCAGGCGCCGAGCCCGCCGCCGATGAAGACCAGCAAGTAGTTGTTCAATGCGTGCATCACGTGCCTCGGGTACGGGTTCGCTGATTCGATGGCGAACGCCGAGGGCAGGCACGGCCTGCCATCGACGAACGCCGGTTCGTCCTGGCAGGAGCCATCAGCCCTTTCAGGCGGTTATCGGGGGAGCCCCATCCCCATCGGCGACCATGCTACCAGCGGTAGTGCATTCACGTCATCGAGGTCGTCAGCACCCGGATGACCTTGCTGCGGCTGAAGCCGTCCATCAGCAGTTCGAAGGCCAGCAGGTCCAGGGCCGCGTGGCGGCGGTGGTCGATCTCCAGGCCCTTCTCTTCCACCAGGTGGCTGACCAGTTCGTAGGCGTCCTGCCAGACATCCAGGTGGGCCTGGCTGGGGATATAGGTATTGCCCCGCTCACCGACGCCAAGCCCGCTCACGCCATACAGCAGTTCACGCGCGTCCAGCTTGGCCGCATCGGCGATGCGGAACAGTTGTTCGGCCTTCACATGGGCGGGGCTGACGTGGTCGTTGAGCCAGTTGCTGATGGTTGCCGTCGTCGAATCGGCGGCGCGGGCCAGATCGGCCGGGCGAGGGTGCCCGGCTTTCTTCATGGCAATGGCGAGTCGTTGGCCGAGAGTATTCATCTATGCAAGCCAGCTTAACGCGTGGATCGCAAAGATCCCTTGTTCCAAGAATAAGTCTGGTTAACAGAAGGACCGACCGTGACCGAATTCTGGAGCAAGGGGCAGGTGCGCACCCGGCTGGGTTTCCGCACCGATGCCGAACTGGCGCGCTTCTTTGGCATAAGCCGATCTGCAGTGTCGCAATGGCCCAAGGATTTCCCGATTCCTGCGTTACGCCAATACATCCTGCATCAGCGCTATCCCAACCTGTTCCCGGCAACTGAAGCCACGCAGGGCGAATAAGCCTCAACTGCGCCGCCTTTTGTCGCATATAGCACTCTAAGTGCCATTTGCTAAGTATGCTTAGCAACATAGGAAACTTTGATGGAACAGGGTCGGGCTATCGATGAGGCCTACCAGGGCAGAGGCTGGAGGAATCGGGTAGGTTGTCGGCTCCGGCCCATCCGGGAAGCCTGTCATCCCGTATGTGGTTTCGTGAACGATTAATAATTTCGATCACGAAAGTCGCTGCATGTAATTGACCTGTCGTGAAATCTATGACTAATTGGCATCAACCGGGCGTGAAGCCCGGGAGTCTTTCAGTAGCTCGCAAGTGAGTCGGTAGACCGTCAATGATGCAGAACAAGTCCAACGGAGGTCGTATGGAATACGGCATGCATGGCTTGGCTGAACGGGTACGCCGCGAACTGGAAGCCAGTTATCACAAACACGGATGCGGTCCGGCGTTCTGGGATACCTACCAGCAGGTGCTGGACCGCCTGGTCCCGCAGGGGACCGAGCGTACCGAAGTCACCAATGAAATGGCGCTGATCATCGAACAGCTCGGCATCGTCCGACGTGCGCAGCTGGTGCCGCCGCACGCCAATGGGCCGCGTTGACCCGTTGATTCAAAGCAGGCGCCAGGCGCCACAGGCCAACAGCGCCAGCAGCATTGACAGCAGTGCCAGGGTCCGCGGTCGCCACCATTGCCGCGGTTGCCCGGCCATGGCCTGCGGACTGCAGTAGCGCACCAGCCCCGGGCCGAAACCGGCCTGGTGCTGCTGCCGCGAGCAGGCGTCCAGGCAGGCGCCGCAGGCCAGGCAATCGGCCTGCGGTCCCTGGCGGATGTCCAGCTGCATCGGGCAGGCGCTGACACACGCGGCGCAGTCGGTGCAGTCGCCCAGGCGATCGGCACTGAAGGTGGGCATCGGTCCGGCCAGCAGCGGATGTGCGGCGCGGAACACGTAGTCCTGTGCGGTGGTCGGGTCGAGCAGGCCGCGGCCGCGTCCGAGCACGCCCCCCATGCCCGGAGGGCGCATGCCGCGCGGTTCGCCGCGGCGCGCGTCGTACAGCATGCGTGGTGTATGTGGATCGATCAGCAGTGGTTGCATGCGCGCGAACGGGCACAGCGAACGGCACACCTGCTCGCGCAGGAAGCCGGCATTGCCCCAGGTGGCGGCGGCATAGAACAGCACCCAGAATGTTTCCCAGCCGCTCCAGCCGGCATGCGGAGCGGCGGCCAGCAGTCCGGCGATCGGGCTGAACAGGCCGACGAAGGTGATGCCAGTCCACAGCGACAGCAACCCCCAGGCGACCTGGGTGGCCGGGCGCACGGCTGGCACTGGCAAGACCTTGGCCATGCCGTGCGCGATCCAGTCGAAGGCACGACGCCACAGCGTCTGCGGGCAGGCATGACCGCACCAGATGCGGCCGGCGAGGTGGGTGAGCAGCGCAAGGCCCACCGCCAGCACCGCCAGCAACCCGATCAGCACGCCGACATCGCCGGGCCACAACGTCCAGCCGAACAGGTCGAAGCGCCGTGCGTTGATGTCCAGCAGCAGGGCCTGGTGTCCATTCCAGCGCAGCCATGGCAGGGCATAGAACAGAATCAGCAAGAGCGCGCTGAGCGCGCCGCGCCAACGCCAGGGGCGTGGGGTTCCGGTTCCGGTACAGGGCGTACTCATCCCAGCGGCAGCTCGTCGTCGTCATCGCTCGGCAGGGGCCGCTGCAGGTACCAGGTGACTGCGCTGGAAAGTGCGGTCACCGACCAGAACATGAAGAATCCTGTCGTATAGCCCAGTTCACGGCTGATCGCCTTGCCCGGGAAGCTGATCGCCTGCAACCGCAGCGGGTCGACGAAGGCGAAGAACACCACGCTGGCCAGGCCGGCAGCGATGAAGCTGGGCCAGAGGATGGCGCCCCAGTGCTGGATCAGCTGCTGGCGGCGGCTGGGAGAGGGTCTGTTCATGCTGTCCCGGATCGGAATGAGGGCGGCGCGTATACTCCGCCGAGGCCGGCGCAGCATCCGCAGGGCATGCTTCCTGCAATCGTGGCAGCCTAGGTGCAGCGGACTGCGCCGACATTGATCTGGATCAACGGCGGTGCCGGCCGGCTGCGGCACACTGCCGGCACGCTTTGGGTACCCCGATGAACGCAATACCGCCACCTGTCCTGCCCGTCGCCTCGCCCGGGCTGTGCACCGAGCAGGAAGTGACCCGCCTGGTCCACGACTTCTATGCGCGCGTGCGCGAGGAAGAGCGGTTGGGGCCGGTGTTCCAGGCGCATGTCCACGACTGGCCGGAACATCTGGCGCAGCTGGTCGATTTCTGGTCGGCGATGCTGCGCGGCACGCGCCGCTTCAAGGGCTCGCCGATGTCCAAGCACATGGCCATCGAGCTGGACAAGGACTTGTTCGATCGCTGGCTGGTGCTGTTCCGGATCACCACCGCCGAGTGCGGCAACCCGCCGATGCAGGAGCTGGCCAACGACGTCGCCGCGCGCATCGGTGACACCTTCTGGAAGCGCTACCAGATGCTGCGCTGGCCGCAGGTGGGTCTGCCGGTGCTGGGAATCCCCACCCGCGATTGATCTGGGTCAAGGCGGTCATGGCCGTCCGGCGCGATGCTGGCGGCATGGACACGTTCTCTCCCGCCGCCGGTGGCCTGGCCTGGACCTTCGACCCCGACCTGCTGCGCCGGCATGACCGGCCGGGGCCGCGCTACACCTCGTATCCGACCGCGCCGCACTTCCACGATGGCTTCGACGCGCCGGCGCTGCGCCAGGCGATCGCCGACAGCAACCAGCTGGCGCGCGCGCTGTCGCTGTACGTGCATGTGCCGTTCTGCTCCAGCCCCTGCTTCTACTGCGGCTGCAACCGGGTGATCACCCGCGACCGCGGTCGGGGCCACAGCTACGTCGCGCGCGTGCTGGCCGAGGCCGACCTGCTGGCGCCGCAGTTCGAGGACGGCCGTGAGGTCATCCAGCTGCATCTGGGCGGTGGTACGCCGAACTTCCTCGAGGCCGAGGCGATGACCACGCTGGTGGAGGGGCTGCGCCGGCGCTTCGATTTCAGCGATTCGCCGCAGCGCGATTTCTCGATCGAACTCGATCCGCGCTTCATCGATACCCGCGATGTCGCCATGCTGGCGCGGCTGGGCTTCAACCGGGCCAGCCTGGGCGTGCAGGATTTCGATCCGCATGTGCAGGAATCGATCAACCGCATACAGGGCGTGCAGCAGACGCTGGACATCCTGCATGCCTGCCGCGACAGCGGCATGCGCTCTGTCAACGTCGACCTGATCTATGGGCTGCCTGGACAGAGCCTGCAGGGATTCGGCCGCACCCTGGAACGAGTGCTGGCATTGCGACCGGATCGCCTGGCGGTGTATGGCTACGCACACCTGCCACACCTGTTCCGCGCGCAGAAGCAGATCGACGAGCGCCGGTTGCCTTCACCGGAAGACAAGCTGGCGCTGCTGGGCCTGGCGGTGGAGAAGCTTTCTGCTGCGGGTTACCAGTACATCGGCATGGATCACTTCGCGCTGCCGGAAGAGGACCTGTCGCGCGCGCAGCGTGCCGGCCAGCTGCATCGCAACTTCATGGGCTATACCACCCACGCCGATACCGACCTGCTCGGCCTGGGCGTGAGTGCGATCAGTCATATCGGTGCCACCTACAGCCAGAATCCGCGTGACCTGCCGTCGTGGGAGGACGCGGTGGACCGGGGCCAGCTGCCGGTCTGGCGCGGCGTGGCACTGAGCGCCGACGACCAGCTGCGCGCTGAACTCATCCAGCAGCTGATGTGCCAGGGCGAGGTGGACGGTGCCGTGCTGGGCCAGCGCCATGGCGTCGATTTCGAGCAGTACTTCGCCGAGGACCTGCGTTCGGTGCAGCGGTTGCAGGAAGACGGCCTGGCCGAATACCGCGACGGTGTAGTGCGCGCCAGCGAGCCGGGTCGGCCGCTGCTGCGGCTGCTGGCGATGTGTTTCGACCCCTACCTGCGCGCGGCGCATGAACAGCCGCGTTACTCGCGTGCAATCTAAGGTGTACTCGCGCAGCGCGGTTGGTGCCCGGAGCCGGAATCGAACCGGCATGGGGTTGCCCCCGGCGGATTTTAAGTCCGATGCGTCTACCAGTTTCGCCATCCGGGCCTGCAGCGCGGCGCCGATTGTAGCCCAGCTGCAGAATCGCAGCCGGATTGCCGTGGAGCGGCAGCGTGTTTAACTGTCGCTCCCATTCATGTCATAGTCCCAACCATCGTTCCCAGGGGGGGGAGCCGCACGATGTCGCTGCACGCGATTGCCTATGCCAGTGAGGCCCGCGCCGATCTGCAGACAACCGATCTTGACCGCCTGCTGGCCGATGCCACGGCATTCAACCGTGTAGCCGGTGTCACCGGTGTGCTGATGTTCGATGGCAGCCGTTTCCTGCAGTACCTGGAAGGCCCGGAGGACGGTATCGATTCGGTGTACCAGCGCATCGTCAATGCGCGCAGCCATGGCCAGCTGAAGGTGCTGTGCCGCGCGCCGGTGGCGCAGCGGGCGTTTCCGCGCTGGTCGATGGGAACCCGGCGCATTGATGCGGAGCTGCTGGCACAGATCGTTGAATCGGCGTGGCCGGGCTTCCTGCTTGGCAGCGGTGGCTTCGAGCGCCTGCGGCAGGCCTGGACCGGCGCCGATGGCGAACTGGAACCGGCCGCGGTCGCACTGGGCTCCTGATCCCATCTTGGCGGGCAGGCGCCCGGGCCGTTACGCTGTCGCCTTTCTGGCGTGGAATTACACGGAGTGGTGCAGCGAATGAGCAGGTCGGCCGAATCCATGGCGGCATGCATGCCGTTGCGCGGGACATGCCAGTGAGCGCGTCCCTTGCGGCAGCGGAGACCCCGCGTTTTGCGGTGATCGGCCTGGGCTACGTCGGCCTGCCGTTGGCGGTGGCCTTCGGTCGGCACTGGCCGACGCTGGGCTTCGACATCGATGCCGATCGCATCGCCGAGCTGCGCGATGGCCAGGACCATACGCTGGAGGTGGAGGCCGACGAGCTGGCCAGTGCTCGGCAGCTGCAGTACGGCAGCGATCCGGCCTTGCTTGATGCATGCAACGTCTACATCGTCACCGTGCCGACGCCGATCGATGCCTATGAGCAGCCCGATCTGGAGCCGTTGCGTTCGGCGACGCGGCTGATCGCCAGCCATCTGCGCGCGGGTGACCTGGTGATCTACGAATCCACGGTGTACCCCGGCACCACTGAAGAAGTCTGCGTGCCGCTGCTGGAAGAAGGCTCGGGCCTGCGCTTCAACGAAGACTTCTACTGCGGCTACAGCCCGGAGCGGGTCAGTCCCGGTGACCGCCAGCGGCGCCTGGCCGACATCCGCAAGATCACCTCGGGGTCGACAGCGGAAGTGGCTGCGGTGATCGATGGCCTGTACCAGCGCATCATTGCCGCCGGCACGTTCCCCGCGCCATCGATGCGCGTGGCCGAGGCGGCCAAGGTGGTCGAGAACATCCAGCGCGATGTGAACATCGCGCTGGTCAATGAGTTGGCGCTGATCTTCGACAGGCTGGGCATCGATACCCAGGATGTGCTCGATGCCGCCGGCAGCAAGTGGAACTTCCTGCCATTCCGGCCGGGCCTGGTCGGCGGCCATTGCATCGGCGTGGACCCGTATTACCTGCTGCACAAGTCCGAGAGCGTGGGCTACCACCCGGACCTGATCCACACCGCGCGGCAGGTCAACAACCGCGTCGGTGAGCATGTGGCGTCGCGGGTGCTGGCGATGCTGGCCGAACGCGGCCGCGAACCAGTGCAGTCGCGCATCCTGGTGCTCGGTGTGACCTTCAAGGAGGATTGCCCGGACCTGCGCAACAGCCGCGCGCTGGAGCTGGCGCAGCGCCTGCGTGATGCCGGCGCTCAGGTCGAGGTCAGTGATCCCTGGGTCGGCCCGGCGGCATTGGGCGATGAGGGCGTGCAGTGGCTGGCCGAACCCGTGGCAGGGGCCTATGACGCGGTGGTGCTGGCGGTTGCCCATGCCCGCTTCAAGGCGATGGACGAGGCGGGTATCCGGTCGCTGCTGGCGCCGGGCGGCCTGGTCTACGACGTCAAATCGGCCTGGCCACGCAACGTGGTTGACGATCGCCTGTAAACCCGGGCGGCGGGCAGCACGGTAGACTCGCAGGCAGTTGCAACCAAGGAACGCCATGCACCGGTATATCGTCTACCTGCTCGCCATCCTGATGTTCCCCATCTGCCTGTGGTTGGCCACGATCTGGCCGGCCTGGTACTGGGGCGTCGGCCTGACCGCCGCGATGGTGGCACTGGGGACCTGGGACCTGCTGCAGAAGCGCAGCACGCTGCGCCGCAACTATCCGGTGATGGCGCACTTCCGCTACGGCCTGGAATCGATCGGTCCGGAAATCCGCCAGTACTTCGTGCAGAGCGACCTGGAGGACGTGCCGTTCTCGCGCCAGCAGCGTGCACTGATCTACCAGCGGGCCAAGAACGAGATGGACACGGTGCCGTTCGGCACCCTGCGCAGCACCTACGCGGTGGATTACGAGTGGATCAACCACTCGCTGGCGCCGACCGCCATCGCCAAGCACGATTTCCGCGTGCTGATCGGCGCCAATTGTGCAAAGCCGTATTCGGCGAGCGTGTTCAATATTTCGGCGATGAGCTTCGGCTCGCTGTCGGCCAACGCGATCCGCGCACTGAACGAAGGCGCGCGGCGCGGTGGCTTCTACCACGACACCGGTGAAGGTTCGATTTCGCCCTACCACCGCGAGATGGGCGGCGATCTGGTGTGGGAGATCGGCTCGGGCTACTTCGGTTGCCGTGACGAAAAGGGCGGTTTCAGTGAAGAGCGCTTCGTCGCCAACGCCACCCATGATCAGGTCAGGATGATCGAGATCAAGCTGTCGCAGGGCGCCAAGCCCGGTCATGGCGGCGTGCTGCCGGCGCCAAAGGTGACCGCCGAGATCTCGGTCACCCGTGGCGTGCCGATGGGCGTGGACTGCGTATCGCCGTCGCGTCACTCGGCGTTCTCGACGCCGGTCGAACTGCTGCAGTTCGTCGCCCGTCTGCGCGAACTGTCCGGCGGCAAGCCGGTCGGTTTCAAGCTGGCCATCGGCCACCCGTGGGAGTGGTTCGGCATTGCCAAGGCGATGCAGGAAACCGGCCTGCTGCCGGACTTCATCGTGGTCGACGGTGCCGAAGGCGGTACTGGCGCAGCACCGGCGGAGTTCGTCGACCATGTCGGCGTGCCGATGCACGAAGCACTGCTGCTGGTGCACAACACGCTGGTCGGCCTGGACCTTCGCGAGCGGATCCGCATCGGCGCGGCGGGCAAGATCACCAGCGCCTTCGACATCGCGCGCACCATCGCGCTGGGTGCCGACTGGTGCAATGCCGGCCGTGGCTTCATGTTCGCGCTGGGCTGCATCCAGTCGCTGAGCTGCCACACCGACAAGTGCCCGACCGGCATCGCCACCCAGGACCCGGCGCGCTGGAAGCACCTGGATGCACCGGACAAGGCCACCCGCGTGTACAGCTACCACGAGCACACGCTGCACGCCCTGAAGGAGCTGTTGTGTGCGGCCGGCCTGAACGATCCGGCCGAACTGGGGCCGGAGCACATCCTGCGTCGTGTTTCGCCTGTCGAGATCCGCTCGCTGGCGTCGCTGTACCGCTACCTGGAACCGGGGGAGCTGCTGCACAAGGTGCCGGATCATGCGGTGTTCCATGCATTCTGGGCCGATGCACGCAGCGATTCGTTCCAGCCGCCGCCGAAGATCCAGGCGCTGCGCGCCAGCAAGTCGCGATAATGTGTTGCTGTAGAGCCGAGCCCATGCTCGGCTGCTTCTCTCATCGCGATGTTGGAACGAAGAACAGCCGAGCCGAGCATGGGCTCGGCTCTACAGGGAGATGTCATGCGGTTCAGGACCGGCACCATCGACGATGTCGCCATGCTGTGGGCACTGCGCACGCGTTGCGTTCGCGAGACGTGCAGCAGCCATTACCCGGCGGAGGTGATCGATCCGTGGTCTGCGTCGCCGCCGCCGTCGCAGTACGCACGGCTGCTGGGGCAGGGAGGCTGCGTGGTGGCCGAGGACGGGCAGGGTGTCCTGCTCGGGTTCGGCGTGTTTGATACCGACGCCAATGAAGTCGATGCGCTGTTCGTCGATCCGGATCGTGGCGGCACGGGCATCGGCCAGGCGCTGATGCAGCGTCTGCTGGCGATGGCCGATCGTGAGCGCGAGGTGGTGCTGTCAGCCTCGCTCAATGCGGTGCCGTTCTACCAGCGGCAGGGATTCATTGCCGTGCGGGAGGAAGCCTACCCGCATCCCAGCGGCGTGGCGCTGGCTTCGGTGAGCATGCGCAGACCATGGTGAGCGCCGGGGATTGTTGAGCCGAACCATGCTCGACTGCTTCATCGCCTGAATCAAAGGCAGTCGAGCATGGCTCGACTCCACAATGCGGGCGTCACCGCCCAGCCAGCCACCCGATCACGCCCTCGGCGGCGCGCAGGCCACTGGCATAGCACGCCGTCAGCAGGTAGCCCCCCGTGGGGGCCTCCCAGTCCAGCATCTCGCCGGCACAGAACACGCCGGGTACTGCCCGCAGCATCAGGCCATCATCCAGCGCATCCAGGCGCACGCCGCCGGCAGTGCTGATCACCTCGGCCATCGGCCGTGGACGCAGAAGGCGCAACGGCAGGCGCTTGAGCGTGGTAGCCACGGCAGGCAGGTCGTGGCCCGCATCCTTGCCAAGGATCTCGAAGACCAGGGTGGCCTTCACCGCATCCAGTCCGGCCTGACGGCGCAGATGCTCACCAAAACTGCGACCCTTGCGCGGCCGCGAAAGATCAGCCAGCAGGCGTGCTTCATCGCGTCCCGGCACCAGGTCCAGCCACAGCATGGCATGGCCATCACGGTTGATGGTCTCGCGCAGGTCTGCGGCCAACGCGTAGATCAGGCTGCCTTCGATGCCGTACTCGCTGGCTACGCATTCGCCCTGCAGCGACTGCGGTTGTCCGGCCAGGTCGAGCCAGTGCGCGACCACCGGCTTCAACGGTGCGCCTGCATTGCGCTGGGCGAAGAACGGCGTCCAGTCGATGTCGAAGCCGCAGTTGGCCGATTGCAGCGGCGCAATGTCCACGCCTCGTGCCTGCAAGGGGGCGACCCAGGCGCCATCACTGCCCAGCTGCGGCCAGCTGCCGCCACCCATCGCCAACACGCTGGCATCGGCGTGGACATCGATCTCGCCGGCTTCGGTGGCGAAGCGCAGCGTGCCGTCGTTGCCCCAGCCGATCCAGCGGTGGTTGGCATGCAGGCGCACGCCCTGTTCCTTCAGTCGGCGCACCCAGCCGCGCAGCAGCGGCGCAGCCTTGCGGTCGACCGGAAACACGCGGCCGGAGCTGCCCACATAGGTCTCCACGCCAAAGCCGGCAGCCCAGTCGCGCAGCGCCTGCGCGTCGAAGCCATCCAGCCAGCGGCCCACGGCCGTGGATTGCTCGCGGTAGCGGCTGTCGAACAGCGGCCGCGGATCGGAATGGGTGAGGTTGAGACCGCCCTTGCCGGCGATCAGGAACTTGCGGCCGGGTGAGCCCTTGGCCTCGTACAGGTCCACGTCCAGCCCCGCGGCGCGCAGGCGCTCGGCGGCGAACAGGCCGGCCGGGCCACCGCCGATGACGGCGACCCGATGGGGCAATGCGGTATTACGGCTTGACATCGAGCAGCTCGACATCGAACACCAGCGACGAACCGGCCGGAATCGGCCCGACCCGGCGGTCGCCGTAGCCGTAATCCGGCGGGATCATCAGCGTGCGCTTGCCGCCGACCTTCATGCCGGCCACGCCCTCATCCCAGCCGCGGATGACCTGGCCGGCGCCGAGCGCGAAGGTGAACGGCTGGCCGTGCTTGAAGGAGCTGTCGAAGGTCTTGCCGTGCTTGGTTTCGGTGCGGTTGTCGTAGATCCAGCCGGTGTAGTGCACGGTGACCTTGCTGCCGGGAACGGCTTCGGTGCCGGTGCCAGCGACGGTATCGATGCGCTCGAAGGTGGTCAGGGTGCCGCCCGGCGGCGGACCGGAGGGCTCGCTCGAGCAGCCAGCGGCGGCGAGGGACAGCAGCAGGGGAAGCAGCAGGCGGCGCATCGGGCGTCTCCAGAAGGGCGCAGGGCGAGGGCGGCAAGGGTACCGCATCGGCGCCGGGTATCATGGCGGCATGGCAAAACTCCTGCTCAATCTGCGCAATGTCGGCGACGACGAATATGCCGATGTCTGCACGCTGCTCGACCAGCACGGCATCGCCTGGTACCGCACCGAACCCAGCCCTTGGGGCATTTCCAACGGTGGCCTGTGGCTGCGCGAGGACGCCGATCATCCGCGCGCGAAGGCGCTGATGGCCGGGTACCAGGCGGCGCGCGGTGTGCGCGTGCGGGCCGAGCGTGAGCAGGCGTTGCGGGATGGCACGGCGGAGACCTTTGGCAGCCTGTTCCGGCGGCGGCCGGTGTTCGTGGTGCTGGTGCTGCTGGGCATGGCCGCTGCGGCGGCGCTGGTGCTGCTGCCGTTCATGCTGTTGCGGGGGTAGGGGGCGCGGCCGGGTTGCACCCGGCACCCGCCGATGCAACGGCAACGGCAACGGCAACGTCAAAAGCCGGGCTTCAGTGGGAGGGTGGGGCAGTGTGGGCAGGCGGGGGACGGCAAAAGCTGCTCCTGCGTGCCTCGTAGAGCGCCATCCATGGCGCTCTGCGCCCCCGCCTGCCCACACTGCCCCACCCCTGACAGGTTCCGGCTGGCTGCCGGGGTCGGATCCCTCTGCTGCGCAGAGGGCTCTGACCCCTGAATCTGTCTGTGCGGGCGGGAGGCGCTAAAATGGCAGGATGATCGCCAACACCGCTGCCTACCATTTCGCCGTCATCGACGCCCCCCAGGCCCTGTGCGACCAGCTGTTGGCGCGTGCCCAGGCGGCCGGGTTGCGGGGCACGATCCTGGTGGCGGGCGAGGGACTGAACCTGTTCCTGGCCGGTGAGCCGGAGGCGGTCGAGGATTTCTACGCCGCGCTGCATGCCGATGCGCGTTTTGCCGGGATGCGGGTCAAGACCAGCCTGAGCGAGCACCAGCCGTTCGCGCGGCTGAAGGCCAAGGTGAAGGACGAGATCATCAGCTTCCGCCGCGATGACGGCCAGCCGCTGGACTATCCGCGTGCACCGGCGGTCGATCCGGCCACCGTGCAGCGCTGGCTGCGGCAGGGCCACGATGACGCCGGCAAGCCGGTGGTGATGCTCGATACCCGCAACCTGCAGGAAGTGGAGTACGGCACCTTCAAGGATGCGCTGGTGCTGCCCATCCACAAGTTCACCGACCTGCCCGAGGCGCTGGCGCCGCATCGCGAGGCGCTGAAGGACAGCACCGTGGTCAGTTTCTGCACCGGCGGCATCCGCTGCGAGAAGGCCGCACTGTGGATGGCCAACGATGGCATGGACAACGTGCTGCAGCTCGATGGCGGCATCCTCGGCTACTTCGAGGAGGTGGGCGGCGAAGGTTATGAAGGCCGCTGTTTCGTGTTCGACGAGCGCGTGGCGCTGGATGCCGAACTGAAGCCGATGGTCGACCAGCCGCTGCCGGAGCCGCGCCCCAGCGCGTTCTGACACGCTTCTGTAGAGCCGAGCCCATGCTCGGCTGCCTTTTGTTGATCAACAGCAGCCGAGCATGGGCTCGGCTCTACACGGTCCGGCAGGCCCTGAACCGGCTCCGCGGGAATCAGCATCCCGCCACCGTCACTGGCCGCTGCGCCTGGCCGACCCCATGCAGGGGGGATCCTGAGACGGAAAACCGCTGATGATCCCGTTGTCGATCCTTGACCTGGCCCCGGTCTGCGAGGGCAGTGACACCACCGCCGCCTTCGCCAACATGCTGGAACTGGCCCAGCACGCCGATGCGCTGGGCTACCGCCGTTACTGGCTGGCCGAACACCACAACATGCCCGGCATCGCCAGCGCGGCCACGGCCGTGCTGATCGGCCACGTCGCGGGCGGCACCCGGCGCATCCGCGTCGGTGCCGGCGGCATCATGCTGCCCAACCATGCGCCGCTGCAGGTGGCCGAGCAGTTCGGCACGCTGGCTTCGCTGTATCCGGACCGCATCGATCTCGGCCTCGGCCGTGCGCCGGGCACCGATCAGCCCACCGCGCGTGCACTGCGCCGCTACTTCGACAGCGCCGACCAGTTCCCGCAGGACGTGCGCGAACTGCTGCACTACTTCGAGCCGGTACAGCCCGGGCAGGCGGTGCAGGCGGTTCCGGGCGGTGGCCTGCGGGTGCCGACCTGGATCCTGGGGTCCAGCCTGTTCGGCGCGCGCATGGCCGCCGCGATGGGCCTGCCCTATGCGTTTGCCTCGCACTTCGCGCCCGATGCCATGGACGAGGCGCTGGCGGTGTACCGCCGAGAGTTCCGCCCCTCGGCCACGTTGAACCAGCCGCACGCGATGCTGGCCCTGAATGTCGTCGCCAGTGACAGCGAGGCCGAATCGCGCCGCCTGTTCACCAGCCAGCAGCAGAGTTTCGTCAACCTGCGCCGCGGCCGGCCGGGCAAGATTCCGGCGCCGATCGAGGACATCGAAGCCTTCTGGGAGCCGCACGAAAAGCTCGGCGTGGAGCGGGCCCTGGCCTGCACCGTGCTCGGTGATCCGCAGCAGGTGGCCGATGGCATCGCCGCGTTCGTTGAGCGTCACTCGCCGGACGAGCTGATGCTCACCGCCAACCTGCATGACCACCGTGCGCGCCTGCGTTCGTTCGAACTGGCGATGCAGGCCTGGCATGCCCGCCACGCGGGCTGAACAATGGCGTCACGGCCCGTTGCAGCCGCGACGGGTCTGATGGGGGCTCTTCCCATTGGAGCCTCCCATGGCGGATACCCGCGCCGAACACATCGCCCAGCTGGCAGAACTGATCAAGGACGTGGAGGTGGCGATGTTCACCACCACCGGCGTCGACGGACGACTCTACAGCCGGCCGCTGGCCACCCAGCAGGTCACCTTCGACGGTGACCTGTGGTTCGTCATCACCGCCGACAGCCCGAAGGTTGCCGAGATCGCGCTTGATCCGCACGTCAACGTGGCCTATGCCTCGCCGTCGAAGAACACCTACGTATCGGTGGCAGGGCGCGCGCGCATCGTTGATGACCGCGCGAAGATCGAGGAACTGTGGTCGCCGGCGATGAAACTGTTTTTCCCGGGCGGCAAGGACGACCCGAACCTGCGCCTGATCCACGTGCGGGCCGACTCGGCCGAGTATTGGGATGGTCCGGGCACGCTGCTGGGCAAGGCGTTGAATTTCGTGCTGTCGGCGGTGCAGGACGAGCCGGCGCAATTGGCCGACAATGGCTTCATCGATCTTCGGTGAGGATCGATGTCCGGTATTGGTAGTGCCGGACGCTGGCCGGCAGACCTGGAAACGTGGCAGCCGGCCAGCGGCCGGCTCTACCGGATTCCGGTTCAGAACCAGCGCTGGAACAGGTCCACCGTGTAACCCACCAGCTGCCCCGAACTGAAGCCGAAGAAGGCGATCGCCGCCAACGCGGCGATCCAGTTGAACAGCATCAGCGCGCCATCGCGTTCCAGCAGCGCCAGCGAGAACAGCAGCAGCTGGAAGCCGAACAGGAAATTGGTGAAGGGAATCGGCAACGACAGCAGCAGGCCCAGCAGCACCAGCAGCAGGCCGCTGAAGGCGTGGGCGGGGAGGGGCGTCAACAGCTGCGGCAGGCGTGGCCTCAGCATCCTATCCAGGCGCCGCAGTGGGCGGTCGATGCGGTCCAGGAAACGGTGCATGGTGCCGCGCTTGGGTCCGCGGCGGGCAATGAAGCCGGGCAGCCACGGCCGGCGCAGGCAGAACAGCATCTGCAGGCCGATCAGGATCACCAGTGGGCCGCTGACCGCGCCACCCATGCCCGGGATCGGGATGAACGAGGGCAGGATCGCCACGAACAGGAACACGCCGAACGCGCTCTGCTGCAGGTTGCTCAGGATCTGGCCGAGCGGCATGTGCTCGGCGGGGTCGCCGGAAGCGAACATCTCCAGCAGGGTGCGGATGCCCTCGTTGCGGTAGGCCGGGCGCTCGGCGCCTGGACCCTGGCCGGCCTCAGGCGGTGAGCTCATCGGCCTGCTCGTCGGACAGCGTGCGCAGCAGCAGCTTGTCCACCCGCGCACCGTCCAGGTCGACCACTTCGAAGCGCCAGCCGGCCCAGTCGAAGTACTCGCCTGCGTGCGGGATGCGGCCGAAGTAGTGGATGCACATGCCGGCCAGGGTGTAGTAATCGCCGTCCTCGGCATCGGGCAGCTCGTTGCTGCCGATCAGCTCGCGCAGGTCTTCGATCGGCAGCGAGCCATCCACCAGCAGCGAACCGTCCTCGCGGGTCACCACCAGCGCGTCTTCATCGGCATTCTCCACCGCCTGCAGGCGGCCGACCACGGCGCCCATCAAGTCGCTGATGGTCACCAGGCCCTGGATCTCGCCGTACTCGTCAACCACCAGCGCCATCGACTGCTGTTCCTCGCGGAAGATCTCCAGCAGCTTCATCGCGTGGGTCGATTCGGACACGTAGAGCGGTTCGCGCAAGGTCTGGAACAGCGCGTTGTCGCCGCGTGCCATGCGCGTGGCCAGCGATTTCAATTCAAGTACGCCGACCACGTCCATGTCGTTGTCGCGGTACACCGGGTACCGCGAGAACTCGTGCTCGGCCATGATTTCCAGGTTGCGCTCCAGCCCGGCCTGGGTGTCCAGCCAGGCAATGCGGTTGCGCGGGGTCATCAGGCTGTCGGCGGTGCGGTCGCCCAGGCGCATGACGCGGTTCATCATGTCACGCTCGTGGGCGTCGATCACACCGGCTTCGTGGCTCTCGGCCACCAGCATGCGGATCTCTTCTTCAGTCACCGAGGCGACTTCGTCCTTGCCCAGGCCGAACAGGCGCAGCACCAGCTGGGTGGTCTTGGACAGGAGCCAGACGAAGGGCAGGGCCAGCTTGGCCAGCCAGCTCATCGGCATCGCGACCAGGCCGGCAATGGCCTCCGAGCGGGTCAGCGCCAGGCGCTTGGGCACCAGTTCGCCGAAGATCAGCGTGATGAAGGTGATCAGGCTGACGGCCAGCGCGGTACCGATGTTGCCCGCGTACGCAAACCCCGGCATCAGCCCCTGGATCCAGCCGGCGAAGGCCTCGCCCAGCGCCTCACCGCCGAGGTAGCCGGTCAGCACGCCGATCACGGTGATGCCGATCTGCACGGTGGACAGGAAGCTCTCCGGCTTCTCAGACAGCTCCAGTGCCTTGGCCGCGCGCTTGGAGGTGGCAGCCATCTGCTTCAGGCGGCTCTTGCGCGAGGTCATGACCGACATCTCGGACATGGCGAAGAAGCCGTTCAGCAGAACAAGCGCGAAGACAATCAGGATCATTTCAAACACGGGCGTCGTCCCCGGTTGGTGGCAGGGAGGGCGGGTGCTGGCGATGGCGGCAGGCGCTCAGGAACGGGAGCCGGCGCGGCGCAGGGGGATAAGGGTCGTCGTCCATAAGGTGCGCCCGAAGGCGCGCTGGCATCTTAGCAAAGGGGCATGGCAGGGTGGCAACCGCCTGTTCAGGTTGGGGGTTCCAAGGCCTCGAAAAGGGGGCGGGGATACCCGTGATGGTCATCTAGCCGTCATAATTCCATCTGGTGCCGTCCTTCCCGCGACGGCTGACAGGTTTCTCAATGTTCTCTCTGCAGACCATTTTCGGTTCCGGCAAACAGTTCTACACCCTGCTCGATGAGGCTGCCGTCGCGGCTTCCGACGCCGCCAAGGCGCTGCATTCCATGCTGCGCGAGGCCGACCGCCAGCCCGCGCTGGACGCCTTCAAGCTGGCCCGCCTGCGCGAACGCGCGGCCTCGGACAAGATCAGCCAGGCGCTGGTGGACAGCTTCATGACCCCGATCGAGCGCGAAGACATCGAAGCGCTGGGCTCGGCGCTGTACAAGATTCCCAAGCAGATCGAGAAGTTCGCCGACCGCTATTCGCTGGCCACGACGCACCTGGAGCACATCGACTTCGCGCCGCGCGCGGCGATGCTCGAACAGGCCGCCGGCGTGGTGGTGGAGATGGTGGCCGACCTGCGCCACATGAACCTGGACCGGATGACCGCGCTCAACGAGAAGCTGCGCTCGCTGGAGAACGAGGCCGACCGCCTGATGCTCGAGCTGTACCGCGACATCTATTCGGGCCGCCTGGACAACCTGCAGATGTTCCTGCTGAAGGAATTCTTCGAGATCCTGGAAAAGGCCATCGACCGCTGCCGCGAGGCTGGCGTGGTGGCGTACCAGATCGTGTTGAAGAACAGCTGACGGACGCCGCCGCATGTTGACCCTTGTCCTGGTGGTGATCCTGGCCGCGCTCGTCTTCGAGTTCATCAACGGCTTCCACGACACTGCCAACTCCATTGCCACCGTGGTGGCGACCAAGGTGCTCTCGCCCGGCTGGGCGGTGATGCTGGCCGCCTTCATGAACCTCATCGGTGCACTGACCGGTACCGCGGTGGCGCTGACCATCGCCTCGGGCCTGCTCAACACCAACGTGGTCGAGGTCACCCCGCAGGTGATCCTGTGCGCCCTGCTGGGCGGCATCATCTGGAACCTGATCACCTGGTGGAAGGGCCTGCCGTCCTCGTCCTCGCACGCCCTGATCGGTGGCCTCTGCGGCGCCGGCCTGGCTGCCGCCCACAACAACTGGGACGCGCTGATCTGGTCCGAGCGCCTGGGCAGCTGGGCGCAGAACAAGGGCCTGCTGTGGAAGGTGTTCGTGCCGATGATCACCTCGCCGATCGCCGGCTTCCTGCTCGGCATCGTGGTGATGGTGCTGCTGTGGGCGCTGATCGCCGGCCTGGCCAAGATCGGTGGTGCCATCGGCCGCCTAGCCCGTCCGCGCATCGTCAACGCCTTCTTCGGCAAGGCGCAGATCGCCTCGGCGGCCTACATGGGCTTCGCCCACGGCCACAACGACGCGCAGAAGACCATGGGCATCATCGCCATGACTCTGATCGGTGCCGAAGCCACCGGCGCATTGAACGACCTGCCGTCCTGGCTGGCCTTCATGCACCCGGACGCGCATGCCGGTGACGGCATCGCGATGTGGATCGTGCTGACCTGCGCGGTGGTGATGGCGGCCGGTACCGCTTCGGGCGGCTGGAAGATCATCAAGACCCTGGGCCACAAGATGGTCAAGCTGCACCCGATCCACGGCTTCGCCGCGGAGACCAGCTCGGCCACCATCCTGACCCTGGCGGCCCACTTCGGCATGCCGGTCTCGACCACGCACAGCATCTCCACCGCGATCATGGGCGTCGGCTTCGCCAAGAACCCGCGCTCGCTGAAGTTCGGCGTGATCGAGCGCATCGTCTGGGCCTGGATCCTGACCATCCCGGCGGCAGGCGGCTGCGCGTACCTGATCCTGAAGCTGTTCGAGCTGTTCGGCTGGACCTGATCGCCACGCCAAGGTTGTAAACGAAAAGCCCGCCATATCAGGCGGGCTTTTTCATGGGCAAGAATTTTTCCGCACCCACCGTGTCGACCAAGGTCGACACCTACCAGAGCAGAATCAGGGTCAGGGCCCGTTGCCAAGCAACGGGATCCGCCCCGTGCCGACCAACGGTCGGCACCCACCAACAGCCCTCAGGAAGCCAGCTTTTGCAGTTGCCGTTGCCGTGGCTGTCAGCGGGTGCCGGGCCGCAGGCCCGGCCAAACCCCTTCAATTACGCTGGAACAACGCCTGTACATCCTTGCGGAACGCCGCCTGGCTGTCCGCCCGGCTGTAGAACATGTGCCCGCCCGGATAACTGCGCACCTGCACCCGGTCCGGATTGCTGCCCATCGTCGGCATCTGGTCCACGGTCAGGATCGAGCCCATGAACGGGCACGACAGGTCGTTCCAGCCATGCACGATCAGCACCTGCAGATGCGGGTCGATCGCCACCGCCTGGCGCAGCTGGGTCACCGCACCCTGGCGCAGTTCGCCATTGCGGTCCCACAGCCGGTTCACGTCGTAGTTCAGCGCCTGGTAGCGCGCATCTACTTTCCAGCCGACCACGCGCGTCACGAAGTCGACCATCGCCGTGGTGGTCGGCGCGATGATGCTGTCCAGCAGTGGGTCGTTGGCGCGCTGCTCCGGATCATTCGGGAACGGATCGAACGCGGTCACGTTGGAGTCGTAGCGGCTGCCCAGCGTGCCCTTGTCGCGGAACACTTCACGCAGGTAGGCCTGGGTCTCCAGGCGCCCGCCAGCGCGGCGCACGAACTGCGGGTCCAGTCCGGTCAGCGCGGTGACCCGGCGCAGCATGGCTTCCGTAGCCTGCGGATCGCTGCGGCCCTTCATCAACGCGGTGGCGTAATCGCCACGGGTGTACTCCACCACCTCGCGCATCGCCGCATCGGTCAGCTTGCCCTGGCGCTCCAGGTGCGCCGCGGCGATCGACGGCAGCGTCTGCATCCACGCCATCGGCGAGACATCGGCGTTGTCTTCCAGGGTCGGGCTCAGGTAGGGCGAGACCAGCACCAGTCCGTTCATTGCCACGCCCAGCCGGGTCTGCAGGAAGTGGGTGATGCGCGGGCCGCGGTAGCCACCGTAGCTCTCGCCGGTCAGGTACTTGCGCGAGGCCATGCGCTGGTTGCGCAGCAGCCAGTCGTAGATCGAGCGCGACAGGTATTCGACGTCGGCACTGGGGTTGTAGAGCGCTTTCTTGGCTTCATCGTCGCCGATCCGCGCGCGGCTGAAGCCGGTACCGACCGGATCGATGAACACCAGATCGGTGAAGTCCAGCCAGGTGCCCGGGTTGTCGTGCAGGGTGGCCGGCGCCGATGCGCTGTCACCCTCGGAGCCGAAGGTCACCACCTTGGGCCCGATCGCGCCCATGTTGAGGTACACCGACGACGCACCGGGGCCGCCATTGAGCGCGAAGGTCACCGGCCGGTCCTTGCCCGGCATCGTGTAGGCGGTGAACACCACATCGGCGATCACCTTGCCCTTGGCATCGCGTACCGGCAGGGTGCCGACGGTGGCGGTGTAGTCCAGGGTGCGGCCGGCCAGGCGCATGCTCTGGCGGGCCGAGGCGTCGGCGGGCAGCGCAGGCGCTTCGGTCTTGTCGTCTTTCGGGTCGGGCTTGCCCTCGGCGTCGGACGCGGCCAGCACGCTGGCAGGGGCGATGAGCAGGCCGACGCAGAGCGCGGCAGTGTGCAGCAGGGACTTCATGGCACCGGTTCGGCAGCGGAAGGGGGGGCCGATGCTAGGCCGGTGGCGGGCCATGCCGTATGTGTCCAAAGGCATGGCCGTGCGTTGAGCCCGCTACTGGCCAGATTGGGTCAAGCGGGGAGGGTGGCTGCGGCGGCGTCGTCGGCCAGCAGGCCGTAGACGGCCGAGTCGGCCAGCTGCCCCTGGATGCGCCAGCGCTGGCGCAGCACCCCCTCGCGGTGGAAGCCCAGGCGTTCCAACACGTGCGCGGACGGCGCATTGCGCGGGTCGATCTCGGCTTCCACCCGATGCAGGTGCAGGGTGCGGAACAGGTAGGCCAGTACCTGTTGCAGGGCCTCGTGCATATAGCCCTGGCCCTGGCGATCGGGTGCCAGCAGGTAGCCGATCTCGGCGCGCGCCGCATCGCGGTCCACCGCGAATACCACGCAGATGCCCAGCAGCGGACCTTCCAGCGACTCGCGTACGGCCAGCTTCAGCTGGGTGCCGATGGCATGGGCGGCGAGGTCATCGTCGATCTGCTCGCGCGCTTCGGCCAGTCGCGTCCAGGCTGGATGGTTCCACCATCGCATGACATCCGGGTTGGACTGCAGCGTGAACAGCGCGGCGGCGTCGTCACGACGGATCGGGCTCAGGACCAGCCGTGCACTGTGCAGCGGCAGGCCGGGGAACAGCAGCGAGTGGCTGGCCAATACGATGGTCCACACGGGTGGACGCGCATTATGGCGCTGCCGGGTTTGCCGATGGGGGCGGATGGGGTCGGAGCGCATGGGGTCGGATCCGTTTCCTGACAGGAAACGGCTCTGACCCCACTGCCGCCAACCGGGTCAGAGCCCTTTCCTGCGGAAAGGGATCCGACCCCGCTCCGGATCAGACCTCCAGCGAGGCCAGATCGCCCTTCGACTCCAGCCAGCCCTTGCGGTCGGACGCGCGCTTCTTGGCCAGCAGCATGTCCATCAGCGAACGGGTCTGCTCGCCATCGTCCACGGTCAGTTGCACCAGGCGGCGCGTATCCGGATGGATGGTCGACTCGCGCAGCTGGTTCGGGTTCATCTCGCCCAGGCCCTTGAAGCGGGTGACGTTGACTGCGCCCTTGATCTTCTCGCGCTCGATCTTGTCCAGCATCGAACGCTTCTCTTCCTCATCCAGGGCGTAGAACACCTGCTTGCCCACGTCGATGCGGAACAGCGGCGGCATTGCCACGAACACGTGGCCGGCATCGACCAGCGCCGGGAAATGCCTGAGGAACAGCGCGGTCAGCAGGGTGGCGATATGCAGGCCGTCGGAGTCCGCGTCGGCCAGGATCACCACCTTGCCGTAGCGCAGGCCGGTGATGTCGTCCTTGCCGGGGTCGCAGCCGATGGCCACGGCCAGGTTGTGCACTTCCTCCGAAGCCAGCACGCTGTTGGACGACACTTCCCAGGTGTTGAGGATCTTGCCGCGCAGCGGCAGGATCGCCTGGAAATCCTTGTCGCGCGCCTGCTTGGCGCTGCCGCCTGCCGAGTCACCTTCCACCAGGAACAGCTCGGTGCGCGACAGGTCCTGGCTGATGCAGTCGGCCAGCTTGCCAGGCAGGGCCGGGCCCTGCGTGACCTTCTTGCGGACGACCAGCTTCTCGGTCTTCAGGCGCGCACTGGCGCGCTCGATGGCGATCTGCGCGATCTTCTCGCCCAGTTCCACGTTCTGGTTCAGCAACAGGCTGAACGCATCGTGCGCGGCGCCCTCTACAAAGCCGGCGGCCTGGCGCGAGGACAGGCGTTCCTTGGTCTGGCCGCTGAACTGCGGGTCGGTCATCTTCAGCGACAGCACGAACGACACCCGGTCCCACACGTCTTCCGGGGCCAGCTTGACGCCGCGTGGCAGCAGGTTGCGGAAGTCGCAGAACTCGCGCAGCGCCTCGGTCAGGCCGGTACGCAGGCCGTTGACGTGGGTGCCATGCTGGGCGGTCGGAATCAGGTTGACATAGCTTTCCTGGACCAGCTCACCTTCCGGCAGCCAGGCCACGGCCCAGTCCACCACCTCGGTGTCCTTCTTGAGGTTGCCGACGAACAGGTCGGCCGGCAGCGATTCGCGCTCGCCCAGTTCCAGCTTCAGGTAGTCGCGCAGGCCGTCTTCGTAGTACCAGGTATCGACTTCACCGGTGGCTTCGTCGGTCAGCTTGACGGTCAGGCCCGGGCACAGCACGGCCTTGGCGCGCAGCAGGTGCTTCAGCGCGCGCACCGCGAACTTGGGCGTGTCGAAGTACTTCGGGTCCGGCCAGAAGCGCACGCGGGTACCAGTGTTCTTCTTGCCGACGGTGCCGACCACCTCCAGCGGCGTGGCGCGGTCGCCATTGCGGAAGGTGATGCGGTGTTCGGCACCTTCGCGCTTGATGTGCACCTCCACCAGGGTCGACAGCGCGTTGACCACGCTGACGCCGACGCCATGCAGGCCGCCGGAGAAGGTGTAGTTGTTGTTGCTGAACTTGCCGCCTGCATGCAGGCGGGTGAGGATCAGTTCGACGCCCGGGATCTTCTCTTCCGGATGGATGTCCACCGGCATGCCGCGGCCGTCATCGCTGACCTCCACGCTGCCGTCCTTGTACAGGGTGATCTCGATCGAGCGGGCATGGCCGGCGAGGGCCTCGTCCACCGAGTTGTCGATCACTTCCTGCGCCAGGTGGTTCGGGCGCGCGGTGTCGGTATACATGCCGGGACGGCGCTTGACCGGGTCAAGGCCGGACAGGACTTCAATATCGGCGGCGTTATAGCGGGCGTTCATCTATCTTCTAAAGCGCGGAGCGACGCGCAAGTGTGCGGTCTGGACGGCGATTTTGCACGCCTGCGGTTCAGCCTCGGCGCCGGGGAGGGGGTAAAATGGCAGCCGCTGGAATCTGAACGCCGGCGGCCCCATCGGGTCGAAACATCCAAGCCATACCGCGAGGAGGACCTCATGAAGAAGTTGCTGACCGTTGCAATCCTGGCCGCTGCCGCCGTTGCAGTGCCGCTGGTGGTGGCGCAGAACGCGGGCCAGCCGGCCCCGCAGCAGGGTGACCAGGCCGACAAGGCGCAGGCCGAGGCCGATGCCAAGGCCAAGCGTCGTGCCCAGGCCAATGCCGAAATGAAGGCGCAGGGCCAGCCGGCCCCGCAGAAGGAAGAAGAGGAAGAAGCGCGCAAGAAGCGCTGATCCCGCAACCTGCCAAGCGCCCTTGCGACAAGGGGTGCGCAACGGAACGCCCCGCTCAGCGGGGCGTTTCTTTTTAGGAACGTGGCGTCTGCCCCTTGGGTTGGCGGCCATCAATCTGTAAACTATGGCTTTCCGGGAGTAAGTGCGTGTCCACCCTTTGCGAATGGGCTGGAGCGGCCAAGCGTGGCTTCCAGCATGGCGGGTCGCAGGTGACGGTCGATTTGGCCGGCACGGCCGCCCCGACCTCGCACGATGGTCCCCGTCCGGCGCCTGCCGCCGCACGGATCCGCACCTCCCTCGCTGTCCCAGCGAACCGGAAAACCCCCTCCGAGCACCATGCCCGCCCTCCGGGTGCGCGTGGTGTTGCCGTTTTCCATTTCCAGACAGGATGCTTGCAGCCATGACTCCCTTGATTTTCGTAACCGGCGGCGTGGTGTCCTCGCTCGGCAAAGGCATTGCCGCCGCGTCGCTGGCCGCCATTCTCGAAGCCCGGGGCCTGAAGGTCACGATGATGAAGCTCGACCCTTACATCAACGTCGACCCGGGCACCATGAGCCCGTTCCAGCACGGTGAGGTGTATGTCACCGATGACGGCGCCGAGACCGACCTCGACCTGGGCCACTACGAGCGCTTCGTGCGCACCCGCCTGAGCCGCAAGAACTCGGTCACCACCGGCCGCATCTACGAGAACGTGATCCGCAAGGAGCGCCGCGGCGACTACCTGGGCGCGACCGTGCAGGTCATTCCGCACATCACCGACGAGATCCGCCGCTGCATCGACGAAGCCACCGAAGGCTACGACGTGGCGCTGGTCGAGATCGGTGGCACCGTCGGCGACATCGAGTCGCTGCCGTTCCTGGAAGCGATCCGCCAGGTGCGCACCGAGCGTGGCCCGGAGAAGGCGCTGTTCATGCACCTCACCCTGGTGCCGTACATCGGCGCCGCCGGTGAGCTGAAGACCAAGCCGACCCAGCATTCGGTGAAGGAACTGCGTTCGATCGGCATCCAGCCGGACGTGCTGCTGTGCCGTTCCGAGCAGGCCGTGCCGGATTCGGAGCGCCGCAAGATCGCCCAGTTCACCAACGTCTCCGAGCGCGCAGTGATCAGCGTGCCGGACGTGGACGTGCTGTATCGCATTCCGTCGGGCCTGCACGCGCAGGGCCTGGACGAGATCGTGGTCAACCAGCTGAAGCTGGCCGACAAGGCCGGTCCGGTCGATCTGTCGATGTGGGAGGACGCAGTCGATGCGACCCTGCATCCGCTGGATGAAGTGACCATCGCCGTGGTTGGCAAGTACGTGGATCACCAGGATGCCTACAAGTCGGTCGGCGAAGCACTGAAGCACGGCGGCCTGCGCCAGCGCACCAAGGTCAACCTGAAGTGGCTGGAAGCACAGGATCTGGAAGGCACCGACATGGCCGCACTGGCCGATGTCGACGGCATCCTGGTGCCGGGTGGCTTCGGTGACCGTGGTTTCGAAGGCAAGGTGCTGACCTCGAAGTTCGCCCGCGAGCAGCACGTGCCGTACTTCGGCATCTGCTACGGCATGCAGGCGGCCGTCGTCGATTACGCGCGCAACGTGGTCGGCCTGGAAGGCGCCAACAGCACCGAGAACGACCGCCAGTCGCCGAACCCGGTGATCGGCCTGATCACCGAATGGCGCACCGCCACCGGCGATGTCGAGAAGCGTGACGACAAGAGCGACCTCGGCGGCACCATGCGCCTGGGCCTGCAGGAACAGCGCCTGAAGCCGGGCACGCTGGCCCGTGAGCTGTACGGCAAGGACGTCGTCGCCGAGCGCCACCGCCACCGCTACGAGTTCAACAACCGTTACCGCACCCAGCTGGAAGATGCCGGCCTAGTGATTGCCGGCAAGTCGATGGACGACACCCTGGTGGAAGTGGTCGAACTGCCGCGCGACGCGCATCCGTGGTTCCTGGCCTGCCAGGCGCACCCGGAATTCCTGTCCACGCCGCGTGACGGCCACCCGCTGTTCATCGGTTTCATCCGTGCCGCGCGCGAGCGCAAGGCCGGCGGCAAGCTGCTTTCCGAAGCGCGCGCCTGACTTGTGAATGGGGGCTTCGGCCCCCATCCTGCATGCTTCAACCCCCAGCGCACCGGCCCGGCCGGTGCTGCGGACAACAAGGAAACGCCATGAAACTGTGTGGATTCGAGGTCGGGCTGGACCAGCCCCTGTTCCTGATCGCCGGCCCCTGCGTGATCGAGTCGATGCAGCTGCAGCTCGATACCGCCGGCAAGCTGAAGGAAGTCACCGACAAGCTCGGCGTCAACTTCATCTTCAAGTCCAGCTTCGACAAGGCCAACCGCACCTCGGGTACCGCGTTCCGCGGCCCGGGCATGGAAGAGGGCCTGAAGGTCCTGGCAGAGGTCAGGAAGCAGATCGGCGTGCCGGTGCTGACCGACGTCCATGAGTACACCCCGATGGACGAAGTGGCCTCGGTGGTGGATGTGCTGCAGACCCCGGCGTTCCTGGTCCGCCAGACCGACTTCATCCGCAAGGTGTGCTCGGCCGGCAAGCCGGTCAACATCAAGAAGGGCCAGTTCCTGGCGCCCTGGGACATGAAGCCGGTCGTGGAGAAGGCCAAGGCCACCGGCAACGAGCAGATCATGGTCTGCGAGCGCGGTGCCAGCTTCGGCTACAACAACCTGGTCAGCGACATGCGCTCGCTGGCGGTGATGCGCGATACCGGTTGCCCGGTGGTGTTCGATGCCACCCACTCGGTGCAGTTGCCGGGCGGGCAGGGCACCAGTTCCGGTGGCCAGCGTGAGCACGTGCCGGTGCTGGCCCGTGCTGCCGTCGCGGTGGGCATCTCCGGCCTGTTCGCCGAGACCCATCCGGATCCGTCCAAGGCCCTGTCCGATGGCCCCAACGCGTGGCCGCTGGACCAGATGGAAGCGCTGCTCGAGACCCTGATGGAGCTCGACGCGGTGACCAAGAAGCACGGCTTCTCGCGCTTCGCGTGAGTCGTGACCCGAGGGTGGCGCTGGAAGCCCAGCGTCATCGCCGGCACTGGAAACAGTGGCCCTGGGGCCTGATCGCACTGGGCCTGGCCGTGCTGTTCACCGTGGGCATGTTTGGCCT
Source organism: Stenotrophomonas sp. PAMC25021 (assembly GCF_004795795.1). NCBI lineage: Bacteria > Pseudomonadati > Pseudomonadota > Gammaproteobacteria > Lysobacterales > Lysobacteraceae > Stenotrophomonas > Stenotrophomonas sp. PAMC25021. Next base: position 370,908 of record NZ_CP039255.1, on the reverse strand, counting down.
GGTGCTGATCGGTGCGGCGTCGGTGCGCCCCCCGGGTGATGGCAGCAGCGCGCTTGATCTGCGTGCGTATTTCATTGCGCTGCTGGTCGCGGAGCTGCTCGGTGCCGCGGGCTGCCTCGCGGCCGCGGTGCTGGCCTGGCGGCTGAATCGCGGCAAGGTGGCGGCTGGCTTTGCGATCATCCTGCTTTCGCTGTGGCTCGGCGCCCTGTTCTACGGATTGCTTTGATGAATACGAGCACGTCGGCGCGCGGCTGGCCCTGGGGCCTGGTCGCGCTGGGGCTGTCCGTGCTCGCCTGGGCGTCCCTGCTGCTGGGAGTAATGGCCTTTGCGGCCAGCTTCGGCTCGCCGGGTGACGGAAACCATGGCATCCAGGCCATGCAGTACTGGATCGTGGCCGCGCTGGTCGCGCTGGGTGTGTCTTTCGTCGGCAGCCTGGTGGCGATGGTGCTCGCCTGGCGACGCCGTCGTGGACCCATCGCGGCGGCGGTGGCCGGTGCGTTGCTGGTGATGCTGGTGTCGCTGGCCCTGATCGTGATCGGGTCCAGCTGGGGCTGATGCCGCCCAGGCCATTTGGCAAGTGGCGGGCAGCCGGGGATAATCACGCGGCATTCGTTTTGTCGCCCCCTCTCCAGACAGGTAACCGGCCCGACCATGAGTACGATCCGCAGCATCCACGCCCGTGAAATCCTTGACAGCCGTGGCAACCCCACGCTGGAAGCCGAAGTCATCCTGGAGGACGGTTCGTTCGGTCGTGCCGCGGTTCCCTCCGGCGCCTCGACCGGCACCAAGGAAGCGGTCGAGCTGCGTGACGGTGACAAGACCCGTTATCTGGGCAAGGGCGTGCGCAAGGCCGTCGACAACGTCAACACCACGATTGCCGCCGCGCTGAAGGGCTTTGAGGCTACCGACCAGGCCGGCCTCGACCGTCGCCTGATCGATCTGGACGGCACCGAGAACAAGGGCCGCCTGGGTGCCAACGCGCTGCTGGGTGTTTCGATGGCCGCCGCGCATGCCGCCGCTGCATCGAACAAGCAGGCACTGTGGCAGTACTTGGCCGCCAGGACCGGCGTGACCCCGGCGCTGCCGGTGCCGATGATGAACATCATCAATGGCGGCGCGCATGCCGACAACAACGTCGACTTCCAGGAGTTCATGGTGCTGCCGGTCGGCTTCACCTCGTTCTCCGAAGCGCTGCGTGCCGGTACCGAAATCTTCCATTCGCTGAAGTCGGTGCTGAAGGGCCACGGCCTGAGCACCGCGGTCGGCGACGAAGGTGGCTTCGCGCCGGACTTCCGCAGCAACGTCGAGGCGCTGGACACCATTCTCGAAGCGATCGGCAAGGCGGGCTACACCGCCGGTGAAGACGTGCTGCTGGGCCTGGACGTGGCCTCCAGCGAGTTCTTCGAGAACGGCAAGTACAACCTGGTCGGCGAGAACAAGCGCCTGACCTCCGAGCAGTTCGTCGACTTCCTCGCCGACTGGGCCGCGCAGTACCCGATCATCACGATTGAAGATGGCCTGGCCGAGAATGACTGGGCCGGCTGGAAGCTGCTGACCGACCGCATCGGCAAGAAGGTGCAGCTGGTCGGCGACGACCTGTTCGTGACCAACCCGAAGATCTTCCAGGAAGGCATCGACTCGGGCACCGCCAACGCGATCCTGATCAAGGTCAACCAGATCGGCACCCTCAGCGAAACCCTGGAAGCGATCGCCATGGCCGATCGTGCCGGCTACGCCGCCGTGGTCTCGCACCGTTCGGGCGAAACCGAAGACACCACCATCGCCGACATCGCAGTGGCCACCACCGCCACCCAGATCAAGACCGGTTCGCTGTGCCGCAGCGATCGCGTGGCCAAGTACAACCAGCTGCTGCGCATCGAGGAAGCCCTCGGCGCCGGCGCGCGTTACGCCGGTCGTGACGCGTTCGTTTCGCTGAAGCGCTGAGCCGATGCGCGACTGGCGCTGGATGCTGCTGGTGCTGGCCCTGTTGCTGGGCTGGCTGCAGTACCGCTTCTGGTTTGGTCCGGGCAATTCGGGTGAAGTGATGATGCTCGAAGCCCAGGTCGCCAACCAGGAGCGGGACAATGAGGGCCTGCAGCAGCGCAATGATGCGCTCGCTGCGGAAGTGAAGGACCTCAAGGAAGGCCAGTCCGCCATCGAGGAACGCGCGCGCAGCGAGCTGGGCATGATCAAGCCCGGCGAGAAGTTCTATCGCGTGGTCGAGGATGCGCCGGTCCACCCGGCGCAGCCTGCGGCAGGTGTCAGTGCGCAGGTTGGCGACCACCCGGCGGACGTGCCATGAGTGCGGCGATCTGGGTCGTGGTTCCGGCTGCTGGCCGTGGCACCCGCTTTGGCGCGCCGTTGCCCAAGCAGTACCTGCAGGCGGGCGGGCAGATCCTGCTCGCCCATACCCTGGACGCCCTGCTGGCGCATCCGGCCGTAGCCGGGGCAATGGTAGTGATCGGCCCGGACGATGCCGACTGGCCGGGCTGGAACGAGTGGGCGGGCAAGCCGGTGCTGACCTGCATCGGTGGCGCGACCCGTGCCGCTTCGGTGCTGGCTGGCCTGCAGGCGCTGCCGGAGACGGTGCGCGCTGATGAATTCGTGCTGGTCCACGATGCCGCGCGGCCGAACCTGTCGCTGGCCGACCTTGGCCGCCTGCTTGAAGTCGGTCGTGCCGATCCGGTCGGGGCGATCCTGGCCGCACCGGTGCGTGACACCCTCAAGCGTGCGGGCGACGACGGTGGCATCGATGGCACCGAGCCGCGCGAGCGGCTGTGGCGCGCACTGACACCACAACTGTTCCGCCGCCACCAGCTCAGCCGCGCGCTGTCCGAAGCCGCCGCCGCCGGTGTTGAAGTCACCGATGAGGCCATGGCCATGGAGCGCCAGGGCCAGCGCCCGCTGCTGGTCGAGGGCAGCGAGGACAACTTCAAGGTCACCACCCCGGCCGATCTGGACCGGTTCGAATTCGTACTTTCCCGCCGCGCCGGCTGACCGTCCGCGCGGCCCTGCAGCAAGGGTTGCATCCATGAGCACCGCACCGTTCCCGCCCGTCCGCATCGGCCAGGGCTACGACGTCCATGCCTTCGGTGAAGGCGACCACATCATGCTAGGCGGAGTGAACGTGCCGCACAGCTGCGGTGTGCTTGCACACAGTGACGGCGACGTGATCCTGCACGCCCTGTGCGATGCCATGCTCGGCGCACTGGCGCTGGGCGACATCGGCCAGCATTTTCCGCCCAGTGACGACCGCTGGAAGGGGGCCGACAGCAGCGAGTTCGTGCGCCACTGCGACAGCCTGCTGCGTGAGCGCGGCTGGCGCGTCGGCAACACCGACATCACCGTGATCTGCGAGCGGCCGAAGGTCGGCCCGCATGCGCTTGCGATGCGTGAGCGCATCGGTGGGTTGCTGCAGCTGCCGCTGGACGCGGTCAGCGTCAAGGCCACCACCTCGGAGAAGCTGGGCTTCACCGGCCGTGGTGAAGGCATCGCCGCGCAGGCGGTCGTGTTGCTGGTGGCGGCATGATCCCGCTGCCGTTGGCGTTTGGTGCGCCGTTGTTGACGGCGCGCATCCGCACCACGCCGGACGATTTCCAGGTGGATGAACTGCCGGCGTTCGAGGCGAGCGGTGAAGGCGAGCATCTGCTGCTGCACATCCGCAAGCGCGGCGCCAACACCGTGCATGTGGCCAAGGTGCTGGCAAAATGGGCGGGCCTGCCGGAAATGGCGGTGAGCTACGCCGGGATGAAAGACCGCCACGCGGTCACCACCCAGCGTTTCAGCGTGCACCTGCCCAAGCGCATTGCGCCGGACCTGGCCGAGTTGGCCAGTGACGAAATCGAAGTCATCGAGGCAACCTGGCACAACCGCAAGCTGCAGCGCGGCGCACTGGCCGGCAACCGCTTCAAGCTGGTGCTGCGCGAGGTGCAGGGCGATCCCGCCGCGATCAGCGAGCGCCTGCAGCAGATTGCCGCGCGCGGCCTGCCGAACTGGTTTGGTGAACAGCGTTTCGGCCGCGACGGTGGCAACGTGCCGGCTGCACTGGCGATGTTCGGTGGCCGCCGCATGCGCAAGGACCAGCGTTCGCTGCTGCTCTCTGCAGCCCGTTCGGCGCTGTTCAACCGCGTGCTGGCCGCGCGCGTGGAGCAGGGCAGCTGGGACCAGCCGCTCGATGGCGAAGTCTGGATGCTCGATGGCAGTCGCAGCGTGTTCGGCCCCGAGCCGTACACGGATGTGCTGGCCGAGCGGCTGGCGCGTTTCGACATCCATCCCAGCGCGCCGTTGTGGGGCGAAGGCGAGCTGCGCAGTGCCGACGCGGCACGTGAGCTGGAGCTGGCCGCGCTGGACGACGACGAGTCGAAAGCACTGCGGGCCGGCCTGGAAGACGCGCGCCTGAAGCAGGAGCGCCGCGCGTTGCGCCTGCGTCCGGCGCTGCTGCAGCACCAGTGGCTGGCCGACGACGTGCTGGAACTGTCGTTCGCGTTGCCGCCAGGCTGCTACGCCACCGCCGTGCTGCACGAACTCGGCCCCGTCGAAGACGCCTCGCAGGCCTGACATAAAAAAAGGGGACGGAGGGAATTAAGTCGTTTGTGGCACAAACGACTTAATTCCCTCCGTCCCCTTTTCAACGCCGCGCCAGCAGCACCAGTACCGCGCCGGTGCCGCCTTGTCCGGTCGGTGCCGAATGGAATGCCAGCACGTCGTTGCGCAGCCGCAGCAGGCGATCGACCAGGTTCTTCAGCACCGGTGCGCCGCCATCGGACTGCAGTCCCTTGCCGTGGATGATGCGCACGCAGCCGTACTCGTGTGCATGCGCTTCCAGCAGGAACTGGCGCAGCAGGGCTTCGGCCTGTGCGGCGGTGGCGCCGTGCAGATCCAGTTCGTCCTGCACCGAGTACTGGCCGCGCTTGAGGCGCTGGAACAGGCGTGGTGGCAGGTTGTCGCGGCGATAGCTGGCCACGTCGCCGGCTTCCAGTGGCGCACTGTCGCGCAGCAGCCGGGCGAACTCGCCGGCCGCTTCGGCCTCGTCACGTTCGGCCATGCGCGCACGCGGTTTCGGCCGGGGCGCGGCAGGTGCCGGCTCGGCATCCTTGCGCAGCGGCTTCACTTCGCCGATGGCCGCACGGAACAATGCGGCCGGATCTTCATCATCAGGGTGCGACATGCGCACAGGGTAAACCGCCGGCGCAGGTCTGCCTATGACGGTTCGATGTCGGCCGTGACCGCTGACAGGGTAGGACCGGCGGCCCGCATGCGGCACAATAGACGATGCCCTTGCAGGGTCGACCGCTTCCGCAGGGGAGCGCGACGGTCCCGCCCACACTGCACGGTGATGGAATCGAATTCTTGGAAAATCAAGCGGTTAAATCGAAGATGCGAATCCTGGTCAGCAATGACGATGGTGTCGACGCCGCAGGCATCCGGATGCTTGCCGCGGTCCTGCGCGAGGCCGGTCACGAAGTCACGGTGGTTGCGCCCGACCGCGATCGCTCCGGCGCCAGCAACTCGCTGACCCTGGACCTGCCGATCCGGCTCAAGCGCATCGACCATTACACCGTTTCGGTGGCCGGTACACCCACCGACTGCGTGCACCTGGCGCTGACCGGCCTGCTTGAATTCGAGCCTGACATTGTCGTGTCCGGCATCAACAACGCCGCCAATCTCGGCGACGACGTGATCTATTCCGGCACCGTCTCGGCGGCGATGGAAGGTCGCTTCCTCGGCCTGCCGGCGGTGGCGGTCTCGCTGGTCAGCCGCAACCACGATCCGAAGCACTTCGAGACCGCCGCGCGTGCTGCGGTGGAGATTGTCGCCCGGCTCAAGGCCGATCCGCTGCCGGCCGACACCATCCTCAACGTCAACGTGCCGGACCTGCCGTGGAGCGAGGTCAAGGGCTTCGAGGTCACCCGCCTCGGCAACCGCCATCGTGCCGAAGGCTGCATCGCGCAGAAGGATCCGCGCGGCAACGAGGTGTACTGGATCGGCCCTGCCGGCCGTGAGCAGGATTCCGGTCCCGGTACCGATTTCCACGCGGTGCGCACCGGCCACATCTCGATCACCCCGATCCAGGTCGACCTCACCCGCTACCAGGCGCTGGAGAAGGTCGCCAGCTGGGTCGGCGGCCTCAGCGCCGCGCTGGACCAGCCGGCATGAGCCCACGCCTGCGATTGCAGCCGGAAGCCGTCGGTATCGGCATGACCTCGCAGCGCGTGCGTGACCGCCTGGTCGACCGCCTGCGCGAAGCCGGCATCGTCGACGAGCCGACCTTGAACGCGATCCGGGTGGTGCCGCGCCATCTGTTCATCGATGAAGCCCTGGCCTCGCGTGCCTATGAAGACACCGCGCTGCCGATCGGCCATGGCCAGACCATCTCGCAGCCCTGGGTGGTTGCGCGGATGACCGAGGCAGTGCTGCAGGTCTCGCCGAAGCGGGTGCTGGAAGTCGGCACCGGTTCCGGTTACCAGGCCGCCATCCTTGGCGCGTTGGGCCTGGAGGTCTACACCGTGGAGCGCATTGGTGATCTGCTGCGCCAGGCCCGCAAGCGCTTCCGTGCGCTGGGCATGAACATCCGCACCAAGCACGACGACGGCCGCGTCGGCTGGGCCGAGCACGGCCCGTTCGATGCCATCGTGGTCACTGCGGCGGCGCCGGCACTGGTCGACGCCCTGATCGAGCAGCTGGCCGAAGGCGGCCGCCTGGTGGCGCCGGTCGGTGGCCCTGGGGCGCAGTCGCTGGTACAGCTGGACCGCAAGGCCGACGGCAGCATCGAACAACACGTGCTGGCGCCGGTCACGTTCGTGCCGCTGCTGTCTGGCATGCTCGACTAATCCACGGAGCAGGGTTGCATGAAGATTTTCGGGCCGCTGTACGAGCGGGCGATGAAGTGGGCGGCGCACGAACGCGCGCCGACCTATCTGACGGTGTTGAGCTTCTTCGAGGCGATCATCTTCCCGGTGATGCCGGAGGTGATGCTGGCGCCGATGTGCGTGGCCCAGCCCAAGCGCGGCTGGTGGTTTGCCACCCTCAGCCTGGCCGGCTCGATGGTCGGTGCGCTGGTCGGCTACGCGCTGGGTCACTACGCTTTCGAGGCGATCAAGCCGCTGTTTGAAGTGCTGGGCATGCTGCCGGCGATCGAGCAGGGCATCACCACCGTGCAGGCGAAGATGGCCGAATCGCCGTGGGCGGTGTTCACCTTCCTGGTGCTGGGCGGCTTCATGCCCATCCCGATGAAGGTCTTCACGTGGGCATCGGGTATCGTCGGCGTACCGATGCCGCAGTACCTGTTGAGCATGCTGATCGGTCGCGGCAAGCGCGTGTTCGTGCTGGCTGCGGTCATCCGTATCGGTGGTGCGCGTGCTGAAGCGGCACTGCGTCGCTGGATTGAACCGCTGGGCTGGATCGCCACCGCGTTGGTGGTGGTGCTGATCGCCTGGCTTGTATGGAGGTCGAAGTTCGCATGAGTCCTGATCGTCTGAGCAAGGGAGTGCGCATCGGCGCGCTGGCGTTGCTGGTTTCCACCCTGGCCGCCTGCGGCACCGCCACTGTGGTTCGTCCTGGTGGTGGCAGCACCGGTGGTGGTGTGACCACGCCGAAGACCTCGGTGCCCAAGCCCGGGCAGACCGTGGTGGTGCGCAAGGGCGACACCATCTATGCGCTGGCCCGCATCCATGACATCACCCCGGCCGACCTGATTGCCTGGAACAGCCTGGACAACCCCTCGACCATCCATCCGGGGCAGGTGATCCGGCTGTATCCGGCCGGTGCCAGCGGCGGCCGCGCGCCGACCACGGTGGTCACCGCGCCGCGCCCGGGTGGCAGCAGCGCCGGCAGCACGGCGCCAACTCCGGCGCCGGCCGGTCCGGTGAAGAGCAACATCGCCTGGCGCTGGCCGGCCGATGGCGCGATCGTCGGCCGCTACGTTGCCGGCGATGCGACCAAGCAGGGCGTGGACATCGCCGGTACCAGCGGCCAGCCGGTCAAGGCCACCGCCAACGGTGTGGTGGTGTACTCCGGCGCCGGCCTGGTCGGCTACGGCGAGCTGATCATCATCAAGCACAGCGACCAGTGGCTGTCGGCCTATGGCCACAACCGCAAGCGCCTGGTGAATGAAGGGCAGAGCGTGAAGGCCGGTGAGCAGATCGCCGAGATGGGCCGCACCGGTGCGAACCGCGACATGGTCCACTTCGAGATCCGCTACAACGGCAAGCCGGTCGACCCGCAGCAGTACCTGCCGGCGCGCTGATCGTCGATTCATAATCCGGGCGGATCCCCGGCCCGGCGCAGCGCGCCGGGCGTTCGCCGACGGTGCGGCCCATGGGCCGCAAACACCGCCGGCTCACCCGCTACAACGGCAAGCCGGTCGACCCGCAGCAGTACCTGCCGGCGCGTTGAGGTAGTGGGACGGGTGGCGCCGGGCAATGCTCGGCGTTCCCGACCTGTAGCGTCGAGCCGTGCTCGACTCACTGTACGCTGGCCGCCGTGGGTGGCCGTTTGCGACCTTGAGTGGCACATCTCAAGCTTCCCGACAAGCCAGGGAAGCGGCATGCTTCAACGGAACCAGCCTCCCGATCCGGTGCCGCATGTCTCGCCCAACAGCCCTTTTCGCGCTGCTCATCGTCGCGCCGTTGGCGACCGCCGCCAGCGATCCACGTGACGTGGTCACCCGCCTCTACGACGCCATCCAGGCGCCGCAGTCGAACGAAACGGCGATTGCTCCGCTGCTGGGTGATGCCCTCCGCTCAGCCATCGATGCGCAGCGTGCATATGAACAGGCCTGCACCGCACTGGCCGCGCCCGACGAGAAGCCGCACATGCTCGACCAGAGCCCGTATCTGTTGGCGCCGGACCGGCCGGAGACGATAACGGTGGGAGCGCCAGGATCGAGCGGTGACGCCACCTGGGTCCATGTCGACATGGCCGTGGGCGACTATCGCTGGACCGACCGGGTCCTGCTGCAGCGGCAGGGCCCGGACTGGAAGGTCATGGATATCCGCTGGGGGCAGGGTGGCAACCTGATCGGTCGGCTACAGGCGTTCTCCGCGTTCCGCTGCACACCTTCGGGCAGCTAGTGCCAGGGCGCACCCGGCGGCTCGAACTCAGCCTTCCAGGATGAAGGCGGCCGCGACCTTGCGGCCTTCGCCGGCCAGAATGTTGAAGGTGCGCGCGGCGGCCGGATTGTTCATCACCTCCAGGCCGATGCCACGCGACAGACAGGCGGCCATCACCACCGCGGGCGGGAATACCTGACGGTCTCCCGTGCCGAGCACGATCAGCGCCGGATTCAGCGCCAGGATCGGCTCCAGGTCCGCCAACTGCAGCGCGGCGGCACTTGCCACCGGCCAGTGCGTGACCAGTTGGTCCGGGGTGAGGAAGAAACTGCCGCCCAGCACCTGCTCATTCACCTTGGCCGAGCGGCCATCTGCGGCACGCAGGCTGTAGGCGTAATCCGGCGGTTCGTGGTTCAGCTGCATGACGGTAGGGCGATCAGCCGCGCGGCAGCACGATCTGGCGCTGTTCCTTGCTCGGGCGGTACAGCACGGCGACGTGGCCGATGCGCTGCACCAGCGCGCTTTCGGTGGCTTCGACGATCTCGCCGATCATCTCATCACGGGCGTCGCGATCCTCTGCGGCGACCTTCACCTTGACCAGTTCGTGGCGCTCCAGCACTTCGTTCAGCTCCGCGATGAAGGCTGGGGTCACACCCTTGCCGCCGGTCTGCAGCAGGGCCTTCAGGTCGTGGGCTTGGCCGCGCAGGAAACGGGTCTGGGAGGCGGTCAGGGCGATGGACATGCAGGAAAACACGGTTGAATGGGACGATCAGGGTATCATGAGGACCCCATCAGCCCCTATTTTCAATGGCTACCCGCAGCAAAAGCAGCCAGCGCTGGCTCAAGGAACACTTCTCCGACCCCTTCGTGAAGAAGGCGCAGGCCGAGGGCATGCGCTCGCGCGCCGCCTACAAGCTCGAGGAGCTGCTCGAACGTGACCGCCTGCTGAAGCCGCACATGGTGGTGGTCGACCTTGGCGCGGCCCCCGGTGGCTGGTCTCAGCAGGTCCGGAGACAGATCGGCGACACCGGTCGCGTGCTGGCGCTGGACATCCTGGACATGCCGCCGCTGGCCGGCGTGGAGTTCCTTCATGGTGACTTCAGGGAAGAAGCCGTCCTATCGCAGTTTGAAGCCATGCTCGGGGATCAGCCGGTAGACCTTGTGCTGTCGGACATGGCCCCCAATAAGAGTGGTGTAGGCGCGGTCGACCAGCCGCGGATGATGCACCTGGCGGAGCTGGCCTTGGATTTTGCCGACAACCACCTGAAGACCGGTGGGGCGTTCCTGATCAAGCTGTTCCAAGGTGAGGGCTTTGACGACTACGTGCGCGATATGCGCCGCCGTTACGACAAGGTCTCCATCCGCAAGCCGGAGGCGTCGCGCAAGCGCTCTCCCGAGGTGTATGCCTTGGGTCAGGGAAAACGCGCCCACATGAAGTAAGCTCGCAACGTACGCAAGTTCGACCCCAACGCAACGCCAGCACTGAGAGGAACACCGGAGCCAATGAGGATGAACGACTTGACCAAGAACCTCCTGCTATGGGTGGTCGTCGCCGTCGTGCTGATGGTGGTCTTCCAGAGCTTCTCGCCGAAGTCCTCCGGGGCCGGCGCGCAGGGCGCGTCGTACTCGCAGTTCCTGGACCAGGTGGACAGCGGCAACGTGCAGAAGGTCGCCTTCGGCGGCGACATGCGCGGCGGCACCAGCCAGCTGACCTACACCACCCGCGGTGGGCAGTCGTCCACCATCACCGCGCCGTTCGATCGTGACCTGATCAACGTGCTGCGCACCAAGAACGTGGAGATCGTGCAGGAGGAGCCGTCCAGCGGCATCTCCCTGGGCGCGATCCTGATGAATTTCCTGCCGGTCATCCTGATCATCGGCTTCTGGTTGTTCATCATGCGCCAGATGCAGGGCGGTGGCGGCGGTGCCAAGGGCGCGATGTCCTTCGGCAAGTCGCGCGCCAAGCTGCAGGGCGAGGACCAGATCAAGGTCACCTTCGCCGACGTCGCCGGCTGCGACGAGGCCAAGGAAGAAGTGGGCGAGCTGGTCGACTTCCTGCGCGACCCGTCCAAGTTCACCAAGCTGGGCGGCAAGATTCCGCGCGGCGTGCTGATGGTGGGCCCGCCGGGTACCGGCAAGACGCTGCTGGCCAAGGCCATTGCCGGCGAAGCCAAGGTGCCGTTCTTCTCGATCTCCGGTTCGGACTTCGTGGAAATGTTCGTCGGCGTGGGCGCCAGCCGCGTGCGTGACATGTTCGAGCAGGCCAAGAAGCACGCCCCGTGCATCATCTTCATCGACGAAATCGATGCCGTCGGTCGCCACCGTGGCGCCGGCCTGGGCGGCGGTCATGACGAGCGCGAGCAGACCCTGAACCAGCTGCTGGTCGAGATGGACGGTTTTGAAGGCGGCGAAGGCGTGATCGTGATCGCCGCGACCAACCGTCCGGACGTGCTGGATCCGGCGCTGCTGCGTCCGGGCCGTTTCGACCGCCAGGTGGTGGTCGGCCTGCCGGACGTGAAGGGCCGCGAGCACATCCTGAAGGTCCACATGCGCAAGCTGCCGCTGGCCGACGATGTCGAGCCGATGGTGATCGCACGTGGTACCCCCGGCTTCTCCGGCGCCGACCTGGCCAACCTCTGCAACGAGGCGGCCCTGTTCGCCGCGCGCGGCAACGAGAAGGAAGTCCGCATGGACCACTTCGACCGTGCCCGCGACAAGATCCTGATGGGTGCCGAGCGCCGCTCGATGGCCATGAGCGAGGACGAGAAGACCCTGACCGCGTACCACGAAGCGGGTCACGCCATCGTCGGCCGCCTGGTGCCCGAGCACGATCCGGTCTACAAGGTCACCATCATTCCGCGCGGCCGTGCGCTGGGCGTGACGATGTACCTGCCGGAAGGCGACAAGTACTCGATGAACCGCGTGGCGATCCAGTCGCAGCTGTGCTCCCTGTACGGCGGCCGTGTCGCCGAAGAGCTCATCTTCGGCGAGGACAAGGTCACCACCGGCGCCTCCAACGACATCGAGCGCGCAACCAAGATGGCCCGCAACATGGTCACCAAGTGGGGCCTGTCGGAGCAGCTCGGCCCGATCGCCTATGGCGAAGAGGACGACGAGGTGTTCCTGGGGCGTTCGGTCACCCAGCACAAGAGCGTGTCCAACGACACGGCGCGCCGGATCGACGAGGAAGTGCGCAACATCCTCGACAAGGCCTATGCCCGCACCACCCAGCTGTTGACCGAGAACATCGACAAGCTGCATGCGATGTCGCAGCTGCTGCTGCAGTACGAGACCATCGACGCACCGCAGATCGACGCCATCATGGAAGGCCGCGATCCGCCGCCGCCGGCGGGCTGGAGCAAGTCGAACAAGGACGGTGGCAACGACAAGGGCGGCGACGCCCGCCCGCTGCCGCCGATCGCAGGCCCGGCCGAATCGCATTGACGGCCCGCTGCACGTAACACCAGACGAGGCCGGGGAAACCCGGCCTTGTCGTTTCCGGGCCTTCGGCCCCTTCCGAACCGAACTGATGCTGGAGCCTGCATGTCCGCCCCGAAGCCCGAACCGATTTCCCACACCGCCGAAATGATCATCGCCACCGTGGTCGGCGTGGGCGTAGGGCTGGGCGCCGACAACCTGCTGCTGGGCTGCGTGGTGGGTATCGGTGTCGGCATCGTGCTGAGCATCGCCAGAACCCTGTACGTGGACCGCAAGCGTCGGCGGCGTTGACGGCGCCGCGGCAGGGCTGCGCCCTGCACCCGCGGTAGTGCCGGCCGCTGGCCGGCAACCTCAGCAGCAACAGCAACAGCTGCATTCCGCGATTTGGTGGGGCGGTGTCGGAGGGCGGGGACGCCGTGAACCCATCCATGGGGGCTTGGCAGCCGCATCCATGCGGCTGACACCCCGCCCTCCGACACCGCCCCACCTCTGACAGATTCCTGCTGCTGTTGGTGGTTGTCGACCTTGGTCGACACGGTAGATCCACGCCATGCGTGGATGAATCTCTGTCAGATATCGAATCAATTCGGGGTCAGATCCGTTTTCCGTAGGAAAACGGATCTGACCCCACGCCATCCCTCAGTACACCTGCTGTTGCTTCGGCTGTTGCTTCAGCTGTTGCTGTAGCCCGGGCCTCTGCGGGTGCAGGGCGCCGCCCTGCCGAACTAAACTACCCGCCGTCGTCCCTGCAGGATTGCCCATGTTCGATACCTCGCCCCAGCTCGATTGCGCCGGCCGCATCCTGCGCCTGGACCGTGCCCGGGTCATGGGCATCGTCAACGTCACCCCGGACTCCTTCTCCGATGGCGGCGCGCATGACACCACCGAGGCTGCGGTCGCCCACGGCCTGAAGCTGGTCGAGGAGGGCGCCGACCTGCTCGATATCGGCGGCGAATCGACCCGCCCGGGCGCTGCGCCGGTATCGGTCGAGGAGGAGCTGCGCCGGGTGATTCCGGTGATCGAGCAGCTGGCCGCCCGCACCCGGGTGCCGATCAGCATCGATACCTTCAAGCCGGAGGTGATGCGCGCGGCGGTGGCCGCTGGCGCCGGCATGATCAACGACATCTTCGCCCTGCGCCAGGGCGGTGCGCTTGAAGCTGCCGCCGAAAGCGGCGTGCCGGTGGTGCTGATGCACATGCAGGGCGAGCCGGGCCACATGCAGGCCGATCCGCACTACGACGACGTGGTCGCCGAGGTGCATGGTTTCCTGGTGCAGCGCCTGTTCGCTGCCGAGATGGCGGGCATTGCGAAGAAGAACCTGCTGATCGACCTTGGTTTTGGCTTCGGCAAGAGCACCGCCCACAACATGACCCTGCTGGCGCGTTCGGAGCGCTTCCTGGAACTGGGGGTGCCGGTGCTGGCCGGCCTGTCACGCAAGCGCAGCCTGGGAGAACTCACTGGCCGCGGCACGCCCTCCGAACGCGTGGCGGCTTCGGTGGCCGCGCACCTGATCGCGGTCCAACGTGGCGCGCGCATCGTGCGCGTGCATGACGTGGCGGCCACCGTCGATGCGCTGAAGATCTGGCAGGCAGTGGAGGCCGTGCCGACGCCGCGTGCCGACGCTGCGCCGACGATCCGCTGGCCGGACGAAGACTGATGGGCGTCGATCGGCGGCCGCTGGCGATCGCCGTGATGGGGCCGACCGCCAGTGGCAAGACCGCCACCGCAATCGCTTTGGCACAGCAACTGGACGGCGAAATCGTCAGCGTCGATTCGGCGCTGGTATACCGCCACCTGGACATCGGCTCGGCCAAGCCTGATGCGGCCGAGCGTGCACAGGCGCCGCACCATCTGCTGGACCTGCGCGATCCCTGGCAGACCTATTCGGCGGCCGAGTTCGCCGCCGATGCCGGCCGGGTCGTGGCCGACATCGTGGCACGCGGCAAAACGCCGATCCTGGCAGGTGGCACGGGGCTGTACTTCCGGGCCCTGCTGCAGGGCCTGTCGCCGATGCCGGAGGCCGACCCGGTGATGCGCGAAGCACTCAGCACCGAGGCGGCCGAGCGGGGCTGGGCGGCATTGCACGCAGAGCTGGCCGAGGTCGATCCGGCCGCCGCCGCACGCATCCATGCCACCGACCCGCAACGCATCCAGCGGGCACTGGAGGTCTATCGCCTGACCGGCACGCCCATCACTGAATGGCAGCGCCGTCCGGGCGTGGCGCCGCTGCCGGTGCGCACCCTCAAGCTGATCCTGGCCCCGCGTGACCGCGCGGTACTGCACCAGCGCATCGAGGCGCGCTTCGACACCATGCTGGCGCAGGGCTTCCTGGACGAAGTGCGGGCACTGCGCGCGATGCCGGAAATGGCCGCCGTGGAGGCCCCGTTGGACCTGCCGGCGGTGCGTGCGGTCGGCTATCGCCAGGCCTGGGAGTACCTGGACGGGGAGGGTGATGCCGCCCGTTTCCGTGACAAGGCGATCTTCGCCACCCGCCAGCTGGCCAAGCGCCAGCTGACGTGGCTGCGCGGCGAGCTTGATGCGCGCTGGTTCGACCCCCATATCGACCAGGAGCGCCTTGCCGGCGCGGTGTCGGCCTTCGTCGCACGCTGAACCCCCGCCAGCCGTGTAACATCATCGGTCGGCGGGCGGCTCGGGGGCCGTGGCAACCGTCGGCAACCCAATAAGAACAATAATCAGGAGTGTGCAATGTCCAAGGGGCAATCGCTGCAGGATCCTTTCTTGAACGCACTGCGGCGCGAGCGCGTGCCGGTTTCGGTGTACCTGGTGAACGGCATCAAGCTGCAGGGCACGATCGAGTCGTTCGACCAGTTCGTGGTCCTGCTGCGCAACACGGTCAGTCAGATGGTCTACAAGCACGCCATTTCCACGGTGGTTCCGGCACGCAACGTGAAGGTCGGTCCGGGCGGTGGTTACGTGCAGTCGGGTGAAGGTGGTCAGGCAGGTGATGAAGCAGACGAGTAATACCGGAGCGGTGAATGTTTGACCGCTCGAAAAAGGGCGAACACGCCCTGTTGATCCAGCCCCATTTCGGCAAGCTGGAAGACGATGTGCTGGAAGAGTTCGGTGATCTGGCCCGCTCGGCTGGGGCCAGCATCGCCGCGACGATCACCGCGCGCCTGGACCGTCCGAATCCGTCAACCCTGATCGGCAGCGGCAAGCTGGACGAGATCAAGGCCGCGGCCGATGCCAGTGGCGCCGACCTGATCCTGGTCAACCATGCGCTGAGCCCGGGTCAGGAGCGCAACCTGGAACGCTTCCTCGAGCGCCGGGTGATCGACCGCACCGGTCTGATCCTGGACATCTTTGCCCAGCGTGCACACAGCCACGAGGGCAAGCTGCAGGTCGAGCTGGCGCAGCTGCGTCACCTGGCCACGCGATTGGTTCGCGGCTGGACCCACCTGGAGCGCCAGCGCGGCGGTTCGATCGGCCTGCGTGGCCCGGGTGAGACCCAGCTGGAAACCGACCGCCGCCTGTTGCAGAAGCGGGTCGAGCAGCTGCAGAAGCGCCTGGAGAAGGTTGAAGTGCAGCGCACCCAGATGCGCCGTGCGCGCGTGCGCAGCGAGCTGCCGCGCGTGGCCCTGGTGGGCTACACCAACGCTGGCAAATCGACCCTGTTCAACGCCATGACCGGCGCCGAGGCCTATGCCGCCGACCAGCTGTTCGCCACGCTGGACCCGACCGTGCGCCGCATCGCGGTCCCGGGCGGCAGCGTGGTGCTGGCCGACACCGTCGGTTTCGTCCGCGACCTGCCGCATGATCTGGTCGCCGCGTTCCGCTCGACGCTGTCCGAGGCACGCGAGGCCGATTTCCTGCTGCATGTGGTCGACGCCGCCGATCCGCACCGCGAGGAGCGCATCGCCCAGGTGGACGAGGTGCTGACCGCGGTCGGTGCCGGTGACCTGCCGCAGCTGCTGGTGTTCAACAAGATCGACCGCATCGACGGTGCCGACGTCCGCCACGATGGCCAGGATGGCGTGCCCGACGAGTCGCGTCGTGAACGTGTCTGGATTTCCGCGCGTGACGGGCAGGGCCTTGAGCTGCTGCAGGCAGTGCTGGGCAAGCGCCTTGGCCTGCAGCACGTGACCGGTGAATTGCGCCTGCCGCCGGATGCCGGCCGCCTGCGTGCGCGCCTGCACCAGCTGGAAGTGATCCGCAGCGAACAGGCCGATGAAGAGGGCTGGCTGCTGCAGGTGGACCTGCCGATTGCCGAAGCCGAGAAGCTGGCCGCCGGTGCCGATGGCGCGCCGATCCGGGCGCTGCTGCCGGAGAAACTGCCGGAGTGGTGAGCTAGCGGCCCATGGCTGGTGGTGCCGGCCGCTGGCCGGCAACGCAATCGTGCCGGAGGGGCGCGACATCCGGCTGTCATCTGCGGTACAACGGGGTTCTTCACCCCACCGTCATGCCGATGTCCATCCCCACCGACGCCGATCTCAATGCCCAGTCCGCCGCGCTTGGGCAGCGCCTGCAACAGGCCTCGCTGCAGCTGGTCACGGCCGAAAGCTGCAGTGGCGGCTGGATCGCCAAGTGCATGACCGACATCGCCGGTTCTTCGGCGTTCTTCGACTGCGGCATGGTGGTCTACAGCTATGAAGCCAAGCAGCGCCTGCTGGGCGTGCGTGCGCAGACGCTGGAACAGTTCGGCGCGGTCAGTCGCGAAACCGTTCTGGAGATGGTGTCCGGTGCGCTGGTCAATTCCGGTGCCGGCATCGCCGTGGCGGTGACCGGTATCGCCGGCCCCGGCGGTGGCAGTCCGGACAAGCCAGTCGGCAGTGTCTGGATCGGCTGGAAGCGCCGCGGTGGCTACGCCCGCGCCGAGCTGTTCCAGTTCGATGGCGACCGCGAAGCCATCCGCCGGCAAACCGTGGCGGCGGCATTGCGCGGTATCGACGCCCAGCTGTGACATGCTGCTCCGGTAACCGTCCGGAGCACGCATGATGTGGGAAAC
This sequence comes from Stenotrophomonas sp. PAMC25021, assembly GCF_004795795.1. Lineage (NCBI taxonomy): Bacteria > Pseudomonadati > Pseudomonadota > Gammaproteobacteria > Lysobacterales > Lysobacteraceae > Stenotrophomonas > Stenotrophomonas sp. PAMC25021. Next base: position 353,454 of record NZ_CP039255.1, on the reverse strand, counting down.
GCTGGGCACGGTCCGTGACCTGGGCCGACTGCAGGAAATCGCCGTTGTCCTGATCCGCTACGGCTTCGGCGACGTGGTTCGGCGCATCGGCCTGGCCAGCACGCTGGAGCGGGCAGGGCGCCTGTTGCACTGGAACGAGGACCGGCAGGAGCTGCTGCGGATGACCGCACCGGTGCGCGTGCGCAGTGCGATGCAGGATCTTGGCCCGACCTTCGTCAAGCTTGGCCAGGTGCTGGCAACGCGCGTCGACCTGTTGCCGCCGGAGTGGATTGCCGAGCTGTCCGAACTGCAGAACGCGGTGCCGGCCCTGCCGTACGCCGAGATCCGCGGGCAGCTCGAAGCCGACCTGGGCGCGTCGCCGGCGGAGGTATTCGCCTTCCTTGACGAAACCCCGATGGCCGCCGCCTCGCTGGCGCAGGCCCATCGCGCGCGGCTGCATGATGGTCGTGAGGTGGTGCTGAAGGTGCGGCGTCCCGGCATCCGCGACGTGGTCGAGGCCGACCTGCGGCTGCTGGCGCGGCTGGCCGAGATCGTCGAGGCCCGGTTGCCGGACCTGCGTCGCTATCGCCCGGCCGAGGTCGTGCAGCAGTTCACCGTATCGCTGCGCCGTGAGCTGGATTTTGCCGCCGAATGCCGCAATGCCGAACGCATCGCGCGCAACTTCAGCGGCCGCGACGACATACTGATTCCGAAGGTGCACTGGCAGTGGACCTGCGAGAGCCTGAACGTGCAGGACTTCGTCGACGGCATTCCCGGCCGCGATCTGGCTGGCGTCGATGCGGCGGGCCTGGACCGGCGCGAGCTGGCGCGGCGTGGTGCCGGCATCGTGCTGAAGATGGTGCTGGAGGACGGCAGCTTCCACGCCGATCCACACCCCGGCAACATCATCTACCTGCGTGACGGCCGCATCGGCGTGATCGATTTCGGCATGGTCGGTGCGCTGTCCGAAGTGCGCCGCTTCCAGGTCGCGCAACTGCTGCACGGCCTGGTCGAGCAGGACCCGCAGGGCGTGGCGGACGTGCTGCTGGACTGGGCCGGCGGCGTGGAAGTGGACGAGAACCGGCTGCAGCACGACATCAGCCAGTTCGTCGACCAGTACCGTGGCGTGCCGCTGAAGGATCTGCGCATCGGCCTGATGCTGGGCGACATCACCCAGCTGCTGCGCAGCTACAGCCTGACCCTGCCGGCCGACCTGGCACTGATGATCAAGGCCTTCCTGACCCTGGAAGGCATGGGCCGGCAGCTGGATCCGGATTTCGACATGGCCAGCGCCGCCCGCCCGTTCCTGGAGCGTGTGGTGCTGCAGCGTTATGCGCCCAGGGCGCTGCTCAAGCGCGGCCGGCGCAGCCTGTTGGGCCTGGTCGACTTCGCCGGCGAGTTGCCGCGCGACCTGCGCAAGCTGGTCCAGGCAGCGCGCCGTGGGCGCCTCCAGCTGAAGGTGGAGACCACCGCGCTGCAGGGCTTTGGCGAGCAGGTGAACCGGGCCGCGAACCGACTGGTGGTGGGCGTGATCACGGCCGCGCTGATCATCGGCTCGTCGATCGTGATGCACAGCGTCGGCGGGGTTTCCAGCCGCTGGTTGCTGGCGCTGGGCGTGTGCGGATTCATCGGCGCCGGCTTCTGCGGCGTATGGATCCTGGTTTCGATATGGAGAAGCGGCAAGCACACCTAGTGTGCTTGCCGCAGCGGTTCCCAGCGGGAACCGCGGAATCGCACAGCGATTCCTGTAGCGCCGACTGCCAGTCGGCTGCATTCGCTTTTGCTTTTGCTTTTGCTTTTGCCCGCCGGCCGGGCGTTCGCGCGCTTGCCGAGCATGCCTCGGCCCAACAAGCCCGCACCACCCCGATCGCCCCGGCACTTGCAGTCGCGCATATTAGTAGTAATACTACTAACCATGGACCTGACCGACACCCAGCAGGCGATCCTGCAGTTGATCGCCGAGCGTATCGAGAGCGAAGGCGCACCGCCGTCGCAGACTGAAATCGCACGCGCATTCGGCTTCAAGGGCGTGCGCGCGGCCCAGTACCACCTGGAAGCCCTGGAGCAGGCCGGCGCGATCCGTCGCATCCCGGGTCAGGCCCGCGGCATCCGCCTGGTGCAGGCACCGCCGGTCGAGAAGCTGGCCGAGCCGGGCCTGGCCGACAGCGTGCTGCGGCTGCCGGTGCTGGGCCGGGTTGCGGCCGGCCTGCCGATCGGTGCCGACATCGGCTCGGACGATTTCGTGGTGCTGGACCGGGTGTTCTTCTCGCCGGCGCCGGACTACCTGCTGAAGGTGCAGGGCGACTCGATGATCGATGAGGGCATCTTCGACGGTGACCTGATCGGCGTGCACCGCACCCGCGACGCCCATTCCGGGCAGATCGTGGTGGCCCGCATCGATGACGAGATCACGGTCAAGCTGCTGAAGATCGCCAAGGATCGCATCCGCCTGCTGCCGCGCAATCCCGACTACAAGCCGATCGAGGTGCTGCCGGATCAGGACTTCGCGATCGAGGGCCTCTATTGCGGCCTGTTGCGGCCCAACCGTTGACCCGTTCCGTAGCGCATTACCCCGCGGTCTTTTGTGGCGATTCTCTGGTTCCACTGAGGTTGGTACGGATGTCCGATAATTCTTTTCAGAGCGCCGGGCAGAATCTCAGCCTGTGCGATACGTCCGACTTAAAGTGAGCCCATGGCAAAGAAGACCCCCAAAGACAGCACCTCCAACGACACGACCTCTGCAAGGACCAATCCGATGGACGAGAACAAGAAGCGCGCCCTCGCTGCAGCTCTGGGCCAGATCGAAAAGCAGTTCGGCAAGGGCTCGGTGATGCGCATGGGCGACCGCGTGGTCGAGCCCGTCGAAGCCATCCCGACCGGTTCGCTGATGCTCGACATCGCGCTGGGCATTGGTGGTCTGCCAAAGGGCCGTGTCGTTGAGATCTACGGGCCGGAATCCTCGGGCAAGACCACCTTGACCCTGCAGGCCATCGCCGAATGCCAGAAGATGGGCGGCACCGCGGCCTTCATCGACGCCGAGCACGCGCTGGACCCGATCTACGCCGCCAAGCTGGGCGTGAACGTGGACGACCTGCTGCTGTCGCAGCCGGACACCGGTGAGCAGGCGCTGGAAATCGCCGACATGCTGGTCCGTTCGGGTTCGGTGGACATCCTGGTGATCGACTCGGTTGCCGCGCTGACCCCGAAGGCCGAAATCGAAGGCGAGATGGGCGACCAGCTGCCAGGCCTGCAGGCCCGCCTGATGAGCCAGGCGCTGCGCAAGCTGACCGGCAACATCAAGCGCTCCAACACCCTGGTGATCTTCATCAACCAGCTGCGCATGAAGATCGGCGTGATGATGCCGGGCCAGAGCCCGGAAACCACCACCGGTGGCAACGCGCTCAAGTTCTACGCCTCGGTCCGCCTGGACATCCGCCGTATCGGCGCGATCAAGAAGGGTGACGAGATCATCGGTAACCAGACCAAGATCAAGGTCGTCAAGAACAAGCTGGCACCTCCGTTCAAGCAGGTCATCACCGAAATCCTGTATGGCGAAGGCATCAGCCGTGAAGGCGAGCTGATCGACATGGGTGTGGATGCCAAGCTGGTGGAGAAGGCTGGCGCCTGGTACAGCTACGGTGAAGAACGCATTGGCCAGGGCAAGGACAACGCCCGCGGCTACCTGCGCGACAACCCGACTGTCGCCGCCAAGCTCGAGGCCGAGCTGCGCGAGAAATTCCAGCCGGCCGAAGCGGCCCGCGAGGAAGGCGACGACGAAGGCGAAGACGAATAAGGCTTGCTGTGGGGCAGGGTGGCGCCGTCAGTGACGTCGCCCTGTCCCGCAGGTTCGAATCGCCCAGGGATGGGCTGGGCGCCACGGATGGCGCCACCCTTGGAGTACCCATGTCCGACGCCGAAGACATTCCGACCGGCCGCAAGCGCCGGCCGCGTGAGCAGACCCCCGTGCAACGGGCGTTGGGCCTGCTGGTCCGCCGCGAGCACTCGCGCAAGGAACTCACCCGCAAGCTGACGGCCCGTGGCATCGAAGACGAAGCCGCGCAGGCCGCTGTCGCCAAGTTGACCGAGGCCGGCTGGCAGGACGACACCCGTTTTGCCGAGAACCTGGTGAGGATGCGCGCCAACACCGGTTATGGGCCGATCCATGTCCGCGCCGAGCTGGGGACCCATGGCCTGGACAGTGCCGCGATTGCCGCAGCGATGGACAGCTACGAAGGCGACTGGCAGGAAAACGCCCGTGATCTGGTCCGCCGACGCTTTGGCGAGGCCGGCCCGCAGGACCTGACGCAGCGGCGCAAGGCTGCCGATCTGCTGGCCCGGCGGGGCTTCGACGGCGACAGCATCCGCCGCGCGACCCGCTACGACCCGGATGACTGAGACTGGCGGCGCCGGGCCTGATACCCTTTAGGTTTTCGGCGGTCCCTCGCGACCCTGGCCAACGCGGCCGGTGGTCCGGGTCCGCCGGCCCGCAGACTGCCAGCCCCCAATGAACGCATCCGCCAAATTCACGACATCCCAGATCCGCAGCGACTTCCTTGAGTTCTTCAAGGGTAAAGGCCACACCATCGTGCCGTCGGCGCCGCTGGTGCCGGGCAATGATCCGACCCTGCTGTTCACCAACTCCGGCATGGTGCAGTTCAAGGACGTGTTCCTTGGCGCGGAAAAGCGCAGCTACGTGCGCGCGGCCGACGTGCAGCGCTGCCTGCGCGCGGGCGGCAAGCACAACGACCTCGACCAGGTCGGCTACACCGCGCGCCACCACACCTTCTTCGAAATGCTGGGCAACTGGTCGTTCGGCGACTACTTCAAGAAGGACGCGATCGCCTGGGCCTGGGAGCTGCTGACCCAGGTCTGGAAGCTGCCGGCCGAACGCCTGCTGGTCACCGTGTATCAGACCGACGACGAAGCCTACGAACTGTGGCGCGACATGGTCGGCGTTCCGGAAGAGCGCATCGTACGCATCGGCGACAACAAGGGCGCGCCGTTCGCTTCGGACAACTTCTGGCAGATGGCCGACACCGGCCCGTGCGGCCCGTGCACCGAGATCTTCTACGACCACGGTGATCATATTGCCGGTGGTCCCCCGGGTTCCCCGGACGAAGACGGCGACCGTTTCATCGAGATCTGGAACCTGGTGTTCATGCAGTTCGACCGCCAGCCCGACGGCACCCTGGTGCCGCTGCCGGCGCCGTGCGTGGATACCGGCATGGGCCTGGAGCGCCTGGCGGCGATCCTGCAGCACGTGCACACCAACTATGAGATCGACCTGTTCCAGGCGCTGATCCGCAAGGCTTCCGAGCTGACCGGCACCGCCGACCTGGAGAACAAGTCGCTGCGCGTGATTGCCGACCACATCCGTGCCTGTTCGTTCCTGATCGTCGATGGCGTGCTGCCGTCCAACGAAGGCCGCGGTTACGTGCTGCGCCGTATCATCCGCCGCGCCCTGCGCCATGGCTGGATGCTGGGTGTGCGCCAGCCGTTCTTCAGCAAGCTGGTGCCGACCCTGGTCGAGCAGATGGGCGAGGCCTATCCAGAGCTGCCGGCGGCGGTGGACACCGTCACCCGTGCGCTGCAGGCCGAAGAAGAGCGTTTCGCCGAAACCCTCGACGCCGGCATGAAGATCTTCGAGGACGTGGCCGGCAAGGCCAGCAATGGCGTGATCCCGGGCGTTGACGCGTTCCGCCTGTACGACACTTATGGCTTCCCGCTCGACCTGACCCAGGACATTGCCCGCGAGCGCGACCTGACCGTCGACATCGCCGGCTTCGATGCCGCGATGGAACAGCAGCGCGAAACCGCACGGGCGGCCGGCAAGTTCGGCGGCGGCGTGACCCTGCCGGCCGAGCTGGTGGCAACGCTGAGCCCGACCCTGTTCCTGGGCTATGACCGCCTGCAGGCCGACGGCCTGAGCGTGCTGGCCCTGCTCAAGGACGGTCGTCCGGTGCAGTCGGCCGATGCCGGTGATTCGGTCATCGTCATCACCAACCAGACCCCGTTCTATGCCGAATCCGGCGGCCAGGTCGGTGACACCGGCGTGCTGGCTGGCAACGGCGTGCGCCTGGCGGTGGAGGACACCCAGAAGTTCGCCGGCCAGTTCCATGGCCACGTCGGCACCTTGTCCGAAGGCGGCCTGAAGGTCGGCGATGTGCTGTCCGGCCAGGTCGATGGCGAGCGCCGTGGCGCCACCATCCTCAACCACTCGGCCACCCACCTGCTGCACGCCGCGCTGCGCGAAGTGCTGGGCACCCACGTGCAGCAGAAGGGCTCGCTGGTCGCGCCGGACCGCCTGCGTTTCGACTTCTCGCACTTCCAGCCGATCAGCGCGGAAGAGCTGGCGGTGATCGAGCGCAAGGTCAACCAGCAGGTGCGTGCCAACAACGCCGCTGAAGTGCACACCATGGCCATGCAGGAAGCGCTGGACTTCGGCGCGATGGCCCTGTTCGGCGAGAAGTACGGTGAGCACGTGCGCGTGCTGAAGATGGGTGACTACTCCACCGAGCTGTGCGGTGGCACCCACGTCAACCGTACCGGCGACATCGGTCTGTTCAAGATCACCTCCGAGGGCGGTGTTTCCGCCGGCGTGCGCCGCATCGAGGCGGTTACCGGCCAGGGTGCCCTGGACTACGTGGACGCCGAAGAGGCCCGCCTGGCCGAGGCCGCTGAACTGCTCGGTGGCAGCGCTGCCGACGTGGTCGAGAAGATCCGTGCCCTCGGCCAGCGCCAGAAGCAGCTGGAACGCGAACTGGAGGCGGTGAAGGCCAAGGTCGCCGCCGGTGCCACGGCCGACCTGTCCGGCCAGGCCGTCGAGGTCGCCGGCGTGAAGGTGCTGGCTGCCCGCCTGGAGGGCTTCGACGCCAAGGCCCTGCGTGACGCCATGGACCGCCTGAAGCAGCAGCTGGGCGACGCGGTGATCGTGCTGGCCGGTGCCCAGGACGGCAAGGCCGCCCTGGTCGCGGGTGTGAACGGCAGCGCAATGGGCAAAGTCAAGGCCGGGGAACTGTTGTCCCATATCGCCGGTCAGATCGGGGGCAAGGGCGGCGGACGCCCGGACCTCGCCCAGGGTGGTGGCGAGGACGGGCCCGCCCTTGCCACTGCGCTGGCTGCAGTCGTCGAATGGGTCAGCCCCCGCCTGTGATGAACCCCGCCGTCCCCCTCCTTGTAGGAGCGGGACGGCTGACGGTACCATTGCGAATCTTTTCCCTTTGTCGTGGTAGCGCTTCTTGACGGAGCGTCAAGCCGGTGGGGGATACCCTTCCACACGGTTCCATGGAGACTTACAAAAATGTTGATCCTGACTCGCCGCGTCGGCGAAACCCTGATGATCGGTGACTCGGTGAGCGTCACCGTGCTTGGCGTCAAGGGTAACCAGGTGCGTATCGGCATCACTGCGCCGAAGGACGTCGCTGTGCATCGCGAAGAGATCTACCAGCGCATCCAGCGTGGTGATGAAGCCGGTGGCACCGGTAGCGAAAATTCTGCCGAATAACGCTTTACCTTCGCACTCGATTAACGTTATGATTCACGCCCCGCTGAGGTGCAACGCACCAGACGCGGAGAATACCCCGGAGTGATGCCCGAGTGGCCGAAGGGGCTCCCCTGCTAAGGGAGTATAGGGTCAAAAGCTCTATCGAGGGTTCGAATCCCTCTCACTCCGCCAGATACAAAGAAGCGCCTGCAGATCCTCGATCTGCAGGCGTTTTTCTTTATGGCCGGCCTTCAGAGCCGTATCGTCACGCCGACCTGGAAGCCCCGCCCCGGCAGGGGCGCGATGTACTTCAGCGGCGAGTTGTGCGGCCGCGCTTCTTCATTGAGCAGGTTGCTGCCATTGACGAACACTTCCACGCCTGCGATGTAGCTGTTGCGCACTGGAAGTTCGCGGCTGACCTGCAGGTCGACCAGGTTGAATGCGTCGAGCGGAATTTCCTCACTGACATTGCGACCCAGGTACTTCTGCGCGTCGTAGCAGGTGCTGGACAGTTGTGCCTTCCAGCCTTCGCGCTGCCACTGCAGGTTGGCGCCGTAGCGGTTGGTCGGCATGTTCGGCAGATACTCGCCGTCGTTGTGGGCGCGCAGCGAATCCGGGTGGTCGGCCTTGTTCTTCACCAGGTCGGCGAAGGCGGAGACGTTCAACGTGCCATAGCGGCCCAGGTCCAATGCCTGCGACGCGTCGATCTCGAAGCCCTTCACCGTGGTGTCGGTCTGCTTCCAGTACTTCAGCGGCAGGCGGTTGGCGGTCTGCAGGCCGGAATAGCCGAGATAGAGGTAGTTCTCGTACCGCATCCGGTACGCGGTGGCGGACAGCTCGAAACCGCCGAGGTGGAACAGGCCGGTCAGTTCCAGGTTCTTCGCGCGCTCCGGTTCCAGGTTCTGGTTGCCTTCTTCCTGTGTCATCACGGAATAGTGCGCGTTGCTGGCATACAGCTCGTTGATCTCCGGGGCGCGCTGTGAGGATGAGTAACGGACCTTGGCCGCGAACAAGGGGCCGAGCTCGACGTACGAGCCGAGGCTGTAGCTGTTGAGCCGGTAGTCGCGGTCCTGCAGTTTCGTGTTGGCGGCATTGCGCGCGGTCTTGAAGCGGCTGGGCTGTAGTGCGTGGTCGACCCGTTCGTGGCGTACGCCAGCATCGAAGGTAACCCAGCCGACGTCCACCGTTTCCTTCAGGAATACCGCATTGCTGCGGGTGTCCACGTCCGGCAGGTAGCGCTGCGAGCCGCTGCCGCTGACATCACGCGACTGGTGGCTGAAACCGACCAGGCCGCTGAGCGGGCCGACGCGTTGATGGCTGAGCAGCAACTCGGCCTGGGTGCTCTCGAAATCGTAGTCGTTTGCCCTGGTGGTACCCAGCCGCTCGCCTGAAGTGTTGTCCAGCCTGGACACGCGGAGTTCCGCGCGCTCGAACCACGGCAGCGGATCACGCAGCAGGGCTTCCAGCGCGTAGCGCTGCTGCTTGATCACCACGCCCACCGGCAGGCCATCGGCATGGTTGGAACCGAACGACAGGTTCTGCATCGAGAAGCCCGGCACGCCGTACTCGCTGTCCTTGGCATCGATGCTGACACCGACGTAGCCGCGGTCAAAGAACAGGGTCGAGCCGAAGGCCACCTGCGAGTTGCGCACATGGCTGTTGCCCAGCCGATGATGGTAGTCGGGCGTCACATCATTGTTGATCTGCTTCTGCACGTATGACGGCGTGCCGGCGACATAGGCAGGGTTGACCGGGTTGATATAGGTGCGGCGCTGCCAGACCGAGGTCGGGTTGTTGGTGTAGAACGAGAATTCACCATCGGCCCAGTCAGGATTCTCGGTCATGAACTGGTCGACGTAAGGCTGCGAGGCCTTGTTGTAGATCTGCTGTACGCGTGCTTCCTTCTGGCAGCTGTCGGCCAGCGCCGAGTTGACGCCGCCGGTCGGCGGGAACAGTCGGGTGTTGCAGACACGGGCCTTGCTGTTGCCGGGGATGTCGTAGTGCGAGATGCGCTGGCGCGAGACCTGCAGGTTGGTCGAGAGGTTGCGCTGGTTGTTGAAGTTCATGCGGAAGCCCTGCGCATCGGCGGCATTGAAGCCCTTGCGCAGGACCAGTTCCATCGACTGGTCCTTGTCTTCCATGCTGCGCGAGATCAGGCCCGAATCGATCTCGACGCTGCCGCCGATCGCATTGCCGCCATAGCGCACCGTGTCCGAGGACTTGTTGACGGTGACGCTGCGCACGAACAGTGGATCGAACGGAATATTGATGTCGCCGCTGATCGCGTTCATGCCGAGGATGGACTGGCCGTCCTGCAGGATCTGCACGCGGTTGCCGCTGAGGCTGCGGATGACCGGGGCGCCCGCGTTCGGCCCGAAAGCACTGTTCTGCACGCCGGAGACGTGTTCGAGCAGGCCGCCGAGGGTGCGGTTCTGCGCCTGCGGATTGTCGACGGTGACCCGGCTGTCGATGCGCGAGGGCTGGGAAGCCTGGACCTGGAGGGTGGGGAGGGTGGGTTCGTCCGCGGCCTGGGCGGTGTGGACGGCGAACAGAATGGCAGCAGCAAGCAGGTGGCGACGCATGGCAGGACTCGTGAAGGCGAAGTGAAATGTTATAACGTAACTCTTTGTATCGGCAAGGACGGATGAGACCTTGCCGCCAGACCGAAATCGCGGGGGCGCGAATGAGGTTGCCGCGTGTTCAGCGCCCCGCCTTGCGCCGGGCGCCGATGCTGTGCACGATCCGAGGCGCTGCGCCCCACAACGCGTCACGCAGAATCTTCTTCACTGGAACGGAGCAACGTATGAAGCTGTTGTCCGCTGTGTTGTTGTCTGCGCTTTCACTCCCCGCCGTTCCGGCGCTGGCAGTGGAGACTTCGCCTTCTCCCCTGCTGGGGCGCTGGTCGCTGGATATCGCCACGTCTGCGCTACCCGAAGCGCAGCGCCCGAAGCACGTGGTGCTCGAGTTCAAGGACGCCGGTGGTGGCCGCTGGAGCTCGCACGTGGACATCGTCCTGCACGACGGCAAGACCATGAAATCCGACGGCACGCTGGCCCTGGATGGCACGCCCGGCGCCCTGTCCGGCACCTATGGCGCGGACAAGGCCAACCTGAAACTGCCTGCACCGAACACGCTGGTGATGCAGCTGGTGGACCATGGCACGCCGGCCTCCACCCGCATCTACACCGTGGCGGATGACCAGGCGACGATGACCGAGACCAAGGCGTTCTACGGTCATGACGGTACGCCGATCCTGCAGACCAACCTGTTCAAGCGCATGCCGTAGCGATGCTGCATTCACCGCGCCCGCAGGGCAGGCGTGGTGAATGCAACGGCCTTACACGGCGGCGGCCGGATCGCGCTTGCCGGTGTCGATGCCGTACTTGTCGATCGCGTCCTGCATCCGCGAGCGTTCGATGCGGCCTTCGTCGGCCAGCGACTTCAGGGCCGCCAGTACGATGAAGTGGCGATCCACTTCGAAGAACGTGCGCAGCGATTCACGCGTGTCGGAACGGCCGAAGCCATCGGTGCCCAATGCGGTGAAGCGGCGGTCGTTGATGAAGGGACGGATCTGGTCGCCGACGATCTTCATGTAGTCGGTGGCCACCACCACCGGGCCTTCATGACCCTGCAGGCACTGCTGCACGTAGGGCACGCGCGGTTCTTCGGCCGGATGCAGCAGGTTCCAGCGCTCGGCGGACAGCCCGTCGCGGCGCAGTTCGGTCAGGCTGGTCGCGCTCCACACATCGCTGGCGATGCCGAAGTCCTGCTGCAGCAGGTCTGCCGCGGCTTCCACTTCGCGCAGGATCGAGCCGCTGCCCATCAGCTGCACGCGTGGCTGCAAGGCGTTGTCGGCGGCTGCCGGATGCAGCAGGTACAGGCCCTTCAGGATGCCGGCTTCGGTGCCTTCGGGCAGTGCCGGCTGCGGGTAGTTCTCGTTGAGTACGGTGATGTAGTAGTAGATGTCTTCCTGGTCGACATACATGCGGCGCAGGCCGTCGTGGATGATCACCGCCAGTTCGTAGCTGTAGGTCGGGTCGTAGGACACGCAGCTCGGAATCACCGACGACAGCACGTGGCTGTGGCCGTCATCGTGCTGCAGGCCTTCGCCCATCAGCGTGGTGCGGCCCGACGTGGCACCGAGCAGGAAGCCGCGGGTACGCGCGTCGGCAGCGGCCCAGGCCAGGTCACCGACGCGCTGCAGGCCGAACATCGAATAGAAGATGTAGAACGGAATCGTGGCCAGGCCGTGGTTGCTGTAGGCGGTGCCGGCGGCGATCCATGAACAGATCGCACCGGATTCGTTGATGCCTTCCTGCAGGATCTGACCGTCCTTGGCTTCCTTGTAATAGCTCAGCTGGCCGGCATCCTGCGGGGTGTACAGCTGGCCCAGGTAGGAGTGGATGCCGATCTGGCGGAACAGGCCTTCCATGCCGAAGGTGCGCGATTCATCGGGCACGATCGGAATCACCAGCTTGCCCAGATCCGGGTCCTTCAGCAGGCTGGTGAGGATGCGCACGAAGCCCATGGTGGTGGACTGGCCGCGATCGCCACTGCCCTGCAGCTGGGTGTTGAAGATCGACAGCGGCGGCAGCGGCAGCGGATCCACCTTGGCCAGGCGCGCCGGCAGCTGCCCACCCTGGATGCGGCGGCGTTCGGCGAAGTAGGCGGCCTCGGCGCTGCCCGGTTCCGGGCGCAGATAGGGCATCTCCTCCAGCTGCTCGTCGCTGACCGGCAGGTTGAAGCGGCCGCGGAAGGCGCGTACTGCATCGGCGCTCATCTTCTTCAGCTGGTGGTTGATGTTCTGGCCTTCGCCGGCTTCGCCCATGCCGAAACCCTTGACCGTCTTGGCCAGGATCACCGTCGGCCGGCCGCGGGTGTTCACCGCCTGCTGGTAGGCGGCGTACACCTTCTGCGGATCGTGGCCACCACGTGCCAGCGCCCAGATGTCGTCATCGCTCATGTGCGCGACCAGCTCCAGCAGCTCGGGGTAACGGCCGAAGAAATGCTCGCGCACGTAAGCACCGCTCTGCGACTTGAAGGTCTGGTAGTCGCCATCCACGCATTCCATCATGCGCTGGCGCAGCAGGCCGCTGTGGTCGCGGGCCAGCAGGTCGTCCCAGCCACTGCCCCAGATCAGCTTGATCACGTTCCAGCCGGTCGCGCGGAACGTGCCTTCCAGTTCCTGGATGACCTTGGCGTTGCCGCGCACCGGACCGTCCAGGCGCTGCAGGTTGCAGTTGACCACGAACACGATGTTGTCCAGCCGCTCGCGGCCGGCCAGCGAAATCGCCGCCAGCGATTCGGGCTGGTCCATCTCGCCGTCGCCGAGGAAGGCCCAGACCTTGCGGTCCTGGTGCTGCTTCAGGCCGCGGTACTCAAGGTAACGCATGTAGCGCGCCTGGTAGGCGGCGGTCAGCGGGCCCAACCCCATCGACACGGTGGGGAACTGCCAGAACTCCGGCATCAGGCGCGGGTGTGGATACGAAGACAGGCCGTCACGACCGGCTTCGCGGCGGAAGTTGTCCATCCGTGCCGGATCGATGCGCCCTTCCACGTACGCACGGCCATAGATGCCCGGCGCGGAATGGCCCTGGATGTAGATCATGTCGCCGTCGAAGGTGTCGGTACGGCCACGGAAGAAGTGGTCGAAGCCCACGTCGTACAGCACCGCCGCCGACTGGTAGGTGGCGATGTGGCCGCCGACGTTGGAGTGCTTGCCGGCGCGCAGCACCATCACCATCGCATTCCAGCGGATCATCGCGTTCAGGCGGCGCTCGATGGCCAGGTCGCCCGGGTAGGCCGGCTGGCGCTCCGGCGGGATGGTGTTGACGTAGGCGGTCCACGCGCGCGCATGCAGATCGCCGTGCCGCTGCGCATCCAGCTCGCTGAGCTGGTCGATCAGGTAATGCGCGCGTGGCCGGCCACCGGCCTGCATCACCGCCTCCAGCGATTCACGCCACTCCCGCGTTTCCAGCGGGTCGGTATCGAAGGGGGTCAGGGCTTGGTTCATGACTGTCTCCAGAGGGCGCCGACTCTGCCTGGGCGACAACACCGGCAGGGCGCACAGCACTGGAGCGGGGTCGCAATGGCGGGGCCGTGACGCGAAGGGCGACCGTGGCGGCCACCGGGGAGGCAAGCGTAGGCCTGGCCCCGCGGCTTCGATAGGCGGGCCCGGCTTGGGTCTCTGGCAAGCAAGGGTTGGCACGGTGCGCCATATCATGGGCGAATGTGCCGGGCGGAGAGTGCCTGGCATGGCCGCCTGCTGCAACGCCACTGTCATCGATGGTCGTCACCCTGCGGGGCTTTCCAGCCTCGGGGTGTTGGCCGGCCGTGAACAGCGTGAGGATCTGGGAGAAGAGCTACGCGCTGCGCCGACGGCTGCTGCGTGGCTTCTTCCTGCGTCGCGGTTCTGCCAGCGAAGACGCCGAGGACCTGGCGCAGGAGGTGTACCTGCGGCTGCTGCGGGCCACCGGCGAGAATGCCGCAGCGATCGAGAACCCGGAGGCCTACCTGTTCACGGTCGCGGCCAACCTGGCACGCGAGCACGCGCGCGCGCGTTTGTCGCTGCCGCCGCTGGAAGACGTGGATCAGCTGGCCGAAGTGCTGAAAAGCGAAGAAGACATCGAGGGCGAGTTCGAGCGCGCGCAGCGCTGGAACGATATCCGCAGCACCATCGCACGTCTGCCGGCGACCACGCGACGGGTGATGGAGCTGCATTACCGCGACGGGCTGGACTGCCCGGCAGTCAGCCAGCAGTTGCAGGTGTCGGTGCACATGGTGCGCAAGCACATCGGCAAGGGTCTGGAGGCCTGCAGGAAGGCGCTGGGCGCCAGGGAGCACGCATGAACCGAAACGCATCGCCCATGGCCGACGACACGCTCGCCTGCGAGGCAATGGACTGGTTCCTGCGCAATCGCGAGGGAGTGCTGGACGAGGCCGAGCGGGTTGCGTTCCTGGACTGGATGAAGCGCTCGCCCGAGCACGTGCGCGCCTATATGCACGCCCTCGCGCTGCACCGGCAGGTCGGCGAGGCACTGCAATCGCCGTTGCCGGAAGAGGCGCCGGCGCCGCCACGGCAGGCGGCCGCCAAAGTGGTGCCTCTGTTCGATAGTGCCCCCGCCGCGCCGCACGCCGCGCCGCTGCGCCGCTGCACGCGCGGGTGGGTGATGGCTGCCGCAGCCTGCATCGCCCTGCTCGGCGTGGGCCTGGTTCCGCAGCTGATGCCCACCGAACAGCTGTACAGCGCCGACCATGGTGAACTGCGTGACCTGGTGCTGCCTGACCGGACACAGGTGCGGCTCAACGCGGACAGCCGCCTGCGGGTACGCATGGGCTGGTTCAGTCGCAATGCGGAACTGCTGCAGGGCGAGGCGACGTTCGACATCGCACGCGACCGCCGCCCGTTCCAGGTGCAGGTGAACGGCCTGGAGATCCGGGACATCGGCACAGTCTTCGACGTGTCGCGACGGCTGCAGAGCACGCGCATCGGTGTGGTTTCCGGCGAGGTCGAGGTCTGGAGCCAGGGCGCGGGTGCCCGCCGCCTGGCCCAGTTGGGGCAGGGCCGGGTGGTGCAGGTCGACGCGCGCAGCCATGCGGTGGAGTCCTTGGACATGCCACTGTCGATGCTGCTGGACTGGCAGCAGCGCAAAGTGTCCTTCCTTGACGAACGCTTGGACGAAGTGGCTGCTGCCTTCAACCGGCACAACCAGGTGCAGGTGCGCGTGCTGGACGAGGGCGCGGCATCGGCACGGTTGTCCGGCAGCCTCGATGCGCATCGCATCGGTGCGCTGCAGGCCTTCCTCGAACGTGACCCGCGCTTCGTGGTGAGCCGCGAGGGCGACACAGTGCGGGTTGGCAGCCGCTGAGGCCGAGGTGGCCGTGGACTGTCAGAAAAAATTCATTGAATCCGCGTTCTCCACTTTGGTGGATGCGGGCTCTTACTTGGGAGAAGCCGCTGCCGATCCGCGCAGCGGCGCCTGCTGCCTTCTCTCTTCCAAGGACCCGTGATGCGCAACACGCTCTACCTGTCGATCATCCTCGCCCTGTCTACCGGCAGCATGCCATTGGCCTTCGCCGCCGCCGCCGATGGCCTGGAGGCGCGTGTGTCCACGCCGATCGCGGCACAGCCGTTGGCGCGTGCACTGGAGCAGTTGTCACGCAGTTCCGGGGTGCAGTTCCTGTACTCGGCCGATGGCGATGCCCGCATGGCCGGTGCGGTGCCGCGCGGTGCCACCGTCAGGCAGGCGCTGGATGCACTGCTGGCCGGTACCGGTCTGGGCTACACCGTGGTGGATGGCAATGTCATCGCCATCGATCCGGCACCGGTACGCAACGCGCCGAACCCCGGAGCACCGAAGCCGCGCGAGGCCGAGGCGGTGGTGGCGCCGACCCTGGACACGGTGAAGGTGATTGCCGCGCACGAGGTGATCGACCAGAAGAAGACCTCACCGGTGATCAAGGATTCGGTGGTCTACGACGAAATGGACAGCTACGGCGACGAGACCCTGGCCGAGAGCCTGATGGCCGCTCCAGGCCTGAGTGCGGTGGAGGATGCCGGCGAGCCACGTTACGTGACGGTGCGCGGCGTACAGGCCAATCTCAACTACACCACCATCGATGGCATCGCGATTGCCAGCGTGGGTGGCAGTGGCTCCGGCGAACGCATGAACAACCTGCAGCTGATTCCCAGCGACATCGGCACCCGTACCGACATCTACAAGAGCTTCAGTGCGGAGCAGGCACCGGATGCGATCGGCGGCGTGATCGACATCATCAGCCGCAGTGCCTTCGACCGGTCCGGCAAGTACGTGTTTGCCGACGTGGCAGGTATCTATTCCACGGCCGAGACCAACGTCGAGCGCAGCGCTGGCGGCAACCACGAAACCCTGGGCCACTTCGGCAAGAGCGCCAAGATGGTGTTCTCCAACCAGTTCGGCGCCGGGCAGGAGTTCGGCATCGTTGCGGTGGCACGCTATGAGCAGCGTTCGCGCAACAGCGTCAAGCGCTGGGTGGAGTCGAACTACTACTACAACGACGCCGGCAAGTACCTCACCGACGGCACCACCGGGCCGGATGAGGCCAAGGGTTGGAACGGGCTGCGTGCGCCCGGCAATTTCAGCACCGGCACCTACACCAACTTCATCACCAACTTCGGCGGCTCGGCCAAGCTGGAATGGAAGCCGTCGGACGATCCGTTCTACGCATCGCTGCTGCTGTACTCGTACCGGTTCTACGAGAACTCGACGATGAACAAGACCGATCTGTACGGCAACGCCAAGTTTCCGATCCGCAACCAGACCGAGGACAGCGGCACCACCCAGATCAACAGCATCTACATCAAGAACCGCCACGACCGCTGGGACCGCAGCAACCGTGGCGCCATCGCCAGCTTCAACTGGGACATCGGCGACCGTTCGCGGCTGAGCCTGCGTGGCGGCCATACCGAAGAGACTTTCCACAACAACCAGGTCTACTGGGGTGTGCGCGCCTACCCAAGCAGCCTGTTCGTCGACTACGAGAACGACAGCCACGGTTTCCCCAACGCGGTAGCGGTGTCCGATTCCAGCCTGTTGACCAGCTCGGCGTTCAAGCTCAATCCGGCGCAGGCCTATGTCTCCCCGCGCGATGCCAAGGAGAGCATCGACAACCTGCGCGCCGACTTCAGCTACAACATCGACGCCGATGCGCGTGGCTTCGGCCTGGCCACCGGCGCCGAATACCGCCACCTGAAGATCTGGCAGGACATCGACTTCGACTACTTCAGGAGCAACGCCACGCTCAACGATTACCTGTATCCGGGATCGACGCTGCTGGGCAGCGTGCCGGGCTTCCCGCTGATTGACAACCGCAAGTGGAACGAGGAACTGCTACCGAAACTGGGCAACAACAATGCGGCGTATCCGAATGCCAACTTCACCAGTGACTACAGGTACGTGGAGGACATCACCAATGCGTACGTGTCCGCGCACTACGCCTGGGACCGGCTGCTGCTGATCGGTGGCCTGCGCCATGACCACACCCGCTTCGATGCCTACAGCCCGTTCAGTAATGATGGCGGCACCACCTATACCTCCGCCTTCCGCAACACGAGCGGTGGCTACAACAACCTGTTGCCCTCGTTGAATGCGACGTTCAAGCTGAGCGAGGACCAGCGCCTGCGCTTCTCCGCCAGCCGCACGCTGGGCCGGCCGACGCCGAGCAACATTGCCCAGGCCACCAGCACCAGCTGTGGCGATGACGAGGAGGGCAGGGGCTTCTGCACCATCAAGCAGGGCAATGCGAACCTGCAGCCGCGCCGTTCCACCAACATCGACCTTGCATGGGACCTGTACTTCAACGGCAACAACGGCCTGGTCTCGGTGGCGTTGTTCGACAAGGTAATCAAGGACGACATCTACACCCTGACCACCTTCGAGAACGTGGGCGATACCCGTTACCGGGTGACCCAACCGATGAACACCGATGAGTCCAGGCTGCGCGGCGTCGAGTTCGCGGTGGCCAACCGCAACCTGCAATGGGGCCGCCAGCGCTTCGACATGTACTTCAACGCCACGCGGCTGGAAGGCAGGACCAACTACCGCATCACCGATGGCACCGAGCGACGCCTGGACCGGCTGCTGTACCAGCCGGACTGGTCGCTCAATGGTTCGGTGATCTGGCGCATGCCGTGGAAGAACTCGCAACTGCGCCTGTCCGGAACCTACCGCAGCCGGATGCTGGTCGACTTCGGCGATACCCAGTGGCTGGACTCGTACTACGACCCGTACATGACCTTCAACATGGCCTTCAGCCACAAGGTCAGCAGGCACGTGACGCTGAAGTACGAAGCCAAGAACCTGTTCAACACCCAGCCGACCTACAGCACCGGCCCGAACGGGCGCTTCCGTACCGAGATCGACGACTACGGCCGCTTCTTCTACTTCCACATCATCTACAACTGAGGGCACAGCCGTGGAGACGATCAATCGCAGGCGATTCCTGGCCCTGGCCGGTCTGTCCGCTGCCGGCGCCTGGATGGGCACGGCACGCGCGCTGGCCGCGCAGGCCGATGCCACCACGCTGAACCCGCGCAACCTGCTGGCCAAGCCGCGCTTTGCCAGCACGCCCTTCACCCTGGGCGTGGCCTCGGGTGATCCCACGGCCGACGGCATGGTGCTGTGGACGCGGCTGGCGACGGAGCCGCTGGTGTTCGGCGGTGGCATGCCGACCCGGCCGATGGTGGTCGAATGGCAGCTGGCAGCGGACGAAGGCATGCGCAAGGTGGTACGCCAGGGTTCGGCGCTCGCGCATCCCGAACTCGGCCACGCGGTGCACGTGGAACTGGAAGGATTGGCGCCCGGACGGCCCTACTGGTACCGCTTTACCGTGGGTGGTCACGCCAGTGCAGTCGGTTGTACCCGCACGCTGCCGGCAGCCGCGGCAGCGGTGGATCGCGTGCGCTTTGTGGTGGCCGGCTGCCAGCACTACGAAGAAGGCCACTACACCGCGTGGCGGCGCATCGCCGAGGAACCGCTGGATTTCGTCTTCCACTACGGTGATTACATCTACGAAGGTGAAAGCCAGCCTGGCCTGCGGAAGATGAACGGCCAGCCGTTCACCAACCTGCGCAACCACGTCGGCCCGCAGACCTACACGCTGGATGATTACCGCCGCCGCTACGCCCAGTACAAGAGCGATGCCGACCTGCAGGCCGCGCATGCGTCGGCACCGTGGTTCGTCACTTTCGATGACCATGAAGTGGACAACAACTGGGCCGGCGCCGAAGACCAGGACGATACGCCCAGCGAAGTGTTCCTGCTGCGGCGCGCACAGGCGTTCCAGGCCTACTACGAGAACATGCCGCTGCGTCGTTCGGCATTCCCGCGCGATGGCCACATGCAGCTGTACCGGCGCGCACGCTACGGAACGCTGATGGACCTGCACCTGCTCGACACACGCCAGTACCGCAGCAAGCAGGTGAACATGGCGCTGCGTGAGGACGTGGAATCGCCGGAGCGCAGCATTGTCGGTGCGAAGCAGGAGCGCTGGCTGTTCGATGGCCTGGCCGATGCCGCACCGCGTTGGCACACCATCGCCCACCAGGTAGCGCTGGGCAACTACATGCGCGAGAAGGACGGCGTGGTGCAGTCGTCCGATGACCAATGGTCGGGTTACCTGGACAGCCGCCGGCGCCTGCTCGACCACATCCAGAAGGTCGGCTTCGGCAACGTGGTGACCGCCTGTGGCGACGCGCACCGGCATTACGCCAGCGACCTGGTGCAGGACCATCGTGATTCGGGCGTGGTCTCCAGCGAGTTCCTTGCCACTTCGATCACTTCGGGGGCCGATGGCCAGGGCGTGGACGCTTACGCCCGCAACCAGCTTGCGCACAGCCCCAATCTGAAGGCGACCACCGACAAGCGTGGCTATGTGCTGTGCGATGTCACCCGTGATGCGTGGATCGGCGACATGAAGACGCTGGATACGGTGATGCGACCGAACGGTACCGTGCAGAGCTGGAAGCGCTACGCGGTGGAGCACGGCCGGCCGGGGCTGCAGGAGGCCTGAATCTAGCGGTCTGCGCTGTAGAGCCGAGCCCACGCTCGGCTGCTTCTTTCGGGGCAATGCGACCGGGGCGAAAGCTGCCGAGCATGGGCTCGGCCCTACAGGGATTCTTCAATCGTGCTCGAACCGCAGCGGTTCGGTGCCCATCGCCGGGTCACTGGTGCCGGGGCGACCATCCTCGGCGCGGCCGGCCAAACGCAGCACACTCCCACCCGCGCTGATGCGCAGGTCATACCAGCCGGCGGTAGGCGTTGCATCCCACGCCAATGAAGTCTGCGCATGTGCGGGCAGCGCCAATGTCTGTTCGGGCATGTGTCCTGCATAGGCGCCGCCATGCACGCGCACCTGCTGTGCACTGTCACCCAGATTGCGCAGGTGCAGCCGCAGCTGGCCATCCGCGCGATCAATTGAAGCCTGCACGGCAGGAGCCTTGGCCGCACCCTGGAAGTGGCGGTGGAAGCCGTTCGGACCGAGCAGCCACAGGTCATAGCGGCCCTGGGCGTCCAGCGGCCAACGCTCGCGCAGCGGCATGCCCGGCAGCAGCGTGTAACGGCGCGGCACCGCCTCCAGCCGCAGCCGATCGTAGACATGCAGCACTGCCGCTGCGCCCTCGCAGGACAACGCCAGGTCAACGCCCGCGACGTCGACCGCAGCAATCGATGCCTGCGGTCGATAGGGAAGGGCACGCGCCGGGCGTACACCGCTTTCCTGTTTCGCTGGCTTCAGCCCCTCTGGCAGCGCGGGCACGGTGCGCCCCGGCAAAGCAGCGGCGCGTGCGGCCACCGCGCTCACGTCGGGCAGGCCGCGGACGAACGGGCGGGTATCGCGCTGGGCAAAGTCGAACGCAGTGCTGAGGTCGCCGCAGACCGCGCGGCGCCACGGCGAGATGTCCGGCGCGGACACACCAAAGCGGCGTTCGATCAGTCGAATGACCGAGGTGTGGTCGTACACCTGCGAATCGACCCAGCCACCGCGGCTCCAGGGCGAGATCACGTACAGCGGCACGCGCGGGCCCAGCCCATACGGGCGGCCGCGCAGTTCGGCGAAGTCGTACTTCTCATCTCCCGGTGCCGGATGGCGGTGGTACTCGCCTTCAGTGCTGACCGAGGACGCACCCGCCCAGCCACCGTCCACCGGCGAAGGCGGTGCCGGTGGTGGCATGTGGTCGAAGAAACCGTCGTTCTCGTCGAACATCAGCAGCAGGGCGGTGCGGCTCCACACCTGCGGATCGGCGGTCAGTGCATCCAGCACGCGTGCGGTATAGGCCGCGCCCTGGGCCGGGCTGGAGGGGCCGGGATGCTCGCTGCCGGCCGCGTCGGCGATGATGAAGCTGACCTGCGGCAGGCGTCCGTCGATGACGTCCTGGCGCAGCTGCGCCAGGCCACGCGTGCTGACCCCGCGTGCGCGCAGCTGCGGGTCATGCCCCGGCGCAGCGCGGTAGGCCTGGCGGAACGCCTCGAAACCGGCCAGCGGGTTGTCGGTGAAGTTGTCGGCCATGTCCTGGTAGATCTGCCAGGATACCCCCGCCTTCTGCAGGCGTTCGACATAGCTGGCCCAGCGGTACGACGCAGGATGCCCGCCGTGCTCGGGGAAGTTGTCGTGCGAGTTGGCGATCACCGGGCCGCCGGCGCGGGCGGCAGCATCGTTGTGGCCGGTCCACAGGAACACCCGGTTCGGGTTGGTTCCGGCCTGCATCGCGCAGTGGTAGGCGTCGCAGATGGTGAAGGCATCGGCCAGGGCGAACTGGAAGGGCAGGTCGCTGCGCTGGAAGTAGCCCATCGAGTGGTTCTGCTTGGCTTTCGGCCATTGCCCCATGCGTCCGTGGTCCCAGGCCCGCTGTGCATCCGGCCAGGTGTGCGGCGTGCCTTCCACGCGCATGTAGCCGAAGTGCGCGGCGGTATCCAGCGGGAACGGCGCGATCGCGCGCTTGCCGCTGGCATCGGGCTGCAGCCACAGGCTGCGCGCGCGGGCGCCGGCCTGCAGTGCCTGCGCCGGAGCGACGAAGCGATCGCCGAAACCCCGCACGCCCGGCAGCGTGCCGAAGTAGTGGTCGAACGAACGGTTCTCCTGCATGAACACCACGATGTGCTGCAGGTCTTCCAGGCTGCGGGTTTGCGCGGCGGGGGCGATCGCGGCGGCCCGGGCGATGCTGGGCAGCAGCGGGGAAAGGCCGGCGGCAACGCCGGCCTGCAACAACCGGCGTCGGCCGATATCGGTCACGGGCTCACTCACAGGTCCACACGGAAGGAGATGCCGACGGTGCGCGGAGCGCCGATGAAGGCGTTGTCGCGGCCGTCCACCCCCGCAAGATACCGCTTGTCGGTGAGGTTGCTCACCACCAGGTTGGCACCCATGCCCTTCAGGCGCGGCGACAGGCCCTGCAGGTCGAAGCCGATGTTCGCGTTGAACACGGTGGCCGAGGGCAGCTTGTTGACGTTGGCGGCGTCGAGGTAGCGGGTGCCCAGGTAACGGCCGGACAGGCCGAAGTTCCAGTTCTCGCCCTGCCAGTCCGCCGAGAGTACGAGGGTCTGTTCGGGTTGGCCGATCACCTTGGCGCCGTCGACGATGCCCAGCTGGGTATCACGCGCGGCATCGCCACTGCCCAGGTACTTGGAGCGGTTGTAGGTATAGGCGGCGTTGAGGCGCCAGCCGTTGTCCCAGCCATAGCCGAACGCCGCTTCCAGGCCGTTGCTTTCCACGCCGCCGAAGTTCTCGTAGACGCCGTCGGTCTCGCCCAGGTAGTCGATGCCGCTGACGAAGCCGGCCGGCAGGTAGACGATGCGGTTGTCGAACTTGATGTTGTACAGCGTGACCGAGGCGGTCAGGGGCCAGCGGCTGATGCGCATGCCCATTTCAATGTTGTCGGCGGTCTCCGGCTCGACGTTGCGGAAGCGCTGCGGGTCGGTCTCGCCGAGCACGCCGGAGGGGATGGCGGCGAAGTTCTGCGAGAAGCCCGCGAACAGCTCCATGCCTTCCACGCCGGGCGCCCAGGTGAAGCCGGTGGACAGCAGCGGATCGGACCTGGAGTCGGATGTGACGTGCTCGCTGGCACCGATCACGCGGCGGCGCGACTGGTCCACGAAGAACTGCTTCACGCCGAGGCGCGCGCTGAACGGGCCGAAGCGGGCCACGTCCTCGACGTAGTACATCTGTTCGTCGACCTTGTACTTGTCCTCGAACTGTACCCAGTACGGCTGGTGGTCGAAGGCGATGTCCTGGCCGACGTTGAGCAGGCGATGCCAGTCGCGGCGTGCCGAACGGTCCAGCTTCTCCACCCACAGGCCGCCGCGGATCGTGTTGTCGACTGCGCCGAAAGTCTGGCGCCATTCGCCGTCGGCGGTCACGCCCATGCGGTCGTTGTCGTAGTGGGTGTGGCGATACGACTGCGCGCCCAGCACGTTGCCGGCGTAGCAGTTCGGATCGTACTCGGCGGTGAAGCCAAGGCGCGGGCTGCAGCTGGCCAGGCGCTGCGCGGCACTGCCATCGGGATTGACGAAGAAAATCTGGCCACGGTTGCTGCCGCCGTACACGGTCTTGCCACCGAGGTATTCCGACTCCGGGCGACCGGCTCCGTCATCGCTGACCTGCGCCAGATACGGTGGCAGCCAGTCGCCGCGGCCTTGCATGCGGTGCCCGTAGGCGGCCACCGAGGCCTTGAAGCCGTTGCCACCGTCGAAGGCCGCGCGCAGGTAGCCGAAGGTGTTCTCGCGCAGCGCACGCGAGCCGGAACGGTAGTTCTGGTCCAGGTAGGGAATGCCGGTGAGGGTACCGACCAGGTTGTCGCGATCCGGATTGGTCGCGAAGCCCTTCGGTGAGACGCTGGTGTACTCCGGCTCGTCCGCATCGTTGTAGGACAGGTAGCCGGTCAGGGTCCAGCGATCCAGTTCGGTGATGAACTTGCCGGCGATGTGGTCATTGCTGGTCTTGCCGCTGCCATCGATCCAGTCATGCACGCGCGCCGACGAGGCACTGACCCAGGCGCGGGTGTGGCCGCCGAGCAGGCCGGTGTCGTAGCGCACGTAGTACTTGCGCGCCTCGTTGTCACCGGCGCCGACCACGAAGCGCAGGCGGCTGTCCTGCAGCGGATCGCTGGTGAGGAAGTTGAGGGTGCCGCCCAGGGCCTCGTTCGAGCGCGAGGAGATATCGGCGGTGCCCTGGCTGACTTCCACCGTTTCCAGGTCGAGGGTGTCGATGTAGCGGTTGGCCAGCGAGCCGCCGCCGTAACCCGAGCCACCATTGGGCAGGCCGTCGATAGTGGTGCCGATCTGCTGGGTATCACGGTTGGTGACGAAGCCACGCATGCTGATCTGCGTGCCCCACACCGACGAGCCGGTGGCATCGGCCTCGCTGACCACCACGCCGGGCACTTCGTTGAGCGCGTCGTTGACGCTGCTCATCACGGTCTGCCGGTTCAGCGTTTCCGCACGCACGGAAGTCTTGGCATAGCTGGTGGCCTGGCCGATCACCTGCACCTGGTCGAGGGTGCGGGCCTCACTGCTGCGCGCTTCAGCGGCATCGCCCTGCGGTGCTTCGGCCAGGGCGTCCAGTGCGGGAGCGATCAGCAGGGCAAGCAGCGAGACACGGGGAAAGCGCGCAGACGTTCGCATCGAGACCGGACCTTCAGAGCAGGGAAGCCCCGGAGTGTCGGCAGCGCCAATGACATCGGCATGACGTGGCGATGCAGGAATCGTGTTCTGCGACGGCCGGCACCCGCCGCCTGCTTCAGTACCGTGCGTCCTTGGGCTTCGGGTCACGCGGCCAGTCCTTGCCCTTGTTGGCGAAGTCCGGCCGCGGCTGGTTGATGAAATAGCCGGCGATGTCCACCGCATCCTGGTCCGGCATCACCTGCTGCCCCAGCGGCGGTGCGCGGGTCACTGCCGGTGGCATGTTGTGCTTGATGAAACCGGCCGCCTTGTACAGGCGCGCCATGCCGGCACCGATGTTGAAGCTGTGGTCGCCCCACAGCGGCGGGAAGGCGATGTCACCGCTGGCATCGCGTCGGCCTTCGCCGTTGTCGCCATGGCAGGCGGCGCACTGCACGGCATACAGCGCCTGGCCACGGACCGGGTCCGGAGTCAGCGTGCTGTCGATGGGGCCCTCACTGGGCGCGGCCACTTTTGCACCCTCTGGCACCGGGCTGCTCAGCCACGCCATGTAGTCGAGCATCGCGCGCATCTGCGGTGCGTCCTTCGGCAGCGGCTTGCCGTTCATCGAGCGCTGCAGGCAGCCATTGATGCGCTCGGTCAGCCCGATCACCTTGCCCGGGCGCGGCATGTAGCGCGGATAGGCACCGCCGCCGGTATTGAAGTAGTGGTTGCCGAACGGTCGCTTGCCCTCGGCCATGTGGCACGAATTGCAGTTCAGATCGTTGCCGACGTTGTCCGGAAGCAGGCGCGCGGTCTCGTTGAGGATGCGCCGGCCGAGCATCACCGATTCGGCATTGCCCAGTCCGGCGATCTCCTCGGCACTGGGCGCGTGGTAGTGGGCGACCACCTTGCCCTGTGCATCGAGGATATCGATCGTACTGGCTACGGCGGCATCCAGGCCCGGGTGCAGGTGACGATAGGCGAGGGTGCCCGCACCGGCCAGCAGCACCACGGTGATCGCACTACCGAGCAGCAGGCGGGAACGTTTGCGCGAACGCTTCATCGTGCGGCCTCCTGCGGAACGTAGTGCACCGGCTTGTCACGCACCACCCGGCGCATGCGTGCCACCTCGACCTCGCTCACCGCGCTGGCCTGGTTGCCCCAGCTGCTGCGGATGAAGGTCAGGATCTGTGCCAGCTGCGCGTTCGGCAGCTGCTCGAAGCCGGGCATGGTGAAGGCCATGCGGTCGTGCGGGGTATGCGGCGTGCGACCCCCGATCAGGGTCACCTGCACCAGCGAACTGGGGTCGTCGGCGAACACGATCGAGTTGCCGGCCAGGGCCGGATAGACGCGTGGCATGCCGCGCCCGTCGGCACGGTGGCAGGCCTGGCAGTGCTCGGCATAGGCCAGCGAACCGGCCACGCGATAGTCGCCACTACGCAGCGCGGCGGTGGTGGTGTCGGTACCAGGCGACCACTGCGCACTGCGTCCCTCACGCGCCGGCAGCTGCTTCAGGTAGCGCGCCATGGCCAGCAGGTCAGCGTCGGACAGGTACTGCGTGCTGTGCTCGACCACGTCGGCCATGCCACCGAAGGCTGCCGATCGATCGGTGCGCCCGGTGCGCAGGAAGTCGACGATCTCGCCCTCGCTCCAGCTGGCCAGGCCGGTCGATTCATTGCGCAGGTTCTTCGCATACCAGCCTTCCAGCACCGAGCCGGACAGGAACTGGCGGCTGCCATCGTCGGCCATCGCCTTCTCCTGGAACGCCAGCCCACGTGGTGTATGACAGGCGCCGCAGTGGGCCAGGCCCTCAACCAGCTCAGCGCCACGCTGCTGGCCCACATCCAGCGACGGATCCGGGTTGAAGCTGCGCGGGCGCGCGAACAGCAGCTGCCACCATGCCAAAGGCCAGCGCATGTTGGCCGGCCATGGAATCGTGCTGTCGGCGTTGCTTTGCTTCACCGGCTGCACCGAGCCCATGAAATAGGCATACAGCGCCTTGATCTCGGCATCGCTGGCGATCACGTACGAGGCATACGGCATCGCCGGATACAGCGGCTGGCCGTCGTGGCGGATGCCGCGGCGGACCGCGCGTTCGAAATCGGCGTAGTCGTAGGCACCAATGCCGGAGTCCGGATCGGGGGTGATGTTGGTCGAATAGATCGTGCCCATCGGCGTCTGCATGCCCAGGCCACCGGCGAACGGCTTGCCGCCCGGCGCGGTGTGGCAGGCCGCGCAGTCGGCGGCACGTGACAGGTAGCGCCCCTGCGCGATCAGCGCCGGATCGTGGATGTCGACCTGCGCGGTCTGTCGCGGTGCGAACCAGTAGGGCGTGCTGCGGGCAATGCCGTAGGCGGCGGCTACCGTGGCGGCCAGGGCAATGGCGAGCTTGAACGAGATGCGCATGGCGGCACTGTGGGCACTCCCGGGCGCGCGTTCATTGATCCGGATCAATGACTGAACCGATACAGCTTTTACACCAAACTGAATCGTTCCTGCGTTGTCATCAAGCCGTCATCCGTGCGCGATAGATGGCCGGTCTATTGGGCGTTACCGTCCCAATCTGTCTGATTCACCCCTATGACGTGATATGAAGCGCCTGCTGCTGTTGTTGCTGGCGTGCGCCGGCCTGTGGCTGGCCGCATGCTCATCCTCGATCAACGCCTCGTCCACCTCACTCGCCGATCAGCTGATCGCGCCGGGCGGCGTGTCGACCCTGCTCGATCGTCCGCGCATCGCCGCGGCCATCGCCGAACTGCCCAACCGCCATGGCTTCGCGGCGGGCCGCGATGGCGTGCCGATCTTCTGGCGCGTATTCGATCCGGGCGACTACGGCGCGCGTTACCGCTACCTGCCGCAGCGCCACGAGAACGGCCTGCCGCTGGATACCGGCCTGAGCCTGGCCGTGCCGCAGCCGTTCCGCGCGCAGGCGCCGCGCGGCACCGTGGTGCTGCTGCATGGGTGGATGATGAACGGTGATTCGATGCTGCCATGGTCGCTGCAGCTGGCCGAATCCGGCTACCGCGTGGTCACGCTCGACCTGCGCAACCACGGCCAGTCCGGCACCGGCCCGTCCGGCTATGGCACCTATGAGTCGGATGACGTGGTCGATGTGATCGGCGAGCTGCGCGCGCGCGGCGAAGTGACCGGGCCCCTGTACCTGTTCGGTGTGTCCTATGGTGCGGCCACGGCGGTGTTCACCGCCGACAAGCTGGGTGACCAGGTCGAAGGCGTGGTGGCGATGGAATCGTTCGCCAATGCCGGCGTGGCGATCCGTACCATGATCCCGCACCTGATGGGGCTCCAGCCGGAAGGCCTGAAGGCGCAGGCGGTGGCGTCGTACGCGCGCTGGCGCTACGGCGGCCAGGACATCAACCAGGTGATCGCCGCCGCCAGCCGCCGCATCGACGTCGATCTGGACCGCGTGGACGTCGCGCGTGCGTTGGCCGATACCCGCGCCTGCGTGCTGTTGCTGCACGGGCAGGGCGACCAGCACATTCCGGTCAGCCAGGGCCGCGAACTGGCCCAGGCCAATCCGCGCGCGCACTACATCGAAATGCGCGGCGAGGACCACATCACCCTGCCGCTGCGGCTGGACCTGCTGGCGGGCGTGGTCGATGACTGGATGGCGCGCGACGAGCACCATCCGCAGAGCGCGTGCCCGGCACCGCAGCTGCCGGCCCAGGCTGAGTGGCTGGCGCGCAGCTGAGAAAAAGGGGACGGAGGGGATTAAGTCGTTTCCAGGCCAGGTGTGCGGGAAACGACTTAATCCCCTCCGTCCCCTTTTTCTGTCAGGCCACGCGTCGTGCCAGTGCGCGGGCAGACGCCGCGACGCCGAGCAGCAGCGCGGCCACGCACAGGAAGGCGAAACCGAGGCTGGTGGCATGCGCCAGTGCGCCGATCGCTGCCGGACCGGCGAGGATGCCGGCGTAACCCAGTGTGGTCACCGCGGTGATGGCGATGCTCTCCGGCATCACCCGCTGCTGGCCCGCCATCGAGAACAGCGCCGGCACGATGTTGGCGCAGCCCAGCCCGACCAGTACGTAGCCGGCCAACGCCACCGGGAACGAGGGCACCAGCGTGGCCAGGGTGAAGCCCGCCGCAGCGGTGATGCCGCCGATGACCAGCGTGCGGGTCCGGCCGAGGCGCTCGACGATGCCGTCGCCGAACAGGCGCATCGCGGTCATCGCCAGGGTGAACAACGCAAAGCCGGCCCCGGCCTGGTCGCGCGGTACCTGCCGCACTTCCGCCAGGAACACCGCACTCCAGTCCAGCATTGAGCCCTCGGCAAGGAACACCACGAAGGCCAGCACGCCGATGAACAGGACCACGCCGTGCGGCAGCGCCAATAGCGGGCCTTCGTGCAGGATCCGTTGCGGACGCCAGTGCGGTGCCGACAGCACGGCAACCAGCAGCAGCGCGGCCACCGAAAGCAGCGCGGCCAGCCACAGCGGCGTGCCGAGGATCAGCAGCCCGGTCATGCAGCCGGCGCCGACGAATCCACCGATGCTGTAGAAGGCGTGGAAGCCGGACATCATCGCGCGTCCGGCGTCGCGCTCGACCGCCACGGCCTGCATGTTCATCGCGCAATCCAATGCACCGACGCCGGCGCCGAACACGAACAGCGCTGCGCCCAGCGCCACGGGCGAGGGTGCCAGCACCAGCAAGGGCAGGGCGCCCAGCATCATCGCGCAGGTGATCACCATCACCCGACGGCATCCCAGTCGCCCGGTCAGCGCACCTGCCAGTGGCATCGCCAGCAACGAACCCAGCCCGAGGCACAACAGCACGGCGCCGAGACTGGCGTCGGACAGCCCGGCCTTGGCCTTTGCGTAGGGCACCATCGGCGCCCACGCGGCGGTGGCGAAGCCGGGAATGAAGAAGGCGGCACGGGTGGCGTGCTGCTGGGCACGTGGGGATGAAGGCGTCATGCGAGATGCGAAGCTCCGGGAGAGCTCCATGAAATCGTTATCAGGCCAGGTCGGCAAGTGCCATGCACGACATCAAACGACGCATACGATTGCAGTGACCCGATTGCGTCACCAGCGATTAACGCCACGCACGGACAGTGGCTGCACAGTCGGCATCCCGCCGGCCGCTGCCGGAGACCTGTACATGAGCACGACACCGACCATCCTCCTTGTCCATGGATTCTGGGGCGGGGCCGCACATTGGGCCAAGGTGATCCTGGAACTGCATCGCAACGGCCACGACCGCGTGCAGGCGGTGGAACTGCCGCTTACCTCGCTGGCCGACGACGCAGGACGCACCCGGAAAATGATCCGGCAGATCGACGGGCCGGTGCTGCTGGTCGGCCACTCCTACGGCGGCGCGGTGATCAGCCAGGCCGGTAGCGAGCCCAACGTGAAGGGCCTGGTCTACATCGCTGCCTTCGCGCCTGATGCCGGCGAGAGCCCCGGTGGCATCACCCAGCAGCACCTGCCGGAGGCAGCGCCGAACCTGGCACCCGACAGCGATGGCTACCTGTGGCTGCGTGCGGACAGGTTCCATGAGAGCTTCTGCCAGGACCTGAGCGCCGACGAGGGCCGGGTGATGGCGGTGACCCAGAAGGCGCCGTTGGCGAGCACCTTCGGTGATGCGGTCAGCGATCCGGCCTGGAAGCACAAGCCGAGCTGGTACCAGCTGTCCCGCCAAGACCGCATGATCGCGCCGGACAACCAGAAGGCCATGGCCACGCGCATCCAGCCCAAGCGATTGCTGGAGCTGGATGCCAGCCATGCCTCGCTGGCCTCGCAGCCGAAGGAAGTGACCGCGCTGATCCTGGAGGCCTGCGCCGCCATCGGCGGCTGAGCCTGCGCGGCGCGTCGCACCGCACGACAGGATTCCACCTTCGGCGAGATCACCAACCCGGCCACGCAGGCCAAGGTGGTACATCGCACCCAACCGTATTGGTTGCTGGATGCGATGGCGCGTTATGAATTCAGTGATCGCCTGTCGGCCACGCTCAACGTCAACAACCTGCTGGACAAGCGCTACTACACGATCTTCAGCTGGTACAGCACCTACACCTGGGGTGAGCCGCGCAATGTGCGGCTGGCGATGACGTACAGGTTCTGACGCGGGTCCTGTAGAGCCGAGCCCGCGCTCGGCTGGCTGTCACACCGCAGCCGAGCGTGGGCTCGGCTCTACGGAAATGCGCCCGCGATGCTTTGCGGCATCGCGGGCGTTGTGGTTACAGCGGCAGGTCGAACACCAGCACTTCGGCGTCGTTGCCGTTTTCCAGGGTCAGCTGCGCTTCGTCGCTGACCTGCAGTGCATCACCGGCTTCCAGGGTGATGCCATTGACCTGCAGCTGGCCTCGGGCAACCTGCACATAGGCACCACGGCCATTGCCGAGCGCGTGGTGCAGCTTCTGGCCGCCATCGAGGATGGTGGCGAAGATGCGGGCATCCTGGTGGATGCGCAGCGAACCGTCGGCGCCGTCCGGCGAAGCGATCAGGCGCAGCTGGCCGCGCTTGGTCTCCGGGGCGAAGTGGGTCTCCTCGTAGGACGGCGTGATGTTCTCGCGGTCCGGAAAGATCCAGATCTGCAGGAAGTGCACGGTCTCGTCGGCCGAGTGGTTGAATTCGCTGTGGCTGACACCACTGCCGGCACTCATGCGCTGCACGTCGCCGTAGCGCAGCACCGAGCCGGTGCCCATCGAGTCCTTGTGCTCCAGCGCGCCGCCCAGCACATAGGAAACGATCTCCATGTTGCTGTGGCTATGGGTGCCGAAGCCCTGGCCGCCGATCACCTTGTCTTCGTTGATCACCCGCAGCGGGCCGAAGCTGACGTAGCGGGGGTCGTAGTAGTTGGCGAAGGAGAAGGTATGGCGCGAGGACAGCCAGCCATGCTCGGCCAGGCCACGGGTAGCGCTCTTGCGGATCTGCAGCATGATGGAATCTCCTTGTTCGATGGTTTCGATGGGGCGGGGTGAGGCGGTAGTTGCCGTGTTTCCCCGTTGGAGAGAAGTATCTGCTTGCGCCCGGGGTTTGAAAAACGGATAGTTTTGACGGCCATCATCGAAAAATTCGAATGCTCAAGCTCAGCCTCGATGCCCTGCAGATCCTGGATGCCATCGACCGCCGCGGCTCTTTTGCCGGCGCCGGCAAGGCGCTGCACAAGGTGCCCTCGACCATTTCCTACACTGTGGCCAAGCTGGAGGAGGACCTGGGCGTGCAGCTGTTCGACCGGGTCGGCCCGCGTGCCGAACCGACCGAGGCCGGACGCGCCCTGCTGGACGAGGGTCGGCATCTCCTGCGTGCGGCCCGCGAGCTGGAGCTGCGGGTGCGCCGGGTGGCGTCGGGCTGGGAGACCGAACTGACCCTGGCGGTGGACTCGGTGTTCCCGACTTGGCTGCTGGGCCCGGACATCGCCGCGTTTCGTGAGGCGGAGGCGCCGACCCGGCTGCGGCTGATCGGCGAGGCCTTGTCCGGCACCTGGGAGGCCCTGCTGGACCGCCGCGCCGACCTGCTGGTCGGGGCGCCGGGCGAGGGGCCCAGTGGCGGTGGTTACGTGGTCGAGCCGCTGGGCACGGTGGAGTTCGTGTTCGCGGTCGCACCGGATCATCCGTTGGCCAAGGTGCCGGGCGTGCTCGGTCGCGAGCAGCTGGTCGAGCACTGCGCGATCGCCGTTTCTGATTCGGCGCGGCGGTCGCTGCCGCGCACGGTGGGCCTGTTGATGGGGCAGGAGATGCTGACCGTGCCTGACATGGCCAGCAAACTGAAGCTGCAATGCGAAGGTGTGGGCTTCGGCTTCCTGCCCGAGCCGTGCGCGCGCGCTGCAGTGGCGCGTGGCCAGCTGGTGATCCGCGAGGTGGAGGAACACAAGCCGGAGGAAACGTTCTGGCTGGCCTGGCGCACCGGCGAGGACGGCGCGGCACTGCGGTGGTGGCGCGAGCGCCTGCGCAGGCCGGAGCTGCTGTCGCAGTGGTGGCAGGCAATGGCCAAGGGGTAGGGGTTTGGCAGGGCTGCGCCCTGCACCCGCCGAGGCCAAAGCAACAGCAACAGCAACAGCGTGCATTCCGTGAGGTGGCGGGTTGGGTCCGGCTGCGGGAGACGCCGTAAACCCCCAGGCCGGCCCAGCCGCTGGCGGCTGTGCGTTCGGGCGCTTGCGAAGCAGTGCTTCGCAAGCAAAGCGCCCTCACCCATGGGGGCTTGGCCGCGGCATCCATGCCGCGGACACTCCCGCAACCGGACCCACCCCGCCTTCGACAGTTTTCCGCGATCTGTCGGAACGGCGTACTGCTCTGGTAGGTGTCGACCTTGGTCGACACGGTAGATCCACGTCATGCGTGGATGAATTCACTCGATATCTGACAGATGTGTCGACCAAGGTCGACACCTACCAACAGCCGCGTGAACCTGTCGAAGGTGGGGCGGTGTCGGAGTGCGGGGTGTCAGCCGCATGGATGCGGCTGCCAAGCCTTATCTGATCGGAATCTGGCAGCGTAGGTGTCGAGAGCCGGCGTGGGCCGCCGTGTAAGCCTGGATCTCGACGATCGCCATGTAGCAACTGTGTTGATGGAGGGGCCAAGCCCCTCCATCAACACATTTGCTACATGGACGTACTTGCGGCGTCCCCGCAATCCGACACCGCCCCGCCAACCCACGGAATGCCAGCTTCTGCTGTTGCCGTTGAGGTTGCCGGCCAGCGGCCGGCACTACCAGGGGTGCAGGGCGCAGCCCTGCCGAAAAACACGCATAAAAAAACAGCAGGCCGAGGCCTGCTGTTTCGGTGTAATGGTGCGCCCGGAGAGATTCGAACTCCCGACCGCCTGGTTCGTAGCCAGGTACTCTATCCAACTGAGCTACGGGCGCCAATTACATAAACTTGTTGTGCTGACTGTGTATGGTGCGCCCGGAGAGATTCGAACTCCCGACCGCCTGGTTCGTAGCCAGGTACTCTATCCAACTGAGCTACGGGCGCGCGGTACACAATCAAATTTTACTGCATTTCCAGCGGCGGATGCTGAAAACCTGTCGAGTGGTGCGCCCGGAGAGATTCGAACTCCCGACCGCCTGGTTCGTAGCCAGGTACTCTATCCAACTGAGCTACGGGCGCCCTGCGACAGGAGCGGAATTATGCGGATGTCGGCGCGTACCGTCAACAGTTTTGTGAAAATTTTCATCCAACTGAATGAAAAAGCGGTCCGCCACAGCGTCAGGGGCCTTCAACCAGGCGAAATGATCCGCACGCGTGCCCAGTTCCTGCGCCGACAGCACGCGCAGCTGCGCGTCCACATTCGGCAGCTTGGCCAGCAATGTCTGCATCGATCCGGTCGGTGCCAACCAGTCGTGTTCCATCAACACCGCCTGCGCGCTGCCATGCACGCGCGCCATCTGTGCGTCGAGGTCTTCGTCCATGCCGGCCGAGGCATAGTGGTTGTTCAGGCCCACGCGCGCCCAGTCGGCGATCAGTCCGCGCGCTTCGGTGCCGCCGAAGCCGAGGCGCCGGCCATGCAGCACGCCCTGGCGCTGTGCGATCCACGGCAGGAAGCGGTAGACCAGTGGCAGCAGCCAGCCCCGCGGTGGCGGGAAGCCGCGCCAGAACGGTGAGCCACTGGCCGCCAACCACAAGCGGTTGAAGTGCTGCGGATTGCGGCCGGCATGCACGCAGGCCAGCTGACCGCCGAGGCTGTGGCCACCGATGATCCAGGGCAGCGCGCCGGCCTCGTCATCCGCCGCGACAAGGACCGCCTGGCTGGTGGGCAGATCCTGTTCGAGTACCTCGCGATAGCCCCAGTCCTGCGTGCGCGACGGCCGCAGTGAGCTGCTGCCATTGCCGCGCCACTCGTGCAGGTACACCGCCACGCCCTTCGCCGCCAGCGCCTGCGCCAGCGGCAGGTAGTGGCGCGCGGCCACGCCCAGTGCAGGCAGCCACAGCAGGCGCGCGATGGGCTGTGCAGGCACGCAGGCAATCACTTCATAGCGATGGCCATCAGCGCACTGCACGGCGAGGACGTCCGGTGTGAGGCTCATGCGTGTGGTGCCGCGCCGAAGTGATCGAGCACCAGCACCTCGCTGCGGCCGGGGGCATAGCCCTGCTGCAGGCCGCGTGCAACGTAGTCGATACCGGCTTCGCAGGCATTGGCCAGGCTCAAGCCGTTGCACAGTTGCGCGGCGATGGCCGAGGCCAGCGTGCAGCCGGTGCCATGTGCGTCCAGCGGCAGGCGGGCATGGATGAATTCCTCGCTGCTGACGCCGTCGAAGTAGCGGTCGATCACGCGGTTGCCTTCCTGCAGATGGCCACCTTTGAGCAGCACCGCACCG
The DNA here is from genome assembly GCF_004795795.1 of Stenotrophomonas sp. PAMC25021. Taxonomy (NCBI): domain Bacteria; kingdom Pseudomonadati; phylum Pseudomonadota; class Gammaproteobacteria; order Lysobacterales; family Lysobacteraceae; genus Stenotrophomonas; species Stenotrophomonas sp. PAMC25021. The sequence goes on along the minus strand of NZ_CP039255.1, from coordinate 318,589 downwards.
GCGCCCAGGTCGAGCAGGGCGGAAGCGGCGCGCTCCGCGTCGTCGCCGTTGCCGATCTTCCGTCCGACCAGCAGCTCTGCTTCCGGCGTGTTCGGGGTGATCAGCGTGGCCAGCGGGATCAGCCGCTCGCGCATCGCCTGCAGGGCGCTGTCTTCCAGCAGGCGCGCGCCGCTGGTGGCGACCATCACCGGGTCCAGCACCACGTGTGGCGGGCGATGGCGCTCCAATGCATCGGCGACGGCATTGATCACCTCGGCGTTGGCCAGCATGCCGAGCTTCACCGCGTGGATGTCGAAGTCGTCGAAGCAGGCGTCCAGTTGCGCGCGCAGGAAATCGATCGGCGGCACATGCACGGCGATGACGCCGCGGGTGTTCTGCGCGGTCAGTGCAGCAATCGCGGAAAGGCCATGCACGCGATGCGCTGCAAAAGCCTTCAGGTCGGCCTGGATGCCGGCGCCACCACCGGAGTCGGAGCCGGCGATGGTGAGGGCGGAAACGGGAGTGGTCGGGCTCATCCAGCGATTGTGCCGTGGTCACCGTAAAGGCGGTAGCGTCGCCGCTGATAGATGGGGTCAGATTCCTTTTCCGCAGGAAAAGGGATCTGACCCCCCGGAGCGCCGCCCTCAATGCCGCCAACGCGCCCACTGCTGGTACAGCACATAACCCAGTCCGGTCAGGCCGGTCAGCAGGGCGGGGGCAAGCAGGGCGTCGTACTGCCAGCGCACGAACAGCCAGGCGCCGAGGATGCCGCCGGCGAGGAAGCCGCTGATGATCAGGCCGCTGAGGGTCAGTCGCCGTACCTGCAGTGGCAACCCGCGCAGCAGGTGGCCCAAGCCGATGCCGAGGTCGGTGAACATGCCGCTGAGGTGGGTGGTGCGCACCACCGCGCCGCTGAAGGTGGTGGCCATCGCATTCTGCAGGCCGCAGGCCATGGCAGCGGCCAGTGCACCCCATATCTGGTGCCGTTCGAACAGCGGAATGGCTACCAGCAACAGTGCTGACTCCAGCGCCAGCGCCACGCCGTAGCGTCGGCCCAGCTGCAGGGTGCTGTCCTGGATCAGCAGGCCGCTGAGCATTGCGCCCAGCGAGAACGCGATCAGCAGTCCCCACAGGTGTCCGACCGCGCGCCAGTCACCCTGGGCCAGTGCCATGCCGAGCTGGCTGGTACTGCCGGTCATGTGGCTGACCGCCTGGTGCTCGAAACCGAGGAAGCCGACCACGTTGACCATGCCGGCCACGCACGAGAGCGCGACCGCGCCGATCCAGACCCAGGTGGGCAGGCGTATTCCCATCGGCGGGGCCCCTCAGGGCCCGCCGAAGCCGCCGTTGAACTGCAGCTCGCTGAAGGTGTTGCTGGCCGGGTCGAACACCGCGCCCCAGAACTGCGCGCCGCCATCGCAGACGCGGATCGCTTCGCGGGCCGGATTGATGCCGCTGTCGTCGGGCAGGTGGAAGGCATTGATGTAGATCAGCCGTCGGCCTGCGCTTTCGATGCCGACGTACTGCCGGTCAAAGTCGAGCACCTTCGGCACCTGGGCCTCCAGCGAAGACAGGTTCGCTTCCAGCTGGTCGATCTGCTGCCGGCTGGGTGCCCAGTAGCCGCTGACCCGCCCGGCCTCGCGGCCGGGGCTGGGCCGCGAGCAGGTGTCGAGCACCTGCGCGGCGATGATCGGGCGGGTGACCACCCAGGACTGGCCGGTGCGCTCGGCGGTGGGCACACTGGCCGGGCCGCGCGTAGTGGTGCAGGCGCCCAGCACGGCTGCGAGGGTGATTGCAGCCGTGGGCAGCAGCAGGCGGGTGCGGCGGTTCACAACACCTCCGAAGCGTAATCGGCCAGGCGCGAACGCTCGCCACGGCGCAGGGTGATGTGTGCACTATGCGGCCAGTTCTTGAAGCGATCCACCGCGTAGGTCAGGCCCGAGGTGGTCTCGGTCAGGTACGGGGTGTCGATCTGCTCGACGTTGCCCAGGCAGACGATCTTGGTGCCGGGGCCGGCGCGGGTGATCAGCGTCTTCATCTGCTTCGGGGTGAGGTTCTGCGCCTCGTCCAGGATCAGGTAGCGCGACAGGAACGTGCGGCCGCGCATGAAGTTCATCGAGCGGATCTTGATGCGGCTGGCCAGCAGGTCGTTGGTCGCCTGGCGCCCCCACGTGCCGCCTTCCTGGTTGTGCGTGAGCACTTCCAGGTTGTCGGTCAGCGCGCCCATCCACGGCGTCATCTTCTCTTCTTCGGTGCCGGGCAGGAAACCGATGTCCTCGCCGACGCTGACCGTGGCGCGGGTCATGATGATCTCGCGGTAGCGCTGCTGGTCCATCGTCTGCGCCAGGCCGGCGGCCAGCGCCAGCAGGGTCTTGCCGGTGCCGGCGGTACCCAGCAGCGTGACGAAGTCGATCTCCGGATCCATCAGTGCGTTGAGGGCGAAGTTCTGCTCGCGGTTGCGTGCGCTGATGCCCCACACGGCGTGGCTGCCGTGGCGGAAATCATCGACCAGCGACAGCACCACCTTGCCGTCACCGACCACGCGGCTGACGCGCAGCTCGACTTCATCTTCGCCGGGCAGGTAGACGTACTGGTTCGGGTACCACTCCTCGCCGTCCTGCGCCTGGATTTCGTAATGGGTACGGCCCTTGTCGCTCCAGCTGCGCAGGTCGTCGCCGTGGCGCTTCCAGAAGTCTTCCGGCAGCTCGGTAGCGCCGGTGTAGAGCAGGCTGAAATCGTCCAGCGCGCGGTCGTTCTCGTAGTCCTCGGACACGATGCCGGCGATGGCGGCCTTGATCCGCAGGTTGATGTCCTTGGAGACGAACACCACCGGCAGGTCGGGGGTTTCTTCCTTCAGGGCCAGGATCGCGCCGAGGATGGCGTTGTCCGGGATCACCTTGCCGAAGCTCTTGCCAGCGTCGAAATGGCTGGTCTGGAAGCGCAGCTTGCCGGCGCTCTGCTTGCCGCGCAGCTGCAGCCCATTCGGGCGCTGCAGCGGAATGCCGTCGGCCAGGTTGTCCAGGCCGGAGGCCTGCACCAGCTCGTTGAGGAAGCGGCTCACCTGGCGGGCGTTGCGGCTCGCTTCGGAGGTGCCCTTCTTGCCGTTGTCCAGCTCCTCGATCACCTGCATGGGCAGGTAAACGTCGTGCTCCTCGAATTTGAACAGCGCGGTCGGATCGTGCATCAGCACGTTGGTATCCAGCACGTAGATGCGCTTGCCTCGGGTCATCGTCGATTCCTGGTTACGGACAGGGAAAAACCACCACGGCCTGCTGCCGGGCAGGGTGATGGCAGACACAGTAGGCAGTGGGACTCACTTGGACTGGGAGGCCTTCAGTTCGGCGAGAACGGCATCGGCATGGCCGGCGACCTTGACCTTGCGCCAGGACTGCACGATGCGGCTGTCGGGGGAAATCAGGAAGGTGCTGCGTTCGATGCCACGTACCTGCTTGCCGTACATGTTCTTCATCTTGATCACGTCGAAGGCGCTGCACAGCGCTTCGTCGCCATCGCTGACCAGGGGGAAGCCGAAGCCCTGCCTGGCACAGAAATTGTCGTGCGACTTCACCGAATCGCGCGAGACGCCCAGCACGACCGCGCCGGCCTTCTTGAACTTCGGCAGCAGCGCGTTGAAGTCGATACCTTCGGTGGTGCAGCCGGGAGTGCTGTCCTTGGGGTAGAAGTACAGCACCAGCCACTGGCCGGCATAGTCGCCGAGGGTGGCCTGGTCGCCACCGGACAGCGCCAGCGGCAGGGAGAGGGTGGTGCTGTCCAGGGTATCGCCGTTGTTCATGAGGTCCTTCTGTCGAGCCTGGGTTCTTTCCAAGACAATTGCATGAAACGCCACGCGCCCGTGAGAGGCGCGCGAAAAATCAGGAATTCATTCAGAACTTCATCGGGTCCATGATCGCGTCCAGGTTCAGGTGGTCGCAGAACTCAAGGAAATCGTCGCGCAGCGCGGCGATGTGCATGTTGGCCGGCACGCCGATGGTGACCTGTGCACTGAACATTTCCGCACCGGTCTGCATGGCGCGGTAGCGCGTGCTCTGCAGGTTCTCGATGGTGATGCCCTGGCGGTCGAAGAAGTCGGCCAGCTGGAACAGGATGCCCGGCTTGTCGGCGGCGATCACTTCGACGATGTACGGCAGCAGGTTGGACTGCGCCTGCTTGGCGGCGGTGCGGTACCAGACCAGCTTCAGGCCCTCCTCGCGCTCCAGCCGGGTCAGCATCGCCTCGAGCTTGGCCACCGAGTCCCAGGAGCCGGTGGCCAGGGCGGTGACCGAGACATCGCGGCCGACCGTGGCCAGGCGTGCGTCCACCAGGTTGCAGCCGCTGTCGGCGATGCGGCGGGTGACGGACAGCAGGGGGGACTCCGGATGCGTCGTATAGGCGTTGATCAGGAGGTGGTTTTCGCTCGGCGCGGGGCGCGGGGTGGTGTCGGTCAAGGCGATTCCGGGTAATGCATGCGTGAGTCTGAATGCCCGCCAGAGGCGGGGATCCACCGGTGTCCAGCATACTTGCCCGTGCTTTCGCGCCGCAAGTAACATTCAGGCCGCCCCCAGCCTTTCGTGGCGGGCGTTTCCCTTCCCAGCCAAGAGCAGCACGTCCTTGTCCCTTTCCGGCCTCATCACCGCGCTGGCGACCCCGTTCCGGGCCGACGGCGCCCTCGATCCCGATGGTTGGCAGCGCCTGCTGCACCTGCAACTGGAGGGTGGCGTCCATGGCGTTGTCGTGGCTGGCTCGACCGGCGAAGCGGCGACCCTGACCGATGCCGAGTACGACCAGCTGCTGGCCAGCGCCGTCGAACGCATCGGCGGCCGCATCCCGGTCATGGCCGGCACCGGCCTGTCGGGCACCGCCAAGACCATCGAACAGACCCGCCGTGCCGCCGCCCTTGGCGCCAGCCACGCACTGGTGGTCACCCCGCCGTACGTGCGGCCGACCCAGGCTGGCCTGATCGCGCACTATCGCGCGGTGGCCGACCAGGGCGGGCTGCCGGTCGTGCTGTACAACGTGCCCGGCCGTACCGGCTGCGACATGCAGCCGGAGACCGTGGCCGAGCTGGCCAGCCACCCCAATATCGTCGGCATCAAGGAAGCGGTGGGTGACACCGGCCGGGTGCAGGCGCTGCTGGCGCTGCGCAGCCCGAAGTTCGCCGTGCTCAGTGGCGACGACGGCACCGCCGCGCGTTCGATCCGGGCCGGCATCGATGGCCTGATCTCGGTCGGTTCCAACGTGCTTCCGGGCGCGTATCGCCGGATGTGCGAGCTGGCTGCCGCGCACGACCACGAAGCCACCGAGTCGTGGGACGCGCGCCTGCATCCCTTCCATGATTTCTGTGGCGTCGAACCCAACCCGATCCCGGTCAAGGCGCTGCTGCGCCGCATCGGCATCGGCCATGACCTGCGCCTGCCGCTGCTGCCGCTGTCGGCAGCACATCATCCCGCGGCCGACCACCTTGCCGGCGACATCGCCGCCCTCGAAGCCCTTTCCAGCCACTGACCTTCCGTCTTGGTCTGACCCAGGAGATTCACATGCGTCAATCCGTTTCCACTGTCCGCGTGCTGTCCTACGCCCTGTTTGCTGTAGCTGTTGCGGCCGGCACCACCGGCTGCTTCAAGCGTGGCGTCAAGGGCGACTACGCCCTGGCCCCGGAAATGCGCCCGCTGGAAGTACCGCCGGACCTGAACCTGCCCAACGCCACCACCGACAACAAGGTGCCGACACTGGCCTCGGCCACCAAGCCGGCGGCGCCGGTCGCCGCAGCCCCGGCGGTGGGCAACACCGGTTTCACCATTGCCGGTGGCAAGGATGAAGCCTTCGCCAAGGTCGGTACCGCACTGGAAGGCGTCGAAGGCGTGACCATTGCCAGCCGCGCGCAGCTGCTGGGCTCGTACGACGTGGCCTACGAAGGCAGCAACTTCCTGGTCCGCGTGGTGGCGGTTGATGCAGGTGCCTACATCTCCGCGGTCGACCCGCGTGGCCTGCCGGCCACCGCCGAAGCGCCGGTGAAGCTGATCGCCACGCTGAAGGCGAAGCTGGCTCAGTAAGGGCCGCCCTGGTGGAGGCCGACCTTGGTCGGCGCTTCCGTGCCAACCAAGGTTGGCACCTACCGGAAGACGTGCCTTGGTAGAGGCCGACCTTGGTCGGCGCTTTTGTGCCAACCAAGGTTGGCACCTACCGAGAACAGAAAAGGGCGCCATGGGCGCCCTTTTCCGTTGCCGCCGCGGGCGCTTCTCAGCGCTCCAGCAGCTTCAGCTTGTCCGGCTTGCCGTCCCATTCGCCGGCGTCGGCGGGCGGGTCCTTGCGCACGGTCAGCACCGGCCACTCCTTCGCCAGCTCGGCGTTGAGGGCAACGAAGCCTTCCTGGCCGGCGGGGACGTCGTCCTCGGGGAAAATCGCGTTGACCGGGCACTCCGGCTCGCAGAGGGTGCAGTCGATGCACTCATCCGGGTCGATCACCAGGAAGTTCGGGCCTTCGTGGAAGCAATCCACGGGGCACACTTCCACGCAATCGGTGTGTTTGCACTTGATGCAGTTTTCGGTGACGACAAAGGGCATGGGCTGGGGGTGGATCGATTCCTGAACCCGCCAATTCTAGAACAGGTTGGCCCCCGGTGTCGGGATGGGACGGAAAACGGGCGTCTGGCAGGCGCGGCCATTGGCGGCACGGCAGGGCGTGTGCGAGGCTGCGCGACAACCGGTCCTGGTGGCCGGGCTCCCTTCCCAGCAGGATCGTCCATGTCCCAGGCCCCGTCCCGCACCGCCTCCCACGGTGGTGAAAACACGGCGTTCATCGTCCTGATCAGTTGCGTGGCCACGCTTGGTGGCTTCCTGTTCGGCTTCGACAGTGGTGTCATCAACGGCACGGTCGATGGCCTGCGCCAGGCCTTCAACTCCAGCGAGGCGGCGCTGGGTTTCGAAGTTGCCTCGATGCTGCTGGGCTGCGCGGTCGGTGCATTCCTGGCCGGTTGGTTGGGCGACCGCCTGGGGCGCCGTGGTGTCCTGATCGTGTCCGCGCTGATGTTCCTGGTCTCGGCGCTGGGCGCCGGGGCGGCCCACGCGTCCTGGCTGTTCATCGCGGCCCGCGTGCTGGGCGGCTTTGCGGTGGGGGCGGCCAGCGTGATGTCACCGGCCTACATCGCCGAAGTCGCCTCGGCGCGCTATCGCGGCCGGCTGGCCACGGTGCAGCAGATGGCCATCATCTGCGGTTTGTTCGCGGCCTTCCTCAGCAATTACCTGCTGGCCCGCGCCGCCGGCGCCTCGACCGAGCCGCTGTGGCTGGGCCACGAAGCCTGGCGATGGATGTTCTGGATGCAGGCGCTGCCCTCCGCGCTGTTCCTGCTGTTGCTGCTGGTGATTCCGGAAAGCCCGCGCTTCCTGGTGCTGAAGGGCCGCCAGGGGCAGGCGAGGGCGGTGTTGTCGCGACTGTACGGCGAGGCCGCTGCCCGGGCCAAGCAGGCCGAGATCGAAGCCAGCCTGGAACAGGACCAGCACAAGCCACGCTTCGGCGACCTGCGCAGCAGGGCTACCGGCAGGCTGCGCCCGATCCTCTGGGTGGGCATCGGCCTGGCCATGTTCCAGCAGCTGGTCGGCATCAACGTGGTGTTCTACTACGGCGCGGTGCTGTGGCAGGCGGTGGGCTTCTCTGAAAGCGACGCACTGCTGATCAATGTGCTGTCCGGCGCGCTGAGCATCGGCGCCTGCCTGCTCACCGTGCTGCTGATCGACCGCATCGGGCGCAAGCCGCTGCTGTGGGTCGGCTCGGTCGGCATGTCGGTGGCGCTGGTGCTGATGGTGGTGGCGTTTGCCAGCGGCAGCCTGGCCGGCGGGCGCCTGCAGCTGTCCGATGGCATGGGGCGGCTGGCGCTGGTCGCCGCCAACGTCTACGTGGTGTTCTTCAACATGTCCTGGGGCCCGGTGATGTGGGTGATGCTGGGCGAGATGTTCCCCAACCAGATCCGCGGCCCGGCGCTGGCGGTGGCGGGTGCGGCGCAATGGACCTCGAACTTCGCGATCACCGTGACCTTCCCGATGCTGCTGGCCGGCATCGGCCTGGCCGGCGCCTATGGCATCTACGCGGTCGCGGCGATCCTCTCGATCGTCTTCGTGGTCCGCTACGTACGCGAGACCAAGGGCAAGGAGCTGGAGCAGATGGAAGGCTGACGGCGACTGGCTTCGGTTGCGTTCCGTTGGCGCCTGCTTGTCCAGAGTGTGGGGGGCAGGCCGCCCTCTCCAGGACACGCAAGAGCCCATCCATGGTGCTCGATGGCGCCTTGCTCGCGTGCGCTGTCCTGCGCACTCGGCAAGACCAGGCTTGGGCTCCTGCCCAACCCGTCGGGCGCATGCGCCCAACCCATCGCGCCAACGGTCCTGGAGAGGGCGGCCTGCCCCCTCCTGACAGTTTCATGGTGCGTGCGGATGCGGCGAAGCGCTGGTCGGTTGTTGCCGCAGCTGGCGGGAAACCGTCCAGAGTCGGTGGGGTCACCCAGGGCAGGACCGTTGGCGCCAAGGATGGCGCCATCGAGCCCCCATGGATGGGTTCACGGCGTGTCCTGCCCTGGGTGACCCCACCGGCTCGAGCCGATTGCAGGGAGGCGCCAAAGCGACCAACCCGACCGCAATCACTGCAATCCCGAAAAACAGAAAAGCCCGCACAAGGCGGGCTTTTTCGGTTCCTGCTGCGGCGACTGGCGCTCCCTAGGGGACTCGAACCCCTGTTTTAGCCTTGAGAGGGCCACGTCCTAACCACTAGACGAAGGGAGCGTAACTGTGTCGCTGCCGAGGCAGGAGCGCTAGTATATGCACCTCGATGCCATTGGGCAATCCCGAAACTTCAACCGGAAGCGCCAACATCATTTCCTCTGCTACATCACCGTTCAGCCTGCGCGTCATCCCGCGCGACCAGCACACGATCTCCCGCAAGGACATCAGCCCGAACGCCCTGCGCGTGCTTTACCGCCTGCGCGATGCCGGCTTCGGCGCCTACCTTGTCGGCGGCGCGGTGCGCGATCTGCTGGTCAATGGCCAACCCAAGGATTTCGACGTGGCCACCGACGCCACGCCCGAGCAGGTCAAGCAGCTGTTCCGCAACTGCCGCCTGATCGGCCGCCGGTTCCGCCTCGCCCACGTAGTGTTCGGTCGCGAAATCATCGAAGTCGCCACCTTCCGTGCCAACAGCGATGACGGCAGCGGCGACCGCGAGATGGAAAACGGCATGCTCGTGCGCGACAACGTGTACGGCACCATCGAAGACGACGCCATCCGCCGCGACTTCACCTGCAACGCCCTGTACTACGCCATCGAGGACTTCTCGGTGCGCGACTACACCGGTGGTTTCGAGGACGTGCAGGCGCGCCTGATGAAGCTGATCGGCGACCCGGTGCAGCGCTACCAGGAAGACCCGGTACGCATGCTGCGAGCGGTGCGCCTGGCGGCCAAGCTCGGCTTCCAGATCGAAGAGGGTACTGCCGCGCCGATCCCGCACCTGGCCGGCCTGCTCAACGAAGCCGCGCCAGCGCGCCTGTTCGAGGAAGTACTCAAGCTGTTCCTGTCCGGACACGGCGTGGCCAGCTTCGAAGGCCTTGAGCGTTACGGCCTGCTCGACGTGCTGTTCCCGGAAAGCGCCAAGGCGCTGAAAGCCAACCGCACCGGCGCGCTGCGCCGCATGCTGGTCGAGGGCCTGGCCAATACCGATGCGCGGGTGGCCAACGACGAACCGGTCTCGCCGGCGTTCCTGTTCGCGCTGCTGCTGTGGCCGGCGTTCTGCCGTGCACAGGCGACCCTGCTCAAGCAGGGCGTGGCACCGGAAGAGGCGCAGCGCCGCGCCGCCGACCGCGTCACCGTGCAGCAGTTGAGCACCATCGCGCTGCCGCGCCGCTTCTCGCTGCCGATGCAGGAAATCTGGCTGCTGCAGTCGCGCTTCAGCTCGCGCCAGCGCAAGCGCGTGTTCCGCACCCTGACCCATCCGCGCTTCCGTGCCGCGTTCGATTTCCTCAGCCTGCGCCAGGTGGCGTCGTCCGAGCACGCCGCCGATGTCGAGTTCTGGCGCGAAGCGCAGGCGCAGTCCGGTCGTGAGCTGGAGTCGTCGCTGGATGCGATGCACAGCGAAGATGGCGATGACGAGAGCGGAGCGCCGCGCAAGCGCCGCCGTCGCCGCCGTCGTCCGGGTGCCGCGGCCGGTGCAGCGGGCGAGTAAGCGATGACCCTCGCCTGGATCGGCCTCGGCGCCAACCTCGGCGACGCGGCCGCCACCGTCGGCGCGGCGATTGCCGCGCTGGACGGCCTGCCCGGGACCCGGCTGCGCCAGGCCTCGCGGCTTTACGCAACGCCGGCCTGGGGCAATGAAGACCAGCCGCCGTTCGTCAATGCGGTGGCCTCGGTCGAAACCACCTTGCCGGCCGATGAGCTGCTGCAGGCCATGCTGGCGCTGGAGCAGCGCTTCGGTCGCACGCGTGATCCGGCAGTGCACTGGGGCCCGCGCGCGCTGGACCTGGACCTGCTGCTGTATGGCGCGCAGGCGCTCGACCAGCCTGGGCTGAAGGTGCCGCATCCGTACCTGCACGAGCGTGCCTTCGTGCTGGTGCCGCTGGCCGAAATCGCGCCGGAACTTACAATTCCTGGCCATGGACGCGTGCAGGATGCAGTGATGCGGGTCGATGCCTGCGGGATCGCGCCGATAGGGTGATAATGCCCGGGTTATCTCCCCCGGTTATCAGCACATGAGCACCCACGCAGACAGCAAGCCCTGGACCGTTCCCGCCCTGGCCGAGGCCAAGCGCAATGGCCAGAAGCTGGTCATGTTGACCGCCTACGACGCCGGCTTCGCCCGCACCTTCGATGCCAACGGCGTCGACCTGATCCTGATCGGCGATTCGCTGGGCATGGTCGTGCAGGGTCATGATTCGACCCTGCCGGTGACCGTGGCCGACATGGTCTACCACACCCGGGCCGTGGCCCGCGTGCTGCAGCGTGCGCTGCTGGTGGCCGACCTGCCGTTCGGCGCCGATGCCACCCCGGAACGCGCGCTGGATGCCTCGCTGCAGCTGCTGCAGGCCGGTGCCGAGATGGTCAAGATCGAAGGTGCCGGCTTCAAGGTCGACATCATCCGCTACTTGGTCGAGCGCGAGATTCCGGTCTGCGCGCACCTCGGCCTGACCCCGCAGTCGGTGCTGCGACTGGGCGGCTTCAAGATCCAGGGCCGCGGCGATGCTGCGCGCCAGCTGGTGGAGGACGCCAGGGCCGTGGCCGCCGCAGGCGCCAGCATCATGGTGCTTGAATGCGTGCCGACCCCGGTCGCTGCCGAGGTGACCGCTGCGGTGGATGTACCGACCATCGGCATTGGCGCGGGCCCGCAGTGCGATGGCCAGGTGCTGGTGCTGCACGATTTCCTCGGCCTGGACAGTGGCCATCGCCGTCCCAAGTTCGTCAAGGATTTCCTTGCCGAAGGTGGCTCGGTGGCCGGTGCCACCCGCGCCTTTGCCGACGCGGTGCGCGACGGCAGCTTCCCCGACGAACAGCACGCCTACGCCCAATGATCCAGACCTTCAACGAGCTCGGCGCGTTGCGCGAGCAGATCGCCCAGTGGAAGCGTGAGGGCCTGCGCGTGGCGCTGGTGCCGACCATGGGCAACCTGCATGGGGGGCACCATTCGCTGGTGACCCTGGCCCACCAGTACGCCGACAAGGTGGTGGCGAGCATCTTCGTCAATCCGACCCAGTTCGGCCCCAACGAGGATTTCAGTCGCTACCCGCGCACGCCCGAGGCCGACGTGGCCGGGCTGGAGCAGGTCGGCTGCGATGCCGTGTGGCTGCCCAGCGTGGAGACGATGTATCCGCTGGGCGTGGACAGGACCACGCGCATGCACGCGCCGGGTGTCAGTGAAGTGCTGGAAGGCGCCAGCCGCCCGGGGCACTTCGATGGCGTCTGCACGGTGGTGGCGCGCCTGTTCCTGCAGGTGCAGCCGGACGTGGCCGTGTTCGGCCGCAAGGACTACCAGCAGCTTGCCGTGATCAGGCAGATGGTGGCCGAGCTGTCGTTCCCGATCCAGATCGTCGGTGCTGAGATCGTGCGCGACGAGGATGGCCTGGCCAAGAGTTCGCGCAACCAGTACCTGAGCGACGAACAGCGCCCGGTCGCGACCACCATCCACCGCACCCTGCTGGGCATGCGCGAGGGCTACGTGGCGGGGCAGGCACGTGATCGCATCGAAGCCGACGCCACGGCCGCATTGCAAGCAGCCGGGTTCCAGGTCGACTACGCGGTGCTGCGCACCCCGGAGCTGGCCGAGCCGACCTTCGACGGCGGTGGCCGCGTGGCGCTGATTGCCGCGCGCCTGGGAACCACCCGGTTGATCGACAACCTGGAGTTCTGAGTTCCGGCGGCGCCGCGCGATGCATGGGGTCAGATCCCTTTTCCAGGGGAAAAGGGTTCTGACCCCGGTTTCACCGGCTACCTGAACAGGTTGCCGGCCGTGATGCCCCGCGCTGCGCGGGTGCTAGAATCCGCTCTTTCCTTTGCCGTTGCAGCGCCCCCATGCACCTGTCCCTGCTCAAGACCAAGATCCATCGCGCCACCGTCACCCATTCCGAGCTGAACTACGAAGGCTCGATCGCCATCGATGACAACCTGCTGGCTGCCACCGGCATCCGCGAGTTCGAGCAGGTGCACATCTGGGACGTGACCAATGGTGCGCGTTTCTCGACCTATGCCATCCGCGCCGAAGCCGGCAGCGGCGTTGTCTCGCTCAACGGTGGCGCCGCGCGCCACGTGCAGGTCGGTGACATCATCATCATCGCCGCGTTCGCCAGCATGACCGAGCAGGAAGCTGACAGCTTCAGGCCGAAGCTGGTGTACGTTGATGGCAACAACCAGATCACCCACACCAACGACACGATCCCGACCCAGGCCGCATGACAACGAACAACGGATTCGACTCGCTGCATTCCCACGCCCAGCGCCTGAAGGGCGCAAGCATTCCCAGCCTGCTCGCCGCCGAACCCGGCCGTGTACAGGAGCTGGCGCTGCGGGTCGGTCCGTTGTACGTCAATTTCGCCCGGCAGAAATACGATGCCGCGGCGTTGCAGGCGCTGTTGGCGCTGGCTGCCGAGCGTGATGTCGGTGGTGCCATCACGCGCCTGTTCCGCGGCGAACAGGTCAACCTGACCGAAGGGCGCGCCGCGCTGCATACCGCGCTGCGCGGCGATGTGGTCGATGCGCCGGTGGCGGCCGAGGCCTATGGCACCGCGCGCGCGATCCGCCAGCGCATGGGCGTGCTGGTGCGCGCGCTGGAAGACAGTGGCGTGACCGATGTGGTCAGCGTCGGCATCGGTGGTTCCGACCTTGGCCCGCGCCTGGTCGCCGACGCGCTGCGTCCGGTCAGCGGTGCGCGCCTGCGCGTGCATTTCGTCTCGAACGTGGACGGCGCCGCCATGCAGCGCACGCTGGCCACGCTGGATCCGGCCAAGACCGCCGGCATCCTCATCTCCAAGACCTTCGGTACGCAGGAAACGCTGCTCAACGGCCAGATCCTGCACGACTGGCTGGGCGGCAGCGAGCGCCTGTATGCAGTCAGCGCCAATCCGGATCGCGCCGCCAAGGCCTTCGCGATCGCCGCCGATCGCGTACTGCCGATGTGGGACTGGGTGGGTGGCCGCTATTCGCTGTGGTCGGCGGTCGGTTTCCCGATCGCGTTGGCGATCGGCTTCGAGCGCTTTGAGCAGCTGCTGGAAGGCGCTGCACAGATGGATGCGCATGCGCTGGATGCACCGCTGGAGCGCAACCTGCCGGTGCTGCATGGCCTGACCGACATCTGGAACCGCAACCTGCTGGGCCATGCCACGCATGCGGTGATGACCTACGACCAGCGTCTGGCGCTGCTGCCGGCCTACCTGCAGCAGCTGGTGATGGAAAGCCTGGGCAAGCGCGTGCAGCGTGATGGTGCGCCGGTCACCACCGACACCGTGCCGGTGTGGTGGGGTGGGGCAGGCACCGATGTGCAGCACAGCTTCTTCCAGGCGCTGCACCAGGGCACCAGCGTCGTTCCGGCCGACTTCATCGGCTGTGTGCACAACGATGATCCCTACACGACCAATCACCAGGCCCTGCTGGCCAACCTGTTGGCACAGACCGAGGCGCTGGCCAATGGCCAGAGCAGCGATGATCCGCACCGCGATTACCCGGGCGGGCGGCCGAGCACGCTGATCCTGCTCGACGCGCTCACCCCGCAGGCACTGGGTGCGCTGATCGCCATGTACGAACACGCCGTGTACGTGCAGTCGGTGATCTGGAACATCAACGCGTTCGACCAGTTCGGTGTCGAGCTCGGCAAGCAACTGGCCAGTGGCCTGCTGCCGGCGCTGCAGGGCGAGGATGTGGCGGTTGCCGACCCGATGACCCGCGAGATCCTGGCGCAGCTGAAGCGCTGATGCTCTGGTAGTGCCGGCCGCTGGCCGGCATCTAGGTGATGCTTCAATCGTTCATGAGGTTGCCGGCCAGCGGCCGGCACTACCGCAGCAGATGGGTTGCCGGCCAGCGGCCGGCACTACCGCAGCGGATGGGTTGCCGGCCAGCGGCCGGCACTACCGCGTCACCGGCTCGGGTCGCGCTCCGGGCTTGGCCGCTTGGCCAGTTTGCGCTGCAGCGAGCGCCGGTGCATGCCGAGCAGGCGCGCGGCCGCTGACACGTTGCCGCCGGTCTCGTGCATCGCCTGCTGGATGTGTTCCCACTGCAGGCGGCTGATCGGCGTCATCGCATCGGGCACTTCCATTTCGCCATCGTCGGCCGGGCCGTCGTCTTCCTCGCCGAGGGCGCGCAGGATCATCGGCACCGTGGCCGGCTTCGGCAGGTAATCATCCGCACCCAGCTTGATCGCCTCCACCGCGGTGGCGATGCTGGCGTAGCCGGTCACCAGCAGGATCCGCATGTCCGCGCGCAGCGCGCGCAGCGGCTGGATCAGTGCCAGGCCGGAATCGCTGCCCAGCTTCAGGTCGATCAGCGCGAAGGCCGGTGGATGCTGCCGGGCCAGCGCCAGCGCACTGGCGGCATCCTGTGCGGTCTGCGTTTCAAGCCCCTTGCGGGCCAGGCTGCGTTGCAGGGTACGCAGGTACAGCTCGTCGTCGTCGACCAGCAGGCCCAGGGTGGAATGGTGAAGGCTCATGGGGTGTCCTCGCGTGGGGCCAGCGGCAGGCGGAAGCCGACGCGACTGCCGGCCCCCTGGGCCGGGCGCATCCACATCTCGCCGTCGAGGCGTTCGATGGTGGCATGGGACAGGGCCAGGCCGACGCCCATGCCCTCGCTCTTGCTGCTGCCGAACAGCTTGCCCGGCAGCACGGCGGCACGGGCGTCGAAGCCATGGCCGTAGTCGCGGACTTCGCCGATCAGGTCGTCGCCTTCGATGCGCAGGTCCAGGTCCACGCGTGGCCGGCCGGCTTTCTCGCCGGCATCGGCGGCGTTGTTGAGCAGGACCATCAGCAGATGGCCTACGCCCGGGTCCAGCGGCAGCCGCAGCGGCGCATCATCGTTGCGGTGCAGGTCGATGGTCGGCCGCACCAGGCGCCATTGCTCAAGCACCTGCTGTGCGCTGGAATGGCTGCGGCCCGGTGCGTCGGCCGAGGCCGGAGCAGCCAGCGCCAGCACGCGCTCCCGGCACTGCACCAGCAGCTCGCGCAGGGTTTCCATGTCCTCGCGCACTTCCGGCTCTTCGCTGCGCTCGGCCACATCGTCTGCGAGCAGGGTCATGGTCGCCAGCGGCGTGTTCAGTTCATGCGCCACCGAGGCGGCATGGGTGGCCAGCGCGACGATGCCCTCGTTGCGGGCGAAGCGCTCGCGCAGTGCCGACAGTTCCAGTTCGCGCTCCCGCAGGGCCAGCGCCAGCCGGGTGGAGAAGGCCAGTACCACCGCGGCGGAAATCAGGAAGTTGGCGACCACGCCCCAGCGATTCAGGTCCTGCGCGCGGAAGTAACCGTCCGGCAATGGCTGGCCGAAGATGCCGCTGGCGGCGTAGCCGAGCAGGCAGGCCAGTGCGACCGCCAGTGCCCAGCGCAGGGGCAGGGCGAATGCGGCCAGCGCGATCAGGATCAGGAACAGCGAGCTGAACGGGTTGGCCATGCCGCCGCTCCAGCCGACCATCCAGGTCAGGATGATCACGTCCACTAGGATGTGGCCGAACGCGGTCAGCGGTGCGGTGTCAGCCGCGTCCGGACGCAACTGGGTATAGATGTTGAACAGGGCCAGCACCGCCACGCCGGCCCATAGCGGCAGCTGCGGCAACGGCAGGCCCAGCACCCAGGTGGCAACCAGGATGGTGGCGGCCTGGCCGCCTACGGCAAGCCAGCGCAGGCTGCACAGGGTACGGAGAAACGGGGCGTCGGGACCGGTCATTCACGCTCATCGTATGCGTTCACGGGCGGCTGTGCCTGCGACAATCGGCCGCAGCCGTGCTACCGGCTGAATGCGAGTCACCCGGAATGCGGGGGCGGGCGGTAGAATGCGCCCATGCACGACGCCGTCACCCGCCCGACTCCTCCCTCCGATGCCACCTCCTGGCCCCGCCGCCAGACCCATGCCGTGCAGATCGGCGGGGTCACCGTAGGCGGAGGCAAGCCGGTCGTGGTGCAGTCGATGACCAACACCGACACGTCCGACGTGGCCTCCAGCGTGAAGCAGGTGGCCGAGCTGTGGCGGGCCGGTTCGGAAATGGTGCGTTTGACCGTCAATACCGTGGAAGCCGCTGCGGCGATCCCGCGCATCGTCGACAAGCTGGCGATGATGGGCATCGACGTGCCGCTGATCGGTGATTTCCACTACAACGGCCACCAGCTGCTGACCGCCGAGCCGGCATGTGCCGAAGCGCTGGCCAAGTACCGCATCAATCCGGGCAACGTCGGCTTCGGCAAGAAGAAGGATCTGCAGTTCGCTCAGTTGATCGAGTTCGCGATCCGCTACAACAAGCCGGTGCGCATCGGTGCCAACTGGGGCTCGCTGGACCAGGCCCTGGCGGCGAAGTTGATGGACGAGAACAACCTGCGCGAGCAGCCCTGGGATGCCGGTCGCGTGCTGCGCGAGGCGCTGATCCGTTCGGCGCTGGATTCGGCCGAGCAGGCGGTGGAGCTCGGCCTGCCGCGCGATCGCATCGTGCTGTCGGCCAAGGTCAGTGGCGTGCAGGAGCTGATCGCGGTGTACCGCGACCTGGCCCAGCGCTCCGATTTTGCCCTGCACCTGGGCCTGACCGAGGCCGGTATCGGCAGCAAGGGCATCGTCGCCTCGTCGGCGGCGTTGGGCGTGCTGCTGCAGGAAGGCATCGGTGACACCATCCGCATCTCGCTGACCCCGGAACCGGGCCAGTCGCGCACGCAGGAAGTGATCGTCGCCCAGGAACTGCTGCAGACCACCGGCCAGCGTGCCTTCACGCCGCTGGTCACGGCTTGTCCGGGCTGCGGCCGCACCACCTCCGAGTTCTTCCAGGAACTGGCCAAGGTGGTGCAGAACCACGTGCGCGAGAAGATGCCGCTGTGGAAGATCCACCATCCGGGTGCGGAGAACATGACCCTGGCGGTGATGGGCTGCATCGTCAATGGGCCGGGTGAGTCGCGGCACGCCAACATCGGTATTTCCCTGCCGGGCACCGGTGAAACCCCGGCCGCGCCCGTGTTCGTCGATGGCGAGAAGAAGGTGACCCTGCGTGGCGAGAACATCGCCCAGGAGTTCGTCGCCCTGATCGACGATTACGTCGAACACAAATATGTCCGAAGCGCCGGATAAGCCTGCGATCCTCGCTGCGCCGGAGTCCGCCTCCGGTTTCCGCCACTGGATGGCCCGCAATGCCTGGCGCCTGGTGCTGCTGTTCGGTGGCGTGCTGCTGCCGTTGGCGGGTTTCGTCGCGCTGGCCGACGAAGTGCACGAGTTTGAATCGTTCCATTTCGATGCGCCGCTGCTGTGGCAGATGCATGGCCTGCACTCACCGCTGCTGGACCGCTTCTTCGTGCTCATTTCCAGGCTGGGCTACGAATGGTTCCTGATTCCCGCCGACGTGCTGATCATCGGCGTGCTGCTGGGCTACCGGCGTTGGCGTGAGGCCACCTTCGTGGCGGTCAGCTTCGTCGGCTCGGCGCTGCTGAACATGGGCAGCAAGCATTTCTTCCAGCGCCAGCGCCCCAGCCTGTGGGAATCGATCGCGCCGGAATCGACGTTCAGCTTTCCCAGCGGCCACGCGATGGGCTCGATGACCCTGGCCGTGACCCTGGTGCTGCTGGCCTGGAACACCCGCTGGCGCTGGCCGGTGCTGCTGCTGGCGCCCGCGTTCAGCCTGCTGGTCAGCGTCTCCCGGGTCTATCTGGGCGTGCATTACCCCTCCGATATCCTGGCCGGATGGTGTGCCGCGCTGGTTTGGGTGGTAGGGTGCTATCTGGTCATGTTCAGTCGTCGGCATCCTTGGCGACGTCAGGATTCGCCGCCAGCGACGGCCAGCGAAGCATCATCACAGGGGGATTGACGTGGATGGCCCCTCCGGGGCGTCTACGTAATAGATCAGTTGTTTCGTTGCAGCAGGTTCTGCAAGACAGGGGGCAAGCACAACGCGCGGTACTGTGATGCGCAAGGCAGAATGCCCGGGTCGCATCTCGAACGCGCTTGCAGGGGTATCGGCGCCCTGCCTAGCTTGACCTGCAATGGCCGCATTCGAAGAGGTACGTGAATGACGATTCGAGTCTATCTGGTGGATGACCACGCACTGGTCCGCACCGGGATGAAGATGATCCTGTCGGGGGAGACCGACATCGAGGTGGTGGGCGAAGCCGAGACCGGCGAAGATGCGCTGCGCGACGTCCGCCAGCTGCTGCCGGACGTGGTGCTGTGCGACCTGCACCTGCCCGGCGTGAGTGGCATGGAGGTGACCGAGCGCATCGTCCGCAGCCATCGCAACACCCGCGTGGTGATCGTGTCGGTGCTGGAAGACGGTCCGCTGCCGAAGCGCTTGCTGGAAGCCGGGGCTGCGGGCTACATCGGCAAGGGCTGCGATGCACAGGAGCTGCTGCGTGCGGTGCGCGATGTGGCCATGGGCCGTCGCTACCTGGGCACCAGCATCGCGCAGAACCTGGCCTTGTCGACCGTTGAAGGCAACGGCTCTCCATTCGACAGCCTGTCGCCGCGCGAGCTGGAAGTGGCGTTGCTGCTGACCCAGGGCCTGCGCCAGGAAGACATCGCGCGGCGCCTGAGCCTGAGCGCGAAGACGGTGAACACGCACAAGGCGCGGCTGTTCGAGAAGATGGGGATCCACGACAACATCGCGCTGGCGCGCATGGCCAGCCAGTACGGGCTGGTGGATCCGGCACGGCCGCTGTAAGGGATTCGGCCAACGGCTGAGCCCTCCGCAGGGCCACCGACAGGTTCCGTGCGCCGTCACTGCCGATAGAGGAAATGTAGAGCCGAGCCTATGCTCGGCTGCTTTCCGGCCTGCGGGCGCGGAGCCGAGCAAGGGCTCGGCTCTACAGCTGTGTCGGGCTCAGTGGCCGCGTACGCGCTTGATGATCTTCGCGGCGTCGGCGGCGCTGGCGCGCACCTTGTCCCATTCGCCGTTGGCGATCCAGTTGCCCGGCACCATCCACGAACCGCCGATGCAGACCACGTTCTTCTGCTCGAGGTACTCGGCGGCGGTGTTTTCGGTGATGCCGCCGGTCGGGCACAGCTTGAGGTCGGCAACCGGGCCGGCCAGACCCTTGATCATCGCCAGCCCCCCCACGGCGGTGGCAGGGAACAGCTTGCACACGCGGAAGCCGCGCGCATACAGCGACAGCAGTTCGGTCGGCGTGGCCGCACCCGGCACTACCGGCAGCGGTGCCGCCGCCAGCGCATCGGCCAGCGCCGGTGGCGTACCCGGGGTCACCAGGAAGTCCGCGCCCGCATCGATCGACTGCTGCATCTGCTCCACGGTCAGCACCGTGCCGGCGCCCACCACCACGTCCGGCAGCTCGCGCTTGAGCATCGCCAATGCTTCCATCGCCACTGGCGTACGCAGCGTCAACTCGATCGCCGGCAGGCCACCTTCCAGCAACGCCGCACTGACCGCACGCGCCTGGTCCAGCGTATGAATCGTCACCACCGGCAGGATGCCCGCCGCACGCAACAGCTCCGCCGCCTTCACCTGATGTTGTTCGATACCCATGCTTTTGCCCTTGCCTTTGCTCTTCTAGATTCAGTGGCCGCAGCGCAAATGACGCGCCGGGAATTGTCCAGGGCGCTCTACTGCCCAGGCCGGGAAGCCTGCCGCGGCTTTTCGCTTCAGGCGTCTTTTGCCTCATGCGGCGCCGCCGCCGCTGCGGCATCGTGCCCCAGCTCGTACTCCGCGTCGTATTCCCACGGCCCGCCATCGGCCGCCGCCGGCCCGCACGAAATCGAAATCGCGCCCTGATCAGCCGGCCCCACCACGCGTCGGTTGATCGCGAACAGGTTGCGGCCCAGGTCATGCGCGGCAGGCGCCGTGTTCGGGGCCAGCGGACGCGCGGCCCACTCGGCCGCGTCCACCAGCACTTCCAGCGTGCCGGCCTCGCCATCAAGGCGGATCATGTCGCCCTCGCGGACCTTGGCCAGCGGACCACCGCGCGCCGCTTCCGGCGTCACATGGATCGCCGCCGGAATCTTGCCCGAGGCGCCGGACAGGCGGCCGTCGGTGACCAGTGCCACGCGCCGGCCCTGGTTCTGCAGCAGCCCCAGCAGCGGCGCGAGCGAATGCAGTTCCGGCATGCCGTTGGCACGCGGGCCCTGGTAACGCACCACCGCCACGAAGTGCTCGGGCAGCAGGCCGCCGGCATGCAGCTTGTTCAGCACCTGCGGCGCATCGACAACCACGGCCGGTGCTTCGATCGTGCGGTACTGCGGCTTCACCGCCGACAGCTTGATCAGCGACTTGCCCAGGTTGCCGCGCAGCAGGCGCAGGCCGCCCTGGTGCTCGAACGGGTTGTCGACGCCACGCACCACTTCGTCATCGGCGCTGTGTTGCAGGCCCGGCAGGTAGACCAGCTGGCCGTCGCGCAGCTGCGGCTCGCGCGCGTAGTCGGCCATGCCGCCGCGCGCCACGCTGACCAGGTCACCGTGCATCAGGCCCGCCCTGATCAGCTCGCCGAACACGAAGGCCGGTCCGCCAGCGGCCGCGAAGCGGTTCACGTCGGCCTCGCCGTTCGGATAGACGCGGGCCAGCAGCGGAATCAGCTGCGACAGTTCGTCGAAGTCGTCCCAGGTCAGCACGATGCCGGCGGCACGCGCCACTGCGATCCAGTGGATGGTGTGGTTGGTCGAACCGCCGGTGGCCATCAGCGCGATGACCGCGTTGATGATCGCGCGCTCATCGATGATCCGGCCCAGCGGACGGAAGTCGTCACCGAGCGCGGTGATGTCCAGTGCACGTTCGGTCGCTTCGCGGGTCAGCGCGTCGCGCAGCGGCGTGCCCGGATTGACGAACGACGCGCCCGGCAGCTGCACGCCCATCGCTTCCAGCAGCACCTGGTTGGAATTGGCGGTGCCGTAGAAGGTGCAGGTGCCGGCGCCGTGGTATGAGGCGGACTCGGCTTCCAGCAGCTCTTCGCGGGTGGCTTCGCCGGCGGCGTAGCGCTCGCGCACTTCCGCCTTCTGCTTGTTCGGGATGCCCGGGGTCATCGGGCCGGCCGGCACGAACACCGCCGGCAGGTGGCCGAAGGCCAGCGCACCGATCAGCAGGCCGGGCACGATCTTGTCGCACACGCCGAGGTAGACGGTGCTGTCGAACATGTCGTGGCTGAGCCCGATCGCGGTCGCCTGCGCGATCACATCGCGCGAGAACAGCGACAGTTCCATGCCGCCGCGGCCCTGGGTGACGCCGTCGCACATCGCCGGCACGCCGCCGGCCACCTGTGCCGTAGCACCGAGCTCGCGGGCGATCTCGCGGATCTGCTCGGGATAGGTCTCGAACGGCTGGTGCGCCGAGAGCATGTCGTTGTAGGCGGTGATGATGCCCAGGTTCGGCGTCACGCCGCCGCGCAGGCGGCTCTTGTCGGTACCGCCACAGGCGGCGAATCCATGGGCGAGGTTGCCGCAGCTCAGGCGGCTGCGGAACGGGCCTTCGCGCAGGGAGGCGTCGATCGCGGCCAGGTAGGCGGCACGCGAGGCGGCGCTGCGGCGGATGACACGCTCAGTGATGGCTTGCAATTGCGGATGGAGGCTCATTGGCTACCGGCGTTCAAGGTGGCGAGAGGCAAGCGGCGCCAGGGCGCCGCCGCCGACATCAATCAGCCCAGTGGACGCGCAGGCGCGCGCCTTCCAGGTTGATCGCGTTGAGGATCGGATACTGCTGGGCGTCGTTGCTGTCCAACGCCTGGCGCAGCACCTGCAGCTTCTGCTTGCCGCGCAGCAGCAGCAGGCGCTGTCGGCATTGGCGCAGCCCATGCGGGGTCAGCGTGATGCGCAGCGGCCACTGGTTCGCGCCCGGGCAGCCGGTGGCATCCAGCGCGGCATAGGGCAGGGTGCTTTCCAGTGCGCGGGCGAGGTCCTTCGAGCCCGGGAACAGCGAGGCGGTGTGGCCGTCGTTGCCCATGCCCAGTGCAACCAGGCTCGGCGGCTGGCTGTGCTGTGCCTGCAGGTTGGCGGTGTACACGCATTCGGGCAGGGGCTTGCCGATCCGCACCAGTGGATCGAAATGCGCACCCTCGGCGCGTTTCAGCAGGTGCTCGCGCACCAGCCAGGCATTGCTGTCGCGATCCTGCGGCGACAGCCAGCGCTCGTCGGCCAGGCTCACTTCCACCCGGTCCCAGTGCACGTCCAACTCGGCCAGCGCCTGGTAGACCGGCGCCGGTGTAGTGCCGCCAGACAGCAGGATGCGGGCGCGGCCCACTTCGTTGATGTCGTGGTTGAGGGTGTGCGCCATCTCGGCGGCAACGGCTTCGATCCAGCCATCGGCATCGCCATGGTTGATGAACTCGATGCGGTCGTCGTGGAAGGTGGTGGGGCTCATGCGGCAACTCCAGGTGCGTCACGTTCGGCGTCGGCGGCATAGGCGGCGGCGCCCAGCAGTCCGGCGTGGGGATGCATCACCGCCAACGAGGGCACGCGCGCCATGATGGAAGAGAACCGGCCCTTGTGCTCGAAGCGCTGGCGGAAACCGGAGTGCTGCAGCGAATCGAGCATCTTCGGGGTCAGCCCGCCGGTCAGGAACACGCCGTCCCAGGCGCCCTGGGTCAGCACCAGATCGCCAGCAATGGCGCCGAACACGGCGCAGAACACATCCACGGTGCGCATCGCCTGCGGATCGCCGTGCAGGGCGCGGGCGGTCACGTCCACCGGCTGCAGCTGGCCCGGATCGATGCCGGCCATCTCGCACACGGCGCGATGGATGTTGACCAGGCCGGGGCCGCAGATCAGGCGCTCGTTGGAGACGCGGCCGAACTGCTCGGACAGGATCTCCAGGATGCGGATCTCTTCCGGGGTTCCCGGCGGGAAGCTGACATGGCCGCCTTCGGTTTCCAGCGGATAGCAACGGCCGTGACGCATGATCAGGCCGCCGACGCCGAGCCCGGTACCGGGCCCGATCACCGCGTAGTTGCGTGGCTGGCCGGGCTTGCCCGGTACCCAGGCAGCCCCGCCGACCTGGACCACGTCATCGGGCTGCAGCAGCGAAATCGCCATCGCCTGCGCGGCGAAGTCGTTGATCAGGTGCAGTTCGTCGAACCCGAGCATGGCAGCGGTGCGGCTGCGCGAGATTACCCACGGATGGTTGGTGATGCGTGCTTCGTCACCATCCACGCGACCGGCCACGGCGAACACGCCGCGGCTTGCCGTGGCGCCGATCTGTTCCAGATGGTGGCGCGCGGCATCACCCAGCGACGGGAACTCCGCCACCGCGTACTCGCGGATGCTGTCCTTCTGCAGCGGTGCGTCCAGCGAGGTGTCGGCCAGGGCGAAGCGCGCGTTGGTGCCACCGATGTCGGCGACCAGCACTGGCTGCGAGCTGGCACTCATGCCGACGCTCCGCTGTCGGGCGCGTCCAGGTCCTGCGGCAGGAACCCGCCCGCATTGCCCGGGCCCCATTGGCCGGCGGGGTAGGGCTCCAGCGGCAGCTTGGCGTCCTTCCAGGCGTCGGCGACGCTGTCGATCCAGGCCCAGGCCGCACGCACTTCGTCATCGCGCACGAACAGCGTGTGGTTGCCGTTGAAGGCATCCAGGAACAAGCGTTCGTAAGCGATACGGCGGTGCAGGCCGGTCGGCACCGACAGTTCCAGCTCCAGCGGATGCAGCTCCAGCGCGCCCCATTCCGGGCCTGCCAGGCTGCTCATCAGGCCCAGTTCGATGTTTTCCTGCGGCTGCAGCTGGAACACCAGGCGGTTCGGTGCGGCCTGCGCGCGCTGCGGGCGCTCGAACAGCCAGTGGGTGACCGGCTTCAGCGTGACCACCACGCGGGTGGTGCGCTCGGGCAGGCGCTTGCCGGTGACCAGGTGGAACGGCACGCCGCTCCAGCGCCAGTTGTCGATATGCGCGGTGACACCGGCGAAGGTTTCCACGTCGCTGCCTTCCGGCGGCTGGTAGGGCTGTGCCGGCTGGCCATTGATGGTGCCGGCGGTGTAGCGGCCACGGATGCTGTCACGCGCGGCGTGCCTGGCATCGAGCGGGCGCAGGGCGCGCAGCACCTTGACCTTCTCGTCGCGGATGCGATCGGCTTCCAGCGATGCCGGCGGTTCCATCGCCACCATGCACAGCAGCTGCAGGATGTGGCTCTGCACCATGTCGCGCAGCGCGCCGGAGCGGGCGTAATAGGCATCGCGGCCATCCACGCCTTCGCTTTCGGCCACCAGGATGTGCACCGATTCGATGTAGTTGCGGTTCCACACCGCTTCCAGCAGCGTGTTGCCGAAGCGCAGTGCGATCAGGTTCTGCACCGCGGCCTTGCCCAGGTAGTGGTCGAGGCGGAACACGCGGTCCTCGTCGATCCACTGGCCGATGGTGCTGATGATTTCCTCGGCGCTCTCGCTGTCGCTGCCGATCGGCTTTTCCAGCATCAGGCGTGCCGGCGCGGCGAGGGCGCCGCCCTTGGCCAGGCCTTCGCAGGTGGAGATGTACAGGCCCGGCGGGATGGCGAGGTAGCTGACGCACTTGCGGTGCACGAGGTCGGCGACCGCGGCGGCAACCGAGTCGACGTCGCGCAGGTCCACAGAGCGGTAGTCGATGCGACGCAGCAGGGCGCTGATGTCGTCCTGCGTGGCCATCGGCATGGCCTGCTGCAGGCGCGGCCGCAGGATGTCATGGAAGGCTTCGGTGTCATGCCCGGACAGGGCCAGCGCACGGATGCGGAAGTCCTCCGGCAGCAGGCCGTCGCCAAGCAGGCGAAGCAGCGAAGGGAACAGGTAGCGCTGGGCCAGATCACCTGTGGCACCGAACAGGAAGAGGGTGTCGTGCATCGCTCGAGTTTCAGATTCGGGTGACATCGTTGTCAATCGCTTCATGGCTGGGTTCGGGGGACATCCGCGCAACTGCCTGTCCGAGGTTCGTCAGGGGCGTTCTCCGGGGTGCCGGAAGACCGTTCCATTCGAAACCACTGCCTCGGCGGAACCTTCGTTCAACCGCCGACGCAGATCGGTGCGCACCGATCATCGGATAGTGCCACGTGAAAACGTTTACATGGCAGAATGGGCAACTGTATTCGATTGCAGTGCTCGCCGTCATGCGGCAAGCGCGCAATCATCACTGCCATCGGGAGGGCCGAGGCAGTCCCAAAAGACAGCCCGGCTTCGGGCGGACCGGATAGGTGATATGGCAAAAGTGCAGTTGCAGGGTGTGCGCAAGGTCTATGACAACGGCCAGGTCGCGGTGAAGGACGCCAGCTTCGAGGTCGCCGATGGCGAGCTGATGGTGCTGGTCGGCCCGTCCGGCTGTGGCAAGTCGACCCTGCTGCGGATGGTGGCTGGCCTGGAGGAGATCAGCGGCGGCACGCTGACCATCGGTGATCGCGTGGTCAACGACGTGGCGCCGAAGGATCGCGACATCGCGATGGTGTTCCAGAGTTATGCGCTGTACCCGCACATGACCGTGGCCGAGAACCTGGCCTTTGGCCTGAAGCTGCGCGGTCACGACAAGGCGACCATCGACAAGC
Organism: Stenotrophomonas sp. PAMC25021; assembly: GCF_004795795.1. Classification (NCBI taxonomy): domain Bacteria; kingdom Pseudomonadati; phylum Pseudomonadota; class Gammaproteobacteria; order Lysobacterales; family Lysobacteraceae; genus Stenotrophomonas; species Stenotrophomonas sp. PAMC25021. The sequence continues at coordinate 292,506 of NZ_CP039255.1, read as the reverse complement.
GCATCGCCGAGGCGGCGCAGACGCTGGGCCTGACCGAGATGATGGACAAGCTGCCCAAGGCGATGTCCGGTGGCCAGCGCCAGCGTGTCGCGCTGGGCCGTGCGCTGGTGCGCGAGCCGGCGGTGTTCCTGCTCGACGAACCGCTGTCCAACCTGGATGCCAAGCTGCGCCACAGCGTGCGTACCGAGATCGCGCAGCTGCACCGCAAGCTGGGCACCACCATGATCTACGTGACGCACGACCAGGTCGAAGCGATGACCCTGGGCCAGCGCATCGTGGTGCTGAAGGACGGCATCATCCAGCAGATCGATACGCCAATGGCGCTGTACGACCGCCCGGCCAACCTGTTCGTGGCGGGCTTCCTCGGCAGCCCGGCGATGAACGTGCTGCGCGGCACGCTGCAGGGCGATGCCGGTGGCGTGACCGTGGTCGACGGTGACTGGTATGCGCCGCTGGGCCAGGCCACCATCGACCCGGCGTGGCTGCAGAAGCCGATCGCGGTGGGCGTGCGTCCGGAGCATCTGCAGCCGGCGGCCGCCGACGATGCGCATGCGTTCAGCGCGCGGATCGAAGGCATCGAGCCGGTCGGCAACGAGATCTTCGTCAACCTCAGCAGTGGCCAGCACGCGCTGACCATGCGCGTGGCGCCGCAGGCGCTGCCCGAGGTGGGCGAGCAGATCCGCGTGGCGATCCACCCGCAGGGCCTGCATTTCTTCAGCGCGGAAACCGGCGAGCGCCTGTAACGGGTAGGGCCGGCCGCTGGCCGGCAACCTCAACCCTGCATGGTTGCCGGCCAGCGGCCGGCACTACCATTTCAGGCGTGCGGACCAACGGTCCGCACCCACCGGGTCGGTCAGTAGATCCACGCCATGCGTGGATGAGAGCCCTTCAGATTCAGCGTGCCAATCCGTCCAGCAACGGCATGCGCTGCGCCACCGCATCGCCCACCTGCAGGTCAGCGTCGCTGGCCTCCAGTGGCAGTACCGCCAGTGCCAGGTCGCCGGCCACGCTGGCAATCGTGCCCAGCCCCGCGCCATCCTGCTGCACGCCATCGCCGGCCTGTGCCGGTGCTGCGGTATGCAGCAACTGCACCGCACGCTTGGCCTTGCCGAGGAAGTGGGTGCGGGCGACGATTTCCTGGCCGGGATAGCAGCCCTTCTTCACGCTGTAGCCGTTCAGGCGGTCCAGGCCCAGCTGTTGGGGGGTCCACACTTCGCGCTGGCCTTCTTCCAGCCGCGGCAGGCCGTAGCGCAGGTCGGCCTGGCGCCAGGCCAGGGCGAAAGCGGCCTCATCGGCTTCATTGCCGGCCGCGAACGCGTCGGCGCTGCCAATGCGCAGGGTGCGCGGCAGGGCATCGCTGCCCAGGTCCAGCTCCCAGCCGTCGCCTGCGGTCTGCGCAATCGCCGCGCCGCTGGCGGCCTCGGGCGCGGTGAACGCGCCAGCCGCCGCCAGATCGCTGCGCACCTGCACCTTCACCTTGCGGCGGAACACGAAGCGCTGCAGTTGCGACGCAATCGCATCGGCATCGCCGTCAGCCAGCACCAGCATCACGTGGTCGTCGGCCAGCCGAAGCAGCTGGAACACCGCCAGGGTACGGCCCTTGGCGCTCAGCCAGGCACTCCACTGCCAGTGCTGCAGGGGCAGGGCGGTGACATCGCTGCTGAACTGGGCGTGGGCAAAGACAGCCGCATCCGGGCCCTGCAGGCTCAGCAGCTGGTGGCCGGGCAGGCGCGGATATCCGACGAAAGCAGGGGGCAGGTTGTCAGGCACGTGAACGAGGTCTAAAATTTGTGCGTTGCGAGACCGAACATGATAGGCCAAACAACCCCCACTCCCGACGACGAATCTGAAGCCCCGCTGGTCCCCGCGGCACCCGTGCCCGTGGAACAGGAAAAAGCAGAAGAATTCGGCGGCCGCGGCGGACTTGATCCGGTGCGGTATGGCGATTGGGAGAAAAACGGACGCTGCATCGATTTCTGATCAGCATTGAGCCAACGCGGCCGTGTGCCGCCCAGCCGAGACAACGAGCCCAGCGAATGGCGACCAGACAACGCCCACTTTCCCCGCACCTTCAGGTGTATCGCTGGCAGATTCAGATGGCCACCTCGATCCTGCATCGAGCCACTGGCGTCTTTCTGTCTGTTGGTGCCCTCATCATCGCCGCCGGCCTGCTGGCCCTGATGATGGGGCCCGAGTCCTGGAACTGCTTCACCGGCCATGCCGGGGCCTGGTATGGCCGCGTGTTCCTGTTCGCGTGGACATGGTCGTTCGCCTATCACCTGTGCAATGGCATCCGCCACGTCGTGCAGGACTTCGCCATCGGCTTCAGCATCCCCGCCTTCATCCGCAGCAGCTGGCTGTCGGTCATCGGCAGCCTGGTGATCACCCTGCTGGTGTGGGCCTATGTGATGTTCGGAGGTGCCGCGTGAGCAAGTTCCGTACCCCGTTGAAGAACGTGCGCGGCCTTGGCTCGGCCAAGACCGGCACCGAGCACTTCGTGCACCAGCGCCTGACCGCCGCCGCACTGGTGGTGCTGGGCATCTGGTTCCTGGTCTTCGTGCTGGGCCTGCTGGGCTCGGACTACGCCACCGCCGCCGCCGCCGTGGCCAAGCCGTGGAACGCGGTGCCGCTGATCGGCCTGCTGATCGCCATGTTCTGGCACGCGCAGCTCGGCATGCAGGTCGTGCTGGAAGACTACATCCACGAATCGCTGCTGGCCCTGGTGCTGCAGACCGCGGTGAAGTTCGTCGCCGTGCTCGGCATGATCGTCAGTGTGTTTGCGGTGGGCCGCATCGCCCTCGGCGTTGCCTGAGCCCAGGCACCTACACAGGAATCCAGATTAGATGTCCGCTTACAAGATCACCGAACACAAGTACGACATGGTCGTGGTCGGCGCCGGCGGTGCCGGCCTGCGCGCCACGTTCGGCCTGGCCGCCAAGGGCCTGCAGACCGTGTGCCTGACCAAGGTCTTCCCGACCCGTTCTCATACCGTTGCCGCCCAGGGCGGTATCTCGGCCGCGCTCGGCAACATGGGCGAGGACGACTGGCGCTACCACTTCTTCGACACCATCAAGGGGTCGGACTGGCTGGGCGACCAGGACGCCATCGAGTACATGTGCCGTGAGGCCATCCCGGCCATCATCGAGCTCGAACATTACGGCGTGCCGTTCTCGCGCACCGCCGAAGGCAAGATCTACCAGCGTCCGTTCGGTGGCATGACCACCAAGTATGGCGAAGGCCCGGCGGCGCAGCGTACCTGCGCGGCGGCCGACCGTACCGGCCACGCGATGCTGCACACGCTGTACCAGCAGTCGCTGAAGCACGACGCGCGCTTCATGATCGAGTACTTCGCGCTCGACCTGATCTTCGACGAGGAAGGCGCCTGCCGCGGCGTGCTGGCCCTGGACATGTCCGACGGCACCCTGCACCTGTTCCGCGCCCAGGGCGTGGTACTGGCCACCGGCGGCTACGGCCGTGCCTACTTCAGCGCCACCTCGGCGCACACCTGCACCGGCGACGGTGGCGGCCTGGCCATGCGTGCCGGCATCGCCATGCAGGACATGGAGTTCGTGCAGTTCCACCCGACCGGCATCTACGGCGCCGGCTGCCTGATCACCGAGGGTGTCCGCGGTGAAGGTGGCATCCTGCGCAACAGCAGCGGCGAGCGCTTCATGGAGCGTTACGCGCCGCACTACAAGGACCTGGCCTCGCGCGACGTGGTCAGCCGTTCGATGACCATCGAGATCCGCGAAGGCCGCGGCGTCGGCGAGCACAAGGACCACATCCTGCTCGACCTGACCCACCTCGGCCCGGGCGTGATCGACGAGAAGCTGCCGGGCATCGCCGAGAGCGCCCGCATCTTCGCCGGCGTCGACGTGCACAAGCAGCCGATTCCGGTCATCCCGACCGTGCACTACAACATGGGCGGCATCCCGACCAATTACCACGGCGAAGTGGTGCAGAAGGTCGGCGACAACGACAACGCGGTAGTGCCGGGCCTGTACGCCATCGGCGAAGCGGCCTGCGTGTCCGTGCACGGCGCCAACCGCCTGGGCTCGAACTCGCTGCTGGACCTGGTGGTGTTCGGCCGTGCCGTGGCCAACCGCTGTGCCGAGACCATCAAGCCGGGCGCTGCGCACAAGCCGCTGCCGGCCGATGCCTGCGACAAGGCGCTGGGCCTGCTGGACAAGCTGCGCCACGCCAACGGCGATACCCCGACTTCGGTCATCCGCGATCGCATGCAGCGCACCATGCAGGCCGACGCGGCGGTCTTCCGCACCAGCCAGACGCTGAAGGAAGGCTGCGAGAAGATGGACAAGATCTTCGACTCGTTCCAGGACGTGAAGGTCTCCGACCGTTCGCTGGTGTGGAACTCGGACCTGATCGAGACCTACGAGCTGAACAACCTGCTGCTCAATGCGGTGGCGACGATCAACTCGGCCGAACAGCGCAAGGAAAGCCGCGGCGCGCATGCGCACGAGGACTTCCCGGACCGCGACGACGTCAACTGGCAGAAGCACACCCTGGTCAGCGTCGACGAGAAGGGCAAGTGCAGCTTCGACTACCGTCCGGTGCACATGTACACGTTGACCGACGACGTGTCCGTGGTGCCGCCGAAGCCGCGCGTGTACTGATCCGACCCCGCCTACCATGCAATCCGCGCCCACGGGCGCGGGCCGCCTGAGCCAACGAGAGCAGCCATGGCCGAGTTTTCACTCCCCAAGAATTCCAAGATCACGAAGGGCAAGCACTTCCCCGTCAAGAACGGCGGCAAGAACGTGCGCACCTTCAAGATCTACCGCTGGAGTCCTGACGACGACAGCAACCCGCGCACCGATACCTATGAAGTCGATCTGGACGCCTGTGGCCCGATGGTCCTGGACGCCCTGATCAAGATCAAGAACGAGATCGACCCGACCCTGACCTTCCGCCGCTCGTGCCGCGAAGGTATCTGTGGTTCGTGCGCCATGAACATCGACGGCACCAACACCCTGGCCTGCACCCGAGCCATCTCGGACTGCGGCAAGAAGGAAGTGCCGATCTACCCGCTGCCGCACATGAACGTGGTCAAGGACCTGGTTCCGGACCTGACCCACTTCTACGCGCAGTACGCGTCGATCAAGCCGTGGATCCGCACCCAGACCCCGGCACCGCCGGACCGCGAGCGCCTGCAGTCGCCGGAAGACCGCAAGAAGCTGGACGGCCTGTACGAGTGCATCCTGTGCGCCTGCTGCTCGACCAGCTGCCCGAGCTACTGGTGGAACGGCGAGCGTTACCTGGGCCCGGCGATCCTGCTGCAGGCCTACCGCTGGATCATCGACTCGCGCGATGAGGACACCGGTGCGCGCCTGGACGATCTGGAAGATCCGTTCAAGCTGTACCGCTGCCACACCATCATGAACTGCGCCCGGACCTGCCCGAAGGGCCTGAACCCGGCACTGGCGATCGCCGAGATCAAGAAGCTGATGATGGAACGCCGCGCCTGATACACGGCGCAGGGTAGTTGCATGACCCCAGTAGAGCCACGCCATGCGTGGCTTTGCTGTATCTGGAGAAACACGATGGAAGAAGACGTTCTGCTGAAGAAGCTGCGCTGGCGCTGCCGCCGCGGCATGCGTGAGCTGGACCAGCTGTTCGGCCGCTACCTGGACCACGAGTGGAGCACTGCGCCGACCGAAGAGCGCGAGGTTTTCCTGTTCCTGCTCGACTGCGAGGACGATAAGTTGTGGCGCTGGTTCATGGGCTACGAGGCCTGCCCGCATGCGCACGCGATCCCCCTCATGCAGAAGATCCTCGCCCTCAAGCCTTGAGTGGCGCCCCTCGCGGCTGCAGGCCGCCGCCCAGCTGGCGGTGCTGCTGGCTGCGCCGTGGCTGCTGCGCGCATCGGATCTGCCTTCACGGCTGCTGATGCCCGCAGTGGTGCTGGCCTGGTGCGTGGGCCTGGCCGAACTTGCCTGGCGCCAGCGCAGGCCGCGCGTGCAGGTGCTTCTGCCTCCGCTTCCCGAGCCGATTCGGGTGGCCGGGCAGGACGTCGAGGCACCCCGGCTGGTGGTGCGCGGGCCGTGGCTGCTGTTGCGTTGGCATCAGGACCAGCGCCGCCGGTGCCTGCTGTTCTGGCCGGATGTGCTCGATTCCGGGCAGCGACGTGAACTGCGACTGGCCGTGGCCGCACGCGCCGTTTCCCGTCAGCCCCGGACGATGGCACCATAAGCTGAATTGACCGGCGTGCCTGCATGTTCAAACCCATTCCCGTGGCCATTGGCCTGCGCTACCTGCGCGCCAAGCGCCGCAACGGCTTCATCTCCTTCATCTCGATGGCATCGATCCTGGGCATCGCGCTCGGCGTTACGGTGCTGATCACCACGTTGGCGGTGATGAGCGGATTCCAGAAGGAAATCCGCAGCCGCCTGCTGCAGATGACCGCGCACACCACCATCAGCCGCGACGGCGAGCCGATGCCGGACTGGATGCGCGTGGTCGACGTGGCCCGCAAGGATCCGCGCGTGGCCGGTGCCGCGCCGTACATCGAGATCCAGTCGATGATCAGCGGCCCGCGCGTGCAGGGTGCGATCATCCAGGGCATCGATCCGGCGCTGGAGCCGAAGGTATCGGTGATCGACAAGAAGGTCACCAAGGGCAGCTATGCCAGCCTGACGCCGGGCAGCTTCAACCTGCTGCTGGGCAAGGAACTGGCGATCTGGCTCGGCGTCGACGTCGGTGACCAGGTGCTGGTGACCTTCGCCGAAGTGCAGGGCACGCCTGCCGGTGCCGTGCCGCGGATGAAACGCTTCACCGTCAGCGGCATCTTCGAGGCCGGCTACAACGAGGTCGACCGGGGCGTCGGCTTCGCCAACATGCAGGACCTGGAGCGCGTGCTGCGCAGCGACGGCGCCACCGGCGTGCGGCTGAAACTGCACGACATGGACCGCTCGCTGGAAGTGGGTGTGGACCTGGCGCAGAGCCTGGGTGGTGCGTACCGGGTAAGTGACTGGACCCAGCAGAACGCCAACCTCTACCACTCGCTGCGCATGGAGAAGGTGGTGATGGGCATCCTGCTGTCGCTGATCATCGCCATGGGTGCGTTCAACCTGGTGTCCTCGCAGGTGATGCTGGTGACCGACAAGCAGGCCGACATCGCCATCCTGCGCACCCTCGGCCTGACCCCGGGCGGGGTGATGCAGGTGTTCATGGTGCAGGGTTCGCTGATCGGCATCTTCGGCACGCTGGCCGGCCTGATCGGCGGCATCACCCTGACCCTCAACCTGGAACGCATCCTCGGTGCAATCGAGAGCGTGTTCAACGTCAAGCTGCTGCCGGAGGATGTGTACTACATCACCGGCCTGCCGACCGACATGCAGACCGGCGACGTGGTGGCGATCACCGTGGTCGCGCTGCTGATGAGCTTCCTGGCCACCCTGTATCCCGCCTGGCGGGCAGCACGCACCCAGCCGGCGGAGGCCCTGCGTTATGAATAAGGTCTTCAACCGCGGCGATGAGGTGATCCGCGCCGAAGCACTGGGCAAGACCTACGCCGAAGGGCGCATGCAGACCCCGGTGTTCGATGGACTGGACCTGACCGTGACCGCCGGCGAAACCGTGGCGATCATCGGTGCCTCCGGTGCCGGCAAGAGCACGCTGCTGCACCTGCTGGGCGGGTTGGATATTCCGACCGCAGGCGAGGTCTACGTGACCGGCCAGCGCATGTCCGCGCTGTCGGACACCGCGCGTGGCCTGCTGCGCAACCAGGCGCTGGGCTTCGTCTACCAGTTCCACCACCTGTTGCCTGAGTTCACCGCGCTGGAAAACGTGATGATGCCGGTGCTGCTGGCCGGCACCGCCGTGGCCGAAGCGAGCAGCCGGGCCACCACGCTGCTGGAAGCGGTCGGCCTCGGCCATCGCCTGGACCACAAGCCCGGCGAGCTGTCCGGCGGCGAACGCCAGCGAGCAGCCGTGGCACGTGCGCTGGTCAATCATCCGGCCTGCGTGCTCGGCGACGAGCCGACCGGCAACCTGGATGACCGCACCGCTGCTACCGTGTTCGAGCTGATGCTGGAACTCAACCGTGCGCGTCATACCAGCCTGGTGCTGGTTACCCACGACCGCAGCCTGGCGCGGCGCCTGGACCGGGTGCTGGAGCTGCGCGAAGGGCGCCTGCACGCACTGGCCCACGCCGACGTCTGAGCGGCCGGCAACGGCCGCCTCCCGGCGCCTGAACGGGTTTACCTGCCCTCGCGCCGGTTGCACATCGGCCGGCGCATGATCGCAGCAGGTTCCTCGAGGAGATCGCCATGAAGACCCCGATCCTGATCGCCGGACTCTGCCTGGCGCTGGCCGCCTGCGCGACCACCGGCCGGCTCAGCAGTACCGAGAAACTGGATCTGTACCGCGCCCACGCCGGCGCGCCGCAGAACGACATGCAGTTCTTCGGCAGCCTCAATGGCTGGACCGAACTGGGTGACAGCGCGCTGGCGGTGTGGACCCGGCCGAGCGAGGCTTACCTGCTGGAACTGAGTGGTCCGTGCCCGGACCTGTCGTACGCCACCGCCATCGGGTTGACCAGCAGCATGGGCCGCGTGTCATCGCGTTTCGACAAGGTGCTGGTGCGCGACCCGACCGGTGGCCCGCGCATGCCGTGCTTCATCAACAGCATCCGCAAGCTGGACGTGAAGGCACTGCGTGCCTCCGAGCAGGAGCTGCGCCAGGCGCAGGTGCAGGAGCGCGAGGAAAATACGAAATAGCGCGGTAGTGCCGGCCGCTGGCCGGCAACCTGGCATCTGCGCGATGCCGGCCAGCGGCCGGCACTACCTGTGGGTCAGGCTTCCGGGGTGAAGCCGGCAGGCTTTTCCGCGTCCTTCTCGAACAGGAACTTGACCAGTTCGCCCTCAAGGAATGCGCGATGCTCCGGGGTACGCGGCGACAGGCGGTTTTCGTTGATCAGCATGGTCTGGTGCGCAAGCCACGCGGCCCAGGCCTGCTTGCCGATGTTGCTGAAGATGCGCTGGCCCAGTTCGCCGGGGTAGGGCACGAAGTCCAGGCCCTCGGCATCGCGTTGTTCGTACTGGCAGAAGACGGTTCGGGACATGGCACTCACTCGTGGTTGCGGGGTTTCTTGGAATTTCGTTTCGGCGCCTTGATCGTGGCGCCGTCGAGCAGCTTGCGGATCGGCGCTGGCAGGCCCAGCGCGGGCAGCTCGTCGTTGGCGACCCAGCGCAGCGTGGGTTCTTCCACGCGCAGGCCGTGCACCTGCCGCGACAGTACCTGCAGGTGCAGCTTGTAATGGCTGAAGGTGTGCTGCAGCACGGGCAGTTCCTCGGCGTCTTCCAGCGAACCTTCGACGTGCGCGTCGAACCAGTCCTGCAGTACGCTGCCGGCATCGGCCTGCGGCAGCGTCCACAGCTGCGCCCAGATGCCGGTGTCCGGCCGCTTCTGCAGCAGCACGCGCTGCTGGGCGTCGCGCAGCAGCAGGGCCACGGCTTCGCGCTCGGGCAGGGTCCTGCTGGGCTTGGGCGTGGGTAGTTCGGCGGTGCGGCCTTCGCGGCGCGCCACGCACGCGTCCTGCAGCGGGCAGATCACGCAGGCTGGCTTGGCGCGGCTGCACACCGTCGCACCCAGGTCCATCTGTGCCTGGGTGTAGTCGGCCATTCGCCCGGCCGGCACCTGCGCCACGTGCGCCTCGGCAATCGACCACAACTGTTTCTCGATGGCCGGCAGGCCGGGAAAGCCGTCGATGCCGTGGTAACGGCTGAGCACGCGCTTGACGTTGCCATCGAGGATCGCGAACGGATCGTTCCAGGCCTGGCTGAGGATCGCACCTGCGGTGCTGCGGCCGATGCCGGGCAGGGCATGCAAGGCATCGAAATCGCGCGGCAGGTCGCCGTCGTGCAGTTCCACGCAGCGCTTCGCGGCGGCATGCAGGTTGCGTGCGCGGGCGTAGTAGCCGAGCCCGGCCCACTGCGCCATCACCGCGTCATTGCTGGCGGCGGCGAGGTCGGGCAGCGTCGGGAAATGCTGCAGGAACCGCTGGAAGTACGGGATGACCGTGGCTACCTGGGTCTGCTGCAGCATGATTTCCGACAGCCAGACCCGATAGGGGCTGCGTGGGTGCTGCCAGGGCAGGTCGTGGCGACCATGGTCGTCGAACCAGTGCAGCAGGCGGGCGACGAAACCGTCCCGTTCTGCAGTTTCGGCGCTGGCGTGCGGCTGGCGGGGCATTGGAGTTCCAGAGAGGCAGCCACCCGTGGGGTGGCTCTACCAGGCTGCGGTAGAGCCACGCCATGCGTGGCTGCGCGGTGTATCAGGCGCCCAGCGCTTCGGGCAGCAGGGCGTCGACGAACGCTTCCGGATCGAACACGCGCAGGTCTTCCGGGCGCTCGCCGATACCGGCAAAGCGGATCGGGATGCCGAACTCGCGGGCCAGCGCGAACACCACGCCGCCCTTGGCAGTGCCGTCCAGCTTGGTCACCACCAGGCCGGTCACGTTCACTGCGGCATTGAACTGGCGCAACTGCGACAGCGCGTTCTGGCCGGTGGTGCCGTCGATCACCATCAGCACTTCGTGCGGGGCGGTGGGGTCGATCTTGCCGAGCACGCGGCGGATCTTGCCCAGCTCGTTCATCAGGCCGGACTGGGTGTGCAGGCGGCCGGCGGTATCGGCGATCAGCACCGAGGTGCCGCGGGCCTTGCCGGCCTGCAGCGCGTCGAATGCCACCGAAGCGGCATCGGCGTTCTGCCCCTGCGCGACCACGGCTACGCCGTTGCGCTCGCCCCAGGCCTGCAACTGGGCCACGGCGGCGGCGCGGAAGGTATCGCCGGCAGCCAGCATCAGGCTGTGGCCGTCGTCCTTGAAGCGCTTGGCCAGCTTGCCGATGGTGGTGGTCTTGCCGACGCCGTTGACGCCGACGGTGAGCACCACGAAGGGCTTGGCGTTGCGATCGATCACCAGCGGCTTGGCCACCGGCTGCAGGATCGCGATCAGCTCGGCGCGCAACGCGGCCAGCAGCGCATTGGCGTCGGCGAACTCGCGCGACTTCATGCGCTTGCGCAGGCCCTCGACCAGATCGGTGGTGGCGCCCACGCCGACGTCGGCGGTGATCAGTGCGGTTTCCAGTTCGTCCAGCAGATCGTCGTCGAGCTTGGGGTTGCGCGAGAACAGTCCACCGAAGCTGCGCGCGATGACGCTGTTGCGCAGGCGTTCGCGCCAGCCGGGCTTGCCGGCAGGCGCCGGAACGGCATCGATCGAGGCGGCGGCAGGCAGGTCGTCGGTGACCGGTGCCGGGGTGGGCTGAGGCAGTGGTGCGGGTGCCGGTTCGATGGCCGGGGCCGCCACCGGGGCGACGTCGATCCGGGCGGCCGATTGCGGAGCGCTCGGAGCGGGAACGACCGGAGCCGGAACCGCCGGAGCCGGAACCACCGGGGTGGGCTCGAAAGCGACCGGAACGACGGCTGCCGGCGGCGGCTCGGCCGGCGCAGGCGCGGCCGGTACGGCTACCGGTGCTGGCTCTTTGTCCTCGACCGGCGCGGCCGACGGGAACGCCGCCGCCAGCTCTTCAGCCGAGTAGTGCTGGGTCTTGGGTGCCTCCGCTGCGGGGGCATCCTGGGGCTTCTTGCGGCGGAAAAAACTGAGCATTGGCAAAAGGCGCTGAAATCAGGGGGATATGCTACCACTCGGGCCTGTCGGGCCGATGTGGACTCAAGGTCGCGGCCCGCCGGCCGTTAACCGGTCCGGAGGGCTGCGTCGTGCGGCCCGGAGACCGCCATGGACAACGTGATGGGAATTGCCCTCGGCGGGATGCGTGCGTCCCAGCAGGGCGTGCAGGTGGCTGCGCACAACGTGGCCAACCTGGCGACCCCGGATGCCCAGCGCCTGCAGCTGCAGCGCAGTGCTGCCGGGCAGGGTGGGGTGCAGGCCGCGGTGATTCCCGTCGGCGCCGATGCCGGCGCGCCGCTGGGTGACCTGCTGGCCGCGAAAGCCGAGGTGGTGGCCTTCGCCGCCAATGCCGCGGTGATCCGCCGCCAGGACCAGATGCTGGGTTCGCTGCTGGATCGCGACGCCTGAACCCCTTCGGCAGGCGCCAACCGCCGCCCCTGGTGGGTGCCAACCTTGGTTGGCACTCTCCACCCGCGCCGGTAGGTGCCAACCTTGGCTGGCACGCTCGATCCGCCCCGGTAGGTGCCAACCTTGGTTGGCACGCTTTTGGGGCGCCAACCAAGGTCGGCCTCTACCAGAGCACCGCCGGGTAAGCCGGGCCATGCCCGGCGACCACCCTGTCGATCAGGCCGACAGCTCCAGCAGCAGCTTGTTCAGCCTCGCCACGTAGGCACCCGGGTCCTTCAGGCTGTCACCGGCGGCCAGCGCGGCCTGGTCGAACAGCACCCGGCCGAGGTCGTCGAAACGCGCGCCATCGGCTTCGGCATCCAGCTTGGCAATCAGTGGGTGGCCCGGGTTGATTTCCAGCACCGGCTTGCTGTCCGGCACCTTCTGCCCGCTGGCTTCCAGGATCTGGCGCATCTGCAGGCCCAGGTCCTGTTCGCCGATGGCCAGTACCGCCGGCGAATCGGTCAGGCGGTGTGACACGCGCACTTCGGCCACGTCATCGCCCAGCACGGTCTTCAGGCGCTCGACCAGGCCCTGCTTGTCCTTCGCCGCGGCTTCCTGTTCCTGCTTGTCCGCTTCGGTTTCCAGCGCGCCCAGGTCGAGATCGCCACGAGCGATGTCGACGAAGCCCTTGCCGTCGAAATCGGTCAGGTAGCCCATCAGCCACTCGTCGATGCGGTCGGTCAGCAGCAGCACTTCCACGCCCTTCTTGCGGAACACTTCCAGGTGGGGGCTGTTGCGCACCTGGCTGTAGCTCTCGCCGGTCAGGTAGTAGATCTTGTCCTGGCCTTCGGTCATGCGGCCGAGGTAATCGGCCAGCGACACCGTCTGCGCATCGCTGTCGCCGCGGGTGGAGGCGAAGCGCAGCAGCCCGGCCACCTTCTCGCGGTTGTTGTAGTCCTCGGCCGGGCCTTCCTTCAGCACTTGGCCGAATTCCTTCCAGAACGTGGCGTATTGCTCCGGCTTGTCGGCGGCCAGCTTGTCCAGCATGTCCAGCGAGCGTTTGGTCAGCGCCGCCTTCATCGAATCGATGACCGGGCCGGACTGCAGGATCTCGCGCGAGACGTTCAGCGACAGGTCGTTGGAGTCGACCACGCCCTTGATGAAGCGCAGGTACAGCGGCAGGAACTGCTCGGCCTGGTCCATCACGAACACGCGCTGCACATAGAGCTTCAGGCCCTTGGGCGCATCGCGGTGGTACAGGTCGAACGGCGCGCGGCCGGGCACGTAAAGCAGCGAGGTGTACTCCAGCTTGCCTTCGACCTTGTTGTGGCTCCACGCCAGCGGATCGCTGTGGTCGTGCGCCACGTGCTTGTAGAACTCGGTGTACTCGGCGTCGCCGATCTCGGTGCGCGGACGGGTCCACAGCGCGCTGGCGCGGTTGACGGTCTCCAACTCGACGGTGGCGCCTTCCTCGCCTTCCTTCGGCATCTGGATCGGCAGGCCGATGTGGTCCGAGTACTTCTTGAGGATGCTGCGCAGGCGCCAGCCGTCGGCGAAATCATGCTCGCCATCCTTCAGATGCAGGACGATGCGGGTGCCGCGCTCGGCCTTGTCGACGGTGGCGACGTTGAAATCGCCTTCGCCGCGCGAGGTCCAGCGCACGCCTTCACCTGCGGCCAGGCCGGCGCGGCGCGAGGTCACTTCGACCTCGTCGGCAACGATGAAGGCGCTGTAGAAGCCGACGCCGAACTGGCCGATCAGCTGCGAATCCTTCTTCTGGTCGCCGGACAGCTGGCGCAGGAAATCGCCGGTGCCGGACTTGGCGATCGTGCCGAGATGGGCAATCGCCTCGGCGCGACTCATGCCGATGCCGTTGTCTTCGATGGTGATGGTGTGGGCGGCGGGGTCGAAGCTGACGCGCACGCGCAGTTCGCTGTCGCCTTCCAGCAGGGCCGGCTGGGTCAGGGCTTCGAAGCGCAGCTTGTCGGCGGCGTCGGCGGCGTTGGAGACCAGCTCGCGCAGGAAGATCTCCTTGTTGGAGTACAGCGAGTGGATCATCAGCTGCAGCAGCTGCTTGACTTCGGTCTGGAAGCCAAGGGTTTCGGTCTGGGTGGTCTCGGTCATCGATAGGGCTCCATGTGCAATGCCGCGCCAGCGCGTGCGGCCTCGCCAAGGGGTATGGCTGATTGTCCCGAAATCAAGGGGTTGGTCGGCCGGGCGGCGCCCGGCACCTGCAGAGGCCGAAGCAACAGCAACAGCAACAGCAACAGCAACAGCGGGCTATCCGTGGGATGGCGGGGCGGTGTGGGTTGGCAGGACACGCCGTAAACCCCCCTCCGGGGGCCGGCCCAGCCGCTGGCGGCTGTGCGTTCGGGCGCTTGCGAAGCAGTGCTTCGCAAGCAAAGCGCCCTCACCCATGGGGGCTCGATGGCGCCATCCATGGCGCCAACGGTCCTGCCACCCCACACCGCCCCGCCTCTGACAGGTTCACTCGGCTGTTGGTGGGTGTCGACCTTGGTCGACACATCTGTCAGACATCGAAATAAATCTGGGGTCAGATCCGTTTTCCGCAGGAAAACGGATCTGACCCCAAGAGCCGTTCCGACAGATCGCAGGGAACTGTCGAAGGCGGGGTGCATCCAATGGGGTCAGATCCGTTTTCTGCAGGAAAACGGATCTGACCCCAAGAGCCGTTCCGACAGATCGCAGGAAACTGTCGAAGGCGGGGTGGGTCCGGTTGAGGGGGCGTGAGCCGCATGGATGCGGCGACCGAGCTTACATGGACGTACTTGCAGCGTCCCCCTCAACCGGACCCACCCCGCCATCCCGCGGGGATGCCCGCTGTTGCTGTTGCTTCGGCTTCTGCGGGTGCCGGGCGCCGCCCGGCCGAACTACAATCCCGCTCATGCTGAATTTCTCGAATTCCTCCCGCCGGGGGCGCCGATGAGCGGCCGCGGTGGCAATGACGGCCAGGTCCGCATCATCGGCGGGCGCTGGCGCAATACCCGGCTGCCGGTGCCGACCCTGCCGGGCCTTCGCCCCAGCAGCGACCGCGTGCGCGAGACCCTGTTCAACTGGCTGATGCCCAAGCTCGGCGGGGCCCGCGTGCTGGACCTGTTCGCTGGCAGTGGCGCGCTGGGCCTGGAGGCGGTCTCGCGTGGCGCTGCCCACGCCACCCTGGTCGAGCGCGATGCGCAGCTGGGACGCAACCTGACCGCCGCCGTCGCCAGGCTGCAGGCCAGCGACCAGATCACCGTCGTGCAGGCCGATGCCCTGCGCTGGCTGCAAGGGGCGCAGGCGCAGCAGGCCGACCTGGTCTTCATCGACCCGCCGTTTGCCGATGGCCTGTGGCAGGACGTGCTGGCCCAGCTGCCGCGGCACCTGGCCGCCGACGCCTGGCTGTACCTGGAATCGCCGGCCGGCCACGTGCCGGTGCTGCCGCCGGACTGGCTGCTGCACCGCGAGGGTGGCACCCGCGAGGTGCGCTTTGCCCTGTACCGCCGTGCCACTGCTACACTTTGACCTCATCTGAACATCTGCATCCGCCCATGACCGTGGCCAATCGCCGCATTGCCGTCTACCCCGGCACGTTCGACCCCATCACCAACGGTCATATCGACCTTGTGAGCCGGGCCGCGCCGCTGTTCGAAAAGGTCGTGGTCGGCGTGGCGCAGAGCCCGTCCAAGGGCCCGGCGCTGCCGCTGGAGCAGCGCGTGCAGCTGGCGCGTGGCGCGCTGGCCCACCACGGCAACGTCGAGGTCATCGGCTTCGATACCCTGCTGGCCCATTTCGTACGTTCGGTGCAGGGCGGGGTGCTGCTGCGCGGCCTGCGCGCGGTGTCCGACTTCGAGTACGAATTCCAGATGGCCAGCATGAATCGCCACCTGATCCCCGAGGTCGAGACCCTGTTCCTGACCCCGGCCGAGCAGCACAGCTTCATTTCGTCCTCGCTGGTCCGCGAGATCGCGCGCCTGGGCGGCGACGTGTCCGGTTTCGTGCCGGCCGCGGTGCTCGAAGCCCTGCGCAAGGTCCGCGAAGCGAAGTCGGCACAGTCGTAAGCCCCGCTGTACCCGCACCCCATTACGTACACCACCACGCACCATTCCGGGAGGAAACCCATGAACACCACCATGCGCGCGATGCTGATCGCTTCGTTGGCCCTGGCCTTCACCGCCTGCAAGAAGGAAGAGGCCGCTCCGGTCGACGAGGCCAAGCAGGCCCTGGTCGCCCCGGCCAAGGACGACGATGCAGGCTGGAAGAAGTACCTGCAGGAAGTGGCGATCCAGAACATGGGCAACATCACCAACAGCCCGTTCCTGTACTACCTCTCGCCGGAATCGGACCCGGACTTCCAGGCCAAGTACGAGCGCCAGACCGAAAGCGCGACCCAGGCCGTGGCGCGTGGCGTGCAGCCGGGCAACATGCTGGCCTTCGGTTCGTCGGCCTCGGGCAAGATGGCGGACATGATCCAGGCCGTGTTCAAGGACGTGTCGCCGGATTCGATGAAGGGCGTGCGCGTCGTCTTCATCGGCCAGTCGGCCGACAACGCCCGCGTGCAGGCTGCGATCCAGCCGACCGGTGCCGAGTACATTTTCGTCGAAGCCAAGTAATACCGAGCCATGGCGGCCATGCTCCGGCATGGCCCGGGCGGCATCCTGCAAGGGCGCCGCTGATGACCTGACCGGCCCGCGCGCCCGCGCTGGCCGGTCCTTTGTCCCAGGGCGCGGGCGAGGAGTATCGCCGTGTCGCTGAAAATCAACGAGCTCTGCGTCAACTGCGACGTATGCGAGCCGGCCTGCCCCAACCAGGCCATTGCGATGGGTGAAACCATCTACGTGATCGACCCTGCGCGCTGCACCGAATGCGTGGGTCATTTCGACGAGCCACAGTGCGTGGTCGTCTGCCCGGTCGAGTGCATCGACCCGGACCCGGAGATCGTGGAAACGGAAGACCAGCTGCTGGCCAAGCTGCGCCAGCTGCAGCACGATCACCCCGAACTCTACGCGGAGCCCCCATCCGAATGAAGACGCTGATCGTCCGCCCCCTGTTGCTGCTCGGCCTGCTGCTGAGCCCCATGGCCTGGGCTGACAGCCCGGCCCGTGCCGATCGCCCTGATGGCGCGGCCATTGCCAGCGGCCACGCACTGGCCACCCAGGCCGGCATCGACATCCTGGCGCAGGGCGGCAACGCCTTCGACGCTGCAGTGGCGGTGTCGTCCACGCTGGCGGTGGTCGAGCCGATCAGTTCCGGGTTGGGCGGCGGCGGCTTCTTCCTGCTGCACGACGCGGCCACCGGCAAGGATGTGATGCTGGATGCGCGCGAGACCGCCCCGGCTGCGGCGACCCCGCAGGCCTTCCTCGACAAGCAGGGCAACCTGGACCGTGATCGTTCGGTCAACGGTGCCTGGTCGGCGGGTATTCCCGGCCTGCCCGCAGCGCTGGTCGAGCTGTCGGCCAAGCATGGCAAGCTGCCGTTGTCGGCCTCGCTGCAGCCGGCGATCCGCATCGCGCGCGAAGGTTTCCCGGTGTACGACCGCATGGCCAAGGGCTACGCGTCGCGGCGTGAAGTGATGGAGCGCTATCCCGGCACGCGCGAGGTCTACCTGCGCAATGGCAAGCCGATCGCCAGCGGTGACCTGTTCAAGCAGCCGGAACTGGCGCAGACGCTGGAGCGCCTGGCCGCGGGTGGCTTTGATGGCTTCTACAAGGGCCAGACCGGAAAGCTGTTGCTGGCGGGCGTGAAGCAGGCTGGCGGCAAGTGGACCGCTGAAGAACTGGCCGGTTACCGCGTCAAGCAGCGCGAGCCGATCGTGTTCAACTACAACGGCTGGAAGATCACCACCGCGCCGCCGCCGTCGTCCGGTGGCATCGCGCTGGCCAGCATGCTGCAGATCCTGGAAGGCTGGGACATCAGGAAGATGGACCCGGCCCACCGCACCCACCTGGTGGTGGAGTCGATGCGCCGCGCCTACCGCGACCGCACCTTCTTCCTCGGCGATCCGGACTTCGTGCAGATCCCGCAGAAAGTGCTGACCAGCAAGGACTACGCACAGGGCCTGCGGGCGACCATCCATCCGGAGAAGGCCACGCCCAGCGACCTGCTGTCGGGCAACCCGACGCCGCTGGAAGATGACGAGACCACGCACTTCTCGATCATCGACCGCGACGGCAACCGCGTCGGCGCCACCCAGACCGTCAACCTGCTGTATGGCTCGGGGCTGATTCCCAAGGGCACCGGCGTGCTGCTGAACAACGAGATGGACGACTTCGCGCTGAAGCCGGGCACGCCCAATGCGTTCGGCGTGATGGGCTATGAGGCCAATGCGCCGAAGGCCGGCAAGCGCATGCTCAGCTCGATGACGCCGACCTTCATGGAGAACGCCGACAAGGTCGTGGTGCTGGGCACCCCGGGTGGCAGCCGCATCATCACCATGGTGCTGCTGGGCATCCTCGGCTACGACGACGGCCTGGATGCACAGCAGGTTGCCGCGCTGCCGCGCTACCACCACCAGTGGCTGCCGGACCTGATCGAAGCCGAGGACGATGCGTTCGACGCGGCGACGGTGAAGCAGTTGCAGGCGATGGGCCACAAGATCGACCTGCCGGGTGACGTCGCCGCAGGCGGCCGCGGTTCCAGTCACGTGTGGGGCAACCTGCAGACCGTGGAATGGGACCGCAAGGCGAACAAGCTGTTCGGCGGCAGCGACCCCCGCAACCCGGTGGGCAGCGCCCAGGTCGTGCCGGCACGCTGATCCGGTAGCGCCGGCTGCTGGCCGGCAATCCGGCAGATTACCGAAACCCCGCCTTTGCCGGCGGGGTTTTCTGTTTCCTTTCTAGCGATTATTTAACGGGCCGGCGCCGATAATCGACGCATGAAACTCTGGTCTATTCGTGGAAACTCGCAGCGCCTCGATGGCGGCGCGATGTTCGGCAACGCACCGCGTGCGTTGTGGGAAAAATGGGCGGCACCGGACGAGCTCAATCGCATCGAGCTGGCCTGCCGCGCACTGCTTGCCAGTCCGCTGGAAGGCAAGACCGTGCTGTTTGAAACCGGTATCGGGGCGTTCTTCGATCCGCGCATGCGCGAGCGCTACGGCGTGCAGGAAAGCCAGCACGTACTGATCGATTCGTTGCGCGAAGCCGGCTTCGAGCACGAGGATATCGATGTGGTGGTGCTCAGCCACCTGCATTTCGATCATGCTGGCGGCCTGCTGGCGGCATGGAGCGAAGGGCGTGAACCCGAGTTGCTGTTCCCCAACGCGACCTACGTGGTCGGTGCGCAGCATTGGCAGCGCGCCGTGCAGCCGCATCCGCGCGACCGTGCCAGCTTCATTCCGGAACTGCCGGGCCTGCTGCAGGCCAGTGGCCGGCTGGAAGTGGTGGACGGGGAGTACTCGAAGGCACTTGGCCGCAGCGTGCGCTTCAGCTACAGCGACGGGCATACGCCGGGACTGATGCTGGCCGAGATCGTCGGTCACGCGCATGCCGGCGAAAGTGCGCATGGTGGCGTGGTGTTCTGTGCCGACCTGATCCCGGGGCGCTCATGGGTACACGTGCCGATCACCATGGGCTACGACCGCAACGCCGAGCTGCTGATCGACGAGAAGCGGCAGTTCCTTGAAGACAAGCTGGCGCGCAACGTGCGGCTGTTCTTCACCCACGACCCGCAGGTGGCGCTGGCGCAGCTGGGCCGTGATGACAAGGGACGTTTCGTGACCCTGCACGAACAGGGCGAGCTGAAGGCGCGCGCCCTGGGGTAATGAAAAGGCCGGGCAATGCCCGGCCTTTCACTGACGGTGGTAGATCCACGCCATGCGTGGATGGCGTTCGATCCGGACGCGACGATTATGACGACTTCAGGCAGCTGCTCATGAAGGTCTTGCGCGCATCACCGGCCAGCTTCTTCGCGCCCGCGTCAGCGTTGCACTTGCGCATCCGTTCCTGCTGCGGATTGACCGCCTTGGTCTCGGCAGCGTGGCCGCTGAGGCAGGAGCTCTGCGCGGTCTTGTAGGCATCACCCTTCAAGCCCTTGTTCTTGGCCGAGCATTCGGCCATGCGCTGCTGCTGCGGGGTTGTGGCGTTGGCAGCCAGGGGCAGGCCGACCAGCAGGACGGCGGCCAGCAGGAAAGAGGCTTTCATCGGGAGCTCCAAGGGTGGCGGGTGCGCGGAGCATTCGCTTCAGGCCGGCAAGGCCACGTGAAGAATCACGCCAGTGCCGCGCCTGCTTGCGGCAACGTTCAGACCGGCGTATTACTTAGCTATATGGGTAAGTATTATCCTGCCATTGAAGACGTCTTCCAGGCACTGGCCGACCCGACCCGTTGCGCGATCGTAGCGGCGCTTGGGCAGGGACCGCGCACGGTGTCGATGCTGGCCGAACCCTTCGAGATGGCCTTGCCCTCGCTGATGAAACACCTGGCCGTGCTGGAGCGCAGCGGCGTGGTGCGCAGCCACAAGCAGGGGCGCACACGCACCTGCGAACTGGTGCCGGCGCGGCTGGGCCAGGCCGAACAATGGCTCGCAGAACAGCGTGCGGCTTGGGAAGCGCGTTCCGACCGCATGGTCGATTTCGTCGAAACCCTTCACCGACAGGAGCAGGCCCATGGCCGTAGACGCAGGTAACAACCCCGACACCGATCTGGTGATCAGCCGTGTGCTGAACGCACCGCGCGCCGCCTTGTGGCGGGCGTGGACCGACCCGGAACTGCTGCGCCAGTGGTGGTGCCCGAAGCCGTGGACCACCGAGGTACGCGCATTCGACCTGCGCCCCGGCGGGGCCTTCCACACCTTCATGCAGGGCCCCGATGGCGGCAGCAGTGACAATCCGGGCAGTTTCCTGGAGATCGTGCCGCAGCAGCGCCTGGTGTTCACCTCGATGCTGGGTGCGGGCTGGCGACCGCAGTCACCCTGGCTGGGCTTTACCGCCGTGATCACGATGGAGGACGAGGGGCAGGGCTGCCGCTACACCGCGCGGGTGATGCACCCGGACAAGGCCCTGCGTGACCAGCATGAGCAGCTGGGCTTCTTCAACGGCTGGACCACCGCCATCGACCAGCTGGAAGCCTTCGCCGCCGGGCTGTAGGCAGGAATGCGGGGTGGTGGGGTCAGGGCCCTTTCTGCGAAAGGGGTCCGACCCCCGCGATGTTGGGGTCAGATCCCTTTCGCTGTGAAAGGGCTCTGACCCCGGTTCACCGGATCAACCGACGCGGGTACCGAAGATGCGGTCGCCGGCGTCGCCCAGGCCCGGCAGGATGTAGCCCTTGTCGTTGAGCTGGGCATCGATGGCTGCGGTGTAGATCTCCACGTCCGGGTGCACGGCCTTGACCGCTTCGATGCCTTCCGGCGCGGCCACCAGGAAGATGCCCTTGATGCGGCGGGCACCGGCACGCTTGAGCATGTCGATGGTGGCGATCAGGGTGCCGCCGGTGGCCAGCATCGGGTCCAGGATCAGCGCGTCGCGCTCTTCCAGGCGGCCGGTCAGGCGCTCGAAGTAGGGCACCGGCTGCAGGGTTTCCTCGTCGCGCTGCAGGCCGACCACGCTGACACGGGCCGCCGGGATCAGCGACAGCACGCCGCTGAGCATGCCCAGGCCGGCACGCAGGATCGGCACCACGGTGATCTTGGCGCCGGCAATACGCTGCACCGTCACCGGGCCGGCCCAGCCGGGCAGGGTGTGCGGCTCGGTGTCCAGGTCGGCGGTGGCCTCGTAGGCCAGCAGCGTACCCAGCTCGTTGGCCAGTTCGCGGAAATCCTTGGTGCTGAGCGCAGCGTTGCGCATCAGGCCGATCTTGTGCTGCACCAGCGGGTGGCGCACTTCGACGATCTTCATGGTCGGGAAGGGGGGAAAGGAGAGAGGAGGCCATTTTGCCGGATTGGCGTGTCGAATCCCAAACCGGGCCTGGATCTGATGTACATGAAATGTGCAGGCGCATGTCACGGCCATGCAACCTTGCGGACATACCGTGCAGACCCATTCTTAACAGGAATGGGGATTCCCAGTGCATATCAAGACTCCGTTGGCCGTTGCCATCACCCTGACCCTGGCGATGGGGGCCGCGGCACCGCTGCAGGCTGCCGGGCAACAGGCGGTAGCCGCTACCGGCGCCGTGGCGGCCGACGCGGTCGACCTGGACCGTATCGAAGTGCGCGCCCAGCTCGAATCGCAGATCCGCGCGGTCGACCTCAAGCGCAGCAGCGACGCCATCGAGGACGCGGTGTCCTCCGATGCCCTGGGCCAGTATCCGGACAAGAACGTGGCCGAATCACTGCAGCGCCTGCCGGGCGTCAGCGTGACCCGCGACCAGGGCGAAGGCCGCTTCGTGGTCATTCGCGGCCTGGATGCCAATCTCAACAGCGTCAGCGTGGATGGCATCGCCATCGGTACGCCGGAAGATTCCAGCCGCGCCGCGCCGCTGGACGTGATCCCATCGGACTCCACCGAGCGCCTGCGCGTGGTCAAGTCGCCGACCCCGGACATGCCCGGTGATGCCATCGGCGGCGCCGTGCTGGTGGAATCGGCGTCGGCCTTCGACCGCGACGGCCGCAGCCTGCGCGGCAAGATCGAGGGCAGCCACCAGCAGCTGTCCGGCGAGACCAGCCCCAAGGCCGCCTTCAACTACAGCGAAGTGTTCAACGACACGTTCGGCGTGGCGCTGGGCGTGAACTACCAGAAGCGGAAGTTCGAGTCGGACAACACCGAAGTGGAATATGACGGCGAGGACGATGCCGCCCCCGGTGACGTGACCGCGATCAACCTGCAGCACCGCAAGTACGAGATCGAGCGCAAGCGCATCGGTGCCAACCTCAACCTCGACTGGCGCCCCAACGAAGACAGCACGTACTACCTGCGCACGCTGTACAGCCAGTTCGACGATGCGGAGACCCGCCAGCGCGTGATCTTCAACTTCGACGACGCGAAGATGGTCAAGACCGGCACCGACCAGTACCGGCTCGATGGCATGCCGAAGGACTCGATCGACAAGCGCATGCGCTACCGCACCAAGAAGGAGAACACCTTTGCGGCCAGTCTTGGTGGCGAGAACAAGCTGACCAACGCCGTGGTCGATTACCGGATCGGCTACACCCGTACCGAAGAGCGCGTGAACGACGAGATGGAGGCGCGCTTCAAGCTCAACGGCAAGGCCTTCAATGGCACCCTGGACCAGAGCAGCCGCCTGCCCAGCTACAGCTTCGATAACCCGCAGTGGCTGGACAACGGCAACTACGCGTTCGACCGCGTCGTGCTTTCGCCCAAGCAGGTGAACGACAAGGAACACAGCGCGCAGGTCAACGTGCGCTTCGACGGCGACAGCAGCAGCATCAAGTTCGGCCTGCTCGGCCGCTGGCGCGACCGCGACGTGAATGTCGATGAGCGCGAACTGCGCGTCGGCCCGAAGGTGGTGCTGTCGAGCTGGACCACCTCTTCGCCGGAGCATCGCCACGGCAACATGGGGGATGGCATGGACTCGGCTGCGATGCGCGCGTTCTGGGCCGCCAATGGTGGCCAGTACAGCGCCCGCCCGCAGGATGTCGGCGGCAATGCGATGACGTCGCTGGAAGAGGATTACGTGGCCAGCGAGGACATCTTCGCCAGCTATGCCATGGGTACTTGGGATGTGGGCGCGCTGCGCATCATCGGCGGCGTGCGCGTGGAGAACACCCGCTTCAAGGCAGTCGGCAACCAGGTGGACGTGGCCGCCAACGGCCGCAGCTTCACCGTCACCCCGCGCGTGGCCAACAGCAGCTACACCAACGTGCTGCCGGGCCTGCATCTGCGCTATGACGCGGCCGATGACTGGGTGCTGCGCGCCTCGGCCAACAAGACCGTATCGCGCCCGTCCTTCGGCGACGTCTCGCCGCGCGTGGGTTACAGCCGCGGTGACGAGGAAGTGCGCCTGGGCAACCCGGAACTGGATCCGTACGAGTCGAAGAACATCGACCTGTCGGTGGAGAAGTACATCGGCAGCAGCGGCATCGTTTCGCTGGGCCTGTTCCACAAGTCGATCGATGGCTACATCGTGGAGACCGTGCGGACCAATGATCCGGCCTACGGTGGATTCGACGTGACCCAGCCGATCAATGGTCGCAAGGCCACCGTGCGTGGCGCGGAGTTCAACTGGCAGCAGCAGCTGGCCTTCCTGCCGGAGGGCCTGGATGGCCTGCTGATCGGTGCCAGTGGCACCTGGCTGGACACCACGTTCGATGCCGGCATCAAGGGACGTGAGGGCGAGGACTTCACCCTGCCGCGCGCTTCCAAGCATGTCTACAGCGCACACATCGGCTATGAAAAGTACGGTGTAAGCACGCGTCTGGCGGCCGTGTACCGCAGCGAGTATTTGGACAGCATCGGCAAGGGGCGTGCATTCGACATCTACGTGGCACCCAACACCCAGCTCGATTTCTCGCTGGACTACAAGTTCACCCCGCGCGTGAGCATGTACTTCGAAGCGCAGAACCTGCTGGACAAGCCGCTGGAGCTGTACCAGGGCACCCGCTCGCGCACCCTGCAGATGGAAGAGTACGGCCGCACCTATGCGCTGGGCCTGAAGGTGGCGCTGTGATGGGGCGTGGCGTCACTGTCCTGGCCGCCGCGCTGGCGGCTACGCTGGTCGCCGGCTGCACGCCGGCCACCGGCAACGATCCGGTTGCGGGAGCGGCCGCGCCGGCCGCCAATGGCGAGCGCGTGGTGAGCACCATCGCCGAAGCATTCCTGTCACCGATGACCCCGGCCGACAACATCGACTCGCCGGCGGCCTGGCGCGCGCCGGACGGCGCGCTGTGGCTGATCGCCACCGCCAAGGCCACCGACAAGCTGGTGGTCTACGACGGCAGCACCGGCCAGCACCTGCGTGACGTCGGCAGCAGCGGCACCGCACCGGGGCAGTTCGACCGCCCAAACGGCATCGCGGTGACCGACGACCTGCTGTGGATCGTCGAGCGCGACAATCACCGCGTGCAGGTGCTGAGCCTGCCGGACTTCGCGCCGCTGGCGACCTTCGCTGCGGACGACCTGCGCAAGCCGTACGGTCTGTGGGTCGACCGCCGTGCCGATGGCTACAGCGTCTACGTCACCGATTCCTGGGACAACGGCGAGGATGCGCAGGGGCGTGACATCCTGCCGCCGCTGGCCGAGCTGGACAAGCGCGTGCGCCAGTACCATGTGACCCGCGACGGCGCGAAGGTCGAGGCGAAGCTGGTGGCCAGCATCGGCGATACCACCGAGGCCGGTGCACTGCGCGTGGTCGAGTCGATCTGGGGCGACCCCGAGAACGACCGGCTGCTGATTGCCGAAGAGGACGAGCGCTACGCCAGCGAGTTCAAGGTCTACACCCTGGCGGGCCGCTTCACTGGCACCACCTTTGGCCGCGACGTGTTCAAGGCCCAGGCCGAAGGCGTGACCCTGCGCACCTGCGGCAAGGACGGCTGGTGGATCACCACCGAACAGGGCAAGCAGCGCAGCGTGTTCCACCTGTTCGACCGGTACACGCTGAAGCCGGTCGGCGCGTTCCAGGGCAATACCGTGGCCAACACCGATGGCATCTGGATGATGCAGCAGCCCAGCGCGCGCTTCCCACACGGTGCGCTGTATGCAGTACATGACGACCAGGGCGTGGTGGCCTTCGATTGGGAGAGCATCGCCAAGCAGCTGGCGTTGCCGCTGGAGTGTGGCGCATGAGCGGGCAGTGCGTAATGCGCGCGCTGGCGCTGGGCCTGCTGCTGGCGCTGCCGTCGCTGTCGTTCGCGGCGGCCGAACCGAATACCCAGGTGCCGGCAGGTAGCCGCCACTACGCGGCGACGACGGTGCCGGACCGCATCGTCGCCTCGCCGGCGGTTGATTCCAGCCATGGGTTCGCCGTGGCCTGGCGTACCGACGACAGCGTGCAGGCGCCGCTGCTGGAAATCGCGCTGGCCGCAGATTCGCCGGCCATTGAAGGCATCCGCCAGGTGCGTGCGACGACCCGCGCGCTGCAGACCGAGAACGGTCTGTCGCACCACCATCGGGCAGATATCGATGGCCTGCAGCCGGATACCCAGTACGTCTACCGTGTGCAGGGCAATGGCAGCTGGAGCGCCTGGAACCAGCTGCGCACGCTGGCCAGCGCCGATCAGCCGCTGACCCTGCTGTACTTCGGCGATACCCAGAACAAGAACGTCAGCCATGTCAGCCGCGTGGTGCGTGCCGCGCAGAAGGCTGCGCCGCAGGCGCGCATGAGTCTGTTTGCCGGTGACCTGGTCAGCGGAGGCGACAACATGGATGACAGCGAGTGGGGTGAGTGGTTCGCTGCGACCAGTTGGCTGGCGCAGGAAACGCTGGTGGCGCCGGCCATCGGCAACCACGAGTACTTCGAGGAATTCGAGGACACCCCGCAGGAGCGCCGCGTGCTGGGCCGCCACTGGCCGGTGACGTTCGCGCTGCCGGGCAATGGTGCCACCGCCGCGCAGCAGACCAGCTACTGGTTCGATGCGCAGGGCGTGCGCGTGGCCGTGGTCGATGGCACATCGGCACTCGACCTCGGCACCGCCAAGGCGCAGGCACAGTGGCTGGACAAGGTGCTGACCGGCAATCGGCAGGCGTGGACCATCGTGCTGCTGCACCAGCCGTTCTACTCGCCGCGCGAAGGGCGCGAGAACGCCGCGTTGCGTGACGTGCTGCTGCCGGTGGTACGCCGCCACAACGTAGATCTGGTGCTGCAGGGCCATGACCACACCTATGGCCGCCGTGGCGAAGGGCAGGCCGCGACGCCGCAGTATGTGGTGACCGTGGCCGGACCGAAGCAGTACCGCCTTTCCGACGAAGCGCGCAGGACGATGGACCCGGTGGCCGAGGACACCCAGCTGTTCCAGGTGCTGAACATCGACCCGCAGCACCTGCGCTATGAAGCACGCACCGTGACCGGCCGTCTTTACGATGCCTTCGAATTGCGTCGTGATGCCAAGGGTGGAAAGCAGCGCACGGAGCTGACCGAAGGCCGCATTGCTCCGCGCGACTGCCCGCGCGCGCAGACCGCCAAGGGTCGCGCCGACCGCTGCTGGGAATGAGGAGACGCCGATGACCACACCCCGCCGCATCATTCCATTGGCTGCCATCGGCGCGTCCCTGCTGTTGCTGGCCAGTGCGGTAACCGCCGCCGATACCGTGCTGCATCCCTTCCTGGTCGCCCAGCCGGCGCAGGCCCCGCAGGAGGTGAACCTGGCGGTGGAGATCCCGGCCGGCAGCTTCACCAAGTACGAGATCAAGGAAGACGGCCTGGTGCACGTGGACCGCTTCCAGTCGATGCCGGTCGCCTATCCGGCCAACTACGGCTCGATGCCGCGCACCCTGGCCGGCGACAACGATCCGCTGGATGCACTGGTGTTGACCCGCGAACCGCTGCATCCGGGCGTGATCGTGCGTTTCCGGCCGATCGGTTACCTGAAGATGATCGATGGCGGCGAGCACGACGAGAAGATCATCGGGGTGCCGACCGACAAGGTCGACCCGACCTACGCCAACATCCGGGACCTGGCGGACCTGCCGGAGGCCGAACGGCAGCGGATCGAAGCGTTCTTCCGCTTCTACAAGGACCTGCCGGCCGGGCGCAACCCGGTGCAGCTAAATGGCTGGGGCAACGCCGCCGAGGCACGGTCAGTGATCCGCGAGGCCATGCAGCGGTTCAAGCGCTAGAACCCCGCCGTGGGTGGGTGGCCGGACGCGCGCATCACCTTCACCGCCCCTGGCTATCATGTCCGCCTTCCACATCGAAGGCGGTGCATGTGTCGGTAGCGTTGGTATGGTTCCGCCGTGATCTGCGGCTGCAGGACAATCCGGCCCTGCAGGCCGCGCTGGATGCGGGTCACGACGTGGTGCCGGTCTATCTCCACGCGCCGCACGAGGAAGGCGAGTGGGTGCCTGGCGCGGCCTCCGATGCGTGGCGCCACCGTTCACTGGGTGCCTTGGACGCCGACCTGCGCACGCGCGGTTCGTCGCTGGTGCTGCGTAGTGGTGACAGCCTGCCGGCCCTGCAGTTGCTGATCGGGCAGACCGGCGCCGAGGCGGTGTACTGGAACCGCAAGTACGAGCCGGCTACGCAGGCACGCGACGCCACCATCAAACGCACGCTGCGCGAGCAGGGCATCGACGCACAGAGCTGCAATGGCAGCCTGTTGTTCGAGCCCTGGGACATCGCGACACAGCAGGGTCAGCCGTACAAGGTGTTCACTCCGTACTGGCGCAACGTACTCAGTCATTGGCGCCTGCCGACGCTGAGTGCCGCGCCGAAGGCACTGACCGCGCACTCGGTCGACGGCCTCGCATTGGACGAGCTGCGGCTGGCGCCCACGCTGGACTGGGATTCCGGCTTCTGGGAGCACTGGCAGCCGGGCGAGGCCGGCGCGCTGGAGGCGTTGTCCGTGTTCGAGGACGGCGCGTTGCGCGGTTACCGCGAGCAGCGTGACCTGCCGGACCGGGTCGGCACCTCGCGGCTGTCGCCGCATCTGCATTTCGGTGAGATCGCACCGTGGCGCATCGCGCATGCGCTGGAGAGATTGCGCAGTGCCGGCACTGATGCCGACATCGACGGCTATCTGCGCCAACTGGGTTGGCGCGATTTCGCCTACCACCTGTTGCATCACTTCCCGAAGACGCCGACCGACAACCTCAATCCGCGTTTCGACCGCTTCCCTTGGGCCACGCCCACTGCAGCGCAACTGCATGACTGGCAGCGCGGCAACACCGGCGTGCCGATCGTCGATGCGGGCCTGCGCGAGCTGTGGCACACCGGTTACATGCACAACCGGGTACGGATGATTGTTGCCAGCTACCTGTGCAAGCACCTGCGTGCGCACTGGCTGCAGGGCGCGCGCTGGTTCTGGGACACCCTGGTCGATGCCGACCTGGCCAACAACACGATGGGCTGGCAGTGGGTGGCAGGCACCGGCGCCGACGCGGCCCCGTACTTCCGGGTGTTCAACCCGGTCAGCCAGGCCGAGAAGTTCGACCCGCAGGCCCGCTACATCAGCCGCTGGGTGCCCGAACTGGCGGCGCTGCCGGTGAAAGCGCGCTTCGCGCCGTGGCAGCATCCGCTGCTGCTGGCGGCGCATGCCCCGGGCTATCCGCGTACGCCGCTGGTGGATCTGGCCGTCGGCCGCGATGCTGCGCTGGCCGCCTACCGGCAGACGGGGGCTGGGTAAAGCGCGGGCTGAGCGTTCCAGTCAGTTAGCTGAACGCGGCCCTGTTGCCGCGACCGATCATCATCCCGACATCGCATCGGGCTGTTTATTCTCTCTGCGCCCGTAAGCCGCCGACCCGACCGGAAAACAAGGAGAACCACATGATCCGCAACACCACCCGCAACGTCGCACTGGCCCTGATGAGTGCGGCCGTCCTGTCGGCCTGCGCCACCGGCGGCTCCTATGTGCAGAGCGACCAGTACGGCAACCCGACCGAACAGCAGAACCGTACCGGCCGCAACGCGCTGATCGGTACCGCCATCGGTGTGGCTGCCGGCCTGCTGACCGGTGACAGCGCCACCGAGCGTCGTCAGCACGCGCTGATCGGAGCTGGTATCGGCGCACTCAGCGGTGCCGCCGTCGGCCAGTACCAGGATCGCCAGGAACGCGCGCTGCGCGAGCGCACTGCCAACACCGGCATCGATGTGCAGCGCCAGGGCGACAACATCATGCTGAACCTGCCGGACGGCATCACCTTCGACTTCGGCAAGGCCACCCTGAAGCCGCAGTTCTACGGCTCGCTCAACGGTGTGGCCGGTACGCTGCGCGAGTACAACCAGACCATGATCGAAGTGGTGGGCCACACCGACAGCATCGGCAGCGACGCGGTCAACAACCGCCTGTCGAAGGAACGCGCCGATTCGGTGGCGCAGTACCTGATCGGCCAAGGCGTGCAGAGCGTGCGCATCGAAACGCTGGGGGCCGGCAAGTCGTATCCGATTGCCGACAACAGCACCGATGCCGGCCGTGCCAAGAACCGTCGCGTTGAAATCCGCGTGATTCCGCTCAAGCAATAACGCGTAGCGTTGTTGCTGTTCCGGCCTGGCCGGAACGAAAATGCCGCCCTTGCAGGCGGCATTTTCTGTAGGTGCCGAGCTTGCTCGGCACGCCGATAGCGCTTCCGGTTGCGGCTTCTCCGAACGGCGCCGACCAAGGTCGGCATCTACCGAAAGCCACGCAGCCGGAACGAGAATGCCGCCCTTGCAGGCGGCATTTTTGTGGGTGCCGAGCTTGCTCGGCACGCCGACAGCGTTCCCGTTCGCGGCTTCTCCGAACGGCGCCGACCAAGGTCGGCATCTACCGGACGCCCGGCGCAGTCGGAAGGAAATGCCGCAACTCATCTCCTGGTAGATGCCGACCTTGGTCGGCGCCGTTCCAACCGCAGTCGAGCATGGCTCGACTCTACAGAAGCCGGTTACACCGCCGAGGCGGCGACCTTCTCCAGGATGCGCTTGCCGCTGCTCTCCAACGCCGCGTCTTCCTGGGCCTTCTGCTGCTGTGCCAGCTTCGCACCCGGGCACTGCGCCAGCATGTAGTTGGCGTCGAAGTTGAGCTTTTCCACCAGGAAATCGACGAACGCCCGCACCTTCGGCGAGACCAGGCGGCCACCGGCGAACACGGCGTTGAAGTCCACTTCCGGGCCGGTCCAGCCGGCCAGCACGCGCCGTACCATGCCGGACTCGACGAACGGCTTGGCCATCACATCACCGGTCAGCAGCAGGCCTTCGCCACACACCAGTGCACCATTAAGCGCAGACATGTCGTTGGCGGTCATCAGCGGGGTGACCGGGAAGTCACGCAGCTCGCCGCCGTTCTCGCCCAGCTGCCAAGTGAAGCGCGGTGAATTGCCAGTGTGATACGGCTTGCGCATCGCCAGGATGCGATGGAACTGCAGTTCTTCCGGATGCAGCGGCTCACCATAGCGCTCGATGTAGGCCGGGCTGGCGAACACCTGCGTGCGCAGGCTGCCCAGCTTGCGCGCGACCAGGTTGGAATCGGGCAGGGCGCCCACACGCAGCGCCAGATCCGCTTCGCCGGCAATCAGGTCCAGCTTCTCGTTGCCCATGTGCATGTCCAGGCGGATTTCCGGATACTGCGCATGGAACTGGCCCAGCAGCGGGGCGATCCAGGTGATGCCGATCGAATAGGGCACGGTGAAGCGCAGCCAGCCGCGCGGGCCGGACTGCAACTGGCTCACCGCGCTTTCGGCTTCTTCCAGCTCGCGCGCGATGCGCTGGCAATGCTCGTGGTAGATCGAGCCGGCTTCGGTCAGGCCGAGGCGGCGGGTGGTCCGGTGCAGCAGCCGCGCGCCCAGGCGCGTTTCCAGCTCCTGCACTTTGCGGCTGACCGTGGTCTTGGGCAGGCCGAGCGATTTGGCAGCGGCAATGAAACTGCCTTGCTCGACCACCTTGACGAAGATCAGCGTCTCGTTGAGATCGTGGGACATGGTCGGGGATCCTGGACGTCGGGGATGGGACAATCGTGACAGAACGATTGGACCGGGAGCGGGATGATTATTCCCCTTAATCAGGACTAATCAAGTAAAGGTTTGAGGTCTATCGTGGCGCCATTCGTGAAATGGAGCCCCCTCGCCATGAGCCTGCGCAACATTCTTGCCCGCTTTCGGCATGTCGGCCAGAACACCCTGGACCTGGCGATGACCGTCGAAGCCCGTCCGAGTTCCTTGGTACACAAGGACTTTCGTGAGTTTACCGCGCCCATGCGTCAGCAGCGTGGCGGTGCCATCCGCCTGGCCCCGCACAAGGGTGACCGGCTGCGCCGGATCGGGACTATCCCGGATTTGGGAGGAAATGTCCCGTGAATGGGATACTGACGCCCGAAGTCCTGGTCCTCGGCGGCACCGGTGCCGTCGGCCAGGGCGTGGTCGGCGCATTGCTGGAAGCCGGCAGCCCTGTGCTGGTGGTTGGCCGCGACCCGGGTCGGCTGGCGGCGCTGCATGAGCAGTTCGCCGATGAGCCTGGCCTGGAGACGCTGCTGGGCTCGCTCAGCGATGACGGCTCGGCACGTGCCTTGGCCGAACGCATCGCGCAGCGCCCGCGTCCGCTGGCGGCGGTCATCGCCGCAATGGGTGGCCCCTACCGTCGCGGCCGGGTGACCGACCGCAATGGCGATGAGCTGTTGGGGGCGATGCAGGCCGACCTGATGCCGCACGTGCACGCGGTGCGTCACCTGCTGCCACTGCTGCAGGACAACGTGCATGCACGCCGCTACGTGATGATCGGCAGCCCCGCCAACGCCAAGCCCTGGGCGGGCTACGGCGAGACCTCGGTCACCACCGCCGCGCTGCGCATGTACGCGCAGGTGGTGCACCAGGAAGCGCAGGCACTAGGTGTGCGCGCGCAGATGCTGGAAGTCTGCAGTCCGGTGTGCACCCCGGCCAACGCGGCCAATGCGTGCATCGAGTGGCCAAGCTCGTTGCTGGTCGGTCGTCGTGTGGTCTCCCTGCTGGACGGCTGCCGCGACAACCGCGCCATCGTCCGCTGCGACAGCAGCGATGCCGAACTGCCGCGCGGCCTGCTGCACCTGGATGTCCCTCCACTGTGGCGCGATACCGCGGGCATCGCTTGACCTCGACCATGGTTGAGGTCGCAGTATGCGCCGCCGATTTTTGCAACACGTTCTCATATAGCTGTACCACCCCTCCGTACGGATGCATGCCATGACTTCCCCCAATACCACCCCACATCGTTTCGGCCATCGCATCGCGATGGTCGGCGTGTCGATCCTCGCCGCGGCCGTGCTTGCGGCCTGCAGCGGCGGCCATGCCGAAGAGGCCGGTGCTCCGCCGCCGCCGCAGGTCAGCGCCGCGCCGGTGCTGGTCAAGCAGGTCAGCCAGTGGGACGAGTTCAGCGGCCGCGTCGAAGCGGTGCAGAGCGTTGAACTGCGCCCGCGCGTGTCCGGCTACATCGACAAGGTCAACTACGTCGAAGGCCAGGAAGTGAAGAAGGGCGAAGTGCTCTTCACCATCGACGCGCGCAGCTACCAGGCCGAGTACGATCGCGCCGCCGCCGAGCTGGCCCGCGCCCGCACCCAGGCCACGCTGGCCCGCAGCGAATCCGAGCGCGCCAAGCGGTTGTCCGAGCAGCAGGCGATCTCCACCGAGACCGCCGAACAGCGTCGTGCCGCGGCCGACCAGTCCGGAGCCGCCGTGCAGGCCGCGCAGGCGGCGCTGGATGCCGCCCGCCTCAACCTGGAGTTCACCAAGGTGCGTGCACCGATCGACGGCCGCGCCGGCCGCGCGATGGTCACCGCCGGCAACCTGGTCACCGCCGGCGACAGTGCCAGCGTGCTGACCACGCTGGTCTCGCTGGATACCGTGTTCGTCTACTTCGATGCCGACGAAAGCACCTTCCTGCGCTATGCACAGATGGCACGCAAGGGCGAGCGCCCCAGCGAGCGTGACAGCGCGCTGCCGGTGAAGGTCGGCCTGTCCGGCGAAGAGGGCTACCCGCATGCGGGCAAGGTCGACTTCCTCGACAACCAGGTGGCCCGCAGCACCGGCACCATCCGCGTCCGTGCGCTGCTGGACAACGCCGACCGCCAGTTCACGCCGGGCCTGTTCGCCCGCGTGCAGCTGCTTGGCAGCGGCCAGTTCCAGGCCATGCTGATCGATGACAAGGCCGTGCTGACCGACCAGGACCGCAAGTACGTCTACGTGGTAGACAAGGATGGCAAGGCCCAGCGCCGCGACATCCAGCTCGGCCGCACCGCCGACGGCCTGCGCATTGTCGAGCACGGCCTTGCCGCCGGCGACAAGGTGATCATCGACGGCGTGCAGAAGGTCTTCATGCCGGGCATGCCGGTGCAGGCCAAGGCCGTGGCGATGCAGCCGCAGGCTGCGCCGGCACGGGGCCGCGATGCCACCGCCGCCCTGAACCACTGATCCGCCGGCTCCTGATCCGCGTCCCCGCTTAGCTGCCGGCGCCAGCGGCAGCCTTCCCTGCCTTCGTCATCCCGGCGAGGGGCAGGGTGGCTGTTGCCCGCCGGACGCCTTTCCCAGGAATTCCTCCATGGACTTTTCCCGTTTCTTCATCGACAGGCCGATCTTCGCGGCGGTGCTGTCGATCGTGATCTTCGCCGCAGGCCTGATCACGATTCCAATCCTGCCGATCAGCGAGTACCCCGAAGTGGTGCCGCCGTCGGTGGTCGTGCGCACGGTGTATCCGGGCGCCAACCCCAAGGTCATTGCCGAGACCGTCGCCACGCCGCTTGAAGAAGCGATCAACGGCGTCGAAGGCATGATGTACCTGAAGTCGGTCGCCGGCTCGGACGGCGTGCTGCAGATGACCGTCACCTTCCGCCCGGGCACCGATCCGGACGCGGCGGCGGTGAAGGTGCAGAACCGCGTGGCGCAGGCGCAGGCGCGCCTGCCCGAGGACGTGCGCCGGCAGGGCGTGACTACGCAGAAGCAGTCGCCAACCTTCCTGATGGTGGTGCACCTGACCTCGCCGCAAGGCAAGTACGACACCCTTTACCTGCGCAACTACGCCCGCCTGCACGTCAAGGATGCGCTGGCGCGCATTCCGGGCGTGGGTGACGCGCAGATCTTCGGTGGCGGCGACTACGCCATGCGTGCTTGGCTGGACCCGGACAAGGTGGCTTCGCGTGGCCTGACCGCCAGCGACGTGGTGCGTGCCATGCGCGAGCAGAACGTGCAGGTTTCGGCGGGCCAGCTCGGCGCCGAACCGTTGCCGAACAGCCAGTTCCTGACCCTGATCAACGCCCAGGGCCGCCTGAAGAGCGAAAAGGAATTCGGCGACATCGTGCTCAAGAGCGGCACCGATGGCGAGATCGTGCGCCTGGCCGACGTGGCCCGCCTTGAACTGGGTGCCGGTGACTACACCCTGCGCTCGCAGCTGGATGGCAAGAACGCGGTCGGTATCGGTATCTTCCAGTCGCCCGGTGCGAATGCGCTGGAGATTCGTGACCAGGTCATCTCGACGATGGACGAGATGCAGAAGACCATGCCGGCCGACGTGAAGTACGAAGCCGTGTATGACACCACCATCTTCGTGCGCGACTCGATCAAGGCCGTGGTCTCCACGCTGCTGGAAGCCATCGCCCTGGTGGTGCTGGTGGTGATCCTGTTCCTGCAGACCTGGCGTGCCTCGATCATCCCGTTGATCGCGGTGCCGGTGTCGGTGGTGGGTACCTTCGCCGCGTTGTACCTGCTGGGCTTCTCGATCAACACGTTGAGCCTGTTCGGCCTGGTGCTGGCGATCGGCATCGTGGTCGACGACGCGATCGTGGTGGTGGAGAACGTCGAGCGCAACATCGAGGAAGGCCTGTCACCCACCGCTGCGGCCCACCAGGCCATGCGTGAAGTGTCCGGCCCGATCGTGGCGATCGCGCTGGTGCTGTGTGCCGTGTTTGTGCCGATGGCCTTCCTGTCCGGCGTCACCGGCCAGTTCTACAAGCAGTTCGCAGTCACCATCGCCATCTCCACGGTGATCTCGGCGATCAACTCGCTGACCCTGTCGCCGGCCCTGGCCGCGCGTCTGCTGAAAGCCCATGGTGCTCCGAAGGATGCGCCGAGCCGCCTGATCGACCGCCTGTTCGGCTGGGTGTTCCGTCCGTTCAACCGCTTCTTCAAGTCCAGCTCGGAGAAGTACGAGCGTGGCGTAGCCCGCATCCTCGGCCGTCGTGGCGCGGTGTTCGTGGTCTACGCGATCCTGCTGGTCGGTACCGGCGTGATCTTCAAGCTGGTGCCGCCGGGCTTCATCCCGACCCAGGACAAGCTGTACCTGATCGCCGGTGTGAAGCTGCCGGAAGGTTCGTCGATCGCGCGCACCGATGAAATGCTGCGCAAGGTCGCCAAGATCGCCCAGGAAACCGATGGCGTGGCCCACACCATCTCGTTCCCGGGTCTGAACGCGCTGCAGTTCACCAACACGCCGAACACCGGTGTGGCGTTCATCCCGCTCAAGCCGTTCGCCGAGCGCCATGGCCGCACCGCCGCACAGATCAATGCCGAGATCAACCAGAAGATCGCCGGCCTGCAGGAAGGCTTCGCGTTCGCGATGATGCCGCCGCCGATCCTCGGCCTGGGCAACGGCAACGGCTACCAGATGTTCATCGAGGACCGTGGCAACCTGGGTTACGGCGCGCTGCAGAACGCGGTGCAGGCAATGCAGGGCACCGTTGCGCAGACGCCGGGCATGGCCTTCCCGATCAGCAGCTACCAGGCCAACGTGCCGCAGCTGGATGCCGAAGTGGACCGCGTCAAGGCCAAGGCGCAGGGCGTGCAGCTCACCGAGCTGTTCGACACCCTGCAGACCTACCTCGGTTCGGCCTACGTCAACGACTTCAACCAGTTCGGCCGTACCTGGCAGGTGATCGCCCAGGCCGACGGTCCGTTCCGCGAGACGGTCGAGGACATCGGCAAGCTGCGTACCCGCAACGACCGCGGCGAAATGGTGCCGATCGGTTCGATGGTCACCATCAAGCAGACCTTCGGCCCGGACCCGGTGCTGCGCTTCAATGGCTATCCGGCAGCAGACCTGGCCGGTGAGGCCGACCCGCGCCTGCTGTCCTCGGCCGAGGCGATGAACAAGCTGACCGAGATCGCCGGCAAGGTGCTGCCGGTGGGCATGACCACCGAATGGACCGACCTGAGCTACCAGCAGGCGACCCAGGGCAAGGCGGCCTTCATCGTGTTCCCGGTGGCGATCATGCTGGCCTTCCTGGTGCTGGCCGCGCTGTACGAGAGCTGGTCGCTGCCGCTGGCGGTGATCCTGATCGTGCCGATGACCCTGCTGTCCGCGCTCTTCGGCGTGTGGCTGACCGGTGGCGACAACAACGTGTTCGTGCAGGTCGGCCTGGTGGTGCTGATGGGCCTGGCGTGCAAGAACGCGATCCTGATCGTCGAATTCGCCAGAGAGCTGGAGATGGGCGGCAAGGGCATCGTTGAAGCCGCGCTGGAAGCCTGCCGCCTGCGTCTGCGCCCGATCGTGATGACCTCCATCGCCTTCATCGCCGGTACCGTGCCGCTGGTGCTGTCGCACGGCGCGGGTGCCGAGGTGCGCTCGGTGACCGGTATCACCGTGTTCGCCGGCATGCTGGGCGTGACCCTGTTCGGCCTGTTCCTCACCCCGGTGTTCTACGTGGCCCTGCGCAAGTTCGTCACCCGCAACGGCGGTGGCCAGCTGGTGCAGCACGGCGAGCCGACCATCCACCACTGACATGGAACCCCGTCGCCGCCGGTCACTGGCCGGCGGCGGCTTTCCACCCACAAGGCATGCATCCATGAATACCCATCAGAACAAGATCGCGCTGGTCACCGGCGCCACCCGTGGCATCGGCCTGGAAACCGTGCGCCAGCTGGCCCAGGCAGGTGTGCATACGCTGCTGGCCGGTCGCAAGCGCGATACGGCGGTGGAGCTGGCACTGAAGCTGCAGGCTGAAGGCCTGCCGGTCGAAGCCCTGCAACTGGACGTGACCGACGCGGCCAGCATCGCCGAAGCGGTCGAGCAGGTGCGCCAGCGTCACGGCCGCCTCGACATCCTGGTCAACAATGCCGGCATCATGATCGAGAACCCGGCGCAGGCGCCGTCGGAGCAGTCGCTCGACACCTGGAAGCGCACATTCGACACCAACGTGTATGCGCTGGTCGCAGTAACCCAGGCATTCCTGCCGCTGGTCAAGCAGGCCAAGTCCGGGCGCATCGTCAACGTGTCGAGCATGCTCGGCTCGCAGACCCTGCACGCGGATCCCTCATCGGGCATCTACCACTTCAAGATTCCCGCCTACAACGCGTCCAAGGCCGCGGTGAACAGTTGGACCCTGAGCCTGGCCTACGAGCTGCGCAACACCCCGATCAAGGTCAATACCGTGCATCCCGGTTACGTGAAGACCGACATGAACGGCGGCAACGGCGAAATCGAAATCGCCGAAGGCGCGCGCTCCAGCGTGCAGATGGCGCTGATCGGCGAATCCGGTGCCAGCGGCAGCTTCACCTACCTGGGCGAGGTGCTGCCATGGTGATCCGCACGTTGGCGATGGCCGTCTCCAGCCTGGTGCTGGCAGGCTGTGTCAGCGTCGGCCCGAACTACAAGGCCCCGGTGCAGGAACCGGTGGTCCTGCAGAGCGCACAGCAGCCGGTCTTCAGCAGCGTTTCGCCGGTGGCCAGCTGGTGGGCGCAGTTCGATGATCCGGTGCTGGAACAGCTGGTGCATGGCGCCCTGTCGGACAACCTGGACCTGCGCGTGGCCGTGGCCCGCGTCAGCCAGGCCCGCGCGGTGTTCGTCGAAAGCCGTTTCGACCAGGCGCCGCACATCACCGCTGGCGGCAGCTACGACCGCCGCAAGCAACCCGATCCGCAGCTGGGTGGGCAGCGGGTGTTCAGTGAAAGCTACCAGCTCGGCTTCGACGCCGGCTGGGAGCTGGATCTGTTCGGCCG
Organism: Stenotrophomonas sp. PAMC25021; assembly: GCF_004795795.1. Classification (NCBI taxonomy): domain Bacteria; kingdom Pseudomonadati; phylum Pseudomonadota; class Gammaproteobacteria; order Lysobacterales; family Lysobacteraceae; genus Stenotrophomonas; species Stenotrophomonas sp. PAMC25021. Next base: position 254,063 of record NZ_CP039255.1, on the reverse strand, counting down.
CAAGCGCCGTGCCGCTGAGGCCGCACGCGCCGACCTCGGTGCCGAGCAGGCCAACCTGGCCGATGCGCAGGTACTGGTCGCCGCCGAAGTGGCACGCAATTACTTCGAGCTGCGCGGAACGCAGAAGCGCATCGCGGTGGCCCAGCACACGCTGGAAAACCTGCGCGATACGCAGAAGCTGACCGAGGCGCGCTGGGAACTGGGCGCGGGAAGCGAGCTGGATGTGCAGAGCAGCCGCGCCCGCCTGAAGGCGATCGAGGCCGACATCCCGTTGCTGGAAGTGGCCGAGGCGCAGTCGCGCAACCGGCTGGCCGTGCTGCTCGGCCAGCGCCCGGAAGTGCTGACCGACATGCTCGCGCCGCACGACGTGCCGGCCTTCGCCAAGGCGCTGCCGCTGGGCGATACCCGCGAACTGCTGCGCCAGCGCGCCGACGTGCGCGTGGCCGAGCGTCGCCTGGCCGCTGCGACCGCACGCGTGGGCGTGGCCACCGCGGACCTGTTCCCGCGGTTGTCGCTGTCCGGCTTCGTCGGGTTCCTCGGCGGCGATGCCAGTGGCCTGGTCAATGGCAACAACAAGGCCTGGTCGCTGACCCCGTCGCTGAGCTGGGCAGCATTCGACTTCGGTACCGTGCGTGCACGCCTGCGTGCCAGCAAGGCTGAAGCCGAAGGCGTGGCCGCGCAGTACGAGCAGGCCGTGCTGCTGGCGCTGGAAGATACCGAGAACGCGCTGACCCGCTATTCCAAGCAGCAGGCACGGCTGGCGATCGTGGTCGAGCAGGCACAGGCCGCACGGCGTGCCGAATCACTGGCACAGATCCGCTATCGCGAAGGCTCGGAAGACTTCCTGACCCTGCTGGATGCGCAGCGCACGCAGCTGGCGGCCGATGACGCCCTGGCGGCGGCCGAGTCCGAAGTCAATGTCAGCGTGGTGGGCGTGTACAAGGCGCTGGGCGGCTGGGGGCAATCACCGCAGCAACCGAGCGTGGCGCAGGTGCAGTAACCGCAGGGGACGGAGGCAGTGGCTTCCGTCCCCTCCTGCTTTCAGGGCCACTGATTGGCCGGCACCTCGCGCTCGCGCATGCGCACGATGCAGAAGCGATGGCCGGTCGGTGCTTCCATCACCCACCAGCGTTTGACGAAGCCTATCCGGCGCGCGCCGAGCTTCTCCAGGCGGTCGGCCTCGGCATCGATGTCGTCGCTCTCGATGTCCAGGTGCACCCGTGACGGGTGATCGACCCGCTGGACTTCCACGTTCAAGCCCGCCGGTGCACCCAGCAGGTCGGCATACTCGGCGCCCCCTTCGACACGCGCCGCCTGTGCCTGCAGGCCGAGCGCGGCGGCCCAGAAGCCGGCACCTGCGTCGGCGGGAAGGTCCTGGCAGTCGATGATGAATCCAGCCAGCCGGCTCTGGTGGGCCATGTCCTGCTCCGCAGTTCGGGGGAGGAGGCAGGGTAACGCGATGCGTTCCGCGTACATCTTCACCTTCGTGACGTTTCTGACTCTGCCGGAATGCCGGCCCGACGTGTAACAAGTGGGTCAGGCACTCGGGAGGACAGGCGATGGCGGATGGAAGGCGGGATACCCAACGGATGTTGTTCGGCGATCCGGGTCCACCCGGTGCGGGTCTGTCAGTGGCGGTCGTGGTGCTGCTGGTGCTGGCGACGATGGCGGCGGCGGTCGGTTTCCTGCGCCTGCAGGATTCGATGTTGGGGCTGGGCCTGATTGGCGTGGCCGTGTTCCTGGCGATCGGGGCCCGCATCTGCCAGGCGCGCGACCAGCATCAGGCGCTGTATCGCCTGCTGTCGCGGCAGCCACCGCCGTAGCGGCGGCTGCCGTGGCTGCTCAGTGCCTGGGCCAGTCCAGTTCGACCACCAGCGGGAAATGATCCGATGGCAGCACGCCACCGATGCGGCGGTCATCGGTCAGGAAGCTGCGCGCATGGAAGCCGCGCACCAGGACCCAGTCCAGCTGCACGGTGGCCTTGCCGGTGAAATCGTGGAAGGTCAGCCGCGGGCCCTGCGGAGCCTTCACCTGGGTACGGGTGTCCTGCAGCACGCGGGTGAATGCCTTGTAGGTGTCGCCGCCGGGTTCGCTGTTGAAGTCGCCGGTCAGCACGACGGGCAGATCGGCCGGCAGGTTGGCCACGCGCTTGCCGATCAGTTCGGCACCCTTGACCCGCCGCGGCTCGTCTTCGTCGCGGTAGGGCAGGTGGGTGTTCATGAAGTAGAAGCGGCGGCCGTCGTCGATGCGGCGGAACAGCGCCCAGGTGACCATGCGTGGATACAGGTTGCCCCAGGTGATGCTGCCGGGCACATCGGGTGTATCGGACAACCAGAAGTTGCCTGATTCCTCGATCGCCAGCACCTTGCTGTCGTAGAACACGCCCATGTGCTCGTCGCCGCTGCCGCCGCGGCGGCCCTCGCCGAACCAACGGTAGCCGGGGAGGTGTCCTGCCAGGTACTCGGCCTGCTCCTGCACCAGTTCCTGGGTGCCGATCACCGCCGGGTGCGCATCGAGGATGACCTTCACCATCGCGTCGCGACGGTCGGGCCAGCGCTTGCCCGGCTCGGTATCGGCCGGGGTGCGCACATTGAACGACATCACCTTCAACGGCGCGGGGGCTGCGGCCCAGGCGCTGGTCGCAGGCAGGGCAAGCGTCAGCAGCGCAGACAGTACAGGGCGACGGAAACGCGACAACATCGTGGAATCCCTCCATTCCATGAAAACGGTTTCATGGAGCATCGCACGGATTGCCTGTTCATGGCTGTGCGCGCGCTGGCGGTATCCGCCGGTCGCCGCGGCGTATTCAGCAGGGCCTTGACAGCGCATTGACCCGCCCGCGCGGGCCTGCGTGCTAGAACGGCGCTGCCGGCCACTGAACCCGGCACCGCAGCAACCATCCACGGAACCACAAGGAGCTGTGCCATGACACGATTGATTCGCGCCCTGCAGGTGTCGCTGAACCTGCGTTCGGACAATTCCACGCAGTGCATCCGTTCCAAGTATCGCTACTGGAATATCTTCTGACCGGAAGGACTCCACGTATTCGATGACATCGCCAGGGAGGGTCGATGATCTTCCCTGGCATTGGAGGCAGGGCATGGATGAGCGTGCAGCGGATGCGGAAGTGGTTTCCATCGACGACCTGCTCGAACGCGTGCGTCGCGAAGGGCCGGTACTGCGCTTCAACAATGATGTCGTCGGCATCTTTGATCCGGCCCTGGCGGTCAGGATCGACAAGGCCAACACCGACCAGCACACCGTACCGGATTCACTGATTGATTTTCTCGGGCTGCGCAGTGGCAGGGACCCTGTTGCGTGGCGCGAGGTGCGGGCGTTGCTGAGCGAGCAGGCCGGGCGGCTGGCCAGTCCCGGCCACATGCGCGACCTCTACACGCGCATGCACGGCTTCCTTGCCCAGCGCGCGGACAGGCCGCATGACCTCAGCGAACTGAGCTGGTGGACGATCTCGCAGTCGCTGTTGCCGATGCTGATCGACGGCCTCAGTCGATCCGACGTCGATGCGCTCATCGGTGAGCAGAAGACCCGATACAACGCCATCGTGCTGCAGAACTTCTCGTTCTGGCGGCGGATCATCGACTTCCATCTTTCCCGCCGCGCGGCCCGCACGGTGTCGCGGCACATCCGGCGTCGTGCGCGCCAGACCGTGCCGCGCGAGGACTTCCTGCAATCCCTGCTGCCGCTGGCGCAGCGGGTCGGGGTGGACCGCGTGGCCTATCTGGTGTCGATGGTGCTGGCCGGCATGTCGGGCCTGCCGGGCATCACGGCGGCCAGCCTGCTGTACGCGATGCATCGATTTCCGCACTGGCAGGCGCGCATCCGCGAGGAAACCTCGGCGCTCAGCCTGGAGCAGTTGTATGCGCTGCCGATCAAGTCGCTGCCGTGCACGTCGCGTTTCGTCAAGGAAACCCTGCGGCTGTGGCCGGGACTGTTCGCCCTGCATCGTCCGGCCTCGCACGATATCGATATCGAGGGCGTGTGCATCCGCAAGGGCGGGGCATACGAGTTGTCGTCCTACTTCCAGCATCATTCGCCGGAGTACTGGCAGAACCCGGACAGCTTCGATCCTGATCGCTGGTTGCCGGAGCGACGCCAGGCCAACAAGGGGGCCTACGTGCCCTTCGGATTTTCCTCGCGGGCCTGCATCGGCAGTGCGGTCGGCCACGCGCAGCTGCTGCTGTTCTGCGCATTGGTGACCCGCGATTTCGAGTTGACGGTACAGGATGAGCCCACACCGTGGATGCAGCTGGAAGGCTTTGCCATTCCGGTCGATTTCATCGGTACGCTGACGCCGCGGCACGCCTGACAGCATCTGTACTGCCTGGCTCAGTCTTCAATCTCGCCACGGCGGCCTGCCGCGCGCACCGCCTGCGCGGTGGTGGCCACGCCGAGCCGTTGTCGCGCTCGCCGCAGGTGGTTCTCCACCGTGCGTGCAGACAGCCCCAGCGTGGCCGCGATCTCCGCCTGGCGCCGTCCAGCGGCGACCCAGCGCAGCACCTCGCGTTCGCGTGCGCTCAACGCGCCTGCGCGAACATCCGCGGGCGCCTCGGCGAGCTGGCGCGCCGCACGGAAGGCTGACCTTCCGACCATTTCCAGCAGCAGGCGCGCGCTGGCGGATGCATCAATCGAGGTGCCGGCGAAACTGACCGCACCCTCCAGGCCGGTCGGGCCGAACACCGGCACCTGCAACCCATGCAGGCCATCGCCGCGCGGCTGCTTCACCACCTGATAGCGTTCGCCGCGCACGCCCTGGCGCTTGCTCCAGAAGAACGGCGCATTGCTGTCCAGTACATGGCGGTTGACCGGGCAGGCATGCAGGTAGCGGGCGAGTGCGGTATCGCTGCCGTCGCCGAACCAGTCACCCTCGATCCAGTACACGCGCTGCGCGTCGCGTTCCAGCCCGGTCCCGGTGGCAAACACCAGCAGTCGATCGTAGCCCAGGGGGGAGGCGGCGGCGCGCAGCACGCCGCCCACCGCGGGCAGTGACCGCGCCTGTTCCAGTTCCAGCAGCGGGGGCACCAGCGCAGGCATGGGTTCAGCGCCCCGCCAGTGCATCGAGCAGCGTACGTGCGGCCAGCTTGCCAAGCGCGTTGCCGGCCAGCGGGCTGTCGCCGGTCAACAGCAGGCGATCCTGCAGCACGCTGCCATCAATCCCCTCGTTGACGATCTGCACGCCCTGCTGCGCCAGTCGTTCACCGAAGAACCAACGCAGCTGCCCCGGCATGTAGCCGATCTCCGGTGTCTGCCGGTCCATTGCGTCGGGGAAGGCGCAGATGCGGTAACCACGGAACAGCGAGCCACCGTCGGCTTCGTCGACGCCCGCCGCCAGCAGCGCCGCCGGGCCATGGCAGAGCGTGATGATGTGGCGCTGCCCGGCCATGGCCCACTGCAGCGTGGCCTTCACCGCCGCGCTCTCCGGCAGGCCGATCAGTGCGCCGTGGCCACCGGGAATGAAGATGGCGGCATAGTCCGAATCGGCTCCCAGGCCGGCCACCACCTCATCCAGCTGCAACGGCTGGCGGAAGCGCGCCTCATAGCGTTCGTACAGGGCGCCGATCTCGCGGTCCTCGCGCGGGAAGGCCCACCATTCGAACTTGACGGCGTTGCCGGACAGCGTCGCCACGTCGATGTCGAAGCCGGCCTTGTCCAGGTGGTACATCGGCAGCAGGGTTTCCACCGGGTGGTTGCCGGTGGAGAACAGGTGGCCATTGGCGGTCGGCAGATAACGCTCGTCGGCGGCGATCATCAGCACCTTCCAGCGGCCATCGCGGCGTGCATCCGGATAGTCGGCCCCGGACAGGTCGCTCTTGGGCGAGGTGAACTGCGAAAGCGAGTATGGCGACGGGAAGAAGGCATCGCGCTCGGCCGGATCGGGGCTGGGCTGGCGGCTGGGCTCTTGCGTGTTTATGCGGACCTCCGTTGGGGGAAAGTGAGCCCAGCATAGGAGGCCGCATGCGCAGGCGCGATGAGGGATTCCCCTCAATGGACCACCACCCGGATGCTGCGGTGCGCCACCCGGCCGGTTGGACAGGGGGATTATGTCGTGTTATCTAGCCGGTGCCGGGATAATCCCGGCATAACCACACAGCAAGCAAAGGAATGAAAATGAAAAGATTCGCCCGAGCATTGCGCGTCACTCTGAATATCCATCCGAACGAGAAGAGCAGTGTGTGGAATACCTGGCCGCTCTGGGTCGAGTTCTGATCCTGCGGGGCAACCCCGCGATTGAGCGGTAGCAAGACGAAGGGACTCGTCTTTCGAGTCCCTTCCTGCCGGAGACGCACTGCATGCAAGGGATGTCGAATGAAGGCAGCGCCATTGCTGCCGAGCGCTTGGCTGCGCGGGTGGAGCGCGAAGGACCGGTGCTGAAACTGGAAACCGGCGGTATCGGGGTGTTCTGCCCAGAACTGGCCGGCAAGCTCGACAAGGAGAATTCCGAGCACCTGTTCGTGGTCGAGTCGCTGGCCGACCTGTTCCGCCGGCACGAACGCGTGCGCTGGACCGAAGTGCGCAGCCTGATCGCGACCCGCAGTGCTGAGCTTACCGGAGCGCAGACCCTGGAGGCGCTGCAGTCGCGCATGCGGCAGGCGTTGGACGCACTGTGCGGGCGCGAGCTGGATGCCACGCCAGCCGTGTGGAAGGTGATGGCGCATCCGCTGGTGCCACTGGTGATCGACGGGCTCGACGCGCGCGGTACCGAGGCCATCGAACGCGCCCTGCATCTGCGCTACACCACCCAGGTCGAGCAGGTCATCCATCGGCGTCATCTGCTGCGCAACTTCCTCATCGGTCGTGGCGAATCGCGGGCGATCGCCGCCGAACTCAGGCGCCGGGTCCGCAGCGGACGTTCGCCGCTGGACTACGCGCAGTCATTGTTGACCCTTCGCGAGCGCATCGGCCTGGACAAGGTCACCTACCTGGTCACCGTGCAGCTGATCGCCATTTCCGGGGTGCCCGGCATGATGGCCGCCTGCCTGCTGCTGGCGATGCAGATGCATCCACACTGGCGCCAGCGCATCGAGGAGGAATTCGCGCCGCTCTCGGATGCGGAGATCCATGCGCTGCCGATGGCCAGGATTCCCTGCACGATGCGCTTCCTGAAGGAAGTGATGCGGCTGTATTCCACGCCCTTCAACAACCGTCGGGTGGCCGCCTGCGATCTGCAGGTGGAAGGGCAGGCCATCGCCGAGGGCACGGTGTTCGAGCTGAGCTCGTTCATCCAGCATCGCTCGGCGAAATACTGGGATGACCCGCTGCAGTTCGATCCCGATCGCTGGCTGCCTGAGCGGCGCAAGCGCACCGCCGGCATCTATGTGCCTTATGGCTTCCCCACGCGCTCGTGCGTGGGATCGGCGGTGGGCAACGCGCAACTGTTACTGCTGTGTGCGCTGCTGGCGCGCGAATTCCGTTTCACCCCCAGCGCCGACTACCGGCCCGAGGTGCGCATGGAAGGCTTCGCGATTCCCGCGGCGCTGCACGGCACGTTCTCGCGCCATAAGGCCGGTGCCTGATCTGCAGGGGCGGGCGGCTTACTTTGCCGTACGCACGTGTTCCTGCATGTCCTCATGCAGGATCCGCCGCAGCTCGACGATGGCCGGCGTGGCTTCCTGCACGCTGTGACCGGACACGATCACCTTCTCCGAAACGGCGTGTGGCAGGTGCGAGCTCCAGTAGGGCACCAGCCCGTCATCGGTTTTTTCCAGTGGGCCATCGGCCTTGGCGCGGGCGATGATCGAGTGGTAGTGCACCTTCGGTGACATCGGCAGGTCGGCCACGGCGCGGACGAACGGGTCGTCCTTGTCCAGGTTCTGGATGCTGTTCATCTGGTAGCCGTGCTTGCCATCGTTGCGATCGATCTGGCCGTCGTTGGCCAGCGTCGCCACGTCCTCCAGCACGGTCAGCGGCAGCCGTACCAGGCGGCCGATCCAGCGGCCGAGGCGGGTACCGGCCACGTCGGTGCCGCGATGCGGTGTGGCGATGAACACCACCCGCGATACTTCCGGTTCCGGCAGGAAGGTCAGTACCGGCGCGCCCTTGGTGCGCAGCAGCTCGCGCTGGGCGGGCGTCATCTGCGCGGTGGCCAGCAGGGTGTCGACCAGGTGGTCGCCGGAGGAAGAGACCATCAACCGCGCGATCACCCCGCCCATGCTGTGCCCGACCAGCACCATGTCATGCGAGGCCTGCGCCTTGCCGCTGGGGTCGAAGTGCTTGAGCACTTCGGCCAGCGTGTGGCGTATCGCATCGTGGCTCATCGCGATGGGCATGTTGGTCGGGTAGTAGAACTGCCAGACCTGGAAGTCCTGGCGGATCTCGTCGTCGCGCATCAGTTCGTTGGCCACGTTCACCCAGGCCTCGGGACTGCTGGCCAGGCCATGGATCATCAACAGCACGCGGCGGTTCGGGTCGTAGGGCTGCATCATGTACAGATGCGGCGCGTCGATGCCGCCCTTGCCACCAAACAGCGAGCGCAGCGACTGGTGGCTGAAGTTGGAGCGCGCCAGCCACAGTGCGTAGCCCGCAGTGAAGTTGGCCGCCAACGGCACCTGCTGGCCGTGCAGGGTTACTTCCGAGACCTGGTAGGGATCGTGGATCTCCAGTTCCGGCTCGTCGTCGTGCAGCACTTCCCACAGGTTCTTTCCCGAGAAGCGCAGCAGCACCGTCATCGAAGGCGAGGGCATCTCGCTCCAGCTCTGCGCGGCCGGGGTGCTTGCCTGCGCGGAGGGCGTCGCTGCCGAAGGCGGGGTGGCCGTGCTGCCAGCCGGATCGTCCATCACCGCCACCAGCTCGGCACCGAAGCCATCGCGGCGATGCACGCTGCGCAGCGTACCGGTGAACGACAGCGAGGCCGCCGGTACCAGCTCGGTGGGGGTGCGCGTGTCCAGCGGCGATGCTTCGCCCGAAGGGGCCAGCACGAAGGTCCAGCGGCCCAGCTGGAAATGGCTGGCCTGGCTGTGCACGCGCCCGGTGGCGTACGCGTTGTACAGCTGCACCGAGGCTTCCTGCACAGCCAGGTTGTAGTAGTCGCGCACCTGGGTCTGGCGGTCCTCGAAACCACGCTGGTTGGCGGTGCGCTCGGTGAAGAACAGATAGGCATAGGCCTGGCGCGCGACCTGCATCCACGCATCGAGGCGCGGCTGGAAGTCGGCATCCAGTTCGGTGATCGCGGTCTTGGCGCGGCCGGATGCCGAGTACTCGCGCTTCGGTGCCGGCAGGGTCATCGCATGCTGCAGCCACAACTCGGCCAGGCTGGAGCGCTTGTCTTCCTCGCGCACCACGATGCTGCTTTCCAGGGCCTCGATGCAGGGCAGGCCGGGCTTGGCACAGACGCCCTCATCGAGCCCGGCCACGCGCAGGGTCTCGGTGGTCGCCGCGCTGAGCTTGCCGGAGGTGAGGATGTCACCGCGCTTGAGCGCGATGTACTGGCCGGGCGTGACCGAGGCGACCTGCACCGACGGTCCGAACTGGCGCAGCGTCGCGCAGCCCCCCAGGGTGAGCAGCACGGTGATGATGAGGGTCGTGCGGCCGATGAAGCCCATGCCCGTGGTAGCCATACGATGCTCCTGCGCGGTGGCGTCACTCTAGCGGCCGGCCTGTCAAAGCGGAATAGACCGAACGGTCGGTTTGGGCCTGGCCGCCGTGGGCGATTCAGCCATTCCCGTGTGACACTGCGGCGAATGGAAGGGACACGGTGATCGCGATGGCCTGGCTGGAAACCCGCATTCCCCCGCCCGTGGTGATGCTGCTGTGCGCCGCTGCGGGCTTTGCAGCACGCTGGCTGTGGCCGGGTTTCCACCTTCGGGTGCCGGTGCCGGTTCTGCTCGCAGGCGTGACGGTGACGCTGGGTGTCGTGCTCAATCTGCTGCCCAAGCTGTCTTTCCAGCGCGCCGGTACCACCGTCAATCCTCTGCGACCTTCGGCGTCGAGCGCGCTGGTTACCAGCGGAATCTACCGCCGCACGCGCAATCCGATGTATCTGGGCCAGGCGTTGGTCCTGCTTGGCGCCATGGTGTACCTGCAGAACCTGATCGCGCTGCTGGTGGTGCCGCTGTTCCTGGTGTACATCACCCGGCTGCAGATCCTGCCGGAGGAGCGGGCACTGATGGCCCGCTTTCCCGAGGCGTACGCGCAATACCGTCATCGCGTGCCGCGCTGGCTGTAGCGTCGCCTACGCCATCAGCGGCTGATCTGGCACTTCACCGCAGCCGAATAGCCCTCGTAGTCGTCGCCCGCGATCACGTGCAGGGTGTGGCGCTTGTCGATGCGCTTCACGTACGACGGCTCTTCGGTGTTGGCATGCTCGTTGACCTCGGTCACCGACCAGGCCTTGGCCAGGCGCTTGGAATCGACGCCGTTCAAGTACACGAAGAGGCTCTTCTCGCCTTCGGCCACGTTTACATCGGCACTGGTGACCGTGCCGCCAAACAGCGCGACCGGCTTGTCCTCCGGCTCGAAGGTGCCGCCCGGTTTCTTGGCCAGGCCGGCGGCCTGCAGCGCATCGATGGCGTCGGCCGCACTGAAGTTCGAGCCGGCCTTGCAGGCCAGCAGCGCTTCCAGCGTGGCGGTGCCGGGGGGCGCGATGGCCGGCGCCGCAGCGTGCGTGGCTGAGGCTGCGGCGAGGGTGGTGAGGAGCAGGACGAGCGTGGTTGTGGCGGTTTTCATTGCAGATCCTTCTGGCGGCAGCAGGCCGGGGCAATGCAGCGATGGAGCGAAAGCTCCATCCCGATTATGCCCCACGCTTCCCGCACGACGAGCAGGCACAAAAAAGCCGGAACCCCCTCGACGGGAGATCCGGCTTCTTGCGGCCTCGACAGGCCATACAGATGGTGGAGGTGGGCGGAATTGAACCGCCGTCCGAAGGCACTCCATCCCCAGCACTACATGCTTAGCTCACCGTTGGATCTCGTCCCCGAACAGCACGGTGCGCAAAGCGCATCCGGGAACCAGCCTGTTGTGTTCTAGTGCCGGACTGACAGGCAGCCATCCAGCGCGATTCCATGATAGTGACTCTACACCGCGAGCATGGACACAAGCGGTTTCGAGGCTTAGGCCTTAAGCGGCCAGAGCGTAGTTGTCGTCGTTGGCAACTAGAGTTTTGCAGCTGGATTTACGAGGAAAGCTACCCCCTCGGCATGCGCCAGGCGACTTCACAACCCCCGTCGAAACCAATGCACCCCCGGTTTCTTCAAGTATTGCAAGGCTTTTGGGGTCAATGCTGGCAAAAAGCTGGCACTGACCCTGCCCAACGACCCGAATACTACGGCAATCTTCCTGAACAGTCACGCTCGCCCCCTCCCAAGGCGCGCTATCCGCTGGGACGATCGACAGTGACGGTAGTCAAGCCCTGAGATATGCTCACGAAATCGTTCAGCAAGGGATGCTGAAGGGGGATCGATGCTGCAGTTTGGCACCTTGGTGAATTCGCTGGGCTTGGCTGGCACCGGCATTAATGATGCCGTTAGGGCGGTTGTCCGGACATCGTCGGGCGATGTCGAGGCCTATGTGAAGAGGCTGGCTAGCTCCCGGGAGGTCCTGGTGGAGGTCGCCTGCGCGGTTATCGCTCGCCAATTGGATCTCCCAGTACCCCAGCCGTTGCTTGTGTACGTCCCAGAGCATATGGGGGGGGCGTACGTGGCCTACGGCAGCGTGGCCGCGGGGAATGGGGATCTGTCTGCCTTCATAGAAGCCGGGCAGCTTCAGGCGATACTTGATCAATTGCGTGCCTGGCCTGGTCTGATCAAGGCTGCCTGCTTTGACGAGTGGATCGCAAACTGCGATCGACATGAGCGCAACATCCTCTATAGCGGCACCGGCGAGTTCTGGCTGATCGACCACGGCTTGGCCGTGAACGCCACGCTCCCTGTGGATAAATTGGCGCCGCAGAACATCCTTTTTGACGTGGCGGTACGCGGCAGAGCGGAGAACGAGCTGCTCCGAATTCGGCCGGTTGCTTTAGGCGTAATGGAGGCGTTTCAGGAGAAGCCGACCTCTCAGAGCGATCTTGGCCTGCCCGCGGGACTATGGCCTGACGAAGAGGCAGATTCGGTCCTCGTGTGGCTTGCGTCCAGACAGGCGCATCTGATGCGACTGGCTAGCGAGAGAATTCCGGCAATGCAGAGCGAGATGTTCGATGGCCATCACCGCTGACTTCCGGATGTTCCCACCTGCTCCTAACGTCCAAGCGATCTGGGCGCCCTTGTACATCGAGCCGATGCACGGAAGCGGAGAGCGAATTGTGATTGCCACTGCCGCCGTGGATGGTAGTGGCGCTTTCCACGTTCAAGCCACGCTGTCGGGTCGAGTTCTGCAGTGCATGTACGGCGACAGGGCAGAAGTGCTCGACGGACTAATAGATTTGGCCATTGATGTCCTTCAAGCCTACCTGGCCACCGGCGGAGCGCTGGACAGTTGGGTGCCGCCTTTCCGATCCTGTCATTTGGGGCCTTGCCGCACCGCAATGGGAGCTGACCTCGAGCAGATCGCCCGCAGCGGAGCGATCTTGACTTCGAGCTTGGCAGCGAAGTTGGCGAACAGCAGCGTCGAGCAGACCTCGGAGTCGGTTGGAACTGGGCTAGATATTGATAGGTGGGTTCAGCAGATTCGCGATCGGGTTTGCGGCCAGAGTCCGCACCTGGATGTACGCTTCAACGGCGAGGTCGTCGTTCGGAAAGGGGCCGCCCCTACGAGAATCGGATACTTGGGGGAACGAATTGCCGCCAATTTTGACATGCTGATTCCAGGATCAAATCTCTCTACCAGGCGCATCCGATCGAAATCCCGCTTGGTGGATCTGCAGATTCTGAAAGATCAGTTGGATGTCCTTGCGCCAAGGACTACCTATGAGCTTCTGCTTTGGATTCCGGAGAAGGACTCGCCGGGCTTCTCACAAAGGCAACTGGATGCCGCCCATGGCGCTCTGTCGGAACTTGAGGCATTCGCCGATGAGCATTCGCTCATGGTGCGTCCCTACAGTCGCGCCGAAGATGCGGCACATCGCATTCTGAAGGCGGAACTCGTTTAAAGCCCGCATCTGGCATCCATCGTTTGACCTAGGTCCCCAATGCCCAGACTGCAGCGGCTTTGGCGCCGGCATCGGGGACTATCGAAGGGATCCATCGGCCGTACTTCTTGGCGGTGATCGTCCAGTCGCGGTGTCCCATCTGCTTCGCCACCCACATGACGTTCTCGCCCGCGCTGAGCGCTTGGGAGGCAAAGGTGTGGCGCATCTGGTAGGGGTACCGGTACCGGACGCCAGCCTTGCGCAGAGCGCGCTGCCATTCGCCGGCGCGGATGCTCTGATCCGACCGCGGGGAGCCATCTTCGACAGCAGCGCGCCAGTCCAATGCGGCAGCTGTGGTGCCGCCCCGACCGGCCTGTTCCCGCGCGGCGCACAGATCCAGTGCTGCAGCTGCGGGGCATCCTCAGCCGTGTTCGTTGGCCACGATCCTGCCGGTGCTCTGGCGGCGGCGCTGGATGTCTGGTGCCGTCGCTCACCAGTTCTTCCGTCGCCGGCGGACGACAGTGCAGGCCAGCGGCGCCGTGGCGCAGCCCCGGATGGATTCGACGACGAGGGCAATGGTGACGTCCTCGAGCTGCTATCGCGTCTGCTGGTCGGCGGGAGCTACCGCATGCCAGTGGAGGGGCGCAGCGCCTTGGCGCCGCTGGGCAGTAGCGACATCGCCGGCGCGGTCGGCTATATGCGCAATCCGCTGGAGTAGCACACCGCGCTCGCCGTAGCGACGCGGATGGGCCCCGCCCCGATCGCAAGGCTATCCCTCGCTGCCTACCGTCAGGTGGCCAAGGCGTGCGTGCAATGCGGCCGCGGCCGCTGGACCTGGGCAAGCCCGCTGATCGCTGGCGCCTTCGTCTGGTGATCTACGACGCGGCGCACGAGCTGGTGTGGCCAGAGCGGCGTCAGTCGTTCGCCGGCCTGGCCAAGTCCGCGAAGATGCGCAAGGGCAACTACATCAAGGGCCACAAGTTCGCCAGCGCTGTCCTGCAGGAAGCGCTTCACGGTGGCAGGACGGGATTTCGGAAAGCGCTGTGGAGCGCCCAGAGCTCGCGATACTCAGTGCTTGAGGGTGAGATGGTCGGCAGTTGCTGCGATGGCCTGAGTATGCAGGGTGTGAAACTCCGTCATCATTGCGGTGATCTTCTCTTGTGCTTCCTTCCATCGCTCAAGGCTTACGGGATCTGAGTCCTGCCCGAGCAGGCCAATCGGAACCTCGACGGCGCTCGCCTGCACAGCGACGCGCATAGCAACTCCTGCCATGTGCCGAACCAAAATGCCGCTGGGTCGCCCAAACAGATAGCGAAACGTCGGCTCCAACGCCAAGATTGCGTCCGCATCTTGCATCTGCCGTTTGCCCCGAAACGAGGTTGCGAGGCGCCTGAGCTCTTCGTGGGCCGCGAATCGGCGATCGAACATATCGAGTTTCAGTTTGTGACGCGCCGTCCTCCACTGCTGGAAGGCAATGTAAGCCACTGTCGTAGCGAGCGCCAACTGACCGAAGGCGGTCACCGCCTTCATCTGCAAATCCGTCAAGCCGAGAACCGTCTCAACCATTGCGACACCCTCCCTGTATTGGCCGGCATTGTCGCATTTGTTAAGGTTTGTTAGGGGCGAATCGCGTCTCGTGGTCCATGGAGAAGTAAGGTGAAAAGGGATGAGTATGTGTTGGCAGTTCTGGAGCGCGCGGACAGACTAGCCGCAGCCTATGGGGCTGCGCGTAAGGTCGTTCACGACAGCTCGGGGCAGCTGACTGACGCTATTGGCGCAAGGGATCTTAGGTCCGTCAAAGCGATCGCGGCATCTGCAATTTCCGCTTTCGAGACTGCCGAGGAACCGTATAAGTGGCTCGCCGCTCAGCTGGATCATATCCAGCAGCTGTGCGGTGCTCTGCCCAGGGAAGACGCACTGGTTGTTCTGAAGGTCTTTCACGCAATGCATGCCAGCGCCGATGGCCTGCTGCGGTACGCAGATGCAGCTGAGCGTATGGATGCCAACCTTGGCAGTGGACACGCGACCTCCCAAGACAGGGCCTTTCGCACGGTGCTTGATAGCAACATGAATGTGCTGATTAAGCGCTTGGCTGGGCAGCCCGAAGACGGGCTCCCTCTTAATGGCATTGCGGGATGGGCGGTAAGCAATCTGAGGGCGTCGCTGCCGATGATTCAGGCTGTCGACGCGGACGGCGGGCATTCACCTGGCTGACCTCACTTGTTCCTCATGAGGGAGATTTCTTCCTCATGAGGAACCGCAGTTGCCTCGGGCACCGAAAGTAGGTTTGAACTCCTACAAGCTCGCGTGGCTCATAACCACGAGGTCGGCGGTTCGAATCCACCTCCCGCTACCAAATGGCCGGTAGTCATGGCCACCACTCAAGCCAGCACATAGGCCGTCGTGAGACGCGCCGCTGGTGTCCGCGCGACCTTGCAACCGCGGTAGTGGTGGGCCATGCCGGCCTCCTTTCACTGGGGGAACTGCGGTGAGCATCAAAGAACAGATCACAACGGACTGGCGGTCGCAGGTTCGAAGATCGGGGCGGCAGCCAGCGCCACCGCAGCGACCTACTCGCCGGGCTACACGTTGAGCGACTGGGCGCTGACCGGCGCGATCGTGTTCACCGTCGTCCAGATGTTCACCGTCAGGTTGAAGAACTGGGGCGACTGGTCCGCTTGGTGGTCCGCGCGCATGGGCAATGCCAAGCGCCTCTGGACGTGGATCCGCCGCCCTGGCTGACATCACGCCCAACACCAAGCAGCGGATCGGGTTCGCCGCCGCACCGCTGACGCTGATCGGCGCGTTGGTGGCCGCCCTTGCCACGAACGGCTCGGCGCACGAAGGACGCCGCTACACGCCGTACTACGACTCGGCCGGCATCCTGACTGTCTGCGCAAGCGTCACGGGCCCGGCGGTGGTGGACGGCAAGCGTTACACCGACGACGAGTGCACCCGGGTGGGGCATATCTTTCCGAAGTTGCTGGAGATGTACGACCAGCTGACCCGCGACCAGCACGCGCTGGTGCGGACCTCGATCGTGCTCGTGGTTGGCGCTGCGGAGGCGGCTGGGCCTGCCGCACCTGTAAGGTCCATGGGGCCGCCACGGCAGCCCCTTCCTAGAAGCCTCTTTCAATCGAGGCATGAGTGAAAAGGCCTCCCTGACGAGGAGGCCTTGGCAAACGGTTCATGCTTTAGCGCGAACTCAGGTAACTAGCGCGAGTTCTCGGCCGCCTTACACCTGGCAGGTCACGGCTGATTCGACAGACTTTGCGAAGACACCATCGGCATCATAGAGCTTCGTCCTTACTGTATGCGTCGCGTTTGCGCCGACGTTGCCACATGTAAAGTTCCATGACAGCTTTCCATCGGCGAGTGTGACCGGAAGGCCTTTCGCGCCGTTGCAGGTGTTGCCCGGTGCGCACTTAACAATCTCCACATCTGCCTTCATTGCTCCCTGCGGATAACCCACATAGGTGAACGCCACAGGTACTTTGCCGGGGGACTTGCCTGCAGCCGGACCTACCGATGTAATGGCAAAAGGTATGCAGGCCTTCCCCTCTCTGTACATGCGATAGCCCTTTTCGATACCTCTCATCGAAATGGTACGGAACTCTGTGGTCTGAAGTAGTGCAGCGTCTTCGGCGTTGCTATGGAAGCCCACCTCAACCAACACGGTCTCCATATCCGCCTCCCGGACCTCCCCGTAGCCCACTCCATCATTGGGACCTGAGCGGATGGGGAATGTTGGGTAATCAGGGCGCTGTTTGATTTGCTCCTGCACGTAGCACTTGACGCTCTCGGCAAGCGCTACAGATTTTGGATCGTTGAGATTCGTGAAGACAGACAGCCCTCGTGCTGACGGGTTCGTGTCGCTACCATCCGTGTGGATGGAGATCATTGTTTCAGCGTTTAGGAAGTTTGCAAAATTTGGGCGAACAGCAATATCGTCATCATACTCACGGAGGTCTGCACGGTTCGGTTTTCCATTAGGATACTGATTCCACATCCCGGTTTCATTGGGATAGAGCCTAGCCAAGTAATAGCGTGCAGCGAGCTCTGCCCATTTCAAGCCGCTGTTAGGATCAATCGCAGTGTTGCCAATGTCTCGAGTCTGACGTATTGACGTGGCATGCGTCGGGCTCCTCAATGTCAGAAGGCTCTGCAGCATCGAGGTGTAGCCCGGGGTAATAGTGTCCTCATGGACGACAGTGGAGTTCACATAGAGCGGGCGCTGATACTCCCATTTGTTACTGCCGTAGTGAAAGTATTTTCCGTGCGATGGACTGAGCACGACTAAGCCATCTACTGGGGTAGTCAGTTGTGAAGTGGCGCGTGCCCTCTGCTTGGATTTGTAGCGAGGAGGATAAATCTCATCCAGGCGCTTGCCATCGACCCTGATGACGACGGCCTTGAACTCTACGATGCCTGTAAGAAGATCCACGACATGGTTCTGAATATCCCTAATGAGTTGCCCAAGGTCCTCCCCCATTTCGCTTCGGCCCTTGGGTAGAAAGGCACCATCAAGATCCACATAAATCCACTGGCGCGACGGATCTGGGGTGATCCGAGCCAGTATATTCTTGCCTTGTCCATCGATTCGCTTCTGGGCATTGACGAACCGCTGCACATCATTCTGAATCTCTGACGTGACAAGCAGCTTATTCTGATCCGATAGCATCGGGACGGCCTCGGGATCCTGTTGCGCACCTGCTGTGTAGGTGCTGCCCAAGGTCAGTCCGACCGAAAGAGCCAAAATTCCCCACTTCCTATCCATTCTCATGCGCTACAGCTCCCTATTGGAAAAGGTAATCAGGTTTCGTGCAGAACGTGTTCTTTTGTCGATGCCTCCGCTTGGGTTTGCAGCTGCATAAGGCTGCGCCCACGTTCTCAAGTGCGCTATCGGAGTCTATGCCTCTTACTCGTAGGAAAAACCCTATAGCAGTCACAGGATTAGGAATGCGGCTCGACAGAGGTGTGGTGGTCGGTGACCTGGCTGTGGTCGCATTGGCGAGAGCGAGGAGGCTGGCACTGGACTACCTGATCGGCCAGCTGCCGGGCGCCAGCTCGGGGGCGCGATCTGAAGGAGTTACTACCGCTGCTTTGGCGATTTGCACGCACCGCCGACTTAAACTATTCGTCAGATCGTTCAGGCAAACTTGTGACAGGATCTAGGGGAACTGAAGATGCGGGAAGCTCTTTTCCTGGCGACCGTCAAGGCCGCGCCGGCGGCCAGTGCAGCGGCGAGCGCTGGCGACGACTGGAAGTGGCTGGTGCCGGTGGCCACGCTGATTCTCGGCTTCGGTCTGAAATGGCTCCAGGACCACCTGACGGAAAAAGGTCGCCGGAGGCACGCGAAGGAGTTACGGCGAGAGCAACGCTACGACGCCCTACGCATGCGGCGCATAGATGCTGAGCGCGCGAACCTCATCTCCGTTCAACCCCTATTGCTGAAGCTCATGCGGACGGCGGCAGTTGTTCACCTCGAGGACATCAAAGCGTACGACAGGACCGGCGAGTGGGGGACGTACAAGTTACCTCCTCAGGTTGCGGAGGATTTCAGGCTCGCTATAGCCGAGGTCGTGCCGATACACGCGAGAATTCACACGCGCACTGTTTATGAACAGCTCTCTGAGTACCGGGAGCTGCTGTATCAAGTGACCAACTCGGTGGCGAAAGCCGAAGCGCGAGCTTTATGGGAGCAGGTGCACCCGATCTATGACCGCCTGCACATAGCTCTGGGTGATGAGATAAGGAAGCTGGAAGACGAGAACCTGCAGCTCGGAGATCCATCGGCGCGCTGACGACGGCAACGGTCAACATCGAATGTTGACTAAGAAGTTGACCAAACGCTGCCAATCGATGCCCATTTCTGCACATCCGGCAGGCGTGAACGAAAAAGTCCATAACGCTAAAGCATTGATGGGCCGCGTTATTCTGGCGTTTGCGAAACCGGCGCCGATGGCGCCACGGGGAGAATGTACCGCCGGTTTCTACAGCGCTGCAAGGTACAGGGCCGATAGGGCTGGGCCCAGCTCAAAGCCCGCCCGCCTCCGGCCATTCGGGCGGGGGGAAGGTCGTGGCCAGAAGCACCAGCTCCTGGTTGCTCGATACCCCGAGCTTTTTCATGGTGCTGATCTTCTGCGCGCTGATGGTCTTCTTGCTCCGCTGCAGCAGCGTTGCGATGGCGGTGACGTTCATGCCGGAAAGATAGAGTCGAAGGACCTGCTGCTCGCAGGTGGACAGGGCACCGGTGCCGACGATCACTGGACGCTGGTTGTCGGCAGCAGCGGGAGCGCCGCTCTTGAGCGTGTCGATCACGCCCCGGATGAGGGTGTTGATGGGGCAGGTCTTGTCCTGCACGAGGTGGGCACCCGCACGAAGAATGCGCCGGTGCAGCGCGTCGCTCGGTTGCGATGTAATGGCGATGATGCGGGTGCTCGGCGACAAGCGGCCGATATCCGCGATCGGTGCGTGGCCGGGGTGCGTGCTGCCTTCCACCTGCAGGGTGTAGCCGGTGATGACCACGTCGGGCTGCTGCTGTTCCACCAGTTCCAGCAGGACGGTGCGACGGGTGGTCTGGCCGGTCACCACAACCTGCGGAAGCACCCGCAGCGAGCTCACCATGCCGAGCACGAAGATGGCATGCTCGTCCGCCACCACCACGGTCTTGCCGGTCGCAGCGGTCTGGGAGCCCGTACCCTGCAACCGTTCACCCCGATGCAGCGCGCGCAGCACGGGGGCGCAGCAGCCACGAGAACACGCCATATCCGGCAGGGCGCGCCGGTGGCGTTGTGCCGACAAACGCCGGCCACGCTTTCCTGGCCTGTTTCAGGCCGTGCAGTGCGAGCTGTACATCCTGCAGTCGCATCTGCGTGCGGCGCGCAATGTCGTGCGCACTGGCACCCTTTTCCAGCATCGGCGCGACCCGGTCCAGGAAACGCTGGAGCTCCAGTGGAAGCGCGGCCTTCTTGGCCTTGATCAGCATGAACACCGTGTCCGGATCGGATAGCGGGCCCGTCACCGGGTCTGTCGCTGAAACGGTCGGCTGTCGGCGCGGAAACAGCTGCAGCAGGTCCAGATGCAGGGCCTTGCGTCGCGTTGATCGGCTTCTGTTCGAAACTGAAACTGCAGCGGTGCCTGGAGAACCACCGGGCAAGTTTGAAGATCCGGTCCTTGCCCTCGATGTTCTGCTCGATGGAGAACGATGCGACCAGTCCCGCGGCCACATGCAGGTTCAGGGTTTTTCCCTGGATCGGGCCGAGCGAAAGCACGCCCGACCGTGCGCCAATCAGCGCGATGATGTCTTCCAGGTCGATGCCGTCCAGGTCGCCATGAAACGCCATGCCTCTGCCCTCCCGATCCATTCCATGTTGCGGTCCCGGACACTGCAGGAACGCCGCGACTGTGAGGTGGCGAGAATAATGCGGGGAGCACGTTGGCCCGCATGAGACCATTCCGATTCTGGCGTGCCGCACCCTGCTGCAAGGCCTGGAGTACCTGCAATCAACGCTGTTTTCGGGGTTGTCTTATTGGGTGCCGGCATGCGCGTGCCTACCATTTTCTCCTTCACTGGAGTCCCTGCTTTCGGCGGCGGGCACACGTAGGGAAGGAGTGGGTGATGGCCTCGATCAGGGTCCTGCTGGTGGGTGAGCGAACAATGGAGCGACTTGCGATGGAGTCGCGCCTGTCGATCGATGCGCGGGTCAGCGTTGAAGTGGTCGGCGACGCGTGCAGCGCGGCAACGCTGGTGGAATGGCGGCACTACAGCCTGCTGGTGGTGAATGTCGTCGGTCTGGGGCGGTCGCTGGTAGACCTGATCAACACGTTCTCCGAGCACTCGCGCGAATCGCGTATCGCCTTCTTCGGTGGCAGGTCCACGGCGATGGTGAAGGCCGCAGAGCTGATTGCCCAGGCGCGGGGGCTGGACCTGCTGAAGGTTCCCGGGCTGGATCAGCCCGAGGATGGCAACCGGGAGTACCGCCGGTTCGTCGGTGAGCGTGTCTGCGCCGTACCGGTCGGCTCTGTGCATGAACGTTGCCAGGCGCTGCCCGTCGTGACGCGACCCTCGCTTCCGGCCTGAGCTGATCCGGCGCTCGGTCCCGGCTGTGGGGGCGACGGTGCGCGCGCAGCGTTGTCAATTTCCAATAAGTTGCACTGCATTGGCCATAGCGGATTGGTAACTTCATTGGCACGAATTTGCGACACACTGGCGGCGACCATCCGGGCCAGGACAGACACGGAGACTGTGGGTGACCGATGCAAGCCAACAACGCAGCCTTCGGCAGCTGATCGGGCCGGTCGGTGCCGACTACCAGCGGCGCGCCCTGCCGCCTGGCTGGGTCTGGGTGGTGCTGGCGGTGTTGCTTGCGGCCACCGCGCTGACCGAGCTGCCGGCGACTGCGGCCGCGGCATTGGTGGCCAGTGCGGTGGTTGTGCACTGGTCGCAGCGCGGTCGCATCCATTGGCTGGGCTGGCGCCTGCCGGGCCTGGCCGTGT
Source organism: Stenotrophomonas sp. PAMC25021 (assembly GCF_004795795.1). Taxonomy (NCBI): domain Bacteria; kingdom Pseudomonadati; phylum Pseudomonadota; class Gammaproteobacteria; order Lysobacterales; family Lysobacteraceae; genus Stenotrophomonas; species Stenotrophomonas sp. PAMC25021. The sequence goes on along the minus strand of NZ_CP039255.1, from coordinate 232,546 downwards.
TGGCGGCCCTGCTGTGGGGGCCGGAAGTGCTGTCGCAATGGTTCGAGCACGGGCTGGCCGTGGTCCTGATGTCGCTGGCCAGCCTCAGCATCGGCGTGCATGTATGGCAGGCGCGACAGATGGCGCGGCAGCTCCAGGGCGCGGCCGATTCGCTGGATGACGCCCAGCTGCTGGCCCTGCTGCCGGCCGACGCGGCCCAGCTGGCGCAGCGGTGGCGCGCCGGCGATGACCGGCATGCGCCGGAACTGGCAGTGGTGATGCACCTAGCCGTGATGCACGCAGCGCTGGCACCGCGCATGCGCGGGCAGGGCGTGCTGGCAGGGTGACCGGTCGGCGGTTTCCGCGGCCGCGGTCAGGAACCTGACAATGGCTTGCGCAGGTAGATCCGCTCGTGCCCGGGCGGGCAATCGGGCAGCCGCCCATAGACGGTGTAGCCCTGCCGCAGGTAGAAAGCTTCGGCCTGCCAGTCGAAGGTATCCAGCATCACGTTGCGGGCGCCAAGCTGGCGCGCGGCGGCTTCTGCTTCCGCCAGCAGGCGCTGGCCGATGCCTTGCCCGCGCAGTTCCGGATCCACCCACAGCACATGTACCTGCAGCCAGCCAGCACAGACGTCGGCCAGCACACCACCGCGCAGCGCGCCGTGCTCGTCATGCCAGGCCAGGCGGACTGGAGTCTCATCGAGTGAATCGCCGCCGTGGGCCTGGTTGAAGGCCAGCAGGCGCGCGCACAACGTGCGCGTTTCATCGGCGCTGGCAGTCACCATGGCGCCGATGGGGGCGGTCATGCGTCGCGGTTGCCGCGACGCATCACACGCTGCTTCTCGATCGCCCAGTCGCGGTCCTTGGCGGCATCGCGCTTGTCGTGGGTCTGCTTGCCCTTGGCCAGCGCGACTTCGAGCTTGATCTTGTTCTTGCTCCAGTACATCGCAGTGGGCACGATCGTGTAGCCATCGCGCTCGACCTTGCCGACCAGCTTGTCGATCTCGCTCCGGTGCAGCAGCAGCTTGCGCTCGCGCCGGTCATTGGCCACCACGTGGGTGGAGGCCTGGATCAACGGGGTGATCTGCGCGCCGATCAGGAAGATCTCGCCGTGCTTCACATAGGCGTAGGCGTCGATGATGTTGCCGCGGCCAGCGCGGATCGACTTCACCTCCCAGCCCTGCAGGGCCAGGCCGGCCTCGAAGCGCTCTTCGATGTGGTACTCGTGGCGGGCACGCTTGTTCAACGCGATGGTTTTGTTGGCCGTCGCGCTCTTTGCTTTATCCTTGCCGCTGTTCTTGCTCATTTCCGTATTGTCTCCGATTCGGGCCCGCCCGGTCGATTGCCGAAACGTCCTGTATTCATGCCTACTATCCGCCGCAGCGCCCTGGTCGAACATTCGGCCGCGCGCATGTTCGACCTGGTCAACGACGTCCAGGCCTATCCGCGCCGTTTCCGCTGGTGCTCGGCTGCCCAGATCCTGGAGCAGGGCGAGGACCGCCTGGTGGCGCGCCTGGACTTGGGCCTGGGCTCGTTCAGTACCTGGTTCCAGACTGAAAACACCCTGCAGCGCCCGCACAGCATCGACATGCAGCTGCGCGATGGCCCGTTCAAGCAGCTGCACGGCCGCTGGGAATTCCATGCGCTGGCCGAGGATGCGTGCAAGGTCACCCTGACCCTGGAGTTCGAACCCAGCTCGCGCCTGCTCGGTCCGGCCCTGGCGATCGGCTTCCAGGGACTGGCCGATCGCATGGTCAATGATTTCGTCCGCGTCGCCGACGAGGGCTGAGCGATGATCGAGGTCGAGGTGGTGCTGGCCTGGCCGGAGCGCGTGCTGTCGCGCCACCTGCAGCTGGAAGAGGGAGCGACCGTGGCCGACGCCATCGCCGCCGCTGCGCTGGAAGGTAGTGCCGACTGTCCGGCCGCCGCGGTGCATGGCGTGCTGGCCCGTCCACAGCAGGCGCTGCTGGACGGGGACCGCATCGAGCTGCTGCGCCCGCTGCTGGCCGACCCCAAGGACAACCGCCGGCGTCGCGCGCTCGGCGGTTGATCCCGGCAACCCGTCCCTGCGGACGGGCAGGCCTCAGCGGCCCTTCTTCTTCTTGTCCTTCGGCAGGTTGCGGCCGAACTGGCGCACCGTCTGCTGGGCCAGGGCCTTGTCGTTGCCCGGGAAGTAGTCGCCTTCCCAGCGGGTAACGGCGTCATTCTCGAAGAACACCACGAAGTTCTTCACTTCGGTGCGGCCGAGGCGGTTCACGCGCTGGCTGGAGGTGTAGTCCCAGCGCTGGGCGTGGAACGGGTCGGGGATGGACGGGGTGCCCAGCAGCGCGGTGACCTGCTGCTTGCTCTGCCCGACCTGCAGCTTGGCCACGGCATCTTCCCGGATCAGGTTGCCCTGATAGATGGGTTGCTTGTAGATGATGCCGCACCCGGTGGTGGACAGGGCGACGGCGGCGACCAACAGGAGATTGCGCATCGGGACTGGCGGTTGGGGAAATCAAACCGATGATACACTCCCGGCGTGCCACCGCGACCCAATCCGAGGCAGCTGGCGCTAAATCGCCAATGAACGGAGACCTATGGAAACCCACGACCTGCGTAAAGTCGGCCTGAAGGTGACCCATCCGCGGATGCGGATCCTGGCGCTGCTCGAACAGCGCAATGCCCAGCACCACCAGCACCACATGACCGCCGAGGACATCTACCGCCAGCTGCTCGAGCATGGCGACGAGATCGGCCTGGCGACGGTCTACCGGGTGCTGACCCAGTTCGAGGCCGCCGGCCTCGTGCTCAAGCACAATTTCGAGGGTGGCCAGGCCGTTTACGAGCTGGACCGTGGTGGCCACCACGACCATATGGTCGACGTGGACAGCGGCAAGATCATCGAATTCGAAAGCCATGAGATCGAGGAGCTGCAGCGCAAGATCGCGGCCGATCACGGCTATGAGCTGGAAGAACACTCGCTGGTGCTCTACGTGCGCAAGAAGCGCAAGTAGGCCGTTCCGGCCAGCCGCTAGCGACGAAACCCCGGGCTTGCCCGGGGTTTTTCGTTGCCGGGGTCAGGGCCCTTTCCCTCCAGGAAAGGGGGCCGGCCCCGGGCGCTCTGCGGGGTCGGATCCCTTTGCGCCAGCAAAGGGCTCTGACCCCATGCAACCGAGCAGGATCTCCAGGTCCACCGCCTCGGCCATCGCCCGGTTGCCGGCATCCCCCGGGTGGAGGTGGTCGCCGGAGTCGTAGGCGGCGGCCATCCGTGACGGATCGGCCGGGTCGCGCAGCGCCGCGTCCAGGTCGATCACCGCGTCGAACGGGCTGTTGCTGCGCAGCCATGCATTGAGCTGTTGGCGCAGGGCCTCCTTGTCCGGGTGGTAGTAGTCGTCCAGCGGCGTGCCGGGCAGGGCGCCCGCGAACGGCATCAGGGTGGCGCCGAATATGCGTAGACCCCGCCGGTGGGCCTGTTCGGCCAGGGCACGATAGCCGGCCTGCAGCTCGGGCAGGCTGGGCCGGGGCTGCGCGCGGGCGAAGGCAGTACCGGGCCAGCTGATGTCGTTGATGCCGATCAGCACGATGACGCTGGCGACGCCGGGCTGATCCAGTGCGTCACGCCGCAGGCGGGCCAGAACCGACTCGCCCATGCCGTCGCTCAGCAGCCGATTGCCGGAAATGCCCGCGTTGACCACCGCGACGCCGCGCGGTGCCAGACGCGCGGCCAGATGGTCGGTCCAGCGCTGGTCCTGGTCGAGGCTGGCGGTGGCGCCGTCGGTGATCGAGTCGCCAATCACCACCACGCTACGCGCACTGGCGGCGGCCTCGACCTCGATCCCGGTGAGGAACAGGCGTGCGGTAGTGGAACTGGCACCCTCCAGGTCGCGCGCCCGGGCCTGATTGCCGCCGGCGATCCAGCTGGTCTGGCGGCCGTCCCAATGGAACGCCTGCACCGGCGTCGGCCCCGCCACGAAGACGCTGACCTGCAGCGCCTGGTGGTCTTCCGTGGCCACCGCCAGCGGATCGCTCAGCCGTTCCTGACCGGCACCGATCAACACCCCAGGCTGGCCGTCGAAGCTGAGCGGTTGCGGGGTGGCGCCCGCGCCCGCGGCCACGCTGGCCGCCCCGATCCGCAGCGGCTGGGTGCCGTAGGCATTGCTCAGCCGCACCCGCAGCCGGGGCCCGCCCAGGCTGATGCGCGCGGTCTGGCGGAAGGTCTGGTCCTGCAGCGTGGCCGGAACCAGGGTCGGGAACAGGAAATCCGCGTCCCAGACCGGTTGCGGGCTGGCCTGCCAGCTGGCGACCCAGTGCGGGGCGGATGCGGCACTGGCGACGCCGGACAGGGCGAGCAGGGCGGTGGCGGTGAGCTGGCTCAAGCGGTTCATCGGGCAATCCAGGTGGGAGGGAACGCCATGGTGATTCCGGGGTCATCTGTGAACTAGACTGCGCATGGACAATCATCTGTGAACTGGATTCATCGTCATGGCGCGACCCGACATCAACCGATCCGGCGAACTGGAAGTGTTCGTGCGGGTGATCGAGACCGGTGGCTTCTCCGCCGCCGCCCGCACCCTGGACATGACGCCGTCAGCAGTGAGCAAGCTGGTGGCCAGGCTGGAGCAGCGGCTGGGTACGCGCCTGCTGCAACGCTCCACCCGCCAGCTGCAGCTGACCCCGGAAGGCTGCGCGTTCTACGAGCGCGGCCTGCGCGTGCTGGCCGACCTGGAGGAGGCCGAGCGCTGTGCCAGTGCCCATGCCGAGCCGCGTGGACGGTTGCGGGTCAACTCCAACGTGCCGTTCGGCCAGCATTTCCTGCTGCCGCTGCTGCCGGCGTTCCTCGAACGCAACCCGCAGGTAGGCGTGGACCTGACCCTCAATGACGAGGTGATCGACCTGCTTGAGCAGCGCACCGACGTGGCGGTGCGGGCCGGTCCACTGAAGAGTTCCAGCCTGGTGGCGCGGCGGCTGGGTGCGACGCGGATGATGATCGTGGCTGCACCGGCCTACGCGCAGCGGCACGGGCTGCCACGCACTGCCGAGGAGCTGCAGTCGCACAACCGGCTGGATATCGGCCATGCGCGCGCGATGCAGGGCTGGCCGTTGCTGCAGGACGGGCGCGAACGCATGCTGCTGCCCAGTGGCAACGCGCGCGCCAGCAACGGCGATGCGCTGCGCCAGCTGGTGCTGGGTGGGCTGGGCATGGCGCGGCTGGCAGCATTCCAGGTGCAGCAGGACATTGCCGCCGGGCGCTTGCTGCCGGTGCTGGAGGACGCCAATCCCGGTGACCTGGAAGAGGTGCACGCGGTGTTCCTGGGGCAGGGCGGCTACCTGCCGCTGCGGGTGCGCGCGTTTCTTGATTTCCTGGTGGAGAACGTCGATCTGACGCAGCCACAGGGGTAGTGCCGGCCGCTGGCCGGCAACCTCATGATCTTCATCCACCCGCATCGGGGTGCCGGCCAGCGGCCGGCACTACCGTGCGGAAGCCGAGCCAATGCTCGGCTCGGCCGGCGTTACACCTGCAGCAGCTTGCGTGCGGCGGCGCGCGCTTCCTTGCTCACTTCCACGCCGCCGAGCATGCGCGCCAGTTCTTCCTCGCGCGCCTTGCTGTCCAGCTTTTCCACTGCGCTCTGGGTCATGCCTTCCACCGGGGCCTTGCTGACCCGGTAATGGGCATGGCCCTTCGAGGCGACCTGCGGCAGGTGGGTCACGCACAGCACCTGGCGCTTCTCGCCAAGGGCGCGCAGCTTCTGGCCGACGATGTCCGCCACCGCGCCACCGATGCCGGAGTCGACTTCGTCGAACACCATGGTCGGCACTGCATCCAGGTCCAGCGCGGCCACTTCGATGGCCAGCGAGATGCGCGACAGTTCGCCACCCGAGGCCACCTTGCGCAGGGCACGCGGTGGCTGCCCGGCATTGGCCGCCACCAGGAATTCCACGCGCTCGGCACCCTGCGGGTCGGGCTTGCCGGCGTCCTGCGGTTCCAGCTCGATCAGGAACTGGCCGCCGCCCATGCCCAGCTCGGCGATGATGCCGGTGGTGGTGGCCGACAGCTCGGCAGCGGCGGCGCGGCGGCTGGCGGTCAGCAGCCCGGCCTGCACGCGCCACGCCGCAGCGGCCTTGTCGATCTCGCCGGCGAGGCGCTGCAGGCGTTCGTCAGCACCACGCAGCTGTTCCACTTCGGCGTGCATGCGCTCGCGCTGCGCGCCCAGCTCGTCCATCGGCACACGGTGCTTGCGGGCCAGGTCGTGCAGGCGGCCGAGGCGACGCTCGTTCTCCTCGAACTGTTCCGGGTCGGCGTCGAGGTCGTCATGCACGCGGTCCAGCAGCGACAGGGCTTCGTGCAGCTGGATCGAGGCGTTCTCGATCAGCCCGTCCACCTCGCCCAGGCGCGGGTCGTGTTCGATCAGGCGCGACAGCTCGTGGCGCACCTGCTGCAGCAGGTCCAGCGCGGAACTGCCGTCGTCGCCGTTGAGCTGGTTGCTGGCCGCCTGGCAGGCACTCAGCAGGGCACTGGCATGGGCCTGGCGGCGGTGGCTGGCGCCCAGCGCGGCAATTGACTCCGGTTCCAGATCCTCGCGGTCCAGTTCGCGCAGCTGGTGCTCCAGGAAGCCGATCCGGTCACTGACGTCGCCCTGCTGCGACAGCGCCAGTGATTCATCGACCAGGGCCTGCCAGGCCGCAGCGGCGCGGCGCACCTGGCGGCGCTCGTCCTCGTTGCCGGCATAGGCATCCAGCAGGGCCAGCTGTGATGGGCGTGCCAGCAGGGCCTGCTGCTCGTGCTGGCCGTGGATCTCCACCAGCAGCGAGGCCAGGTCGGCCAGCTGCGCCAGGGTCACCGGGCGGCCGTTGATCCAGGCCCGCGAGCCGCCATCGGCACGGATCACGCGGCGCAGCTGGCACTGCTCCTCGTCGTCCAGCTCGTTGTCGGCCAGCCACTGGCGCGCGGCCTGCAGCTGGTCCAGCGCGAACTCGGCCGACAGCTCGGCGCGCGCGGCGCCGTGGCGGACCACGCCGCTGTCGGCGCGCAGGCCGGACAGGAAGCCCAGCGCGTCGACCATCAGTGACTTGCCGGCGCCGGTCTCGCCTGAAACCACGGTCATGCCTGGCCCGAACTCCAGTTCGGTGGCGCGGACGACGGCGAAATCCTTGATCGAAAGATGTCTGAGCATGGGTAAGGGGGTGTCAGCAGCCGCGCAACGCTAGCACGCGGGCGCGGGAGGTCCAATGACTTGCCAAGGTGATCCGCCGCCATTATCTAGTGTCCGTGTCTCACAGGTTGATTCCATGCACGGTTCTCCCGACCAGCTTGCCCCGCGTGCGCGCCATCTGCTGCGCACGCTGATCGCGCGTTACATCCAGGACGGTGAGCCGGTCGGCTCGCAGACGCTGGCGCGCGTGGCCGGGCTGGAGGTCAGTCCGGCCACCATCCGCAACATCCTGGGTGACCTGGAAGACCTGGGGCTGCTGGCTTCGCCGCACACCTCGGCCGGGCGCGTCCCGACCGCACATGGCTACCGGGTGTTCGTCGACAGCCTGCTGCAGATGCAGCCGCCGGGCGAAGGCGAGCTGGCCCGGCTGCGCCAGGAACTGGCCGGCGGCGGCAGCACCCAGGCCCTGCTTGGCAGCGCCTCGGAGCTGCTGTCGGCGATGAGCCACTTCGTCGGCGTGGTCAGCGCCCCGCGGCGCGAGCAGTTCGCGTTCCGCCAGATCGATTTCGTGGCGCTGGACGGGCGCCGGGTGCTGGCGATCCTGGTGTTCGCCGACAACGAGGTGCAGAACCGGGTCATCGAGACCCGCCAGGAGTTCGCGCCGGGCCAGCTGGAACAGGTCGCCAACTACCTCAACGCGCATTTCGCCGGCCTGCCGATGGCCGAGATCCGCACCCGCCTGCTGCTGGAACTGCGTGATGCCCGTTCGGAGCTGGAGCAGCTGCTGGCGCACAGCATCGAGCTGGCCGAGCAGGCCCTGCAGCCGGCGGCCGACGACATGCTGGTAGCCGGGCAGACCCGTCTGATGGGGGTGCAGGACCTGTCCGACCTGGAGCGGCTGCGCGAGCTGTTCGAGCTGTTCTCCAGCAAGCGCGAGATCCTGCAGCTGCTGGAGCGCACCATCCAGGCCCCGGGGGTGCGCATCTTCATTGGCGAAGAGACCGGGATGATGCCGTTGCAGGGGGTGTCGCTGGTCACCGCCCCCTATACCGCCAATGGCCAGGTGCTGGGCGTGCTGGGCGTGATCGGCCCCAAGCGGATGGCCTACGACCGGATGATCCCGCTGGTCCAGGCTACTGCCGATGTACTCGGCGCGGCGTTTTCGCCAGCCGGGCGCACTCCTGGAACATCCGACGCTTGAAACGCAGCATCCCGCCCACACTAGGGTGGGTGGAGGCGGAGACTGACCGCCAGGGACCCAGACATGAACCACGAACATCCAGATATCGAATCCCAGCAGACTGCCGCCGATGCGGCCGCCGCCGCCGGCGTCAACGACGAAGTGGAGCGCCTGCGCGCCGAGGTCGAGCAGATCAAGGCCGATGCGCTGCGTGAGCGCGCCGACCTCGAGAACCAGCGCAAGCGCGTTGCCCGTGACATCGAGCAGGCCCGCAAGTTCGCCAACGAGAAGCTGCTGGGCGAGCTGCTGCCGGTGTTCGACAGCCTGGATGCCGGCTTGAAGGCGGCCGGCGATGACCCGCATCCGCTGCGCGAGGGCCTGGAGCTGACCTACAAGCAGCTGCTGAAGGTTGCCGCCGACAACGGGCTGGTCCTGCTGGACCCGATCGGCCAGCCGTTCAACCCGGAACACCACCAGGCCATCAGCCAGGTGCCGGCCCCAGACGCCGCCCCGGGCAGCGTGGTGACCGTGTTCCAGAAGGGTTACCTGCTCAACGAGCGCCTGCTGCGGCCGGCGCTGGTGGTGGTGGCCGCCGACTGACCCCTCCAGGGCCGGAAGGCGGGAATGTCCCGTCACCCGGCCCGACGCTGAACGCGCCGGGCGACCGGAAACACAGCGTTCGGGAGATGGCTTGAATGTTCCACGAGCCTCCCCCACATCGTATTCATCCACCGGCCGAACGGCCGGACTGACCCCAACAAGCATCCTCAGGAGTCTCCCCCATGGGCAAGATCATTGGTATCGACCTCGGCACCACCAACTCGTGCGTGGCGATCATGGACGGCGGCAAGGCCCGCGTCATCGAGAATTCGGAAGGCGATCGCACCACCCCGTCGATCGTCGCCTACACCAAGGACGGCGAAGTCCTGGTGGGCGCCTCGGCCAAGCGCCAGGCCGTCACCAACCCGAAGAACACCTTCTACGCGGTGAAGCGCCTGATCGGCCGCAAGTTCACCGACGCCGAAGTGCAGAAGGACATCGCCCACGTCCCGTACAGCATCCTGGCCCATGACAACGGCGATGCCTGGGTGTCGACCAGCGATGGCAAGAAGATGGCCCCGCAGGAAATCTCGGCCAAGGTGCTGGAGAAGATGAAGAAGACCGCCGAGGACTTCCTCGGTGAGAAGGTCACCGAAGCGGTCATCACCGTGCCGGCCTACTTCAACGACAGCCAGCGCCAGGCGACCAAGGATGCCGGCCGCATCGCCGGCCTGGACGTCAAGCGCATCATCAACGAGCCGACCGCGGCCGCGCTGGCCTATGGCCTGGACAAGGGCGACAACAAGGATCGCAAGATCGTGGTGTACGACCTGGGCGGCGGCACCTTCGACGTCTCGGTGATCGAGATCGCCAACGTCGACGGCGAGAAGCAGTTCGAAGTGCTGGCCACCAACGGCGACACCTTCCTGGGCGGCGAAGACTTCGACAACCGCGTCATCGAGTACCTGGTTGAAGAATTCAACAAGGACCAGGGCATCGACCTGCGCAAGGATCCGCTGGCCCTGCAGCGCCTGAAGGACGCTGCCGAGCGCGCCAAGATCGAGCTGTCCAGCGCCCAGCAGACCGAAGTGAACCTGCCGTACGTCACCGCTGACGCCTCGGGTCCGAAGCACCTGAACATCAAGCTGACCCGCGCCAAGCTGGAAGCACTGGTGGAAGACCTGATCAAGAAGTCGATCGAGCCGTGCCGCGTCGCCCTGAACGATGCCGGCCTGCGTTCGAGCGACATCAGCGAAGTGATCCTGGTCGGTGGCCAGACCCGCATGCCGAAGGTGCAGCAGGCGGTGACCGAATTCTTCGGCAAGGAACCGCGCAAGGACGTCAACCCGGACGAAGCCGTGGCACTGGGCGCTGCGATCCAGGGCGGCGTGCTGGGCGGCGACGTCAAGGACGTGCTGCTGCTGGACGTGACCCCGCTGTCGCTGGGTATCGAAACCATGGGCGGCGTGTTCACCAAGATCATCGAGAAGAACACCACCATCCCGACCAAGGCCTCGCAGGTGTTCTCCACCGCCGAGGACAACCAGTCGGCCGTGACCGTGCACGTGCTGCAGGGTGAGCGCGAGCAGGCCCGCTTCAACAAGTCGCTGGCCAAGTTCGACCTGTCCGGCATCGAGCCGGCTCCGCGTGGCCTGCCGCAGGTGGAAGTGTCCTTCGACATCGACGCCAACGGCATCCTGCACGTGTCGGCCAAGGACAAGAAGACCAACAAGGAACAGAAGGTCGAGATCAAGGCCGGTTCGGGCCTGTCCGAGGAAGAGATCGCACGCATGGTCGCCGACGCGGAAGCCAACCGCGAAGAAGACAAGAAGTTCCAGGAGCTGGTGCAGGCCCGCAATCAGGCCGATGCCCTGATCCACGGCACCCGCAGTGCCATCACCGAGCACGGCAGCAAGGTCGGCGGCGATGTCATCGGCAAGGTCGAGGCGGCCCTGGCCGACCTGGAAACCGCGATGAAGGGTGACGACAAGGCACAGATCGAAGCCAAGTCGAAGGTGCTGGAGGAAGCCGGCCAGTCGCTGTTCGCCGCTGCTTCGGCCGACCAGGGCGGTGCCCCGGGTGCCGACGCCGGCAACGCCGGCAAGGCGCAGGACGACGTGGTCGACGCCGAGTTCACCGAAGTCAAGGACGACAAGAAGTCCTGATCCGGACCGACACGGGACGCTGGCCATCAGCGTCCCGTTGTCGCATCAGGGTCCTGACCGCCCACCGGCGTGTCGGGGCGCCCGACGCAAGAGCGGACCTGGTTCCGCTCTTCCGCTTTGACGAATCCCGACTTTCCGGAACCAGATTCACCATATGAGCAAGCGCGATTACTACGAAGTGCTGGGCGTTGCCCGCACCGCCACCGACGACGAGCTGAAGAAGGCCTACCGTCGCTGTGCGATGAAGTTCCACCCGGACCGCAACCCGGGTGATGCGGCGGCCGAAGCCTCCTTCAAGGAGTGCAAGGAAGCCTACGAAGTGCTGTCCGATGGCAACAAGCGCCGCATGTACGACAGCCACGGCCACGCCGCGTTCGAGCACGGCATGGGCGGTGGTGGTCCGGGCGGCCCGGACATGAACGATATCTTCGGCGATATCTTCGGCAACATTTTTGGCGGGGGCGGCGGTGGGCCGCGCCAGGCCCGTCGCGGCGCCGACATCGGCTACGTGATGGAGCTGGACCTGGAAGAAGCGGTACGCGGCGTTGAGCGCCGCATCGAGATCCCGACCCTGGCCGAGTGCGGCGACTGCGATGGCAGTGGCTCCGAAGACGGCAAGGTCGAAACCTGCAATGTGTGCCATGGCCGCGGCCAGGTGCGCATCCAGCGCGGCATCTTCGCCATGCAGCAGGCCTGCCACAACTGCGGCGGCCGTGGGCAGATCATCGCCAAGCCCTGCAAGACCTGCCACGGCAACGGCCGTGTCGAGGAAGACAAGGTGCTGTCGGTGAAGGTGCCGGCGGGCGTCGATACCGGCGACCGCATCCGCTTGCAGGGTGAAGGTGAGGCGGGTCCGGCCGGTACGCCGCCGGGTGACCTGTACGTGGAAGTGCGCGTGCGCGAGCATGCGATCTTCCAGCGCGATGGCGACGACCTGCACTGCGAAGTGCCGATCCGCATCTCGCAGGCAGCGCTGGGCGACACCGTACGCGTGGCGACCCTCGGCGGCGAAGCGGAAATCCGCATCCCGGCCGAGACCCAGACCGGCAAGCTGTTCCGCCTGCGCGGCAAGGGCGTGCGTTCGGTGCGCAGCCGCAGCGAGGGCGACCTGTACTGCCGCGTGGTGGTGGAGACCCCGGTCAACCTCACCAACGAACAGCGCAAGCTGCTGGAGCAGTTCGAAGCCACCTTTGTCGGCGAGGAAGCACGCAAGCATTCGCCGAAGTCGGCGACGTTCATGGATGGCGTGAAGGGCTTCTGGGACCGGATGACGTCCTGAGTTTTTCAACCGAAGCGTTGAGCGGTAGCGCCGGGCCATGCCCGGCGTTTTCGTTTGCGATCAGCGGAAAAACGCCGCGGGCGTCTGCCCCAGTTGGCGCTTGAACATGCTGGTGAACGCGCTGGGGCTGTCGTAGCCCATCGCCAGCGCCACATCGATGACCTTGTCGCCGACTGCCAGCCGCTCCAGAGCGGCCAGCAGGCGCGCCTGCTGCCGCCACTGCCCGAAGGTCATGCCCAGTTCGCCGGCGAAATGGCGCTGGATGGTCTTCACGTCCACCTGCAGGGCCTGGGCCCAGTCCTGCAGCGTGGCGTCGTCGGCGGGATGCTTCTGGATGTGCTGGCAGATTCTCTGCAGGCGCGGGTCGGTGGGCGACGGCAGGTGCAGCGGCAGCACGTCCATGCGGTGCAGCTCGTCCAGCAGCAGGCGCACCACGCGACCGTCGCGGCTGTCGTCCACGTGCGCGGACTCGATCAGGCTGGCCGCCAGCAGTAGTTCGCGCAGCAGCGGCGCCACCTGTACTGCGAACGCCCCATCCGGCAGTTGCGGCGCGAAGTCCGGTTCCACGTACAGGCTGCGCATGTGCACCTCGGCGATGCAGTCCACCGCATGCACCATACCGGCCGGAACCCAGATCGCGCGGGTGGAGGGCACGACCCAGCGGCCACCGTCCGCGCGCACCACCATCAGGCCGGACATGGCGAAGACCAGTTGGTGACGGCGATGCCGGTGTGGCGCGATGTGGGTACCGGGCGGGTAGTGCCGGGCGCGGCTGGTCACCGGGCGGTGTACCGGCACTTCGTTCCACGGCGCGGTCTCGCGGATCGGGCAGGGAGTGTCCTTTTTGCGATAGGCCATGACCCGAACGCGGCAGAAGGGAGTGGGGGCCCACCGTAGCATGCGTGGCTCGCCCCCAACCTGACTGTGTCCATGTCGACCCTGGCTTCTCCCGCAACGACCTCACGCCCGGTGGCTCCCGGCGTGCTGGCCGCCATCTCCACCTCGCATGTCGTCAACGACATGATGCAGTCGCTGATCCTGGCCATCTATCCGGTGATCAAGGGCGGCTTCAACCTCAGCTTCACCCAGATCGGCCTGATCACGCTGACCTACCAGCTCACCGCGTCGATCTTCCAGCCGTTGATCGGCATGGCCACCGACCGCCGCCCGGCACCGTACTCGCTGCCGATCGGTATGGCCTCGACCCTGTGCGGCATGCTGCTGCTCGGCTTTGCGCCGAACTACGCGGTGGTGCTGATGGCTGCGGCGATGGTCGGCATTGGTTCGGCCATCTTCCACCCGGAGGCCTCGCGCATCGCCCGGCTGGCCTCGGGCGGTCGCCATGGCTTCGCGCAGTCGGTGTTCCAGGTGGGTGGCAACTTCGGTACCGCGCTGGGGCCGTTGATCGCTGCGGCCGTGATCGTGCCGTATGGCCAGCGTGCCGCATCATGGTTTGCCGGCGCCGCGCTGATCGGCATCGCGCTGCTGACCTATGTTGGCCGCTGGTATGCACTGCACCTGGGCACACCGCGTCCGGCCAGCACCGCGTCTATGGCCCCGCGGCATTCGTCGCGCACCGTGGCCAAGGTGCTGGCGATCCTGCTGGTGCTGATCTTCAGCAAGTACTTCTACATGGCCAGCATCGGCAGCTACTTCACCTTCTACCTGATCCACCACTTCGGCATTCCGGTGGCACAGGCGCAACTGCATCTGTTCGCGTTCCTGGTGGCGTCTGCCGCCGGTGGTTTCCTCGGCGGCCCGCTGGGTGACCGCATCGGCCGCAAGCCGATCATCTGGACCTCGATCCTCGGCGTGGCCCCGTTCGCGCTGATGCTGCCGCACGCCGATCTGCTATGGACCACAGTGCTGGCAGTGCTGATCGGCTTCGTGCTCTCCTCGGCGTTCTCGGCCATCGTGGTGTACGCGCAGGAGATGATGCCGCACCGCATCGGCATGGTGTCCGGCCTGTTCTTCGGCTTTGCATTCGGTATGGGCGGGCTTGGCGCGGCCGTGCTGGGCATGCTGGCAGACAGGACCAGCATTGAATTCGTCTATCAGCTGACCGCGTTCCTGCCACTGCTCGGTATCGTCGCAGCGTGGCTGCCACCGTCGCGGCCTGCTGCTCACTGAGGGGGTTGGGTTGCAGGGCTTGCAGCCCTGCACCTGCCGAAGCAACGTCAACGTCAACAGCAGAAGCTGGCTATCCGTGGGATGGCGGGGTGGGTCCGGTTGAGGGGGACGCTGCAAGTACGTCCATGTAAGCTCGGTCACCGCATCCATGCGGCTCACGCCCCCTCAACCGGACCCACCCCGCCTTCGACGGCTTTCCGCGATCTGTCGGAACAGCTCGTGGGGTCAGATCCGTTTTCCGAAGGAAAACGGATCTGACCCCGATTTATTTCGGTATCCCACAGATGTGCCGACCAACGGTCGGCACCCACCAAAAGTCGCGGGAATCTGTCAGAGGCGGGGCGGTGTGGGTGGGCAGGACCGTTGGCGCCATGGATGGCGCCATCGAGCCCCCATGGGTGAGGGCGCTTCGCTTGCGAAGCACTGCTTCGCAAGCGCCCGAACGCACAGCCGCCAGCGGCTGGGCCGGACCCCGGAGGGGGGTTTACGGCGTGTCCTGACCACCCACACCGCCCCGCCATCCCACGGAATGCGGCTCTTGATCTTGCTTCGGCTTCGCCTTCGGCAGGTGCAGGGCTGCAAGCCCTGCCGAAAACTCCCTTGGGCGTAGAATGCGGCCATGAGCGAATCCCTTGATAACCACCTGGTCCACGGCCGCCGCCAGCGGCCGGATGGGCCGTCGCCGATCGATGTCATCTCGGTCCAGTCGCAACTTGTGTACGGCCACGCCGGCAACAGTGCCGCCGTCCCGCCGATGCGCGCACTGGGCGTGCGCGTCGCCGAAATCCCGACCGTGCTGCTGAGCAATGCGCCGTTCTACGACACTACGCGGGGCCGCGTGCTGCCCGCCGACTGGTTTGCCGACCTGCTGCTGGGTACCCACGAGCGTGGCCTGCCGCAGCGGGCGAAGATGCTGGTGTCCGGCTACTTCGGCAGCACCGCCAACGGTGCGGCCTTCGCCGACTGGCTGGACAACATCCTGCCGGCCTGCCCACAGCTGCGTTACTGCCTGGACCCGGTGATCGGTGATACCCATACCGGACCCTACGTGGAACCGGGCCTGGAAGCGATCTTCGCCGAGCGCCTGCTGCCGCACGCCTGGCTGGTGACGCCCAATGCCTTCGAACTGAATCGCCTGACCGGCATGCCGGCACTGGCCGAGGCCGATGCCATCGCCGCCGCGCGCACGCTGCTGGATCGTGGCCCGCACTGGGTGATCGCGCACAGCGTAGGCGGCAACCCGGGTGAGCTGGTCACCCTGGCGGTCGGGCACGAGGAAACCTGGCGCTGGACCTCACCGCTGCTGCCGGTGGACGTGGCCGGTACCGGTGACGTGCTGATGTCGCTGGTGGTGTCGTTCCTGCTGCGCGGTGAGTCGATGCAGCAGGCGATTTCGCGCGCGATTGCCGGCACCCATGCGGCGCTGGAGGCGACCCTGGACAACGGCTTCGAGGAGTTTGACGTGATCGCTGCCGCGCCGGCGGCGCTGGCCGAAGGAACGCGCTTCCGCGCTGAACGCGTGGCATGAGCGGCCTGGATCCACGCACGCCGCGCACGGTCGGCATCGTCGGCAGTGCTGGTGCCTATGGGCGCTGGCTGTGCCGCTTCTTCCAGCAGCACCTGCAGCTGCAGGTGATCGGCCATGACCCGGCCGACCCGGACTCGCACACGCCGGAACACCTGCTGGCGCAGGCCGATGTACTGGTGTTCTCGGCACCGATCCGGCACACGCCGGCGTTGATCGCCGAGTACGTGCGGCAATCGGCGGGCCGCGAGCAGGGCAGGCTGTGGCTGGATGTGACCTCGGTAAAGGAGGCACCGGTGCAGGCGATGCTGGCCTCGCAGGCCGAAGTGGTCGGACTGCACCCGATGACCGCGCCACCCAAGGCGCCGACCCTGAAGGGGCGGGTGTTGGTGGTCTGCGAAGCGCGGCTGCAGCACTGGCGGGCATGGGTCGATACGCTGTGCACCGCGCTGCAGGCCGAGTGCGTGCGCGCGACGCCGCAGCACCACGACCAGATGATGGCGCTGGTGCAGGCGATGGTGCATGCCACCCACCTGGCGCAGGCAGGCGTGCTGCGCCAGTACCAGCCGCAGCTGGGCGATCTGGCCGCGATGATGCCGTACCGTTCGGCGTCGTTCGAGCTGGACACGGCGATCATCTCGCGCATCCTGTCGCTGAATCCGGCGATCTACGAAGACATCCAGTTCGGCAACCCGTACGTGGCGCCGATGCTGGAGCGGCTGGTGGGGCAGCTGCAGGCCCTGCAGGTGCAGGTCGGACAGGGCGACGACGGCGCACGGGCTGCATTCCGTGAGCAGCTGCTGTCAGCCAATCGCAGTGCCTTCGGCGAGCAGGCCCTGGCGGATGGCAACTACACGTTCGAACGCGTGGGGTATCTGCTGGCCGATCTGACCGAGCGCAACGCGCTGTCGGTGCACCTGCCGGAGGACCGGCCTGGCTCGCTGCGCGAGCTGTTGAACGTGTTCGAGCAGCATGGCATCAGCCTGGCTTCGATCCATTCCTCGCGCACGCCCGGCGGTGAAGTGCACTTCCGCATCGGATTCGTGGCCGGCAGCGATCCGGCGGCGATCACCCGGGCCGCGGCCGACGTGGACGCCAGCGGCATCGGACGGGTGCTGGGCTGAATTCATCCACAGGCGGTGTGGATGGTTTCTGAGCAAACGTGTGGATAACCCTGCGCAGCCCTTGTCAGGCAAGGCTGTCAAGATGCTTGGTGAAAAATTGATCACGCCTTCTTGTGGAGTCGAGCCGTGCTCGACTGCCCTTGGCAAAGCGCGTGTCGACCGAGGTCGACACCTACCAGAGCAGGGCGACACGGCCAGTGCCCACCAAGGTGGGCAGCGCTAGATCATCAACCGCAGTTCGCCACCGCTGGTGGTGAATTCGCGGCCATTGCGAACCAGATGACGCCCGTCATCCAGCTCGTAACGCGGCGTGGATTCAGAGTGATGCCCGCTGCCATTCGCCTCGGGCTTGAACTCGATGATGATGTGGCTTTCGCCATTGCTGTCGACTGCAGGGAACTGACGGAACGACATCGCGTACCTCCTTCAGCGGATGCTGCTGATGCGAGGCCAGCTTGGTCCGGCCGATGTTAGCCGGCCGT
Organism: Stenotrophomonas sp. PAMC25021; assembly: GCF_004795795.1. Classification (NCBI taxonomy): domain Bacteria; kingdom Pseudomonadati; phylum Pseudomonadota; class Gammaproteobacteria; order Lysobacterales; family Lysobacteraceae; genus Stenotrophomonas; species Stenotrophomonas sp. PAMC25021. The sequence continues at coordinate 215,010 of NZ_CP039255.1, read as the reverse complement.
CATCAATCGATGAACTGCAGTCGTGCCAGTTCAGCGTACAGTCCGCCTTCGGCCAGAAGCTGGGCATGGGTACCTTCGGCGACGATGCGGCCCTGGTCCATCACCACGATGCGGTCGGCCTTGAGCACGGTGGCCAGGCGGTGGGCGATGACCAGCGTGGTGCGACCGGCCATCAGCCGCTCCAGCGCCTGCTGCACGCTGTGCTCGCTCTGTGCGTCCAGCGCGCTGGTGGCTTCATCGAGCAGCAGGATCGGCGCGTCCTTCAGCAGTGCGCGGGCAATCGCCACGCGCTGCTGCTGGCCACCGGACAGGCGCGCACCGCGTTCGCCCAGCTCACTGTCGTAGCCCTGCGGCAACGCGCGCAGGAAGCCGTCGGCCTCGGCCGCACGCGCGGCAGCTTCGACCTCGGCGTCACTGGCCTGCAGGCGGCCATAGCGGATGTTGTCGCGCGCACTGGCCGCGAACAGCGTCGGCTGCTGCGGCACCAGCGCCAGCTGCGCGCGCAGCTCGGCCGGATCGACCTGGCGAACGTCGATGCCATCCACGCAGATGCGGCCGCTGGCCGGATCGTGGAAGCGCAGCAGCATCGACAGCACCGTGCTCTTGCCCGCGCCCGACGGGCCGACCAGGGCCACCGTCTCGCCCGGGCGGACATGCAGGTTGAAGTGGTCCAGCGCGGCCTGGTCCGGACGTTGCGGATAGTGGAACACCACGTCGTCGAACTGGATTTCGCCGCGCAATGGTTGCGGCAGAATGTGCGGCTGCGCCGGCGCACGGATCTCGATGTCTTCCTGCAGCAGCTCGCCAATGCGGCCCATGCCACCGGCTGCACGCTGCAGTTCGTTCCACACTTCGGCCAGCGCGCCCACCGAGCCGCCGCCGATCAGCGCGTACAGCACGAACTGCCCCAGCGTGCCGGCACTGAGGCGCCCGTCGATGACATCGTGCGCGCCCAGCCACAGCACGCCAACGATGGCGCCGAACACCAGCAGGATGGCGCTGGCGGTGACCAGCGACTGCGCACCGATGCGTCGGCGCGCGGCGCCGATGGCATCGCCCAGTGCCTTGTCGAAGCGTCCGCGCTCGTAAGGCTCGCGTGCATGTGCCTGCACCGTGCGCACGGCGCCCAGCGTCTCGCTGGCCAAGCTGTTGGCATCGGCGATGCGGTCCTGGCTGCTGCGTGCAACCGTGCGCAGCTTGCGCGCGCCGATGATGATCGGCAGTACCGCCAGTGGGATGCCGAGCAGCGACCATGCCGCCAGCCTGGGGCTGGTGACGAACAGCATGGCCAGGCTGCCGACCACGGTGACGCTGCTGCGCAGGGCGACCGACATGGTCGAGCCGACCACGCTGCGCAGCAGTTCGCTGTCAGCGGTCAGGCGCGAGACCAGTTCGCCGCTACGGCTGCGGTCATGGAAACCGGCACCGAGCTGGATCAGGTGTGCGTACAGGCGGCTGCGCAGGTCGGCCACGACTTTTTCGCCAAGCAGCGACACGAAGAAGAACCGTGCGGCCGTTGCCAGTGCCAGCACCACCGCCACCAGCATCAGCAGGGCGAAGGCACGGTTGATCTGGCCACCGCTGGTGAAGCCGTGGTCGATCATCTGCTTCACGGCGGGGGGCAGGCTCAGCGTGGCGGCCGAAGAGACCGCCAGCGCCAGCAGCCAGGCGGTGAACAGCCCGCTGTGGCGGCGCACGAACGGCCACAGCGTCCTCAGGCTGCCGAGGCGGCGCAGCGGTGGGGCCGAGGCGGGGGCGTCGTCCTTGTCAGTCATCCTGGTCGTCGTCTTGTATGCGGATACGGTCACGGGTGGCGTCGCGCAGGCGGATTTTCAATGCATCGACCTGATCGGCCGGCAATTCGACCCGCAGGCACACGCCGTTGGCATCGAACTGTTCATCGCGCTTCACGGCGCCGAAGCTGGGAAGGGTGGCATGCAGGGTGCCCAGATCCTCGAAGCCGGCCAACAGCTGCAGCCGGGCCATCGCCACCAGCGGCAAGCGCGGGGCGGTACGCAGGCATTCGGCGGCGGCGCCACCGTAGGCGCGCACCAGTCCACCGGCGCCCAGCTTGATGCCGCCGAACCAGCGCGTCACGACCACCATCACCCGGTCGAAGCCCTGGCCGTCGATCGCAGCCAGGATCGGCCGCCCAGCGGTGCCGGCGGGCTCGCCATCGTCACTGGAGCGGTAGTCCTGGCCGTGCCGGTAGGCCCAGCAGTTGTGGGTTGCGTCGGCTACGGCCACCTGTTGCAGGAACGCCAATGCTGCCGCGGCGCCATCGATCGGCGCGGCATGGGCAATGAAGCGGCTGTGTTTGACTTCCAGCGTGTGGCTTACCGGCTGGGCGAGGGTATCGGGCATTCCCGCCATTCTACGGGGTCGCCGGAGGTCACTGCCCGCTTCAGTCGTCCAGCAGCGGGCGCAGGTCGCGCGGCAGGCGTGCTTCCGGATACTGCTGCACATAGCGCTCCAGGCTGGCGCGGGCCAGGTCGCGCTGGCCGTCATCGCGGCGCGCGCGGATCTTCTGCAGCCACTGCCGTCGCGGCAGCTGTGCATCGGCGTCCACCTCGGCCTGCACGGCATCCGCACTGAGCCGCGCGTCGGCGCCGCGGCGCATGACGCCGGGCGCGGAGCGGCTCGGGGCCTGCCGCTTCATCGAGGTGATCTCTACCCGATCCAGTGCCTGCGCCCGTTCTGCATCGGCAGCGTTGGCCACTGGCGCCTCGGCGGTGCGTGCTTTCAGCGCCCCTGCCGGGGCCGGCGCCAATGCCGGTGCAGGTGCCGAATAGGCAGCCGGTGCGGGAGGCGCGGGCGGTGCCGCTGCCGGTGCGGTGGCCGGACCAGGCGGGAGCGCCGCAAAGGACGTATCGGCGGCCGCATCCGCCGCCATCGATCGTGCAGCCTGGGCCGGAGCTTCAGCAGTCTCGGTCGGCGCAGGCTTGGCTACCCGCGCGACGGACGGCGCCGGGGGAGCGGCAACAGGGGCCGCCTCGGGTGCTGCAGGTTCGGTGGCCGTTTCCGATGCGGCAACCGCGCTGTCGGCTGGACTGCTCCCCGCGGCCTGATCGGCGGCCGCGACGTCTGCCGCAGCGGGCGCCGCGGCAACAGCGGCCTCGCCTGCCGGAACCGGCGGCGGTTCCGGGCGCAGCTGCCAGGCGATGCCGATGGCGAACACCATCGAGGCGGCGATGCCGAACACCGCCGGCCAACGCGGACGTGTGCGCTGCCTGCGCGGCGCCTCGGCGGGGACAGCAGCATCGGCCGCCGGTGCGTGCACGGCAGCGCGCGCCGCGGCCAGGATGGTGGCGTCCAGCGCGGCCGGCGGGGCCTGTTCGACGCGACGGCCGAGCAGGCGCGCCAGCTCGCGTTCTTCCGGCGTCAGCGGTTCGTCTCGGTTCATGCGTTCAATCCCGCACGCAGCTTGTCCATCGCATAGCGCAGCCGCGATTTCACGGTTTCCCGGCCTACGCCGGTGATCTGGCCGATCTCCTCCAGGCTCAGTTCCTGATCCAGCCGCAGCTGCAGCACTTCGCGCTGCTCGGGCGGCAGTTGCTCCATCGCCAGCTGGATGCGGCGACGTTGTTCGAATTCGGAAAGCTCGGCTTCCGGGGTCTGCCCGTCCTCGATCGCGGCCAGGCGCAGGTCGGCGTCGGCCGGTGCGGCAGGGCGATGGCGAGCGGCCCGCCAGTGGTCGTTCAGGCGGTTGTGGGCGATGCGGAACAGCCAGGTGCTGAATGCAGCGTCAGGCTGCCAGCCCGCGCGCGCGCTGATCACCCGCTGCCAGACATCCTGGAAGATCTCCTCGGCCAACGCGTTGTCGCGCAGTTGCCGCAGCAGGAAGCCGAACAGGCGCTTGCGATGGCGTGCATACAGGCTTTCGAACGCGCGCAGGTCGCCACCGGCCCAGGCCAGCATCAAGGCTTCATCGGTTGGCAGTGCGCTGGCTTCCACGGCGTACAGGGTAAGGCCTGCAGGCGGTGGCGCATAGCCGGTGACGGGGGCGGGCAGGGCGAGGTTCATGGCGTGGAAGCGGCTACGGGCAGGAGGAAAAACGTACGGGCGCACGATTCGGGGTTTACGGGCTTCCATTGCCCCCCGGGTGGCGCGCTATGCTCGGCGGCTCAGGGGAGGCGACGCACAGACGGCGCCGAGAGATTGTCATTTGTCCACGCACGTTGAACCGGCGGAAGAGCCACCACACGAGGCCGTGCTGAGCGCGGCGCTGGTGCGCGCATTGCATGCGCTGCTGCCGGACTCGGCCGTGGTCCGCGTTGGCTGGGATGACCCGCAGCTGGGCCGCGGACAGGGCGGCTGGCCGGCTGTCGCGGCGGCCGACGCGTTGACGGTGCCCGGCGTGGGCAACGGTTGCCATGGCTGGGAATATGACGGTGCCCGCCTGCAGTTGTCGGTCGAAGGTGCCGTGCCTTCAGCGGCGTGGTGGGGGCTGGCCCGGCAGGCCATGGAGCTGGCGCTGCAGCGCGGTCGCCAGGCCGGGCAGATCAAGGCGCTGGAAGAAGCTGAACGGCTGCAGCAGGCGCTGTTCCAGATCGCCGATCTGGCTGGCGCCGACCTCGAGATGTCGGAGATGCTGCGTCACGTGCACGGCGTGCTTGGCACGCTGATGTACGCGGAAAACTGCTACATCGTCGAGTACGACGATGTCCGCGACCAGATCCGCTTCCTGTACTTCGCCGACCAGGTCGATGACTTCGTCGCCGATCCGTCGCAGAGCCATGACGCCGATGAGATGCCGCGCAGCCTGACCGTGGCGTTGCTGCGCCACGGCAAGCCGCTCAGCGGCCCCTCGCGCGAGTTGCTGGCGCGCGTGGTCGAGCAGGAGCACGACCCGCAGCGTGGACCGGAGAGCCTGGACTGGCTGGGCGTGCCGATGCTGCGCGATGGCCGGGTATGCGGCGCCATCGTGGTGCAGAGCTATGAGCTGGCGGCCCGTTATGGCGAGGCCGAGCGGGCGCTGCTGGGTTTTGTCGCGCAGCACGTGCAGACCGCGATGGACCGGCGCCAGGCGCAGGTCCGGCTGGAACAGCAGGTGGAGCGGCGCACGCTGGAGCTGCAGCGTGCCAACCACAGCCTGCAGGATGAAGTGGCCGAGCGCCGCCGCGCAGAGCAGCTGCAGACCGCGCTGTACAACATCGCCGAGATGGCGATGTCGGCCGACAGCCTGGCCCAGTTCTACGGGCAGGTGCATGGCGTGGTCGGGCGCCTGCTTGACGCGCGCAATTTCTATATCGCGCTGGTGAACGGGGCCGGCAGCGGCCTGGACTTCGTCTACTCGGTGGACGAGCACAACGCCAGCCGTGCGCCACGCCCGTTCAGCCGCGGCCTGACCGAGTACGTAGTGCGCAACCGGCGTCCGTTGCTGGCTTCGCGGCAGCAGATCGACGCACTGCTGGCCAGCGGTGAAGTGCGCGAATCGGGCGCACGTTCGCATTGCTGGCTGGGTGTGCCGCTGCTGCGCGATGACGAGGTGGTCGGCGCGATCGTGGTGCAGAGCTACAGCGAGAACAGCACGTTCAGCGTGCACGATCAGCGCTTGTTGACCTTCGTTGCACAGAACATCGGAACCGGGCTGGCGCGCCAGCGCGACCAGCAGCAGCTGCGTTCGGCGCATGCCGAGCTGGAAAAGCGCGTGGAGGAACGTACCCGCGAGCTGGCCGAGGTCAACGAGAAGCTGCTCGGGCAGATCGGCGAGCGCCTGCGTGCCGAGCAGCGCCTGACCCATCAGGCCATGCACGATGCGCTGACCGGCCTGCCCAACCGCCTGCACCTGCTCGATCGCCTGCAGGATGCGCTGGCGCTGGCCAAGCGCGAGGGTGGGCCGGTGTTCGCCGTGCTGTTCCTCGACCTGGACCGCTTCAAGCTGGTCAACGACAGCATCGGCCACGCTGCCGGCGATCGCATGCTGGTGGAGGTGGCCAAGCGCATCGTATCGATGGCCGGCACCGATGACGTGGTGGCGCGGCTGGGCGGCGATGAGTTCGCGGTGCTGCTGCAGTGTCCGCAGGGGCTGGCACAGGCGCTGGAGTTCGGCCAGCGGCTGTTGCTGGCACTGCAGGAATCGATGTGGATCGCCGGGCGCGAACTGTTCCCGTCCGGCAGCCTGGGCATCGCCTTGTGGAACCCGCGCTACCGGACCGGTGAAGAACTGCTGCGCGACGCAGACGCGGCGATGTACCGGGCCAAGGCGCAGGGTCATGACCGCTGCGCGATCTTCGACGAAGACATGCGCGAAGAAGCGATGCGCAGCCTGGACCTGGAAGCGGATCTGCGGCGTGCGATCAACAACCGCGACTTCGTGCCGTTCTACCAGCCGATCGTGCGCCTGTCCGATGGCGAAGTGGTGGGGCACGAGGCCTTGCTGCGCTGGCGCCACGAGCGTCGTGGCCTGTTGCTGCCCGGGGCGTTCCTGGAGCTGGGCGAGGAAAGCGGCCTGATCGAGCAGGTCGACTGGCTGATCTACGAACAGGTCATCGCGGGACTGGCCGAAGGCGGCCACGGCTATGTCTCGGTGAACGTATCGCCACGCCATTTCCGCTCGGCCGAGTTCAGTGGCCGCCTGTTCGGTCTGCTCGATGCATGCGGTGCCGACCCGCGCCGGCTGCGCCTGGAGATTACCGAGGTGGCGCTGCTGGATGATGGCCCGCACACGCTGCGCATCCTGCAGGGCCTGCGCGAGCGTGGCATCCAGGTGCAGCTGGACGATTTCGGTACCGGCTTCTCGGCGCTGTCCTACCTGCACCGCTTCCCGATCAGCACGTTGAAGATCGACCAGAGCTTCATCGCCGGCCTGCATGGGCCGGAAGTGCAGAGCACGCGCGCGCTGGTCGAGGGCGTGCTGTCACTGGCCCGCACCTTGGGCATCGAAACCATCGGCGAAGGCATCGAGACCGAAGCGCAGCGGCAGACGCTGCGCGAACTTGGTTGCGACTACGGCCAGGGCTACCTGCTGGGCCGCCCGGCGCCGTGGGACGGCGCGGTGGCCTGAGCCACCGCGCCGGGTCGCCTCAGCGCAGGGCGGAGCGACGCTTCTCGTCGATCCACTTGGAAGCCTGGGCCGGCTGATAGTTCTGCATCCACTCCAGCATTTCCTCGATGTCCGAGCCGTACCACAGGTCCTGGCGCTGGTCCGGATGCAGGAAGCGCTCTTCCACCATGCGATCGATCATGCCGATCAGCGGGGCGTAGAAGCCTTCCACGTCGAGGAAGGCGCATGGCTTGTTGCCGATGCCCAGCTGGCGCCAGGTCAGCATCTCGAAGATCTCTTCCATGGTGCCGAAGCCGCCGGGCAGGGCGATGAAGCCATCGGCGAGGTCGAACATGCGCGACTTGCGCTCATGCATCGAACCGACGATCTCCAGTTCGGTCAGGCCGCGGTGGGCCACTTCCCAGTCGGCCAGCTGGCGCGGGATCACGCCGGTCACCTCCCCGCCGGCGGCGAGCACGGCATTGGCCACGGTTCCCATCAGGCCGACGTTGCCGCCGCCATACACCAGGCGCAGGCCGTCACGGGCGATGCGATCACCCAGGGCAATGGCGCGTTCGGTGTAGGCCGGCTTGCTGCCAGCGTTGGAACCACAGTACACACAGATCGATTTCATGGATCTTCCTGTCTCTTGGCCGGAAACGAAAACGCCCCGTCGCCAACCGCAGGGCGGTCAGGGACGGGGTGTCGGTGGATTATGAGGCCTTGACAGGCCTTCTGTAGAGCCGAGCCACGCTCGGCTGCGCTTCGTTCAGATCGCGGCAAAGGCTGAGTCGAGCATGGCTCGACTCTACAAACGCCAAGCAGGCTTACGCGGCAGCCGCCTGTTCGCGGCGCGGGCCTTCACGCAGGGCGCGGCCCACCATGCCGACCAGCAGGTCCAGCTCATCGCTGTCCATGCCGAAGTGCGGGGTGAAGCGCAGCGAATTCTCGCCGCCGTGGATCACGTTGATGCCGTGCTGGCGCAGCCATTCCTCGGTGGAATTGGCGCCGTAGCACTTGAACTGCGGGGCCAGCTCGCAGGAGAACAGCAGGCCGGTGCCCTGCACCTTGGTGATCAGGCCACCCAGTTCGCTCTTGAGCTGTTCCAGCTTGCGCACGGCCTCGGCACCGCGTTCGGCGATGTTGGCACGCACCTGCGGGGTCAGCTGCGCCAGGGTGGCACAGGCCACGTCCAGCGCGCGTGGGTTGCTGGTCATGGTGTTGCCGTAGATGCCCTTGCGGTACAGCTGCGCGGCGTGCTCGGTCACCGCCAGCACCGACAGCGGGTACTGCGCGGCGTTGAGCGCCTTGGAGTAGGTCTCCATGTCCGGCGGATCCAGGCCTTCGAAGCCCGGGTAATCGACCACCGACAGCACGCCATGCGCGCGCAGACCAGCCTGGATCGAGTCCAGCAGCAGCAGGCTGCCGTGCGCACGGGTCAGCTCACGGGCCACGGCATAGAACGCCGGCGGCACCGAACGGCCCGGGTCGCCTTCGCCCATTACCGGTTCCAGGAACACCGCCTCGATGAACCACTGGTTGCGTGCGGCGTCCTCGAACACCTTGCGCAGGCCGGTCTCGTCGTACGGCGCCACGGTGATCACCGAATCCTCGCCGCGGTAGCTGGCCAGGTGCTGCATGTAGCTCTTGCGGCTGGAATCGGAATACAGGGCAGGGCGGTCGGTACGGCCATGGAAGCTGCCCTTGACCACCACGCGCTTGATCGTGGCGCCGGCGTGGCGCGCGCCCGGGTCGGTCTGCAGCTTGGCGTTGACGTCGGCGATGCGCGCGGCCAGGCCAACCGCCTCGGAGCCGGAATTCAGGCACATGAAGCGCGCGAACGGGCAGCCGCCACGGCGGTGGCCGATCTCGGCGCGCAGGGCCGTGATGAAGCGCTGCTGCGACAGGCTGGGGGTCATGATGTTGGCCATCACCTGTGGGCGTGCCATCGCCTCCAGCACGGCATCCGGGGTGTGCCCGAAGCCGAGCATGCCGTAGCCGCCGGCGTCGTACAGCACCGCGCCCTTCAGGGTGACCACCCAGGGGCCACGCGCGGCCAGCGCCACGTACGGGGTCACTGCATCATCGGCGTAGAAATTGACGAAGCCGTCCTGCATCGCGTCGATCTGCGCCTGTTCGTCCTGCGCCAGCAGCGGCCCCAGGTCGGCCTGCACGCGCGCGAACTCCTCGGCGGCGGCATCCACTGCGGCGATCAGCTGCGGGTGGCGGACGGACAGGGCGGTCAGGGTGGCGTCGTCCAGGCCGGTGGTGAGGCGGGTGCCGGGCTGGGTGCGCAGGGGGGCGAGGCGTTCGATGAAGCTCATTGCAGATCTCCTGAAACGATGGGTCGCACGGGCCTTCAAAAGCAAAACGCGCGTCAACGCGCGCTTGGGGGCAGGCTCGTGCAGCGGACTTCCGACTCGATGCTAGCACTTGTTTTTTTGCGCGATAACCCCGCAAAAACCTGCTGCATAGCAGCATTTTGCGCGACGTTCGCCGCGAAGCACGCCGGCTCGCAGACGCTGGACGTACAATGCGCGCCATTGTCGACCTGTTGCCGCCCACTGCCTTGAAGAAGTCCGATTTCAACTACGACCTGCCGGCCGAACTGATCGCGCAGGCGCCCCTGGCCGAGCGTTCCGCCAGCCGCCTGCTGCTGGTGCCGCAAGCCCCCGCCGCGTTCACCGACCTGCAGGTGCGTGACCTTCCGTCGCTGCTGCAGCCGGGCGACCTGCTGGTGTTCAACGACACCCGGGTGATCCCGGCGCGCCTGTTCGGGCAGAAGGCCAGCGGCGGCCGCGTGGAGATCCTGATCGAGCGCTTGCTCGGCGGCCAGCAGGCCCGTGCCCAGGTGGGCGCCAGCAAGTCGCCGAAGGCCGGCAGCCGCATCGCGCTGGATGCCGGTGGCGAAGCCGAGGTGCTGGGCCGCGATGGCGAGTTCTACGTGCTGCAGTTCCACGTGCCCGAGTCGCTGGAGCAGTGGCTGCTGCATGCCGGCCGCCTGCCGCTGCCGCCGTACATCCAGCGCGAGCCGGGCGTGGACGACCGCGAGCGCTACCAGACCGTGTTCGCGCGTGAAGTGGGCGCGGTGGCGGCACCGACCGCGGGCCTGCATTTCGACGAACCGTTGCTGGCCGCACTGAAGGAAAAGGGCGTGGAGTTCGGCCACGTCACCCTGCACGTGGGCGCGGGCACCTTCCAGCCGGTGCGTGCCGAAGACCTGAAGGACCACGTGATGCACCGCGAGTGGCTGAATGTCGGTGCCGAACTGGTGCAGCAGGTGCGGCGCACGCGCGCCGCCGGCGGCCGCGTGATCGGCGTCGGCACCACCGTGGTGCGCGCGCTGGAAAGCGCGATGCGTGATGGCGAGCTGCTGCCGTTCGCCGGCGAGACGCAGATCTTCATCACCCCCGGCTACCGCATCCGCAGCGTGGACGCGATGGTGACCAACTTCCACCTGCCGGAAAGCACGCTGCTGATGATGATCTCCGCGTTTGCCGGCAAGGAGCGCGTGTTCGAGGCCTACCAGCACGCGATCGAGCAGCGCTACCGCTTCTTCAGCTACGGCGACGCGATGCTGCTGTTCCCGCAGGCGGGGTAGCGCGCCCCGGGAGGGCAGGGGCCCCCTGTGGGTGCGCACCTTGGTGCGCACGCCTTCTTGGGAGACAATGGGCAACTATTTGCCCCAATGACCGCTCCATGTCCCGACTGCAGTTCCAGCTCCAGACCCGCGACGGCCGTGCCCGCCGTGGCCGCCTGACCTTCCCGCGTGGCACGGTGGAAACGCCGGCCTTCATGCCGGTGGGGACCTATGGCTCGGTCAAGGGCATCCTGCCGGACCAGGTGCGCGCGCTGGGCGCCGAGATCATCCTCGGCAATACCTTCCACCTGTACCTGCGCCCGGGCCTGGACATCATCGCCGACCACGGCGGCCTGCACGGCTTCTGCCGCTGGGATGGCCCGATCCTGACCGACTCCGGCGGCTTCCAGGTGTTCTCGCTGGCGCACCGCCGCAAGATCACCGAGCAGGGCGTGACCTTCGCCTCGCCGACCGACGGCGCACGGGTCTTCCTCGGTCCCGAGGAGAGCATGAAGATCCAGAAGGTGCTCGATTCGGACATCGTGATGATCTTCGACGAATGCACCCCGTACCCGGCCACCGAGGACGTTGCCCGCCGTTCGATGGAGTTGAGCCTGCGCTGGGCGCAGCGCAGCCGCAACGCGCATGACGAACTGGGCAACGACGCGGCCCTGTTCGGCATCGTCCAGGGCGGCGTGCATACCGACCTGCGCAGCCGCTCGGCCGACGCCCTGCAGGCGATCGGCTTCGACGGCTACGCCATCGGCGGCCTGGCCGTGGGCGAGCCGGAGCACGAGCGCAACGCCATGCTCGACCACCTGGACCCGGAGCTGCCGGGCGACCGCCCGCGCTACCTGATGGGCGTGGGCCGGCCGGAGGACCTGGTCGAGGGTGTCGCACGTGGCGTGGACATGTTCGATTGCGTGATGCCGACCCGCAACGCCCGCAACGGCCACTATTTCACCTCGTTCGGCACCGTCCGCATCCGCAACTCCCAGTACGCGCGGGACATGGACCCGATCGAGCCGGGTTGTGGCTGCGTGGCCTGCACCGGCGGCTACACCCGTTCCTACCTGCGCCACCTGGACCGCTGCAACGAGATGCTGGCGCCGATGCTGGGCACCCTGCACAACCTGTTCTACTACGAAAAGCTGATGGCCGACATCCGCGCGGCGATCGAGGCGGGAACCTTCCTGGCCTTCCGTGAGTCCTTCTACGCGGCACGCGGGGCGGTGGCCCCGCCGCTGTAACCCGAACGCCCCCTGCCAAACGGCCCAAGGACGAACGCCCGGGGCCGTGGCATACTTCAAGGCTGACCCAGATCCGCGGTCGACACCCCCGTCCCTGAAGGGACGGGAGCGCCGCCCAACCAAAGGACCAACGATGAACCTGCTTGCTTTCCTGATTCCCGCCGCCCACGCCCAGGCCGCCGGCGGCCAACCGCAGGGCATGGGCCTGACCACGCTGCTGTTCCCGATCATCCTGATCGCCATCATGTACTTCCTGATGATCCGCCCGCAGATGAAGCGGCAGAAGGAACACAAGTCCATGCTGGAGAAGATCAAGCGTGGCGACGAAGTGCTGACCAACGGTGGCATCGCCGGCAAGGTCACCGACATCGGCGACAACTTCATCACCATCGAAGTGGCCGAGAACGTGCGCATCCGCGTGCAGAAGGGCGCTGTCGGCAGCGTGCTGCCGACCGGCACCCTGGATTCGGCCAAGTAAGCCACTCCCTTTCCGAAGCACAACCGCGGCGCCGGGGATGGCGCCGCGCGGGACCCAAGCAATGCTCGAATTTCCACGCTGGAAGTACGTCGTCATCCTGATCGTACTGGCGCTCAGTGCGCTGTACGCGCTGCCCAACATCTACCAGAAGGACCCGGCCATCCAGATCACCGCCAACCGTGGCGGGCAGATCGACGATGCGCTGCGCGACCGTGTGCTGGCCGACCTGAAGAAGGCCGGGGTCACTGCCATCGGTGCCGAAAAGGAAGGGGAAAGCCTGATCGTCCGTCTGCCGGACCTGAAGTCGCAGTCTGCGGCCAGCGATGCCCTGCGCGACACCGTCGGCGAGAAGTACACGGTGGCCCTGAACCTGGCCTCGACCGTGCCGGACTGGCTGGCCCGGCTGGGCGGTCGCCCGATGGTGCTCGGCCTGGACCTTCAGGGTGGCGTGCACTTCGTGCTGCAGGTCGACCAGAAGGCCGCCCTCGACAAGCGCCTGGATGCCTACACCGAAGACGTGCGCAGCACCCTGCGTGACGCCCGCATCGCCTACCAGTCGGTGGAGCGCCGTGCGGACAACAGCATCGTGGCCAACCTGAGCCCGTCCGCCGGTGACGACGCCGCGCAGCGTGCCCGTGCCGCCCTGGTCAAGGCACAGCCGACGCTCGGCTATGACGTCAGCGGCAACCGCATCACGGTCACCGTGCCGGAGACCGAGATCACGCAGATCGCCAACGGCGCCATCGAGCAGAACATCAACACCCTGCGCAACCGCGTGAACCAGCTCGGCGTGGCCGAGCCGATCATCCAGCGCCAGGGTGCCGACCGTGTGGTCGTGCAGCTGCCGGGCGTGCAGGACACCGCCGAAGCCAAGCGCATGATCGGCGCCACCGCCACCCTGGAGTACCGCGCGGTGGTCGAGGGCAATGCGCAGGACGCCATCAATTCCGGCCGCATCCCGCCGGAAGCGAAGGTCTACCAGCAGCGTGATGGCCGCGGCCCGATCCTGCTGAACAAGCGCGTGATCGTCACCGGTGACCAGATGGTCGGCGCGCAGGCGGTGACCGATTCGAATAGTGGCTCCCCGGCCGTCAGCGTGACGCTGAACAATGTCGGCGGCCAGCGCATGTTCGACTTCACCAGCGCCAACGTGAACAAGCCGATGGCGGTGGTCTACACCGAACGCGTGCCGACCGTGACCGTCGTCGACGGCCAGGAAGTGCGTGGCTTCAAGGTCAACGAGGAAGTGATCTCGGTGGCCAACATCAACGGCGTGTTCGGCAAGAACTTCCAGACCACCGGCCTGCAGAAGAAGGAAGCCGAGGACCTGGCCAAGCTGCTGAAGTCCGGCTCGCTGGCCGCGCCGATGGACTTCGTCGAAGAGCGCGTGGTCGGCCCGAGCCTGGGCGCCGAGAACGTCAAGAACGGCATGCGCGCGGTGGTGTTCGCGTTCCTGTTCACCCTGGTGTTCTTCAGCATCTACTACCGCATGTTCGGTGTGATCACCTCGGCGGCGATGCTGTTCAACCTGCTGATCGTGGTGGCGGTGATGTCGCTGTTCGGCGCCACCATGACCCTGCCGGGCTTCGCCGGCCTGGCGTTGTCGGTGGGCCTGTCGGTGGACGCCAACGTGCTGATCAACGAGCGTATCCGTGAAGAACTGCGCGCCGGCGTGCCGGGCAAGACCGCGATCGTGACCGGTTACGAGCGTGCCTCGGGCACCATCCTCGACGCCAACCTGACCGGCCTGATCGTCGGCGTGGCGCTGTTCGCATTCGGTACCGGTCCGCTGAAGGGCTTCGCGCTGACCATGATCATCGGTATTTTCGCCTCCATGTTCACTGCGATCACCGTGTCGCGTGCGCTGGCGACGCTGATCTACGGCCGTCGCAAGAAGCTCCAGAACGTGGCCATCTGACGGGACGACACGCACAATGAAACTGTTTCCGCTGCACATCCTCCCGAACGACACCAAGATCGACTTCATGCGCTGGCGCCATGTCGCCATGGCAGTCACCATCGTGGTGTTCCTGGCCTCGGTCGCCATCATCGGCATCAAGGGCTTCAACTACGCACTGGACTTCACCGGCGGCACCCTGATCGAAACGCGTTTCGAGAAGGCCGTGGACGTCGAGCAGGTCCGCGCCAAGCTGGAGCAGAACGGCTTCGACGGTGCCCAGGTGCAGAGCGTCGGTGGCAATACCGACCTGCTGATCCGCCTGGCGCCGCACGGCGAGCATGCGCCGGGCACCGGTGATGCCGCTGCCGAGGACAAGGCCACCGCCGCGGCCGTGGTGAAGGTGCTGTCCAGCGCCGACAACCAGGCCACGGTGATGAGTACCGCATTCGTCGGCCCGCAGATCGGCAAGGACCTGGCGAAGAACGGCCTGTACGCCACCATCTTCATGCTGGCCGGCTTCCTGATCTACATCGCGGTGCGCTTCGAATGGAAGTTCGCGGTCACCGCCAGCATCGTGGCGATGTTCGACCTGATCGTGACGGTCGCCTACGTGTCCCTGCTGGGCCGTGAGTTCGACCTGACCGTGCTGGCCGGCCTGCTGTCGGTGATGGGCTTTGCGATCAACGACATCATCGTGGTGTTCGACCGCGTCCGCGAGAACTTCCGCAGCCTGCGCGTGGACTCGATGGAGGTGCTGAACCGTTCGATCAACCAGACGCTGTCGCGTACGGTGATCACCGCGGTGATGTTCTTCCTGTCGGCGCTTGCCCTGTACCTGTACGGCGGTGCGTCGATGGAAGGCCTGGCCGAGACGCACATGATCGGTGCGGTGATCGTGGTGCTGTCCTCGATCCTGGTCGCGGTGCCGATGCTGACGATCGGCTTCCTGCGCGTCAGCAAGCAGGACCTGCTGCCGAAGGCGAAGGACGTCGAGGCCCTGGCCCGTCGCCCGTAAGCATCTGCTGCATGCGGCACACAGAGAACCCCGCGCAAGCGGGGTTTTTTGTGTGCAGGGCTTGCAGCCCTGCACCCACGGTAGTGCCGGCCGCTGGCCGGCAACAGCAACAGCAACAGAGTGCATTCCGTGGTTGGGCGGGACGGTGTCGGAGTGCGGGGACGCCGCAAGTACGTCCGTGTAGGCTTGGCAGCCGCATCCATGCGGCTGACACCCCGCACTCCGACACCGCCCCGCCTCTGACAGATTCCTGCGGCTGTTGGTAGGTGTCGACCTTGGTCGACACATCTGTCAGATATCGATAATCAGACTGGAATCAGATCTACCGTGTCGACCAAGGTCGACACCCACCAGAGAAGAATGCTGTCCCGACAGGTCGCGGAAATCTGTCGAAGGCGGGGTGGGTCCGGTTGCGGGGGCGTGAGCCGCATGGATGCGGCGACCGAGCTTACATGGACGTACTTGCAGCGCCCCCCGCAACCGGATCCACCCCGCCAACCCACAGGAACCCCGCTTTTGATGCTGCTGTTGAGGTTGCCGGCCAGCGGCCGGCACTACCGCGTGTGCAGGATGCAACCCTGCAAAACAAACCTCACCCTACGCCAGCGTCGGTTGTGCAATCGTCCCCCGCGCACTACGATCCTGCGGTTCGCGCGCGCAGGCGCGCGCCCGTATTCCTGCTGAGCGCCCCGTGCGCCGCATCTGCCAACCCGAGGTATCCATGGTCATCAAACCGCGCGTCCGCGGCTTCATCTGCGTCACCACCCACCCGACCGGCTGCGAGGCCGCGGTCAAGCAGCAGATCGACTACATCCGCTCGCGCCCACCGATCCAGAACGGTCCCAAGCGGGTGCTGGTGATCGGTGCCTCGACCGGCTACGGCCTGGCCGCGCGCATCACCGCTGCCTTTGGCAGTGGCGCCGCCACCCTCGGCATCTTCTTCGAACGGCCGGGCAGCGAGACCAAGCCGGGCACGGCGGGCTGGTACAACTCGGCTGCGTTCCACAAGTACGCCGACGAAGCCGGCCTGTATGCCAAGAGCATCAACGGCGATGCCTTCTCCGATGAAGTGAAGGCGAAGACCATCGAAATGATCAAGGCCGATCTCGGCCAGGTCGACCAGGTTGTCTACAGCCTGGCGGCGCCGCGCCGCAAGCATCCGAAGACCGGCGAGATCATCAGCTCCTCGCTGAAGCCGATCGGCGAGCCGATCACCCTGCGTGGCCTGGATACCGACAAGGAAGTGCTGACCGAGACCCACCTGCAGCCGGCTACCCCGGAAGAGATCGCCGGTACCGTCGCGGTGATGGGCGGTGAAGACTGGCAGATGTGGATCGACGCGCTTGCCGATGCCGGCGTGCTGGCCAACGGCTGCACCACCACCGCCTTCACCTACGTGGGCGAAGAGATCACCCAGGCGATCTACTGGAATGGCTCGATCGGTGCGGCCAAGAAGGACCTGGACACCAAGGTGCTGGGCCTGCGCGAGAAGCTGGCCAAGATCGGTGGCGATGCACGCGTATCGGTGCTGAAGGCGGTGGTGACCCAGGCCAGCTCGGCCATTCCGACCATGCCGCTGTACCTGTCGCTGCTGTTCAAGGTGATGAAGGAAAAGGGCACCCACGAAGGCTGCATCGAACAGCTGGACGTGCTGTACGACATCCTCTACGGCGGCAAGGCCGACGGCGTGGCGATCGATCGCCTGCGCCACGACCTGGTCGATGGCGATGGCCGCACCGTTGCGCTGATCGATGAGGAAGGCCGCCTGCGCGCCGATTACAAGGAAATGGCCGCAGATGTGCAGGGCAGGGTGGTCGCGCTGTGGCCGCAGGTGACCAACGAGAACCTGTACGAGATCAGCGATCTGGCCGGCTACAAGGCCGACTTCCTGCGCCTGTTCGGCTTCGGCGTGGAGGGCGTGGACTACGAGGCCGACGTCAATCCGGACGTGAAGATCGAAAATCTGGTCGACATGACCTGATCAACGAAAAGGCCGGCGAACGCCGGCCTTCTCGTTTGTGTAGAGCCGAGCCATGCTCGGCTGCTCTTCGCTTGAGTCCCGCAGCCGAGCGTGGCTCGGCTCTACAGAGAGGCGTCACCCGAACTCGAAGCCCATCTCCGGCAGCGCCGGGCCGACGAAGTCGCCCTGCACGTAATCCACGCCGGCACTGAACAGCAGCGTCATCGAGTTGGCATCGCTGACGAACTCGGCAATGGTGCGGATACCCGCTTCCTGTGCACGCGCGGTGATCTGGCTGATGCGGTCGATGTTCTCGCGCGTGGCGGCCAGGTCGCTGGTGAAGCCCCGGTCCAGCTTGAGGAACTGCGGCTGGAAGTGGGCCAGCAGCTGGAATGAATCCAGCCCCGAACCGAACTGCTCCAGGCCGATGCGGCAGCCCAGCGGCGCCACTTCGGCTAGGAACTGCTGCGCACTGCGCAGGTGGGTGAAAACCTTCGCTTCCGGCGCATGCAGCCACAGCCGTTCGCCGGGCACGCCCTGTGCCTGCAGTTCGCGGCGCAGCGTGGCGATCATCTGCGGGTCGTCGAACGATTCCGGCGTCACCTTCACCAGCACCTGGGTGGCGTTGCCCTCGCGTGCCCGCTGGCCGAGCACCGCGATGGCCTGCGAGACCACCCAGCGGTTGATGTCGGCCAACAGGCCGTGTTCCTCGGCGATGCCCAGGAACGCGGTCGGGCTCAGCAGCTCGCCATTGTTCTCCAGGCGCAGGTAGGCCTCGTACAGCTCCAGTGGCTCGCCCTGCAGGTTCAGCACCGGCTGGTAGTGCAGCTGGAAGCCGTCGCCGGCCAGCGCCTCGCGGATGCGCGCAACCCAGCGCTGTACGCGTTCTTCCTCGACACGGTCGGCGGCAGCCGGGTCGAAGATGCGGCAGGTGTTGCCCAGTTCGGCGGCGGCCTGGGTGCAGTCGCTGGCGCGCGCCAGCACCTGGCCGATGCTGGCGATCTTCTCGCCCACCTGCACGCCACCGATGCTGACCGTCACCGTGGCCGAGCGTGCGCCGATGCTGAAGACATGTGCGGCATAGGCTTCGCGGATGCGCTCGGCCAGCGCCACGGTCTGCGCGTAGGGCCCGGCCTGCAGCACGGCGAAATTGTGTTCGCCGAAGCGGGCCAGTTGCGCGTCCTCGCCGACCACCTCGGCCAGCAGGGCGGCGAGAGCGCCGATCAGGATGTCGGCCGACGCCAGGCCGATATCCGGCAGCAGGCGCGCGTAGTGGTCAGGCTCGATCAGCAGCAGGCCGAACTGACCCTCGCTGCGCCCGGCCTGGGCCACCGCGCTTTCCAGCTGCAGCATGAAGGTCGGGCGATTGAGCAGGCCGGTGACCTGGTCGCGCTGGCGCAGGTCCTCGACCTCGCGTGCCAGCTCGGGGTCGAACTCCATGCGGCGGCGGAGCACCACCTGCAGGCAGGACTCGCCCTCGTAGGTGGCCGCGGCAAATTCCATCGTCGCCGGGAAGGAACTGCCGTCCTCGTGGCGCGCGTCGAGCTGGTACTGCGGCGGCGGCGCCTCGCCACGGCTGAGGCCTTTGAGCAGCTGTTTGAAGCCCTCCACGTGCTGGGCGGCGACCATGTCCAGCAGCGAAATGCCTTCGATGTCCTCGAAATGATCGTAGCCGAACATCTCCAGATAGGCGTCGTTGGCGCGGATGTGCATGCCTTCATGCACATAGGCGATGGGGTCGCGCGAGGAGGCGATCAGCGCGTCGCAGCGGCGCTCGGTCTCGCGCATCTGCGCCTCGATCCGGCGCAGGCCGCGACGCGCCTGCAGGTCGACCCACTGGTCACGGACCACGGCGAGCAGATGCTCGGGGCGCTGGCGCAGGGCGAGGGCGCGGATGCCATGGCTGCTGGCCTGCACCAGTTCGTCCTCGTCGATGCGCTCGGCCAGCAGCACCAGCGGGATGTCCTTGCCGCTGGCGGCGATGTGCTGGGCCGCCAGCTGCAGCGGGATGCCCTGCGAAGGCGAGGCCAGCACCAGGTCGATGGCCTGGCTGGCCAGCACCTGGGCCAGCTCGGCCGCATCCTGCGGACGCCACGGGCGTACCGCGATGCCGCTGTTGCGCAGGGTGCTGACGATGGCTTCGGCATTCTCGCCGCTGTCATCGACGATCAGCAGGCGGATGGTGATGTCGTTCGCGTTCTGCATGCACTGCTCCCCAATCTGCGAATCTAGATACACGATGCGCGGCGAACCGTCCATGCGCGCACCCCTGGCGCGCGTCGAACGGCGAAGTGGTTCACACCACGCCGCCCGCTGCGTGGCCGCTGGCCCAGGCCCATTGGAAGTTGTAGCCGCCCAGCCAGCCGGTCACGTCCAGCACCTCGCCAACGAAGTGCAGGCCGGGCACGCGCTTGGATTCCATCGTCGAGGATGACACTTCGGCGGTGTCCACGCCGCCCAGGGTGACCTCGGCGGTGCGGTAGCCTTCGGTGCCGCTGGCCACCAGCGGGAATGCGCCCAGCAGCTGCGCGGCCTGGCGCAGCACCGGCTCGTCCAGCTGGCGCACGGGCCGGTCGGGCAGCCAGTGCTCGCACAGGCGTTGCGCCAGCCGCTTCGGCAGTACCTCGCCCAGCACCGTGCGCAGCTCGGCGGCCGGGCGGTCGCGCTTCATCTGGCGCAACCACTCGCCGGCATCCTGGCCCGGCAACAGGTCCAGCTCCAGCGCATCGCCGGGCTGCCAGAACGACGAAATCTGCAGGATGGCCGGGCCGCTTACGCCACGGTGGGTCAGCAGCATGAAGTTCTGGAAACTCTTTCCGTTGCAGCGCGCCTCGATCGGCAGTGCGACGCCGCTGAGGTCGGCCAGCCGCTCCTGGTGCTTGCCGCTGAGGGTCAGCGGCACCAGCCCGGCGCGGGTCGGCAGTACCTGGTGGCCGAACTGGCGGGCCACCTCATAGCCAAAGCCGCTGGCCCCCATGCTGGGAATCGACAGGCCACCGGTGGCAACCACCAGCGAGGCGCAATGGAACAGGCCCTGGGTGGTGTGCACGCGGAAACCATCGCTGCCGTGCTCGATGCGCTGCACGCTGCACTCGGTACGGATCTGTACGCCGGCCGCCTGGCACTCGTCCACCAGCATCTTCACGATCTGCTTGGACGAGATATCGCAGAACAGCTGCCCCAGTTCCTTTTCGTGATAGGCGATGCCGTGCTTGTGCACCAGCTCGATGAAATGCCAGGGCGTGTAGCGGGCCAGCGCCGACTTGCAGAAGTGCGGGTTGGCCGACAGGAAGTTGGCCGGGGTGGTGCCGGTGTTGGTGAAGTTGCAGCGGCCACCGCCGGACATCAGGATCTTCTTGCCGACCTTGTTGGCATGGTCGATCACCTGCACCTGGCGGCCGCGCTGGCCGGCAGTGATCGCGGTCATCAGCCCGGCTGCGCCGGCACCGATGACCACCACATCGCAACGGATGGTGCTCATGCCTTGGCGCGCTTGCGCCAGTCCGGGATCACGTCGAGCTGGATCTGGTCGTTGAGCAGCTGCACTTCGCCGTCCTGGATCAGCACGCTCCAACGCATGGCACGCTGGATCTGCTGGCCCCAGCGCTCGACGAATTCGCCGTCCAGATCAACCACCGAAAGATTGTCGAAGCGCGCCAGACCCTTGCCTTGCTTGCCCCACCAGATCTCCGAGGCGTTGCCGCCGTAGTTGACCACCTGCACCTGGCGGCTGCGATTGCTGGCCTTGCGGATGCGCGATTCGTCCGGATGGCCCAGGTCGATCCACTGCAGGATGTCGCCGGTGTAGTCGTGTTCCCACAGATCGGGCTCGTCATCGGTACTCAGGCCGCGGCCGAACTCCAGGCGATCGCCGGCGTTCAGCGCGAAGGCGAGCAGGCGCACCATCAGGCGCTCGTCGGTCTCGGACGGATGCTGGGCCAGGGTCAGGTTGTGGGTCGCGTAGTAGCCGCGATCCATGTCGCTGATCTGCAGTTCGGCCTTGCGGATGGTGGCGGTAAGAGCCATGGGGGATCCGTGGACTAAAGAGGACAATGATAGAGGTTTGCTCCGGGGGTGTCCGTGGCCGGACTGTCTGCGCACCGTCAACGGTGGCACTCTTGCGCTCTTTCCCGTGGCCGGAGTGGACGCCATGAGCTTGCCCAGCCGGTTGCAGCTGCCGCCCGGCCCCTGGGCCACCCTGCTGGATGGCCTGTGTGCACGTTTTCCGCGCATCGCGCGCGCGCAATGGCAGGATCGCTTCGCGCGCGGCCGCGTGCTGGACGCACAGGGCAGGGCGCTCACTGCGGACATGCCCTGGCAGGTCGGGCTGGACATCCAGTACTTCCGCGAGGTGGCCGACGAACCGGTGATCCCCTTCACCGAAACCATCGTCCATCTGGATGCGCACCTGCTGGTGGCCGACAAGCCGCATTTCCTGCCGGTGACACCGGCGGGCGGGCATGTACGCGAGACGCTGCTGGCGCGGCTGGTCGCCCGCACCGGCAATGCCGATCTGGTGCCGCTGCACCGGCTGGATCGGCTGACGGCCGGGTTGGTGCTGTTCTCGACCCAGCGTGCGTCGCGCGATGCTTACCAGCGCCTGTTCCGTGAGCGGCGCATCGAAAAGACCTATGAGGCCTTGGCACCGGCGCTGCCGGGGCGGGAGTTTCCGCTGCAGCGGTACAGCCGCCTGGTGCCGGGCGAGCCGTTCTTCCGCATGGCCGAAGTGCCCGGCGAGGCCAATGCGCGCAGCCGGATCGAGCTGATCGAGGCCGAAGGGCCGATCTGGCGCTACCGGCTGCTGCCGGAAACCGGCCGCAAGCATCAGCTGCGCGTGCACATGGCCATGCTGGGGGCGCCGATCATGGGTGACGACCTGTACCCGCAGCTTCGGCAACGGGCACCGGACGTAGCCGAGGCGCCGCTGCAGCTGCTGGCGCGGGCCCTGGCTTTCGATGACCCGTTGAGTGGTGCACGACGGATGTTCAGCAGCGGCCGCAGCCTGAGCCTTCCGGCTTAGGGCGGCCAGGCGCTCAGCGGGCCGGGCGTCGCGCCAGCCAGCGGTCCAGCTCGGCGGCGAACAGCTGCCGGTCGCGGGGGGCCAGGGGCGGCGGTCCGCCGGTCTGGACCCCGGCGCCGCGCAGTTCCTCCATGAAATTGCGCATCGACAGTCGCTCGGCCATGTTGTTCGGTGTGTACAACTGGCCGCGCGGGTTCAGCGCGACGGCCTGCTTCTCCAGCACCAGCGCGGCCAGCGGGATGTCCTGGGTGACCACCAGGTCCCCCGCGGCGACCCGCTCGACGATGGCGCTGTCGGCCACGTCCAGCCCCTGCGGCACCTGGATCGAGCGCAGCCAGCGCGAGGGCGGGGTGCGGATCCACTGGTTGGCGACCAGGGTCAGTTCGATCCCGACCCGTTCAGCCGCACGGAACAGGATGTCGCGGATGACGGTGGGACAGGCGTCAGCATCCACCCAGATGCGGGGAGAGGCGTGTTCAGCGGGGGTTTCAGCTTCAGTCATTTACCCAGTGTAGGGTAGGAAAAACCTGAATGGGGACTCGGAGTTAGCCGCGAGAGGCTGCCAACCCTTGTCACGCCTAGCGGGTGACGTATTCCCATGAACGTCGGGGCTATCGCTTTTTGCAGAAAACACGCGTATCGTGCGACCCACTGTGTTTGCTAGGGTCACCGTGAATCGTGGCCTGGTGCAGTTGATCTCACGATCCGCTCATCGATCCGCTTTACCAACGCCTGCAACTCAGTCTCGGCCCCGATACCCGGTGGCTGCGATTTTTTTCAACATGTGTTTCAGGAGTTAGTAAAAATGTCTGAACGTCAGACCGGTACCGTCAAGTGGTTCAACGACGCCAAGGGCTTCGGCTTCATCACCCCGGAAAGCGGCCCGGACCTGTTCGTGCACTTCCGCGCGATCCAGGGCACCGGCTTCAAGACCCTGCAGGAAGGCCAGAAGGTTACCTTCATCGCCGTCCAGGGTCAGAAGGGCATGCAGGCTGACCAGGTGCAGGCGGTCTAATCCGTCTGCTACCGTTGGGTAGCCAGAACGCCGGAAGCGAAAGCTTCCGGCGTTTTTTATTGCCCGCCGTTTTTTTGTAGAGTCGAGCCATGCTGGACTGCGCCCAAAGACAGTCGAGCATGGCTCGACTCTACAAAGGACATGCAGCCGGCGCGGTACGATGCGCGTCTCCCCAAGGGATCACCCCCATGCGCATCGTCCACCACCTGGAAAACTCCCGTTCTCTGCGCGTGCTGTGGATGCTGGAGGAGCTGGGGTTGGACTACGAACTGCGCCGCTATCCGCGCGATCCGAAGACGCTGCTGGCGCCGCCGGAACTGCGCAGCGTGCATCCGCTCGGCAAGTCTCCGGTACTGCAGGATGGTGAGCTGGTACTGGCCGAGTCCGGCGCGATCCTCGACTACCTCGCTGACCGTTACGACACGCAACGCCAGCTGTCGCCGTCACCAATGCCGGCAGACGGGGCCGAACGCATCGCTTACCGCTACTGGCTGCACTACGCCGAAGGCTCGGCGATGCCACCGTTGCTGCTGACCCTGGTGATGGGCCGCATACGCAACGCGCCGATGCCGTTCTTCGCGCGCCCGATCGCACGCAGCATTGCCGACAAGGCCGAGCGCGGCTTCATCGGCCCGCAGCGGCGCCTGCACTTGGACTGGATGGAGCGCCGTCTGGCCGAAAGCCCGTGGTTTGCCGGCGAGCGTTTCAGTGCGGCCGACATCCAGATGAGCTTCCCGATCCAGGCCGCTGCCGCGCGCGGTGGTGGCCTGGACGACAAACCGGCACTGCGTGGCTTCCTCAAGCGTATCGGTGAACGCCCGGCCTACCAGCGTGCCGAGGCCCACGGCGGCCACCTGCAGGCGCTCGGCGGCAATTGAGGAGGGCGGCCGTCGCCCTCATCTCCAGCACCATGGATACCGACACTCCCCGTTTCGACAACCGCCTGCTGCACACCCTGCCGGGCGACCCCGAATCCGGCCCGCGCAGGCGCGAAGTGCTGGGCGCCGCCTGGTCGCCCGTGATGCCGACCCCGGTGACGGCGCCCACGCTGTTGGCCTGGGCGCCGGACGTCGCCGAAATGCTTGGCTTCGATACCGCTGAAGTCGAAAGCGAAGGTTTCGCGCAGGTATTCGGCGGCAATGCGCTGTACGCCGGCATGCAACCGTGGGCAGCCAACTACGGTGGCCATCAGTTTGGCCACTGGGCCGGCCAGCTCGGCGACGGGCGTGCGATTTCGCTGGGTGAGCTGGTTGCGCCGGATGGCCAGCACTGGGAGCTGCAGTTGAAGGGGGCCGGCCCAACGCCGTACTCGAGGGGGGCCGATGGACGGGCAGTGCTGCGCTCATCGATCCGCGAATTCCTGTGCAGCGAGGCGATGCATCACCTTGGCGTGCCGACTACGCGCGCGTTGTCACTGGTCGGCACCGGTGAGGACGTGGTGCGCGACATGTTCTATGACGGCCATCCGCGTGCCGAGCCAGGCGCCATCGTATGCCGGGTCTCGCCGTCGTTCCTGCGCTTCGGTTCGTTCGAACTGCCGGCCTCGCGCGGTGAAACCGCCCTGCTGC
Organism: Stenotrophomonas sp. PAMC25021; assembly: GCF_004795795.1. Taxonomy (NCBI): domain Bacteria; kingdom Pseudomonadati; phylum Pseudomonadota; class Gammaproteobacteria; order Lysobacterales; family Lysobacteraceae; genus Stenotrophomonas; species Stenotrophomonas sp. PAMC25021. Next base: position 190,239 of record NZ_CP039255.1, on the reverse strand, counting down.
AGCAGCTGGTGGATGCCTGCATCGCCCGCGACTTCCCCGAACTGCAGGGGCAGGGCGAGGCGCTGTACGGCGACTGGTTCGCGCAGATCGCGGTGCGCACCGCCGAGATGATCGCGCACTGGATGCGTGTCGGCTTCGTGCACGGCGTGATGAACACCGACAACCTGTCCGTGCTCGGTGTGACGCTGGATTACGGCCCCTATGGCTGGGTCGAGGACTTCGATCCGGACTGGACGCCGAACACCACCGACGCCCAGGGGCGCCGCTACCGCTTCGGCACCCAGCCGCAGGTGGCGTACTGGAACCTGAGCCGATTGGCGCAGGCGCTGTCGCCGCTGTTCGCCGATGTCGAACCGCTGCAGGCAGGCCTGGCGGCTTACCAGTCCACGTTCGTGGCCTGCACGCGTCGCGATGCTGCAGCGAAGCTGGGGCTGGCTGCTGCCGACGATGATGACCTGCAGCTCTACCAGCGCTGGCAACAGCTGATGCAGGAGGGCGCAATGGACATGACCCTGGCTTGGCGCGCACTGATGCGCATCGACCCGGCGGCAGCAGATGCGACGGTTCTGGACGCGGTGTACTACGACGAGGCGCGGCGACAGGCAGTGCAGGCACCGCTGCAGCACTGGCTGCAGGACTACGCAGCGCGCCTGCGCCGCGATCCGCTGGCGGCCAGCGAACGCCAGGCGAAGATGGCAGCGGCCAACCCGCTGTACGTGCTGCGCAACTGGCTGGCCCAGGAAGCGATCGACCGCGCAGAGCAGGGGGATCTCGGCGGCGTCCATGCACTGCAGGACGTGCTGCGCGACCCGTACACCGAGCGTGCCGGCCTGGAACACTTCGCTGGCAAGCGCCCGGCGTGGGCCGACAATCGCGCCGGTTGCTCGATGCTGTCCTGCAGTTCCTGAGGGTGGGTTTCGGCAGGGCTGCGCCCTGCAGCTGCGGAGGCCAGATCAACAGCCAGAGCAAAAGCGGATTCCGTGGTTTGGCGGGGCGGTGTCGGAGTGCGGGGACGCTGCAAGGTGCGGGGACGCTGCAAGTACGTCCCTGTAAGCTTGGCAGCCGCATCCATGCGGCTGACACCCCGCACTCCGACACCGCCCCACCTCCGACAGATTCCCGCGGCTGTGGGTAGGTGTCGACCTTGGTCGACACATCTGTCAGATATCGAATGAAATTCCGGGGTCAGATCCGTTTTCCTTCGTAAAACGGATCTGACCCCATGAGCAATTCCGACAGATCGCAGGAAACTGTCGAAGGCGGGGTGGGTCCGGTTGCGGGGAGGTGAACGCCATGGATGGCGCGACCGAGCCTACGCGGACGTATCTACGGCGTCCCCCGCAACCGGGCCCGCCCCGCCATCCCCCGGGATGCAGGCAGTTGCAGTTGCAGTTGCTGTTGAGGTTGCCGGCCAGCGGCCGGCACTACCGCAGGTGCCGGGCGCAGCCCGGCCGGACACCACCAGCAGGCAGGCGACGCCCGGAACAGGTACCCTATGCCGCCATCAGATAGCCAATGTGACATGACCGACGCCATCGTCGCTCCGCAGTGGGCCTCCCGCCTGCGCGACATCGCCGACTTCCCCAAGCCCGGCATCCTGTTCAAGGACATCATGCCGCTGCTCGCCCATGGCGAGGATTTCCGCGGCGCGATCACCGCGATGGCCGACCGTTGGCGCGACCAGAAGCTGGACGCAGTGGTCGGCATCGAATCGCGTGGGTTCATCCTCGGTGCCGCGATGGCGCTGGAGCTGGGCGTCGGCTTCGTGCCGGTGCGCAAGCCGGGCAAGCTGCCGGGCCAGGTCCTGCGCGAGGAATACACGCTGGAATACCGCAGCGACTGCATCGAAGTGCATGCCGATGCGCTGCCGGCCGGCGCCCGCGTGGTGATCATCGACGACGTGCTGGCCACCGGCGGCACGCTGGTCGCTGCGCTGTCGCTGGTGCGCCGCCTGGGCGTTGAAGTGGTCGGCGCCGGTGTACTGGTCGAACTGGACGGCCTCGGAGGTCGCGCCCGCTGGGAATCGGACCTGCCGCTGCACACCGAACTGGTGTTCTGATCGGGGGGCAGGTGCCAACCAAGGTTGGCATCTACCAGAGCGAATGGCCGGGAGCCGGTCGTTGCCAACCTTGGTTGGCAGCACTTTTCGCGACGGGTGCCATGGACGGGCCAACCAAGGTTGGCCGCTACCAGGCCAGATCGTTACCAACCGTAGTTGGCAACGCTGCTTCAATCACATCATCCGCACGCGGAAACGACGGCCCTTGATCTTGCCGGCTTCCAGCTTGGCCACGGCCTTGTTGGCCTGCTCACGCGCGATCGCCACATAGGAGCGGGTCGGGAAGATCGCGATCTTGCCGATGAACTTGCTCGACAGGCCGGCATCACCGGTCAGCGCACCGAGGATGTCGCCCGGGCGCAGCTTGTCGGTCTTGCCACCGTCGATGCGCAGCGTGCGCATCGCGGCCTGCGGCAGTTCGGCCGGGCGCGAGGTTGCCAGCGGCGTCTTCTGCCAGTCCAGCGGCTGCCCCATCTGCGCTTCGATGGCGTCGGCGCGGGTCTTCTCGCGGCCGGCCACCAGGCTGATCGCCAGGCCGCTGGCACCGGCGCGCCCGGTACGGCCCACGCGGTGCTGGTAGCTCTCCACGTCGGTCGGCAGTTCGTAGTTGATCACCGCCGCCAGCTCTTCCACGTCCAGGCCGCGCGCGGCGACGTCGCTGGCGACCAGCACGTTGCAGCTGCGGTTGGCCAGCAGCAACAGCACTTCCTCGCGGTCGCGCTGCTCCATGTCGCCGTGCAGGGCCAGTGCGGAGAAGCCGAACTGCTGCAGCGAGTTGGCCACTTCGTCCACGTCCTTGCGGGTGTTGCAGAACACGACCGCCGATTCCGGCGTGTACTTCAGCAGCAGGCCGGCCAGCGCCTTCTGGCGATGCGCCGGTTCCACCTCGCAGAACAGGTGGCGGATGGCCGGTGCCTGGTCGGCGCCTTCCACGGTCACTTCCACCGCGTCGCGCAGCAGGTCACGCGCCATGGCGCGGATGCTGTCGGGGAAGGTGGCGGAGAACAGCAGGCTCTGGCGGTCCCTATGGGTGCGGCCGGCGATCTCGCGGATCGGCTCCTCGAAGCCCATGTCGAGCATGCGGTCGGCCTCGTCCAGCACCAGCGTGCGCACCGCGCCCAGGTTCAGCGCGCGCTTGCGTGCCAGCTCCTGCACGCGGCCGGGCGTGCCGACCACCACATGCGGATCGTGGCCTTCAAGCGAGGCCAGCTGCGGGCCCAGCGGCACGCCGCCCACCAGCAGCAACAGCTTCAGGTTGGGGATGCCGGTGGCCAGCTTGCGGATCTGCTTGCCGACCTGGTCGGCCAGTTCGCGGGTCGGGCACAGCACCAGCGCCTGCACGCGGATCAGGCTGGGGTCGATGGCCTGCAGCAGGCCCAGGCCGAAGGCGGCGGTCTTGCCGCTGCCGGTGGGTGCCTGTGCGATCACATCACGGCCATCGAGGATGGCCGGCAGGCTCTGCGCCTGCACGGGGGTGAGGGTGGTGTAGCCGAGGGCATCCAGGCCGGGCTGCAGGGCCGGGCTCAGCGGCAGGGTCGAGAAGTCAGTCATGGCGCATTGTACCTGCCTGCGCGGCCGGTCCCGCCTGATCGGATGGGGTCGAATCCCTTTCCGCAGGAAAGGGCTCCGACCCCATCGGAGTCGTCATCCACGCAGGGCGTGAATACACCCGGGGGGCATCCACGCATGGCGTGGATCTACGGGTGGATGCCGACCTGGGTCGGCACGCTCCTGCTCAGCCAAGCACCGCCAGTACACCCTGATGGATCGCCAGGCCACCGAACAGCAGCCAGGCGAACAGGATCAGCGCCAGCAGCAGCGGCTTCAGCCCGGCCTGGCGCAGCGCCGAGACGTGGGTGGTCAGGCCCAGCGCGGCCATCGCCATCGCCAGCAGCACGGTATCCAGCTGCACCAGCCCCGCCTGCAGGCCCGCCGGCAGCAGATGCAGCGAGTTGAACCCGGCCACCGCCACGAAACCAAAAGCGAACCACGGCACCACGATGCGCGCCTTGCTGCCGTCGGCGCTGGCCTTGCCGCCACGCGCCAGCCACAGCGACAGCGCGACCAGGAACGGCGCCAGCAGCATCACCCGCACCATCTTGGTGATCACCGCCGTGTCGGCCGCTGCTTCGTTGACCGCGCGGCCTGCCGCCACCACCTGTGCCACTTCATGCACCGTCGCACCGGTGAACAGGCCGTACTGCCGCGCGTCCATTGCCAGCCAGCCGTGCGACTGCACCAGTGCATACAACGCCGGGTAAAGGAACATCGCCAGCGTGCCGAACACCACCACCGTAGAGACCGCGACGGTGACCTGCGCAGCGCGGCCGCGCACCACCGGCTCGGCGGCCATCACCGCCGCCGCGCCGCAGATCGCGCTGCCGGCGCCGATCAGCATCGCCGCTTCGCGCTCCATCTTGAACACGCGCATGCCCAGCCAGCAGGCCAGCCCGAAGGTGCTGGCGACCACCAGCACGTCCATCAGCACGCCGGCCACGCCGACGTGGCCGATGTCCTGGAAGGTCAGGCGCAGGCCGTACAGCACGATGCCGACGCGCAACAGCCAGTGCTTGGAGAAGCCGACACCGGCCGCGCTGCTCGGCGCCAGCCGCGGGTAAAGGGTGTTGCCGACCACGATGCCGGCGACGATGGCCACGGTCAGCGCGCTCAGGCCATGCGCCTGGAGCCAGGGAAGCTGGGCCAGGTACAGCGACGCCGCCGCGATCAGGCCCACCAGCAGCAGGCCGGGCAGGCGAGGCTGCCAGCGTTGGCGCAGGGCGGGCAGGGACCAGGAGGAGAGAGCGGTGGCGTTCATGGCGCGACAGGACTGGAGTGATGGGCCAAGCGTGCGCCTGTGTCACTGACCTGTAAAACGAATAATATGGGTGAAACCTACCTATAAAGCGGGTACATTCGATGCGCCTGACCTTGCGCCAGCTGCAGGTCTTCGTCGCCATCGCCGACCATGGCACCACCACTGCCGCCGGCCAGGCCGTCGCGCTCTCGCAGTCGGCCAGCAGCGCCGCCCTGCAGGAGCTGGAGGCGCACTTCGGCACCCCGCTGTTCGACCGCATCGGCCGCCGCCTGGCGCTGAACGGGCACGGCCGCGCGCTGCTGGAGCCGGCGCGCACCTTACTGGTCAACGCCGCCGATCTGGAGCGGCAGCTGGCCGCCGGCGGCGACCCGTCGCAGGGCGCACCGCTACGGCTGGTGCTGGCCGCCAGTACCACCATCGGCAACTACCTGCTGCCGCCACGCATCGCCGAACTGCTGCGGCAGGCGCCGCAGGCCGAGGTCGATCTGCGCATCGACAACAGTGCCGGCGTGGTCGCCGCGGTACAGCGCCTGGACGTCGACGCCGGCCTGATCGAAGGCCCGTGCCATGAGCGTGGCCTGCAGGTGACCGCCTGGCAGCACGACCCACTGGTGATCGTGGCTGCCGCCGATGCCCGCGCACGCTGGTCGCTGGATGAACTGCGCCGCGCACGCTGGCTGCTGCGTGAGCCTGGCTCCGGCACCCGCGAAGCCGTGGAACAGGCCCTGCTGCCGCACCTGCGTGGCTTCGCGCAGACCCTGCAGCTGGGCAATACCGAAGCGATCAAGCAGGCCGCCATCGCCGGCCTCGGCCTGGCCTGCCTGTCGCGCCACGCGCTGGAAGAGCCGCTGGCCCTGGGCCGCCTGCGCGTGCTCGAGACTCCGCTGCCGGCCCTGCAGCGCACCCTGTGGCTGGTGCGCCACCCCGGCAAGCAATGGCTGCCGGGGTTGCAGGCGTTGCTGGGGGAGGTGGGGTAGCCATCAGATTTCCAGTCGACTCCATCCATCGACCCTTCTTGTAGCGCTCATCCACGCATGGCGTGGATCTACCGTGTCGACCAAGGTCAACACCCACCAGAGCAGAATGTAGTTCCGACAGATTGCAGGAATCTGTCGAAGGCGGGATGGGTCCGGTTGCGGGGGTGTCCGCGGCATGGATGCCGCGGCCAAGCCCCCAGGGACGGGTTTACGGCGTCCCCCGCGACCGGACCCATCCCGCCATCCCACAGGAAACCAGCTTTTGACGTTGCCGTTGAGGTTGCCGGCCAGCGGCCGGCACTACCGCGGGTGCCGGGTGCAACCCGGCCGACGCCCCCAACCCGTACAATATCCGGATGCCTCTGATTACTCTGCAGAACGTCGACTTCAGCGTCGGCGGCCCGTTGTTGCTGGAAAAGGCCGAACTGTCGATCGAGCCGGGCGAACGCATCGCCCTGATCGGCCGCAACGGCGCCGGCAAATCCACCCTGCTCAAGCTGCTGTCCGGCGACCACAAGCCCGATGACGGCGAAGTCCGCGTGCAGCAGGGCGTGCGCGTCACCCGCCTGGAGCAGGAAGTGCCACACGGCGCCGCCGGCTCGGTGTTCGACGTCGTTGCCGATGGTCTCGGTGAACTGGGCCAGTGGCTGGCCGAGTTCCACCATCTCAGCCATGCCGAGGTCTTCGATGGCGAAGCGCTCGGCAACGTGCAGGCCAAGATCGACGCCGCCAACGGCTGGGGCCTGGACCAGCGCGTCAGCGAAACGCTGACCAAGCTCGACCTCGACGGCGATGCCGAATTCGGCCGCCTGTCCGGCGGCATGAAGCGCCGCGTGCTGCTGGCCCGTGCACTGGTCTCCAGCCCGGACGTGCTGCTGCTGGACGAGCCGACCAACCACCTGGACATCGAAGCCATCGACTGGCTCGAAGCGTTCCTGAAGGGCTGGAGCGGCAGCGTGGTGTTCGTCACCCATGACCGCCGCTTCCTGCGTGCGCTGGCCACCCGCATCGTCGAGATCGATCGCGGCCAGGTCACCAGCTGGCCGGGCGACTGGGCCAACTACGAGCGCCGCCGCGAGGAACGCCTCAATGCGCAGGCGCAGGAAAATGCCCGCTTCGACAAGCTGCTGGCGCAGGAAGAAGTCTGGATCCGCCAAGGCATCAAGGCCCGTCGTACCCGCGACGAGGGCCGCGTGCGCCGCCTCAAGGCGATGCGCACCGAACGCTCGCAGCGCCGCGACCTCAGCGGTAACGTCAAGATGGAAGCCGCGCAGGGCGTCAGCTCCGGCAAGAAGGTCATCGACGTCAAGGACATTTCGTTCGCCTTCGGCGAGCGCACCATGGTCCGCGATTTCACCACCACCATCCTGCGTGGCGACCGCATCGGCCTGATCGGCCCCAACGGCAGCGGCAAGACCACGCTGCTGAAGCTGCTGCTGGGTGAACTGCAGCCGGCCAAGGGAGAGGTCAATGCGGGCACCAACCTGCAGATCGCCTATTTCGACCAGTACCGCGCGGTGCTGCGCGAAGACTGGAGCGCGATCGAGAACGTGGCCGAAGGCCGCGATTTCCTCGAGTTCAACGGAAAGCGCAAGCACGTGCATGCCTACCTGCAGGACTTCATGTTCACCCCCGAGCGCGCGCGTGCGCCGATCACCCGCCTGTCCGGTGGCGAGCGCAACCGCCTGCTGCTGGCCAAGCTGTTCGCGCAGCCGTCCAACCTGCTGGTGATGGACGAACCGACCAACGACCTCGACGTGGAAACCCTGGAGCTGCTGGAAGAGCTGCTGGGCGAGTACACCGGTACGCTGCTGCTGGTCAGCCACGACCGTGACTTCATCGACAACGTGGTGACCTCCACGCTGGTGATGGAAGGCGACGGCGTGATCGGCGAGTACGTCGGTGGCTACAGCGACTGGCAGCGCTATGCGGCCAGCGTGGCTGCGCCTGCTGCGGCCCCGGCTGCCAAGCCGGCGACTGCTGCACCGGCTGCTGCTGCACCGGCCGCTGCTGCGGCCGCGACTCCCGCACCCCCCAAGCGCAAGCTGGCGTACAAGGAAGCGCGCGAGCTGGAGCAGCTGCCAAAGACCATCGAGAAGCTGGAAGGCGATGTCGAAGGGCTGACCTCGGCGATGAACGACCCATCGTTCTACACCCGCAGCAGTGCTGAAGTGACGGCGCACACCCAGCAGCTGGCCAAGGTGCAGGCCGAACTGGATGCCGCTTACGCGCGCTGGGAAGAGCTGGAAGGCTGAGCGTTGACCGGCGCCAGCGATCGCGCCGATTGATGTAGAGCCGAGCCCACGCTCGGCTCAGCAGATCCACGCCATGCGTGGATATCCGGAATCTGTGCGGACCAACGGTCCGCACCTACCAACCGACGGTCCGCACCGACCGGGGGGGGGGGGGCGGCGGTCATTTGACCCCGTGCAGATCCCGCAGCTGGCTCGGCCGGCTGCCGAAGTACGCCGCCAGATCGGCGATGTCCTGATCACTCAGGTCCTTCGCCTGCGGCGTCATCAGCGCATGCTGGCGGTCACCGGCGCGGTAGGCCTGCAGCGCGTGCGCCAGGTAGTCACCGTACTGCCCACCCAGTTTCGGATAGGTCGGATCGATCGGCGCGTTGCCGTCGGCCCCATGGCAGTCGATGCAGCTCTGGCTGGTGGCCTTGCCCTTCACCTTGGCGCGGGCTTCACCGGCGGCCTCGCGACCTGCCGGCAGGCCGGCGGAGGACGATGAACCGTGCTCGCCGCTGGCATGGCCCGGGTCGGCGGCCGATTTTTCGCTGTTTTCCACCTGCGACTGTGAGCAGGCGGCCAGCAGCAGGGCAACGGACAGGGCGATGGCGTGACGCATCGGATGCGCGGCTTTCGACATGGGCGGGCCTTACTTGACGGTGGACAGGTAAACAGAGAGATCGGCGATCTCCTGTTCGCTGAAACTCATCGACTGCGCCTGCATCGTCGGATGCCGGCGCTTGCCCTGGCGGTACTCGGTCAGGGCCTGGGCCAGATACTGCTGGGTCTGGCCGCCGATCTTCGGCACCCGGTAACTGGGGTAGGCGTTCTTGTAGCCGGTGATCCCGTGGCAGCCCTGGCAGGTGTAGGCCAGGATGCGGCCATTGTCGAAGTTGCCGGTGGGTGCGGCGGGCGCTGGCGCAACGGCGGGAGCCGGGGCCGGGGCGGGTGTGGCAGGAGCAGGAGCGGGCTGTGCGGCGGCCCCAAGGGGCAGGAGGACGGCCAGAGCGAGACAAGCGGCGAGCGGCTGCGGGCGCATGGTGTCGTTTCCGGGGATTCGGGTCTGGTCGTTCCGGCGTGGGGTACGGAACGACCCGAGTATAGCCTCAGGTTTCATCTAGCTGAAATGGGGGCGCGCCGACCAGCGGCGTGAAGGCACCATGACCTTTGGGATATGGTGTTGCCGTGAAGTGGTGCATTACTTTGCTACCACACCTGTCCACGCATCCTTCAGGGACCCGACGATGTTGCACCCAACCTTCCTGTCCGGCCGTCGCAGCGGAATCTGCGCTGCCGCACTGCTGATCTCCACCTCCCTGCTGCTGGGCGGTTGCGCCGCAGGGCCCAATTCCGAAGCCAAGGCTGCCGAGACCAAGGAGGAGAAGAAGGTCGACGCAGTCCCGGTCGAAGTGGCGGTGGCCAGCCATCGTGCCGTCGCGGCCAGCTACACCGGCACGGCCGCGCTTGAACCACGCGCCGAGTCGCAGGTGGTCGCCAAGACCTCCGGCGTGGCGCTGGCGGTGCTGGTCGAGGAAGGGCAGCGGGTCACCGCCGGCCAACCGCTGGTGCGGCTGGACCCGGATCGTGCACGGCTGGCCGTTGCGCAGAGCGAAGCGCAGATGCGCAAGCTGGAAAACAATTACCAGCGCGCACAGAAGCTGGTCGGCCAGCAGATGGTCAGCGCCGCCGATGTCGACCAGCTGCGCTACGACCTGGAAAACGTCCGTGCGCAGTACCGGCTGGCCACGCTGGAGCTGTCCTACACCACGGTGGTGGCGCCGATCTCCGGCGTGATCGCATCGCGCTCGATCAAGACCGGCAACTTCGTGCAGATCAACACGCCGATCTTCCGCATCGTCGACAACTCGCGGCTGGAAGCGACCCTCAACGTGCCCGAGCGTGAACTGGCCACCCTGCGCGCCGGCCAGCCGGTGACGCTGGCGGCCGACGCGCTGCCGGGGCAGAGCTTCACCGGCACCGTTGATCGCATCGCGCCGGTGGTGGATTCGGGCAGCGGCACGTTTCGCGTGGTCAGCGCCTTCGACGGCGCCGCACACGCGCTGCAGCCCGGCATGTTCGGTCGCATCCGCATCGACTACGACCAGCGTGCCGATGCGCTGGTCGTACCGCGCCTGGCGTTGCTCGACGACGGTGAGCCGGCGGTGTTCCGCGTGCGCGAAGGCAAGGTCGCACGCGTTCCGGTCAAGCTGGGTTACGCCGAGGGCCCGTGGGTGGAGATCCGTGATGGCCTGGCGGCCGGTGATCAGGTGGTCACCGCCGGCAAGGTCGCCCTGCGCGACGGCACCACGGTGCAGGTGATTGCCGATCCGAAGGCGAAGACGGTCGCTGCGGCCGCCAAGCCCGCAGACAAGGCCGGGAGCAAGCAATGACCGCCCCGGGCCACGACCACGGTGCCTCGCCGGCGAGCGACGGCGCCGCCGCCGGCATGCGCGGCGGCCTGGTGGAGTTTGCCACCCGCCGCCGCGTGACCATCGCCATGTGCACGGTCACGCTGCTGCTGTTCGGCCTGATCGCGCTGGGCAATCTCAAGGTCAACCTGCTGCCCGACCTGAGCTACCCGACGCTGACCGTGCGCACCGAATACACCGGTGCAGCGCCGACTGAAATCGAAACCCTGATCACCCAGCCGGTCGAAGAAGCGGTCGGCGTGGTCAAGAACCTGCGCAAGCTGAAGTCGGTCTCGCGCACCGGCCAGAGCGACGTGGTGCTGGAATTCGCCTGGGGCACCAACATGGACCAGGCCAGCCTGGAGGTGCGCGACAAGATGGAAGCGCTGAACCTGCCGCTGGAGGCCAAGGCCCCGGTGCTGCTGCGCTTCAATCCGTCCACCGAGCCGATCATGCGCCTGGTGCTGTCGAACAAGACGGCACCGACCAGCGATGCCGATGCGGTCCGCGAGCTGACCGGCCTGCGCCGCTATGCCGATGAAGACCTCAAGAAGAAGCTGGAGCCGGTCACCGGCGTGGCGGCAGTGAAGGTGGGCGGCGGCCTGGAGGACGAGATCCAGGTCGACATCGACCAGCAGAAGCTTGCCCAGCTGAACCTGCCGATCGACACCGTCATCAAGCGCCTGAAGGACGAGAACATCAACATTTCCGGCGGCCGCCTGGAGGAGGGCTCGCAGCGCTTCCTGGTGCGTACCGTCAACCAGTTCGCCGACCTGGAGGAGATCCGCAACCTGCTGGTGACCACCCAGGCCGCCAATGGCAGCGCGGCGGACTCGGCGCTGCAGCAGATGTTCAACATCGCCGCGTCGACCGGTTCGGCGGCCGCCATCGCGGCGGCGTCGGCGGCACAGAGCGCATCGTCCGGCGGTGGCTCCAGCGTGGTTGCCAACGGCGTGCCGGTGCGCCTGAAGGACGTGGCCACCGTGCGCCAGGGCTACAAGGAGCGCGAAGCGATCATCCGCCTGGGCGGCAAGGAGTCGGTCGAGCTGGCCATCTACAAGGAAGGCGACGCCAACACCGTGTCCACCGCTGAAGCGCTGCGCAAGCGCCTGGAGCAGATCAAGGGCACGTTCCCGTCCGATGTCCAGCTGACCACCATCGAGGACCAGTCGCGCTTCATCGAGCACGCCATCGCCGACGTCAAGAAGGATGCCGTGATCGGCGGCCTGCTGGCGATCCTGATCATCTTCCTGTTCCTGCGCGATGGCTGGAGTACGTTCGTGATCAGCCTGTCGTTGCCGGTCTCGATCATCGCCACGTTCTTCTTCATGGGCCAGCTCGGCCTGAGCTTGAACGTGATGTCGCTGGGTGGCCTGGCATTGGCCACCGGCCTGGTGGTGGATGACTCGATCGTGGTGCTGGAGAGCATCGCCAAGGCCCGTGAGCGTGGCCTGGGCATCCTGCAGGCGGCGATCGCCGGCACCCGTGAAGTGAGCATGGCCGTGGTCGCCTCGACCCTGACCACCATCGCGGTGTTCCTGCCGCTGGTGTTCGTCGATGGCATCGCCGGGCAGCTGTTCCGCGACCAGGCGCTGACCGTGGCGATCGCCATCGCGATCTCGCTGCTGGTGTCGATGACCCTGATCCCGATGCTGAGCTCGCTGAAGGGGCGGCCGCCGCTGGCGTTCCCGGAAGAGGCGCCGAACGCAGCATGGCAGCCGCAGAAGCGTTGGCAGAAGCCGGTTGCACTGGGCCGCCGTGGCCTGCTCGCCAGCGTGCGCTGGAGCTTCTATGCGCTGGCCTGGCTCGTGGTGCGCCTGTGGCGCGGCGTGGTGGCGGTGGTCGGCCCGGTGATGCGCAAGGCCAGCGACCTGGCGATGAAGCCCTATGCAGGCGCCGAGCGAGGCTACCTGCGCCTGCTGCCGAGTGCGCTGGCGCATCCCGGCAAGGTGCTGGGCGTGGCAGCCATCATTTTCGTGGCGACCATGGCGCTGGTGCCGATGCTTGGCGCCGACCTGATCCCGCAGCTGGCGCAGGACCGTTTCGAAATGACGGTGAAGCTGCCGGCCGGCACGCCGCTGAAGCAGACCGATGCGCTGGTGCGCGAGCTGCAGCTGGCGCATGGCAAGGGCGAAGGCGTGGCCTCGCTGTATGGCGTCAGTGGCAGCGGCACCCGGCTGGATGCCAGCCCGACCGAAAGTGGCGAGAACATCGGCAAGCTGACTGTGGTGATGGAAGGTGGCGGCAATGCGCACACTGAAGCGGCGATCACCGAGCGCCTGCGCGGCACCATGAGCCAGCACCCGGGTGCCCAGGTCGACTTCGCGCGGCCGGCGTTGTTCAGCTTTTCCACGCCGCTGGAAATCGAACTGCGCGGGCAGGACATGGCGACCCTGGAAGTGGCCGGCCAGCGCCTGGCGGCGATGCTGCGCGGCAACGCCCACTACGCCGACGTGAAGTCGACGGTGGAAGAGGGCTTCCCGGAAATCCAGATCCGCTTCGACCAGGAGCGCGCCGGTGCACTGGGCCTGACCACCCGCCAGATCGCCGACGTGGTGGTGAAGAAGGTGCGTGGCGACGTCGCCACCCGCTACAGCTTCCGTGACCGCAAGATCGACGTGCTGGTGCGCGCCCAGGAAGGTGACCGCGCCAGCGTGGAGAGCATCCGCCGGCTGATCGTCAATCCGGGCAGCACCCGCCCGGTGACCCTGGACGCGGTGGCCGACGTGGTCGCCACCACCGGCCCCAGCGAGATCCATCGTGCCGACCAGACCCGGGTGGCGGTGGTGTCGGCCAACCTGCGCGACATCGACCTGGGCGCCGCCATGCGCGAAGTGCAGCAGATGGTGGCCGAACAGCCGCTGGGCGCAGGCGTGGGCCTGCACATCGGTGGCCAGGGCGAGGAGCTGGCGCAGGCGGCGAAGTCGCTGATTTTCGCCTTCGGCCTGGCGATCTTCCTGGTCTACCTGGTGATGGCCTCGCAGTTCGAATCCCTGCTGCACCCGTTCGTGATCCTGTTCACCATCCCGCTGGCGCTGGTCGGCGCGATCCTGGCGCTGATGCTGACCGGAAAGCCCATCTCGGTGGTGGTGTTCATCGGCCTGATCCTGCTGATCGGCCTGGTCACCAAGAACGCGATCATCCTGATCGACAAGGTCAACCAGCTGCGCGAGGCCGGCGTGGCCAAGCATGAGGCGCTGGTGGAGGGTGCGCGTTCCCGCCTGCGCCCGATCATCATGACCACGCTGTGCACGCTGTTCGGCTTCCTGCCGCTGGCGGTGGCGATGGGCGAGGGCGCCGAAGTGCGTGCACCGATGGCGATCACCGTGATCGGTGGCCTGCTGGTGTCGACGCTGCTGACGCTGCTGGTGATCCCGGTGGTGTACGACCTGACGGATCGTCGCGGCGACGCCTACTACCGTGAGCGCGGCCGCAAGCACGCCGGTGAAGGCCTGCATGGCGACGAGGGCGGCACAGCGGGTGTGGAGGAACCGGCATGAGTGTTGCCGAGTTCTCCATCCGCCGTCCGGTCACCACCATCATGTGCTTCGTGTCGCTGGTGGTGATCGGCCTGATCGCTTCGTTCCGGCTGCCGTTGGAGGCGCTGCCGGACATCTCCGCGCCGTTCCTGTTCGTGCAGATTCCCTACACCGGCTCGACCCCGGAAGAAGTGGAACGGACCATCATCCGTCCGGTCGAGGAATCGCTGGCGACGATGACCGGCATCAAGCGCATGCGCTCGTCGGCCACCTCCGAGGCGGCGCTGATCTACATCGAGTTCAGCGACTGGGACCGCGACATCGCCATTGCCGCGTCGGACGCGCGCGAGCGTATCGACGCGATCCGCAGCGACCTGCCCGACGACCTGCAGCGCTACAACGTGTTCAAGTGGTCCAGCAGCGACCAGCCCGTGCTGAAGGTGCGGCTGGCCAGCACCACCGACCTGACCACCGCCTATGACATGCTCGATCGTGAGTTCAAGCGGCGCATCGAGCGTATTCCCGGTGTGGCCCGCGTCGATATCACCGGTGCGCCGCCGAACGAGGTGGAGATCGCCATCGATCCGAACCGGCTCAACGCGCATGGGTTGAGCATCAACGAGCTGAGCGAGCGCCTGCGCACGCTGAACTTCTCGATCTCGGCCGGGCAGATCGATGACAACGGCCAACGCGTGCGCGTGCAGCCGGTAGGCGAGATCACCGACCTTCAGGAGATGCGCGACCTGGTGATCAACGCCAAGGGCCTGCGCCTGGGCGACATCGCCGACGTGCGCCTGAAGCCGGCGCGGATGAACTACGGGCGCCGCCTGGACGGCAACCCGGCGGTGGGCCTGGACATCTTCAAGGAACGCAGCGCCAACCTGGTGGACGTTTCGCGTGCGGCACTGGCCGAGGTCGAGGCGATCCGCGCGCAGCCGTCGATGCGCGACGTGCAGATCAAGGTGATCGACAACCAGGGCAAGGCAGTGACGTCCTCGCTGCTGGAGCTGGCCGAGGCCGGCGCGGTCGGCCTGATCCTGTCGGTCACCGTGCTGTTCTTCTTCCTGCGCCATTGGCCGTCGACGCTGATGGTGACCCTGGCCATTCCGATCTGCTTCACCATCACCCTCGGCTTCATGTACTTCGTCGGGGTGACACTCAACATCCTGACCATGATGGGCCTGCTGCTGGCCGTCGGCATGCTGGTCGACAACGCGGTGGTGGTGGTGGAGAGCATCTACCAGGAGCGCGAGCGCATGCCGGGGCAGCCACGGCTGGCCTCGATCATCGGCACCCGCAACGTGGCCATCGCGCTCAGCGCCGGCACGCTGTGCCACTGCATCGTGTTCGTGCCGAACCTGTTCGGCGAGACCAACAACATCAGCATCTTCATGGCGCAGATCGCGATCACCATCTCGGTCTCGCTGCTGGCCTCGTGGCTGGTGGCGGTCAGCCTGATCCCGATGCTGTCCGCGCGCATGGCCACGCCCAAGCTGGTGCACTCGCAGACCGGCCTGATCGCGCGCCTGCAGCGACGCTATGCGCAGCTGCTGGACTGGTCACTGCATCACCGCGGTTGGAGCCTGCTCGGCATCCTGCTGGTGGTGCTGGTCAGCCTGGTGCCGATGAAGCTGACCAAGGTCGACATGTTCGGTGGTGAGGGGGGCAAGGACATCTTCATCGGCTACATGTGGAAGGGCGCCTACACCTACCGCCAGATGTCCGAGGAAGTGGCGCGGGTGGAGAACTGGATCGACCAGAACCGCGAACGCCTGCACGTGAAGCAGGTGTATTCCTGGTACAGCGAGCAGGAAGGCAGCTCCACGGTGGTCACCCTGGACGAAAAGTACGCCAAGGACATCAAGTCGCTGCAGGAGGAACTGCGCAAGGGCCTACCGAAGTCGGCCCGCACCGATTACTTCGTCGGCAACCAGGGCGGCGATGGCGGTGGCGGCAGCAACCAGGGCGTGCAGGTGCAGCTGGTGGGCGACTCCAGCTCGATGCTGCAGGAGATCGGCCAGGAAGTGGTGCCGTTGCTGGCGCAGCGTGCCGAGCTGCGTGACGTGCGCATCGACAACGGCGAGAAGGGCGGCGAGCTGAAGGTGCGCGTCGACCGCGAGCGTGCCGCAGCGTTCGGCTTCAATGCCGAGCAGGTGGCCAGCTTCGTCGGCCTGGCGCTGCGCGGCGCGCCGATGCGCGAGTTCCGCCGCGGTGACAACGAAGTGCCGGTGTGGGTGCGCTTTGCCGGCGCCGAGCAGAGCAGCCCGGAAGACCTGGCCGGTTTCACCGTGCGCACCGGCGATGGCCGCAGCGTGCCGCTGCTGAGCCTGGTCACCGTGGACGTTGGTTCGTCGGCCACCCAGATCGGCCGCACCAACCGCCAGACCACGTTGACCATCAAGGCCAACCTGGCCGAGAAGGTCACCGCGCCGGACGGGCGCAAGGCGATCGAAGCCGTGCTCAAGCCGATGAACTTCCCGGCCGGCTATGGCTTCACCTTCGACGGCGGCGACTACGGCAACGACGACGAGGCCATGCAGCAGATGGTGTTCAACCTGCTGATCGCATTGGTGATGATCTACGTGGTGATGGCGGCGGTGTTCGAGTCGCTGCTGTTCCCGGCGGCGATCATGAGCGGCGTGCTGTTCTCGATCTTCGGCGTGTTCTGGCTGTTCTGGATCACCGGCACCTCGTTCGGGATCATGTCCTTCATCGGCATCCTGGTGCTGATGGGCGTGGTGGTGAACAACGGCATCGTGATGATCGAGCACATCAACAACCTGCGGCGCAGCGGCATGGGCCGCACCCAGGCGCTGGTGGAAGGCTCACGCGAACGCCTGCGCCCGATCATGATGACCATGGGCACGGCGATCCTGGCGATGATCCCGATCTCGCTGACCGATACGCAGATGTTCGGCAATGGCCCGGAGTATTCGCCGATGGCGCGCGCGATTGCGGGCGGCCTGGCGTTCTCGACGGTGGTCAGCCTGCTGTTCCTGCCGACGATCTATGCGGTGCTCGATGACCTGCGCAATGCCGTGACGCGGTTGATCCGCCGTGCACGCGGGCTGGAGAGGATGGAGCCGGGCGCTGCCCGGCTGTAATGCGCGCCAACGTGTTGTGGTGTGGGGGAGGCCGGTCGTAGTGGGGCGGTCTCCCCCTTTTTTTCTGCTCGCCGCGTCGCCGCGTCGCCCGAGCATGGGCTCGGGCGCTACAGATTCTGTGGCCGGTTGAGAGGCTTACCCCGCCACCTTGCCCCACACCTTGAAGGTGGTCAGCCACAGGCCGAGCATGCTGCCGATGTTGGTCAGCATGAAGGTCAGCACCACGCGGGTAACGCGATTGCGGTACCAGCCCTTCAGGCTCTGCGCATCGTCGCGCAGCTTCAGGAAGTCTTCGTAGGCCGGCTTGCGCAGGCGCGCTTCCACCAGCGCCGAGAATGCGCCGGTCGGGATGCTCAGGCGGAACGGCTTGAACGGGGCCACCGCGATCGCGGTAAGAATGCTCAGCGGGTGACCGCCTGCCAGCAGGCAGCCCAGGCCCGCCAGGCCGCCGGTATACATTGCCCAGGTCGCCAGCAGCTCGGTGCCCACGCCCAGGCCGCCGCGGTAGAAGCCCACACCGATGCCGGTCGCCACGATCGCCAGGATGCCGAGCGTGAACCACGGGATGTTGCGCTTCTTCGGCACCGCCTCCAGCTCGGCGCGCAGCGGCGCCGGTGCCTCGGTATCGGTTTCCAGGTAGCGCGCCAGCCCGGCCAGGTGACCGGCGCCGACCACCGCCAGCACTTCACGCTGCTGCGGGGTGTGCTCCTCGCGCAGGCGCGTGGCCATGTAACGGTCGCGCTCACCGATGATGGTCTCGTACAGCGCCGGGCTCTCGCTGGCGAACTCACCAAAGCTCGATTCCAGCATGTCGCCCTGCTTGAGCTTTTCGATCTCGTTCTCGCCCACTTCCTCGGACGAGAACAGGCCGGCGCCCAGCCCGGCAACCAGCTTCAGCTTGCCGAAGAACCCAAGCCGCTGCGACGCCCGGCGGAAGGTCAGGCCGACCTCGCGGTCGATCAGGTGCACCGGCAGGTCGCGTTCGCGCGCCAGTTCCACCGCGCGTTTCAGTTCCGCGCCCGGCTCGATGTCGAGCTGTTCGGCCAGGCGGCGCTGGTAGGCGGACAGGGCCAGGTTGGCGGCGAACAGGGCGACGCGGCCCTTGCGGATCACCTCGACCAGGTCGAGCTTGGCCAGCGTGTCCGGGTCGCTCAGCGCCTGCAGGCGCTGCGGGTCCAGCTCGACGGCAACCGCATCGAAGCGGCCGCTGTCGATGGCTTTTTCCACGGCCTCGACGCTGGCGCGGGAGACGTGGGCGGTGCCCAGCAGGGTGTAGCGCACGCCGTCGCGTTCGACGACGCGCACCGGCTGGCCGGCGAACAGGTCGTCACCGGTCTCGGGAAGGGTTTCGGTCATGGGTTCATTCATTGGAAGGTGCGGTGTCGGCGCCATCGCCGAGCGCGCGCTGCATCTGCACGGTGTCCAGCCAGCGGCCATGCTTGCGGCCGAGGCCACGGAACACGCCGACCAGCTCGAAGCCGAAGCGTTCGTGCAGCTTGATTGAAGCGGTATTGGTCGGTTCGCCGATCACCGCCACCATCTGCCGGTAGCCACGCGCCACGCAGGCGTCGATCAACGCCTGCAGCAGGCCGGTGCCGACGCCCTTGCCCTGGAACGCGGCATCGACGTAGACCGAGTTTTCCACGGTCCACTGGTAGGCAACGCGGGTGCGGTAGGTGTTGGCGTAGGCATAGCCGGCCACCTGGCCGTCAATCTCGGCGACCAGGTAGGGGAAGCCGCGGTCGATGATGTCGCGCATGCGGCGCAGCATCTCGGACGCGTCCGGGATGTCGTACTCGTAAGTGTTGACGAAGTCGGTCACTTCCACCGCGTAGATCGCGGTGATCGCGTCGATGTCGGCCGGGCCGGCATCACGGATGAGGACGGCCATGCGCGGGCTCCGGCTCAGTCGATGTAGCGCTTGAGCAGGTCGCCGTAGGCATCGATGCGGCGATCACGCAGGAACGGCCAGATGCGGCGCACGTGCTCGCTGCGCTGCAGGTCGACGTCGCACAGCAGCACGGTGGCCTCGGTGCCGGCCTCGGCCAGGAACTCGCCCTGCGGGCCCAGCACGTGGCTGTTGCCCCAGAACTGGATGCCCGACGCGCCCAGCGGCGAGGCCTCGTGGCCGACGCGGTTGCAGCTCAGCACCGGCAGGCCGTTGGCCACCGCATGGCCGCGATGGCTCAGCACCCAGGCGTCGCGCTGGCGGGTCTTCTCGTCCTGCACGTCGTCCGGATCCCAGCCGATCGCAGTCGGATACAGCAACAGCTCGGCGCCGGCCAGCGCCATCAGGCGCGCCGCTTCCGGGTACCACTGGTCCCAGCACACCAGCACGCCCAGGCGGCCCACCGAGGTATCGATCGGCGTGAAGCCGATGTCGCCCGGGGTGAAGTAGAACTTCTCGTAGAAGCCCGGGTCGTCCGGGATATGCATCTTGCGGTACTTGCCGAGCAGCGTACCGTCCTTCTCGAACACCACGGCGGTGTTGTGGTACAGCCCGGCAGCGCGGCGCTCGAACAGCGAGCCGACCAGCACCACGCCATGCTTCTTCGCCAGCGCGCCAAGGCGCTCGGTGCTCGGGCCCGGAATCGGCTCGGCCAGGTCGAACTCGTCCACCGATTCGTGCTGGCAGAAGTACGGGCCGTTATGCAGTTCCTGCAGCAGCACCAGCTTGGCACCCTGCGCAGCCGCCTCGGCCACGCGTGCTTCGATCACCGCCAGGTTGGCGGCGGCATCACCGTGGTTGCGCTCCTGGATCAGGGCGACGGTAAGGGGGCTGCGCGAGTTCATGCGGGGCGTTCCTGCGGGGGAAAACCAGCATGTTAGCGCGGATGGGCGGCGACGGCGTGTCGCGCGCTGAATGGCGCAGCGGGTAGTGCCGGCCGCTGGCCGGCAATCCCGTGGATCCATCAGGCATTGCAGGGTTGCCGGCCAGCGGCCGGCACGACCGTTACGCCTTCAACAGCCCGGCCGGCAGCTGCATGGTGATGCAGTGCAGGCTGCCGTTCTGCCAGATCAGCGAGCGGCAGGGCACCTGCACGATCTCTCGGCCCGGGTGCGCCTGTGCCAGCACGTCGCGGGCCAGGTCATCGGCCGGGTCGCCATAGGCCGGCATCAGCACCGCGCCATTGACGATCAGGTAGTTGGCGTACGAGGCAGCCAGGCGACGGCCTTCGTCGATCACCGGCCGGGCCCACGGCAGCGGGAACAGGCGGTACGGCTGGCCATCCTTGGTGCGTAGCGCGGCCAGCTCATTGCCCATCGCCTGCAGTTCGGCGTAATGCGAGTCGCTCTCGTCGTCGCAGGCCTGGTAGACGATGCTGTCAGCCGAGGCGAAGCGGGCGAGGGTATCGATGTGCGCGTCGGTGTCGTCGCCTTCCAGGTAGCCGTGGTCCAGCCACAGCACGCGGTCCTGCTGCAGCCAGTCGGCCAGGTCGGCGCTCAGGCTGGCGCGGTCGCGGTCCGGGTGGCGCTCGTGCAGGCACTTCCAGGTGGTCAGCAGGGTGCCTTCACCGTCGGTCTCGATGCCGCCGCCTTCCAGCGCGAACGGAATGCTGCGGACCGGCGCATCGTTGAATACGCCGGCCTGGTCGAGCACGCCCACCAGCTGGTCATCCAGGGTGGCGTCGAACTTGCCGCCCCAGCCGGTGAAGCGGAAATCCAGCAGCTGGAAGCCGCCGTCGGCACGGCGCAGGGTGATCGGGCCGGAGTCGCGCAGCCAGGTATCGTCGTAGGCCGCCGTGGTGAAGTGGACCTTGTCCATGTCGATGCGGTTGGAGCGCAGTCGCATCTCGGCGTAGGTCTCCACATCGTCGTCGGCCACGCAGATCAGCACTGGCTGGAAGCGGGTGATGGCCGCGACCAGGGCGATGTAGGTCTCTTCCACCTGGCCCAGGCGGTCAGCCCAGTCGGTATCGGCGGTGGGCCAGGCAATCAGGACGCCGCTCTGGGCTTCCCACTCGGCAGGAAAACGAAGGGTCTGGTTCATGGTCTCGCTACACAGGCCCGCCCACGGCGGGTAATGGGATCAACGGATCGGCGGTTTCGGGCCGATTTCGTTCGGGTCCGCCTGGTTGGCCACCACGTCGATCACCTTCTGCTTCTCGAAGTAGACGGTGAACTGCGGGTACACCCAGCGGTTGATGGTCGGCCATTGCCGTTTCTGCCCGCCACGCGGCTGCAGCTGCTCGCTGGGCGCGCCGAACTGCGCCTGCACCTGCTGCATGCTCTGGCCGCGCACGGGCAGGGCACCGGCCGGCTTCTCGCGGGCGCGGTCGACAAGCAGGGTATCGGCCAGTGCCGGTGTGGCGGCGGCCAGGGTGGCCATCACGGCCAGGGCGGACAGGTAACGCTTCATCTCGATCTACTCCCCAGTGGTCAAGAAAGGCGATTACAGCAAAAACGGCAGGAAAAAGCCGCATAAACAAAAAACCGCCCGAAGGCGGTTTCTTGCATCGGGTCGGCCCCGCGTAGGGCCAGCCGCAGCCGGAAGGCTGTGAGGCTTAGCGCTGACGCGCCTTGAAACGCGGGTTCGACTTGCAGATGACGAAGATCTTGCCACGACGACGCACGACCTTGCAGTCACGGTGACGGGCCTTCGCCGACTTCAGGGAGGACAGGACTTTCATGGCATACCTCGGCGTAAACAGTAGTTGTTCGGGTGGAGCGTGGCCGCGATATGCGAAAGACAATCGGCAGTTGACGCTCGTTCAAGCCCGCCATTCTACCGGGCTTTTCCTCGTGGTTTCAAGTGGTTGCACAAAAGATCCCGCTGGGGGCGTCTGGCAGGGGCTAGAATGGCCTCTTCACACGCTCTGGGACCCCCATGAATCCACTCGCTCCCGTCCTGACCATCGACGGCCCATCCGGGGCCGGCAAGGGTACCATCAGCCGCATCATCGCGCGCCGGATGGGCTGGCATTACCTGGATTCGGGCGCGCTGTACCGGGCGGTGGGCGTGGCCGCAAGCTGGGCCGACATCGATACCTCCGACGCCTCGGCGCTGGTGCGTTGCACCTTCGATACCCACGTTCAGTTTGTCGAGCAGGGCGATGCCATGCGGGTCATGGTCAACGGCACCGATGCCACCGACGAGCTGCGCCTGGAGACCACCGGTGCGCTGGCCTCGGCCATTGCCGCCATTCCCGAGGTCCGCGCTGCCCTGAAGGAGCGCCAGCGCGCATTCAGGGAGCTGCCGGGCCTGGTCGCCGACGGCCGCGACATGGGCACGGTGATCTTCCCGGACGCCTCCTACAAGGTCTTCCTGACCGCCAGTGCCGAGGAGCGCGCCCAGCGCCGGCATAAGCAGTTGAAAGACAAGGGGGTTTCTGTTAACTTTGATGATCTCCTGCGCGAGATCATGGCCCGCGACGCCCGTGATGCCCAGCGTACCGTGGCGCCCCTGAAGCCGGCAGACGATGCTGTCCTCATCGACACCACAGGCATCGGCATCGATGATGTCGTTGCCAGAGTGATGGATCTGCTTCCGGTTCCGGCTGCCTGATCCGTTCGCGCGGGAGCGCTGCCAGCAGCATCGGCGGTGGTCGCGCATAGCAGTGCTGTACCAGCTCCGTCGCGCAATGATGCGTGGCGGTTTTCCTACTACACACGACCTGCGTTTCCGGGGTCGACCAACAGGCGGGCGGTCGCCATTCCCCTGAAGGGGACGCCACCGACCCATGTGTCCAACAGAGTAAATCTAATGACCGAATCATTTGCCGAACTGTTTGAAGCCAGCCAGGCCAATCTGGCCAAGCTGAAGCCGGGCGCCATCGTCAGCGGTACCGTTGTTGAAGTCCGCGGCGACGTCGTGGTGATCAACGCTGGCCTGAAGTCCGAAGGCATCGTGCCGATCGAACAGTTCCGTAACGACGCTGGCGAAATCGACGTCGCCGAAGGCGACATCGTCAAGGTCGCCCTCGACTCGATCGAGAACGGCTTCGGCGAAACCGTCCTGTCGCGCGAGAAGGCCAAGCGCGCGATGGTGTGGGACGAGCTGGAAGAAGCGTTGGAAAAGAACGAAACCATCACCGGCCGCATCAGCGGCAAGGTCAAGGGTGGTTTCACCGTGGACATCAAGGATGTCCGCGCCTTCCTGCCGGGTTCCCTGGTCGATGTGCGCCCGGTGCGCGATCCGGCCTACCTGGAAGGCAAGGAACTCGAGTTCAAGCTCATCAAGCTGGACCGCAAGCGTAACAACGTCGTGGTCTCGCGCCGCGCTGTCGTCGAAAGCGAGCACTCGGAAGAGCGCGAGCAGCTGATGGACAAGCTGCAGGAAGGCGCGATCCTGAAGGGTGTCGTCAAGAACCTGACCGATTACGGCGCGTTCGTGGACCTGGGCGGTATCGACGGCCTGCTGCACATCACCGACATGGCGTGGAAGCGCGTGCGTCACCCGTCGGAAGTCGTGAACGTCGGCGACGAGCTGGACGTCCGCGTGCTGAAGTTCGACCGCGAGCGCAACCGCGTTTCGCTGGGCCTGAAGCAGCTGGGCGAGGATCCGTGGGACAACATCGGCCGTCGTTACCCGGCCAACAGCCGCGTCTTCGGCAAGGTCTCCAACGTCACCGATTACGGTGCGTTCGTTGAGATCGAGCCGGGCGTCGAAGGCCTGGTGCACGTCTCGGAGATGGATTGGACCAACAAGAACGTCAACCCGTCCAAGGTTGTCCAGGTTGGTGATGAAGTCGAAGTGATGGTGCTGGACGTCGATGAAGAGCGTCGCCGTATCTCGCTGGGCATGAAGCAGGTTGCCGCCAATCCGTGGGAAACCTTCGCTGCCACCCACAAGAAGGGTGACAAGGTGTCGGGCCAGATCAAGTCGATCACCGACTTCGGCATCTTCATCGGCCTGGACGGCGGCATCGACGGCCTGGTCCACCTGTCCGACATCAGCTGGAACACCACCGGCGAAGACGTCGTTCGCAACTTCAAGAAGGGCGATACCCTGGACGCCGTCGTCCTGGCTGTCGATCCGGAGCGCGAGCGCATCTCCCTGGGCGTGAAGCAGCTGGAGCAGGATCCGTTCGGCCAGTACATGGCTGCCAATCCGAAGGGCTCCAAGGTTGAAGGCGTGGTGAAGGAAGTCGACGCCAAGGGCGCGATCATCGAGCTGGCTGACGGCATCGAAGGTTACGTCTCGGCCCGCGACATCGCCAACGAGCGCGTTGACGACGCCACCCAGCACCTGAAGGTCGGCGACAAGGTCGAAGCCAAGTTCGTGGGCATGGACCGCAAGGGCCGTACCCTGCAGCTGTCGATCAAGGCCAAGGACGACGCGGAAATGCGCGAAGTGCTGGAGGAATACCAGTCCTCTTCGGCTTCCAGCGGCACCACCCAGCTGGGCGCGCTGCTGCGTGCACAGCTGAACGGCAACAAGTCCGAGTAATCGGCCTTACGCTGTTCGTTGTTTCCTGGACGGCCCGGGCATTGCCCGGGCCGTTTCAGGCTGAGATGCCCCTGATGTGAGCCGGTAATGACCAAATCCGAACTGATCGAAATCCTTGCGCGCCGCCAGGCGCACCTGAAGGCCGATGATGTCGATCTGGCGGTGAAGTCGTTGCTGGAAATGATGGGCGGATCGCTGTCCGCCGGGGATCGCATCGAAATCCGTGGATTTGGCAGCTTCTCGCTGCACTATCGTCCGCCGCGCCTGGGTCGCAACCCGAAGACCGGCGAATCGGTTGCCCTGCCGGGCAAGCATGTCCCCCATTTCAAGCCGGGCAAGGAACTGCGCGAGCGGGTCAGCAGTGTGCTGCCGCTGGACGCCGATCCGGCCTGAGCCTTCCGTCGCGCCACCGCGTGCGAATCCAGCCGCGAGTCGGATAAGCTACGGACTCCTGCCACTGGAGCTGTCGCATGAAGGTTTTTCGTCTGCTGGTCCTGCTGGCGGTACTCATTCTTGGGTTGATCATCGGTGCCATGAACATGGACGAGATGACCATCAACCTGCTGTTCACCCAGCTTAAGACCTCGGTCGGCGTGGCCATCATTGCCGCGTTGCTGATCGGCGTCATCGTTGGCGCTGGCCTGGTGCTGGTGAGCGTGGTCATTCCGCTCTACAGCCAGCTGCGCCGCGCCAACAAGTCCGCTGCCGCCACGCCGGCACCGGTTGCTTCCCCTCAATCTTTTGATGGACGCTGATCGAAGATGGATTTCGTCACCGAGTGGTTCTGGTTCTTCCTGTTCGTTCCGCTGGCCGCCCTGGCTGGGTGGGTGATCGGGCGGCGCGGTGGTCAACGCCACGGTGACAGCCAGGTCAGCCGCCTGTCGAGCACCTATTTCCGTGGCCTGAACTACCTGCTCAACGAGCAGCCGGACAAGGCCATCGAGCTGTTCCTGCACATCGCCGAGCTGGACAAGGAAACCTTCGAGACCCAGGTCGCGCTGGGCCACCTGTTCCGCCGCCGCGGCGAAGTCGACCGCGCCATCCGCCTGCACCAGGGCCTGGTCAACCGCCACGACCTCAGTGATGCACAGCGCGTGCAGGCCCTGCTGGCGCTGGGCGAGGACTACATGAAGTCCGGCCTGCTGGACCGTGCCGAGACCGTGTTCACCGAGCTGGCGCAGCTGGATCAGCGTGCACCGCAGGCACTCAAGCACCTGATCGGCATCTACCAGGCCGAGCGCGACTGGGAAAAGGCGATCGACAACGCGACCCGTTTCGAGGACGTCACCGGCGAGCCGATGGGCAAGCTGATCGGACAGTTCGAATGCGAACTGGCCGAACGTTTCCGTGGCGCCGGCAAGCTGGAAGAGGCGAGGGCAGCGATCGCCCGCGCCTACCAGGCCGACGCGATGTCGGTGCGCGCCGGCATCATCGAGGGCCGGCTGGAAACCGACGCGGGCAATCCAGAGGCCGCCGTGCGCGCCTTCGAGCGCGCCGCGCGCAACGACCCCGAATACCTGCCGGAACTGCTGCCGGCACTGATGCAGAACTATCGCAGGGTCGGCGATCTGGCAGGTGCACGCGCGTTCCTGTCGGAGATGACCGAGCACTACCGCGGCATCGCCCCGGTACTGGCGCTGACCCGGTTGATGGAAGAGCAGGAAGGCGTGGCGCCGGCCCGTGCCTACCTCGGTCGCCAGCTCAAGGATCGCCCGTCGGTACGTGGCGAATCCGCGCTGATCGATCTGACCCTCGCCGAGGGAGCCGATTCCACCGCCACCCTGCATGACCTCAAGCACATCACCGACCAGCTGCTGGTGCGCAACCCGGCCTATCGCTGCACGCGCTGCGGCTTCGGTGCGCGTACCCACCACTGGCAGTGCCCGAGCTGCAAGGAGTGGGGGACGGTCAAGCCGCTGCTGAACTACGCGGTGCTCTGATCCATGCCCTGGCTTGTGATGGGCGCGCTGCTGGGGCTCGCCCTGCTCAGTGCGTTGCTGACCTGGGCTGCGCGGGGCTATGCACTGCGCCAGCAGTTGATGGACCAGCCGGGCGAGCGTCGCAGCCATAGCGTTGCCACCCCGCGCGGTGGCGGCATCGCCATCGTCATCAGCCTGCTGGTGACCGCCGGCGTGGCCATCTGGGCCTGGCCCGAAAGCACGCCGACGGTGCTGGTGGCCAGCCTTGGGCTGGTGCTGGTGGCCGGTATCGGCTGGTGGGACGACCACAAGCCCCTGCCGGCGATGCGTCGCCTGCTGGTGCATTTCATCGCCGCAGCGCTGTTGGCCGGCCTGGTCAAGGTGAATGGTGGCAGCTGGCTGTTGGCGGTGCTGGTGCTGCTGTTCACCGCGTCGCTGATCAACATCTGGAACTTCATGGACGGCATCAATGGCATCGCCGCCAGCCAGGCCGTCGTGGCGATGCTGGGGCTGGCGCCGGTGCTGCCGTGGCCCTATTCACTGGCCGCCGTGGCGCTGGGCTTGGCCTGCCTTGGATTCCTCCCGTTCAACTTCCCTCGCGCCCGGATCTTCATGGGCGATGTCGGAAGCGGTGCGCTGGGGTATGCGGTCGCAGTGGTGCTGGCGATCGCCAGCGTGCGTACCGATATCAACTGGATCCTGCTGCTGGTACCGGTTTCGCCGTTCCTCGTGGACGCGGGCTTCACACTGCTGGCGCGCATCATTTCCGGACAACGCTGGATGGAACCCCATACCCAGCATGTCTACCAGCGCGCGGTGCAGGCAGGAGCCAGTCACCCGCAGGTGACAGGGATGTACTTTGCTTTGGGTCTGTTCAGTATTACAGTGTTCAATGTCTGCTCCAATTTGCAGCCGAGGTGGGAGGCTGTCGTGGCGATCGCGTGGTTCATCGCGCTGAGCGTCCTCTGGCTCCTCCTGCGCAATGGAATGCGCCACCGACAAGGAATTACCTGAATTATGGCTTCACCCTGGCGGGACAGAATCCTCGGCCTGATGCCGCGTTCGGCCATCGTCTGCCACGACCTCTTCATGGTCTGGGCATGCTGGCAGCTGCTCCATGCAGGGCGTTACTCGATCCTGCCCAACGCCCCGGCGCTGCCCCTGTGGAACGTCGATACCACCCTGGTCCTGCTGCTGCAGGGCCTGGTGTTCTGGCGCGTGGGCCTGTACCGCGGCCTGTGGCGGTTTGCCAGCGTCAGCGACCTGCTGAACATCTTCAAGGCCAGCTTCATCGGCATGGTGGCCATCATCCTGGTGCTGATGTGGAAGCGCTTCGACGGCGTACCCATGTCGGTGCTGGTGATCTACCCGTTCGCGCTGTCGGCACTGCTCGGCGCGCCGCGCCTGCTGTACCGCGCCTGGAAGGACTACCAGGCACTGCAGTCCGATTCCAGCGCCCGCCGCGTGCTGATCCTCGGCGCCGGCCAGGCGGCCGAGACCCTGGTGCGCGACCTGCGCCGCTCCGGCAACTTCGAGCCGGTCGGCCTGCTCGACGATGCACCGCACCTGCGTGGCGCCAAGCTGCAGGGCCTGCCGATCCTGGGCACGCTGGATGACGCGCCGACGGTGGTCCGCGAGACCGCTGCCAAGCTGCTGGTCATTGCCATGCCGTCGCTGGACGCCGCAGGCATGCAGCGCGTCGTCGCGATCTGCGAAAGCACCGGCGTGCCGTTCCGTACCGTGCCCAAGCTCAGTGACATCCTGCAGGGCCAGTCGCTGCCGGGCCAGCTGAAGGAAGTGGCGATCGAGGACCTGCTGGGGCGCAAGCCGATCATGCCGGACTGGAACCTGATCCGCGGCTGGTTGGGTGGGCGCACCGTGATGGTTACCGGCGCCGGTGGTTCGATCGGCTCGGAGCTGTGCCGCCAATGCGCGCGGCATGGTGCCGGTCGCATCATCCTGCTGGAGATCAGCGAACTGCTGCTGCTGACCATCGAAGGCGAGCTGCGTCGCAGCTTCCCCGATGTCGAGATCGAGGCGGTGCTGGGCGACTGTGGCGACCCGGCGGTGATCCGCCACGCGCTGTCGCTGCACCCGGTCGATACCGCTTTCCATGCGGCCGCCTACAAGCATGTGCCGGTGCTGGAACGCCAGCTGCGCGAAGCGGTGCGCAACAACATCCTGGCGACCGAGAACGTCGCGCGCGCCTGCCTGGAAGCCCGCGTGGAGCATTTCGTGTTCATCTCCACCGACAAGGCGGTCGACCCGGTCAATGCGCTGGGCGCGAGCAAGCGCTACGCCGAGATGATCTGCCAGAGCCTGGACCAGAAGTCCACGCATACCCGTTTTGTCACGGTGCGCTTCGGCAACGTGCTGGCGTCGGCCGGCAGCGTGGTGCCGCTGTTCCGCGAGCAGATCCTGCGCGGTGGCCCGGTCACGGTCACCGACCCGGAAGTCAGCCGCTACTTCATGACCATTCCCGAGGCCTGCCAGCTGATCCTGCAGGCGGCCGCATCGGCGTCGCATGGTGCGATCTATACCCTCGACATGGGCGAGCCGGTGCCGATCCGCGTGCTGGCCGAACAGATGATCCGCCTGACCGGCAAGCAGCCGTACAAGGACATCCAGATCATCTATACCGGCCTGCGTCCGGGCGAGAAGCTGCACGAGACGCTGTTCTATTCGGACGAAGATTACCGCTCCACCGCGCACCCGAAGATTCTTGAAGCCGGCGTGCGTACGTTCTCGCGCGACCTGGTGCTGGGCAACGTTCCGCGCCTGCGCGAGGCGATTGCCAGCTACGACACCGCCCGCATCCAGGAAATCCTGTTTGCGACGATGCCGGAATTCTCGCCAATCGAACAGGATGCTTACATTTCATCCGCTAAAGTCGTGCCTTTTCCGGCACGTGAGGCCAACAGGCACCAATGAGCAAGCGAATTCGCAAAGCAGTTTTCCCGGTGGCAGGATTGGGGACGCGTTTTTTGCCAGCAACCAAGACTGTGCCGAAGGAGATGCTGCCGATCATTGATCGGCCGCTGATCCAGTACGCGGTGGATGAGGCGATCGAAGCCGGCTGTGACACGCTGGTGTTCATCACCAACCGCTACAAGCACGCCGTTGCCGACTATTTCGACAAGGCGTACGAGCTGGAGCAGAAGCTTGAGCGCGCTGGCAAGCAGGAGCAGCTGGAACTGATCCGGCACGTGCTCCCCAATGGTGTGCGCGCGATCTTCGTGACCCAGGCCGAGGCGCTGGGCCTCGGGCACGCGGTGCTGTGTGCCAGGTCGGTGATCGGTGACGAGCCGTTTGCCGTACTGCTGCCCGACGACCTGATCTGGAACCGCGGTGCGGGCGCGCTGAAGCAGATGGCCGACCTCAACGAAGCCAGTGGCGCCAGCGTGATCGCGGTCGAAGACGTGCCGCACGATAAGACCGCCAGTTACGGCATCGTCGCCACCGACGCGTTCGATGGCCGCAAGGGCCGTATTTCGCAGATCGTCGAGAAGCCGAAGCCGGAGGACGCGCCGAGCGACCTGGCGGTGGTGGGTCGTTACGTGCTCAGCCCGAAGATCTTCGAGCTGCTGGAACAGACCCAGACCGGTGCCGGCGGCGAGATCCAGCTGACCGATGCGATTGCCGAGCTGCTGAAGACCGAAGAAGTCGATGCCTATCGTTTCGAGGGCACCCGCTTCGACTGCGGCACGCACCTGGGTCTGGTGGAGGCGACGATCCGCTTCGCGCTGGACAACCCGAAGCTGGCTGGCCCGGCGCGGGAGAAGCTGGCGGCGATGCTGGCGGAATAAGGGTTTTATCAAGCGCTCCGTGCGGCGCCTTGATTGATACGTGGGGGAGAGGGCGGATGGCCCTCTCCAAAACACGCCAAAGCCCTTCCATGGTGCTCGATGGCGCCATCCATGGCGCCAACGGTTTTGGAGAGGGCCATCCGCCCCCTCTCGACAGTTTCCGTGTGGCGCGGACGGGAAGGGCGGAATCAAAGGCAGAAGCAAAAGCAAAAAGGCAGCCACTGGCTGCCTTTTTTCGTGGGTTGGGGTCAGATCCCTTTGCGCAGCAAAGGGATCTGACCCCAGCCTTTGACCCTGCCTTTGCTCATCCCTCCGCCGCGGGGAGGCTGGAAGGGCCGGGTTGGCAGGGCTTCCCGGGACCGTTGGCGCCATGGATGGCGCCATCGAGCCCCCATGGAAGGGTTCACGGCGTGTCCCGGGCAGCCCTGCCAACCCGACCCACGCCATGAAGCCCAACGAGGCAACGCCTTGAACCTTACAGCGCCTCGAAAATACCCGCCGCACCCATGCCGGTGCCGATGCACATCGTCACCATGCCGTACTTCTGCTGGCGACGACGCAGGCCGTGCAGCAGGGTTGCGGTACGGATCGCACCGGTCGCACCCAGCGGGTGGCCCAGGGCAATCGCGCCGCCCAGCGGGTTGACCTTGGCCGGGTCCAGGCCGCAGTCACGGATCACCGCCAGCGACTGCGCGGCGAAGGCTTCGTTGAGCTCGATCCAGTCCAGCTGGTCCTGGGTCAGGCCGGCCTGCTTCAGTGCCTTCGGGATCGCGGCGATCGGGCCGATGCCCATCACTTCCGGACGCACGCCGGCCACCGAGAAGCTGACGAAACGGGCCAGCGGGGTCAGGCCGTAATCCTTGATCGCCTGCTCCGAGGCCAGCAGCACGGCGCCGGCGCCGTCGCTCATCTGCGACGAGTTGCCGGCGGTGACGGTGCCGCCGAACTGGCCGTTGCGGAACACCGGGCGCAGCTTGGCCAGGCCTTCGGCCGAGGAATCCGGGCGGGGGCCTTCGTCGGTGTCGGCGATCTTGTTGCGGGTGATGATGCGCTGGCCGTCGGCCAGGTCCGGCAGGTGCGAGACGATCTCGTACGGGCTGATCTCGTCCTTGAACTCGCCGTTCTGGATCGCGGCCATGGCCTTCTGGTGCGAGGCCAGGGCAAAGGCATCCTGGTCTTCGCGCGAGACCTTCCACTCTTCGGCGACCTTCTCGGCGGTGATGCCCATGCCGTAGGCGATGGCAACGTGGTCGTTGTCGAACACGCTCGGCGCCATGGCGATCTTGTTGCCCATCATCGGCACCATCGACATCGACTCGGTGCCGCCGGCCAGCATCAGGTCGGCGTTGCCCAGGCGGATCGCGTCGGCGGCCTGCGCCACGGCCTGCAGGCCGGAGGAGCAGAAGCGGTTCACGGTCTGTGCGGCGATGGTGTTCGGCAGGCCGGCCAGCAGCACGCCGATGCGGGCCACGTTCATGCCCTGCTCGGCTTCCGGCATGGCGCAACCGATGATGGCGTCATCGATGCGGTTGACGTCCACGCCCGGGGCCTGGGCGACGACGCTGCGCAGCACGTGCGCAAGCATGTCGTCGGGGCGGGTGTTGCGGAACATGCCCTTGGGCGCCTTGCCAACCGGGGTACGGGTGGCGGCGACGATGTAGGCGTCCTGGATTTGCTTGGTCATTGCAGTGATCTCTTGAATTTTTTAGCCGGAGTGCCGACCAACGGTCGGCACCCACCGGAAGCAGGGATGGGCGATCAGTTACGCAGCGGCTTGCCGGTCTTCAGCATGTGCGCGATGCGGGCCTGGGTCTTTTCCTGCTGGGCCAGTTCGACGAAGTGCTTGCGCTCCAGGGTCAGCAGCCACTCTTCGTCGACCAGGGTGCCGCGGTCGACCTTGCCACCGCACAGCACGGTAGCGATGCGCTCGGCGATCTCGTAGTCGTACGGGCTGATGAAGCGGCCTTCCAGCATGTTGACCAGCATCATCTTGAAGGTGGCGATACCCACGTCACCGGCCACCTGGATGCGGCGTGCCGGCAGCGGCGGGCGGTAACCCGCTTCGGCCAGGGCGCGTGCTTCGGCCTTGGCGATGTGCAGGGCCTCGTAGCTGTTGAACACCACCTTGTCGGTGCTGCGCAGCAGGCCCAGTTCCTTGGCGTTGACCGCCGAGTTGGACACCTTCGCCATCGCCACGGTCTCGAAGGTCTTCTTCAGTTCGGCGAACACGTCGCCGCCCGGGCCCGCGGCCTGCGAGGCGCGCACGGCCAGTTCCTTCAGGCCACCACCGGCCGGCAGCAGGCCGACGCCGGCCTCGACCAGGCCGATGTAGCTTTCCAGGAAGGCCACGGTCTTGGCGCTGTGCATCTGGAACTCGCAGCCGCCACCCAGGGCCAGGCCGCGCACGGCAGCCACCACTGGCACCAGCGAGTACTTGATGCGCTGGCTGGTGCGCTGGAAGTTGGCAACCATTTCTTCGAACTGGTCGACCTTGCCGGCCTGCAGCAGGCCCAGCGCGCCGGCCAGGTCGGCACCGGCGGAGAAGGGTTCCTTCTGCTGCCAGATCACCAGGCCCTGGAAGTCCTTCTCGGCGCGGCTCACGCATTCCTGCAGGCCGTCCAGCACCTGGTCGGACACGGTGTTCATCTTGGTCTTGAAGCTGACCACGGCGATGCCATCACCGTCGTGCCACATGCGCAGGCCGTCGTTCTCGAACACGGTCTCGCCCGGCGCGAACGTCTCGCCCAGCAGCGGATCGGGGAAGCGCTGGCGCTGGTACACCGGCAGCGACGAGCGCGGCAGCTTGGCGTTGCGCGACGGGCTGTAGCTGCCTTCGGCGGCATGCACGCCGTCGCGGCCATCGAACACCCAGTCCGGCAGCGGCGCGTTGCTCATGCTCTTGCCGGCGACGATGTCATCGGCGATCCACTGCGCCACCTGCTTCCAGCCGGCGGCCTGCCAGGTCTCGAACGGGCCCAGCGACCAGCCGTAGCCCCAGCGGATGGCCAGGTCGACGTCGCGCGCGGTCTCGGCGATGTCGGCCAGGTGGTAGGCGCTGTAGTGGAACAGGTCGCGGAAGGTCGCCCACAGGAACTGCGCCTGCGGGTGCTGGCTCTCGCGCAGCTTGGCGAACTTCTCGGCCGGGTTCCTGATCTTCAGGATCTCGACCACTTCCGGCACGGCAGCGCGATCGGCCGGACGGTAGTCCTGCTTCTCCAGGTCCAGCACCACGATGTCCTTGCCGACCTTGCGGAAGATGCCGGCACCGGTCTTCTGGCCCAGCGCGCCCTTGGAAATCAGCGCGTCCAGCCACTTCGGCGACTTGAAGAATTCATGCCACGGGTCATTCGGCAGGGTGTCGCCCATGGTCTTGATGACGTGGGCCATGGTGTCCAGGCCGACCACGTCGGAGGTGCGGTAGGTGGCCGACTTCGGGCGGCCGACCAGCGGACCGGTCAGGCCGTCCACTTCATCGAAGCCCAGGCCGAACTGCTGGGTGTGGTGGATGGTGGACAGGATCGAGAACACGCCGATGCGGTTGCCGATGAAGTTCGGGGTGTCCTTGGCGTACACCACGCCCTTGCCCAGGGTGGTGACAAGGAACTCTTCCAGGCCTTCCAGCACGGCGGCGTCGGTGGTGGTGGCCGGGATCAGCTCGGCCAGGTGCATGTAGCGCGGCGGGTTGAAGAAGTGCACGCCGCAGAAGCGGTGGCGCAGCTGCTCGGGCAGCACGTCGGCCAGCTTGTTGATGCCCAGGCCCGAGGTGTTGGAGGCCAGCACCGCGTGGTCGGCCACGAACGGCGCGATCTTCTTGTACAGGTCCTGCTTCCAGTCCATGCGCTCGGCGATGGCCTCGATGATCAGGTCGCAGTCCTTCAGCTGCTCCAGGCCGGACTCGTAGTTGGCCGGAGTGATGGCTTCGGCCAGCGACTTGCTGGCCAGCGGTGCCGGGCTCAGCTTGCCCAGGTTGGCGATCGCCTTCAGCACGATGCCGTCGGCCGGACCCTCCTTGGCGGGCAGGTCGAACAGCACGGTGTCGACGCCAGCGTTGGTGAGGTGGGCAGCGATCTGGGCACCCATGACGCCGGCACCCAGCACGGCGGCGCGGCGGACTAGCAGGGAATTGGACATGGTGTAGGGCCTTTGTTGGTCAGCAGTTACTGGGTGGAATCAAAGGGAAGCGGGCAGGGCGCTGGCGCGAGCGGCGGCGCGGAACCCGGCTTCGGCGAAATGGATCAGTTCGTGGGCGGCATGGGCACGATGCGCCGCTTCAGTGACACCGGCGGGACGCTTGATCAGCCCGAAGTCGGCCATGGCATAGGTGAGCGAGCCGGCCAGGAAATCCAGGCGCCAGTACAGCTCTTCCTTGCTCAGGTCGGGTACGCACTCGCCGATGGCCTTGCCGAACGCACGCAGCACGTGGCCGTAGTGGTCGGACAGGAACTTGCGCAGGTTGTCGTTCTTCTCGGCGTAGGCGCGGGCGATCACGCGCACGAAGGCACCGCCGTTCTGGCGGTCCTGGGCCAGCGCCAATGCCGGCTCGACGAACGCGGCCAGCACCGGGCGCAGCTGCCCGGGGTGTTCGCTGCGGGCGCGTTCGAGCTGCGACAGGCGGGCGCCGGTCATCTCGTCCATGCGGCGGCGGAACACCTCGTTGACCAGGTTCTCCTTGGAGCCGAAGTGGTAGTTGACCGCTGCGATGTTGACGTCGGCCTGGCTGGTCACCTGGCGCAGCGAAGTGCCGGCGAAGCCGTGCTGTGCGAACAGCTCCTCGGCCGCGCCGAGAATGCGGTCCTTGGTCGAGAAGTGGGCGGGTTTGGCCATCGGCGGGCGGACCTTAATCAAACGATTGTTTGATACTAGGACCAGACGGTAGCGTATGGCATTTTGCAGTGCAGCAAAATCGGCCGGTCCGGTCAGATTTCACTCAGGTGGGTGAATGGGGTAGGGGTCGGATCCCCGCAGGGGCTCCGACCCCGACACTGGGCCCGGAACGGGGTCAGAGCCCCTGTGGGGATCTGACCCCTGCCATGAGGGTTTGCCGGCCGGCGACCGGCACTACCACGCCAGCGCTTTATCTTTTACAATTCGCCTACGTTTATCAGGCTAAGCCCGCGTCCCGACGCGGGTTTTTTTCATGTTACCCTTCGGGCCATCAGCGGCCCGATTCCATTGGAGACATCCCATGGCGCTGGAGCGCACCCTTTCGATCATCAAGCCGGACGCCGTTGCCAAGAACGTCATCGGCGAAATCTACGCCCGCTTCGAGAAGGCCGGCCTGAAGGTCGTGGCCGCCAAGTACAAGCAGCTGTCGCGCCGTGAAGCCGAAGGCTTCTACGCCGTGCACCGCGAGCGTCCGTTCTTCAACGCGCTGGTCGAGTTCATGATCTCCGGCCCGGTGATGATCCAGGCCCTGGAAGGCGAGAACGCCGTCCTGGCCCACCGCGACCTGCTGGGCGCCACCAACCCGAAGGAAGCCGCGCCGGGCACCATCCGCGCCGACTTCGCCGAATCCATCGATGCCAACGCCGCCCACGGCTCGGACTCGGTCGAGAATGCCGCGATTGAAATCGCCTACTTCTTCGCCGCCACCGAAGTCGTTTCGCGCTGAGAGTAATGCCGTGAACGAGGTCGTACAGTCCCCCGCCATCCAGCCGCTGCCGAAGTCGGCACCCACGGCTGGCAAGCAGAACCTGCTCGACCTCGATCGCGCGGGCCTGGAGAAGTTCTTCGTCGAGGTTCTCGGCGAAAAGAAGTTCCGTGCCCACCAGGTGATGAAGTGGATCCACCATCGCTACGTCACCGATTTCGATGAAATGACCGACCTCGGCAAGGTCCTGCGCGCCAAGCTGCAGGCCCATGCCGAGGTGCTGGTTCCGAACATCGTGTTCGACAAGCCCTCCGCCGACGGCACCCACAAGTGGCTGCTGGCGATGGGCGTGGATGGCAAGAACGCCATCGAGACCGTGTACATCCCGGACAAGACCCGCGGCACGCTGTGCGTGTCCTCGCAGGTCGGTTGCGGCCTGAACTGCACGTTCTGCTCCACCGCCACCCAGGGCTTCAACCGCAACCTGACCACCGCCGAGATCATCGGCCAGGTGTGGGTTGCCGCGCGCCACCTGGGCAACGTGCCGCACCAGATGCGCCGCCTCACCAACGTGGTGATGATGGGCATGGGCGAGCCACTGATGAATTTCGACAACGTCGTGCGCGCCATGAGCGTGATGCGCGACGACCTGGGCTACGGCCTGGCCAACAAGCGCGTGACCCTGTCGACCTCCGGCCTGGTGCCGCAGATCGACCGCTTGTCCGCCGAGAGCGACGTCTCGCTGGCGGTGTCGCTGCATGCGCCGAACGATGCGCTGCGCGAAACCCTGGTGCCGCTCAACAAGAAGTACCCGATCGCCGAGCTGATGGCCTCGTGCGCACGCTACCTGCGCGCCAACAAGCGCCGCGAATCGGTCACCTTCGAATACACCCTGATGAAGGGCATCAACGACAAGCCCGAGCATGCCCGCGAATTGGCCCGCCTGATGCGCCAGTTCGACAACGCGGTGCAGGCCAAGGATTCGGGCAAGGTCAACCTGATTCCCTTCAATCCGTTCCCGGGCACCCGCTACGAGCGTTCGGAAGAAGCGCACATCCGCGCCTTCCAGAAGATCCTGCTCGACAGCAACGTGCTGACCATGGTCCGCCGCACCCGTGGCGACGACATCGACGCCGCCTGTGGCCAGCTCAAGGGCCAGGTGATGGACCGCACCCGCCGCCAGGCGGAGTTCAACAAGACGCTGCAGGCGGGGAAGGGGAGCGATGCCGCGGCCTGACCGCCTCTGGCTGGCGCTTCTCGCAGGCGTGCTGGCCGTTGCGGTCGGCGGCTGCAAATCCCATCCCAAGGCCAAGCTCGGTCCGAGCCAGGCGCCGGTCTATTCGGTGGGTGACCCGGAAAGCGTGCGGCGCGAAGTGCGCTGGCGCGACCTGTTGACGCTGGCGACCCGCGACATGCAGGTCGGCAATCTCGATGCCGCCGAGCGCAAGGTGCGCGAAGCACTGAAGCTGGCGCCCGAGGCGCCCGATGCGCTGGTGCTGCAGGCCGGCATCGATGACCGTCGTGGCCGCACCCGCCAAGCCGGTGAGAACTTCCGCAAGGCCGCCGAACTGGCGCCGCAGCGCGGCGACGTGCTCAACAATTACGGTGCCTGGCTGTGCCAGCAGGGCCAGCCGGCCGAATCGCTGGTCTGGTTCGACCGCGCGTTGCAGGCGCCGGGTTATGCCACCCCGGGCGAAGCCCAGGCCAATGCCGGCAGCTGCGCACTGGACGCGGGCCAGCTTGAACGCGCCGAACGCGACCTGCGTGCGGCGCTCGTGGCGGCCCCGGCCAACCCGGTCGCGCTGGAGTCGATGGCCCAGCTGAGCTACCGCCAGGGCCGCTACATGGAGGCCCGGGCCTTCGCCGAACGTAGGATTGCGGCTGCACCCGCAACGCGTTCCGTGTTACAACTTGCGTCTCAAATCGAAGTGAAGCTGGGCGATCGGGCGGCATCTGATCGTTATCTGCAGCGGATTCGACAGGAATTTCCGCAGGACGCGGGCTCCTAACTCCAGGGTTGATGCATTGTGATTGATGACCAGACTGTGAGCGCTCTCGAGACTGCGGCCGGCTGCGGCACCCGCCTGCGCCAGGCCCGCGAAGCGGCCGGACTGACCCTCGAAGATGTCGGCTCGCGCCTGCGCATGCCGGTCCAGGTGGTCAAGTCGCTGGAAGAGGAACAATGGCAGAAGCTGGGGGCGCCGGTGTTCGTGCGTGGCCAGCTGCGCAGCTATGCGCGCCTGCTCGACGTGGATGTCGGCCAGCTGCTGGAACAGGCCCAGGTCGGCCCGGTGGTTCCGCCCACCCTGGTCAGCCATACCCATACCCCGCGTGCGCGCCGCATCGCCGAGAACCTCGGTCGCCGCGTGCTGTATGTCGGCATCACCGCGGTGCTGGCGGTGCCGGTGTGGTTCGCCACCCGTGGCCACTTCGACGGCAGCGCGACCCCGTCGCCGAGCACCGCCTCGCTGGATGTGATCCCGGCCGCCGTGCCGGTCACCCCGTCCACGGCCGGTGCCGAGGCTGTCCCGCCGGCCGAAGCGGCCACCGCCCCGGCCGGCAAGCCGGCGGCCACCCCGTACGTGGCCTCGCTGGCCCCGGTGCCGCGCCCGGCGCCGGCTCCGGCGGCTGCCGGCAACGCGCTGGAAATGCAGTTCAGCGGCGACAGCTGGGTCGACATCGGGGGGCCGGACGGCAGCACCGTCGAGAAGGCGCTGATCAGGTCCGGCGAGACCCGCAGCTTCACGCCGGGCCAGGTGACCCGGGTGACCCTGGGCAACGCCTCGGCGGTCCAGGTTCAGCAGAACGGCGCTATCGTCGATCTGACCCCCTACCAGCGAGCCAACGTGGCACGCTTTCAGGTATCCTCTGAAGGCTCCGTTGTCCCGGTTTCGCACTGAGGCGCGGTTTCACCACCTTCGATAATCCCAATGGTCCCACCCGACGGGCGGGGCGAGAGTACGCATGGCGATCGACGATCTGCTCGACGAGCACGAACAAAGTGAACGCGTCCGCAGCTGGCTGCGGAAGAATGGCGCCAGCATCCTCGGTGGCGTAGTCATCGCCATCGGTGCCATTGCTGGCTGGCAGTGGTACCAGAAGGATCAGGGCGGCAAGCTGGCCTCGGCCAATGTCGAGTACCAGAAGGCCCTGCAGGGCCTGCAGCAGAACAAGCTTGACGACGCCGCCAAGGCGGTCAAGGCGCTCGAAGCCGGCCCGTCCAGCATCTACGGCGACCTCGCGGCGCTGCAGCTGGCCAAGGCCCAGGTCGACGCCGGCAAGAATGAAGAGGCACTGGCAACCCTGCGCAATGTGAAGGTCGAAGGTGACCTGCAGCGCGTGGTCGACCAGCGTGTGGCCCGCCTGCTGGTGGCCACCGGCAAGAGCGACGAGGCCATCAAGCTGCTGGGCAGCGCGACCGACAGCAGCAGCCTGGAAATCCATGGCGATGCGCTGATGGCGCAGGGCAAGCGTGATGAGGCCCGTGCACAGTACGAGAAGGCGCTGAAGACGCTGGACGTGGCAGCGCCGCAGCGGCGCCTGCTGGAAACCAAGGTTATGGACGCCGGCGGCACCGTCGCCGCCCCTGCGGAGTCGGTTTGATGAGTCAGAAGGTCATGATCACCCGCGTCGCCACCGTGCTCCTGATGGGCATGGCCCTGACCGGCTGCAGCACCATGAAGGGCTGGTTCGCCGGCAAGGACGCGGCCGCGAAGAAGGCACAGGAACCGGCTGAGCTGGTCAAGTTCGAGCCGACCGTGAAGGTCAGCAAGGTCTGGTCGGTCAACCTCGGCAAGGGCGAGCGCCGCATCGGCGTGCGCCAGGGCCCGGCGGTCGCCAACGGCCACGTGTTTGCTGCCGCGATCACCGGTGGCGTGCACGCCATCG
The DNA here is from genome assembly GCF_004795795.1 of Stenotrophomonas sp. PAMC25021. Taxonomy (NCBI): domain Bacteria; kingdom Pseudomonadati; phylum Pseudomonadota; class Gammaproteobacteria; order Lysobacterales; family Lysobacteraceae; genus Stenotrophomonas; species Stenotrophomonas sp. PAMC25021. The sequence continues at coordinate 150,567 of NZ_CP039255.1, read as the reverse complement.
ACCTGCAGACCGGCAAGAAGGTCTGGACCTGGGAGCCGAAGAAGGAAAAGAAGAAGGCCAAGCTGCGCCTGTCCGGCGGCCCGGGTGTCGGTGAGAACCTGGTCGTGATCGGCACGCTGGATGGCCAGGTCATCGCGCTGGATATCAACGATGGCAGCGAGAAGTGGCGCGCCCGTGTTCCGGGTGAAGTCATCGCCGCGCCGGCCGTTGCCCAGGGCATGGTCTACGTGCGCAGCAACGACGGCCGCGTTACCGGCTTCGATGCCGGCAACGGCACCCAGAAGTGGTTCAACCCGAGCGAGCTGCCGGCGCTGACCGTGCGTGGCAACGCGCCGGTGGTGACCGGCCCGGGCGTGCTGTTCATCGGCAAGGACGAGGGCGCGGTTGCCGCTCTGGCCCAGCAGGATGGCCGCACGCTGTGGGAACAGAACCTCGGCAACGGCGAAGGCCGCACCGAGCTGGAGCGCATGGCCGACGTCGACGGCGCTCCGGTGCTGGAGGGCAACACCCTCTACGTGAGCAGCTTCAAGAACCAGACCATGGCCATCGAAGGCCCGACCGGTCGCCCGCTGTGGGCGCGCGACCATGGCGGTGCCGGTGGCGTGGCGGTGTCGTCGGGCAATGTGTTCGTCACCGACAACAAGGGCGGCGTGTTCGGCCTGGACAAGGCCAGCGGCGCGGCCATGTGGTCGCAGACCGCGCTGGCCCGTCGATCGCTGACCGGCCCGGCGCTGCACGGCGACTACGTGGTGGTCGGCGACTACAAGGGATACGTGCACTGGTTGCAGGCGTCCGATGGTGCGATGGCGGCACGGGCAAAAAGTGGCGGCGACGCCCTGCTGGCCCAGCCGGTCGTCGCAGACGGGGTGCTGCTGGTGCAGAACGTTGATGGCAAGCTGACCGCCTTCCGGTTGGCAAATTAAAAATTGGAGTAATCGCGATGCTGCCTTTGGTCGCCCTGGTTGGACGGCCGAATGTCGGCAAGTCGACTATTTTCAATGCGCTTACGCGCACCCGTGACGCGCTGGTCCATGACCAGCCCGGCGTCACCCGCGACCGCAACTACGGTGTCTGCCGTCTGGACGAGGACAATCATTTCCTTGTCGTCGACACCGGCGGTATCGCGGAAGAGGAAGAGGGGCTGGCAGGGGCTACCACCCGCCAGGCCCGCGCCGCTGCAGCGGAAGCCGACCTGATCCTGTTCGTGGTCGACGCCCGTGAGGGCACCTCGGCGATGGACGACGAGATCCTGGCCTGGCTGCGCAAGCTGTCGCGCCCGACGCTGCTGCTGATCAACAAGATCGACGGCACAGACGAGGACACCGTGCGTTCGGAGTTCGCCCGCTACGGCTTCGGCGAGATGCTGACCGTGTCGGCCGCGCATCGCCAGGGCCTGGACGACCTGCTGGACGAAGTGATCCAGCGCCTGCCGGAAGAAGGCAGCGGCGAAGAGCTGGACAACGATCCGAACCGCATCCGCATCGCCTTCGTCGGCCGCCCGAACGTGGGCAAGTCGACCCTGGTCAATCGCATCCTCGGCGAGGAGCGCATGATCGCCTCCGACGTGCCGGGCACCACCCGCGACTCGATCGCGGTGGACCTGGAGCGTGACGGCCGCGAGTACCGCCTGATCGATACCGCCGGCCTGCGCCGTCGGTCGCGCGTGGACGAGGTCGTCGAGAAGTTCTCGGTGGTCAAGACCATGCAGTCGATCGAGCAGTGCCAGGTGGCCGTGCTGATGCTCGACGCCACCGAAGGCGTGACCGACCAGGACGCCACCGTGCTCGGTGCCGTGCTCGACGCCGGCCGCGCACTGGTGATCGCCATCAACAAGTGGGATGGCCTGACCGAGTACCAGCGTGAGCAGGCCGAAACCATGCTGTCGCTGAAGCTGGGCTTCGTGCCGTGGGCCGAGTCGGTGCGCATCTCGGCCAAGCATGGTTCGGGCCTGCGTGAGCTGTTCCGCGCGGTGCACCGCGCGCACGAATCGGCGAACAAGACCTTCACCACCAGCGAAGTGAACAAGGCGCTGGAAGTGGCCTACGAGACCAACCCGCCGCCGACCATCCGCGGCCACGTCTCCAAGCTGCGTTACGTGCACCCGGCCGGTTCCAACCCGCCGACCTTCATCGTGCACGGCACGCGCCTGAAGGAGCTGCAGGAGTCGTACAAGCGCTACCTGGAGAACTTCTTCCGCAAGCGCTTCAAGCTGATCGGCACGCCGGTGAGCTTCATCTTCCGCGAGGGTACCAACCCGTACGAGGGCAAGAAGAACGTCCTCACCGAGCGGCAGGTCAAGGCCAAGCGGCGCTTGATGAAGCACGTCAAGGGCAAGTGATTCACGAGAAGGCGGCCGCAGGGCCGCCTTTTTCGTTGCGGAGAATCGGGTCAGATCCCATTTCCTCCGGAAAAGGGATCTGACCCCGGGTGCAGGGCGGGCGCTACCGCAGGCCTGCGGTGGACCCGTAGAGCCGAGCATAGGCTCGGCTCTACAGATGCTGGTCAAGGCGGCCTGCCGCCACGTGCGCGATAATGCCGCCATGAGCATCCAAGAGCTTTCCCCCGCGCAGGCACGCGAGCGCCTGGCCCATGGCGCGGTGCTGATCGATGTGCGCGAGGCACACGAACGGGCCGGCGGCATGGCCGAGGGCGCGCGCGGCGTGGCCAAGGGCGAGCTGCAGGCCGACCCGGCCGCACACCTGCCGCGGCACGACCAGGAGATCCTGCTGATCTGCCAGAGCGGCAAGCGCTCGGCCGACGCCGCGCAGTTCCTGCTGGAGGCCGGCTACACCCGCGTCGCTTCCGTGACCGGCGGCACCGTGGCCTGGCGCGAGCAGTCGCTGCCGCTGGTGCAGCCGCTGGCCAGCGCCGCCGACCGCGACTTCTACGATCGCTATTCGCGCCACCTGCTGCTGCCACAGGTGGGCGAGGCCGGCCAGCGCCGGCTGCAGCAGTCGCGCGTGCTGGTGCTGGGCGCGGGTGGGCTGGGCGCACCGGCTGGGTTCTACCTGGCCGCCGCCGGGGTAGGGCACCTGCGTTTTGCCGACCACGACCGCGTGGAGCGCAGCAACCTGCACCGGCAGATCGTGCATACCGAAGCCAGCGTCGGCCAGTTCAAGGTCGATTCGGCGCGCGAGCGGCTGCTGGCGTTGAACCCGTCGATCGACGTCGAGGCGGTGCCTGAGCGGGTCACGTCCGAGAATGTGGATGCGCTGCTGGCCGGGGTGGATGTGGTGCTGGATGGCTCGGACAACTTCCCGCTGCGCTACCTGCTCAACGACGCCTGCATCAAGCACGCCACGCCGCTGGTGTATGCCGCCATCGAGCGCTTTGACGGCCAGGTAAGCGTGTTTGACGCTGGCCGCCAGCGCGGCGTGGCGCCGTGCTACCGCTGCCTGTTCCCGGAGCCACCGCCGCCGGAGTTCGCGCCGAACTGCTCCGAGGCCGGTGTGCTGGGTGTGCTGCCGGGATTGGCTGGTGTGCTGCAGGCCACCGAAGTGCTGAAGCTGCTGCTGGGCATCGGCGAGCCGCTGGTCGGCCGACTGCTGCGCTTCGACGCGCTGGGCATGCGCTTCCGCGAGACCGGCATCCGGCCGGACCCGCATTGCCCGGTGTGCGCGCCGGGCGTGCCGTTCCCGGGATATATCGATTACGCCGCGTTCTGCCGGGGTGGGTGAGGCTGGCCGGGGCGTCATCCGCGCATGGCGTGGATCTACTGTAGAGCCGAGCCCGTGCTCGGCTGCTTCTGGCCTCGGCACGAAGAGCAGCCGAGCGTGGGCTCGGCTCTACAGGTTGTGGTTGTGCCAACCAAGCTTGGCACCCACCGACGCGGATGCATGGTTTCGGGATGATGCTGGGGGTCACTCCCGGTATCGTTCCATCTCCAAGACAATCCGGCGCAACATGCGTGCTATTGCCGTCATCGGCATTGCTCTATTGTTGAACGCGATTCTGGATCTTGGGGAAAGCACCGCATGGCGGTAGAAGCAGCGACCAGCGAGCTGGTCAAGGTCGTCGCCCTGTTGGGCGCGGCGGTGGTGATGGTGCCCTTGTTCCGCCGGGCCGGCCTGGGCTCGGTGCTGGGCTACTTCGCCGCTGGCCTGGCGATCGGACCGTTCGGGCTGGGCTGGTTCTCCGACCCGCAGGCGATCCTGCATACCGCCGAGCTCGGCGTGGTGATGTTCCTGTTCGTGATCGGCCTGGAGATGCGGCCCTCGCACCTGTGGAGCCTGCGCAAGGAAATCTTCGGGCTGGGCACGCTGCAGATTGTCACCTGTGCGCTGGTGCTGACCAGCATCGCCAAGCTGTTCGGGTTGCCGTGGCAGGTGGCCTTCATCGGTGCCACCGGCTTTGTGCTGACCTCCACCGCAGTGGTGATGCAGCTGCTGGCCGAGCGCGGTGACATCGCGCTGCCGTCGGGGCAGAAGATCGTCTCCATCCTGCTGTTCGAAGATCTGCTGATCGTGCCGCTGCTGGCGCTGGTGGCGTGGATGGGCCCGAGCGCGGGCAGTGCCGATGGCGAGGGTTCGCGCTGGCTGTCAGTGGCGATCGGGGTCGGCGCCATCGTCGGCCTGGTGCTGGTCGGCCGCTTCCTGCTCAATCCGCTGTTCCGCGTGCTGGCCGAATCGAAGGCGCGCGAGGTGATGACCGCCGCCGCATTGTTGGTGGTGCTGGGCGCGGCGCTGCTGATGCAGCTGTCCGGCCTGTCGATGGCGATGGGCGCGTTCCTCGCGGGCGTGCTTCTGAGCGAGTCGACCTTCCGCCACCAGATCGAGGCGGACATCGAACCGTTCCGCGGCATCCTGCTGGGCCTGTTCTTCCTCAGCGTGGGCATGGCGCTGGACCTGGGCGTGGTGGCTGGCAACTGGCAGCTGATCCTCGGCCTGGTGCTGGCGTTGATGGTCGCCAAGGCGCTGTGCATCTACGTGGTGGCGCGCATCATGGGTAGCGACCACGCGCAGGCGCTGGACCGCGGCGTGCTGATGGCGCAGGGCGGCGAGTTCGCCTTCGTGCTGTTCTCTGCCGCGGCATCGGCCGGTGTGATCAACCTGGAGATCAATGCCAACTTCACCGCCGTGGTGGTGTTGTCGATGGCGCTGACCCCGCTGGTGGTGCTGGTCTACAAGCGCATCGCGCCGAAGCCGACGGTGAACATGGACGGCGTGGACGAGGCCGAGGGTCTGTCCGGCAGTGTGCTGCTGATCGGCTTCGGCCGCTTCGGCCAGGTCGCCAGCCAGTCGCTGCTGGCGCGCGACGTGGACGTGACCATCATCGACAACGATGTGGAGATGATCCAGAGCGCCGCGCGTTTCGGTTTCAAGATCTATTACGGCGACGGTACGCGACTGGACGTGCTTCATGCCTCGGGCGCGGCCACCGCGCGTGCGATTGCGGTGTGCGTGGACAAGGCCGAGGCCGCCGACCGCATCGTCGAACTGGTGTCGCACGAGTTCCCGCAGGCCAAGCTGATGGTGCGCTCGTTCGACCGCGAACATTCGCTGCGGCTGATCCATGCCGGCGTCGATTTCCAGATCCGCGAGACGTTTGAATCGGCGGTGTTGTTCGGCCAGGCCGCGCTGGTGGAACTGGGTGCGGATGAAGACGACGCGGTGGAGATTGCCGAGCAGATCCGTCGCCGCGATGCCGAGCGTTTCGAGCTGGAGATTGCCGGTGGTGGCTTGAATGCCGGCGCCAAGATGGTGTTCGGCAATTCAGCCCAGGGCGTGCCGACGCCGACGCCGTTCACCGCGCCGAAGCGGGCAAGCAAGACGTTGAACCCGCAGGACGTGCCGGAAGAGGAAGAATGAGGTTTGCGGGTCGGATCCCTTTCCAGCGGAAAGGGCTCTGACCCGCTACGTCGTGCTGGGGTCAGAGCCCTTTGCCTGTGGCAAAGGGATCCGACCCCGCCAGGACCCCATCCTGCGGTGGGCGAGGGGGCCTGAATCAGGGACAATAGCGTCCCCGCCGCCCCACGCCTGCTCCCGATGACTGATTCCGCCGCCCCGCATCCTGCCCGCATCCTCGATGGCCGCCGCATCGCTGAGGACCTGCTCGACAGCCTGAAGGTGCGCGTCGACGCCCGCGTGGCCGCCGGTGGCAGCCGCCCGGGTCTGGCCGTGGTGCTGGTCGGTGGCGACCCGGCCTCGACCGTGTACGTGCGCAACAAGCGCCGTGCCGCCGAGAAGGTCGGCATCGAAGCACATGACTACGACCTGCCGGCCGGTACCACCGAAGCCGAGCTGCTCGACCTGATCGACCAGCTCAACGCCGACCCGAAGATCAACGGCATCCTGATCCAGCTGCCGCTGCCGGGCATCCCCGACGCGCGCCGGCTGATCCAGCGCATCGACCCGCGCAAGGACGTGGACGGCTTCCACCCGGAAAACGTCGGCCACCTGGCCCTGCGCGAGTTCGGCCTGCGCCCGTGCACCCCGCGCGGCATCACCACGCTGCTGGGCCACACCGACCAGCCGGTGCGCGGCCGCAACGCCACCATCGTTGGCGTGAGCAACCACGTCGGCCGCCCGATGGGCCTGGAGCTGCTGATTGCCGGCTGCACCGTGACCAGCTGCCACAAGTTCACCCCCAAGGACGTGCTGGAACAGGCCGTGCGCAACGCCGACATCCTGGTGGTGGCGGTAGGCCGCCCCGGCATCGTGCCGGGCGAGTGGGTGAAGCCGGGCGCGGTGGTGATCGACGTCGGCATCAACCGCTTGGATGACGGCCGCCTGGTGGGCGATGTCGGGTTTGAGGCGGCTGCCCAGCGGGCGAGCTGGATCACCCCGGTGCCGGGTGGCGTGGGCCCGATGACCGTGGCCACGTTGATGCAGAACACCCTGGAAGCGGCGGAAGCGCTGAGCTGACCTTTTGGGGTGGGGGCAACCGTTGGCCTGCTCCTGGTAGGTGCCAACCTTGGTTGGCACACATCCATCGGGGCCATCGGCCCATCTGGGGTGCCGGTGTCGGACGGATCGTGCCAACCAAGGTTGGCACCTACCAAAGGCGGTTCCGTGGGGGTTCCCAGGCGGCGCGTGGCCCCGGTCCGTCGCCCTGAACCAATCGCCGCCGGCGCGACACTGCGTCGCATCTACCCCCTGCCACGCGGCGCGGAAAAGGGGTAAAATGTCGCGCTTCCCCACATCTCGGGTATGCCGATGCTGCGCATCCAGGCTGAAGCACTCACTTACGACGACGTCTCGCTCGTCCCCGCCCACTCGACCATCCTGCCCAAGGACGTCAACCTCGAAACGCGGTTGACCCGAGACCTGAAGCTGAAGCTTCCGATCCTGTCCGCCGCGATGGACACCGTCACCGAAGCCCGCCTGGCCATCGCCATGGCCCAGCTCGGCGGCATGGGCATCATCCACAAGAATCTCAGCTTGGAACAGCAGGCCGCGGAAGTGGCCAAGGTCAAGAAGTTCGAGGCCGGTGTCATCCGCGACCCGATCACCGTCGGCCCGGAAACCACCATCCGCGACGTGCTGGCCCTGACCCAGGCGCACAACATCTCCGGCGTGCCGGTGGTGGGCAGCGACGGCCAGCTGGCCGGCATCGTGACCCACCGCGACATGCGCTTCGAGACCGAGCTGGACGACCCGGTCCGCCACATCATGACCAAGAAGGATCGCCTGATCACGGTCAAGGAAGGCGCCGCGTCTGATGAAGTGCTGCAGCTGCTGCACCGCAACCGCATCGAAAAGGTGCTGGTGGTCAATGATTCGTTCGAACTGCGTGGCCTGATCACCGTCAAGGACATCCAGAAGAACACCGACTTCCCGAACGCTGCCAAGGATCTGTCGACCCGCCTGCTGGTCGGCGCTGCCGTCGGCGTGGGTGGCGATACCGATCGCCGCGTGGAAGCGCTGGTCGCCGCCGGCGTGGACGTGATCGTGGTCGATACCGCGCACGGCCACTCGCAGGGCGTGCTGGACCGCGTCAGCTGGGTCAAGAAGAACTTCCCGAACGTGCAGGTCATCGGTGGCAACATCTGCACCGGCGAAGCCGCACTGGCGCTGCTGGACAGCGGCGCGGACGCAGTGAAGGTCGGCATCGGCCCGGGCTCGATCTGCACCACCCGCGTCGTCGCCGGCGTCGGCGTGCCGCAGGTCACCGCGATCGATCTGGTGGCTGAAGCCCTGCAGGACCGCATCCCGCTGATCGCCGACGGTGGCATCCGCTACTCGGGCGACATCGGCAAGGCGCTGGCCGCCGGTGCCTCGACCATCATGGTCGGCGGCCTGCTGGCCGGTACCGAGGAATCGCCGGGCGAGACCGAGCTGTACCAGGGCCGTTCGTACAAGAGCTACCGCGGCATGGGTTCGCTGGCTGCCATGGAGAAGGGGTCGAAGGACCGCTACTTCCAGGACGCCGCCACCGCCGACAAGCTGGTGCCGGAAGGCATCGAAGGCCGCGTGCCGTACCGCGGCCCGGTGGGCGGCATCATCCACCAGCTGATGGGCGGCCTGCGCGCCACCATGGGCTACGTGGGCTGCGCCACCATCGAAGACATGCGCAGCAAGCCCAAGTTCGTGAAGATCAGCGGCGCCGGCCAGCGTGAGAGCCACGTCCACGACGTGACGATCACCAAAGAGCCGCCGAACTACCGCGCCTGATGCGCTTGCGAACTGCTCTTGCGATTACGGGCAGCCTGCTGATGGCAGGCTGTTCGTTGTCCGAACCGCCGCCGCGCTCCGGGTCTCCGGGCGCGGCGGTTTCGCAATTGCAGGACGTGCAGGCCTGCCAGAACGCGTTCTCGCTGCCGAAGGGCTGGCAGGTGCAGCCCGCAGGCGAACAGCGCTGGCTGCTGAAAGGTACCGGCGAGCGCCCGCTGCAGGTCATCCTGCGGTGCGTTACCGATCTGGGTGACAGGCTTGAAGATCCCGTGGTCATCGCCGAGCTGGGGCCGCTGGAGCCGAAACGGATGAGCGCGCAGTCCGCGTTCTGGGGCAACGCCGTGGATTCCGGTTACCCGATGCACGCCATGCAACGGCGCATCGTGCCCGGCACCGAAGTGCAGGAAATCGCCGAACTGCCGCGCGCCGACCGGGCCAACCCCAACGCGCCGCACAGCCTGCTGATGCTGCGCTGGGACGAGGAAGACCCCTCACATATTCAACAACGCGAGGCGTTCATCGCCACGCTGACGCAGAGCCTTGAAGCGCCGGGCGCTGCGAAAAACACCACTGGAACGGCACCATGACCAACATCCATAACGACAAGATCCTCATCCTCGATTTCGGCGCGCAGTACACGCAGCTGATCGCCCGCCGCATCCGCGAGCTGGGCGTCTACTGCGAAATCTGGGCGTGGGACCACAACCCGGCCGAGATCGCCGCGTTCGGCGCCAAGGGCATCATCCTGTCCGGTGGCCCGGAATCGACCACGCTGCCGGGTGCGCCGGCCGCACCGCAGGAAGTGTTCGACAGTGGCCTGCCGATCTTCGGCATCTGCTACGGCATGCAGACCCTGGCCGCGCAGCTGGGCGGCGCGACCGAAGCGGCGGATCAGCGCGAATTCGGCCATGCCGAAGTGAACGTGATCAACCCGGATGCGCTGTTCAAGGGCCTGAGCGACCACGGCGGCGAGCCGAAGCTGAATGTCTGGATGAGCCACGGCGACCATGTCTCCGTTGCACCGCCGGGCTTCACCATCACTGCCACCACCGACCGCATTCCGGTGGCCGCCATGGCCAACGAAGAGAAGCGCTGGTACGGCGTGCAGTTCCACCCGGAAGTGACCCACACCCTGCAGGGCCAGGCGCTGCTGCGCCGCTTCGTGGTGGACGTGTGCGGCTGCCAGACCCTGTGGACCGCCGCCAACATCATCGACGACCAGATCGCCCGCGTGCGCGAACAGGTGGGCGATGACGAAGTGATCCTGGGCCTGTCCGGCGGCGTTGACTCGTCCGTGGTGGCCGCACTGCTGCACAAGGCCATCGGCGAGAAGCTGACCTGCGTGTTCGTGGATACCGGCCTGCTGCGCTGGCAGGAAGGCGACCAGGTGATGGCGATGTTCGCCGAGCACATGGGCGTAAAGGTGGTGCGCGTGAATGCCGCCGACCGTTACTTCGCCGCGCTGGAAGGCGTGAGCGACCCGGAAGCCAAGCGCAAGATCATCGGCAACCTTTTCGTTGAGATCTTCGACGAAGAGTCGAACAAGCTGAAGAACGCCAAGTGGCTGGCGCAGGGCACCATCTACCCGGACGTGATCGAGTCGGCCGGCAGCAAGACCGGCAAGGCGCATGTGATCAAGAGCCACCACAACGTGGGCGGCCTGCCGGAGCACATGAAGCTGGGCCTGGTGGAGCCGCTGCGCGAGCTGTTCAAGGACGAAGTGCGCCGCCTGGGTGTTGAACTGGGCCTGCCGCGCACCATGGTCTACCGCCATCCGTTCCCGGGCCCGGGCCTGGGCGTGCGTATCCTGGGCGAAGTGAAGCGCGAATACGCCGAGCTGCTGGCCAAGGCCGATGCCATCTTCATTGATGAGCTGCGCAAGGCGGACCTGTACGACAAGACCAGCCAGGCGTTTGCCGTGTTCCTGCCGGTGAAGTCGGTGGGCGTGGTGGGTGATGCGCGCGCTTATGAGTGGGTGATTGCGCTGCGGGCCGTGGAGACGATTGATTTCATGACCGCGCATTGGGCGCATCTGCCGTATGAGTTCCTGGGGACGGTGAGCAACCGGATCATCAATGAGTTGCGGGGGGTGTCGCGGGTTGTTTATGACATCTCGGGGAAGCCGCCGGCTACTATTGAGTGGGAATGAATTTAGGTCTTTCGAGGACTATCGCCAGCTATCGAAAAACTGCCGTAACGCGTTGAAACTGAAGTAAATTCGTTGCGGCACTTATTGGTGACTATCGCTGAGCAGCAGAAAAGATTGGCGGTAGAGCTGACGGTAAAAATCGCGGCCAGATTAAGACACTCTCATTCACTACTCAGACTTTTACCGTCTTTGACGGTAAAAGTCTTCTCGGGAATGCTTGTTTTATGGGGCTTTCCGGGCATCAACAGGTCTCCTGACCCCTGACGGTAAAAGCCGTCACCAACAGGAGGAAAACCTCGATGCTTACCGACATCGCGCTGCGTGATTTGAAGCCTAACTCATTGACTTATAAGGCTTCTGGTCGGGGCGGGATGTACGTGACGGTATCGCCCACCGGTACCGTCACCTTCCGCTACGACTACCGTCTCAACGGCCGCCGCGAGACCCTGACCATTGGCCGCTACGGGCCGGCGGGCATTTCGCTGGCGATGGCCCGCGAAAAGCTGATCGACGCCAAAAAGGCCGTCGATCAGGGCAAGTCCGCCGCGCTGGAGAAGCAGCGCGAAAAGCGCCGCCTGACCGCCGCCAAGACCTTTGGCGACGTGACCGAGAAGTGGTTGGCTGGCGCTCGGATGGCCGACAGCACCAAGGCGATGCGTAAGAGCATCGTCGATCGGGACGTCCTGCCGGCCTTCCAGAACCGGCAGCTCAACGAGATTACCGCCGATGACCTGCGCGCCCTCTGCAACAAGGTGAAGGCGCGCGGTGCGCCCGCCACGGCGGTGCACGTCCGCGACATCGTGAAGCAGGTCTATGCCTTCGCCATCCTGCACGGTGAGAAGGTGGACAACCCGGCTTAGGGTGTCAGTGCCGCGTCGATTGCGACCTTCGTGCCGAAGGATCGCGCCTTGTCGCCTCTGGAGATCCGGCTGATGGCGCGGCAGATGGAATCGGCATGGGTTCGAACGGGCACATTGATCCGAGTCGCGGATCCTTCCGCCGTGAATGCATGGATCTATGCCAACGTCGGCAATGGAGACTCCTTGTCGTACGATCTGGCTCCATTCCATTCGGCGTATGGAAACGGACTTCAGGTAATAGCCGGTCAAGCCAAGCAGGAGGGCGTGACCAAAGCGAGTTACTATCTTGAATTTGAAGGGCGCGACTGTGTCAAACATCCGTCGCCGCACTTGTGCATGGAAATGTAGTACCTGTTAAGTTGTTGGAGCGGGGGCATCAGCCCCCGCTTTCATGCGGGGATAGGATGCATAGAATCGCACTCTTCTTAGTCGGGGTTGGCGCCATGGGCCTTTCAGGCTGCGCGACCACTGTACTCCCGAAAGGGCTTGCCTCCGCCGGATACACTGAAGTGGTTTCCGTCCCCCTAGGCCCTTTCCGCTACTTCCATACGGCGTCCATGCTTCCTGGGAAAAACGCCGTAGGCACCACCTACTTCGTCCGCTGCGCGAACACGGAGCGGGCCATCAACCTACAGATCGCGGATGGGCTTGCAATTGACGCCGAAGAGGCCTGCACGCGTGTCGATGCGGCGGCTGCCTTGTCCGAATCATGGATACCGGCAGCATCAAACCGCTATCGGATCCTCCTTGCACAAGAAGGCACGGCAGCAGGCGTGCGGACAAGATCGCTCGGTCGCTTTGCCACGGGAAGGACGCTTGCACTCGCGTCAGCCGTCTACGGCGATCCGCATCAGACCTTCGCGAATCTGGTTGACCTGGTGGCGCACGAGGGCCTTCATGCATTGGGCCACGCTACAAGGCATCCTCGAGCGCTCGACGAAAGAAGCGCTTACTACGCGGGTCTATGCGCGCAGCTTCAGATCAAAAACGGCCTCATCACCGAGGAGGGCTTGCCGGGTGCCCCTCTCGCGTCCGGTGACCGGGCGGTACGCTACTCCTCGCAGGCGGCCTATCGCGTGCGACTGGAAACCTACCCGTTGCTGGCGGGCGAAGGCATTCGGCTCGGGGCTCCATCCGGAGAGTCGATGCTGCAACGGTGCCAGGAGGTCAGACGCGAGATGCATCGGCTTCAGTAAGGGCGCGTCGATCGACACGCCGACAGCAAACGGACGCCGTCCGTTGCACAGAACTCTGTGAGAAGGCGAACGCAGAGCATGACAGCTGACAAGGATTTCACTCACTACATCGACCGGTGGGCGCTGCTGCCCAACGGTGATCCGATCATCACGCGTTCAAGTCGACTTCTCCCGGTTCTTCACGATCGCAAGCCGGCCATGTTGAAGATCGCGATCGAGCGAGAGGAAAAATGGGGCGCTGGCCTTATGATCTGGTGGGCCGGGATCGGTGCTGCTCGCGTTCTTAAGCGCGAGGGCGATGCAATCCGTCTTGAACGGGCGACAGGCACTCGCTCACTGGGTGAGATGGCGAAACACGGGAAGGACGACGAAGCGAGCCGCATCCTCTGCGAAACCGTGGCAACACTTCACGCACCACGCGAGGCAGCGCCTCCGACCCTTATCCCGCTGTCTGACTGGTTTTCAGGCGCTGATCGCCGGACGCGAAGGCGAAATACTCGCCCGTTGTGCCGACACCGCGCGGAGGCTTCTTGCCGATCCGGGCGACGTGGTCCCGCTGCACGGTGACATACACCACGGGAACATTCTCGATTTCGGAGACAGAGGTTGGCTCGCCATCGATCCGAAACGGTTGAAGGGCGAACGGGGATTCGATTACGCCAACCTCTTCTGCAATCCGGATCATCCGATCTTGGGGGAGCACCGCATGGCGCTGTGCGCTTCGCCGGCGTTCCTGGCGCAGCAAGCCCTGCCGGAGAGCCTCGAGGCGCTACAGGCGTTGGACGCCGTGGCGTACAGCCGGCATGGGCGAGGAGCGGAGTGGAAGGTGGTGGTCGACGGCCGGACGCATGCGCTCCGGCCGAAGGCGCGGATGCTGCTGGACGACATGCAGGGGGTGCTGGTTGCGGCCGTCGCAGGGCTAGGTGTGGCGTGGTTGCCGTACTGGCTGGTGCGCGATGCGCTGATGGATGGGCAGTTGCAGGAGGTGTTTCCGGCGGCGTCCAGTCCGGTCTATCCGATCCACGCGGTCTGGCAGCGCATGCCGCACCTGCCGTTGAAGACGCGCGTCACCGTGGACGCGCTGCTGCAACAGCTGCCCGGGCGTTTGCAGGACGTGGAGGGGCCGCGGGCCTGAGTCTTCCTCTTCCCATGCGGGCTGTGTCTCCGCCAGGATTGCCGGACCGCTCGCGTCGACGAGGCTGGGCGTGGCACGGTCGTGGCGATGCGCGTCCCGGCCCGATCGACGAGTCCGCCGCGCACTGGCGCGCTCGCGACGCGGCGTCCGAATGGCGTGCTCCCTGGAGCGTCTTGCGGACCGGCGCCGTGGGCGGCGGGATGCTCAGCTGAACAGCTCCGCCAGCCAGGCGCCTATCGGCAGGCGCGATGCGCCGAAGACGCCGGATAGGGCAAGGACGAGCGTGGTCAGGACGATGCGAATGTCACGCGAGATCAGGGCGTGCAGGCGTGCCCGGTCATCCTTGAAGGCACAGTAGGGCGCCTCCCCGGATCGCGGGACTCGCGCCTGGCTCCTGCGCGGCGTCGGCGGTTCATGGGTGTTGGCCATGATCCGTCTCCGCCACTTGGCTCTTGGCCGGGTTCTTGCCCTTGGCGCGCTTTGGCTTCTTGCCTGGGGTGACCGGCGTGTCTGGCGATTCGTCGGCCTGCTCGGCGGCGTCCAGTTCCGCCATGCGCTGCTGGTATTCGTGAATGTCGCGCTTGGCGCCAATCTCGGTCAGCCGGTCCTCGAAGCGGTCCGCCAGGCCGGCCTGCAGGGCGTTCTTCTCATCCAGCTGCGCAAGGACCACATTGGGATTGAGCAGCAGCACATAGTGGAACTCGCCGCTGGTGCCCTTCTTGGTCCGAATGAAGCCCAGCTCGCGCAGACGCTTCATGCGCCGGCGCCACGTGTCGGTGGCGCGCTCGCCGGTGTAGCCCGCTTCTGCCGCGAACATGGCCGGCGACTCGATGACGATGAGCGGATGGTCGGGTGCGCGCGCCCAGAGGCAGAACAGGGTATGCCCGGCCGCGTTGCCCTTCGATTGCATGTCGATCGCCTGCATGGCGATGGGAAGCGTGCGGGGAATGGTGGAGTAGCCGTCGTTGGTCTTTCGGTTCCACAGCGGTTCGCGGATGTAATCCGGGAAATGCTTCGCCATTTGCTCCGCCGCGCGTTCGGCCATCTTGGGGCGCGGGAGCCGGATTTTGGTCTTCGTCGTCATCGCTGTGTACGGGTAGGGGCCTGGGAACTATTACAGGCCACCGATGCCCGGATTGCCAGCCGTGAGTAGACGCAAGTCAGACTGTACTGGGGCAATGATCTCTCCCCATAACAAGCATTAGGCCGCGAGATGTGCTGCGTCGAAACCCGGTCCAGTTCGCACTATTCCGCAGGCTTGATGGCGCAAACACCTTTCTTTTCAATTGGTTGGGGCAGTTTGGTGGTGCTCGCGGTACTCCAGTGCTCGAGGTGCTCGGCGTGCTCCCGGCTCCCGTGCCGGGGAGGATTGGCAGGGAGGGGGGGGGAGCGGGCGGCCTCCGGGGAGGAAAAAGGGCCTCCGGAATGCCTTTGCGGGCGCCGATCCAGGACCACCCGTGCGCTTGGTCGGTGGCGGGCTGCGCTCCAACAGGTGCCCTCGCTCGCGGGTGGAATGCGAGCGGCTGGGTTGTGGCCGCGGTCCCGCCCAAGGCGCACGACCGGTCGACGTGGCTGCGGTCGAGCCGCCCCAACGATCAGAAGGCCGGTGGCTCTTTCGGTGGTGTGTAGGGCACCTTGCCGTCGCCGAGGAAGATCTTGGTGTTGGCAGCCCCGACTCGATTGCAGAGAACGTCGCCCACGTGGGGACGATCCGTCCTGCACTTGTCGCGCAGATGCCTCAATCGGACACCGGCATGGACAGCGGACCCGCATCGTCGCTCGGCGGGGCGTGATTCTGGCTGCAGGCGGGTTCGACCACAACATGCGGATGCGAGCGGACTACCAGTCGCCCTCGCTGAACCGACGGCACGCGAGGGAAGGGGCCATGAGCCTGTCGGACAAGGTCAGCGCCGAGACCTTGGCGCTGCGGGCGAAGCCACGTACCGTTACGCGCCTGAACCGCCGAACGCTGGTCTTCCTCGTGGGCGGCCTGTCGGCCGCAGTCCTGGCAGCGACGTTGTGGGCTTTGCAGCCCCATCGGCGCATCGTCGAACATCTGACCGAGCTGTACAACGTCGAGCGAGTGTCCAAATCCGAAGGACTCGACACCCTGCCTTCGGACTATTCGAAGCTGCCGACGAAAGTGCCGGAGCTGGGTCCGCCGCTGCCCGGTGACTTGGGGTCCGCCATCGTAGCTTCGCAGCAGCCGGTAGTGCCCACCTATGCGCCGCCAGGTCAGGATCCGGAAGACACCTTGCGCAGAGAATCCGAGGCCGCGGCCGCCTCGTCGGTGTTCTTTCATGCCGGCAAGCAGGGCCAGACTGCAGCAGCGGCGTCCGGGGAGGGCGCGGCGATCCCGTCCTTGTCGACCTCCGTCTTCGACCCGATGGCGGCCGGCCCGCTGTCGACCTCCGCACAACCGGTCGATCCGAGCGTTGTGCAGAACCAGCACGACCAGGAAGCGGCCTTCCTGAAGTCCGGGTCTACGGAAACTCGCAACAGCGGTGACCTGCGCATGCCTGTCTCACCGTACCAGGTGATGGCCGGCACGGCGATCTCCGCAGCGCTGATAACGGGCATCCAGTCCGATCTGCCGGGCGATGTGATCGGAACGATGACCGAGCCGGTCTACGACACCGCCACTGGCAAATTCCTGCTGATCCCGCAGGGATCACGTCTCCTTGGCCGCTATAACAGCCAGGTCAGCTACGGACAAAGCCGCGTACAGGTGGTCTGGAATCGGGTCATCCTTCCCGACACCTCCTCGCTCGCCCTGGACGGACTCGTGGGAACCGGCCCTGCGGGCTACGCCGGGCTCGAAGACGGCGTTGACCGCCATTGGGGACGCATTCTGTCGACCGCGGCGCTGACGACCGTCCTCGGCGTCGGCGCCGAGCTGGCAGCTCCCGAGAACCGCCAGGACGGCAATCGGGTCGTGCTCGCCGGCAGGAACAGCGCACAGGACAGCATCAACCAGCTCGGGCAGGAGATGACCCGGCGCAACATGAACGTGCAGCCAACCCTGACCGCGCGGCCAGGCTTGCCGGTGCGCATCATCGTTGCCCGCGATCTGGTGTTGCGTCCTTATCAGCCGCTATTTCTCAATCGGGGAGCGATGCGATGAGCGCCACCAAGAAGTTGCGCCTTGGGCCGTTGCCCAAGCTCGAATCCACGCGGGTGACCTTTGTCTGCCCCGGTGGCCTGAGGGCGGATCTTGATCGGTATGCCGCGCTCCACGCGCAGACCTATGGAGAGCCGGTGGACGCTGTGGTCCTGATTCCGCTGATGCTCGAGGCGTTCATGGCGAGGGACCGGGGATTTAGGCGCCGGAATCTGTAGACGTCCCTTCAGCGGTCAGGATCGTTGCGGCCGTTTCTGAGAATCTCCAGCGCTGCCTGAAGGTGTCGCTCTTCTGGCCCCAAAGCGGAGAGCGACGAGAACACCGCCTTTGTTTGGTGCCAATAGATGGCGTGACTGATTGCGGGGCGCAGCGCGTCGAGTTCTTGGCTCGTCAGAGATGCAGCAAACGCGCGAAGCCGAATCTCCGCTTTCTCTCGCCGTATGTGACACTCGCGACACAAGGCGCGCAAGGCACTAAGTGGATATTCCCAAGGCTCAAAGCCTTCTCGCATAGTCGCGTAGTAGCAGTGGTGGGCATCCAAGGGCTTCGTGGCTCCGCAATCCTGACATTGATGTCCTGCGCGAGCTTTTACAGCCGCTGCCTTCTTGCGCCATCTTTCATCTTGCAGCTTGGACGAATAGCTGCCTGAGAGGCGAGAGTAGTCATACCCTTCGATAGGGTAGAAGCCCATGCTCCAAGAATGCCCAAGCTCATACCCGAAGCCGAACGAATCAATCAGGTCGTCGAATTCTTCGGTGTCCCCCCCGGAGTTCAACATGGTATGAAGTGTGCTGCCATCGAAAGCCAAGACTAGGAGTGAGTCGTCACCATAGGACTCGCCTCGCGATCGCCAGGTTTCGATGTCGACGAAGAACGCGTCTCCTAGTATTTCCTCTTTAATCATCCATTCGGTGAGAGCGGCGCGCATGCGCTCCAGGTTTCTGCCCATTGAGGTGAAATGCATCTTCTGCTCCAAAGGGAAGGGGCGGAGTTGGGTAGCGGCTGAGCATCTCATTGCGTCGGAGCAGGACATCCCGAGATTGTCGGCCGGCTGAGGATCTATATTGCCAACACCTGCCTTTTCCGGGGGGTGACATGTAGATTCGAGTTGCGTGAGGAGAGGTAGGGTGGCTGGGAGACCCGATCGACATGGCCGACCAACGGGGGGCTGGCAAGACCAGGGGGGAGATCGCAGCGTGGGGCAACAAACGTCCCCACGGCACCCCTACGGTCCCTCGTAGTAAGGGATCAGACTCGGAGCACCCTCAACTCCGGCCATCCCCCTTTGCAGAAAGTTTGGAAGATATTCCTCAGGCTCCACTACGTCGGAGTCGATGAGCAGGAACTGGATAGCCTTGTCGCCGGCGCCAGACGCAAGACGATAGATTTCTCGATACAGCGATTTGACCAAGTCGGGATTCATGTCTTCGCTGATGTTCTTGGTAGGGCTGTCGATGATCAAGACATTCGGCACAGGCAAATTGCGGTCCCTAGCTGTTTCGTGGACAGCCAATGCGTAGCAAACATTGAAGAGCGTCTTCTTGCCACCACTCCCTGCTTCCCAGAAAGTCCATTCCTGATCATCGTGCAGGATAACGGGGCGCCATGAGCGCGGATCGACAATGACTTCATCTTCTTCGGAAACCCCTGGAAAGCCGACGGACAACATGACTGCCTTGAAATTAATGGCAATGGCGGCTGCATTCTCATCGGCATTCTGCAAGTGCTTACCCTCCAGTTCGATGGCCGCCCTCAGACGGTCGATCTTACCCTGAAGTTGGGCCGCCTGATCTTCTAGCTCGCTGATTGATTCCGGCATCTTTCTGAGCTTCTCGAGTGAACGGATGCGCTCAGTCAACGTCGCATTCTCACGGTCCAGAGAGCGAACGCTCTCGATGAAGGCGGAGTCGTAGTGGGAGAGCTCTTGCTGCAAAACGCGGTCAAGGTCGATCTTCTCGGCTCTGAGTATATTGAAATTTCGAATTGATTGCGCCAGTGCTCGCTCTCGTCGTTGAATGGAGTCGTTGAGCTGATCGATGCGATCATTCAACTCGCGGCGAGCAGCTTCAAGTTCCAAGCTATCCATAGGGCCGTTAAGCTCTGTCTCCGAGCAGCACAGCCTGCATTTGCCCGTTTCGACCTGCCGCAGAGAGATATCGGTTGAGCAATCGGGACAGCGCATGTAGCTGACGCCGTCAAGGAGCTTGCCTGCTTGCTCCGTACGGTCGGCCTTTACTTTGGCTGTGATCAGCTCGGCCCGTAACGCGCGCTGCTCAGAAATGGCAATTTCGGTTTCCTTGATCGCTGCGCCAAGATCAGAAAGCTCCTCGCTCATTTCCCGCAACTTCGTGCGCTTGGGATCTGTCGGATGGATAATTTCTAGACGCTCGCGCTCCAGCTTGCTCCTGCGGCTCTCGCTCTCGGAAAGCTCCCGTCTGGCATTCTCGATGCGGCTTTCGACGTCGAGCTCGGAGCCCAACTCGAACCGATCCATGAACTCACGGATCTGATGTGCGGCCTCGCGCTTTCCCTTCTGCTGGTCGATCGCGCGGTACAGCTCCGTTTCTAGTTCGCTAAGTCGTTCGGAATGAAGCCCCGTAAAGAAACGCATGGCATCCTGGCTCTTGCGACTTCGGAACGGATCCTCCATTCTGAAGAATGACGAGTCCAAATGGGTCTGATCAAGGTAGCAGTACCACCAAATGTCGCGGAAGCTGAGCCGGATCATCGGAGAGTCCGGGTCTCGCATTCGCTTACGCACCTTAATGGGAGTTACGCCGCACAGATGGAATAGCAAGTCGCTAAGATTGTACACGCTGTCCCCAAGGATGGGCGTGGCGGCATCGGCCTCGAGCGGGGCATTTATCGACTCGATCTCATTGTCGCCAACTGACCAGGAGACACGTACGTACTGAGTGTCTGTTGCTGACCGCTCAAACGTGCATGTGTGGACATCAAAATCCGCGAACAATTGTGCTGAGACAAATTCCTTCTGGACGGCTGGTGTGCGCTCCAGCTCCCCGCCGAGGCAGTAGTCGATGAGACGTGCAACGGTTGATTTCCCAGTTCCCACCGGGCCATACAAGAACGTTACGGATGGCGAGAACATCACAACTTCCGTTGTGTGGCGAGTTGTCACGATCAGTCTTTTAAGTCGAATCTTCACGTGGGGATGGCCTTGTTTGAACGAAGCGAAACGATTTCTGGGAAAGTCTGATAGATGAAGCGCATCAGGTTAGTGCCTGTCAAATCGAAGTTTCGCTTCAGTAGTGCTGACCTTCGCGCGTAGGGCTCGAACAAGGGGTCCTCCGCAAGCTGGCGTGCGATCTCCCGACCGTTCTTGGTCAGTAGTATCACTACCTTTCTGCCTTCGATAGACACCGCAACAAGATTTTTGGCTATCAGAATGTTCAGGAATTCGCGGTAACGATGGTCCCAAGGCCCAAATCGGTATCGAACCATCTCGGATTCCACGCTCTGCCGCTCGTGATCTTCCAACTGAACCTCTCTCGTGCTCTTCCCCTTTGCCTGAAGTGCCCTGTCGAGCATCACCGGGTAGCGCAGGAGAAAGTCCAGCTTGGCGAGCTTCGTCAGTCCCTCTATCGAACCTTCATCATCTTCTTTAGAAAAGGCATTTAACAATAAGAGGATTCTTGCTAAATGCAATCCCGGGGCAGCGTCAAGGGCGGCGACTGCTTTAACGATGTCCATCAATCATCTTCCCAAGGCCTGTCAATGCTCCACTGCACCTTGCACTGAGAGGTGAGTGAATAGGTGAATCCCTCAAGGTGCTCAATGCTGCAATCGAACAGTTGTTCGCCTTGCGCTTTACGCTTCTGGAAGCGCTCTAGCAGATCTTTCTGCATGGTGGGTCCAAATGGATCACCATGGCTCTTGGTATTTTCGAAGGCCCGTGCAGCGTCGGTAAGAGCGATTGATCGGATATGGTCGTATCGCTCAAGTCCTTTGTCGCGACCTAGCTTCTTCGTCCACGTAATTCCGAGGTAATCGGCTTTATCCCGTAAGTTCTCCGCCGAACTCCGGGAGACAGCCGAGAATCCGCCCGCATCAAGCTTCTTGAACATCAAGTCGGTGCTGCCCTGTCCAGGCTCGATCCACTTTGAGGGCTCGCCAGACAATGGGGCAGGGGCGTTTATTCCATCGTCGAGAATAGCCAATAGGCGATCAACGGTAATGCGCTTGCCATTGATGCGTGATAGGACTTTGACTTCTTGTGCTTCATTTGAAATTATATAAGCGGGAAGCAGTTGCTCATGATCAAGGGATGATGCTCTCGCGCACTCATCGATTAAGGAATGAGCGGCACGTGAGACAGATGTGTGTACACAATCAGAAGCTGTCGGCCAACACTCAACCAAGGTTTGGATAAGGCGCATGTGTGAGTCCGTCAGCTTGGGTAGCTTATCTGTCGCCGAGCACTTCTTTAGCGCTTGAAATGCCACGGATTCCGTAACTTTTGCGTCGCGCGCGATGCGCTTGACCCATGTGCTTGCGTTGGATGGGAGATCCGAAAGCGCTTGCGCTTTGGCAATCGTCGCGATGATGTATCCGAGTGACTGGGCGTTCTTCGCCACGTAGAGGGGATGGTTGGTGAGGAATCGGTAGGCACAAAAATGATCGGGGTATTGATCTTCCATTTGGGCAAAGCGCGCAAATGCGCCCATTACTTGCGGGTCGCTCGCTTTCCAGATGGGCTGATTCGATTCTCGAGTCTTTACCTGCTCGCCGGTGAAGGTGTTATTGCGATGCTTGATTAAGATATCTTCATGATGCTCGCAGAAAACCTCAACGACATCTTGTGTTTCATCCAAGAGCATGCAGCAGTCTATTGCTGCCCAAGTGTACTGAAACCTGTATCGCCGCGCCGTTTCATCGCCCGGATCATGAGATGCAAGAACTTGATCCGGCGCGGGATTTGCAGAATCCTTTGTCGACATGTTTCCCCCTATTTGTCGTTACAGGGCCATTGCTTCCAAGCATGCATGCGTGCGAAGTGAGTGCCCCCTGCCTGCCGGCGGGGGCTTTCACATCCCCAATGGCACTCATTTCATCGTTAAATTGCCAAATTGGCAAGTTGCTGATGGATTCGCATAAGCGCTCTGAGTAGCCGCACTGTGAGCGCTGGTTGTCGGGGCACTCTGCAGGCAGTTTCGTCTGACGCTCGAAGACCTCGGGCCATGACTTTGGCGAAGACTTCGGGCGCGACCGTCAGGAGCAGTCGGAAAGTATTGGGATGTGTCTTTCGATATAGAGGTAGTCGCAGTAGCGGTCCGTCCTCCAGGCGGGCCGTCCAGACCATTAGCCACCGGTCGGCAGCGTGTGGTTGGACTGTAGGGTGGCGACGTCAAGCAAGTTGGTTTCGCTCGCTAGGTTAGGAAAAGATGTACAGTCTTAACGTTCTTTCGAAATGGCAGCAGGCGCACCAGTAGTTCCTTGGCGAATCAAGCAGTTGACGTGTCTATTCTGGGCTCTTGGGGGGGGGGGGGGGCTACTTCGTAGAGCAGTTCAAGAACGGTTCGCTATGGCAGCCGAAACGCAAATGGTGGAGATCGAAAGCATCAATCGGCTGGTGATGAACCGCGTGGCCTATGAGTTCCATCATGGACCGGCAATCGCCTAGTCTCGATTGGAGAGTAATGGGCGCGATTACCTATTGGGCCTTCGAGCAAGTTGGCCGGGCACTTGGAGACCAATGACGTGAGACGATTTGACCAGAAGGAATTTCGTGCCATCGCCTGGGCGGCCGAGCCGGACAAAGCCGCCTGGTTGCTGGATGCCGAGGGCGCCATTGAGTTCCTGAAGAGTAACGCGACTTGCGAGGAGCTGGTGATCTACGCCAGCGCGGGCGCGGTGCTGATCCATGGGGTCCTGGCCCCGACGGCGCAGGTTACTCCGGCAGATCAGACCGACCTGCTCGGTGCGCACGTGATGTCAGACGACAGTTGGTGCATCCAGAAGTCATGGGGTGGAGGGCAGGGGCACAGGATCTATCTCGAACCGCCACTGACGCATCCGGGATGCAAGTCGCTGGTCGGAGGCGAGAAGCTGATCTTCCGCCGCTCGTTCACAGGTGTGGATACCGGCCCAGCACCTATCGAACTGAGCCAGAAGCTGGTGCACAGCCTAGAACTATACTGGGTGCCCGAGCGTAGCGCTTACTCGCGCCTCGATAGTAAGGGAGATATTGAAGACGTAATCAGGGTGATCTGGCTCAAAGCCCCGGAATCGGAAACCGGCGCGGTTGTTGTGACGATGCTGATCAAGGAACTGGCGACCTACATGGCGTTGTCGGACCTGTCGCTGGTCATCAAGTTCGATTTCACTCGATTCGATCCCGATAACTTCGCTGGATGGGCGCAGGATCGCCAATCGAGCCGCAAGCTGGGCCCCGATCTGTTTTACAGCGCCGGCCGCTCGACAAATGCGAGCTATGCCAACGGTTGCATGATCCTGAGAGCGGCCGTCACTGTGGATGAATTGATTCAGCAGTGGAAAGAGGAAGAGGACCCGACAACGAAGCAGTATGCGACGTTCAAGATCCAGGACTGGAAGAATCAGCGCAGTGTCGAGACCTCCTGCGCGCCAGAGTTCTTGTCCAACTACTTCACTCAGTCCGATAAGCCCTATGAAATCTCGCCCGTCTTCTTCCGACCCGATGTACTGGCTCGTTTCAAGAACGATCCGGAGAAGTACGACTTGACCGACCGCACCATCAGCTGTCGCAACGCCTGGTACCTCAAAACGTACGACATCAACGAAGCAGGCCAAGTGCACACCTATATCGGCTATCTGGCTGACTTGCCTTACGAAGAGCAGTTGTACTGGCGGTCCTTCAACGAGTGGCCCAAGGCGCCAATTTCGAAGCGGGCGTTGGAGAACGATTTCCAAGGCCAGTTCAGTAGTGAATACGACCCGCTGCAGATGCTCAAGTACAAGATCCGGCAACTCGACGAGGCGCCGCCGCCGTGGTGGAAGCCACGCGGAAGCGAGCTTTCGGATGCGGCTCGGTATCCCGCGACCGACTCGGTATCGGAGTGGGGCGATGAGATCCTCGCGCTAGACCAGCTTCTGGTGGAGGGCTTCCTGCAAAGGCCGCTGCAGAAGCTTGCTGCCGAAGCTGGACGCATGATCGACAAACAGTGGCAATCCCTGCGGCTGTTGCAGGACTATCTGGAAGCCCAAGGCTGTAACGCAGAGGAGGCGAAGGTGGTGATGGAGCCTCTTGCCCGGCTGCACAAGCTGCGTAGCGTTCTGAAGGGCCATGGGGCGCCATCCGAGCGCACGGCCGCGTCCAAGCAGGCGCGTACTGAACATGGCACGTTGCGTGCGCACTTCACAGCGCTGGCAGGGGAATGCGACACAGCCTTCATAAGGATCCTCACCATCTTCGGTGTCGCTATCAAGCTCGATTGACTACCAAGCCGCTGCATCGGTACGGCGTCTGCCTTTGGCCGAAGTCAGGCAATAACGTCCCGGTCAACGGACCGCCAGCCGCTCGCGAATTAGTGTCTGCAAAGGATCAGGATCTTGGGTGTGCACACGGTCTGCGCAGTTGAGGGCCGGATCGGCTAGTTCTAGGTTCACATCACCATGAAGTTCCGGGTCGTGGTGCGCCTTACTATTGAAGCCCCGCCATTGAGAGCGACAGGCGGGGTGCCTTAGGTGTCCAATGGCATACGTTAAGTTCATTTTTAAGGTATGCGTTGACATACTTTAAAGTGAGCGCTATCATTGTGCAATGAAAAATCTAGACGACCTCCTAGGGGGGGGCAGGGGCAACGAGCCGACGTTCAGCACCATGTCGGACGTCTCGGAGCAGATTGGAGAGCGCCTTCGACGCCAGCGCGTGGCTTTCGAGTGGCGTCAGTCGGATGTCGCGAAGCGAGCAGGCGTGTCCGTGCAAACCGTAAAGGCGATGGAGAAGGGTGACCCTATCTCGGGTGAGAGCCTTTTCCGCTTGCTGCTTGCGTTTGGGCATGGCCCGGACCTCCTCAGGGTGCTTGAATCCCCCCACTTTCCAAACCTCAACGCTCACAAACGCTACGTGGAAAATGCCAGTTCGGCCGCTTCGCTTCAGAAGCGGGTCAGGAGCAAGGTGGGGGCATGATTCTCGAAACCGCCTGGCTGGAGTCTCCGGTCCATCGATTGGAGGTTTGGACCCATCACCTGCCGCTGCCGGTACTGGTGGGTCACCTGAACTACGAGGTGCGTGCTGGACGGAGCTTTTTTGAGTGGAGCCATCAGGCAATTCAGCTGGGTATCAATCTGTCTCCGCTCAAGCTGCCGACCGGTGCCGGCGTCTGGTCTAGCGAGCAACAGCCCAACCTTCCATTGGATTACGAGGGGTTGCCAGGCCTGTTGAACGACGCCCTTCCAGATGGCTGGGGGCGCTATCTAATGGACAAGGCCATGGCCCGGCGGCGGATTGACCCGCAGTACATCTCGCCAGCTGCTCGATTGGCTTTCATTGCCGATCGGGCCTGGGGCGCCTTGAGCTTCCGCCCGGCCATGGAGGAGGAGGTCGAAGGGGAGGTGTCCCTGGTGGCTTTGAGTGAGGAGGTGGAGGCTGCAATCGAAGGGATGCTGGACGACGTCTCCAACGAGTTGCTGACCGCCGGCAGTTCTCCCCAAGGCGCTCGACCGAAGCTCATGCTCGATCTGGATGCCGGCATGAAGCAAGCTCGCACGAGCTCCCGAACCCCTTCGCCTGGCTACGCCTCTTGGCTGATCAAGTTTGCGGCGCGTGATGAGCCGCTTGATGCGCCGATACTGGAACAGGCCTGCATGGAATGCGCTAGGGAGGCGGGAATCGCGGTGATGGATAGCAGTTTGCTGGACATCAATGGTCAGATCGCGTTTGCCACGCGACGCTTCGACCGCGCGGGGCCGCATCCCACCTTCTGCCACACCCTTGGAGGGTTGATGCACTTCTCGCACAGACAGATCGGCCTGGACTACGTCAACATCGCGCAGGTCATGACGCGTCTAGGCATGTCCGGAGCGGCATTCAAGCAGGCCTACAGCCGGGCGGTCTTTAATGCCGTCATGAGTGTTCGCGATGATCATGCGAAGAACTTTGCCTTCATCCTTGATGGAGGGCAGCAGTGGGGGCTATCGCCGGCCTATGACTTGACCTACATGCAGGGGCCGGGCGGCTATCACACCCTGACATTTGCGGGTGGGGACGCAAGGGATCCCACCAGGAGCGATCTTCTGCGCTTGGCCGACTCCTATGGGATCGAAGCACCCGATGCGTCCAGGATCATCGATGGGATGCTTCCCCAGGCGGCCCGTTTCGGCGTCCTGGCAAAGCAGTTCGGCGCACGGTCAACGGTAGTCAATCCCGTGGTCAAGCGCCTGGGCGAAATTGGCAAGGGTCTGAAGCGATGATGGCGGAGGGGGAGTTCTCAGACCCTGTCTCTGCGCACTATCATGAGAGGTGATCGACAGTCTCAAGGTGCCGCCTCGGCGCCATGAGGTGAGCTGCCGCAGAAGATATATGCTCTCGACGGTAAAATGGGCGGTACTCACTCATGTCAATCACCGAAAATTCCTTTAACTACACAGACTTGCGCGATCTGTTGATGATCGAGTGGGAGTGATTTGAGAGAATGAGGGCGCCGAGAGGCGCCCTTGTTGTTTACATGGCTTCGTGGATACATTTCGAAAATGTTCTAAAGTGGAAAGAACTTGGGCGATCCAGAACTTCGGGCAAATTCTGGCGGGGATTGCGGATCGAACACGGGCTAGGAGAAAGGGGTTTAGGATGCAGCATCCCCGCGAATTATCATTGGCGATCGCAAATTCTCGAGGAGGCGTTCAGAAAAAGGCTCGATTGATGATCTTCCGTGCGGAAGGAGGGGCATATCCGTTCGGTACTTTTTTCTGTGAGGACGGCTTCTTTCATGCGGATGAAGATATCGCATTTTCTGTCGTAAAGTGCGGCGGATGGAGGTCGGTTGCCGACGAATTGCCATTTTCGGAATTTGCATGGGCATCTCCCGCGCAAGTTCGAATATTGGGGTCATTACTATTCTGTCAGGTGATTGACGAAGCTTGGGTGCGGCTGTACCCAGTAATTGGTCGGCATTTGGTTTTGGAGCCGGACGAACTCGATCTGGCGGACGTTAATGTCGTCCAGTTGATCAGATCTCGTATTTTGAATTCTTCGGATTTCCTATTGAATCCGAACGGAACTGCAGGTACTCCCGCATCCATTGGTTGTGCGAGATATGATCTGCTGAGCTCGGAATCCGTAGCGATGAGTAGATTTCCAAGCTCATATCGTAGTATCGATCCGGGAAATCTCGTCCTTATGCGCGGCATTCAGGCGCTGGTGAAGTCTGACATGCTTGGGTGCCATCAGGAGTTTGGCGAGGAGTCCGTCCTCTCCATTTATATCGCGATGGATGCTTCGTTCTCCCTGATCCAGAGGGAGCTAATCAAGGCAGGGAACCCAAATCCCTCCGCGAACGACGCCGCCAGATGGTTGCACAGAGTCTTTGACGAACCCTATGGCTTTGATGCACCTGGTGATTTTGAGAAATATCTTGGTGAGTTCTATGAGAACAGGATATCTGCAATACATCCGGCCAGTCGCTTTGGGGACTGTCCATTCCCTCCGGCGATTTGGGGTGATGCGATTCATCTAAGATCTATTCTTCGTCAGGTTTTTTCCTATCTTGTGCATGGAGCGCATTTTGACGACTTTGATTCTGCGGTTTCAAGGTTTCATTGCGCGTGATTTAGTGTCTAGGGACTGAAGGGGCAATTGATAATTAATTATCAATTACATGAAATTTTAGAAATTCTAGTACGCGTGCACGATGTCGGACTCCAAGTCTCTCACTGCCTTTGTAATTTTTAAAGTGAGGAGTCGGTCTACTTTCTCGTCTGACATTGCGGCTACGCGCTCTCCAAGCCACATTGATAGGCGCTCGCGCTTCTGTGCGGCGCTAAGATTGTCGAAGTTTGGGATGTAGCTCCCAGCCTCCAAGCTCTTTCCACTGAGCTCGTAGTATGTCTTGATAAGGGACTTGGGTTTGAATTTATCCTTTAGCCCAAAGCGATTCATTAGCTTGGAGATTGTCCAGTTTACGGCGCGCAACTGTGATGTTTCTGTGATCTGTGAAAAATAGCAAACCCATCCGAGTCTTTTGTTGTTGAAGGTGCATCCCGTGATTCTTAGATTTATTTTCCACTTGCAGTATGCGAGGGCTCTGGATCTCTCGGCATCGCTCCGGGCTGCTGAGGCCTTGTGCTTGTAGGCTGTAAGAATTTTCGCAATTGAAGATTCAAATCTCAGTATGCTCTCGCGTCGAATTCGAATTCTATTGCTGCTGATGAGGTAGCCTAAAAAGCTGAACTCTTGGTTTAGTTTATCTATCTTTGTTTTTGAGTCTCCTCCTGGCTCATGGGCCTTGAGACCCATTTTCTTAAGCCTAGTGATGATCTCACTGGCGGTCGGTGCTGCCTGATCACTTGACGTCAGAATGAGTATGTCGTCGACGTATCTGCAATACCAGATTCCCTCAATCGAATTGAAGTGTTTATCTACTTCAATCATTGATATCTCGGCCAGTAGATTGGAAACTGCGAGGCCTTGGGGCACACCTATTGCGGTAGGCTTTAGGCCCTTCGATGTTTTTGATTCTGGCACTGTCGGTGTCGTGATGGCACTTCGGATTAGAGATCGAATTTCGATTTTCCTGATTCTCTTCCAGGTGCTTCCAAGAACTAGCTTGTGCGGAATGGATGGATAAAATCCTTGAAGATCTATCTTAGCGAACTCGGAAAATTCGCCGGATGATAGTTTCTCCTTGAGTGTCTCGATCGCGATGTGGGGCAATTTAAGCTTGGCTTCGGGATAGACGTCGCCCAAGCATTCGCAAAGTGCGCGCAATGTTATACGGTCTCGGACAGTTGGAATTGAAATTTGTCGCGGCTTTGAGTTGTAGCCTTTTGATATGAGCTTCTCTTTATAGGCCGTAAACTTGTACTTGCCTTGGATGATCTTTGAATTAATTAACGAAATTTCATCCCCGAGTCTTTCTCCTAGGGTCGAAGGCTTTACTCGGTCGATTCCGATGGCTGAAGACTTTGATATGCGCTCCGCGTATATCTCGATCAAGTGATCCTTCGAGAACCTGGCTCTGAAACTCTCAGGGGCCTTCATTGGTAAGTATCCATTGCGCAGTACGCTGCAATTAAAGGGGTGGCATAGAGGGTTATTATCAATATGTACCTAAGTATTATTGATGCGATGCCTCTTGCGTACTCAATTTTGGTGGGAATTCTGCTTGTCAGACCAGTGGATAACACTCGCGCCAAGATGTCATCCATTGATGTATGATTCTCGCTGTCCCTGAGCAGTCCGGCGTACAAATCTTGCTCTGCGAGAGTTGGACCGGTTGGCTGGATGTCGTTGTAAAGTTTCTGCAAATGCAAGTAGTTCCCTCGCATCAGCATGGCACGGCCTCTGAAATCCCTGTTCGTTACAGATAGTGAGATTGCTAGTAGGCCAATTGAAAGTATGGCGCCCAATATGTCGGTGTTATCGCCAAGTATAGTTGGATATCTGATGCTCAGAATGGCTAGGATCGAGCTCAGAATTGCGTACCAGACCAAAAGGAGTTGCGAATGGAAATCCATTCGCTCCAGTCGTTCGTGAGCTTTTATTCGAGCCTTGTAGGTGAACCAGATCTTGTCCCTCACGACCCTCTCCAAGAAAAAGAAAAAGAGGGGGCAGGGAGTCTTGGTTACCGTTGAACATCCCAAAGGATCAGTAGGCCGGAGCCCAACAGCCGAAGCTGTTACTTATTAGTGCCGCCCTCGCCTAGGCGAGAGGAAATGCCTGCCCCCGAGGCCGATCTTACGGTTAAACCTTCTGAATAGGAAGATGGGTGCCCAAGCCAAAGTGGGGCGGGCATATGGTGCGATCACTCGGCCTAAGCTGCCATAGTCGGGGGCATCTAGGACGCTTGCCTACTCCTACAGCTATTGCAAATGAAGTGAACCTAATATCGTCGGTAATAGTGGCATGGGGCAGATGAGCACCACACCTACTCCGGCCTAATCTCCCGACAACCCCACTCAACCAACCCCCGACAAGCTAGAAACAGCCCATCCACAACCCCCTCATCCAAATGCCGCTCCGGGTCCGCTGCCACCCGGCAGCGGTCCGCCGCGTGCAGTAGCTCCAGCACCGTCAGCGCTCCCACCATCGCGCGCTCGCTCCTGGCCAGGCTGACGCGTCGGCCGGGTGATACATCGGTTTCTGGCCACGGGTGCCCATCGGCGCCCTCGCAGCCGCGCATGCGCTTGAGGATGCCGAGCAGGGAGTTCAGGTCGGGCAGGGGAGTGTCGTCGTTGATGGGTTCAACAACGGTGTACGAGGAGAAGGTGTCGGATTCGTTCATGGCGTCGGCTTCCGTGGCTGTGCTTAACAGCGCCACCGTGAAGAGGTGGCGGACGATGCATGGCTGCAAACCGGGATGATGTAGCGTCATAGAACCGGTGGATCCGAAGATCCCCACGCACCGCCCGCCAGAAAGGCCGACGGATTGCCCGCCGGCACCGGTTAAGGGCGGTGCCGGCGGGCAAGCGCAAACTACAGACGCGTACATCAATGCGGGTTTGCAGACCCGGCCACCCGTTGTCGGTGGCGCGTCATGGTGTTTACGCCGCCGCTCTGAATGCCAATAGAAATTCGCGAGGGAATCGCGGAATCCGAGAGCGAAGAACTATTGTTGCACGCACCATTCGTGCAGCACGCGACGCCTGCAGACGCATTCGCGCAGCTGCTCTGCTGATGGCGAATCAAACTGGCGCAATCGCCCACGCCACAAGCGAATAGCGCGACAGCCTGCTTTGCAACAGTTCTTAGTCCGGCTCCCCAAGTAACGGCGCGCGATCAGCCGCACATCCCGAAAAGCGGTTCAAACCCGACACTGTTAACAAGCTCGCAGCTTCAAACAACGCCAGCCTCCGCCGCATTCCCCACCAGCAACTCAATCATCGCCCGCGCCGCCGCCGACTGCCGCCGATGCGGCGCATAGATTACTGAGAACGGCCTAGACCGCCCGCTCAGCTGCGGCAGCACTTCCACCAGCTGCCCGCGCTGTAACCGCTCGCGCACGATGAACGCATAGCTCTGGCAGATGCCAATGCCCTGTTCGGCCAGCGACACCACGCCCAGCACATCGTCGGAGGTTTCGATGGACGAGCGCGGCAGCCAGTCCACGTCGCGCCCACCGTCGCGGAACACCCACGGCGCCAACCGCCCGGTGCGCGGCATCACGAAGGGCAGGCACAGGTGCTGCTGCAGGTCGTCCAGCGTCTGCGGCGTGCCGCGGCGCTGCAGGTAGTCCGGCGAAGCCACCAGCACCAAAGGCGCATCCTCCAGCTTCCGCCCCACCAGCCCGCTGTCCGGCAGCTGGCCCAGGCGGATGGCCAGGTCGAAGCCTTCGGCCACCAGGTCCACGTTGCGGTTGGTGATGTTCAGTTCCACCTGCACCTGCGGGTACTGCTGCGCAAAGCGCGCCAGCACGGGCGGCAGCCGGTAGTGGCCATAGGTGGTGGGCACGCTCAGGCGCACGCGGCCGGCCAGGGCACCGTCCTGGGCCAGTACGTCGCGCTCGGCGTCGTCCAGCAGGCCGAAGGCGATGCGCACCTGTTCCAGATAGAGCCGCCCGGCGTCGGTCAGGCCCACGCGGCGGGTGGTCCGCTGCAGCAGCTGCCGGCCCAGCCGCGCTTCCAGACGGGTGACCGCGCGGCTGAGCACCGAGGGCGTGGTGGACAGCGCCACCGCGCCGGCCGTGAACGAGCCGTGCTCGACCACCGCCAGGAACACCTCCACATCGCCCAGGTAGTCGAACTTGCGGCTCATTTGGCTCTCCGGGGAACAGATGTTTTGCGATGGGGCCAATTTATCGCCGCTGGGGCGATGAATAAAGTGGCGGCCATTCCCCGATAGGAGCTCCCCATGAACCTGATGACCCGGCTGGCCGCAGCGCTGGCCCTGACCCTGGCCGCGACCGGCGCGCATGCCGCCAACGTGCTGGTGGTGCTGTCCGACGAAAACCACCTGGACCTGAAGTACGGCAAGGTGCTGTCCACCGGCTTCTATCTCAACGAGCTGATGCAGCCGGTCAAGCTGCTGCTGGACGCGGGCCACGAGGTGACCTTCGCCACGCCGCAGGGGCGGGCGCCGACGGTGGATGCGTCCTCGGTGACGCCGGCGTACTTCGGCAACGATGCCGCGCAGCTGAGGCTGCACAAGGAGCTGCTGGAGGAACTGGTGCTGACCTCGCCGACGGCCTCGCCGGTGGTCAGCCTGGCGCGCATCGAGCAGCAGGGCTACGCGCGTTTCGATGCGGTCTACATTCCCGGTGGCCACGCGCCGATGCAGGACCTGCTGAAGAGCCCGGCGCTGGGCCGGTTGCTGGCCGACTTCCACCAGCGCAGCAAGACCACCGCGCTGGTCTGCCACGGGCCGATCGCGCTGCTGTCCACGCTGCCGGATGCCGCTGGGTTCGTGGCGAAGCTGGAAGCGGGTGCGATGCCGGCCATGCCGAAGTGGATCTACAGCGGCTACCAGATGACGGTGATCAGCAACCAGGAAGAAGCGCAGGCCAAGCCGCTGCTGGGCGGCGGTGAGATGAAGTTCTACCCGCAGACCGCGTTGCAGCGGGCGGGTGCGCGGTTCAGCAGCAACACTACGCCGTGGACGGGGCATGTGGTGGTGGACCGCGAGCTGATTACCGGGCAGAACCCGGCTTCGGCGCTGGAGGTGGGGCAGCGGTTGGTGGAGCGGTTGAGGTAAGGCGGTTTCTGCATCGCATGCGGTGCCGTGGCACCATGATGGGCTGGCCTCGCCCTTCCGGGCGGGGCCGTTTTCCCAGGGAAGCCCTCGAACACGACATGCGAACGTCTTTTTTCATTCTCTCCGCCCTGTGCCTTGGCTTGCTGTCCGGCTGTGCCAGTGGCCCGGAGGAGCACGCCTCAAGCCGCGAGATCACCAGTGCGTTCGTGGCCGACGACGGCCAGCTGTACCTGTTGCCGCACTATGACGAGCCGATGCGCTTCAATGCCGCGCCGTTCCGCGAGTACCGCGCGCTGATGGACAGCCCGCTGCGCGAGGCGGTGGCCTGCGCGCAGATGTACTTCCATGAAGACTGGCGCGACCTGGCCAACAAGGCCAAGGTGCACGGCAGCTATGCGCTGCTGCTGCGGCCGGAGCAGGTGACGGCGGAGCAGGCCGCGCAGTTCAAGCTGGAGCGGATTGAGGTCCCCCCGCGTGAGGCCAAGGCCGTGGAGGAGCGGGCGCGCTACTACCTGCCGATGGACCGGACCCGCTACGCGCTGGCGTTTGATCGCGCCTGCAATCTTTCAAGGAAGGGCGGCAGCTATTACAGCGCGCTGTTCGAGGGCGACGGCGAGCAGGTGCAGTTGCCGGATGCTGTGGCACTGGCGGAGAAGGGGAAGCTGGCACAGCCGATCAATGCGCGGGCGCAGCGGATCCTGCCGGAGAGGGAGGACAAGCCGGGTGTGGGGTCGGCGGCGGGCAAGGTGCTGGGCGCGGCGCTGGTTCCTGTGGCGGTTCCGGTGTTTGTGTTGAGCCTGCCGTTCCTGGGGCCGGATCATTGGAAGTGAAAAGGCGTTGAGGGAGAGTCATCCACGCGTGGCGTGGATCTACTTGGGTATCGCCTGAAAGTTCATCCTGGAGATCTGTGTGCCCAGCACGATGGAAACTGTTTTGAAGACCGTAGGTTTCATTGTCCTCGCGGCCCTTCCGTTGGTGATCCTCTGGTTCACCC
Organism: Stenotrophomonas sp. PAMC25021; assembly: GCF_004795795.1. Taxonomy (NCBI): domain Bacteria; kingdom Pseudomonadati; phylum Pseudomonadota; class Gammaproteobacteria; order Lysobacterales; family Lysobacteraceae; genus Stenotrophomonas; species Stenotrophomonas sp. PAMC25021. The sequence goes on along the minus strand of NZ_CP039255.1, from coordinate 116,656 downwards.
TTCGGCGGATGTCAGCAACTGCTCGCTCGTCTGTGAAATCGGGGCTGCATTTGCATGCCCCGCGCCGGATTTCCGGCAGGTCCATGACCTTGGTGATGGTGGATGGAAAAGAGGATCGGGAGCACTACTTCTTTGATGCGGAGTTCTTCTACCTGCGGCGTGGCCCGGTGCCCACGGCGGTTCCGCTTTCGCACATCACCTCAGTCACTCGCACCTCCGACAAGATCTACGGGCGCTATGTGTGGCAGGTGTGCTTCAGCAAAGCATCGGGCAGAAAGTGCGTAACGTTCACCAACAACCTGACGCTGTTCAATCGCGATTTCCTGCTCTTCCTGGAGGCGGTGCGGAAGGCCAATCCACTGGCGACTGTGGATCAGGCGGGTCTGTTCTTCTGATTGCGCGGGGACATCAGCGGCGCTGATTGGCAAATGGAGGGCCAGGGGGGCGAGTTGCCTTGGCCACGGTGCTGGGCGATTCAGTTGTGCGGGCGTTGAGGGAGTGAATCCACGCATGGCGTGGATCTACTGGCACCTCTGCCTGCCGCCAGCCACACAGCTTGCCCGCCAGCGCTCCCAGGTCTTGCCATCGATGCCGGCCTTCAGCGCAATGCCCTGCAGCTCGGCCCAGTTCCTCGGCGACGGCGCGGCCAGCAGCCCGCGCATGAAGGCCTGCATCTTCGCTTCCCCCACCTGTTTCTCCAGCGAGAGCAACAGCAAGGGGGCATAGACGTAGCGATACATCTCGCCCAGATCGGAGTTGCTGTCGATGGCATCGAATGCTGGCAGCGGCTTGTCCTGCGTGTCGATGGCCGATTGCAGTCGCGCAATATAGCGATCGGCCGCGGCATCGCCACTGATCTCGCGCAGCGCCTTGATCGACAGGAACTCGGCGCTGGACTCCAGCAGCACCCAGAAATACGGCCCCTGCGGATGGTTCAGTGTGCCGAAATAGTAATGGCCCATTTCGTGTGCGATGTACTGCACGCGCCGTTCGGCATGTTCGCCACCAGTCAGCAGAGAGTCGGCCACGTTGCTGATGCTGCCGCTCATGGCGATGGTGGGCCAGGTGGCAAAGCCCCATTCGCTGCCTTCGCGATCGCGCTCGATCTGGTTGAGCGTGACCATGCGCAGGAAGGTGGGGCGGTCGGCCAGCGGCATGCCCATGTAGCGGCTGTGCACGTCGGCTACCTTCTGCACCGTGCTGGACAGTGCATCGACCTTGGCCGTGGGCAGGGTCTCGTTGAGGATGGTGACCTGCGCGGTGCGGGTGATCGGGCCGCTGCCGCCGAACAACAGGATCGGCCGCGCGTTGTCGCTGCGGAATCGCCCCTGCGCGCCTTCGATGGCCGGGCTGCCGTTGAGATACAGGAAGCGGCAGCCGGCGCAGTCCACCTGCAGGTCGTAGCGGCTTTCGTTGCTGCGCACGCGGGCCGTGGGGTCGAATGACTGCGGCAGCCACGCGGACTGTTCGGTGAAGCGGGCGCTGTCGCCGTTGAAGGCCATCATGCCCTTGAAGTCGCCCAGGGCATCGTGCTTCGGGTACAGCGGGAACGCGCCCACGTACTGCACGCAGAGCGTGGCGTTGGGCCCGGCCAGGGTGTAGACGCGTGCCTCGCCATCCACGCCCGGGTCGTACCAGCCATCGAACCCTACCGGCTTGCCGTCACCGTCGGAGACCCGCGCGACGTTCAGGCCGGCGTTGAGTACGAACGCGCCCCTTGATTCGGCTGGGAGGTTGGACATGCAGACCTCGCCCTCGACACGGCCGCTGGCAATATCCAGCCGCACGCTGCCGGTGGTGAGCGGTGTGGCCGGTTGTGCGGCCGGTGCGGCCACGCTGGTAGCGGGAGCGAGCAGCGCGATCAGGGCGGCAGGCAGTAGGGCGTTGCAGGGGTTCATCGGGCCATCCTTGGGTGGATGGCGTTGACTATAGGGCCAACATCGATGGACGCGGAGAGTCTTCTGGTCACCCGGTCTTGTGGGGCTGGCGCAATGCCCTGGCCTGGTGCAGGCATACTGTCAGCCGGGCGAATGGATGCCCGCGAACAGGAAGGACGCCTGCGCCATGACGAACATGCCAACCCAGCTCACAACTGACTTCGATGCGGTGCTCGACCGTGGTGACATTGCCGAGGCGCGGCGGCTGTTGGCCCCGCAGCTTGCACGCGGCTGTGCTGAAGCGTTGTTTCTCTCTTCCTCGATGCCTGTGGGGGAGGACCACGCACATGCCGAGGCGGACAGCTTCGCGACCCTCAAGCAGGCCGCAGACAAGGGCTATATCCCGGCGATCCATGCGGTAGGGCTGTGCCTGCTGACCGGTGACCGCGTCGAGCAGGACGTCATGCGGGCGGCCGCGCATTTTGAGCGGGCATCGGAGGCCGGCTATCCGTCGGCCATGTACGAGTTTGGCCTGGCGCTGTTCCATGGCAAGGGTGTCCCCAGTGACGTGCCACGTGCGGTGTACCTGATCCGCGCTTCGGCGCAGGCGGGGAATGAGTACGCCAGGGAGTTCCTGCTGGCGTATTCATTGGACGTGGGCACGTAGGAGGAGGGTGCGGCGGCCGGTGACGTTACACTGGCTGCCTATGCCCGACGGAAGCTCACCCATGTTCTCTGGAAAGGTTGCGGTGGTCACCGGCTCCACCAGCGGTATCGGTCTTGGCATTGCGACCGCGCTGGCCCGGCAAGGCGCCGATATCGTGCTGAACGGCTTCGGCGATGCGGCGGAAATCGAACGCATCCGTTCCAAACTGGAAGCCGAGTTCGGCGTGCGCGTGGCGCATGACGGCGCCGACCTTTCCCATGGCGAGGCGGTGCGCGGGATGATCGATCGCGCCGTCGCGACGATGGGGCGCATCGACATCCTGGTAAACAACGCGGGCATCCAGCACACCGCGTCGATCGAGGAATTCCCGGTCGAAAAGTGGGATGCGATTCTGGCGCTGAATCTCTCGGCGGTGTTCCATGCAACGGCGGCGGCCTTGCCCCACATGAAGCAGCAGGGCGCCGGCCGCATCATCAACATTGCGTCGGTGCACGGGCTGGTGGGCTCGGTGAACAAGTCGGCCTACGTGGCGGCCAAGCATGGCGTGGTGGGGTTCACCAAGGTGACCGCGCTGGAGAATGCGGGTACCGGCATTACCGCCAATGCGATCTGCCCGGGCTGGGTGCGGACGGCGCTGGTCGAGCAGCAGATCACCGCGTTGGCCGAGCGCGAAGGCACGGATCAGGAGACCGCCGCGCGTGCGCTGCTGGCTGAGAAGCAGCCGTCGTTGCAGTTCGTGACGCCCGATCAGCTGGGTGAGACGGTGGTGTTCCTGGCCTCGGACGCTGCGGCGCAGATCACCGGAACGGCGCTGCCGGTGGATGGGGGCTGGACGGCGCGCTAGCTGGCTGGCTGCGCCTTGCGCTGCAGCATCGGCAGTGCCACCAGCGTGGCGAGCAGGGTGAACAGCACCAGCGACGAGCCGACTGTGCCGAAGCCCAGGCCGCCCTTTTCCAGCGGCTTTGTGAGCAGATCGCCGAAGGTGGCACCGAACGGGCGGGTGAGCACGAAGGCGATCCAGAACAGGATGACCCGGTCGATGCCCTTGATGCGGCTGGCCAGTGCGGTGAGCGCGATGAGGGTGCCGATCAGCAGTGCGCCGCCGGTGAAGCCCAGCCCGGAATCGTCGGCGAGGAAATCACCCAGCGCGGTGCCGAGCGTGTTGGAGAACAGCACGGCGGTCCAGTAGAAGCCTTCGGCGCGGCGCGATGCGATGTTGCTGACCGAGATCGACTTTTCCGACACCCGCCAAGCCAGCAGCACCAGCGCCAGGCAGCCGGCTAGCAGACTGGCGCCGGTGGCGTAGCCCAGGCCGAGCGTGCGGTCGATCAGGTCGGACAGGGTGGTGCCGGCGGTGCTGGTCGCCAGCACCACCGACCAGAACAGCACTGGGTGGAAGCGCCGCGCCGACAACTGCATGCCCAGCAGGCCGGCAAAGATTGCCAGCAGGATGGCCGAGCTGGCCACGTAACCGAGGTTGAGCGTCATCGACAGCAGGTCACCCGCAGTCTCGCCGAGGGTGGTGGCGGCGATCTTCATCACCCAGAAACCGAGAGTGACCGCCGCCACTTTGCTGTGCAGGGAATCTGCGTCTGGAGCACGCATCGAACGTCGCCCGGGGAGCCTGCCGGTGATGCTGCAGCGCGCGGCGTCGGAGCCCGGTCGGAACCCGGTTCGGTGAGGGTGAGCGTGGGGGCGGCGTTCAGCCGGCGCTGGCGGGGGCCGAAAGGCGCGCCAGCAGGGCGTCCCAGCCGGCCACGAAGCAGCCGTCGCGGCCGCGGTTGCATTCGGTGATCCACGCGTCCAGTGATTCGCTCTGTGCGCGGTAGCCGCTGACATCGCCCAGGACGGCGAAGTGCAGGCGGTAGTTCACCAGCATCTGCAGCCATTGCCCGGCCATGCCGGAGCGCAGCTCGAAGAAGTCTGCCGGAAGGCGCTGCACCGGCACGGCGATCCACTCGGCCTAGTGCCCAAGGGCATCGCCGACCAGGTCGCGCAGGGCGTTGCCATCCAGCAGCGGGCCTGTATCGGCGCTGCGCAGGACGCGGGTGCTGCCGATCTGTTCGACATGTGTGTGCATGGTGCGCTCTGAAGTTCGTATCGTCCGCCCAGTATGGCCATGGGAGAGGCCAACAGTAAGCAGATGCAGCATGAATCTGGCGAACGAACGCGTTAGGCTGCGCCGGGCGCCCGCACGAGGCGGGTTCACGATACCGGGAAAGGGCATGGCAGGGTGGAAAGGACGTTCGTTGTTGATGGCGGTGCTGGTGTGCTCGGGTCTGCCGGCTGCGGCCGCCGAGCTATGCACGGCCAGTGCCTACGGTGACGGGCAGGGCAACATCGTGGTGCTCGGCGCATCCGCTGCGGCACCGGCCACGGGGCAGCGCTATCTGATGGTGGACGGGCGACGTGGCGCCACCGGTGATGCCAACGCGCCGGTGAGCTGCAGCGACGATGTGGTCAGCTTCAGGTCGTCTGCGGGAGCGACGCAGCGCTGGCAGCGACTGCCGACCCGCGATACCGATGCAACGTTCATCAGCGCGGGAACCAAGCTGGTTGGGCAGTTGATCGAGCCGGCAGGGCCGGCCGACCCGACGCGACCGCTGGTGGTGCTGGTGCACGGCTCGGAACGCACGATGGCGGCGGCGGCCATCTACCAGCGCATGCTGGTGGCGCAGGGGATTTCGGTCTTCGCTTACCAGAAGCGTGGGACCGGCGATTCGGAAGGCGAGTACACACAGAACTTCGAGCTGCTGGCCGACGACGCGGCGGCGGCGCTTGCCAAGGCGCGCGAACTGGCGAGAGGCCGGTTCGGCCGCGCCGGCTACTTTGGTGGCAGCCAAGGCGGCTGGATCGCGCCGCTGGCGGCGACCCGCTCGCAGGCGGATTTCGTGGCGATCGGCTTCGGGCTGGTGGTGTCGCCCATCGAGGAGGACCGCGAGCAGTTGTTCGATGAGGCACGGCGCATGCAGCTGGATGCGGCGGCGTTGGCGCAGGTCGGGCAGCTTTCAGACGCGACCGCGCAGTTGATGCGCACGCATTTCAATGAAGGGTTCGAGGCGCTGGCGAAGGTGCGTACGCAGATCGGTGCCGCACCGTGGGCAAAGAACATCAGCGGCGAATACAGCGGCGACATGCTGCGCATGAGTGACGCTGACCTGCGCCGGATCGGTCGCGCGCGATTCGACAACCTGGAGCTGATTTGGGACTACGACGCCGAGGCCGCGCTGCGCCGCCTGAAGGTGCCGTTGCTGTGGCTGCTGGCCGAGCAGGACCGCGCCGCGCCGATTGCCGCCACGCGTTCGATCCTGTCGCACCTGCGCGCGTCGGGGCAACCGATCGACACCTACCTGTTCCCGGATACCGACCACGGCATGGTCGAGTTCCGCACCGATGCCGAGGGCAACCGGGTGTCGACGCGGATCACCGACGGCTACCTGCGCCTGTTGGCCGATTGGATCAAGCAGGATGTGCGTGGCAGTTATGGGCGTTCGCGCAGATTGAGCGATTGACCGGCCAGGGAGCGCTGGCGGCGGGTGGCGCTCCGCCGCCGATTGCGGCACGACTCAGTTCGGCTTCGCAAACACATCCAGCCCCTTGCCGGTCTCCAGCAGCGACTTCAGGCTCGACAGCACGATCGGCCAGCCCTGGCGGATGCCGGTATCCATGCCGCTGCCAGGTTCCAGCTCCTCATGGGTAACCGTCAGCCGCACCATGTCCTGGTAGGGCACGATCTCGAAGGTCACCCGGCTGTAGGCGTCCGGGTTGTCGGCCTGCGAGGCGGCGGCCCAGGTGATGACCAAGCGCGAGGGCGGGGTGCTTTCCACCACTTCGCCGACCAGCTCGACCGAGCGCGTTTCGTTGGCGCGCACGTGCTGCCAGCGCGAGCCCGGTTTCCAGTCCGAGACGTTCTCGTGACCCCAGTAGCGACTGGCGATCTCGGGGCGGGTGATGGCCTCGAACACCTTCTGTGGCGTGGACGCGATATAGATCACGTGGATGAAGCGGGTTGACTCTGCGGACATCGTCATTCTCCTTCCAGTTCGCGTTTCAGGTCATGCAGCAGGCTCAGGCGCTGCTGCTCGAACTTGCGTACCCAGCGCTCATAGACTTCATGCAGCGGCACCGGATTGATGAAGTGCAGCTTCTCGCGGCCACGGCGCACGGTGCTGATCAGGTTGGCGTCTTCCAGCAGGCCCAGGTGCTGGGTGACCGATTGCCGGGCCATGTCCAGGTGTTCGCACAGCTGGCCCAGCGTCTGCCCGTTGTCCTTGCAGAGCAGATCCAGCAGCGTCCGGCGCGTGGGATCGGCCAGTGCCTTGAACACCTTGTCTGCGTCGCGCAGGTGGTCTACCGCCATGGGGAGGTCTTCAATTCCAGTTGTCGATCCTGACGTCGTGTGGGTTGGGCTGGCCCTTGCCGGTTTCCAGCAGTGCCTTCAGGCTCATCAGGAACACCGCCCACTTGGTGCTGCAGTGGGAGGTGAACTCGACACGCTCCTTCCAGCCTTCGTGCGTGAACAGCACGATGCAGTAGTCGCCTTCCTGCTTCAGCGCGAAGCGCGCGTAGGTGCCGATCCATTCGGCGGGGCCGGCGAGGAACCGCCACAGCACGAGCTCGCCTCGAACAAGCTGCTCAAGCTTCATCTCCATGGCGCCGATTTCCTGGCCGTTGTTGGTGAAACGGACCTTGACCGTGCCGCCGGCTTCGCGGTCGCCGTGCGCGTCTTCGGCCCACCAGGCGGCCACGCCTTCGGGGGTGGCCAGCGCCTGGTACACCTGGCTTGCGGGGGCCTTGATGCCGACCCTGTGTGCGATATCCACCATTGCAGGTTCCTCGCGATGGGCCGGCAGGCGCCGCCCTTGAGTGGACTATATGCAGGTAAATGCCTGCATGTCAAACCCCGCCACGAACGCCCGGGCGTGGTAGTGCCGGCCGCTGGCCGGCATCCCGGTGGCGTTGGGTGCGTGCAGTTGCCGGCCAGCGGCCGGCACTACCGGGGCGATGCTTCAGTTCTCGCCGTCCTGAAGGGCGGCATGCAGTTTGTCGGTGATCCGCTGCAGTGCGGCACGATCATCCGCGGAGAGATGGTCGAGAAAATACCGGCGGACACCGGCGGCGTGTACCGGCCGTGCCGCGCGCAGCTGCGCGTGCCCTTCTGTGGTCATGCGGATCACTACGACGTTTTCGCTGTCGGTATCGCGTTCGATCAGGCCACGGCCCGCCATGCGGGTCAGCTGGTGCGAGAGGCGCGTCTTGTCCCATTCCAGGTAGTCCAGCAGTTCGCGCTGGCGGCGGCAGCGATCCTTGGACTGGTTCAGCTCCATCAGCACGATGAAGTCGGCCCTTGAGAGCCCGGTGCTGCGGGTGATGTCCTGGACGATGCGGCCGGAGGTGATTTCTGCCATGCGCCGGAAGCCGCGCCAAGTGGCCCATTCGTCGGGTGTGATGCTGGGGGAGGTCATGGCCGAACGTTGCCGGGCAATGGTTGACATGTCAACCCTCGCGGCATACGGTTGACGTATCAACTAACCTGGATCGCGCCATGCAGCACCCTCCCCGTATTGCCGTCATCGGCGCAGGCCCCGCTGGCCTCACCGCTGCGCTCATCCTGCATCGGGGCGGTCACCCCGTGAGCGTGTACGAGGGCGAAGCATCCGGGCAGCAGCGCACACAGGGCGGCACGCTGGATCTGCACGACGATTCCGGGCAGGTGGCGCTGCAGCGCGCGGGCCTGCTGGAGGCCTTCCGTGCGGTGGCGCGGCATGAGGGGCAGGAGGCGCGGATGGGCGACCCGTGGTCCGGGGAGATCACCACCGGCGGGTTCGGGCCGGAAGGGAGCAAGGACAAGCCGGAGATCGACCGCGGCGACCTGCGCCAGCTGCTGCTCGACGCGCTGCCGGCGGACACGGTGCAGTGGGGCCACAGCCTGACCGCGCTGGTATCTGCACAGGCGAACGGCCACGGCCTGCGATTCGCCAACGGCGTGCAGCGCGAGGCGGACATCGTGATTGGTGCCGATGGTGCGTGGTCGAAAGTGCGCGCGGCCTTGAGTACGTGCCAGCCGGTGCCCACCGGCATTACCTTCTTCGAAGGTTGGATCGCACAGCCTGCTGCGGACATCGCAGCGATGGTCGGGCAGGGCAGCCTGTTCTGCTTTGGCGGCGAGGAGGCCCTGTTCGTGCAACGCAACAGCCGCGATCGGCTCTGCGTGTATGCGGCGCTGAAGCGCTCTTCCGAGTGGCTTGATGCGCAGATCGCGCAGCAGGGCATACGGACGCTGGTGACAGGCTGCTATACCGGGTGGGCCCCGAACCTTCGGCGCCTGCTGGAGGCCTGCACGGACTTCGTGCGGCGGCCGATCTACAGCCTGCCAGCGGATTTTTGCTGGACTCCGCGCGATGGCGTGACCTTGATCGGCGATGCGGCGCATCTGATGCCGCCGGTGGGCGTGGGCGTGAACCTGGCGATGCTGGACGCGTCGGATGTGGCGATGGCGTTGTGCGCGCGGCCGGATGCGATCAGCGCGATGCGCGACGCCGAAGTGTTGGTGCGTGAACGCGCCCGCGCCCTGATGCCGGATGCGATCGAGGGGTTCCAGCGCTGGTTCACTACCGGAGGGGATGCTCCACGCGGTTGATGAAGCATCGAGTCTGTACGCACCTGCGACACTGGGAACAGCAGCAGATTCCTGGCGGCGCGCTGGAAGTCACATGGACTTCCGACTGCTTTGGTCCGGTACAGGTAGCCACGCTGGGGCACGCGCTAGACTGGTTGAACCGGCCGACGCTCCCCTGTTTTCCAGGGTTGGGGAGCGTGGTATGACAGGAGCGGAACGCATGACTGAAATTGGAAAGGACGCCTTGAACATCCGCCGCGCCAGCGCGGCCGATGCCCCCGCAGTGTTGGGGCTCTTTGACGAGGTGATCGAGTGGTTCGTGTCGATCGGCAATGTGCAGCAATGGGGCAGCGAACCGTGGTCGACGATGCCGCGCCGGATTGCCCAGGTCACCGAGGCGTGTGCACTGCCAGGCGCATGGGTGGCGCAGAACGAGCAGGGCGACGTGCGGGCGTTCCTTGCACTGGGCGAGTCGATGCCCTATGTGCCGGCGCCCACCGGGCCGGAGCTGTATGTGCGGGTTCTGGTGGCCTCGCGTGATGTGCGCGTGCGTGGCATCGGCCGCCGCCTGATGGCGTTTGCCGACGAGCAGGCGCGCGCTGCCGGTGTCGACCATCTGCGTGTGGACTGCTACGCCGGAGGCAGCGGCGACCTGGTGCGCTTCTATGAATCCTGCGGGTATACGCGCATCGCGCCGTTCAACGTGGACGGCTGGCCAGGCATGCTGCTGGGAAGGACGCTCTGACGCGGCTGCGTCAGAGCGTCGCAGCCTGCGTGCAGGAAACGATACATCGGTTCGGCGCTAGAGTAGGGGCATGACTTGCATCGGATGGCTGTGTCATTCCGCTGCCGGTTCCTGATGACCCCCCTCCAGGAAGGTGCAACGCATGTATTACAGCAGTGGCAACTACGAAGCCTTCGCGCGCCCGCGCAAGCCGGCCGGTGTGGATGGCAAGCGCGCCTGGTTTGTGGGCTCGGGCCTGGCCTCGCTGGCCGGCGCCGCGTTCCTGGTGCGCGACGGCCGCATGGCCGGTGAGCGCATCACCATTCTCGAGCAGCAGCAGATTCCCGGCGGCGCGCTGGATGGCCTGAAGGTGCCAGAGAAGGGCTTCGTGATCCGCGGCGGCCGCGAGATGGAAGACCACTTCGAGTGCCTGTGGGATCTGTTCCGCTCAATTCCGTCGCTGGAGATTGAAGATGCCAGCGTGCTGGACGAGTTCTACTGGTTGAACAAGGACGACCCGAACTATTCGCTGCAGCGTGCCACCATCAATCGCGGCGAAGATGCGCACACTGATGGCCTGTTCACGCTGACCGAGCAGGCCCAGAAGGACATCATCGCGCTGTTCCTGGCCACCCGGAAGGAGATGGAGAACAAGCGCATCGACGAGGTGCTAGGCCGCGACTTCCTGGACAGCAACTTCTGGCTGTACTGGCGCACCATGTTCGCGTTCGAGGAGTGGCACTCAGCGCTGGAGATGAAGCTGTACCTGCATCGCTTCATCCACCACATTGGCGGCCTGCCGGATTTCTCGGCGTTGAAGTTCACCCGGTACAACCAGTATGAATCGCTGGTGCTGCCGCTGGTGAAGTGGTTGCGGGACCAGGGCGTGGTGTTCCAGTACGGCACCGAGGTGACCGACGTCGACTTCGATCTGCAGCCGGGCCGCAAGCAGGCCACGCGTATCCACTGGATGCGTGATGGTGTAGCCGATGGCGTGGATCTGGGCGCCGATGATCTTGTTTTCATGACGATCGGTTCGCTGACCGAAAACTCGGATAATGGCGATCACCACACCGCGGCGCGTTTGAACGAAGGACCGGCGCCGGCCTGGGACCTGTGGCGCCGCATCGCCGCGAAGGATGCGGCGTTCGGGCGCCCGGATGTGTTCGGCGCGCATATCCCGCAGACCAAGTGGGAATCGGCGACAGTGACGACGCTGGATGCGCGCATTCCGGCTTACATCCAGAAGATCGCCAAGCGCGACCCGTTCAGTGGCAAGGTAGTGACCGGCGGCATCGTCAGCGTGCGCGACTCGCGCTGGCTGATGAGCTGGACGGTGAACCGCCAGCCGCATTTCAAGAACCAGCCCAAGGACCAGATCGTGGTCTGGGTGTACTCGCTGTTTGTGGATACGCCGGGCGACTATGTGAAAAAGCCGATGCAGGAGTGCACCGGCGAGGAGATCACCCGCGAGTGGCTGTACCACCTGGGCGTGCCGGTGGAAGAGATTGATGCGCTGGCCGCGACCGGTGCGAAGACGGTGCCGGTGATGATGCCGTACATCACGGCGTTCTTCATGCCACGCCAGGCCGGTGACCGCCCGGACGTGGTGCCGGACGGTGCGGTGAACTTCGCCTTCATCGGCCAGTTTGCCGAATCGAAGCAGCGCGACTGCATCTTCACCACCGAATATTCGGTGCGCACGCCGATGGAAGCGGTGTACACCCTGCTGGGGATCGAGCGCGGCGTGCCGGAGGTGTTCAATTCCACGTATGACGTGCGCTCGCTGCTGGCCGCCACCGGTCGCCTGCGCGATGGCAAGGAACTGGACATTCCCGGGCCTGCGTTCCTGCGCAATCTGCTGATGAACAAGCTGGACAAGACCCAGATCGGTGGCCTGCTGCGCGAGTTCAAGCTGGTGCAGGAAGACTGAGCGGGCAGGGGGAGGCCGCCGGTGAGGGCATCGGCGGCCTCAAGATCTCACGCTACGCCGTCGGTCGAACGGCTCAGCTGTTCCCACGCGTCGATGCTACCGGCCATCGATGCCAGCTTTGCCCTCACCAGCTGCAGTGCATCACTGCCCAGCAGCAAGTGGCGGGGAGGAGCGTCGCTGTCGATGACCTGCAGCATGGCCTGCGCAGCCTTCACTGGATCACCGGGCTGGTGGCCACTCTTCGCCTCACGCGCGTTGCGGATGGGATCGAACAATGCGTCGTAGTCGTCAATGCTGCGCGGTGCCCGCACCATCGAGCGGCCTGCCCAGTCGGTGCGGAAGGAACCCGGCGCGACGGCCGTGACGTGGATACCAAACGGCGCGACTTCCTTGCCAAGCACTTCACTGATGCCCTCCAGCGCGAACTTGCTGCCGCAGTACCACGCGATGCCCGGCATCGTGATGAAACCGCCCATGGAGGTGATGTTGAGGATATGGCCGCGGCGCCGGGCGCGCATGTGCGGCAGCACGGCCTTGATCAGCGCGGCCGGAGCGAACACGTTCACCTCGAATTGTTGCCGCAGCTCGGCGAGCGTGGATTCTTCGAGGATGCCTTCGTGGCCGTAGCCAGCGTTGTTGACCAGCACGTCGATGCTTCCGATGTTGGTTTCGATATCGGCGACGAGCGCATTGATGGCGGCGGTATCGGTTACGTCCAGCAGGCGACCGAATGCGCGGCCGGGAGCGAGCGCTTCGAGTACCTGGCGGTCGGTTTCGTTGCGCACGGTGCCGACCACGCGGTGGCCGGCCAGCAGGGCCTGCTGGGCAAGGGCGCGGCCGAATCCACTGCTGACACCGGTGATGAGGAGAAAGCGGGAAGGGGGCATGAGGGGGCGTTCGTGGTGGGCAGGGCTTGCACGTTAGTTCTTGAACGACCGGGGTCACAGGCCTAGGATTCGGCCATTCTTGCCTATTCCTCTGGAGTGCCTGTGCCTGTGGTCGATTCCCTGCAACGGCAGGTGCAGGCGCGCATGGTCGGCCTGCTGAAGACGCTGGCGGTGGAGGAGGGCTATACGCTCACGCGCCTGCCGGGGGTGCGGTTGCTGCGATCGGACCGGCCACTGGCGCGCACGCCGGTGTTGTACGACCCCGGCATCGTGATCGTCTGCCAGGGGGTGAAGCGTGGCTATCTGGGCGGGCAGGTCTACCAGTACGACGCGCAGCACTATCTGGCAGTGTCGGTGCCGGTGCCGTTCACGATGGAAACCGATGCGTCGGCCCAGGCGCCGCTGCTGGCGATCTATTTGCATCTGGATCTGCAGCTGGCGGCGGATCTGCTGATCGAACTGGGTGAACAGGAGGGCACCCCGGCGACACCGGCGCAGAGCATGATGTCCAGTCCGATGCAGGCGCCGATGCAGGCCACGGTGCTGCGCCTGCTGGAGGCACTGGCTGAACCGTTGGAGGCTGCCGTGCTCGGCCCTGCGTTGGTGCGTGAGGTGTACTTCCGCGTGCTGACGGGTGCACAGGGCGGCGCAATGCGCGAGGCGCTGGCCATGCGCGGGCGCTTCGGCAGCATCGGCAGAGTGCTGCGGACGATCCATGCCGGATATGCCACCACCCTGGACGTGGGGCAACTGGCCACCGAAGCGGGCATGAGTGTGGCGACCTTCCACGACTACTTCCGCGCGATTACCGGCACGTCGCCGAAGCAGTACGTGAAGTCGACCCGCCTGCACCAGGCACGGTTGCTGATGCTGCGGCAGGGGATGACTGCCGAAGCGGCATCGCTGGCGGTGGGGTATGCCAGCCCGTCGCAGTTCAACCGTGAGTTCAAGCGCCTGTTCGCGTTGCCGCCGGCGGCCGAGGTCGCGCGGATGCGGCGCAGTTTCGCGCTGCCACCTCCGCCAGCCGATGCGGTATACGTGTCTTCGCATTGAGGGGCAATCGAAGGTCACGTTGCCAGCAAGCCGGCCAGCGGCCGGCTCTGCCGGGAATGATGCCTGGCGGGTGCAGCAGAGAGGGGTTGACAGGCCGTCTACCTACTAGTAGGTTTATTTCCATGAAAGAGTCGCTCTCGCCCAAGGCCCAGGAAATCCTGGCGCATGCCCGTGCGCTGCTGGAAGCCGGTGGCTACAACGGCTTCAGCTACGCCGACGTGTCGGCGCGGGTGAACATCAGCAAGGCCAGCATCCATCACCACTTCCCCAGCAAGGCGGATCTGGTGCGCACGGTGGTCGAGCTGTACCGGGCCGAGGCGCGCGAAGGCCTGGCGCTGCTGGACCGGCAGCTGGCCGACCCGCTGCAGGAGCTCAACGCCTATGTGGATTACTGGTCCAGCTGCATTGCAGGGGGTACGTCCTCGTTCTGCATCTGCGCGATGCTGGCCGCCGAAGCGCCGATGATTCCGGCAGAGATCGCTGAGGAAGTGCGCGGCCATTTCGAGGACCTGAGCGGTTGGCTGGCAGTGACGCTGGAGAAGGGCGTTTCGATGGGCCAACTGCAGTTGCAGGGCTCGGCGGCCGATGAGGCCAAGGCGTTCATGTCATCGGTGCACGGCGCGATGCTGGCCGCGCGCGGTTTCGGTGATGCGGCGACCTTCGCGGCACTGGCGCGGTTGGCGATCGCGCGGGTGAGCGCGGCGTCCTGAGAAATGTGTGGTGGGCCTGCGGCGACGCGGGCCTTCTTTTTGAGTCCTATGCCTACCTACTAGTAGGTTCATTCTGTCCCTGGAGATGTCCCATGTCCCACCCTCTGTCCACACTTGGCGTGATCCATACCGCTGTCAGCCTGATCCCGGTGTTGAGTGGCCTGTATGCCTTCATTCGCCACCGCGCAATCGATCCCGCCACGCGCGCGGGCAAGCTGTACCTGGTGGGGCTGGTGCTGTCGGTGGCCACCTCGTTCACCGTGTCCAGCACGGGCGGGATCAACGCCGGCCACGCATTCGGGGTGATCGTGCTGCTGGTGGCATTCGGCGGCGTGCTGGCCGCGCGGCTGCGCTGGCTGGGGCGCGCCGCGCGTTACCTGTCGACCTTCGCACTGTCGTTCAGCTTCCTGCTCTCGTTGGTGCCCGGCGTCAACGAAACGCTGACCCGCCTGCCGGCAGCGCATCCGATTGCGGCGGCGCCGATGGCCCCGGTGGTGCTGCACACGCTGCTGGCCTGCCTGGTGGTGTTCGTGATCGGCTTTGCCGCGCAGTGCTGGAGGCTGCGAAACCGTGGTTTGGCAGGACGATCCTGAGACGCCGCCGGTCAACCCGGCGCGGCAAGTGCGCCCAGCAGTGCCGCCGGTTCGATCAGTGCAGCCGAGCGCGCCGGATCGAGTTGAATGTGCCGGCTGCAGAAGCAGAACGATTGGCCCGCTGCAGGCTCGGGGGTGTTCGCGCTCGCGTCCGGCGTCTCGATCTCCAGCACTTCGTCCACGGCCAGCGCCAGGGTTGCGGTGCCGGCGTTGATCAACAGCATGGCCGGGCTGCCACCCTCGAATGCCGGTTGGCCGCTCATGCGGCGCAGGTCGACGACGGGTAATGGCTGCCCACGAACTTCCAGGGTCGGCCTGCCGTTGCGGTCTGCAGGGCCGAATGCCTCCGGACCGCGGATTTCGACCGCTGCCTGGATGTCGATGGCGAACAGGACGGTGCCTGCACGCACGACGACGATCTCGAACAGGTCGGCAGGCGATGCGCGTGTTTCCGTTACAGGGTGGGCGGGTACGGGCATGCGATGAGCGTGGCGAAGACGATGGGAAAGGAGATCTGGATGATGACGCCTGGACGCAACGCGCGGCCGCGTCGGCGTGCGCGTGCAAGGCGATGGTTCAGTGTCTATCAGGCGGCTGCGCGTGGCGCGCCGACGGTGCCGACGCGTGGAAAATGCGGACGCAGCAGGCCGACGAGCTGGTCCATGCCCGGAATGGAGTGGCCGAACTCGTCCCAGCGCGCATTCACCAGGCCGGACACCACGATCTGCCCGGTCTCGATGTGGGTCATTGCCCAGTACGGAACGGCACGCGCGCTGATGGCCATGTCCAGTACCGGCACGACGGCAGCATGCGAGCGGCTGTCATGGATGCGGCGCTTGACTGCTTCCAGGGCGTCGGGCGGACCTTCGATGTACTGGAAAAACCGCTGCCCGTCGACGATCAGCGCACCGGTAACGTCCACCCGGCGATTGAACGTGGCAGATTGCGAGACGATCTGGTGGAGGGCTTGATTGGACAGCCCAGCCGACATGCGGCTGGAGTAAGCAAATGCATGGAGCATGGAAGGGGCTTCTTGTGACGCACGTCACTATACGCACGCAAGCCCGGACCGTCGTGAGGCTTTGCTCACGCCACGCCTGGCTCCGCGCACTGGATCAACAGCCCACCAACCGGTCGGCACCGAGACCGCCGCGATGCTGGCTGCGGTACTCGGTAGGGCTCGCGTCGACCTGACCGCGGAAGTGCCGACGGAACGATTCCTGCGAACCAAAGCCGGCCTGTTCTGCAATCCACTGCAGCGGTCGGTCAGTGGTTTCCAGCAGCTCGCGCGCGAAAGCCACGCGTTCGCGGATCAGCCAGTCGATCGGCGACAGGCCGGTGGCGTCCAGGAACTGCCGCTGCAGCGTGCGTTGGCTGAGCGCGGCCTGCTCGGCGAGGCTGCCCAGTGAGTGGGGCTCGCGCAGGTTGCGGCGCATCCATTCCATCAGCTTTGCCAAGCGGGTGGGCTCGCCGTGGGGAATGGCGCGGCTGACGCGCTGGCTGCGCCCGGCATCACGCCACGGTGCCAGGACCAGCCGTTCGGCCACCAGGTTGGCCACGCGCGCGCCGTAATCCTTGCGCACCATGTGCAGCATCATGTCCATGCCGGTGGCCGAGCCGGCCGAAGTGATGATGCTGCCGGTATCCACGTACAGCGCATCCTCGCGCACATCGATGCGTGGGAACTCGCGTGCCAGCGCTTCGGTGAGGCGCCAGTGGGTGGTGGCCTGGCGGCCATCGAGCAGCCCGGCCCAGGCCAGCACGAAGGCACCGGAGCAGATCGAGGCGATGCGCGCGCCACGTGCGTGGGCACGGATCAGTGCATCGAGCAGTGCCTGCGGTGGGCGCTCGCTGGGTTCGCGCCAACCGGGGATGACGATGATGTCGGCGTCATCAACCGCGCTGAGATCGTAGGGAAGCTGCACCTGCGCATTGCCGAGCATGCGCAGCGCACCGGGTTCGCCCGCGCACAGCTGGGTGCGGTACCAGGCCACGCCGAGTTCCGGCCGCACCGGCGCGAACAGGCCGACCGCGCAGCCGAATTCGAACAGCCCCTGGCCGTGGCAGGCGACGATGGCAACGAGCGGCGCGGTGGGATCGGCGGGTGGGCTGGGCATGGCCTGATGCTACGGGTGGCGGTGCGTGGCGTTGCGTGATGCGCGGGCATGAGGTGATGCCGGGCGGGCATATGGGAACCGGGGTCGGATCCCTTCCGCAGGAAGGGCTCTGACCCCGTGGTGGGGAGGCGTGCGTGAGGTCAGAGCCCTTTCCTATGGAAAGGGATCCGACTCCGTGGGGGACCCCGTGCGTGTGCGCCGCCTAACGTCATTACCAGCGGTCATGTGGGTGGCCGGATGTTACGGCTGGGTGACGCGATCGCGCCTGTCGCACCAAGTGAACAGGCCCTTGAATGGAAGCGTGTTTCCGGCCCACCCCCACGAGCCCCCATGCCTGCCGCCCACGCCCCTGTCCTGAGCACTCTCGCTGTTCTGATCACAGCCATCCTTGCCGCCTCGCCCAGCCATGCGGCTGAAGCAGACGCAGATCCTGCTGCCACCGCCGCGACGGCCAACGTGGCCGCGTCCACGCTGGATGCGGTGGTGGTCACCGGCTCACGCACCAGCACGCGCACGGTGAAGAACAGTTCCACGCCCATCGATGTGATCTCTGCAGAGGACCTCGCCGCCACCGGGCAGGGCAACCTGCTGGAAGCGCTGCAGCGCAGCCTGCCGTCGCTGAGCCAGATCGGCGGCTACCAGAGCGACCAGGAGAGCCTGATCCGTGGCTACCAGCTGCGCAACCTGTCACCGGGCTACACGCTGGTGCTGGTGAACGGCAAGCGCCGCAATGCCAGCGCCTATGTGAGCGGTGCCAATGGGGGCGGCTTCCCAGGCCATGCGTGGGCGGACCTGGCGTTGATTCCGGTGTCGGCCATCGACCACGTGGAAGTGCTGCGTGATGGTGCGTCGGCCATCTATGGCTCGGACGCGATCACCGGCGTGGTCAACGTGATCCTGAAATCGCAGGCGCACGGTGGCGATGTGTCGGTGGAGAGCGGGCAGAGCATCGATGGTGATGGTTCGCGTACCAGCGTGCGCGCCAATGTCGGCCTGCCGTGGGGCCAGGATGGCTTCGTCAACCTGTCCGGCGAGAACACGCGGCAGCACCACGCGATCCGCACCCGTCGCTACATCGATGGCTACCTGAGCTATCCGGCAGTAGATGCCAACGGCAACCGGGTCGCACTGCGCCCGAACAATCGCTTGCCGACGGGTGCATCGCCGAACCCGGCCGAGGCCAACCGCGATGCCGAGGCCAACACCATCCTCAGTTCGCCGTCGTACGCGTTGAAGGCTTTCGCAGTGAATGCAGGCCATGGCCTGGGCGAGAGCGCGCAGTTCTACGCCAACGCCACGGCCAGTGACCGCACCGCGCAGGCGATCCAGAACTTCCGCCTGCCGGCGACCATCTTCACCACCTACAAGGCACCCGGCGTGCTGAGCGTGTTTCCCGATGGCTTCCTGCCGGTGCTGGAGACCAAGGAAAAGCAGTACACCGGCACTGCGGGCGTGAAGGGGCAGATCGCGGGCTGGGATTACGACGCCAGCCTGACCGGCAACCGCAGCACGGTGCGCACCTATACCCGCAATTCGGTGAATTACTCGCTGCCGTATCCCGGTTCGCCCACTGACTTCTATGACGGCAAGCTGGACTACCAGCAGGGGATCGCCAACCTCGACCTGCGCCGTGGCTTCGAGGTGGCGGCCTTTGCGTCGCCGCTGGAAGTGAGCGCAGGCGCCGAGTACCAGCACGAACAGTACGAACGCGGGGCCGGGCAGTGGGAGTCGTACACCGGCTTCGGTGCCGCGGCGTTCGTGGGCTACTCCACCGCCGATGCGGCGAAGGCGACGCGCAACAGCAAGGCGGTCTATGTGGGCGCGGCCAGCAACATCACCTCGCGCTGGTATCTGGATGCGGCGGCGCGCTGGGAAGATCATTCCGACTTCGGCAGTGTCTCCACTGGCCGCCTGACCACGCGCTTCGACTTCACCGACGCGTTGGGTGTACGCGCGACGGTCAGCAACGGCTTCCATGCGCCCAGCCTGGGCGCACAGTTCTACCAGGCCACGGGCAGCTGCCCGTGCGGGACCACGCTGGTGGCGCAGGTGTCTTCACCGGCGGCGGTTGCGCTGGGTGCTACGCCGCTGAAGCCCGAGAAAGCCACCAACTACAGCCTGGGCGTGACCTGGGACCCGAGCCCTGCATTCCATCTGGCCGTGGATGCGTACCAGATCGACATCCGTGGCCAGCTGGGCCAGTCCAGCCAGATCGGCTACAACGCGCAGGATCCGGCGCGCATCACCGACAACAGCGGTACGGTGCTGAGCGCGGCGCAGAAGAACACCATCGATGCGCTGCTGGGTTCGGCCGGCATCAGCATCCTGCCGGGTGATGCGTTCTACGCCAGCTACTTCACCAATGTGGGCAATACCCGCACGCGCGGTGTCGAGCTGACCCTGGAAGCCAACCAGGACACTGCGTGGGGCAAGCTGCGCTGGAGCTACGCGGCCAACGTCGGCCGTACCACCATCCAGAAGGTGAGCGACATTCCGGCGGCGCTGCAGGGGCTGCCGAACATCAACCTGCTGACCAAGAGCAGCGAATACGCGCTGCGCTTCCGCACGCCCAGCTACACCCAGGTAGCCGGGCTGGGCTGGCAGAACGGGCGCTGGCGCTCGAACGTCGATTTCACCTACTACGGCCCGATCAAGCGCCTGAACAACGGCGTGGAGTACAAGCAGCCGCCGGTGCTGGTAACCAACCTGTCCGGCGGCGTGGAGCTGGGGGCGGGCTGGAGCGCGGCGCTGGGGATCAACAATGTGTTCGACAAGCGCACGCGCAAGGTGCCGGAGTACGCGCGCAGTGCTACCGATGTGGCCAGCATCGAGACGACCTGGGACAACGGCGACGTGTTGGGCAACGTCGGGGCGTATTGGTATGGGCGGATCAGTTACCGGTTCTGATCTGGGGCAGCCGAGCATGGCTCGGCTCTACAAAGGCGGGAAGCAGCCGAGCATGGCTCGGCTCTACAAAAGACGAAGGGCGGCCGGAGGTAGTTCGGCATTATCGAGGAGCAGTTCATGTCTTCTGCATTGAAGGTGGTTGCATTGGTGGGGTCGCCGACCAGTTCGGCGACATCGCGCACGTTGCTGCTGGTGCGACATCTGCTGGCGTCGCTGCAGCAACGCGTGCATGCCAGCGTGGAGCTGGTGGAGCTGGCGCCGATCGCGCGCTCGCTGGGCCAGTCGTTGTCGCGCGATGAGGCGGGGCCGGAGGTGGAGCAGGCGCTGCAGAGCATCGAGGCCGCAGAGCTGCTGGTGGTGGCCGCGCCGGTCTATCGCGGCTCGTATCCCGGGTTGTTCAAGCACCTGGTCGACTTCGTCGGGCTGGAGGCGCTGGTGGATACGCCGGTGCTGCTGGCAGCGACCGGTGGCAGCGAGCGCCATGCGCTGGTGATCGACCACCAGTTGCGGCCGTTGTTCAGTTTCCTGCAGGCGCACACGCTGCCGATCGGGGTGTACGCCACGCCTGCCGACTTCGACGGCGAGCACATCAACAGTGCTGCCTTGCAGGCACGCATCGCGCTGGCAGCCGAGCGTGCGGCCGGCCACCTGGCGACGCAGGCGCTGGCGGTAGCGGCGCCGCTGCGACGCATCGCCTGACGCCATAACCGGCGGCGCTTTGCTTATGGCCACGCTGCATCTGCATGGCCGGATCTGACCGCCGATTGTCGCCAGGCGTCGCTGCCGCAGCCGCCGGCATCTCTAGCATCGATATCGAAGCGGCATCGCATTGCCGGCCCAGATGAGGACCCCATGCTCGACGCAGCAAGCAAACCCATCCTGTTCCTGCTCGATCGCGAGTTCGAGGACGGCCAGATTCCCGGCCAGCGCTTCTTCTGCCGACACAGCCTGTTGCTGGAAGGTGCACTGTCGAGCATCGACGGCCTTGATGCGCAGCTGGACGTACGTCGCATCGGCTTCGCGCGGCCGCGCCGCGAGGTGATCGCCGAGATCGGCGAGCAGGACCAGTCGTTGCCCAAGCTGGTGCTGCCGCAGGGCGTACGCAGCGACCTGGCCAGTGGCGCGCACCAGGACCGGCAGTACATCTCCGGTGCCGAACCGATCCTGGCCGCACTGAACGGATTGCTCGGCATTCCCGTGGCCCACCCCTGAGCGAGGACGCGACCGTGAGCTATCAGATCAGCGTGCTGGACAAGAGCCCGGTGGCCGAGGGCGCTTCGCCGGAGCAGGCGCTGCGCAACAGCCTGCAGCTGGCGCAGCGCGCCGAACAGCTGGGCTATCACCGCTACTGGTTTGCCGAGCACCATGCCGCACCGACGTTGGCCAGCCCTGCACCGGAAGTGCTGGCGGCCTGGGTGCTGGCGCAGACCCGGCGCATCCGCATCGGCAGTGGCGGGGTGATGCTGCGCCACTACGCGCCGTACAAGGTGGCGGAGAACTTCAACCTGCTGGCGGCGCTGGCGCCGGGGCGCGTGGATCTGGGCGTGGGCAAGGCCCCCGGCGGCCTGCCGGCCTCGACTGCCGCGCTGGCAGCCGGGCGTCCGCCGTTCGCTGATTTCGACCAGCAACTGCGCGACCTGGAGGGTTATCTGGCCGGCGCCGAAAGCGAGGCGCTGGCGCGGCCGCTTCCGCAGCAGGCGCCGGAGCGTTTCCTGCTCGGCGCAAGTCCACAGAGTGCAAAGCAGGCGGCCGAACTGGGCTGGCGCTTCGTCTACGCCGCGCACTTCGATGGTGACCCGAAGCACATCGAGGCCGCGTTCGACGCCTACCGCAGCGTCGCCTCGCAGCCGCCGCTGCTGGCCACGGTGGCCTTCGCCGCACCGACTGCGGAAGCCGCAGCGCGTCACATCGGTGCGCTGCGCGTCTACAAGCTGCACCTCGGTCCCGGGCAGGCGGTGAACCTGCCCAGCGCCGAGGCAGCTGCCGAGTACGCGCGCCAGGTGGGGGTGGCCGACTTCCGCATCGAGGAAACGCGCCCCAGCGTGCTGTCCGGTGATGCGCAGCACGTGCGCGGCGAACTGGATGCGCTGCACCGGCGTTTCGGCGTGGGCGAGTTCATCCTCGATGCGCCGGTGGCCGACCTCGACGCACGCCTGACATCCCTTGAACTGCTGTCGCCCGCGCCGCGCGCGGCGGTGGCCTGACCTGCAGGAGCGTTTCCCATGAGCACGACCCCGCGCCACGTTCCGTTCGGCATCATGCTGCAGGGCCCCGGCAGCCACATGCATGCCTGGAAGCACCCGTCCAACCCGGCCGATGCCAGCGTCAACCTGCAGTTCTACATCGACATCGCTCGCACCGCCGAAGACAATGGCATCGCCTTCGGCTTCGTGGCCGACGGCCTGTACATCAACGAGAAGTCGATCCCGCATTTCCTCAACCGCTTCGAGCCGATCTCGCTGCTGTCGGCGCTGGCCACGGCCACGAAGAAGATCGGCCTGGCCGGCACGCTGTCGACGTCCTACAGCGACCCATTCACCGTCGCCCGTCAATTCGCCTCGCTGGATCTGCTCAGCGGCGGCCGCGCCGGCTGGAACGTGGTGACGTCGCCGTTGGAGGGCTCGGGTCGCAATTATGGCCGCCCACATCCCGAGCATGCACTGCGCTACCAGATCGCCGACGAGTACCTGGAGGTGGTGCAGGGGCTGTGGGATTCCTGGGATGACGATGCCTTCGTGCGCGAGCGCGACAGCGGTACGTTCTTCGCGCCGGAAAAGTTCCGCCGCCTCGACCACAAGGGCCGCTTCTTCCAGGTGGAAGGCCCGCTCAACATCCAGCGTTCGCCACAGGGCCAGCCGGTGATCTTCCAGGCCGGTTCGTCCGACGATGGCATCGCGCTGGCCGGCAAGTACGCCGATGCGGTGTTCACCCATTCGCCGTCGCTGGAAGAAACCCGCGCGTTCACCCAGAAGGTGAAGAACTCGGCGATCGCGCATGGCCGCAGCGGCAACGACGTGAAGATCTTCCCGGGCATCGGCCCCATCGTCGGCCGTACCGCAGAGGAGGCCGAAGCCAAGTACCAGGCAATCGCCGCACTGGCCACGCTGGAGGATGCACTGGCGTACCTGGGACGCTTCTTCGATCACCACGATTTCAGCCAGTACGATCCGGACGCGCCGTTCCCGGAGCTGGGTGAGATCGGCAGCAACTCGTTCCGTTCCACCACCGATCGCATCAAGCAGGATGCGCGGGAGAAGGGGCTGAGCCTGCGCCAGGTGGCACTGGAAGCCGTGAGTCCACGACCGAACTTCATCGGCACGCCGGAGCACGTGGCCGATGAGTTGATCCGCTGGTTCGATGCCGGTGCCAGCGACGGCTTCATCCTCGGTTTCGCGGCGCAGCGCGAAGGCCTGGACGATTTCGTGACCCAGGTGCTGCCGATCCTGCAGGCGCGCGGCTACCACCAGCGCGAGCTGGAAGGGCAGACCCTGCGCGAGCATCTGGGCCTGCCGTACAAGGCCAGCCGCCATTCGACCGATGCCGAGCCGGCGCGGAAGGCGGGGTAGGGCAATGAGCGGAGACACTGCGGTAGCACCGGGGCATGCCCGGCGGATTTCCCAATCGACGGGCATATTGCCCGAGATCGCGGCACGCGCCGAGGCCACCATCGCGATCCGCCATGACCTGCACCGCCACCCGGAGCTGGCCTTCGAGGAGCACCGCACCAGCGCCCGTGTGGCCGAGTTGCTGCAGCAGTGGGGCTATGAGGTGACCACCGGTCTCGGCGGCACCGGCGTGGTCGGCACGTTGCAGCGTGGGCAGGGCAGCCGTCGGCTGGGGCTGCGTGCGGACATCGATGCCTTGCCGATCCACGAAGACTCGGGGCTGGCCTACGCCAGCCAGACCGACGGCCTGATGCATGCCTGCGGCCATGATGGTCACACCGCCATCCTGCTGTCTGCCGCGCATTACCTGGCCCATCACGGCACTATCGACGGCACCTTGCAGCTGGTGTTCCAGCCAGCCGAGGAAACCGGCTCGGGTGCATCGAAGATGATTGCCGACGGCCTGTTCGAGCGCTTCCCGGTGGATGCGATCTATGGGCTGCACAACTGGCCCGGCGTACCGGTCGGCCACTTCGGCTTCGTCGACGGCCCGGCGATGGCGTCGGTCGACTGGGCGCGGCTGAAGGTGATCGGCAAGGGCGGCCACGGTGCCGAGCCGCAGGGCAGCGTGGACCCGATCCTGGTCGCCGCGCACATCATCACTGCATTGCAGAGTGTGGTATCGCGCAATGTCGACCCGCGGCAGATGGGCGTGGTCACCGTCGGTTCGATCCACGGTGGGCAGGCCGCCAATGTGATTCCGGACGTGGTCGAGCTGAAGCTGACCGTGCGCGCCTACCTGCCCGAGGTGCGCGACACGCTGCGCCGCCGGGTGACCGGGATTGCCGAGCAGACCGCTGCCGCTTTCGGGGCACGCGCCGAAATCGAGTTCCCGCGTGGCTTCCCCAGCGTGATCAACCACCCGCAGCAGACCGCCTACATCCGCGACGTGGCGGTGCAGGGCTTCGGCCACGAACAGGTGGTGCCGGAGTTCGCGCCGCGCACCGCCAGCGAGGACTTCGCTTTCCTGTTGCAGGCACGGCCCGGGAGTTTCGTGTTCGTCGGCAACGGCGACAGCGCACCGTTGCACAGCCCGCGCTATGTGTTCAACGACGCGGCCATCGCACCGGCCGCCAGCCTGTGGGCGCGACTGGCCGAAGACTATCTGGTGAAGGACGTGGCATGAGCAGCAACGAACGCTTCCTCTATACCTCGGTGGATGATCCATTGGCGCGGCCGCTGTTCGATGGCCTGGAGCAGGAGTACGACAGCCGTTACGCCGACGTGCGCCGACGCATCGGCGGCAGCGCCCGCGAGGAGCTGCAACGCTATCCGGCGCAGGCCTTCGCGGCGCCGGTAGGCGCGTTCGTGCTGCTGCTGCGCGATGGTGTGGCGATCTCCGGCGGCGCCTTCATGCCGCACCGCGATCCGGACACCGCCGAATTCAAACGCATCTGGACGCTGCCCGGGCTGCGCAGGCAGGGCATCGCGCGTCGCGTGCTTCAGGAACTGGAAGACCAGGCGGCGCGGCAAGGGTACCGTCGGGTGTTCCTGACCACCGGCTTCCGCCAGCCTGAAGCCGTCGGCCTGTACCTCAGCCACGGCTATACCGCGCTGTTCGACCTGCAGGCCGACCCGGAAACCATCGCGCACCTGCCGTTCGAGAAGCATCTACGTGCGCCGGCGCCAGTGCTTTCGCCGTCGCAGACCGTGCTGCACGGAGCCCACGCATGAGCACGCCTTCGACTGCGCTGGATGGCATTGCCGCACCCCCCGCGCCAGCACCGGCGTTGAAGATCGTGCCGGCCCGGCATCCGCTGCAGGTGGTCGGAACCCTTCTGGCGTTGGCGTTGATCCTGATCGGGCTGCAATCGGTGCTGGGCAATCCGCGCTGGGGCTGGGGCACGTTCGCCGAGTGGTTCTTCGCGCGCCCGGTGCTGGAAGGCCTGGGTCGCACGCTGCTGCTGACCGCACTCGGTACTGGCCTCGGTTTCGCGCTGGGCACCTTGCTGGCGTTGGCCCGCGTGTCCGGCTCGCCGCTGCTGTCGGCGGTGTCGTGGGGCTATGTATGGCTGTTCCGTTCGATCCCGCTGCTGGTGCTGTTGCTGCTGCTGAACAACCTGGGCTACCTGTACAGCACCATCGAGCTGGGCGTGCCGTTCACCGGCATCAGCCTGTTCTCGTACCCGACCACGCAGCTGATCGGCGTGTTCACCGCCGCAGTGCTGGGCCTCACCTTGAATCAGGCCGCGTTCTCGGCCGAAGTGATCCGTGGTGGCATCCTCTCGGTCGACCATGGCCAGTACGAGGCGGCAGCGGCACTTGGCCTGCCGCGTGGCCGCCAGGTGCGCCGCATCATCCTGCCGCAGGCGATGCGTTCGATCCTGCCGGCCGCGTTCAACGATGTGATCGGCCTGGCCAAGAGCACCTCGGTGGTCTACGTGCTGGCGCTGCCGGAGCTGTTCTACACCGTGCAGGTGATCTACCGCCGCAATCTGGAAGTGGTGCCGCTGCTGATGGTGGCCACGGTCTGGTACCTGGTGATCCTTACCGTGCTGTCGCTGTTGCAGCGGCGCGTGGAGCAACGCTTCGCGCGCGGCCAGCTGCAGCGCGAGCGCTCGGTGTCGCGGGTGTCATCGCCCCCGCGTGTGCAGGGCGAAGCCGCACCGCGCGTAGCAAGCCGCCCGCGTATCGCCACCCAGGTTGAAGCGGGCGAGGGCGCGGCGGTGTCGCTGCATGGCGTAGGCAAGGTGTTTGGCGACCAGCCGGTGCTGGAAGACGTGAACCTGGACCTGCGCGCCGGCAGCGTGACCGTGCTGATCGGCCCTTCGGGCGCCGGCAAGTCCACGCTGCTGCGGCTGATCAACCACCTGGAACGCGCCGACGGCGGTTACGTGACTGTCGGCGGCCAGCTGATCGGCTACCGCCGCGAGGGCGACACCCTGTACGAGCTGCCCGAGCGCGAGATCCGACGCCGCCGTGCAGAAGTGGGCATGGTGTTCCAGGGCTTCAACCTGTTCCCGCACCTGACCGCGCTGGAGAACATCATCGAGGCACCGATCGCGGTGCGTGGCGTGCCGCGCGCGCAGGCCGAGCAGCAGGCGCGCACGCTGCTGGAACGGGTCGGCCTGGCCGACAAGGCCGATGCCTTCCCGCGCCAGCTGTCCGGTGGCCAGCAGCAGCGCATCGCGATTGCCCGCGCGCTGGCCCTGCAGCCGAAGGTGCTGCTGTTCGACGAACCGACGTCGGCGCTGGACCCGGAACTGGTGGCCGAGGTGCTGAGCGTGATCGAGGAGCTGGCCCGCTCCGGCACCACGCTGGTGATCGTCACCCATGAGCTGAGCTTCGCCCGCCGCGTAGCCGACCACGTGGTGATGATGGACCAGGGCCGGGTGATCGAGCAGGGCACGCCCGAGGTGCTGTTCGAACGCCCGCGCCAGCAGCGCACCGCCGATTTCCTGGCCAAGACCCTGTAACCGAGAAAGGAACACCATGAGCCCTGCAGCACCGCGTCGTCCCTCGCGCAGCACCCTGTTGATCGTGGGCGTGCTGGTCATCGGCATCACCGGCATCGTCTATTCGCGCGTGCGGCAGGCACCGGATGCCGGCGCCGTGGCCGCGACCAGCCTGGCCGGTGCGAACACGGCGGTGTTGAAAGGCACGTTCGATCCAGAGGCGCAGGCATTGATCCCCTCGGGGTATCGCTTCGTCACGCCCGGGTCCTTCACCGTGGCCACCCATCCAGGGCAGCTGCCGCTGGCCGACTACGGGGCCGACAGCAAGGACGTTGTGGGCATCGAGCCCGACATCGCGCGCCTGATCGCCGATGCGCTGGGCCTGAAGCTGGTGATCGTGCCGGTGGCCTGGGCCGACTGGCCGCTGGGTCTGGAATCAGGCAAGTACGATGCGGTGCTGTCGAACGTGACGGTTACCGAAGAGCGCAAGAAGAAGTTCGATTTCTCCAGCTACCGTTTCGACCTGCTGGGCATCTACACGCGCGCAGACGGGCCGATCCAGAAGATCGAGAAGCCGGCCGATGTGGCCGGGCTGAAGGTGGTGGTGGGTGCCAGCACCAACCAGGACCAGATCCTGCGGCAGTGGGACCAGCAGAACATCGCGGCGGGATTGAAACCGGTGGAGTACCAGTACTTCGATGACGCCGTGGTCGGGCGGCTGGCGGTGATCACCGGCCGCGCCGATGTGTCGTTCGAGCCCAACGCCACCGGCGCCTATTCCGCACGCGACGGTAAGGTGCGGCGCGTCGGCCTGTTCCCCGGTGGCTGGCCGAACGCTGCGGCGATCTCGGTGACCACGCGCAAGGGCAGCGGCCTGGCTGATGCAGTGACGCAGGCGCTGAACACCCAGATCGCCAGTGGCACCTACGCGCAGGCGCTGAAACGGTGGAACGTGGCCGAGGAAGCCGTGCCGCAGTCGCAGACCAACCCGCCGGGATTGCCGACGTTGCAATGACACCGGGCGTGGCCCGGCGCGACCTCCGCTTTTGTAGAGCCGAGCCATGCTCGGCTGCTTTACCAACGCGCCTCCAGCGTTCTGAACGGTTTCGCCAGGCGCACGCCCTCGGCGTCGAAGTCGGAAACGCTGCGTCCGTCCACACGCACCGTCTTCGGCATCGTGCGCGCCGGCCACCAGACTTTCACCGCCGTTCCGCCGCGCAGCCCTTTGCCAAGCCCCACCGTCAGCACCCCGTCGCGCTGCCGCGCCTGCATCTGCAACGTGCCATACGCCGTCGGCAGGCGTTCCACCGCCAATCCATCCCCCGCCACCCACGAGGGCGGTGTGCCCGGCAGCAGCGAGAGCGCATCATCGTCTTCGCGCATCAGCATGCCGAACAGGGTGCGGCCGTATTCGGCGCCGATCCAGGTATGCGGCATGTCGCCGAGGTAGCGCGGGAAGCGCAGCCGTGAATGCACTACTTCGGCCAGCACCTGCCATTCAAGCGGGCGCCGGTCATGAAGCAGGCCCTGCAGCAGCTCGTCAGCCACGTCTGGCTGGCCCAGGTGCACATAGCTCAGCACGTTGCGGATCTCGTACGGCGTGTAGGCATACAGCGCACCGGGCTGGCTGCGCTTGCGCACGTCTTCCAGGTAGCGGGCGAAGGTGGTCCGCAACGCATCTGCCGGCAACACGCTCTGCGCGCCGGTCGGGTCCAGGGCGATCGACACGCCCGTGGGGTCACCATCGCCAAGATCGGCCGATGACGGAATGAAGTCGATGCCCTTCCACGCCATCGTTGCGCGGATCGAGGCACGCAATGCGTCGTACAGCGCTTTGTACTGCTCGCGCGCCCAACGGGCGGTTTCGTGGTCGCCCAGTGCCTCGGCCAGCCACGCGCCGTCGTGCCACCCCTTCAGGCCCCAATAGTCATCCCAGTAGCTGTGGGTGGGTGATGGATAGCCCTCATGGCTGATCGATGGTGCAAGGATGCCCGCAAAGCGTTCCGGGGCAGGCTGGTCAGCCTTGTATCCGGGCACCAGCGTGCGCTCGCGCAGTTCCTGCAGGAAGTGCAGCGCGGCCTTCACCTTCGGCAGGTAGTCACGCACCGACTCGGGTCCGCCATCCAGCCGTGCAACGTCGGCGACCAGCGCCACGTACTGGCCCTGGCTGTCGTACTCGATGTCCGAACCGAAGCCGGTGTTGACGCTGCCATCGTCATTGAGGATCGGCGAGACCAGGCCGTTGGCATGTACGCCGTGTTCGCTGTACCAGGCCAGGTAGTCGCGCGCGACCTTGGCCTCGCCCATGCGCAGCAGCACGGCCGATGTGGCCATGCCGTCGCGGATGAAGGAGCGGTTGTAGTTGCGCGGGCCGGGCTGCATCGCCGGGCCGGTCTGGTTGATCAGCATGTAGGCGGCCTGCGCGCGCAGCATGTCCACCAGTGATGGATCGGGCAGGCGCAGGCCGACCTGGCCCAGCCGTGCCTGCCAGTCCGCGGACGCCTGCGTGGCCAGTGAATCGAACGCCGCATTGGCATCGCGGGGAAGCGTGGCCAGATCCAACGCAGGCGCTTCGGGCAGCACGCCATTGGCATCCGCGGCGGCGGTGCCCAACGGGAACGCGACCACGATGGCATCGCTGGTTCCCGGCGCCAACGAGACGCGGTAGTCCAACGCAGCCGAGGCAAGACCCTGGTCATCATGCGCCTGTTGCGCGGAAGGCAGTTGGCCGGCAGCGATGTCCGCGGTGATTTCCGTGGCGCCATCCCTGCCGAACGGCGCCGCGCCGGACGCAGCCACTGGCGTGAGCGACTGCAGCAGCGTGCGGCCATTGATGCGCACGGATTGCCTGTCGATGGCCACATCGCGGATCGGCGACAGCCCGCCGTTCTGCCATGGCGGGTTCATCTGCATCGGGCGCACGACCAGGCTGAGCGTGCCGTCGATCCGGGTTTTTCCGGTGTTGTGCAGGCGATGACGCAGGAACGTTACCGGCTGGCCGTTGCGCTCGATGGCGAATACCTCGCTGCGCAACTCCAGCCCGGGCTGCGGTGACCACGTAGCGGAGGGCATCGGCTTCCAGCCGTCGCGCAGGGCATGCTGCATGGCCTGCGCGGCGGCGCCGGCGGTTTGGCCATCGGCATTGCGCCAGATCGGCTGCACCAACGGCGCGCCCTTGAAGGCTTCAAGATTGCCGTACTCGTCGAAGATCGATTTCTGTCGTCCTGCGTGCACACCGACGGCCGTCCAATAAGTCTGCTGCATCTGCAGCGACGCCGGGAACAGCGCACGCTGCGCGCCGCTGGCAGCGATCTGGTAGCGCTTCATCGGCGTCATCACGGCCTTCGGGCCGAGCAGGCGCAGGCGCGCGATCTGCGGTGCAGCGCCGTCCACGCTCAGGCGGAATGTACGTAACGGTTGTGCTGCAGTGGCGGCCAGCCAGCTTTGTCGATGATTGGCCGCTTGTGCATCGTGTGCGAGGTCCTGCCAACGGCCCTGTGCATCCTGCACCTGCAGTCGCGCGGCGCCGCGCGCGCCATCGGCCCAGTCGACGACCAGGCCAGCCGTTGATTGGGCCCGCGGCAGCGTGATCTCGAACGTATGGGATCCATTTGCCCCGGCCGGCATCGCGACGGTGCCGCCCCCTTGCCAGAGCGCCGCTGCCTGCGTTGCATCGATACCGCTGATGCGTGCGCTGAGCGTGCTGTCCAGTGGCTCCATCTCGAAGATCGACACGCCCCAATCGGAGGTGCGCTGCGGGCTGGCCAGCCGCAGGTAGCGTGCCTGCCGCGGCGCGAAGTACAGCGTTTCCACGTCGCCCAGCGAATCGGCCATCGTGTACGCGGTCTGCCACTGCGTGCCGTCCAGCGAGGTCTGCAGTGAATAGCCTTCCGGATTGGAGACATCCCAGGTAAGGCGCGCACCGGCCAGCAGGGTGGGCGCGCCCAGATCGATTTGGAACCAGTGGCCGGGGCTGAAGGCGCCGCCGGTCACGGTCTTCGGGTCGCCGTCGATCAGGTGGCCGATCGCCATCGCCGGTACCTGCTGCGAGGAACTGCTGGCCTGCCATTGGTTGCGCGGGGGGAGGGTCTGTGCCTGTGCGCTGGAGGCCAGGGCGGCCAACAGCAGGGCGGCGGCAGATCGCCATGGGATAGCTGAGCGGGAGACCTTGGAGCGTTCGGCGCGCAACGTCATTACAGACAGCCTCGCAGGTTCGACCGGAATCGGGCGAGTGCTACGCTAGCAAGGGATGTAATCGGTTACATGACGCACTGCAGCGCCGCAGGCCGCTTCCGTGGTTGACGCAGCCGAGCATGGCTCGGCTCTACATGGCTTCCGGCAGGTCAAACGGCATCCCCCGCTAAAGCTCCACCGTCTCCCACCATCGCGTACCCGCCTGCGGCGCCTGCATGTCCAGTGCTTCGCCCATCATCGGCGTGGCCACCGGCACATTCTTTGCGGCGGCCAATGCAGTGATGCGCTCGAACGGCTGCTGCCATGCGTGCAGGGCCAGGTCGAAGGTGCCGTTATGGATCGGCAGCAGCCACTTGCCGCGCAGGTCCAGGTGCGCCTGCAGGGTCTGTTCCGGCTGCATGTGCACGAACGCCCAGCGCGGATCGTAGGCGCCGGTCTCGATCATGGTCAGGTCGAACGGTCCGTACTTCTCGCCGATGGCCTTGAAGCCATCGAAGTAGCCGGTGTCGCCGCTGAAGAAGATGCGGAAGTCGCCGTCCTGGATCACCCATGACGCCCACAGGCTGCGGTCGCTGTCACCCAGCCCGCGGCCGGAGAAGTGCTGGCCCGGGGTCGCGGTCAAGCGCAGGCCACTGGCTTCAGTCGACTGCCACCAGTCCAGCTGTTCCACCTTGCTGGCGTCCACACCCCATGCAATCAGCTGGTCGCCGACGCCGAGCGGTGCGATGAAGCGCGCGGTCTTGCCGGCCAGCTGCATTACCGCGGCATGGTCGAGATGGTCATAGTGGTTGTGCGAGAGGATCACGCCGGCGATGGGCGGCAGTTCGTCGATGCTGATCGGCGGTGCGTGGAAGCGCGCCGGCCCCATCCACTGCACCGGTGAGGCGCGCTCGGAGAACACCGGGTCGGTCAGCCAGTACTGGCCACGCAGCTTCAGCAGGATCGTGGAGTGCCCAAGCCGGAACAGGCTGCGATCCGGCGCAGCATCCAGGGAGGCGCGGTCCAGCGGCTTCACCGGAATCGGGTGGGCGGGCACGGTGCCCTTGGGCTTGTTGAACAGGAACGTCCACCAGATCTCCGCACCGTCGCGCAGGCCCATCGCCGGACGGGGCAGGGCATTGCGGAACTTGCCGTCGCGGTACTGCGGCGAATCGGGGAAGTCGGGGAGGGACCAGGACTTGCAGAAGGTGTAGGCGGTCACGGCGAGGATTCCAAGCAGGAGGACAAGGAGCAGGCGCTTCATGGGTGACGTCCGCTGGGTACACTGCACAGTGTAGTTTCGCATTTTTCAAAAGTACACTGCTGGGTGTAAAATGGTGGCGTCCGTTCAGCTATCCGGTCTCCGCCATGCCCCGTGCCCCACAACGCCTGACCGACCGCAAACGCGAGGCCATCGTGCGCGCGGCGGTGGAGGAGTTCCGTGCATCGGGCTACGAGGCGACCAGCATGGACCGCATCGCCGAGGTGGCCGGGGTCTCCAAGCGCACCGTCTACAACCACTTCCCGAGCAAGGAAGCGCTGTTTTCGATGATCCTGGAGGAGCTGTGGGAACGCAGCGTGGCCAGCGACGCACTGCCGTATCGCGCGGACCAGCCGTTGCAGGCGCAGCTGCTGCAGTTGCTGGGCCAGAAGCTGGAACTGCTCAGCGATGCCAACTTCATCGACCTGGCACGGGTGGCGATGGCCGAGGTCATCCACTCACCGGAGCGGGCGCAGGCCATCGTCTGCCGCATGGGCGAGAAGGAAAGTGGCGAGAGTGCGTGGATCCGCGCAGCGATCGCCGATGGCCGGTTGCGAGAGGTTGATCCGGAATTCGCCGGCCACCAGCTGCATGGGCTGGTGAAGAGCTTTGCGTTCTGGCCGCAGGTGACGATGGGGCAGCCACCGTTGACCGCGCAGGAACGCGCACGCGTCGCCGAATCGGCGGTGGCCATGTTCCTGGGTTTCTACGCGGTCTAGCTGGCGGCGAAGCGACGGAACTCGTCGGCCGGCAGTGCGGCCGAGTACAGATAGCCCTGGCCGACATCCACGCCCAGCGCGCGCAGGTGCTGTTCCTGCGCCAGGGTTTCGGTCCCCTCGGCCACCACGATCGCGCCGCAGCGGTGCGCGACTTCGACGATGAAGCGAACGATCGACTGCGACTTGGCGTCGGACAGCGTGGCGATCAACGCCTGCTCGATCTTGACCTCGGCGATGGCCAGCTGCGAAAGCAGGATCAGGGTCGAATAGCCCGCGCCGAAATCATCCAGCGACAGGGTGACTCCGGCCGCCAGCAGCTGTGCGATGTTGGCATCGACCAGGTCACGCTCGACGATCTCGGTCCACTCGACGATTTCCAGCCGCAGCATCGCGCCGGGGATGTCGTGCAGCTGCAGCAGTTCCTGCAGGCGCAGGCCGAAGTCGGGCAGGCGCAGGGATTCGGCTGACACATTGACTGCGATGGTCAGCGCCGCGCCGTCCTGCCGGCAGTGCTGCAGGAAGTGCACCGCCGACTGCAGCGTGGCCCATTCCAGGTCTGCCAGCCGGCCCTGCCGGCGCAGCAGCGAGATCACCCGCATCGGTGCGATCGGCCGGCCTTCGCCATCGCGCATGCGCAGCAGCGCTTCGGCGCCGACCAGCTGGCGGTCCTGCAGGCGATGCTTGGGCTGGTAGCACAGCGGTGCGTCGCCCTGCTGCAGCCAGCGTTCGAGGGCGGCTTCGATCAGGGCGTCGATCTCGCCGTCGCGCTGGATCGGGTCGTCGAAGAACACGACGCCGGATTCGATCGCGCTCAGTGCCACGGTGATCGCGCGGAACGGAAGATGTCCTTCGTCGGCATCAACGGGGGGCTTCAATTCAACCACCGCACAACGGAACAGTGGCCGGAAGCCAGGCCAATCGCGGCCGACCCGATCGGCCAGGTTGCTGGCCAGCTCGGTGATCTGCGGTTGTATGCGCAGTTCGGACAAGGTCATGCCGCGCACCAGGATCGCCAGCGCGGCATCACCGAACTGGTAGACCTCCACGTCGTCCACCGCCAGCGATGGCAGCAACCGGTGGACGTCGGCCGGTGTATCGCGCTGCCACAGGCCGTTGTCCTGCAATGGCCCGTAGCGCAGGCGCAGATCGCGCAGGTTGCCCATCTCGGCCACGATCAGGCTGGCCTTGCCGATGCCGTCGTTGTCGCGCCAGTACCGCTGCAGGCGTTCACCGAGCGCACGCATGTTGGGCAGGCCGCTGATCGGATCGATGCGCAGCCACGCCTGTTCGCGCTGGCGCTGCGCATCGATCTGGGCATCGTTGTAGACCAGCGCGAACACTGCGCCGAGTACCAGCAGCGAGACCGGCAGTGCCAGCACGCGCTGGATCGCCAGTTCGGCCACCGGTAGTTGATCGGCCCCAATGATCGCCACACCCAGCGCCAGGCCCAGAGCGGTCATCCCGATACGCACGGACCACGCCTGCAGGATCATGCGTGGCGAGAGTTCGTTGAGCATGCGCGGGTGCAGGCGCCTGCGCAGCCAGACGCCGGCCACCATCTGCAACACGGCCTCGAGGCTGGCAGGCAGGAAGAACTGGGTGCCGACGAACTGGTAGCGGGCGAGCAGGGCGGCGGCCAGGCAGGCCAAGCCGCCGCGCCAGCCACCGAGCAGGCCACTGACCAGCAGGATGTCGAAGCCGAGGTGCAGCTTGACCACACCCTGGGTGTAACGGGCCACGAACCAGGAATTGAACAGGTAGATCAGGCCCAGCGCTACGCCGACATACAGGCGCCGTCCTTCAATGGCGTGCCCGGCGCGACGGGTGGCGATCAGCAGCACGCCGATCATGCCGATCACCGCCGTGGCCTGCAGCAGGTACAGCGGCAGGCTGGGCAGGGCGCTGTCCAGGACCTGGGCCGAGACCCGTGAAAGCGCATCCATAGCAGGTTCCCGCCTGTGACCGACGGCCAGTGACGAGCAGGGTAAACCACAGGCGCCTGTGCGGCCACCAAGGGCCAGGCCAAGGTCCCTGCGGTCAGTAGCGCGGGTCGGCGATGGCGGGCAGCACCAGTTCGCGCACGAAGGAGGACGGTGACAGCTGCAGCAGGGTGCGTACCATCGCCACGACATCATGGACCGGCACCAGTTCGCCGTCGCCGCGCGCTGCGGCGTCCGCTACCGGCACTGACAGTGCATCGTCGGTGTTGAGGTAGCCCAGCTGCAGGCTGGTTACCGCCAGGCGCCGATCCCGGAAGCCTTCGCGCAGCGCATCGGCGATGCCGTTGAGCGCGAACTTGGATGCGCCGAACGCCACTTCCGGGCGGCCGCTGCGCGGCAGCGCCGAGGTCGAGCCGGTCAGCACCAGCTGTGGACGTGCTGCGCCCAGTACCCTCGGCAGCAGGCGCCGCAGCAGCACCAGGGTGGCGGTGATGTTGACGTCGACCAGCTGGGCAAGCGCGGCATCGCTTTCGTCGAGGAAGGCGTACCCGTCGCTGAAGGCCGTCTCTTCCCAGATGCCCAGGTTGTGGATGAGCACATCCAGATCGGCCGGCGCCTGCGCTGCGATGTGATTGGCAGCAAGGGTGGGCTGGGACAGATCCGCTTCGATCCACTGCAGGGTGACGCCCTCGGGGCATTCGAGGTCGTGCGGGCGGCTGCGCGAAACGCCGATGACGGTGTCGCCCGCACTGCACAGGCCTTCGACGAACGCTCGACCGAGGCCCCTGCTGGCGCCGATGACCATCAATTTCATGTGGCTTCCTTGTTGTGCTGCGGCGGCCTCAGTCGGCCGCCAGAATGGTGTCCCAATCGGCGAACGCGCGCAGGCCGCTGCGTCCGGCGGTGATGATCGAGGCGGTGTTGTCGAGCTGGCAACGGTATTGCGGCTGCAGCCCGGACGCCCGCGCGGACACGGCCATGGCGTGTACCAGCTGTCGCGCGTGACCGCGACCGCGGGCCTCGGGCAGGGTCAGTACGCCCATATCGGCGAAGGCTGGATCCAGGCTCCAGGGGTACATGCTTCCCGCAGCGACCAGGCGCTCGCCGTCGAAGGCACCGAACACCTGCCAGTGATCCAGCTCGACCCAAGCGGCATCGAGATCGTCCTCGCTGGCCGTGGCCTGGAACGCGCTGAACGCTGCCGCGTCGGTCGCGCCGAGGCGGCGGATATGCGGTGGGGCAGGGTGTTCGGCGAGGGCGGCGAGTGTTGCGGTGGGGAAGTGGAAGACACGATCCGCGCCGTGCGTATGCTGGCCGAGCTGCTGCAAGCGCTGTTGCAGCTGCGCCAGTGTCCAGTGCGGTTGCGCACGCAGTTGCAGGCGAGCGGCCAGGGCAGGACGCAACAGCGCTCGGGCGGGGCCCGCGACCGGCTGTAACAGCATGCCGTCCTCACCCTCATCGACATCATCGCTGCACGCCAGGTGCAGCTGCGGCCCCTGCTGCAACGTGCGCTGGCCGGCGAACACGCGCTTCCAGGCAGCATCGATCAACGGGGAAATCGCATCATCCATGACAAACGGTTCGCTCAGTGTCGGGGCAGTTCAACCTGCAGGCCTGCGGCCTTCCATTCGGGATAGCCGGCGGCCAGTCGCTGCGCGCTGAGGCCGGCTTCGCGCAGCATCATCACTGCATCGTTGGACAGCACGCAGTAGGGCCCGCGGCAGTACGCGACAATGTGGACGGCGCGCGGCAGTTCGTCCATCCGCGCGTGCAGTTCCGTAGCGGGAATGTTCAGCGCGCCGGGCAGGTGGCCCAGATCGAATTCCTCGCGCGGCCGCACGTCCAGCAGTACCACGCTGTCGCGTTGCTCCAGCAGCTGCTCGACGGTCAGCCCTTCCAGTGCATCGCGGCGCTGCAGGCTGTCGGTGAGGACGCCCTGCATTTCGCTGCGCTGGTGGTCGGCATAGTCGCGCAGCGCGGCCAGCAGGTTGGCCAGTGGGCCGTCAGCGCTGCGGTAGAGGATGCGCTTGCCGTCACGGCGTGTCTGCACCAGGCCGGCACGACGCAGCTGCTGCAGGTGCTGGGAGGTATTGGCCACCGACAGGCCGCTCAGTTCGGCCAGGCGCTCGACCGCACGCTCGCCCTGGGCGATGTGCTCCAGCAGGGCCAGGCGGTGCGGGTGGCCCAGGGTGCGGGCGATCTCGGCCAGCGCTTCCAGCGTGGACGGCGGCAGCTCGGTTGCAGCGTTCATGCCGGGCACGCTAGCATCGCTCCATCATTCAATCAAATAATTGAGGGTTGGCGGAATGAGTGGCTGGGCGACGACATTGGTGATCGATGCGGTAGTGATCGGCGTGGGCGCGACCGCGCTGATGGATCTGTGGGCGTTGCTGCAGCGCAGGCTGCTCGGCATTCCGTCGCTGGATTTTGCGATGGTCGGCCGCTGGCTCGGCCACCTGCGGCGTGGGCGCTTGCGCCATGAGGGCATTGGTCGTTCGCTGCCGGTGGCCGGCGAGCGCGCGCTGGGCTGGACCGCGCATTACGTGATCGGTGTGGTCTTCGCCGTGTTGTTGCTGGCCGTGGTCGGGAACGGTTGGGTGCAGGCACCGACCCTGTGGCCGGCGCTGGCCTTCGGCGTTCTCAGCGTTGCCGCGCCGTTCTTCATCCTGCAGCCGGGCATGGGCGCCGGCATTGCCGCTTCGAAGACCCCGGCGCCTGGCAAGGCGCGGCTGCGCAGCCTGGTGGCACACAGCGTGTTCGGCGCAGGCATGTACCTTTCCGCGCTGCTGTTGGCCGGGGTCCGTGCAGGATGAGCGAGAATCCGTGGGGTCACCGGCAACAGGAACATCCCCGCATGGAAGTACCCGATCCTTTCACTGATGGCATGCCGCTGCCGTGGGCGTGGCGGGAAACATTGGCCGATGCGCGCATCGAGCGACAGTCGATCGGCGTATCGCGCGCAGACGTCGCCCGTGTGCATCGCCCGGGACAGGCTGATGCCTTCCTGAAATCGGAAGTGATCGATGCCTTCAGTGAGCTGGGCGACGAGATCGCGCGCCTGCGCTGGCTGCAGGCGCAGGGCCAGCCGGCACCAACGGTAATTGCCACCGCCGAAGAAGCGGGCCGGCGCTGGTTGCTGATGAGCGCGCTGCCCGGCCGCGACTTGGCCTCGTCGCCTGAGCTTCCGCCCCAGCGCCTGGTGGAACTGCTGGCCGATGCGCTGCGGGGCCTGCATGCCATACCGGTGGCGGCCTGTCCGTTCGACCAGCGGCTGGCCTCGCGCCTGCAGGCCGCGCAGGAACGGGTCGAGGCGGGCCTGGTCGACGCCGATGACTTCGATGACGAGCGCCTGGGGCAGAGCGCACAGCAGGTGTTCGCCGAACTGCGCGCTACCCGGCCCGATCACGAGGATCTGGTGGTCAGCCACGGCGACGCCTGCCTGCCGAACCTTTTGGCAGCCGAAGGCCGTTTCAGCGGTTTCATCGACTGTGGCCGGCTGGGTGTGGCCGATCGCTACCAGGATCTGGCGCTCGCCGCGCGCAGCCTGGTCCACAACTTCGGCGACACGCGCTGGGTCGCGCCGCTGTTCCGGCGCTATGGCGTTGTGCCCGACGAACGGCGGCTGGCGTTCTACCGTCTTCTCGACGAGTTCTTCTGAAACCTCGGAGGGCAGCGTAGGCAGGGCTGAACGGTGCCCTGCCGGCGGATCCGGGCGCCCTTAAAAGTGGACGAACGTTCGTTCACTATTTGTGGCATGAACCGAGCCGACCGCAACGAGCAACGCATCGCGCAGATCCTGCAGGCCGCCCTGCAGTGCTTTCTCGTGAAGGGCTTCCACCAGACCAGCATGCGTGACATCGCGCAGGCGGCCGGCGTCAGCCTCGGCAATCTCTACAACCACTTCCCGGGCAAGGAGGCGATCATCCTTGCGGTGGCCGTGGCCGAAGGCGAGGAACTGGCACCGTTGCTGCAGCGACTGGCCGCGTCCGATGGCGAGCGCGCACGGGTGCTGGTTTTCCTTCAGGACTTCCACGCACTGTGCCGGCAACCGGAGTGGGCAACGCTCGCCGTCGAAGTGCTGGCCGAGAGCGCACGCAATCCGGCCGTGGCCGAGGCATTTGCGGCCAATCGCAGGCAATTGCAGGCGACGCTGGCCGAAGCCCTGCAGCAGGTGGCACGGCGCGAACGTCGGCGCCCCGTGCTGGCCCCGGCACTGCAGGCACAGGTGCTGCTGGATGCCATCGAAAGCGATGCCCTGCGCCGAGGGCTGGGCGAAGCCGGGGGCACCGATGAGGCATCGCTGGATCTCGGCCTGCTTGCGCTGCTGCTGGGCGCACGCGCATGAGCGCCGTCGACCGGCGACTGCACGGCGTTGATCTGGCGCGTTACCTGGCCTTGGCCGGCATGGTGCTGGTCAACTTCCGCCTGGCGATGGCCGTGCCGGCAGAGGGCGCCGGATGGTTGGCAGGCGTCTTCCACTTTCTGGAAGGCAAGGCTTCGGCGACGTTCGTTACGCTGGCCGGGTTGGGCCTGGTACTGGGCACGCATCGGCAGGGTTGGTGGCCGGCCAGTGTGCAGACCTGGCGGCGCGCACTGTTCCTGCTGGTGCTGGGCCTGCTCAACCTGACGCTGTTCCCGGCCGATATCCTGCATTACTACGCGGTGTATTTCGCGCTGGCCGTGCTGTGGCTGCGGGCCTCGCCGCGGGTGTTGCTGGCCAGCATCGTGGGGATCGCGGCCTGTTCGTTCTGGGCGTTGCTGCACTGGGACTACAGCCAGGGATGGAACTGGCAGACGCTGGAATACGCCGGTCTGTGGCAATGGCCGGGCGCGGCCCGCAACCTGCTGTTCAATGGGTTCCATCCGCTGCTGCCGTGGCTGTGCTTCTTCCTGCTGGGCATGCTGCTGGCGCGGCTGCAACTGTCGCAACCGCGGGTCCAGCGCGCGCTGCTGGTGCTGGGCCTGATGCTGATCGTGGCTGGACATGGCGTGCAGCAGCTTGCGCAGGGGACGCCCTGGCAGGCGTGGCTGGGAACGCAGCCGATGCCACCGGGACCGGCCTACGTACTCACAGGCGCGGGCGCGGCCTGCAGTGTCATTGCAGCCTGCCTGTGGCTGACGCGTGTACGACCGGGTGACTGGCTGGAACCGTTCACCGCGGCCGGGCGCATGACCCTGACCCTGTACGTCGGCCATATCCTGCTGGGCATGGGCACGCTGGAAGGCCTGGGCCTGCTTGATGGCAGCGCGTCGCTCGCGTCGGTGCTGCTGTGGGCATTGTTGTTCCTGATGCTGGCCACGAGCGCAGCGTGGCTGTGGTCCTGGCGGTTCGCGCGGGGCCCATTGGAAGCGGTGATGCGACGCGTCGCCGGCTAGCACTTTGGTCGCGCAGGCACGATGTTGTGACGGACATGTCTGTGTCGCGGCCCGCGCATCTGCGATAGTGGCGGCAGGTAATACTCTCCGCTTGCATCCATGTCATTCGCTTCGGCGCAGCATCTCGGCGAAGTCCTTCAGCAGTCCTATGGCATCACCGCCAATGCCGTGGTGCCACGCCCGGTTGGCGCCGATGCCAACGCCAGTGTGTATCGCATCGATGCACGGCGCGGGCAATGGTGGTTGAAGTGCCGCAGTTACCAGGTTGCCCCTGCCGTCTGGGACACCCTGCATTGGCTGCGCGGCACGCTGGGCATCGAGGAAATCGTCGCGCCCTGGCCGGCCCTGACCGGTGGAGCGTCAGTGCAGCGCTGGGGCCTGCAGTTCACCCTGTTCCCGTATGTGGAAGGCCAGTCCGGCTTCGAGGCGGCGTTGAGCCGCACGCAGTGGCAACGATTGGGCGAGGTGCTGCGGCGCCTGCACGAGGCGTGCCCGCCACCGGCGCTGCAGGAGGCGCTGCCGAGCCTGCGGATGGAAACCGCGGCGCTTGATACGGTCGGGCAATGGCTGGCCGGCGAGGGCCTGGCGGCCGCCAGGGATGGGCTGGGCCGCGCCTTCGTATCCGTCTGGGACCAGCAGCATGCGCGCATCGCGGCGCTGCATGCGCAGGCACTGCAGCTGCACGCGGCGTTGCAGGATGTCCCGGTGCGGCTGCACCTGTGCCACACCGACCTGCATGCCGGCAATCTGCTGATGGGCAATGACGGCAGCCTGCACCTGATCGATTGGGATGGCCTGTCGCTGGCCCCGCGCGAGCGCGACCTGATGTTCATCGGTGGCGCGGTCGGTGGGCGCTGGGGGCGCGAGAACCCGTTGGGATTCGAGGAAGGCTATGGCAGTGACCGCGGCGATCCACGCTGGATCGCCTGGTACCGGCACTGGCGCATCCTGCAGGACCTGATCGAGTTCCAGCAGGTCCTGCTGGGCAGTGATGGAGAGGACCGTTCGCCGCAGCTGCGCCGGCAGTCGCTGCATTTCCTCAGCGAACAGTTCGCACCGGGCAATGTATTCGACGCGGCAGAGCGGGTGTATCGCGCGCTGTAGATCCACGCCATGCGTGCATGGCATTTTCTACGATGAACCCTCACGCTGCGCGATGAGTCGAGCATGGCTCGGCTCTACAGGGGGCCGCGGTGTCTGCGCGGGGTGTGGATCTACTCTGCGGGCTTGGCCGCTGCAGAGGCCGCCGCGCTTGCAGCGCGGCGTGACAGCACGGCTTCGCGGTGGGCGATGTAGGCGTTGGCGGCGAGGATGATG
This sequence comes from Stenotrophomonas sp. PAMC25021, assembly GCF_004795795.1. Taxonomy (NCBI): domain Bacteria; kingdom Pseudomonadati; phylum Pseudomonadota; class Gammaproteobacteria; order Lysobacterales; family Lysobacteraceae; genus Stenotrophomonas; species Stenotrophomonas sp. PAMC25021. The sequence continues at coordinate 74,723 of NZ_CP039255.1, read as the reverse complement.
CCGGCACCGATGATCGTCCAGCGGTCCACCGTTTCGTTGAACAGCAGCCAGCCGAACAGCGTTACCAGGGGCAGCTGCAGGAAGCTGATCGGGGTCAGGGCGGAGACTTCGCCCAGCCGTAGCGCGCGGGTCCACAACAGCTGGCCGACGGTGCCGAGCACGCCGGTGGCCAGCAGCCACAGCCAGGCCGACCCGGTTGGCCAGGCCCAGACGAACAGCGCCGGCACCAGCGACAGCGGCACCCAGAACACGTAGGTATAGAGCACCACGGTATCGGCACTGTCGACGCGGGTCAGCTGCTTGATCTGGATCGCCACCAGCGAGCTGAGTACCGCCGCACCCACCGCGACCAAGCTGCCGGCGGTGAAGCCGGCGGTGCCGGGACGCACGATCACCAGCACGCCGATGAAGCCGACCACGACCGCGGCCCAGCGGCGCACGCGCACGGTTTCACCCAGCCACAGCACGGCGGCAATCGTGACGAACAGCGGCGTGGAGTACGACAGCGACACCGCCTGCGCCAACGGCAGGTGGCCCAGTGCCCAGAACGCGCACAGCATCGAGCCCAGGCCAATCGCACTACGCACGAAATAGCGCGGCAGCTGCTGCGTCTTCAGCGGCGCACGGCCCGGCCGCAGCAGCATCGGCAGCAACGCCAGCAGGCCGAAGGCATTGCGGAAGAACGCCACTTCCTGGGTCGGAACGTAGCGTGTGGCATAGCGGATCGCTACCGCCATCAGGCCGAACGCCATCGTACTGCCGAGCATCAACAGCGCCGCCCGCATCGGAGTGGCGCCGGGGGAGAGGGCGAGAGTGTTCACCACTGTGCGCCGAGCAGGCGGGGCTCCGGTTCGATCGGCACGCCGAACTTCTCCAGCACCGAGGCCGAGATGCGGCGCGCCAGCGCCAGCAGTTCAGCGCCGCTGGCATTGCCGTGGTTGACCAGCACCAGCGCGTGGCTGGGAGCCACGCCGGCATCGCCGTCGCGGAAGCCCTTCCAGCCGCAGGATTCGATCATCCAGGCCGCCGAGACCTTGCGCTTGTCGTCCTGCTCGGCCGGGAACACCGGCAGGTCGGGGAAATGCTGCAGCAGCACGTCGACCTGCTCCAGCGGCAGCACCGGGTTCTTGAAGAAGCTGCCGGCATTGCCGAGTACCTCCGGGTCGGGCAGCTTGCGGCGGCGGATCGCGATCACCGCATTGGCCACGTCCACCGCGCCCGGCAGCACCACGCCCTGCGCCTGCAGCTCTTCGCGGATGCCGGCGTAGTCCATGCGCAGGTCGTGCAGCAGTGGCAGTTTCAGTTCGATGGCGGTGATCAGGTAGCGATCGGGCTGTTGCTTGAACACGCTGTCGCGGTAGGCGAAACCACACTGTTCGTTATCCAGGCGCACCCAGGCCTGCTCCTGGCAGTCCCAGGCTTCGACCGCCTGGATGAACTCGCCGACCTGCGCGCCATAGGCGCCGATGTTCTGGATCGGTGCGGCACCGGCGGTGCCGGGAATCAGCGCCAGGTTTTCCAGGCCGGACAGGCCTTCCTGCAGCGACCACATCACCAGGCCATGCCAGGGCACGCCGGCGCCGGCGCGGATCACGGCATGGTCGGCGCGGTGTTCAAGGAAACTGATGTCGCGGTTGCCGAACACCAGCACGGTACCGGGCAGATCCTCGGCGATCAGCACGTTGCTGCCGGCGCCCAGCACCAGCAGCGGGCCGTTGGCCACCTCGGGCAGTGCCAGCACCTCCGGCAGCAGCGCGGCATCGTGCAGTTCCAGCAGCTGTTCCGCATTGGCCTGCACGTGGAAGGTATTCAGTGCCTGCAGCGGCGCATTGCGGGTGAGTGTCCAGCGCAGCGGGGCGTTGTCGTCGGTGGTGTCCATGGGCGCGCTCACAGTGGGGCCACCGCGCCGCGGCTCGGCGCTTCGCGGCGGCGACGGATCGCCTCCACGCATTCGGAAACCAGCGCCGGTCCACGGAAGATCAGGCCGCTGTAGCACTGCACCAGCGCGGCACCGGCCGCCATCTTGGCCACGGCATCGGCACCGGACAGGATGCCGCCGACGCCGACCAAGGGCACCGACTCGGGCAGGCGCGAGCGCAGGCGGCGCAGCACCAGCGTGGACTGCTCCAGCACCGGCGCACCGGACAGGCCACCGGCCTCGTTGGCCAGCGGATCGCCGGCCACCTTGCTGTGGTCGATGGTGGTGTTGGTGGCGATCACGCCGTCCACCTGCAGCTCGCCCAGCACGCGGGCGGCGGCATCGATGTCGCGCTCGCTGAGGTCCGGCGCCACCTTCACCAGCATCGGTACGCGGCGGCCGTGGCGGGCCGCGAGCTCTTCCTGGCGGTCACGCAGCTGGCTGACCAGCTGGCGCAGCGCGGTTTCTTCCTGCAGTTCACGCAGGCCGGCGGTGTTGGGCGAGGAAATGTTGACAGTGATGTAGTCGGCCAGCGCGTACACCTTGTCCAGGCAGGCGATGTAATCGTCCACGGCCTGTTCGTTGGGGGTGTCCTTGTTCTTGCCGATGTTGATGCCGAGCAGGCCGCGGCGGTTGCGCGCGCGCTCGACGTTGCGCACCAGCGCGTCCACGCCCGCATTGTTGAAGCCCATGCGGTTGATGATCGCGTTGTGTTCCGGCAGGCGGAACAGGCGCGGCTGCGGATTGCCGGCCTGCGGGCGCGGGGTGATCGTGCCGATTTCGACGAAGCCGAAGCCGAGCGCGAACAGCGCATCGATGTGCTCCCCGTTCTTGTCCAGGCCGGCGGCCAGGCCGACCGGGTTGGGGAACGTCAGCCCGAACACCGTGCTGGGCATCGGCGCGATGCGTGCGGCCAGCAGCGGCGTGGTGCCGGTGCGATAGGCCAGGTCCAGTGCGGACAGGCCAAGGCCGTGGGCGCGCTCGGCGTCGAGCGAGAACAGGAAGGGGCGGGCAAGCGAATACATGCGTCGGTTCAGTCCAGCGTGCCGAGGAAGGCTCGGGTTCGATATTCAAAAGCGACCTGGCCGTCGACCGCGTGGGCGGCGAACAGGTGCTGCAGAGCGTCGATCATCGGTGCGTGGCGCGGATGACCGGATTGAGGGGCGTAGGAGGAGGACAGCAGGCGCCCGCGCAGGGCGTCGAAGTCCAGGTGCTGCACGTTCGGCAGCTCCACCCTGCCGCGCAGGCCAGCGCCGAACCAGGCCTGCATGGTGGCGTCGTCCTGGTAGCGCTCGGCCACGGCGGTGTAGTCGGTGCCGTAGTCCAGCAGCAGCTGTTCGTAGCCGACCAGGAACGGGCTGGCATCGAGCAGGCGAGAATTCCAGTAGATGAGGGCCTGGCCGCCGGGGCGCAGGATGCGCTGCCACTCGGCGCGTACCGCCACGGTGTCGAACCAATGGAAGGCCTGCGCGACGCTGACCAGATCGATGCTGGCATCGTCCAGTGCGGTGGCCTCGGCGCGGCCGTCCACCGCACGGAACTGCGGGTACTGCGGTGCCAGCCATTCTTCCGCCGCGCCCCGCATGGCCGCATTGGGCTCAACCGCGACAACAGGATGGCCGCTGGCCAGGAACAGGCGGCTGGAAATGCCGGTACCGGCGCCGATGTCAGCCACACGCGCCTGCTGGCTGACACCCATCGGGCCATGCAGCCACTCCAGCAGCGCGGGTGGGTAGTCGGGCCGGTAGCGGACGTAGTCGGCGACGCGGCTGCTGAAGCGTTCAGTGCTGTCGGAGGCGGTCATGGCGTCAGTTCGACACCGCCGCCAGCCACGCCAGGCCGCCGAAGAACAGGATGAAGACCACGATGGCGGCAAGTGCCGCGCCGACCATGACCCAGCCCAGCACCAGTCCGGTGACGGCCAGGCCATCGCCTTCCAGTTCGTGCGGGCGGCGGCGGATTTCGGCGCGGGCCATGTGGCCGGTGATGATGGCGACGATGCTGGCCACGAAGGGCAGGACGGTCCAGCTGGCGATGCCCATGACCAGGCTGACCACGGCCAGGGCGCTTGTCTGTCGGGGTGCCACGCTCATCGGGGTCCTCCTTGGCAGTGTGCACATGATAGTGCCTCTGCCCCGGCAATCCCATGCCCGGCGGATGCGATGGCAGGCGTCGACCCTGGCCGACGAATGGGATTTTGGCCCTGGTAGGCGTCGACCTTGGTCGACGAAAGGGATTTCGGCCTTGGCAGGCGTCGAGCTTGGTCGACGAAGGGATTTCGGCCCTGGTAGGCGTCGACCTTGGTCGACGAAAGGCATGCCAACCAGGGTTGGCGGCTACCGAAGTGCCGGTATCAGCCCATCAACACCTGGCCGCCATCCACATTGAGCACGCTACCGGTGACCCAGCGCGCCAGCGGCGAGCACAGGAACAGGGCGGCGTCGGCGATCTCGCGCGGGTGGCCGAAGCGGCCGAACGGAATCTTCGCCAGGGTGCCGTGGTACAGCTCAGGGTCCTCGACGCGGCGACGGTCCCAGAGGCCGTCATCGAACTCGATCGAGCCCGGGGCGATGGCATTGACCCGGATCCGCTCCTTGGCCAGCGCCAGCGCCTGTGACGTGGTGTAGTGCGAAAGCGCCGCTTTGGCCGCAGCATACGGCGCGCCACCGGGGCGCGGCTGCTGCGCGGCAATCGACGACAGATTCAGGATGCAGGCGTCGCTGGAGGCACGCAGCCATGGCAGTGCCAGGCGCGAGGCACGCACGGCCGCCATCAGGTCGATCTGCAGGCTGGCCGCCCAGCCGTCCTCGTCGTCGGCCATGCCGTAGCCGGTGGCATTGTTGACCAGTACATCGATACCGCCGAGGGCATCGGCAGCGGCCTGCAGCCAGGCCTGGATCTGGCCGGGATCGGCCAGATCGGTGGAAAACGCGTGCAGTTCGAAGCCCTGCGCCCGTGCATCGGCACGCAGGGCATCCAGGCCGGCCTGGCCGCGGGCGCAGACCGAGACCTGTGCGCCGGCGCCGGCAAAGGCCAGCGCCATTTCACGGCCAATGCCCTTGCTGCCGCCGGCGATGAGCACGCGGCGGCCGCTGAAATCGAGGGTCGGAGCCCCTGCGGGGATCCGACCCCTCGCTGGGGCCAGGTCCCCGGAGGGGCTCTGGCCCACGGACGTGTCTGCGTCGTTTGCCATCACAGGTCGAACTTGATGCCCTGGGCCAGCGGCAGCGAATCCGAATAGTTGATGGTGTTGGTCTGGCGGCGCATGTAGACCTTCCACGCATCCGAACCGGATTCGCGGCCACCGCCGGTGTCCTTCTCGCCACCGAAGGCGCCGCCGATCTCCGCACCGGACGTGCCGATGTTGATGTTGGCGATGCCGCAGTCGCTGCCGGCAGCCGACAGGAACTTCTCGGCAGTCTTCAGGTTCTGGGTGAAGATTGAGGACGACAGGCCCTGCGGCACGCCGTTCTGCATGTCGATGGCTTCATCGAGGGTGTCGTACGGCATCACGTACAGGATCGGCGCGAAGGTCTCGTGCTGGACCACGGCGTCGCTGTTCTTCAGGCCGGAGACGATGGCCGGCAACACGAAGTTGCCCGGGCGGTCGATGCGGCTGCCACCGGTTTCGATGGTGCCGCCGGCCGCCTTGGCCTGGGCGATCGCATCGAGGAACTGCTGCACGGCGCCTTCGCTGTTCAGCGGGCCCATCAGGTTGGCCGCATCGGTCGGGTCGCCGATCTTGCCTTCCACCTGCTTGTAGGCCTTGACCAGGGTGGCCAGCACGTCGGCGTAGATCGAGCGGTGCACGATCAGGCGGCGGGTGGTGGTGCAGCGCTGGCCGGCGGTGCCGACGGCGCCGAACACGATGCCCGGCACGGCCAGCTTCAGGTCGGCGGTTTCGTCCAGGATGATGGCGTTGTTGCCGCCGAGTTCCAGCAGGCAGCGGCCGAGGCGGCGCGCGACCTTCTCGTTGACGGTGCGACCGACCTGGGTCGAGCCGGTGAAGCTGATCAGCGGCACGCGTCGGTCATCGACCATCTTTTCCGACAGCGCGGTGCCGGCATCGTTGATCAGGAAGAAGATGTCCGGGAAGCCGGCTTCGCGCAGGGCGTCGTTGCAGATCTTCAGCGAGGCGATGGCGGTCAGCGGCGTCTTGTTGGACGGCTTCCAGATGCACACGTCGCCACAGATGGCGGCCAGGAACGAGTTCCAGCTCCACACCGCGACCGGGAAGTTGAAGGCCGAGATGATGCCGACCAGGCCCAGCGGGTGGTACTGCTCGTACATGCGGTGGCCGGGGCGCTCGGAATGCATGGTGTAGCCGTACAGCATGCGGCTCTGGCCCACGGCGAAATCGGCGATGTCGATCATCTCCTGCACTTCGCCGTCGCCTTCCGGCTTGCTCTTGCCCATTTCCAGCGCAACCAGCGAACCCAGGGCGTCCTTGTGCCTGCGCAGTGCTTCACCGCAAAGGCGCACGGCTTCACCGCGGCGCGGGGCCGGCGTGGTGCGCCAGACCTTGAAGGCTTCCTGGGCGCGGGCAACGACGATCTCGTACTCGGCCTCGGTGGTCGCGCGGACCTGCGCGATCGGCTCGCCGGTGGTCGGGTTGACCGGGGTGATCAGCTCACCGCTGGTCGCGCTCGACCACTCCCCGTTGCCCAGGTACGTGCCAGCGTTGATCGCGTCCAGGCCAAGGGACTTGAGCAGCTCGGAAGACATGCAGACTCCTGTATTTCGTTACGTTGTTTGGCGCCATCGCGGGCAGGTGGGGGACGCGATGAACTGAATCGCCGATGGTAGCAGAGCGCCCCGGCCAGCCATGGTGCAACGCGCCAGCCAGGCCTGGCCGAACATGAATGCTTGGAGGGCGGGGCACGTTGCCTGTAAACTTCCCGGCTGCATGGCCCCGTAGCTCAGCTGGATAGAGCGTCCCCCTCCTAAGGGGAAGGTCGCCCGTTCGAATCGGGCCGGGGTCACCAGAATCAATGGAACAGGGCGAGCGGCGTCGTCGGGCTTGAATGGGTCTACTTCGGACGGACCGGGATGATGGGTTTCACCGTGACAATCCCGCTGCCACCTCCTCCGCAGCTTCCATAGCAGCCTCCGCCAGGGTTAAATCCGCCGGTTCCACCAGCACCTCCGCCGCTGCCACCGCCGGCACCTCCACCGCCACGGCTGGGCGGCTGCTGAGTTCCCGGCAGGGGCTGGACGCAAGGGCTTCCAGTGAGGCAAGTAACAGCGGCTTCTTCGACGGACCCGTCACCCCAGGTCACCTTGATCCTGCTGCCGACAGGCAAAGACGCAATGCCATGCGTGATTCGGTACATGCCCGCCAAACCGACAAGGCCGGCGCGTCGCAGCTCCACCATTTCGTAGGCGGACAAATTCTGCGCAACTGCAACCTGGTTATACGGATACGAACTGGCGTTGATCGATACTGTTGCAGCAACGGCGGCAAAGGCCGTGAAAACCAGCCCGGCGATACTCCACTTCGTTCTTCCGGAGATTCGATTCACTGCGGCGTCCTTTTCAAGATGGCTTCTTCCCAACTGCTCTGTTTACTTCTCCTATTGCTCTATCAAGCGACTCTTGCTGTCCAGCAGGAACCACCCTGCTCCTGATGGCGTCTTCAAAATTCTCTGATCCGCACACGCCCGAATTGACACATAGTGAATCCATGCGGAATGAGCCGGCTCCGCAATCTGCCCCCATTCGGCAGGCGACGATGCCCCAGGCATAGTTGGCGTATGGACCCGTAGCGCTTGCATTGAAGGCACCGAGATCGGTTCCCTCTGGCGCGAGCGCTAGCAGATCTCCCAGTGCAAAAATTGCCTCCGGGTCTGCAGAATTGACCGCATCGCGTGCCAGTAGCTGATAGTCACCAGGTTTGAGGCTGGTCCACTTGCTGGATGCCATGTAAATCCTGGCGTAAGGATCGCCGTGATCTGCCGCGCGTTCAAACCATTTTGTATAGTGCTCTTCGAGTATCACGTCGCCGCCGTCAACGACCGAGCAGGTCGCTGCGAAGCGCTTCTTGATGTCATCGTATGCGCCTTGCGTTTTCCCGCTGAGGCGCGCGTATGCGTCCAACGTCGCATACATGTTCGAATGGGAAATGCTGAAAACGGAGCAATGCTGATAAATCTGCCCCAGCTTGCGCTGTGCTGCTACGTCCCCGGCTTCTGCACGTGAACGAAGTTCAAGAAATCCGGCTGCTGCATCCTGTGTGTTGGAACTCAACTCAGGACCTGTGAGGGATGAGGCGGTATGGCTAGAGTTGGCCTGATCCTTGGAGTTTGGCTGATTGGTTTGAGAATCAGGTTTGCGCTGTTGTGTGTCCGCTTTGGTTGGGACATACCAAAAACTGACTCCCGCCAAGACGATCAGTATCAATGCAGAGAAGCTCAGGACTTTGACTCGTGGAGACATGGCGTTCCTTCATGACCGATCAGCGCGGTACGCGTGCAGGGATTGTCACGGTGCCCAATCAGGGGCTGGGCTCCGACCGCCGCGCACTTTGGCAGGTCCCATGCCTACAAAACGGGATGGGGCGACGCTCCCCCCATCAGGCCATAGGTCTAGTTCAGTATTTGTTTATGTACTGGACGCTGAGTGGAAGCCTGGACACGCCTAATCCTGGTTCAGGCCGAGCCCCACCTTCGCTGGGGTGGATCTTTGACGATAGAGGGCACTTGTTCGAATCGGGCCGGGGGCGCTATTGCATGCACCGCGCGTGATGCCCCTTCGCGCAGGCTACAGAGCAACTCCAGGCCTCGCAGCACCTCCGCCACGTGCGCCTGCTCTTCGCCTCGCAACCCAAGCAGCGGCCGCGGCAGGCAGTCGTAACTGCACAGGCCCATCAGTGCCGCCGCGCATGCCATGACGCGGACGCCGCCGAAGCGGTTGTACAGCGCCCAGAGCGGCTCCGCCGGATCCCGAGGGCAGAAGGAAAAGAGGGGTTGTCAGGTGTGGCGGCGGTGGACGATCGGCATTGCTTATTGCCCTGGGACAAAATTCAAGCGCTGCCGTGCAACGTGATCCGGCCACCGGGATCGCGCACCATGGCGGCCATCCTTCCTTGCGGGCACGCCATGAGTGAGTACCTTCGCCCCGTGCAGCCTCCGCACTTCGCCGCCATCGGCGCGTGGCTGGATTCGGCCAGCGCAACCCGGCGCTGGGCCGGTCCCGGCGTGGCGTATCCGCTCGTGCCGGACGCATTCGCGCACGCACTGCAACTGCAGCAGCGCCCGGGCTGGGTGCTGCTGGATGCGCATGGCCACTGCCTTGGTTTCGGCCAGTACTGGCCAACGACCTCCGGCACGCTGCACCTGGGCCGCATCATCGTTTCGCCGCGGGCACGCGGGCGTGGACTGGGACGTGTACTGATGCAGGCGCTGATGGCGCAGGCGTTGCAGTCGCCCGGGGCGGAGCGGCTGACCCTGCGTGTCTATCGTGACAACGTCGCGGCGGTGACCCTGTACCGCGACCTGGGCTTTCAGCCGATGGAAGACGCTTCGACGCCGGAACTGCTGTTCATGCAGCACCGTGCCGGCTGAGTGGTGATCACGCGCGCAGCACGGAAGCCTGTTGCGCTTGCCATTGCTCGCGGGTGATGCGGCTGATGTGTTCGGTGCGGTAGTCGCCGAGGAAGCTGTTGAACTTGTTCACTTCGGTATGGTGATGCTGGAAACCGCATTTGCTCTGTACGCTCAGGGACTGCAGGTTGTCGGCGAAGTAGCCGCACCACAGTGCGTCCAGGCGCAGGCCGAGGAAGGCGTGCCGCATCACTTCGCGCACTGCTTCGGGCACCAGGCCGCGCCCCCAGTACGGTACGCCGATCCAGTAGGCGATCTCGCCTTCGCGTTCGCCGATCTCGAAGTTGCTGTCGGCACCGATCAGGATGCCGACGCAGCCGATGGCGTGGCCATCTTCGCGGCTCTGCAGGGCATAGACCTCCGGCCGGTTGAACACGGTGCGGATGATCTCGGTACTTTCCTCGACGCTGGTGTGGGCTGGCCATCCGGCGATGGGCCCGACGCGCAGGTCGCGGGCGTATTCGTACAGGTCGGCGGCGTCGGTGTCGCGCCAGGGGCGCAGGATCAAGCGTTCGGTATGCAGCGGCATGGCCGTTCCAGGGGCAGGGAGAGAGCGCACAGGCTAGGCCGCGTCGGGCGGAGGGCACAGGGCGGGACCTTGATGGTTTCGGTACTTTTCACAACTCCCCGGCGTTGCCCGGTATGCTGTGCCGCGGAATGCAGCCGGATCGGCCAATGGACCGTATACCCCAGCTTCTGGATCAGGACGAATCGATGCGCCTGGAGGTCAGTACGCTGGCCGAGGGGCAGGGGGTTCCGCTGTCGTTCGGGCACGCGTATCTGGCGGTACTGGTGTGCGTGTCCGGGCGTGCGCGCTTCGCACTGAACTTCCGTGAGGTGGCGGTGCAGCGGCACGACGTGCTGGTGCTGGCCGAGGACACGCTGGCGCTGCTGCGGAAGCGATCGCGTGGCTTCCTGGCGGTGGTCTGCCTGATGCCGAAGGCGCTGGCGTCGGAGGTGGCCTACGTACTGCCCAACGCGCTGTTCAAGTTCCTGCATGAGCATCCCCATTGCGTGCCGTCGCCGCTGGAGGTGCCGCTCCTGCAGGGCTGGCTGCAGCAGCTGATGGACGCGCAGCATACTGGGGGCCGCTATCGGCACGTGATGCTGCGCAATCTGCTGCAGACCTTTTTCCTGAAATTCGCCACGCTGTTGCCGGCACAGAAAGGGGCCGCAGCGCCGGTCAGCCGGCGCGAGCGCCTGGCCTGGAATTTCTGGGAACTGGTCGGCCAGCGCAGTACCCGCCAGCGCGACGTGCAGTCTTATGCCGATGCGTTGTGCATCACGCCGTTCTATCTTTCGCAGCTGACCCGCGAGTGCTTCGGTGAAACACCCAAGGCGTTGATCGACCGCCAGGTGGTGCTGGAGATCAAGGCGCTGCTGAGCTACAGCGAGCTGCCGATCGGGCGCATCGCCGAGCGATTGTGCTTCGAGGATGCGTCCTACCTGTGCCGCTACTTCCGGCGGCACACCGGGCAGTCGCTGACCGGCTACCGCCGTGCGGGGCAGGGCGGCGCTAGTGGGATACGAACAGCGGTGCCGGCACTTCGGGCAGCAGATCCTCGGTAGCCCCGCCCAGCACGCGTTCGACCACGCAGTCGCGGCGGTAGGGCCCCAGCACCCGCAGATCGGCTTCGCCAGTCCTGGCGAAAGGTCAATCCTGCTTCAACAGCTCGACCAGCTGGCGCAGGCGATAGGGCTTGGGCAGGAACTCCACCTGCTCCGGCAGCGGCGGCAGCTGCGAGCGCGCGTAGCCGGAGGACAGGATCATGCGTGCCTGCGGCTGTTCGCGGGCGACGTGCTCGCTCAGTTCGATGCCGGACATGCCGTTGGGCATGCTGACATCGCTGAACACCACGTCAAAACGCGCCTCGCCCTTGAGCAGCTCCGCCGCCTCGTGGCCATCGGCGGTGGTGGCGACCTCGATGCCGAAATCGCGCAGGGCCAAGCCGATCATCTCGCGCAGATCGTTCTGGTCCTCCACCATCAGTACGCGGATGGGTTCATCGGTCATGGGTTGCTTCCTCTGATGCGGGTAACAGCAGGCTTACCGTCGTGCCGACACCGGGCGTGGTGGACACATCGACGAAGCCGCCGCTCTGGGTAGTGAATCCGAACACCTGGCTCAGGCCCAGGCCGCTGCCCTTGCCGATGTCCTTGGTGGTGAAGAAGGGCTCGCTGGCGCGCTCGGCGATGTCGGCCGCCATGCCATGGCCTTCGTCACAGACGCTGAGGGTGACATAGCCGCGTTGCAGCGTAGTGTCCGCATCCGGGTCGAGTCGATGTTCCAGCGCGGTGCCGATCAGGATGCGCCCGCCATCGATGGTGGCCTCTACGGCATTTGCCACCAGGTTGGCCAGGGCAGCCTGCAGCTGCATCGCGTCGGTGCACACCTGCGGCAGGCCCGGCGTGAGGCAGGCGTCCAGCGTCACCGTGGGTGGGCAGGCGCGCTGCAGGCCCGGCAGCCATTGCTGTACCAGCGTGTTGATGTCCAGCGGTTCGCGGATCAGGGTCTGGCCCGTGCTGAAGGCCAGCAGCTGGCGGGTCAGCAGGGCGCCGCGGTCGGTGGCCGCCTGCGCAGCGTCCAGCAGCTCGGCGGCGCGTGCATCGTCACCGCGGACGCGTAGCGACAGCAGGTCCAGCGCGTTGCCGATGGTGGTCAGCAGGTTGTTGAACTCGTGCGACAGGCCGCGGCTGAGCCGGCCGACCGTCTCGAACTGCTGGGTGTTGCGCAGCGCACGCTGGGCATCGCGCAGCAGTCGCTGTGCCTGCCATTGCTCGGTGATGTCACGGGTGATCTTGACGAAGCCAAGCAGTTCGCCCGCTTCGACGACCGGCTCGATGACCACGCTGGCGCGGAACGAGGAGCCGTCGCGGCGTACCCGCCAGCCCTCGCTGGCAACATGGCCCTGCTGCGCCGCGAGGCGGAGCAGGCGCTGCGGTTCGCCGGCCTCGCGCTCGGTGGCCAGGTAGAAACGACCGAAGTGCGTACCCACCACTTCATCGGCTGAATAGCCCTTGATGCGCTCGGCGCCCGGGTTCCAGCTGCAGACGATGCCTTCAGGATCAAGCAGGTACAGCGCATGGTCGCGCACGCTGTCGATCAGCAATCGCAGTTGTCGGGAAGGGTCCGTCAGCACGGACGTCGTAGAGGCAGCTGCGTCCACGTGTAGATAAGTGTTACCCCTGTGAGGGACGTGAAGCTAGGCATTCAAGTGTGAAGGATGCGTGCACACCTGACACGTGCCATTTGTCCTGTGCGGCTGAATGCGACACGGAGTACCATCTTCCACCCTTTGCCTTCTGGAACCGACCTGCATGCGTCCTGGTGCGACTACGCGTGACCGCTGGATCTGGATGACCTCTGCCGTATTGCTGGCGGCGACCATCGCGCTGGAACTGGTGGTGCCGCTGGGATACGCGGTCTGGCTGGCCTATTTCCTGGCCGTGGGCGTCACGGTGTTCCAGCGCAGTGCGCGCGCGCCGTTCGTGGTCGCGATGATCGCCTGTGTCCTGCTGGTGATCGGCTTCAACGTGGCGCCCGCCAGCAACAACTCGTCGTTCTCGTTCGTCAACCGCACCATCGGTGGCTGCGCCTTCCTGATGATCGCGCTGATCGTCTCGCGCGCCATCCAGGCCCGCCGCCAGGCCATGCGCGCGCTCTGGCTGCAGGAGGCCGAGAACGCGGTGGCGTCGAGCCTGCGCGGCGACCTGGGGCCGGAGCAGATCGCCGAGGCGGCTGCGACGAGCCTGGCCGGGCAGCTGGACGCGGAGGTCGGTGCGGTCTATCGGCTGGAAGGCGGACGGCTGCAGCTGACCGGTGGCATGGCGCTGCCTTCGGGCGCGCCGGCCTCGCTGGCCCTGCACGAAGGGCTGGCCGGGCAGGTCGCTCGTGATGAACGGATCCGCCACCTGCATGGCGACGATGCCGTCGTGCTTGAACTGCAGACCAGCCTGGGCCGGCTGCCGGTGCGCGAGCGCATCCTGGCGCCGCTCAGCAGCGATGGTGCCGTGGTCGGCATCATCGAACTGGGCCGCGCCCGGGTCGGTGAACAGCGTGATCTGGATCGCGAGCTGCTGGAGCGCTGTGCCGAGACCATCGGCATGGCGCTGCGCGCATCGCTGTTGCGTGCGCAACTGGTGGTGCTGCTGGAAGAGTCGCAGCGCCAGGGCGAGGAGCTGCAGGCCCAGCAGGAAGAGCTGCGCGTGGCCAACGAGGAGCTGGAAGAGCAGAGCCGCAGCCTGCTGCAGTCGCAGAGCCACCTGGAAGAACAGCAGGCCGAGCTGGAACAGAGCAACGTGCAGCTGGAAGAGCGCACCCACGAGCTGGAGGCGCAGAAGCAGGCGCTGCTGGTCGCGCAGAGCCAGCTGGTGCGCAACAGCAACGAACTGGCCGCGACGTCGCGCTACAAGTCCGAGTTCCTGGCCAACATGTCGCACGAACTGCGCACGCCGCTGAACAGCTCGCTGATCCTGGCCAAGCTGCTGGCCGACAACAAGGACGGCACGCTCACCGAAGAACAGGTGAAGTACGCCCGTGCGATCCTTTCGTCCAACAACGATCTGTTGGCACTGATCAACGACATCCTCGACCTGTCGCGCATCGAGGCCGGCCATGTCGAACTGTCCGATGAAGTGGTGGTGGTCGACAGCGCGCTGCAGCGCCTGCGCGAGACCTTCGAGCCGATGGCGCGGCAGAAGGGCCTGGCCCTGCAGATCGAAGCCGATGCGCTGGCACCGAGCCAGCTGGTGGTCGACAGCCAGCGGCTGCAGCAGATCCTGAAGAACCTGCTGGCCAACGCGGTGAAGTTCACCGAGCACGGAAAGGTCAGCCTGCACGTGCGTGCGGCCGGCAATGGCCGCATCCGGTTCGAGGTCTGCGACACCGGCATCGGCATCGCCCGCGAGCAGCTGGACGTCATCTTTGAAGCCTTCCGCCAGGCCGACGGCAGCACCCGCCGTCGCTACGGCGGTACCGGCCTGGGCCTGTCGATCTCGCGCGATCTGGCCGAGCGCATGGGCGGCCAGATCCAGGTCGACAGCGAGCCCGGGCGCGGCAGCTGCTTCATCCTGGAGCTGCCATTGCAGGGCGCCCCCGCGGCGAGCGCAGCCGAGGCTGCCGAGGCCCCCGTGGCAGTGCCGGCGCCGGCACGGACACCGGCCGTGCTGCCGCCGGCGCCGGTGCGCGCTGCCACTGCGTCGGCGCCGGCCACTGCGTCGGCCGGCGTGGCCGACGACCGCGGCCGCCGCCAGCGCGCCGGGCGCCTGATCCTGGCGGTCGAGGACGATGCCACGTTCGCCGAGGCACTGGTGGCCCTGGCCCATGAACTGGACTTCGACTGCGTGGTGGCGGGTACGGCGGAAGAAGCGCTGACGCTCGCCAGTGAGCTGCGTCCGAACGGCATCCTGCTTGATATCGGCCTGCCGGACGTGTCGGGCCTGAGCGTGCTGGAGCGCCTGAAGCGCAACCCCGAAACCCGGCACATCCCGGTGCATGTGGTCTCGGCAACGGACCGCAGCCAGGTGGCGCGCGAGCTGGGCGCGATCGGCTTCGCGATCAAGCCGACCACGCGCGAGCGGCTGGTGACGGCCATCGAGCAGCTGGAACAGACCAGCCAGCGCGACGTGCGGCGCCTGCTGATCGTCGAGGACGACAGCGAGCTGCGCAGCAACCTGGAACTGCTGCTGGGCCGCGACCAGCTGCAGATCGTCGCGGTGGGCACCCTGGCCGATGCACTGGAACAGCTCAGCACGGTCACGTTCGACTGCATGGTGATGGACCTGTCGCTGCCCGACGGCAGCGGCTACGACCTGCTTGAACACATGGCCGGCAACGATGAGGTCGGTTTCCCGCCGGTGATCGTCTATACCGGCCGCGCGCTCAGCCGCGAGGAAGAGCAGCGCCTGCGCCGCTATTCCAAGAGCATCATCATCAAGGGTGCGCGTTCGCCGGAACGCCTGCTGGATGAAGTGACCCTGTTCCTGCACAGCGTCGAGGCCAGCCTGCCGACCGACCAGCAGCGCCTGCTGCGCGAAGCGCGCCGTCGCGACACCGTGCTCGATGGCCGTACCGTGCTGCTGGCCGAAGACGATGTCCGCAACATCTTCGCGCTGTCCAGCGTGCTCGAACCGCTCGGCGTCACGCTGGAGATCGCGCGCAATGGCCAGGAAGCGGTGGATCGCCTGGCCGAGCGCGAGGTCGATCTGGTGCTGATGGACATCATGATGCCGGAGAAGGATGGGCTGGCCGCGATGCGCGAGATCCGCGCGCAGCGCCACCTGCAGGACCTGCCGATCATCGCGCTGACCGCCAAGGCCATGCCGGACGACCGTGAGCGATGCCTGCAGGCCGGTGCCAACGATTACATCGCCAAGCCCATCGATGTCGACAAGCTGGTCTCGCTGTGCCGTGTCTGGTGCTCGCGGCAATGAACGAGCAGGCGCTGTTCGACCTGGAACTGAAGGTGCTGCTGGAAGCGCTGTACCAGCGCTACCACTACGACTTCCGCAGCTACGCGGTATCGTCGCTGCGGCGGCGCATCCGCCAGGCCATGCAGCGCTACGAGTGCGAGCGGCTGGCCGACCTGCAGCACCGCCTGCTGCACGAGCCGGACCTGTTCGCGCAGGCGATGCAGTTCTTCACAGTGCAGGTGTCGGAGATGTTCCGTGACCCGGCCTATTTCCGTGAGCTGCGCGAGCAGGTGGTGCCGGTGCTGCGCACCTATCCCTCGGTGAAGCTGTGGGTGGCTGGCTGCAGTACGGGCGAGGAAGTGTGGTCACTGGCGATCCTGCTGCACGAGGAAGACCTGCTCGAGCGCAGCATCGTTTACGCCACCGACATCAATCCGGCAGCGCTGGCCACCGCCGAAGCCGGCGCCTATGGCATCGACCGCATGGCCCAGTTCAGCCGCAACTACCTGGCGGCCGGCGGCACCGCTTCGCTCTCCGACTACTACGCCACGGCCTACGATGGCGCGGTGTTCAACCGCCAGCTGCGCCGCAACGTGGTGTTCGCCGACCACAGCCTGGCCACCGACACCGTGTTCTCCGAAGTGCACCTGGTGTCGTGCCGCAACGTGCTGATCTATTTCAACCGCGACCTGCAGGATCGCGCGGTGGGCCTGTTCCGTGATGCGCTGGTGCATCGCGGCTTCCTTGGCCTGGGCAGCAAGGAGTCGCTGCAGTTCGGGCGCCACCACGGTGCGTTCGAGGTCTGCTCGCGCGAGCATCGCCTGTACCGGAAAGTCGCCTGATGAGCCTGCCGATACGACCGGCCGTGCTGGTGATCGGGGCCTCTGCGGGTGGGGTCGCAGCGCTGCAGACGGTGCTTGGCGCGCTGCCTGCGGCACTGCCGGCGCCGGTGCTGGCAGTGCTGCACCTGCCACGCGATCGCAGCAGCCGCATCGCCGAAGTGCTGGCGCCGTACTGCGCGCTGCCGGTGCGCGAGGCCGAAGACAAGCAGCCGCTGCAGCCTGGCACGGTGACCTTTGCGCCACCGGACTATCACCTGCTGGTGGAAGACGCCGGTTCGCTGGCGCTGTCGGTGGACGCCCCGGTACTGTTTTCTCGCCCGGCCATCGATCCGCTGTTCGAGTCGGCGGCAGCGGTGTTCGGCGCGCAGGTGCTGGCCTTGCTGCTGACCGGTGCCAGCAGTGATGGCAGCGAAGGCGTGGCCGCCGTGCGCGCCGCTGGTGGCCGCGCCTGGCTGCAATGTCCCGAGGAGGCCGAGGCATCGATGATGCCGGCCTCCGCCCTGCAGCACGCTGGCGCCGATGCCGTGCTGCCCCTTGAACTGATGTGCCGTCGCCTGAAGGAGTTGTTTGCATGAACCTGTTGCCACCGGACCCTGCGCAGTCGCAGACCCCGGTCAACCTGCTGATCGTCGATGACGTGCCGCAGAACCTGGTAGCCATGCAGGCGCTGCTGCAGCGCGAGGGCGTGAACCTGCTGCTTGCGGGCTCGGGTGCGCAGGCGCTGGAGCTGCTGCTGGAGCACGAGGTGGCGCTGGCATTGCTGGATGTGCACATGCCGGAGATCGATGGTTTCACCCTGGCCGAGCTGATGCGCGGTTCGCACCGCAGCCGCGATGTGCCGATCATCTTCCTGACCGCCTCGCCGGATGATCCGGTGCGTGCCTTCAAGGGCTACGAAACCGGTGCGGTCGATTTCCTGCACAAGCCGGTCGCACCGCAGGTGATCCTGAGCAAGGTCAACGTCTTCATCGAGCTCTACCAGCAGCGCCAGCTGCTGAAGGCGCGCAACGAGGCGCTGGAACGTTCGCTCAAGCTCAACGAGACGATGGCGGCCGTGCTCACCCATGACCTGCGCACGCCGCTGTCGGCGATCCTGCTGTGTGCCGACAAGCTGGCGCTGGAGCTTCCAGAGGACAATGCCGGTGCGCAGCAGACCCTGAAGCACCTGGAAGCCAGCACCCTGCGCATGGCGCGGATGGTCGAGCAGCTGCTGGACTTTTCGCGGATCCGCAGCGGCGGCCTGCGCCTGCAGGCAAGTGCCTGCGATCTTGCGGAAGTGACGCGTGCCGTGGTGGCCGAAGCGGGCAGCGCCCACGGCCACGCACGGGTGCATCTCGACATGCAGGGCGATACCCGCCTGCAGGGTGATCTGGATCGGCTTGGCCAGGTCGCCGCGAACTTGGTCGGCAACGCGCTTACCCATGGCAGCGAGGCGAGGGTGGAGGTGGACGGCCGCGATCCGCGCAGCGTGCTGCTGCGGGTAAGCAACGCCGGGCGGATCGACGACGCGCTGCTGCCGCGATTGTTCGAGCCGTTCAAGGCCAGTTTCCACCCCAGCAATGGCCTGGGGCTGGGCCTGTACATCGTTGATCAGTTCGTCCGCGCGCACGGCGGCCACATCGGCGCGCGCAACGAGGCGGGGCAGGTGGTGTTCGAGGCGACGCTGCCACGGCGCTCTGAAAGCCCGGCAACGGCGGCCAGCTGAATCCTTCAGCAAGCGACGCGTGGATCTGAGACGGGCTCGTCCGCAACTGCTACCGTGGCGGCAGATATTGCCAAGGAAGCACCATGCCACTGCGTGCGATCGCCTATGTCAGCCGGGCGCTGCCGGATCTCTCCGCTCGACGGCTGCAGGCGCTGGTCGACGATGCGGCCCGCTTCAACAAGATGGCCGGCGTGACCGGCGTGCTGCTGCACGACGGCGGGCGTTTCCTGCAGTACATCGAAGGGCCGCCGGATGGCATCGGTTCGGTCTACGAACGCATCCTGCAGGCCGGCAGCCATATCGACATCATTGAACTGGCGCGCGGCCGCCTGGGCCAGCGCCAGTTTCCGTACTGGTCGATGCGCGCGCTGCCGGTGGAGGAGGCGCTGTTGCGCCAGCTGTCATCCAGTGACTGGTCGGGCTTTACCCGTACGCTGCAGGGTGATCGCTCCGCGCCGACGCCGGTGGACCTGCTCGACAACGTTGTGCAGCCAGCACTGCACGCCGGCTGAGCGTCAGCCCGAGGTGCCGCCGCCGCAATAGGCGGCATGCAGCGCCTGCAGCACGCCCAATGCGGGCCCTTCCTGCATGCGGTAGTGGATGGCCTGTGCTTCGCGCCGGGTCGCCACGATGTCCATATCGCGCAGCA
Source organism: Stenotrophomonas sp. PAMC25021 (assembly GCF_004795795.1). NCBI lineage: Bacteria > Pseudomonadati > Pseudomonadota > Gammaproteobacteria > Lysobacterales > Lysobacteraceae > Stenotrophomonas > Stenotrophomonas sp. PAMC25021. The sequence goes on along the minus strand of NZ_CP039255.1, from coordinate 55,597 downwards.
CAGCCAGGTGCTGCGACAGCGCGGACGCACTCAATCCGGTCAGCGCCTGCAGCTCCGGTACCGGCGCTTCGCCTTCGACCAGGCGGCACAGCACGCGCAAGCGGGCAGGATGGGCCAGGCGCTTGAGCAGGGCAGCGGCCTGCGCGGCGTGCTTGGCCATCGCGGCACTGTCGAGCGGGGTGCTGGGCATGGTTGACCTTTTTGTTTAGACGTGTCTAATTTAGATAAATCTAAATAAAAGGGCAATCCCATGAAGGGCGTGAATGAGGGCAGGGCATGAACCTGCCGTGGACTGCGGTAGCCGGCGGTGGGTCGATCGGCGCCGCCGCAGTGCTGTTGCTCGCCACCCTCGGGCGTGTGGCCGGTATCAGCGGGATCGCCGCAGGCAGCCTGCGCGCAGCGGAAGGCGAGCGCGGATGGCGCTGGGCCTTCCTGTCTGGCCTGCTCGCGGCGGCCGGGCTGGTGCTGTGGTGGCAGTCGCTGCCCGAAGCGTTGCCGCGGGTACAGTTGCGCGATGCCTTGCCTGCCTGGCAGTTGATCGGCGCCGGCCTGCTGGTGGGCTTCGGCACCCGCTTGGGCAGTGGCTGTACCAGTGGTCACGGCGTCTGTGGCATGGCTCGCGGCTCGAAGCGCTCGCTGCTGGCGGTGCTGGTGTTCATGGCCTGCGCGATGCTGACGACGTTCCTCATCCGCCACGGCGGAGGCCCGGCATGAGCCGCGCGACAGGGGCCGCGGCAGCGGCGGGTGCGCTGTTCGGTGCGGGGCTGGCGCTTTCGGGGATGACCGACGCGCGCCGTGTGCTCGGCTTCCTCGACATTGCAGGTGATTTCGATCCCACCCTGGTGTGGGTGCTGGGCGCGGCGCTGTTGGTCAGTGCGGTCGGCCAGCGCTGGGTGCTGCGCCGCGCGCAGCCGTGGTTCGCGGTGCGCTTCCAGCTGCCCAGTGCGCGTGATGTCGATGCGCGCCTGCTCCTGGGTGCCGCTCTGTTCGGTATCGGCTGGGGATGGGCTGGCTATTGCCCGGGACCGGCCATCGCCGGGCTGGCAGTCGCATCGCGTGAAGCGCTGTGGTTCGTGCCTGCAATGCTTGCAGGTTTCTGGCTGCACGATCGGGTCGTACGCTGAGGCTTCACCCCTGTGTCACCCTGCGTGCGGTCAGATCCGGGGTTCACGGGGAAAGGAGCACAACGACATGATACGGATGAAGTGGACGGGCAGGGCAATGCTGGCGGTCGCACTGGCCGCTGCGGTGGCACCGGCGCTGGCCTGCACGCGCGCGGTGTACCTGGGTGACAACGGTGATGTGATCACCGCACGCTCGATGGACTGGAAGGTCGACGTGGCGACCAACCTCTATGTGCTGCCGCGCGGCATCGCGCGCACCGGCCAGGCCGGACCGAAGTCGCTGGCCTGGACAGCGCGCTATGGTTCGGTGGTGGCCACCGGCTACGACGTGTCGACCACCGATGGCATGAACGAGAAGGGCCTGGTGGCCAACCTGCTGTGGCTGGTCGAATCGGAGTATCCGCAGCAGCGCGGCAACAAGCCGGGACTGGCGATCTCGCTGTGGGCGCAGTATGTGCTGGACAATTTCGCGACCGTGGACGAGGCGGTGGCGGCGCTGAAGCGTGAGCCGTACTCGATCGTCACCGACAAGGTGCCGGGCGAGGACCGCCAGGCAACGCTGCATCTGTCGCTGTCCGACGCGAGCGGCGACAGTGCCATCGTCGAGTACATCGGGGGGCGCCAGGTGATCCACCATGACCGGCGCTACCAGGTGATGACCAACTCGCCGATCTTCGAGCAGCAGCTGGCACTCAACAGCTACTGGCAGCAGATCGGTGGCACGGTGATGCTGCCAGGTACCAACCGCTCGTCCGACCGCTTCGCGCGTGCGTCGTTCTACATCAATGCCATTCCCAAGGCCGAGGACCCGGTGGAAGCGCTGGCCAGCGTGTTCAGCGTGATCCGCAATGCGTCGGTGCCGTATGGCATCACCACGCCGGGCGAGCCGAACATCTCATCGACGCGCTGGCGCACGGTGGCCGACCACAAGCGGCGGTTGTACTTCTTCGAATCGGCGCTGACCCCCAACACCTTCTGGATCGATCTGAACAAGGTCGATTTCGGCGGCCAGGTGCTCAAGCTCGACCTTGGCAAGGACCAGCGCAACACGTTCGCCGGCGATGCATTGGGTCACTTCGTACCCAGTGCACCGTTCGCCTTCCTCGGCGTGGACGGCTAGCGCGAGGCCTGGTCCGGCGCGTCCTTCGGATAGACCGCCAGCACGCTGCAGCCCGGGCGGGCGAAGCGCGGCGTGCTGGCGCGCATGTCGCCGGGGATTCCGGACGGCGTCTCCACGATGCGATCGCCCGGATTGCCACAGATCAGGCCGTTCTGGAAACCGGACTGGAATTCCACCGAGGTCGCCCCGGCCAGGATCGAGCAGCTGCCGGCCAGTTCGACGCGGTAGTAGCGATTGCCGCCATTGCGGCGCGGATTGGTCTCCACCACCACGCCTTGCGGATCCTCGTTCCAGCTGCGCACATGGCGGGTGGCGAAGCAGAACGCTGGCGAGGCCTGGAAGGTATGGCGCGGGCTGCTGCCGCCACGGCTGGGCTTGCCTGTGGCGGTCACGTTCACCGGCGGCAGGGTGGCCGCGTACAGGCGGCTGCTCTGGCGTGCGGTGCTGGCGAACTCCCGGTTGTCGATGGGGGTGACACTGCCGACGCCGCAGCGGCGGCCATCCACCATCACCTGTTCACTGGGACGGCCGCAGGCCCAGCCCGAAGGCGCCTCCAGCCGCAGTGCGCTGGCTTCGTTGACACCCGGGCAGGCTGCGCTGAAGTCGATGCGGAAGGCCTGGCCCCTGCCATCACGGACCGCGATGGCGGTCGGTGTCTCCTGCTCGACCTGGCGTACGTCACGTGCGTCCAGGCAGTGCGGTGCAGGTGCGATGCGCTCGGCGGCCGATGGCGCGGATGGCGCCTGGGCCAGGGCGGCCAGGGGTAAGGCGCTGGCCAGTGCCAGCGGAAGCAATCGGATCATGCTGTTCATCCTGCCATCCCTGCGTCTGTAACTGGCTGGAACATAGCATGGCCGGTGCCGGGGCCGCGTTGCAGGGAAATGCCAGCACGCGCACACTCGTCATATGGGCGCGATCTTCCACCTGCGGCACTACGGCCAGGCCACCGGCCTGGACCGTCATGACTACGCGCAGTGGGTGCTGCCGCTGCAGGGCGAACTGCAGTTCGAGATGCAACGCCGCGGTGGTCGCCTGGACCTGCTGCAGGGGGCCTTCGTCGCGGCTGGCGAAGCACACGACCAGATGGCCGATGGCCCGAATGCTTTCGTGATCGTCGACTGCCCCCCGGGTGTGCTCGATGACGGTACCCAGGAACACCTGTGCCGCCAGCGCTGGCTGCATCTGCCACTGGCGCTGCGACAGCGCCTGGCGCAGGTGTGTGAGGGCCAGGCACTGCCGGCCCTGTTGCCGCAGCTGCTCCAGGTGTTCGCACCGGCGGGCAGTGGTGCGCGCCTGCAGGGCCTGTGCGCGGCGGTGCAGGTTGATCCGGGCCAGGCGTGGCCGGTAGCACGCATGGCCGCCTTCGTCGGTGTCAGCGAAAGCCGGTTGCACGCGCTGTTCCAGCGGGAGTTCGGGCTGAGCCCGCAGGCCTGGCTCAGTGCAAGCCGGTTGCGTTGGGCCAAGCACCAACTGCGTACCAGTGCGGCGCCGATCAGCGATATCGCGCTGGCGGCAGGCTATTCCGAGCAGAGTGCACTGACCCGTGCGCTGCGTCGTGAGTGCGGGCAGACGCCGGCCGCCTGGCGCAGGGGCGCCATCTGACCTGTAGAGCCGAGCCCACGCTCGGCTGCCCTTATCTGCACAGCGGCCAATCGCAGCCGAGCATTGGCTCGGCTCTACAGAGATGACAAAGGCAATAGCCTCGGTCAAGAGGGCGCCACTGGTGAGCGCTTACACTGCGCGGCCCGTTCTCTTCCCCCGAAGAACCCGAATGCGCAACAACCCGATGGCCCTGGGCATCGCCAATGGCGTTGCCGCTGGCGCGCTGTGGGGCGTGGTCTTTCTCGCGCCCGCCGTGCTGCAGTCGTTCAATGCCCTGCAACTGTCCGCCGGTCGCTACCTGGTCTATGGCCTGATTGCCATCGCTCTGCTGCTGCCGCGCTGGAAGCGGCTGGCACCGCGGCTGGGCCGCGCCGAATGGTTCGGGCTGCTGTGGCTGAGCCTGGCCGGCAACCTGGTGTACTTCCTGCTGCTGGCCACGGCGGTGCAGTGGGCCGGTGGCGCGGCGGCGTCATTGATTGTCGGCCTGATTCCGGTGGTGGTCACTGTGGTTGGCGTGCGCGAGCAGGGCGCGGTGCCGTTGAAGCAGCTGCTGCCGGCGCTGGGCCTGTGCGTGCTCGGCGTGGCGCTGGTGGGCTGGGAAGCATTGATGTCCGAACACCTCGCAACACCGTGGCGGCAGCGCCTGATTGGCCTGCTCTGTGCGTTCGGTGCGCTGTTCTCGTGGGCGCTGTACTCGATCGGCAACAGTCGTTGGCTGGCGCGCCGGCCGGACCTGTCCAGCCACGACTGGTCGTTGCTGACCGGCGTCACCACTGGCGGCCTGGCCCTGCTGCTGGTGCCGATGGCCTTCATCGGCCACAGCGGTACCCACACTGCGGCGCAGTGGAGTGGCTTCTGGGCGATCAGCGCCGGCGTGGCAGTGGTGGCCTCGATCCTCGGCAACGCGTTCTGGAACCGTGCCAGCCGCCTGCTGCCATTGACCCTGACCGGGCAGATGATCGTGTTCGAGACGCTGTTCGCGCTGGCGTATGCCTTCGCCTGGCAGCAGCGCTGGCCCTCGCTGCTGGAGGCGCTGGCGATCGTGTTCCTGGTGGCCGGCGTGATGCTGTGCGCGCATGCCCATCGCTCGCCACGGGCGATCGCCGAACATGCAGGCTGATGTGGGCGTCAAGCGTGCTGATGCCGGCTTGGTCTCAGATGCAACCAAATGCCGGCACGTTGGCCGATGATCGCCGCAATGATTTTTTGCATCGCAGCACTTGACAGCGGGCCGGCGCACAGTGTTTTCTGTGCGTCATGGTCCTTGATGCCGCCCACGCCAGCCTGATCGCCCCCGCCATTGCGGGCCGTCCGACTGCGCCGGTCGCCACCACCACCATTACCACCACCACCGTCACCACTGCCCTGGTGCGGCCCGTCGTCTTCGTGTAACTCCCGAAAACCACGGCCCCGCACCATCCAGGTGGCGGGGAAACTCGACACCTGCATGCGACGGGGCCTCCTACCGAGGTCTGCATGTCTTCCCACGCCCCCGCCCATCCCGTTGCCCCGGCCGATCTGGCTGCACCGTCCACTGTCGTGCACAAGTTCGGCGGCACCTCGGTGGCCGATGCCGAACGCTATCGCCATGTTGCCGGCCTGCTGCTGGCCCGTCCTGAGTCGCTGCAGGTCACTGTCGTCTCGGCGATGAAGGGGGTCACCGACGCGCTGATCGATCTGGCGCAGCTGGCGGCAAAGGGTGACCAGGGTTGGCGCGAGGCCTGGCATGCCCTGCGCGCGCGCCACCGTGGCGCCGCCGTGGCGCTGCTGGGCGAGCAGGTCGGCGAGACGGTCGAATGGATCGACGCCCGCTTCGATCAGCTGGCCGAAGTGCTGGCGGCGCTGGCGGTGATCGGCGAGCTGCCGCGCGAGGTGCTGGACCGCGTGCAGGGCCTGGGCGAAGTGTTCTCCGCGCAGCTGCTTGGCACCCACCTGCGTGCCTTGGGAGAAGACTGTGCGGTGCTCGATGCGCGCGATGTGCTGGTGGTCGGGCATGGCGAGCTGGGCGTCGATGTCGACTGGGAAGCCAGCGCCGACCGCCTCGCGCAATGGCGCCTGCAGCATCCGCAGCCGCGCTTGGTCGCCACCGGTTTCGTCGCGCGTGACCGTGATGACCGCATCACCACCCTGGGCCGCAACGGCAGTGACTACTCCGGCGCGATCTTCGCCGCGCTGTTCAATGCCGATGAACTGCACATCTGGACCGACGTCGACGGCGTGCTGTCAGCCGACCCGCGCCTGGTACCCGAAGCCGTGCAGCTGGAATCGCTCAGCTACGACGAGGCCTGCGAACTGGCCTACTTCGGCGCCAAAGTGGTGCACCCGCAGACGATGTCGCCGGCGATCCGCCTGGGCCTGCCGATCTTCATCCGCAATACGTTCCAACCGGCGCATCCGGGTACGCGCATCAGTGCCGAGCGCTCGCCGCGTGGGCCGGTAAAGGGCCTGACCCTGAGCCCGGGCCTGGCCCTGTTGAACCTGGAAGGCACCGGCCTGATCGGCGTGCCAGGCACTGCAGAGCGCGTATTCGCTGCCCTGCGCCAGGCGCAGGTGTCGGTGGTGATGATCTCGCAGGGTTCGTCGGAACATTCGATCTGCTGCGTGGTGCGCGCCGCCGAAGCTGCACGTGGCCGCGAGGCGCTGCTGCATGCGTTTGCGCATGAGCTGTCGGTGGGCCAGGTGCAGCGCGTGCAGGTCAGCGAGGGCGTCAGCGTTCTGGCGGCAGTGGGCGACGGCATGGCCGGCCAACCTGGCGTGGCGGCGCGCCTGTTCGAGGCGCTGGGCCGCGCGCAGGTGAACATCCTGGCAATCGCGCAGGGCTCGTCCGAGCGCAACATTTCGGTGGCGGTGGACAGTGCCGATGCCACCCGCGCCCTGCGCGCCGCGCATGCCGGCTTCTGGCTGTCGCCGCAGACCTTCGCGGTGGGCGTGATCGGGCCTGGCAACGTCGGTGCCGCGCTGCTGGACCAGCTGCTGGCCGCGCGCCCGCAGTTGCTGGCCAAGGCCAATGTCGACCTGCGCCTGCGCGCACTGGCCTCGCGTTCGCGCATGCGGCTGGATGCGGATGGGCTGCATGCCGACTGGCGCGAAGCCCTTCAGCAGGCGGGTGAGCCCAGCGATCTGGATCGCTTCACCGAACACCTGCTGGCCGCGCACCTGCCGCATGCGGTGGTGATCGACTGCAGTGGCAGTGCCGAGGTGGCCGAGCGCTATGAGGGCTGGCTGGCAGCCGGCATCCACGTGGTCACACCGAACAAACAGGCCGGCGCCGGGCCGCTGCCGCGCTACCAGCGCATCCGCGCCGCGGCGGCGGCCAGTGGTGCGCGTTTCCGCTACGAGGCCACGGTGGGCGCTGGCCTGCCGGTGATCACCACGCTGCGTGACCTGGTCGATACCGGTGACGAGGTGCTGGCCATCGAAGGCATCTTCTCCGGCACGCTGGCCTGGCTGTTCAACCGCTTCGATGGCAGCCAGCCGTTCTCCGCGCTGGTGGCGCAGGCGCGGTCGATGGGCTACACCGAGCCGGACCCGCGCGATGATCTGTCCGGCGTGGACGTGGCGCGCAAGCTGGTGATCCTTGCCCGCGAGGCGGGCCATGCACTCAGCCTGGAACAGGTACAGGTGGAGAGCCTGGTGCCGGCGCTGCTGCGCGAGGGCAGCGTGGATGACTTCATGGCACGGCTGGGCGAGTCCGACGCCAGCCTGCTGCAACGCCTGCAGGATGCGCGGGCGCGCGGCGCGGTGCTGCGCTATGTGGCACAGCTGGGCGCCGACGGTGCCTCGGTGGGGCTGCAGGAGCTGCCGGCCGACCACGCCTTCGCCAACCTGCGGCTGACCGACAACGTGGTGCAGTTCCGTACCCGTCGCTACTGCGACAACCCGTTGGTGGTGCAAGGGCCGGGTGCGGGTCCGGAAGTGACGGCAGCAGGTGTGTTCGCGGACCTGCTGCGGGTCGCCGCCGGTGAAGGAGCACGGCTGTGATCGCACGTGCGTTCGCGCCTGCCTCGGTGGCCAACGTGGCCGTGGGCTTCGACATTCTCGGCCATGCCATTGCCGGTATCGGCGATACCGTGAGCGTGCGCTGCATCGACGAGCCGGCGGTGCGGATCGATGCGATCCGTGGCAGTGCCGTCGCGCTGCCACTGGACGCCGCCGGCAACACTGCCGGGGCTGCGCTGATGTCGCTGCGCGAAGGCCTGGGCCTGGACTTCGGTTTCGCGGTCGAGATCGACAAGGGCATTCCCTTCGGTTCCGGCATGGGCGGTTCGGCAGCGTCGAGTGTCGCAGCGCTGGTCGCCGCCAATGCGCTGCTGCAGGCCCCGCTGCCGCGCGAGGCGCTGTACCCGTACGCGCTGGACGGTGAGGCGGTGGCCAGTGGTGGCCGTCACGGTGACAACGTCGGCCCGCTGCTGCTGGGCGGCCTGGCGTTGTGTACGGCCGATCGCCTGTTGCCGATCCCGGTGCCTGCCAGCTGGCACAGCCTGCTGGTGCATCCGCACGCGGTGCTGGAAACGCGCCGTGCCCGCCAGGCCCTGCAGGGCAGCTATGCGCTGGGCGAGTTCGTGGCACAGAGCGCGAACCTCGCGCTGGTGCTCAGTGGTTGCCATCGCAGTGATGCGACGCTGGTACGCGCGGGACTGCGCGATGTGCTGGTCGAACCGCGGCGGGCCGGATTGATTGCCGGCTTCGAGGCCGCCCGTGATGCAGCGCTGTCGGCCCATGCAATGGGCGCGGGCATCTCCGGTGCCGGACCCAGCGTGTTCGCCTGGTTCGAGGATGCCGACCAGGCCCGCGCCGCCGTGGCGCCGGTGCAGGCAGCGTTCGCTGCGGCCGGCTTCGACAGTGACGCCTGGGTATCGCCGCTGGATGCGCCGGGAGCCCGGCTGTGCTGAATCCTTCCCCTTCTCTGGATACCGAACCCATGCAATTTGTTTCGACCCGCGGCCAGTCGCCCGCCGTTGGCCTCAGCGCGGCGATCGCCGCCGGATTGGCGCCCGATGGCGGGCTGTACGTCCCCGCGCGTCTGCCGGCCGCCCGCGAACTGCAGGCCGGGGCGACCCTGGCCGATACCGCTGCCGATCTGCTGGCACCGTTGTTTGCGGGCGATGCACTCGAGACTGCGCTTCCGGCGATCTGCCGCGAAGCGTTCGACTTCCCGGTGCCGCTGCGTGCACTCGGCGAGGGTGACCACGTGCTGGAGCTGTTCCATGGGCCGACGGCGGCGTTCAAGGATATCGGCGCGCGCTTCCTCGCCGGTACGCTGTCGCGGCTGCAGGCCGGCAAGGACCGCGATCTGACGATCGTCGTCGCCACGTCCGGCGATACCGGTGCCGCCGTTGCAGCGGCCTTCCATCGCCAGCCGGGCGTGCGTGTGGTGGTGCTGTATCCGGAGGGTCGCGTATCTCCGCGCCAGGCGCATCAGCTCGGTTGTTTCGGCGACAACATCCAGGCCCTGCGTGTGGCCGGTGCGTTCGACGATTGCCAGGCGATGGTCAAGCAGGCGCTGGCCGACCGCGAACTGCAGGCGCAGGTGCCGTTGAGCTCGGCCAACAGCATCAGTCTGGGCCGCCTGCTGCCACAGATGAGCTACTACGCGCATGCAGCGTTGACCCACTACGCCGCGCATCGTCGCCGGCTCAATCTGGTAGTGCCGACCGGCAATCTGGGCAATGCAATGGCGGCGGTGCTGGCGCGCGCGCTGGGCGTGCCGATCGGTCAGATCGTGCTGGCAACCAATGCCAATGCCGTGCTGCCGGCGTACTTCAATGGCGGCGACTACCAGCCGCAGGCGAGTGTGGCGACGGTGGCCAATGCAATGGACGTGGGTGCGCCGAGCAACTTCGAGCGACTGCGCTGGCTCTACCACGGTGACGACGCGGAACTGCGAGCTGCGTTCCGCGCGTTCGCTGTGGATGACGTGACCATCCGCGCGACCATTGCGGCAGCGCATGCCAGCCACGGCGAGCTGTTCTGCCCGCACACGGCGACGGCGGTAAAGGTGCTGCAGGACCTGCGTGCACGCGGTGCCAAGGGCGACTGGGCGGTGGTGGCCACGGCGCATCCGGCCAAGTTCGAGGCTGTGGTCGAGCCTCTGATCGACGAAACGGTGGCGGTGCCACCTGCGCTGGATGCCTTGCTGCAGCGACCGGCGCACGCCGAACCACTGGCGGCAGATTACGCGGCGTTGCGTGAGGTGTTGATGCGTTGATCGGAGAGGGATCCGGTTGCCGGCCAGCGGCCGGCACTACCCGTGTTGCATCCTTCCGGTAGTGCCGGCCGCTGGCCGGCAACCCAACCAACCGCGATACGGTCAGATCAACCCTTCACCCGCCAGCGTGCGCAGCCCATCCTCGTCGAGGATCTCCACCACGTTCAGGTGGGGCAGGGCGATGAGCCCCTGCTGGCGCAGCTTGGTGAAGGTGCGGCTGACTGTTTCCATGGTCAGGCCCAGATGGTCGGCGATATCGCCGCGGCCCATCGGCAGCGACACGCGCAGGCCGTCGCCCCCCAGCTTGGCCTCGCGCGCGGCCAGGCGCAGCAGGAAATCGGCCAGCTTCTCGGCCGGCTGCAGGCGTGCCAGCGCCAGCGCAGCATCCTGTGCGGCATCCAGTTCCTGGCAGGCGCGCTGCAGCAGCTTGCGCTCCAGGTGCGGGAAGCGGCTGCGCAGGGCCTTCATCTGTGGCAGCGCGACACGGCACACGCGGCTGTCGGCGATGGCCTCGATGTCGTAGCGATGGTGGTCGCTGCCGCTCAGGCCCAGGTAGTCGCCGGGCAGCACGAAACCGTTGATCTGGCGCCGGCCGTCGGCCAGGGTGCGCACCAGGCGCAGTGCGCCGGCGGTCAATGTATAGACATGGTCGCGCTCTTCGCCGGTGCGGGCCAGCGTGCTGCCCATGCTGACCTGCTGCGAGACGGTGACCTGTTCCAGCGCCTGCACTTCGTCTGGCGACAGCGCCGAGCACACCGCAAGGTGCCGAACCGAGCAGTGCAGGCAGTCCAGCGTGGTGCAGGACGGCGAGGCGGGATCGTTGGTGGCGGGCGGAGCGCCGGAAGGCCGTGACATGTTGCGGGGGGCGTATCGCGGGCGGGGAGGGCCTTATGATACTTCAAGCGGCCGTTCGACCCTGCCGGAGGCGGGGGCGCTAGAATGTTGCCCCCTCCCACGTCCCGTTCCAGCAGGAGTTCCGCCCGTGATCAAGCCCCGTACCCCGCCCGGCACCCTTGAGCTGCTGCCGCGCGAGCAGATTGCGTTCCAGCGCATGCTGGACGTCATCCGCCGCAACTACGAGCGCTTCGGGTTCCTGCCGGTGGAGACGCCGGTGTTCGAGCTGTCCGACGTGCTGCTGACCAAGTCCGGTGGTGAGACCGAGCGCCAGGTGTATTTCGTGCAGTCCACCGGCGCGCTGGCCAACGCGGCCGAGTCGGGCGACCGTTCGCTGCCGGAAATGGCGCTGCGCTTCGACCTGACCGTGCCGCTGGCACGCTACGTGGCCGAGCACGAACACGAACTGACCTTCCCGTTCCGCCGTTACCAGATGCAGCGCGTGTACCGCGGCGAGCGTGCCCAGCGCGGTCGTTTCCGCGAGTTCTACCAGTGCGACATCGACGTGATCGGCAAGGACAGCCTGAGCGTGCGGTACGACGCTGAAGTGCTGGCGGTCATCCATGCGGTGTTCTCGGAACTGCGCATCGGTGACTTCAGCATCCAGCTGAACAACCGCAAGCTGATGCGCGGCTTCTTCGAGAGCCTGGGCGTGGCTGAAGGCGAGCGCCAGCTGGCGGTGCTGCGCGAAGTGGACAAGCTGGACAAGCGTGGCGCCGATTACGTTCGCGAGACGCTGGTGGGCGAGGGCTTCAACATCCCGGCAGAACAGGTCGAGAAGATCCTGGCCTTCGTCGCTGTGCGTTCGCAGGGCCATGCCGATGCGCTGGCGCAACTGGCCACGCTGGAAGCCGACGCCGGTTCTTCGGAGATCCTGCGTACCGGCGTCGCCGAACTGCGCGAAGTGCTGCAGCTGGTGCAGGCGCTGGGCGTGCCGGAAACCGCATACTGCCTGAACTTCTCCATTGCGCGCGGCCTGGACTATTACACCGGCACCGTCTACGAGACCACGCTGACCGACCACCCGCAGATCGGCTCGATCTGTTCGGGCGGCCGTTACGAAGACCTGGCCAGCCACTACAGCAAGTCGAAGCTGCCGGGCGTGGGTATCTCCATCGGCCTGTCGCGCCTGTTCTGGCAGCTGCGCGAGGCGGGCCTGATCGACGGCATCGAAGCCAGCAGCGTGCAGGCGCTGGTGGCGCTGATGGACGAGCAGGGCATGCCGCAGTCGCTGGACATCGCGCGCCGCCTGCGCGCCGGTGGCATCAATACCGAAGTGCAGATGGAGCCGAAGAAGATCGGCAAGCAGTTCCAGTACGCGGCCAAGGCCGGCATCCGCTTCGTGGTGCTGGCCGGTGAAGACGAGCTCGCGCGCCGCGTGGTGGCGGTGAAGGACCTGCTGCGTGAACAGCAGTTCGAAGTGTCGCGCGACGAGCTGGCCAGCACCCTGCTGGTGGAGCTGGAGCAGTCCAGGGCGATGGTGTGAAGCCGGCCGTCGCAGGGGTACTCACCGTGCTCCTGTTGGCGGGCTGCCAGAGTGACCCGGTGCTGCGCAGTGATCGGCTGGGCCCGGCGCAGTACCGGCTGCAGGTTGATCGCTGTCACGTGATCGACCGCGCGCAGCTTGAGGGCGACCTGCGGGCCCTGGCCTCGCGGAAGTGCCCGGCGGGTGCAGGGGCGTTGCAGAACATCCAGTCCCTGCCGAGCCGGCAGGGCAGCCTGTTCGGGGAGTGCCCGCGGCGCGGGACGCTGCAGGCGGAGGTGCGTTGCCTGCCCTGAGTCGAGCCAGGTTGTTGATTTGAAAGCAGAACGCCCGCCCTTTGGTGGGCGTTCTGCATTTCCGGCATCCGGTCCAGGGGTCAGATCCGTTTTCCTTTGGAAAACGGACCTGACCCCATCAGGCTCCGATTTGACGCACTGCGCAAGAATGCGCTAATGTACTAACGCGCTATTACATTGATGCATGGACCCGACCCCGTGAAAGCCCGCCCCGAGATTGCCGCCAAAGACCCGAAGGCCGACCTGGAAGCCCTGGCCCGGGCCTTTGCCGCGCTGCGCGAGCCGGAGCAGGTCGAGGCATTCCTGCGCGACCTGTGCACCCCGGCCGAGCTGGAGGCCATGGCCGACCGCTGGAAGGTGGTGCCGCTGCTGCAGCAGGGCGTGCCGTACCGCGAGATCCACGAGCGCACCGGCGTCAGCGTGACCACCACCGGACGGGTGGCACGCACGCTCGAGCATGGCCATCGAGGCTATGCCGCCGCCATCGACCGCCTTGCTTCGCGCTGATGCGCGCCCCGTTCCGAACTTCGAGACCTCCCCCATGAGTGCATCCCAGGCAGCGCCGGCACGAGACCGGCTGCGTATCGCCATCCAGAAGAGTGGCCGGCTGGCCGAGCCCGCCCGCAACCTGCTCAGCGCCTGTGGCCTGAGCTGGCGCGAAAGCCGCGACAAGCTGTTCTGCTACGGCGAATCGCTGCCGGTGGACCTGTTGCTGGTGCGCGACGACGACATCCCCGGCCTGATCGCCGATGGCGTCTGCGACCTCGGCATCGTCGGTCGCAATGAACTGGACGAGCAGGCCGCGGCACGCCGCCAGATCGGCCTGCCGGACGCCTACCAGGCGCTGCGCGGGCTGGGCTTCGGCCAGTGCCGGCTGATGCTGGCGGTGCCCGAGGAATGGCAGTGGCAGGGTCCGGCGCAGCTGGCCGGCACCCGCATCGCCACCAGCTACCCGGCCATCCTCAAGCAGTGGCTGGCGGAGCAGGACGTGGACGCGCAGGTGGTCGAGCTGTCCGGGTCGGTGGAAATCGCCCCGCGCCTGGGTACCGCCGACCTGATCTGCGATCTGGTCTCCAGCGGCGCCACGCTGCGTGCCAACCAGTTGACCCCGGTACACAACCTGCTCGACAGCGAGGCGGTGCTGGCTGGTGCGATGCGCGTGCCGGATGACGCACGTGCATCGCTGCGCGCGATGCTGCTGCGCCGCCTCGACGGCGTGGTGCAGCGCCAGGACCGCAAGCTGCTGATGTTCCGTGCCAGCGAAGATCGCGTCGACGCGCTGGCGCAGCTGCTGGCCGATGCCGAGCCGCTGGTGCGGCTGCCGGCCGATGGTGGCGCGCTGCGCCTGCAGACCATGTGCCCCGGCCCGCTGAGCTGGCAGCGCATGGAAGAACTCGAGCGCGCGGGCGCGCAGGGCCTGATGGTACTGAGCGTGGAGCGATCGCTGGCATGAACCGTCTGATCTGGTCCCGACTTGATGAGGCCGCGCGCAGCGCGGCATTGACCCGCCCGGTGCAGGCCGTGGCGCAGCAGACCCGCGATGCCGTAGCGGCCCTGATCGCGCAGGTGCGTGCACAGGGCGACGATGCGCTGCGTGCGATTACGGCGCGTTTCGATGGCGTCGAGCTGGCCTCGTTTGAAGTTTCCGAAGCCGAATTCGCCGCTGCCGAAGCCGCCGTGCCCGCCGAACTGCGACAGGCGATGGTGGACGCCGCCGAACGCATTGCGCGCTTCCACGCCGCTGGCATGGGCAAAGGCTATGCAGTTGAAACCGCGCCGGGCGTGGTCTGCGAACGCATGCTGCGCCCGATCGGCCGGGTGGGCCTGTACGTACCGGCTGGCAGCGCGCCGTTGCCGTCCACCGCGTTGATGCTGGGCGTTCCGGCGCAGCTGGCCGGTTGCCCGCAGGTGGTGCTGTGCACCCCGCCGCGCGCCGACGGCAGTGCCGATCCGGCAGTGCTGGTAGCCGCCCGCCTGACCGGCGTGCAGCGCGTGTTCAAGCTGGGCGGCGCGCAGGCGATCGCGGCGATGGCCTATGGCACGGCCAGCATTCCGGCCTGCGACAAGCTGTTCGGGCCGGGCAACAGCTTCGTTACCGAAGCCAAGCAGCAGGTCGCACAGGACGGCGCCGCCGCCATCGACATGCCTGCCGGTCCTTCGGAGGTGCTGGTGATTGCCGATGCTGGCGCCAATCCGGCGTTCGTCGCCGCCGACCTGCTGTCGCAGGCCGAGCACGGCCCGGATTCGCAGGTGCTGCTGCTGACCGAAGATGCGGCGATGCTGGCCGCGGTCGAAGCCGAGGTGGAGCGCCAGGTCGCCCTGCTGCCGCGCCAGCAGATCACACGGCAGGCCTTGTCGGCGTCTCGGCTGATCCTGGTCGATGCGTTGGCCGAGGCGTTCGCGATCAGCAACCGCTATGCACCAGAGCACCTGATCCTGGCCCTGCGTGATCCGCGCGCATGGCTGGACAAGGTGCAGGCGGCCGGCTCGGTGTTCCTGGGCGATTACACCCCCGAAGCACTGGGTGACTACTGCAGCGGCACCAACCACGTATTGCCCACCGCCGGTGCCGCGCGTGCCTACAGCGGCGTGAGCGTTGCCAGCTTCCAGAACCTGATCAGCGTGCAGAGCGCCAGCGCCGCCGGCCTGGCCGCGATCGGCGGCTGCGCGCGCATCATCGCCCGTGCCGAAGGCCTGGATGCGCACGAGCGTGCCGTTGCGTTGCGCATGGAGGTGGCGGCATGAGCGCGGCGATCGATGAGGTGCTGGCACTGGTGCGCCCGGACCTGCAGGCCTTCGCCGGCTACAGCTCGGCACGCAGCGCGGCGGTGCAGGGCGAGGTCTGGTTGAATGCCAATGAGTCGGCCTGGGCCAATGCGGCCGATCCCGCAGGCAGCAGCCGGCGCTATCCGGAGCCGCAGCCGCTCGCGCTGCGCGAGGGACTGGCGGCGCTGTACGGCGTGACGCCACAGCAGCTGCTGATCGGTCGCGGCAGCGACGAAGCCATTGATCTGCTGGTGCGCGCGCTGTGCGTGCCGGGTCGCGATGGCGTGCTGGTCACGCCGCCGGTGTTTGGCATGTACGCCGTCTGCGCTCGCCTGCAGGGTGCCGCCTTGATTGAAGTGCCGCTGGTGGACAGCGAGGATGGACTGCGCACCGATCTGGATGCGGTGATCGACGCGGCCAAGGCGCAGGGTGCCAAGCTGGTGTTCCTGTGTGCGCCGTCGAACCCGGCCGGCAGTGACATCGCCCTGGATGAGGTCGAGCGCGTGGCGGTTGCGCTGCGCGGGCAGGCGCTGGTCGTGGTGGACGAGGCCTATGTCGAGTATGCACAACGGCCGTCGGCGACCACGTTGCTGGCCGCGCACGCCAATCTGGCGGTGCTGCGCACGCTGTCGAAGGCGCACGCGCTCGCGGCCGCCCGCGTTGGCACGCTGATCGCTGCCCCGGAGCTGATTGCCCTGCTGCGTCGCTGCCAGGCGCCGTACCCGGTGCCGACGCCGTGCGCGGAACTGGCCGTGCAGGCACTGCAGCCGGCCGCGCTGGCGCGCACCGCCGAGCGCGTGACCACGGTGATCGCCGAGCGCGAGCGCCTGCGTGCAGCCCTGGTCGGCCTGCCCGGCGTGTGCCGGGTGTATGCCTCGGCCGGCAACTACCTGCTGGTCCGCTTCGCCGATCCCCAGTCCGCGTTCGATACGCTGCTGGCTGCGGGCGTGGTGGTGCGCGACCAGCGCGCTGCGCCGCAGCTGGGTGATGCGCTGCGCATCAGCATCGGCAGCCCCGAAGAGAATGACCGCGTGCTTGCGGCCCTGTCGGCGCGGAGGGCCGCAGCATGACCCCGATCCTGTTCATTGACCGCGATGGCACCCTCATCGAGGAGCCGTCCGACTTCCAGATCGACGCCTACGAAAAGCTGCGCTTCGTGCCGCAGGTGATCCCGGCGCTGCTGAAGCTGCGTGATGCCGGCTACCAGTTCGTGATCGTCACCAACCAGGACGGCCTCGGCAGCGACAGCTACCCGCGCGCCAGCTTCGATGGCCCCAACGACCTGATGCTGCAGATCTTCGAGAGCCAGGGCATCACCTTCCGTGACGTGCTGATCGATTCCAGCTGGCCGCAGGACAATGCGCCGACCCGCAAGCCGGGCATCGGCCTGATGACCGCCTACCTGCAGGACCGCAGCATCGACTGGGCACGCTCGGGCATGGTCGGTGACCGGATCACCGACCTGCAGTTTGCCGCCAACCTCAACATCCGTGGTTTCCAGCTGCGCACCGCGCAGTTTGGTGGGGAGTGGGACTGGCCGGGCATCGCCCATGCGCTGGCCGACGCGCCGCGCACCGCCGTTGTCCAGCGCAACACCAAAGAAACGAAGATCCGCGTTGAGCTGGACCTGGACCGCGCGGGCGATG
Source organism: Stenotrophomonas sp. PAMC25021 (assembly GCF_004795795.1). Lineage (NCBI taxonomy): Bacteria > Pseudomonadati > Pseudomonadota > Gammaproteobacteria > Lysobacterales > Lysobacteraceae > Stenotrophomonas > Stenotrophomonas sp. PAMC25021. The sequence goes on along the minus strand of NZ_CP039255.1, from coordinate 38,458 downwards.
CACGCATTGCCACCGGCCTGCCGTTCTTCGACCACATGCTGGAGCAGATCGGCAAGCACGGCGGCTTCGCGCTGGACATCCAGGCCGAGGGTGACCTGCACATCGACGAGCACCACACCATCGAGGACACCGGGCTGGCCCTGGGCCAGGCCCTGCGCGAGGCGTTGGGCGACAAGCGCGGCATTGGCCGTTACGGCTTCACCCTGCCCATGGACGAGACCCTGGCCAGCGCTGCGCTGGACTTCAGCGGCCGTCCCTATTTCGTGTTCGAGGGCGAGTTCAAGCGCGAGCGCGTGGGCGATATGCCGACCGAGCTGGTGCCGCACTTCTTCCGTTCGCTGTGCGATGCCAGCGGTCTGAACCTCAACCTGCAGGTGCGCGGCGACAACGATCACCACAAGGTGGAGGCCTGCTTCAAGGCGCTGGCGCGCGCGCTGCGTCCGGCGCTGGCCCGGCAGGGCACGGCACTGCCGAGTACCAAGGGGGCGTTGTGAGCGATGTTGCGCTGATCGATGCCGGTGGCGCCAACCTGGGCTCGGTGCGCTACGCACTGGAGCGCCTGGGCGCGACGGTGCGGCTGGTGCGCGATGCGGACGGCCTGGTTGGTGCGCGGCGGGTGATCCTGCCCGGCGTCGGCGCCGCCGGTCCCGGCATGCAGCGCCTGCACGCTCAGGGCCTGGTGGAACCGCTGCAGCGACTTGAGGTGCCGTTGATGGGCATCTGCCTTGGCATGCAGCTGCTGTTCGAACGCTCCGAGGAAGCGGGCGTAGAGACACTGGGACTGATTCCGGGCGTGGTACGCAAGCTGGTGCCGGCCTGTGGCATCCGCGTGCCGCACATGGGCTGGAACCGCCTGCTGCCGCTGCGCGAATCGCTGTTGCTGCAGGGCGTGCCGGAACGCGCCAGCGCCTACTTCGTGCACAGCTATGCGGCGCCGCTCAATACCCACACCGTCGCTGCCTGCGACCACGGTGGCCTGTTCACCGCCGTGGTGGAGCAGGGGCGCTACTACGGCGCACAGTTCCATCCCGAGCGCTCCGGCGAGACCGGCTCGCTGATGCTGCGCAACTTCCTCGAGGGCACTGCTGCATGAGTTTCATCGTCTACCCCGCGCTGGATATCCGCGACGGCCGCGTGGTGCGGCTGCGCCAGGGCGACTACGCGCAGGAAACCTCCTATGGGGATGACCCTCTGCCGCGGGCGCAGGCCTTCGCCGCGCAGGGCGCGCAGTGGATGCATCTGGTCGACCTGGATGCCGCACGGGCCGGTGGCTACACGCTGGCGCCGCTGTTGGCATCCATTCGTGCGCAGACCCCGCTGCAGGTGCAGACCGGCGGTGGCGTGCGCGGCCGCGACGATGTGGCGCGCATCCTCGACGCTGGTGCCGGCCGCGTGGTGGTGGGTTCGCTGGCGGTGCGTCGTCCCGATGAAGTGGTCGGCTGGCTGGAGGAATTCGGCGCCGATCGCATCACGATTGCGCTGGACGCGCGCCAGGACGCACAGGGGCAGTGGCAGCTGCCGGTGCACGGATGGACCGAGAACGCCGGGGTGACCCTGGATGACCTGGCCCGGCGCTACGCGCGCGCCGGCATGCGCCATCTGCTGTGCACCGACATCGCCCGCGACGGCATGCTGGCCGGGCCCAACATCAGCCTCTACCAGCACCTGTCGGCGCTGTTGCCGGGTGTGGTGGTGCAGGCGTCCGGTGGCATCCGTGACGTGGCCGATGTGGCCGAGGCGCGTGCTGCCGGCTGCGGCGGTGCCATCCTCGGCAAGGCACTGCTGGAGCAGCGCATGGACCTGAGCGAGGCGTTGGCATGTTGAGCCGCCGCATCATTCCGTGCCTGGACGTGCGCGATGGCCGCGTGGTCAAGGGCGTGCGCTTCCGCGATCACGTCGACATGGGCGACATCGCCGAGTTGGCACAGCGCTATCGCGACCAGGGCGCGGACGAGCTGGTGTTCTATGACATCGGCGCCAGTCCCGAGGCACGGTCGGTTGACGTCGCCTGGATCGAGCGCATCGCGCGCCTGATCGACATTCCGTTCTGTGTGGCCGGTGGCATCGACAGCGTGGAAACCGCGCGCCGCGTGCTGTTCGCCGGTGCCGACAAGGTGTCGATCAATTCGCCGGCGCTGGGCCGGCCGGAGCTGATCACCGAGCTGGCGGACGAGTTCGGCGTGCAGTGCGTTGTGGTGGGGGTCGATTCGGTGCGCGAGGCCGACGGGCAATGGCGGGTGCGTCGTTTCAGCGGCGATCCGGACAAGACCCAGGCGGTGCCGCTGCGCACGCTCGACTGGATCGTCGAAGCGCAACGGCGTGGAGCCGGTGAGATCGTGCTGAACTGCATGGACAGCGACGGTGTGCGCCGTGGCTACGATGTCGTGCAGCTGCAGCAGGCGCGGGCGCTGTGCCAGGTGCCGCTGATTGCCTCCGGTGGTGCCGGAGCGATGGAGCACTTCGCCGACGCCTTCGACCAGGCCGACGTCGACGGTGTGTTGGCGGCCAGTGTGTTCCACAGCGGCGCCATCGCCATTCCAGAATTGAAGCGCTACCTGCGCGGACAGCAGATCGAGGTGCGGGATGTCTATTGAAGTGAGGCCATCGCTGGATGCGCTGCAGGCGCTGGACTGGGGCAAGGGCGACGGCCTGCTGCCGGCCGTGGTGCAGGATGCCGATACCCTGCAGGTGCTGATGCTGGGCTATGTCAGCGCCGAATCGCTGGCGGCTACGCTGGCCATCGGCCACATGACCTTTTTCAGCCGCAGCAAGCAGCGGTTGTGGACCAAGGGCGAGCAGTCCGGCAACGTGCTGGTGGTGCAGTCGATCCGTGTCGACTGCGACGCCGATACGCTGCTGGTGATGGCGCGCCCGGCCGGGCCGACCTGCCACACCGGTGCCGAGAGCTGTTTCGACCAGGCGCCGAAGGATTTCCTGGGTGGGCTGGGCCAGCTGGTGGCCATGCGTGACGCGCAGCGCCCTCCCGGCAGCTACACCACCAGCCTGTTTGAAGGCGGCATCCGCCGCATCGCGCAGAAGGTGGGTGAGGAGGGCGTGGAGACCGCATTGGCCGCCGTGGCGCAGGATGATGAGGCATTGCTGGGCGAGGCGTCGGACCTGCTGTACCACCTGCTGGTGCTGCTGCGCGCGCGCGGGCTGTCGCTGGATGATGCGCGCGCGGTGCTGGAAAAACGCCATCGTTGAGGAAGGCGTACGGACCAACGGTCCGCACCCACCTCTGCAATGCAGCCGAGCATGGCTCGGCTCTACAATAGGTGGTCTTCTTCTTTCCCGGACCGCCCATGAAACTGCCTGCCGCCTGGCTGTGCTGCCTGTTGCTGACCTCGCCGGCCTGGGCCGCGGACACCGTGGTCAGCGGCAAGGTCTATCTGGAGCGTGACGGCAAGCCCGGCCGCGGTGCGACCGATCCGGGCCTGGCCGGGGTGCAGGTTTCCAACGGCGAGACCATCGTCAAGACTGCCGCTGACGGCAGCTACAGCCTGCCGGTGCGCGACGGCCAGACCGTATTCGTGATCAAGCCCGATGCCTACGCCTTCCCGAAGGCGGCGGACGGCCTGCCTTCGTTCTGGCGCCACTACCGCCCGAACGGCTCGCCGGCGCTGAAGTACGGCGGCATCGCCGCGACCAGCGACGTCACCCGCAACTGGGACTTCGCCCTGCAGTCGGATCGGCATGACAGCCGTCGTGGTTTCCAGATGCTGGTATTCACCGATTCGCAGACCGCCAGCCTGAAGGACATCGGCTACTACCAGCAGTCGATCGTGGCGCCACTGGTCGGCCAGACCAGGGCACGCATGGGCACCACCCTGGGCGACATCGTCAACGACGACCTGACCCTGTACCCGGCGATCAACAAGGTCACCACCGAACTCGGCGTGCCGTGGTTCCACGTGCCGGGCAACCATGACCTCGACTTCGATGCGGCCAGCGACGAACACTCACTGGACAGCTGGCGCAACATCTACGGCCCGGACACCTACGCGGTGGAAGAGGGCGGCGCCAGTTTCGTGTTCCTGGACGACGTGGTGTACGACCCCAAGGCCAGGCCGAAGTACGTCGGCGGCCTGCGCGAAGACCAGTTCGCCTTCCTCGCCAGCTACCTGAAGGGCCTGCACAAGGACCGCCTGCTGGTGCTGGGCATGCACATCCCGCTGTTCGACGCGGCGCCGGGGCGCGAGACCTTCCGCCATGCTGACCGCCAGCGCCTGTTCGACCTGCTGAAGGACTTCCGCAACGTACTGGTGCTCAGCGGCCACAGCCACACCCAGCAGCACGTCTACCACGGCAAGGCCGAGGGCTGGAACGGCGACAAGCCGCTGCACGAATACAACGTCGGTGCCAACTGCGGTGCGTTCTGGTCGGGCGTGAAGAATGCCGCTGGCGTGCCGGACAGCACCATGAGCGACGGCACGCCGAAGGGCTATGCATTGCTCGACGTGGCCGGCAACGGCAGCTATCGCCTGCAGTACCGCGTGGCCGGCAGGCCGGCCAGCGAGCAGATCGGCCTGCACGCGCCGAAGGTGCTGCGCCAGGGGGCCTACCCGGCGTGGGGTGTCTACGCCAACGTCTACATGGGCGAGGATCGGAGCGTGGTCGAGTACCGTGTCGATGGCGGCGCCTGGCAGCCGATGAAGCAGGTCAGCCAGCCCGACCCGCGCCTGATGGTGGAGAACGTGGCCGATGATCTGGCCAGCAGCCTGCGCGGCTACGACCGTTCGCCCGAGGCCACTGCGTCGCCGCACCTGTGGCGCGGCGCGCTGCCGACCGATCTTGCAGTGGGCAGCCATAAGGTCGAAGTACGCTCCACCCAGCCTGATGGCGCAGTGTTCACCGCCACCACCAGCTACAGCCTGCAGACTGCCCAGCCCTGACCCCCACGCACCAGCGCTCCAGCGAAAGGATCCCGCATGGATATCCGCTTCATGGCCGGCACCACGCCGGTGACCCTCAGCCGCCACTGGTTCACCGGCGCGATGCTGCTGCAGAGCGCCACCGAGAAGGTCTGGGTGCAGCACCCGCTGCATCCGGGCACCCACTTCTCGTTCTCGCTGGTACAGTCGTGGCTGCGCCACATCGCCGGCCACGAAGTGCTGGTCGAGCGCACCCGGCCGCTGTTGTTCGCCGGCTTCCGCCCGCAGCGCCTGCGCGTGCTGGTGGATGGGGTGCAGGTGGCCGAAGAGGAAGGCATGTAGGTTCACCTGAACCACCGGCGCGCTAGGCAAAGCCGCCCCGATGCCTGAGAATCGGGGCGATTCAATCGATCCAAGCAGGCCAGCGTGACCATCGCAGCAGCGTCAACGGTTTCCTCCGACTCCGCCCGCGGCGGTCTTCCGCGCCGTCTGGTCGTCGCCGATGTCGGCGGCACCTTTGCCCGGCTCGCGCTGGCGGAAACCCGACCCGGCCAGACGCCGCTGCTGGGCAACCACCGTACCTATGCCTGTGCCGAGCATTCCAGCCTGGCCGCAATCCTGGCCGATTTCACCGCCGGCCTCGGCCACCCGGTGCAGACCGCGGTGGTCGCCATCGCTGGCCTGCTGGATGGCGATGTGCTGATCAACTCGAACCTGCCGTGGACGGTCTCGCTGTCGGCCACCCGCGCGCAGTCCGGGCTGCACGAACTGCAGCTGATCAATGATTTCGAAGCGGTGGCGCTGGCCATCCCCTACCTGCAGCCGGAAACCCTGGTGCCACTGAACGGCGACGCCGATCCGGCGCAGGCCTTCCCGGCGCTGGTACTGGGCGCGGGTACCGGGCTGGGCGCCGCGCTGCGTTTCGCTGATGGCGAGCGTCCGGTGCTGGCCAGCGAGATCGGTCATGCCGCGCTGGGCGCCGGCAACGCGCTGGAACTGCAGGTGCTGGGCCGTCTGCTGCAGCGTTGGCCGCACGTGGACAACGAGCGCGTGCTGTCCGGCAGCGGCCTGATGAACCTGTATCCGTGCCTGTGCGAACTGCGCGGCGTCACCCCGGTGTGGAACAGTACGGAGGCGCTGATCGGCGCCGCGCGTGGCGGTGAGGATGCACTGGCGGTGGAAACGTTGCAGGTCTTCTGTGCGTGGCTGGGCAGCCTGGCCGGCGACGCGGCGATCGCCGTCGGCGCGCGCTCGGTGTACCTGGCCGGTGGCATTTCCGCGCATGTGCAGGATTTCCTGGCCGATGGCCGCTTCCGTGAGCGCTTCCTCAACAAGGGCGTGCTGACCGAGGTGCTGCGCCAGGTGCCGGTGTGGCGCGTGGAGCATGGCCAGCTGGGCGTGCTCGGCGCAGCGGTCTGGCACGCCGCACGGCAGCCCACGCACGACTGATCGGCAGGGTTGGCATCGGGCCGGCCGTGCATTGCAGACTGGGAGGGGAAAATGGTGGATCGCAGGCAGTTCCTGCAGGCCGGTGCACTGGCCGCAGGCATGGCGGCATTGCCGGGCGTGCAGGCGCGCACGCAGGGTGGGGCCCGGGTGGTCTCCACCTGGGACTTCGGCGTACCGGCCAACCAGGCCGCATGGAAGGTGCTGGCGCAGGGTGGCAGCGCGCTGGATGCGGTGGAGGCGGGCGCACGCTGGGCCGAGAGCGAGCTGTGCAACCCTACCGTTGGCCATTGCGGCAATCCGGATCGCGACGGCGTGCTGAGCCTGGATGCGAGCATCATGGACGGCGATGGCCGTTGTGGTGCAGTGGCCGCGCTGGTGGACATCCTGCATCCGGTGTCGGTGGCCCGCAAAGTGATGGAGAACAGCCCGCATGTGCTGCTGGTCGGCGAGGGCGCGCAGCAGTTCGCGGTGCAGCAGGGGTTCGAGCGCAAGCATCTGCTGACGCCGCAGGCCGAAGCGGCCTGGCGCGAGTGGCTGAAGACCGAGAAGTACCAGCCGCAGATCAATGCCGAGCGCCGTGGCATTCCCGGCAACAGCGACAACCACGACACCATCGGCATGCTGGCACTGGACGCCAAGGGCCAGCTGGCCGGTGCCTGCGCCACCAGCGGCATGGCGTGGAAACTGCACGGTCGCGTTGGCGACAGTCCGATCATCGGCGCCGGTCTGTACGTCGACAACGACGTCGGCGCGGCCACTGCTTCGGGGGTGGGTGAAGAGATGATCCGCAACGCGGCTTCGTTCCTGGTGGTCGAGCTGATGCGCCAGGGGCGTTCACCGGCGCAGGCCTGCCGTGAAGCCATCGACCGCGTGGTGCGCAAGCGCCCGGAAGCGAGCAGAACGTTGCAGGTGTGCTTCCTGGCCATGAACAAGCAGGGCGAGGTCGGTGCCTACGCGCTGCATCGTGGCTTCGTCTATGCGGTGTGCGATGCGCAGCGCCAGGATGACCTGCGTGACTCGCCGTCGATCTACACGAGCACCCAGGCGTGAGTACGCGGCTGACCCTGGAGATCGCCAGCAACTCGCTGGCCTCGGCGCTGGCCGCGCAGGCTGGCGGCGCCGACCGCATCGAACTGTTCGACAACCTGGCCGAGGGCGGCACCACGCCGTCGTTCGCCAGCATCGCGATGGCCCGCGAGCGCCTGTCGATTCCGCTGTTCGTGCTGGTGCGGCCACGCCCGGGCGACTTCCACTACGACGCGCTGGAAACCGAACTGATGCTGCGTGACATCGCGCAGTGCCGCGCGCTGGGTTGCGATGGCGTGGTGATCGGCGCGCTGGACGTGCAGGGCGGCATCGACCTGGCGCTGTGCCGGGAACTGGTGCAGGCCGCCGGGCCGTTGCAGGTGACCTTCCATCGCGCCTTCGACGCCGCCCGCGATCTGCCGGCGGCGCTGGAGCAGGTGATCGGGCTGGGCTGCCAGCGCGTGCTGACCTCGGGCGGGCAGGCCAGCGCCGAGGCCGGTGCCGATGTGCTGGCGGGCCTGGTCACCCAGGCGGCGGGGCGCATCACGGTGATGGCTGGCGCCGGATTGGCCGCGGGCAACATCGCAACCGTCGCGCGGCAGACCGGCTGTACCGAACTGCACGCCTCCGCAAAAGGCCTGCGCCGCTCGGCGATGCAGTTCCAGAACCCGGCGCTGCGCGGGCTGGACCCGGACTGGAGCCAGACCGCCACCGCTACCGTGGCCGCGCTGCGGCAGGCGCTGGACGGCTGATCGCTGCCCAGGGTCGGATCCCTTCGCAGAAGGGCTCTGACCCCGGGGCTGTCCCGCGACGGACAAAACCGTTCCGCGCGCGATTGTCGTGATCATGTCACTACTTCGTGCGCCGTTCTGTCAGCGATGCGTCGCAACTCTTTGATTGTTCTGGACACCGGCAGCCGATAGCGGCATCTCGCCGGCTGTTGCTGCGTTGCCGCATGCCGGGCGTGGTTCAGCTGTGCTTTAGTTTGGATCGATCCACAGGGGAGGTGCCATATCGGTCGTGAACCGATCCAAGCGCCTGGATCCGTCGTAGTGCCGCGCCACCGTCCGCCCGTGCGTCCACATCTTCGAAGAGCAACCACCCATGGCTCAGATCGTCCACAAGCGTCGCCACCTGCTGTCCCAGGCCCTGATCCTGGCCCTGTTGCCGCTGGCAGCCAGCGCGCAGGAAGCTGCCAGTTCGTCCACCAAGGATCTGGACGCGGTCACCGTCACCGGCTCGCGCATCAAGCGCGCCAGCGTCGAGGGCCCGGCGCCGGTCAACGTGATCACCGCCGCGCAGATCCAGAAGGAAGGCTTTGTCAGCGTGTACGACGCGCTGAAGACCCTCACCGAGGCCACAGGCACCGTTGAAGCCGCATCGCAATGGGGCTCGCATACGCCCAATGCCAGCGGCCTGAACCTGCGCGGGATGGGCCCGAACCGCTCGCTGCTGCTGGTCAATGGCCGTCGTGTAGCGGATTACCCGCTGCCCTACGGTGGCGAAACCAACTTCTCCAACTACGGCAACATTCCGGCCGCGGCGGTGGAGCGCATTGAAGTGCTGACCGGTGGCGCCTCGGCCATCTACGGTTCGGATGCGATCGCCGGCGTGGTCAACGTCATCCTCAAAACCAACTACGACGGCGACGAAGTGCGCGTGCGCGGCGGCACTTCCAGCGAAGGCGGACGTGATACCTGGGATCTGTCCTGGGCCGGTGGCAAGACCGGCGACAACTGGAGCGTGACCTACGCGCTGCAGTACACCAAGCGCGACCCGCTGTTCGGGCGTGATCGCCCGCAGATGGACGATGCCGACGATGCGCCGTACCCGTCCTGGAACATGGAACAACGCAAGGTCGGCTTCCGTCCCACCGCCGGTCTGGCGCTGATCGATCCGACCACGGGCCAGCGCCTGGCGCCGCCCACCGGCACCTGCGAAAAATTCGACGGCGAGTATTACACCGCCGATCGATTGGTCTACAACTACGCCGCCAACCGCATCACCAACACCGGCCGCCTGTGCGGCATGAGCGCCGACTACGCCAACTGGCTGCTTACCGGCGGCGCCGAGAACGTGTCCGGAAACCTGTACGCCACCTTCGATTTCAGCAATGACCTGCAGGCCTGGACCAACCTGGCGGTGTATCGCTCCGAAGCGATCTGGGGCACCAATCCGCCCGGCGTGTCGCTGATCGACGATGACAACGGCTATTACTGGGATGCCAACCGCAACCGGCCGATCCTGGGCGTGCGCCAGTTCACCCCGAACGAAGTCGGGGGCCTGGATACGCTGCGCAACACCAACCGCGAACTGTCCTGGGACTGGAGCGCGGGCCTGCGCGGGCGCCTGGCCGACCGTTTTGACTGGAGTGCCACGGTGGGGCGTTCCTATTACCGCGTGGAAGAACGGCAGAACGTGGTCGACAAGCAGAAGTCGTATGACTACTTCCTTGGCCCGCGCCTGGGCACCACCGCCGATGGCGAGGCGATCTTTGCGTTGAACGAATCGCGCTGGTGGAACCCGCTGACGCCGGACCAGTACTGGCAGATGGGGACCGTGGCGAAGAACCGCGCGGCGTCATGGGTCAACCAGGCGTCGGCGGATATCACCGGCGAGCTGTTCCAGGGCTGGGCCGGCCCGATTTCGTTTGCGGCGGTGGCTGAAGTGGCGCAGCAGGGCTATCACCTCAGTCCGGACCCGCGCGCTGGCATCGACTTCGACCTGCAGAATGTCGATCGCGGCGGCGGTGAGCGTACCCGCTACTCGGCCGGCGTCGAGTTCAAGATCCCGCTGCTGGACAGCGTGACCGCCACTGCGGCCGCGCGCTACGACCGCTATGGCAACTACAAGGCCGATGACAGCAGCGAAGCGCTGGACATCGGCAGCCAGAAGGAAACCACCTGGAACGTCGGCCTGGAATGGCGCCCGGTCGAATCGCTGCTGGTGCGTGGCTCATACGCCACCAGCTTCCATGCGCCGGACATGCATTACCTGCTGGGCCAGCCGAGCAGTTCGGAAGTGCAGACCTATGACCGCCTGCGCTGCATCCAGAGCGGCGCGTACCTGGTCAACAACTGTGGCGTGGGCAACACCGACGTCTGGTACACGTTCGACGTGAACCGGCGTGGGACGCCGCTGCTGCGCTCGGAGACCGGTGATTCGTGGACGGTCGGCTTCGTCTGGGACGTGCTGCCGAACCTGTCGGTCAGTGCCGACTACTGGGCGATCAAGCTGGAAGACATGATCGTCGACGTCGGCGCCGATGAGGTGCTGGCCAGCGAGGCCGGCTGCCTGACCGGCAAGAACATGGACGGTACGCCATGGGCCAACCCGGCCGGTGGCGAGTACTGCGCCGGCATCCTGGCCCGCGTGAACCGTGACAGCAACGGTCGCCTGGTATCGATCGAGCGCGGCCCGTTCAACCTGGCCAGCCGCGAGGTGCGCGGCATCGACCTGACCGCGCGCTATCGCCTGGAAACCGCGCGGTGGGGCAGCTTCCAGCTGGGCGTGAACTACACCAACCAGATCTCGACCAAGGAGCAACGCTACGCCGCCGACCCGAATCCGGAACGCCGCGATCGCGACCTGCGCAGCAAGCTGCGCGCGAGCCTGGCCTGGCAGCGCGGCAACTGGAACGCCAACGTCTATGCCGACCGCATCGGTTCGGTGCCGGGCGTGCGCTACCACTGGGGTACCGACCGCCTGGACAACCCTGGTGGCTGCCTGCCGTTCGCCGATGGCTACGTGCCCAGTGACAGCCCGTCGCTGAACTGCCTGGAGCCGGCACGGCTGCCGGATGGTTCGGTGAACCCGAACCCCAACGCCGGGCAGCAGACGGCGCGCTACTACGGTCGAGTGGGGCCGTTCATCACCTGGAACTTCAACGTGGGCTACCAGCTGACCGAACACGCGAAGGTAAACGTGTACGTCAACAACGCCTTCAACGCCGCCAGCTGGAACCACAAGGACCCGTACAAGCTGGATTACGACTTCGCTCCGACCCGCCTGCTGGGCGCGGTCGGCCGCGAGTTCGCGTTGGAGTATGTGTTCACCTTCTGAGGTGACCTGCCTCCGCCGGTAGGTCCACGCCATGCGTGGATATGGACACCCGGGTGCCCATTCAGGAAATGCGGACAGGCTGGATTTGACCTTCCCACGATGGCAAGGTTTAGCCTGTCCGCATCCAGAAGGAGCCCCGGGAATCCGATCATGAGCACGCCCCGCGCCACTGCAGCCCCCGCAAGCCCTGCCACCATCAGCCTGCCCATCGAGGGCATGACCTGTGCCAGCTGTGTCGGCCGGGTCGAGGCGGCGCTGTCCAGGGTCGAAGGCGTGGGCAGTGTTTCGGTCAATCTGGCCACCGAGCGCGCGGATATCCGCCCGTCCGGTCCGGTCGATCGGGCCGCGTTGATCCAGGCGGTGGAGCGGGTGGGCTACGACGTGCCCGCTGCCACCACCGAGCTGTCGGTCGAGGGCATGACCTGTGCGTCCTGCGTGGGCCGAGTCGAACGTGCGCTGTTGGCCGTGCCCGGCGTCAGCCAGGCCAGCGTGAACCTGGCCACGGAGCGCGCCACGGTGCGTGGCGTGGCGGAAGTTGCAGCGCTGGTCGCCGCGATCGACAAGGCCGGCTATGACGCACGCGTGATTGAAGCCGGCGTGCAGTCCGATGACGAGGCCGCGGAAAAGAAGGATGCCGAGCGCGCCGAACTGAAGCGCGACCTGATCGTGGCGTCCGCGCTGGCGCTGCCGGTGTTCGTGCTGGAGATGGGGTCGCACCTGATCCCCGGCATGCACGAATGGGTGATGTCCACCATCGGCATGCAGGCCAGCTGGTACCTGCAGTTCGTGCTGACCGCGCTGGTGCTCGCCATCCCGGGCCGCCGCTTCTACCAGAAGGGCATCCCCGCGCTGCTGCGGCTGGCGCCGGACATGAATTCGCTTGTGGCGGTGGGCACTGCCGCAGCGTTTGGCTACTCGGTGGTGGCCACGTTCCTGCCGACGCTGTTGCCGGCGGGCACGGTGAACGTCTACTACGAAGCAGCGGCGGTGATCGTTGCGCTGATCCTGCTCGGCCGCTTCCTTGAGGCCCGGGCCAAGGGCCGCACCTCCGAGGCGATCAAGCGACTGGTCAATCTGCAGGCGAAGGTTGCCCACGTGGTCCGTGACGGCCGGACGGTGGATGTCCCGGTCAATGAAGTGCTGAGCGGCGACGTGGTGGAAGTGCGCCCGGGCGAGCGCGTGCCGGTCGACGGCGAGGTGGTCGAGGGCCGCAGCTACATCGACGAGTCGATGATCAGCGGCGAGCCGATCCCGGTCGAGAAGCAGCCGGGCAGCAGCGTGGTGGGCGGTACGGTCAACCAGAAGGGCGCACTGACGGTACGTGCCACGGCGGTGGGCGCGCAGACCATGCTGGCGCAGATCATCCGCATGGTCGAACAGGCGCAGGGCTCGAAGCTGCCGATCCAGGCGGTGGTCGACAAGGTCACCCTGTGGTTCGTGCCGGCGGTGATGCTGGCCGCGCTGGCGACCTTCGCAGTCTGGCTGATCTTCGGGCCCTCGCCAGCGCTGAGCTTCGCGCTGGTCAATGCGGTGGCGGTGCTGATCATTGCCTGCCCATGCGCGATGGGACTGGCCACGCCGACCTCGATCATGGTCGGTACCGGCCGTGGCGCCGAGATGGGTGTGCTGTTCCGCAAGGGTGAAGCGCTCCAGTTGTTGAAGGATGCACAGGTGGTGGCGGTGGACAAGACCGGCACGCTGACCGAAGGGCGCCCGCGCCTGACCGATCTGGAGATTGCTGCCGGCTTCGATCACAACACGGTGCTGGCGGCAGTTGCCGCAACGGAGTCGCGCTCGGAGCATCCCATCGCCCGCGCGATTGTTGATGCCGCGACCGGCCAGGGCATCGCGTTGCCGGGCATGGTCGACTTCGAATCGGTCACCGGCATGGGCGTGCGGGCCAGTGTCGAGGGTGCACGCGTGGAGGTCGGTGCCGATCGCTTCATGCGCGACCTGGGCGTGGACATCACTTTGTTTGCGACGCTGGCGGCAGAGCTGGGCATCCAGGGCAAGTCGCCGCTGTATGCCGCCATCGACGGTCGCCTGGCCGCAATCATCGCGGTATCCGATCCGATCAAGCCGAGCACGCCGGCCGCAATCGCGGCACTGCATCAGCTTGGCCTTAAGGTGGCGATGATCACCGGTGACAACGCTGGTACCGCGCAGGCGATCGCGCGCCAGCTCGGCATCGACGACGTGGTGGCCGAGGTGCTGCCGGAAGGCAAGGTCGAGGCGGTGCGCCGCTTGAAGGCCACACATGGCCATGTCGCCTTCGTCGGCGACGGTATCAACGATGCGCCGGCGCTGGCCGAGGCCGATGTCGGCCTGGCCATCGGCACCGGCACCGATATCGCGGTCGAGTCGGCCGATGTCGTGCTGATGTCGGGCAACCTGCAGGGCGTGCCGAATGCCATTGCACTATCGAAGGCGACGCTGGGCAACATCCGCCAGAACCTGTTCTGGGCCTTCGCTTACAACACCGCATTGATTCCGGTGGCGGCCGGCGTGCTGTATCCGGTCTGGGGCGTGCTGCTCTCGCCGGTGTTCGCGGCCGGTGCGATGGCACTGTCCAGCGTGTTCGTGCTGGGCAACGCGCTGCGCCTGCGCCGCTTCCAGCCGCCGATGGCGGACGCCCCCGCCGCGATCCATTGAGGGAGAACCGCATGAATATCGGTGAAGCCGCCAAGGCCTCCAGCGTGTCGGCGAAAATGATCCGCTACTACGAACAGATCGGCCTGATTCCTGCGGCTGATCGCACCGAGTCGGGCTACCGGGCGTACTCGCAGGCGGACATCCACCGCCTGCGCTTCATCCGCCGCGCGCGCGACCTCGGCTTCCAGGTGGCCGAGATCACCGATCTGCTGGGCCTGTGGAATGACACCTCGCGGCACAGCGCCGACGTCAAGCACCTGGCCGAACAGCACATTGCCGACCTGGAGCAACGCATCGAGCACATGCGGCAGATGGCCGACACGTTGAAGTCGCTGATCAGCTGCTGCGCGGGTGACGAGCGCCCGGAATGCCCGATCCTGGAGCGGTTGGGCGAAGACCATGATGCCCCGGTGCCGGTCGTCGCCGCCAAGACCGGCGCGGTGCGGCGACGCGCACAGAAGCATTGAATCGATATCGCGTGCACTGAAAAGCCCGCCCTGTGACAGTGCACGGGGCGGGCTTGGTTCTGGATGCAGTTCAGGGAATCAGGCAGTGCGAGGCGGGAAGCCGGCATCGTTCACCGCGGCGAACACCTGTTCCTGCGACGCGGTGGTCTGCACCTTGACCAGCCCGGTCGGCGGATCGGCCACCACGCTGGCGTTGGGATCGATCTGCTGGATCGCACGGGTCACGCTGCGCGCGCAGCCGCCGCAGGTCATGCCGTCGACATGGAATTCCATCTGTAGCTCCTTCGCTGCTCTTGGGATGGGACCAGTGTGCACCTTCCAACGATGGCAGGGTCAAGCGTCGGGCTGAACGACGAACAAGGCGCGGACAAAAAAAAACGGCAGCCACCTGTACCAGCGCGGCTGCCGTGGAGGAACGTCCCCGCCAGGGCAGGGCATGGGTTGCGCCGGGACGTGCCCGGCCAACCCGGTGCGGGCTTAGAACTTCCAGTTCACGCCGAAGTACAACTGGCGACCGGCGTACAGGTTGGACAGCAGGCGGGCCTGGCTGTCGTTGCCGATGTAGCTGCGCAGCTCGGACTTGGTGGCGTTCAGCACGGCAGCCGTCACCGTCCAGTCCGGGGTCAGGTTGTAGGCCACGTTCAGGTCAAGCTGGCTGTACGGCTTGGTGTAGGTGGTCATGCCATTGTTCAGCCCGCCGACCACTTCACCGCGACGGTTGTACGAGGCACGCGCCAGGAACTTGTCGTTCTCGTAGAACACGGTGACGTTGGCCTGGTTCTTGGCGCTGCCGACCAG
Source organism: Stenotrophomonas sp. PAMC25021 (assembly GCF_004795795.1). Lineage (NCBI taxonomy): Bacteria > Pseudomonadati > Pseudomonadota > Gammaproteobacteria > Lysobacterales > Lysobacteraceae > Stenotrophomonas > Stenotrophomonas sp. PAMC25021. Next base: position 23,133 of record NZ_CP039255.1, on the reverse strand, counting down.
CGGCGATGAGCCGATTTCCTCGCCGTCCAGCACGATCGAGGCCAGGTTGGTGTCGTTGTAGGTGTAGTTGGCCTGCACGCCCAGACCGAAGTCGAAGGTGTACTGGCCATACAGCTCCACGCCCTGCGAAACGCCATCGCGGCCGTTGGCCTGGGTCTCGTACTTCTGCACGGTGACCGACTGCCCGCCGACGTTCATCTGCTGGTCGCGCACCACCGGCACGGTGAAGTTGTCCACGTTCTTGCGGAACAGCGAAACACCTGCGACCGCGCCCGGCTGGAAGTACCACTCCAGGCCCAGGTCGAACTGGACCGCCTTGAACGGCTCCAGCGCCTTGTTGCTGCCCGAGCCGTACCAGCCGGGCGTGTCGGTGCCGCCGGTGACACGGCGATCGTTGGCGTACTCCTCGCTGATGTAACGCAGGCCACCGGGATAGGCGATGCTGGTGTAGCTCGGGCGCGCGACCACCTTCGACGCCGCACCGCGCAGCACCAGGTTGTCGGTGATGTCCCAGGCAATGTTGAAGCTCGGCAGCACGTCGGTATAGGTCTTCTCCAGCGACGACAGGGCGTACACCTTGTCGCGCACCTGGGCGTCGGGCAGGCGGACGAAGCCACCCTGGCAGCGCAGGTTCGGATCGGCGGCCGGATCATCGCAGCTCATCGGCGCGCCGCTGGCGTTGTCGACGAAGTAGTCGTTGAAGCGCTCGACCGAGTCGCTGGACTGGGCGAACTGCTTGGTGCGCACCACGCGCACGCCGACGTTGCCGCGCACGCGCTCGGTGCGGAAGTTGGCCTGGAAGTAGCCGGAGTAGATCTTCTCGTTGACGTCGTAGACGAAGTCTTCCTCGGTGCGGTTGTGCGAGCCGCCGTAGGTCTTGTTCAGGTAATCGATGTAGGCCGGGTAGTTGATGCCCGGGAACACATTGGCGTTGAAGGCGCCGGTGATGTTGCTGATCGGGTTGGACAGGAAGAAGCCCGGCTGCGCGTTGCCAGCGGTCGGATCGCAACCGGCCTGGTAACGGTTGTTGTCATAGTCGGACGGGTCCAGGCCCGGGCACACCCAGTAAGTGTTGCCGGTGTTGCGGTGGACCTTGCCGTCGCGGTACTTGGCACCGAACTGGATCGAGTCCAGCCAGCCGGCCTCGAACAGCTTGGTGACGTCTGCCTGGAAGTAGTTCTGCTTGACTTCGGTCTGCATCCACGACGAGTCGGTGGAACCGGTATCGACTTCGGCGACGCCGGCCATCAGCTGCTGCTGCAGGTCGGGAGAGAACTGCACCGACGGCGTGCCGGTGAGGTCCCACGCGGTGTACTGGTTGCCGGACTGCCACTGGTTGCCCACCTTGCGGCGCGGCTTGGCCGACATGCGGAAGTTCATCGACGGACCACCTTCGGACCAGGTGCGGCCGCCGGTGAACGAGGCTTTCCAGAGGGGGCTGATGTCCCAGTCAATGGTCAGGTCCGCGGTCTGCGACAGTGCCTTTTCCTTGCTGTAGCCGCCGGTGAGCTGCGGGGTGGGGATGGTGCAGTCGTCCGGGCCCCAGCCACCGGGCTTGAGGCCGGCGGCAGCCGCTTCATCCTCGCTGCAGTAGTAGGTCTTACCGGCCAGCTTCTGGTACTGCGCGCCGGTGACGATGCTGCCGCTCGGATCGAAGTCCAGGCCATTGAGCAGGCGGCCGCCGGACCAGTTGCCGTCCTGGTTGTAGCGGGCCAGGTTCCACTCCGGCACCTTCAGCATGTTCTGGGTGTAGTCACCCTGCAGCTCGAAGCGGAAGTAGTTGGCCGTCATCGTGACGTTGTCGACCGGCTTGAACTGGAAGGTCAGCTGCCCGCCCTTGCGTTCGCGCTTCTCTTCCTTCACCGCGAAGTTCACCGAGGTCGGCATGAAGAACTCACTGTAGTTCTTGCCGGTCTGGTTGTTGAAACCGGACTCGCCCCACCAGTAGTGGATGCCATCCTGCTCCAGCAGGTTGCCGTTGGCATCGCGGGCGGTGGTGCCGTTGCCGTACCACTGGTAGTCCTCGGTGCTGGCCTCCATGGTGCGGGTAGTGCGTTTCTGCTGGGTCACGCCGACCAGCACGCCGAAGCGCTCGTCCTTGCTGTGCCAGGAATACAGCGCCGACACCTGCGGATCGACGTCGTGGCTGGTGTCGGAGGTGGTGCCCTCCAGGTTCACGTAGCCGGAGTTGGATTCCATGTCGAGCGGACGGCGGGTATGCAGGATGACCGTCCCGCCGATGCCGCCTTCGTCGATGCGTGCTTCCGGCGACTTGAACAGCTCGGCGCTGGACAGCATGTTCGACGGCAGCAGGGTGTAGTTGAAGGAACGGGTGGCTTCGTTGTTGGTTTCCGAGGAGGCGACGAAGTTGCCGTTCAACTGGGTCAGGGTCAGGTCCGGTGCAAGGCCGCGCACGCTGACGCTCTTGCCTTCGCCACCGCTGCGGGTGATGACCACGCCGGGCACGCGCTGCAGTGCGTCGGCCACGTTCTTGTCGGGGAACTTGCCGACGTCTTCGGCGGTGATCACTTCGACCACGGCGTTGGCATCGCGCTTCTGCTCAAGGCTCTTTTCAATGGCATAGCGGTAGCCGGTGACCTGGACGCTGTCCAGAGTCGTGGCGTCCTGCGAGCCGGTGGTCGTGGCCTGCTGCGCGGCGGCGCCTGCCGGAATGACGGCGGCAGCCAGGGCCAGCGCGATGGCCAGCGACAATGCGTCCTGGCCGTGCGTAGGTGTTGAATGCTTCATTCCCATCTCTCCCTCTCTCCTGGATTGATCCGGTGACGTGGCACGGACAACTTGAATCGATCTAATTTGAAGTGAATTTGTCGCTGTCGCCATGCAGTGGCAGTAGCACCGCACGCGTGGCCTGGTGTACGTCCTGTTGCTGCTCCCCCAACTCCCGGCCATCGCAGCGTCGTCTTGGATCGATCTAAGCGATGGGCGGGCGATTTTTAGCATGGGTCGCCCTTGGGCGCATGCTGCTCCGCAATATGGTACTGGCGTGGCGTAGGGATGACGGTTTGCTGAAATCAGTGAAATCGTTTTCGTGCGCAGGGAGGGGGGCGGCAGGGCTGCGCCCTGCACCTGCGGGTAGTGCCGGCCGCTGGCCGGCAAGAGCCAAAGCCAAAGCGGCTCTGGGTTGTCTGGGTTTGGCGGTGCGGTGTGGACTGGCAGGACACGCCGTAAACCCTTCCATGGGGGCTCGATGGCGCCATTGACAGTTTCCCGGTGACGGTTGGATTGATCCTGGAGCGACATGGGGTCATGGGGTCAGATCCGTTTCCCGTTGGAAAACGGATCTGACCCCGGATTGATTTCGATATCTGACAGAGATTCATCCACGCATGGCGTGGATCCATCCACAGATCGCGGAAATCTGTCGAAGGCGGGGTGGGTCCGGTTGCGGGGGTGTCCGCGGCATGGATGCCGCGGCCAAGCCCCCAGGGATGGGTTTACGGCGTCCCTCGCAACCGGACCCACCCCGCCATTCCACGGATCGCCGGCTTTTGCTGTTGCTTCGGCTGTTGCTTCTGAGGTTGCCGGCCAGCGGCCGGCACTACCGCGGGTGCAGGGCGCAGCCCTGCCGAGCCCCCTCATGCTGCGCCGCAGAATGCATTCGGCTGAAACTGCATGCTCTACTTGAATCGATCTAAATCCACGGTCACGTGGGTCGGGCGTCATTCCAGGGGGAGCCTTCTGCCGGTCCAGGCAGAGCTCAGCGGAACGGTGCCGGAAGGCCCGGGCCGTCTGTCTCTGCGTCATCGACTACAGGAACCCGACATGCGTCCAGTGCCGTCCGCTCCCGCCGTCCCATCATCCTCGCGCCCGCTGGTGCGCCTGGCCTGCCTGATTGCGCTGTCGGCGGCGCCGATGCTGCTGCAGGCCGCGCCGGCAGCGCTGGAGCGCGAGGTCAATACCTTCATCGGCAGCAAGGACGACGGCAACACGTTCCCGGGCGCGTCGGCGCCGTTCGGCCTGATCCAGGTCAGCCCGATCGGCAGCCACTATTCGGGTTGGCGCTATGACGACGAGAAGATCCGTGGCTTCGGCCACTCCTTCATCTCCGGTGCCGGCTGCTGGGAACAGGGCGGCCAGGTGTCGGTGCTGCCGGTCACGGGCTCGATCGGTCCGGGCGGCGATTTCGATACCGGCAACGCCAGGCAGTTCGACCACAAGGCCTACGCCGCGTCCTACACCCACGATGGCGAGGTCGGCCAGGCCGGCTACTACAAGGTGCGGCTGACCAGCTACGGCGGCATCGATGCCGAGGCGACCGCGCGTACCCGTGCCGCGGCCGAGCGCTACACCTTCAGCCAGCGCAGTGGCGATGGCCACGTGCTGGTCAATGTCGGCCAGGCCAACGAGCGCCATTCGGTGATCGGCAGCGTGGTCGATGTGGTCGGCGACCGCGTGGTCGAGGGCAAGCTGGTCACCAAGAGTTTCTGCGGCGGCCATCAGTACACCACCTGGTTCCGCATCGAGTTCGACCGTCCGTTCAAGGCGCATGGCACCTGGGGTGAGGGCGGCGGCCTGCCGGGCGCGCGCCACAGCATGGAAGGCGAGCAGAAGCCGAACGGTGCCTGGCTCAGCTTCGACCTGGCCAAGGGCCGGTCGGTGACGGCGGTCAGCGCGATCTCGCACGTGGATGCCGAAGGCGCGCGCACCAACCTGCGTGCCGAGGGCATGCAGGGTGGGTCGCTGCTCGGTTTCGACCGCATGCGCGCGCTGTCGCAGCAGGCCTGGCGTGAGCAGCTTGGCCGTGTACGCGTGCAGGGCGGCACCGCCGATGACCGCACCGTGTTCTACAGCGCGGTCTACCACGCGCTGCTGCAGCCGATGACCGGCAACGATGCCGATGGCCGCTACCGCGGCTATGACGATGGCATCCACCGTGCCGAAGGCTGGACCTATTACGAGTACTTCTCGCTGTGGGATACCTACCGCGCGCAGAACCAGTGGCTGGCACTGACCCGCCCGGACGTGGCGCGCGACATCGGCCGCACCCTGCTGGCGATCGATGAGCAGGGCGGTTGGCTGCCGCGCTGGGGCTATGCCAACTTCGAAACCAACATCATGACCGGCGATCCGGTCACCCCGTTCATGGTCGACCTGTGGCGGTTCGGTGCACTCAAGGGCCGTGAATCGCAGGCGTGGGATGCGCTGCGCCGCAATGCCTTCGGCACGCCGCCGCTGAACTCGCGCATGGCCGGCCGCTCCGGCAACCCGACTTACCTGGACAAGGGCTACGTGGCCTATGACCGTGCATTCCCGTCCAAGGGCATGGACGTCGATCCGCACCACGGTGGTTCGGCCACGCTGGAGTACGCGCTGGCCGACTGCGCGCTCTCGCAGATGGCCGACGGCCTCGGCCATGCCCAGGATGCGGCGACGCTGCGCGAGCGCGGCCGCAACTGGCGCAAGGTGTGGGACCCGCAGGTGCGCGACGCCGAGACCGGCTTCACCGGGTTCCCGCGCCCGCGTACCGAGGACGGCCAGTGGTACACCCCGTCCGACGGCCATTACAGCCCGCGTTCGCACCACGGTTTCCACGAGGGCACGGCGTGGCAGTACCAGTGGCTGGCGCAGCAGGACGTGCCGGGCCTGGTCGAAGCGATGGACGGCCGCGAGCAGGCGGGCCGCCGCCTCGATGCGTTCTTCGCGATGGACGCGCTGCAGGCCGACCCGCTCAATGCCGCCCGCAAGGCGTGGGTGGTCGGGCCGTACAGCTACTACAACCAGTTCCGCTACAACCCGAACAACGAGCCGGACCTGCACTCGCCGTGGCTGTACACGCTGATCGGCCAGCCGTGGAAGACCGCGGCCGTGGTGCGTGCGGCGCAGCAGCTGTTCACCAATGCCCCCAACGGTGTGACCGGCAACGATGACCTCGGCACGATGTCGGCCTGGTACCTGTTCAGTGCCATCGGCGTGTACCCGGCGGTGCCGGGCAGCGGCCAGTTCCTGCTGCACACCCCGCGCTTCAGCAAGGTGGAAGTGGACATGGGCAATGGCCGCACCCTGCGCATCGACGCGCCGGGCGCCGATGGCCGCCGCCTGCAGTATGTGCAGGGCGTGCAGGTCGATGGCCAGGCGCATGCACCGGTGTGGCTGGACTGGAACCGCCTGCAACAGGGCCCGCGCGTGCGCTTTGCGCTGGATGCGAAGGTGCCGGAGCAGGGCTGGGGCACGGCGGTGAAGGATCTGCCGGTATCCTGGTGCGCGGCACCGGGCAGCCAGCTGCGCTGAGCCGGACTGTGCCGTTCGCGGTGACCCAGCGAACGGCACGGCACGACACGGCCCTGATCCATTAGGCTTGAGCTTCCAGCGGAGTCCGGGAAGACGATGAACGACAACGGCAGCAGTCCCAGCAAGCGCGCCGGCAAGGCGGTGACGGTGACCGACATCGCGCGTGCGATCGGCGTGTCACGGGCAACCGTGTCGCTGGTGCTGCGCGGCAGCCCGCTGGTCAATGTCGATACCCGCGCCAAGGTCGAGGCCGAGCTGCGCCGCCAGCGCTATGTCTACAACCGCGCGGCGGCCAACCTGCGCCGGCGCACCTCGTCGAGCATCGCGCTGGTGATCAACGACCTGTCCAACCCGTTCTTCGCCGAATTCGCGTCAGGCGTGGACGAGGCGCTGGGCGGGCGCGGTTACGTGACGTTGCTGGGCAGCACCGGGGAATCGCCAGAGCGCCAGCAGGCCGTGCTGTCCACGCTGATGGAGCACACCCCGGCCGGCCTGATCCTGTCGCCTGCCGAGGGCAGCGACACCGCGCAGTTGCGGCAGGCGCTGGGCGCCAATGCCAACGTGCTGCTGTTCAACCGCGAACTGGCCGGGGCTGACTGGGACTTCCTGACCCTGGACAACCAGCACGGCGCCTATCTGGCCACGCGCCACCTGATCGAGCGCGGCCATCGCCAGATCGCCTTCTTCGGCGGCCACGCCGCATCCAGTTCCTGCCACCAGCGCCGCGCCGGTTTCCAGCAGGCGCTGGCCGAGGCCGGGCTGTCGCTGCCGCCGGGTTGGATGATCGAGTCGGCGCCGAACCGCCTGGAAGCAGCAGCGCGCACCGATGAACTGTTTGCCGATGGCCATCGTCCGAGTGCGGCGGTCTGCTACAACGACACCGTCGCGCTGGGCCTGATGCTGGGCTTGAACTCGCGTGGCATCCGTCCCGGTGGCGACTTTGCCGTTACTGGTTTCGATGACATTTCCGAGGCTGCGGTGGCGGTGCCACCGTTGACCACGCTCACTGCCGACCCGCGCGAGCGTGGCCGGCAAGCGGCCGCGCTGCTGCTGCAACGGCTGGACGAACCGGATGCGCCGCCACGGCGCACGGTCGCGCCGGTGCAGCTGCGCATCCGCGAAAGCAGTGCTGCGCGACCGAACTGATTCCTTTGATACACCCCTTCCACGCAACAACGACCTTCCGCGCATCGAGGCGCGTACCGCATGCCGATCTCCGCAACGCCCCGTCCATCGGGTTCCTCGGGCAACGCACCCGCCGTCACCAACGGCAAGGCGTTGGCTGTCGTCACCACGATCTTCTTCATGTGGGGCTTCCTGACCTGCCTCAATGACATCCTGATCCCGCACCTGAAGGCGGTGTTCGAACTGAACTACGCCAAGGCGATGCTGGTGCAGTTCACCTTCTTCGGCACCTATTTCCTGATGTCGCTGCCGGCGGGGCGGCTGGTGGCGGCGCTGGGCTACAAGAAAGGCATCGTCGCCGGCCTGGTGATCGCCGGCATCGGCGCGCTGGGCTTCTGGCCGGCGGCCGAACTGCGCGTCTATGGCGCCTTCCTCGGCGCACTGTTCGTGCTGGCCACCGGCATTACCGTGCTGCAGGTGGCCGCCAACCCCTATGTCGCGCTGCTGGGCCCGGAGCAGACCAGCTCCAGCCGCCTGACCCTGGCGCAGGCGCTGAACTCGCTGGGCACGGCCATCGCCCCGATCTTCGGCGGCATGCTGATCCTGTCCAACACGGTCAAGAGCGCTGACGACATCGCGGCGCTGCCGGCCGCCGAGCAGCTGGCCTACCGTGCCGCCGAGGCGCAGGCTGTGCAGGGTCCGTACGTGGGCCTGGCGGTGGCGCTGGTGCTGCTGGCGCTGTTCGTATTCCTGTTCCGCCTGCCGGCGCTGAGCGACGCCACCGAGCAGGCCGACCAGGGCCACCACCACAGCTACCTGGATGCGCTGCGCAAGCGCCACCTGCTGCTGGGCGTGCTGGGCATCTTCTTCTACGTCGGCGCCGAAGTGTCGATTGGCAGCTTCCTGGTCAACTACCTGTCGATGCCGAACATCGGTGGCTTCAGCGAGCAGCAGGCCACGCATTACGTGTCTGCCTACTGGACGATGGCGATGATCGGCCGCTTCGCCGGTTCGGCGCTGCTGGCGCGCTTCTCGCCCAGCCGTCTGCTGGCGATCTTCGCGCTGGTCAACGTGGCGCTGCTGGTCACCACCATGCTGAGCTCCGGCAACGTCGCGCTGTACTCGGTGGTGGCCATCGGCCTGTTCAACTCGATCATGTTCCCGACCATCTTCGCGCTGAGCATCGAGCGCCTCGGCCCGCTGACCAACAAGGGGTCCAGCCTGCTGATCATGGCCATCGTCGGCGGTGCCGTGGTGCCGTACCTGCAGGGCGTGCTGGCCGACCACATCGGCGTGCAGGCCAGCTTCATCCTGCCGCTGCTGTGCTACGGCTACATCATTTTCTACGGACTGGTCGGTGCGCGTACGCCGGCCTCCGCAACGCAGGGAGGCTGAGTCCGGAATGGGTGCCATCGTTTGCTTCGGCGAAATTTTGATCGATCTACTAGCACAGCCGCCGGCCTCGGCCGACACCCCGCGTGCGTTCCTGCAGTACGCCGGTGGGGCGCCGGCCAACGTCGCGGTGGCGGCTGCGCGGCTGGGTGCGAAGACCCAGTTCGTCGGCATGCTGGGCCGTGACATGTTCGGCGACTTCCTGGCCGACAGCCTGGTCGAGCACGGCGTGGGTACCGATTACATCGTGCGCACCGACGCGGCCAAGACCGCACTGGCCTTCGTGGCCCTGGATGCCAATGGCGAGCGCAGCTTCAGTTTCTACCGCCCGCCGGCGGCTGACCTGCTGTTCCGTGACAGCGACTTCCAGGCGGCGTGCCTCGACAGCGCGCAATGCTTCCACGTCTGTTCCAACAGCCTGACCGAGCCGGCCATCGCCGAGGCGACCTTTGCCGGCATGGACCGTGCCCGCGCTGCTGGTGCGGTGGTCAGCCTGGACCTCAACCTGCGTCCTGCCCTGTGGCCGGCGAACGAGGACCCGACGCCGCGCCTGTGGCAGGCGCTGGAACGCGCCGACCTGGTCAAGCTGTCGCGCGAGGAGCTGGACTACCTGGCCGCGCCGCTGGGCGCCGATGGCGAGGCGGCGGTGCTGCGGCGCCTGCTGGCCGCGCAGGCGCGCTGGGTGATCGTCACCGATGGTGCAGCCACGCTGCACTGGTACACCCGCGACAACCACGGCACGGTCACCAGCTTCCGCGTGGCCACGGTCGACACCACGGCGGCCGGTGATGCCTTCGTCGGCGGCGTGCTGGTCGGCCTGCTGGAGCGCGGCGGGGCCGGTGCCGGTTTTACCGCCTTCTGCCAGGACCCCGAGGCGATCACCGCCACGCTGCGCTTCGGCGCTGCGGTCGGCGCGCTGGCTGTTACCCGCAAGGGCGCGTTCGCCGCGATGCCCTCGCTCGATGAAGTGCAGCAGCTGCTGCAGGCACAGGACATTACCGCATGAGCACCTCGCCCGATTTCCGTTCGCCCGCGTTCCTGCGCGCGCACATCGCCGACACCATGGCGTTCTACCACCCGCGCTGCATCGATCCCAATGGTGGCTTTTTCCACTACTTCCGTGATGACGGCAGCATCTACGATGCCAGCCATCGCCACCTGGTGAGCAGCACCCGTTTCGTCTTCAACTACGCGATGGCCTACCGCGAGTTCGGCAATGCCGAGTACCGCGACGCGGTCGAGCACGGCGTGCGCTACCTGCGCGAGGTGCACCGCAACCCCGCCACCGGCGGCTACGCCTGGACCCTGCGTGATGGCAAGGTCGAGGACGACATGAACCACTGCTACGGCGTGGCCTTCGTGCTGCTGGCCTACAGCTGCGCGCTGAAGGCAGGTATCGAGCAGGCGCGCGCGTGGATGGACGAGACCTGGCAGCTGCTGGAAGCGCGCTTCTGGGAGCCGCAGCACGGGCTCTACAAGGATGAAGCGGACGGCCAGTGGAACTTCACCGGCTACCGTGGACAGAACGCCAACATGCACATGTGCGAGGCGATGCTGGCCGCGTTCGAGGCCAGTGGCGAGCAGCGCTATGTGGAGCGCGCGCTGCAGCTGGCCGACAACATGACCCGCCGCCAGGCGGCCAAGGCCGGCGGGCTGGTCTGGGAACACTACGATGAGAACTGGGAGATCGACTGGGACTACAACCTGGACGACCCCAAGCACCTGTTCCGCCCGTGGGGCTTCCAACCGGGGCACCAGACCGAGTGGGCCAAGCTGCTGCTGATCCTCGATCGCCACGTGCAGGGCGACTGGCTGGTGCCGACCGCGCAGCACCTGTTCGACGTGGCCGTGGCGCGCAGCTGGGACGAAGCGCGAGGTGGCCTGTACTACGGCTTCGCACCGGAATCGCGCCGGCAGCCGGGCATGGATGGCGCGCCGATCGGTGGCGACAGCTTCGTCTGCGACGACGACAAGTACTTCTGGGTGCAGGCCGAAACGCTGGCGACCGCCGCACTGATGGCCAAGCGCACCGGCGATGACCGCTACTGGCAGTGGTACGAACGCATCTGGGCGTATTCGTGGGAACACTTCGTCGACCATCAGTTCGGCGCCTGGTTCCGCATCCTCGATGCCGACAACCGCAAGTACAGCGACGAGAAGAGCCCGGCCGGCAAGGTGGATTACCACACCATGGGCGCGTGCTACGAAGTGTTGAACGTGGTGCGTTGAGGCGCGTGTCGCCATACGCATGATGAATCGGAATCAGTAGCGCCGGGCCACGCCCGGCGGAAAAACAGGAGCTCCGCGTGCATCGTCTTTCCCTCGTTGTCCGTCTGCTCCTGCTGCTGGTCGCAACGTCGGCCTTCCCGGCAATTGCAGCGCCTCTGCAGGCACAGTGGGAGTTCCGCATGCTGCCCGGCGACGCGCAGGGCGCCGCCCACCCAGGCCTGCAGCAATGGCGTGCGGCAACGGTGCCGGGCAGCGTGCACACCGACCTGCTGGCGCATGCGCTGATCCGCGACCCGTACGTGGGTGCGCCCGAAGCGGAGCTGCAATGGATCGGCCTGGCGGCCTGGGAGTACCGCGCGCGCTTCGACGTGGACGCGGCGATGCTGGCCAAGCCCCATGCCGAACTGCGCTTCGACGGGCTGGACACTTATGCCGAAGTAAGCCTCAACGGCAAGCCGCTGCTGCGCGCGGACAACGCGCACCGGACCTGGCGCGCGCGCGTGGAAGGGCATCTGCGCGCCAGGGGCAATGAACTGCAGATCGTGTTCCGCTCACCGATCCGCACGCTGCTTCCGGGCGTACAGGCGATGCCACACAGGATCGCTGGCAACTACCCGTCGCCGTATGGCGATGAGCCGAAGGACGCGATGGTCGGAAACTTCGCGCGCAAGCCGGCCTACCACTTCGGTTGGGACTGGGGCCCGCGTTATGTCACCGCCGGGGTCTGGCGCGGGGTCGACCTGCAGGCCTGGGATACGCACCGCCTGACCAGTCTTGCCGTGCGCACCGATGCATTGAGCGCGGAGCAGGCGAAGCTGGCGGTGCTGCTGCAGGTGGAGCAGGGCAGCGCCACCGGTTCTGCGGTCGTCAATGTGGAAGTCCTCGATCCGCAGGGTCGCAGCGTGGCCCAGCAGCAGCGCACCGTACTGCTGAAGCCCGGGCAGAACAGTGTTGAACTACCGATTGAACTGGCGGAACCGAAGCGGTGGTGGCCGGTCGGCCATGGTGCGCAGGATCGCTATACCGTGCAGGCGCGCCTGGATGGCGGTGCCGACGCAACGCTGGTGCGCGAGCAGCGCATCGGCCTGCGCACGGTCGAACTGCGCCGCGAAGAGGACGGCAAGGGCGGGCAGGGCTTCGCCTTCGTCATCAACGGCGTGCCGATCTTCGCCAAGGGCGCCAACGTCATTCCGTTCGATGCCTTCCCCGCACGCGTCGACGCAGCACGTCTGCGCCAGGTGCTGACCGCCGCGCGCGACGCCAACATGAACATGCTGCGCAATTGGGGCGGTGGCTACTACGAGGACGACGCGTTCTTCGACATCGCCGACGAACTGGGCCTGCTGGTCTGGCAGGACTTCATGTTCGGCGGCGGCATGCAGCCGGGCTACGATCCGGCCTTCCGTGCCAGCGTGGTGGCCGAGGCGCGCGACAACGTGCGCAGGCTGCGCCATCACCCCAGCATCGTGCTGCGGTGTGGCAACAACGAGGAAGAAACCGCCTGGAAGGACTGGGGTCACGGCCGCGACCTGAAGGCGGCCGACCCGGCATTTGCGGCGAAGGTCTGGCAGGGCTATGTCGACCTGTTCGGCAACGACCTGCGCCAGGTGGTGGGCGAGGAAGGACTGGGCGTACCGTACTGGTCCAGTTCGCCCAGCAACGATCTGGACGAGAAGGCCAACGATTCCACCCGCGGCGACAAGCACTACTGGCAGGTCTGGGGCAATCCGGCGCTGCCGGTGCAGGCCTACCTGCGTGAGACGCCGCGCTTCATGTCCGAGTACGGGCTGCAGGCGTGGCCGTCGGTGGCGACGGTGGACCAGATCGCCACCCGCGCCGAACAGCGCATCGACAGCCCGGTGATCCGCGCGCACCAGAAATTCATGGCCGGCGAGGGCAACAGCCGCCTGCTGCACTACATCGAACAGGGCTATGGCACGCCGAAGGACTTCGAGGACTTCGTCTACCTCAGCCAGGTCATGCAGGCCGATGGCATTGCACTGGCGGCGCTGCATCATCGCGCCTCCCGGCCATACACGATGGGTTCGCTGTACTGGCAGCTCAACGATGTCTGGCCAGGCGCCTCGTGGTCCAGCGTGGATTACTTCGGCCGCTGGAAGGCGCTGCACTTCGCCGCGCGGCGCTTCTTCGCGCCGGTCACGGTAGCCGCGCTGCGCGATGAGGGCAGCACGCGGGTACGCCTGATCAATGACGGTGCGGCGCTGGATGCACGTTGGCGGCTGCGGGTGATGGACGTGGAAGGGAAGGTGCTGCGCCGTCGCGAGGATGCGGTGACGCTGGCGGCGTCGGGCGTCACCTCGATCGGTGATTTTCGCGATGCCGAGTTGCTGGCCGGTGCCGATCCGAAGCGCACGGTGGCGGTGTTTGAGCTGCTGCAGAACGGGGCGGTGAGCGCACGGCAGGTGGTCGGATTCGTCGAAGCCAAGGACCAGGTATTGCCGCGGCAGAAGCTCAAGGCCACCTTGTCCATCGAAGGCGACCACTATCGACTGCGGCTGGAAAGCGCGGCGTACGTGCGCGCGGCGTGGATCGACTTCGGCGCGCTGGACGTGCAGGTCGAAGAAAACCTGCTGGATCTGCTGCCGGGCGAAACCCGCGATAGCGCGGTGCGCGGCCCGGTGGATCTGGTTACCCTGCGCGAGGCGCTGAGGGTGAAGACCCTCAACGACCGTTGAGCAAAAAAGGGGACGGAGGGGATTAAGTCGTTTGTGGCACACATGGGCCACAAACGACTTAATCCCCTCCGTCCCCTTTTTCCTGCTTACAGCTGGATCTGCTGGAAGTTCTCGACCCGCTCGTGGCCGTTGGCGGACTGGCCGGTACGCGGCATCGGGTAGTCATCCAGGCGGTCGATCAGCCGGGTCTGCAGGCCGGCTTCGCGGGCAGCATCCAGTTCTTCGACCACATCGGACAGGAACAGGATCTCGCCGGCCGGCACGCCAATGGCCTGCACGATGCGGCGGTAGCTGTCGGCCTCACGCTTGCCACCCATCTCGGTATCGAACCAGCCCGACACCAGCGGGCTGAGGTCACCGGCATCGCTGAAGCCGAAGAACAGCTTCTGTGCCGGCACCGAGCCGGAGGAGTACACGTACAGCGGCAGGCCGGAGGCATGCCAGCCCTTCAGCACCGGTGCCACTTCCGGGTAGAAGTGCGCGGTGTAGTCGCCGCGACGGTAGCCCTCATCCCAGATCAGGCCCTGCAGCGCCTTCAGTGCGGTGTGCTTGCGGTCCTGGTCAATCCAGCCCTGCAGCGTCTCGGCCACCAGGCTGTCCTGGCAGGCGCCGCCGATCTCGGTAGCCACCGCGTCCAGCCAGCGGCGGACCTCCGGCTGCTGGCCATGTTCGGCGACGAACGCGGGCAAGGCCTTGCGGGCATAGGGGAACAGCACGTTCTTGACGAACGAGATGCTGCTGGTGGTGCCTTCGATGTCGGTCAGGATGACGCGGGGCTGCATGGATCAGGACGCCTGGGTAGGTACGTAACGGGGGAACTTCTGCGCGATGTCGGTGCCGGTGAAATGACCCACCCAGCCGTCCGGCTCGGTGAAGAAGCGGATCGCCACGAAGCTCGGTTCATCGCCCATGTCGAACCAGTGGGTGGTGCCATCGGGCACGGCGATCAGGTCGTCCTTCACGCACTCGATCTCATAGACCTTGTCACCCACGTGCAGGGTGAACAGGCCCGAGCCTGCGACGAAGAAGCGCACCTCGTCTTCCTTGTGGAAGTGCTCGTCGAGGAACTTCTTGCGCAGCTCGGCGCGGTTCGGGTTGTCCGGGGCGATCGAGGCCACGTCCACGCTCTTGAAGCCGCGCTCGGCGACCAGGCGGTCGATGTCCGCACGGTAGGCGGCGAACACTTCCTCCTGGCTGGCGCCCGGCGCGACTGGCGCGGTGGCCTGCCAGCGCTCGAAGGTGACGCCGATCTTCTGCAGCTCGGCAGCGATGACCGCGCCGTCCTGGGTGTCCAGCAGCGGCGATTCGGGGCGGGTGTCGTCGTAGATGCGCAGTCGGCTCATGGCGGCAGCTTGAACGTCTCGGGGGGAAGACAGGGTAGCAGGGTGGGGGCGAGGCGCAGATTCCGGATCGGCATCTGCACCTGCGCGCAGGCTCAGCCGCGCAGCTTGCGCAGCTCGAGCTCGCAGTGGAACAGGAATTCGAAGGCTTCCAGGTGGCGGCGCGCCTCGGCCATGTCACGGCCCCAGGCATACAGGCCGTGGCCGTCGATCAGGTAACCCCACAGGTTCTGCCGGTCGAGCAGGTCGTCGACCTGCGCCGAGAGCACGTTCATGTCCTGGGTGTTGGCGAACACCGGCACGTCGATGGCCATTTCATGGGTGCTGTTGCCGGCGAAGGCCTTCAGCAGCTCGTAGCCTTCCAGGCGGATATGACCCTGCGGCGCGTACAGGCGCGAAGCGATGGTCTGCACCTGCGAATGCGTATGCAGCACACAGCCGATTTCCGGGAAGCGGCGGTACAGCTGGGTGTGCAGCAGGGTCTCGGCGGACGGGCGCAGCGGGCGACCGACGGCCAGGCCGTCGAAGTCCACCACCATGATGTCGTCCTCGATCAGCCGGCCCTTGTCCTTGCCGGACACGGTGATCGCGGCGTGGCGGTCATCCAGGCGGTGGGAGAAATTGCTGCTGGTGGCCGGGGTCCAGCCGGCGTGCGCCAGTTCGCGGACGTTGTCGATCAGCAGCTGGGCCAGTTCGCTCAGGCGCGCGGTGTCGTACGGGAAGGTGGGGGCGTTCATGCCGGCGATTTTACTGGATTCGGCCAACGGCTGAGCCCCTCGTGGCGGGTCGTGTAGAGCGGTTCATGGGCGGGGCGGGGCGGGTGGGCCGTGCAGGGGACGCTGCAAGTACGTCCCTGTAAGCTCGATGGCGCCATACATGGCGCCAACGCCCCTGCACGGCCCACCCACCCGCCTCGGACAGGTTCCGGCGTGCGGCCAGCCACGGAGTGAAGAAGAAAAAGCGAAAAGCGGGTCGCGGCGCTGGGCTTGCTCGGAGCCGAGCATGGCTCGGCTCTACAGGGGATTCATCGACCGGAGAGAATTCATCTCTCAGACGCAATTCATCCACGCATGGCGTGGATCTACCGGACGTGCCAGGAGACTGTCGGAGGCGGGGAGGGGGGAGGTTGCGGGGGCGTGAGCCGCATGGATGCGGCGACCGAGCTTACAGGGATGTACTTGCAGCGTCCCCCGCAATCTCCCCCCTTCCCGCCAAACCCTCAGCCCAGCTCTTGCCGTCGCTCCGGCTTCAAAGGCGGGTGCAGGGCCGCAGGCCCTGCAATACAAAAACCCCTTACTGACCCCGCAGGCGGCTGTGCCGGAACCCGTAGCAGAAATAGATCACGAAACCGACGACCGTCCACACCCCCATCAGCATCCAGTTGTGCATCGTCATCGCCGACAGCAGCGCCAGGCAGCTCAGCACGCCCAGGCCGCAGATCAGCCACGCCATCGGCATGCGGAACGGGCGCGGCAGGTCCGGCTGGGTGCGGCGCAGGATCAGCACGCCGGCACAGACTGCGGCGAACGCGATCAGCGTGCCCATCGAGGTCAGCTCGCCGAGGATGTCCAGCGGGAACAGCGCCGCCAGCAGCGCGATGCCGATGCCGGTGATCACGGTGTTGATGTGCGGGGTGCGGTACTTCGGGTGGATCCTGGTGAACACCGGTGGCAGCAGGCCGTCGCGGCCCATGATCATGAAGATGCGCGGCTGGCCGATGATCATCACCAGCACCACCGAAGACAGGCCGACCAGCGCACCGACCTCGACCACCCAGCGCAGCCAGCCCAGCTGTGGGTGCGCGGCCACGGCAGTCACCACCGGCTCGTCGGTGCCCAGCAGCTGGAACGGCACCAGGCCAGTCATCACTGCGGCCATTGCGATATACAACACGGTGCAGATCACCAGCGACAGCATCATGCCGATCGGCATGTCACGCTGCGGGTTCTTCGATTCCTGCGCCGCCACCGATACCGCCTCGAAACCGATGTAGGCGAAGAACACCATCGCCGCGCCACGCAGCACGCCTTCCATGCCGTACTTGCCCGGGCCTTCATTGGCCGGAATGAACGGGGTCCAGTTGCTGGTGTCCACGTATTTCCAGCCGACCACGATGACCAGCACGATCAGGCCGGTCTTGAGCACGACCATCGCCATGTTCATCGCCGAGGACTTGCTGATGCCGACGTAGCACAGCCAGGTCAGCAGCAGCACCAGTGCGGCGGCGGGCAGGTTGGCGATCGCGCCGGTGGGGCGCAGCTGCGCGTCCAGTGGCGCGCTGACCAGTGCCGCCGGTAGATGGATGTCGAACTGGCTGAGCAGGCTGAGGAAATAACCGGTCCAGCTGACTGCCACCGCCGAGGCGGAGACGCCGTACTCGAGCACCAGCATCCAGCCGATGAACCAGGCCGAGAGCTCGCCGAAGGTGGCGTAGGTGTAGGTGTAGGCGCTGCCGGAGACCGGCACCATCGAGGCGAATTCGGCATAGGCCAGCGCGCAGAAGGCGCAGCAGATGGCGGCCAGCACGAAGGACAGCATGATCGCTGGGCCGGCGTGGTTGGCGGCGGCCTGGCCGGTGATGACGAAGATGCCGCCGCCGATCACCGCGCCGATGCCCAGGGCGGTCAGCCCCCAGGGGCCAAGGTGGCGACGCAGGCTCAGGCCGTTGGCGTCTTCATGGGCGGCATGCGGATGCTTGGTGGCCCACAGTTGCTTGAACATGTGTGGTGGTCTTGTCGAAGCGCGCCATGGGCGGCGCGCGGGAAAACGGACGGGCCGGCGCGAGGCCGGCCCGAAGGCGGATCAGGGCGACTTGGCGAGCTTGCTGTTGCGGATGCCGTAGCCCAGGTAAATCAGCAGGCCGAGCAGCGTCCAGCCAACGAACAGGTGCCAATGCACCACGAACGCCTGCCAGAACAGAAACAGGCAGGTGGCCGCGCCGAGCGGGCAGATGATCCAGACCATCGGCACGCGGAACGGGCGGTGCAGGTCCGGCTTGGAATAGCGCAGCACCAGCACGCCGATGCAGACCGTGGCGAAGGCCAGCAGGGTGCCCATCGAGACCAGCTCGCCCAGCACGTTCAGCGGCACCAGGCCGGCCAGCGCGGCGGCGATCACGCCGACCACGATGGTGGCGACGTACGGGGTGCGGAAGCGGGCGTGGACCTTGCCGAAGAACTTCGGCAGCAGGCCGTCGCGGGAGATGGTGTAGGCGATGCGGGTCTGGCCCATCATCATCACCAGCACCACCGAGGACAGGCCGGCGATGGCGCCGACTTCCACGAACGTCTTCAGCCAGGACAGGGTCGGGTAGGGCTCCAGCGCGGTCGCCACCGGCTTGTCGGTGCCCAGCAGGTGGTACGGCATCATGCCGGTCAGCACCGCACAGACGATGATGTAGACGATCGTGCACACGGCCAGCGAGCCGAGCAGGCCGATCGGCATGTTGCGTTGCGGGTCCTTGGTCTCGCCAGCAGCGGTGGAGACCGCATCGAAGCCGATGTACGCGAAGAACACGATGGTGGCGGCGCGGAAGATACCGCTCCAGCCGAACTCACCCGGCACGCCGGTGTTTTCCGGAATGAACGGGTGCCAGTTGGCCGGGTCGATGTGGGCCGCGCCGATGCCGATGAACAAGCAGATGACGGTGACCTTGATCGCCACGATGATCGCGTTGACGAACGCCGACTGGGTCACGCCCACGTACAGCAGGCCGGATACCGCCGCCACGATCAGCACCGCCGGCAGGTTGAACAGCTTGCCGGAGGAGACGAACTCGCTGCCGGTCCAGGCGATGGGCGCGGCGCTGAGCATGTCCGGGAAGGGCATGTGCAGCGTGGTGGTGATGAAGCTGATCAGGTAGGCCGACCAGCCCACCGCGACCGAGGCCGAGGCGAACAGGTACTCCAGCACCAGGCACCAGCCGATGAACCAGGCCATGCCTTCGCCGAGGGTGGCGTAGGAATAGGAGTAGGCACTGCCGGAGACCGGCATCATCGCCGCGAACTCGGCATAGCACAGGCCTGCCAGCGCACAGGCGAAACCGGCCAGCACGAACGACAGCATCACCGCCGGGCCCGCGTGGTTGGCTGCGGCCTGGCCGGTCAGCACGAAGATGCCTGCGCCGATCACCGCACCCACGCCCAGCAGGATGAGGTGTTTAGCCGTGAGGGTCCGTTTCAACGTGGCTTCGCCGTCCAGGCTGCCTTCGATGGGTTCGCCGGCATCGACGTGCCCGGCCGGCTCGACCGGCTTGACCCTCAACAGAGCTTTCAGCATGCAGTACTTCCTAGTGATCGGATGGGGTGGGCGGCCGATACGTTGCCGGCTGCCTTGATGGTGAAGGCCGTGCGAACGGCCCGCTGTACCTTAGCCAAAGCTGAAGCCAACGCACAAGCGCAATCGCAACAATGAACGGCGATAATGAGCAGTATTTTTCCGAACCGCCCCCATTCATGAGCCAGACCGCCGAAACCCTTGCCGCGCTTGACGATCGCCTGCGCGGCCTGCTCCGGGACTACGCGCGCCGCGAACCCGCCCACGACGCCCTGGCTGCCGAATTCGGCACATTGCTGGATGATCCGGAAGATCCGTTCCGCCGCGAGCGCCTGGCCGGCCACTTCACCGCCAGCTGCTGGCTGGTCAGCGCCGATGGCCAGCGCCTGCTGCTCACCCACCATCGCAAGCTGCAGCGCTGGCTGCAGCTGGGCGGCCACGCCGACGGTGACCGCGACTTGGCCCGGGTGGCGCTGAAGGAAGCCGAGGAGGAGTCCGGTCTGAGCGGCGTGGTACTGGAAGACCCCGCCATCTTCGATCTGGACAAGCACTGGATTCCCGAGCGCAAGGATGTGCCGGGGCACTGGCACTACGACGTGCGTTTCGTGATCCGGGCGCTCGGTGGCGAGGCATTCGTGCTCAGCGAGGAATCGCTGGACCTGGCCTGGCGGCCGGTAACCGAGGTCGCGGCCGACCCGGCGTCGGATGAATCCATGCAGCGCATGGCGCGCCGCTGGCTGGCACGCTGATGCTCTCGGACGGCTGTGCCGCGTTTGTTGCGGCTCATGCCTGTGGCGAGGCGAAGCACGATGCTGCCCTTGCGATGATCAAGGCTGCATTGCCAGTCATCACATCCATCGACTGGGAGCGCGTGCCATCGCGCCTGGAGGTCCCCGGGGTGGGGCGGGAGCGGCTGGCGCAGGAGTTGAGCGCCATTGCAGATGCTGTTGGCTTGCCAAGCGAGGCTGCGTTGACGGTTGTCCAGGTGGATGGGGCGGTACCTTCGCTGGGCAGCCGCCTGCAGGACTGGCTGGTTCATGCCGAGGAGCTGGATTTCGTCGATACGCTGTTCCTGTCGATGGAAGACAGGGTTCTGATCCATTGGGACTTTTACAAGAACCTCCACGCCGTAAGGTTCTGAGGTGTTCCATCCACGCATGGCGTGGATCTACTGCGGGATAGCGCGAAACGCCAGTAGATCCACGCCATGCGTGGATGGTGCGACGCCGGAAGCAATCCGCCGGGGCATGCCCGGCGACGCCTTGCTCAATACAGGATGCGCGTCCGCAGCGTGCCTGGAATCGCGGCCAGTTCGTCGCGGACGGCGGCGGCCTGCGCCTCGCTGGCGGTGATGTCAATCACCACGTAGCCCACCTTCGGGTCGGTGCGCAGGAACTGGCCGTCGATGTTGACGTTGTGGCGCGAGAAGATCTCGTTGACCCTGGACAGCACGCCCGGCACGTTCTGGTGGATGTGCAGCAGGCGCAGGCTGTCTTCGTGTTCGGGCAGGGTCACTTCCGGGAAATTGACCGCCGACAGGGTGCTGCCGTTGTCGCTGTAGCGCACCAGCTTGGCCGCCACCTCCACGCCGATGTTGTCCTGCGCTTCCAGCGTGCTGCCGCCCACGTGCGGGGTCAGGATCACGTTGTCGTGGCGGGTCAGCGGCGATTCGAAGATATCGCCATTGCCCTTCGGTTCGACCGGGAACACGTCCAGCGCGGCACCACCGACGTGGCCGCTGGCCAGGGCCGCGTCCAGTGCATCGATGTCGACCACGGTGCCGCGCGCGGCATTGATCAGGTGCGCGCCCTTGCGCATCTTCGCCAGCTCGGTGCTGCCGATCATCCACTGCGTGGCCGGGGTCTCCGGCACGTGCAGGGTGACGATGTCGGCGCGGGCCAGCAGATCGTCCAGGCTCGCCGCGGCACGGGCATTGCCCAGCGCCAGCTTGGTTTCCACGTCGTGGAAGATCACCTGCATGCCCAGCGATTCGGCCAGCACGCCGACCTGGGTGCCGATGTGGCCATAGCCGATGATGCCCAGGGTCTTGCCACGCACCTCATGGCTGCCGCTGGCCGACTTCGACCAGCCGCCGCGATGGCATTCGGCGTTCTTCTGCGGAATGCCACGGGTCAGCATGATCGCCTCGGCGATCACCAGCTCGGCCACGCTGCGGGTATTGGAGTAGGGCGCGTTGAACACCGGGATGCCGGCCAGCTCGGCCGCGTCCAGGTCGACCTGGTTGGTGCCGATGCAGAAGCAGCCCACCGCGATCAGGCGCTTGGCCTCGGCCAGCACCTCGGCGCTGAGCTGGGTGCGCGAACGGATGCCGACGATGTGCGCCTCGGCGATGCGCGCCTTCAGTTCGTCCTCGGGCAGTGCCTTGGTGTGCGCCTCGATCTGGCTGTAGCCGGCGGCGCTGAACACCTCCACGGCGGTCTGGCTGACCCCCTCCAGCAACAGCACGCGGATATCCTGCTTGGGGAACGAGGTCTTCTTCGGCGACATGGGGCAACACGGCCAGTGGGACAGGGGCTGACCACTATGCCAGATCGCAACGCCCATGGTGCAGTGCGCAATTGGTTGCATCCGTAGCTATCTGTACGGCTGCGGGCTGGACGCTGGCGCGCGCCGCTGGCACGCTTGCCCGTTCTTCACGCACCGCGCTGGACCGTCATGACCGATTCCCGCATTGCCTCGCTGCAGCAGGCCTGTCCCGGCCTGAAGCTGAAGACCGACCCGGCCGACCTGGAGCATTACGGGCGTGACTGGACCCGGCGCTGGACGCCGGCGCCGCTGGCGATCGCACTGCCGGCCACGGTGCAAGAGGTACAGGCGGTGATGCGCTGGAGTGCGGGCGAGGGCGTGCCCGTGGTGCCGTCCGGCGGCCGTACCGGCCTTTCCGGTGGCGCGGTGGCGGCCAATGGCGAGCTGGTGCTGAGCCTGGAGCGGATGAACAAGGCGCTGGCCTACTACGCGGTCGATCGCACCCTGGTGGTGCAGGCCGGCATGCCGCTGGAGGCCGTGCACAACGCCGCGCTGGACCACGGCCTGATCTACCCGGTGGACTTCGCCGCGCGCGGGTCGTGCACGATCGGCGGCAACATCGCCACCAATGCCGGCGGCATCCGCGTGATCCGCTACGGCAACACCCGCGAGTGGATCGCCGGGCTGAAGGTGGTTACCGCCAGCGGCGAGCTGCTGGAACTCAACAAGGGCCTGATCAAGAACTCCAGCGGCTATGACTTCCGCCAGCTGCTGATCGGTTCGGAAGGCACGCTGGGCGTGATCGTCGAGGCGACAGTGAAACTCACCGATCCGCCGCCGGCCAGCAACGTGATGCTGCTGGCAGTACCCAGCTTCGAGGTGCTGATGCAGGTGTTCGCCGCGTTCCGCGCGCGCCTGCAGCTGCAGGCCTTCGAGTTCTTCACCGACCGGGCGCTGGAGCACGTGCTGGCGCATGGCGCGCAGGCACCGTTCGGCGAGGTGCATCCGTACTACG
The DNA here is from genome assembly GCF_004795795.1 of Stenotrophomonas sp. PAMC25021. Lineage (NCBI taxonomy): Bacteria > Pseudomonadati > Pseudomonadota > Gammaproteobacteria > Lysobacterales > Lysobacteraceae > Stenotrophomonas > Stenotrophomonas sp. PAMC25021. Next base: position 325 of record NZ_CP039255.1, on the reverse strand, counting down.
TCGTCACCGAGTTCGCGGCCAACGACGAGGCACAGGAAGCCGCGGCGATGGCGGCCTTCGAGGACTGCATGGGCAACGGCTGGGTCAGCGACGGTGTGATCAGCGCCAGCGATGCCCAGGCCGCCCAGCTGTGGCGCCTGCGCGAAGGCATCACCGAATCGCTGGCGCGCTACAAGCCTTACAAGAATGACGTCTCGGTGCGGATCTCGGCGATGCCGGCGTTTCTGGCCGAGACCCAGGCACTGATCGGGCAGGCCTACCCGCACTTTGACGTGGTCTGGTTCGGCCATATCGGCGATGGCAACCTGCACATCAACGTGCTCAA